>NZ_CP157275.1:0-2959037 GCF_040025155.1 Halobaculum rarum | reverse complement strand
TGCGTGGATCCCGATCGTAAGTACACCGTTCTCGATGTCAACACTTGCGGCCGAGCCGGGGAGTTCGAACTCGAACTCCTCGTCCTCGCGATCGTCCTCGCGGGCGATCACGACGATCGCGGTCCCGTCGACCGTATCGACCGTCACGTCCTCGTCGGCGGCGTTCAGGTCCGCCGCGATCACAGTGTCGTCGTCGTAGTCGTACCGGCGGAGGAACCGCCCGCGCCGGTCGACGGTGTTGCGTTGGTTCATTTGTCCTAACAACAGGTAATACTCGGACCTATATAAATCTATTCCCCACCGATCGCAACACGTAGGCGGGTCTCTCTGAGGAGAGTAGCTTTGCAGTTCACCATTTCAGCCGTGGCCCCCGCCCGCCGCCCCCGGCCGATTTATGCCCCCGCCCGCGCGAGAGTGTAGCATGAACACGGTGGCCCACCACGGACGGGAGACAGTGTATCGAACCCGGGGCGCGGCGGCGGACGGTCCGGGACTGGTGTGCGTTCACGGGAGCGGCGGAACGAAGGACGTGTGGACGGGACAGTCCCAGCTCACGGATCGGACGCCGGTAACGGCACTTGATCTCAGCGGCCACGGCGACAGCGACGATGTCGACGCCCAGTCCGGCCCGGAGGCGCTCGAAGCGTACGCCGACGACGTCGTCGCGGTCGTAAACGCCACGGACTCGTCGGTTCTCGTCGGGAACTCTCTCGGCGGCGCGATCGCGATGTGGGTCGCGCTCGAGCGCGACTTGTCCCTCGAGGGACTCGTTCTCGCGGGCACCGGTGCGAAGCTCACCGTACTCGAAGACCTCCTTGTATGGCTGCGTGACGACTTCGACCGCGCCGTCGAGTTCCTACATGGCGCCGACCGGCTGTTCCACGACGCCGACGAGGAAGCGCTTGATCGCTCGCGCGCGACCATGCGCGACACCGGCCGCGCCGTCGTCGAACGCGACTTCCGGACCTGCCATGAGTTCGATATCCGCGATCGCCTCGACGAGATCGGGGAGCCGACCTTGGCTCTCGTGGGCGAACACGACGGACTCACGCCGCCGCGGTATCACGAGTACCTCGCCGACGGGATCCCGAACGGCGAGCTGGCCGTGATCGATGACACCGCACACCTCGCGATGATCGAGCGACCGACCGCGTTCAACGACGCCGTCGGATCCTTCCTCGACGAGCTGTAACCAGTCTCCGCTCGTCTCGGCGGTCGCCCGTCCCCGTGATCGACCGAGGGGCGAACGTTCAAATACGATACCGGACCCAGCGTCCCCGTGCCGAACTGAGGCGCTCGGGTCGTTCAGCGGGTGTGCGACTCACCGGCCCGAGAGCGGCATGAGTCGCCTGTTAGCCTCCATGCACCACCGAGATCCGGTCAGTACACGTCGTCGACGGCGTCCTCGACGTGACCGTGTTCGTCCGCGGGGAACTCGCCGTTCTCGACCTCGCGTTTGTACGCCTCGACGGCCGACAGCATCTCTCCACGGAGATCGGCGTACTGCTTCGAGAACGGCGGGGACCACTCGTCGAGCCCGAGCACGTCCGTGATCACGAGCACCTGTCCGTCCGTCTCCGCGCCGGCGCCGATTCCGATCGTCGGAACCTCGAGCGCCTCGGTCACCTGCGCGGCGAGGTTCGCGGGAACGTGTTCGAGCACGAGCGAGAACGCGCCGGCCTCCTCGTGATCCCTCGCCAGCTCCAGCAGTCGCTCGGCCGCCTCCGGGTCCGTCCCCTGTCGTTGATACCCGCCCAGTTGGTTCACGTGTTGGGGCGTCAGCCCCAAGTGAGCCATCACCGGGATGCCGAGGTCCGTGAGCCGCCGGGTTAGCTCGACCGTGTGCGGACCCGACTCGATCTTCACGGCGTCAGCGTCGGCCTCCTTCAGCATTCGGCCGGCGTTCTCAATACTGTCACCCTCGTCGACGCCGAACGAGAGGAACGGCATGTCGGCGACGACGAGGGCGTCCTCCGTCGCGCGAGCGACGGCTGCGGTCCGGCTTTGCACCTCATCGAGCGTGACCGGAAGCGTCGAGTCGTGCCCGAGCACGGCGTTGCCCATCGAGTCCCCGACCAATATCACGTCGACTCCGGCGTCGTCGATGACCGCCGCCGTCGGCGCGTCGTACGCCGTCAGCATCGTGATGGGCTCGTCGTCCGCTCGGTCTCGGAGCCCGCGCGTTGTAACCATGCGTGAGGGATCGACAGCCGGCCGGATTAATCGGTGCGATCTCGGCGACCGCCGTCGTCCGCGGAACTGCCGTCGTCGTTTATCGGACCGCCGCGACGGATCGACACGGCTTACCCGGTCGCCCCGAACGCCGATCCGTGCCCGAGCGCGTCGACTCGACCGATCCGGAGGGCGTCGATTACGGGTGGGTGATGCAGATGACGTTCGTCGTCACGGTGACCGCCGGCGCGGTGCTCGTCGCCGCCCTGTCGGCGTTTGTGACGCTCCCCACGTGGGGCGCACGCGCGAGCTTCGCGATCCGAGTCGGCGCCGTGATCTGGATCGTGACCGCGATGGGCGCGTACTACTACGAGAAGAACGTCCGCGCCGAGTAGTCGTCACCTCCCGACCCGCCTCAGACCCAGCGGAAGTCGACACCGGCACGCCGCGCCGTCACCGCGTCGCGCTCGGAATCGCCCACGAACAGCGCCCGCTCCTCGACGACGCCCAGATCCCGAAGCGTCGCCACCAGCGGCTCCGGGTCCGGCTTGTAGGTCGCCACGGAGTCGCGACCGACGACGGCACCGACGTGCGGCGTCAGATCGTGGTTGTCCAGCGCCGTCCGGCACGCGGCCTCGCAGTTGAGCGAGCAGACGCCCGTCGGCACCGACAGCGGGAGGTGATCGGCGTGTGGAAGGCGCGCCGACGCAGCGGCGCCGCGTGTCTCATGATCCGCAAGCACCGCCTCCAGATCCGCACGGAGGCCGGCGTCGTCGGCACGTTCCAGGAGTCCCCACAGATCCGCACCGGCGGCGTCGTGGCCGTGTCGCTCGAACAGGCCGATCGCGTCGCTCGCGGCGGCGTCCCAGTCGACCGCGAGGTCGACGAGCGTGCCGTCGAGGTCGAAGACGACCGCGTCGTAGTCCGCGTACTCCCCGGTCACCGGTCTACAACAGCTCCCGGGCGATGATCGTCTTCTGGATCTCGGTCGTCCCCTCGTAAATGGTCGTGATCTTGGAGTCGCGGTAGAGGCGCTCCACGTCGAACTCGCTCATGTAGCCGTAGCCGCCGTGGATCTGCACCGCCTCGTTGGTCACCTCGACGGCCGACTCGCTGGCGAAGAACTTCGCCATCGAGGCGACCAGTCGCGGGTCCTCGCCCGCGTCGGACTGACGCGCGGCCTCTCGAACGAGCAGTCGCGACGCCTGTACTTTCGTCCCCATCTCCGCGAACTTGTTCCGAACCGCCTCGATCTCGGCGATCGGGGCGTCGAACTGCTCGCGCTCGTGGGCGTACTCGCGAGCCTCGTCGAAGGCGGCCTGCGCGAGCCCGACCGCCTGCGCGGCGATGGCGATCCGGCCGCCGGTGAGCGTCTTGAACGCCGCCGACAGGCCCTTCCCCTCCTCGGTGAGGCGGTATCGCTCGGGGACGCGAACGTCCGAGAACTGCATCCCGACCGTATCGGATGCGCGCAGCCCGAGCTTCTCCTCTTTCTTCCCGACCTCGACGCCGTCGAAGTCGGCGGGGACGAGGAACTGGGTGATCGAGCCGTCGTCCGCGGGGTCTGTCTTCGCGAAGACGATGTAGACGCCGGCGCGCTCGCCGTTCGTGATCCACTGCTTCTCGCCGTTCAGGACGTACTCGTCGCCGTCCCGCTCGGCGGTCGTGGTCATCTCCGCGGGGTTCGACCCCGCACCGGGTTCGGAGAGACAGAAGGCGCCGACCGGGCGGCCGTCGACCATCTCCGGGAGCCACTCGTCTCGAACGGCCTCCGAGCCGAAGTTCGCGATGCAGGAGGTCGCGAGGCAGTGAACGGAGAGGGCGGTCGCGACGGCGAGGTGCCCGTACGCGAGCTCCTCGTTCACGACTGCGTACGTCGAGCGATCGGCGTCGAAGCCGTCGTACGCCTCCGGAACCGTCAGCCCTGTCAGGTCGAGGGCTGCCAGCTTGTCCCACGCCTCCTCGGGGAACGTCTCGGTCTCGTCGGCCTCCCGGGCGCCCGGGCGGAGCTCATCGACGGCGAACTCGCGCACCACCTCGCGGATCGCGCGCTCCTCGTCGTCCAGTATCGACGGGGAGTGCGCGTACGCGTCCGCGTTCGCGTGTGCCATATCCGTGGGTTCGACGCGCGGAGGTTAAGCGTGTCTGACTCGCCGGTCCCCGACGGTCCGGCGGGGACTGCGAGAACTGCAACTCCGGTTACCGACTCCTTGTCGACGCGAAAGGCGCGCTTACCTTTCCGGCTGGATCGCGAATTCAGGCCTGATGCGTCCCTACACGCGATCGCTGCTCATCGCGACGGTGGTACTCCTCACGCTTGCACCCGCTGTCGGCGCGGTCGGCACGGTCAGCGAGGAAACGCTCGGTTCGGGCGCCGGCGTCGATACAGTTGACGCCGCCGCACAGGAATCGACTGTCACTCTCACCGTCGCGGTCCGAACGCCCGGAGACGACCCCGTCTCCGGGGCCGATCTCACCGCCTCGTGGGAGAACGGCTCCGCGACCGCGACGACCGCGAGCAACGGGCGCGCGCTCGTCGACGTGCCCGCCGGATCGACCGTCGAGATCCGAATTGAGCACCCGGAGTACGTCCGGAACTCGCCGTTCGTCGTCGACACCGCCGCCGAGGAGACCATCCCGATCACTGTCCGCCAACGGGGGAGCCTGACCGTCCGCGCCGAGGACGACCGTGGCGACCCCGTGGGCGATGCACACGTCATCGTGCGCGCCGACGGAGAGATCGTGATCAACGGCCGGACGAACGACGACGGCCGCTTCACCACCGGCACGATCGAGCAGCAGTCGTACAGCCTCACGGTCGTCAAACGGGGATACTACCGCGTCGTCCGCGACGTGGACGTGGGCGACTCCTCCCGCGAGATCGTCGGCCTCGAGCGCGGGTCGGTCACGCTCTCGTTCGAGGTGCGGGACGACCGATTCGACCCGCCCGAACCCGTCGCGGACGCGCAGTTGACGCTGGAGACGACCGGCACGTTCCGATCGCTCCAGAACGGGGAGGCGACCGCGCAGGTCCCCGTCAACGCCGACCTCGATCTGGAGGTGACGAAGGAGGGGTACGAGACCGTCTCGCGGACCGTTCGCGTCGGCGAGTCCGCGCGCACGGTCTCCGTGAACCTCAGCCGGACGCCGACGCTGAACGTCACGACGGTGAACGACCGTGTCCTCGTCGGCGAGCACAACGTCGTCACGGTTACGAACGCGTACGGCGACCCGGTCGCGGATGCGCGGGTGCTCGTCGACGGCGAGGCCGTCGGTCGGACGGGCGGCGACGGGACGCTCACCGTCCGGCTCGAATCCGCCGGGAATCGAACGCTCGTGGCGGAAACGGACGAGTTGAGGTCGGCGTCGCGTTCGATCGCGGTCGTCCGCGAGCGGACGCCGACTCCGACGGCGACACCCACGGCCACGTCGACCGCGTCGCCGACCCCGACGCCCACCGCGACCGAGACGACCGAGCCGGCGACGGGCGTCAGCTTCCCGGGCTTCACCCCGATCTCGGCGATCGTCGCGATCGCCGCGCTGGCGGTCGCGGCCGGCCTCGCTGCGAGCAGGCGCGACGAGTGACGCCCCTACGCGGGCCGACTGACGGGGTGAGGTGATCGGATCAGCGGAGACAGATCGCGACCGCGTTTCCCCGTGTCAGGCGCGACCTACGCTTCGGGTTCGGCGAGGAACGCCACGACTGCGTCCGGGTCCGCGTCGATCCCGCCGCCCTGCGCGAACGTCGGCGCGCCGCCGCCGCCGCCGCCGAACTCGGCAGTGACCCGGTCGATAACCTCGCCGGCGTCGACAGCTCCCGCCGATGCGACGACGACGAACGGCGCCGGGCCGCCCCCGACCGCGGCGACCACGTCCGGCGCGTCCGGGTCGTCCCCGACAACCGACTGTGCGGCTTCGCCGACCGCGTTCGCGTCGAACCCTTCGACGATACCGACCCGCCAGTCGTTCGCGTCGCCATCACCGTCTCCGTCGCCGTCGCGGTCGACGGTCGGGAGCCCCTGGACGCGCCCGACGAGCACCTCCTCCCGAAGCGATGTGAGGTCGTCCGCGAGGTCGTCGCGTTCGTCGGCGAGCCGCGACACCGCGTCCGCGACGCCGTCGACGGCGACGCCCGCCTCCCGCGCGGCGGCGCGGAGTTCGCGGTGCGTTTCGGCCCGCCGGTCGATCGCGACGGGACCGACGGCGAACTCGACGCGTGTGAGCCCCTTGCCCGGGTTCGAGCGATCGAGCACCGTCACCGGACCGATCTCGCGGGTGTTGGAGACGTGGGTCCCGCCGCAGGCGGCCTCGTCCCACCCCTCGACGGTGACGACGCGGACCGAGTCGGCGTCCGCCATCACGTCCTCCTCCGTCTTGTCGTTGAACGCGACGCCCTCGTCGCCGCGGGCGTCCTCGACCGCGCGCGTCTCCCACGAGACCGGCCGGGAGTCCCAGACCGCGCGGTTCACGAGCCGTTCGAGGTCGACGAGCACGTCGTCGTCGATGTCGGTCGAGGTCTCGAAGTCGACGCGGACCTTCTCGTCGGTTATCCCGAATCCACCGTATCCGAGGTCGTCCAGAAGCCTCCGTCCCGCTCCGTAGAGCACGTGGCTCGCGGTGTGGGCGCGCATGCAGTACGTCCGGAAGTCGTCGTCGACGACGCCCGTGACCGTGTCGCCGGCGTCGAACCCGGACGGTTCCGCGAGCGTGTGGACGACCGCGTCCTCACGGGACTGTACGTCGGCGACCGCGACGCCGCCGAGCATGCCACGGTCGGCGGGCTGGCCGCCGCCCTCGGGGTAGAAGTACGTCTCCGAGAGCGTTACGTCGCGTCCGTCGACCGATTCGACCGTCGCCTCGAACTCCCGTACCTCGGGGTGGGCCGGCGCGAGCGAGTCGCTCATGGGCGGTGGTCGCCGCCGGGGGCGAAAAAGCGTGTGCCCGCGGCAGCATCGATCGCTGCTCGGTCCGCGACCGCCGTGATCCGAGCGTCCCTTATCGGCGGTTCGCCCGCAAGCTCGCCGCCCTCCTGCCGAGACGCGCGCTTTGCGCGCGTCTCGTGTTCTTCATGGGCGGAGCGGCACAGGACCGCTCCGCCGCGATCCGGGGTCTCGCTTCGCTCACGGCTCACTCCGTTCGCCGTTCGCAACGAGGCACTCACTTCGTTCGTGCCTCGCCTTACTCGTCGACGAGGGTCACATCGAGCGCCTGCTCGATGCCACGAACCGTCGACCCGCCGACGCCGGCGCGGGCCGCCCGCCCGTCCTCGACGGCGTGAATCTGATCGGCGTCGACGCCGACCTCGGCCGCGAGGTCCTCGGCGGTCATTCCCGCGTCCTGACGCGCCTCGGTGACGACTTCGCCGTACCCCTTCACGAGGTACGGGAGGCGGTCCTCCTCGTAGTCGGTCCCCTCCTCCTCCCAGTGACGCGAGTCGCCGGTGGAGGCGTCCATCGCCTTCGCCACGTTCTGGGCCGCGCGCTTCTTCCGGTTCGGCTCGTCGGCGCCGCGGCCGCCGCCTCCGCCGCCCCCGCCAGCACGGCCGGATCCGCCGCTGCGGGCGTTGTCGTCGTGGGGCGCACAGTCGCCGCAGACTAACAGCCGCGCGCCGGCGACGTTCGCCTCCGACAGGCTGGTGTCCTCGCGTCCGCATAGCTCGCACGCGTCGCCCGATCCGCCGCCACCGCCGCTCCCGGTGGAGTACTTCGCCATATCCCCTGCTACGTCCGCCGAGGGATAAAACCGTGTTCCGTCCGAGGGGCGACAACGAGCCCGCTCGGATCAGACGACGCGGTTCTCCAACTCGTGAACGTCGTCGCCGTCGGCGACTTCCTCGCCGGCAGCGGTACCGGCGGCGTCGGCCAGCCGTTCGACGTTGCCGGCGAGGATGTCCGCGACGCGCTCGAAGTACCGCGGCGTGTGCCCCGCGTTATGCGGGGTGATCCGAGCGTCGTCGAGCCCCCACAGCGGGTGGTCCTCCGGGAGCGGTTCGGGGTCAGTCACGTCGAGGAACGCCCCGCGGATCTGGTTCCACCGAAGCGCGTACACCAGGGCGTCGGTGTCGACGACGGGCCCGCGGGCGATGTTCACGAGCGTCGCGTGCGGCGGGAGCGTCCGCAGCGCCTCGCGGTCGATCAGCCCCTCCGTCGTGTCCGTCAGCGGGCACGCGAGCACGAGGTGATCCGTGCGGGCGAGCACCTCGTGGAGGTCGTCGAAGCCGTACACCTCGTCGACGGGGCCGCCCTTCCCGGGCGTGTAGCGCACGCCCAGCGTCTCGACGCCGAACGGCTCCAGCCGCTCGGCGATCGCGGTGCCGATGGCTCCCAGCCCGACAACTGTCACTGTCGAGTCGTACAGCTCGCGCGTGCGGTACGCGCGCCACTCACGGCGGTCCTGCTGGCGGGTCGCCCGTCGGAAGTCGCGCGCGAGCGAGACGAGCGCGCCGATCACGTACTCCGAGATGTTGGGCGCGTGGACGCCCGAGGCGTTCGTGACGGCGACGCCGGCGTCCTCGAAGGCGTCGAGATCGAGGTGGCCGACGCCCGCGTACACGCCCGCAAAGAGGCGAAGCGACTCGGCCTCGTCGAGGTGTTCCTCCGCGGCGGCGCCCTCGCCGGTGACGACGTCCGCGGTTCGGATCAGTTCGCGTTCCCGCTCCGGGGTGTCCGCGAGGACGACCTCGTGGTCGGGGAGCCGCTCGCGGAGCAGGTCGACGTACTCCGACGCCGGGTGGCCGTGGATCTTCTGTCTGGTGACGACGATTCGCATGCGCGGCGCCACGAGCGGCCCCAACTTAATCGCGCCGACAGCGGACCGCCCGCGGGTGACCGTGGGGATCGGTTCGACGAGGATCAGTCGCCGGCGACGACCTCGTTCACGAGCGTGCCGACGCCCTCGTAGGTGATCTCGACGCCGTCGCCCGGCTCGACGAGGCCGGGGTTCGCCGGCGACCCGAACGCGACACAGTCGCCCACGCGGAACGCGAACCGCTTCGAGAGGTACGAGACGATCTCGTGCGGGTCAAACAGCATCAGCTCGGTGTTGGCCTCCTGGCGACGCTCGCCGGCGACATCGGTGTACATGTTCATGTCCGTCGGGTCGACGTCGGTCTCGATCCACGGGCCGAGCGGCCCCGACGCGGTGAACGCCTTGCGCGCCGTGCGCCCCTGCTGGTCGAGCGCGTCCACGTCGTTCATCACTGTGTATCCCCGGACGGCGTCGGGCACCTCCTCGGGCGCGAGATCCGAACACGGCTCGTCGATGACGGCGACGAGTTCGCCCGCGTATGTGAGTTCGTCAGTCCACTCGGGGTACGGGATCGGATCGCGGTGGCCGACGACCGAGTGCGGCGGCTTGATGAAGAAATCGGGCTCCTCGGGGCGCTCGTAGTCCATCTGATCGAGCGTCGCCGCGAAGTTCCGGCCGACGCAGAACAGCGCGTCCGGGTCGCAGGGCGCGAGCAGGTCCGCCTCGTCGACCTCGTACTCGGCGTCGTCGGTGACCAGCGTTCCGTCCCGGTACTCTCCCTCGCGGACTCCGTCGGCGGTACGGGCGCGTGCGATTCGCATGGGGCCGACTGCGGGTCGGAGCGCGAAAAAGGGCGGCGGTCCGGGGAGCGTGGCCGGTCTCAGTTCCCGACCTGCGTCGCGCGCTCGACCACGTCGGAGCCGTAGATCTCCGCCAGCTCGTCGTGCTGGTCCGGGCGGTGCTCGTACACGTCCTGGAACAGCGTGATCGGCGTCTGAGCGGCCTGATAGGTCGCCTCGTCCCACATCCGGTCCTTGCTGAGGTCGACCTCGACGCCGTCGATGGCGAGCGTCGCCGACTGGGTCATCGCGATGGCGCCCTTGCCGGCCTCCTTGGCCGCCTCGAACTCCTCCATCGACTCGACGATGTCGTCCATGCTCGGGACGTAGGAGGTGCGATCGAGCAGTTCCTCGCGGAGTTCGTCCTCCGTCAACTCGTGTTCGTCGCCGTCGATCACGAGCACGTACGAGCCGCCCGATTCCGACAGCGACACCTTGTTGCCGTCGTACACCTCTCGGCCGTCCTCGCTCGCGAGTTCGACCTCGTCGCCCCCGACTTCCAAGAGCCACGTGCCGGTCTTCGGCGGGAGCGGCGCTTTGTTGGCGACCTCCACCTGCTTGGGCGTGAGCGACCAGATCCCGGTCATCCCCTTCGCGCGGTTCGCCTCCATCCGCTCTTTGTACCCCTCGATGTCGCGGATGTTGTCGTACGGGCCGTCGACGGCGATCAGGCCGGCCGCGCTGGCGCCGCGGGACGTGTTGTGGCGAAGTTCGGGCCACTCCGGCAGCTCGCCCGTGGGCGTCATCGCGCGCATGTCCTTCGTGTAGTCGACCTCGCCGTCGACGAGCATGAACATGCGCTCCAGCGTGTTCGAGGGCTTGCCCATCTCGTCTCGGATGCGGTTGAGGGCGATCTCGGCCTCGCCGGACTCGACGATGACCGACATCGAGAGGCTCCCCTCCTCAAGCCCGTGTTCCGCCTCGATCTGCTGGAAGGCCTCGTCGGCCTTCTTCCAATCGTCGATGTCGCCGACCTCCGGGATCACGAACCCGTCGATGTTCTCGACCGCGCCGTTTGCGGGGTCGGCGATCTCGCGAATGTACTCGAAGCCCGCGAGGCGCTTCTCGGCGTCGTCGCGGTGCCAGACGACGCGCGGGTGGATCTCCCCGGGGAAGTCGGCTCCCTTGTCGGCGACCACCTCGATGATGTTCTGGACGCCCTCGTCGCGCATCGACGGCGCCGTCGCGTCCTCGTTGTCCGGGACCCACACGTCGGGCGCCTGGATGCCGCGAAGCCCCGCGGCGCTGCGGATCATCTTCGCCGAGTCGTCCTCCCCCTGAACGGCCGTCGGCGACGTGAAGAACGTTCGAACGAACTCCCGTTCGTAATTCCGTTGTACGGTCATGTATGCAGGTTTCACCCACTCGTGGTAGTGTGATAAACGTTAGTCCCAGACACAGTATTGCCCACGGAGGACGCCCCCGAGGTCGCCCGGGCCGCCTCACTCCAGCGGCTGGACCAGTTCGACGGTGTGCCCGTCCGGGTCCTTCAGGAACGCCGTGCGCGCGCCAGCCGCGGGCTGGTCGGCAGGCTCCTTCACGACGCCGTGGTCGTCGATACGATCGAACGCGGCGTCGACGTCGTCCACCTTCACCGCGAAGTGGTCGTACGCGGTCCCCTCCTCGAACTCGTCGTCGCCCTCGGTGTCCGACAACTGGAGTTCGACGCCGTTCTCGTCGGCGACGTAGAGGTTTCGGGTGTCGCCGTCGGGCGTCGTGAACTCCCATGACCGCTCGAAGCCGAGGTTCTCCGCGTACCAGTCGGCGGCGCGCTCGGCGTCGGCGACGTTGAGACAGACGTGAATGAACGCCATGTGTGAGATCCGCGCACCCACGGACATAATCGTTCGCGTCGGCGCAACTCGGGCGTCGTAGCGATCCGAACGACCGGGTCGTTCGATGGCCGATCGGACCGTTGGATGGCAAATGTTGACAAAGGCCTTTTACACGATTGTTCCTTCGGGTCATCTATGGCAACGCACGACCCGGGGACCGACGAACGATGGGAGACATCCGCCGCATCGCTGGGATACGATCGGCCGGACGTGGAGGAGTACGCCAAGCTGGCGTCCGATCTGCGGGATCGCGTCGCCGGCGAGGTCCAGTTCGACGAGTACGCGCAGGTGTTGTACGCGACCGACGGCTCCATCTACCAAGCGGAGCCGGCGGGCGTCGTCTGCCCGCGCGACGCCGACGACGTCGTCGCGACCCACGAGGTCGCCGCCGAGCACGGGGTGCCGGTGCTTCCGCGAGGAACCGGGTCGTCGCTGGCGGGCCAGACCGTCGGGCCCGGCTGCGTCGTGATCGACACCACGAAACACATGGACGACATCGTCGACGTCGACCCAGCAGCGCAGGAGGCGACCGTCCAGCCGGGCGTCGTGCAGGACCACCTCGACGCGCGGCTGGCGGAGGACGGCCTGAAGTTCGCGCCCGATCCGGCCTCCTCCGGGCGCGCGACCGTCGTGGGCGGCATCGGAAACAACTCCACGGGCGCCCACTCGGTGCGATACGGGATCACGGACGCCTACACCGAGGAGTTGGACGTTGTGCTCGCGGACGGAACCCGGATCCACACCCGCGAGGTCGTCCTCGGCTCCGAGGAACACGAGGAAATACTCGACCGCGAGGGTATCGAAGCGGAGCTGTACCGCACCGTCGAGCGGCTCGTCCGGGACAACGAGGCCGAGATCGACGAGAAGTACCCGAACCTGAAGCGGTCGGTGTCGGGGTACAACCTCCACAAGGTGATCGACGAAAACGACGACGGCGAGGAAGTCATCAACCTCTCGAAGCTGTTCGTCGGCGCGGAGGGAACCCTCGGGACGATCGTCGAGGCGACCGTCTCGCTGGTCACCAAGCCCGAGGAGACGGCGTTAGCGCTGTACTGCTTCGACGACCTCGTCGACGCGATGGAGGCGGTTCCGGTCGCGCTGGAGTACCCGGTGAGCGCGGTCGAGTTGATGGACGACGAGGTGTTCCGCCTCGCCCGCGAGTCGACCGAGTACGCGCAGTACGAGGAGCCGATCCCGGACGGCGCGGCGGCGGCGCTGATGTTGGAGTGGGACTCGGAGGTGGTGGACGACTTCGAGGCTGCGATGGCCGACACGACCGAGGAGTTCGTGACGAACGGCGCCGCCTTCGACGTGCTGGAGGCGTACTCCGAGGAGGAACAGGAGAAGCTCTGGAAGCTCCGGAAGGCGGCCATTCCCCTCCTGATGAGTCTGCAGGGTGACCCCAAGCCGTACCCGTTCATCGAGGACGCGACGGTGCCGCCCGCGGAGTTGGCCGAGTACGTCGGCGAGTTCGAGGAGGTGCTGGCGGACCACGGCACCTCCGCCGCCTACTTCGCACACGCCGGCTCGGGGACGCTCCACATCCGGCCGATCCTGAACCTCAAGCAGGACGAGGGCATCCAGAAGATGCACTCGATCACCGACGACGTGACCGACCTCGTGCTCGACCACTTCGGGGCGTTCTCCGGGGAGCACGGCGACGGGCTCGCGCGCACCGAGTTCAACCCCAAGATGTACGGGGAGGACCTCTGGGGGGCGTTTCAGGAGCTGAAGTCCACGTTCGACCCCGACTGGCGGATGAACCCCGGAAAGGTCGTCTACGTCGACGGCGAGACCGCCGCCGAGCGGGGCTACCCCGACTCCGCCGCCGACACGGACATGCGCGAGAACCTCCGCTACGGCGCCGACTATACCTCGATCGAGCCCCAAACCGCCCTCGATTTCGACGACGAGGGCGGGTTCTCTCATCTCGTCGAGCTGTGCAACGGCTGCGGCACCTGCCGGGAGACCGAGGGCGACGTGATGTGCCCGACGTACCGTGCCTCCGGCGAGGAGATACAGGCGACGCGCGGGCGCGCCAACATGCTCCGGGCGGCCATCTCCGGGGAACTGTCCGAGGACGAGATCCACTCCGACCGCTTCCAGGAGGAAGTGCTCGGCCTGTGTGTCGGCTGTAAAGGCTGTATGTCCGACTGCCCGACCGGCGTCGACCTGGCGAAGCTCAAGGCGGAGGTGAAACACGAACACCACGAGGAGGAGGGCGCGGGCCTCCGCGAGCGCGTCTTCGCGGACATCGACGCGGCCAGTCGGATCGGCAGCGCGCTCGCGCCCGTCGCCAACGCGGCGACGAAGCTTCCAGGCGCGCGGACGGTGATGGAGAAGACGCTCGGGATCGCCAGCGACCGTGAACTTCCGACTTTCACGCGCGACACGTTCCGCAGGCGCTGGGAACGCCGCGGCGGCGCCGCGGTGAGCGCCGCCGAGGCGGACGCGCGGGTCGTCCTGTTCCCGGACACGTACACGAACTACAGCATGCCCGACGCGGGGATGGCCGCCGTCGAGGTGCTGGAGGCGGCGAACGTCCACGTCCGCGTCCCCGACGACCTCGCGGCGTCGGGACGGGCGGCCTTCTCGAGCGGCTTCCTGGAGAAGGCGCGTGAGCGCGCCGCAGAGAACGTCGAGCGGCTCGAATCCCTCGTCTCGGAGGGGTACAGTGTCGTGTTCGTCGAGCCGTCCGACGCCGTGATGTTCCAGGACGAGTATCTGGACCTGCTCGACGGCGACGCCGTCGAGGCAGTCTCGGCCGCCAGCTACGGCGTGCTGGAATACGTCGATACTGCCCGGCTCGACGAGACGATCGAGTTCCGCGAGGCGCCCGAGGCCGGCGAGGCGATCGCGTATCACGGTCACTGCAATCAGAAGTCGCTGAACAAGGACCACCACGCGGTCGGAGTGTTGCGCCGCGCCGGCTACGACGTCGACCCGCTGGACACCACCTGCTGCGGGATGGCCGGGAGCTTCGGCTACGAGGCCGAACACTACGAGCTGTCGAAGGCGATCGGGTCGCTGCTGTTCGAGAAGGTCGACGAGAGCCCCGCGGAGGCCGTCACCGCCCCAGGCGCCTCCTGTCGGTCGCAGTTAGGCGATCGGGAGGGGACAGGCGAACAGCCGCCGCACCCGATCGAGAAGGTGGCGGCCGCGCTGGCGGAGTAAGTCAGGACCGAGCGACCGCCCGCCCGCTCAGATCCAGCCTTCGCTGGCGAGCAGTTCCCCGTTGAGCAGCGAGGCACCCGCGGCGCCGCGGATCGTGTTGTGCGCGAGGCAATTGTACTTCACGCCCCCGGGCGTCGACTGAACGCCGCCGGCGACGACCTGCATGCCGTCGCCGCGCATCCGGTCCATCCGGGGCTGCGGACGCTCCGGCTGGTCGTCGCCGAAGACGTGGATGAGCTGATCCGGGGAGGACGGGAGGTCGGCACCCGGGAACGACTCCATCGCCGCGCGAACGTCCGCGGGGGCAGGGTCGTCGGCGAGTTCGGCGAACACGTTCTCCAGGTGGCCGTCGATCGTCGGGATCCGGTTGCACGAGGCGGCGACCTCGGCGGAGTGAAGCGACAGTTCCGCGCCGTCGAAGTCGCCGAGGAGCTTGCGGCTCTCGGTCTCCATCTTCTCCTCCTCGCCGCCGATGTGGGGGATGGCGTTGTCGATGATCTCCATCGACGTGACGCCGTCGTAGCCCGCGCCCGACACCGCCTGCAGGGTCGACACCTGCGCGCGCTCGAGGCCGAACTCGTCGAGCGCGGCCAGCGTCGGCACCATCGTGATCGTCGAGCAGTTCGGGTTCTTCACGAGCGCGCCGTCCCAGCCGCGTTCGTCGCGCTGGACCTCGATCAGGTCGAGGTGGTCCGGGTTGATCTCGGGGATCGTGAGCGGGACGTCCTCGGCCATGCGGTCGTTCGAGGAGTTCGAGGAGACCACGTAGCCCGCCTCACAGAGACCGGGTTCGATCTCGGCGGCGACGCCCGAGGGAAGCGACGAGAACAGCAGGTCGATGTCGTCCGGGATCTCCGTGGGGTCGGTCGCGCGGACGGTGCTGTCCCGGACCTCCTCCGGAATGGCGGAGTCGAGGCGCCACTTGGCCGCCTCGCGGTACGGCTTGCCCGCCGAGGACTCGCTGGCGGTCAGACACGCGATCTCGAACTGCGGGTGGCCGTCGAGCAGTTGAATGAACCGTTGGCCCACGGCGCCGGTGGCGCCGAGGATACCGACTCGATGAGTCATTGTGTGTCGCTGTGTCACACGCGAATAAGACCCTTCGGATACGGGGAGGGACGGCGAGGATTGCCGCAGCCGCGGTCCGTCGGTACTGACCGTGGGGCGGCGAGAACTCGTCGGCGTGCGCCCGCCGTTCCCGATGGATCGTCGGTCGGCTCCGGCGACAACTCACCCGGACTCGTCGTTCCGCGCGACTACTCCCGCGCGGCGTCGAACGCCGCGTCCAGATCCGCCTTCATGTCCTCGACGTGTTCGACGCCGACGGAGACGCGGATGAGCCCGTCGGTGAGCCCGGCCGCCTCCCGCTCTTCCCTCGGGATGGCCGCGTGGGTCATCGCCGCGGGCTGCTCGATGAGGCTCTCGACGCCGCCGAGGCTCTCGGCGAGCGTGAACACCTCGGTCCCCTCGACGACGGTACTCGCCTGCTCCAGCGTGCCGTCGAACTCGAACGAGAGCATGCCGCCGAAGTCGTCCATCTGATCGCTCGCCAGGTCGTGCTGCGGGTGAGAGTCGAGCCCCGGGTAGTAGACGCGCTCGACGGCCTCGTGGTCGTCGAGCCACGCCGCGAGGTCGCGGGCGTTCTCGCAGTGGCGGTCCATCCGCACGGGGAGGGTCTTGGTTCCCCGGAGCACGAGAAAACAGTCGAACGGCGACGGCGTCGCGCCCACCGAGTTCTGGTAGAAGCCGATGCGCTCGTCCAACTCGGCGTCGTCGGTCACGAGCGCGCCGCCGACCACGTCCGAGTGGCCGCCGAGGTACTTCGTCAGCGAGTGGCTCACGATGTCGGCGCCGTGCTCCAGCGGGCGCTGGAGGTACGGCGTCGCGAAGGTGTTGTCGACGGCACACAGGGCGTCGTGCTCGTGGGCGATGTCGGCGAGGGCCTCGATGTCGTTGACGCGCATCAGCGGGTTGGTCGGCGTCTCGACCCACAGGAGTTCGGTCTCCTCGCGCATCGCGTCGCGGACGGCGTCGTGGTCGGTGGTGTCGACGAAGTCGAACTCGAGGTCGTACTCCTCGTACACCTGCGTGAAGATCCGGTGGGTGCCGCCGTACACGTCGTCGCCGGTGACGACGTGATCGCCCGCGGACAGGAGATTGAGCACAGTGTTGATCGACCCCATTCCCGAGGAGAACGCGCGGCCGAACTCGCCGCCCTCCAGCGCCGCGAGGTTCGCCTCCAGGTCGGTTCGGGTGGGGTTCCCGGTGCGGCTGTACTCGTAGCCGCGGTGGTCGCCGGGACCGTCCTGCTCGTAGGTGGAGTTGGCGTAGATGGGCGTCATCAGCGCGCCCGTCTCGGGATCCGGCTGTTGGCCCGCGTGGATCGCGGCCGTCTCGATGCGGAATCGGCTCTCGTCGGCGTCGCCGTCGTCGGTCATATGGGTGCCGACGGTAGCGGTCGGCGTGATTCTTGCCATTCTCGCGTCCACCCCGCCCGCAGGGCCATTGGTCGACGGGGACCTCGGTTACCCGCCGTCGCGGTACCGGAGTTGGGGGAATCACAAACACCTTGCCGCCCGGCCCCGGAGCCACGGGTATCAGGTGATTTCGTGACCGAGAAACGCGAGTACACGGACGACTACCCCGAGAAGACGCTGTACATCCCCGGCCCGACGGAGGTCCGCGAGGACGTGATCGAGGAGATGGCCCAGCCGATGTTCGGCCACCGGATGGACCGGATGACGGACCTGTACACGACCATCGTCGAGGACACGAAGGAGTTCCTCGGCACCGACAACGAGGTGATGATCCTCACCGCCTCCGGGACCGAGTTCTGGGAGGCGTCGACCCTGAACCTCGTCGACGAGAACATCCTCGTGCCGACGTGCGGGAGCTTCAGCGAGCGCCACGCCGACGTCGCCGAGCGACTCGGTAAGAACGTGGACCGCCTGGAGTACGAGTGGGGGGAGGCGATCAAGCCGGCGGACATCAGCGAGCACCTCGAGGAGAGCGACACACACTACGACGTGGTCGCGACCGTAATGAACGAGAGTTCGACCGGCGTCCGCAACCCGATCGAGGAGATCGGCGACGTGGTCTCGGAGTACCCGGACACGTACTTCGTCGTCGACGCCGTCTCCGCGCTCGGGGGCGACTACGTCGACATCGACGCCCACGGCATCGACGTGATCTTCGCGTCGACGCAGAAGGCGTTCGCGATGCCGCCGGGGCTGGCGGTGTGTGTCGTCAGCGACGAGGCGTACGAGCGGGAACTGGAGACGGACTCCGCCTCGTGGTACGGCGGCTTCCAGCGCGCGCTCGACTACTACGACCGCAAGGGACAGACCCACTCGACGCCGGCGATCCCGATCATGCTGGCGTACCGCAAGCAGATGAAGTACATGCTGGAGGAGGGCCATGAGGAACGCGACGCCCGACATCGCGAGATGGCCGAGTACACCCGCGAGTGGGCCCGCGAGCACTTCGACATGTTCCCCGAGGAGGGGTACGAGTCGCAGACGGTCGCGTGCATCGAGAACACGCAGAACATCGACGTTGCGGCGACGATCGATCGCGTGAGCGAGGAGTACGACATGGCCTTCTCGAACGGCTACGGCTCACAACTCGGTGAGGAGACGTTCCGCATCGGCCACATGGGCGAGCACGACGTGGAGTCGATCAAGGAGCTGACGGACGCCATCGAGGACGTGGCGGGGCTATGACGGAGGTCTCCTGTCCGGACATTTCCTGACCGCTTCCCGCAGCTCACTCCAACCGGCTGAGTTCGCCCCGGCGTTCCTGCTGCATGATGCCGCCCGCGAAGAATCGGAGTGTTCGGACGAGGTCCGCCTCCGTCTCGTACGTTTCGACCCGCAGGTCCCACCGCACCCGTGCGGAGCGGATCATCGCGCTCGTCACGTCGTCCTCGTGGACGAAAACCAACCGATCCCCATGCGTTTCCGAGAGCGCCTCGAGGACGCTCCCGGCCTCCTCCCCGACGCCGAAATTGTGTCCAAGAAACGGGAGGACGAACGCCGTCGCGTTACTACATTTCGTGTATTCGATGCTCTGTGTCGCCGCGTCCACGTCGTCGGTGTCGACACCGACATCGAGAGCCAGAAACGCGTTTATCCCCGGCGTGACTCGGAGTTCGCCCTGTACCCGGCGCAGGAGTGCCTGCGCCGCATCGATATCCGTTTTGTTCCGAAAGAGCCGACGCAGCGGTCCCGGGAGGTCGTCGACATCGATCTCGCGGCGCTCCTCCTCGCTGAGCACGTAGTTGAGATTGAAGGATTTGTACGGGCCCATCAGGTAGAACAGGAACCGATCGTATTTCACGTGGCCCAACCGCTCGACGATCAGGTCTCGTGTGATCTCTCCCGTCACGGTCGGCTGTGCTCACGGGTAGTATTTAAAATAGGGCGTTTTTTAGAACCTTCGGCTTGAGAAACTCTAAGAGTCACTCCCCCGTACTCCCGAGTAGGATGGCGACGAACCACTCGGAGGCGGTCGGTGGTCGGGTTCCGGAAGACCCGGACGACCTGCTCCCGGACGAGAGCGTCCTCACGCTCGACGAGTACCTCGCGATGCACGCTGCCGTCGGCCACCGCACTCGCTATGAGGTCCTCTACCGCCTCGTCCACACCGGGCCGATGAGTCCGACGGAGTTGGAGGACGCGCTCGACATCGATGACAGTACCCTCCACTACCACCTCAACAAGCTCGTCGAGGTCGGACTCATCGAAAAGCGACAGCGTACCGAGCGTGGACAAGACGGACTGTACACCTACTACCGGGCGACCGTCTTCGGTGACGTGACGCTCACGGAGGGGGTCGACGAGTTGATCCGCGGCGAACGGGAGTTCGACGAGCTGTACGACAGTTCGACCGGCCGCTAACCCGAAGCGGATACTCGGCGGACGAAGTGTCGCCCGGAACACTAACGAGCCGGCCTCATCCCGAGGCGGCGTGCCGCGTCGGCCGGTAAACCCTCGTGCCGGGCGTCCGCGATCGCGGCTCGCGGCGGGCCGTGTGTCGCGCGCCCGGGTTCTCCGCACCGTCATCGCACCCTGGCGGGTCTACTGGGGCGGGGACTGAAGGCGCGCACGGGCAGATACGCGGCGGCGGTACAAACCGCTACCGGAGGAACTTCGAGAGCCGATCCCTGAGCGACGAGTCGTCGCCCAGCTTCAGATAGAACGCGTCGCCGCCGTCCTCGTAGTAGTTCTCGATGCGGCGGACGACCTGAAAGCCGATGTGCTTGTAGAAGTCCAGCGCCGCCTCGTTCGTCGTCCGCGCGTGACACGACACCGAGCGGTTCCCCTCGGCGATCTCGGCGACGAGGCGCTCGCCGTAGCCGCGTCCCCGGACCCGCGGCGCGACGGCGAGAAACAGGATGTAGCCGTCGCGGCGCGCGGACGCGAAGCCGACGAGCTCGTCGTCCTCGACGAGCAGGTGGCACTCGGCCCGCTTGTAGGCGTTCATGAAGAAGCCGCGGCGCTGCTTGAGGACGCCCTCGCGCTCGCGGATCTCCTCTTTCAGCGCCCAGGCGGCCTCGGCGTTGGCGGCCTCCCCGGGGGGGTCCATGCGCTTCTCGACGTTGACGCTCACGTGGGTGGTCATACTGCTGAGGTGCATTTAACTCCACCGTCGGCGGGGCTCTCCGCCGGACGCGCGCTCGCTGACCGTAACAGCGGAAGCAGCACCGTTTGTAGGTCCATCGCTCATTCGGATCGGTACTGTCGAGTCGGTCTCCCGACCGGCCGAGCGGGTCGGTCGATTGGGCGTTGTGAAGCGCGTTCGTCACCGGAGTGGCGGTAGTCGTGCCGTTGATGCTCCCGCTCATCGTGTTTAACAGCCGGTGGTGCGAACACGGTATCGAACCCGTGATCGACGATCCCGAGCGAACAGATCAGGAAGTCGACGCTGAGCCGAACAGTGATGTCGACGCGAGCGGCCGGTTCGAACTCCGCGAGCACACCGCCGACGTGGCCGTCGCGGCGACCGCGGACTCCCTGGGGGGCGTGTTCGCCGCCGTGGCGGAGGGACTGACCGCAGCCATGTGTGATTCGATCCCGCCGACCGGCGACCGCTTCGAGATGCGCGTTCGGTCCGAGTCGCTGGAGGCGGCGCTGTTCGACTACCTCGACGAGTGCATCTACGAACGGGACGTGCGTGGCGTGTTACCGTTTGACTATCGAGCGACCGTCCGCCGCGACGGGGACGAGTGGGTCGTCGAGGCCACCGCGCGTGGCGTCCCCCTGACGGATGTCACCGCACGCGATGTGAAGGCGGTGACGTACTCGGAGATGGAACTCGTGGAGACCGACGACGGATGGCGCGCATACGTCGTCTTCGACGTCTGAGTATCTGTTCCGCCGTGGAGGGTGCATGTGAGTTAGTCACAGGATTTACCATCTCAGCGCCCGGGGCTGCACACGATGGACCCGCGTTCTCGGCACCGCCCCACCGCGTTCGCCGTGTACGTCGGTGCGCTCGCCGCGCTCGTCGCCGGCGCGTCGGGCGTCGCCGCCGCACACGTAGAGTACGTGACCGACGCGGAGAACGGCGACCCGATCGCGTTCCTAGCGGCCGCGCTGTCTGACCCCGTGGTCGTGCTGGCACTCGGTGCCGGGGGCGTCGGCGTGATCGGGACGATGGCGGGATATCTCCGAGTTCGACCGCTCCGCGACGACGTGGCCGCGATACGGCGGGCGCTCGTCGACTACGCGGACCTGCTCCCGTGGTTGCTCAGGCTCAGTATCGGACTGCCGATGGTCGGCGCCGGCTTCGCGGGCTACCTGTTCACACCGCTAGTCACGGCCGCCGACACCGCGGTCCCGGTTCGGCTGTTCGGCGTCGCCGTCGGGTTCGCGCTGTTGTTCGGTCTCGCGACGCGACTCGTCGCGGGAATCGCGCTGGCGTCGTATCTGGTTTTACTGCCGCTGCATCCCTCGATGTTCTTCGCGTTCGAGTACGTCGCAGGTCTCCTCGCGATCGTGCTCGTCGGCGGGGGTCGACCGAGCGCCGACCACGTCATCGCGCGGCTGGCGGCGAACAAAGAGACCGTGTACTCCCGGTTCGATCCGTTTCACCGCAGCGTCGCCGTCCCGGTCGGGGAGTTGATCGACCCGTACCGGAAGTTCGTCCCGACAGTCGTCCGGGTCGGGATGGGTATCGTCTTCATCTACCTCGCCCTCGCCGAGAAGCTGCTCACGCCCGGGAAGGCACTCGCAGTCGTCGAGCAGTACGGCCTGTCGACGCTACTACCCGTGCCGCCGGAGTTGTGGATACTCGGCGCGGCCCTCACCGAACTGTTCCTCGGCCTGTTGCTCGTGCTCGGACTGTTCACGCGCGCCGCTTCGAGCGCGGCGTTCGTCGTGTTTACGACCACGCTGTTCGGGCTCGCGGAGGACCCGGTGATCGCGCACATCTCGCTGTTCGGCCTGGTCTCGGTGCTGCTCGTCACCGGGGCCGGACCGCTCTCGATCGACACGACCGTCTTCAGGTCGACGAACGAACGAGGCACTCCCGAGATGGGTCCGGACGCCGTACGCGCCGCCGCATCGGAGTCGTCCGGGACCGGACGGTCGGCCGGGCGGCGTCGGCGTGACGCCGAGCGGTAGTAACGCTATTCCGTGCGCCAACGGGAGCTACGGACATGACAGACACGGCCGAGACCCGCGAGTACGACGGGATCGAACTCCGCAAGGTTCGGGAGTTCGTCTGGGAGATCCCACAGGAGGGGGAGATGAACGCTCCCGCACGCGTGCTCGCGAGCGATCCACTCCTCGAACAGATCGGCGACGACAAGACGCTCCAACAGCTCCGCAACGCGACACATCTCCCGGGGATTACCACGTACGCCGCGTGCATGCCCGACGGCCACCAAGGATACGGCTTCCCCGTCGGCGGCGTCGGCGCGACCGACGCGAGAGATGGCTGTATCTCCCCGGGAGCGGTCGGTTACGACATCAACTGCGGCGTCCGGATGATCCGGACGGAGCTCACGTACGAGGACGTGCAGGGCAAAGAAGAGGAACTCGTCGAGAGCCTCTTCGCGAACGTCCCCTCGGGTCTCGGCGGCGGCGGGATCGTCGAGGGCGACGCCGACACCGTCGAGGCGGTGCTCGAACGGGGGATGGAGTGGGCGCTGGAGGAGGGGTACGCCACCGAAGACGACCTCGCCCACTGTGAGGACGAGGGCCGTCGCCCCGACGCGCGCCCCGAATTCGTCTCCCAGAAGGCGAAAGATCGCGGCCGGAACCAACTCGGGAGCCTCGGCTCGGGGAACCACTTCCTCGAGGTTCAGCGCGTGACCGACGTGTTCGACGAGGCCGTCGCCGACTCGTTCGGCCTCGAAGAAGACCAGATCGTCGTGTTGATCCACTGCGGGTCACGCGGACTGGGTCACCAGGTGTGCACCGACTACCTCCGGAAGATCGAGAAACGGCACGCCGACCTGCTCGAATCGCTTCCCGACAAGGAGCTCGCGGCCGCGCCCGCCGGCTCGGAGCTGGCCGACGAGTACTACGGCGCGATGTGCGCGGCGATCAACTTCGCGTGGGTGAATCGGCAGCTCATCACCCACCGGACGCGCCGCGTGTTCGAACGCGTGTTCCGTGCGGACGCCGAGGAACTCGGGATGGAACTCCTCTACGACGTGGCCCACAACATCGCGAAGAAGGAGACCCACGAGGTCGGCGTCGACGACGACGGCACCGCCGTCCCCACGGAGGAGGCTGTCGCTCACGAGGAGCGCGAACTGTACGTCCACCGCAAGGGCGCCACGCGCGCGTTCCCGGCCGGCCGCGAGGAAGTCCCCGCGGCCTACCGCGACGTGGGACAGCCGGTCATCATCCCCGGGAGCATGGGCGCCGGCAGCTACGTGCTCGTCGGCGGCGACGAGTCGCTCGCGCAGACCTTCGGCTCGACGGCACACGGCGCCGGTCGCGTGATGAGCCGCACCGCCGCCAAGCAGGAGTACTGGGGGGAGACCGTCCAGGACGAACTCCGCGATCAGGACCACATCTACGTGAAGGCACAGTCGGGCGCGACGGTCGCCGAGGAGGCGCCCGGCGTGTACAAGGACGTCGACGAGGTCGTCCGCGTGAGCGACGCGCTCGGCATCGGCGACAAGGTGGCGCGTACGTTCCCCGTCTGCAACATCAAGGGGTAGCCGCTCGCTCGGTGAGCGTGGGGCTGACAGGCGACGCCCCGCACCGTCCACGACACGCGGCGTCGCACACCCGCGCTCGCGCCGTGGTGACCGTCACGTCACAGGGACGGTGGTTCCGGATTCGTATTTGAACGTTCGGGGCGGGGGCGACCGTGATCGCTTCGCGGGGATGTGCTCCGTCCGGAGTCAGTAGAACCCACCCGTCGGACCGGAAGGACCGTCCGGTTTCTCGGGTCCTCGCGGCGACTTCGGTCCGCGATCCTCCGCGAGTTCGACCCGTTCACCGTCCGTTTCGGCGCGTCGCGGATCGATCTCGCGGCCGTTCTCGAACTTCACGAACGAAAGGTAGAATCGTTTCCCGCAGCCCTCGGCGTCCGCAGCGTCCTCGCCCGCCGGCGACGGCCCCTCGCCGCAGACGAACGCGACACCGTCGGCGGCGCCGTCCTCGAACGGCTCGTCGGGGGCGGCGTACTCCCACCCCTCGAACGGGTACGGCGTGACGGCCTTATCGGAGAGGTAGCCGTCGCGCTCCAGTTCGACGAGCGTGCCGCAGTGGGGACAGTAGTAGGTAACCGGATAGCTCATACCGGATCCGAGGGGCCGGCGGCACTTGCCTTCGTCGGCGACGGCGCCCCGCGGCTCCCGGAACGCGGATTTCAAGCCCCCGGCCCCCCAGTCGAGATCCAATGACACCCGAGGAGACGGTCCGGGCGTACTACGACGCCCTCCGCGCGGGCGAGGCGCTCGCGCCGTTCTTCGTCGAATCGCCGGCGACCGTGAAAGTGGGGATCAGCGAACGGCTCGTTGGGTACGCCGAGATCGCCAACGCCCTGCGCGAACAGACACGGACGACCGAGGACTGGAGCGTTCAGAGCTACGACTTGCAGGTCATCGAACGCGACGGTGGCGCCGCCGTCGCCGACGCGGTGTCGCTGTCGTGGTACGACACCGAGGCGTTCGCCGAGCGCTCGTTCGAGACGCGCTGGAGCGGGACGCTCCTTCCCGACGACGACGGGTGGGCGTTCGCGGGGATGCACGTCTCGGCAGCGACCGACATCGATTCGGGTGTCGATCGCTGATGGTCGGTCCGAGCATCACGAAGGAGAAGCGGGACGCGACGAACCGACGGCTCAAGGTCGGCATGGTCCTCCTTATCGGCGTCTCGGGCGGGCTCGTGTCGTTACAGGCGGAGCCGACGCCGGCACAGATCGCCACGGCCGTCGCCGTCTCGCTCCTCATCGGTGTGGCGTTGACGTGGTTCGTCGTG
The DNA here is from genome assembly GCF_040025155.1 of Halobaculum rarum. Lineage (NCBI taxonomy): Archaea > Methanobacteriati > Methanobacteriota > Halobacteria > Halobacteriales > Haloferacaceae > Halobaculum > Halobaculum rarum. Next base: position 2,933,825 of record NZ_CP157275.1, on the reverse strand, counting down.
CGGACGCTGAAGGAGTACTCGCCCAAGCGGTAGCCGGCCCGGCAGGCCGGAGAGGAATCGGTCGAGCGACCGCGGTCGCGGCGACTGCGGCTGCCGCACCCGCAGTCACGCGACCCGGCGGATCCACGCGTCGGGGTCGTCGAGTTCCGCGTCGGTCGGGAGGTTCCCGGGCCGCTCCCATACCAGCGAGGCGGTCCGGAGATCCGTCTCGTCCGCGACGGCCGCGAAAAACGCCGCGCCGCGCTCGTACTGTCGACGCTTCATGCCGAAGCCGAGCAGTCGCTTGAACAGGTTCGTGATCGGGTCGCCGCCCTGGCGACGCGCGTCGAGTTTCGCGCGGAGGTCGTCGTACTCGTCGTCGAACGCGCGGTCCATGAGGAGTTCCGCGTACCCCTCGACGGCCGTCATCGCCGTGTTGAGGTCGGCGAACGAGTCGATCGGGCCGCCCCCGTCGCGACCGGGGCGAGCGAGTTCGAGCAGCGACGACTCGTCGGTCACCGACGCGATCCCCGACTCCAAGCGGTCCTCGAGATACCCCGGCAGCCACGGCGCCGCCGCGAACTCGGCGGCGTGGGCGACCTCGTGAAAGGCGATCCACCGGCGGAACCGCGGGTAGCCGACGTTCAGGTCAACCGCCACCTGCTGGATGTTCGGCCGGACGAAGTACAGCCCGTGGTCGGTGGGATCGGCCTCCGCGAGCAACAGCGGGTCGTACTGGCCGAGGACGTTCCGAGCGAGGAACGCGACCGTCACGGCCATCGTCCCGGTGTTCAGCGAGCGTGCCACGCCCGGGACGCCCCCGCCGGTCGCGGTGTCCTCCAGCGGACGAAGCACCCGGCGGAAGGTGTCGACGTTCGCGTCGATCCAGTGGTGGCGGTGTTGCACCTCGATGCTCCCCGGAAGGTCGAAGTCGACGCCGGAGGCCGCGCGAAGACCATCACGGGCGGCCCGCACGTCGTCGGCGAACGCCTCACGTTCGGCCGGCTCAACCCGCAGGTCGCCCGGCTCACAGCCGCCCTTGGCCGCCTCCGCGACGGCGTCCCAGTCGATGGCGCCGTCGGTCGCGTCCGCCGCGCCGGCGATCGCGCGAACGCTCCGCGAGAGATCCATACGACGATTCCGCCGTCTGTCGGGATAGGCCTTCCCCCGCCGCGGCGCGCTCCGGATCGACGGACGCAGTACTGCGACGAGCCGGTCGGTGTGCTTCGGACGATTTAAGAGCGATCCGCGGTCCGATCGGAGCATGCAACGAGTCGACGTCGCCATCGTCGGCGGCGGACCGGCGGGATCTGCCGCCGCCCACGCCGCCGCCGCTCGCGGGGCCGACGCCGTCGTCTTCGAGAAGGGCGTCCCCCGGGCGGACCGGGAGCGACTCGGCCCGGACTCGACCGACGCCGCCGGCATCCTCGACTACTGGGTCGACATCATGGGGATCCACCCCGACGAGTTCCCCGAGGGCGTCATCCAGGACGAACTCGACCGCGCGGAGTTCGTCGGACCGACCGAAGCGTGTACTCTCCGCTCGACCGGCATCGAGTCGAGCTACGACGGCTTCGGCTACACGATGCACCGCGCGCGCTTCGACGACTTCATGCGCGATAGAGCGGAGGACGCCGGCGCCGAGTACCGCGTCAAGGCGTCCGTGAAGGACGTGGAGACGGACCTCTCGGCGGGCGTCGGCGGCGACGACCCGCGCCACGTGCTCTCGCTGGCCGGCGGCGACGAAGTCGGCGCGGACTTCCTCGTGCTCGCGGACGGTCCCCAGCGCACGGTGACGAACCGCGTGCTCGATCGGTACCTCCCCGACGGGCGGAAGGCCTCCGAGCGCCTCGCCTCGACCGAGAACAACCACATCGCCTACCAGGAGTACCGGAAGTTCCCGCGGGAGGTGTACGATGAGGTCGACGGCGCGATCACGTTCTGGTGGGGCGTCATGCCCGGGCACACCGCCTACCCGTGGGTGTTCCCGAACGCCGAGCGGGTCTGCCGCGTCGGGCTGACGATGCCCATCGGGATGGACCTCGACGAGGTCGAGGACAGGGAGGAGTACGCGCTCATCCGCGAGGACGACGAGCGGATCCCCTCCGGGAAGGAGTACGTCCGCCGGATCCTCGAGCGCGAGTGGGGCGACGAGTACGACATCGAGGAGGACTTCCCCCTCGTCGAGGACGCCGGCAAGAGGAACGGCACGGAGACGTACCCGATCTCCTCGACGAACCCGATCGACAGCCCCGTTGAGGCGGGCGTCTGCGTGACCGGCGGCGCGATGGGCACCACTAGCGCCTTCCACGAGGGCGGCGACCACGTCGCGGTACGTACCGGCGCCATCGCCGGCGAGTTGGCAGCCGAGGGCGACGTGTCGGGATACAACGAGCGGTGGAAGGACGCCATCGGCGACGAGCTGCTTCGCAACGTCGCGCTCGCGGAGCTGTGCCGCGGGTACGGGCCGGACGACTGGGACGACACGTTCCGCATCGGCCGGGAGATGCTCGCCGGCGACGGTGGGGTCGGGATGTTCGAGCAGAAGTTCAGCGCCGGCTGGGGCGCGACGAAGCTCCTCCTGCGGTACCAGTGGATCAAGTGGCGGAACCGCGGCGGGCGGTACGTCCAGTTGACCGAGGACGAGTACGCGTACTGAGTCGCTGCTGCGTCGCTACTGCGTCCGCCGCGGCGGCCGGGTCCCGCTCACATTCCCATGTCCGCCGCCTCCTCCGGGACCGGGAGGTCGTGGACCGCGACGCCGAGCAGTTCCGCGACGTGGTCCAGCGCCATGTCGAAGCCGTAGTAGCGCTCCAACTCGTCGCCGGCGGCGCCGCCGTCGCGAACTTTCAGCATGGCGTACCCCTCCAGGTTCTGTGCCACAGCCGCGCGGCGGCCGTCGCGCTCGAACGTCAGCAGGCGCTCGGTGTCGGTCTCCTCGTACGTCGCCGTGATGCCGTCGGCCTCGGCGCTGCTCATGGACGCGCTTGGGACGGCAGGTACTCGGCGGTTGCGGTCGCGACACGGCGCCAGCGACGCGGTTGAACGGCCCGAGGCACAGGGATCAGCCCGACGCGCGACGGCGCCACGGCTCGGCGGAGAGAAGACGAGATGAATGGCGGACGGACCGGAGTTGCCCGGGGGTTCCACCGTGGGGAATCCCGGTCGCTGACTCCGCCCCGCGGCCCGACGAGCGACGGACGTCCGGTGGTGGGCTGCTCGCTTCCGCGCCTGGCCCGGTTCCACCGACGAACCGGGGGAGAACACCCCTGCGGGTGCGTCCCGGCGGACCGTCGTCCCCGGCGGACGAGGCTTCTCCGTCAGCTTCCGAGGCCCGCGGTGGGCGCCCCGGACGCGTCCGGCGTTCGGTCCCCGCTAAAGACTCTATTGCGGGAGACGAGCAGGGCCTAACTGCCCGACCTAGTCCACTCCGAAGTAGTCCGGACCGACTTAAGGGCCTTGCGGTCCGGTTCGTCGAGGCGGCGACGGAATCGACAGCCGGCGGTCACACGACGGCGCTGGCGAACGCGCCCGCACTGAGCGGGACGAGCGCCGCGACGCCGACGACGAGCCAGCGGTGCCAGAGGATCCACGTCGCCGACTGCGGGAACGAGTAGAGGTTCTGCACGTCGACCGCCAGCGCCCACGCCACGGCCAACGCCAACAGTCCGAGGCCGGCGACGAGTGCGACGCCGGCGACGGTGCTGGCGGGCCGGCGCTCCTGGCGCCCCGAGAGAAAGACCACGACGAGGAGGACCGCGAGGAACGCGACGCCGGCGGCGCCGACGGTTCCGGAGGCGTAGTAGACGCCCAGCCCCGTTCCGGCGTCGGCGATGAGGACGAACGGTGCGGCCAACACGGAAAGCAGCGCGAGGCAGGCAGCGACGCCCGCGACGGGCGCGGAGTCGGCGAGGTTCATGCGATCGGATACCGGCCGGTGCGCACTTAATGTCCGGCGATCGGCCGCCCCGCCGGGGGAGCGATACGTGCGTGTCGAGGCCCGTCGCCCGGGTTCGGATCGCCCGAAGGGGAACGCCGAAGTGCTCCCCCGCGGAGAGGCAAGTATGGAAGACGTGGCAATCATCGGCGCGTCCATGACCCGGTTCGGGCAGCGCGACGCGTGGATCAGCGAGCTGTTGGCGGAGGCCGGGCAGGCCTGCCTCGAGGACGCCGAGGTGTCGGCCGACGCCGTCGACCACCTGTACGTCTCGAACATGGCCAGCGGGGAGTTCGAGGGACAGACGGGCGTGCCGAACGCGCTCGCACACGACCTGCAGGCGGTGCCCGCGTACACCGCCCGCATCGATCAGACCTCCTCCTCGGGCGGCGCGGGCATCTACGCGGCCTGGCAGTCGGTCGCCTCCGGCGCCTCCGACATGACGCTGCTCGTCGGCGGCGAGAAGATGACCCACCGCACGACCGCGGAGGCGACGGACGTGATCGCCTCGCTCACGCACCCCAGCGAGTACAAACACGGGCTCACGCTCCCCAGTTTCGCGGGGCTCACCGCACGGCTGTATCTGGAAACGTACGACGCGCCCCGCGAGAGCCTCGGGAAGGTCGCCGTCAAGAACCACAAGAACGGCGTCGACAACCCGCACGCCCAGTTCCGCAAGGAGGTCGACCTGGAGACGGTACTCGACTCGCCGATCGTCGCCGACCCGCTACGCCTGTACGACTTCTGTCCGATCACTGACGGCTCGGCGGCGCTCATGTTCTGTCCCGTCTCCGTGGCCGAGGAGCACGCCGACGAGTACATCCGCGTCTCCGGCATCGGCGGCGCGACGGACACCCACGTCGTTCACGAGCGCGCGGACCCGACGACGATGCGCGGCGTCGTCGAGTCCAGCGACCGCGCCTACGAGATGGCCGACCTGTCGCCCGACGACGTGGACGTGGCGGAGCTGCACGACATGTTCACCATCCTCGAGTTCCTCCAGTTCGAGGACCTCGGCTTCGCCGAGAAGGGCGAGGGGTGGAAGGCGATCGAGGAGGGACGTACCGAGCGCGACGGCGACCTCCCGATCAACACCTCCGGGGGCCTGAAGTCGAAGGGCCACCCGCTCGGCGCCTCCGGCGTCGCGCAGGCGTACGAGATCGTCCAGCAGCTCCGCGGCGACGCCGGCAAACGGCAGGTCGACGCGGACGTGGGGCTCGCGTGCAACGTGGGCGGGTTCGGGAACTGCGTTACCACCGCGATCCTCGAGGGGGTGGACGCATGAGCGACGACGACGCGACCCCCGGCGAAGACTCCGCGGACGCTGCGGACACCGGCGGCGCCGGCAACGACGCGCCCGCCTTCGAGGCCGCCCGCTACCCGGACGGCTCGATCACCTATCCCGCCCACCCGGTCGGGCCGGGCGGCGAGGAGCCCGTCGGAACGGTCGACCTGAGCGAGTACACCGCCGAGGTCATCACGTGGACCACGTCGACGGCGACGCCGCCGGGCGTGCGCGAGCCGAACCACGTCGCGATCGTCGAGTTCGACGTGGACGGCGAGCCCGTGCGCGCGATCGGGCAGGCCACGACGGGCGACATCGATATCGGCGACGAGGTCGAGCCGGTGTACTGCGAGCAGCTTCGCGATCCGGACGCCGGGATCCGCGAGCCCGCCAGTCAGGAGTGGGACGGGTTCCGGTTCCGTCCAGTCGAGTGATCGGGAGCGTGAGGACCGACCAGTGAGCGACGACGAGAACGGCGGTGTCGCCGTCAGGACGGGGATCGCGCTCGGCGTCCTCGGCTCGCTCGTAGCCGTTCGCGTCGCGCTGGCGCTGTTCGACGTGATCGACCCCGGGCCGGGAACCGCCATGTACCTCCTCGTCGGCGCGGTCGTCGCGGGCGCGGTCGCGGGGTGGGCACGGACGAGCCGCGGGCTCGTCACGCCCGCTGCCGTGTCCGGCGTCGTCTTCCTCGGCGCCACGGTCGCGACGTGGGCACTGTACGTGGCTCCGGAGTCGACGCCGACGCCCGTCGACCCGACGCCGCTCGGCTGGGTGCTGCTCGGATGGCCGGCGGTCGTCCTCGCGGGCGTCGCCGGCGGCGCGATCGAGGCGTATGCGAAAACGCGAGAGGGAAGCGCGGAACCGACCTGATCACGGGGTCACGGGACGAACTCTCACTGGGTCGCGGGACAGGATCCCCAGTGTCAGTCGCGATCTTCCGGGCCGGCGGTCTCGTCGCTGTCGGCATCGTCGCTGTCGTCGTTGCCGTCGCTGTAATCACCGTCGTCGCTGTCGTCGCCGTCGTCGCTGTCGCCTCCGGTATCGGAGTTCTCGGCGCCGGCGTCACCGCCGTCAACGTCTCCCGCGTGGTCGTCGTCGCCGTCCCGCATCTGGCGTTTGATCGACTCCAGCTCCGAGTCGACGTCGACTTCCGGGCGCGTGTCGTCGCCCTCGGCGTCGCGGTCGGATTCACTCAACTCGGCGGCGCCGTCGGACGAGTCGTCACCTTCGGACGCGTCGTCGCCGTCGTCCGTCGACTCGTCGGGGTCGCCGACCTCGATGGTGACCGGACCGTCGTCGCGCCCGCGGTCCGTCCGGCGTTCGCGGTCGCGCTCGCGGTCGACGACCTCCCGAGACTCACGGACACGGCGCTCCAGTTCCGCGCTCAATTCGCGCGCGTCGGCGACGAGGTCGCGGCTCTCCCCGTCCTCGGGGAGGTCCGCCTCCGAGAGCGTCTCGCGGAGGCGCTCAAGCGCGTCCGCCGTGTCGGTGGCCGCGCGGTCGGTCGCGGCGGTGACGCCCTCGCCCACCGCGTCCGAGAACACCGACCGGGCGATCCCGCGAGCATCGCGACGGTCACGACGTGAACCGCGTCCGCGACGCCGACGCGCGGGCGTCTCGCCTGGCGCGGCGAGATCGATGACTCCCCGGAGGAGTTCGAGCGCCTCGATCGTCGCCTCGAGGACGGCCACGACCGTGGGGATGGTGTAGTCGCTCGTGAAGCGGAACAGCTCTCCCGGAGCCGGGGGGCGAGGGGGACGGCGGCCGCGACCGCGCCGTTCCCAGCGATCCGCGGCGGGCCGTCGGTCGCGATCGCTCGCGGCTCGCTCGTCGCGATCGTCCGCACGGTCGCGCTCGGCGAGTTCCGCACGGAGATCCGACAGCGTCGCCTCCAACTCGGAGACGAGCGCCGCGAGGTCCTCGTCGTCCGGACCGCGGGAGGAGTGGCTCATGACGAGATGATTGGGCGCGTTCCGTGAAAAGGGTTCACTCGGTCGACCGATCCGGGACGCCGACGAGACGACTCGATCGGTCAGCGCGGCTTCGCGCGGCGGTACTGCACTGGCCACTCGATCTCCTCGTCCAGTTCGTCCGCCGCGTGCAGCGGCCAGTACGGCGAGCGGAGGAACTCCCGGGCCATGAGCACCGCGTCGGCGCGGTCGTTCGCGACGATCTCCTCGGCCTGTGTCGGCTCGGTGATGCCGCCGACGGCGGCGACGGCCATGTCGGCGCCGATCTCGGCGACGTGCTCGCGGATCGTCTCCGCGTACGGGAGCTGGTAGCTCGGGCCCGCGTACGGCACTTCCTGTGCGGGCGAGATGCCGCCCGAGCTTACGTCCAGCAGATCTGCGCCGGCCTCGGCCAGCAGCGGGGCGAGCCGCGCCGACTGGTCGACGTCCCACGACTCGCGGTCCTCGATCCAGTCGGTCGCGGAGATACGCACGAACACGGGCTTGTCGTCGGGCCATACCTCACGGACCTCCTCGGTCACCTCGCGAACGAGGCGGGTGCGGTTCTCGAAGGAACCGCCGTACTCGTCGTCGCGGTCGTTGGCGACCGGCGAGAGGAACTCGTGGAGCAGGTAGCCGTGGGCGGCGTGCACCTCCGCGACCTCGAAGCCGGCGTCGAGCGCGCGCTCGGCGGCGGCCCGGAAGTCGTCGATCACGCGGTCGATTCCCGCCGCCGAGAGACTGTTCGTCGGGTGCTCGTCGCCGTCGCGGGGGTACGGTCCCGACGGCGCGTCGACCTCCCAGCCGCCCTCGTCGAGCGCGACGGGGCCGCCGTCGCCCCAAGGGCGGTGCGTCGACGCCTTCCGACCGGCGTGTGCGAGCTGGATCGCGGGCACCGACCCCTGTTCGCGGACGAACTCGGCGATCCGGGCCCACTCGTCGGCCTGTTCGTCGGTCCAGATCCCCACGTCGTGGGGCGTGATCCGACCCTCCGGCGAGACCGCGGTCGCCTCGGCCATCACCAGCCCCGCGCCGCCGACTGCACGCGAGCCGAGGTGGACGAGGTGCCAGTCGGTCGGCTTGCCTTCCGGCGCGGAGTACTGACACATCGGCGAGACGAACACGCGGTTGGGGATCTCGGTGTCCCGTAGCGTGAGCGACGAGAACAGGTGGTCGACCATGTGCATGGTACAGCCGCGTCGGTACAAACGGCTGGCGACGACAGAGGGGATTGCCACTTTCGTCAAGCGCCGCGGCGCCGGGCGGGCGCCCCGTGGCCGCCGTTCCCGGCCAGGGGGTCGCTGTCGGCGACGACCCCGGCGCAGTCCGGGCTTCCGGTTCCCGCGGCTTTTCAACCGCGGTCCGTCACTGGCCGCCTATGGGACTTTCTACGGACGAGATCATGCAGATCAGCCTCGACCTCGTCGATTGGGACGACACGCCCGCCGACAGCACCGTCTACGTTCCCGGCGAGGACATCGAAACCGCGCTCGTGGGGATCGACCTCGAATCCCCGGAGATCCAGTTGGCCCACGACCGCGACTACGATCTGGCGCTGGCGCACCACCCGACGGGGATGTCCGCCCGACTCGACTTTCCGGAGGTACTCGACACGCAAGTCGAGTTCATGACGGACCACGGCGTCCCCGAGGACGCCGCCGAGGACGCCGTCGCCGACCTCCGATCGCGGATGGACCACGGCGGGCACTCCAGCAACTACCGCCACGACCCGAGCGTCGCGGAGCTGCTCGACCAGCCGTATCTCAACACGCACCTCGCGCCCGACGAGTACGGCCGGCGCGCCTTCCGCGAGGTCGCCGACTGGCTGGCCGACGACGCGACCGCCGGCGACTTCGTCGACGCGCTGGGCGAGATCCCCGAACTCGACGCCGCCGAGACGGACGTGCTGTTGCGAGTCGGCGACCGAGACAACGACCTCGGCGAGGTGGCCGTCCACCACGCCGCGGGCACCAACGGGGGCGCGTCGGTCGCCCGCGCGTACTTCGAACACGGGGTCGACACCGTCCTCTACATCCATGTCGGCGCCGGCGACACCGCCGAGTTACGCGAGGAGTTCGCCGGCGAAGGGAAGAACCTCGTCGTCACCGGACACATCGCCAGCGACGCGATCGGGATGAACGCGGTGATCGATGCCCTCGAGGAGCGCGGCGTCGAGTGCGACACGATCTCCGGGTGCGGGATCGGCCGCGAGGAGTAAGGACCACGGCGAAGCGCGACCGCGACGAGTGGGGGCGGGCGCCCGTCGTTTAGGCCGACCTACCGTTTAGGGCTACCAAAACCTATATCCCCACGGGGGCGTGAGACACCGGTAATGACGCACGATGTGCTCGCGGGTTGGGAAGAGGCGGAGACGCCCGAGCGCGACAGCTCCCCCGAAACAGATGTCGCCGCCCTCCGCACGTGTCCCGACAGAACGGTGTTCTCCGAGAACGGCAACGCCGACGGCTGGATCTCGACGGACCTGACGGTCGACCTCGAACGGTAGTCGCGCTGCTGCTTATCGGCTGTCTAGACGTCTTCTTGCGAACTAGCTTCTCACGCAGGTCCTCACGCGGGCTCTCAAAAATCAAGTGACGGGGCGGGAGTTCGAACGCTCGTCGTTCGCGCGGGCTTACTGCATCGCGCCCTCGGTGACGAGCGTGTCGTCCTCGAGGTAGTGCTCGATGTGGTGGGCGTCCTCCTCGACCTGCACGAGGTTCGCGCGAAGGATCTCACCCGTAGCGGGGTCGCCGAGGCTGTCGGCGAGCTCGACGTGCTCGCGGAGCGTCTCGATGATGTCGCCGTACATCTCCATGTCGTTCGCCAGCGACGAGCGGATGTCGTACACGTCCTCGTCCTCGGGTTCGACGGGCGACTCCTCCTGAAGCGTCGCCATGGACGCGTGCGGGACGCCGCCCAGCGCCTGCAGCCGTTCGGCGAGCACGTCGGCGAACTCCTCCGCGTTCTCGGCTGCGTCGCCCAGGAACAGGTGGAGGTCACGGAACTCCGCCCCCTCCACGTTCCAGTGGTGCTTGCGAAGCTGGTGGTACAGGACGTACGTCGCCGCGAGATCCGTGTTGAGCGCGTCGACGATCTGCTCGGCCTTCTCGGCGTCCATCCGGAGCGCTTCGCTTCCTTCGACCTCGCCCGCGGACTTCAGCACACGCTTTTGAGTACTCATCTGTATCCATAGATACGGGCCGAACCCTCATAAAACCCGGTGTATGTGAACTTCTTTTTAGTTATCGATAAATATATTTTCGTGTGGAAAAATACCATGGGTTGTTTTGACACTGTCACGTCACTCGCTGCTGTCCTCCAGCACCGGGATGAACTCGCGCTGGTCGGCGAGCACAGCGGGGTCGAGTTCCGCGATCAGATCGCGCTCGTCGCGGTTGAGCGCCGCGGTGACGTGTCCGTCGGGGCGAACGACCGCCGAGCGCCCGGCGTACTCCGTGGACGGAGCGTCGGACACCTCGCGCGCGCCGGTCCGGCCCGCGCCGACCACCCAACGGACGCCGTCGAGCGCCCGAGCGCGCAACAGGAGCCGCCAGTTCTCCGAGTGCGCCGCCGGCCACGCGCCGGCGACGAACAGCGCGTCGACCCGATCGACCGCGAACGCGGCGCTGTCGGCGACAAAGTTGAGGTCGTAGCAAGTGAGCAGCCCCGTCGACCCGACGGGCGTCTCGACGGTCACCCGCTCGCCGCCGGAAGTCAACACGTCGGCCTCGTTCGCCCAGAGGTGTCGCTTCCGGTAGACGGTTGCGTCACCGTCGGGAGACACGTACGAGAGCGCGTTGTACAGCCGGCCGTCGCTCACGCCGCGTTCGACGTACCCGACGAGGATCGCGAGGTCGTTGTCGGTAGCGACCGATCGGAGGCGGTCGAGTTCCGGCCCGTCGCGGTCGAGTGCGACCGCCTCGATGCGCTCGTCGGCGACGAACCCGGTCAGCGCGTACTCCGGGAACAGCGCCACGTCGACGTGTTCCGGCAGGGCGGCGGCGCGAGCGGCGACGGCGTCGAGGTTCGCATCCACGTCGAGATCTGAGACGGACAGCTGTGGGACGGCGACGGTGGACATGAACGGCGCGTCGCTGTCGACTGGAATAATATCCGTGGTTGACGGGAGGACGTTCGACGGACTGGTATACGAGTCACGCCCCGCCAGCGAGGGAACCCCGTCGCCCGGAATATGGAAACGCCCTTGTAGCCGACACACCCATCGACGGGCATGAGCGACGACGACCCGGCCGAGGAGTCAGGCGACCCCGAGGACGCCGAGGAGACGGAACTCGTCCCCGAGGTGTCCGCCGAGGATCTGGACGCCCGGCTGGACGAGACCGCCGAGGCGCTCGAGGCCGCCGAGACCGAGGCCGACCTCGACGATGTCGAGGCCGACCTGGACGACATCGAGGCCGACCTAGAGCGCGCCGACCTCCCGGAACCGGACGAGGACGACGAGGACGCGGAGGACCCGCGCGAGGAACTGGGGTCGCGCCTCTCCGACCAGCGCGACGACCTCGCGGACCAGCGTGGCCCGTACGCGTCCGACGTGGTCGACGACATCGAATCCGCGCAGGCGACGATCGCCGACACCCGGTGGACTGAGTCGGGCGAGGCCGACCTCCCCGGCGTCGTCGACGAGTTCCTCGACGCGGTGAACGAGACGCTCGATGTGGAACTCGACCGCACCGGCGACGACGACCCCGAATCACTGGCCGACGCGCTCGACGACGCCGTCGCGGCCGTGGAGGACGCCGACCTCGACGCCGACGAGGACGCGGAGACGATCGCTGCGCTGCTCGAGGCGACCGACGCGCTGGAGACGGGCGTCGACGACGCCGAGGAGTGGGACGACCTCCAGACCCACGAGCAGCTCCAAGTGCAGGGCTTCTACGACGTGCTCGGCCACTACAAGGACTTCCCGCCGGAGCTGTCGGCGCTGAAGGAGCACGAACAGCGGGGGAACGTCGAGATGGTGCTGCTGGCGCTGGACTCGCTGGAGTCTGAGTTCATGGAGGATCACTGTCTGGACGTGCTCACACGGATGAACGACCAGCGCGCCTTCGAGGCGATGCACCAGCGCGCACAGAAGCGCGACCGGCCGGCGATCCGCGCGCTCGGCAAGATGGCCGCCGAGGACGCCGTCGAGACGCTCGTCGAGTACGTCGACTCCGACTCGGACCCGACCCTGCAGAAGGTGACGTTCAAGGCGCTCGGCGAGATCGGCCACGAGGACGCCGTGCAGCCGCTCGCGAACAAGCTCGCCATGGACAACGACGAGGTGCGGCCGTACGCAGCCCGCGCGCTCGGGCTCATCGGCGACGCTCGCGCCGTCGACCCGCTGGCCGACGTCGCGGCCGACGACGACAGCGACAACGTCCGCGCGGCCGCCCTGTGGGCGCTGCGCCAGATCGGCACCGAGGCGGCGCTGGAGGCGGCCGCCGAGTTCGACGACGACCGCGCGTTCATCGTGCAGACGGAAGCCGAGAAGGCGCGCGACGCTCTCGACGCCGCCGGCGAGGAAGTCGCCGCGTAATCGACTCGGATTCGAATCCCGGGAGAACCCGTTCTCCGACGCCCACCAGCCGTCACCCACCGATCTCGTCAGGGCGGGTCGTGGCGCAAGCCGACGTGGTCTCGCCGTTACAGCAACTCGCCGACGAACAGCAGCGCGAATCCCAGCGAGACCAGCAGACCCCCCACCCGGCCGAGGTTCGTGTGTTCGGCGACCTCGGTAGGCGCGATATCGACGTCGTAGCTGTCCCACTCTTCTTCATAGGAGATGTACGAAGGAACCTGGAAGAACTCCAGGGCGATAAGGGCGCCGCCGACGGCGCCCAGCGCGGCTCCCGCGAGCCTGACCCCCTCGGCGATGGTGACCATACCTGTCATCCGCCGTCGTCGGCGCAAAAACGCACCGAAGGCCGTCGAGGCTGACAGTCGGATCCTTCAGGACCTGCCCCGGCGGCGACGAGACGAGGGTTGAAGTACGAACACGCGGCCAGACCGTCGCAGTGGTGCGCCTCTCTGCGGTGGTCGCGTCCGTCCTCCTCCTCGTCGCGGCGACGCCGGCGACGCCGACAGCCGTCGCGGCGGTCTCGGAGCCCACGGCAGCGACGGTCGCGAGTACTCCGGCGACACCGACAACGGTCGCCGCCGCCACCAACACCACAGCTGAGACGGGGACAGAGCCGACCGGAGCCCGGATCGTCGGGCTCCTCCCGAACCCCGTCGCCGCCGACGACGCCGGAGAGTACGTCCGTCTGTCGCTACCGCCCGGGAACTGGAGCGTCGACGACGGCGAGGACGTCGTCGCGATCCGGCAGCGACGGCCGGGAACGGTCGTCGTGACGGCCGAGCCGGAGGCGCTTTCGGACCCTCCGACGGGACGCGTCGTCCCCCGTGGACTCGCGCTGTCGAACGCCGGCGAGCGGATCGTGCTCCGTCGGGGCGGACCGAACGGATCGATCGTTGACGCCGTCGAGTACGGGCGGGCACCCGAGGGCGAGCGGTGGGTTCGCGGCGGTGACCCGCGGTGGCGACCGGTCGGACTTGCGCTTCGTGACCCGGTTCCGTTGGGAACCGCGAACGCGACGGCGTTCGTGCTTCCTGACGCGCCGTCGGAACCGGTCGCACCCATCCGTGGAGCCGACGAGCGGGTGTTCCTCGCGGGGTACACTTTCGCGTCCGAGCGCGTCGTCGAGGAACTGATCGCCGCACATGAGCGAGGTGCCTCGGTGCGCGTGCTCCTCGACGGCGGACCGGTCGGCGGAATATCCGCACGGCAAGCCGACCGCCTCGACACGCTCGTCGACGCGGGCGTCGAGGTCCGCGTGATCTCGGGTCCCCACGCTCGGTTCCGGTATCACCACGCGAAGTACGCGGTCGCCGACGACGCCGCGGTCGTGCTCACGGAGAACTGGAAACCCAGCGGCACCGGCGGCGGCGACAGCCGAGGGTGGGGCGTCACCCTCCGTTCCCCGGCCGCGGCCGAGGCGCTCGCGGATCTGTTCCGTGCGGACGCCGGGTGGCGCGACGCCGTCGCCTGGGACCGATACCGGGCGGGGCAGTCGTTCGAGCGAACCGACGCGGCGACGGGTTCGTACCCGTCACGCCACCCGCCGGCGGAGCTGGGGGTCGAGCGCGTGCGACTGCTGACCGCGCCCGGAAACGCGGAGTCCGCAGTCGTCGCGACCGTCGACGACGCCGACGCCCGCGTCGACGTCCTCCAGCCCACCGTCGCCGACGGACCGATGCTCGCGTCGCTGCGGCGGGCGGCCGAACGGGGTGTGCGCGTGCGACTGCTGCTATCGGGTACCTGGTACCTCGCCGAGGAGAACGCCGCGTTGGTGGCTGATCTGAACCGCTGGGCCACAGCCGCGGACGTTCCCTTCGAGGCGCGGATCGCTGATCCGGCCGGTAGGTACGGGAAGATCCATGCGAAAGGCGTCGTCGCCGACGACACTGCGCTCGTGGGGTCGCTCAACTGGAACCCTACGAGCGCACGCGAGAACCGCGAGGTCGTCGTCGCGCTGGAGGGCGACGCGGTCGCGGCGTACTACCGAGAGGGGTTCGAGGCGGACTGGCGCGCCGGTCGAGGGGTATCGTCCGCGATCGGGGAGCTCCCGCCGGCAGTCGCAGTCGCCGCAGTCGGTGTCGTCGCGAGCGCGACGCTATTCCTCCGGCGACGACTGACGATCGACAGCACGGACGGAGGCCGGGCTCGCGACGACACCGACCGCGACGGGCCGATCGGATGACCGGCGGGTGCCCGGTGTCGGGCATCAGGTCGAAAACGTCGTACGGACTTCCGCCTCAGTCGTCGAGTTCGATCGTCGTCGACAGCTCCTCGTCGAGTTCGGCGTCGGCCATCTTCTCGACGAGCGCGTCGATGACGTCCTCGCGGCGCCCCTCGACGAACTTGATCGAGCCGACGACGAGGTGTCCGCCGCCGGAGACGCCCCCGCCGACGACCTCCTCGTTGAGTTCGGTGACCATCTGTGGGATATCCAGACGGACGCCGTCCGAGCGGAGGACCGCGAAGTCCGGCCCGTAGCCGATCGTGATGACGGGCTCGCCGGTCGCGCGGACCTTCCGGTCGTGGAGCTCGCCGGTCGTCTTCCCGGGCGCGGGGTAGGTGAACCGCTTGGCGAAGTTCTCCAGGTCGATGCGATAGAGGTGCGCGTCCGAGTCGAGGCGCTCGTGTTCGACGTGGGGCTCGACGGCGTCGAGCTGCTCCTCCACGTCGCGCTCGGCACGCGTCGAGAGGAACTCGACGAGGTCGCGGTGGCGCTCGTCGTCGTCGCTGCCGACGTTGAGCACGTCGCTCACGAGCGTCTTGCCCTCGTTGTAGCGCAGCCAGTGGGCGGCGTAGTCCAGCGCCTCGCCGATGTCCTCGATATCGTTGCGGTCGTACCCGGCCGTCTCCGCCAGGTCGACGAACTCGTCCATCACCTCGGCCTTCGAGCGGTCCGACAGTCCCGCGACAGCGGGCACGTGGCGGAGTTCGTCGGTGACGTTCGGGTCGATGAGCCGGGCGAGCTCGACACACATCATCCCCGTCGTGATGCGGTAGTCCTCGTCGTGGATGTACGGGTTGACGTGGTGGTCGAGCAGGTCGTTCACCGCGTCGGGGTCCGGATGGTGGTGGTCGACGACGGCGATGGGCACGTCGTAGTGGGCGAGGTTCTTGTAGGCGGGCACGTCCTCCTCGGTCGACCCGTTGTCGAGCATGAGGAGGAAGGGGAGCTTCTGTCCGTGTCGGGCGCGCCCCTCCAGCGCGAAGTTGAGGTCGCGGGTCACGTCCTCCATCTCGTAGAACGGCGCCTTGCTCGGCAGCCGCTTGAGAGTGTGGCGCGCCGCGTCGTCGCCCTCGTGGACCTCCTCGATGAAGTTCTCCAGCGCGAGTTGGACCGGGATGGCCGCGCACATGCCGTCGCCGTCGGCGTGGTGGCGGATCCGGATCGGACGCCCCTCGAGCACGGTGCGGCGAAGGGTGCGCGCCAGGTCCTCCAGCTCGGGGCGGAGCTTCTCGAACGCCTCCCACTCGACGAGCGGCTCGATCGCCTCGGGCTCTGCGCGCTCGCGCATCGCCTCCTCGAGGCGCTCGCGGGCGGCATCGGCCGTCTCATCGGTCAGTACAGTCACGTCGTCGACCTCAAGCTGTCTGGAGCCGTCGTGGGTCTCGACGGAGCCGGAGACGCGGACGATGTCTCCGATGTCGACTTCGGGGTACGCGCGGACGCCGGCCTCCTCGAAGGCGGCCGCGGCGAGCACGCCGGACTCGTCGGCGACGTGGAAGATCGTCGGACCGCCCGTCTGTTTGATCTGGGTGATCTCCCCTTCGACGGTCACGCTGTCGCCGACCGTGGCGTCGCCGATCGTGGTGATCTCCGGCTCGTACTCGACCGCGAGCACGTTCGCGTCGGCGAGGTCGACGTCCGCGAGGTCGAACGACACGTCGCCGTTCTCCTTCAGTTCCTCGAGCACGACGACCACCTCGTCGCCGACGGCGAACGTCTCACCGTCGAGGTTCGACTCGTGAAGCAGTCCGGACACGTCCTCGGAGATGTCGACGAAGACGCCGTAGTCGACTACACCGTTGACCTCCGCACGGTAGCGCGCGCCGACATCGACGTCGGCGAGCGTGCAGGCGGGATCGAGATCGTAAACCACGGGTCGGGAATCCCCCTCCCCGTTCTCGCCGGGGTCACCGGCGGCGGAATCACTCATACCGGACGGTGGGTGACGGCGGGTGTTAAGGCTTGTAGTATCGCTCCGGCGGCGAACGACGGGCCGACGACCGGCCGTGGACGACCCTGTAGGCGGGGGTATCGACACCCTTAGTTGGCGCCCGACCGGAGTTCCGCCAATGCGACTGTTCCGGTCGAGCGAACTGCTCGGCATCGCGGCCGACACCCTCACGTTCGCGTTGGAGGCCTCCCGGGACACCCACCCGAACGAGTACATGGGCTTTCTCCGAGCGACCGACGCGCGCGATCTGGGGCTCGACCGGAAGGGACAGGTGATCACCGACGTGCTCGTCATCCCCGGCACCACGTCGACGCCGGAATCGGCGACCGTCCGCGAGCACATGAAGCCCAACTCCGCGCGGGCGGTCGGCTCGATCCACTCGCACCCGAACGGCGTCCTCCGCCCCTCCGATGCCGACCTCGCGACGTTCCACGCCGGCGAGGTACACGTCATCATCGGGGCGCCCTACGAACGCGACTGCTGGCGGGCGTTCGACTCCGACGGCGACCCCCGTGATCTCGACGTGATCGACGTGGCGCTGCCTGAGGACGAGGCGTTCTTCGACTTCGACCAGACCGACATCGACGCGGAGCTATACGATGAGTGAGGGAGCCGACGGAGGCCGGAACGACGGCGGGAGCGGGCACGAAGACGGGGGCGACGCCGACTCCCCCCGGGTCGCGCTCGCGCAGGGCACCTTCGACATTCTCCACCCCGGACACCTCCACTACTTGGAGGACGCGGCCGCCCGCGGCGGCGAACTCCACGTTATCGTGGCCCGCCGGGACAACGTCACGCACAAGTCGAAGCCCGTGTGCCCGGACCGGCAGCGTCGGGACATGATCGACGCCCTCGACGTTGTCGACGAGGCACACCTCGGGCACCCGGAGGACTTCTTCGTCCCCGTCCGCGAGATCGGACCGGACGTGATCGTCCTCGGGTTCGACCAACATCACGACGAGGCCGCGATCGCCGACGCGCTCGCCGCCGAGGGCATCGACGCCGAGGTGACGCGCGCGACTGCCCGCGAGCCGCGCTACGAGGGGGAACTCCTCTCGACGGGCGACATCGTCGACAAGCTGATCCGCGAGCGCGGGCGACGTTCGCACTCGGGTCCGGAATAGCTCGCGAGCGGCGTACCCCGCGCCGGCCGCACGGTAGGCCCGACGACGAGATCGGCCGCCTCACGCATCCCCGAGCGTCGCCTGCCAGAGGTACATCGGCGCGGCGCCGACGGCGAGCGCGCCGACCGCGAGCGCACGCAGCGTCGGCGCGGTCGACAGCGACGCGCGAACCACGGCGGGGGTGCCGGCGGCGAGGAGGAGCGCACCTGCGGCCCACAGCCCGAACGCCCGCCGCGTGACTGTTGCGTCGACGCCGTCACCGAGGCGGACGTACACCGCGACGAGACCGATCCCCGCGGCGAGCGCGACACCCGCGCCGACGAACGCGAGTACGGCGGTGAGCAGCTGGAACGACGGGAGCTGCGCGACCGGGGCGGTAGCGGTGGGAACGACGGCGGCGAGGTGGAACGCGGCGAGATCGACAGCGACGATAGCGGGGGCGGACACGGGGACTACAGCCGGTCGTAGCGCTGGAGCCCGTGCCAGATGGCGTCGACCATCCGCGATTCGCCGTCGTCGTCAGCGTCGGCGCTCTCAGTGGCATCGGCGCCATCGGCGGCCGCCTCCCAGCCGCGCGCGAGCGCGTCCTCGATGACGGTCAGCGAGTGGTTCTCGAAGTTGTTCATGCCGCGGAAGTCCTCGAGGGCGGCGCGCTCGGCCTCGCCGAACGAGTCGGTCGGCTCGGCGTCGAGAACGCCCAGTTCCGCGAGCGTCTCCGACACCGCGAGCGCCGCGTCGCCCGATAGCTCGGCGGGGTCGTCGGGTTCCTCGCGGGCGAGCAGCGTCACGTCGTACAGCTTGAACACCCGCTCCAGTTCGTCGATGGGGTGCTCGTGGTCGTCGACGCGAACGTCGACCCAGCGGTCGTTCCGTCCGTCGTAGCCCCCCTCGGGCTTGGCGACGTACAGCGCCGCCGCCTGCTCGCCGCGGGAGTCGCCGCCGGCGTCGTTGCCGGCGTGCAGCGCCTCGATGAGCCGGTCCGGGAGTCCGCCCTGAGTCACCTCGAACGCCTCGGCCATCGCGTCGATCGTCGCCTCGTTCTCGAGGATGTTCCCCTGGACCGTGTAGTGCTCCCCCTGCCGGTCGCCCGCGGTCTCGAAACACTCCGCGCCGGTGAACGCCACCGGCTCGCCGTCGAGGCCGACGACGCCGACCTGCCGCTGTGCCGCTTCGTCGTCGGCGTCGGTGAGCCTCTCGATCACGTCGGTGGCAGTGTAGCCTTCGCGGAGGAGATCGAGCCCGTCCGGGCCGTACGCGACGTTGGCGAAGCTCTGCGTGGCGATCGCGCCGGCGTCGGCGGAGACGAACGGGACGACGGCGCCGACGGAGACGAACTTCGACTGGACCGCGACCCCGACCGCGTCCGTCTCGGGGTCGCGCGCGGCGATGGAGAACGTCATTCGGTGGCACCTCCGGCGGCGACGCCAAAAGCGTGCCGGGGTGCCCTCGGAGGAGGAGGCAACTGCAAGGATGCACGCCGTCGGATTGCTACCACCCCCGGGCGTGAGCCGGTGGACGGCCGCCTACGACACGTGCTCGATGAGCTCGACGATGGTGCCGGCCGGGTCGACGAGGAACGCGATCCGGAGGTCGCCGAAGCGCTCGGGGCCCATCACCCAGTCGACGCCGGGGCCGGCGGCGTCGATCGCCTCGCGGGCGACGTCGACGTCGTCGACGACGAACCCGAAGTGGAGCAGGCCGTTCGGCATCGACTCCACGTCGCCGGTCGCCTCGTAGGGCGCCCGGTCGAAGACGTACACGCGCTTGTCGGCCACCTCGAGCGCGACGTGTTCGACCGCGGTCGCGCCCTCCCCGTCGTCGGCGTGGCCTCGCTCGATGACGGTTCCGTCGAACGCCTCCTCGTAGAACGCCGCCGTCGCGTCGACGTCGTCGGCCTTCAGCGCCACGTGGAAGAACGAATTCGGTGTCACGGGCTGTCCGTCGTCCGCCGTGATTAAGGCGTTACCGGCGGGTCCGGCCTGTTCCCGGAGGCCCGCGACGGGAGGCCCTCCGTGCTGCTGCGACGACGGTCCCGCCCCACCGCCGCGACGGCAGGGGGCACGTCGCCGCGGCGACGAGGCGTTTTTCCCCGTACCGCCGGTACGTGCGGGCATGGAAGTCCGGGGCGAGCGCGAGTGTACGGAGTGCGGAACCCGCTGGTCGTACTTCGAGACGGGGAGCATCGCGTGTCCGGACTGCGGAAGCCTCCGGAGCGTGGGCACCGGCGAGCGCCGCAGACACACCGACGCACCCGCGGAGTTGGATCTCACTTCCGTACTGGTGTGGCTCGACGACACCGCGCTCGCGGACCTCGTCGACGAGATCAAAGCCGAGTGTCGGGCGTACCTCCGCAAGCGGGGGTTCATCCGCGGCGGCGACCTCGTTCCCCTCGACGACGCGTACCTCGCGGCCGCCGAGTTGCGCCACGCGGCGGACGTGTACGGTCGTATCGCCGGCCCCGGCGGCGGTCGGGCGGACGCGACCATGGGCGAGCGCGGCCCCGAGGGGACATCCCCGGGCGTCACCGACGACGAGGAATGGTACGTCACGAACCTCCTGCACGCGACCGACACGGGCGAGCGGCCGAGCGCGAGCGAGGTGCCGCCGCGGATGCGCGAGGCGCGCGGGATGGCCGCCGCCGAAGCGGTGCTCGAGTATCGCACGGACGTGGCGAGGTACCTCGAGGACTACCCGGATCCGGAGGCGAGTCGTACGCTCGGCGCGGTCCGCGACCGCGCGAAGCGGATCGACGCGCTGGAGGGCGACGTTGCGCCCACGGAGGCGGACGCGCTCGTCGACGCGGCCGTCGAGTTGGGTCGGTACCTCATCGCCGACGACCCGGAGGCGTTGGCGAGCGCCCGGGAACACCTCGACGACACCGAGTGAGGCCGCACTGCGGGGCCGACCGCTCGCCTCACCCGTCGCTCTCCTCGAACCCCTCGCGAAGCGCCGCGGCCGTGTCGGTCAGCACCTCGCGGGCAGCGCTCACCCCGAGATCGCCGAGCATCCCGGCGACGCCGTGGATCAGCGACGGGTAGTGGAGGTGGTCGACGGGGACGCCGGCGTCCGCGAGCGCCTCGGCGTAGGCGACCCCCTCGTCGCGCAGCGGGTCGAACCCGCAGGTGACGATCGTTGCCGACGGGAGATCGGCGTGGCTGCACGCCGCCAACGGACACGCGTACGGGTTCGCGAGTTCGAGGTCGCTCCGCCAGTAGTGTCGCCGGAAGTAGTCGATGTCCGCCCGTTCGAGGTAGTAGCCCTCGCCGTTCTCCTCGTAGGACGGCCAGTCGCCGGTCGGGTCCACGACCGGATAGACGAGCGTCTGGTGGTCGATGGCCGGGCCGCCCGTCTCGCGGGCGTGCAGGGCGACCGCCGCCGCGAGGTTGCCGCCCGCGCTGTCGCCGCCGACGGCGAGTCGACCGTCCCCGTCCACCGCCTCGGGGTCGTCCGCGACCCACTCGGTCGCCGCGATCGCGTCCTCCAGCCCCGCGGGAAACGGGTCCTCCGGGGCGAGCCGGTAGTCAACCGAGACGACGACGCAGTCCGCCTCGTCGGTGAGCACCCGACAGATCCCGTCGACCGTGTCGAGCGAGCCGATCACCCAGCCGCCGCCGTGGAAGTAGACGAGCACCGGGAACGGCCCCTCGCCCTCGGGCGTGTACACCCTGATCGGGACCTCCGGGCCGTCACTGTACCCGGGGACTGCGCGGTCCGCGACCGTCGCCAGTTCCGGGACGTCCGTCGGCTCGCCGCGCCAGTCGGAGAAGAACTCGCGGGCCTCCCGCGGGGAGAGGTCGCGCAGGTCCGGCACGTCGGCGCCGTCCATCGTCTCCAACAGCTCTCTCGCCTCGGGATCGAGGTCCGCGTCGCGGTCCATGCGGAGCGGTACCGAGGGGCGAAGGATAAATCGGTTGCCGGAGGTCAGTCGGAGGCGGACCCGCTCGTCGACCGTCGACTTGGGTCGATACCCCCTCGACCCGGAGAGGCTGGCGAGCGCGCGCGACTGGCTGGTGTAGATCGAGGACGCACTCCGGTTCCGTCTGCACAGCGAGTAGAAGCTTTTTATAAGATCTCCTCCGTTCTTCGTCCAACTCGACATGTCCTCGGATACCACCGTCGACGAGGTGCTGGCGCTGGTCGAGTCCCGCGAGGACTTCCTGCGGACGCTTCGGGACGGACCGCTGTTCAAGCGCGACATCATCGACCGGTTGGACACGTCGCGGTCGACGGTCGACCGCGTGGTCGATGACCTCCGTGGCGCGGACCTGATCGCGTCCGTCGACGGCGGCTACCGAACGACCGAAACCGGCGAGCTCGTCCTCGAGCGCTTCGAGGCGTTCCACGGGGACCTCTCGCGGCTGATCGCCGCGAGCGACGTGATCGAACACCTCCCCGACGACGCGGCGCTCCCGGCGGGAACGGTGGCTCGAGCACGCACACACGCCGTGGACACCCACCATCCCCGAGACATCGTGAGTCTGGTCGAGGACGCGCTGACGGGAGCCGAAGCGGCCGAGGCGCTGCTCCCTCGCCTCTCGGATTCGACGGTTCTGGATGCGTACCTGACCCACGCCCGGCGGGACGGAACCCGCACCAAAATCGCGGTCTCGGAGTCTCTGGACGCAGCGCTGCGCGGCCGGTCACCGGAGACCTACAGAAGCCTGGTAACGGCGGGATCCCGCGTGTTTCGCGGAGCGGTTCCCCCGTACGGTCTGGTCGTCTGTCGCGGCGCGCGGGACGTGGCGCTGGTGATCGTGTACACCGACCTCGGCGGGATCGCCGGGGTACTGGAACTGACCGATCCGGACGCAGTCGACGGACTCGCCGACCGCGTCGACGATCGAGTAGCGGACGCGAAGGACGTGACCGACGCCGTCGGACGTCTCGACGTGCCGACCGCACCGGCCGAGCGGCAGCGGGCCGATCGGCTCCCGGTCGAACTGGAGTCCGAGGGCGTCGCGCTGGTGACCGATGACCTGCTGGCCCGTCGAGAGGCGACATCGCTCCTTCAGGCCTGGCGAACCGGTATCTCGCTTGCCGATGTCGATGCCGGTCATCCGGTGGAGCGGGGAGTCGGCGAGACAGCCGACGTCGAGAACGAACACGACGGGTCCGGCGGTGAGAACGGGATACCCGACCGGACTACTGCCGCCGTCCGGGATCACCTCACGACCGGCGAGGACGTGATACTCACCGGGCCGCCGGGCTCCGGAAAGAGCACGACCTGCAAGCGGGTGGCCGTCGAGTGGCACCGCGAGGGTCGCGGTCCTGTCTGCTATCGGGCCGCCGATGCGCGGCGGTCGTTCGAGTCCGTCGCGGCGGCCAGACGCGCCATCGAGGAGCTCGACGGTCACGTCCTGGTCGTGTTCGAGGACGTGCCCTCGCCCGGAGCTCGCGCGGCTCTGGATCTCCGTGCCGAGTTCACGGCTCGATCGGACGTGAGCTTCCTGTTCGACGCTCGGACGCCTGCCTGGGAGGCCGAGAGGGATTCAACGTCCCTCCCGGGGCCGTCGCTCGTCAGGGAGACGATGCCGTCGCTGTCGGTGGGCGACTGCGACGCACTGCTCCGCCGTGCGGCTCGCCACCACGACTCCGAACTCCCGCTGACTCCCGAGGAACTCCACGAGTCCGTGGCGGGTGGAACGGACGGCGACGCGGTCGGCGCGTTCTTCGTCGCGGTCCATCGAGTCGCCCGTCTGGCCGACCCCCTGGCGGTCGCGACCGATGACGCGGCGACGTCGCTGTCGGCGGCCGCACGGGGAGTGTTCGATCGCCTCCGCTCCCGGGGACGGTTGGCCGTCGACGTGGGCGTCTGGGTCGCCCTGTTGAACCTGGCGAACGTCCCGCTCCGGCCGGAGTACGTCCACCCGCTGGGCGACGAGGCGTTCGTCGAGGACGCGCTCGACGTCCTCGAGGGGTCGGCCGTCTTCGTCGCCGGGAGCGACCCGCTGGCGACCCCGCCGGAGACGGCGCACGACGCGTGGTCGACGGCCTTCCTCGCGCACGCCCTGGCGACGCTCGGCGAACGGGGCGCCCAGGAGACGCTCGGTCGGTCGCTGACTGCGGTGTTGGACGCTGCCGACGGCGACATCGGCGGGGCGGACTTCGGCCGACCCGGCGACGGGAAAGACCCGACCGACGACTGGCGCGAGCGCCTGATGGTGAACCTGTTCGAGGTCATCCGCGCCAGACCGCGCCTGGCGGGATTCGTCGGCGAGACGTTCCACGGCCACCTCCCGTCCGCCGTCGCCGCACTCGATCGACACCGGTGGCACGGACGCCTGGCGCTCGGCGCCGGCGACCCGGCCGAAGCCACCGCGGCGTTCGAGCACCTGTTATCGACGGCCACGGACCACGAGAACCCCCACGCCGAGGCCGCCGCCCGTCGGGGTCTCGGTGCGGCCGCACTCCAGCGTTCGGCCTACGAGACGGCCGTCGAGTACCTGACTGCCGGCCTGGCGCTCGCCGTTCGCCTCGACGACGGACCGACGGTCGTTCGCTGTCTGCTCGACCTCGGGACCGTCGCACAGAAGCGCGGCCGGGCCGACCTGGCGGCGGCCAGATACGAGGCCGCCCACGAGCGCGCCACGGCCCTGGGGGAGGATCTCCTCGTGGCCAGGTGTCGGAAGAACCTCGGCACGGTGGCGGCCAACCGTCCCGACTACGAGGCGGCCCTCGGTCACGCGCGAGCGGCGATGGAGACCTTCGAGGCCGCCGACGAACCCCTCAGCGTCGCCAACTGCCTGGCGAACGCGGCCAACGCCCTGACCAACCTCGGGGAGTACGACCGGGCGGCCGGGTACTACGAGCGCGCCGTGGACCTCCAGGCGGAACTCGGAGACGACCACGGGAGGGCCGGCACCCTGACGAGCCTGGGGGACCTCGAGCGGCGGCGCGGGAACGACGAGCGCGCGCTGTCGTACCTCGAACGGGCGGAGTCGCTGTATCGCCGCATCGGCGACGACCACCGCCTGGCGATCTGCCTGAACAACCTCGGCATCGTCCGAAAGGACCTGGCTCGTCTGGAGGCGGCGGTTGCGACACATCGTGAGGCCGTGGAGATCCGCGAGGAGATCGGCAACCCGCACGAGGTCGGGATGAGCGAACACAACCTGGCGGTCTGTGCGCTGGAACGCGGCGACGTCGAGACGGCCGAGGAACTGGCCAGGGATTCGATGCGGCATCTGGACGAGGCCGGAAACCAACGCTCCGTGGGGGTGACCCGGTCCCTGCTGGCCGACGTGTTGGTGGAGCGCGGGGAACGTGACGCGGCGAGCGACCAACTGGAACGGGGGATCGCGGAGCTCCGGGACTGCGGGGCCGACCCCCAGGCAAGGAGCCTGTCGGAGGAACTGGCGACGCTCCACCTGAACCGCGGCGACGTGAACGCGGCTCACGCGAGCGCCCGGGCCGCCCGCGAGCCGGGCGTCGACGACGGCGCCGGCGCGTCGGCGGCCGACGACTGACAACCGACGGCCGTCGGCGAGCGGATCGACGGCCCGACAGATCCACTGCCGGGACGGGTTCCCCAGACCGTGGGGAACTCCGTCAGCCCGTGAACCGAAACCCCCTGCGGGGTAGGTACGTGTGTGCAACGGAGAGACTACATCAAGGCACTCGCGGTCCCGGGCACCGTCGCCGTGGCAGGCTGTTCGGGGACCAGCGAGGGGGAGGAAGGAACCGCGACGCTCCCGGAGACCGTCAAGGAGGCGATGACGGAGGCCGAGAGGGAGGGCGAGGAGACCGAAAGAGAGACCGCGACGACCACGGAGGAGGGTCCAGCCGTGCTCCCGCTGGACTGGCGGACCTACGCGAGGGACGGGGCCAACACCAGGCACGTTCCCGACCAGTCCGTCGCCACGGGAGAGTACGATATCCGCTGGACGCACAGCCAGGAGGGAGACACTATCGCCTTCGACGACTCGAGGGTCATCGCCGGCGGGGAGACCCTGTTCGTGCAGTCCAACCGCGACCACATCGGGAGTCGCCTGCTCGCGGTCGAGCCGACGGGGGAACTCCGTTGGGAGCGAACGGACGCGGGGGTCGGCGGTATCGTCTACGCGGACGGACTCCTGGCCGGAATCACCTGGGACGGGGACGTGCTCGTCATGGACCCCGAGACCGGCGAGCGTGAGGCGCTCGTCACGGACGTCGACGCCGAGCCCGACACGTCACTGAATCAGGTGGCCGAGTCCGGCCTGTTCGTCAGTGTGACCGGGGACCTCGGCGGGAGCACGATGACGGTGGTCGATCTGACGGCCGGCGAGATCGTCCGCCAGGAGGAGGTCGAAGCCATGGCGGGAGTGTACGAGGTCCTGATCGCCGACGGCCGTATCGTCTTCGTGGGGGCCGCCCCGGTCGAGTCCTCCAGGGACGACAACCCGATCATGGTTCAGGTTCGGGACCTGGAGACGGGCGATATCACCGGGGAGTTCGAGGAGACCTGGCTCCGGGACGACGAGATGGGCTACCCTGACTGGTCGACGACCGACGGGGAGACCGTCTACACGATGGCCAACCGGAGCGGGCTGCAGTACGACGACTCCCGGTACGGGATGATCGCGTACAGCCGTGACGGGAGCCTGCAGTGGAAGGCACCCGAGTTGGTCGTCAACGAGACGATTTACCCGCCGTTGCTGGACGACGACCACGTGTACCTGGTCTCCGAGAGCACGGTGAACGCTCTGGACAGGGCGACCGGGGAGGTGCAGTGGACCTACGAGAACGCGGACCGGTTCTCGCCCGGGTCGCTGGTGACCGACGACCGCCTGGTCGTTCCGGACCTGAACACGAACGGGGGAGCCAGGGTACACAGCATCGACACCGCCTCCGGCGACGCCGAGCGGGTGCAGTTCTTCACCGAGGACGAGTCGGCGGCCGACCACTTTTCGTCCGATGTTCGGCTTCGCCCCGCCACCGAGGGCTTCTACGTCCGGGGCGCGGGACTCCATTACGTCGCGCCGGTCGACGGCGAGGAGTGAGTCATGCGGCGACGTTCGCTGGTGGGGGCGCTGGTGCTGCTCGGTCTCGGCGGGGGCGGGTACGTTGGAAAGGATCAGATCCTCGATCGCCGGACCGCCCCGACCGTTCGATCGACTCCGGCTCCGACGCCGACCGAAACAGGGACGCCGTCGTCCACGCCCCAACCGACCGCCACACCGATGCCGGCCGTGGACTACGCCGAGACGATCACCTACGGCGGGAAGCGACTCACGGTGGCCGACCCCCGGACGAGTCGGGAACTCGAGTTCGACGAGGGGTCCAGAACCGCAGCCGAGGGGTCGGTGTTCCTGACCCTGCACCTGACGACGAGGAACGTCGGCGACCAGTCGTTGAACATCCCCTGGCCGTTCGTCGTCCGGCACGGGGACGGCGAGTTCTCGGTACGGGGGCAGTTCAAGCGCGACTCGCCGGAACAACTCCTGTCGCCCGAACGGCGACTGTACGGGCCGTCGACGGTATACTGGCCCGACGCGACACACGAGGGCTGGGTCTACGCCGAGATCCCGGCGGACGCGAGCGAGGTGACGTTCGTCTGGTCGTACGACTCCGCGGTTCGGGACGACCCCGACGACGAACTCACCTACCGAGTTCCGGTCCCCGGCCCCGAGTGAGACGCCGTGGCGAACTGCGGTCCGCAGCCGACCGGCCCGCTCAGGGAAGCTCGATCTCGACGCCGTGCTGTTCGCTCGCGGCCTTCACCGTGTTGTACAACAGCATCGCGCGCGTCATCGGGCCGACGCCCCCGGGGACGGGGGTGATCGCGCCCGCCTTCTCGCGCACCTCGTCGTAGGCCACGTCGCCAACGAGCGTCGACTCGCCGTCGCGCTCGATTCGGTTGATCCCCACGTCGATGACGGTCGCGCCCTCGCTCACCATGTCGGCGGTGATGAACTCCGGGATGCCGGCGGCGGCGACGACGATGTCCGCCCGGCGGGTATGGCTGGCGAGGTCGTCGGTCCGGGAGTGGCACACCGTGGTCGTGGCGTTGCCACCTTCCCCTCGGCCGAACAGGAGGTTCGCCATCGGCTTGCCCACGATGTCGGAGCGGCCGACGACGACCGCCTCCTTCCCCTCGGGGTCCACGTCGGCCGACGCGAGCAGGCGCTGGATGCCGTGGGGCGTACAGGGCTTGAATCGCGGGTTGCCGGCGACGAGGCGCCCGACGTTCTCGGGGTGGAAGCCGTCCACGTCCTTCGCGGGGTCGACCGAGCGAAGGACGCGTCGGGTGTCGACCTGATCGACGACGGGCATCTGCACGAGGATGCCGTGGACCTCGTCGTCCGCGTTCAGTTCCTCGATGGTGTCGTACAGCTCCTCGGCGGGCGCGTCGTTGTCCACGTCCACGTGGATGCCGCGCATCCCGACCTCCTCGCAGTCGTTCTGCTTCATCGAGACGTACGTCTCGCTGGCGGGGTCGTCGCTCATCAGCACGGTCGCGAGCGCGGGGTCGACGCCCTCGGCTCGCAGCGTCTCCACGCAGTCGGCGACGCCGGATCGGATCTCGGCGGCGACGGCGTTGCCGTCGATATCGGTCATGGTCGATGGGGCGGCGGCGACGGGTAAGAATCCTCGGGTTCGTGCACAACAAGCGAGGAATTTAGAGAAGGATATACACGGACGTGGTGTTCGGCTGCCTTGCTACTCGTACAGCGGGTGCGCGTCGGTCAGCTCGTCGACGCGCTCGCGGACCTCGGCGATCACGTCCTCGTCGGCGACGTTGTCGACGACGCGGTGGATGAGGTCGCCGACCTCGCGGCAGTCGGCCTCGTCGAAGCCGCGGGTGGTGAGCGCGGGCGTCCCGGCGCGGATACCCGAGGGGTCGAACGGCGAGCGCGTCTCGCCGGGGACCGTGTTCGCGTTGAGGACGATGCCGGCGTCGGCGAGCGCCTCCTCGGCGTCGCCGCCGGAGGTGTCGGGGTGTGACTCGCGGAGATCGACGAGCACGAGGTGGGTGTCCGTGCCGCCGGAGACGATCTCGAAGCCGTTGTCGGCGAACGAGTCGGCGAGCGCCTCGGCGTTGTCGACGACCTGCTGCGCGTACTCCTCGAACTCGGGCTCCAGCGCCTCGCCGAAGCCGACAGCCTTGCCCGCGATGTTGTGCATCAGGGGGCCGCCCTGTCCGCCGGGGAACACCGCCGCGTCGACGTCGTCCGCGTGCTCCTCGTCGCACATGACGATGCCGCCGCGGCCCGCGCGGATCGTCTTGTGCGTGGAGCCGGTGACGAAGTCGGCGACGCCGACGGGCGAGTCGTGAACGCCCGCGGCGACGAGCCCGGTGATGTGCGCGATGTCCGCGAGGTGGTAGGCGTCGACCGCGTCCGCGACCGCCTGGATTCGCTCCCACTCGACCTCCCGCGGGTACGCCGAGTAGCCCGAGACGACGATGTCCGGGTCGAACTCCTCCGCCTGCGCTTCCAGCGCCTCGTAGTCGATGTAGCCCGTCTCGGTGTCGACGCCGTACTGCTCGACCTCGAACAGCTGGCCGGTGAAGTTCGCGGGGTGCCCGTGGCTGAGGTGACCCCCGTGTTCGAGTTCGAGCGAGAGGATCTTATCGCCCGGGTCCAGCGTCGCGAGGTAAACGGCCATGTTGGCCTGCGTGCCCGAGTGGGGCTGGACGTTGACGTGCTCGGCGCCCCACAGCTCCGTCGCGCGCTCGATGGCGAGTTCCTCGACGTCGTCGGCGAACTCACAGCCGGCGTAGTAGCGCTTGCCGGGATAGCCCTCCGCGTACTTGTTCGTGAGGGCGCTCCCTTGCGCCTCGAGGACGGCCTCGGAGACGTGGTTCTCGGAGGCGATCATCGCCAGCGTGTCCTGCTGTCGGCTGACTTCGCCCTCGAGGGCGTCGGCGACGGCCGGATCGGTCTCGCGTACCTCGGGATACTCCATACCGGAGGTCCGGCGAGCGGTGACAAAAACCATGCGTACTCGCGCGCGGCTGGCGATACGGATAAATACGGCCACTCCGCACGTTCGTGCAGTTCGATGCAGGTCGAACGGACCGAGGACGGGCTCCGCGCGGTCGACGCCGCGAAGAACGCGATCGACGTTCGGACGAGCGGATGGAGCGACCGCACCGACGCGTCGGCCCCGTCGCTCGACGCCACTATCGACGCGCTCGGCCTCGGGAACACCTGGAGGCCGGACGCGACGGTGTCGGGGTCGGTCGAGTCCCTCGGGTTCCCGCCGGTGTACGCACCGGTCCGCGACGTCGACACCGGAGACGTGTTCGACCTCGGCAGCGGCACCGGTCCGCTATCGATCCCCGAGGGGTCGTACGCATTCAACGTCGAGAGCCGGGTCGACGTGTACGTCCGCTTCGACGGCGCGGCGACGATCGAGAAGCCGCGGTACGAGCAGCTACACGTTCGGTTCCCGGCGGCGACCCCCGTCGAGATCGGGTTCGGCGGCGACGTCAACGACGAGCCGGAGACGGTGACGGTGCCGCGGACGCCCGCCGGCGTCGCGACGGCGCTGTCGACGTTCCCGGCCGGGCACCGCACCGCGACCGCCGACCGCTCGTTCGACAGTATGCGTGGACTGCCCCCAGAGATCGCGTTCGGGGAGTCCGTCTCGATCCCTGACTCACTGCGCGAGACACGCGACGACGCGGACGTGCGCGTCGTCGTTCCCCCGGACCTCGACCACCTGTTCGTCGTCTCGCCGTTTGCCCACTACGTCGGCGCCGAGGTCGCCGTCGATCCTGACGGCCGTCCCCTGATCGAGACGCCCGGACGGACCCATCGGCTCCCTCGGCTTCCCGAGTTCCAGGACGCCGTCGCCTCGCTGCTCGAGCGGACGTTCTATCTCGACTGCGTTGTCAGGGAGGTCGGCCCGTACGGCTCCGACCTGTCCGTCGCGGAGGTGACCTCGGATCTCGGTCTCGACCCGGGGTCGCTGTACGCCGCGTCGCCGGGCGAGCGGCTCGAGGCGTACCTCGCGACGCCGTTCGAGTCGGTCCGCGATCGCTTCCCCGAGTGGCACCTGTCGATGTCGATCGACCCCCGGTACGACCACGTACCGACGCTGTCGCACCTCCTCGCGAACGTCCCGCACGTCCGGGTCGCCGAGTCGACCCCGCTGCCGGAGTCGGAGTGGCTCGACACGTCGCTGTCCGCCTTCTACCGGCGCGACGCGGGCGAGGCGGCGTCCGTCGAGCCGGTCCGACCCGCACTCGGACCGGGACGGACCCACGGCTGGCTCGCCGAGGGCGCGCCGATAGACGTGTTCAAAACCGTCCCGGAGGCGTACGAGAACCGCGCCCGCTACCTCGACGCCGCGGGCGAGCCGATCTCGATCGTCGCGATCTTGAACGACGGAGACATGCGCGAGGAACACGACGGCGTCGCTGCGCACTACCGCGAGCGCGTCGGGGCGCTCGACCTCGAACTCACGCTGGACGAGCACCTGACCGTCGACGAACTCGCGTCAGTGTTCGAGTCACGGAACGATCTCGTTCACTATATCGGCCACTGCGAGCGGGACGGGCTCAGGTGTGCCGACGGCTACCTCTCGGCGTCGAGCCTCTCGCGGTCGAACGCCCAGACGTTCTTTCTGAACGCCTGCGGCTCCTTCCATGAGGGGGTCGAACTGATCCGGAAGGGGAGCGTCGCTGGCGCGGTCACGTTCAGCGAGGTGCTCGACAGTCAGGCGGCGACGGTCGGCACGATGTTCGCTCGACTGCTCGTCACGGGCTACTGCATGGAGCGGGCGCTCGATAAGTCGCGGCGCCAGATCATGACCGGCAAGGAGTACGCCGTCGTCGGCGACGGAACACACGTTCTGACGCAGTCAGAGAACGTCGTCGGCACGGACGTACGTGTGACCCGCCGAGGGCCCGACTGCTTCGACGTGAGAGTGGCGATGGGCGCGCCGTGGATGGCGGGCGGGTTCTTCCGACCGTACCTCCAGGAGAGCGACGAGACACACCTCCTCGGTGCACGCAAGGAATTCACAGTCGATCGTTCGACGCTGATCGAGTTCCTCTCGTACGCGGACGCACCCGTCCTGTTCGACGGCGAACTCCGCTGGTCGGACGCGCTCGCCGAGGACCTCCGAGAGTCGTAGCCGCCGTCGGACGCGTCACTCAGGGCCCCGACGACACGTCGCCGACCCCGGGCGGGTCGGTTCCGATCTCCGCGGTCGCTGCCACGTCGCCGGTGCGGAGCAACGCCACGACGACTGTCAGAACCGTCGCCACCCGCAGCGCGAGCCTCGGTGCCGACAGCTACGGATCGGTAGTGTCGATCCGACCGTTCGCACGCGGAGCGAACGAAGTATGTAGACACGACTAGCATGTGTGTTCTTAACACACACGGGTGGGTTCCTCACCTGCGGAGGTACTTTCATCCGATCATCCGGGACTCGTATTCTCCCCGCAGAGCGCTTGATTCCCCCAAATTCCCGTTAGTATTAAATATTCAACTGGCGATGGTCTACGTAGTTATGGCTACGAACGTATTCGAGCAGTCGATGGACGACACGCTCGAGACGCTCTTCGATCGGTCCGGGGGGGAGCTGGTGATCGTCGACCCGAACGCGGCGGTGATCGAGTCGCTCGTCGACGCCGGAGCTGCCTACGGCGACGACCTCCCGACGCTGAACGTGCTCGCGGACAGCCGCATGCTCAAGGACGTGATGGACGACTTCCTCGTCGCCGGCGACGCCGCCGACCTGGTCGACGCCGGGTCGATGACGCTGCGTGAA
Organism: Halobaculum rarum; assembly: GCF_040025155.1. Taxonomy (NCBI): domain Archaea; kingdom Methanobacteriati; phylum Methanobacteriota; class Halobacteria; order Halobacteriales; family Haloferacaceae; genus Halobaculum; species Halobaculum rarum. The sequence goes on along the minus strand of NZ_CP157275.1, from coordinate 2,901,089 downwards.
CTCGACGGCGACGCGGACAACACGCTCGTCGCCGGCGAGGACGAGCTGTACGCCATCGTCTCCGCGGGCGAGCACGTCGCCGCGCTCGCGGCCGACGACGAATCGTTCGCCGCCGCCGCCTACGAGACGTATCACGACCAGTGGGCGGACGCAACGGCGTTCAACCTCCGCACGCCGGCGCTCTCTCGCGTCCGCGAGACGCTGGACGAGGACATCGGGGAGCCGGTCCGCGCCGATTTCGACGCGGTACTCGAGTCCCTCGAGACGGCCCGTGGCGACGGCGACGGCCTCGACGAGGTGACCATCTCGCTGCTCGTCGCCGCGAAAAACGACGTGCTGCTGTACGACATCAGCAAGTGGGGCGAGGACGTCGGCATCGCCTCGAAGGCGACGTTCTCGCGCACGAAGACCCGCCTCGAGGACCTGGGGCTCATCGACACCGAGAAGGTGCCCATCGACGTCGGCCGTCCCCGCCTGCGTCTGAAGCTCGGCGACGACCGACTGCGCGACGCGTCGAGCGACGAGCTGGCGAGCGTCGCCCACCGGATGCTGAACTGAGCGCGGGTCCCGTTTTCGGGCTTCGACACCGGACCGCGGCGACCGGCCACCTTTTTGTGCGACTCACTCCACGGGCGGGGCATGGACATCGCCATCGTCGGCCCCGACCCCGCCGTCGAGCCGATCCGGGGCGCCTTCGCCGACATCGAGGCGAACGTGATGGAGGTCGAAGCCGGCCTCCTGGACGGGTTCGACTTCGCCGTCGTCGTCGGCACCACCGGCGACGACGCGTTCCGCACCGCGACCCGACTCGTCGACGACTGGGTCGCCGTCGAGATCGGCGGCATCGGCGGCCACGCGATCGAGGGGCTCGACGCCGCGGTCACCGTCTTCTCCGCGGACAGCGGCTGTTATGACTGCCTGCGCGACCGTGTTCGCGCGAACGTCCCGACGACGGACGCGACGCCGCAGGGCACCCGCAGCGCCGTCCGCTTTGCAGGGGCGCTCGCGGGGCGACGCGCCATCCAACAGCTCTCGGGAGGCGGCGTGGCCGGCACCGTCACCGAGGTCGACGGGGCCGAGCGGAGCTTCCTCCCGTCCCCGGGGTGCGACTGCGGCGCCGTGCCGACGGGGTTCGAGCTTCGCGCACCCGCGGAGCCGGTCGACCTCGACGACGCCGTCGACCGGATGGACCGCGCGGTCGACGACCGGCTCGGGATCGTCACCGAGGTGGGCGAGCGCGAGTCGGTGCCGGCGCCGTACTACATCGCGCGGACGACCGACACCGCCGCCTTCGCGGACACGCGCTGCGCCGAGTTCGCCGCCGGCGTCGCCGCCGACTGGGACGCCGCCTACGCGAAGGCGATCGGCGAGGCGCTCGAACGCTACTGCGCGGGCACGTACCGCGCGTCGTCGTTCCGGTCGGCGCCGACGGCTGGCGTCGTCGACGCGGTCCCGGTCGACCGGTTCGTCCGCCCCGCAGACGCCGAAACGCCCGACCCCGACGACCACATTCCGTGGACCTCCGGGATCGATCTGGCGACCCGCGAATCGGCGTCGCTGCCGGCGGAGTTCGTCGTGTTTCCGCCGCCCGAGAAGCGGTTCGCGCCGGCGATCACGACCGGGCTCGGGCTGGGGAACTCGACGGCGGAGGCGGTGCTGTCGGGGCTGTACGAGACCGTCGAGCGCGACGCGTCGATGCTGGCGTGGTACTCGACGTTCGATCCGATGGGCCTCGACGTCGACGACGACAGGTTCGAGACGCTGCGCAAGCGGGCGCGCGCCGAGGACCTCTCCGTGACCACGCTGCTGCTCACCCAGGACGTGGACGTTCCCGTCGTCGGAGTGGCGGTCCACCGCGACGCCGAGACCGGCGAGTGGCCGCGGTTCGCGATGGGCTCGGCGGCGGACCTCGACGCCGCGGCCGCCGCCCGGGGCGCGCTCGCGGAGGCGCTGCAGAACTGGATGGAGCTGCGCGCGATGGGGCCCGAGCAGGCGAGCCGCGAGGAGGGCGCGATCGGCTCGTACGCCGACTTCCCCGAGCGCGTCCGGGAGTTCGTCTCCCCCGACGTGACGCTCCCCGCGGCGGACGTGACCGACGGCGACGCGGCGACACTCGACGGCGTCGCCGAGGTCGAGGCCGTCGTCGACCGCCTCAACGACGCCGACCTCGACGCGTACGCCGCGCGCCTCACCACGCGCGACGTGGCCGCGATCGGCTTCGAGGGCGTGCGCGTGCTCGTCCCCGAGGCGCAGCCGCTGTTCACCGGCGAGCCGTTCTTCGGCGACCGGCTGGAGGCCGTCTCGGCGTCGCTGGGGTTCGATCCGGAGCCGGAACGGGCGTATCACCCGTTCCCATAAGCACGGGGCGACAGGAAAACGGAATGGCGCGTGCCGGCGGGCCTCCGTTCACGCGAGCGCAGCGAGTGTGAACTCACGGGACCGGAGGTCCCGGGTAGTGCCCGCCGAGCGCGCGCGAGCGAACCGGGGGCTTTCCCGGCCGCCGCTTCTCGTCCGTGCGCCGGACTCGATCGTCTACACGAGCGAGCATATCGACCGATCGATCGAACCCGGAGCGTTCTTGGCCGCCACCCCACACGGATCACTCACTCGAATGCCCCGGTTCGTCCACTACTCCGACATCGAGAACGTCTACGACGACCCCGAGCGCGCGGGGCGCCTCGCCGGCCTGATCACCCAGCTCGACGGCCCCGACGCCGCGGTCGTCGGATCCGGCGACGACACCTCGCCGGGCGTCGCCGCGACGGTCTCGAAGGGGCGACAGGCGATCGACTTCTTTCGCGCCGTCGACACCGACGTGGAGACGTTCGGCAACCACGACTTCGACTTCGGGACCGACGCGACCCGCGCGATCGTCGCCGACTCCCCCCAGACGTGGGTGTCCGCCAACGTCCGCGACAAAGCCGGCGAACCGTTCGGCGAGGCCGAGGGCGTCGTTCCGTGGACGATCGAACGCGTCGACGGCGCGCGCGTCGGCTTCCTCGGAGTCACCGATCCGAGCACGGACTCGCTGAACCCCTCCGCGGCGGACATGACGTTCACCGACCCGTACGACGCCGCCCGCGAGGCGGTCGCGGCGATAGAGGCTGAAGCCGAAGCCGAACCCAAAGGCGTTGGCGGGGGCGAGGGTGAGCGCGAGGGCGTCGACTACGTCGTCGCGGTCTCGCACCTCGGCGGCGGCGACGACGAACTCGCGCGCGTCGACGGGATCGATCTGGTCCTCGGCGGGCACATCCACAGCGAGCGCGCCGAGGAGGTCGACGGCGTGCTGTGCACCCGCCCGGGGGTCAACGGCGAGACGGTACTGGAGGTGACGCTCGGCGACGACGGCGCGAGCGTGACCCGCCACAGCCCCGAGGGCGCACCCGTCGACGAGCACCTCGCGGACGCACTACGCGAGCGAATCGCCGCCGCGGGCCTCGACGAGCCGGTCGGCACCGTCGAAGAGCCGATCGTCCGCAGCGACGAGACGGTCCACGGCGGCGAGTGCCGCCTCGGCAACCTCGTCGCCGACGCCTACCGCGCGGCCGCCGACGCCGACGTGGGGCTCCAGAACGCCGGCGGCCTCCGCCTTGGCGACGACCTCGCGGGCGAGGTAACGCTCGCGGATCTCCTGTCGGTGCTGCCGTTCGAGGAGCCGATCGTCGTCGTCGAGCTCACGGGCACGGAGCTGCGCGCGGTGCTGTCGGAGATGTCGGCCTCGGTGGTCGACTTCGGCGAGGACGGCTGGTGGCACGGTCACCTCAGCGGCGCGCGGGTCGTCTGGGAGGACGACCGCGAGGAGCTGATCGACGCACGCGTCGGCGGCGAGCCGATCGACCCCGAGCGGCTGTACCGCGTCGCGACGCCCGAGTACCTCCTGCACTCGGACCACGAGTTCCCGACGATCGAGCAGCGCCACCGCGCCGGCGAGCACGGGATCCAACACGAGATGCTGGCCGAGTACGTCCGCGAACACGGGATCGCCCCCGAGATCGAGGGGCGGATCGAGCGGGTGTCGGGCGACGCCGCGGACGCCGAAGCTGTCGCGGACACCGCCGACGCCGCAGTCGACGACGAGTGACGGGAGACCGCCGTTGACAGCGGTGGGTCCGGAGCGACCTGTGTCAGCGATGGGCCAAAAGCAAGTGTTTACACGCACCGGCGCGTCCGGCCCACAATGACGTTGGTCGTCGTGCCGGTTCGGTACCCGCTCTCGAAACACTCCAAGGCGACGCTTGCGGAGGCGATCCGGATCGCCGAGGAGCGCGACGCCGAGTTGACGATCCTCCACGTCGACTTGTATCAGGACGGTCGGGAGGTGACCCGGACGCAGCTCAAGCGCGCGGTCGAGCACGAGTTCAGCCGACTGCCGAGCGTCCGGTACGTCGTCCGCCGGGGGTTCCTCGTCGAGGAGACGATCCTCGACGAGATCGCGGCCGAGGAGGCCGACGTGGTCGTCATCGGCGCCAAGCAGGCGAGTCGCTGGCGGCGGACCCTCCAGAAGCTGTTCTCCGATCCCGACATCGAGACGTTCCTGAAGGGGAAACTCGACGCGACGGTGATCACCGTCCGCGCGAACGGGGAGTCGACGGAGTTCGCGTCCGCCGACGGCGGACGCGACGACTCGTGACGGGCGACGCCGACCGCAGCGCCGAAGGCGGAGACGGTGGCGCTCGCGAGGTCGGTGTTCCCGCGACGCGCCGGGCGCTGCTCGACGCGCTCGCCGAGGGACCGGTGGCCGGGCCGACGCTGGCCGACCGCCTCGGCGTGTCGCGCGCGGCGGTGTGGAACCACGTCGAGGCGCTGCGGGAGGCCGGAGTCGCCGTCGAGAGCACCGACGACGGCTACGTCGTGACTGACGTGTCGGGGTACTCCGGCGAGGCGATCGCCTACGGCCTCGACGCTCCGTTCGACGTGGACTACCACGACAGCGTCGGCTCGACGAACGACCGGGCGCGCGAACTCGCCGCGGCCGGCGCGTCCCGCGTCGCTGTCGTCGCCGACAAACAGACCGCCTCGCGCGGACGCCTCGACCGCGAATGGGTCTCGCCGCCGGGCGGCGTCTGGCTGTCGGTCGTGTGCCGCCCCGAGGTCCCGCCCGCTCACGCTCCGGCGTACACGCTCGCGATGGCCGTCGCGGTGACGCGCGCCTGCCGCGAGACGGGCGTCGACGCGCGGATCAAGTGGCCCAACGACGTGCTCGTCGCCGACGACGGGGAAACCGGGACGGAGCCGACCGAGCGCGGCGGCCGGAAGCTGTGTGGCATCCTCACCGAAATGGAGGGGGAGGCCGACCGGGTTTCGTGGCTCGCGATCGGCCCCGGGGTCAACGCGAATATCGATCCCGACGACCTGCCCGCGTCCGCCGACGCGACCAGTCTGCTCGCCGAGCGCGGCGAGCCGGTCGACCGGCGCGTGCTCGTCCAGCGAGTGCTCGAGGAGTTCGACGCGCTCGCCGGCGACCTCCGCGGGGCCGTCGACGCGTGGGAGGAGTACGCCGACACCGTGGGCCAGCGCGTCAGAGTGGAGACGCCCGGCGGCGCCGTCGAGGGCGAGGCCGTCGGGATCGAGTTCCCCGGAGTGCTCGTGGTTGACACCGGCGACGAGACGGTCAGGGTGACGGCCGGCGACTGCGAGCACCTGCGCCCGGCCGACCGCTGACCGACTGCTGGTCGGGCGCTGACGACCGCCGGCTCGCCGTCGAACGGCGGTTCCGGACCCCCGTTTCGACCGGTTCGACGGCTACGTCGCGTCCGTGACCCGCACCGTGAGCACCGGAACGGACGACGATCGGACGACCGATTCGGCGACGCTCCCGAGCAGGAGCCGGTCGATACCGCCGCGGCCGTGCGTCCCCATTACGATCAGATCACAGTCGTTCTCCTCGGCGTAGCGGACGATCTCCCGGCTCGGCGAGCCGTCGATCACCGCCGTCTCGACCGGCACGTCGTAGTCGTCGCCGAGCCCCTCCACCAGCGAGACGGCGTCTTCCGCGTCGCCACGGAGCATCTCGTCGATCCCCTCCCAACTCGACTCCATCGGCATCCCGGCGTACGACGCCGAGTTGACGACGTACAGCGCGTGGACGGTCGCCCCGTGCTGGACCGCGAGATCGACGGCGTGACGTACCGCGCGCTCGACGCCGTCGGAGCCGTCGGTCGGAACGAGGATCCGGTCGTACATCCCCATGTGAACGTCTGTCGGACCCTGACGCCGGGGCATCATTAATCTTCCCACGATCAAGCCGCCGTCTCGCGGATTCGAGTTTCGGTTCGTAACGAATCAGCGAAACGCGCCGGGACGGTACGTCGACGGGACACGACGGGACACGCCGAGACGGCGAGCCGGTGGCTCACGGGAACCGGGGAAGCCGTGAAAAGGGGTGCCCGGATCGGACGTCGATCCGGCGATGGGTGCGGCCGGTTACAGGCGGCCGACTTCCTCGACCTTCACGCTCTCGACGCCCTCGACGCCGGAGAACGCCTCCTCGACGGCCTCGGTGCCGCCGGCGTCGTCGGGGACGACGACCATCGGCAGGAGGGCGACGAGACCGAACGCGACGTCGTCGCGCTCGACGTTACGGATCTCCGCGCCCTGCGGGAGCGACTCCTCCAGCTTCTGCTGGAGCTCGTCGAGGTCGATATCGGGGCTTTTCGGCATGACCTTCATCTTTGCGGCGACCTTCCCCATGTTAGGGCCCCCGGAACCCGCAGTCGGGACACTCGAAGAGGTTGCTCTGCTTGCGGCACTTCGCACAGCGGCTGATCTGCGTGCCACAGTCGGGGCACTTGAACGTCGCCGCGGCCGTCCCCGCGACGTTGATGCCACAGGAGACGCAGCGTCGCTCGGAACGCTGCTCGGACTCTGACTGGCTCATACGGCTAGACACCGGCGCGCGGGTTTTAACGGTTGTCTTTCGGGCGGCGCGAACGGCCCGTCCCGCTCAGCGTTCGTGCGGATCGCTGTCGTGTGACGGGACCGATCATGCGATCACGAGGGGACCGAGCAGCACGCCCATCAGGTGCACCCGCCGGCAGCCGAGCCGGACGGGAACGAACCCGACAACGGCCGCCACGAGAAACACGGCCAGCCCAAGCGCGCCGGCGAACGCGACCGACAGCAGCGCCAGTCCCGCCAACACCGTCGCGACCAGCGGGGCGTGCGGGAGCCGGCCGACGACGCGGAGCGCGGCGTCGCCGAGCAGCACCACCGCGACGGCCCCGACCGCACCCGCGATCACCACCGCCGAAAGCAGCGGCGGGAGCGCGGCCGGGACCCCGGCGTCGTCCACGGCGACGAGCACGCCCGAGCGCGTCGCGTCGAACGACCAGTACGCGAACAGCGCGAACACCGCCGTCGCCGTGTTCGCGCCGCTGGTCGCGACGACGTACTCGCGAGCCGGGTCGCGGCCGGCGGTTGCGGGGAGCGCCAGCACGGCCGCCACGCCTGCTGAGACCCCGGGAAGGTAGCCGACTGCGGCGCCGCCGCCCGCGCCGGCCGCGGCCGCACCCGTCAGGTCCCGGCCGGACAGTCCCAGCCGGGCGTCTCCCTGCGGCGGGACGCCGGCGCCGCCGAGCGCGTCGACGAGCACCGGGACACCGAACAAGCCCGCGAACAGCGGGGCGAGCATCCCGCCGGCCGACACCAGCGGGTCCGTCGGCGCGTCGAGGGCGACGAGTCCCAGCGCCGTCGCGAGCGCGAACGAGACCGCGCCGGCGACCCGGCGCCGGTGGGTCGACTCGGTGAGCACGAGCGACAGCGCCACCCCGCCGAGCACGACCGGCAGCCACTCGCGCAAGTGCGGGTACGCGACGCGCATCCCCGCGGTGACGACGACCGCGGCGGGGAGCGCGATCGCGAGTGCCAGTCCCGATCCGACCGCCGAGAGGCGCATCGCCTCGCGGCCGCGTCCCTCCGCGACGAGCGTGTGTCCCGGGAGCGCCGCGGCCGCCATCGCGGCGTCGGGGACCCCGAGCGCCAGCGACGGCACCACGTCGAGAAACGTGTGGACGACGCCGGCGGCCACCATCGCACAGCCGAGCGGAAGCGGCGGCGCGTCGAGCCCCGGCGCCGCGGCCGCGAGCAGGAACGCGAAGTTGTTCGCGTGCAGCCCGGGGACCAATCCGCTGCAACAGCCGAGCGCGCACCCGGCGAGCGTGTACGCGAGCAGGACCGTTCCGGCGGGCGGGACGGCGGCGGGAAGCGAGAACACCGAGGAGGAGTGCGCCCGTCATCGCGTTTCAACGCTCGGATCGCGGTAGGCGTCCGGATCCCGGTGGACGAACCTGCCTGTCGGTCAGAGTCACGTCGCCAGCGCGGTCGCTCGCGGTCGGCGTCGAAAGAAGTGTGATCTTGGTCGAGTCGGTCGAGACGAGGTGAGCGTCGTCGGCGTCAGCCGAAGAGCTCGCCCAGGCCCTCGCCCGAGTCGCCGTCGTCGTCGTCATCGTCGTCGGCGGCTGCCTCGTCGGCGGCCTCCTCCTCGGCCTCGTCGTCGCCGTCGTCGGCCTCCGCCTCGTCGGCGGAGCCGGCGGCGGCGCCACCCGCGGCGCCCGCGGCGGGCGCAGCGGCGGCCGTCTCGATGGCCTCCTCGATGTCGACGTCCTCCAGCGCGGCCACGAGGGCCTTCACGCGGGATTCCTCGACGTCGACGCCGGCGGCTTCGAGCACCGCCGTGACGTTGTCCTCGTTGATCTCCTCGCCCGTCTCGTTCAGGATGAGTGCAGCGTAAACGTATTCCATGGTCCTAGTGTGTCTTATCCGAACATCGCGCCGAGGCCTTCCGCTCCGTCGCCGTCATCGTCATCGTCGTCGGCGTCGTCGGGCTCGGCTTCCGTGTCCTCGTCGTCGCTCGATTCGTCCGTCTCCTCCTCGGCCTCGGCGGCCGGCTCGGGCGCGGGCGCCTCGACGCCGCGGAGCTCCTCGGGGAGCGCCTCGTCGTCGTCGATGGCGGCCGCAAGCGAGCGCAGCTGCGCGTCCGCACGGGAGACGAGGTCCGGCATGAGCTCCTCGTCCTCGATGGCGGCGAACAGGCCGACGGACTTCGCCTCGCCGGCGGCCTTGCCGAGCAGGGTGCCCGCGGTGCGGGCGGTCGGGTAGGCGGCGTTGACCGAGAGGTTGCGCGCCGCCGCCGCGGCGGACTGGACGTCCGCGCGGTACTCGTCCACGTCGATGGCGAGCTCGTCCGGCTCGAACAGGACGCCGTCCGCAAAGACGGCGCGCAGGTCCAGCCCGACCTCCTTCGGCTCGATGCCGAGCTCGCCGAGCACGTTGGCGAGTTCGTCCGAAACCGCCTCGCCGGCGTCCAGCACGTGGGAGTCGGACATGACCTTGATCGACCCGCCGTCGATCCGGGCGTCCGCGCCGACCTGCTGGAGCTCGCCGACGAACGGTCCGGGGTCGACCCCCGTGTCACCCTCGGGGATGACGACGTCGTTCGGGGCGATCTCGCCCGCGCCGATGGGCGCGGAGGTCTTCGACTCCTCGAGCCGCTTGAACAGCCCGAACGGGTTGTCGTTCGTCCCGATGAGGCCGACGTGGCCCGAGACGAACTGGCCCAGGTCCTCGACGCCCTCGTCCACCTCGTCGAGCGCCCGCTCGATGAGGGTGTTCCGGGACATCCGCAGCTCGGCCTGCCCGTGCAGGTCGCGGCGCATGTCCTGGAGCTGCCGGCTCGGGATGCCCGTGAGGTCGACGACGCCGACGGCGTCGTACGAGCCGACGAACTCGGTCAGCTCGGCGACCTCCTCGCGCTTCCACTCCGGGATGGTCTCGGTCTTGCGCTCCTGTGCGGAACTGCTCATACGGGCACCTCCACGGACGGACCCATCGTCGTCTTGACGTAGATCGCGTCGATGTTGAGCGGCCCCTTCTCGAGGTCCGCTTCCAGCCGGCGGATGATCACGTCGATGTTATCGCTGATCTCATCGGCCGTCATGTCCTGTGCGCCGACGCGCGTGTGGAACGTGCGGCGGTCGCGGGACCGGATCTGGACGGTGTTTTTCATGCGGTTGACGGTTTCGACGACGTCGTCGTCGGGCTGGAGCGGCGTCGGCATCTTGCCGCGCGGCCCCAGAATGCGCCCGAGGTTGGACGCGACGTCCTGCATCATGTCGGCCTCGGCGATGAAGAAGTCGGTCTCATCGGCGAGGTCCTTGGCGTCGTTCTCCTCGGAGGCGAGCTCCGAGAGATCGTCGCCCGACAGGACGTCGTCTGCGACGTCTTCCGCGCGGAGGGCGGTCTCGCCCTCCGCAATGACGACGATCCGTGTCTCCTGGCCGGTGCCGGCCGGAAGCACGACTTCGTCGTCAACTCGATTCGACGGGTCGTTGAGGTCCAAGTCCCGGAGATTGATCGCCAAATCCACGGTCTCGCGGAAGTTGCGAGCGGGGGCGGTCTCCAGTGCTTGGGATACTGCGTCCTCGATTGAATCTGCCATTTTTCACCTCCGTAGTACGCAGGAATGCTCCTACGGGTCAGTGAAACAGGCGTACGCCTGTCTCACCGTCGAATCTGCCCACGCGACACTTAAGGCCGTCGAAGGGCAGTCCCCCGCGGTTCGCTGTCACACGGCGGTGCACGTCGCCGGCGATGCGCTGTGGACGCGACGCGGCGTGGGAGCGACTCACGGAGGAAGGGGTTCGCCGGGGAGCGCCGCGGCTACGCGGTCGAGGCGTCGCGACCGACGAGCACCGTCGGTCGGCGAGCGAGAAGTGGAACCCGTCCGTTACGCCGCCGCTTCGTCGGCGAGAACGTCGTCGTACTCGCCGGCGTCGACGCGGTCGTCGAACGTGCGGGCGTCCTCGCCGTCGATGGTGACGCCGAGCGACGCGCAGGTGCCGCCGACCTCCTTGGCCGCGGCCTTCACGTCGTACGCGAGCAGGTCGGACAGCTTCTGCTCGGCGACCTTCCGCACCTGTTCGACGGACATGTCCGCGACGAAGTCCTTCTGGGGCTCGCCCGAGCCCGTCTCGAAGCCGACCTCGTCTTTGATCAGTTCCGCCGTCGGGGGGACGCCGACCTCGATGCTGAAGGAGCCGTCGTCGTCGTACTCGACGGTGACGGGGACTTCCATGCCGTCGAACGCGGCGGTCAGGTCGTTGATCTCAGAAACGACCGCCTGCACGTCGACCGGCGTCGGACCGAGCTCGGGACCGAGCGGCGGGCCGGGATTGGCCTGGCCGCCGGGAACGAGCACTTCGATGGTTCCAGCCATACGTTCGGGTTCCCCGTCGCGTCGTTTAAGGATTGTCTTTGCGACCGCTTCCGGCGGCTGTGTGGGTGTGAACCGCACACAACCGGCGGCGAGACCACTGGCGCTTATGCCCGACGGCGACGCCGAGAGAGCCATGCCCGAGTCGGACTCCATGGCGTACACGAAGCTGGGTGACACGGGACTGGACGTGTCCCGGCTGTGTCTCGGCTGCATGAACTTCGGGAGCGAACGGTCGTGGATGATGAACGACCGCGACGCGAGCGTCGATCTCGTCCACGAGGCGTTGGACCTCGGGATCAACTTCCTCGACACCGCGAACGTCTACTCCACCGGGGAGTCCGAGGACATCGTCGGCGACGCGGTCGCCTCCGCGAACCGCGACGAACTCGTCCTCGCCACCAAGGTGTTCGGTGAGATGCGCGACGGCCCCAACGGCTCGGGACTGTCCCGGAAGCACATCCTCGATCAGGTCGAGGCGAGTCTCGACCGGCTGGGTACCGACTACATCGATCTGTACCAGATCCACCGCTGGGACGACGACACCCCCATCGAGGAGACGCTCGCGGCGCTGGATCACCTCGTCGAGACCGGACGCGTGCGCTACATCGGCGCCTCGACGATGACCGCCTACCAGTTCACCAAAGCCCTCTACACCAGCGACATCGAGGACTACAGCCGATTCGCCTGTATGCAGCCCGAATACTCCGCCGTCGCGCGCTACGAGGAGCCGAACCTCCTCGAGGTGTGCGAGGAGGAAGGGATCGGCGTCATCCCGTGGTCGCCGCTCGCCGGCGGCTTCCTCACCGGCAAGTACGAACGCGACGCCGAGCCGACGGACGGCACCCGCGGCGCCGCCTCCGAGTCGGTCCGCGGCTACTTCACCGAGGAGAACTGGGCCGTGCTCGACGCCGTCCGGAGCGTCGCCGCGGAGATCGACGCCACGCCGGCGCAGGTGGCGCTCGCGTGGCTGCTCCAGCGGGACGTCGTCACCGCGCCGATCATCGGGCCGCGGTCGAGCGAGCACCTCCGCGAGAACGTCGCGGCGCTCTCGGTCGAGCTGACTCCGGATCAGGTGGGGCAGATCGCCGAACCGAAGACCCCGCGGTACCCCAGCCCGTAGCCCGGACGAACGTGCCGGCGTCCACCGTCCGACCCGCGAAGACACCCCTCGCCGGGACGGTTATCTATCCACGTCGTGTCAGTTTCTCGCATGAGCGACGCACGCGAGTTCGACGGGATGGCGTACACGAAGCTGGGCGACACGGGACTGGACGTGTCCCGGCTGTGTCTCGGCTGCATGAACTTCGGGTCCGGGGAGCCGTGGATGATGGACGACCACGACGCGAGCGTCGATCTCGTTCACGAGGCATTCGATCTCGGGATCAACTTCCTCGACACCGCGAACGTCTACTCCACCGGCGAGAGCGAGGACATCGTCGGCGACGCGGTCGCCTCCGCGAACCGCGACGAGCTCGTCCTCGCCACGAAGGTGTACTGGGACATGTTCGACGGGCCGAACGGGTCGGGGCTGTCACGCAAACACATCCTCGATCAGGTCGAGGCCAGTCTCGACCGACTCGGCACCGACTACATCGATCTGTACCAGATCCACCGCTGGGACGACGACACCCCGATCGAGGAAACGCTCGCGGCGCTGGATCACCTCGTCGAGACCGGACGAGTCAGGTACATCGGTGCCTCGACGATGACCGCCTACCAGTTCACGAAGGCGCTGTACACGAGCGACGTCGAGGACTACAGCCGATTCGCCTGCATGCAACCCGAATACAACGCCGTGGACCGTCACGAGGAGGCGAACCTGCTGGAGGTCTGTGCCGGCGAGGACGTGGGCGTCATCCCGTGGTCGCCGCTCGCCGGCGGCTTCCTCACCGGCAAATACGAACGGGACGAGGAGCCGGACTCGGGGTTGCGCGCGGGCACGGACGAGTACACGAAGAACCGATTCACCGATGAGAACTGGGCCGTGCTGGAGGAGATCCGCTCGCTCGCTGAAGCGAAGAACGCGACGCCGGCACAGGTGGCGCTCGCGTGGCTGCTCCACCAAGACGTGGTCGATGCGCCGATCATCGGGCCGCGGTCGAGCGAGCACCTCCGCGAGAACGTCGCTGCGGTGTCGGTCGAGCTGACCGACGAGGAGGCCGCACGCATCGAGGCGCCGAAGACCCCGCGATGGCCCGCGCCCGGGAAGAACTGAGCCCGCGAAACCCTGTGCGGGCGGGGCGAGCGCTCGCAGGCGGTACGGTTTTCCCCGAGCACGACGGGCTCCCGGCATGGAGACCGAGTCGCTCGTCGAGACGCTGGAAACCGCGGGCCTGTCGCCGTATCAGGCGGAAGCGTACGTCGCGCTGCTGGAGTTGGGGACGGCGTCGGCGACCGACGTTGCGGAGGCGAGCGGCGTCCCCGCCCCCCGTATCTACGACGTGTTGCGAACGCTGGAGGAGCAGAAGTACATCGAGACGTACGAGGACGGCTCGCTGCAGGCTCGGGCACACAGTCCCTCGGTCGTGTTGGACGACCTCCGGAGTCGGGCCGACCGGCTGGAGACGGCCGCAGAAGAAGTCGAACAGCGGTGGGAACAGCCCGAGTTGGAGGCCGGCGGCGCCAGTATCGTCACGCGGTTCCGGACCGTCATCGAGCGGGCGGAGGCGTTCATCGAGGGCGCGAACCATCAGATCCTTCTGTCGACCACGGCGGCGAACCTCCGACGCCTCGCTCCCGCACTTCGCGACGCGACCGAGCGCGGCGTCTCGGTGCGCGTCTCCGTCCACACGGACGACGCGAACGAACGTCCGGACCCGGCGCTGTTCGAGGACATCTGTGTCGAGGCGCGCCACCGACCGCTCCCCGCGCCGTTCGTGGCCCTCGCGGACCGCAGGCGGGCGTCGTTCGCCCACCACCCCGACTCGTACGACCGCTACGGCGTGCTCGTGAACGATCGGACGCACACGTACGTGTTCTACTGGTACTTCCTCACGACGCTGTGGGAGCCGTGGAAAACGGTATACGACGCCGCCGAGCCGGGGCTTCCACTCGAGTACCTCGACGTTCGTCACCTCGTCCGTGACCTCCGAGAGCGACGCTGGCAGGACGCCCCGGTTCGTCTTCGGGTCGACGGGTACGAAACCGATACCGGCGAGGAGTGCACCGTCGAGGGAACCGTCGTCGACGTCCGCGTCCCGTTCGCCTCCGAGGCCGACACCGGCTTCGAACTGGCCGGACAGGTCACGGTGGATCTCGATGTCGACGGCGAGCACGTCAGCGTCGGCGGGTGGGGCGCGATCGTCGAGGATATCGAGGGAACGAGACTCACGGTCGTCGACGCGCCGCCGATCGAATGACCCACGCTACCGCCGGAGCGTAACCGACGCCGTGCGCCGGATATCGACCGGCGGCGCGGGGACTGCGGGAAGACCAATTTCGCTCGAATCGTCTCACAGTAGGTGGGGACGCCAGCGATCGAACAGAAGAAAACTCACCTGTGCTGGCGGATATTCTTTGTTAACAACTACTGTTGTAAAAGCCATAGCCTATATTAATGATTGTTCCCTATATCAGCCTGATGTCCGACGACAAAACACGGAACGGAGTATCGCGGCGAGACTACCTCGCTGCGGCTGGCGGCACCGGCGCGACGCTCGGGCTGGCGGGCTGTCTGGGCGGCGGTGACGGCGGCGGTGGTGGCGGCGGCGACGGAGGCGGACCAATCAACACGGAACCGCCGGAGGAGGACGTGACCATTCAGATCGCGGCCGATTCCAACTTCGCGAACGCGTCAGAGGACATCGTCCAGACGCTCCGCGAGGACGGGGGGCTCCCGGAGAACATCTCCATCGAGTTCCTCGCCGGCTCGTTCACGACCGGCGACCGACGCTCGCAGTACCAGCAGATCCTCTCGGCCGGTCAGGAGCAGCCGACCGTCCTAATGATGGACAACGGCTGGACGATCCCCTTCATCGCCCGCGAGCAGCTGGCGAACCTCAGCGAGGAGCTGCCCAGTTCGATCACCGACCAGGTCCAGAACGACTATCTCGAGAACATGGTCGCGACGGCCCAGAACCCCGACGGCGACCTGTTCGGGATCCCCCTGTTCGCGGACTTCCCGACCATCCAGTACCGCAAGGACCTGATGCGGGAGGCCGGCTACACCGACGAGGACTTCGACACGTGGGCCACCGAGCCGATGACGTGGCAGGAGTTCTCCTCGGTCGTCTCCGAGACGATGGAGGCCACGGACATCCAGACCGGCTTCACCTGGCAGGGCGCCTCCTACGAGGGGCTCGCCTGCTGTGACTTCATCGAGTTCATGGGATCGCACGGCGGCTCGTACTTCGGCGAGTTCGAGAACTACTTCGGCCCCATCGGGGACCGGCCGGTCACTGTCGACGAGGAGAACGTCATCAACGCGATCCGCATGATGCGGACGTTCATCAACGGGAGCGACGACGAGGTCGCGCTCGACGGCTACGCGGACATCTCTCCGGACGCGGTCGTCCAGTACACCGAGGAGCCCTCGCGCGAGCCGTTCACGAACGGCGACGTGGTCGCCCACCGGAACTGGCCGTACTCGATCAACATCAACGGCGCGGAGGACGCATTCGGCGAGGACCTCGGCGTCATGCCGATCCCGTACGCGGTGTCACAGGAGGACTCGCCGTACGAATCGATCGGCGGGAGCACCTCGGCGCTCGGCGGGTGGCACCTCACGCTCAACCCGAACGCGACCGAGCCGCGCAAGCGTGCGGCGCTCCAGCTGTTCCGGGCGCTGCAGGTGGACGAGGTTCGGCTCCGGATGTTCGAGATCGGCGGGTGGACGCCGCCCATCGCGGACCTGATCAACACCGAGCGCACCCAGGAACTCGAGATCATCGGCCGCTACGTCAACAGCCTGCAGGTCGCCGGCGAAAACGCGCTGCCGCGACCCGTCACGTCCGTCTGGCCACAGGAGTCGTCGCAGATAGCCAAGGAGGTGAACGCGAGTCTCCGGGAGCAGAAGACCCCGACGGAGGCGATGAGCGACCTGAAGGAGTCGATCGAGTCGATCGAGAGTCAGGCGTAGCGGGAACGGACCATACACTTATTATCGTAATGTTCGATTGTTACCAAGTGACATGAGCACCGAACTAACGTATACCGGTTCCCGAGTGTCATGAGCACCGAACAACAGACGAGCGGCCCGCCGCAGGAACGATCGGGCGTGTACGTGAACACCGTCAGGTGGATGGAGAACCTCTCGGAGACGCAGTACGCGTATCTCCTCCTGTCGCCGGCGCTGTTGCTGTTGGCCGTGATCGCGCTCTGGCCGCTGCTGTCGACGTTCAGGATCTCGCTGTTCGCGGACAGCGTGGGTGCGGCGAGTGTCGGCGGGTTCGTCGGGCTGGAGAACTACGTGGCTATCCTCACGGGCGAACGGTCCGCGCTGTTACCGTCGCCGTTCCTGCCGGATAGCCTGACGGTCGACGCGCTGTTCAACAGCGCGCTCGCGGTGACGCTGGTGTTCACGCTGATCAGCGTCTCCTTCGAGACGATCATCGGGTTCGTACAGGCGCTCGTGCTGGATCAGGAGTTCAGCGGGCGCCGCTGGGTCCGGGTCGCGATCATCCTCCCGTGGGCGATCCCGATCGTCGTCCAGGGGATGATCTTCTACCTGATGTTCCAGCCGAACGTCGGCTTCCTCGTCGGGACCTCCCAGAACCCGGCGCTGTTGAACCAACTGGGGCTGCTCACGACGACGCCGCTGGCGAACGCGCAGGACGCGACGATGATCGTCATCGTGGCCGACATCTGGAAGACGACGGCGTTCATGGCGCTGCTCATCCTCGCCGGGATGCAGTCGATCGACCGGAGTCTCTTCGACGTGGCGAAGGTCGCGGGCGCGTCGCCGTGGCAGCGATTCAAGTACATCACGCTGCCCATCATCCTTCCGACGGTGCTGGTCGCGATGCTGTTCCGCACGATCCAGGCGATGCGGATCTACGGACTCATCGAGACCGTCGCGGGGTGTACGACCGTCCCGTCGCTGTCGTGTCTGGTGGTGACGACGTGGAGCAACCGGATGCTCGGCTCCTCGGCGACCATCGCGTTCGTCACGGCGGCCATCATCGGGATCGTCGTTTCAGTGTACATCGTGGGCTACGCGCGAGGTAACCTATGAGCGGCAACACGCGAACCGACGGCGGCGTCGAGGCCGAGCCGGAACTGAAGCGCGGCCCGCTCCAGCGGTGGGTCGCGCGGTCGATCGACGACCCCGAGCGGGCGTACCGCGCGATGTTCTACGTCGCGACGTTCTTCTTCCTGGTCACCACGCTGTTCCCGTTCTACTTCCTGCTGGTGCTGGGCGTGACTCCGGAGAACGTACCGCTGGCCGTGGTCCCGGCGGCGGTCGACTTCTCCGTGTTCGTCGAGGTGTTCCGGAAGATCAACTTCCTGCGATACATGGTGAACAGCCTCGTACTGGCGCTGTCGACGACGGCTATCGTGCTGTTGCTGTCGAGCCTCGCGGGGTACGTGTTCGGCCGGCTGCGGTTCCCCGGCCGGGCGCCGCTGATGCTGCTGGTGCTCGCGATCAGCTACTTCCCGCCGGCGGCGTTCTTCGTCCCGCTGTACCAGCTGTTCACGGGGAACGTGATCCCGGGGCTCACCCTCTACAACACGCCGGGATCGATGATCCTCCCCTTCAGCTCGCTGTTCATGCCGCTGTCGATCTTCATTCTCACGACGTTCTACGGACAGATCCCCGACGGGCTGGAGGACGCCGCCCGCGTCGAGGGGACGACCCGACTGGGCGCGCTGTTCCGGGTCATCATCCCGCTGTCGGCGCCGGGCGTGGCGACGGCGGGCGTGTTGACGTTCATCGCCGTCTACAACGAGTTCTTCTTCAGCCAGCTGATGAACAACGGACAGCCTGACAACTGGGCGCCCATCGTGGGCGGCCTGCTGAGCCTCCAGCGTGCGGGGCAGTTCGAGGTGACGTACGGCATCATGGCCGCGGGCAGCATCATCGCCGTGGTGCCGGTGGCGATCCTCGTGGTCGTCGCCCAGGAGAAGATCGTGAGCGGACTGACCGCGGGCGCACTCAAGGAGTAACACAATGGCACGAGTTCAACTCAAGGACGTGACGAAACGGTACGAGGACGTGACCGCGGTCGAGGGGATGAACCTCGACATCGAGGACGGCGAGTTCATCACGCTCGTCGGCCCCTCCGGATGTGGGAAGTCCACGACCATGGAGATGATCGCGGGGCTGACGATGCCCAGCGACGGCACGATCAACATCGGCGAGCGCGACGTGACGACGCTGCCGCCGAAGGACCGCGGCATCTCGATGGTGTTCCAGAACATCGCGCTGTTCCCGCACATGGACGTGTACGACAACATCTCCTTCGGGTTGCGGCTGCGCAACTACGAGAAAGACGAGATCGACCGTCGCGTCGATGACGCCGCCCGCATCGTTCAGATGGAGGGGATGCTCGACCGGATGCCCGACGAGATGTCTGGCGGGCAGCGCCAGCGCATCGCCATCGCCCGCGCGATCGTCCGCGAGCCCGAAGTGTTCCTGATGGACGAGCCGCTGGCGAATCTGGACGCGAAGCTGCGCGTCCACATGCGCACCGAACTCCAGCGACTCCACAGGGAACTGGAGACGACCATCATCTACGTCACCCACGATCAGGCGGAGGCGATGACGATGTCCGACCGCATCGCCGTCCTCAACGAGGGCGAACTCCAGCAGTTCGCCGCACCGCTGACCTGCTACAACGAGCCCACGAACGAGTTCGTCGCCGGCTTCATCGGCTCGCCGGCGATGAACTTCACCCGCGGGGAGCTGACCGCCTCCGGCTTCTCGTCGGCCCACTACGATATCACCTTCCCGACCGAGGGCGTCGGGATCGCTCCCGGAACCCCGGTGACGCTCGGCGTCCGCCCGGAGGACGTCTACCCGGAGGAGTTCCTCGATGACGCGACCGACCCGACCGAACTGATCGACGTCGAGGTGGACGTCATGGAGCCGATGGGCGACGAGATCTTCGTCTACCTCATGCTCGCGGAGGACTCCGACTCCGGAATGGGCGGGGACGTGAGCGGCGACGACACGCTCCTGATGAGCGTGTCTCCCGACAGCACGCTCGAGGAGGGCGACCGCATCGACGTGACGCTGGACCGCGCGAAGGTCCACCTGTTCGACGACACGACCGGCGAGGCGCTCGTCCACGGCGTCTCGCGGACGACGGAACCGGCGGCCGACGCGCGCGGCGAGGAGGCCGAGTAGGATGGTCGACGCCCTGTACCTCGCGGCGGTGTCACTGCTGTTCGTCCCGTGGGTGTACGGGCTGTACGCGTTGGCACGCGACGGGAAGAACCGATTCCTCCCGCTCGCCCGTCAGTACCTCCGTGGTCGCCGCAACCGCTCCGAGCAGGCGGAGGCGGAGGCCGAACGCGAGGAACAGGAACGACAACTATACTGACCCCCTTCCCCTCCTTCCCAACATGATACGTTACTCGATATCGAGTAGTCCTCCTCGGGTGCGACGATGACGCTCGTCGACGGCTTCGACCCGTCCGGGGTCCGGGTCGGCATTGTCGGACTCGGCGGCATCGGTCACCACCACGCCGAGCGTCTGGTATCGTTCGGGGCGGACCTGGTCGGCGGCATGGACGTCGACGCCGGCGCGCGCGAGCGCTTCGTCCGCGAGTACGACGCGCACGCGTTCGAGGACGCCGGCGAACTGTACGACATGGTCGACGCCGTGCTCATCACGACGCCGAACCGGTTCCACGAGGAGTACGCCGTCTCCGCGCTGGAGTGGGGGCTGGACGTCCTGCTGGAGAAGCCGCTGGCGCACACGCTGGAGTCGGCCGAGCGCATCGCCGAGGCCGCCCGCGAGGCCGACGGGATCTGCATGGTCGGGTTCAACAACCGCTTCTCGGCGCCCGTCGAGGTGCTGAAGCACTACCAGGCCGAGGGGCGCTTCGGCGACGTGAACCACGTCGAGGCGAACTACGTGCGGCGGCGGGGCGTCCCCGGTCGCGGCTCGTGGTTCACGAGCAAGGGGGTCTCGGGCGGCGGCAGTCTCATCGATATCGGCGTCCACGCCATCGACCTCGCGCTGTACTTCCTCGACTTCCCGGAGGTCGTCGAGGTTTCCGGCGTTGCGCGCTCGGAGTTCGGCGGCCGCGACGACTACACCTACATCGACATGTGGGGCGACGACGCCGGTCCCGAGGACTTCGACGTCGACGACTCCGTCTCGGCGTTCATCCGCACCGCCGACGGCGCGACCGTCTCGCTGGAGGCCGCGTGGGCGACGAATCGCCCGAAGAACAACGACTTCTTCGTCCGCGGGACCGAGGGCGGCGCGCACTTCGACCGCGACAGCGGCGACCTCACGCTGTTCGAGAACGGGGTGGGCGGGGGCCACCACCTCACGGATACCAACGTGGACACCCGCGAGGTCGACCCCCACCGCGCCGAACAGGCGGCGTTCCTCGAAGCGGTCGAAACCGGCGAGGCGCCCACCCGCAACACCGTCGAACAGGCGCTGACGGTCCAACGCGTCATCGACGGCATCTACCGCTCGACTGAGACGGGACGAGCGGTCAGACTCGACGACTAGGGTTCGATCGGCCGTCCGGCTTTTGTCCCGTCGAGAGCAACTCGGGAGCGATGGTTACGACAGCGATGGGCACGCCGGAGGTTCTGATCAGACTCGTCGCGGGTCTCGGCCTGATCCTCGCGAACGGGTTTTTCGTCGCGATCGAGTTCGCGCTGACGCGGGCGCGACAGTTCACCGAGACGGAGTTCGTCGGCGACACGCCCGCGCTCAAACGCGCGTGGGAGATGACACAGAACCTCGAGATCTACCTGACGACATGCCAGGTCGGGATCACCGCCTCGAGTATCGCCGTCGGGATCGTCGCCGAGCCGGCGCTCGCGGCGCTGTTCGAGCCGGTGTTCGCGAACACCGCGCTGGCGTCGGTTGGGGCCGGCGCGATCCTCGGGTTCGTCATCATCAACCTCCTCCACCTCACGCACGGCGAGCAGACGCCGACGTACCTCGGCGTGGAGCGCTCGCGGATGGTGTCCCGGTACGGCGCGACGCCGCTGTACTACTTCCACATGCTGATCTCGCCGGTCATCACCTTCGGCGACTGGGTCGCGAAGGGGACACTGAAGCTGTTCGGCGTGGAGATGACCGGCGCGTGGCTGGAGACCGAGGAGGACGTCATCGAGTCGCGCGCCGACCTCCGCCGGGAGCTCTCCTCCACACTGGAAGCCGGCGATCTCTCTGAGGAACGTCGCGAGGAGGTCGTCAACGCCCTCCGGGTCGGCGAGCGAACCGTCTCGGAGATCATGGTCCCGCCCGAGGAGATCGTGTCGCTGTCGACCGGGGACGACTGGGAGGAGAACCTCGCGCGGATGCGCGAGTACCCTCACACGCGGTTCCCGCTGCTGGGCGACGACCGCGAGGAGTTCCTCGGCATCGTGTACGTGCCCGCGTTCATCCGCGAGGTCGACCGGCTCACGGACCCCGACCACGACCTCCGGGAGGTCGCCGCCCCGCCGATGACACTCTCGCCGGACGCGACCGTCTCGGACGCGATCGACCGCTTCCAGGTGGAGGGACAGGAGCTCGCGCTCGTCGTCTCCGACGGCGAGATCCGCGGGCTGGTGACCGCCACGGACGCCTTCGAGGAGGTCATGGGCGAGCTAGAGGACCCCATGGACCGGCGCGCCGCCGAGCGCGACGCCGCGGCCTGATCCGGGCGCCACCGAGCCGAACCGTCCGGACAGCGGTCCGCCGTCGGTCCCGCGGAGGATTCCGATCCCCCCATCCGACATATAGATTTATTCGGATCGTTGTACAAACCGCGAGTATGGATATCGGCGTACTGACCGTACCACTTGGCGGTGAATCGCGCCCGGACGCGTTCGAGTATCTCTCCGGTATCGGCGTCGAGGCCGTCGAGCTCGGCGTCGGCGGCTATCCCGGACAGGACCACACCGACCGCGAGGCGCTGCTGGCGGACGAGGACGCGCGCGAGGCGCTACGGGCGGAACTGGACGAGCACGGCCTGCGCGTGAGCGCGTTCGCGACCCATAACAACCCGCTGCACCCCGACGACGAGACCGCCGCGGCGGCGGATCACGAGCTTCGACAGGCGGTCGAGCTCGCCGACGAGTTCGGCGTCGACACCGTCACCTGCTTCTCGGGGCTGCCGGCGGGCGGCCCGAACGACGAGGTCCCCAACTGGATCACGGCGCCGTGGCCCACCGAGCACGCCGAGGCCGAGGCGTACCAGTGGGAGGTCGCCGAGGACTACTGGTCGGATCTCGCCGCGCACGCCGACCACCACGGCGTCGACCTCGCCATCGAGCTGCACCCGAACATGCTCGTGTACGAGCCCCACGGCATGCTCCGGCTGCGCGAGGCGACGAACGAACGCGTCGGCGCCAACTTCGACCCCTCACACCTCTACTGGCAGGGGATCGACGTGACCGAGGCGATCCGCGTGCTCGGCGAGCACGACGCGATCCACCACGTCCACGCGAAGGACACGAAGGTGTACGAGTCGCAGTCGCGCGAGAAGGGCGTGCTCGACACGACCGACTACGACGACAGCGAGAACCGCTCGTGGCTGTTCCGGTCGGTCGGCTACGGCCACGGCGAGGGGCACTGGAAGGACGTGGTCAGCACGCTCCGGATGGTCGGCTACGACGGCGCGCTCTCCATCGAGCACGAGGACGCGCTCACTTCCTCCCGGGAGGGCATGGAGAAGGCCGTCGACCTGCTGAAGCGCGCGCGCTTCGAGACGACGCCCGGCGACGCGTACTGGGCGGAATAAGGTGAAGACAGAATGACCGACGAACCCATCGACATCGGCGTTCTGGGGTATCGCTTCATGGGGAAGGCGCACGCGAACGCGCTCGACCGGCTGCCCATGTTCTTCGAGGACGCGCCCGAGACGAACCGCCACACCGTGATCGGGCGCGACGAGGAGGCGTTGGCCGACGCCGCGGAGACGCTCGGCTTCGAGCACACCGCCACGGACTGGCGCGACGTGGTCGACGAGGTGGACGCCTTCTACAACCTCGGGCCGAACCACCTCCACGTCGAGCCGTCGGTCGCGGCGCTGGAGGCCGGCACGCCCGTCCTCTGTGAGAAGCCGCTGGCGCCGACGCTCGCGGGGGCCGAGGAGATGCGCGACGCTGCCGCGGAGGCCGACGTGCCCACCGCCTGCGCGTTCAACTACCGCTTCGTCCCCGCGATCCGCTACGCGAAGCGCCTGATCGACGCGGGCGAACTCGGCGACATCCGCCAGGTCCGCGGGCGGTACCTCCAGGACTGGCTCTCGGACCCTGAGGCGCCGTGGAGCTGGCGCAACGACGAGGAGATGGCCGGCTCGGGCGCGCTCGGCGACCTGGGCGCGCACACGATCGACCTCGCGCGCTTCCTCGTCGGCGACCGCGTCGGCGAGGCCGCGAGCGTCTCCGGACACCTGCAGACGTTCACCGAGGACCGCCCGGTGGAGGGCGGGGACGGCGAGACGCGGCCCGTCACCGTCGACGACGCCTACTCCGCGCAGGTCGAGTACGACTCCGGCGCGATGGCCACCTTCGAGGCCTCGCGCGTGACCGAGGGGCACAAGAACGACCACACGGTCGCCGTCCACGGGAGCGAGGGGAGCCTGCAGTTCTCGCTGGAGCGGCTCAACGAGTTGGAGGTCATGACCGGCGACGCCCGTGGCTACGAGACCGTGCTCGTCACCGACGAGGACGACCCGTACATCGAGCACTGGTGGCCGCCGGGCCACGTCATCGGCTGGGAGCACACCTTCGTCCACGAGAACTACGAGTTCCTGAAGAGCGTGGCGCGAGACGACGAGTTCACCCCGAGCTTCGCGGACGGCTACGAGGTCCAGCGCGTGCTCGACGCCGTCGAGCGCTCGGACGCGGAGGGCGTCCGCATCGACCTCGACTGACACAGGACGAGCAGGGCGACACGTCAACCCTCGCCGACCGTGCGAACGTTTTTGCCCGAATCCGCGAAACCGTGAGCCATGACGACAGCCGACGCGGCCGGGACGACCGTCCGGGTCGCGTTCGACGGTCCCGACGGGCGCGCGGTGCTGGAGGCGGCCCGACGGGCCGCCGACGCCGCGGCCGACCCGGAGGGCCCGCCGATCGAAACGCTCGCCGTCGGGTCGCCCGGAACGGTCCACCTGCCGCTGGTCGCCGTGACTCGGGAGGGCCGAACCGCCGTCCACCGGTCGGTCGATCCGAACGACGCCGCGGGGCTGGTGAGCATACTCGCCGACGGCGGACTCCCGGTCGACGGCGCGACCGCCGTCGTCGACCACGACCCCGCACCCGACGATTTCCCGGTCGGCGACGGGCCGCTCTCGGCGGGGACACGACGGACGCTCCGCGGCGCGGGGTGGACCGACCCGACCACGTTCGAGTCGCCGGCGACCCTCGGCGCCGGCGCGCTCGACACCGTGTCGGAGATCGGACTCCGTGGTCGCGGCTGGGGCGACGCCCGCCAGGACGAACCGCTGGCCGAGGGATGGCGCGACGCCCGCGACGCCGACGGCGACCCGGTGGTCGTGATCAACGGCCTCGACGCGGATCCGAAGGCCGACGGCGACCGCCTGCTGCTTGGGAGCCTGCCCGGCAGAGCCGTCGCCGGCGCGGTCGTCGCCGCCAGCGCGGTCGACGCCGAGGACATCGTCGCCGTCCTCCCCGAGGACGATCCGGTCGTCGCCGAGCGGGTACGGACCGTCGGCGACCGCGTCGCCGCGGAGACGGATCTGACGGTGGAGGTCGTCGGCGCCGACGGCGACTACATGACTGCCGAACATACCGCCGTGCTGGAGTCGGTGGAGGGGAACGACCGGATCGAGGCCCGACGACGACCGCCCGGACCGGAGACGTGGGGGCTGTTCGAGCGGCCGACGCTCGTGCACACGCCCAGAACGCTCGCGGCCGTCGAGCGGGCCGTCGCCGACCCGGAGCGCCTCGACGCCGACGCCGCCGACCCCGGAACCAGACTCGTGACGGTCGTCGGGCCTGAGCGGCGCACGGTCGAACTTCCGACGGACGCGAGCCTCTCGCGGGCGCTCGTCGAGGACGAGTTCGGCGGAGAACCGATCGATGGGGACGAAGGGGCCGAAGGGACCGGGGAGACCGGATCCTCCGAGGCGTTCGCCTGCGTCGGCGGTCAGTTCGGCGGGCTGACCCGCGATCTCGACACACCTGCGTCGGCGCCGGCGCTGCGCGGGGTTGGGCTGGGAACGAACGGCTCGATCGAGCCGTTCGTCGAGGGGTCCGAGGGCGGGTGTCCGGTCGTCGTCGCCGGACGGCGGATGCGCGTCGCTCGCGAGGAGAACTGCGGTCGATGTGTTCCGTGTCGCACGGGCAGCGTCCGCGCCCACGAGCTGCTCCGCGAGGTGTACGCGGGCGCGTTCGCCGAGTCGCGACTGCGGGAGTTGGCGCGGACGATGGGTCGAACGTCGCTGTGCGGGTTCGGCGCCGACGCCGCCCGCCCGCTCGCGACCGCGCTCGACGAGTTCGCTGCCGACCTCCGTGCGCACGCCGACGGCCGCTGTCCTGCCGGGGTGTGTGACCTGTGAGCGCCGACGGAGGTGACGAGGTCAGCGGGGGCGACGGACGCGACCCGCTTCCGCGGGTCCCGGACGCGACGCGGGTGTCGGACCCGCGCACGTCGACGCCGCTGACCGAGACGTTCGCGCCCGGGACGGCGTCGGATCCGCCCGTGGGGACGAGCGACGGCGACGGGTGTGGCTGTGGCTCGTGCGACTGCGGGAAGGGCAACAAGACCGGTAGCGGCGACGGAGGCGACGCGGCGGTAACGGTCACCGTCGACGGGACGGAGGTGTCGGTGCCCGCGGGCGCGACGGTGCTGGACGCGATGGAGCGTGTCGACCACGAAGGCACCGTCCCCGCGCTCTGTGCGTACGACCGCGACGGCGGCGCCTGCTCGGACGAGATCGGGCCGCGCTCGACGTGCCGGACCTGCACCGTTGAAGCAGACGGGGAACTGGTGGCAGCGTGCTCTCACCCCGCCGAGGACAGCGTGAAGATCCGGACTGACGACCCCGACGCCCGCGAGAGCCGCGAGGTCAACCTCGATCTGGTGCTGTCGGATCACAACCTCCGGTGCACCACCTGCAACCAGAACGGGCGCTGCGAACTGCAGGACGCCGCGATCGAGACGGGCGTCGAGGAGCCACGGTTCGGCGTCTTCGACGAGCGGGCAGAGTACGAGCCGCTGGACGACACCTCGCCGTTCATCCAGATCGACCGCAACAAGTGTATCACCTGCGCGCGCTGCGTCGACGCCTGCAACGACGTACAGGTGTCCGGTGTCCTCCGGATCGAGGGGAGCGGCGAGGACACCGAGATCGGCTTCCAGTCCGACGCCGAGACGATGGCGGACTCGGCGTGCGTCTCCTGCGGCCACTGCGCGACGGTGTGCCCGACCGGGTCGCTGACCGAGCAGGGGCTCGCCGGGCTCGCGACGCTGCCGATCCCGGGGTTCACGCACGCCAACAGCGTCGGGAAGTCGCTGACGGCGGACAGGGAGAAGGCTGCCCGCGCAACGAGCGAGACCGGCGGGCGGCGCGGGGTCGTCGACGCCGGCGGGGAGGGCACCGGGGGCGCCACGGGCGCGACCGCGGCCGGCGACCGCGGCGACGGCCGCGATCCCTCGCCGACCCGCAAACGCGCCGAGTCGGGCGGCCTCGCCTCGGCGTTCCGGTGGGCGAAGACGAAGGCGGGCGACGCCGGCCGGTCGGCGCTGCTGGGGGGCGAACACGCCGCCGAATCCCTCGCGGCGCGGACGATGAAGGAGGGCTGGCTGTTCGACGCCGCGAGCCGGATCGCCGACCACCGGCTGAAGGACGTGGAGTTCACCGAGACGACCTGCGGCTTCTGTGCGGTCGGCTGTCGCTTCCAACTGGTTTCGAAGGACGAGGAGGTGCTCGGGGCGGTCCCGACCGACGACCCCGCGGACGCGCCAGTGAACGACTTTTCGACGTGCGTGAAGGGGAAGTTCGGCTACGAGTTCGCGAACTCCGACGAGCGGCTGACGACGCCGCTGGTTCGGGGCGACGACGGGGAGCTGCGCCCCGCATCGTGGGACGAGGCGCTCGACCGGGTCGCCGAGGGGTTCGAGTCGATCCGCGAGCGCGCCGGACCGGACGCGCTGGCGGCGTTCGCCTCCTCGAAGTGCACCAACGAGGAGGACTACCTGATGCAGAAGTTCGCGCGGGGCGTCCTTGGGACGAAGAACATCGACAACTGCGCGCGTCTGTGTCACTCCTCGACGGTCGCGGCGCTCAAGCAGACGCTCGGCTACGGCGCGATGTCGAACCGTATCAACGAGGACATCGGCGAGGCCGACGCCTACCTCATCACGGGATCGAACACGACCGAGAGCCACCCCGTCCTCGCCACTCGGATCAAGCGCAACGTCGACGCCGGCGCGGACCTCGTCGTCTTCGACCCGCGGAAGGTCGAGATCGCCGAGCACGCGAGCCAGTACGTGCGAACCGAGCCGGGGTACGACGTTGCATGGATCAACGGACTGATCCGGCACATCGTCGCCAACGACCTCCACGACGCCGAGTTCGTCGAGGAGCGAACGCGGAACTTCGACGCCCTCCGCGAAAAGGTGGAGCCGTTCACCCCGGAGGAAGTCGAGCGCCTCGCGGGTGTCGCGCCCGAGGATCTGAAACGGGCGGCCGAGACCATCGCCGCCGCCGACTCGGTCGTCTTCGGGTGGGCGATGGGGATGACCCAGCATAGCCACGGCACGCAGAACGTCCTCGCGCTGGCGGATCTCGCGCTCGTCACCGGGAACCTCGGCAAGCCCGGCGCCGGCGTCTCGCCGTTCCGCGGTCACAACAACGTCCAGGGCGGCGGCGGCGACATGGGGACGCTCCCGAACCTCCTGCCCGGCTACCGCGACCCCGGCGACCCCGACGTGCTCGACGAGTTCGAGGGCGCGTGGGGGGTGCGCCCGCCCGCCGAGGAGGGACTGACGGTGCCGGAGGTGTTCGACGAGGCGCTCACGGGCAACGTGGAGGGGCTGTACGTGATGGGCGAGAACCCCGCGCTGTCGGAGCCGGATCTGGCCCACGCCGAGGAGGCGCTCGAGGCGCTGGAGTTCCTCGTCGTGCAGGACGTCTTCCCGACCGAGACGGCCGCGTACGCCGACGTGGTGCTCCCGGCGGCGACGTTCTCCGAGAAGGAGGGCACCTTCACGAACACCGAGCGGCGCGTGCAGTTGGTCGGCAAGGCGACCGATCCTCCCGGGGACGCGCGACAGGACTGGGCGATCATCCAAGAACTGGCGAACCGGACCGACCACGCGGGCGACACGTGGTCGTACGACGGCCCGGCCGCGGTGATGGACGAGATCAGCGAGGTCGCGCCGATCTACGGCGGTATCAGTCACGGCCGCCTCCGCGAGGAGAGCGGGCTCCAGTGGCCCTGCGAGGACGAGTCGGACCCGGGGACGCCGTACCTGTACGCGGAGGAGTTCAACTTCCCCGACGGGAAGGCGCGGTTCGTCCCCGCCGATACTGGCGAGCCGGGCGACCTCCCGAGCGAGGCGTTCCCGCTCACGATGACGACCGGCCGCGTGCTGTACCACTGGCACACCGGGACGCTGACGCGGAGGGTCGAGGGTCTTCTCGATCACGTGGGCGAGGCGTTCGTCGAGGTGAACTCCGCGACCGCCGAGCGGCTCGGGATCGCCGACGGCGAGCGCGTCCGCGTCGAGTCCCCCCGAGGCGCGATCGAGGTGCGCGCCGAGATCAGCGACCGCCCCGGCGACGGCGTCGTGTTCGTGCCGATGCACTTCGCCGACGGCGCCGTGAACCGACTCACCGGCGATCACGTCGACCCCACGAGCGGGATCCCCGAGTACAAAGTGTCGAGCGTCCGCGTTCGGCGTCTCGGCGACGATGGGGAGCCCGAGTCGTCGCGGACGCCGACAGACAGGGACGGCGTCGCGGGCGACGACTGATCCGGTACGGGCGAGGAACGACCCGCCGCGGCGGCTCAGAACTCGCGGACGCCCTCGTCGGTGATCACTTCGTCGACGAGCGAGATCGGCGTCGCGTCGTAGGCGGGGTTCTCCAGCGTGATGCCGTCGACGGGTTCGAGCATCACCTCGCTCGGGGGCCGCGACTCGTTCTCGAAGCGGAACTCGTCGTCGATGATCTTCGTGCCCGAGCCGACGACGACGACGGGAACGCCGACCTCGGCGGCGGCGGCCGCGATCGGGAACGTTCCGATCCGGTTGTAGAGGGTGTCACCGACGATGCAGTCCATGCCGACGACGACACGGTCCGGGTCCACCTCCCGGAGGAGGTAGCCGGCGGCGGCGTCGACCGCGAGATGGGAGTCGATGCGGTCCATCTCGGCGAGCGTGCGCGCGGTCTTGCGTCCGAGATAGCGCGGGCGTGCCTCGGTGACGTACGCGGTCATGTGTGCGCCGCCGACGGCCGCCGCCTCCACGGCCTCGAGCACCGTCGACGAGTAGTCGTGCGTGAGGAACGTTTCCCCGTCCTCGAACGTTCGCGCGGCGGTAGCCGCGGCTTCACGCTTCCCGGTCTCGACCCGTTCGACCTCCTGTTCGATCGTCACGTCCAACAGTTGTTTTCCCTCCTCGACCGTCTCGGCGTTGCCGAGCACCGTGTCGGCGATCGCGCGCATCGCGCGGTGGAGGCTGGCGTGGGACGGGTTCGCCCGTCGGAGCGCGCCGGTGTTGTGGTCGAGGTCGCGCTCGAACTCGTCGAGCGTGGCGTACTCGCGGTCGAGCAGGTCGCCCAGCGCACGGGCGGCCTTCACCGCGACGACCGACGAGGAGTGCGTCTGCATCTCCCGGATCTCGGCGACCGTCTCGTCTATCATGCCAGAGCGGTCGCGGGTTTCGGGGTTAGGTGTTCCGGGACTCGTCGTGGCGCCCGGCGCCGCGTCCGGGCCCACCGGGCGGACCAGACGGCAACACTCATACCGGCGTCGCCACTACCCAAGCGTCGTCAGATGAACCGCCGCACCCGCGAGTACCTGAAGGGCCGCTTCGGCGACTACTACCGGAGCGCGTCCGTCTCCCCGCCGCCCGAGGCCAACGAGCGCGAGTGGGGACACATCCCCTTCACCGCGGGCGACGGCACCACGATGGTCCGCCACCAATCGCTGCTCGACATCGGCGAGGTGAGCGAGTTCCTCGCGCGCGAGACGCCGCGACACGCGTACTTCTCGGCCGCCCGCTACGACGACCCCGCGAACAAGCGGATGAGCGAGAAGGGCTGGCGCTCGGCCGATCTCGTGTTCGACCTCGACGCCGACCACCTGCCCGGCGTCGATCCCGAGGAAACGAGCTACGGCGACATGCTCGCCGCCTGCAAGGAGGAACTGCTCGCGCTGCTCGACGTCCTTGCGGACGACTTCGGCTTCGCTGACGCGGACATGCAGGTCGTCTTCTCGGGCGGTCGCGGCTACCACGTCCACGTCCGCGACGAGTCGATCGCGGAGCTCGACTCCACGGCCCGCCGGGAGGTCGTCGACTACGTCCGCGCGGTCGATCTCAACTACGACGGCCTCATCGAGCGGCGGCCGAACGAGCGCGGGACGACCCTCCAGAAGCAGCTCCGTCGCGAGGGCGGGTGGGGACGGCGCGTCCACGAGGAGCTCGTCGCCTACGCGGAGCGGTTGCGCGCGATGGACGAGGAAGACGCGCTCGCGGAGCTGCAGGAACTCGACGGCGTCGGCGAGAAGACCGCTCGAACCATCTACGGCGTCCTCGAACGCAACCCCGAGGGCGTGAAATCGGGCAACGTCGAGTTGGGCCCCGGCGCGTCGACGCTGGTGCGGGCGATCGCGGAACGCGTCACCGCCGAGCAGACCGCACCCATCGACGAGCCGGTGACGACCGACATCCGCCGGCTCATCCGCCTCCCCGGATCCATCCACGGCGGGAGCGGCCTGCTCGTGTGCCCGCTGGAACGGGACGCGCTCGACGGCTTCGACCCGCTGACGGACGCCGTCCCCGGGCGCTTCCGCGGCCGCGACATCCTCGTCGACGTGCACGATCCGGGGCCGGTCGACGTGGGCGACGACAGAGATAAGGTGTCGGAGGGAATCGTATCGGTCCCCGAGTACGTCGGCGTGTTCCTCATGGCGCGCGGACGCGCGGAGAAGGCGCGGGAGTAGCACACCGGCGGATACCACACAATGGACTTAGACGAACTACGCTCGGTACAATCGAAGGAGCGCTCGAAGGACAGCCTCCAGCACCTGCGCGACTCCTTCTACGAGGACGTCGCCGCGTACCTCGGCGAGCGCAAGCGTCAGCGTGACGAGCGCGCCGCGAGCGTCGACCAGCCCTTCTCCGACGACCGAGTCCGAAAGCTCTCCAACGAGATCGAGACCGCCGAGGAGGTCGTCGAGTCGCTGTACGAGCGCCGCGTCGGCAAGGTCGTCAAGCTCTCGTCGTTCGCCGCCGCGGGCGCGCCCACCGACACCGAGGGCATGACCGTGCAGGAGGCGGAACTGTTCGAGGACCTGGTCGTCCGCATCGAGCAGAACAAAAGCCGCGTCCTCGACGTGCTGGAGAACGGCGCCGACGTGGACCTCGCCGGCGACGCAGCCGACGCGGACGAACGCGCGACCGCACCCGAAGCCACGGCGTCGAGCGCCTCCGAAGTCGCGGCGTCGACCGCCCCCGAGGCCGAGCCGGCAGCGCCCCCTGCGACCGGCGGCGAGGCGTCCGCGGCGGATGCACCTGACACCGCTCCGCCCGAACAGGGATCGGACTCCGAACCGCCGGCCGGCCCGGGAACCACGAGCGACGGATCCGCGGGTGGAACGGACGCTACAGCCGACACGGCCGATGCGGACGGCGGGCACGGCGTCCTCGCGGACGCGATGGGCGGAGACGGATCGACGGCAACCGACACGGCGACCGGGTCGACGACGGACGCGCAGCCGGCATCGACCGCCGATGCCGGCCCGCCGGCCGCCAGTGAGTCCGAATCCCACGGTTCCCCCAGCGACCCCGACGGTCCCCCCGAGGAGTTCGTTCCCGGATCCGAACCGGACCGGGCCGGCGGCACGGACACGGAGTCCGCCGCCGGCGAAGAGACGGAGGCGTCTGGCGGCGACACCGACCGCCAAACGGTGCGGATCACCCGCGACGTGGGGCAGATCCTGGGCGTCGACGAGCGCGAGTACGAACTCGCGAACGATGACGTGGTTTCGCTGCCGACGGCGAACGCGGATCCCCTCGTCGAGCGGGACGCCGCCGAGCCGATCGAGTGATCACGGCGGCGACCCGCCCGTCGCCGACGCCGTGTTTCATGTCGCCGGCGACTGCGACACCGACACCGCTTTTCATCCCGCCGTCCGATCGACGCCTATGCTCGACACCGGAACCGAGGCGCCCGCCTTCTCGCTTCCCGACCACGTCGGTCGCGAGGTCTCGCTCGCGGAGTTCGAGGGACGACGCGTCGTCCTGTACTTCTACCCCCGGGCCGACACCCCCGGATGCACGACCGAGGCGTGCGGGTTCCGCGACGCCTACGACGAGTTCGAGGAGCGCGAGGCGGCGATCCTCGGCCTGAGCGACGACCCCGTCGAGGACCTCGAGGCGTTCGCCCGGAAGCACGACCTCCCGTTCCCGCTGTTGTCCGACGAGGACGGCTCGGTCGCCGACGCGTACGACTCCTACGGCGAGAAGAACGTCTTCGGCAACGTCGTCGAGGGCGTGTTCCGCAACACGTACCTGATCGGCCCCGACGGCCGGATCGAGCGCGTCTATGAGGGCGTCTCCCCGGAGGATCACGCCGAGGAGCTGCTCGCCGACATCGACGAGCTACGTGACGGCGACGCCGACTCGTAGGCTCGACTCCACACGACTCGACTCGCGCACCCGCAACACGGCAGTCCACTCCCCGAGCGTTGTCGCCGCGGTCACCAGTGACGCCCGTCGAGTTCGCGACGGATCGCCTCGCGTTTCACCAACGCGAAGCCGGCGACGACGACGACGAAGCCGATCACGGTCAGCGGCGTGACCGGCTCCGAGAGGATGACCGCACCGGCGACGGTCGCGACGACCGGAACGACGTAGCTCACGAGGTTGATCTCGAAGGGCCCCAGCAGGTCGAGCAGCCCGAAGTAGATGGCGTAGCCGATCGCGGAGGCGAACACGCCGAGGAACGCCAGCGAGAACACGACAGCCGGCGACAGCGCCGTCGGGAGCGGCTGGGGTTCGCCGGCGACGACGCTGAGTGCGTGGAGGAGGACGGCGCCGAGCGCCATTCCCCACGCCGTTCGCGGCAGCGCCTCCGACTCGGGCTCCAGCCACCGGGTGGCGACGCTGCCGAAGGAGACGGCGACGGCGGCGACGAACACGAGCGCGACGCCGATCGTCGTGTCGCCGCCGAGGTTCGACGGCGACGGCTGGGCGACTAACCCGACTCCCGCGATCCCGAGCAGCACGCCGACGTACCCGCGCGCGTCGAGGCTTCCCTCGTCGAGCAGCCATACCGTGAAGAACGTCGTCAAAATCGGGTTGAGACTGTAGACGATCGAGGCGATCCCGCCGGTCGTGTACTGCTGGCCGTACGCGAGGAAAGCGATGTTGGCGACGACGAACAGCAGCCCGGCGACGACGATCGCACCGAGATCGGTCCGCGAGCGCGGCATCGGTTCCTCCGCGCGCCAGAACACGTACGCCAGCGCCACGAGTGCTCCGAGGTCGAAGCGGTACGCGCCGAGCAGCAGCGGGCGCAGTTCGGTCAGCCCGACCTCGATAGCCGGGAAGCTGCCGCCCCAGCAGATCCCGAGCGCGAGAAACAGCGCCGCGTTTCGGGACGTGCTCACGGAAGACTCACGACTGACCGAGCGTTCGGGAACGACTTCCGCGTTTCCGTTCCGGACGGGACGACCGGATCACAGCGGGCCGTCGACGACCCCTTTGGGAGGGTTTGGGAGGGCACACGGTCGGATACCGCGAATCGTCAGTACTCGCGGGAGATGAGGTAGTCGGCCAAGTCCGCGAGCAGGTCGCGAGCCGGGCCCTCGGGGAGCACCGTCAGCCGCTCCTTCGAGCGCTCGGTGAGATCCTCGGCCATCTCGCGGGCGTAGTCGATGGATCCGGCGTCCTCGAGCACCGCGACGGCGTCGTCGACCGCCGCCTCGCTCACTTCGGCGGGCGTCTCGGCGGTGACGAGCCCGTCGACGTCGACGCCCTGCTGGCGCGCGTGGAGGGTGATGAGCGTCTCCTTCCCCTCGACGAGGTCGGAGCCACGCTGTTTGCCCAGCTTCTCCGAGGGGACGGTGAGATCGAGCACGTCGTCCTGGATCTGGAACGCGCGCCCGGAGTCGACGCCGTACTGGTACAGCGCCTCGACCGTCTCGTCGTCGGCGCCCATGAGCACCGCCGGGATGGCCGCCGACGCGCCGTACAGCACGGCCGTCTTCAGCTCGACCATCTCCAGGTACTCCTCGGGCGTCACGTCGTCGCGGTTCTCGAACTCCACGTCGAGCGACTGCCCCTCACAGATCCGAGTACACGCCGATGCGAGGCGGTTGACCGCCTCGACCGTGTTCGCCGGCTCCGCGCCGGTGTCCGAGAGCAGCTCGAACGCCTTCGCGTACAGCGTGTCGCCGGCGAGGATCGCCGTCTCCACGTCGTACGCGCGGTGGACCGCCGGCTCGCCGCGCCGGAGGTCGTCGTCGTCCATGATGTCGTCGTGGATCAGGGTGAACGACTGGATCACCTCGACGCTGACGGCCGTGCGCATGAGGTCGAACGGCTCGCCGTCGAGCGCCGGGAACGACCGGTAGTCGGTCGTCGCGTCGGCGTCGATGCCGGCGATCGCCTCGGCCACGAGGAGCGCCGCCGTCGGTCGGAGGCGCTTGCCGCCCGCCTCCAGGATGTACCGGCTGGCTTCGTACAGTCGTTCCGGCTCGGCCATCGGGAGGTCCTCGTCGATGGCGGCGTTGACGCGGTCGCGGCGCTGGCGGACCGCCGCGAGTACCCGGTCGGCCGTCGCGTCCTGTGTCATCGTTACTCCGTCAGCTGGATCATGTTCCCGTTCTGCGTGACGTGGAGGTCACGCCCCAGCTTGTACCCCTTCCGGCTCGCGAGGTCCACGTACGGCGCGAAGCCTTTCATGTCCTGGTGGGCGGGAATGACGTGCTGTGGTTCGAGCGCATCGAGCATCTGGTAGTGTCCCTCCTCGCGGAGGTGGCCCGACACGTGGATGTCGTCGTAGATGCGCGCGCCCTGCATCTTCAGGAGGCGCTCGGACTGGTAGCGCTGTCCCTCGTTGGTCGGCTCCGGGATGACCCGTGCCGAGAAGACGACCTTGTCGCCGTCGTCCAGTTCGTACGGGGTCTCGCCGCGGCCCATGCGGGTGAGCATCGCGCGCGGCTCGCCCTGGTGACCGGTGACGATGGGGAGGTACTTCTCCTTGCCCTCCTGCATGATCCGCTTGAACGTCCGGTCGACGGACTTCCGGTGGCCGTACATTCCGAGGTCGTCGGGGAAGTCGACGAAGTCCAGTCGCTCCGCGGTCCCGCTGTACTTCTCCATCGAGCGGCCCAAGAGCACTGGCTCGCGGCCGATGTCCTGGGCGAACTCGACGAGCGAGGAGACGCGCGAGACGTGCGAGGAGAACGTGGTGGCGACGATGCCGCCGTCGTAGTCCTCGATGCTGTGGAGCGTGTCCTTGAGGTGGTTTCGCGCGTGCGACTCGGAGGGCGTGCGGCCCTTTCGGCCGGCGTTGGTGCAGTCCTCGATGTAACAGAGGACACCGTTGCCCTCGCGGCCGATCTCGCGGAATCGCTCCATGTCGATCGGATCCTCGAGGACCGGCGAGTGGTCCATGCGCTTGTCGAGCCCGTAGACGACCGCGCCCTCGGGCGTGTGGAGGACCGGGTTGATCGCGTCGATGATGGAGTGAGTGACGTGGACGAACTCCAATTCGACGTTGCCCGAATCGCCGATGGACATCGTCTCGCCCGCCTCCATCTTGACGAGGTCGTTGTCGACGTTGAACTTGTTCTCGCTTTGGACCTGCTGTTTGACCAGTTCGATGGTGAACGGCGCCGAGACGATGGGCGCGTCGTATCGGTGGGCCAGCTTCGAGAGGGCACCGATGTGGTCGAGGTGGCCGTGAGTCGGCACGATGGCCTTCACGTCGCCCTCCAGGTCACTCATGATCCGGTCGTCCGGAATGGCGCCCATGTCGATGAGGTCCAGGCTGTGCATCTTCTCCGTCTCGACGTTGTCGTGAATCAGGACCTGACTCAGGTTGAGGCCCATGTCGAACACGACGATGTCGTTCCCTGCGCGAACTGCCGTCATCTGGCGACCGACTTCCTCGTAGCCGCCGATTGTTGCGATTTCTACTTCCATTGTGTGTTGTCTGCGTTGCGAGCGTGAATCCCGCGCGTCGCGCGCGGCCGATGCTCGTACGGAAAGCCCCGGACGGGTCACTGTGGACCCCGGCGTCTTACAGCGCGTCGGTCCGCAATCCCACAATACGGGGCCGAACCCCGTACTTACCCGCGGGCGATGGTATATGTACTGTATCGGTCATCTGTTAAAACTGCTCGGGTTCGGGTGTCACGTCGTCGACGGAGTCGCGGTTCGCGCGCTCGGAGGGCGCAGTCACACCGCGGACCGATCGCCAAGGGGAGCGACGGCGTCCGGTACGCTTAAACCCGAATCTGCCGACGAACCGAACATGACTGGCCGCCCGCTCGACGTACTCGAGGAGACTCTGGACACTCCGGTAACGGTCCACCTCAAAGACGGTACCGCTCACTTCGGCGTACTCGCTGGCTACGACCAGCACATGAACGTCGTGCTCGACCCCACCGAACTGGAGGGGTCGACCGACGACGAAGTCGAAGACACAACGATTATCCGTGGCGACAACGTCGTTTCCATCAACGTATGACCGGAGCCGGAACGCCGTCTCAGGGGAAGAAGAACAAGACGACGCACGTCAAGTGTCGACGCTGCGGCGAGAAGTCCTACCACGTGAAGAAGAAGAAGTGCTCCTCGTGCGGCTTCGGCAAGTCCGCCAAGCGGCGCGACTACGAGTGGCAGTCGAAGGCCGGCGACAACTAACTCGCGTCTTCTCTCTCCTTCACTCGCTACCACCGTCATTCAGCGGCGCCACCGCTATCGGTCGAACGGGTCCACGTCCTCAGTGCGCGAGCTGACGACGGTCCGTGTACAGGCGGTGCTTGAGATCCGACAGCCCATGAGGCACGATCGTCGACGGATCCCGTTTCACCAGTATCCGAACCAGCGGACGCAGCGGTGAGAACGAGGCTCCGCCATTGTATTCACGTTCGTGAATACCTCCGTGAGTTCTCGTGGCGACCTACGCACGATAACGAGGGTTTTTGTGGAATCGGCTTCCAGTAGCGACCATGTCACACGGCGACTCCGGGGACCGGGCAGCGGCGCCGGTCACATCGTTGACCGAACCGCTCGGCGACGGCTCGCGTGAGCCGGCCCCCGTGGACGGCCCGACCGAGAAGTGCGGCGTCGTCGGCATCACACTCGACGACCGCGCCGCCGCGCGGCCGCTGTACTACTCGCTGTACGCGCTCCAGCACCGCGGGCAGGACTCCGCCGGGATCGCCACTCACGACGGGTTCCAGCAGCACAGCCACATCGAGATGGGCCTCGTCGGCGACGCCTTCACGCAGTCAGACCTGGACGACCTCTCCGGGTCCGCGGGGATCGGCCACGTTCGCTACCCGACAGCCGGGGGCGTCAACGCCCGATGTGCCCAGCCGTTCTCGGTGTCGTTCAAGTCCGGCGCGCTCGCGCTCGCGCACAACGGGAACCTCGTCAACGCCGACGATATCCGCGACGAGCTCGCGTCCTCGGGCCACGCGTTCACCTCCGAGGGGGACACGGAGGTCATCGCGCACGACCTCGCGCGTAACCTCCTGGAGTCGGACTTGATCCGCGCCGTCAAGCGGACGATGAGTCGGATCCACGGCTCGTACTCGCTCACGGTGATGCACGACGACACCGTCATCGGCGTGCGCGACCCGCAGGGGAACCGACCGCTGTGCATCGGCGAACTAGAGGACGGCTACGTCATCGCCAGCGAGTCGGCGGCGATCGACACGCTCGACGGCGATCTGGTTCGCGACGTGCGCCCGGGCGAACTCGTCGTTCTCGAGCGCGACGGGAGCGGCTTCGACTCGTATCAGCTGTTCGAGGCCGACAACTCCGCGCACTGCTTCTTCGAGCACGTGTACTTCGCACGCCCGGACTCCGTCATCGACGACACGCTCGTGTACGAGGCCCGACGCGACCTCGGACGCGCGCTGTGGGGGGAGGCCGGCGTGGACTCGGATGTAGTGATGCCCGTGCCCGACTCCGGGCGCGCGTTCGCCTCCGGCTACGCCGACGCCGCCGCCGAGGACGGCGCCGAGGTGGAGTTCGCGGAGGGCCTGATGAAGAACCGATACGTGGGCCGGACGTTCATTATGCCGACGCAGGACGAGCGCGAGCGGGCGGTGCGACTCAAGCTGAACCCGATCCGCTCGACCGTCGAGGGGAAGTCCGTCACACTGATCGACGACTCCATCGTGCGCGGCACCACCTCGACGCAGCTCGTGCAGCTTCTTCGAGACGCCGGCGCCGAGGAGGTCCACGTTCGGATCGGCGCGCCCGCGATCATCGCGCCGTGTTACATGGGGATCGACATGGCGACCCGCGAGGAGCTCATCGCCGCGGACCGATCGGTCGAGGAGGTCCGCGAGGATATCAGCGCCGACTCGCTGTCGTACTTATCGGTCGACGCTGTCGCTGGCGCGCTCTCGTCGACGAAGGCGGACCTGTGTCTCGGCTGCGTCACCGGGGAGTATCCGTACGACATCGACGGCGAGGCGGCCGACCGCGAGGTGAGTCGGCCGGCGGTGGGTGGCCCGTCCCCCGCGGACGACTAACGCGAGGGTGAGTGAGCGACGCGAACGAACCCTCGTGGGAACCGTGGCGAGGTCCCCGTGCCGAGCCGCCCAGAATACAGCGAGAGGGAGCAGTGCGCGGTCGAACGGCTGTGTGATGCTTCCTCGCGACGACAGTCGCGATCGTGTTGGCGAACAGGCGACACACACTCCGCCCGCGGACCGTCGTGTCGCACACCCGCTGTCGGTCCGCGGCGACGCTCACCGCATCAGCGGTGTTGGTTCCGTCATCGTATTTCAACCTTCGAGCC
This sequence comes from Halobaculum rarum, assembly GCF_040025155.1. Taxonomy (NCBI): domain Archaea; kingdom Methanobacteriati; phylum Methanobacteriota; class Halobacteria; order Halobacteriales; family Haloferacaceae; genus Halobaculum; species Halobaculum rarum. The sequence goes on along the minus strand of NZ_CP157275.1, from coordinate 2,861,566 downwards.
TCTCAGGCGGTAGCAGACCCAGTAACAGCACCGCTCAGTACACGAGATACAGGAGCGCGTACACGACGACGCCGAGTCCGAACGAGACGAGCCACAGCGCGGCCGCGATTCGGCCGACCCGCCTGTGCGCGGTGTCGAACAGGTCGGTGACCGGTCGCGTCGCCGCGAGCGTCAGGACGTACACGACGAGCGGCACGCAAACGATCGCGAGGAGAACGTGTACAGCGAGCACCGGGAGGTAGACGAACCGCTCGACAGTCGTCGGTCCGCCGAAGTCAGTCGTTCCCAGGATCGTGAGCCGATAGAGGTACAGCACGAGAAACGTACCGAATAGACCGGTCGAAGCGCGCATATACCGTCGATGCGTCTCGAACTCGCGTCGCCGAGCCGCCCGAACGCCGAGCGTGATCGTGGCGATCGCCGCAAGCGAGATCACCGCGTTGATCGTCGGGATAGCCGCAAGCACCGCCGACGGCGCACGAGGAAGGACGGTCGAGGGAACGACGCCCCCGACGACCGCGAACACGAGTCCGAGCGCGACCGCAGAGAGGATCCCGGCGACGCCGAGGCTGTGCTCGCGCGCGAACCCGCGGAACCGAGCCAGTGGTGGCGGAGCGTCCGTGCTCATGGGCGCCCACTGTACCGGCTGCCGTATAGCAGTTGTCTGATCATCGGAGCGTTCCCGCTCGGGGCGTCAGATCACCGCGCGGCATGGGAATCTCACTCGCGGACTGGTCGGAATGGAAAGCCCTTTATCCGTAACCGGGATACAACGGAGTGCGTACTGACGCACGATGCGTGGGTAGCCAAGCCAGGCCAACGGCGCAGCGTTGAGGGCGCTGTCCTGTAGAGGTCCGCCGGTTCAAATCCGGTCCCACGCATCTCACGGGATGCGTACACGAGCGGATTTGAGGCAGGGAGCGCGGAACGCGCGACCGTGGTTCAAATCCGGTCCCACGCATCCACACGGATGCAGGTGCTGTGCGCCCTTCGGGGCGCCCTACAGACAGCACCCACGCACAATCCTTCCGGAACGCTACACCCGCCAGCGACAGCACAGTGTCGCGCCAGAACGGCAGCCGAACCACAGAGAGAAACGGTTTTCCGCGGAGAAACCGCCCTCAACTGGTATGCACGCGATCACCGGTTCCGGGTGGATCGAGGTCATCTCGGGATCGATGTTCTCCGGGAAGACCGAGGAGCTCCTCCGACGGCTCCGTCGCGCGGAGATCGCGGGACAGGAGATCGCCGTCTTCACGCCCGCGCTCGACAACCGGTACGGCGAGACGACTATCGGCACCCACAACGGCCGGTCGTGGGAAGCAAGCGTCGTCGACAACGAGGGGGACGGACCGTGGGACATCCCGGAGGAGCTCAACGGCGAGATGGTCGTCGCGATCGACGAGGCGAACTTCTTCTCGGACGCGCTCGTCGACGTCTGTCAGGCGCTGGCGGAGGACGACCGCCGCGTGATCGTCTCGGGCACCGACCAGACGTACCGCGGCGAGCCGTTCGATCCGCTCCCGGACCTGATGGCCGTCGCCGAGTACGTCGACAAGCTCCAGGCGATCTGCGCGAAGTGTGGAGAGCCTGCGACCCGCAACCAGCGACTCATCGAGGGCGAGCCGGCCCACGCCGACGACCCGACGATCCTCGTCGGTGCCGAGGAGAGCTACCAGGCACGGTGTCGGGACTGTCACGTGCTCCGTCGCGACTGAACGCTGTACGATCTGGCGACCGAAACACCGCGCGGTCGCCGCCGAGACCGCAACCGTCATGGCCGCGCCGTCGCTACCTCGGGTGTGACAACGTGGGTTGACAACCCCGACGGAGGGCGCGCTCGCGGCCCGAACGCGGTCGCGCGGGCCTGGGCGGAGGTGCTCGTTCGGCCCGGTCGCTTCTTCGGTACCGGGATCGCTCCGGGCGATCAGGCGCCGGGGCTCGTGTTCGCCGTCTGCGTCGCCCTCGCGTTCGCCGCCGGTCGGTTCCTCCTCGATCCCGCGACGATCCCGACCGCGTTCGGCGGTCCGGCGGTCTCCGCACTCGTCTCGCTGCTGTTCGTGGCCGTGTTCATCGCGCCCGCGGGCCTCCACCTCACGGCGGCGCTGCAGACGGTCCTGCTGATCGTCTTCGTTCGCGACCGTGCCGGGATCAGCGAGACGGTGCAGGTGATCGCGTACGCGAGTGCCCCCTGTGCGCTCGCCGGTGTGCCGGTTCCGTCGCTTCGAGCAGCGTGTGCGCTGTACGGCGCGGGTCTGCTCGTCGTGGGCATCCGCGAGATTCACGAAACGACGACGTGGCGGGCAGTCGCGGCGACAGCCGTGCCGGCGGCACTGGTGTTCGGCTACGGCTTCCGCGGGTTCGACGCGATCGCGACGCTGCTGACCCGGTGGTACATCATTTGACGGCGTCGCCCCGACCGGCGACGGAACTCGCGGCGCTCGTACCCGGCGATATCGGGTGACGACGTGGAACTCACGTGGCAAGCACGTGCGTCGACGTTTCGACAACAGTTTTAGGCAGGGGCCACTGGCTCCACACAAATGGGTAAGTGTATCATCTGTGGTGCGTCCGTGGACGGACGCATCTGCTCCTCCCACGAGGAAGACGTCGTCTTCGAGTTCCGCGGCAACGACCCGAACCAACTGAAGCCGAACCGGTTCTACAGCGGCGTCGTCGACGGCTACGCCGACTTCGGCGTGTTCATCGACCTGTCATCGAACGTTACCGGTCTCCTTCACCGATCCGAGCTCGACCGCCGGATCGAATCGCTCGACTGGGAGCCCGGAGACGAGGTGTTCGTTCAGGTGAAGAACGTTCGCGAGAACGGCAACGTCGACCTCGCGTGGTCCATTCGACAGACCGAGCGAGAGTTCCGCGGCGTGCTCGTCCAGGAGGGGACACAGGAGGTCGATCCCGAACCGGACGACGGCGACGGTGACGGGGACGACGGCTCCGCTGTGACCCACAAGCCGACCCCGGACGATCCCAGCGACGACGGGAGCGAGTCCGCGGCCGACGACGGAGACGAAGCGGCTGAAACTGAAGGGACCGAAACTGCCGACGCCGGGACTGACGAAACCGAAGCCGACGACGCCGGAGCCGACAGCCGATCGGAACCCTCGCAAGGCGAGTCGGACGACGGCGACGACATCGAGGCCGTTCGCGAGCGGAAGCAGTCGATGCCCAACGGCGACAGCGAGCGCGTCGACATCGGCTCGCTGTCGGACCGCGTCGGCGAGACGGTCCGCATCGAGGGAGAAGTCGTCGGCGCGCGCCAGACGGGTGGGCCGACGGTGTTCGAGCTACGTGACGAGACGGGCGTCGTCGACTGTGCGGCGTTCGTCCAGGCTGGCGTCCGCGCGTACCCCGAGATCGAGGTCGGCGACATCGTCCGTCTCGAGGGAGACGTCGAGGTACGGCGCAACGAGATTCAGGTCGAAACGGATGCGCTGGCGGCGCTCGAGGGAAATGAAGCCGCGGCCGTCGAACGACGGCTCGCCGAGGCGCTGAGCGACGAGGCACGCCCCGACGGCGTCGCCGCGCTCGGCGATCACCCGGCGATCGACACGGTCGGCGACGACCTGCTCGAGGCCGCGGAGTCGATCCGCCGTGCAGTTATCGAATCGCGCCCGATCGTCGTTCGCCACGCCGCCACCGCCGACGGCTATGTCGCCGGCGCGGCCGTCGAGCGCGCGGTGCTCCCGCGGATCCGCGAGGAGCACGCGAAAAGCGACGCGGAGTACCACTACTTCAAGCGCCGACCGCTCGACGAGCCGGTGTACGACATGGACGCGGCGACGAAGGACACCACCCGGATGCTCCAGGACCGCGACCGCCACGGCGAGCAGCTCCCGCTCGTCCTCCTTCTGGGCACCGGCTCCACCGTCGAGTCCGAGGACGGACTCGACCTACTGGGCGTGTACGATGCCGAACGCGTCGTCGTCGACGCCGCGACGGCGGACCCGGAGATCGCCGATACCGTGGCGACGCTCGTCAACCCCGGGCTCGCGGGCGCCGAGACCGCCGACCTGACGACGGGCGCGCTCGCGTCGGTGCTGGCGGCGACCGTGAACGACGACGTCGCCGACGACGTCGTCCACCTCCCCGCCGTGAGCTACTGGGAGGGGACGCCGGAGACGTACGCCGACCTCGCGACCGACGCCGGCGTCGACGCCGACCGCGTCACCGAACTGCGCGAGGCCGTCGCGCTGGAGGCGTACTACCAGAGCTACCAGGACAAACGCGAGCTCATCACCGACATCCTCTTCGACTCCGAGGGCGGCGACCTCGCGGGCCACATCGCGGGGCAGTTCCGCGAGAAGCTCGAGACGGAACTCGACACCGCCGAGGCGAACATCGAGGAGCGCGAGGTCGACGGCCGCACGTTCGCGACGCTGGACGCCGACGCGTTCAGTCACCGCTTCGACTTCCCGTCGACGACGCTGCTCGCGGACGAGCTCCAGCGCCGGGGCGACCGCGACGCGACGGTCCTGTACGGCACCGACGAGCTGTACGTCCGCGCCGACGACGAGGTTGACGTGCGTTCGGCCGCCGGCGACGCCGCGATGGCGGTACCCGACGCGGGCGTCACCGCCGTCGGCGTCCGCCAGGGTCGCATCGAGTACCTCGCGGGCCGCCGCGACGAGGTGACCGACGCCGTCGTCGACGCGGTCGCCGGGCAGCTGAACTGAGCGCGACACGGATCGTCGGTTCTGCCGCGGTTCGCCTCCATTCGCGAGCGGACGCTCCGTGATCGACGGACGAATCAGCCGGGAAGCGTGTGGGCTTTCGAGCCGCTCGCGACGAACGTACGATCGGCCTAACAAACTCCGCTGTCTGTCCTAGACGGAGGCGGACCGCCGATGCCCGACCAGGACACGCGGGGGATGACCCAGGTCGAGAAGGTGAACTACTGGTTTCCGGTCGCGATGGGAATCGTACTGATTCTCAACGGTGTGTGGAGACTTGTCGCTTGGAGCTGGATGGGCGACGTACCGCTGATCGGCGTCTCTGTCGATTCTCTGATGGGTGTGTTCTATATCCTGTTCGGGATCTGTTTCCTGTACTTCGCTCCGAAGTTTCGGGGGCCCTCCGACGACGACGACGATCCCGACGAACGAAACCCTTAGGCCCGAACCCCGGCCACATACTCCCAATGAGCGGTACCGCGGAGGCGGACCCCGAACTCACCGAGTACGCCGAGGAGTCCGACGAGCCGGCGGCGTTCGAGCGCGCGTGCGCCCGGCTCGTCGAGCGGATCCTCGACCGCGATATCGGCCGCGACGACCTGGAGTCGGCCAAGCGCGACGCCTGCTCGGCGTTCTCCTCCCCGAAGGTGCCACAGAACACCGACCTGCTCCAGCGCGCCCCCGAGGGTCGCCGCGAGGAGGTCCGCGAGGTGGTGCGCAGGAAGCCCGTGCGCACCGCCTCGGGCGTCTCGCCGGTCGCGATCATGACCTCGCCGCACACGTGCCCGCACGGGAAGTGCCTCTACTGCCCCGGCGGCCCCGCCTCGGAGTTCGACTCCTCCCAGAGCTACACCGGGCACGAGCCGGCGGCGGCGCGCGGCCAGCAGAACGACTACGACCCCTACGGGCAGGTCACCCTCCGGCTGGAACAGCTGCGCCACATCGGTCATCCCGTCGACAAGGCCGAGCTGATCCTGATGGGCGGGACGATGACCGCGCGCTCGCACGACTACCAGGAGTGGTTCGTCAAGCGCGCGCTGCAGGCGATGAACGAGTACGACACGGACGCACGGCCGAACCCCGCCGAGGGGCGCAGCTTCGCGCAGGAACCGGACGAGTACGAGTTCCAGTACCTGGAGGACGTGAAGAGCCGAAACGAGTCGTCGGACGTGCGCTGCGTGGGCATTACGTTCGAGACGAAGCCCGATTGGTGCGACCCAGAGCAGATCGACCGGATGCTCGACCTCGGCGGGACGAAGGTCGAGGTCGGCGTCCAGACGACCTACGAGCGCGTCAACCGAGAGATGCACCGCGGCCACGGCAACCAGGCGTCGATCGACGCGAACCGCCGGCTGCGCGACGCGGCGTTCAAGGTTGGCTTTCACATGATGCCGGGCCAGCCCGGGATGAGCCGGGAGATGTGCCGGGAGGACTTCCGACAGCTGTTCGAGAACCCCGACTGGCGACCCGACTACCTGAAGATCTACCCCACGCTCGTCGTCCGGGGAACGCGGGTGTACGACTCGTGGCGCCGCGACGAGTTCGAACCGCTGGACAACGAGGAGGCAGCCGACCTCGTCGCCGACGCGATGGATCGGATCCCGAAGTACTGCCGGCTCCAGCGCGTCCAGCGTGACATCCCCGCCGACTTCATCGACGCCGGCGTCTGGAAGTCGAACCTTCGGCAGCTCGCCGAGCAGCGCGCCGACGAGAAGGGGTACGAGCTTCGGGACATTCGGGCGCGTGAGGTCGGACACAACGACGCCGACCCCCGCCCCGAGGACGTCGAGTTGGACGTGATGACCTACGAGTCCGGCGGCGGGGTGGAGCACTTCATCTCCTTCGAGGACACCGAACAGGACCTGCTCGTCGGCTTCTGCCGCCTCCGGTTCCCGTCGTACTCCCACGCCGCGCCGGGTGCCGGCCCCGCGGCCGACGGTGACCCCGTGCGCCGGGAGCTTGCGGACGCGGCGCTTGTTCGCGAACTCCACGTGTACGGCTCGCCGGCGACGTTCGACGGCGCCGACCGCGGGACCGACGCCGAGGAGGACGACGGTGACTGGCAGCACCGCGGCTACGGCCGACAACTGCTCCGGAGGGCCGAGGACATCGCCGCGGACGCCGGCTTCGGGAAGCTCTCGGTCATCTCGGGCATCGGCGTGCGGGGCTACTACCGCGACAAGCTCGGCTACCACCAGGACGGGCCGTACGTGAGCAAACGGCTGTGAGGCGTCCGGACGAGAGCCCTCACGCCCCGGCCGGCGGCGCGGACTGGGCTTGGGAAAATCGGGAGCGATAGCCACACCGCCGCGTTTTTGCGTTTGCTTTCGTTGTCGAACGTATGCAATACGCCTTCCTCGCCACGCTGAGAGAGACCCTCGAGGGGTTCGTCACCGTCGAGGCGCGCGTGGCGGCGACGGTCGTCATCATCGTGGCGGCAGCGGTTACCGCGCTGTTGTTGGCGCCGCGCAGCGTCCGGGTCGCACATCGGGTCGTCCGTGACCGGGTTCTCGGCCACGAACGCGTCCCGGTCGAGGCGACGACGGTCGACTGGCGGCTCCCCGTCACAGCGGTCGTCAGGACGATCCAGTTCGCCGTGACGCTGGGCTGCGGGCTCGCCGTGCTCCTCGTGTGGGGATACGTCGGCGTGGCGCTCGCGGCCGTCGACGCGATGGCCGCGACCGTGCCCGGGCTGGTCAGGCTGCTGGTCACTGTCGGGGTCGTCGCGGCCGCGCTCATCGGTATCGACCTGCTGGAGAGTCGCCTCGACGACTACGCGAGACAGTCCGACAGCATCAACCAACACCAGAAGGGGATCGTCTTCCGCGTCCTCCAAGTGAGCGTGCTCGGGGCGGCGGTCGTCGGCACCCTCACCGTCTGGGGGATCAACCTCGGCGGCCTGCTCATCGGCGCGGGCTTCCTCGGAATCGTCGTCGGCACCGCCTCGCGGACGACGATCGGCTCGCTCATCGCGGGCTTCGTCCTCATGTTCTCGCGGCCGTTCGAGCTCGGCGACTGGGTCGAGATCGACGGTGAGGAGGGGATCGTCGCCGACATCACCGTGATCAACACCCGCATCCGCACCGCCGGCGGCGAGGTAGTCGTCATCCCGAACGAGCGGGTGGCGAACGCGACCGTCTCGAATCGAACCCATCTCGGCCAGCTCCGCCTCTCGGTCGACGTGGGCGTCGACTACGCCGCCGATCTCGGGGTCGCCGAGGAGGTCGTCAACGACGCCCTCGCGAACGTGAGCGAGGTCGAGGACAATCCTCCTCCACAGGTGGTGCCGAAGTCGTTCGGCGACTCGGCGGTCGTGCTGGAGTGCCGCTTCTGGATCGACACGCCGAGCGCGCCGAAGCGCGCGCTCGCGACCGCCGCGGTCGTTCGCGAGGTGAAAGCCGCCCTCGACGACGCCGGGATCAAGATCCCGTACCCCCAGCGCGAGTTGTCCGGACGCACCGAGACCGGCGGCTTCCGCGTCGCCGCCGGCGACGAGTCCCGCGTCCCTCCCGTCGTATCGCCCGACCCGTCGGCCGACGACTGATCCCCGCAGTCAGTGAGTCTCGACGGCAGGTCCCGATGGTACGGTGGTGAACTCCCGACGCCGGCCGGGAAACCCGCCACGTTCAGCGGACGGAGCGTCGCGGCGACCGGTAGCTTTTGATGGGCGCCGGTCGGTGTCGCGTACGTGCTCGAGGAGCTGTTCGTCTCCGTCGCCGGGACCAACCCCATCGTTCAGGCGTTCGTCGGGGGCGTCGTCATCGCCGGGATGAACATGATCGGCGCGCTGTTGGTGCTGGTCGTGCGCGACCCCAGCGAGCGCGCGCTCGACGGCGCGCTCGGCTTCGCCGCGGGCGTCATGCTCGCGGCGTCGTTCACCTCGCTCATCGTTCCCGGGATCGAGCTGACCGAGATCGTCGCGCCCGGGATCCCCGCGACGGGACTGCTCTCGCCGGTTCCCGTCCTCGTCGGGATCGTCCTCGGCGTCCTCGTCCTCGACCAGGCCGACCACTGGGTTCCCCACGTCCACGTGCTCATCACGGGCCGGTCGCGTCCCGACCAGACGGTCGTCGACACGAAGGTCGCCTCCGTGATCCTGTTCATCGTCGCCATCACGATCCACAACATGCCCGAGGGGCTGGCCGTCGGCGTCGGCTTCGGCTCCGGGGAGGTCGCCAACGGGCTCTCGCTCATGCTCGCGATCGGACTCCAGAACATCCCGGAGGGGCTCGCGGTGTCCGTGGCGGCGGTCAACGCGGGGTTCGACCGCCGGGCGTACGCGGTCCTCACCGGGATCCGGTCGGGGCTCGTCGAGATCCCGCTGACCGTGATCGGCGCCGTCGCCGTCGCGCTGGCGGCGCCGATCCTCCCGTACGCGATGGGCTTCGCCGCCGGCGGCATGCTGTTCGTCATCTCCGACGAGATCCTGCCCGAGACCCACTCACGTGGCCACGAACGGGTGGCGACGCTCGGGACGATGGTGGGTGTCGTGGTGATGTTATACTTGGACGTTGCGCTCGCGGCGTGAGGTGACGCCTACTCCTCGGCGACGCCCGCGGTCTCGGCGATGGCGCCGGCGATCACCCGCGTCGCGGCCGCGCAATCGTCCCAGTCTGTCCACTCGCGAGGGTTGTGGCTGATGCCGTCGCGGGAGGGGGCGAACAGGAGCGCCCCGTCGGTCACGTCAGCGACGTGCATCGTGTCGTGGGCCGCGCCGGAGTGCAGGTCCATCGTCCCGATCCCGGCGTCGTCGCCGGCGCGGTGAGCCGCCTCGCGGAGTCGCTCGGCCATCGGTGTCGGTTCGAGATCGAACGGGCGAGCGAACTCGGTCTCGACGCCGCGCTCCGCTTCGATCCGGTCGAGCGTGTCGCGGACGGCGCCGACGACCGTCTCCATCGACTCGTACTCGACGTCGCGAATGTCAACGCCGGCCTCGACGCGCCCCGGGACGACGTTCGTCGCGTTCGGCGACACGTCGAGCGAGCCGACCGTGCCGACCGCCGAGTCGCTGCTGGCCTCGACGACCCCGTTCGCGGCGGCCTCCACGTCGAGCACGAGTTCGGCGGCCGCCGCGAGCGCGTCCGTCCGGTCGTGCATGTGGGTGGCGCCCGCGTGGTTCGCCTCGCCCAGGATCTCCACGTCGAGGTGCGTGATCCCCGTGATCGTCGTGACAACTCCCACCGGGACACCCGCGTCCTCCAGGGTGGTGTCCTGTTCGACGTGCAGTTCGTAGAAGGCGTCCCACCCGCTCGCGTCCAGATGCCCCTCGCCGTGGAAGCCGATGTCCTCGAGTGCCGCCTCCAGCGTGACGCCCTCGTCGTCGGTCAGGGCGAGCGCCTCCTCGACCGTCCGCTCGCCCACCGCAACGGACGACCCGAGCAGTCCATCGGCGAACCGCTGTCCCTCCTCCTCGGTGAACGAGACGACCGTGACCGGGCGATCCGGCGAGACGTCGGCCTCCTGCATTGCGCGGACGGCTTCGAGCGCAGCGTACACCCCGAGGGGGCCGTCGAAGATGCCGCCTTCCGGCACCGAGTCGAGGTGGCTCCCCGCGGCGACGGGGGCGGCGTCGGGGTCCGCGCCGTCGGGTATCCACGTGCCGGCGATGTTACCGACGGCGTCGACGGTCACGTCGAGGCCGACGGCATCCATGCGGTCGAGGAGGTACTCACGGGCGCGGCGGTTCGCCTCGGTGCCGACGAGGACGGTCCGGCCGCGACCCTCGCCGGCGTCGATGTCCCCGAACGCGGCGGTTGCCTCGATGTCGTCGCGGAGCCGGTCGGCGTCGACGGTAAAGTCCATACGTCGGGTTCGACCCCGCAGGTGTTGGCTCTTTCCGAAGCGGGGATCCGGGCGGCGCGAGCGTCGGTTCGGCCGCCGGAGCGCGTACCCCGAAGCGACCGCCTCCGTGGCGCTCTCGCACGGTTCGACAAGACTTATTCGCGCCCCCCGGCACCGAACGCGTATGAGCGACATCGTCGTCACCCTGCCGGACGGCTCGGAGCTGTCCGTCTCGGAGGGTGCATCCGTCGAGGACGTGGCGTACGAGATCGGACCCGGACTCGGGAAGGACACCGTTGCGGGCGTCGTCGACGGCGAACTCGTCGACAAGGCCGCGCCCGTCCACGACGGCGCGCGGATCGAGATCGTCACCGACCAGTCCGAGGAGTACCTGCAGGTGCTGCGTCACTCGGCGGCGCACGTGTTCGCGCAGGCGCTCCAGCGAGTGTACCCTGAGGCGAAGCTCGCGATCGGCCCGCCGACGGAGGACGGCTTCTACTACGACGTCGCCGACGTCGACATCGACGAGGACGACTTCGCGGCGATCGAGGCCGAGATGGCCGACGTCGTCGAGGCGGACTACGGGATCCGGCGCCTCGACGTGTCGCGTGAGGACGCGCTCGCGGAGTACGAGGACAACGAGTACAAGACGGAGATCCTGAACGAGGAGGCCGCCGGCGAGGACCCCGTCTCGGTGTACGAGCAGGACGACTGGCGCGACCTCTGTAAGGGCCCGCACGTCGAGTCGACCGGACAGATCGGCGCGTTCGAGCTGCTGTCCATCTCCTCGGTCTACTGGCGCGGCGACGAGGAGAACGACCAGCTCACGCGCGTGTACGGGACGGCCTTCGAGTCCGAGTCCGATCTCGAGGAGTTCCTGCACATGCGCGAGGAGGCCAAGGAGCGCGACCACCGCAAGATCGCCCGCGAGATGGACCTGTTCTCCATCCCCACGATCACCGGTCCGGGCCTCCCGCTGTATCACCCCCCGGGCAAGACGATCCTCTCGGAGCTGGAGGACTACGTCGACGAGTTGAATGACGACGCCGGCTACGGGAAGGTCGAGACGCCCCACGTGTTCCGCACGGAGCTGTGGGAGGAGTCGGGCCACTACGAGAACTACGAGGACGACATGTTCCTCTTCGACGTGAACGACGAGGAGTACGGCCTCAAGCCCATGAACTGCCCCGGGCACGCGACCATCTTCGATCAGGGATCGTGGTCGTACCGCGACCTCCCGGTCCGCTACGCCGAACACGGGAAGGTGTACCGTAAGGAACAGCGCGGCGAGCTGTCCGGCCTGTCGCGCACCTGGGCGTTCACCATCGACGACGGCCACCTGTTCGTGCGGCCCGACCAGATCGAAGCTGAGGTCCGGCAGGTGATGGACGGGATCGAGCAGGTGCTGGAGACGTTCGATCTGGACGTGTCCGTCGACCTGGCGACGCGCCCGGAGAAGTCCGTCGGCAGCGACGAGGTGTGGGAGCAGGCCGAGTCGCAGCTGGAGGCGGTACTGGAGTCGTCCTCGCTGGAGTGGGGGATCGAGCCCGGCGACGGCGCCTTCTACGGCCCGAAGATCGACTTCTCCTTCGAGGACGCCCTCGGTCGGTCGTGGGACGGGCCGACGGTACAGCTCGATTTCACCATGCCCGAGCGGTTCGACCTGACGTACACGGGCGAGGACAACGAGGAGCACCGCCCGGTGATGATCCACCGCGCGCTGTACGGGAGCTACGAGCGCTTCTTCATGGTGCTCATCGAGCACTTCGGCGGCGACTTCCCGTTCTGGCTGGCGCCCGAGCAGGTGCGCATCCTCCCCATCTCCGACGACAACCTCGGGTACGCCCACCGCGTGAAGAATGAGCTATCGGAGTTCCGCGTCGAGGTCGAGGACCGCGACATGACCGTCGGGCGGAAGATCCGCGCGGCCCACGACGACCGCGTCCCCTACATGGTCGTCGTCGGCGGCGACGAGGAGGAAGCCGGAACCGTCTCGGTGCGCGACCGCTTCGAGAACGAGCGCAACGACGTCGCCCCGAGCGAGTTCGTCGACCACCTCCGCGGCGAGGTCGACGGGAAGACGGTGAAGCCCGACTTCGTCACCGACCACGAAGCGTAGGCAACGACCGTCTCCCGCTCGAACGATACCGCGCTTTTCGGATATTGCTCCATCCTCGACAGCCGCGCGGATAGCCCGAGGCGACCGGGATCGCCGGTCGCAAGGATCACGCCCGCTCTGGCGTGGTAACACTTAACATCATGTCCGTACTACGGGAGTTCGATGGTCGGACAGTCGTTCGTCTGTCGAGAGTGTGAAACGAGCGTCAGCTCCCTCTCCTACCGGGCGACGTGCCCGGACTGCTCGGGACCGCTCGAACAGAGAGTCCACACGAGGACGTAACTCCGCGTGTCGGAGTCCGACAACCGCGATCCCTCGGTTATCCGCCAGCTTGCGGTGACCACCGACGACGTGCTCGCCGCGCTCGAAGCCCGCGACCGCGGGCGCCGGGAGGCGGTGCTCAGGATCACGCCCCCGTTTTCCGGACGGATGCGCGCGCGAATCCACGTCGCCGGCACGGAGGGAGCGTACGAGTACGACGGCGACGCCGAGCCGGTCCACGTCGAGCCGCGGGCGTTCCTCCCCGACGGCTTCCCGCGGTTCCCGGGTACCGGCGCGGACGGCTGGCGCTCGGCGGCGCGCGAGTCCCTGCAAGAACAGATCGAAGTAGATAGCTCCGACGGACCGCTGACGGTCCGGGTTCGATACCTCGGATAGCGCCTTACAGACGCTGGAGGTTGGTGGCCCGTGGGCCTTTCTCCGCCTCCTCGATGTCGAACTCGACTTCCTGTCCTTCCTCGAGGTCGGGACCGCCGACGTCCTCCATGTGGAAGAAGACGTCCTCGTCCGCGTCCTCGCTTTCGATGAATCCGTAACCGCCAGTGTCGTTGAAGAATGCGACCGTGCCTTTCGCCATTCGCGTGTACCTCGTCCCACGGTGAGGTGATTGAATTACTTATATCTATGGGTTAGAACAACACGATCCATCCCGGGCGAGACCGGATGACACCGTCACATCGGGCGGGAGATCGGTGGCTGTCAGTCGTAACGCTGATTACATACAACTGATCTAGTCAACACTGCCTGCGGACGGCCGTCCCGTCGTGTGCCTCTCTCATCCCCCCCAGGTACGACGTGGCCCCCGCGGGCACTTTTCACACAGAGTTCCCACCCGCCTCGTCGGCCATCGTCCCGGCCGTCTCACCGATCCTCGGACGCGAGCAGCGCCTTTCGACCGTACCGCACGACCCCTTCCTGTTCGTAGATCCGTCTGAACACCGCCCGAACGGGGTCGCCGGCCTCGACGGCGTCCGGGTCCGCGTCCGTGACCTGGAGGGGCACGCTCGCGGCCGCGCCGTCGCGCTCGAACCGGACGATCGCGACCGCGTAGTCGCCGCCGCGCTCGGCCTGACGCGCGAACTCCGGCGGGGCACCCCCGGGCGAGACGCCGGTCACGGTCTCGATGACGCCCTCGGTCGGTAGCCGGACTGACTCGTAGGAAACGAGCCCGTGACAGTCCGGGCACGCCCCCTCCGGCGGGAACGCGAGCGCCCCGCAGTCGGGACATCGGCCCGCCAGGAGGCCGTAGCGCGCGGGCTGGGATCGCCGCCACGTCGGCACCGACACCGCCGCGCCGCCCCCCGCCGGCGGCTCGTCGCCCGTGATCTCGCCGCGGCGCCTGAGCGCCGCCGGATACGACAACTCCCGGTCGGTGTCGAGGTCGCCTTCAACAGGCGCCAGCCCGTCGACGACCACCGCATCCGCGCCGGCACCGCTCCCCCAGCCGACGACGAGCGTCGGAGTAGCCCCCTCGCGAAGGGCCGCGGCCAGCCCGAGAAGCGGTCCGGCCGCGCCGGTGTCGCCGAGCGTCTCCACCGGCGTCGAGACCGCGTCGGCGTCCAGTCCGACCGCCCGCGCCGCCCGAGCAGGAAGATCGCCGTCCGGAGCGGTCATCGCGAGCGCGGCGGCCTCGCTCGGAGCGGGTCCGTCCGCCTCGTCGCCGAGTAGGTCGACGGCCGCGCGGATCGGCCGCGTGAACGCCGCCCGGTCGTACGTCGTCACGCCGAGCCCCTCCGTCTCCTCGCGGCCCACCCGTCGGAACCTGGTTCCCGGGTAGTCGGCCGCCGCCTCGGCGTCGCCCGCGAGTCGGGCGCCGTGGCCCGACCCGGGACCCAAGACGACCGCCGCCGCCCCCGCACCGGCCGCGTGGCCCTCCGGGGAGTTCGGCGCCGCGGGTGGCGCGTCGGCGGCGACGACGAGCGCCGGGACCGCCCCGGCGTCGCGCGCCGCCCGCAGTGCCCGCGTCCCGGCCCGCGTGCTCCGACCGACGTAGTGGGTTCGCGCGTCCGCGGGGACCCCGAGCGCGGCGCCGAGCCGCGGCAGGAGGTCCTCCTCGGCCAGCGGCGGGGTCGTCGTCGCGAACGCGAGCCCCGCGAGGTCGCCGGCGTCGATCCCCGCCGCCGAGAGCGCGCGCTCGGCGGCCGCGACGCCCATGGTGAGCGCGTCCTCGTCCGGGGCCGGAACCGCGACGGCGTCGACGCCGCGGGCGCGGGATCGACCCCACGCGTCGACGACTGCCTCGCGGGGCAGGCCGGCCGAGGGCACGTACGCGCCGGCGCCGAGGATCCGTGTCCGTGCGTCCGCCTCGGACCCCCCTGCGGTCTCGGTGGATCCCGATGCGGTTCCGATTCCGGGTTCGGGATCGCTCACGCGCCGGTCACCCCCTCGGCCTCGAACACGTGAACGACGGCCGCACCGCCGGAACCGCCGACGTTGTGAGTCAATCCGCGCTCGGGATCGTCGAGCTGGCGCTCGCCCGCGGCGCCGGTCAACTGGTCGAACGCCTCCACCGCCTGCCCGGCGCCGGTCGCGCCGATCGGGTGGCCCTTCGACTTCAGCCCGCCGGAGGTGTTGACCGGGAGGTCGCCGTCGGCGGCCGTGACGCCGTCGAGCGCGAGCTCGGCGGCCCCGCCTCGCTCGCAAAAGTCGAGGTCCTCGTAGGCGAGCAGCTCGGCGATGGCGAAGCAGTCGTGGACCTCGGCGAAGTCGAGCCCGGCACGTGGATCGGCGACTCCCGCGCGATCGTAGGCCGTCGCCGCGGCCGACTCGCTGGCGGGGATCGCGGTGTAGGTGTCGCGCTGGAACAGCCCGACGCGATCGGAGGCGGCGCCGACGCCGGCGACCCGAACGCGCTCGTCGAACGAGGTCGCCGCCTCCTCGCTGGCGACCAGCACCGCGGCGGCGCCGTCGCTCGTCGGGCAGCAGTGGTACAGCGTGAGCGGGTCGGCGACGACGGCCGCCGACTCGGCGTCCTCGATCGAGCACTCGAAGCCGAGGTGTGCCTTCGGGTTCGACGCGCCGTTGGCGTGGTTCTTGGCGGCGACCGCCGAGAGCGCCCGGCGCGGGGCGTCGTACTCGCGGAGGTACGCGTCGGCCATCTGGGCGTACACCCCCGAGAACGTCGTCCCGGCCATGCGCTCCCACTCGGTCTCCCCGGAGACGCCCAGCCAGTACTTCGTCGCCTCGGCGGACGCGTCCGTCATCACCTCGACGCCGCCCGCGAGGACGAGGTCCGCCATTCCGGAGCGAACTGCCATCACGGCCTGCCGGAGCGCGGACCCCGAGGCCGCACAGGCGTTCTCCACGCGCGTGCAGGGGACTCCGTGGAGTCCGATGTGCTCAGTGACGGCGGGGCCCGCGAGCCCGATCTGGCGGCCGCCGACGCCGAGCGTTCCGACGAACGCTTCGTCAACGTCACCCCCATCGAGGTCCGCGGGCACTGCGGCCTCGTACGCCTCGCGAAAGAGGGTCCGGTACGTTTCCTCCGGGAACGAGCCGAACGACGACTGGCCCGCCCCGACGATGTAGGCGTCGGTCATGACGGAACCCGATCCCGAGCCGTGGTAAGTGTTGTCGGTCGTCGACCGGCCATGCGGGCTCCGCTCTCCGCGTTCCGCGATCCCGTCGCCGAAAGATTTATTATTGATAACTATCCCGAATTCCGAATGATTTTTATTCACATATTTTCCGGTCTACCCAACCGATAAAGCCCAGAATTTGCCCAATAGCAGCCCGGAGAGGGGCGTGAGTGTCGCATACACATCAGCAAAACAGTTATATACTTGCTGTGCGTAACAAGTAGTAAGGACGACACGGTCGAAGGCCCCTTATTCGCCTTCGGTCCGCCGTCGATCCGGGAGCACACAATGAGCGAATCAGAAACCACCATCAGTAGGTACACGCAGCACGAGGAGGAATCGAAAGAACGATCGGACGAACGGACCGAGGAGACCGAATCGGTCCGCGTCTGTCCCGAGTGCGGCGGCAACGTCGTCGCCGACGAGGAGCACGGCGAGACCGTCTGTACCGATTGCGGACTCGTCCTCGAGGAGGACGCCATCGACCGCGGGCCGGAGTGGCGGTCGTTCAACAGCGACGGCGAGAGCAAGTCGCGCGTCGGCGCCCCGACGACGAACATGATGCACGACAACGGGCTGTCGACCAACATCGGCTGGCAGAACAAGGACGCTTACGGCAACACGCTCTCGGCGGAGCGCCGCCAGCAGATGCAGCGGCTGCGCACGTGGCACGAGCGCTTCCGCACGCGCGACTCGAAGGAGCGCAACCTCAAGCAGGCGCTCGGCGAGGTCGATCGGATGGCCTCGGCGCTCGGTCTGCCGGAGAACGTCCGCGAGACCGCCTCCGTCATCTACCGGCGGGCACTCTCGGAGGACCTGCTGCCGGGCCGCTCCATCGAGGGCGTCGCCTCGGCGAGCCTGTACGCCGCGGCCCGGCAGGCGAACACCCCGCGCTCGCTCGACGAGCTGACGGCGGTGTCGCGGGTGGACCGCATGGAGCTGACGCGGACGTACCGCTACATCGTCCGCGAGCTGAAACTGGAGGTCGCCCCGGCCGACCCCGCGCAGTATCTCGCGCGGTTCGCCTCCGAACTGGGGCTGTCGGACGAGGGCGAGTGGCGCGCCCGCGGGCTGTTGAAGACGGCCGAGGAGGCCGGCGTCACCAGCGGGAAGTCGCCGGTCGGGCTCGCTGCAGCCGCCGTCTACGCCGCCGCGCTGCTCACCAACGAGGCCCTGACCCAGAGCCAGGTGAGCGAGGTCGCAGGGGTGAGCGAAGTGACCATCCGGAACCGCTACAAGGAGCTGCTCGATGCGGCCGAGGACGCCGAGGGCGTCCCGGGATCGGGCGGGCCCGACCGCGGGCACGTGAACGCCTGATCCCGTTGCTCCCGTCGACGTGCGGCCGCTGATTTCGTTTGACCGCCGACTTTTGATACGATACTACCCGCGCTCGGAAGCCGAAGTGAGTTGATCGCCCGCCCGTGACGACCCACGTCGCCGACGGCTGACCGGACCACGTATCCGCAGTGTCCACAGCAGGCGGCCGGAAACTCTCACAAGTCTTTATTGGTCCGCCGAGCAACGGGTCCGGGTATGGTGGAAGCCTTCGTCCGACTGATGTGTCCCGAATGCTCGAAAGACTGGGAAGAGGTGCCCACCGACCTCCCGAACCACCGGGAGAACTTCTCATGTCCTTCGTGTCACGCGACGCGACGGCTCGCGGAGTTCATGCGGACCGAGCGAGACCTCGATGCGGTGAAACAGTTCGAGTGAACCGCAGGTGAGCCGGTACCGGTCGGCGCGACTACGTTCCGAGACTCGTGATCGCGCCGCAGGCGTCGCACTTGAGCACGTCCGCGCCGCCCTGCTCGACGATTCGCGTGTCAGGGAGCCCGCACTCCGAGCAGATGACGGAGCCGTCGATGTACGCCTCCACGGCGTTTGCGACCCGACCCTGCTTGAAATCGCCCGTGAGCCGCGCGCGTCCGGATTCGTCGATACGCGCGGCCGTCCCGAGTTCGTCCTGTAGGAACTTCAACAGCGCCGACTCCTCGCGGTTCAGCGTGTCGACCAGCCCCTGGAAGTTCTCGACGACGGTGACGTTCCCTTCCGAACGAACCTCCGGGTCGGGGACCTCGAACCGGGAGCCGCGCTCCTCGACGTCGGGCGTCTCCTCGATCGCGCGGTCTAACATGTCGTCGTACTCCATACACGCCCGTAGGCGTGCGCCGCCTCAAAAAACGTTCGTGGCCGGACAGTCGGAGCGACCGCCGCGAGTCGCCGTCCGCGCGAGGCGCCGATCGGCCGCCGAACGGCTCCGTTTCTCGCCGATTCGCTCGAAACGAACTCGGCTATCTCCCTAGGATCCGACCGGTTCGCTCGACCCATCTAAATGCGTCGAGGACCGTGCTAACGAACCTCAAGATAAGTCTTTAACCCTTGGGTCGCAACCGAAATTCGTCCATGAAAAAGCAGGAGCTCATTCACCTGCACGGCCTTCTTAGCGAGGTACGCAGCGAGTATGAGGAGTGGAGCACAGACATCGACCTGACCGAGTACAAGGAACTCGGCGTCAAACCGACGTCGATTCACCGATCCAAGACGGATCACAAAGCCGCCGTGTTCAAACTGGCGTCCGGGATCACGTCGTCCGCCGAGGAGGAGACGACCGAGACTGTCGCGCCTCGCGCCGACTAACTCACGGAACGTACTCTCCCGTAGCGACCGAACAGTTCACAGCGACAGCGCCGAGTTCGCGACTGCCGGACCACACCGCCCGTAAGCGACGCGTGGGGTGAACCTACCGCTCGTCCTCGACCATCTCCTCGAACTCCGGCAGCAGCTCGTCGCCCCCGGCATCGCGATCAGTTTCATCACCGTAGTCGCTTCCGCCGTCGTGGTCCCCTCCATCGTCGCCGCGGTCGTCACCGTCCTCGAGCGGCTCGACGCTGAGGATCTTGAGCGGGATGTCGTGGAGCCGTTGACCGATCTCCTTGCGGGCGATCCGCGCGGCGTGTTCCTCTCGCTCGACGTTGAACACGGACATCTCCAGTTCCAGCGCCACGAGCGCCTCGTCGGCCGCGACGAACGCCGGCGGCAGCTGCTCGCCGTCAGGCGACGTCCGCGTGCCCATCGAGATCTCGACGTAGTTGAGATCGGGGTTGAGCATCTCCCCCGTCTTCGAGATCGCGATCCGGACCGCCTCGTCGGTCGTCTCGACATCGTACACCGGCACCGCGGCCTCGACGACGACCCTACAGTCCATGCCACATTGTACCACTGGATCGGCCATGAATGTTCGGCCGCCGCCATGTGAGAACCGGCCGATGACCGGTGATCGGACCGAGCAAGCCCGAACCACCGTCGCTTGCGGCTTACTCTCCTCCCGCGCGGAGGTAGTAGAAGACGTACGTCTGCGCGTAGCCGGCGTACTTTCCGCCGAACCGGTCCCGGATCGCTCGGCTCGTTTCGGCGTAGCCGCCTGCGTCGCACTCGGGGTAGTAGTCGGCGATCGCCGTCTGGATCCACGTGTCGAGCGGCACCGCCTCGAGGAAATCAAGCGAGAACAGCAGGACGCAGTCGGCCACCTTGTCGCCCACGCCGACGAACCGCGTGAGGTACTCGCGGGCGTCCTCGTAGGTCATGCCGCGTACGGCCGCGGGGTCGGCCTCGCCGTCGGCGACCATCTCCGCGGTGCGTTGCACGTACGGGGCGCGGTAGCCCAGCGACAGGTCGCGCAGTTCCTCCTCGGTGCGCTCGGCGAGCTGTTCGGCCGTCGGGAACGCGTGGAGCGTCCGGCCGTCGAACGAGACCGGGTCGCCGAACTGTTCGGCCATGGCCAGCTGCATCCCGTGGATGCGGCTGACGCGCATCTGCGCCGAGCAGATGAACGAGATCAGACACGGGAACGGCGGGTCACGGACGAGCCGCATCCCCCGATACTCCTCGTACGCGCGGTTCAAGAGGGGCAGATCCGGCGTCGCCTCGAGGATCGCGTCGAGGTCGTCGTCGAGCCGCAGGAGATGGGTGAGTATCGGCACCGCGTCCGTCGTCGACTCCCACTCCAGCAGCCCGTCAGTCTGGCGAACACGGACGACCGCACGCTCGTCGCTGACGCCCCCCAGCGGCGGGACGACCGTCTCGTACCAGTGGTCGCCGCCGTACGCGGACATCGTCTCGTACATGTTTCCGTCCGCGCGGTCCCACAGATACGTCTGGCCGCTCTCGACGGTCGCCTGCAGGTCGAACGGTCCGGCCGACTCGAGGGGGATCGCCCCGGATTCCATTGCCGGAATCAGGGCGGCCACGCGGTTGCGGGTTACGGTTCCGGCGCGGACTCGTCGGCGGGGTCTGACGCGTCGGTGGGGTCGCTCTCGTCGTCGGAGTTGACCCCTCCACGGTCGTTCTCCCCCGGTCCATCGAGCGCGGGGAGTTCGATCCCGACCGACTCTCGGTAGTCGCGTACCACGAGCAGCAGTCCGAGTCCGATCAGTTCCCACGCGACGATGGCCGGGACGACCCCGCCGAGCGGATCCGATACCAGCTCGAACTCGAACACCGCGAGCGCGACCCGGTGAAGCGTCAGGCCGAGCGTCGTCGCGGGGTCGCTCGCGAGCGTCACGCCGAGCAGCGCGGCCGCGACGGCGACGCCGCCGGCCAGCGCGACCCGGCCGACCGCGCCCGTTGGACGGACGCCACACTCGGCCCACAGGTCGGGCCGGCGAACGGGCATCGCGGCCGCGGTCGTCGCGACCGCGAGATACGACAGCGCGAGGCCGGGGACCGCGACGTACAGCGCGGGGGCGACGAGGTCCGCGACCGCGAGCGCGGCGGCGGCGCCGTAGACGACGACGAGCGCGACGACCGGCGGCTCCGCGGGACCACGCTCCAGCGGCGGGTACAGTTCGGCCAGCCCGACGAGCGCGCGTGCGGCGGGGACGCCGAGCGCAACCAGCGCGGCGAGGCCCGCCGCCGTAGAGACCACAACTGTCAGCGCGACCGGGTCGACCGGGAGGTACGCGGCGATCGCGTCGGCGGCGGGGATGTCCGCGAGGGTGAGCCGGGTCCAGTCGATGATCCCCAGCGCGACGAGCGCCGTCAGGGTCACGAGCGCACCGGCGACCGCGGCGGCGACGACGGGGGCCGACGCGGCGACGCTGTCCCGGACGTCTCCGTCCTCGCCGGCGCCCTCATCGGCCCGGTCGACCGCGGCGGCGTAGGCGGCTGCCTCGACCCCGACGAACGCGAACAGCGCGACACCGACGCCGCCGAGGAGGCTCCGGAGGGGAGCCCGTTGGAGGCCGGATGTCGGGTACAGCGGGTCGAAGTTCGCGGGGACGAACTCGCCGACACCGGGGAGGAACGCAGCGAGCAGGAGCACGCCGACACCGATGACGACCCCCCAGGCTGGCACGGCTGCGGCGACGGCGGCACGGCGCGTCCCCGCGAGGTGGACGCCGAGCGCGAACAGACAGACGGTCACCGCGAGCGCGTCACCCACCAGCGGGGCGGGCAAGCCGACTCCCGAAAGCGCCGCGAGCCCCGTCGGTGCCCCAAGGGAGCCGGAGACGTACGCGCCCGTAGTCGCCGGAAGCGGGGCGAGTCGGCCGAGCCACTCCGCCAACAGCGCCAGCAGCGCCACGTACCCCGCGAGCGCCGACCACGCGGCGAGGGCACCGAGCCGTCGCGACCCCCACACATGCGATACCGCGCCGTACACGGGACCGCGTTCGGCGAACGGGCCGGCGGCGACGACCGCGAACGCGACGGCGAGGCAGACGGCGCCGCCGCCCGCGAGGAGGTACGCCAGCGGCGCCTGCGGGCCGGCACCCTGTGCGACGCCACCCGGCAGATACAACAGCCCGCCGCCGAGCGTCGCCGCGAGTCCGACGCCGGCCGGGGGGGCCGTCCGGGCCGCGACCGCGCCGAGTCGACCCCTGTCCATGCCCGCACTGTGACACGGAGTAGCAAAAGTCCGCGGGCGCTGGGGGACGGGCGAGCGACTGCCGCCTCAGCGGCTCCGGCTGACCGGGAACGCGACACGGTCAGGCGTCTCGTTGAACTCGGCGAGCACGCGCTCGTACAGGTCGTTTCGGACGCGGGTCGCGCGTCGGTGGTGAACGAGATAGCGCAAGCGGAGTTCGACCCACGACTCGCGCTGGACGACGTTCACCGAGGGACGCTCGGCGACCTCGAGTTCGACGGCGGTGTCGGCGAGGCGGTCGCGGTATCGGTCGATAGCGTCGGCCATCTCGTCGCCGAGGTAGTCGTCGGCGACGCCGGTCATGCGCTCGCGGGCGAACGCCAGATCCGTCTCGTAGGCCACCTGCACCGAGAGTTCGTTCCACACGTACGGGAAGCCGACGCCGGAGAAGTTCACCACCTCCGAGGAGAGCACCTGGCTGTTCGGGACGGTGACCACGCGGCCGGACGGCTGGTTCGTGGAGACGAGCGGGCCGTTGATCTCCCACAGCGTCGTGACGAAGAAGTCGACCTCGATCACGTCGCCGCTCACCTCGCCCATCTGAACGCGGTCGCCGACGGCGTACGGTCGCTTCAGCATGAGGTAGAACCAGCCGACGAGCGACAGTAGGGGCTGCTGGAGCGCGAACGTGATCGCGAAGCCGACCACGCCCAGCGAGACGAGGAGACCGACCCACTGGTCGGCGAGGACGCCGAGGAGCCCGACGAGCGCGAGCGCCCCGAAGCCGAGTCGCAGGACGTTGCGCAGGTCGTGGGCGCGGCGTTTCGTCGCCCGCCGGGCGGCGAGCTCGTACACGACGAAGTAGGCTCCGTTGGCAGCCAGCACCACCGCCACGGCCAACAGCGCCGTCGTCGCCGCCGCGTCCGGGGAGATGTCGCCGAGGGCGGGTACGGCCAGATCTGCCAGCGGAGTGGTGGCCCGCACGAAGCCGGCGGCCGCCGCGGCCGCGACCGCCGCCACCAACGACGCGTACCCGAGGTGTCGTCGCACGGCCCCACCTGTCCCGGCGGGAGCAAAACCGTTGGCATCGACGCCGGTGGCGCTCCCGGCGGACCACAGAACGCCGACTGAATCGGCCCGCCTGCGCCGCCCACGCTTTTACCGACTGGCGTCCAATCTTCGCCCATGACGGAGACGCTGTTCCTGACGAGCGAGGAAGTCGCCGGGCTCGCGGACCCCGCCGAATACGTTGACGCCGTCCGCGACGCCTACCGCCAGATCGGCGAGGGCGCCCCTGCGGAGCCGCGGACGAAGCTCGTGAACGCCGAGCCGCCGGGCTTTCTCACCACCTACGCCGCGGTGTTGCCCGAGACGGGGGCGATGGGCGGGTACACCTACTCCGCCGGGTTCGGCGCGCGGGACGCGTGGTTCATGACGCCGCTGTTCGACGCGGAGTCGGGCGAGCCGCTGGCGCTGCTCGACGGCGCGTCGATGAACCCGTACAAGACGGGCGCGGCCGGCGCGGTCGGCGTCGACGCGCTCGCGCGCGAGGACGCGAGCTCCGTCGCGGTGATCGGCTCGGGCGCGCAGGCGCGGGGACAGCTGAAAGCGACGGCGACGGTTCGCGATCTGGAGACCGTGTGGGTGTACTCGCCGACGAAGGAGCATCGCGAGGCGTTCGCGGGCGACATGAACGGGTCGCTCGACGCCTCGGTCGCCGCCGTCGCGAGCGCGGCCGCCGCGATCGAGGACGCCGACG
Organism: Halobaculum rarum; assembly: GCF_040025155.1. Lineage (NCBI taxonomy): Archaea > Methanobacteriati > Methanobacteriota > Halobacteria > Halobacteriales > Haloferacaceae > Halobaculum > Halobaculum rarum. Next base: position 2,837,496 of record NZ_CP157275.1, on the reverse strand, counting down.
TGGTGATCACCGCGACGAACGCCGCCGAACCGGTGTTCGACGGCGAGGCGCTGGAGCCGGGGACACACGTCACCGCGATGGGCCAGTATAACGAGAACAAGCGCGAGCTCGACCACGCGACGATCGAGCGCGCGACGTACGTCCCCGATCTGCGCGCCCGGGCGCTGCAGGACGCCGGCTCGTTCCTCTCGGCGCTGGAGGCCGGCGTCGTCGACGAGGACCACGTCCACGCCGAGCTGGGCGAGGTCGTCGCCGGCGTCGAGCCGGGGCGCACGAGCGACGCCGAGATCACCGTCTTCGACTCGGGCGGCACCGGGATCGAGACGGCCGCCTCGGCGTACCTGCTGTACGAGAAGGCCGTCGACGCCGGGCTCGGACAAACCATCGACTTCGCGCCCGCGAGCGAGGCGCTGACCGGCGAGTAGATCAGTCGTCGACGCCGTCGGTCGGGACTCCGCCGGGGGCGGCCGCGGCGTTGTTCCTCCGCCGTTCGCGCCTGGTGACGCGCACGTGGAGCGCGATCGCACACAGCGTCGCGATCACGCCGCCGAGGACGACGATCCCGAACGCGACGCGGTAGCCGGTGACGGAGTACGCGCGCGCGCCGTCGACCACGCGGCCGGTCCAATAGGCGTCCAGCGCGGCGCCGAGCACCGCGGGGAAGACGGCCGCCCCGAAGTACGCCATCCCGTTGACCGTGCCCGTGGCAGCGCCGCTGTCCTCGGAATGACGCTCCTTCGCGACGGTGTAGGCCACGGACGCGCCGCCGGTGATCCCCATCCCGACGAACAGCGCGAGCGCGACGACGAACAGCGGCGGCGTCACGGTGACGAACACCACGCCGTAGGCGATCACGAACGCGAGACACGAGCCGACGATCACCTCCGTCCGGCGGCCGGTGCGATCCGAGAGCGCGCCGAACGCGGGAGAGCCGACCGCGAAGCCGATGTTCGCCGCGAGCACCGCCAGAGCAGCCCTCGAGACGGGCACGTCGTACAGGTGGACGATGTACGGCACTCCCCACAGTCCGACGACGGTGAAGTTGAGCCCGAAGATGAGGAACAGCGCCGTCCCCATCAGCCACGTGTCGAGGTCGCCGAGCACGCGCCGCGCCCCCGCAAACACCTCCCGCATCGAGTCGGTCTCCGTCCCGGAGTCGGCGCCCTCGGGACGGTCTGTCGGGTCGGCCGGTCGGTCCCGGACGAAGGCGCCGACGGCGAGGCCCGCGAGGAGGACACCCACGGCGGCGGCGTACAACACCGCGCGCCAGCCGGCGGCCTCCGCCGCCAGCGCCAGCGGCGTCGTCGCGAGCACGCCGCCGATCCCCGCGGCGGCGATGGTGAAGCCCGTCATCGTCGCGAACTCCTCGGGCGCGTACCAGTTGGCGCAGAATCGAAGGACGGCCACGTAGATCGACGCCCCGCTCAGCCCCGCGAGAAACCGCGCGGTGAACCCGATCGCGAGCGAGTCGGCCGCGGCGAATCCGGCGACTCCGACGGCCATGCCGACGAGCCCGATCGACACGACCCGGCGTGGGCCGTACCGGTCGACGAGCAGCCCGGACGGAAGCTGTGCGGCCGCGTACACGTAGAAGAACGACGAGTGGAGCAGGCCCAACTCGGAACCGGTCGCGTCGAATACCGCGGCGAGATCGCCCGACAGCACCGCTGTCGAGTTGCGAAAGAAGTTGACAAACAGGAAGCCGAACGCGAGCGTCGCCCACATGAGGTGGCGTCGATATCGGCGCGAGGTCGCCATTGTATGCCCCTGTGTTTCACACCGGGGCTTGTAGCTTCGGGCCACGGCGACGTGATCGCCGGCGGCGGGGACGGGCACAGCGGGGGCGCGGGAGGCCGGACCGAAAGCAGCGACTCAGATCCTGCGCCGCATCCGGACGTGCTCGATCCCGTCCTCGTCGAAGGTGCCGACCGCGTCGTCGACGGCGTACCCCAGGCGCTCGTAGAAGCCGGCCGCCCGGGTCTGTGCGTGGAGCACCACCTCGTTCAGTCCCCGTGTTCGAGCGCGGTCCTCGACGGCCGCCATCACGCGCGCGCCCCATCCCTCGCCGCGGCGGTCGCGGGCGACGACGACCCGTTCGACCTTCGCGATCCGCTCGGCGGCCTCATCGAGCGCGCCGTACTCGGCGGCGTCGACCGCGCGGATCCGAGCCGTCGCGACGACCTCGACCGTGCGGGTTTCGTCCGTCTCCGAGTCGGCGTCGCCCCCACTCCCGTCGCTGTCGCGCACGAGCAGGTGATCCACGTCCGAGTCGAGCGGGTCCTCGTCGTACTCGTCGAGTTCAAGTTCCTCGGGAACGCCCTGCTCGTCGACGAACACGCGCATCCGGAGATCGACGACGGCGTCCCAGTCGGCCTCGGTGAGGGCCAGCGTCGCGGTCCAGTCGGCGTCGGCCGGGGAGAAGTCCGCGTCGGTCGTGGTGTCGTCCGTGTCGGTCGGGGCGTCGTCGTCGTCGCCCATCGTCACTGGAGTCGGTACCGCAGGAGTGCGGCGACGCCGCCGAGGTTCTTCAGCTGTTGGCCGGGCGCGAACTCCTGCGAGAAGACGACCACGTCCCCGCCCTTCTGCTCGGCGGTCTCGACGAGGTCGTTCACGTCGATGTCCCAGTCGCCCTCGCCCTGGCGCTCGGCGCGCAGGCGCTCGTCGACGATGAGCAGCGTCTCGATGGCGCCGAACTCGGCGGCCTCCATCGTCTCGTTCACGCCGTAGGTGGCCTTCGCGCCCTCGGCCATCCGCCCGGTGAGCTCGTCGATGAGTTCCGCCTCGCGGGCGATGCGCGTCTCGCGTTGCACCTCGTCGACGGCGCCGCGTTTGAGCACCTCGTGGACGCCGCGGTCGCCCGCGGCGGAGGTGTTCACGACCGTGACGCGGTCGCTCAGGTCGCGGTAGTGCTCGTCGATGTAGTCGTTGGCGTCGTTCTTGGTGAACCCCGGCCCCGCGAGGATGATCGCCTCGGGGTCGAGGTGTGACAGCGCCGAGCCGAGCTCGTCGAACAGTTCGTCGCGCGGACGGGAGAACTCGCCCTTCCCGGTCGGCTTGGTGAAGCTCGCGTACTCCTCGGTGCCGTACTGCTGGACCGTGTGAATGAACGCCGCCCCTTCCTCGACAGTGGCGATGGCCACGTCGGGCGCGCCGGTGGCCTCCTCGGCCTCCTCGATGCGCTCGATCTGGTCGGGCTTGAAGTGCTTCTCGACGGTGAGTTCCGAGCGCTCCTCGACGTTGAGCGTGTGGTGGTGGCCGATCTCGTCCTCGCGCGAGCAGCCGACGATGACGCCCCCGACGCGGAGGCGGTTGGCGAAGCGGGCGAACTCCACGTCCTCGACCTCGATGGTGACGCGCATGTGCTCGCGCTCGCCGCCCTTGTCACGGAGCTGGTCGTCGTTGCGGGTGACCCGGCGAGTCGTGTCCGCCTCGACGTGATCGCCCGGTTCGAGGACGTGCGAGAGGTGCCACAGGTCGTCGGTGGTCTCGGGCGTGACCGTCAGGCGCTCGCGCCCCTCCTCGCCGCGGCCGCGCGAGTCGATTCGCATACCAGCGAGTGCGTCGGGCGCGTACAAAGGCCCTCCGAGACGCGGACTCTCGCCGGGGTGTGTGCGCCCGGCTCAGATCGACTTCATCGGCCCACTCGGGGGTGCTCCTGTCCGGACCTGCCGTGCACGCCGGTCGGTCCGCTCGTCTCTTCTCCGTCTACCGCGTCGGTCGCCTCGGCGAACCCGCGGCCGAAGCAGTAGTGGGCGACGACCTGGCCGTAGAACAGCCCCGGGATCCCGATCAGGATCAACGCGAAGGGGCTCGCGACGATGTTGATAACGCCCCCGAGCACGACGCCGAAGAGAACGCCGACGAGGTATCGCCCGGAGAGGGCGGCCTCGCGCAGCGCTTCGACGTCGAACGCCGCGCTCAGTTCGCCCGCGAGCGCGAAGTTGGTCATCGCCGCCGGCAGCACGTACGCGACAAGGATCGACAGCAGCGCCGCGAGCAGGAGCAGGAGGAGGCTGACCGTCCCGAACGCGGCGATCCCCGCCTCGCTTCCGGTCACACCGCCGAGGAAGAACGAGGCGACCGCCGCGACGATCGGGATCGAGATAACGAGGCCGTAGGCCGCCTGCACGACGACGAGCTTCACTCCGTCGACGAACAGCTTTCCCCAGTCGGTGAACGACGGCGCCTCCCGCTCGCCGGACGCCGCCGAACGCAGCACTCGGACGAGATACCCCTGCAGCACGAACGCCGGCAACACGAACACGCTCGCGACGATCAGCGCGCCGCCGACGATCAGCGTGGCGACGCGGTCGTCGGTTCGCAGGGGGTACCCGAGCGCGTCTTCCAACATACCGGAGCGTCACCAGCGTCGTGGTTAACGGTTTCCACCGACTCCGCGGCCCCGAGCGAATACCGGAGCGTCTCCTGGAGCCGCTTACTCCCCGAGAATGTCGCTTTCGCCCGGCGGGAGGAACTCCTGGATCCGGTCGGCGGAGGCGACCTTACGGACGAACCCCTGGTCGGCGAACCGATCCTTGAGTTGCCGGTAGCACTTCATCGCCGCGTCGTTCTGGGCGAACCGCCCCGGGGTGAGTCGGATCGTCGTCGCCGCGCGCGGCTCGACCGCGCTCGGCGGGCCGCCGATCACCCGCGTCTCGGGCTCGACCTGCACGCCGACAGCGACCTCCGCGGGCATATCGCGGTAGTAGTCGCGCTCCCCACGGATCACGAACCCGCCCTTCTCGATGTACTCGCCCGACTCGGGCGTCTTGGACACCTGGTCCGGCGTGACGACGTACGCGTCGCCGGCGCCGCGGCCGTCCTTCCACACCGAGGAGTACGAGACGGCGAACTGGGCGGCCTCCTTCCGCGACTGCTCGGGGATCGTCACGTCGCGGGCGGCCTCCGAGGGGTCGGTCGCCTTGATGAGCGTGACCGGACCGCCGTGGGCCTGCGCGTGACAGAACAGGTCCCGACCCTCCATGTAGTTCTTCACCAGTTCCTCGTTCTGATCGGCGTTGCGTCCGCCGATGACGAGGAAGCCGTCGCTCGTCTCGAACCAACGGAAGCGGTCGTACCAGTTGTCCTGCTGTCTGACGGGGATCGACTGCCGGGAGAGCCAGTCGACGTCCGCGCGGTCGTCGGCGTCGCCGTCCCCGTCTCCGGCGTCGTCGCCGTCGGCGTCACCGCCGTCGTCCCCCTCGTCGCCGTCATCGCGCTCCCACTCCTCCTTGCGCTGTTTCACCGCGGCCAGCTCCTCGCGGGTGTTCTCGATCGCCGCGAGCGCGCCCTCCTTCTTCTCCTCGATCCGCTTGGCCTCTTTGTACAGCCGATCCGCGTTCTTCTCCGGGCCGGTGCCGGCCTCGAGGGTGACGACCGTCCCGTCGAGGTCGACGTCGACGGTCCCCTCCGAGCCGTCGACGCCGCGGACGGCCTCGGCCTCGGGGATGCCGCGGTCGGCGCCCTCGAGGAACGTCTCGTCGATCTCCTCCCAGCCCCGGCCCTCCTCGCGGGCGGCCTGGATCGTCGAGAGCACGTCGGCGACGAGGTCGTAGTGAGCGTACACGGCCTCGGCCTTCTCGCGCTCGGCGGCCGCGCGCTCGTCGAAGTCGTCGATCGCGCCCTCCTGCTGGTCGATGATCCGCTGTTTCTTGGCGATCTCCGCCTCGAAGTCGGGCGAGTCGTCGACCTCCTCGTCTTCCGTGAGGTCGAGCCGGTAGAAGTACTCGTCCAGCGCCGCGTTGAAGTCGTCGTACGCCTCCGCCTCCATCCCCTCGCGCTCCTCCAGCGGGAACGGGGTCACGTCGACGACGGCGTCGTCCTCCAGATAGACGCGGGGGTCGAGATCCCCGGAGCGGAGGCGTTCGCCCATCCGCTGGATCGCGTCGTAGATCGCGCGATACTGCTCCTCCCCGGTGTCGGCGATATCGAGCGTCTTCTCGACGCCCGCGCGGGTGCAGAACTCCTCGGCGTAGAGGCCGCCCATGTTGAGCTGCGTGGCGAGCGTGCGGACCACGTCGGTGTCCGACTCCTCCATCCGGGCCTCGAGCACCTCATAGCGCACGTCGAAAGGGTTGATCCGCGACTGCGGGTACTCGTACTGGCTGCCGGGCGCGACGGTCCGCGACTTGAGCCGGATCGTCTCCAGGCTGCGCTGGACTTCGCCGGTCTCGTCGAGGACGGCGAGATTGCCCTCGCCGAACAGCTCGGCGACGACGCGCGTGTTCTCGTCGGGCCGCTCGAAGTCGAACGAGAGGATGCGGTCGAACTCGTACTGCTCCACGTCCGCGATCTCGCCGCCCGCCAGCCGCGAGCGGAGGGTCTTGGCGAACTCCGGCGGGCGACCGGGCGCGTCGGGGACGTTCGCGGGGTCGGCGACGTGACACCGCTTCACGTCGCCCGTCTCGACGAGGAGCTCGACCCGCCCGCGGTCGTAGTCGCGGAGCTTGAAACGGACGAGGTCGTCGCCGTAGAGGTAGACCTTGTCCACCTTCGCCCCCTCGTACCGGGAGAGCTCCCCGGCGAGGGCCGCGAGGTCGACGCTCGTCATCTCGGTTTTCGGGTCCATCTGATCGGATTCGGGTAGTCGGGGTAGGTGTTTGGGCGTTGCGGGACGCGTCGCCCCGGACGGTCCGTCGGAAGTGGTCGACGTCGCCGCGGTCCTCCCGCGACTATCGCCGTGCCAGCACCACGCCCGTCGCGGACGCGACGAATCCGAAGGTCGCGAGCACACCGAACAGCATCGGCGGGTTCGCGTAGGTCAACACGGTTCCGGCGACGGCGCCGCCGAGCGCGCCGACGCCGAAGACGCCGAGGTAGGTGTAGCCGTACGACAGCCCGCGGGTGCCCGCGGGGGTGTACTCGGCGACGGTCGCCTGGTAGAACGGCTGGACGACGAACAGCGCGGCACCCAGCACCGCCCCGAAGACGAGGAACGGCGCGAACCCGAGGTTCGCGACCGGGAGGAACAACAGCGCCAGCACGCCGAGCAGCCCGAAGCTGAGCGCGATACCGCGTTCGACGGGGATGCGGTCTGTGAGCTTCCCGCCGACGTACTGGCCGACGACGCCGATCATGAGCAGCCCGGAGTAGACGTAGTTCGCGGGCGACACCTCCCGAGCCGCGAGTCCGCCGAGGGGATCGACGATCCCGCCGGGCAGCAGCGACCTGACGACCACCGGCTCGAAGCCGGGGAGGCCATCGAGCAACTCCGGCATGAACGTGAGCACGCCGCGGTAGTACAGCCCGGACATCATCACGACGAGGAACACGAGCGCGAAACTCCCCGTGAACAGCACGCGTGACTCGGCGATGAACTCCGTTAGCGACTCGACGCCGGCGTCGGCCTTCGAGTCGCCCGCGTCCTCGCCGCCGTCGGCGGCGGCCTCGACGGCCGCGGTCTCGTCGAAGCTCGCGCGGACGGCGTACAGCGCCGCCAACAGCGCCGGCGCCGCGAGGATCACCGCGACCGTCTGCCAGTCGAGAACCAGCAGCATGAGCGTCGTGAGCAGCGGCCCGAGGCCGATCCCGAGGTTGCCCGCGATGCCGTGGTACGCGAAGCCGGTGCCCCGCTCCTCGACGCCCTTCGAGAGCAGCGCCAGTCCCGCCGGGTGATACACCGACGCGGAGACGCCCCACACGACCATCGCGAGGGTTATCGACACCAGTCCGGGCGCGGCCCCGAGCAAAACGAACGCGGCCGCCATCCCGACGAGACAGGCGGTGATGAGACGGCTCGATCCCACTCGGTCGACGAGCACGCCCCCCGGGAGCGCGCCCAGGCCGAACAGGCCGTATCCGACCGTCACCAGCAGGCCGAGCGTCGCGGAGGTGACCGCGACCTCGACCGGGCCCAGCGCCACCACGTCGAACTCCGCCAGCCAGATGGGGATGAAGATCGGGATGGACAGTTCGTAGGTGTGGACCATCCCGTGGGCCAGCATGGTGAGCCCGACGATGGATCTGTCGTTCCGGTTCACACGCGAACGAGACTGCTCCGACGCCATGTACGCGTCGGTGTCGGCACGGACCGCCGTGGAATCGCCACGGACCGCCGTCGGATCAGCATCCACCGAGGAGTGGTGCGGGGAACGAAACGACTAATCGCCCCCCGCGACTACCGCCGTATAATGAGTGCGCACGACTGGCCCCACGACCCCGACGGCGAACAGGGAAGCGAGGGACGCCGAAAGTACGGGCACGCGGTGCTGGTGAAGAAGGTCGACGAGGAGGAGGACTTCCCGCTGCGCGCGGGCGACTATCGCGAGGAGTTCGCCGACCACCCGGTGCGGCTCGACGCGGACACCGTCGTCTCCGTCGATGAGGTCTTCCAGGACATCGACGACGACACCGAGTTCGAGGACATCATCACCTTCCACAAGGCCGTCGGCGAGACGATGCGCGCCAACGACCTCTGGACGTACGAGGGCGCCGACGCGTTCACCCGTACCCGCGGATAGCGCGCCGTCGGCTCGAACCGATCCTCGACGTTCTTCCTCGAGCGTCCGGCTGAGCCGTCGCGTACCCTGCTGAGTTATCGCGTCCGATCGATCGCCTCCGACCGTTGCGCGGATGCCGATCGAACCGACCGGACGCCTCGTCCGGGGGTGGTCAGGTTCCGCCGCCCGCCCCCTTCAGCGCGTTTGCCCGCCGATCTCGCGTTCGAAGTCCTCGCGCTCCCACGTGCGTGTCCCCTCGCCCTCGACCTCGTTTTGGAGTTTCTCCTCGAGCAGATTGATCGCCATGCGGTTGGCCCCTTCGGGGATGATCAGGTCCGCGTGCTTCTTGCTCGGCTCGATGAACTGTTCGTGCATCGGCTTCACCGTCGAGAGGTACTGGTCGATCACGCCCTCCAAGTCGCGGCCGCGGTCGACCACGTCCCGCTCGATGCGCCGGAGGATGCGCACGTCTGCGTCCGTCTCGACGTACAAGCGGAGGTCCAACATGTCGTTGATCTCCTCGTCGTACAGCGCGAGGATCCCCTCGAGAATGATCACGTCGGTCGGTTCGACAGTCTCGGTCTCCTCTTTCCGGTTGTGGATCTCGAAGTCGTACTGCGGCATCTCGACGCTGTTGCCCGACAGCAGCGTCTCGAGGTGGTCGCGAAGGAGCGGCCACTCGAAGGCGTCCGGATGGTCGTAGTTCACCTCCGCGCGTTCCTCGAGGTCGAGATGTGAGAGGTCCCGATAGTAGTTGTCCAGCGGGATCCGAGTCACAGAGTCGGTAACGCGCTTGGTGATCAGCCGGGAGACCGTCGTCTTCCCCGCGCCGGTCCCCCCGGCGATACCGACGACGAACGAGGGGTAGGTCATTTGCTGGTCATCCCCCGCGCGTCGGCTTGGGCGTGTCGGTCCGCGGGCCTCATACTCGGTCTCCCGTGTGTACTGTTCACGTTCGGTCAACTTTATAAACGGCTACGGCATTGGCTCTCACATGGCACGCAAGATCGATCGCCGTGACGTCCTGAAGGGCGCCGGCACGGCAGGCGTTGTCGGACTCGCAGGATGTATCACCCAGAACGACTCGGGCGGCAACGGCGGCGGCGGAGGCAACGGCAACGGCGGCGGCGGTAGCGACGACGAGGAGACCGAAGCCGACGGGGAGACCACCGAGGCGCCCGACGACTCCGAGTCGATGCGCACCGTGATGCACTCGGTGCTGATGCCGCTCACGGGCGACCTCGCGTCGCTCGGCGGCCCGATCCGCGACGGCGGGACCCTCCCGGTGAAGCAGCTGGAAGCGGCCGGCGACATGCCCGTCGAGTTCGACCAGACGGTCGAGGACTCCCAGACCGACCCGCAGGCGGGGATCCAGGCGGCCAACGGCCTCGCGAACGCCGGTTACCCGACCGTGTGTGGACCGGCCTCCTCGGGGGTGAACCTCCAGGTTACCCGCGAGGTGTTCATCCCCAACGGGATGATCGGCTGTTCGCCGTCCTCGACGTCGCCCAACGTGACGACCCTCGACGACGACGACCTGATCTTCCGGACGGCGCCCTCGGACGCGCTTCAGGGGCAGGTGATGGCGCAGGTCGCCGACGGCGAGCTCGGTAACTCCAGCGCCGCGGTCCTGTACGTCAACAACGACTACGGGCAGGCGCTGGCGGAATCCTTCGCCGGGTCGTTCGAGGAGGAGTACTCCGGAACCGTCCAGGAACAGGTCGCTTTCGAGCAGGAGCAGTCCAGCTACACGTCGCCGCTGTCGACCGCGATGGGCGACTCGCCGGACATGCTCGTCGTCATCGGCTACCCGGCCTCGGGGATCCAGATCTTCCGCGACTTCTACGCCAACTACAGCAACGACACGGACGTCCTGGTGACCGACGGCCTCGTCGACCCGACCCTTCCCGACGAGGTCGGCAACGACATGGCGAACGTCTACGCGACGACGCCGCAGGCGACCGGTCCCGGACAGGAGGAGTTCGGCCAGCTGTACGAGGACGAGTACGACCGCTCCCCCGGCGTGTTCAACGCTCACGCGTACGACGCCTCGGCCGTTTGCCTGCTCGCGAACGTCAAGGCGGGCGAGAACGACGGCGACGTGATCAAAGAGGAGATGCGCGCGGTGGCCAACCCCAACGACGGAATGGAGGTCACGCCCGGGAACCTCCCCGAGGGTCTCCGCGCCGTCGCGAACGGCGAGGACGTCTACTACCAGGGCGCCTCCTCCTCGGTCGACTTCGACGAGAACGGCGACATGACGGCCGTCACGTACGCGTTCCTCCAGTACAACACGGACATGGAGGGCAACATCGAGACGATCAGCACAATCGACTTCGAGGCCTGAGCGGCCGGCCGCGGTCGACCGCGTTCGGATTTTTTATACACGTCCACACCCGTCGGTCCGCCCGGCGACCGGCCCCCGACTCGGCCCCGCTTTCCCCTCGACCGCCGCGACCCTCGGATTTAGGCCCTCCCCGGCCTCAGCCAGGGTATGCACGTACTCAGGAACGGCACGGTCGTCGACGCCGAGGGAACCCGAGAAGCCGACGTGGCGATCGCGGACGGCGACATCGTCGCCGTCGGCGACGTCGGAGGCGGCGACTCCGAGACGGACGTGAGCGGACAGTTCGTCGCCCCCGGCCTGATCGACTCGCACGTTCACCTGATGATGGACGGGCGTCCGGACGTCGCGACCGCCATAGACGAGAGCGACTTCGACCACGCGTATATCGCCGCCGCGAACCTCCGGAAGGCCGTGGAGGCGGGCGTCACCACCGTCCGAGACCTGGGCGCCTCGGGGACGCTTGCGCTCGACGCCGGCCGCGCGGTCGCCGAGGGACGGCTCGCCGGCCCGCGCGTGCTCGCGTGCGGAGAGAACGTCGTGATGACCGGGGGGCACGGCTACTGGTTCGGCCGCGAGGCCGACGGCCCCGACGAGGTCCGCAGGGCCGCCCGTGAACAGCTCAAACGCGGCGCGGACGTGATCAAGTGTATGGCGACCGGCGGCGTGCTCACGGAGGGCGCTCAGACCGGCGCGCCGGAGCTCACCGACGAAGAACTGGAGGCGCTCGTCGACGCCGCCAGCGCCAAGGGCGTCCCGACGGCCGCGCACGCCCACGGGAAAGAGGGGCTGCTCAACGCCGTCGACGCCGGCATCACGAGCATCGAGCACGGAACGTTCATGGACCGGGAAGCGGCGGAGGCGATGGCCGCCGAGGGGACCTACTGGGTACCGACGGCCGCCGCCCTCAAGAACATCGTCGAGAACCCCGGCGCTGGGATCCCCGAGTCGGCGATGGACAAGGCCGTCGAGGCCAGCGAGGCGTTCGCCTCCTCGTTCGAGCACGCCGAGGCCGCCGGCGTCGACATCGCGATGGGTACCGACGCCGGCACGCCGTTCAACTACTTCGACAACATCGCCGACGAGTTGGCGTACATGGTCGAGTTCGGAATGAGCCCCGAGGCGGCGCTAGAGGCCGCGACCGTCACCGCCGCGGAGCTGTGCGGGCTCGACGATGTCGGTCGCATTGCCGAGGATCACCGGGCGGATCTGCTCGTCCTCGATGACAACCCCGCCGCGGACGCCGACGCGTGGCAGGACCCGGCCGCAGTGTTCGCCGGCGGCGACCGCGTCGCGTAACCGGCGCCCACGGCGCTTTCGTCGACCGGAGTTCCGTCGACCGTATCCGTCGGCGGTCGTCGTCGACGATCGTGGTGCATCCGGCATTCGGCGGGTGAACGGGACGAGTCGGGGGGTGCCTTTTTAGCGATCAAACGAATGGGTTCGTTCGATGCCGGAGTGTGCAAACTGTGGCGGGTTCGTAACCGAGGGGTACGTTCGGGTGTTCGCGCCCGGCGAACGCGAGACCGTTCGCGTGTGTCCGAACTGCGAGGACAAGCTTCGAGACGGTGCGGACGTGCGTGAGGCACGCTCGAAGCGAACCTGACCGGATCAGATCGTCGAGTCGCCGTCTCGGTTTCACCGTGAACTTCGACCGAGGGGACGGCTCCGAAGAACTACTACCGAGCCCCCAGAAGCCGTCCGCATGGACAGAGATCGAACCGGTGAGGCGCTCGCACCGCTCGCCGCCGCGTTCCGGACTGGCGAACGAGACCCGACGGCGTACGCGAACACGCTCCGCGATCGGATCGAAGACCGCGACCCGGAGGTACGCGCGTGGGTCGACGCGGCGAAATCCCGCGCGTGGTTGACCGCCGAAACGGACGCCCTTCGCGCGCGCCATCCGCGAACCGAGTCGGGAACCGACGCAACCGAGGACACAGACCGGCCCCCGCTGTTCGGCGTTCCCGTGGGCGTGAAGGACATCTTTCACGTCGACGGACTGGCGACACGCGCCGGGTCCGAGCTTCCGCAGGGCGCGCTCGCCGGCCAGGAGTCGACCGCCGTCCGACGGCTTCGAGCTGCCGGGGCGATCGTCGCCGGGAAGACGCATACGACCGAGTTCGCGTACTTCGCCCCCGCGCCGACACGAAATCCGTACGACCTCGACCACACACCGGGGGGATCGTCGAGCGGATCCGCGGCCGCAGTCGCGAGCGGGACGGCACCGCTCGCGCTCGGCACACAAACCGTCGGGTCAGTCATCCGGCCCGCCGCCTTCTGCGGCGTCGTCGGGTTCAAACCCACCCGCGGTCGCCTCCCGACCGACGGGGTGATCCCCCTGTCGGCGTCGGTCGATCACGTCGGTACCTTCACGCGCGATGTCGCCGGCGCGGCACTGGCGGCGTCGGTCCTCCTCGACGGCTGGGACGATCGGCGCGGGGAGGAACCGACCGGGCCGCCAACGCTCGGCGTTCCGAGTGGTCCGTATCTCGACCAGGCGTCCGAGGTGGGGCGTGAGGCGTTCGAGCGGGCTCTCGATGCGCTCGCGAACGACGGATACGAACTGGTCCGCGTCGAGGCGATCCCCGATATCGACGACGTGAACGACCGACACGACACGCTCGTCGCCGCCGAAGCCGCGCTCGCACACGGAGAATGGTACGACCAGTACGCCGATCAGTACGCCGACGCGACCCGCGAACTGATCGAGGACGGGCGGTCCGCGCCGGTGTCGGCGCTCGTCCGGGGCCGACGCGGACGGGACGCGCTGCGCGACTCGCTCGCATCGACAGCCGACGAACACGGTATCGACGCGTGGATCGCGCCGGCGGCGCCCGGCCCCGCGCCCGAGGGGATCGACGACACCGGGGATCCGGCGATGAATCTCCCGTGGACACACGCCGGACTCCCGACGGTCGGCCTTCCCGCCGGGAACGTGGACGGCCTTCCCGTGGGTGTGCAAGTCGCCGCGGGATTCGGTGCGGACGAACGGCTGTTGGCCTGGGCCGACGAGGTCGCCGGCGCCGTCGGCGACGCCGTCTAACCCGCCAGCCAGCACGCCAAACCCACACACGGCGGTGGCGAACCGACACCGTTTTACAGTCCACAGGCATACGCAGAGATGCACACACGCAGTGCATCACCGCGCTCCGGTGGTGTAGTCCGGCCAATCATATTGCCCTCTCACGGCAATGACCAGGGTTCAAATCCCTGCCGGAGCATTCTCGTATACTTCTGCTCGGTAACTACACCCTTCTTTCAGTTTGTCGTGTGTTCACTCCAGGTAGCTCCGGATCGGTCAGTGCGACATGTGTATTTCCTGCTCAGCGATGAGTCACGCCGTACGTCTGTCATAACAATCCGTCTGTACTGTGTTGATAGATACACATGTCGCTTACAGGTGGAGAAGTCGGACTCGATCCGGTAGCGATCGGCACGCCGCTTCAGTTTTTCAGCGGTGAGTTCCTCCAGTACGCGATCGTGTTCTTCGTGCTGGCGCTCGTCGCGGCTGTACTTGGTGCGAGAGGGATCGCCGGAATGAGCATGACGATAGCGAAGTGGCTCGTGATAGTCTTCATCGTCCTCGCGATCGTCTCGCTGGTGCTTTGAATCACGGTAATCGGGGACCTGCCGGTCGCGGACAGCCTCCGTCGATCGGCGTTGTCACTGTTCGACGGTTGTGTAAATGGAAAAAGCCCACCAGCGGGATGCTGGTGGGCTTGTGTAGTATGAGTGGTGGGCGGCGAACCGGTGTTTCCAGAGGCTCTCGCACTCCAGGACTTACCGGAACGCTGGCGGGCTTAACTTCCGTGTTCGGGATGGGTACGGGTGGTGCCCCGCCGCTGTGGCCGCCCGAAGGCCGACCATCGGGAACGATCCGATGTAACGCCTGCGTCGGTCTCCGACCGATAATGTACGTGCAATCCAGGTAACACCTGAACCCGATTCAACGGAACATCGGGCTCCAGTATATGAGTGTGGCTTGGTCTGTTAGTGCTCGCGGGCTGAACGTCTCGTTGCCTCGACGCGTACACCCCGAGTCTATCGAACTCGTCTTCTACGAGTGACCTCCGTGGTACTTCTTTTTCAGGTGGGTTTCGAGCTTAGATGCGTTCAGCTCTTACCCCGTGTTGCGTAGCTTCTCGGCAGCTGCCCTTTCGGACAACCGATACACCAGTGGCAACCATTCGTAGTTCCTCTCGTACTATACGAACGTTCCCGTCAAGTACCGTAACACCCCCAATAGATAGCAGCCGACCTGTCTCACGACGGTCTAAACCCAGCTCACGACCTCCTTTAATAGGCGAACAACCTCACCCTTGCCCGCTTCTGCACGGGCAGGATGGAGGGAACCGACATCGAGGTAGCAAGCCACGCGGTCGATATGTGCTCTTGCGCGTGACGACTCTGTTATCCCTAAGGTAGCTTTTCTGTCGTAAATCCGGGCCATTGAGGCCCTTGATCCGTTCGCTAGACCACGCTTTCGCGTCAGCGTCACTCGCTTGGAATGACACTGTCAGACTTCCTTGTGCTCTTGCGCTCTTCCGCGGGTTCCTGTCCCGCGTGAGGAAATCTTGGGGCGCGCTCGATATCTTTTCGAGCGCGTACCGCCCCAGTCAAACTGCCCGGCTACCGGTGTTCTCCTCCCGGAGTGAGAGTCGCAGCCACTGACGGGTAGTATTTCAGTGATGTCTCGGTGGCCCGCTGGCGCGGGTACCTGTGTGATGACTCCTACCTATCCTGCACGTCAGCGGCCACGTCTCAGCGACAGCCTGCAGTAAAGCTCTATAGGGTCTTCGCTTCCCCTTGGGGGTCTCCAGACTCCGCACTGGAACGTACAGTTCACCGGGCCCAACGTTGGGACAGTGTGGCTCTCGTTGATCCATTCATGCGAGTCGCTACTGAAGCGACAAGGTACTACGCTACCTTAAGAGGGTCATAGTTACCCCCGCCGTTGACAGGTCCTTCGTCCTCTTGTACGAGGTGTTCAGATACCTGCACTGGGCAGGATTCAGTGACCGTACGAGTCCTTGCGGATTTGCGGTCACCTGTGTTGTTACTAGACAGTCGGAGCCACCGAGTCACTGCGACCTGCCCCGTCGAGGGCAGGCATCCCTTATTGCGAACGTACGGGACTAACTTGCCGAATTCCCTAACGTCGGTTGCTCCCGTCGGCCTTGGCTTGCTCTGCCAGAGTACCTGTGTCGGATCTCGATACGAATACCACGCTCGTCTTTTCACGGACCCCTGGTAACGCCTGCTTTCGCTGTTCTCGTCTTCTTCCGCTTCGTGCCGTTACGGCTTCCACGGAATTCACGAGTTCGACTGGGCGAGTGCCCAGCCAGACGGTTCCGGAGGTGTCGACTTTCAGTGCGTGGTAGCACTGGAATATTAACCAGTTCCCCGTTTGTCCGGTTCGAATTGCGGCCGGACTTAGGATCGGCTAACCCTCGGCTGATTAGCAGTGCCGAGGAACTCTTACTCTTTAGGCCTTCGAGGTTCTCACCCGAATATCGCTGCTACTGTGACCAGGATTGTCGTTACTGAGCGGTCCACGCGAGCTCTAGCCCGCGCTTCCATCCGCACAGTACGCCGACCTACACGGTCCCCCTGTGATGGGGGCGGTTAGGTATCAGAAGTGGATTTGAGTCCCGTTCATTTTGGGCGCCTTGAACCTCGGCCGGTAAGCTGTTACGCTTTTCTTAGCGGGTAGCTGCTTCTAAGCTCACCTCCCGGCTGTTTAGGGCTCAAGACTACCTTCTGAGGATTACACTTAATCCACATTTTGGGTCATTAACCTAACTCTGGGTTGTTCCCCTCACGGTGCCCAAGCTTACCCCGGGACACCGGACTCCCTCCGTCGACAGCGTTCGTACGTTCGGAGTTCGACAGAGAGGCCGACTCCTCTCGGAGGCGGGTCTCTCAATCGGTGGCTCTACCGCACGAACTACCTTAGGAGAGGTCATGCTTCGACATGTTTCGGTCGGAACCAGCTGTTGCCGAGTTCGATGGGCCTTTCACCCCTACTCCAAGATCACGCGAGGGTATTGTAGGACACCAACGCTAACGGACCTCCACGTGCCTTTCGGCACGCTTCATCCTGCCTCGGAGTAGATCACTCGGTTTCGGGTCGTACTTCGTCGACTCCCCGCGCTTGAACACGGTGGCCCTCGTCGTAAGACTGCGGCCATATCGGTTTCCCTGCGCCTTCCTCGATGATCGAGTTAGACTCGCCGGAGAAGTACACTCCCTGGTTCGTTTTTCAAAACGCACGACGGAACTTCGGCTCCCCGCACGTCTTACTGGAGACTCGCGTCTCGGTCATTCTGTGCGGGGCCTTTCAAGCCCCGTCGCTCAATCGCCAGCTGATTTCAGGCCCTATTGCACCGCCCTTCTCGGGGTGCTTTTCAGCGTTCGCTCACGCTACTTGTTCGCTATCGGTCTCGAGGAGTGTTTAGCTTTCTCAGTCGATGCCTGAGATATTCACGAGGGATATCCAACCCCCGCTACTCTGGGAACTGATCCGCGGACTCTATCGACGATACGGGACTGTCGCCCTGTATCGTGCTCCGTTCCAGGAGACTTCTCGTCGATCGAGTTCGCTTGATATCAGCCCGAACACCACATTGCCCGTGAGGGCTTCGGTTTGAGCTGTGTCGCGTTCACTCGCCGTTAGTAACGACATCTCGGTTTGATTTCTCTTCCTGCTCCTACTGAGATGTTTCAATTCGGAGCGTTCCCCATTGCGCAAAGCAATTGTAGAGGGATTCCCATTCGGAGATCCGTAGTTCTTCGCCTCCATGCGGCTCCCTACGGCTTATCGCAGCTTGGCACGTCCGTCGTCGGCTCTCGAGCCGAGCCATCCACCAGCTGGCACAGTAGCCAATACTGAGTGGAACCCAATGGACCCGATGAATCGGGTTCAGTGGGTGTCTGGATTGCACGTACATACGGTCGTCATCGCACGTCACGTGGGTGTCACGCGAGCGTGCATCGACCCTTCCCATCCCCGCTCTCGCGGGATGGTGCATCGATCGTGTGTACCAGTTCATCTCCTCGTGCCACACTTAAGGGGCACGATTCGAATCGCGGTACGAGAGTGACCTACAGGGAATCGAACCCTGTCGAGGTACCAACGAGGTCTGAAGACGAGCCCCGATAGTTCGAAGGTGTCTGGTCGCATCCACGAGTGCCACGAAGACCTCTAGGTGGGCCAGGCGCGTCGGCCTGGTCCCGTTCTGTGGAGGTGATCCAGCCGCAGATTCCCCTACGGCTACCTTGTTACGACTTAAGCCCCCTTGCGAAGCCCAGATTCGACCTGGCAACCCAGGCCTCATCCGGACCTCACTCGGGTGCTTTGACGGGCGGTGTGTGCAAGGAGCAGGGACGTATTCACCGCGCGCTTGTGACACGCGATTACTACCGAATCCAGCTTCATGTGGGCGAGTTTCAGCCCACAATCCGAACTACGACCAGGTTTCTGAGATTACCGTCCCCTTTCGGGGTAGGAACCCATTGTCCTGACCATTGTAGCCCGCGTGTAGCCCAGCCCATTCGGGGCATACTGACCTACCGTTGCCCGTTCCTTCCTCCGCCTTGGCGGCGGCAGTCTCCCTAATGTACCCAACGACCTCGTGGGTCTTGCTGGCAATTAGGGACGCGGGTCTCGCTCGTTGCCTGACTTAACAGGACGCCTCACGGTACGAGCTGACGGCGGCCATGCACCTCCTCTCTGATCGTCTGCTAAGCTCATCACACTGAGCGTCATTCGAACAGTCGGGGCTGGTGAGATGTCCGGCGTTGAGTCCAATTAAACCGCAGGCTCCTCCGGTTGTAGTGCTCCCCCGCCAATTCCTTTAAGTTTCATCCTTGCGGACGTACTTCCCAGGCGGTTCGCTTCTCGGCTTCCCTACGGCACAACACAGACTCGTAGTCTGCGTCGCACCTAGCGAACATCGTTTACAGCTGGGACTACCCGGGTATCTAATCCGGTTCGAGACCCCAGCTTTCGTTCCTGACCGTCGGATCAGTTCTCTCGAAGTGCTTTCGCCATCGGTGGTCCGTCCAGGATTACAGGATTTCACTCCTACCCCGGACGTACCCTTCGAGTCTCCCTGTCCCAAGCCGGGCAGTTTTCGCCGGACGCCTACCAGTTGAGCTGGTAGATTTCCCGACGAACTTGCCCGGCCGGCTACGAACGCTTTAGGCCCAATAAAATCGGTCATCACTCGAGCTGCCGGTATTACCGCGGCGGCTGGCACCGGTCTTGCCCAGCTCTTATTCGTGCACCGCCTTAGGGTGCACAAAAGCGAAGGCACTATGCCTCCGCACTCGGAGTCCCCCTATCGCACTGTCGTGCAGTGTAAAGGTTTCGCGCCTGCTGCGCCCCGTAGGGCCCGGAATCTTGTCTCAGATTCCGTCTCCGGGTTCTTGCTCTCACAACCCGTACCGATTATTGGCACGGTGGGCCGTTACCCCACCGTCTACCTAATCGGCCGCAGCCTCATCCTACAGCGCCGGAGCGTTTCCGGTCCCGGCTGTTCAAAGCATGGGACCGTATTCGCTATTGACCTCAGTTTCCCAAGGATATCGCGATCTGTAGGGCAGATTGGCCACGTGTTACTGAGCTATTCGCCACGGGTCTAAACCCGTGCGACTAGCATGGCTAAATCGGACTCCGATAGCAATGACCTCCGGCAGGATCAACCGGAATGTCTCCCCGTGAAGGGAGGGTGGCGGGTCATATCGTGGCGACATCGTGGAACCGACCAGATGTCACCGAACTATCGGGGCTCACATCAGATACCGTCTTGCGGCGGACCGCAGGGGCGGAATCCTCATAGCGTGTCGCCGCGCCGACCGCGGCGCGCTTCACATCACATCGAATGGCAGTGGTACGTATAAGCCCGTCGTCTCGGGGTCGGCGAGGTACTGCACCACGTGGGTACGTATCTCACAGTCTCCGTCCAGCGGCAGACGGTTCCGACGAGCAGTTCGTCACAAACTATTCAACTTGGTGACTGAATCTCGGCCATGTGGCCCTCCGAACGCATCTCACAGCCGCCGGTCGCGGCGTCCGGTCCGTACTCGCTCGCCGGCTGTTCGTCGACCGACGGGCGCTCGTCGCCCTTAGAGTCGCGCTGGGGGCATTGTTGCTCGCAGATCTCCTGTTGCGCGCACGGTCGTTAGCATTCTTCTACACGGATGCGGGCGCGCTTCCGCGGTCGGTACTGTTCACCCGCTACCCGATCACGGCGACCCTCTCAGTGCACGCCTGGTTCGGAGAACCCTGGTGGATTACACTCCTGTTTGTGGCCGCCGGTATCGCCGCCCTCGCGCTCGCGTTCGGCTACCGTACCAAGGTAGCGGCGGTCTGTTCGCTGGTCCTCCTCGTCTCGCTTCACGCACGGAACCCGATCGTATTGAACGGAGGCGACTCGCTGCTGCGACGAACCCTGCTGTGGAGTCTCTTCCTTCCGCTCGGCTCCGGTCTGGTGCTCGATGATCGGACACAGAGCCGGCATCCGGCCGCCGTCGCCCTGTTGATTCAGCCGGTGGTCCTCTACGTGGTCAACGCAGTGATCAAGCTGCGGGGAGACGCGTGGCCGAGCGGACGAGCGGTGCGGATGGTGTTCAGTATCGACTCGCTGACTGTCTTCCTCGGAGAGCGACTCGCGGCGTATCCGGGTCTGCTTGCCGGGCTCGGTACCGCATGGGTAATCCTGTTGTGCTGTTCGCCGCTGCTCGTGCTCACCACCGGCCGGAGACGAACTGCCGTCGTCGCGGCGTTCGCGGCCGCACACACAGGAATGGCAGTCACGCTCGGAGTCGGATTGTTCCCGCTCGTCAGTCTCGCCGCGTTGGTCCCGTATCTTCCTCCAGCCGTGTGGGAGTCGATCGAAAGGCGGTGGAACCGGACCGTTCGGACGACGGGGAGCGTTTTGACGGCTGGGGCGGGTTGGGCGGTCGGGACGACTCGAGCGGTCGAAACGGAGCGGACAATCGGAAGGACCCTGACGGACCGGACGATCCGATCGGGGCGGCGGCTCATACGCCGACTCAGTACCGGCGTGCGAGCGGATATCGTGGAACTCGGTTCGGCTCTATCACCGTTGTGCAGAGTCGTCCCGGGTTGGACCGGGGCCGAAGATGGACGTAGGGGAGCGAGACCTCTCGGGTCCGTCGATCGCGCGTGGATCGCCGCGGCCGTGAGACACACGGGCCGCGGCGTCGCGACGGTGCTGTTGCTCGTCGTCGTATTGTGGAACGCTGCCGCGTTGGGGTACGTCGACACCCCCGAGATGGACACGATCGAGGTGAGTCCGCAAGAGACCAGGTGGGACATGTTCGCCCCGTCGCCGCCGACCGAGGACGTGTGGTACGTCGCCGTCGGGACACTCGAATCCGGTGAAGAGGTGGACGTGATCCACGGCGGGGACCCGAGTCTGCAGCGATCGGATCGTCGGTGGAGTACCTATCCCAGCGCGCGATGGCGCAAGTACCTGGAGGTCGTCCGGTGGAACGGTGACGACACGCTGCACGAACAGTTCGCGTCCGCGCTGTGTGGGCGGTGGAACACGGCCCATCGGACGCACGTCGAAACACTCACCGTACACGTGCTGTCGCAACCGACTCGGTTGAGCAGAACGGAGCCGGTGCGGGAAGTGCGGGTTCGGACGCATACGTGCTGAGCGGCCGGATACAGTAGCATAACACTGAGTGGCGGATACAGTATTGCTGAGCGCGCGCGATGTGCACCCGATGGGAGCGAGTACGTGCGAGCTGAGCGTCCCCGTCAGATCACGCCGGAAGCACTCGAAAACCGGTGTTGGTGTGGGTAGAGAACCGAACAGAGTATGCGAGAGCGGAACGGGACCGAGTCACACGACGAGGAGGTCTCAGGTGTCGATAAGCCCGGCATCACGGAGGATCCGTTCGATGTCGAGCGAAACGCCGTCGAGTGGAAGTTCCGACTCGGCGATGGCGTCCCGGACCTGTTCGACGGTGAGCGCCTCGGACAGCTCGTAGGTGTTATACTGGCCGCCGCGGAGGCCCTCGTTGTTCTGGTACGAGTGGAGGAACCCGAGCATGTCGAGTCGGGTGAGGTGGTTGTACATCCCGCGCTGGCTCAGCGGATCGTCGCCCGCGGCCTGCGCGAGGCGGCGGTACGCCGCGTGGATAGCTTTCGTCCGCACCGGCGTTCGGCCGTCGGCGTCGAGGCGCGCGACCGCCGAAAGGATGAGTTGTTTGTGCTGGTCCTGATCGGCGACGGACTCGACCATATCCCCGTAGTCGAGTTCCTCTTTCGCCGCGTACACGTCGTCGGGTTCGATCGGGACGTGCCCCTCGTTCTCGGCGTGTTCGGCCGCCTGTTTGAGGAGGTCCATCGCGCGACGCGCGCTCCCGGAGGAGTTGCGAACGGCGAGTGCGGCACACAGCGAGAGTACCTCTTTCCCGTACGTGTCGGGGTGGAGCGCGCGTTCGGCGCGCGCCTCGATGATCTCCTCCAGTTCCTCGGCGGTGTACGCCGGGAACTTGATCTCCGTCTCACACAGCGTGTCACGGACCTTCGGGGAGAGGTTCGACCTGAACGTGTAGTCGTTCGAGATCCCGATAAGCCCGATCCGCGTGTTCTCCACGTAGCCGATGTCGCGCGCACGCGGGAGATCGTACAGCAGCGTATCCGACTCGCCGACGCGGTCGACCTCGTCGAGCACGATAAGGACAGTGCCGCCGATGGCGTCGAGCTCGTCGTACAGCATCTCGTACACCTCGCGCGCGGCGTATCCCGTCGACGAGACGGTCTCGCCGTCGCGCAGTTCGTTGACCAGCGCGATGGCGACCTGATAGGAGGAGGCGGTTCCGTCGGCAGGCGCGAGGTTCTGGCAGTTGACGCGAACGTAGGTGAACCCACGCTCGTCGCCGGGCGCATCGGCGTTGCGCGAGTCGATGTCGGCGTCGAGTTCCTGAAGCAGGTACTTCGTCGCCGCCGTCTTTCCGACGCCCGTGTCGCCGTAGAGGAAGGCGTTTCTCGGAGGTCTCCCTTTGTACACCGGTTTCAGGGCGTTCACGTAGTCCTGCATCACGTCGTCGCGGCAGAGGATCTCCGCCGGGGTGTGCTCCTCTGTGAAGAGATCCGCGTTTCGGATTATCTCCACGTCGTCTTCGAATATCGAACTCGACCCCATGTCGCACCACCCAGTCCGGCCACCCGAGTGATAAGGCTATGGAAGTTCGAATGCTTTCGCGTGCTTTCGAGTGTTACACCGGGTAGTTGCGAGTGCTCTGCGAGTGACTGCAGGTGACTGCGAGTGCTCCGGCTGACGACACGGGGGAAGCACCGGTTTTCGAGTGCTTCAGCGGGATGATCGGAGCGTTGCGGTGTGACTGAGAATGGGAACGTCGCAACACGATCGGTCGCCGACTGTCGCGTGTCAACGGCGGAGTCCCGACTTCTAGCGACTGACTGAATGACGGCTGCGTCGACAAGCGCCGGCTGCATCAACAAGCGCCGGCTATTGGGACCACGTAGGTGTATGCACAACCGTTCGGCATACACAGAGGCGTGTGGACGCTTCTCGGGACAGTCCAGTTTTCCGGAACGGCCACATCCGAGAACGCACCACGCCCACGAATACCCGTCACGTCCATGGACACACACCAGTTTTCGAGTGCTTTCAGGTCGGCGCACGGACGAGGTGTCGAGTCACCCGACGACCGAGGGGTACGACACCGGATTTCGTGTGCTCTCCTCGCTCGAAACTCGTATAAGCCAGGTAAGGACGTATGAACCGGAGTTTCGGGCGGGTAAACGGGTTTCTGGATGATGACCGCGCAGTGAGTCGTAAGATCTCCGATAGATCTGTCGGACTGATTCGCCGGCCACCCTCACACCGTATTTCGAGTGCTTGGATCAGTCGAGTGTGGGTTCGGTCTGCCCGACCAGAGATCGCTGAGATCTTGATATATAAATGCCGAGATAGTGTTGGTAAGAGGTCATATACTATCGCAAGAGACTAGCGAATTCGCCGGGTACACGGCTGTTCTTCTTCTTCTTCTAGCTAGGATCGATAACGATATATTATACGCGAGAGCGCCTCGCTCCGGACCCAACCCTCCCTTCCGTGAGGAAAGCACACGAAAACTGGTGTCAGGGAGTCCCCGTTCCACACCACTTTGCGAGTGCTTCACAGAGTGGGACCGGCAGAAGTGGCGCCACCGCCAGCGTCTCGTCTCCGCGTCGACACGTTCGCGGCGGTCAACACCGTGTTTCGAGTGCTTTCGGGGGTGCCGGGGATGGGGTCGCCGCCGCAACCCGGCTATCAGCGACCCCGGCGGAACCCGACCGAATCACTCGATCCGGAGCACGTCGCCGTCGCTGGGGATCATGACATCGTTGACGGCGCCACGGAGGTCGCTGCGCGTCACGAGACAGTGGTTGATCGCATCCATGTGCACGGCAGCGACCGTCGTGTCGTCCGAGACGACCTCACGAACGCGCCTCACATCGTCGCCGTCCATCGTTATCGGCTCGCCCTCGCGGAAGCGCGCGCCGCCTGTGTTCACGATCACGGCGTTCGGTCGGGTTTCCGAGAGCGTCTCCGCCACCTCGTCGTACCAGACGGTATCGCCGGTGAGGTAGATCGAGGGGGTCGCGTCCGAACCGCGCACGATCGCCCCAGTCACAGGCGCCATCGCCGCCGCGAGATCTCCATGGCCATGACGAGCGGGGGTGGGTGAGAGTCTCAAGTCTCCGACCGCGAGCTCCCCGTCGAGCGGACGGACATCGGTGAACCCCTCTGACTCGAACTCCTGGACCTGCTCGGGGTGGACGATCAACGGCACGTCAGCGTCGAGTCGGTCACGTGCTGCGTCGTCGAAATGGTCGTTGTGGCGGTGGGTGACGAGCACCGCGTCGTGATCGAGGTCGACCGGCGGCAGGTCGACGAGGGGGTTACGGCGCTGGTTGGGTGTATTCTCGACAGGTGGATCGGCACCCTGAGCTGCGAGCATGGGATCCACGAGCAGTGTCGTGTCCCCGACCGTGACCAGGAGTGTTGCGTGACGGACGAGCTGAACAGTTGCGACCGGATCTCCCGACATGGAGGTGACCGCGGCCGCGGGAGGTATGTGGCTATCGGCGCCGGCATCGCTGTCGACGTCGGTATCCCTGTCGACGCCGGAATCTCCATCGACGCCGCTGTCGCCGCTTTCGCCCCAGTTGTCGACTCCGTCGTCGATCTGACGTTGGTCGGGCGACTGCGTGTCCGCCGTCCGCGTCCGCCGCGTTCACACCGAACGGATCGACCGACTCGCCCCACCACCCGTGCAGTTACAACGGTTCGTCGTGTGTCACAGACGATGACGCGTTCCGCCGCTGACCGGCGATCTCGACGCCTTCAGTCCCGCCTCTCACGATCGCGCTTGGCCGAACTCGGCGCCCTCGCGACACGCGCTGCTCCCGACGAACGGGGCGACGAGACCACCGTCGGAAGCGATTCTATCGCCGTAGACGATGTCACTGTGGGCGCCGATGTCACCGACGCAGGTGACAGCCGTGGCGTCGTCGAACACACCCCCGCAGACGACCGGGTTCGCGACCTGTTGCGCGAGCCGTCGCCCCACACTGGAACGACGCTCCGACCGCTGCCCGCCGCGAGCGTCGACGACGTCGCCGCGGCGATCGATCGGGCACGGGCGGCGCAGCGCTCGTGGAGCGCACGCTCGCCGTCCGCGCGAGCGACCGTCCTCGAACGGGTGGCAGATCTGGTGCTCGACCGGCGAGCGGCGCTGGCGGATGTCGTCCAGGCAGAGACGGGCAAAGAGCGCGAGGGCGCCGTGAACGAGGTGTGGGACATCGCCGCCAACGCAGAGTACTACGCCGGGCGTGCGCCGGAACTGCTGGCGTCGACCCGCCGCGCCGCTGCGATCCCGGGAGCGACCCGAACGACCGAGCATCGTCACCCGATCGGCGTCGTCGGCCTCGTGACGCCGTGGAACTACCCGCTCACGCTCGCCGTCTCCGACGCCCTCCCGGCGCTCGCGGCCGGCAACACCGTCGTGATCAAGCCGGCGGAGGCGACGCCGTACACCGCGCTCGCGGGACGAGAGCTCCTGATCGACGCCGGCGTGCCGTCCGAGTGCGTCCACGTCGTCCCGGGGACCGGCGAGACTGCCGGCACCGCGCTGGTCGAGCGTGCGGACTTCGTCGGCTTCACCGGAAGCACCGCGGTCGGCCGGGAGGTCGCCGCCACGGCCGGGCGCCGTCTCGTCGACGCCTCGCTCGAACTCGGCGGGAAGAACCCGATGGTCGTGCTCGCGGACGCCGATCTGGACGACGCCGTCGACGGCGCGGTCGCCGGCTGTTTCCCCAACGCGGGCCAGTTGTGCGTCGCTCTCGAGCGGATCTACGTCGCGGACGCCGTCTACGAACAGTTCCGCGATCGGCTCGTCGCGGCGACCCGAGCGCTCGATCTCGGCGTCGGCTTCTCGTACGACGCGGACGTGGGCTCGCTGATCGGCCCGGATCAACTCGACCGCGTCCGTGACGCCGTCGACGACGCGATCGCGGACGGCGCGCGGGTGCTCACCGGCGGGCGTCACCGTCCGGATGTGGGACCGTACGTGTACGAACCGACGCTGCTGGGGGCCGTCGACGACGACGCGGCGATCGCTCGCGAGGAGACGTTCGGCCCGGTCGCGACGCTCCACCGTGTGGCCGACGCCGACGAAGCGATCGACCGGGCGAACGACTCCGCGTACGGACTCCACGCGTCCGTCTGGACTCGCGACGCCGCGCGGGGGGAGCGTGTCGCCGAGCGGATCCGGACGGGGACGGTCTCGGTGAACGACGCGTACATCTCGACGTACGGCGCGGTCGACGCGCCGATGGGCGGCATGGGCGACTCCGGAGTCGGCCGCCGTCACGGCCGCGAGGGACTGTCGAAGTACACGGAGGCGCAGACGGTCGCGGTCTCCCGGGCCGGCCAACTCTCGCTCCCCGGCCCGCCGTGGCGCGGGCCGGCCGTCCGCGTCGGAAGCGCGTTCCTTCGCGGCGCGAATCGCCTCTCGCGGATCGTCCGCCGTCTGCCGTTCGTGGGCCGCGGAGGGCCCCGATGACGACCGTCCTGCTCACCGGTTTCCCGGGATTCCTCGGCTCCGCGCTCGTCGAGCGACTGCTCGACCGCCACGGCGACAAGGACGCGCTCGTGCTCCTCGTGCAGCCGCGCTACCGCGAGGCGGCCGAACGTCGCCGCGACGCGCTGCTGTCGGCTGCCGCGGCCGGCGGACGCGAGCGCGCCCCCGACTCGGACCCCGATCTTCCGAGCGTGGACCTCGTCGAGGGGGATATCACCGAGCGCGACCTCGCGCTCGGCGACTCGGGCGACAACCGGCGCGACGCGCTCGCCGCCCGGACGGACCTCGTGTACCATCTCGCGGCCGTGTACGACCTCGGCGTCGAGCGCGAGCTCGCGGAGGCGGTCAACGTCGACGGTACCCGTCACGTGCTCGATTTCTGCGTCGACGCGCGTGAATCTGGAGACTTCGACCGCCTCCACTACGTGAGCACCTGCTACGTCAGCGGTCGATACGAGGGGACGTTCACGGGGGAGATGCTCGCGGAGGCGGGACCGTTCAACAACCACTACGAGGCGACGAAACACCGCGCCGAGGTGCTGGTTCGCGAGGCACTGACCGAGCGCGACCTCCCGGCGACGGTGTACCGGCCGGCCATCGCCGTCGGCGACTCGACGACGGGGGAGACGCAGAAGTACGACGGCCCCTACTACCTGCTCGATCTGGTGCGCCGGCAGCGACGGGTCGCGTTCGTCCCGCGGATCGGCGACCCGCGGGCGACGACGCTGAACCTCGTCCCGCGAGACTACGTCGTCGACGCGATCGACGCGCTCAGCGGGATGGCCGACACCGTCGGCAGAACCTACCAGCTGTGCGACCCGAACCCCCCGACGATCGCGGGGCTGTACCGGGCGTTCGGCCGCGCGACCGGGCGCCGGATCGTGCCGGTCCCGACCACGGCGCGCGTGGCGAAGGCGGCCTGCGAGGCGCCGCTCATCGGCGACATCCTCGGGTTGGAACCGGAGACCGTGCCGTACCTCACGCACCCGACCGAGTACGCCGACGGTGCGACGCGAACGGCGCTCGCCGGAACGGGGATCGAGCCGCCGGCGTTCGAGTCGTACGTCGACACCCTCGTGGCGTACGTCCGCGACCATCCCGAGGTGACGCCGGACGCGATGGTGTGAGGCCGGCGCGAGATGAGAATCCAGTAACACGACCTCGGTGGGGAGCGGAAGCGCGACGCCGGGCGTACGTTGAAGCCCCCGGCGGTCGTGTGAACGGGCATGCCCGAGGTCACCCTCGTCGACCGCGGTCGCGTCCGCGCGGACCAGGCGTACGTCGTCGACGGCGCGTCGATGGCCAGCGCGGCCGAACCGGATCCCGAGCACACCCGCATCGAGTTCGTCGTCTGGAACGCCGTGATCGAGGCCGGCGGCCGGACGTACCTGTGGGACACGGGCGTGCCCACCGACGCCGCGGAGTACTGGCCCGAGCCGCTGTACGGCGCGTTCGAGGCGTACGACGCGAGCGAGCACTCCCTGGAGAGCGACCTCGCGGACGCGGGGTACGAGCTCGCCGACATCGACGCGGTGGTGATGAGCCACCTCCACCTCGATCACGCTGGGGAACTCGACGCGTTCGCCGGCACCGACACCCCGGTGTACGTCCACCGGGAGGAACTGGAGTTCGCCTTCTACTCGTCGCACACCGAGGAGGGGTCGATCGCCTATCTGGCGTCGGACTTCGACGGCGACCTGAACTGGCGCGTGGTCCACCGCCATCGTCACACGCTCGCGGACGGGTTCGAGTTGCTCCACCTGCCGGGCCACACCCCGGGCCTCCTCGGTGCTCGGATCGAAACGTCGGAGGGGACCCTCCTCGTCGCCGGCGACGAGTGTTACGTCGACGCCAACTACGCCGACGGCGCGCCGCTGGGCCCGGGGCTGCTGTGGAGCGAGCGGGACTGGCGCGAGAGTCTGGAGACGCTCCGTGAGTTGGAGCGGCGGACCGACGCGGACGTGCTGTACGGCCACGACCTCGATCGGTTCGAGGCGCTCGCGGCGCGCTACTGACCGGCTGCGGCGTCGCTGTGGCGTCGGGACACCGACAATATGGCGGCGAACTCGGGTCCGCGTTCGCTCACTCCACCGGACGAACCCGGATGTCGCCGTCGACGGTCACCCGCACCCGTCCCGAGGGAAGGTCGTACTCGACGGCCGGCTCGTCGCCGTCGACGACGTGCATCGGCCACCCGGCCGTGACGGCGAAGGCGTCGTAGCCGAGTTCGTCGACTCCCGCGGCCGCCAGCGCCTCGCGGAAGGGCGTTCGATGGCTGACCATGAACGCCGCGGGGGAGATCCCGCCCTCGGAGCACACCTCGCAGACCACCCTGACCGTCGCGGGCATGCTCGTGCCGCACTCGGCACACGGGCCGTCGCTCGCGTCGTGATCGGTGCACTCGCGGAGCCGTGACTCGGTCGGGCCGCCGCAGCGCGGACAGCTTCCGTCCCCGAACGTCCGAGCGCGGTGACAGTATCTGCTGTGAACGCGGTCCAAGAGCGCCTCCGGCGCGGCGTCGATGTCGTCGCCGACGGCGCCGCCGGGGACGGGAATCGAGCTCAGCGTCCCCTCCGGCATGTAATCGAAGCCGAGTGCCCCCGGGCACTCGGTGCACCGCGCCGAGACGAACCCGTTCGTGTACGACACGCATACCGGCGCCCCGCACAGGTAACACGACGCAGTGGTCGGTTCGGAGACGGCGCACTCGGTTGGGGCGACGGCGCCGCTTTTCACCGTTCGGACGAGCTCCCTGCCGGGGTATCGGATCATGTAGCCCTCGGGGCGTTTCTCGACGAACTCCCCGAGCAGCTGGTTGAGGTGGTAGCTGAACTTCCCGCTGTCGGCCTCGCCGACCGCCTCGCGAAGCTCGGTGAACGGGACGGTGTACTCGCTGCGATCGCCGACCGAAACGCGCTCGTGGAGTACGCGGAGGATCGACAGCCGCGTCTCGTTGCCGACGACCGCAAACGAGTCCTCGGGCGACTGTCGGTCCTCCTGGACGACTGCGGGCGTCTCCCCTTCGGCGGCTTCTCGAGTGTCGCTGAGGGAAGCGTCGTCCGACATGCCCCGGACTCGACGGTCGACGGTCATAAGCATGGCCCAACACGACCGTTTCGGGCGGACAGTTCCGGACGACAGCAAGCCAGCGAGCAGCCGGAACGACGACCACGGTTCGACGCCGCAGCAGGCACCGATAGTCACCCGAACGTCTCGTAAAGTCTAACAACACGCTTGGTTTACGGGAGAGCACATGAGTACCGCAACGGACGACGTCGACCTCGTCGGCGACGAGATCGTCGCCAACGTGGCGCGGGCGGCGCTGTTCGCGGCGTTGACCGGCGTGTTCGCGTACATCTCGTTCCAGCTTCCGGTGACCTCGGTGCCGTTCACTCTGCAGGTGTTAGGCGTGTTCCTCGCCGGCGTGTTCCTCGGCCCCGTGTGGGGCGCGGCGTCACTGATCATCTACGTCGTCGCCGGGGCGGTCGGTGCGCCGGTGTTCGCCTACGGCTCCGCCGGCCTCGGGTCGCTGTTCGGACAGTGGGGGGGATACCTGTGGTCGTACCCGTTCGCCGCCGCCGTCGTCGGCGTGGGAGTCCACGGCGCGGGCGATCTGACCGACCCGGGTTCGGTCGGCCTCGGTCGCCTCGTCGGCGCGATGACCGCCGGGACGCTCGTGATCTACGCGTTCGGAACCGTCGGCTACGCGCTCGTCGGCGATGTGAGCCTCGTGACCGCGGTGCTGGCCGCGGCGGTTCCGTTCGTCCCCGCGGAGGCGATCAAGGCGGCAGCGACGGTGGCGATCGTTCGCAGCGACGCCGTCATCGCGCGGTAACCCGAGCCGTGATCGAGGTTCGCGAACTCACACATCGGTACGGCGCCGGCGACGCCGGTAGCAATGACGACGCCAACGTCGGTACCGATGACGACGCCGATACCGACGCCGAAGCCGGGTCGAGCGCCCTCCGCGAGGTGTCGATTCAGATTCCCGACGGGGAGTTCCTCGTGCTCGCGGGCGCCAACGGCTCCGGGAAGTCGACGCTCGTTCGACACTTCAACGGCCTGCTCACGCCCGACGAGGGCGAGGTACTGGTCGACGGAACCCCGGTCGTCGACGACCTCGTCGCCGCTCGCACGCGCGTCGGGATGGTGTTTCAGGAGCCGCGCGACTGCTTCGTCGCCGCGACGGTCGCCCGCGACGTGGCGTTCGGCCCGGAGAACCTCGGGTTACCCCGTGAGGAGATCGACCGTCGGGTCGAGCGCGCGCTCGCGGCCGTGAACATGGCCGACCGCGGCGACGAGCGCATCAACCGGCTCTCGGGGGGCGAACAGGAGCGGGTCGCCATCGCCGGCGCGCTCGCGATGGACCCGGCCCATCTCGTCCTCGACGAACCGTTCACGGGGCTCGACGAGTCGGCCCGCGAGTCGGTACTCGCCCACCTCCTCGAACTCCACGGCGACGGAACTGGAATCGTGCTCGTGACCCACGACCTGCGGGACGTGCTCGACCACGCCGACCGGCTCGTCGTCCTCGCCGACGGCGAGATCGCGGTCGACGCGCCCCCGTCCGCCGGCCTCGACGCCCTCGAGGACCGCCCGGTGCGCCGGCCCGAGCGATGCTGACGTACGAGCCGGGCGACTCCGTGGGACATCGCCTCGACGCGCGGAGCAAGCTGCTGCTGCAGGCGGCGTTCGCGGCGGCGGCGTTCGGGCATACCGACCCGGCCGGGCTCGTCGTGCTCACCGGGCTCACGGTGGTCCTGATCGCGCTCGCATCGACAACGCCGGGAGTCGTGTTCGGCGAGTACCGCGGGGTGCTCCCGTTTCTGGCGGCGGCGCCGGCGATCGAGTCGCTGCGGTTCGGAGCCCCCTGGATCGACCCCGCCGCAGCCGTCGATCCGGCGCTTGCGGCGTACCGCACGCTCCTCCTCCTCGCGCTCGTCGCGGCGTACGTCCGAACGACGCCCGTTCGGGAGTCGGAGGCCGCCGTCGCGCGGCTCGTCCCCGGCAAGCCGGGACGGCTTCTCGGGCTCGGCGTCGGGCTCGTGTTCCGGTTTCTCCCGGTTCTGCAGGCGGATCTGGCCCGGACACGCGAGGCGATGGCCGCACGACTCGGCGACCGGCGTCCGCTGCGCGACCGCGTGCGACTCGTCGCGACCGCGGGATTGACCCGCGTGCTCTCCCGCACGGACCGGCTGGCTGTCGCGCTGCGCGCGCGATGTCTCTCGTGGAATCCCACGCCGCCGGAGGCGACGTTCGGACGGGACGACGTGCTGGCGCTGGCGCTTGCTACGGTGCTCGTACTATGGGCGTTGTGGCCGTCGTTCACCGCGGCGGTGTGGTGACGCCGTGGTGGCTGGTCGGCGCGGTAGATGCCGACGCGCTTTTATCGGATCGCGGAGCAACCTCCCACAACAATGAGTGAACGCGAGGCTGAGGACTGGCTGATCCGGTATCTGGTCGTGATGGTCGTCGCTGCGACGGCCCTCCTGATGCTCATCTACGGGCTCGTGTTTGCGCCGAGTATGGCCGTGACCGCCGGCGCGGTCGTCGCGCTCGCGGCGGTCACGGCGGTCATCATCATCGACCTGCGGTCGTGGCGGACGGCGTAAGACGGGACGCATCGAACCGGTCGAACCGGCCGAACCCACCGAACCGGCCGAACCCACCGATCGGACCGAACGCGACAGTTACTCTCCGGCGTCGGTGAGCCGGGCGACCTCGTCATCCGAGAGCGACAGCGACGCCGCGGCGACGTTCTCACGGAGGTGGTCGACGCTGGAGGTGCCCGGGATCGGGATCGTCACGTCCGAGTGAGCGAGCAGCCACGCGAGCGCGACCTGTCGGCGGGTCGCGTCGTGCGCCGCGGCGACCGCATCGAGCGCGTCGCCGACGGCGCCCAGGTCGCCGGCGGCGAGCGGGTACCACGGGATGAAGCCGATCCCGGCGTCCGCACACGCCTCCAGGACCGTCTCGTCCTCCCGGTTGGCCACGTTGTACTGGTTCTGGACGGTCGCGATCTCGACGTGCTCGCGCGCCTCGTCCAACTGCTCGACCGTGACGTTCGAGAGGCCGACGTGCTCGACGTGTCCCTCGTCTTTTAGCTCGGCGAACGCGGCCACGCTGTCGGCGAACGGCGTGTCCGGGTCCGGGCGGTGGAACTGGTACAGGTCGATGGCGTCGACGCCGAGGCGGTCCTTGCTGACGAGCACCTGGTTACGGATGTAGTCGGGATCGCCGTGGGGGAGCCAGTCGCCGCCGGCCTCCCGGAGCAGCCCCGCCTTCGTGGCGACGACCGCGTCGTCGACGATCCCGGACTCCCGAAGCAGGCGCTCGGAGGTGCCCGGTCCGTAGGAGTCGGCCGTGTCGACGAAGTCGACGCCGAACTCGACGGCGCTGCGGGCGACCTCGCGGGCGTTCTCCTCGTCGTCCGGGGCGCCGATGATGTCGTCGCCGCACAGGCGCATCGCGCCGAATCCGAGCCGGTTCACCGTCGTCTCGCCGTCCAGATCGAACGTCCCCGCGGTCGCCGCGTCGGGTGTCTTACTCATACGTAGTCGTGAACGTCACCCGTCAACATAGTCGCGGCGGCGGGACCTCACGGAGCCGGGAGCGGTACTCGCGGAACGGCCTACGCCGGTCCGAGGTATCCCCACGCCTGAAGGCGGTCGCCGTCGCCGTCGATCCAGCGCTCGCCGACGTCGTCGCGGTAGTACATGTTGGGCATGACGATGTCGTCGATCCGGTCGTACGCCTGCTCGCGCGCCGCGTGCATCGTATCTCCTTTGCCCGTCACGACGATCGGCATCCCGTTGTTACCGGCCGCCCGCCACTGGCCATCGACGTTCTTCGTGTCTTCTAGGTGGATCCCTTCTCGGCTGTCCGTCTCGAACACCACCACCGCGTTTCGAGAGTTCTCGTCGTACGTCTTCTCGTCATCGAACGGGAACGGCGGGAGGACGACCCGAACGCCGATCTGGTATCCGTTGTGCACCTCTAGTTCGGGGTTGTTGCCGTGTGCGAGGTCGTAGAAAAACTCGCCAGTAGACGACTCGATCGACTCTTCCTGCAACGCGATCGTCGGATACCCGAACCGCGGCGTGAACTCCAATGGATAGATGCCGGTCTCGTTCACGATGCAGTTGATGTCGATACTCCCGACGTAGCCCTCCTCCGCGAGCCACTCTTCGAGTTTCCCGAAGGTCTCTTTGAACAGTTTGTTCTGCCCGGCCCAGAACATCGACGTGCCCATCTCGCCGGTCTGGGGGCCGATGTTTCCCGGGAACAATTTCTTGTGCTCGAAATTGAAGTTGACCTGATCGATGAACTCGTTGCCGTTGAAGAACCCGCAGATGGCGATCTCCACACCGTCGACTTTCCGCTGGAGCTGGAACCCCTTCATCCGGTGGCCCCACGCCTTCTTGTACGCCCGAAGCACGTCTACGACGTCGCTGCCGTCGTCCTCGTTGCCGACGTAGAGCAGTCGTTTCACGTTCTGGACTTCGCCGAGTGGCTTGATGACGTACGGAGCCGGATTCTCCTGAACGTGTTGAATGCCTGCGTCGAAGTCGTGGAAGATGTGGTGCTCGACGGTGTTGACACCGTGCGCTTCGAGGATCTCCATCGCGTAGCCGCGATCTTCTTCGAGGTGATCGGTGTTCGGCGTCCCACCGACGACAGCTTTGCCTTGCTCACGGAGTTCCTGAGCGAGTTTGCCTGTCCCGATATCTGATCCAACCCAGATGTCGTCGAAAACGATGACGTCGGCCCACTCGACCTCCGCGCGCCAATCGTCGGCTTTGGGCACGAAACCATCGCCGATCTCCGTGTCACTCTCGGCTTCGATGTAGTACTTGACGTCGTGGCCTTCTTTGTGAACTTGCCACGCGAGGTCGGTGATCAGTGCGGCGTCGGCGGAGACAAACAGGAACCTGTGCTCGCCCATACCGCTACGGCGACACGAACGCAGTTATAGCCGGCGACGTGCCCGAGGTGTGACATCGACGGTGCCAACCGACGGGAAGAGAGCGAACGACGCATGACAGCGTATCCCGAACCTCTCCGAATCCGAACCATTTTTGACTGACTGGCCAGTTAGCTAGGATAGACGCGACGACCGGTCCGTCGGGACCTCGCTGTCGCACTTCGAACCTCACGATGAGTCAAGAGCAGGACACACGGACGGCGTTCATGGAGGCGACGTACCGCGCGCTGTGTACGCACGGGTACGCCGACCTCACCATGCAGGACATCGCCGACGAGACGGACAAGAGCAAGGCGGCCCTCCACTACCACTTCGACGGGAAGGACGACCTCTTTCGGGAGTTCCTCGCGTACCTTCACGAAGGGTTCGCGGAGAAGATCGCCGATCACCCCGAGGGGACCCCGGTCGAGCAGTTGGTCGCGCTCGTTCGCCGGGTGCTCGATCCCGTGGACGAGGGGTCCGAACACCACTTCAATACGGCGTTCATGGAGATCAAAGCGCAGGCGCCGTACCGCGACGGCTACCGCGAGATCCTGCGCCGATTCGACTCCGATCTCCGCACCGAGATCGCCGACCTGGTGCGGGAGGCGATCGAGGACGGACAGTACGACGAAGGGACGGAGCCCGAAGCGGTCGCCGAACACGTCCTCACCTATATCCACGGGACGTGGACGCGTGCAGCAGCCATCGGCGCCGACGTGGTGACGATGCGCGAGCACCTCGTCGAGGACCTGCTCGACCTGCTCGTCGACGACGCGACCGTTCCTATCGGCGTCGAGGCGACCGGCGAGCAGGCGACCGCGACGGCCGACGGCGACGCGATCACGGGTAACGGATCGGACGACGTGGTGGGATCCGGATGACGGTTCCGGACCGCCTCTCGTCGGTGTTCAAGGGGCGAGACGAGTTCGATCTCACCGACGGGAGCATCGGCAAGCCGCTGTTTTACCTCTCGCTGCCGATCGTCGTCACCAATCTCCTGCAGACGGCGTACAACCTCGCCGACACGCTGTGGCTCGGCCGCTACAGCACCGAGGCGTTGGCGGCCATCTCGTTCGCGTTCCCGATGGTGTTTCTCCTGTTCTCGCTCGGGATGGGGGTCACCGTCGCGGGGTCGGTGCTCGTGGCACAACACATCGGCGCGGACGAGGAGGAGGAGGCGAAGTACGCCGCCTCTCAGACGGTCTCGTTCGCGATCATCGTCTCGCTCGTCCTCGGCGGCGTTGGCTACTTCATCGTCGGGGATCTGCTCGGCCTGCTCGGCGCGTCGCCCGAGGTGCTCCCGCTCGCGACGGACTACATGCGGGTCATCTCCTCGGGGCTGGTGTTCATGTTCGGGTTCTTCGTGTTCACCGCGCTCATGCGCGGCTACGGGGACACGATCACGCCGATGCTGGTGATGCTGCTCACGGTCGTCGTGAACATCGTCATCGACCCGTTCCTCATCTTCGGGTGGTGGATCTTTCCCGAGCTCGGCGTCGCCGGCGCCGCCTACGCGACCATCTTCTCGCGGGCGCTGGCGTTCGTCGTCGGCATGGCGATCATGCTCCGGGGCACCCGCGGCGTGCAGATCACCCCCGCGGACATGGTGCCGAACCTCACGTACGCGAAGAAGATCGTCCGCATCGGCGTTCCCGCCTCGATCGAGGGGACCGGCCGGTCGCTGTCGGTGAACCTGATGCTCGTCATCGTCGGGCTGTTCCCGACGACGGTCGTCGCCGGCTACGGGATCGGCGTCCGCGTGTTCTCGGTCATCTTCCTCCCGGCGATCGCCGTCGCCCGCGGGGTCGAAACGATGACCGGACAGAACATCGGCGCCGAGAAGCCCGACCGTGCGGCGACGGCCGCCGGGATCGCCGCCAAGACGATGTTGGCGATCCTCGGCGGCCTCGGGATCGTGGTGATCCTCACGGCCCGGCCGATCGCGGCGGTGTTCACCGACGACCCCGCGGTGGTCGCCGTGACCGCCGACTTCCTGCGCTGGGTCGCGCCGACGTTCGGGTTTATCGGCGTCATGCGCGCCTACACCGGCAGCTTCCGGGGCGCCGGCAAGACCATGACCGCCGCCGCCATCTCCGTTTTGATGCTCGGGTTCATCCGGCTGCCCGTGGCGCTGGGGCTGGCGAGACCCGACATCCTCGGCCTCCCGCTGCCCGCGTTCGGGTCGACCGGGATCTGGATGGCGTTCGCGGTCTCGAACACCGCCGGCGCGATCATCGCGTACCTCTGGTACCGGCGCGGAACCTGGCGCGACGCCGACCCCCGCGGCGAGGTACCCGTCGGCGACGACGACGAGGACGAGGATCGCTCGGACGCGACCGTCGCACCGACCGACGACTGACGGCCGTCGCGCCGACCGTCAGGAGTTGCGATCGGCAGACAGCGTCTGCTGTTCGAGTCCCCAAACGGAGGGCCGCGCTTCGACTTACGGGGAGTGCTGACAGGCGACGCCGGTATCGCGAGTTCGACGGCGCTCGGCCGATCTGCGCCGTCGTTCCCGCTGCGATTCGCTGGGCGAGGCGTCGCACACCCGCGTGCACCCAGCGATCGTGTTCAGGTGATACCGCGAGTGCACCCGGTATCGCAGATGAACGTTCGCGTCGCGTCAGCCGCGGTGACCCCCTGCACCCGGTGTGAACCGCCGAACTCTTCGAGTCTCGAACGCCGGGACTCGACAGGTCATTTTTACTCTGACGCGGCGATATTCGGACATGAGCGCTGAACCGCGCGAGGAGGCCACCGACGGTAGCGAGGAGATCCGTGTGTGGCTCGTCGAGCGGACGTACGGCGACGACGAACTGAACATCGTCATCCTCGTGTACGCCGACGAGACGGGCGAGCGCTACTTCCGCAAGGAGCGCGCGCTGACGAGTTTCACCGACGAGCGCGAGACGCCGGTGTCGCAGGTCGTCACCGCGGACGAACTCGGTCGGACCGACGAGGCGAACCGCGAGCGCTACGCCGCGGAGGCCGATCGGATGGCGGACGCCCACGACCCCACCGACACCGTCTGAAGCGTCGTCTCGCCCCGTCGACAGAGGTACCGTTTTATTCCGAGCGCCGAAACCGGCGTGTATGCTCACCGCGAAGGGACCGCTTTTGACGGTCGACGTAACCGAGCGCGCCGTCGAGGAGACGGACATCTCGGAGACGCTCTCGGAGTTCATCGGCGGTCGCGCGGCCGCGACGGCGCTGGCACACGAGCGCATTCCCGCCGACGCCGACCCGTTCGGCCCCGAGAACCGCGCGTACCTCTCGACCGGACCGCTCCAAGTGAGCCGGATGAGCTTCACCGGCCGCATGAACATGACGGGGCTGTCGCCGCTGACGGACGGGCTCGCGTCGACGAACGCCGGCGGCTACCTCTCGCGCAACTTCGCGGACACGGGGTACTCGGTCGTCGAGTTCGTCGGCGCGAGCGACGAGCCGCTCGCGATCCACGTCCGCGACGACGGCGTCTCCTTCGAGAGCGTGCCCGAGTTGTCGGGCGCTGAGGTGTCCGCGGTGTCCGAGTACATGGCCGACGAACACGACCTCGGCCCGGAACACTGCATCACGATCGGGCCGGCCGGCGAGAACCTCGTCCGGTTCGCCTCGGTGATGACGTTCGACTCCCGGGCGTTCGGTCGCGGCGGCCTCGGCGCCGTCCTCGGGAGCAAGAACGTGAAGTGCGTCACGTTCGCCGGCGACGGCAGCGCCCGCCCCGACATCGAGGTGTCGAACCCGCCCGCGATGGACGTTCATCGGGAGGCCGCGACCTCGGACGACCGGATGAAGCGCCAGGGGACGACCGGGGGGACGGAGTTCATCAACGACAACTTCGCGCTCCCGACGCGCTACTTCGACGAGTACGAGTTCGAGTCCGCGGCGGCCATCGGCGGGAACGCTGTCGAGGAGAAGAAGTACAGGAAGGGCGCCTGCTCGCAGTGTGCGTACGCGTGTAAGCTCCCGACCCGCGACGAGGAGCGCGGTATCGAGACCGAGGGGCCGGAGTTCGAGACCGTCTACGCGTTCGGCTCGTGTCAGGGCGTCGGCGACATCGTCGACGTGATGGAGGCCAACGAGCTGTGTGACGAACTCGGGATGGACACCATCTCCGCGGGCGTCACGGTCGCCGCCTACCTCAAGAGCGAGGAGGCGTTCGGGGACGCCGAGTTGGCACGGGAGGTGCTCCGGGAGATCGCGACCCGCGAGACCGACCGCGGCGACCTCCTCGCGGAGGGCGTCCACCGCGCCCACGAGCAGTTGGGCGTGACCGACTACACGGTGAAGGGGATGGAGTTCGCCGCCCACGACGGCCGCGTCCTCCACGGGCAGGGGCTCTCGTACGCCGTCGCGAACCGCGGCGCCGACCACATGTACGCGGGGATGCTGGGGCTGGAGTACTCGGGCGAACTCGACCCCGAGGGCACGCTCGGGAAGGCCGAACGGCTGGTCCACGAGGAGAACCGAAACGTCGTCCGCGACTCGGGTATCGTCTGCGCGTTCGCCGGCGACTATATCACCGACGAGCGCCTCGCCGCGCTGTTGGAGACCGACTACGAGCACCTGCTAGAGATCGGTGCCCGCGTCGTCGCCCGCGAGCGCCACTTCAACAACCGGCGCGGGACGGACGCCGCGGACGACGGCCTTCCGTACGCCGACGAGGTGCCCGACCTCGACGCCGCGATCGCGGAGTACTACGGGGCCCGCGGGTGGAACGCCGACGGCACCGTCCCGGAGAACGCGCTCGATTCGCCCTCGGACGCCGCCGTCGGATTCCGAGCCGCCGCCGACGACTGAGGCGGCGACGAGGCCGACTCGCCGCGGCGGTGCCGTCCGCGTTAGCCCCCGTACACGGACGGAACCAGCCGGATCACGTCGCCGTCGTCGAGCGCGGTGTCGACGCCGTCGAGGTGGCGGACGTCCGTTTTCGCCTTCGTCACCACCGTCGATCCGGCGATCGTCTCCCGATCCTCGTCGACCAGCCGTCTCCCGAGTTCCGGGTAGGTCCGCTCGAGCTCCCGGAGGAGGTCGCCGACGGTGGCAGCGTCCGTCTCACGGACGACCGTCTCGACGCCGGCGTCCTCGCGGAAGGGGCCGAACAGCCGACACTCGACTTCGATCGCCATACTCCGGCGTCGGTCGCGAACGGGTATGTAGCTTCGGACGCGTCGCCGCCGTCACTGCAGACGCGTCGCCGCCGTCGCTGCAGACGCGTCGCCGCCGTCACTGCAGACGCGTCACCCTTCCGACGCGTCGCCGCCCACCCGACGGACTCTTGCGGCCCCGCTGAGAACCTCGGATCGATGAGCGACGACGGCGCCGGCGACGCCGACCCGACCGCCCCCGAAGCCCCGGGATCCGCCGACGACGAGGGCGACACCTTCGGCGTCGGCATCCACGTGACCAACGACGAGTTCCGGTTCGTCGTCCACGTCCCCTCCGACATCGACTCCGGATGGCGCGACCCCGACGAGTTCCAGCGGCTGATCGAGGTGGCTACCTGGGAACGACTCGACCAACGGGAGACGCTTCGCGCGGTCGCGCGGACGACCGCGGAGGGAGAGACGGTGACGCTGGGAACGGTGACGATGCGTCCCGGCGGCGACGTGGTCGACCACTCGCTCGCCCCGCCGGAGGAGTGAGTCGACGGAAACCGCCTCGCCGGTGCGCGGTAACGAGCCGCGTCAGCCGGTCAGCTAGTCGTCAGGCTTCGTGAGAAGCGACCCGATCGTGTCGACGCGGGTCGGGTCGTACCGGGTGAGGTCGTACCGATTGGCCGCGACGGTGTCGCCCCACACGTCGAGCGCGCCGAGCGTGACGAGCGCCTGCAGCGTCGCCCCGAGCGTTCGGGGCGTCGTCTCCGGATCGTGGATGCTCGCGTGGATCTGTTTCGACTGCGGGTAGCTCATCTCCACCGCGGTCAGTCCCCGGCGCGCCTCGCGCCAGTGGGTTCGGAGGTATCCGAAGTTGGTCGGGTCGCTGCGGCGGAGGTGCGCGATCAACCGCTCCGTGAGCGCCCGCTCGGCGTCGTCGTCGGCCGGAACCCGGCGAGACAGTGCCGAGAGGACGGCGTCGTCGTCGTTGGTCGCGGTCGACGTGTGGAACTCCAGCCCCGATGCCGCGGCCGCCTCGACGAGACCCGAGATGATCGACTCGACGTCGGCGTCACTGGGAACAAGCGCGCCGACGTCGTCGACGACGACCGTGCCGCCGGCGCCGGGGTCGTCGCCGAGGTCGGACAGCACCGTCTCGAGGTACTGGATCGGATCGGAGAGGGGGGCCTCGACGGTGCCGATGGCGACTCCGCCGGCGATCGGCTGGCCGGCGGATCCTGGCGAGGGGGAGACTGCACCGCCGCGGACCGTCTCCTCGACGCTGATGAGGTACGATCGTCCGGACGAGGACGGCCCCGCCGCCTCGACGGCGCGGTGCCACCCGTCGACCGACCGGTCGGCGAGGAGGGCGACGTGAACGCCCCCGACGGCGGCGGCCGCGCTCGCGAGCGACGCCTCGTCGGCGTGGATCGCGCCGACAGAACGCTCGACGGCCTCGCCGGACATGTTACCATCAACGGCACACGCGCCAGACATAAATTTACTGGGAACGACCTCGGAAGTGATGTCACACGTCGCCGAGCTCCCCACAGTCCGCGAGCGATGAACCGCGAGCACGACCCGGAACGCCCGATCGCGGCCGTGCAGAACGCCGCCGTCGAACACGCACTGACGGCCGGCGAGTCGCGCGACGCGCTCGCGCTCGTCGGCGCGCTCGAGCCGCTCCGGGCACGACCGCCCGGCTCCGACGGCGGACTCGGTCGGCTCGATGACAGTCACGACTGGGGGTCCGCGTCGGATCTGTCGCCTCGCTCTCGTTCTCACTCGCCCCGGAGTGTGCCTTCGATGGCGCTCTCGGCGGTGCTCACTGCGTTGACTGGGCTCCATGTGCAGTCGACGCGGGACCGCTCGGCTCCGGTACCGTCTCCGGCAGCGACGGAACCACACGTCCCAGGCGAGGGCGTTGGCGACGACGCGAGCGCGCCGCCGGTCGTCGTCGGCGCCGTCGTCGCTTGCGAGCGATTCGATCTGTCCCCTGCGTACGCGGCATCGCTCGCGGACTGTGGGGTATCGGCGGTCCGACAGGTGCTCGTCGAGCGTGGCGGCGCGGGCGGCTCGGCGAACGACCCTCCGAGCGACCGATGACCGGGAGGCGGCGACCGCGGAGACACCCGGCTTTATAACCCCACGGTTTATAAAGGAACGCAGAGGAACGACGACGCATGACGGACCCGGCAGAATCCATCGAGATTCAGAACGTTGTAGCATCGACGGGGATCGGGCAAGAGCTCGACCTCGAAGCCCTGGCCGAGGACCTTCCGGGCGCGGACTTCAACCCGGACAACTTTCCCGGTCTGGTGTACCGAACGCAGGAACCGAAGGCGGCCGCGCTCATCTTCCGG
Organism: Halobaculum rarum; assembly: GCF_040025155.1. Lineage (NCBI taxonomy): Archaea > Methanobacteriati > Methanobacteriota > Halobacteria > Halobacteriales > Haloferacaceae > Halobaculum > Halobaculum rarum. The sequence continues at coordinate 2,795,149 of NZ_CP157275.1, read as the reverse complement.
TCCGGGAAGATCGTCTGTACGGGCGCCAAGAGCATCGACGACGTGCACGAGGCCCTCGGGATCATCTTCGAGAAACTCCGCGGGCTGAAGATTCCGGTCGAGGAGGACCCGGACATCACCGTCCAGAACATCGTCTCGTCGGCCGATCTGGGCCACCAGCTCAACCTCAACGCCCTCGCGATCGGCCTCGGGCTCGAGGACGTCGAGTACGAGCCCGAGCAGTTCCCCGGCCTCGTCTACCGGATGGACGAGCCGGACGTGGTGATCCTCCTGTTCGGCTCGGGGAAGATCGTCATCACCGGCGGCAAGCGCACCGACGACGCCGAGGAAGCGGTCGAGGAGATCGTCGAGCGCATCGAGGCGCTCGGTCTCCTCGGCTAACGCCTCCCCTCCACTGGTTCCCGTCGCCGCGATTAGCGACCCCATACCGATCGGTCCGCGTCGCGACCGGCGTCGGAACGCCGTGTTGTCGGGGAAATAAGTATATACTCGGAGTGCACAGTGCCCGACATAGTGGCTTCCCGACAGGGCGCCGCTGACGTTCCCACGGCGTCGGCGCACACCGGTCGCGGCGGCTCGTCCACGAACACCCGGGCACGCACCCACACGCCGGAGACCCCCGAACGGGCGCGTGGCGTCTCGGCCCCGCCCGAACGCGACCCCGGACAGTACGCGCAGACGGACCACTTCCGATATCGCCTGCGCCAGCAGGGTCGCTACATCACGCTCCCCGTCGCCGGCGACGCGATCAGGAACGGCCAGCTCCGGTGGAACTCCACGGACGGGTGGCGGTTCGCGATCGTTCGCGACGGCGTCAGGTTCGTGATCGTCATCGGCGACACGGACACTCCCTCTCCCGTGCTCGTCACCGGCTGGACGGAGATAGCCGACTGGGACGCCGCGACGGCGTCCGACCGCTGGGACGACGCCGACGTCAACACGATCCAACTGCGCGCGGACCTCTCCGAGCACAAGGAACGACAGATCCCCGGCCGGATCCGCCCGCGCGTCGTCACCCGTTCGTTCGCGGTCGGGGGCCACCGCGTCCGCACCGCCGCCGGCGACGGGTACGTCGGGTGTGTCGACTGCGGCGCGCGCTTCCGCTCGAAACGCGAACTGTGCGAGCTCCCCTGCGACGCGCGCTGACGGCGGGGAGCACCACTTCACGGCTTCCATCCGAAGCCGGCCGCCAGGCACGGTTCCTTTACGCGCCGGCGACGTAACCGCGAGTGATGACTGACGACGGCGATGAGCCGCCCGTGGGCGATGACGACGGTGGCGTCGGCGCGGACGGCGACATCGTCGATGACGGCGTCGCCAACGGGACCGACGACGAGGCCGTTCCCGATGAAACCGCTCTTGACGGGACCGCCACCGACCTCACGATCGGCGGCTTCTACGACGCGATCGAGGCGGCCCGGCGTCCGGTGCTCACTGCCTCACAGGTCGCCCGAGAGACCGACCGAACGCAGGCGGAGGCGCGCGAGCACCTCGACGCGCTCGCCGAGGAGGGGACCGTCGAGCGCGTCGACGTGGAGCCCGATCCGGTGGTGTACTACCCGACCTCGTGGGGCGACCTCGCCGAGCGCGAGCGGGTGGTCATGTTCCCGACGCGGCGCCAGATCGTGGTCGATCAGCCGACGCAGTACACTCGTGCGATGCTCGCCGACTTCGCGCACCTCGTCGACTCCACGGGGACGGAGCCGGGAACCCGCGGCTACCTCTATGAGATCCGGCAGGAGGACGTCTGGGCCGCGCCGTTCGATGAGTTCTCGGGGTTGCTCGCGCGGATGCGGTCGGTGCTGCCGCGGCGCTCGCCGCATCTGGAGGAGTGGGCCGAGAACCAGTGGAAGCGGGCCCGGCAGTTCCGCCTGCGAACCCACGAGGACGGCTACGTGATCCTCGAGGCGGACCGGGAGGAGCTGATGGGCAACGTCGCCCGCCAGAAGCTCGACGAGACGGTGTTACAGGCGGACCTCTCGGACACGGAGTCGTGGGTGAACGAACACGAGATCGGCCACGTGAAGCGCGTGCTGTACGAGGCGGGCTACCCCGTGATCGACGAGCGTGACCTGGAGTCGGGCGACCCGCTCGACGTGACGCTGAAGGCGGAGCTTCGGGCGTACCAGGCGGACTGGGTCGACCGATTCATCGAGCAGCGGGCGGGAGTGTTCGTCGCACCGCCCGGGTCGGGCAAGACAGTCGCCGCGCTGGGTGCCCTGGAGGCGGTCGGCGGCGAGACGCTGATCCTCGTCCCCTCGCGGGAACTCGCGGGACAGTGGCACGCCGAACTGCTGGAACACACCGACCTCGACGACGAGCAGATCGGCGAGTACCACGGCGGCGAAAAGGAGATCGCCCCGGTAACGATCGCGACGTACCAGACGGCGGGGATGGACCGCCACCGCTCGTTGTTCGACTCCCGCGAGTGGGGGCTCGTGATCATGGACGAAGCACACCACATTCCCGCCCCGATATTCCGTCGGGCCGCGGATCTTCAGACCAAACACCGCCTCGGGTTGTCGGCGACTCCGATACGGGAGGACGACAACGAGGAGGAGATCTTCACGCTGATCGGCCCGCCGATCGGCACCGACTGGGGTGCGCTGTTCGACGCCGGCTTCGTCCAGGAGCCGGAGGTCGAGATCCGGTACGTGCCGTGGCGCGACGACGAGGCACAGAACGAGTGGGCCAGCGCCGACGGCCGTGAACGTCACATGGCCGCCGCACGCAACCCCGCGAAGGCCGACGAGGTGCGTCGCCTCCGTGAGCGCCACGGCGACGCGAGGGCGCTCGTGTTCGTCGACTACCTCGACCAGGGCGAGGCGCTCGCGGCGGCGCTTGGCGTCCCGTTCGTCTCCGGGGAGACGCGCCACCACGTCCGGCAGCGCCTGTTCGAGGAGTTCCGGCAGGGCGAGCGCGACACCCTCGTCGTCTCGCGGATCGCCGACGAGGGGATCGACCTGCCGAACGCCGGGCTCGCGATCGTCGCGTCGGGACTGGGCGGGAGTCGCCGCCAGGGAGCCCAACGCGCCGGCCGGACGATGCGCCCAACCGGCTCAGCGCTGGTGTACGTGCTCGCCACCCGCGGGACCAGCGAGGAGGACTTCGCCCAGCGGCAGATGAACCACCTCGCGGAGAAGGGCGTCCGCGTCCACGAGCGCACCGTCGAGTAGGCCATCGCCGACCGGCCACTCGACGCGCGAGTTAGTTCCCGCCGTCCTCGAACGACGGTTCCTCCCACTTCGCGTCCGAGTCGACCGGGTCGGTCGCGTGCTCGATCTGCTCCTCGGAGAAGTCCACCTCGTGGAGCGCCATGTTCAGCCGCTGCCAGCGGGCGCTTCGGTCGTCCTCGCCCTCCGGACCGACTCGGGCGCCGTGGGTCTTGAAGAACTCCCCGCCGCGGCCCAACCGACTGCCCTCGCCGGTGTGCTTGTCAAAGGCGACGTCGTACTCTCCGCCGGGTTCGAACTCGCCGACCGGGAAGTCGATCTGCGGTTCCTCGCCGCGTTCGCGGGCCTCCGTCCGTGCCCCCGCGGCGTTACGGAAGAACTCGTCGGCGTTCGGCGACTCCCGCGAGGAGGTCGCCCGGGCACACGCGAGGGCGGCGTGGACCGCACAGATCCGGCCGCGCCACTCGCCGGGCTCCCAGCGCTCGGTCGCGAGTTCCTCGTAGCGCTCGACGAGCAGCGCGACCTCCTGCCCGGCGCGGAGGTCCTCGACGACGTACAGGTGGAGGCGGTCCCAGAGGTTCCACGCGAACCCCGAGCGCGCGAGCTCCCACGCGGCCCACGCGGCGACCTCCTCGTCCGAGCGCCGAACCGCCTTCTGAAGCAGACTCGACACTGCATACCGGTTGTATCCGCCGTCGGTCTCGTCGGCCCCCTTCGGCTCGCCGAAGTCGTTCGCGCCGTCGGCGTCGGGGTCGCGCTCGGAGAGGTCGCCGCCGGCGCCGAACGTCGCCTGTCGGCTCTCGTCATCGGCCATAGCTGCGGGTGTTTCGCGCGGGCGATAAACCCCGCGACGGAACCGTGACTCGACGTGACGAGGCGGGGTCGAATGAGAACCCTTAAGTCCGAATCGGCGGGTATCTGTTCATGTATCCGGGTTTAGCTCAGCCTGGTAGAGCAGCCGACTGTAGATCGGCTTGCCCCCCGTTCAAATCGGGGAACCCGGACTTCTGTTGCTGCCGTCGCGAGCGAACGAAGTGAGTGAGCCGGCAGCAACGCAGGCGATCAGTGAGCCGATTTGGGCACGGAAGACGCGCGCAGCGGAGCGAGCACGTCCGCAGGAGTTCAAATCGGGGAACCCGGACTTCTCGCGGTATGTCGCTCGCGCTCGCTGATCACGATTATATATAAACGTTGCCACGAGTTGTCGAGCGAACATGGTTCGTCATCGCTTGAAGGAGTGGGCAGTCGAACGCGAGAACGTGAGCGGACACCTCACGCGTCGCCGCGTCCTCGCGGGCGGCGCAACGGCCCTCCTGGCATCGATCGCCGGCTGCAGCGGCGCGACGCCGTTCGTCGGCAAGCGAACCGAGCGCGCCGAGACGGTCCCCGTCGACGGCGCGGAGCGACTCGTCGCCCGAACGGATCTGGGCGACGTGACGCTCCGTGCGGAAGAGCGCGACGATATCGGCGTTCGGATCACGAAGCAAGCAAGTAGCGTCACGGCCGAGCTCTCAGATCTCACCTTTCGGGTCGAACGGTCGGGGGGCGACCTCGTCCTCCGTTCGGAGTTCACCGGGGACACGGAGTTCTTCGGCGGCCGCCCGTCGATGTCGTTCGACGTGACGCTGCCCCGGTCGCTCCCGGTGTCGTCCGTTCGGAGTTCGGTCGGCGACGTCTCCGTCGAGGGCGTCGACGGCGACGTGGACGCCGAGACGGACACCGGCGACGTCCGCCTCCGTGGCGTCTCGGGGGCGGTGCGGGCGGCGGCGTCGACCGGCGACGTGACGGTGACCGGTCCCGACGCGATCCGGGGCGCCCGGACCCAGACCGGCGACGTGACCGCCGACGTTCCCGATCTCGACGGCGACGTTCGGGTCGAGTCTCGAACCGGCGACGTCGCGGTCGCGGTCGGCGATGCCGTTGACGCCGACTTGCGGGTCACCACCGGCACCGGCGACGTGTCGGTCAGCGGGGTGTCGCTGTCGGACGCAGCCCGGAGCGACGACCTCGTGACCGGCACGCTCGGCGACGGCGGCCCCGCCCTCGCCATCGAGACCCGGACCGGCGACGCGTCGGTCTCCCCGCTGAACTGAATCCCCGCTGAACTGAACGCGGTCCCCTCGCTTCGGCCCTCCCCCTCGTTTTCGATCGATTCGCCGATGGCTCTCCGTCGGGGCTGATCGCATTCATTTGACGGCCGACTGTGTCGCATCCGCGCTCGTCCGTCTCCACAGATCGCGAGCTGCCATACGTCGAGGTCGCCACGGCGGACCGTGCGGGTCGACGGGTGGATCGTCTGGAACGATAAGCCGAAAAGAGCGTGGCAGGGTATCAGGCGTCGGTTCGGGTGTTCTCGTCCGAGCCGGAGTCTCCGCTGTCCTTCGTGTCGACGGGTCCGTCGCCGACGAGCGTCGACGTGACCGCCGCGGCGACGCGTCCGAGGAGGTTCGCGGCGTACAGCGTGAGCAGGCCGACGAGCGCGCCGAGCCCCGCGGCCCCGAGCGCTCGCGGCAGCGTGTTCACGCGGTACACCCCGATCTGATAGTCGATCAGCAGGAACTCGCCGTACGCGAGCGGCGCGACCAGCAGCCCCGACGCCAACGACAGACCCGTCGTCAACACGACGAGCGCGATCACGGCCAGCACCATCCGCCAGCAGAGGTACAGCAGGCCGGTCCACGTCGGCCGGGCGAACACGAGCCGCTTGCAGAACTCCACGACACCGAGGTCCCGCGACGGGAACCACGGCGACACCTCGACGCCGAGCAGGCCCGCTGTCAGCTTCGCGTCCGCCCAGACAACCGCGACCGCAAGCAGCAGCGTTCCCAGCACCGCCACCGGGCCGAGAATCGTGACGCTCAGTCCCAGCGAAAGCGACCCGGCGATCGAGAACGCGATCAGGTAGCCGAACCCGAGCGGGACCGCCAGCGCGAGATACAGGAGGCTTCGGTACGTGCGGGGATCGAGGGGCGCGCCGGCGAACGAGGCGAGCGCGTCCCGGTAGGGTGTCGTCGTCATGCGACGGCGGATACTGCGGTCCGAGGGCCGGTAAAACGGGACCGCCGGCTGTTCGCCCGCCGGACCGTCGAAGGGTACAAGTAGGGGTTCCCGGTCAGGTGCCGTCAAGCGAGTAGATCAGCGCGAGCAGGCCGGCGACGTTCGCACACAGCACCGCGAGGAGCGTCGTCGCGTCGTCGAATCCGACGAGGGGCGCGACGCCGTACGTGATGGGGAACGGCGCGACCGCGACGAGGGCGATACCGACGGCGAGGTAACGCATCATGGCGCTGTCGTGTCGGTGATACCCACGGTACGCCGTCAGGGTGACCGCGGTACCGGCGAGGGCCGTCGCCGCGGCTGTCAGGAACAGCAGGGTTCCCGCGTCAACGGCGGTCATAGATCACCCCCAGCACGATGAGGAGCCCGACAAGCTGGCTGGCTGTCACTGCGAGCGAGCGGACCGCCGGGTCGGTTCCGGGAACGTTCGACAGCAGCAGGCGCAGGAGGATCGGAACCGTCGTCACGAGCACCAGTCCGATGCCGAGCAGGAGCCGCCGTCGTCCGCCGCTGGCCCTGTAGCCGTCGTACAGGCGGCGGGCGAGGTACAGCGAGAGCACGACGGCCACGAACAGCATGGCGAACACCAGCAGGACGACCGTCGGCGACCCGCCGGTCGCCGTCTGGAGCGCCGGGAGCGCCGAGAGCGTAGCCAGGGCTGCGAGCGTACCCGTCATTTGAATCCCTCGTACAGTCGCGTGAACCGGTCCGCGGCGTCGGGCTCGGGTCGGTCGACCGTCACCTCGAAGCCGTCGTCGGACAGTTCGAGGTGGACAGCCCTGACACTGGCGCGATACGTCTTGTAGTGGTGGCCATCCGGATCGAGTTGCTGTTCGTCCTCCAGCAGGCCGGCGTCCTGGAGCCGCTGAACCCGGCGATAGACGGTCGAGGAGTCGGCGTCGCACGCCTCCGTGAGCGACTCGACGGACTTCGTATCTCCGTACGTTTCCCGGAGGATCGTCCGGGCGTAGTCGTCGCCGAGGAGGTCGACGATCCCGTCCCCGTCGTCCCCGGCCATGATCACTGTCGTGTCGAGCAGCCGGCAAAAGCGTCCCGAATCCACGATCGGTGTCGACACATCGTCTCCACATACCCGGACAACGTCCAAAACGACGAGCACACGGTTGCAGCGCCTCCAGATCGACCCGAACGTTTATGTTCTCAAATCGGACTGTTTCGCGTGTATGTCCCACCGAGCGAGCGTCGGCGCCCGGCGCGGGATCGCCTCGTTTCTCCTGTCGCCGTTTCGCCGACAGACGTATCGCAACCTGACGTATCTCGCGCTGGCGGTCCCGCTCGGGTTCGCGTACTTCCTCCTCGTCGCGGTCGGCGTCCCGCTGGGGATCGGGCTGGCGTTCGTGGTCGTCGGGATCCCGCTGCTCGCGCTCCTCGTCGCGTTCGCCCTCGGCCTGGCGGGGGTCGAGCGATGGCTCGCGACGGCGCTCCTCGACGTGGAGATAGACCGCTCCGGGCCCGAGCTCCCCGGAGACTCGCGCCGCGAGCGACTCGTGTCGCTTGCGACCGACCGCACCACGTGGACGGCGCTTGTGTACCTCCCGACCAAACTGATCCTCGGAGCGGCGGCGTTCACCCTGATCACGAGCACCCTGACGACCGGCGTCAGCCTTCTGCTCGTCCCGCTGTACTACGATCAGCCGGGGCTATACGTCGGCGTAGTCGCCGATCGGCCGGTGGAGTTCCATCCCGCGCTGTACGTCGGCTGGAACCGCCTGCTCGTCGGCTACGAGACGGTATTCTGGCTCGATGCCTGGCGTGTCACGACCCTCGTGGAGGCGGCAGCGGTCGCGTTCGTCGGCGTGTTCGTCCTCCTCGTCGGACTCCAACTGCTGAACTGGCTCGCGCGTCTGTCGGGATGGTACACCCGCCTCATGCTCGACGGAACGTACGACGTCGCGGGGGCGGTTCGGCGGACAGTCGGCAGTCGCACGTGACTTCGGACGACTACTCGCGGCCGCCCCACACCCGCTTCTCCGTCAGGAGTTCGACCGTCATCGGCTCCGAGACGACGATCTGACACGACAGCCGGGCGTACCCGAACCGCTCGGCGAGACGGTCGTGCCAGTGGGACGCCTCGGGGCCGTCGATGACGCGGACGCCGCAGGTGGCACAGAGGCCGCGCCCGCCACAGTTGATCCGTTCGGTCGCCGTCGCGTACGGAGAGAGATCCAGATCCGCGTCGTCTCTGTCGGCGGCAAGCAGCGCGTCCCGGAGCCTTGCGCCGTGCTCGACGTGCAGCGTCACCTCGTCGTCGCCGTGGCGAACCCGGACCGGAACACTGCTGGGGGAGTTGTCGGTCTCGTCGTCGTCCGACCTCACGAGCGTCCTTCGACCGTCGCGAACAAAAACTGTCGCCGACGCGTCGTGTCTACGGTGGCCCCGCAGTACCCCGACCGTCGATACCGCGTCCGTTCGGATAGCTATTTACGTACCACTTGATATTCTTGAGGTATGACTGGAAGCATATTTGAAGAAGATAGTGGGCGGACAGCCCCCGACGACCGCGCGGTCGTCGAGCGGCTCGCCGAGGCGGGCGAGCGGGAACTCGTCGTCGGCGGCGACAGGCCGGTCCGGTTCTCCGCGGGGCATCGCCTGCTCCGCCACGACGGAAAATGCAGCCGGCCGCACGGTCACAACTACGAAGTGACCGTCAGGATCGTCGGCGGCCTCGGTGCCGAAGGGTGGGTCGTCGACAAGGGCGAGGTGACCGACGCGGTCCGCGAGTTCGACCATCGGTTCCTCCTGGAGTCGGGCGACCCGCTCATCGAGGCGTTCGAGACCGCCGGCGACGACGACGCGCTGGTCGTCCTGGACGCGCCGCCGACGGCGGAGGTGCTGTCGGTCGTGCTGGAGGAACGGCTCCGCGAACGGCTCCCGGACCGCGTCTCGGAGGTGGCCGTCGAGGTGCGCGAGACCGCCGAGCTGTGCGCGGGCGGGGTCTGAAGCCGTGCCCGTCACCAGCGAGGTCCACGCCACGGACGCCGCGCCAGAGGGCTCGGTGCTCCCGGTTAACGAGCTGTTCGCGTCCCTGCAGGGCGAGGGCCGGCTCGTCGGCGTCCCGAGTACGTTCGTACGCACGAGCGGCTGCAACCTCCGGTGTTGGTTCTGCGACTCGTATCACACCTCCTGGGATCCGACGCACGCGTGGATGGCGGTCGACGAGATCGTCGAGGAGGTGCGCGCCCGCGACCCGGACCACGCCGTACTCACGGGCGGCGAACCGACGATCCACGAGGAGAGCTTCGAACTCCTCGATCGCCTCGCCGACGACCACCACCTCACCGTCGAGACGAACGGCACCGTCGTCCCGCCCGAGGGAACGCCGATCGACCTCGTCAGCATCAGCCCGAAGCTTGCCTCGTCGACGCCGACGCCGGAGCGCGTCCCCGAGGCAGCACTCGGTGCCGACGACCGCGACCGCGACGGTGGCGGTGACGGCCATGTCGACCTCGCGGACGACTGGGCCGACCGCCACGAGGCGAACCGGATCGATATCAACGCGCTCGCCACCCTCGTGGAGCGCTACGAGAGCCAATTGAAGTTCGTCGTCACCGGGCGCGACGACATGGCGGAGATCACGGAACTCGTCGACCGCGTTCGCGACGCCGCGAGCGTGGACGTGCCCAACGACGAGGTGCTGCTCATGCCCGAGGGGCGGACCCGCGAACAATTGGCCGGCACACGCGAGACGGTCGCGGAGTTGGCCGTCGAGTACGGCTTTCGATACACGCCGCGCATCCACGTCGACATCTGGAACGACGCCCCCGAGACGTGAACCCCATATCGGACACCGACCCCACGGATCCGACCGATTCCACAGACCCGACCGACACCATGCCCAGCGACTCCACCGACCCTACCGACACCGTGGTATCGACCGCCAACCAGTCCGACCGCCCCGGCGCCGTCGTCCTCGTCTCCGGCGGGATGGACTCCGCGACGACCGCCTACGAGGCCCGAGAGCGCGGCTACGACCTCCATTTCCTGCACACCTCCTACGGCCAGAACACCGAGACGAAGGAGCGAGAGTGTGCCGAGGCGCTGCGCGAGGAGTTGGACGTACCGGCCGACCGCTTCCTCCACATCGAGACCGACCATCTCGCGCGCATCGGCGTCTCCTCGCTTACCGACTCGTCGATGGCGGTCGACGACGCCGATCTCGACGCCGACGAGAACGAGATCCCCTCCTCGTACGTCCCGTTCCGCAACGCGAACCTCCTCTCGATGGCCGTCTCCTACGCCGAGGCGAACGACTGCGAGGCCGTCTTCGTCGGCGCCCACTCGGAGGACTACTCCGGCTATCCCGACTGCCGGCCGGAGTTCTTCGAGGCGTTCGACCGGATGGTCGACGTCGGCACGAAGCCGGAGACTGACATCGGGATCGTCGTCCCGTTCGTCGAGGACTCGAAGACCGACATCGCCGCCCGTGGCGCGGAATTGGGCGTTCCCTACGACCTGACGTGGAGCTGCTACCGTGAGGAGGCACCCGCCTGCGGCACCTGCGACGCCTGTGCGTTCCGCCTACAAGCGTTTCAGCGACTCGGGATCGAGGACCCGATAGCGTACGAGACTCGGCCCGACTACACCGGCGAGGCGGACACTCCCGCCGAGTCGTAACGCGACCGGCGGCTGAACGACGGGAGCGTCTGCCCTCGACGAACCTTTTTGAGGGATACCGGGGCCATCACCTCCGTGACCTGACCCCCGCCCGCGGGCGTGCAGCGATTGCGCGACGTGCCGCCCGTAGGTATCGCCGTCGAAATTCCACGTCGCCTGTTCGCCAGATCGGCGGTTCGCCGACTCGACTGCGAGCGATCGCGTTGTTTCGCCTGTCCGAGCCGGAACCGCAAGCGCTACCCACACACCCGCGTAGCACCGGGTGTGTCGACGCTCGCCGCCATCGATGCGTTGGAGGAGCGCGTTCCCCCGATCGTTGGTCTCGCTGTCGCCGTCGTCGCCGTCTCGACGAGTGCCATCCTCGTCGAGTGGAGCGGTGCCCCGAGCCTCGTGAAGGCGCTGTACCGCGTCGTGTTCACGATCGCGCTGCTGCTTCCGATCACGCTCGCTCGCCCGCGCGACCGGGCCGCCTTCGCGAAGATCGGGAGCCGAGACCTCCTGCTGGCGGTGTTCTCGGGCATCGCGCTCGCGGTCCACTTCGCCTCGTGGTTCGAGAGCCTCCGGTGGACGAGCGTCGCCGCGAGCGTGACGCTCGTGCAGGCCCAGCCGCTGTTCGTCGTCGCCGGCGCGTGGGCGCTACTCGACGAGCGGGTCGGCCCGAAGACGATCGCCGGCATCGCCGTCGCGCTCGCCGGGATGGCTGTGATGAGTGTCGGCGACGCACTGTTGGGGGCCGCGCCGGCGGTCTCAGGTCCCGACCCGCTCTACGGGAACGCGCTCGCGGTGCTGGGCGCGGCCACAGCCGCCGCGTACGTGCTTCTCGGGCGATCGCTTCGCCAGCGGTTGCCGCTGCTCCCGTACGTCGTCGTCGTGTACGCGACGTGCGCGCTCGCGCTGCTGGCTGCGACGCTCGCTCGCGGCCACCCGCTGCTGGGGTACGGCACCGACGAGTGGATACTCTTCCTCGCGATGGCCGCCGGGCCGGGCGTGTTCGGCCACACGGTGATCAACTGGGCGCTCGCACACGTCGAGTCCAGCGTCGTCTCGGTCTCGTTGCTCGGCGAACCCGTCGGCAGCACGATCCTCGCGATGGTGCTGCTCGCCGAGTTCCCCTCGCTCGTGACGCTTGTCGGCGGGAGCGTCGTGCTCGCCGGCGTGATCACGACGGCTCGCGCTCGGGGAGCGTAACAGCAATCCGGTTCGTGGTCGCGTTGATCCGCCCGGAGCGACCGCTACTCCAACAGCTCGCGCGTCTCCCGGTGTCGATACCGAAACATCGGTTCGAAGCCGATCCAACCGAGCGGCGAGGCCGTCCGTCCGAGCGAACCGCCCGGGAGCTCGTACCGGACCTCGTCGTCGACGACCGTCGAGTCCCCGTGCTCGTAGAATCGGTGGGTGTGACGCCACATCGGGAACGGACCCCCCTCCATGGTGTCGACGAACCGAGCGCGTCCGGCGTCGAGCTCCTCCTCCCGCTCCTCGATGCGCGAGTTCCATGACTGGCGGGGGCCGACGCCGAACGGCCGCGCGCTCATCTCGATATCGGTGCCGACGGTGAGCGTTTCGGGGTCCGACTCGCCGTCGGGGCCGACGACCCGCTCGACGCGGAGATTCATGAACCCGGGTGTCAGTGCCTCGAGACCGGCGATCTTGGAGTGGAACTCCCACACCTCGTCGAACGGCGCGGCCACACGAACGCGTCGTCGGTAGGTTGACATAGTCGATCCAGGAGCCGAAGGGTGAAACACGCATCGGCGCCGGCGGGGTATCGGTGGTTTTTACGACCGTTCCCCCCGAGGCGTCGCGTATGAGCGAGGACACCAACGAGGAGACGGAGTTCCGCGCCGAGTCCGACAGTCTCGGCGAGATGCAGGTTCCCGCGGACGCCTACTGGGGCGCACAGACCCAACGGGCGGTCGAGAACTTCCCCATCAGCGGCGTGACGTTCGGACGGCGGTTCGTCCGCGCGCTGGGCGTCGTGAAGAAGGCGGCCGCGCAGGCCAACCGCGACCTCGGTCACCTAGCGGAGGACACCGCGGCGGCGATCGTCGAAGCGGCCGACGAGGTCATCGCCGGCGAGCACGACGACCAGTTCCCGGTCGACGTGTTCCAGACGGGCTCGGGTACGTCCTCGAACATGAACGCCAACGAGATGATCGCTAACCGCGCGGCCGAGATCTCGGGCGCCGAGGTCGGCGACCGCGTCATCCACCCGAACGATCACGTCAATTTCGGGCAGTCGAGCAACGATGTGATCCCGACGGCGATGCATGTCGCCGCGCTGGAGGCCGTCGAGAAGGACCTCCTCCCCGCACTCGAGGAGCTTCACGCCGCCTTAGAGGAGAAGGAGGCCGAGTTCGACGGCGTCGTCAAGACCGGCCGAACGCACCTGCAGGACGCGACGCCCGTCCGCCTCGGCCAGGAGTTCGGCGGCTACCGCGCACAGGTCCAGAAAGGGATCAAGCGCGTCGGCGACACCCGGTACCACCTCCGCGAGCTGGCGCTCGGCGGCACCGCCGTCGGCACCGGCCTCAACACGGACCCGGAGTTCCCCGAACTCGCCGCGGAGTACATCTCCGAGGAGACGAACACGCAGTTCCGCGAGGCCGACAACCACTTCGAGGCGCAGGCCGCCCACGACGCGATGTCGGAGGCACACGGCGCCCTCCGAACCGTCGCCGGGAGCCTCAACAAGATCGCCAACGACCTTCGGCTGCTGGCTTCCGGCCCGCGCAACGGCCTCGGCGAGATCGAACAGCCCGAGAACCAGCCCGGCTCGTCGATCATGCCGGGCAAGATCAATCCCGTCGTCGCCGAGGCGGTGAACCAGGTCCACAAGCAGGTCGTCGGTAACGACGCCGCCGTCTCGGCGGGCGCCGCCGAGGGCCAGATCGACCTCAACCTCTACAAGCCGGTGCTGGCGCACAACTTCCTCCAGTCGGCCGAACTGCTCGCGAACGCCAGCGAGGTGTTCGGCGAGCGCTTCGTCGCGAAGTTGGAGGCCAACGAGGAGTTCGCCGCCGAGCGCGTCGAGCAGTCGATGGCGCTGGCGACGGCGCTCAACCCCGCGATCGGCTACGACAAGGCCAGCGAGGTCGCCAAGACCGCGCTCAAGGAGGACAAGACCGTCCGTGAGGTCGTCTTAGAGAAGGGGTACCTCACCGAGGAGCAGGCCGACGAGGTGCTCGATCCCGAGGCGATGACCCACCGCGGCATCCTCGGCGAGGAGTAACCGAACCGCGACCGAGCGTGGCTCTGTCGGAGTCAGTCGGATTCGGCCGCACCTTCTTCCATCCGCTCATATCGCTCGGTGAACGTCGACTCGCAGGTCGGGCAACAGAAGTGGTACAGCGTTCCGCCGACGCGGCTCGCGACGCCCTCGCTGGTGACGCTGTTGCCGCACTCGGCACACTCCAGCGCGAACTCCGTCGCGGTGACGCTGGGGCTCCAGTCGATAGCCGAGACGAGGTCGACCGTGTAGTCGTCGATCGCGTCGGCGCCGACGACCGTGGCGACCCACTCGTCGACGGCCTCGTCGGCGATCCGGGCGTACGCCACCACGTCGCTCCCGGCGGTGGTGAACACGTGTTCGACCGCCTCGCTCGCGCGAAGCGGCTCGCGGACCGCGCCGGCATCCCCCGGCGGAAGTTCGAACCGGAGCAGCACCGGGGTGCCCGCTCCGAGCGTGGATCGGTCCACGTCGATCGTGAACCGCCTGATGATGCCGGCCTCACGCAGCCGCGAGACGCGATCCGACACCGCCGGTCCCGAGAGGTCGACCGCCTCGCCGATGTCGCTGTAGGACCGGCGGCCATCGGCCGCGAGCATGCGGAGGATCTCCATGTCGGTCTCGTCGAGGTCACGCATCGACCGAAGCGACGTGGGGGGCGGTGAAAAACGACGCCCCTGACCGAACCCGGTGTCGTGACCTCGCTCGTCCGCGACGGGACGACCGCGACGAGCCGCCGGCGACCGCGACGCCGACTGTCGATTCGCCAGACGGCCGCCTCCAGCCGGTTACTCCCCGGAACAGACCGGCACGTTCAATTCCTCCCGCTCGAAGGTATCAGGTATGCCTCAGCTCACAGCGAGAGCGACCGGTCGGGATCTCCTGCGGTGTCGACGATGTGGGGCGGAGTTCCCGGAGGGACGTGCGACCGAAGACGGCTGGCACTACGCGTGTCCCGAGGAGGGCTGTGACGCGAGGGGGCTCGGGGAAGGCCTCAAACGCGTCGAGTAACCGAACCGACGAGACGCCGCCGCGACCGCCGCGGCCGACGGGTGTGCGGACGGCCGGATGGCCGCACCGACTCACACCCTTTTTCTCCCCGGCCGCCGCAGGTCCGCGCAATGACCGATCGCTCGTTCGACCCCGAGGAACTCGGCCTCGTCGCGGGGCTGGAGATCCACCAGCAGCTCGACACGGCGACGAAGCTCTTCTGTGACTCGCCGACGGCGCTCCGCGACCCGGAGGACGCAGCGCGCACGATCACGCGCTATCTCCATCCCACGAAGTCGGAACTGGGAGAGATCGACGACGCGGCCTTGGAGGAGTCGCAGGTGGATCGCACCTTCGAGTACCTCGCGTACGACAGCACCTGTCTCGTCGAGGAGGACGACGAGCCGCCCCACGAGTTGGACGAGGAAGCACTCGAGGTGGCGATGCAGATCGCCGACCTCCTCGACATGGACGTGGTCGACCAGGCGCACGTGATGCGCAAGATCGTCATCGACGGGTCGAACACCTCCGGCTTCCAGCGCTCCACCCTGCTCGCGCAGGAGGGCGAGATCCGGACGGACGACGGTCCCGTCGGCATCGAGGACCTCATGCTGGAGGAGGAGTCGGCAAAGCGCGTCGAGGAGACCGACGAGGGCGTGCGCTACTCGCTGGACCGACTCGGCATCCCGCTGGTCGAGATCGGCACGAAGCCGGACATCTCGACGCCCGAACAGGCTCGCGAGGCCGCCCAGCGCATCGGCATGCTGCTGCGTTCGACAGGAACGGTAAAGCGCGGCCTCGGCACCATCCGTCAGGACGTGAACGTCTCCATCGCGGAGGGCGCGCGCGTCGAGATCAAGGGCGTGCAGGCGCTCGACCAGATCGACGAGATCGTCGGAACGGAGGCCAGAAGACAGAAAGAACTGGTCGACATCGCCGCCGAACTCGACGAGCGCGACGCCGCCGTCGGCGACCCCGTCGACGTGACCGACACCTTCGCGGACACCGACTCGGGCGTCATCGCGGGCGCGCTCGACGCCGGCGGCGTCGTCCGCGCGGTCAGGCTCGCGGGCTTCGACGGTCTCGTGGGCCGCGAGATCGCGACCGACCGTCGCCTCGGAACCGAACTGTCCGACCACGCGAAGCGCCACGGCGCCGGCGGCATCTTCCACACGGACGAACTCCCGGCCTACGGCGTCACCGAGGCGGAAGTCGAGGCGCTTCGCGAGACCGTCGACGCCGGCGAGGGCGACGCGGTCGCGCTCGTCGCCGACGACACCGAGACCGCCGACCTCGCGATCGACGCGGCCGCCGAGCGCGCGGAGACGGCGATCGATGGCGTCCCCGAGGAGACGCGCGGCGCCAACGACGACGGGACGACCCGCTACATGCGGCCGCTGCCCGGCGCCGCGCGGCTGTACCCCGAGACGGACGTGCCGCCGGTCGAGCCGGATCCCAGTGAAGTCGAGACGCCCGAACTGCTCACCGAGAAGGTCGAGCGCTACCAGGAGGAACACGGCCTGGGTGCCGGACTCGCAGAGCAGGTCGCCTACGGCCACCGGATGCCGCTGTTCGAGGAGGTCGTCGCCGACGGCGTCGACCCCACCTTCGCGGCGACGACGCTGGAGTCGACGCTCACCGAACTCCGGCGCCACGACGTCGCCGTCGACGAACTGACCGACGACCATCTGCGCGAGGTGTTCGCGCTCGTCGAGGACGGCGACCTCGCGAAGGAGGGTGTCGGCGACGTGCTGACGGTGCTCGCCGAGCAGCCCGACCTCACCGCCGAGGAGGCAGTCGAGGAGGCCGGCCTCTCGGGCGTCGACGAGTCGGCGGTGCGCGAGGCGGTCGCCGAAGTCGTCGAACGCAACGCCGACCAGGTCGAGGCCGAGGGCATGGGCGCCTTCTCGGGCCTGATGGGCGAGGCGATGGGTGCGCTGCGCGGGAAGGCCGACGGCGAGGTCGTCAGCGACGTGCTGCGCGAGGAGATCCAGAAGCGCGCCTGAGCGATCCGGAGTACGGCAACCGGCGTCGACCCGCAGTATTATTCTCGACCGGACCGGACGGGGACACAGTGCCGCATCAGGAGGAACTGTCGAATCCCTACGGGATGGACACCGACTGCCAACACTGCCCGGTCCTGGTCGACTGTCGCGAGCGCGTCGTCCACGGCTACGGCGACGCCGAGGCGGAGGTACTGTTCCTCGGGGAGGCGCCCACCGCGGGCGCCGAGCGCACGGGCGTCCCGTTCACCGGCGACGAGGCGGGGCGACGGATCCAGCGCGTGCTCGGCGAACTGGGCCTCTCGCGCTCGCCGCCCGACGCCGACGAGCCCGACCTCCAGAACGTCTACACCACCTACCTCACGCGCTGTCGACACCCCGACCGAGGCCCGACGGACGAGGAGGTGCTGAACTGCGACGCCTTCCTCACCGCCGAGGTGCGGATGATCAATCCCGAGCTGATCGTCCCGGTCGGCCAGCGCGTGCTGGAGGCGCTCGCCATCGAGTACACCACCCGCGCGCCCGACTCCTTCGACGCCGACGCCGAGCATGCGACGACGGTCCGCGGCCGCGGGTTCGAGTTACTCCCGATGAAGGACCTCGCGACGCTCACCGACGCCGACGCGGATCGGTTCCTCGAGCACGTGCAGGAGAACGTCTTCTCGCGCGACTACCGGCAGACGAAGGGACGGCGGAGCCGCTGATCGGGCGATCTACCAGTACGGCGTCTCGCCGCCGACGAGCGCCTCCCGGCGCCCCCACACGACGGCGGCGACGACCCCGACGACGAGGAACGCGAGCGTCACGAGGAGACCGACGACCGGAACGCCCTCTGCGCCGACGCCGGCGACGACGAGGAGGCCGACGGCCGCGACCGCGACCAGCGCTGACCCGAGCGACCCGAGACGGACGAGCGTCGCTGTGACTCCCATGGTCGCTCCTGCGGCGGGCCGTTTGATAAACCCCTTTGCCGTGGCCGCCCACGGTGAGGTATGACCGTCGTCGCCGTCCTTGCGGACCCGCCACGCCCCGGACTCGCCCTGCCAGACCTCGTCGAGACGACGCCGCTGTCGGCCACGGACGCGGCCGATCTGTACGCCGCGGTCCTCAAGGACACGTTCCGCGCCGTCGAGCGCTCCGGCGGCGACCTGCTCGTCAACTACCGCCCCGACGACCTGCTCCCCGACGAGCACGTCGCCGACACCGCCAGCGAGGCCCAACTGCGCGCGCTCGCGGGCGAGGCGCTCGACGACGTGACCGACGCGCGATTCGAGCCGCAGGTCGGCTCGACGCTCTCGGCGCGCGCGGGCAACACGGCCACGCACCTGCTGCGCGAGGAAGGCGTCGACTCCGTCGCCGTGACGCGAGGGACCGCGCCGTTGCTCACCCGCACCGTGATCGACTCGGCGGCGATGAAGCTCCGGGGGAACCAGACCGTCCTCGGACCGTCGACCCGCGGCCGGACGTACTACGCGGGCTTCACCGCGCCCGTCGACTACGAGGCCGCCTTCGAAGTGGCGGAACTGGAGACGCTCGTCGACCGCGCGAACGACGCCGGCCACCGCGTCGAGTTCCTCCCCATGCACGTCGGCGTCGAGACAGCCGTGGACCTGCGCGACCTCCTACCGGTGCTGTGGGGTCGGATCGAAACCGAGCGTGTCGTCCCCGAGCACACCGCGACGTTCGTCCACGATCGCGGCCTGCGCGTACGCGACGGCGCGGTCGTGCTCGACGGGTGAGCAAGGGCCGATCCGGCGCTCGTCCGGGATCGCCGGTCCGAGATCGTCGCTCCGCCGTGGACCGTTAGCTCTTAGACGCCGACGGCGGAAGGTGTATTCGTGGTGGGGTGGCAGAGTGGCCTATTGCGTCTGCCTTGAAAGCAGATGGCGCACTTTGTAGGTTCGACCCCTGTATTCCCCCGATAGCGGGCTTCTACCTAAGCTTACGAAAACTACGTAGATAAAACCCAAGCTTCGATGGGCCAGTCCAAACACTTCCTTGCTTAATCTCGGGGAGAATAATATCTACTACACCAACCTGTAATTACCGGAGATACTCATCACATGATACAGGATACCCAAGAACAGCTCCGACACCGGGGATGACGCCCACAACATCGGTCTAAACGACCGTGCCACCGAAACCGACTGATAGAGGATGCGAAAACACTACCTTATCGGGTTGTCTCCGATTCGACCAGTTGCGATTCAGGGACTTATCTATGACTGGAACACACGGGGACGACTTCATCGACGAAATTATCGGGGAGTACGCTTCCCTCTACGACGAAATTGAGGACGGGGAACGACGCGAGCTTGACCTACGTTCTCGACTCATCCGACGACTGTTCTGTAACGTTCTCGGATGGGAGCATAGCGAGTACGCTCAGGAAGACGAGTGGAACGACGTTCGGTTCTACGACGAGGACAGAACGCCGGTAATCATCATAGAGGGCAAACGCCAGGGGGTTGATATTAGCGAAGGTGTTCCCCAAGTCTTTCGCTACGCCTCAGAGACCCCTTATGCCGACCTCCTTATCTCTACCAACATCGACTCGTTCCGTCTCTACCGCCGATGCGAGCCGACCGATCCCGACGCAATCACCCACCACGGTGTAAGTGCCCGGCTTGTTACCGAGATTGATTTTAAATCCATTAGCGGGCCCAACAGCCGAGTGGCAAGCCACGAAGACCTCTCCCACGGACAGCAACAGTCGTTACAGAAGCTGGCCGCCCTCCGCCGTGAGGAAGTCCTAAACGCCGACCGCTACGAGGACTTCTCCTTCGAGAACCCTGCCGACATTAGCGAAGACGAAGGATTCCGCGAACTTATCCGCGTACTCGGCATTTCTCTTGATGAGTATTTCGTCCCCTACGCATCCGAAACGTTTGACCAGTATTGGGGCCACTACGAGGAGTACGAAAGTCAGCGCGACGAACTCACGAATCAGATCGAGCGACTGGAGGAAAGCGATCACGACGAAGCTGAAGTCGCGGAACTCCGAACGCAGTTGAGCAAGCTAAACGACGAGTACGAGGAATACGCGCAGTTCTACAACGACTTCGAGACGTGGGTTCGCCTCAGCGGTCGGCAGGATGAGGATTTCGAGGACAACAAGCTCGTGTTCTGCCGCGAGAGTGTGTACGTCCAATTAAACAAACTCCTCCTCATCCGGATTGCTGAGGACAAAGGACTCACTAATCGGATGGTCAGCAACGGCGGCGTTGAGGACTACTTCGAGTTTTGGGATGACTACACAAAGTATGTCGAACGGAACTACGTTGACCTGTTCGAGCTGGCCTCCGAGGAACTGAGCGAGATCTACGAACACCTGTTCGCCCGTCGTATCTTCGATTGGGAGATTCGAGACGACAGCGACCTCGATGAAGTGATTCAGCGAACGCTATGGCATCTGAACCACTTCGACTTCAGCGAAGTCAACCGGGACATACTCGGTCACCTCTACGAGGAACACCTATCTCCCGAAGAACGGAAGAAGCTCGGAGAGTTCTACACGCCGACCGCGATCATCGACCTGATTCTTGACAGCGTCGATTACACACCGGACGAACCACTCGAACGGGAGGACTACGACCTGTTAGACCCCGCGTGCGGAAGTGGTGGATTCCTTGTACGGGCCGCTCGTCGTCTCCTTGAGCGACTTGATCGGAAAGACGTACCGGCAGGAGAGACGATTGAAATTGTCCGTCAACGGCTCCACGGCTTCGACATTAACCCATTCGCCTGCCATATTGCGGAAATCAATCTCCTGTTCCAAGTCATCGACAAGTACCAGACGGCGAAAGAGGAGAATCCGGACTTCACCCTCAATGGGTTCAATATCTACCAGACGGACTCACTCCGCTCGGACAATCAATCATCTCTGACGGCGCTTCACAGTAGTGAGGTACAACGGCGATACCGCGAGGAACGTCGGGAGGCAAACCGGCTCAAGACACGGAGCGATTACCGATTCGTTATCGGGAATCCACCCTACGTTCGGATTCAGAATATCCCGAAGGGCCCAGCCCGTACTGAGTACGATGACTACGACGAATCCATCTGGAACTACGACCTCAGCATCCTGTTCTTCCGGAAGGCTGGAGACTGGCTTCGAGAAGGTGGGCAGGTGGGATTCATCACCTCGAACAAGTTCATCCCGAACCGATACGGGAGGAATATCCGACCGTATCTCGCTCAAAACTTCCGTTTCAAATATTTGATTGATTTCGGGGACTACGAAGTCTTCGAGACGCCGCAGGCCTACCCGATCATCTTCAGCGGGGAGCGAACCAATAAGGGAGAACGTTCACGCTCACCGGAGGAGTTCCAGCCAGATGACTACGTCTTCACGTTCGCAGAAGCTACTGACACTCTCCCCGAAATATCGCAAACAGCGATTAAGGCAGAAGTCGAGAACGGCGAAGATTCCTCGGATGGCAAAATGGAGGATTCGACTCTCACAACTCCGGGCCGGGAGATCGGGGAAGACCCTCCAGAAGGGCGTATTGCAGATCTCATCTCTGCGTGTCTTCCGACTGCTTCTGACGAGGAACCGCCTTCGTGGGAGGAGATAAAAACCCGACTCGAAGAACTCGTCCCCAACGGTGTCTTTGAGCAGGCTCCGCTTCGTGCTTTCTCCGTACCTTCTTCGATGGTTGCCGGGGAGGATTGGCGATTTGTACCCGCTGATGAGGAAGAAGCACTCCACCAAATCGAGACAAACGGTACACCGATTCAGGAATATGCTAACGGTGAAAAGCTGGCTAAGAATGGTGTTCAGACCGGCCGAAACCCAATTTTCCTGATTGACAGCGATACTATCGAGGAGTACGAGATCGAGGACGAGCTGGTTAAACCGTTAGTCGCGGGGGAGAATATTTTCCGGTGGCACTCTGAAGTACCGGAGAATCCCAAACTACTCTACACCACTCCAAACACCGACTTAGACGAGTATCCCGGTGCGAAAGAATATCTTCTTGACCACAAAGAGGATACGGATGATCAAAAAGGGTTGGCCTCTCGGTACTGCGTGACAGATGGAATCCGAGAATGGTACGAACTGGCGGAATACAGGCCAGATACCTTTGGACAGCCTCTAATCTTCACCCCCGATATGAGCTATTACAGCAACTTCTGGTACGACGAGTCGGGGGAAGTGTATGGCCTCAACAGCGTGTATGTGCTGTATCTAATCGAGGAGATGGAACCCTACTACCAGTTGGGGATTCTCAACAGCAACGTCGCGCAGTTCTTCATCCGGCGTGTCGCTTCGAGCTACGGGAGCGACTACCTTCGGTATCAATGGGACTATATGAAGAAGGTTCCACTCCCCGACCCGTCTGACGCACCCTCCGAATTAGTTGAGGAGGTCAAATACGCCGCCGAGGAACTTTCCGACCTCCGTCAAGAATACGTCGAAGCGAAACAGCTTCGAGAGAACTCTGCGGAGCTACTGGACGAGTTCGAAACGAAGTCTCTGTCATACGCTGGCTATATCGACCGGCTTGGCTTTCAGGAGTTGGAAGGAGAGCTACACCCCAGCCTCGATGCGGAGACTATCCGGTTCGGAGTGACAGGGGCGAGCATCGAGTTCAACGACGAACGAGCCGCCGAAATCGTACACGGGTTGTTACAGGCTCTCGAAATCACTACCGGAGACGAACTCCGCGCTCTCGAACTGCCCGCTCTCAAAGAAGACCTCGTGGCGTTGTACGAGCGTTACGAGGACGCACGCAATACCGTAGAGGAAGCCCCGGAGAAGGCGAAAGATCTCGAACAGGGATATAACGAAGTCGTGTACGACCTCTACGATTTGGATGAGGACACGAAAGAACTCATCCGCGACCGTGTTTCCCGACCCGAAAATCCGCTCGAACCGAGAGAAATCGGGTAGTTCCTATCTATCTGGAAGTTCCCGCTTCCCGTCTCTCACGCACGGCCAACATGGGAAGTTGTGGTGGAGATCGTCGCAGTCGCACTCGTCAGGTTCCGATTCATAGAGGGAGGGAGACTCGTCGGTAATTGTCCCACCGTCAGCCCGGAGTTGTTCCTTCAACGTTTGTGAGGTGGTTTCCCCGGCATCAACCGTAGGGGTTGGGTAGTCAAGAGCGGCTTGCAAAACAACTGAGGTGCCTATAGCGGCCACGGCGACCTTGTGTTTGCAGTCAGGTTCGCGGTGAATATCCGCGGGGCAACTACACTCCGCAGGCACAGCACGCCCCTCACGCTCCTCTACGCCGACCGTGTAGGTGTGATCGTCTTTCTCGAATCCGTATGATGCGTTCGTTACCTCGATCTGGTGCGGGCCGACAATGGTGAACTCGAACGCTTCCCACGTGACACGCTTGACTGTTCGCGCACCGAAGTCCAATTCATTGACGACGCTCTTATCAACCGCAGAGTTGTGTTCTGTCATGCTTCTGTTTCCCAGAAGCGCGGTCGTGTGTGCCAGCACACGGCCATTTCTGCGATGGCGATACCGCGCTTCGTACTAACGAGTACACGCAGCACCTACTTAGTAGTTCCCATATATGGGAATGTTCCTACATAGGGGAACTGATTAGTGTTCTGCGTGTGTGCGTCCAGTATGGCACGCCGCGCTTTGCTGACCGACCGGGAGCGAGAACTCATTGAGGGTGGAGAGGACGTTGATGAAGACCTCCGCTACCAAGCCATCTCCCGAGTCCGGCGGAAGATCAACGACGAACTCACGACCGACGTGGAGGTACTACGAGAGAACCATTCCGAACTCTGCGAAGAACTACGAGGGGTAGTGTGTGAATCCGCGGAGTGATCCACCCGAGTAACGCTGCATTGAGGAAAGGGAGGAACAGCGACTCAATGCAGTAACCCACCCAGTTGGAACATCACCGGGTGTACGCGAGCGTGTATTATGTGACTCTGCCTGCGAAATTTCTGATTGAGAGTCAGGATTTTGAACAAATTTGAGGGGGTTGAAATACGAAACCCAAGGGAACGGTTTGTCCATTTCGTTGGACGTTTACTCTGTATGGGCGAGTCTCTGACGATCTGCTATAAAAACAAACCCATAGTAGCGGAGAAATCTGCAAGTCTACTCAGAATACTTGGATTTACCAATCCTCCGTTCCAAAAAATAAAATCGAATAAGAAATATAAAGAGATTATTCCTCCAATCGCTTCAACAATTCCTCCCATGCTCAGATCCCGAGATCGAAGCCGCTGTTCTGGTGCTGATCGTCTTCCTCCTCATAGAACCGACCTCCACAGTTGGTGCAGATGATCACCGTAGTTCCATCTCCCATCTGGCCGCCAATTCCTCCGAGTGAGGCACCTGCCGATTTTTGTACAACTTGAGACTCTTTATATTCAGGGTCACAGTCGCACAATTCGCTATCGTCTTCTATCAGTTCATACTCTGATTCGTCTTCTCCAAACGGATCTTCTTCATCGATGGGGTTGTTTTCCCAAGGTCCATCGTTATTGAACATTTCAACTGAAGGTACTATATCTGCGTATAAATATCTTATCCGGGTCAGACACCTACTTCTGGAATTTAGGTGCTGAGCGTTCGGAAAGTCAATTGATAGTAGTTACCTCTCTGAAGTTGGCCGGTTCGAAGAAATCGCAGTACTTCCAAGGCGATTCACCACATTGAGGCCAGTCATCATCGCCTGATTTGGTATGAAACAGCCGATCAGTAGGTGTACGAACTCAATTGTAGACTAATGTCAGAACACAAAGAAGCTATTCGCTGTTAGAAAGCTCTGGGAGCGATGGCCTCAGGCACCCCCAAGACCCCAACCAATTTCGGAGGCCGCCGAGTATGCTATTGGTTGTCATAGCTTATATATCTATGTACGTAGCGGGTAGTGGTTCGTCTGTACGTAGCGATTCATGGACCACCCGTATCCACCACGTTGATCACTCCATTGAGCGGCGTTCATCAGTCGGTGAACTCCCCCTATTACTCCATTATACAATCAAGTAAAACAGAGTGTATGGAGACTCGTCACTCCAGATTCGTAGAGGGTACTCATGCAAGATAAGCCGACTTAGTTCTTTTATATACTATTGCCGTCTTCTTCCAACTTACCCCTCCGCAGTACGGCGGTCTTGCAACATAACTTATGGAGGTTGTGTGTGTGTGTTGTAGTAGTAATAGTAGTAGTATGAATGAGTGTAGAGGAGAGGATGCAACGAACAGTAGACCCGGGGAACACCCGCTCTATGAAGAGGTACTTTCGAAGTAATCACGATTGCAGTTGAGTGGACAATTCTGTCTCAATTTTCCCTGAGATCCACCCGTTTCTGCATCGTCACAGTCCACAAGAGAAGAGTATCTTCTGATGGCTTTCTACCCGTCCAGATTGGCTACCTGCCTCGTCCTCGACTCTCCATGAGGTAGTGGTCACACCTGATCTCGGTTGCATGAGCGGCGTTCTACTCGATCATACGGTGTCCGACAATCCGAAGAGTTGATCGAGGAAGTCATATCAGGACACCAACACCTCCAGAGTTTAAGTACTACTCGGAACATCTATCTATGTGCCCCGACGCAGTACAGCGGTTTCGCAACATAACTTAGTGAGTTGTTGTGTGTGTAGTGGAAGGAAAGGTCAGGTAGGCTTGTCCGGTACGTCAATGTCGTTGTACTCCGTGTAGTCCGGGTTCTCAACTACTCCTCGAAGCAACTTCCACGTAAGATCCGAGTCGAAGTCGGAACCGTACTGTTCCTTGAACCAGTTCCACGTTGGTTCCCATCCTTGGCGGAGGTGACGACAAGCTACGCGGACTCGTTGCGGATGTGTGATCGATTCGATACCATCGAGTTCGGCCTTTCGTTGGAGGTCTTCAGCCGGATTCCCCGAGTTCTTTCGCGCCGGAAAGATCCCTTTGGGTTCGCCGGAAGATGTTCCTCCACTCGATGTAGTTGTCCCCTTTGAGCCAGACGCACCAACTTCGTATCCTTGATCGGACAGATACCTACGAGCGGCGTTACGACCACCACCCTCACGAATGAGGTGATAGCCTGCTTGTAGTGCCTCGATCTTCGTGACTGAGTGGATGATGGAACTACGACTCTGGCCACCGTGGATCACGACGTAGTCGCCAGGGCGATACTCGCCGTTGACCCATTTCTCGTAGTCCTTACCTTTACCTTCTGAGAGTTGGAGCGCCCCATGTTCCGTCTCTTTCGTGAAGTTCGGGTCGCAACCGATGGCCCCAATGAACCACACAGGAACCATCGGCGCACCATTTCGTTTATCCTCCCGTGCGAACGCTCCCCGTTTCACCTCAAAAACCGCAAGGCTTCGAGGATTGCCTACCGCTTTGGCGTAGGGAGAGAACTCTTGGCTCCAGTACATCGACCATTCTGGCACATCGTAAGCGTTCTCTGGGTATTCCTTTCGCTCTATGAGTGGTGTCTCAATGTCGTCCTCAGGAGTGTCCAGATCAAGTGCGAACCCCTCTCCGTCCATTTGTGGGGAGAACGTTGTTTCGAGCATATCGAGGTACGACTCAGGGCGACTGTGATTTTCACCAGCAGTTCGGATGATCCGGTCGTTCTCCCACGATGGGTCAATGCGCACCTTTTGGAACGCACCTGCACTCTTTCGATGAGTCGCCCCCGGGAGTCGGAATTGCTGTTTCGCTTTGTAGATCCCTGTATCGAGTTCTGCGTCCCTCTCCTCACAGAACTGTTCGGCTCTCCTCCGAACTTCCGTCAATTGCGTGTGCGTGAGGAACTTCGGGACGTGAACGTGAATTGATCGACTACCCGAGTACCAGAACGTACACTCAGCGGGAGAATCATTCAGTTCGCTCTCAACGAACCCACGAATCCATTCGGTCATCGTGGTGAAAGAGACGCCGTCATCGCGAGCGTCACTTTCCGCATATACAGGGTAACGGACGCGGTCAGCGTCCTCACACTCGCCTTGAATTTCCTTGACGATGTTCTTGCTCCCTTTTATCGCGTAGGGGTTGTCTGCGAACTTCTCCAAGCGGGCGAGTTGGTCATCCGTGACGAAGTAGATCGCGCTCGATGTGATGGCCTCCTCAGGAACAGGCTCATACAGCGACCGGAGTTTCAGTTCTTGCGTCTGGCCCCCGCCGTCTCGTGGAAACCCATACCGGACAAGTGGTGTCGTATCCGGGTGGGCCGTTTCGAACCAGTCGATAACAGTCGTCTTGCCACTATTCGTTGTTGTGGACGTAGATACGTCGATAGTCATTTACTTAGGCTGGTGTAGAAGCCTCTCAGCGGTTCGATCTACCCTCCCTCAATGCGCTGATCCGCCGAGTGTTACAACATAGTCTCGACTGCCGAAAGGGGAGTCCCGCGAGAATCTGCCTCTACTCTTATAACAACGTCCGCAGGCATAGTACTACCGAAATCCGCAGCGGTGTCGAATTTCTACAAAGAACGAAAGGTAGTCTTGGGTGGTCGAACCCCCGGAGTTGTGGCCCGAGAAGTGTTTAAAGAAACGCGCTAATCCATTCCGAACTCCTCGCGGCGAAGTGCGCGATTCTCACCTTCAGTTCGAGCGCTGTAGTGTCTGACTCAGCCCATCCGGTCAAGCGCATCCCGACGGTCTTCTATCGACACGTTGTCGTACTTCATGGTGGTTTCGACCGACTTGTGCCGGAGCTGTGATTGCGCTGCCGCGAGGTCTTCCTCCCGGGCCATGTACGTCCCCGTGGAGTGTCGGATTGCATACCACGAAAGACCCCGCTCAATGCCTGCGATCTCACAAAGCTGATCGAGGAGATACTTCAGAGACGATGAACTGTATGGATTATCGTGGCGAGTCAGCCACAGCGAATCTGTATCGTCGTACTTCTCGTACATCGGTCGTTCTTCCATCCATCGAGCGAGATATTCTGCTGTCTCCCGTCGAAGGCTGACTGACCAGTTGTCCTCGTTCTTCGAAGACTCGTCGGCAGGGATTCGAAGTGCAGCGTTGTCTAAGTCCACCCAATACGTCTTAGCGCGCCCAACCTCAATGGGTCGAAGCCCGGCATCGAGGCTCGCGTGGACGATGCTTGGGTACTTGAATCCATTTGCACGCTCGAACTCGGTAGGTCCAACATCCCGCATGGCTTTCCCGAAGCGCCGGCCGAGGTACTTCTTCCACTTCTCTCGTCCTTCAGGATCAAGCGCGTGATATGAGGGAACTGTTCCGAACTCAAGAGAGGCTTCCCGGATCGCCTTCCGCTCGTCCTGATGGAGGAGATCCTTCGGTTGCTTGGCTCCGGAGTCGGAAGAGATCGTGATCTCACACTCCCATTCGTCGGCGTCGTCTCGAAAACGGAAGTACGACTTGAGTCCGAGCTTTATGTTGTGGAGATAGCTGTCGGAGTATTCGTTGTCTGCCAGTACCATGTTACGCAGGTAGGTATCGGCCTCTTGGTGAGTGAGGTCGAGAGTGTATTCTCCTCCTTGCTCCCAAGCCCATCGGTGGAACTTGTCCAGTACACTCGCGTAGACCTTTGAGGTGTCGTGAGCGTAGCCTTCCAGCTTGTCAGGGGCGTTCCCCATGCGGCAGAGCCACTTGATGTATTGTGATCGATGAGCCTTGTATGCGATGACCTGCCGGTTGTTGAGTGTATCGTGGGACTCGGCGCTCATGGTAACGATACCTTCAACTTTGTCGGGGTCACTCATCCGCACACACCCCGTGATGATGGGCTTCGACTGTTCCGGGCTGACTGAAGTTAGCTTGGATTGGGTCGGCGTTCATCGTTTGTTTCGGATTTCAAAGCCCGAAATCGCGTGACTGCGGCGGGGCCAAGATTTCAATCTTGGTGGGGTGGCAGAGTGGCCTATTGCGTCTGCCTTGAAAGCAGATGGCGCAAGCCTCCTGGGTTCGAATCCCAGCCCCACCGACTTCTCGAAGGATCAGTGACGCGTGAGCGACTCGCCCGCGCTCAGATGAACTGCCCGGCCACGTACCGCCACACGCCCAGCGACACCGAGCCGACGACGAACATCACGATCGCGAAGGTGATCGCGACGCCGCCCTCGACGACCGGCGTCGCGCGGATGATCAGCCCGACGGCCGCGGCGGGGATCCACGACCGGATCGCGAGCGGCACCGACGCCTTCGCCGACTCGGCGGCGCCCGCGGAGTACGCCCCGATCAGCGGCGCCGCGACGATCCAGCCGACGAGGAACGGTGCCGCCACGGTCAGGAGTGTGAGCGCGTCGCCCGCGCCCGTCGGGGGGAACGGGACGGTCCCGTGCTGGACCGTGCCGACGTAGATGAACGCGACGATAACGAGCAGGTCGCCGACCGCGAGCGGGAGCGCGGCCCGGTCGACCCGGTTTGCGAGGAACGAGTCCGTGCCCGAATCCGTTGCCATACGCGCCCGTTAGCCCCGCCCGGCTTAACGCCCGCGTTCCTCGGTCGACGCCGTCCCCTCGGACGCGTCGCCGTTCGCCGGGCCCCTCTCCGGTCGGGTCGGCTTCACCCCGACGACGGTGTAGCCGAAGCCGGGGTCGACGACGTGCCCGCGCAGCCCCGCGTCGCCGAGCAGGCCGACGAGCCGTTCCGCGCCGAAGAACTGCGAGTCCATCCCCGCGACCGACTCCAGCGTCGCCAACGCTCGCCCGCGGCGGGTGGTTGGGTCGAACTCGCGGATCACGAGCACGCCGCCGGGGGCAAGCGCTCGGGCGACCTCCCCGATCGCGGCTTCCGGCTCCGGGAAGTGATGAAGCGCGTCCGTGACGACGACGGCGTCGAGGGATCCGTCGCGAACCGGTAGCGTCGCGGCGTCGGCGCGAACGCCCGGGAGGCCCGCCTCGCCGGCGCGTCGGAGCATCCCCGCCGAGTAGTCGAACACGACGGGGTCGAGGCCGGCCTCTTGGAGGGTCCGGCTGGCGCGTCCCGTCCCGCCGCCCAGGTCGACGACGCGCTCGACCGGACGATGTGCGAACGCCAGCCCCGCGCGCAGGTCCTCGGCGCTCGCCGGCGGCATGAACGCGTCGTACAGGGGGGCGATGCGGTCGAAGAATCCCACGTCGCCGTGACCGAACATGTCGTTCCGGACGCGCCCTTCCGACAAAGCCGTGGCGCCGAACTGAAGCCCCGCCGGCGCCAACGGCGGCCGTGGAGCTTCGACTGCTCGGCTGGCCCGCCGACGGGATCGTGCTCCGGCTCGACCATCGCGAATACGCCTACGCGGGGAAGTTCGCCATGTCGAGCACGGGGAAGGCCGTTGCCGTCGACGGCGACATCGACGACAGCGGCGACGAGTCGGCCGAGTTCCGGGTTCCCGACGATCCGAAACGCGAGTACGTCGCGCCCGCGGGCGCGGTGGCGTTCAACGAGGACCGCACCGACCCCGACGCGCTGTGGCTCAGGTACGTGACCGTTCGCCGCGACCGACGCGGCGAGGGGATCGGCCCGCGGCTGTGCGCGTTCGTCGTCGCCCGCGCCGCCGAGCGGGGCTACGAGCGCGTCCGTATCGCCGTCAACAACGCCTACAGTTACGAGGCGCTGCACAAGGTCGGGTTCGCGTGGACCGGTCGCGAGACCGGGATCGCGGAGTTGGTGCTGGAGCGGCCGGCCGACGAGTCGCCCGCCGTCGACCCGGACACCTACCGCGATGGCCTGGCGACGATCGCCGCCCGCGAGGACGTGGGCGACGACGAGCGGTCGTTCGCCCGGCGAAAGCGCGGGCGGGGGCCGCCCGACGTCGACGGGGGAGCGTTCGACTGAGCCGATCCGATCGTCGAGGTGCTACTCGCCCGGATTCGGTGTCCAGATCACCGTCGTAACGACGTCGTCGCGCTCGACCGTCTCGTACTCGTATCCCCGATCGCTCAATTTCGGATACAGGTGCTGGGGCACCCGATCGTTACGCTGGACGAGGACCGTCTCGGCGTCGATCTCGGCCAAGCGCTCGAGGGTGTTCTGCAACGGTTGTGGCGGCGGGAGGTCCCGAGCGTCCAACGTCTCTCGCGGTCGGTCCGTCGGTGCGCTCGTCCCTGCGATCGGCGATGTCTCGTTGGTCACGTCGGAACCTCGGTGCCACAGGAACCAGCCAGTTACTCCGAACATGTTACTGACGCGGTCAGCCGGACCCTCGACAAAGATGTTCGGGGACACCGGCAGGACCCCGGGAACCCTACTGCCGCCTATGGGCGCAGTTCCCGGCGATATCGACACGGATCACCAGCCGCCGATGACGGTCCCGCTGCGACACTTCGTCGTCGGGCTCGGCCTGTTGCTCGTCGGCCTCCTCGTCGCGGTCGGCGTCGCACTCGACGTGGCCGGCGGGTACGCCGTGCTCTCTCACGTCCACCTGCTGTTGGCCGGCTGGGTCTGTCTCACGATCATGGGGGCGATGACGCAGTTCGTTCCCGTCTGGTCCGGCACGGGACTTCACTCGCGACGACTGTCGTCCGTGCAGCTGTGGCTGGTCACGGTCGGGCTGGTCGGGTTCGCCGGGAGCCTCCTCGGCGGCTACATGGCGTGGATCCCGGCGTTCGGCGGCGTGATGCTGCTCGGGTTCTGGACGTTCGTGTACAACATGGGACGAACCCTCGCGTCGGTCTCCGCGTACGACGTGACCGAGCGCCACTTCGGCATCGCGCTCGGCTTCTTCCTGCTCGTGAGCACTCTCGGCGTCGTCCTCGCCGTGGGGTTCGTCCGTCCCGTCTTCGCCGGCTCGTCGATCGGCCGGGCGAACGTCCTCGGTGCCCACGCCACGCTCGCCGTCTTCGGGGCCGTCCTCACGACGGTGCTGGGGGCGCTCTACCAGCTCGCGGCGATGTTCACGCAGACGGAACTCCACGGAATCGACGTCCACCTTCGTCGCGTGGAGGAGGTCGCCTACCCGTCCGGCGTCCTCCTCCTCGCGCTCGGTCGGTTGCTGGATGCGGCGACAGTCGCGCGAGTCGGCGGACTGCTCATCGTCGGTTCGCTCTTGGGCTTCGCCGTGATCCTCGGACGGCGGCTCCACGAGACGCGAGTCGAGCGGACGCCGATGCTCTCGCGGTACGCGGTCGTCGTCCCCGCGCTCACGCTGTGGGGGCTGCTCACGCTTCCGGCCTGGCTCGGTGATCCGCTCGCTGCGTCCGCGCTGTTCGGCGCGCCCGGTACCGTTCACCTCCTCGTGTTGGGCGTGATCGGCTTCGTCGTCCTCGGGACGCTGTATCACGTCGTGCCGTTCATCATCTGGGTCCACCGCTACAGCGACCTGCTCGGGTACGAGGCCGTCCCGATGATCGACGACCTCTACGACGACCGGCTCGCGGCCGTCGACTTCCTCCTCCTGGGCGGCGGGACGGCGGTGCTCGTCGCCGCGGATCTGCTCGCGCTTCCGCGGGACGCGACCGCCGTCGGTGGCGGACTCGTCTTTGTCGGTGCGCTCTGCTTCGTCGCCAACATCCTACAGGTGATCAGAATTCACAGTCCCCATTCGATCCCGGGAGTTCTCTTCGACACGCTCCGAACGGACTCGGACCCGGCACGCGAGGACGCCGCCGACCCCGTCGAACCGAACTAACTGAGCCGACTCGCTACCGATATCCGCACACGAGATGTACCGAGAGGTCGCTCAGAAGGGCGCGCTCGGACCGCCGCTGCTCGGCGGTTCCGTCTCCGTCGCACGCCCCATGGGGGGAGCCCCGTCCTCGCCGGGGACGTGGCTGATCTCGCCGGTCGAACGGTACTCCTCCTCCAACTCCTCGAGTCGGTCGTTGATCGACTCGCTGTTCTGGTGCATCGACGCGGCCCGAACCCGGACCAGATCGTAGTCGTGCCGGTCGGAGAGCCCGTTCCACGCGCGGAAGGACCCGATCGTCAGCGTGTGCGTCTGCGGGCAGAACTGGGTCGTCGGCGTGAACTCCGCCCGGAGGACCGAGGGGTCGTCCGCCTCCTCGGCGTACCGGTATCCGGCGGTCGTGTGGCGGATGTCGAGGTTCAACCGGGCGAGGTTGTAGTTGAACGTCATGTCGTACACCGTCCGCTCCTCGAACAGGTCGCGGGTCAGTTCGTGAAACCGAACGTGCTCCTCGTCGGTGAGAACCCGATGGCCGTCGAGGAACTCGCCCGGGCCCGGAAGATGCTCCGGGGCGAACTCGTCGTACTCGTCGAAGAAGTCGTCGTCGGAGTCGCCGAACGGTGACGGGAATCCTACCATGGGTGGCGATACGTCCTCCGGCGGCCTGTGAGTGCCCCCGAACATGATCGCCGAGAGACGCGCCTAGTCGACGTACACTCGGGTCACGTGGCCGCCGCAGCCGCACTGCTCGATGTACTCCCACTCGAGGTCGCCGTCGGTCCGGTCCTCGAGGGCCTCGTAGAGGTACTCGGAGGGGTGACCGTGGTCGCCGTGCGTGACGAGATTGACGTGGTTCCCCGGCTCGGTGTGTTCGATCGCGTCGACCGCCTGGGAGACGAGGAGGTCCCGGTCGGACGCGTGCTTCGGGTGTTCGAGGTTCGCCGACCAGGAGGTGTCGTGCATCCGGTCGGTGACGGGGTCGGCTTCAGCGTGGTCGTGATCGTGAGACGTGCTCATCGGTACGTGAACGTTCGGTCTCCCCCCGCAAAACCCCGGCGACGAACATGTTCCCCGACACCGATACCGTGGACCCGGACGAACCCGGAGACATGCAATCGGTCACGGTGGCACGAGAGATACCGGCGTCCGCGGACGGGGTTCGGGAGGCGATCCTCGATATCGAGGCGTTCACCCGCGCCGCGGGGTTCGACGACGTCCGCGTGGACGGACGGACGATCGAGATCACGAACGACGTCGGGATCACGGAGATCACGCTGGTGTTGGAGATCGTGGACGACCCCGACGCCGTCCTCGCGTACGAACAGCGCGAGGGGATCTTCGAGGAGATGTGGACGGCGTACACGCTGCAGCCGACCGACGCCGGAACGGAGGTCCGCGCGACGACCGAGTTCGCGCTCGACGTGCCGCTCGTCGGCGAAGTACTCGATTCCACCGTCATCTCGCGGCAACGGCGATCCGAGTTGGACGCGCAGTTCGACTACCTCGAAACGGTCGCCGAACCCGAGTAGGCTGACCGGGTGGGGTCGCCCGGATAGGCTACTCGCCGAACGGCGTATCGGGCGCCCGCTACTCGTCCGACCGAGGCGCGAGCACGATCAGCGCGGTGCTGTCCTCGAGCGCACGGGGCGAGATCTCCCGTTCGCCCTCGAACCGGGCGATGTCGTCGGCCGTCAGCTCGTGCGTCTCCTCTCCGAGGTGGAGTTCGACCGCGCCCTCGAGGAGGTAGAAGACGATATCTCGCCCCGGGTGGGTGTGTGACGGAACCTCCTCGCCGTCCGCGAGCGTGAGTCTGATCGTCTTCGGCTCGTCGTCCGGGAAGACGTTCGCGTGCGGTTCACCCTCCAGTTCGGCGAGCGTGCGGACGGTCGTCATTCAGCATTACCCCGCGGGTCGAACTCGCCCCGCTGTAGTCCGGCGCGAACGGGCTCGTGTTCGGCGTCGGTCGGGGGTGGCGCGGTGACGAGCAGCGCCTCGAGCCTGCCGTCCTCGTCGGCTTTGACCCCGCGGGCGATGCCCGCCTCGACCACGACAACGTCGCCCGGTTCGACGCGGCGGTCGATCTGCCCGTCCCTGACGATCCCGGTTCCCGATCGGACGGAGATCGTCACGTCGCTCGACGGGGCGTGGACCGGAATGAACTGACCCGGCTCGAAGTAGCCGCAGACCACCTTCATCCGGTCACTACGGAACGCCTCGACGGCCGAGAACCGGTCGTCGTCGTACTCGCGCTCCTCGTCGAACTCGACCGCCGTCACACCGATCCTCCCGTCGATGACGCGGTCGCTTCGGCGGACGACGGGTCCGCGGACGGAACCTCACGATCCACGGCCCTACTCCGAATCGAGGAAGACAGACGTGGCAACATCCGATCGTCGCTACCACGCCTATCACAAAGAGCGTTCGTCCGAATACGTTCGCGGCGGTCGGCGACGGCCGATCCGGGTCGCCAGTCGAACGTGTGAACTCGGGAGGTTCAAACCCTGCCGACCCAACGGTCCGACAATGGGAAACGCGGATCTGCGTGACATCGCGCACATCGAGGACGTCGCCTTCGAGGACCTCTCCGGGGTGGTCGCGGTGGACGCGCACAACTGGCTGTACCGGTATCTCACGACGACGGTGAAGTTCACCGGCGACCACCGCTACACCACCGACGAGGGCGAGGAGGTCGCGAACCTCATCGGGATCGTCCAGGGGCTGCCGAAGTTCTTCGACAACGACCTCACGCCGGTGTTCGTCTTCGACGGGGGCGTCACCGACCTGAAGGACGACGAGGTCGCGAAGCGCCGAGCGGCGCGCGAGGAGGCCGAAGAGCGGAGGAAGGAGGCCGAGGAGCGCGGTGATTCGGTCGAGGCGGCGCGCCTGGAGGCGCGCACGCAGCGGCTCACCGACACCATCCACGAGACCTCCCGGGAGGTGCTACGCCTGCTCGACGTGCCGGTCGTCGAGGCCCCAGCGGAGGGCGAGGCCCAGTGTGCGTACATGAACCGCGTCGGCGACGCCGACTTCTCGGGCAGCGAGGACTACGACACGATGCTGTTCGGGGGGCCGCACACGCTCCGACAGCTCACCTCGAAGGGGGACCCGGAGCTGATGGACCTCGAGAAGACCCTCGCGGACCACGACATCACCTACGAGCAGCTCGTCGACGTGGCGATGCTGTGCGGCACGGACTTCAACGAGGGCGTTCGTGGGGTCGGGCCGAAGACCGCCCTGACGGCCGTGAAGGAGCACGGCGACCTGTTCGCGGTCCTGGAGGCCCGCGACGCCGAGATCCCCAACGCCGATCGCATCCGCGAGTTCTTCCACTCGCCGCCGGTCACCGACGACTACGCGTTCGACACGACGATCACCCCTGACGTCGACGCCGCGCGAGCGTACGTCGTCGACGAGTGGGAGGTCGACCCTGACGAGGTCGAGCGCGGCTTCGAGCGCATCGAGGAGGCGCTCACGCAGACGGGCCTCGACGACTGGACCTGAGCCGTCGTCGGTGGCGGTCAGGTGAGCGAACGGTTCACACGACGGTCCGGCGCGTTCGGTCGGATCCGATGGGATTAACATACCGCGCCGGGTAGCAGATGTTGCGCTCGGTTGGTGTAGTCCGGCCAATCATGTTGGCCTTTCGAGCCGACGACCAGGGTTCAAATCCCTGACCGAGCATTTCTCGCGTTCGCTGCGTGGCGAGCGGTATCGCTCCCGGAGTGAGCGCGTCGCCGACTGTCGCCCGCCGTCGGGTCAGGGGCGCTCGCCGTCGTAGGCGTCGAGCCAGTCGCCCACCACGGACTGGACCGCCCCGGCGGTGCTCCCCAGATTGAGGATCTGATAGCCGTCGTCGACCTTCTCGTTCACGTCGTCCATGCCGAATCCGAGCCCGCCGACCGGAACGTCCGCCTCCAGCGCCGCGGTGCGGACGCGGTCGACGGCGTCCTGAACCTCCTGGTGGTCGAGCTCGCCGGGGTGGCCAAGCTGCACCGAGAGGTCGAGGGGCCCGATGAACACGAACCCCAGATCGGGGACGTCGAGGATCGACTCGATGTTCTCGACCGCCTCGACCGTCTCGACGGTGGTGCCGACGAGCGTCTCGCGGTCCTCCGCCTCGACGTACCCCTGCTTGAGCCCCCAGCGGCGCGCCCGCGGCGCGGCGAGGCCGCGGTCTCCCGGCTCGCCGTCGTAGCGGAACCGGGCGGACGTGACGGCCGCCTCCACCTCCGCGGCCGTCTCCACTCGCGGGAGGAACACCGACCGGGCACCGAGGTCGAGCGCCTTCCGCACGAGCGTCGGCTCGCTGTCGGGGAGGCGCACGAGCGGCTCGATCCCGGTTCGCTCGGCCGCCCGCAGGAGGTGTTCGACGGTCGGGCCGTCCCAGGGGTCGGGCCCGCCGTGCTCCATGTCGAGCCAGACGAAGTCCAGCCCGAGCTCCCCGTACAGCTCGACCATCGAGGGGTCGTACGTCGAGTCGAGCACGCCCAGCGCGACGCCGCCGTCCTCGATCCGGGCGCGAACGCCGTTTCGGGGGTCTGAGTTCGCCATGCGATCGGTTCGACGGCGCGTCAGAAAAGCGCCTCGTGGATTCCAGCCCGGTGAGGGTGGGGCGGGGTGATGTGAGGTGAGGGAGTGGACGGGTCGGTTACGCCAGCCACTCCTCGGGCGTGGTGTCGTAGTCGATGTCGTCGGCCCCGATCTGCTCGGCCAGGTCGGGCTCCAGCGCGTGCCGTTCGGCCGTCTCGCCGTCGTAGCGGAGGCGGACCGGGATCTCCTCGCCGTTGGGTTCGCGTCCGCGGCGACGGGCGATCTCCACCTCGTGGTCGTCGTACTCGGTGACGATCGTCGCGAGGTTGACCGGCCGACCCCACAGGTCGAACACGCGTTCGAGCGTCTGGTTCGCCTGCTCGATGTCGAGCGCGACGCCGTTGTAGCGGTGTCCCAACAGGAGCTCCCCGCGGTTGTCGTAGTTGCCGTCGTACACCGCGATCGTCGGCTTCCCGAAGTTCGTGAACCGGAGGAGGAGCTTCCGCTTCACGTCGTCGGCGTCGACGCTGGCGACGCGGTACCCCTCTGCAGACTCCGAGTACTCGTAGGTGAAGTAGTTACCCTCGACGACGAACTCCTCGGTGAGGAACTCGTCGATGAACGTCACGTCGTTGTGGCTCTCACGGACCTCGCGCATGCGTGTCCAGCCGGCGCCGTAGTCCACGTCCGAGAGCGCCGACTCCACGTCCGGGTACACCTCGTCGTCGAACATGTACCGGGCGACCCGCTCCAGCTCCGAGCGCCCGATCCGGCGGAGGAACCCCCTGTTCGCCGGCTTCGCCAGCGAGAAGTGCCGCTCGCACAGTCCCTCGTGGGTCAGCACGGCCCACGGGTACGCGTCGACGTCGAGGTCGCCGGCCTTCGCCCGCGCGAGCGCGTCGGCGTCGACGCGGGGGTCCTCGGGATCGAGGTCGTCGAGCGTGTCGGCGGTGACGCCCGCGATCGCCGGGTCGGGCTCCAGCAGGTCCGCCACCTCGTCGAAGTCGATCACGTCGTGGAAGGTCCGCCACGTCACTCCCTCGACGCGCAGCAGTTTGTCGACGACCTCGCGGCGGTTGGCGCCGTTCTCGACGTACCGCCAGATATCGAAGCCGAGCTTGTAGGGGTTGAGCCCCGGCGACCCCAGCACCCGCGCCATGTGGTCGGCGTAGGTGAGGAACTCGTCGTCGCCGGCGAAGCGCTCGTCGCCCATCATCAGCGACTCCCAGTACGAGGCCCACCCCTCGTTCATGACCTTCGTCATCTTCTGGGGCGCGAAGTAGTACGCCTCCCGCCGGAGGAGCTCGATCACCTCGTCGGCCCACGGCTCGCGCTCGACGGCTTTCCCCTCCTCGTCGTCGAACCGCTCGCCGTGCTCGCGGACGTACGCGAGCACGTCCGGGCGTGGCTCCGGCAGCCGCTCACGGTCGCGTTGGTCGTCGACCCACTCGGTGTCGAACACCTGATCGCGAACTTCCGGGGAGAGGCCGAGCCGATCGAGGCGCTCCTCGATGTCGACCAACTCCTCGTCGAACTCTCCGTCGTCGCCGCGCTCGGCCGCGAGCGCCCGGTGCTGGTCGATCGTATCCTCGATGCACAACACGGCGTCGATGAGCCGCTCGACGTCCTCGCGGTCGACCTCCGGGTTCGACATGTGGTCCGCGACGGTCTCGGCGTGGCGCTCCAGCATCGCGGCGGCGTCGGGGTCCTCGCGTTCGCCCGCGAACCGACCGAACCACTCGTTGTTGCGGAAGAAGTCGGCGTGCGCCTCGACGTGCGTAATGACTGCCTTCTGGTCGGCCGGCGTGTTCGACTCCTGCAGGAACGCGTGACAGGGGTTGTCGTTGTTGACGATCTCGAACGCCTTTCCCATGCCGAAGGTGTCCTGCTTGCGCTGGCGGTCGTACTTCATCCCCCACCGCCAGTGCGGGTACCGCGTCTGGAACCCGTCGTAGGCGATGAGCTCGTTCATCTCGTCGTAGGTCACGACCCAGTAGTTCACCGGGTACGGGCGGAGCCCGAGCCGCTCGGCCAGTTCCCTGGCGCGCTCGGCCGGCTCAACCAGCTCCGCGGCGACGCGACGGGTCGCGACTCGTTCGTCGTGGATCATTGTCTCAGTTCTCCGTCCCCTCCGTCGAGAGGATCGTGTGGATCGCGTCGGTCACGTCCTCGGGACCGGCGACGCGCGCGACGACGACGTTGTCTTGGTCGGCCAGTTCCCGTTCGACCTCCTCGGCGTGGGTGGCGTTGATCGTGTTGCCGCCCGGCTGGGTCTCCACGTACGCGTGGAGGTTCGCCGGGATGTCGCGCATCAGCGGCACGACGTTCTCGACGGTGTCGTTGCTGGAGTTCTCGGAGTCGCCGGCGGCGAACACGTAGCGGTTCCACTCGCTCCAGGGGTACTCCTCGAGGATCTCCGCGGCCAGCTCGTACGCGCTGGAGATGCGCGTCCCGCCGCCCGAGCGAATCCCGAAGAACTCCCCGCGCTCGACCTCCCACGCGTCGGCGTCGTGGGCGACGTAGCGGAACTCCGCCTCGTCGTACTTGCCGGTGAGGTACCAGTCCAGCGGCGTGAACGTGCGCTCGACGAGCTCGCGTTTCGTCTCGCGCATCGACCCGCTCACGTCGCGGATGTTCACGACGACGACGTTCTTCTGCTTCTTCTCGACCACCTCGGGCTGGCGGTAGCGCTCGTCCTCGCGACGGAACGGGACCTGCTGCAGGCCGTCCCGGCGGATGCGTGCGGCGATCGGATCGCGCTCGACACGCGCGGCGAAGTCGTCGAAGTCGTCGTACTCGTCGAGGGAGACGCCCTCGGCCTCCAGCTCCGCGATCGCCTCGCGGATCCACGCCAGCGAGACGAGCACGTTCTCCTCCCGGCAGAACTCGAACACGTCGCGGGCGTCGGCGCCGGCGACCCGGCACGCCTCCCGGACGTACTCCTCGTCGAAGTCGGTGGCCAGCTTCCGTTTGAGGCCGCGCTTGAACAGCTGCTCGAAGTCGAGCGTGGAGTTCGGGCCCGCCCGCGTCAGCTCGGTGAAGTCGCCCTC
The DNA here is from genome assembly GCF_040025155.1 of Halobaculum rarum. Classification (NCBI taxonomy): domain Archaea; kingdom Methanobacteriati; phylum Methanobacteriota; class Halobacteria; order Halobacteriales; family Haloferacaceae; genus Halobaculum; species Halobaculum rarum. Next base: position 2,754,984 of record NZ_CP157275.1, on the reverse strand, counting down.
GACGTCCTCGACGACGCGTTTGCCCTTCGGCTCCAGATCGAGCCCGAGCTCCTCGTCCAACTCCCGGGCGAACTCCTCGGGATCCATCTCGTAGTAGCCGTGCTCGCCGCCGTCCTCGCCCGGTTCGCCCTCCTCGCCGTCCTCGTCGCCGTCGGCGTCTCCGGGGTCGCCGGGCACGTCGACGGGTTGGCCGGGCTGGGGCGTGCCGCCCTGTCCTTGGCCGACGCCGCCCATGTCGCGCTGGTCGTACTCGAACGACGGGAGGTCGACCAGCTTCACCGGGATCCGAACGGCGTCCCGTGAGGACCCCGAGAGGTCGCCCTCGCGGATGAACTCCGCGAGGTCCGGGCGGCGCTCGTCGCCGATCTCCCGGAACCGTTCGAGGTCCTCCCTCAGTCCCATCGGCCCTTCACCTCGCGCATCACGTGTCTGCTGGCCAGCTCGGCCGACGCCTCGCTGTACCCCTGTTCGGTCGTCATGTGGTCGATCGTCGCCGCCTTCACCCGGGCGGTCTCGGTGTTCGCGGGCGGGTCGTCCCACTGCGCGGGGTCCAGGTCGTCGTAGATGCGGCGGACGTCCTCCCACGAGTGCGCCTCCAGCACCGCGCGGATCACCGGGACCGTCGAGAGGTCCACGTCCGCGACCGAGAAGTCCTCGTCGCGGTGCTCCCAGGCGTAGCGGTTCAACGCCGTGATCACCGTCTCCCTGCGGAACGCCTCGACGGCCTCGCTCGGATCGTTGCCCACGTAGTCGTCCTCGCCGAAGCGGCCCAGATGGTCGGTCTCGAACACCTTCATCAGCAGCGGGTCCGGGTCTACGGTGCCGCGGTCGGTCTCCACCTGCTCGTCGGCGTCCCACGCGAACACGTGCGCGACGTACTCCTCGACGGTCTCCTCCGGGACCCCTTTGTCCGAGAGCACGGCGTCGAGCACGTCCGCCTCCTGCAGCTCGAACGCGTGGTCCTTCACCGTCGCCAGCCGGCCCTCGTACTCGGCGATCTCCGCGCGCGAGAACACGGGCGCCGTCGCGAGCCCCTCGGCCATCGCGTGGAGGACGTCCTCGGGAGTGATCACGTCCTCGACCGGGAGCTCGGGGTGTGCGCGGTCCGTCTCGCCGTGGAGCAGGTCCGCGATCGTGTCCCGCGTGTACGTGACGGGGATCCCGTGGGTGCCGTCGTCGCCGTCGAACTCGAACTCGTCGGCGTCAACGCGCTCGTCGCCGTCGCGGACGACGCCGCGGTCGAACAGCAACGCCTTGTCGATCAGGCCGATCGAGGCGGGCAGGTTCTCGGCGTCGAGGCGGGTGACGACCGCGTACATCGCCGCCGCCTCCAGCGCGTGGGGCGCGAGTTCGCGGGTGCGGAGGCGACCGCGATCGTCGCGCATCCGGATCGAGAGCGGCGCAGCCATCCGGTCGCGGAGCCGGTCGTGGGCCGCCTCGGGGTCGGCGGCGTCGATCTCGTCGGCCCAGACCGTCGTCTCGTCGGTCAGCTCGCGGTGGATCAGCTCCGTCTCCAGCGAGAGGCTGGTGAGATAGCGGAACTCGTGGCGGTCGAGTCGGCGCTTGAGCGCCTTCAGCGGGTCGCGGTCGTTGCGGTCGGCGAACTGCTCCAACTCGGCGTCGAGGTCGGGGTTGGAGATGACGACCAGTTGGGTGTCCAGGTCCATCCCGATGCTCTTGTCGAGCTTCACCCGCTTCTCGTCGGGAACGTTCAGCAGCTTCCGGAGCAGGTCGGCGTGCTGGCTGGCGTCCTCGACGACCGTGAGCAGGCCGTTACCCTGCGAGAGGACGCCGTCGTAGCTGAACGCGCGGGGGTCCTTGCGCCCGCGGGCGTTCAGTTCCCGGAGCATCCCGGGCATCCACGAACCGACGAGCCGCTCCTTCGGGGAGCCGTCGTCCTCGGCGTGGAGGACGCCGATCCCCCTGCCGACGTCGACGATGTAGTTCTTCACGCGAAGGTGTCGGCGGTCCGTCGCCGCCGAGAACAGGTCTCGACGGCCGGCTCGGCGGTAGCGTTCCTCCAGAATCTCGAACGCCTCGCGGCTGAACGGGTCCAGCTCCGAGTCTGCCCGGATCGGGATGTGTCCGTCATGGGCGGCGTTGAGCGCGTCCACGAGGTCCGCCCGAACCTCAGCGGGGAACACCGACAGCGGGTTCGCCTGCACCGGCGACTCGTACCAGTCGTCATCGTCGTCGTCGCCGGCGGCGTAGCTGAGGCTCCGGTCCTCGTCGCGGGCGGCGATGTTCCACTCGACGGTGTATCGGCGCCCTTCCTCGGTCTTCGAGTACGCGCGCAGGCCGTTGATCAGACAGCGCTTCAGCTCCGATTTGCCGGTCGCCGTCGGGCCGTCGAACCAGTGGATCTTCTCTTCTTTCCCCCGCCCCGAGGCGACGGTTCGGAGGTCGTCGACGAACGCGTTGAGCACGCCCGTGTTGCCGAGCACCGCGTGTTCGCCGTCGTTGGCGGGGTCGTCGAAGAAGCGGTAGCGCTCGCGCTCGACGCCCTCCTCGACGACGGTGCGGGTGCCCATCGACTCGATCGCCGACAGGACGTATCTTGCGGCGTGGCTTGCGACCCCCGGACGCTCGAACGCGAGGTCGACGAACTCCGCGAGCGAGCGGGGCGGCTCGTAGGCGCCCCGGAGGGTCTCGTCGGCGCGCGCGAGGTAGTCCGTCGACTCTGTCATCTCGGACATCTCAGTCCTCGAGCTCGCTTTTGGCGACCTCCGCGCCGGCGAACTCCAGCACCTCGCGAGCGCCGTCAGCGGAGTAGCCCTGCTCGGTCAGGGCGTCGACCCACGCGGCGCGCTCGTCGTCGTCGAGCTCCCCGGCCGACACCAGCGCGGAGAAGTTGATGTTGTGTTTCTTGTCCTCCCACAGTTTCCGCTCGAGGGCGCGCCGAAGCCGGTCGTTCTCCTGCGGATCGAAGCTCGACCCCTCTCGGGCACGGCGACTCACCCAGTTCGCGACCTCCTGGCGGAAGTCGTCCTTGCGGTCTCCGGGGATCTCCAACTTCTCCTCGACCGACCGGAGGAACGTCTCGTCGGGCTCCTGCTCGCGGCCGGTGAGGTCGTCCTCGACGGTCGTGTCGTCGATGTACGCCATGACGTGGTCCATGTATTTCTCGCCCTGGCGGCGGATCTCGTCGACGTCGTACGCGAGCGCGTGGCGGACGTCCTCGATGGCCCGCTCTTTGTACTCCTCGCGGACGAGTTCGAGATAGCGGTGGTACGTGTCGAGCTTCTCCTCCGGGATCGACCCGTGGTTCTCGAGGTTGTGCTCGAAGTGCTTGAACACCGCAAGCGGCGAGAGGTACCCCCGCCCTCTGTGCCGGGAGTCCATGATCGCCTCGGCGATCTCGTCGCCGATGAACCGGGCGGAGACGCCCTCCATCCCCTCGGCGATGTCGGCCGCACGGTCGCCGTTCTCCCTGAGCTTTCGCTCGTCGATCTCGTCGGTCTCGTCGAGCTCGCCGTTGTACGCCTTCGCCTTCTGGACGAGCGAGATAGACTCGTCGGTCGGCTCCTCGACGCGAGTGAGCACGCCGAAGAGGCCGGCCATCTCCATGGCGTGCGGCTCGATGTGGATGTCGGGAACGTCGGCGTTGCGGAGCATCTTCCGGTAGATCTCCGACTCCTGCTCGTACTCCAGGACGTACGGGTAGTCGATCCGCTTGGTGCGGTCGTTGAACGCCTCCATCTTCTCGTCGCCCTTCTTGTCCCGGTACTCGGGCATGTTCGTCCGGCCGACGATCACCTGGTCGATGTCGATCCGCGGGTTGTTTCGTGGCTTGATCGTCTGCTCCTGGCTGGCGTGCAGGAAGTCGTAGAGGAACTCCCGCTGGAGCTTCAACAGCTCCTCGCCCGAGAAGATGCCGCGGTTGGCGTTACAGAACGCCCCCGCGTAGTCGAACGCCCGCGGGTCGTTCTCGCCGTACACCGCGAGCTTCGAGTAGTTCACGTCGCCGGTGAGCTCCGTCTCGTCCTGGTTCTTCTTGTCCTTCGGCTCGAACGTCTCGATGGACCGCCGCTGGTTCTCGTCGGCGACGAGCCGCACCACCTCGATGTGGTTCTCCAGCACCGCCTGCAGGTCGTCCTCGTAGTGAGCGAGCAGCTCGTCCATGTAGAAGCCCGACGCGGGGTCGAGGCTCTGCTCGTTGCGGATCGTGTACGGCGCGTCGAGCCCCTCGTTCAGTTCGTCGATCACTCCGTCGCGCTGCTCTTGGGGAAGCAACACGATCGGGTCCTGGTTCATCGCCGACCGAACGGTATCGTCGGCCGGGTCCTGATCCTCGATCACCGAACAGAGGTCGGTCCACCGGAACGTGTACATCCGCCCCTCGTCGCGGCGGGTGTAGTCCTCGAAGTAGCGTCGGACGAGCCAGTCGAAGTGGCTCTTCCCCGAGCCGACCGGACCCAACAGCAGCTTGATCCGCTTTTCGGGCCCGAGTCCGCGGGCTCCCGATTTTACCTTGTTGACGAACTCGTGGATCGATTCGTGGACCTCCCGACCGTAGAAAGTGTTCTCGCCGTCGTGGATCGGGTCCTCCGAGGCGAGCAGGTACTCCACGACGCCCGCGTCCTCGTCGTAGCGCGTGCCGTAGTGGTCGAACATGTCGGCGACACGCTGGTGGGCGTTGCGTGCGATCCGGGGGTCGGCCGTGACCTCCCGGAGATACCACTCGAAGGGCTTGGCCTCCCGGAGGTCCGCGGGAACCGACCGCTTGTACTGCTGGCTGAGCTCCTCGAGCGTGTGCGTTCTCGATGCCTCCCCCGCCGTTCGGTCGTTCGCGTTGTCGGTCTGTTCACTCATGTGTGGGGCCACGTGTGCGGGGACGACCGCGACGGTCCCGCTCGCAGGCACCCGGTGTCGGCGCCGACGCCCGCTCCGCCGACTGACACCGATCCGAGCACCGCTGGACCATCGTGTCCGCTCATACCACACGACCGCGTGGGGAACCGGCGTGGGCTGCGTCTCCAACAGAATCGTCGTGAGGGCGGCCGGTGGGGGTCGTTGCCTCCGTCCCGTGGTCGGACCGAGACTATATGTTGTGGTGGGTGTTAACACACATAAGCCTGTCGGCAATTGCTACCGCTACCGTCGCGCCCTCGATCGGTTATCGGATCACACGATCGTCGGAATATCACCGGCAGAAGCCACGTACGTCGAATACCGGTGTCTTCGTCTCATCGTTCCGGATACCGAGCGTGGCGCCTAAGCCGCCGGACGGATAACGACCGCCATGACCGACGACAGCGACGAACAGGCCGCGGCCGACGGCACCGAGGCCGGCGGCGGATCCGAGAGGGCGGTCGACGCCGGATCCGAGTCGACGCCCGGGGCGACAGTCACCGAACTCGACACCGACGTGCTCGCCGAGGGTTGGCTGCTGTGGAACGAGGAGCCGAACGGCCGCGCGATCATCGTCTTTCGGCCGGACGTGTTCGACGCCGACCGGTTCCCGGCGCCGTGTCTCCCCACGGTGTACCTCACGAACGGCTCCCGGCGCGCACGTCCGGGTTCGGGACAGCGCCGGACCGACCGATGGCACGTGACGCTGTTTCTCGAACCGGAGGTCGAGGCCGAGTCGACGACGTTCGACGACCGCACGGACGCCCTGGACGGGGTCCGCGACGTTACCGAGCGGTTCGTCGGCGGCGCGATCGACTACCGCGGCGCCTACCAGGTCCCGCGGGAGGCGTACCTCGATAAGCTCGACGACCTGATCCGCGGCGAGTGACGCGCAGCCGGGTAAGCGGGTCGGTGGGTCGACGTGTCGCCGAGTCGGCGGGTCGCCGCCGGCGGCAACACGCGTCCGAACGACGGCGGCCGATCCCTCGGCGACGCCGTTATCAGCGGCGCGCGGGATATCTCCACCATGTCCATCGTCACGCTCATCGGTACACAGATCGCCGCCGAGGGAACCGAGTTCGTCTACCAGGGGGAGTCCAGCGCCTGCGAGGGCTGTCCGTACCGCGGGCAGTGTCTCAACCTCACCGAGGGGCGGCGATACCGCGTGACCGGCGTCCGCGACGGGACGCAAGCGCTCGACTGCGCCGTCCACGCGGACGCGAGCGTCCGCGCCGTCGAGGTCGAGCCCGCGTCCGTCACCGCGAACGTCGCCTCCCGCGGCGCGTACGCCGGCTCGAGAGCGTCACTGGAGGGGCCGTGTCCGCACGTCGACTGCCCGAGTCACGAGCTGTGTGAACCGCTGGGCGCCGACTTCGACGAGGAGTACCGCATCGCGGAGGTGCACGGCGACCCGCCACACGAGGTGTGTCACCTCGGACGGACCCTGACGACGGTGACGTTCGAGGCCCCCGACGGCGAGTAGATCGCGGAACTGTGGGTGAGACCCGTCGGCTTCGGGTAGGGGTGTCGCCACCGAGTCCGGACCCACGACAGTCCGTCCGACAGTCCGGAGGAACGTTCTACTGCTCGCCGTTGGGCGTTCGCGTCCCGCTGGCGTTGACCGCCGCCAGTTCCTCGCTGTCGAGTTCCCGCATCGGGTCGGGGAGGTGGTCGGCGGCGGCGTCGAGGGCGGTCATCGCCTCGCGGACGGCGTCCGACTGCGGCCCCTCCCCGAGGTTGAGCTGTCGGAGGTATCCCCGCGCGAGGGCGGTGTACACCCCTGCCTCCGCGAGATACGAGCAGCCGAGCATGTTCGCCCAGACGTGGCCCGGCCGGTTCACGGTCCGGTGGAACGCGTACGACTCCCCGAGCGATCCCTCGATCGCCGCGACCGCGAGCGTCGACAGCCGGGACTTCGCCTCGACCCACAGGTCCAGCTGCTCGCCCCAGTAGCCGCGGAGGCGCTCGGCGTCGAACGCGAGGTCCACGTCGAACTGTCCTTCGGCGACGCCGCGGGCCGAGAGGGCATCCGCGACGGTCGCGCCGGCGACCGCCGCGTCACCGCCGCCGTCGACGCCGCAGACGACGCGGAGGGTCGGCACCTCGTAGCGGCCGGCGGCGTCCCAGAAGGAGTGGAACCACAGGGCCACCGGGCCCTCGGCGACCGCCTCCCGCATCGCGGGTGCGACGGTCCTCGTGAGCACGCGGTGTTTACCCGTCAGCCCGCCATCGGAGTCGGCCGCGAGGTCGCGCCAGCGCACCGCGACCGCGAGGTAATCCATACGTCGAAGTGGTGGTCCCGGCCGATAAACACCGGTGGGTGCGGCGTCGGAAGCGGCCGACCGACGACGGGCCTCCCGCCGCGAGCGCGTCGCGTCGACCGCCGGAGGCGGTACTGTTTTGCCGCGATAGGCCGATGAACGGCCGAGCCGTGTCCGATGACTGATGCCCAGGGGCCGCCCACCGACGGGGATCGCCGCGACCGCGAGCTGCGACTGTACGAAACCGTCCTCGACGACCTCGACGACGCGGTGTACGCCCTCGACCCCGACGGCGATATCGTCTACGTCAACCAGCGCTACGCGGAGATGAAGGGCGTCGATATCGAGACCCTGATCGGGACTCATATCTACGACTGGGTCACCGACGACGTGGCCGATCGGGCACGGACGGTGCTCGAGGAGATCGCCGCGGGCGAGCGCGACGTCGGAGTGGTCGAGTACGACTTCCTCACGGTCGACGGCGACCGGTTCCCCGCGGAGCTCCGGTTCAACCGGGTGACGAGCGGCGAGGCCGAGCTCGGTCGGGTCGGCGTCATCCGCGACGTCTCCGAACGCAAGCGGCGCGAGGACGCGCTGCGCCGGAAGAACGAGCAGCTCGAGTCGTTCACGAGCGTCGTCTCCCACGACCTGCGAAACCCGCTGAACGTCCTCTCGGGCTCGCTGGAGCTGGCGCGAGAGACCGGCGACGAGGAGCACCTCGAACGGGCGGAGCGAGCGGTCGAGGACATGACGACGCTCGTCGACGACCTGCTGATGCTCGCGCGTGAGGGGGCGGTGATCGACGAGACCGAGCCGGTCGACCTCGCGTCGATCGCCGACTCAGCGTGGGAGACTGCGACAGCGGGGTCGAACGCGAGCGTGTCGATCGAGGCGACGAGCCGCGTCGTCGCCGACTCCGATCGCCTCTCGCAGCTGCTCGAGAACCTCTTTCGCAACGCGGTCGACCACGCCGGCGACGACGTTGCCGTCACCGTCGCCGACCTCGATGACGGGTTCCGCGTCGCGGACGACGGCCCGGGGATGCCCGCGGACGTCCGCGGCCGGGCGCTCGAAAGCGGCTACTCGACGGCAGCGGACGGCACCGGCTTCGGTTTGGCGATCGTCGCCGAGATCGCCGACGCTCACGGGTGGACAGTCTCCGTCGACGACGCAGCGGACGGCGGGGCGGCGATCGCGATCCGCGGCGTCGAACTCGCCCCGCGGGAGTGACGCCACACCGCGACCGAGCCGACCGACCCGACAGACCTGACCGATCCAACCGACACGGTTCCCCAGCGATCGGGCGGTCGCCGTCGGACGGCGGTCGTGCGGCGATACCGACGGCACCGACACCGTTTTTCCCGAGCGGCCTCCCCCTCCGATAGTGAACGTCCGCGGTCCCCTCCTAAAGGTCGGCGAGGTCCGGCAGGTGAGCACGCGCTACGGCGAGCGCGACCTCGCCGAGTTGACGGTTCGTCCCGACGGAGGCGCCGCGGACCCGGTTACGGTCACCCTCTGGGGGAAGTGGACCCACACCGCCGAGCACGCCGAGGAAGGAATGGAGCTACTCGTCACCGACGCCGAGCGCGACGACTACGGCGACCGCGAGGGGTACACCACCTCCTCGGAGTCGTACGTCGTCCTCGAACCGGACTTCCTGGTCGACGTGACCGACGTTCGGTCGTGGGTGCAGTGCCCGCGGATGTACTACCTGAACAAGCTCTCGGGCATCCCGCTGAACTACCCCGTGGTCAAGGGAACGGTCGTCCACGAGGTGTTCGGCGACCTCCTCCGGGGCGTGGATCTGGAGGAGTCGATCGACGACCGGGTCGCGGAGGCGGGCCTCGAACTCGGCCTGCTTGGGATGGAGCGCGAGGAGGTCGCCGACGAGGTGCGACGCAACGCCGCCGCGATCGAGGGATGGCTGAACCAGGGGACGCTCGCGACCGACGGCGACGCGTCGGCGGGAAGCGGAAACGGGTCCGCGGACGCCGGCGACGGCGCCAACGCCTCGCTCTCGGAGTGGGACGGCGGCCCCGACGAGTCCGAGTGGCGCTCGGAGTACACCCTCATCTCGCCCACCTTCGGCATCAAGGGCCGCGCCGACGCGCTGCGCCGCGGACAGCCCGTCGAACTCAAGACGGGGAAGAACACGAACCGCGAGCCGCGCTTTCAGGACAAGATCCAGGCGGCCTGCTACGCCCTCCTCCTGCGCGAGCGGGGCGTCGACGCCGACACGGGAACGCTGCTGTACACGAAAAACACCGCGCTCGACCGCGGCGAGGAGTCCGGCGACCTCTCGCCGGCCAAGGAGTTCTCGGTCGGGAAGGGACTGCTCGAGTTCGTCGTCCGCCAGCGCAACGAGATCGCCGCGACGGAGTTCGATATGTCCGTTCCGACGGGGTACGAGGCCGGCGCGAAATGCGAGTACTGCTTCGAACAGGACACGTGCATGGTCGTCTCGGGGCGCCTCGATCAGGAGTCGAAGGCCGGCCAGATCGGCACGGCGCTTCCCGAGGAGGAGCGCGAGTACTTCGCGGAGACCTATCGCGCGCTCGAGGAGGAGCGCCGCGAGACGCACGCCGAGTACCGAAAACTCTGGGAGCAGACCGCCGAGGAGCGGGCGGCAGACGACCGCGCGCTGATCGATCTGGAGCCCGTCTCCGAGGAGCCGATCGGCGACGGTCGATGGCGGCTCACCGCCCGCAAGACGTCCGACGCCGTCTCGAAGCTCCGCGAGGGCGACGTGGCGCTCGCGTCCGACGGCGATCCGGCGTCGGGGCACTCAGAGCTGGGGCGCATCGAGAAGCTGGACGAGGAAGTCGTCGTCGAGACCGACGAACCCGTGGAGCTGCATCGCCTCGACGTGTACCCCTCGGAGCTGTCCGTCTCGCGGATGCACACCGCGGTCCACGACTTCGTGCTCAAGGGCGACCCGGATCGCAAGGACGTGCTGTTCGGTCGGCGCGAGCCGGCCTTCCGTGACCACGACGCCGACGCCGCACCGTTCATCGACAACAACGACGCGCAGAACGCCGCCGTCGAGCGCGCGGTCGACGCGGAGGACGTCGCGCTCGTCCACGGGCCGCCGGGGACGGGAAAGACGTACACCATCGCCCGCATCGTCCGTGCGCGCGTCGAGCGTGGCGACCGGGTGCTTCTCTCGGCGTTCACGAACCGCGCCGTCGACAACGCCATCGAGGCGCTGCAGGAGCAAGGGTTCGAGGACGTGCTTAGGGTGGGAACCGAGACGGGCGTCCGCGGCGACATGCAGGACATCCGCCTCGTCACCCGCGGCGAGCCGAACGACCGCGCGACGAAACTGAACTCGGCGTCGGTCGTCGCCGCCACTACGTCCTCGTGCGGGTCGCGGACGATGCGCGAGCAGGAGTTCGACGTGGCGATCGTCGACGAGGCGTCCCAGCTCACCGAGCCCGGGACGCTCGCGGCGGTGAACCGCGCCGACCGGTTCGTCCTCGTCGGCGACCACGAGCAGCTCCCGCCGGTCGTGCGCGCCGAGAACCGACTTCGGGAGTCGCTGTTCCAGCGGCTCATCGAGGAGTACCCCGATGCCGGGGTGATGCTCGACCGCCAGTACCGCATGAGCCAGCGCATCCAGGCGTTCTCCTCGCGGGAGTTCTACGACGGGAAGCTCCGTCCGGCGACGCCCGAGGTCGCGGGGCAGACCCTCGCGGATCTGGGCGTCGATCCCGACGACCTCCCGCCGGAACTCCGGGGCGCCGTGAGCTTCGTCGACCCCGACGGGAGCCGCGAGGGCAACGCGAACCCGGTGGAGGCCGACCGCGTCGCCGAGGTCGTCGACGCGTACGTCGCCGCCGGCGTCGACCCCGACGACATCGGCGTGATCGCGCCGTTCCGCGCACAGGTCGCCGAGATCGGGCGCCGGACGGACGTGACCGTCGACACCGTCGACCGGTTCCAGGGGTCGAGCAAGGAGGTGATCGTCGTCTCGTTCGTCGCCACCGGCGACCTCTCCTCGCCGATCTTCGAGGACACCCGCCGCGTCAACGTCGCGTTGACGCGGGCGAAGAAGGCGCTGTGTCTCGTCGGCGACGCCGAGGCGCTCGCCACCGAACCCTTCTACGGGCGGATGCTCGACTGGGCCCGGCGGTAGGCGGCGGCGACGGCGCCCGGCGTTCGCCCGTGCGCTCGTGTCGCGCGCCGTTCACCGGGTCCGGTCGTCGCCTTCGCCGGTGTTCTCGCTGTCCGACGGTTCCTCACCGTCGGTGGTCTGCTCGCCGTCAGCCGTGCGCTCGTCGTCATGGTCCGCCGCCTCGTTGGCGCCGGTGGCGTCACGGTCCCCCTCGTCGTCGGGCTTCCCTCGCTCCGTCGTGACGGGATCGATCCCGTCCGTCCGAGCTGTGGGTTCGTCGGTCGGCGGTGATCCGTCCGCGTCCGGAGCCGCCTCGGACGATCCCCGGCGGCGCCGTCGCTCCCGGCCCGCGCGTCGACGGGCCACGAGGTCCCCGCGCAGCCGGTCGAGCAGCTCCTCGCGAAGCCCGTCGGCGGCGTCGGCGTCGAGGTCGTGGGCGACCGCGTCGCCGCCGAGCAGGCCCGATGATGACGCCGAGTCGCCGACGACGGACGCGAGGCGTCGCCGCCGCTGGAAGATCGTTCGCGAGACGAACACCGTCTGCAGCCGGAAGTACGGAACCAGCCGGGTGTGGCGACGGAACACCCCTGTCCGGCTGACGAACCCGTCCGAGGCGGTCGCGTGCCCGCGATGAGCCCACGTCAGGTGCCCCACAAGCGGCGCCAGCGCGACGCCGACCAGCGGCGCGAGGGCGACAAACTGCGGCAGGTTGAACACGAGCCGGTCGACGCCGACGGTGACGGCGGTCACCGCAAGCGCCGCGAGCGCGTAGCGTGCGACGTAGCGGCGTCGCGCGCGGGTCGGCGGCCGTTCGACGGTGTCGACCCCAAATGCGTCGTCGGAGGGAACCGTTTCTGCCCCGGCGTCCGCGCCCAATTCCGACCGGATGTCGTCCGCGAGCGCGACGACGCGCTCGCGGGTGTCGAGCGGGACGGCCGTCTCGACGCCGCCGTCGCCGCCGCCGCCCGAGCCGGGCGCGTAGCCGGCGGTGTCGACCGTCAGGCTGGCGTAGCCGAGGCGGCGCATGGCGACGTTCTCCGAGACGGTGAGCGTCTGCACCTTCGAGAGCGGGACCGTCCCGCTGTAGCGGCCGAGCAGGCCGCGCTCGTAGCGGAGCTCGTCGCCGACCCGCTCCAGCCGGAAGCCGTAGTAGCGGACGAACGTCAGCGCCGCGCTGACGACCCAGACGACCAGCAGGAAGCCGACGACGCCGAGCAGGCCCAGCGATACCAGGTCGCCCGCCCCCAGCGAGGGCACGTCGCCCGGCCCAACCTCGACGTCGATGATCCCGTAGCGCACGAGCAGCCGGCCCCCGTCGAACAGCAGGTCGTCGAAGAGGCTCGCGCCGACGAACGGCGCGATCACCGCGCTCGGCCGGAACGACACCGCACACAGCGTCGCGAACCGCCGGCCGGCGAGCTCGTACAGCGTCTCCGATTCGGGATCAGCTCGACGCGGCTCTTCCGTTGCCGACGCCGCCGGGGACCCGCTCGTCGCCCCCACGCCGCGGTCGGCGGCGACGCCGGTATCACCGGCCGCACCGGTACCGGCTGCACTGGCGCCGGCGGCGCCCGTGGTGCTGTCGCGTTCGTCCCGTCCGTCGCGCCCCTCGCGCTGGTCGCTCCGGCGACCGTGGCGACCGAGCTCCTCGCGAAGTCGGTCGGCCTCCTCGCGTCCGACGGCGTCGAGCGTCGCCTCCGTCGCCCCGCCGCCGGCCGTCTCGACGGTGACGGTCGAGAGCCCGAGCGCGCGCTGGAGGACGCTCCGGCGCACGTCCACGTTCTGGACCCGGTGAAGCGGGATCTCCCGTTCCTGCCGGGAGATCACGCCGGATCGGACGACCAGCCGGTCGGAGAGCGTCTCGTACTCGAAGCGGTACCACCGCGCCAGCGCGGCGCCGGCGCCGAGGAGGAACGCCGCCGGGATCGCCAGCGGCGCGAGCGGCGTGGCGCCGTCGCCGCCGCCCATGCCGACGAACGCGGTGCTCGCGAACAGCGCGAACAGCGCCAGTTGGCCGCCGGAGCGGAGCGCGCTGACGGCGGCGGAGGCGGGGTGGAGTCGGACCATCAGACGGCGTCGAACTCCGACTCGGTCGCGAGCTCGCGCAGGCGCTCGCGGAGGTCACTCGCCCGCGCCGGCGTCAGCCCGGGGATCGTGATGTCGGCGCCGCGGGAGCCGGCCGTGTAGACGACGACCGAGGCCAGACCGAGCGTGCGTTCGATCGGCCCGCGTCGGGTGTCGACGTGTTGGACGCGCACGTACGGCACCGAGGTGTCGACGCGGGTGAGGACGCCGCGAACCAGATACAGCGAGTCGTCACGAACCTCGAAGCGCCACACCCGATAGCGCACGAACGCGGCGGCGACGCCGAGCGCGACGATGACCAGCGCAACGCCCGCGGCCGCCGCCGGCGGCACCGGCGCGCCGATCCGACCGGCGACGACGCCGACGGCGAGGATCACGGCACCGGGGACGAGCGCCCCGGCGACCCACGCCAGGCGGACCCGCGAATTGAGCGATTCCATACCCGGCGTTCGGCCGCCTCCGGTAAACGCTGTGGGGTCTCGGGGCGATCTGCTGGGGCCGCGTAGCGTGGCTCGCTGACGAGGGGCCGATCAGTCCGGATCCGAGTCGACCGGAGCCCCGGAGTCGGAGAGTAGACCGCCGGTTCCCTCGGTTCCGTCAGTCCCGTTCCCTTCGTCGTCCAACTCCTCCATCACGCGTGCGTGAAACTCCTCGAGGGCGGCGTCCTCGTCCTCGGCGAGCACCGTGTCGCTGGCCGATAGCGTCGCCAGCCCGAACGCCCGCGGCGACGGCGCGTCGACCTCGTGACGGACCACCTTGATGTCGCCCGCGCGGACGGCCCCGAGCACCTCGCGGATCCCCGCGACGTTCAGTTTGTCCTCGACGATCTCGCGGTACGTCTCCTCCAGCACCGCAAAGGAGTCGAGGTCCGCGGCGAACGAGACGAGCATCTCGGCGGACACCTGCTGTTGGGCAGCGGACTTCTCGTACCCCTTGTACCGCTTCAGGATCATCAGCGATCGCGTAGCGTTGATCCGGAAGTACCGCTTCAACAGGTCCGTCCCCTCCAGCGCCGCCCGGAACTCCGAGTACACGGCGTCGGGGTCGATGGACGCGATCACGTCGGCGATGTCGACCTTCCGGTTCAGGGGCATCGCGACGGTGAAGCCGTTGTCGGCGACGGCGACCTGGACGTTCGCGTTCGCCCGTTGGGTACAGCGGTACGCCACCAGCCGCGAGAGGCCGTCGTTGAACTCGCGGCCGTAGGCGCTGTGGACGTGGTAGTGGCGGCGGTACTCCGCGCGGTCGAGTACCTGCTCGACGACGAGCCGGTCAGGTGTAGAGACACCGTCGGGTCCGAGGTACCGACGCTGCTCGTCGAACATTCGGGTGATCGCGCGGACGGCGTTCTCGTCGAGCGGGAGTCGCCTGAGCCAGCGACGGGCGTTCGCGGGGCCGCCCGCCGCAAACTGGTCCATCAGTTCGTCCTGGAACGCGAGGATCTCCCGCCCGAGATCGTAGCTGAGCGGGAGCCGTTCGGAGAACCACGAGGGCACTGTCGGGCGCTGACTCGACGGGTCGACGTACACCTTCGAGCCGCGGCGGTAGCTGTACTGGTACGTCGATCCGCCGAGCTGGAACACGTCGCCGGACTCCAGCGTGTCGAGGTACCCCTCGTCGAGTTGGCCGACCCACTCGTCGCCCCCGCGCACGAACACGTCGATCGTGAACGAGTCCGGGATCGTTCCGATGTTCGTCATGTAGATGACGCGCGCCAGCCGTCCCCGTTTCCCGATCAACGGCTCGCCCACGTCGAACTCCTCGTAGTGGTGCTCCCCGTCCGGCGGGTCGTTGGTGTCGCGCCACACCTTCGCGTACGCGTTCCGCTCCTCCATTCCCTCGTGGTCGGCCGTCAGATACCGCATGAGCTGCTCCCACTCGGTCCCGGAGTAGTTCCGGTACGGGTACGCCGAGACGAGCGTATCGCGCACGTCGGCCTCCCGTCTCACGCCGTTGATCGCCATCCCGTACACCTGCTGTGCGGCCACGTCCTGGGCGTTCTCGGGGACGAACACGCGGTCGACGAACCCCTCCTCCGCGCGCTGAAGCATCACCGCACACTCGACCAGCTCGTCGCGGTCGAGCGCGATCACCCGGCCCTCGACGGTCCGTCCGAGGCGGTGGCCCGCGCGGCCGACACGCTGGAGCAGCGAGGCGACGGACTTCGGCGAGCCGACCTGCACGACGAGGTCGACGTGCGGCATGTCGATCCCCAGCTCCAGCGAGGTGGAGGTGGTTACCACGTCCACGTCTCCGGACTTCAGTTTCTCCTCGATCGCCTCGCGGTGCTCCTTCGACATCGAGCCGTGGTGACAGCCGGAGTCGGTCTCGTCGTAGCCGTAGCGCTCGCGCAGCGTCGTCAGGACGCGCTCGGCGCCCGAGCGGGTGTTCGTGAACACGAGCGTGTTCTCGTGGCCGTCGATCAGCTCGTGGAGGCGGTCGTGGAAGCGTTCGTTGACCACCTCGCGGGGCGTGTCGATCAGGTCGTCGGTCGGACACTCCAGCCGGAGGTCGAACTCGCGGACGAACCGGGTGTCGACGATCTCGCAGTCGCGGGGCGTCCACGCCCCGCCGGTACCGGTCTCGTCGTCCGCGTCGCCGTCCTCGTCGCCTGCGCCGACCTCGCCGTCCCCGGCCTCGCCCCCCACCAGGAACTTCGCCATCGTCGACAGCGGCTCGACTGTCGCCGAACAGCCGATCCGCGTCGGCGACCCCTCACAGAGGCGTTCGAGCCGCTCCAGCGAGACGGACAGGTGCGTTCCCCGCTTGTTGTTCGCAAGCGAGTGGATCTCGTCGACGACGACGTACTCGACGCTGCGGAGCGTCTCCTTGAACTTCGGCGAGTTGAGCAGGATGGCGAGCGTCTCCGGCGTCGTGTTCAGGACGTGCGGCGGCGACTCGAGCATCGCCCGGCGCTCGCTGTCGGGCGTGTCGCCGTGGCGGATCGCCTGCCGGATCTCGGTGTCGTGGCCGCGGTCGGCCAGCTTCTCCGCGATCCCGTCGATCGGCTCCGCGAGGTTGCGGGTGATGTCGTTCGCGAGCGACTTCAGCGGCGAGACGTACAGACAGTAGACGCCGTCGTCGAGCCCGCCGTCCTCGGCTTGCTCGCGCTCGCGCCGGAACAGGTCGTTGAGGATCGCACAGAAGGCGCTCTGCGTCTTGCCTGACCCCGTCGGCGACGCGACCAGACAGTTCTCGCCCTCGTCGATGAGTGGAATGGCCTCGCGCTGGGGCGGCGTGAAGAAGCCGCCGTTCGTCCCGACGTACTCGCCGAACTGGTCGACCCACCACTCACGGACCGATGGCTCCAGTCGGTCGAGCACGTCGCCGTCGGCGATATCGACGGTCGCGGGGTCGAACTCGTAGTCGGCGTCGGCCGCGGCGAGCAGCTCCCGACCGTCGGTCATTGGGATCGCCAGGAGCCGCGGCGGTAAGTCGGTTGTGGGGGTCGCGGACGGGTGTCGACTCCCCGTGGTGGGACGGCATCCGAACCGCAATCCCTTCCCGGCCCGACGCGGACGCTCCACCATGCGCGTCACGTTCCTCGGGACGGGCTCGGCGATGCCCGTCGCCGACCGCGTCCAGACCGGGCTGCTCGTCGAGGCCGCCCCCGGCGATCGGGCCCCGTTACTGGTCGACTGCGGCGCCGGTGTTCTCCACCGGCTCTCCCAGACCGACCCCGGCTACGAGGCCGTCTCGACGGTCCTCCTGACGCATCACCATCTCGATCACGTCTCGGATCTCCTCGCGTTGCTCAAGGCCCGCTGGCTCGCGGGCGAGGAGCGCCTCCACGTCGTCGGCCCGCCCGGGACGAAGGCGCTGCTCGACGACCTGCTGTCGGTCGGGGAGTTCGAGTACCTCGACGGCCGCGCGGACCTGAGCGTCCGCGAGGTCCATCCCGGCTCGGAGTTCTCGCTGGCCGGCCTGGAGATCGAGGCGTTCGAGACGCGCCACTCGAAGCAGTGTCTCGCCTACCGGTTCGCGAACCGGGGCGGCGACGCGGGAGACGGGGTCGGTGGCGGGGCCGACGAGGCGGAAGCCGGGGACGATAAGGCAGCCGACGATGGCGACGCTGACGAGGACGCCGACGATACGGCCGGCAGCGACTTCGTCTTCTCGGGCGACACCGAAGCGTTCGGGGGGCTCGCCAACTTCGCGGATGGGGCACGCGTGCTCGCACACGACTGCTCGTTCCCCGACGAGGTCGACGTGGACAACCATCCGACGCCGACGCAGTTGGGCGAGACGCTGGCCGGCCGCGACATCGATCGAGTGTACCTCACGCACCTGTATCCGCACACTGAGGGGCACCACGACGAGATGCTCGACGCCGTCGGCCGTCACTTCGACGGCGACGTGCGGTTCGCCCGCGACGGACTCCGATTCGAGCTGTGAGGGAAAGCGACCGGAGGGACCCCTCCTTGCGCCGGCGACGAGCACGGCCGCTGCCGCTTGTGGGCGACAGCGGTGACGCACGATGAACCGCGACGCCCTCGGGTTTCTGACGCTCGCGGCGCTGTGGGGGACCGCGTTCGTCGCGACGAAGGCGGCGCTCGCGGAGTTCCCGCCGGTGTTGCTTGGGGCGCTACGCTTCGACATCGCGGCCGCGGTCCTCGTCGCCGTCGCGGTCGCGTCCGGCCAGCGGCTCCGGCCTGCCGGGTGGGGTGACCTCGCGCCGATCCTCGCAGGCGGCGCCTTCAGTATCGGCCTCCACCACGCGCTGCTGTTCACCGGCCAGCAGTACGTCTCCAGCGCGGTTGCCGCGACGCTGCTCGGGCTGATTCCGGTGCTCACGCCCGTCGCCGCGCGCGTGTTGCGCCCGGACGAGCGGATCGACGCCGTGGGCGCTGTCGGCCTGCTCGTCGGCTTCGCCGGGTTGATCCTGATCGCCGACCCGGACGTCGGCCGCCTCCCGCTCGTCGGCGACGGCGCGGGCGGCGGGGCGCTGGCCGCGAACGCCGGCGCGCTGTTCGTGTTCGGTTCCGCGGTCGCCTGGGTCGCCGGCGCGGTGACGACCCGGGAGGACGACGCGACGCTCGGGCCGCTCGCGCTGCAGGCGTGGATGGCCGCCGTCGGCGCGCTCCTGCTCCACGTCGCCGCCGCGGTCCTCGGGCAGTCGGCCGCCACGCTCGACCCGTCGACGACCGGGCTGGCGTGGCTCGCGTACCTCGCGGTCGTCCCCGGCGCTGGCGGCTTCCTGCTGTACTTTCGACTGCTCGACCGACTCGGTCCGATCCGCGCGGGGCTGTTGGAGTACGCGATCCCGCCGTTCGCCGCGCTGTTCGGGTTCGTCGTGTTGAGCGAGACGCTCGCGGTGAACACCGCGTGGGGGTTCGTCTGTATTTTCGCCGCGTTCGTTCTGGTCCAGCGCGCGCCGATACGGGCGGCTCTCCGGCGGCGGGTCCGGTGAGACCGATCACCCGATCCGCGTTCCCGCGTCCTCGCCGGCGAGGAACGACTCGATGTCGTCCGGCCCGAACACGTACGCCGGCGATCCGAGCGCGAGGAGTTCGCGGACCTTCGCGGCCATCCCCCCGGTCACGTCCGTCGCGTCGCTGACGCCGAGCACGTCGGCGACCTCGTCGAACGCGTCGATGCGGGGGATCACCTCGTCGTCGCCGTCGAGGACGCCCGGAACCGTCGAGCAGAGGCCGACGCGATCGGCGTCGAGCGCGCCCGCCAGCGCGGTCACGATCTCGTCGCCCGAGAGGACGGTGACGCCCTCCCCGGTGTGGACGACCCCGTCGCCGTGGAGGACGGGAACGAACCCCTCGTCGAGCATCGTCGAAACCTGATCGGTCATCAGCGAGAGGTCGCCGTCGGCGTCGCGGGCGGCCGCCGACAGCGGATGGACCGGCAGGGCGGGCACATCCTCGGCGTGAAGCCGCGAAAGCACGAACCGGTTCAGCGTCGTCATCGCGCCGTGGACCGCCATGACGCCGTCGACGTCCCGGATCCCCTCGCTCGCGCTCACCCCCTGCTCGGCGGCGTGGTGGTGGCCGAACGAGCCGCCCCCGTGGACGATCACCAGATCCTCAACGTCGGCGGCGGCGATCGCGGCCGCCAGCGTCGCCAGCGCCTCCCCGTCGAGCGTCTCCGGGCGGTCCTTCTCGGTGATGACTGACCCGCCGAGCTTCAACACGGTGACCATCTACGCCGCCTCCACACGGACGCCCTCGGTCGCCAACTCGGCGCGGAACGACTGCTCGCACTCGGCGGTGTAGCCGAGCGCGTGCTCGGTCTCCGTGGACGTATCGAGCGCGACGATGCAGCCGCCGCCGCCCGCGCCCGTGAGCTTCGCGCCGTGTGCCCCGGCGTCCCGGGCGGCCCACACCATCGCGTCGAGCGAGCGGGCGGAGACGCCGAGCGCCTCCAGCAACCCGTGGTTGAAATCCATCAGCTCGCCCAGCTCCGCGAGCAGGTCGTCGCTCGGTTCGCTCTCGGGGTCGGCCGCCGCCAGCAGCCGCTCGCCTTCCCGGGTGAGGTCGCCGACCGTCTCGACGGTGTCGGCGGCGAACGCGTGCTCCTCGCGGAGCGCGCGCACCCCCGCGACGAGTTCGCCCGTGTCGCCGGCGCCGCCGTCGTAGCCGACGACGAACGGCAGCGGCGGCGCGTCGATCGTCCGTGTGTCGTCGCCCTCGACGCGGACGGCCCCGCCCATCGCCGAGCAGTAGGTGTCCGCCCGCGACGCCTGCCCGTCCTGGACCTCGTGCTCGGCCTCGTAGGCCCGCCGGGCGACTTCCTCGGGGTCGAGTTCCGTCCCCAGCGCGCGCGTCGCCGCGTCGATGCCGGCCACGACGACCGCCGCGGACGAGCCGAGCCCCGCCCCCAGCGGGATGGCCGACTTGACGGTGATGTCGAAGCCCGCGCCGGGCGCGTCGGCGGCGTCGCGGGCCTGTCGCACTGCCGCCTCGATGTACTCCATCGCCGCCTCGACCAGCGACGCGGGCACGTCGATGTCCGGTCGGTCGTCGATACTGCCGCCCCAGGTGACGGTGAACCCGTCCAACGAGAGGTCCGCGGCGTCGACGCGGACGCGCTCGTCGTCGCGCGGCTCGACGGTGACGCGGGCGCGGCGCTCGACCGCGCACGGAACCGCGGGTTCCCCGTACACGACCGCGTGCTCGCCGAACAGGTACACCTTCCCCGGCGCGCTGCAGGTGGTCATACCCGCGACCAACACCCCGTGCCTAACAGCCGTTTCGACTCCCGGAAGCGAGTCCCCGTCGCGATTTCGATACGTGCTGCGGTACGATTATATGAGGTGCCGTCCCGTGTCAACGCGTGGCGCGTGGCCACCGTGGAACCACGGGGGCGACGGCGCCACGTCCGCAGCCGCGGATCGACGACCCGGGGAAAGAGGGACGCACGCTGTCGCGACCGCGATCCGGTCGGATCGGGTCCGCTCCGCGGTGTGGCTTTACTCCGAACGACGGACACGCCTGTTGTGTCCCCTGTGCGATCCGTTACTATCCAATTTGATACTTGCAGCGGTGGGATTATGTTGATCAACGCGCCACTCGTTCCCATGAGTTCGACGACGACGCCGGACGCCGCCCCGAACGTGGATCAGAGTCGGGACGGCACGCGCTTGCGGGTCGAGCTCTCGGGGGAGTTCGAGGCATCGGACGTCATCACGGCGATGGCGCGCGCCCGCCACGTCGCTGAGGAGTGTGACACGGAGTTCGCCGTCCTCGTCGACGTCCGTGAGTTCACCGCCCGCGGGAACGCTCTCGCCGCCCTCGGCGAGTGGGAGATGTTTCTCCGCATGGCCGGCGCGACCGCGGTCGTCCGCGTCGGCGACGAGGACGCCGTCGGCGGCGCCGACCGCCGCGCCGCCTCCATCGAAGCGGCCGAACGGATCCTGTCTCGACAGTAGGCGGCTCGCGATTCGACGCTCGGTGTTCACACTGCTGAGCGACGGCGCCACCGCTGGCGACGTGAAGACAAAGGAGTGATCGCGAAATCCAGCGACCGGCTTACAGCTCGGCCTCGAAGTCCTCGAGGGCGTAGCCGGGCTCGGCGCCGCGGCGGTCGAGCGTCTCGTTGGCCAGCAGCCAGTAGACGACCGACAGGGCGCGGCGACCCTTGTTGTTGGTGGGGATGACCAGGTCGACGTT
The DNA here is from genome assembly GCF_040025155.1 of Halobaculum rarum. Lineage (NCBI taxonomy): Archaea > Methanobacteriati > Methanobacteriota > Halobacteria > Halobacteriales > Haloferacaceae > Halobaculum > Halobaculum rarum. The sequence goes on along the minus strand of NZ_CP157275.1, from coordinate 2,733,553 downwards.
GCTCACCTGGTTGTTCGAGTCGCACATGGCGATGACGGGGATGCCGACCGTGATGGCCTCCTTGACCGCCTGTGCGTCGCCGATCGGGTCGGTGACGACCACGACGTCCGGCTCGATGTAGCCGGCGTACTCGGGGTTCGTCAGCGTCCCGGGGATGAAGCGCCCGGTGCGGGCGCGCGCGCCGATCGCGTCGGCGAACTTCTCGGCCGGGAAGCGACCGTACTGGCGCGAGGAGGTGACGAGCACCTGCTCGGGGTCGTAGTTCGCCAGGAACGACGCCGCCGTCCGGATGCGGCCGTCCGTCTTGCTCACGTCGAGCACGTACAGGCCGTCGTCGCGGACGCGGTGGATGAACCGCTCCATGTCCTTGGTCTTCTGCTGGGTCCCGATGTGGACGCCGGCAGAGAGGTAGTCCTCGACCGGGATGAGGAGGTCAGCCTCGTCGTCGGGCATGACGTCCTCGTCGAAGCGCGGACCCGCGTCCGCCTCCTCGTCGGCGGCGTCCTCGGCCGCCTCGGTCTCCTCGGGCTGTGCCTCCGTCTCGTCGGGCGACTCGTCGGCCGCGGGCTGGGTCTCCTCGACCTCCTCCTCGGCGTCGGCCGCCTCTTCGGTGTCTGCGTCGTTCTCGCTTTCGCTCATACTGCCTCCTCCGCGATGCGGATGAGTTCGTTCAGCTTTGCGGTGCGCTCGCCGCCGACCGTCCCCGTCTTGATGAACGAGGCGTCGGTCGCGACGGCGAGGTGTGCGATGGTCGTGTCCTCGGTCTCGCCCGAGCGGTGGGAGACGACCGCGTCAAGCCCGTTGCGCTGGGCCAGCTCGACGGCGTCGAACGCGTCCGACAGCGTCCCGATCTGGTTCGGCTTGATCAGGACGCTGTTGGCCGCGCCCTCGTCGATGCCTCGCGAGAGGCGCTCGACGTTCGTGACGAACAGGTCGTCGCCGCAGATCAGCGTGCGGTCGCCGACACGTTCGGTGAGGTCGGCGAACCCGTCGTAGTCGTTCTCGTCGAGGGGGTCCTCGACGTACGCGAGGTCGTACTCGTCGACCAGCTCGGCCATGTACTCGACCTGCTCGGCCGAGGTTCGCTCGACGTCGCCGTAGCGGTAGACGCCGGCGTCGGCGTCGTACAGCTCCGAGGCGGCCACGTCGAGCCCGAACTTGATCTCGAACCCGAGCGCGTCCTCGACGCGCGAGGTCGCCTCGTCGACGATCTCGAACGCCTCGGCGTCGGAGACGGCGGGCGCCCACGCGCCCTCGTCGCCCTTCGCGGCGGCGACGCCGCGGTCGGCGAGGATCTCGGCGACCGTGGCGTGCACGTCGGCGTTCGCGAAGATCGCCTCCGCGACCGACGGCGCCCCCACGGGCGCCGAGAGGAACTCCTGGATGTGGGTCGCGTCGGCGGCGTGTTCGCCGCCGCCGACGACGTTCCCCAGCGGGACCGGGAACGACCGGTCCGCGTCGCGGAAGGTGCCCCCGAGGTGCTGGAACAGCGGCGCGCCCAGCACGTCGGCTCCGGCCTTCGACGCCGCCATGCTGATCGCGACGGCGCTGTTGGCGCCGATCTCCGAGAAGTCGTCCGTCCCGTCGGCGGCGTGCAGCGCGGCGTCGACGTCGCGCTGGTTGCCGGCGTGGACCGAGCCTTCGAGCCGCGGCACGGCGTGCTCGCGGGCGGCCGCGATGGCTTCCATCGGCGGCAGCTCGATCGCCTCGTACTCGCCCGTCGACGCCCCGGAGGGCGCCGCCGCGCGGCCGAAGCCGCCCGACTGGGTGAGCACGTCCGCCTCGACCGTCGGGTTCCCCCGAGAATCGAGCACGCGACGCAGCGACACCGACTCGATCAGCGTCATCTACTTCCCCTCCCGGCGGACCGTGAACGGCAACACGCCGGCGTCGTACTCCTCGGCCGCGATGAGGATCGGCTCGGACTGCTCGCTGTCGATCAGCGCCGGCGCGCCGAACGCCAACTGCAGCGCTCGCGCGCCCAAGATCCGGGCCTTCTCGTACCGGTTGTACTGCAGGTTCCCGCTCATTGGTATGGGGAGACGACGTCGACCAGATCGGTGTGACTCACCATCATCCGCCGACAGCAGTGGCGGTCCACGCCGAGCTCGTCGAGAACCGCTGCGGGGTCCTCGTCGCCCTCCTTGGCGCGGGCTTTGAACTCCTCCCAGTGTTCACCGATGACGTTGCCGCACGTGAAACACCGGACAGGGATCATCATGGGTAGATCACCTCAGCGGTACGACTTCTGGTAGCGGGCGCGCGCGCCGGGCCCGCCCCACTTCTTCGGTTCGCTCTGCCGGGAGTCGTTGACCAGCAGGGAGCGGTCGAACTCCATGAACGCGTCGCGGAGCTCGGCGTCGTTTCGGTGCTGCACCAGCCCGCGGGCGATGGCCGTGCGGACCGCGTCCGCCTGCCCGGCGAAGCCGCCGCCGTTGACGGTCACCTCGAGGTCGACCTCCGAACGGAGCTCCTCGCCGGCGACGCGGAACGGCTCCAGCATCTTCAGGCGCGCCATCTCCGGTTCGACCAGCTCGACGGGCTGGGAGTCGATACGCACTCGCCCCTCGCCGTCCGTGACGGTGGCGCGGGCGACGGCGGTCTTCTTCTTTCCGGACGTGTTCGTTACCATGTGACGTTGGCCCCCAGGTCCTCGGCGACCTCGCCGAGGGTGGTGAACTTGATGTTCGACAGGCGATCGAGGGAGGTGCCGTCAAGCACCTCCGGCTCCGGTGCGTCCTCGTCGGGTGAGGTCGTCTCGGACTCGAACGGGTTGCCGATGTACACGCGGACGTTCTCGAACGCCTCGCGACCCTTCGTGGTCTTGTACGGCAGCATCCCGCGGACCGACCGCTTGAAGATGCGGTCCGGCCGCTTCGGGTAGTACGGACCCGAGTCGGAGCCGAGGTTCGCGCGGGTGCGGTACTTCTCGTGGGTGAACTCCGGGTTTCCCGTAATGATCGCGCGCTCGGCGTTGACGATCGCGACGCGCTCGCCGTCGAGCGCCCGCTGTGCGACCTTCGACGCGACGCGACCCATGATGGCGTCCCGCCCGTCGACGACCACGTCGGCCTCGAACTCTGCGAGACTCATCGGATCACCCGGACATCGGTCCCTTCGGGGTTGTTCGACAGCGCTTCCTCCAGCCGGACGGCCTCGCCGGCCTGGTCGATCTTCGTCTCGGCGGTGCCGGAGAAGTCGACGGCGGCGACGGTGACGTCCTTACGGAGCACGCCCGAGCCGAGCACCTTGCCCGGCACGACGACGGTCTCGTCCTCGTTTGCGTACCGCTCGATGCGGCCGAGGTTGACCTCCGCGTGCGTGCGCCGCGGCTTTTCGAGCCGGTCGGCGACGTCCTGCCAGACGGTGGCATCGGACGACCGCGCGACCGACTTCAGTTCGGCGATGAGGTTCTGAAGTCTCGGATTAGTCTTGCTACTACTCATACGGTTACCTCCTGAGTGGGAGTTACAGCGAGAAAACGGGAGTGCAGGGGGCAGGATTTGAACCTGCGAACCTCTACAGGACAGCGCCCTGAACGCTGCGCCGTTGGCCAGACTGGGCTACCCCTGCTCGCGTCCCGTCGTTTGCCGTCCCACCGGTTAACCCCTTCGGTCCACCCCGTCCGTACGAGACGGTGACGGCGGGTGCGCTGGCCGGTCGGACCCGACGCGGGGGCGGACGTTCGGTTGGTGTGGTGAGACGGCGACATCTGTGGATTAGACTGCGACCTTGTCTGCTAGTTCGTCCGCGCGGTCACGCAACGACTCGACCGCTCGGAGGGTGAGTTCCTCGACGCTCATCGACCCGTCCGTCTCGATATGGAAGACGAACGCGCCGGGCACGTCCTCGATATCCAGCTCCTTGCCGGGGTATCGCTCGGTGAGGTCGGAATCGAACTCCTCGGTGTGGACGAGCTCGCCGTCCTCGGTTTCGATGACGCCGCGGAGGATGTTCGGTTCCTCCTCGTCGAACTCGTCGGCGTCGCCGACGACGTTCACGCGCTGCAGGTGGCGGTAGCCGACGGCCACGCCGCCCTGGTGTTTCGCGTGTTCCTTCCCGGAGTCGAGCACCGCGTCGGCCTCGAACTCCAGGCGCTGTCCCTCCTTCAACTCGATGATGGGGACGTTCTCGTCGGCGGGCTGGACGAGGTCGTCGGACGTCTCGATGTCGCCCGAGTACGCCGTCGCCGGCCCCTCGACGTCGAGCGCGAGGGTGGCGGTTTCGCCGACCTCGTAGTCGTCAAGCGGCGTCGTCAGGGGGACGAGCCCCAGGCGGAGCCCGACCATCTCGTCGAACATCACCGACGAGTTCTCGACGAACCGAACGGTGTCGATCGAGAACGTCGGCACTTCCGAGAGGATCGTCCGGCGCAGGCCGTTCGCGACCGCGGGGGTGAGCTCGCGGACGAGCAGCCGCGCGGATCGGTCGTCTCGGGTGACTACCTCGACGTCGAAGTCATCCGCCATGGATTACAGGCGGTTCTTCTTGGGCGCTCGAGTGCCGTCGTGCGGGATCGGGGTCACGTCCTCGATGCGACCGATCTCGATCCCGGCGCGGGCGAGCGCGCGGATCGTCGGCTGCGCGCCCGGCCCGGGGGACTTCTGGGCGTTGCCACCGGGACCGCGGATGCGGACGTGGACGCCCTCGATACCCTGCGCCTTGAGCTGTTCGGCGACGCCCTCGGCCATCTGCATGGCCGCGTACGGCGACGCCTCGTCTCGGTTCTGCTTCACCACGGCGCCGCCCGAGGACTTGATCAGCGTCTCTGCCCCCGTGATGTCGGTGACCGTGATGAGCGTGTTGTTGAACGACGCGAAGACGTTCGCGATCGCCCAGCGGCTCTCGGTTTCGTTCTCGGATTCACTCATTTACTGACCCTCCGCGCGTTCGGGGTGGAGTTCGTCCGCGAGCGGGGAGATCTCGTCGAAGTCGACGAGGTTCTCCTCGACCGTCTCGATCTTGTACGACGGGCGAGTGACGCGGGCGTCCCCGACGACCACGTGGCCGTGGAGGATGAACTGCCGCGCCTGCTTCGTCGAGTTACCGACGCCGTTGCGGTACGCGACGGTCTGGAGCCGGCGTTCGAGCACGTCGGTCACGTCGAGCGACAGGACGTCCGTGATGGCGTCCGTGTCGTCGAGGATTCCGAGGCGCTGGAGTCGCGAAACGAAGTCGGCGCCGGCCTCGTTGGCCACCTCGACGTCGCCCTGCGCCTCGCCGATGAGACGTCGTGCCTCGCGGCGGTAGCGGCGCAGTTCCGACTGCGCGCGCCACAGCTCCTCTTTGTTCTTCAGGCCGTAGCGGGAGAGCAGGTCCGACTCCTCGTCGATGCGCTCGCCCTGGTACGGGTGGTTCGGCGTCTCGTAGCGCTTGGTGGAGGTTCCGGTGCTCATAGCTCGTCATCCTCCTCTTCCGCGGCGGCCGCTTCCTCCTCGGCCTGCTCCTCGCGGATCTCCTCGACGTTGACTCCGATGGTGCCCTCGGTCCGGCCCGTGGACTTGGTCCGCTGTCCGCGGACCTTCTGCCCGCGCTTGTGGCGGACGCCCTTGTAGGAGTCGATCATCTTCATCCGGTTGATGTCGTGGCGGCGCTTCTCGTTGAGGTCCCCGCCCACGATGTGGTCGGTCTCGCCGGTGAAGAAGTCCTTCTGCCGGTTGACCATCCACTCGGGCACGTGGTCCGAGAAGTTCTGGACGACGTCGACGACGCTGTCGATGTCGTCCTGATCGAGCCGGCCGAACGTGGCGGTTCGGTCCACGCCGGCCGTCTCGGCCACCAGGCGCGCCGTGCGCTGGCCGATACCTTTCATGTCGCTGAGCCCACGCTCGACGGTCTTCGTCCCGTCCAGGTCCGTCTGGCCGATGCGGACGAAGTACTGGAGATCCTCGTCGTCCTCCTCGGCGTCGGGCGCGTTCTCTGGTTCTTCTGCACTCATGTCTTGGTGTGTGGTCAGCGTTGCGGCGGGGATTCGAACCCCGGAGGCTTGCGCCACTGAGTTAGCAACCCAGCGCCTTGGGCCAGGCTTGGCTACCGCAACACCTGTGTGCTGTATCGTCGCCTCGCGAGCCATCGCGGCTCCGGACTCGGGACCCGCCGCCCCTACAGTGTCTGCGTTCGGTGTAACTCGGAGGCCGTACTTAAACATCACGAAACCCACGGTCGCCCTGTGAGGGCGTCACGACCGTGTGAACGAGCGCCACAGTCGTTTCGCTCGGTCCGATCGGGCGGGGGCACGGCGCTGACGCGGGCGCCCCAGCCTCACGCGCGTTCCACGTCCATGAACTCGAAGCGTGCCCCGCCCGACTTCGAGGCCGTCGCCGACACGGTCCACCCGTGCGCCTGCGCGATTCCGCGGACGATACCCAAGCCGAACCCAGTCCCCTCGTCGCGCGTGGAGTACCCGTGACCGAACACCTCCTCGCGGTCCGCCTCCGGGATGCCCGGGCCGTCGTCGCCGACGGCGAAGCCGTCAGGCATCGACTCGACGACGACGTGCACGTCGTCGCCGCCGTGTTCGAGGGCGTTTCGGAACAGGTTCTCCAGCAGTTGGATCAGACGGCTCCGCTCGGCCACGACCGTCGGCGCGTCCTTGGCGTCGAGCGTCGCCGTCCCGGTCTCGACGGTCGCCCACGCCTCCGACGCCGCCGCGACCAGGTCGACCGGCTCCGGATCCTCGACGGCACTCCCCGTCCGCGCCATCGTCAGCACGTCCGAAATGATCCGCTCCATCCGGTCGTGGGCACGGGCCGCCTTCCCGAGACGCTCGTCGTCGAGTTCCGCGGACAGCAGTTCGAGTTGCCCCTTCGCGATAGCCAGCGGATTTCGGAGGTCGTGGCTCACGATCGTCGCGAACTCCTCGAGTCGGTCGTTTTGGCGCCGGAGGTTCTCCTCGATCACCCGCCGCTCCAACTCTGCGGACACCCATTCCGCCATCAGTTCGACGAGCGTCACCTGCCACTCGTCGAACGCCTCGGTACGCGGCTCGCGGTCGTAGAAGCAGAACGTCCCGTACACCGACCCGTTCACCCGGACCGGCGCGCCGAGGTAACAGGAGATCCCCCAGTCGGCGTTGCCGGCGCGGTCGGCCAGTTCCGGGTGCTCGCTCACGTCATTGAGCACGAGCGACTCCTCGGTGACGACGACCCGCTCGCAGTTGGTCGTCGACAGATCGACCTCGTCGCCGGCGGCGACGCTGTCGTCGGGCCCGTACACGACCTCGAACACGTACCGGTCGTCGCGGATCCGCGAGAGCGTAGCGTACTCGGTGTCGAGCATGTCGGCCCCGATCCGAAGCAGTCCGGAGACGCGCTCCTCGAACGTCCGATCGGGCTCCGCGAGCGTCTCGGTGACCGCAGCCAGCGCCTCCCCGTGCAGCCGGAGCTGTTCGCGGCGCTCGTGCTCGTCGGTCACGTCCCGGAAGAACACCGACAGGCCCGACTCCGACGGGTATGCCCGGACGTCGAGCCACGTTTCCAGCGGCTCGTAATACGCCTCGAACTCGACGACCGACTGCGTCTCCATCGCCTCGACGTAGTTGTCGTGAAACTCCGTGTCGACGGCATCAGGGATCAGCTCCCAGATGTTCCGGCCGGCCAGGTCGCCGTCGACGGTTCCGTCGGTCGCGTCCCGGATGATCTCCTCTCCCCGGTCGTTGAGGAAGGTGAACCGCCACTCGTCGTCGAGGGCGAAGAACGCGTCCGTCATCCGATCGAGGAGCGCCGGGTCGAGGAACGAGCCCTCGTCCGTCTCAGCCGAACCGGACCGAGGCGGCGGCGTCTCCTCGTTGTCAGTCATTGTCTGTGTGGCGGGAGGAGCGGGGATAAACAGTTCGTCGAACGGCTCGTCGATCGCGGTCGATCGAGGCCGACGGGAGCCGGTCACGCGACGTGGCCGTCAGTTGACGGGACGGTCAGTTGTCGGGCCAGCGCTCGATGTACACCGTCTCGTCGGTGTAGAATCGGACGGCGTCGTCCCCCTGAGCGTGCAGGTCGCCGAAGAACGAGTCCTTGTCGCCGCCGAAGTGGAAGAACGCCATCGCGGCGGCGGTGCCGACGTTGACGCCGACGTTGCCGGCGTCGACCTCGAGGCGGAACTGCCGCGCCTCGCCGCCGTCGCTGGTGAACAGCGACGCCGCGTTACCGAACTGCGAGCGGTTCACCAGAGAGACGGCGTCGTCGAAGTCCTCCGCGCGGATCAGCGCCAGCACCGGCCCGAAGATCTCCTCGCGGGCGATCGTCGCGTCGGGGTCCACGTCGCCGAATACGGTCGCGCCGAGGTGATACCCCGCCTCCGGCACCTCCTGCTCGCGGCCGTCGAGGAGGAGTTCGGCTCCCTCCTCGATCCCCGTCTCGACGTACTCGAGCACCGAGTCGCGGTGCGGGCCGGACACGAGCGGCCCCATGTCGGTCCCCTCTTCCAGCCCGGGACCGATCTCCATCGCCTTCGCCTCCTCGACGAGCAGCTCGGCGAACTCGTCGTACACCTCGTCTTCGACGACGGCGACGGGGTTCGCGAGACAGCGCTGGCCGGCGTTGGCGAACGCCGAGGAGCACGTCTGTTCGGCGGCGAACTGCAGGTTCGCGTTCGCGCTCACGATGACGTGGTTCTTCGCGCCGCCCTGCGCCTGCACGCGCTTGCCGGCGCCGGCGGCCGTCTCGTACACGTGCTGTGCGATCGGCGTCGACCCGACGAACGAGACCGCCTCGATGCCGTCGTGGGTGATGAGCCGGTTCACGGTGTCGGGGCCGCCGTGAACGACGTTGACGACGCCGTCGGGGAAGCCCGCCTCGTCGACGAGGCTGGCGATCCGGTTCGCGGTGAACGGGTCGCGCTCGCTCGGCTTGAGGACGAACGTGTTGCCCGTTGCGACCGCGTACGGGAGGAACCACAGCGGGATCATCGCGGGGAAGTTGAACGGCGTCACCGCGACGACGGTGCCCAGCGGCTGGCGCACGGCCGTCTCGTCGATGTTCGGCGCCGCGTGCGGGAGGTGGCCCCCCTGCATCATCGTCGGGATGCCGCAGGCGACCTCGACGTTCTCGATCCCGCGTCGGATCTCGCCCATCGCCTCCGGCTTCGTCTTCCCGTGTTCGGTGACGAGCACCTCCGCCAGCGACTCCTGGTTCTCCTCCAGGAGTTGCTTGAAGCGGAACAGCGGCTGGATACGCTCCTCGACGGCCGTCGTGGACCACTCCTCGAACGCCTCGTTGGCCAGCGCGATCGCCTCGTCCTCGTCGTCGGCCGACGAGAAGGTGATCGAGCCGACCTGCTCCCCGTTCGCGGGGTTCTCGACGTCCAGCGATTCGCCGCCGGTCGCCTCGCGCCACTCGCCGCCGACGTAGTTGTTCGCGACCTCGCCGTTCCCGATGGGGTCTACCATGACGATCGATCACGCACGTCGTGGGAAAGAGGTACCGTTGCCGGTAGTGTCTGTCCCCAACTCGAGGGCGATATCGAACGAGATCGAACGAGCTCGAGCGAGACGGGCGTCGTCCCGGTCGCCTACGGGTGCGCGTAGAAGGCGAGGTACTCGCCGGGTTCCGCTTCCTCGGCGTCGTCGTCGGGCGCGGCGTCGAATCGGGCGAATCCGACGCGCTCGAACTGCACCAGACCGTCCACGTCGTAGTCGGCGTAGCCGGGCTCGGCGTAGCCGACCACGTCGCCGTCCATCGTGCGGAGTCGCACGCGGACGTGCTCGTCGTCGCCGGCGCCGACCCAGTGGACCACCGGAACGCCCTCCTCGCGCACGAGGTCGATGTCGGTCCCGACCCACGCGAGGTCGTCGCCGTCGCGGCGGAGACAGCCGAACCCCTTCAGCCAGACGCGCTCGCCGTCGGCGGGCACGTCCTCCGACTCCAGCAGGACGGCCTCGCTCGCGGGAACGTCGCGGTCGCCGCGGTCCTCGTGGTTGGGATGCAGCGGCGGGTGGCCCGCGTCGGGCACGCCGCCGGCGAGGTCGAACGCCTCGACGGCGCCTCCGGGCAGCCGATCGCGGTCGGTCGCGTCGGAGGCGACGCCGTTCCGGACGAGGAACCGTCGGTCGGTGTCGTCGTCGATCAGGTCGCGGTTGTTCGCGTAGATGCTCGACATCGCCAGATCGACGTTGCTCGTGGACACGCCCAGATCGACCATCGCGTCGACGATGGCCTGTCCGCGGATCCCGCGGCGCTTCACCGACGCGAGCGTCGGCGCGCGCGGGTCGTCCCAGCCGGTCAACTCGCCCGAGTCGACCTGCGCTTTGATCGTCGAGGTGGACATCGGCACGTCGTAGGCGTCGATCTGGACGTGGCCCCAGTGGACGACCTCGGGATACTCCCAGCCGAAGTAGTCGTAGACGAAGCGCTGGCGCTTGGCGGAGTCCTGAAGGTCGATACCCCGGATGATGTGCGTGACGCCCGTCAGGTAGTCGTCGATGCCCGACTGGAAGTCGAGCATCGGCCACGCGCGGTAGTCGGCCGCCTCCTCGCGCGGGTGGGGCGTGTCGACCATCCGGAAGGCGACGAAGTCGCGCATCGCGGGGTTCTTGTGCTCGATGTCGGTCTTCACCCGGAGGACCATCTCGCCGTCGGCGTACTCGCCGTCGACCATCGCCTCGAACTCCTCGTGGACGGTCTCGACGGACTTGTCGCGGTGGTCGCAGGGCTCAGCGTCGGCCTTCAGGCTTCGGAAGTGCTCGGCCGGGCACGAGCAGGTGTAGGCGCCGCCCTTCTCGATGAGATCGCGCGCGTGTTCGTAGTACGTCTCGACGCGGTCGCTCGCCTTCAGCACCTCGTCGGGCTCGAAGCCGAGGTAGCCGATGGCGTCGAGGATCTCGTCGTATGCGTCCAGGTCCGGACGCTTGGTCTCGGGGTCGGTGTCGTCGAACCGGCAGAGCATCCAACCGTCGTAGATCTCCTTGTACGTCCCGATGACCGCGGGCATCCGCGCGGAGCCGAGGTGCCACGGGCCGTTCGGGTTCGGCGCGAGCCGCATCCGGATCTCGTCGTACTCGTCGGCGTTCGGGAGGTCGGGGAGTACTTGATCGTCCTCCTCGTCTTCCGTCTCCAACTCCTCGACCAGTTCGGGCGCGAGTTCGAGCAGTCGCTCGCGGCGCTCCTCGTCGCTCATCCCCGAGATCTCTCCGACAACCGGCGCGACGACGCCGGGCACCTCGTCGCCGTGCGGTCGGAAGTCGGGATTCTCGCCCATCAGCGGGCCCATGATGGCGCCCACCTCCGGATCGGAACCGTGCTTCAGGGCATTATAGAGGGCGTGCGTCTCCGCTTCCGCGCGCACGCGCTCCGTGAGATCGTCGTCCATTACGTCAGGATTCTCCCCGCGCGCCCAAAACCGGTCCGGATCGCGCTCGGAGCGGGACACGTGACGACTACCGTGGCGACGGCTCCGGGGCGATAAGAAACGGGTCGCACCGTCGGAGCCACGCGACAACGGGTCCATTCTCCGACGGCGCGACCGAGCAGTGTGCAAGTGGCACACGCGGGTAGGGGCGTTCAAGGACACGCCGCTCACCGATATAGGCGCGTCGACCGTTCACGTCGTTTCACGTCGGCGCTATCCGATGAGCGACCGGTAGTCGACGCGTACCGCGATCCCCCACACCGGGTTTCATGTGCTCGCACGTGGATCGCCGGCCATGACAGTCTACTACGAGGACGTCGAGGTCGGCACGGTCGAGGCGCACGGCGACTACGAGGTGACCCGCGAGGAGGTGCTGTCGTTCGCCCAGCAGTACGACCCACAGTGGTTCCACACCGACCCCGACCGCGCGGCGGAAGAGTCGCCCTACGGCGGCGTGATCGCCTCCGGCTGGCACACCGCCGCGATGACGATGCGCCTGCTCGTCGAGAGTCAACTCGCCGACGCCGCGACCGTCGGCGCGAAGGGGGTCGACGAGCTCCGCTGGCTGGTGCCTGTGCGGCCGGGGGACACCCTCCGCATCGAGAACGAGGTGTTGGAGAAAGTACCCGAACGTCCCGAGCGCGGGCTGGTCCGGGCGCGAACGCGGACGTACAACCAAGATGACGAGGCGGTGTTCTCGATGATCGGGAACGTGATGTACCTCCGCCGAAGCGACGAGTAGGCGGCGGTTACGGGGTCCTCGTCAGCGAACGCGCCGGTCGCCGTCAGCGGGCCCGTCGTTCGTCGTCGCGTTCGTCGTCGTGCGCTCCGTCGCGCTCGCGCTCGCTGTGGTCGGCGTGTTCCATGAGATCGGTCGCCCGCCGAAACACGCCCGTCAGCGTCGTCATCTCCTTGCTCGTCGGATGTGCGCGCCCGACCAGCCGCCGGATCAGGCGCTCGCTGCGCTCGCGCTTGTGGTCGCGCGACTCCGCCTGCGCGAGGAACGCGTGGAACTGTTCGTAGAACCGTTCGATCTCCGGCTCGTCGGCGCGCTCGTGCTCGACCTCCGGAAGCTGGTACTCGTCGAGAAACAGCGACCGCAGCTCGTACAGGGTCACGGTCGCCGCCTGCCCGAGGTTCATCACCGGGTAGTCGGGATTCGCGGGGATGGAGATGAGCTCGTCCAACTGTTCGAGCTCCTCGTTGTTCAGCCCGGTCCCCTCGCGGCCGAACACCAGCGCGGTGTCGGTGTCGACCGTCGCCAGCGACTCGCGCAACTCGGCGGGCGTCTTGAACGGGTAGCGAACGTGGCGTCGCGCGTCCTCGCCGGTGATCGCGGTGGTGCCGACGGTGTGGTAGTTCTCGACGACCTCCTCGAGCGTCACCGTGTCGGCGTTCGGGAGCACGTCCTCGCGGGCGTGGCCGGCGAAGCCGTACGCCTCGCTGTCGCGGTCGATCTCCGGCGGGTCGACCAGCTTCAGGTCCGTGAGTCCGAAGTTCTTCATCGCCCGCGCGATGGTACCGACGTTGCCCGGCGTCTCCGGCTCCACGACGACCACGACGAACTCGCGGTCAGCGTTGCCGGCGTCCGCGGCCGACTCCTCGCTCATGTCGGGTACTCCCGATCGAGATCGAGGTCGTCGACAGAGAGGTCATCGTCCGCGTTCGTGTCCGTGTCCGCATCGGCGTCGTCGCCGTTGACGCCGTCGGCGTCCCCCGCCGATCCGTCTTCCGCCTCGGCGACCGCGGTGTCGTCGGATTCCTCGTCGAAGTCCGGCCGCTCGTCCGCGAGGAGGTCCTCGCCCTCGTACAGGTCCTCCGGATCGCGGAGGTCGGGCAGTTCCTCGGGCGCCTCCTCGACGTGTTCCATCCCCCCGTAGCCGTCGGGGGCGCGGCCGCCGTCGTCGAACCACTCGTGGAACGCGTCGCGGAACGTCTCCTCGCCGGCGATCGAGGCGCCGCCGCGCTCGCGGAACCAGAACAGGAACTCCGCCTCGTGTTCGTCACACAGCAGCACCTCGTCGAGGGGCTCGCCGTAGACGATGCTCGCGGGGCGACACTGCTGTTTGTTCTCCTCGCCGTGGATCAGGTAGCAGGCGTCGCAGGGCTTGTTCATCACGACTTGGAGCCGCACGAGCCGGTGGCGGGGCTCCTTCGGGATCTCCTCCAGCGGCCGCCACCCGCCGGCGTCGGTGAAGATCTCGTCCTCGTCGAAGCGCCAGCCGCGCAGGCCGATACTCACCTTACCCATTTGCCTCGCCTTGCCGCGCGTCCGGGATAAGCGGCGCGCTCTGGGAGCCAGCGAACTACCGTTCTGCACCGATGTCGAACCGTCGCCTCCGCGATCACAACATCGAAACGCGAGCCTCCCCTGTCACGGTTCATGCGAACTGTCGACGCCGCCGGCCTGCCGATCGGCGACGATCACCCGCCGCGGATCATGGGCGTGTTGAACGTCTCGAAGGAGTCCCCGTACGACCCCAGCGTGTACGACGACCCCGGGGACGCGGCGGCGTACGTCGACGAGGAGCTGATCGGCGAGGGCGCCGACATCGTCGACATCGGACTCGAGTCGGCGAACAAGCGATTCGAGGTGCTCTCGGCCGAGGAGGAACTGGAGCGGCTCGACACCGCGATCGAGACCATCGAGAGCGTCTCCGGCGACGCCGTCTTCTCGATCGAGACGCGGTACCACGAGGTCGCCGAGGCGGCCCTGAACCGCGGCTTCGACATGGTGAACGACATCTGCGGGTTCGCCGACCCCGAGATGCCTCGCGTCTGTGAGGCATACGACGCTGCCGTGGCGAAGATGGCGTCGCCGCCGGACTTGGAGCGCCCGGGCGCTGTCGAGGCCGTAGACGACATCTACGAGGCGCTGTCGCTGAACGGCTTCACCGACAAGACCATCGTCGACCCCGCGTTCGGGGGCTGGTCCGAGGAGAAGACCCTGGAGGACGACCGGGAGACGTTCCATCGCCTCCGGGAGTTCCGCGGCTACGGCCGGCCGATCCTCGTGTCGATCAACCGGAAGAACTTCCTCCGGAGTGTCGCCGGCCGCGACACCGAGGGGGCACTGCCCGTCTCGCTGGCGGCCACCTCGATGGCCGTCGAGCGCGGCGCCCATATCGTCCGCACGCACGACGTGGCCGAGACGCGCGACGCGGCGCTCATCGGGAAGGAGTTCGCCCGCGATCGGACGCGTCGAGGCGGCGAGGTCTCCGTCGAGGAACTCGACGTGGCGACGACGGGGGACGCCCGCCGGCACGTCGACCGACTCGGCGGCGACCCCGCCGTCGCTGCCGACGCCGTCGCTCGCGTGTACGAGTTCGACGGACTCGATCTCGAGGAGATCGGGGCGCTACGCGCCGCAACCGCCGATACGTCGGCGATACTGGTTTCCGACAGGGGGGAATCGTCCGCGCTGTTGTTCGGGACCATCGCCGAAACAGCGGCGGCCGCAGCGGCCGCGAGCGGGGCTACGGAGGCGTTGGACGCCGCGCTGTCGTCCGTCACACGTCCGCCAGAGTAAGAAAACTTATACCCGATCGGTCGATAGCGGACGGTGGAAGCCGGAAGGGCACCGCGGGTAGGGGTACTCTGGTGTGCTTTCGGCCCGATCCCGTATTACTGCGAACCGCTACACCGCTAGGCACCGCCATGGAATTCACCGACTGGGAGCCGATCTACGAGGCGATCCTCGCCGACTTCGGGTTCGACCGCGCCGCCGACGAGGCGGTCAGGGACCGCGCCGCCGTCCACGCCGAGCCGTTCGACCTCGACCGGCTGGACTGCGCGGGCGCGACCGTCGCCGTCGCCGGCGCGGGGCCGTCGCTGGAGGCTGACGTGGACCTCGCCCGCGACGCGGACCTCGTGTTCGCGGCGTCGACCGCCGCCGACCGTCTCGCCGCCGAGGGCGTCGACGCCGACGCGATGGTGACCGATCTGGACAAGAATCCCGAGGCCGGCCTCGAACGGACCGACCGCGGCGCGGTCGTCGTCGCGCACGCCCACGGCGACAACGGCGATCTGGTCGACGAGTGGCTCCCCCGCTACGACGCCGTGCACACGCTCGTCACGACGCAGGCCGCCCCGGTCGACGCGGTCGCCAACTACGGCGGCTTCACCGACGGCGACCGGACGGCGTTCCTCGCGGACCGCTGCGGCGCCGAGCGGCTCGTCTTCCCCGGCTGGGACTTCGACGACCCCGACGTGGGCGGCATGAAGGCTCGGAAGCTCGACTGGGCCGAGCGCCTGCTGCACCTGCTGGAGCGGCGCCGCGGGGAGCGGTTCGCCGTCCTCGACGGGCGGCGCGACGGGATCGAACCACTGTGACGGCGCGGTCGCTCGCGTTGCTGCGAGCGGGAGCACTCGCGGTCCGCCACTAACGTTACTACCGTCGCGCCCGTGTCCGGTTTCATGCGCCTGTTTTGGCACCGGCGGGACCTTCGAGTCGCCGACAACCGCGG
Organism: Halobaculum rarum; assembly: GCF_040025155.1. Lineage (NCBI taxonomy): Archaea > Methanobacteriati > Methanobacteriota > Halobacteria > Halobacteriales > Haloferacaceae > Halobaculum > Halobaculum rarum. The sequence goes on along the minus strand of NZ_CP157275.1, from coordinate 2,717,747 downwards.
GCTCGCGTCCGCGGCCGAGGCGACCGCGGACGGCGACGCGGTCGTTCCGGTGTTCGTGTTCGACGAGGACGTGCTGAGCCACGCCGCGAGCCCGCGGGTGCGCTTCATGCTCGACGCGCTCGCGGAGCTGCGCGACGACTACCGCGAGCGCGGCTCGGATCTCGTCGTCGCCCGCGGTGACCCCGCCGAGGTGCTCCCGGCGCTCGCGGCCGACTACGGCGCCGACGCGGTCGTCTGGAACGAGGATTACTCCGGGCTCGCCCGCGAGCGCGACGCCCGCGTCAGGATGGCACTCGACGACGCCGGCGTCGCCCGCGAAACCCACCACGACGCGGTGCAACACGAACCGGGGACGATCACGACGAACAAGGGCGACCCCTACGCCGTGTTCACCTACTTCTGGAAGAAGTGGCGCGACCGGGAGAAGGCCGACCCGTTCGACGCGCCGACGGCGGCCGACCTCGTCGACGTGGACGCCGTCGACGCGGCCGCGCTCCCGAGCATCGCGGACCTCGGCTTCGAGGAGCCGACGGCTGACGTGCAGTCCGCCGGCACCGCCGCCGCCCGCGACCGACTCGCCGCGTTCCGCGAGGACGCCGTCTTCCGCTACGACGATGACCGCGATTACCCCGCGAAGGAGGCGACGTCCCGGCTCTCGGCGGACCTCAAGTGGGGAACGATCGGCGTGCGGGAGGTGTACGTCGCCACCGAGGAGGCAATGGGAACGGCGGAGGCGACGACCGAGGCGGAATCGATGGCGGGCGATGGAGGGGACGGCGGGGCCGACGGGAACGACGACGATGGAGACGACGAGTCCGGTCCGGTCGCGTCCGTCGAGGAGTTCCAGTCACAACTCGCGTGGCGGGAGTTCTACGCGCAGGTGCTGTGGGCGAACCCCGAGGTGGTGACGAAGAACTACAAGGAGTACGAGCACCCCATCGACTGGCGCGAAGGCGAGGAGGCGATGGTGGACCTGCGGGCGTGGAAGGAGGGGAAGACGGGCTACCCGATCGTCGACGCGGGCATGCGCCAACTGCGCGAGGAGGCGTACATGCACAACCGAGTGCGGATGATCGTCGCGTCGTTCCTCACGAAGGACCTCCTGCTCGACTGGCGCCACGGCTACGAGCACTTCAGGGAGCACCTCGCGGACCACGACACCGCCAACGACACCGGCGGGTGGCAGTGGGCCGCCTCGACCGGGACGGACGCCCAGCCCTACTTCCGGATCTTCAACCCCATGACGCAGGGCGAGCGCTACGATCCCGACGCCGAGTACATCTCCGAGTACGTCCCCGAACTCGCGAGCGTCTCCGCCGAGAGCGTCCACTCGTGGCACGAGCTCTCCGTCGGCCGGCGACGACAGCTCGCCCCCGGCTATCCCGATCCGATCGTCGATCACTCCGAGATGCGGGAGGCGGCGCTGTCGATGTTCAAGCGCGCCCGCGGCGAGGCCGAGGAGGAACGCGCCGGCGCCGACTGACTGCCCCGTACGATCCGCGATACGACTTTGTCCACGGGGGGCGAGGAACGGACATGGACATCGACGTTCTGCTGTACGAGGGGTTCGACGAACTGGACGCGGTCGGCCCGTTCGAGGTGTTCCGCACCGCCGAGGCGGCCGGCGCCGACTTCCGCACGCGGCTCGTGGGACTCGACGACGCCGGCGTCGTCACCGCGAGCCACGGGATGCGCGTCGAGGCGGAGGGCGCGCTCGCCGATCCGGGCGAGATAGACCTGCTCGTCGTTCCCGGCGGCGGCTGGAACGACCGGAACGAGGCGGGGGCGTGGGCCGAGTACGAGCGCGGCGCGATCCCGGAGGCGGTGGCCGCCCACCACGACGCCGGCGCCACGGTCGCGTCCGTCTGCACCGGCGGGATGCTCCTCTCGAAAGCCGGCGTCTTCGACGGCCGACCCGCGGTCACCCACGCCTCGGCGCTGGAGGACCTCCGCGACACCGACGCCGACGTGCGCGAGGAACGGATCGTCGACGACGGCGACGTGCTCTCGGCCGGCGGCGTCACCTCGGGGATCGACCTCGCGTTGCACATTGTCGAGCGGGAGGCCGGCGCGAAGATCGCCGAGTCGGTCGCGACGACGATGGAGTACACCCGACAGCACGACGCCTACGAACCGGGCGCGATCGCCGGCGCCGAGTAGGCCCGGTTGCGACTCGTAGTCCCGCGCCCTACTCTCGGACGAGCGGCACGAGCGCGACCGCCGCCAGCGCCGCACAGCCCGCGAGCGTGTACCAGCCGAGCGCGTAGCCCCCGGTGTCGGCGAGGTAGCCGAAGGCGGGCGGCGCGACGAGGCCGCCGAGGTTGATCGCGGTCTGGCCCCCCGCGGTGGCCGCCCCCACCTCGTCGTCGTCGACGAGCGCGGTGAGACAGCCGTAGTACATCCCCGGAAACCCGAGCACGAAGAAGCCGAGCAGGGCGAACGCCGCGGCGGCGACGAGCGGTCCGCCGACGAGCGTGACGGCGACGAAGCCGACGACGCTGACGACAGCCTGCACGAACAGGACTCGGGCGTTCGCCGCGACCGCGGGCGTCGCGAGGCGGTCGGCGACGGCGCCGCCGCCGAGGCGGCCGAGGCTCCCCGTCACCTGCACGGCCGCGAGCGTGCCCCCCGCGACGGTCGCGGACGCGAGCACGGCGTCGGTCATGTGGAGCACGACGTAGCCGGTGGTGGTGAACACCGCCGCGCCGAGGAAGAAGCCCGCGACGAGCAGGCCGCGGTACCCCCGGCCCGACAGCAAGCCGCGCACGTCTGGCATCGAGAGGGTACCCGAGCCCGCCCGGTCCTCGTAGTCGCGGGCGAACGCCAGCGCCACGACGACCGCGACCGCGGCGGCGACGAGGAACCCGGTCTCCCAGTCGCCGCCGGCGCCGGCGACGGTGATCAGCCCCGCCGAGAGTCCGGAGCCGACGGTGACGCCGACCTGCTTCACGTTCATCGCGAGGTTCCGGCGACCCTCCGGGGCGACGACCAGCACCGCACGGTTGGTCGCCGGCATCGCCGTCGCGTAGGCGACGCCGAGCAGCACGAGCGACGCGAGCACGAGCGGGTAGGAGGGCGCGACCGCGACGGCGACGCAGCCGACGCCCATCGCGAGGAGGCCGCCGACCATCGGGAGCCGCTCGCCGTAGGCGTCGACGACCGCGCCCGCCGCGAACAGCGACAGCGTGTAGCCCGCGATCACCGCCGTCACGGCGAGTCCCGTCCGGAAGCGTGTAAGGCCGAAGTCCGCGCGGAGGAACGCCGTCGTCGCGAACACCGCATAAAAACAGACGCTCGCCGACACCTGCCAGCCGCCGACCAGCCCGACGCCGCGCCACTCGCGCACGTCGTCCCGTCGTCGTCGCGGGGGCCTTCCTCCGTCGGTACCGGCGAGGTGGACCGCGAGTTCGACGCCGGCATCCGCATGCTCGTCCCACGAGACCGTCCGGCGACCCCGTGCCTGCGACGACTGGGCTGGCTCCGAAACGCTCTTGTGAACTGCTAACAGTCCTCTTCTCAATCTTTAACAGCTATTACGCCGTTGTAGTAGTCGGAGGAATACAATTATGACCGATTACGACCTCGATCCGTTGCCGTACGACTACGACGCACTCGAACCGCACATTTCCGAGCAGGTGCTGACGTGGCATCACGATACCCACCACCAGGGGTATGTCAACGGCTGGAACAGCGCCGAGGAGACGCTCGAAGGAAACCGTGAGGAGGGCGACTTCTCCTCCTCGCCCGGAGCGATCCGGAACGTGACGCACAACTCCTCGGGACACATCCTGCACGACCTGTTCTGGCAGAACATGAGCCCCGAGGGCGGCGACGAGCCCTCGGGCGCGCTCGCCGACCGGATCGCCGAGGACTTCGGCTCCTACGAGGCCTGGAAGGGCGAGTTCGAGGCCGCCGCGGGCAACGCCAGCGGCTGGGCGCTACTCGTGTACGACACGTTCAGCAATCAGCTCCGCAACGTCGTGGTCGACAAGCACGACCAGGGCGCGATCTGGGGCGGCCACCCGATCCTCGCGCTGGACGTGTGGGAACACTCCTACTACTACGACTACGGCCCCGCCCGCGGCGACTTCGTCTCCGCGTTCTTCGAGGTCGTCGACTGGACCGAACCCGCCACCCGCTACGACCAGGCCGTCCAACTCTTCGAGTAACTCCGTCTTCGAGCGGCGACGACGCCGCCGAAACACGGCGACTCGTACCCGGCGACGCGACGACGCGACCGTGGGCACGGCCGTCGTCGCCGGGCGCGTTGCGGACGCCGAACTCCTCGATTTTTGTGGACCCGGTCTCGGTCGGCCCCGGCGATCTGACTGGTCGATGGGGTGCCGAGCAGCAGCTGTCGGTCGGGTCGTGAGCTGTTCTGTCCGGGTGTCGACTTCGCGGTCGCCGACTACCGTTGCCGGCGGCGTTCCGCGGCGTCGGTGAGCGTCTCGAGACTGATCGTGTCCGGAAGCAACTCCCCGAGGGTGTACGTCGTGACTGCATCGCCCTCGTCGCAGACGACCTCTAGGTCGGCGTCACAGAACTCCGCGAGGGTCTGGCGACACATCCCACAGGGAGTGACGCCGTCGGCGGCGTCGGAGGCGACCGCGAGGCGGTCGAACTCGGTGTGGCCGTGCTTCACCGCCTCCGCGATCGCGACCTCCTCGGCGTGCAGGGAGTTGGAGTAGTTGGCGTTCTCGATGTTACAGCCCACGTAGACGGTGCCGTCCGCGGTCAGAAGCGCCGCGCCGACCGGGTACTCCGAGTAGGGAACGTACGCGTCGGCGAAGGCGTCGCGGGCGGCCGCGACCAGCGGGTCGTCGGCGGGGTCGACTGACATATCTCAGCCGACCGCCCGCTCGTACTTAACGGTGTGTCGTCGCGGCGACGCACCCGCAGGCCCCGTATCGCGTCGCATCCCTCTTGCCCGTACCGCCGCGGTGTCGTACCCGACAGCGCCTTGACGCCGGCGACCCAAGCGGGGCCGTGAGCGACCGAGCGGCCACCGACGACGTCGAGGACGGCGGCGACGACCGAGTCGGCGATGACACCGTCGGCGGCCAGGGGAGCCTGATCGAGGGGGAAGCGAGGGTCGTCGAGGTGTCGGGCCGGCCGTACCTGCTCGGGGCGGCCGCGGTCGTGACGCTGTTCGCGGCCGCCGCAGGCTACGTCGTCGCCGCGAACAACGCCGTCGGCTCGGTCGCGATGTTCGGCGTCGTCACCGTCCCGGGAACCCCGGCGGCCGTCGCGATATACGGTGCGGTGCTCTCGATCGTGGTGCTCGTCGTGCTGTTCGGTCTCGTGATCGTCGCCTCGCGGTTCGACGACGACGCGGTCAACTAACTCGAACGGATCGGGTCGCCTCGACCCACTCGGATCTTCTCGGGCGGGACCGACGGCAGCGACGAGCGGGGCGTTTTTGTGGGCGTAGACCCGACTCCGAGTATGGCCACGAGTACGGGCGAGGCGGCGGACACGCCCGAGGCGGGCGGCGACGCTCCGGAGGATCCGCCAGAGGAGTCGTCCGGGCGCAACAGGCGACGAGCCGCGCTCGCCGTCTTGCCGTTTCTCGCGATCGGGGTCGGGAACGTGGTGTTGATCCTGCTCCAGGGGCTCGAACCGCTGTGGGGCTTTCTGCTCCTCCCGCCGGTCCTGTTCTGTTCGATGCTCGCGTACCTCGTGTTCTCCACGGACTTCCTCGAAGGTCGGACCTGATCGCCGGAAGTAGGTCCGCTCGGCGGGCCGCGGTCACCCGCCGGTATCGTACTTGTAGGTCGCCTCGTCGGGGTCGATACCGAAGTCCTCGGCGGTCTCTTGCACCTCCGGCTCCGCGCCGTCCCCGTCGGCGGAGGCGGCCTTGAACCGCTCGCGGAACCGCTCGGGCAACACGAACTCCTCGCGGTCGAGCCGCAGCGGCGTCGCGTTCTCGCCCTCGTCGGCGCGGACCTGTTCGAGCCGGTCGGCGAGCGCGTCGGGGACCTCGCCGTCATCGAGCGTCTCGAAGCCGAACTGTTCGAGGAACGCCGCCGTCGGCGTGAAGCAGTACACCTCGTCGAACTCCTGGTCGCCGGCCTTCTCGACCAGCCGCTCGACGACGTGCGCGCCGATCCCCTGCCCGCGCCACGAGTCCAGCACCCCGATCCCGGTCAGTTCAACGAACTCGCCGTCGTCGGTCTTGTGGACCCGCAGGCGGCCGAACCCGGCGCGGGTGTTCGACCCCTCCTCGACCGCGATGACGTAATCGCGTGACCGGAACGACCGCTCGTCGAGCCCCATCGCTTCGATGTGATCGAGCAGCCACGCCTCGTCCCGGTTCTTGGCGTCGCGGACGTACATGAGGAACGGTACGCGGGCCGGTGTGTTACCGTTTGTGGGGGATCCGCCGCCTGTGACGCGGTCCGGTGGGGGAGGGCCGCCTCACCGCGCGGTCCATCCGCCGTCGACCGCGAGGCACGCGCCCGTCACGTAGCTCGCGGCGTCGCTCGCGAGGAACACGACCGGGCCGGCGACCTCCGCGGGGTCGGCGAAGCGATCCAGCGGCGTGCGGTCACGGATCGAGTCCATCAGGCGCTCGTTGTCCTCGATGTCGGCCGTGAGGTCGGTGAGGACGTAGCCGGGCGCGACCGCGTTCACACGCACCTCGGGCGCCCAGTCGAGCGCCATCGACTTCGTCACGCCGACGAGGCCGTGCTTCGAGGCGACGTACGGGTGCTGTCGGGGGAGGCCGACCAAGCCGCCCACCGAGGCGACGTTGATCAGGCTCCCGCCGTCGCTCGCGCGCAGCGACTCGGCGGCCGCACGGGCACAGCGGACCGCGCCGCGGAGGTTCACGTCGAGTACGAACTCCTCGGCGTCCTCGGTCGTCGCCTCCGGCGGCCCGAGCGCGCCGTCGGGGTTGACGCCCGCGTTGTTGACGACGATGTCCGGGCCGCCGAGTTCCTCGCGAACGGTCGCCATCAACGCGGTCACCTCGTCCGTGTCGGTCACGTCGGTCGGGCACGCGAGCGAGTCGACGCCGCGCGACTCGACCGCGGCGACGGCGTCGTCCACGTCGGCGGCGGTACGACTCGTCGGCACCACGTCGGCGCCGGCGTTCGCCACGCCGAGCGCGATCGCGCGACCGATCCCCCGCGTACCGCCGGTAACGACGGCGACGCGGCCGGAGAGGTCGAAAGCGGTCTCGGGGTCGAAGGCGGTCGTCGGATCGAACGCGTCGGCTGGGTCGTCGGTCATACGCCGTCACACTCGGCGTCGGTACTTCGCTCTGTTGCGGACGAGGGGCCGGCGATGTAGGGAGTCCGCGGATCGCAGCCGTGGAGTCGTGTAAAACTACTTGCCCTCGCCGCAAAAACGGCCGACCATGAGCGACGATCCGGACCGCGGGATCGGCACCGACACCGTGGTCCACGAGCCCAGCGAGGCGTTCGCCGAGGCGACCAACGTCCGCGCGTTCATGCGCGAGTACGGTATCGACGACTACGACTCGCTGATCGAGCGCACCACGACCGACCTCGACGGCGAGCCGGACTCCGGCGTCGACTGGTTCTGGGACGAGCTGGTCGACTACCTCGGGATCGACTTCTATGAGGAGTACGACGCCGTCCGCGACGACGCGGACGGTCCGCAGTTCACCGACTGGTATCCCGGCGGCGAGATCAACCTCGCGCACAACGTCCTCGACCGTCACGCCGAGGGCGACGCACGCGACGACGTGGCCTGCGTCTGGGAGGGCGAACCCGGCGACGTGCGCGAGGTGACGTTCGGCGACCTCCACGAGCAGTCGAACCGCGTCGCCAACTATCTGGAGTCGACGGGCGTCGAGACGGGCGACACCGTCGGCCTCTATATGGCGATGGTGCCGGAGGTGATGAGCATCCTCTACGGCTGCTTCAAGGTCGGCGCGATCGCGGTGCCGATCTTCTCCGGCTTCGGCGTCGACGCGACGGCGACCCGGATCGACGACTCCGAGTGCTCGGTGCTGTTCACCGGCGACGGCTTCTACCGCCGCGGCAGCGAGATCACGCTGAAGGACACGGCCGACGAGGCGATCGAGGCGGTCGGGCACGTCGAGGACGTGGTTGTGTACGACCGGTTGGGTGCGAGCGGTCCGGAGCAGGACATCGACATCCCCTGGAACGACGACCTCGACGAGTGGTGGAGCGACTCGGTCGCCGAGGCGTCCCCCGAGTACGAGACCAAGTCGCTGCCCAGCGATCAGGAGTCGATGCTGCTGTACTCCTCCGGGACGACGGGGACGCCGAAGGGGATCGTCCACACCCACGCCGGCGTCCAGCTGCAGTGCGCCAAGGAGATCCACTTCGGGTTCGATCAGAAGCCCGACGACGTGTTCTGGTGGGTCTCGGACATCGGCTGGATGATGGGGCCGTGGACGCTCATCGGGAACCACACCTTCGGCGGGACGATCCTGATGTACGAGGGCGCGCCCGACCACCCCGGTCCGGACCGCTTCTGGGAGACGATCGACCGCCACGACGTGACGCAGTTCGGCATCTCGCCGACGGCGATCCGCGCGCTGCGCAAGCACGGCGACGAGCACGTCGAGGGCCACGACCTCTCCAGTCTCCGGACCCTCGGGTCGACCGGCGAACCGTGGGACCCCGAGTCCTGGCTGTGGTTCTACGACAACGTCGGCGGCGGCGAGGTGCCGATAATCAACATCTCCGGCGGCACGGAGATCTGCGGCTGTTTCCTCATGCCGATGCCCGATCGGCCGCTCAAGCCGTGCACGCTCGGCGGTCCCGGACTCGGGATGGACATCGACATCGTCGACGAGACCGGCGAGAGCGTCGCGGACTCCCACGAGCGGGGGTATCTCGTCGCGCGCGACTCCTGTCCGTCGATGACCAAGAGCCTCTGGTCGGGCGACGAGCGCTACCTGGAGGAGTACTGGTCGACGTTCACGGACCCGCCCATGTGGAACCACGGCGACTGGGCCCAGCAGGACGAGGACGGCTTCTGGTTCCTCCACGGCCGCGCCGACGACACGCTCAACGTCGCCGGTCGCAAGGTCGGCCCCGCCGAGATCGAGGGCGTCCTCATCGACCACGACGCCGTGAATCAGGCCGCGGCCGTCGGCGTCACCGACGACACCACCGGCACCGCGGTCGCCGCGTACGTCGTGCTCGAACCGGGGGTCGAGCCGAGCGACGACCTGCGCGAGGAGCTTCGCGAACTCGTCGGCGAGGAGCACGGCAAGCCGTTCCGCCCACGGGAGATCCTGTTCGTCGAGGAGTTCCCCAAAACGCAGTCGGGGAAGATCATCCGTCGGGCCATTTCGGCGGTCTACGAGGATGAGGACCCCGGCGATCTCTCGTCGATGGAGAACCCCGAGGCGCTGGAAGCGCTGAAGGAGGCGAGATAGAGCTGGACGGCGGCGATCTACAGCGACACCGTATCGACGGCGATCGACTGTCCTTCAGGCGGCTCCGCCTCGGGCGCGACGACCGCCGCCGTCGCGTCAAGCGGCGCGTCGCCGGCCGGCAAGGCGACGGTCCCGCCGACCACCAGCGGCGCGACGACGCCGGCGGCGACCGTCCGCGGGTCCGACAGCGGCGCGCGCACCGCGACCCGCGACTCCGCATCGAGGTCAAGCGCGTCGGCAGCCTCCCGCGCCGCTTCGAGGAGGTCGGCGTGGGAGTACGTGCGGTCGGCGCCGGCATCCCGAAGCACGGCGTCCGCCGGGTCGTGGAACGTCGGCGGGAACGCGGGGTTCTCGCTCCACACCTCCTGTTCCCAGTGGGTCGTGTCCGGGCGGTCGGGGTCGCCGCCGAAGGCGCACAGCTTCGAGCCGCCGGGGAGGTCGAACTCGGGTTCTCGCTCGACCGGCACGACGACCACGCGGGCGTCACACTCGGAGTCGATGTCGGCGTCGAACTGCGTCACGGCACCGAGTAGGCCAGCGCCGAGGAAAGTGAACACTGCCTGCGGGCGTGGCTCGGAATCGATGACGACGCGGTCGCCCTCGCGGACGCCGATGTGGCTGAGGACGTTTCCGGCCTTGCAGGCGGTGTTGCACAGATCGAAGTAGCTGTACGTGCGGTCGAGTTCCGCGGCGTGGAGCGCCGGACGTTCGCTGCGGCGGTCGCGGGCGACGAGGTCGCCGACCAGCGTGAACTCCTCGGTCATGTCGAGGCGTTGGAGCGGGGCGACCAAGAGGGGTCCGGCACGCTCCGTGGGATCGCGTCCGGAGCGATCGACCGACGGTACCGACAGGGCGGGTACAGCCGGTTCGAAAGTACACAGGGCGAAGCTCTTTCTACGATACTGCACGTATCACGTCGTATGAGTGAGACCACGTCGTCGAACGGGGGAACCTCCGCTCGAATCGTGGAGACTGGAGACGTACTGGGGGGAGAGCCCCGAATAGACGGAACGAGGGTCGGTGTGCTGACGATCTACGAGCGAGTCGAGGGACGTGGTCTCGAACCGCAGACCGTTGCGGACCGGCTTGATCTGGACGTGGCCGACGTGTATCGGGCGCTCGCGTACTACCACGAGCATCCCCGCCAGATGGAGGAGGTCCGTCGCGAGCGCTCGGAGGCGATGGAGGAGGTCGAGACGCGGATCGACCGTCCCGAAGGTGTCAACCCCGAGTGAGCGTGTCGGGGCGTGAGTGGGCGTTTCTTGTCGATGAGAACCAGGAGCCGAAGATCGCGGCGATACTCGAAACGGAGGGATACGACGCTGAACACGTGCAGAACGCGCTCGGAAAAGGTGTGAAGGACGAACCCGATGTCCTTCCGTACGCTGTCGCCAACGATCGGATCGTCATCACGGCGGACGTGAAGGACTTCGCGCCGCTGCGCCCGTCGGAACACTGTGGAGTGATGCTGCTCGACATGCAGCGCACCTCGGCTTACGACGTTTCGAACGCCGTTCTCGACATCATCGAGGCCTACGGGGACCGAGACCAGTTCGTGATGGAGAAGTTGGACGCTTGGCTGTAGGTTACAGCACCAAGCCGCGGATCGCCACGCGCTCGCCCTCCGCGACCGTGCCGATCACACGACCGTCCGTCTCGGCCGCCAGCGACTCCGCCCGTTCGGGGTCGACGGCGGCGACGAACCCCGTGCCCATGTTGAACGTGCGGTGCATCTCCTCGTCGGCGACGTTGCCCTGCTCTTGCACGAACTCGAACACCGGCTGGACGGGCCACGGGTCGGTGACCTCGTAGCGGTTTTCCCCCAACCGCTCCAGATTGGTCCAGCCGCCGCCGGTGATGTGGGCGGCGCCGCGGACGCCGTGCTCGCGCATCGGCTCCAGCAGGTCCGCGTAGATGCGGGTCGGCTCCAAGAGGGCCTCGCCGACGGTGTCGTAGCCGTCGAACGGACACGGATCCGTGTACTCGTGTTCGCGGGTCGCGGCCTCGCGGGCGAGCGTGAGGCCGTTCGAGTGGATGCCGGAGGATTCCCAGCCGACGAGCGCGTCGCCCGGCTCGGCGTGGCCGTCGAAGACGGCGTCCTTGGCGACGAGGCCGGCGCAGGTGCCCGCCAGATCGAGGCCCTTGATCACCTCGGGCATCACCGCGGTCTCGCCGCCGACGAGCGCGACACCGGCGCGCTCGGCGCCCTCGCGCAGACCGGCGCCGACCTGCTCGGAGAACGTCTCGTCGGGCTCGTCGACGGCGAGGTAGTCGACGAACGCGACCGGGTCGACGCCGGCGGCGACAAGATCGTTGGCGTTCATCGCGATGCAGTCGATGCCGACCGTCGAGTAGTCGCCGAGCGCCTCCGCGACGATGAGCTTCGTCCCGACGCCGTCGGTCGCGAGCGCGAGGTAGCGGTCGCCGATGTCGAGCAGGCCGGCGTAGTCGCTCCCCTCGGCACCGGCGTCGCCGACGGCCGACACTAGCGCGGCGGTCGCGGCCTCGCTGGCGTCGATATCGACACCGGCGTCGGCGTAGGTGAGTTCCTCGTCGGTGTCCGTGTCGCCCCCGGCGTCGTCGTCGGTCATACTCGTGAGGGGTTCGGGTGGGAGCAAAAGCGCACCGACAGCGCGGCCGAGCGGAGCGAGGCCGCGGGGAACGGCGGAGCGGTCCTGTGCCGCTCCGCCCACGAAAATAGCGCGGCCGAGCGAGGCGAGGTCGACCGAAGGGAGGCCTCGATGCGAACGGCGTGAGCCGTGAGCGGAGCGAGCACCTCGAAGAACGGCATCGATGGTCACCGTGCCGCTCCGCCCACGAGGACAGCGTGCGTGGCGACGCACGCGGCCGTTATGGGGAGACCCCACGCGCGAACCCGACCGGCTACCCGTCCAACACCACGTCGATCAGCGTCAGGTCGTCGCTCCCGACCGCGTCGTCGATCGCGTCGTCGAACGCCGTGAGCGACTCCGCGCGGAGCCCCTCGATGCCGAAGCTCTCCGCGAACGTCACGAGGTCGGGGTTGCCCAGCTCCGTCCCGAAGGATTCCCCCCGGTGAGACTCCTGCTTCTCCGAGATGAGTCCGTAGTCGTCGTCGCGGAACACGACCGTCGTGAACGAACAGTCGAGCCGGCGTGCCGTCTCCAGTTCCGCGGCGTTCATCAGGAACCCCCCGTCGCCGGTGCCGACGACGACGTTCGCGTCGACCGCGAGGTCGGCGGCGAGTCCCCCCGGCACGCCGATCCCCATGCTCGCGAGCCCGTTGGAGATCACGCATCGCCCCGGCTCGTACACGGGGAACTTCCGGGCGATCGCGGCCTTGTGGCTGCCCACGTCGGAGACGAGCACGTCGGCGTCGGTCATCGCCGCCCGGAGCAGCGGGAGCGCGTTCGCGACCGTGAGGGGGTCGTCCGGGTCGGGCCGGCGGGTCGCGTGATCGTACACCCGCTCGTGGGCGTCCGTACACCACGGCTCCGACGGACGGTCGACCGCGTCGGCGAGGCGTTCGAGTCCGGTGGATGGGTCGCCGATCACCTCCACATCGGGGTTGTAGTGGGCGTACACCTCCGCCGGTTCGCTGTCGAGGTGGACGACCGTCTTCTCGCGGTCGGGATTCCACCCCGCCGGGTCGTGTTCGGCGATGTCGTAGCCGACCGCGAGGACGCAGTCGGCCGACTCGACGGCGCCGCCGGCGGCCTCCTCCGGCCCCGAATCGAGCGTCATCAGCGACCGCTCGTCGCGGTCGGTGAGCGCACCCTTCCCCATGTACGTCGAGACGACCGGCACGTCGGTCGCGTCGACGAACGTCGAGAGCGCCGCGGCCGCGTCCGCACGGACCGCGCCGTTGCCCGCGAGCACGAGTGGCCGATCGGCGTCCTCGATAGCGGCGGCCGCGTCCGCGAGCGCGTCCTCGGCCGGTGCCGGTCGCGAGACCGATCGACGGACGGGCAACGGCTCGTCCTCGGTCTCCTCGGCGGCGACGTCCTCCGGGAGTTCGAGGTGCGTCGCGCCCGGCTTCTCGTACTCGGCGAGCTTGAACGCCTTGCGCATGGACTCCGCGACGCCGTCGGGGTCGGACAGTTGCGCGTTCCACTTCACCACGGGCTCGAAGGCGTGGACGACGTCTAGCTTCTGGTGGCTCTCCTTGTTCAGCCGCTCGCGACCGCCCTGTCCGGTGATCGCGACCAGCGGCGCCTTGTCGAGGTGGGCGTCCGCGACGCCGGTGATCAGGTTCGTCGCGCCCGGCCCGAGCGTCGCGAGGCAGACGCCCGCCTCGCCGGTGAGCCGGCCGTGCACGTCGGCCATGAACGCCGCCCCCTGCTCGTGGCGCACCGGGATGAACGTCACCTCGGAGTCTCGAAGGGAGAACAGCAACTCCTCCAGTTCCTCCCCGGGCAGGCCGAACACGTACTCCACGTCCTCCGCGAGGAGACACTCGACGACCAGATTCGAGACCTGCATGGTCACTCCATGCCCCCGCGGTCGCGTGTTCCCTCGTCGGCGCCGAATATCCCCTCGTCGGCGCCGAGTGTCTCTTCGTCGCCGAAGCCGTGTTGAACCCATATCGTCTTGCGGTTCACGAACTCGCGGACCCCGTGTCGAGAGAGCTCTCGGCCGTAGCCGGAGTCCTTGACGCCGCCGAAGGGGAGCCGCGGGTCCGACTTCACCGGTTCGTTCACGAAACAACAGCCCGCCTCGAACCGCCGGGCGAAGCGCTCGCCGCGCTCCAGGTCGCCGGTCCAGACGCTCGCGCCCAGGCCGAAGTCGGTGTCGTTGGCGAGCGCGAGCGCCTCGGCCCCGCTGTCGACCTCGAACACCGCGGCGACGGGGCCGAACGTCTCCTCGGTCGCGGCGGCGGCGTCCCGCGGCACGTCCGTCAACAGTGTCGGCGGGTAGTACGGCCCCTCCCGGTCGAGCGGCTCGCCCCCGAGCGCGAGCGTCGCGCCGGCCTCGACGCTGCGCTCGACCTGATCGTGCAGGTCCTCCATGAGGTCCTCGCGCGCCTGCGGCCCCACGTCGACGTCCTCGTCGATCGGGTCGCCGACGGTCAGCGCGTCCAGTTCCCGGCGGAAGGCGTCGACGAACGGGTCGTACACCTCGGTGTGAACGATGAACCGCTTCGCCGCGATGCACGACTGGCCGTTGTTCTTCATGCGGGCGTCGGCCGCCCGCTCCGCGGTCGCCTCGACCGGGGCGTCGTCGAGGACGACGAACGGGTCCGAGCCGCCCAGTTCCAGCACCGATCGCTTCAGTTCGCTCCCGGCGCGCTCGCCGACGGCGCGGCCGGCGCCTTCGCTTCCGGTGATCGTCACCGCCCGGACGCGGTCGTCGGCGATCACGTCGTCCACGCGGTCCGACCCGATCAGGAGACTCTGAAACACTCCCTCGGGGACGCCCGCGTCCCGCAGCACCTCCTCGATGGCGAGCGCGCAGCCGGGGACGTTCGAGGCGTGTTTCAGCAGGCCGACGTTGCCGGCCGCGAGCGCCGGCGCGATAAACCGGAGCGCCTGCCAGAACGGGAAGTTCCACGGCATCACCGCGAGCACCGGCCCCAGCGGCTCGTAGCTGACGAGCGTCCGCGCGTCCGGCGCCGTCCCGATCACCTCGTCGGCGAGGTGGTCGGGCGCGCGCTCGGCGTAGTAGTCACACACCCACGCGCACTTCTCGGCCTCGGCGCGCGCGGCCCCCACCGGCTTGCCCATCTCCCGGGTCATGAGCCGGCCGTACTCGTCGGCCCGCTCGGACAACAGCTCCGCCGCCCGCGAGAGGACCCGACACCGGTCCTGTATCGGCCGCCCGGCCCACGCCGGGAACGCCTCGACCGCCGCGTCGAGGGCCTCGTCCAGCTCGGCCTCGGTGTGCTCGTCGTAGCGTTCGAGCGACTCGCCAGTCGCCGGGTTGATGCTCTCCATACGGGCCAGCACGCGAACCGAACGGATAGGTGTGAGACACCATCGCACTGCCGTGGGAACGAGACGACTCAGAACTATGAGGGAACGCGAGAGTCAGAACGCCGCGGGAACGCGAGCGGCGACGGTCCCGTCGAGCCCGGGGTCAGAACAGCAGCGTGAGCGCGAACCCGACCGCGAGCGCCGCGCTCGGGAGGAACGCCGCGAGCCACACCGGCGTCGACCACGCCCGGACGGTCGCGCCGTCGAGCGGCCCGAACGGGATCAGATTGAACGCCGCGAGCAGGAGGTTCACCGCGACGCCGTAGGTCCCGACCGTCAGCGCGAGCGACGAGAACCCCGCGAACCCGACCAGCAGCAGCGGCGCGAACAGGGCCGCGAGCACGAGGTTCACGACGGGGCCCGCGAGCGCGATGAGGCCGTTCTCGCGCTTCGTGATCCGACCGACGTGGTGGACCGCGCCGGGGGCGGCGAACAGGAAGCCCGCGGTGGCGGCGACCACCGCGAGGAACAGCATGCCGTAGTCCGCGCGGAACGCCGCCTGCTGGCCGTACCGCACGGCGACGACCTTGTGTCCGAGTTCGTGCAGCAGGAACGCGACGCCGGCGGTGACGAGGCTCACGACGAACAGCCCGCCCAGCGAGCCGACCGCACCCGCCGCGAGCGTGTTGATCACGACGGCGCCGCCGCCGGCGAAGAACACCGTGAACGCGACCGACAGCGCGATCCACGCCAGCAGGAGGTCCCGAAGCTCCCGACTCGAAAAGGAGAGTCCCGCGATCGACGCGGCGGCGCCGCCGGACGCGCCCCGCCCCGTTCCGGATCGGCTCACGCGACGGCCCCCCAGACGATCCGCGCGGACTCGCGCGCCCCCTGAATCATCAGGTCGGTGATGCTCGCGTCGAGCGACCCGGCGAACACCGGGACCACGTACGCCGCGAACAGCAGCGAGGCGATGACGCTCCCGATGTTCGTCGCCGCGACGACGACGATCAGCCGGAACAGCGGCACGTCGAGCATGTCCGAGGCGATGTCGCGGATCGGCCGCGACTCGTCCGACAGCAGCTCGTTCAACGTGCCGATGTCGGAGACGTTCACGGTGAGGTGGCGCAGCTCCATGTACCCCGTGAACCACCCGGGCGCCAGCAGCGGATTGACGGAGGTCATCCACGCGACGCCGCCGCCGACGGCCGCTGACCGCCAGCGGGCGCCCGCGAGCTTCGCCAGTCCGGCGGCGAACACGCCGTTGATCACGAACCACGCGGCGAACAGCGTGAGCAGCTGCTCGTTGCGCACGCCCGCCATCGCCAGCAGGACGAAGAAGGCGATGAACGCCGCCGAGATGCCGAACGCGGCGATCTTCCCCCACGGGATCCCGCCGGAGTCGGCCTGCCCGACGAGCGAGTCCATCGGCGGCAGCGACTCGGGATTCGCGAGGTACGACTCGATGCCCGCGCGGTGGCCCGCGCCGACGACGGCGACCACGTCGTACCCCTCGTTCCGGAGCCCCACGAGCTGGTGGGCGATGTACGCGTCGCGCTCGTCGATGAGCGCCTCGGCGCCGCCGGGGGAGAACTCCCGGAACTCCTCCATCATCGCCGTCACCACGTCGGTGTCGGTCAGATCGTCGGGGTCGAACCCCTCGAGGTCGTCGGCGTCGCCGTCGGGCGCGAGGCCGAGCGCGTCGATGGCGACGGCCGCGAGCGCGCCGACGAACAGCCCGGCGACGAGCCCCAGCGCGAGGCTCCCGGCCGCGCGAACGAGCGTGCCCGAGAGGAGCCCGGCGACCGCGTCGACGCCGGCCCCGCTGACCGTCACCGCGGCGGCGACCGCGACCGCGACGACGGCGCCGACGCCGAGCGTGGTCGCGCCTCCAGATCCATCCGCGTCGCCGCCGCCGCCCAGCGACAGCGACGCGGCACGGTAGCCCAGATAGCCCGCGACGGCGCCGACGAGCGCACCGACGCCGACGCGCGTGAGCACGGCGTCCGTAACTCCGACGGCGCCGCCGAACAGCCCGATCGCCGGGCCAAGGAGAACGCCGACCAGCAGGCCGAACGTGATCCCAGCGACGCGGGGGTCGGTGACCCCGAACGCGAGCGCGCCGACCATGCGCAGTTTCTCGATCAGCGAGAGACGCGCCCAGAAGCGCTGGATCGTCGTCTGGATGTCGCGGTCGACGAGCGCGACCGAGATCCCGAGGTCCTCGGCGGTCTCGACGGCCGCCAGCAGCTCCGCGCCGGGGTCGATGTCGAACCGGTCGCCCATTCGCGTCTGGACGTACGAGAGCATCCAGTACGCGAGGAACTGGAAGACGGTGTTGCCCCGGAGCAGGTCGCCGGGGTCGAGGTCGTCGGGCGTCTCTCCCTTCATCTGGCGGTAGCGTCCCTCGTCGAGTTCGACGGCGACGATGTCGGGACGCTCCTCGTCGACCGTCTCCTCTACCTCGCGGACGGACGCCTCCGAGACGTGGGCCGTGCCGACGACGCGGACGCTCCCCTCGCCGCGCTCGTTGGAAGGTTGCGGCCCGGTGCCTGGGGCGGGGCCGTTGGCGGCCGGCGGGGCGGACGCAGGGGGGTCGCCCGCGTCGGACGTGCGGTCGCCGACCGCGTCAGAAGCGGGGGTGTCCGCAGCGTCGGGATCGCGGCTCACGGCCGCCACCCCGCGTACGGTCCGATTCCGGTACTCATTGGCCGCGTTTTTCCGTCCGGCCCGTATACGCCTGTCGGAGTCTCACGTCCCTCGTCGCGGACGGGTTCCGGATCGGCGTTCGCTCGGCTCGGGACGCCGCGGTAGGTATTCATGCCCGGCCCGCGTTGTGTGC
Source organism: Halobaculum rarum (assembly GCF_040025155.1). Taxonomy (NCBI): domain Archaea; kingdom Methanobacteriati; phylum Methanobacteriota; class Halobacteria; order Halobacteriales; family Haloferacaceae; genus Halobaculum; species Halobaculum rarum. Next base: position 2,699,632 of record NZ_CP157275.1, on the reverse strand, counting down.
GTATGGAACACGAGGCCGAGGTCGCCGGTATCGGCGTGGGGTCGGGGCCGGACGGTGAGGAGGTTCCGGCGGTCGTGCTCCGCGCCCGCGGGGAGTACCTCCCGATCTTCGTGACACCGGATCAGGCACGATCCATTCGCGGCGCGCTTACGGGCGAGCCGTTCGACCGGCCGCTCACCCACGACCTGCTCGTCGAGATGGTGACGGAGTTCGGCGGCGCGGTCGACTCCGTCCGGATCGACGACATCGTGGACGGCACCTTTTACGGCAAGCTCACCGCCGAGCGCTACGTCGACGGCGAGCCGGACCGGTTCGTCTTCGACGCCCGCCCCAGCGACGCGATCGCCATCGCCACACGGCTGGAGTGTCCGATCCGCGTGAGCGACGAGGTGGTCGACGCCGCCGGGCAGCCGCTGAAATCGTTCGACGTGGGCGGCGACAGCGACGACCGACGGCCCCGCGGCTCCGGACCCCGTGGCCGAGAGAGCGGCCGCTCGGAGTCGGACCCCGACGACGAGTTCCGCTCCCGCTGAGCACCGTCGCGGTCAGGGTTCGGGCTCCGTTTCGGTCTCTCCGTCGCGGTCAGGGTTCGGGCTCCGTTTCGGTCTCTCCGTCGTCTCCGCCCGCTATCCCGGCCGCCCGAACACGTAGCGCCTCCGCGGTCTCGTCGTCGGAGACGCCGTTCGCACGGGCGGAGTCGACCAACTCGTCGAGGGCCTTGTCGAGGAGTTCCCGCGACGTGATCTCGCGGTTCGTTATCACGCGTCATCGTTCGGCCGATCCCCGCATAACGGTTCGGGAGGCGACTGCTCGTCTCGTTCCTGGAACCGCCGGGACGAGACCACAGGAGTTGATACACACGCCACCGGAAGGACTCGGTATGACTGACACCGACGACGCTGTCGACGGACTCGTCGACGGAGCAGCCGACGGAGACGCCAGCGGCGACGGGGAGGGTACGCTCGCCGCCTCCTACACGGAGATGACCGAGCTGTTGCTCCCCAACGACACGAACAACCTCGGGCGGGCGCTGGGTGGCGCGGTGCTTCACTGGATGGACATCTGCGGCGCCATCGCGGCGATGCGCTTCTCGCGACGCCAGTGTGTCACGGCGTCGATGGACCACGTCGACTTCATCGCGCCCATCGACCTGGGTGAGGTGGCCGTGCTCGAGGCGTACGTGTTCAACACCGGCCGCACCAGCGTCGACGTGAAGGTCGACGTTCGCGCTGAGAACCCCCGGACGGGCGAGGAGCGGCGGACCACCACCTCGTTTCTCACCTTCGTCGCGCTCGACGAGGAGGGTACGCCGACGCCCGTTCCGGACCTCGAGTGTCCGACGCAGGAGGAGACGGCGTTGCGCGAGGAGGCAACCGAGGAGCGACGGTCGCAGTTGGCGGACGTGAGCGAACGGCTCGGGTAAGGTGCGCGCCGGAAACGGCAGGTGCCCGGACCGATAGCCGTGGGGCAGAATCGACGGAGGCTCAGACGTCGGGCTGCGGGCGCTCCCCGAGCTCGAACGAGACGGTCGTCTCCGACCCGTCACGCAACACGGTGAACTCCACCACGTCGCCTGGCGAGGTCTCCAACGCGAGGTAGTTCGAGAGGTCCGCCTGTACCTCGACGTCGGTGCCGCCGATCCCGACGACCACGTCGCCGCCGGTGGGGACGCTGACGCCGTCGACGGTGGTGGACCCGTCCGTGCCCCGGAGCGTGCCGGCGGCGGGCCCGTCTTCGACCACCTCGACGATGAGCACGCCGCCCACGTCGTCGATGTCGTACGCCTCCGCGATGACGGGAGTCACCCCGAGGAGGCGGACGCCCATGTAGGAGTGGTCGTACTCGCCGTCCGCCGCGAGCGCGGGGACGACCCGCTTCGACAGCTCCGCGGAGACGCCGAAGCCGATGTTGTCGCCGCCGCCGCGGGCGGCGACCGCCGCGACGGTCCCGTCGAAGGTGACGACTGGGCCGCCGGAGTTGCCGGGGTTGAGCGCCGCGTCCGTCTGCACCGAGTCGGCGACGGTGAAGTTGTTCGGCGCCGACAGCACCCGGTCGATCCCGGAGATGATGCCGGTGGAGGCGGAGCCGCTGAAGCCGTACGGCGAGCCGATCGCCATCACCGGCGTCCCGACCGGCGGCTCGGGGTCGGTGGCGACCCACGACAGCGGTGTCGCCGACTCGGGGCGGTTCTCGGCGCGCAACACCGCGAGATCCGAGTAGGCGTCGGTGCCGACGATCTCGGCGTCGCGCCACGTGTTGCCCTGAAAACGGAGCTTCACCTCGGTCGCGCCGGCAACGACGTGCTGGTTTGTGACGACGTAGCCGTCGCCCGCGACGAAGCCGGAACCGCTTCCCTGCGGACCGTTGGGGCCGTAGTTGAGGATGCCGACGACCGACTGGACGGTCGACCGGTACACGTCGGTCTCGGTCGTCGACGACGCGGCCTCGCGTCCTCCGGCGCCGGTGCCCACGGTTTCGTTCGAGTCGGCCGCCTGCGGGGCGGCGTCGGAGGACCCCACTTGTACGCAGCCGGCGGCGCCGACGGCGCCCGCGCTCGCGAGCCCCGCCAGAACGTCGCGTCGTGTTGGCATGAACCACGTTATGGTCCTGATCCGAATAACTCCGGCGCTCTCGCCTACCGGTGTTCTCGCGTGGTCGGGCGGTTCGGCGTGGCCGCGCTGGACCGCCCGCTCCGGCAGGCATTTGCCCCGTGCGGGGATACGGACGGACATGAGCCTCGACGCCGACACCCCGCCGACGCCGACCCTCTCGACGGTCGACCCGAGTCAGTACGACGACACGGAGGTCGCCGGCGACGAGTACCACCGCGAGGAGTTGGAAGCGTTCCTCCGGGAGGGCGCGTGGGAGGAGGCGTTCGGCCGGTGGGCCGCGGACGCCGACATCGACGCCGACACGTGGCGTATCGCCGGCGATCTGGCGCTGTTCGAGCGGTTCGACTTCTTCTGGGACGACTTCGCCGACCGCGTCGGCTACCACGCCCCCGGGATCCCGGAGGATTGGAAGGAGCGCGATCTCCACCCGGACCTCCGAAGCTGGGAGCAAGTGTCGGCGATCAACGCCGCCTTGACCGAGTTCGGACAGGTCGTCTGCGAGGTGCTGAAGGAGGAGTACGTCGACTGGGAAAGCGAGTTCGAGGCGCCCGACGACCTCCCGGACTTCTAACCGTCGGACGGCACCGACGACGATGCCGATAGCGATGACGACGTACCGCCGGTAGCGATTTATCCACGGCGCGTCGAATGCTACCTATGGTCACGGCAACGGAGCGTGACGACATGACCTGGTACCAGTGTGACGCCTGCGGCCTGCTGTTCGACGATCCCGACGACGCCGAACAGCACGAGGAGCACTGTGACGCGGAGGACCCCTCGTACCTCCAGTAGGGGCGTCGCGTCCGCGGTCATCGCAGCTCCGCCAGCCTCGACGGCCTCGACAGCCGCGCTCGCCGATCAGAACCGGTCGTCCACGAGGCGCTCGGCGTGCTCGTGCGACTCCGCGACGAGCCACCGGACCTTCGCGGCGTCGCCGTAAGCCAGTGCCTCCTTTACCTCGTCGCGGAGGACGCCGACTCCGTATCCGACCGGCTCCCCGTCAGCGTCGCCCAACTCGTAGACGCCGTAGCGGTCGGGCGCGGCGGCGGCCGCCGATCGGTCCAGATTGCGCCACGGTTTCCGGAGGCTCATCTCACTCGTCCTCGTCGCTTTCCGCGTCGCCGGCGCGGTCCGCGTCCGTCGTCGACTCCCCGTCGGCGTCGTCGCCCGCGGCGAACTCGTAGCTCTCCTCGCCCCAGTCGTCCTCGACGAAGGCGAACACGCGCCCGCCGGCGACCTCGGGGTCGGCCTCGATCTCGGTGCGCTGGCCGCCCGGACGCCGGGCGGTGACGCCCGGGAACAGCTCCTCCTCCTCGCCCTCGCCGAGGATGACGCGGCCGACGCCGGTCTGTTCGAGGATGTCGTCGTGGGTCTTCAGGTCGTTCACGTACAGCAGGACGCCCTCCGTCTCGGTGGGGTCGGTGACGAGCACGTGCGTCTCCTTGCCCGGCGAGGTCGTGAGGGTGTCCTCGACGACCCGCGGGACGCCGTGGTAGAAGGTGACGCGGCCGTCGAGGTACTCGACCTCGACGCCCTCCTCGCGGAGGGCGACCGAGACGCTCGCGGGCGCGATGTCGTTGCGATGGGGGGCGCTCATGGCTCCGAGTGGGTGGCGGACGCGAATAAGCGCGGCGAGAGCGCGGTCGACCGGAGTCCTCGTGAGCGGAGCGAACGAGGGCACGTGAGACGAGCGGAGCGAGTCTCACGAAGGGAGACCGCGGAAGCGAACGGCGAACGGAGTGAGCCGTGAGTAGAGCGCGGCGGGAGCGGAGCGAGCGTCGCGGGACACGGCGGCGGACGCGCCCGCCAACACGCCGCGCCCGTCGCGACCGCGATGTTGACACGACCGCCACGCTTTACCCCGGCGAACGCGCGCGTCGACGCATGGAAGGACGCGCCGCCGCGCCGGGCGCCGGGACCGTCGTCAACGCCCTCGCGACGGGCCGCGGCGCCGCGTTCGCGCTGGATCTGGAGACGACCGCGACGGTCACGCTCGACCCGGACGCCGAGGGCGTCACCGGCACTATCGCCGGCGCGCCCGACGGCGACACGACGCTGATCGAGCGCTGCGTCGAGCGCGTCGTCGACCGCTACGGCACCGGCGAGGGCGGTACCGTTGAGACCGAAAGCGAGGTGCCGACCGCGGCGGGACTGAAGAGCTCGAGTGCGGCCGCAAACGCGACCGTGGTGGCGACGCTGTCGGCGCTCGGGCTGGAGGTGGCGAACGACCCCGACGCCGACGTGACCAAGACCGAGGCGTGTCGCGTCGGCGTCCGCGCGGCGCGCGACGCCGGCGTTACCGTGACGGGCGCGTTCGACGACGCCTCGGCGTCGATGCTCGGCGGCGTCACCGTCACCGACAACCACGAGGACGAACTCCTCGCCAGCGACGACCCGTTCGCCGAGCACGCGCTCGTGTGGACGCCGCCCGATCGGGCGTATTCCGCGGACGCGGACGTCTCCGCGTGCGAACGCGTCGCGCCGATGGCGGCGTTGGCGACCGAGTTGGCGCTCGAGGGCGACTACGCCCGGGCGATGACGGTGAACGGCCTCGCCTTCTCGGCGGCGCTGGGGTTCCCGACCGACCCAGCCGTGGAGGCGATGGCCGACTGCGACGGGGTCTCGCTGTCGGGCACCGGCCCGAGCGTCGTCGCTGTCGGCGACCGCGAGGCGTTGACGGCGGTACGCGAGCGATGGGCCGCCCGCGACGGCGAAACGCGACTGACCCGGACCCGCGAGACCGGCGCACGGGTGCTGTGACCGACGACGAACACACGAGATCAGACAATGAGCTACGACGACACGAGTCAATCCCCCGAGGAACTGGAGGCGATGAGCTTGGACGAACTACGCGAGGAGATCGCCGATATCGACCGCGAGTTGGTCGAGTTGATCGCCCGGCGCACGTACGTCGCCGACACCATCGCCGGCGTGAAGGAGCGTCGCGACCTGCCGACGACGGACGAGACACAAGAGCAGGCCGTGATGGACCGCGCCGGCGAGAACGCCGAGCGCTTCGACGTGGACGCGAACCTCGTGAAGGCGATCTTCCGACTGCTTATCGAGTTGAACAAGGTAGAACAAAGACAAAACCGGTAAATCGCAAGACGGCGCGGGTATAGTGGTTCTTGCAGAATGTCCTTTAAATAGGGTATAAGTCAACGAGGTAGAACCCCAACAGAACCGCGCGTTCAAATACCGAGTTTGAACACGCCTTCTCGATACTCCGACTCGACGTCATCATAGTACATGTGCACATACCGATGGAATGCCGACCGACTTTTCTCAAGCTCCCCACCCATGGTGTCACCACGAAGATACTGCACCTTCGGTTCCTCCATCCCAGCCTGTGTCCGAAACCAGGTAGACATCCAGTGACGTGACCAGTGCGGTGTAATCGACCGGAACTCCTCTTCTGCATCGAACTCGTACTCGGGCCACCAGTGCTTCCGCCACACGTGGCCGAGACTTGATTTCTTCATCTGCTTCCCCTTCTGCGTCAGGAACAGCCACGGCGCATCGTTATCTGGCCGAATCAATAACCAATCAATAAGCACGCGACGCGTCTCATCGTCCAGGGGAATGACCGTAGGGCTATCACGCTTGTTGCCATGACGAGATTCTTCTGGAGCGATGTACACCGCATTCGCCGCGTCGTCCAACTGGTCGTGCGTTCCCATCGACTCGTAGTGACTCAGCACGTCAGGATTCGTAATATGAATCTCTTCCATCCGAATGTTCGCCAACTCTGAGGAACGAACCCCGGTCTTGAGTTGGAAGACAGTAACGGCACGCTCGCCGACGTGCTTGATGCTCTTCACCTGCTCGCTCAATTCTTCAAGCTCAACCTTCGGATGATTCTTCGGGCTTTCGTTTTCCAGAGCCATCTCGCGCTTCGATTTGACTCGGAGGAACGGATTGTAGTTCGTAGGATGCGGGAACCTCGGATTCTGCTGCATCCACTCGTACACCTTCTTCACATGGTTGATCTTCTTCCGCACCTGTGTGCCCTTCATCCGGGGCAGACAGGCATCAACGAACGCTTCAACTTGACGCTCAGTCGGCAGTGTCGGGTGTCGATCGTACTGGCTCATATGCTCCGTCCAGTTCCGGAACGACACCTCGTAGTGACCTTTCGTTTCTTCCTTGATTCTTTTGTTGTCGATGATCTCGCTGTAGTAGTACTCAAACCAATCCGTGTCAATAGCCTTCATCTGCGGATTGAGTTCCGCGAGCGGATCACCTTCGAGACCAAACTCTGCAGCAACAGCGTCTTCTGGGTCTTGCATTAATTCTCCTCCCGCGTTTGTGGAACGTTCTTCCGATCAAACAATCGAGTTTGCCAAATGTCGTGCACCGCACCACGCAGCAGCACAGCCATCACGACCGGATTGTACCGGTGCGGATAGTCAGCGTGGTACTGCATCCACCGATACCAGCGGAAGAGTGGCCGGAACCGAGCGTCATGCACTGTCTTCAGTTTCGTCACCTTGTCTCTCTGCTCCGATAGATGATCTTCGATGTCCTGCGGGTCAGCGAGCGCTGGATGTACGTCGTGTTCGTCGCAATAACTCTGCCATTCACGATACGCTTTACCGTACACGTATCGTCTCGTATGCGCACTCAGATCTGCCAATTCCTGCGCATCGTAATCATTCCAGGCACCTTCAGACGTCACCTCAGATGCATGGTTTTCGAGGAGGTACCGTGCTGGCACGTCCTCGAGAGTTTTGAAGACACCCAGGAATGCGAGTGCATCCTGTTCAACAATCGATCCTTCGTGGTATCCGGAGTCGTAGTCGTAGTTCGTTTCAATCATCGTGTGTACATTCTTCCTTGTTCATCAATCTCGATCTTGTCGCCCTCAACGTCGTCCAAAATCAGCGTCACGCGAGAGTTGACGGTGTTGACAACGTGTTGTACGATGTCCTCGTACTCTGCACCGGGATTCTCGTCGATGTAATCAATCACTGCGTCACGCTCGCTCCTGTGAACCTGCTCCTCTAATTCCTCGATGCGGTCGCGTGCACGCTGAAGTTCTCTGCGGAGGTCTTTCCGCCGTCGGCGAAGATCGTCGCGCGACTCGGTAGGCTCAACGTCCCGGTTGAATTTTTTCTGGCCAGCGCGCACCATGGACTTGATCCAGTCGCTTGTTGACATTCCCATCTCCTCGGCCTGTTCTACCCAGTCATCGTATTCTTCATCAGGAATGTACGTGGCGACTTGTTCACTCATCGACAGATTTGGATGATTACGTGGTGGACTTGATCAGCACGGCACCGTTGAGAATACACGGTACAACGGCATTGACGTCGTGCGGGATGCCGAGCCGGCGAAGGTCGTCGGCAGTCAAGTAGATAGCCACACCTCGTCGCTCACCGTTCGGGGAGCTTGCAATGGTTGCAGGCTCCCGGTTGGACTCCGTGTCAACCTCGTGATCCTGTTCGTCGGAGTCGTGTTCGGGTACGTGCGTGGGTGTAGTCGGCGTGTCGGTACTCACAGTTCGATACCTCCGTGGGCGCGGGGAGAGCGGTAGATAGTCATCTATGGTTGTTACCCGTTGTACTGCGTATGCCAGAGCAACTGTCACAGCGGGCGTGACCGTCGCTTTCGGGCAGTCTCAGCAGCACTGTTGGTTGCCTCACCTCACCAGAAACAACCGCTTGTATTAAAACTATGGACTAGAGTTGCACAGCCACAACTGACTTACAACTCATCAGAGACTCCGGGACTACTCTGCTTGCTCGATCAATTCATCCAACCACTCGATGCATTTCTTAGCGACGAACTCTGCATCTCCATTCTGCGTGTATTCTGCCTGCTCTTGCAAGAGTTCGAGCTTCTCGATCACAGTATCTATCTCGGACGCCCGAACCATCCCCTTGACCTGCTCCGCAGACGCCCGCTCGCGCGACACAATCTCACTTTGTTCCTCCTGCTCGCCGACTAGTGCGCCCGAATCGACTAGGCGTTGTTCGACAGCGTCGCGGAGTTCAGGTTCAGGATCTTCATCGAGATCTCCGTCTCGTAGCTTCTGCCACTCCTCCGGAGCGCTATCGATATCGTTGAAAATCTGCCGGACGTATTCGTACGATACCCCCAGGGCATCTGCGACGGCCTGCTTGTCTGCGCTCGGGCTGATACGGTGTGCCGCGATGATTCGGTCTTTCTTCGGCGCTTCTTCAACGATGTCTTCCGCAGTTGCCGTCGTTTGTGCACTCATGGTGTCCTCCGTGTCGTCTTCTGGTTCGTACTGCCTGAGTCGCTCTTCGAGTTCGTCTTTGAGGCCGTAATCGATTGCTTCTACCCATGTCTCTCTGGGGATTTCTCCAGACTCAATATCGTTCAAAAGTTTGGAGACGTACTGCTGAGTAGCATCACTGATAGCCTCGACAGCTCTCCGATTTGGGTCTCGATCGGCAGCTAACCAACTATTGATGATGATTTCTCGCTTGTCGTACTCGTCGATGGGATCGGCAGGTTCCGTCGAAACGCCCTCCACACGATCGACTATCTCACCATTAGTGCCGTAGGCAAGAATGTCTCGGGTAGGCTTCAGTCCGTCAATTCCTCTGTGCGCTCCTTCAGTGGATTCAGTGATGTGGTCCCGAATCTCGGGGAGGGACTGTCGGGTCTGCTCGCAGTACGGGCACACCCATTCTTGGATGTCTGTGTCTGGGGAGGTGGATAGGGAGTTGTCGGGCATATATGCAGGAGCAACACCCAGGTATGACGTCTTTCTTTGCTGTTCCAGGGTTGCTTATGCAAAACGTCAGCTGCAACGTTTATAATAGTTGCCTTCAGTTGCCCCGATTCAACTATCGTCGGCGAGTCTACAACCACCCTGACGAGTGATTTTTCCTTTTCGGGATTAATAAGTGACCTTAGTGATCGGAATCAAGTTCCCGAAGTTCGTCTCTGGGCATTCCAATCTTCGTTCGCAACTGATCAAGCCCTTCATCAAGCGAAATCGGCTCCATCCCGAGAATGCTATCAGTCGCATAGACGGGTGTTGTACTCATCGTCTCGCTCTTTGGTCCGTCACATGTTGCGATGATATCGAACGGCAGGCAGAATTCTTCGCCGGTGTTTGATTCGATCATGGCGCATGATTCTGTCCCTGCGTAGAGCGAAACGTTCTCTTCGAACGATACTTCTCCAGTATGTACCGAGATAATCAACCTCCCTGGATCCTCATACTGAGGTGTTGGATTAGCACTGATGCTTACACCGTCCTCGAGCTGATTGCGGATCTCTCGCAGAGGACGCTCATACTGAGGTGTTGGAACAACATTGATGCTTACAGCGTCCTCGAACTGATTGAGGAGATCTCGCAGAATTTCTTCGATTGGTACATTTTGGATCGCGTTATCCAGGAGCCGAGTGATCGAAGTATCCCAGGTATCGTCCTCTTTTCGGATCGATATGAGCCGATGAAGTGTCTGTACGTCCAATACGACCTCTTCGTCAACGTACGTGAACCGATCAGCGTCTTCCGTGTTTGGTTGCATACAGCAACTACAATACAACACCAGCCTCTTTTAAACATTCGCCCCACAACCTTTTAAGTGTATTTTGCTAATTACCAGTCTTAGTTGGGTCACCTCTCGGCATTTCAGTTGTGGTAAGTGTAGCATCGAGTTGGGCCACAACAGTCGCTTTATCAGCTTCTCTGGTGGAGAAGGACGGAAGTCAGAGCTCGCGATCATACACGTTTGCGAACTGCTGATCGGAATGAACGACCTGGAAGCGACCGTCGAGATCGATGAGTGGATCGGTCTGGAATTCGTGGTTGCGCTCTGTCGGCTCCAGAATCGCGCCCAGTCTAAATCCAAACCATCTCTCATGCAAGATACGCGCCCTGTATTGCAGAGTCGCGCGAACAGCAACGAAATCTGCCAGAATTGACAGCGATACATTCGCACATGCACTGCCCGGTTGTTGCACGCTGTATATGCCTAAAGAAGAAGATTTCAACAGAGCCGCCTCACGGCTTGTCCGCCTGAAGTATCCGTACCCTGCATCAACTTTGTCCCCACGAACAACTATATCCAAAATGGACCAACAACATAGGTGCACGCGTTACTCAAATTAGGAGCGATACGCGTAACTCTCCTATCTCGGTAAGCAACACAGCACACAACGAGGAGTCCTGTGACATTGGCAACCCGGAATTAATCCAGTGTTTCACCGACATGTTTTGCGTGTTGTAGGGCGGTCCTCAAGAGAATCTCGCCAAATCTCGACATGTTGTCTGGTTGTCTTACAGAGAGTGAGTGCCATTTCCAGTCTGGCGCGTTTCGAGAGGGGGGTCGGGGGAGAATGAATGATCCTATACGGGGATATGCTTATGTTGTTCCTCGTTGTACTAGTCCGTAGTGCAGATATATCGAAATTAATTACGGATACATATCCGTAATTAATAGAGATTGCAAGGATGATTAGTAATTCAGATTTTACCGACCCCTCTCGGAAACCCCCGGACTGGAAATGGCACACACTCTCTGTTTCGTGTAGGCGCATATTCATAACAGAGATCGGACTGTTCTCTGAGGAGTGGTAGAGTAGTTTGGCTATAGTAACCTGCACCGGCGCCGATCTGTCCTCGAAATGTATAGTTGTCTACCTGAGCAACTGACCTCAGCGTCCTCTCCGCCGCAACGACGCGTGAACTCAGATCGCTGTACGACACCGACCGCACAGACAGTTACTACGGCGGCCAACACCCGACAGAACACCAAGCAGACTCAATACAAACCCTCGCTTAAAGCATCCACGAGTATATTACAGTCCAAATCAGAGAAGCCGGGGTCTGCGACGCACTAGACTAATAGAGCTTGGATGAAAGTTCAGACATACCATCATGAGTGGTGATCGCCTCGATTTCATTCACACGCTTCCTGTCGTGGTGGTTGTTCCCCGAATCGTATCCTGCCCGTTCTAACTGGGCTCGCGGGAAGATATGATGGCTTTGAATTGCGTAACGATCTCCACCGTCGCAATCCAAACCTTGCAACTGAGCCGGTATGGCTGATAAATACCTGTGAATAATCATTAAGTAGAGACGGCACTTCAGAAAGATTATGTTCTTTAATGGACATACCGGACCTGAACTGCAATCGGTACCGACACCCGCTGTGGCGACCACCGCAGCGGAAGAGGTGGGCCGATGAGCTCGCCAGAGCAGATGTCCGATGGCGATATCGACCATGCGACCGAGACGGCACAGGCGTACTTGGAGGAGCTCGAGGATGCGATGCGCCGGGAGGATGCCGCCGCTGCGGCGGAGATGTTCTGTGAGTCGAGCTACTGGCGCGACCTGGTCGCGTTTACCTGGAACATCAAGACGGTGGAGAATCCCAGTGGCGTCGAGGATATGCTCGAGGAGACACTCGCGCACATCGGTCCGTCGGACTTCGAGCTTACCGAGCCGGCGGAGGAGGAGGATGGGATCATCACCGCCTGGTTCACCTTCGAGACCGAGGTGGGTCGTGGTGAGGGTGTCGTCCGGCTGAAAGATGGCGGTGCGTGGACCTTCCTGACCGCACTGACGGAGCTGAAGGGGCATGAGGAGCCCAGGGGCAGAGACCGACCGATAGGCGCAGAGCCGGTTGCGGACCCAGACCGCAAAACGTGGACAGAGCGCCGTGAGGAGGAGCTGGAGAACCTGGGGTACACCGAACAGCCGCACACCGTGATCGTCGGTGGGGGACAGGGCGGCATCGCACTCGGTGCACGACTCCGCCAGCTCGGCGTGCCCACGATCATCGTCGAGAAGAACGACCGGCCGGGCGACTCCTGGCGCAACCGGTACGAGGGGCTCGCGCTGCACGACCCCATCTGGTACGACCACCTCCCGTATATCAAGTTCCCCAAAAACTGGCCGGTGTTCTCACCGAAGGACAAGCTCGGCGATTGGCTGGAGATGTACACGCGGGTGATGGAGCTGAACTACTGGTCGAAGACCGAGGCCACCAGTGCACAGTACGACGAGGAGACGGGCACCTGGGAGGTCGAGGTCAACCGCGACGGTGAGGAGCTCGTGTTGCGCCCACAGGAGCTCGTGATGGCGACGGGCATGAGCGGCAAGCCCAACATGCCCGACCTCGACGGCGAGGAGCGCTTCAACGGCGAGGTACTACACTCATCCGAGTACCCTGGCCCCGACGAGAAGTACGAGGACAAGTCCGTGGTAGTGGTGGGCTCGAACAACTCAGCCCACGACATCTGTGAGGGGCTCTGGGAGGTAGACGCGGACGTGACGATGGTGCAGCGGTCATCGACGTGCGTCATCAAGACGGAGTCAATACTGGAGCACGCACTCGGTGATCTGTACTCCGAGCGGGCCGTCGAGAACGGCATCGACACCCACCGGGCGGACATGATCTTCGCATCCGTCCCGTACCGCATCATGAATGAGTTCGAAAAACCCAACTACGACAAAATCAGGGAAATCGACTCCGACTTCTACGATGCGCTCGAGGACGCCGGCTTCTGGATCGACTTTGGTCCCGATGAATCGGGGCTGTTCATGAAGTACCTCCGCCGTGGCTCGGGCTACTACATCGACACCGGCGCCAGTCAGCTCATAATCGACGGAGAGATTGATATGGCCCATGGGCAGGTGACCGAGTTCAACGAGGATGCGATCCTGCTGGAAGATGGCACCGAGCTCCCGGCCGACCTTGTCGTGTGCGCCACGGGGTTCGGTTCGATGAACCACTGGGTGGCCGACCTGATAGATGAGGAGACGGCGCGGCAGGCGGGGAAGGTCTGGGGGCTCGGCTCAGACACGCCCAAAGACCCCGGACCGTGGGAGGGCGAGCAGCGCAACATGTGGAAGCCGACGCAGGTGGACCAACTGTGGTTCCACGGTGGCAACCTGCACCAGTCACGCCACTACTCGCTGTATCTGGCGCTGCAGCTGAAGGCACGCTATGAGGAGATCCCCACGCCGGTGTACGGCAGGCAGGAAGTCCACCACGAGGGGATCTAGCGGCCGCTCTCCCAAGGACGGTCGCCTGACAGGCGATACCCCTTCGGAGATCGGATGGCTGGTCGGCATCACCTCAAGTGGTGCTCGCCGTCCGCACTCACCGGCCGAACTGCGCCGCAGGTGGAGAGAATTCTGTGCGAGATACGCGCCCTGTATACAGCACACCCGCTCAAACCTATCAGTGTCTTAGGGTTCCAACAAAGCTGGCTACGTCCCACTCAACCTCATTTGCTGAATATCGGCGTATGTCCCCCACAACAGCTCTGCTGCTCAGCAGGGGTATGTCGCCCTATACCCCAGTGAGCGCGTTCTGTTGAGTCTCACATATCACATCCTGAGTTCTCTTGCGAGTATCACGCGGTCATTTATTGACTGATAGATGTAACGCCGCGGTAGCATGCAACGTATGTTCCGGGTCGGGCAACAATACCGCGATACCGGGAGTTATCGCAACCCGGACGACCAGTTTCTCCGATGGATTCGTGGTCCGCTCGACAGCGGTATCAGGAACACTGGCGGAATTCGTGATCTTGGTGCAGATCGATCCGATACGCCAGCAACGCTGGTACTCGTCTCGAACGACAGCGGTATCTCCCAACATGACGATCCATGGGAGGACACCCTCGCTGTCAACGCCGGTTACATCACTTACTGGGGCGACGCAAAGACCTCGAACCCCTACGACGAGTCCGCGCAAAACCAGAAGATCAAAGCTGCCTTCGACAACGCCGCTGCCGGTCGGCGTGAGGACGTACCGCCCGTCCTCGTCTTCCGAAAACCCGAATCGGGCGTCGTTGAGTTCTGCGGGCTATGCGTTCCCGACCACCTCGAGGTACGCGCGTACCGTGCTGAGGACGGGACACAGGTCCCGAACTATCAGTTCCACTTCTCGATCCTCAACAGCAACGCCGTCCCGGTCACCTGGCTGCACGACCGTGCCCAGCAAAATGACGACTACGAGGCACCCGATGTCTGGCAGCAGTGGGTCCAGACCGGGGAGGTCGCCCAGTGGCCGACCGGGGAACCACTCAACCAGAGCGGTCAGATTCGCCGGTATGAGACGTCAAAAATCACTGTGAGCGACGCCTTCCGTGCCGATACGCTCGAACGCTACGGCCACGAGTGCACCCTAACCGGCATTCAAGAGGATTCGTTGCTGGATCTCGCGCACGTCCTCCCCCGGAGTCAGCACCCTGACTTAGCCGAACACCCGGAGAACGTCCTCGTGTTGAACTCGCTGCACCACCGTGCGTTCGACGCTGCACTGTTCACCATCGATAGCGACTACCGCATCCGAACGAGTCCCTCATTCGACCCGGCTCATCCCTTCCTCCGCGAAACGATCCTTGACCGGCAAGGCGACCAACTCTCGTTCCCACCCAGCGCGCAAGTACAGCCGTCGTTCCTCGAAGAACTCAATACTGGCCTCTCATGGCTTTAGCTCCGCATATCCCGCTATCGCAAGCAATGGCGCGGGAGAGCCCTTTTGCGACAGGACGTGGTAGTAGCGTGTATAGCCGAGCAGGAGAGTCGTCGTGTTGCACACGACCTCATCGAGGAACCTACATTGCCGGACGGCGAATCAGCGTCCGCCAGGTGTATGCGTTGATCGAGGAGCGTGGGGTTGATCCCGAAACAGTCGCCGACCGGTATGACTTGGACGTCGCGGACGTGTACCATGCGCTCGCGTACTATCACGACCATCCACGCGAGATGAGCGCCGTCGAAACTGAGCGCGTGGAAGGTATGGAGGCGTTCCGAGGCTCTATCGACCGGCACACTCAGAACTCCTGATCGCCATTCCGGATGTCGTGTTCAGTGATACTAGTTGCTATTCGTAACTAACGCAGTATAGAATAGATCTCTTCAGTGAGTATAAATAACTGTAGCGGGAACGTGGAAAGATGGTAAGTACTAAATCTGATATCACTCACGGTCAATATCTTGCGGAGATCGAAGTTTCCATTCTGAACCGTGCTGATTCGCCTTCCGATGTTGCGCTCTTCGAAGTTGAGGATACTAATGGGGACCAATTCGTCGTTGGCGGTGTTGCTGATCGAGTGAACTCGCTGGCGATCGAGGAGACATATCGCATAGAACACGGACTCGGTATTGATGTCGGTTTCGACGCCCAGGAAGCCTTCCCGGATCAGTTCAAGAAAGCGGCTTCTCACGACTGCCCCGAATGTGGTTCAGAGCTGACTTTCGAGCCCGGAGTCGAATCGGTTCCAAACCCGGTCGGCAGAGCACTCGACCAACAAGGACGCAACGGCCTACACCTCGTAATCACCGAGGAGTCGGAACTCCAGCGGCTCTCAGATAGGGATGATTGGCGACCGTTTCGAGAGTCGAAGCGGGGTCCCCGCACCCCTCCGAACCAATATCGATGTACTGAGTGCTCGCTTTCAATCCCCGAAGGCGAATTAGATCGGTATCTCGCACATGGTGGGAGACCAGTCGATGAACACGCAGACGATGCTGCCGCTGTGGAATCGGTGATGAACAATGCATCAGAGTCGCTCGGGATGGCTACTGGTGGTGCCAAAGACGTCGATAACTTCCGAGACAATATTTCTGAAGGATATCTGCCTGGCGAAGATGCGCTCTCGACCGAGGGACTGTTTTACGACTACTACTTCGACACAGGCGATAACCGCGACGACAAAGACAGTCTCTTCTACCCATCGTACAGGACAGCGGTAACCAACCATCCTCTCACAGATCGGACCGAACACTACCTGACCGTCGGTCTCAATTCCACGATCGGCGTCGAAGACTTTGAACGCCGTCAACTCAACCTCGTCGCTGTTCTCGACGTCTCTGGATCGATGGGCAGCCAATTTGATCAGTACTATTACGATGAGTCCGGGCAACGCCGGTCAGTGGACTCACCATCGAGTGAGACCAAAATGGCTGCTGCAACAGACTCTCTCGCAGCCCTCACCACGCACTTAGAACCGGACGATCGGTTCGGAGTCGTCCTCTATAACTCACAGGACCACATCGCCAAACCGCTCTCTCTCGTCGGAGAGACAGATATGGACGCGATCCGTGGCCATATTCGTGATGTGACGGCCGGTGGTGGAACGAACATGAGTGCCGGCCTTGAGACAGCTATCGATCTCCTCGGTGAACACGAGGCTGCAGATGCGACGCAAGTCGAGAATCGGATCGTATTCCTGACGGATATGATGCCGAATACCGGTGCTACCGGGAGGAACACTATTACCGCGACAGTTGAGGAAGCAGCAACGCGAGGCATCCACACGACGTTCATCGGAATGGGACTCGACGAAAACCCCGATCTGGCGGAATCGCTCTCGAAGATCCGGGGTGCAAACCACTACTTCGTCCACTCAGATACGGAGTTCAAGCAACGACTCGATGACGAGTTCGAGTACATGGTTACGCCACTGGTGTTTGATCTCCAACTAGAACTGGACGGTGACGTCGATATCGACGCCATCTACGGGAGTCCAAACGCTGATCGATCGGCCGGCAAAATCATGTCCGTCTCAACGTTGTTCCCGTCGCCAACGACCGACGGCAAAACCCGGGGCGGGGTCATACTGTTACGTCTTGATGGCTCCCCCTCCGAGGCGATGGACCTTGTTGCTAGTTGGGAGGAGATCGACGGTACCATCGAATCGGATCGAGTTCACATCTCCGCCGATGCTGAGTCCCCGGAGTACTTCGAGACAAGTGGGATCAAAAAAGCGGTGTGTCTCGCCCGGTATGCCAGTACGCTTCAAGACTGGATCACTGCTGTGCGTAGTACAGACGACTGGATACCGATGGACGGTCAGCGACAAGGACAGTGGGAACGGGACTCCGAACCGCTTCACGTCCCGGGTCAATATCGAGAAAAGTTTCGGACGATTCAGGCCTATATCGACGAAACAGCTGACGATATCGATGACGAACTTAGACAAGAGGTTTCCTTACTCGATACTCTCATCGAGCATCAAAGCCAACGGCCCGAACATGACTTGTCTGAGCAAGCGGTAGACCGCCTCGGCGACCTCGTCGAGTTGGCGCCGACATCGAACGGTGAACTGGCAGAGGCTTGGGGAGTAAAGACTGGAGCTGAAGTCCATGCCTATCTCGAATCTGAACTTGAGGGATATTATCGGCGCGACGAAAACCACATGCTTCGACCGACAGAGGACGCTATCGCGCTAGTGCAAATACAACCGTAGGCTTCCTTTGTCACTCTTTTTGACGGTTTCGTATAGAGGCTTGAACTGCGTCACCGGATTCAAATCCGCCATCCGGACTCAGACCACTCGAGGGCGGTGCTGACAGCCCGAGCTCCCCTTGCCGGACCTGCTTGACGAAGTCCCACGCGTGGTAGTGCTCCCAGCCATCGACGTGCCCTAAATCGAGATCGTCGATGACGATATAGCCTTCAGCGTCGGGGAACAATTCCCCGAGAATCTGTAGGCGTTCCTCGCGTTCCGGCCACCAGTCGTAGTACCCGTACTCGTCTTGCTCACCCAGCGCGTCGATATGCCCGTCCCGCTGCTGAATCGACTCCACCGTGCCCGGGATGTCTGCTTCGTCAACGAGGTCCTGATTCCCGATCGCCCAGACTTGGTGGCTGGTCTCGTGCGCCCAGTAGCGTACCCACTCAAGCGGCACCGCGTCTCGATGGGGATGCGGATTCACGTCCACTGTCCAGTCCCGGTCGAACGCCAGGACGTACATCACGTCACCTCTACGAGTTGCTCGGCCAGCGTTTCGAGTTCGTCACTCTCGTCGATAGCACGCAGCCATCGGTCGGGAAGGGAAGTCGCTCCGAACCGCGCGCCAGCGACCGCGCCTGCAATCGCGCCGATTGTATCCGTATCACCACCACGGTTGACCGCCGTCACGATCGCTTCCTCCGAACTCTCCGCGACCAGTCCATCGTGGAGTGCCGTCTGTAGCGAATGAATGACGTATCCTGAAGTTTCCAACGTGCCGGGCGCGTCACCATGGATGAGCGGTCGCAGCGCCGTCACAAGCTCATCAGGCACGTCTGAACCGACGTCCTCAAGCGCATCCTGTAACGGCACGTCCGCATCTTCAAGCAAGCCAGCCAACGTGAGATTCAGCACCGCGCAGCCGTACGTGCACCGCGGATCAGCGTGCGTGATTTGTGAAGACTGCCGACTCACCTCGACGAGGTGCTCCCGTTCACTCGCGTACGGGATAGCGAGCGGCGGGCACCGCATCACACTCCCATTCCCGGCGTTCTGACCTTCGCGACTCTGCTCCCACACGTGCTGACCCGCCTCGTCCCACGCGTCGCCGCGTTTGAGTCGGCTGAGCGACCGCATCGTCATCCGCCCGATATCGAACGGATCACTATCGTACCACGCGACAAACCGCTCGGCAACATCCGCCGGGTTGAACCCTTGGTGCTCGACCAGGCTGCGAGCGATACACAGCGCCTGCTCCGTATCATCCGTAATCGTCCCCGCAGGCTGATTCCACGTCCCGTGCCCGACCATCTCTTCGAGTCGCCCGTACTCCGCGTTGATCTCCGATGCCGAGGCGAACTCGACCGGCCGCCCGAGCGCATCCCCACACGCAAGCCCCAACAACACTCCCCGAGCGCGATCTACATCCATACATACCCCAACAACAACACTTGAGAAAAATGTAGGGTGGCGGTCACTTGCTTGAGTTCAGTCAGCTCTGCGGGGTTACGAGATGTCTTCTGCCCCCCATAGCTTAATTTGGTTGTCGAAAAATCATCATGGGTGGCAGAGAGTCTGGATCAGCGCCTCGCTGAGCTATCACACCAACTGAATCTGCTTCCCGAAACAGAGGAGCCACCATCAACAATCCTCCAAGTTATCGGACGAAGTAAACAAGAGCGTGACTGGCAGCAGCTCCTGTTCTATTATCTCTCAGCTGATGCACCGCATGGTCTTGACCACGCGTTGCTAGACCATCTCTTGACGGCGCTCACAGGGCGGGATGACCTCGGGTTTTCATTTTCCCGTTTCGACCTTGACGACGTCCAAGTCGAATGTGAGGTGGTCACCTCCAATGACCGTCGTCCTGACGCGGTGGTCTGGTCGGGCACCGACTGGTTCATCTGCTGGGAGCTGAAGGTGGGCGCTGCCGAGGGAAAGGATCAAACGCCGGATTACGTTACCGCAGACTCGTTCTCAACCATCAACATCGACAAAGCTGATGTCCCGACTGACGGTCACTACTACGTTTATTTAGCCCCCAGAGACGCATCGCCGCCGGAAGCTGAGGAATTCGTGCCGGTTTCGTGGGAATGGATCGCAGCACAGATAGAGTCATTTCTGGCAGAGAGTTACGGGAAACACCCAGCGCGCACGACGGCACAACTCAACGAATTCGTCGATACGATACAACGTGAACTGACGATGACTGAATACCAAGAAAACCAACGAGAGAAGGCGAAGCTGTATTTTGAGTATTACGACGAGATCGCCGAGGCACAGGATGCGTTCGAAAAGCAGTGGGACTGGTTCGCTACCAACTGGGGTAACCAACTAGTCGAGGTCATTCGTGAAGCCGAACCGATCGAAATCCCATCGCTACGGGATACCGACGTTGCGATCAAACCCACCCGACCCTCGCTCGAGGACGAACGGTGGGTCCTTCGACAGGGACATTCAGACTGGGCAGGCATCTTCAAGAACGGGTGGTGGCGGCACAAAGATGACCTGTCGCACATCTACACGAAAGCTGAGAACAAAAACGATGTTCACATAACGTTCTTCCACCGTCTGGAACAGAACCGAGACCAAGCTGTCAGAGACGGTGTCTTAGAGCTTCAACTCTGGCATGGGACGAGCAATGGCGACCAATTTATGTATACTTTCAAAGACGAACTCACCTCGAAAGTCCAAGAAAGCGATGGAGAAATCCCATCATCAGTGAGTGTTGCTGGTAGCCGTGGAAATCCACTCACAGCGACCTATGATATCCCAGTACGAGAGCACGACGACTTTTTCGACGCCTATGTCGCAGCACTAGACGATGCGTTCCATGACCTCGTGATAGAAAACCGGAACCTCATTACCATCATCGATGAGACGTTTGAAACATCGCTTGAGGCATTCAAATGACGTGACTCAACTCATCTCCTTCTTGGCAAATCTATAAATGTGTGACTTAGATTCACAGTAGCATGGTTCCCTGGCAGGTGTATCAACAAATCGCCGTTGACCTCGATGTTCCTCCCGAAACGATGCACCTCGTCAACGTGCTCGCTGATGGTGGCTACCTCACCGAAAATCAGCCGCCGTATCTGAACTACGATTTACCCGACTTCGGCACGCAGGTTACGTGGCTCGACAAGCACCCAACGCAAGGAATCGCATTCTGTAAAGAACGGTACGGGAACGACGCCGCGGTCGCCGCGACAATCCATGCTGTCGGTACAGAAGTCGCCTCCCGCACAGAAGGTGATCTAACCGTTGGCTTCGCCATCCTCGGCAACTACATCGACGACTTCCTTCAGGACACCTCCCGGCGCGACATCGCCGCCGAAGTTGAGACCGTCCGGTCGTATTTCGACGCGAATACGATGGAGCTCAAGCGAATCGAAGACGCACACGACGACGACGAGAACCCACACGAATACTGTGAGTACTGCGGCGAAGAACTCGAAACTGCGTTCAGTTATCGCTGCACAACGTGTGGAACGCGGTTTCCCGGGTGGTCCGGACTCGTCTTCGCTGAAGGCGAAGAACAGAGCAACTCGAAATGGCGCGAACAGCTCGACGTCACCGTCCTGAGCCAGAACACCGAGAAACGATTCCTCGTTCTTCGCTCTAATACATCGCTTCCAGGGTGGATCGAAGAAGGCGGGCAAATCGGCCAGATTATCGACGGCAGTCTCCACGACATGGGGCGCGTCGTGAATATCGATACCCGCGACATTCAAGTCGATTACTGGGGCGGCGTCGCAACAAGCCTCGAAGCTGGACAGGACATCACGGTCTGCAGCTCCGAAACGATGATCGCAACAACCCAGCAAATCGGGTTATTACGAGAACTGCGCCGCGACTTCGCCGGCTGGCGGAACCAGAAGAACCCGGATCCAACAGTGGCGAAACTCGCTGTCAACGGCCCGCACCTGCGCGACACGCTGGACCAATCCACGATCACTCCGGCGACCCCTGTCAAGTTAGATGATACGCGGAGTCTCGATGGATTCGAACTGGATGACTCACAACAATCCGTACTGGCCAACATCCTCGGTCTCGAACCCGGTGACCTCTCACTCGTTGTTGGTCCGCCTGGGTCCGGGAAAACCGAGGTTATCGCCAAAGCCGCTCAGGAACTCGCGAACCGAGGCGAATCCGTGCTCGTCACGTCACACACGAACATCGCGGTTGACAACGTCATTGAGAAACTCAGCCATCAAGAGAGGCATCAACTCGTCCGGGCTGGCCGGCCAGAGAAAATGTCGAAGGGCACGTCCGAAGTGATGCTCTCGAAAGTCATCGACGAGAGTGACGATGACTCCGTGTCAGAGCTGCTAGATGAGGTCGAGGATCTCAAAGCAGCGATCAGCACCATGGGCGATCAGCTAGAGCACGACCAAGAGCAATACGAGCTGTTGCAACGAGCAGCCGAAACCGGTCCGGTGAGCAGCACACAGATGAGCGAGGTCGAGGACGAAATCGATACGAAGCAAGCCAAACTCTCTGAAACGCAGCGAAAAATCCAGGAACTCCAGTCCGAGGCGGAGAAAACCTCCATCGAAAACGCAGACATAACCGGTGCGACGATCATCCGCTCCCAACTCGGCGGGCTCGCCCAAGCCCAGTTCGACACAGTCATCATCGACGAAGCGAGCCAAATCCCCGTCTCACTCGGTCTTCTCGGGATGATCAACGCGAACAAATGGGTTGTTGTCGGCGACCACCACCAACTCCAACCCGTCCTCAAAACCCTCTCAACGAGCGACGGCAGCCCACCCGACGACGCTTCAATCTTCTCGTTCCTCCGCAACCGGTACGACATCGACCAGTGGCTCGAATACCACTACCGAAGCCACGCCGACATCATCGGGTTCTCGCAAGAACACATCTACGACGGGAATATCACCATCGACGACTCCTGCCCCAGCGGATTCGAATGGAATCCTGTAGACGACCCCGACTCGAAGGTCGAAGCCATTTGCGACGGTCCACCCGTCACATTCGTGGATGTCACCGGTGAGCAATCCTGGCGCAAACGTTTCAGCGGCTCCGTCAACACCGCAGAAGTCGATGTCGTCGCAGACCTCGTCACCCACCTCGTAGACGAACACGACGTCCCTGAATCCGAACTCGGCGTCATCACACCGTACCGCGGGCAACGCACCCTAATCAGCGACGAACTCACCGACTACGGCAGTGTCGAAGTCTCAACCGTTGACGGCTTCCAAGGCCGTGAGCGAGAAACGATCATCTTCAGCGCCGTCAACAGCGAGAAATCCGGGCTGCAATTCGCCGGGAACAAGAACCGATTCAACGTCGCCTGCACCCGCCCGAAAAACCAGTTCATCATGGTCGGCAACCAGACCGCCATCGAAGACGAAGCACCGTGGTCAAACACCCTCCGTGCCTTCATCCGATACGCCAGCGAGCACGGCGGCGTCTTCAACTGGGACGGTGAACTCTGGACTGACGGAATCGACCCATCCAACATCCCGTCACCCGAGCCACGTGACCCACCCGACATCATCGAACCACCGGCTGGAAAATCACCCGACACAGGTACCACAACGAACACGACTAACAGTACTGGGGATGGCTCTGGTGACGACCCAACGCGCACAACGCCCGGTGACCCGCAACTCCGCTCTCGAGTCACCGACATCGTGCAGTTAGCCCCAACATCAAACGGAGAATTAGCCGAGGCGTGGGAACTCCAGACAGGAAAAGAAGCCTGGCAATACCTCACTTCGGAACTCGGCGAGTACTTCGAACGCGACGCCAACAGTAAGATCCAGCCAACCGCAAAAGCCCACGACCTCGTCTCCGAGCCGAACACACCATAACTCGCCGGACCACGCTACACCCAGCTCTGATCGTTCACCTGTTGCCAAACAAGATCGCTGACCACACCGAATTCAGGGTCCAAGTCCTGACCCCCACGGACGATTACTACAGCGTTTGTTCTACCTCTCGCAGCGCATCAATTGCGTGCCGCAAATGTACGCTCAGTTCCTCATCAACACCGTTCTCACTCACCGCTTGATCAGTATCCGCCACACCCCCATTCGAGCCACGCGCCTCGGGATTGGTCTCAGTCGTCCCCCATGTTTCTGTCCGGCCCAGCGAGTCCGCGTCCTGTTTGGACACTGCGTCAAGCCGCTGCTGTTCATCACTGTCCTCCGTAACTGTGTCCGTCGTTGTGGGACCCCGGTCCGACCGTTCGCTGTCGGTCGGCCGTCCCCCGCGGCTGAACGCGGACAAGGGAAAGTCGTACGCACAGGCGCGCTTCTGCTTGTTGAATGTCGTGCGCCGCGAGACACCGAACACCTCGATAACGTCGTTACGATCACACCCATGTTCGAGTGCCTGCCGGACCTGCTCGTCCTCCATGCGCTGGAGCAACAATTGCGGATCGTCCGGGATGTGTCCGCGCGCCGAATTCTCGATCTGCTCGATGAGCCCCCATTCCCCAGTCTCCACGTCTTTATCGACGATCTGGCGGTCGCGGGTTTCGACGAGATTGTCCAGCCCCATCAGCACCCACAGCCGTTCACGAACCGCTGACACGGACAGATCCGTCGGGACCCCCGAGACGATATCGCCAGTCCGAGCCGGACCCTGATCCGCCAAGTACCGCAGGATCTCGATGTCCTGCGCGAGCAGCACGCACTGGTCTGCTTCCGTGAGTTCGACTGGAGAGTCCTCCGGGGTGGACTGCTGGTGCAGCCAACTGTGACACGACCGACACAGCAGCGTCAGATTCTCCAAGTCGTGCTCATTCATCTCGTCCGGGTCGCGTTCGATGTGGTGGACATGCAGCGTCGCTAACCCGCCCTTCTCCGGGCCACGCCGCCCGCACGACTGACACCGATACCCGTACTTGGCGAGCACCTCCCGCCGGGTCTCCGGATCGACTGTCTCATGGCACTTATGCGGACTCCGCTGGTCCGACGGATCGTCGGTGCTCGACTCATCTATACCGCTTGCATCCTCGTGACTTCGTGATTCTGTCTGCGTCATTCGTTACGTCGCTGGGTCGTTCAGTTGTTCAGCGCTGCACCGCGCGAGGGAGTCGTGGAGTATCGCTTCAATCCGCCGTGGTACCTGCGCGATTACCTACCGGGACCCAACTACGAGTCTGGCGGCACGACACAGCCACGGACACGGGCACTCCGCGAGACGTGGACAGCCTGCTCTCTGAGCATTTTAGATCGACCTCGTTGGAGTCAACGATTTTACCTTGAATTCGGATTTGCTACAGTACCGCTCTGTAACCTGCCCGAGCGCCCGCGTCCGCAACACGTCCGCCACATTGTGAAGGACAAGCTCAGCGAACCGTCCGTCATCGAACGCTGTAACGGCTTCCGCACTGTCAGTGAACGGATCCACGTTACTGTACGCCCCGTCACACAACACGTCGTACGCGGTCACGAGCCCGTTGTGCTCGTCGTCATCAACGGTCGTGTTGAATCGATCCGTGACGAGCGGTAGCACGTCCGCGTACGGCACCTCCACGAACGGCCACGCCACATCTAACTGAGCGTACCTCGTTCGGAGGAACGGCAGATCGAACCCGCCGTTCCACCGCTCACCATTATACGCGACTAACAGGACGTCCTCACCGGACAGTCGCTCCTCGACGAACCCGACTACCGCTGTCAACAGTTCATGCTCAGACGGGTGCGTTGAGACATTCACCAGCGTCTCCGTTGCCTCCTCGACCGCGCCCTCCACTCCCGTCGCTGCCCGTCCGTCAGTCTGTACGAACACGCGAACACCCATCGGTACCGCGAACCCGACAACCGTCACCTCATCATCGACGTCGAACCCGGTCGTCTCAATGTCGAACGCGACTTGCTCAAGCGGGTCCGTCATCGCGCACCCCCACCGCTACCGCCCGCTGCGTCACGCTCACTGCCACCACTACCACTCGCAGTGACACGCTCCTCAACGCGATCCCCAGCAGCGGGCCGCACTCGGAATTCACCAAACCCGTACTTCGCGTGCGACCCAACGCGAAGCACGCCGTTCACCGCCGTCTCCACCGCACCACTCCCAGCGTACGCCACGCACTGCCCGTGATCCGCCACCCCAAGCACGTACTCGTCACCGCCATCGACCAGCCGCGTCTCCCGCCGCCGCACCCCCACATCCGAAACGTCCCACCACCACGGCACCGACTGATCATCAGCCCCCGGATACTCCGTGGTCAGCACGTACGGCGACACCAACTCCAACTCGTACGCGTCAGCGTCACCGAGTCGCGTGTAGTCGAGATCCTCAAGCGTCACTACCCGAGTGTCCGCGATCGACACCTCCCCGAACCCGTAATTCCGACCGCCGCCGACCCGCACTCCATCCAGCACGTCCTCCGCCACCGGCACGACCTCGTCAGCACCGCCGTCGTGCAAGTACGCGTGCACGTACCACTGCATCGACCGTCGCCGATTCCGCTGCCCTTCAGGCTTCCCGAACCAGCACATCGGGGCGAACACCTCTCGACCGCCGTACTGCTGCACATCCAGCACGTTGTGCGCATCCCGCGGGCGCGACTCCAACAACCACCGCTGCGCCGCATCACGGAACACGAACAAGTCATCGTAGGATTCGACGGACGGCAACGACTGCCCGATCTTCCCCGCATACCCATCCTGCGACGATACTTCAGGGTACTCACCGTACTCCCCGGGCACGAACACGCCGTGACTCACCTGTAACTGCTCGCGGACCGCGTCGTCGGCGACCTGTCGAGCAATCGCGTTGAACAGCGCGTGCCCCGTTACGAAATATGGATGCCCGAAGTACGGCGCCTCCATCTCGAACAACACCTGCTGAATCATCGTCATCGCGGATCACCACCCATCCCATTCGTCGCCGCGACATAGTCCTCGACCAACTGCAACGCCACCGACCACGACCGAACCCGCCGCAACTGCGCATCCAACACACGCCACCGCCGCTCACCATCCACATCGACCGGGAGTTCAGGCAGCCGACTCCAGACGTCAGCGAACGACCGTGTCGGCGCCCCACCCAGCGTAGCCGCCGACCGATCTCCCGGGGCAGCCGTCACTCGTAACGACACTGGTCCCGTGTTCAGCACCGTCCGGTGCGGCGTCACCGCCTCGTTTGAGTCATCGACGACCAAGGAGAGTTCCTCGAACGCCGCGCCAGCGCGATAATTCGACAGCAACGCCGCCGTCAGCAGGACGTGATACTTCAACGACGTGTATGGGTAATGCACCGCTTCGTTGAACATCGCCGCCACGTTGGATCCCAGCCACGCCGCGTGCGCTGCATCCGGCTCCTCAATCGTCACCAGATCCCGCACTGCGTCGCTGAACGCATCCACGCTTGTCTCCTTGGTCACCGCCTCCCCGGTCAGCAGCGACAACCGGAACGGCGACTCGTGAGCAGGCACCGTCTGCTCCGGGTCACCACGCGGCCGACTCAACAACGCCGCATCCGCGTCCGCCCCGCGCGGCACCGTCTCATTCACACGCTTCCCAGCAATCTCCCCACAAGCCGCAGCGTGAGACCGCCCCCGCAGCTTGTGCACATCATGCCGATACACCGCCAACATCGGTGCTGCATCCGTCTCACCGCTAGCATCTGATGCGGCTGCCGTCACGACCCATCACCTCCCCGCGACGGCACCGACACGTCCCCGTCACGCGCCGCCGCCCGTGCCTGAAGCGCCTTAACGAACTCCGGCCGACACTCCGACCGCCACACCTCATCCTTCTCCTCCATCGCCGATGTCACCGCCTTCGCCCGATCAAACACACGCCGCACCTCCCGCTCCGAGTACAACGGATTCACCACCCACGCATCCGCGATCCCCGCACCGAAATTCCGCGCACCACCCACCTGAAACGCGAACTCATCACTGTGCGCGTCAAGGAACGACACAGCTTCGACGAGGAGCCCGACGAACTCCGGCTTCAGCTCCCGGAGCGTCAGCTTCCACGTCCCCTCAACATTCCCAAGCACGTCGCGCTGAGCATGGCGGAGCGGCTGCCCGCCGTCCTCGTCGTTCCGGGAGCGCACCTGGTTGGAGAGCTGCCGAAAGTGCGCCTCCGCCTCGCCATCGAGCACATCCACGTTCCGCCTGATCGGGGAGAACGACACCGGACGACGCAACAACTTCCCCGGCTGGTCGCCGAACCCACCGAACAAGTCGTAGATGACACAGCCTGCGTCGTGGTCATCCAAGCACGCGCCTTTTTGGTGATACCCCGACTCAAGATCACGCTCGTACGTCTCCGCACGCATGTAGTCGGCGTTCGATTCACCCGGATGACACGCCGTTGTCCCAGCAACCTGGACAACTTCCTCACACCCATGTCGCAGCCAGCCACTCAACGTGAACGGTGAAATTTGCCCCTCTATCTGATTCATCGCATCATCCGCCTCGTACCGATCCGCCGACGCATGATGACGATCCGTAACGACACCATCACCCGGTGCGAGCAGCCCGATCTCCAACCCGACATATACATCCGGAAACAGCGTCTCCTCGACGTCCGACAACTCAACCTCAGCGTCAAGCTGCCCCGTCACCCACTCCGACTCCCTCGTAGTCATCGCTGACCACCCCACAACGCGCCGCACCCCATGTCATCATTCTGCCCTGCACGACGCCACACCTCGCCCTTCGACACTTTCACCCACGACCGCTGCTCCTCCTTCCCATCCGAACACAGCGCTAAATCCACACTCACACCAGCGCCGCTCGGAACGTTCCGCGCCGACTTCGTTGATTCCTCGCTCACTGCCACTACATCTGGAGCTAACAGTACCGGCCACGACGACTGCGTCGCCACATCAGAACACCACCCGACACGGCCTTCGACCAGTAATTCACGAACGCCCAGTGTGAACTCCTTCGGTGGCTCGTGCTGTCCATCGCTGCAAACCACGTGTCCGACCTGAAACATCACCTCTCCAGCCGGTCGAAACACGTACACAGCAACCGCATCTCCCTCGTTAAAAGAATAGCCGCACGATTGACACGTCGCGACCCCTTCCCCGAGTGAAATATAATTTATTTTATGTATATCTTCAATCAGCGATCTGTCGCCGCCTTCTTGTGCATCAGACTTTGAGCGTTTCATGGGTTCCTGAGTCGTCATTCAGAACCCAGCCTGGGTGCTGCAACACCTGGGCACTTCTGCCGGTTAGTACCCACCGGCTGAGTTCACATCCATCAGTCCAGCGTCTAATGGCATAAGCCTTTGGACATTTGACTAATGGTCTTGCACCCAGTAGCCATATGTAAAATGGCATCCTCGCCATTACTATGGGAGAGCGGGATCGGGACGAAAATAGCGGGAAATTTACTGAAGAGTACCCTCCCCAGAAATTCTTAGGAGCTTTGGCTGAACTCGGCTCAAGTGGCACGACTGATATTGCCGATCACGTCGGTTGTGACCGCCGAACTGCCTATTTGAAACTCAAATCACTCGAAGAGAGGGATGAAGTTCGAAGTCAGAAAGTAGGGAATTCCCTTCTCTGGGAATTGGTTGAATAGCAGTCTATCTCAAGACACGGTGGGAGGGAGTAACAACTGCGAATGTGCTAACATACTCGGATTGGGTATTGGAGAGAGAAACACCCGAGGAAGTAGCGTCTTTCGGCAGTTGGAACCTTTATCATGATGTGCCGTACACTCCTTGTCATACATGAGTACCCAGAGGGAAGAGATCATATCGCTCTTTGAGGCATGTCAGCCTCGATCCGACGTCATTGATGGGACGTTAGAGGAAGAGCAATTCGCTGCGAATCTGGCTACCGTTGCACATGAGCCGGATGAAGCAGCGTCGGTATACCGTAATACAGACGAGTTCTTTGAAACAACATATCCTACCGAAGGTCTCACAACTCTGCTAAGCAATCTTTCTGGTCGATTTCTGAATGCTGACGGTCGTGACTCCCATGGCTATAAGAGCAGTATTCTCTGTCTCGACACGACCTTCGGAGGTGGTAAAACTCACCAACTGATCGCTTCCTACCATCTTGCTACAAACCCATCTGCAATCGGTGACCTCACGAGGTTTGTAGACAAGGACGACCTCGCTTCAGATTACTTGGCTGCCGTCGATCAGGGGCTTGACGTGAACACTGCCGTCTTCGTCGGTGGGCACGTTGACGCCCAGAGCGCTCGAAGTAGCCGGTCTGACCCAAATGCGCCCGACACGAACACGATCTGGGGCGAAATCGCGTATCAGCTATTTGGAATCGAGGGCTACCGGGAAATAGAGAGCTATGATCGGGACTACGACGTCCCTGGTACGAACACGCTGAAAGATTTACTGGAACTCAATGATCAGCCTTCTCTCGTCCTCATCGACGAGATTGCGGAATATCTTGAAGATGGCTCTTCAAAATCTCTCGGAGACGCTACTCTTGCGAGTCACACGGTTTCATTCATCAAGAAGCTCCTCACGACCGCAGCTCAAGACGACTCGCTGACCGTGATTTACAGCGTTGCAGACTCGGCGTTTTCTGATGAGGCAGAGGAGATTCGCGGAATTGTCGATGAACTCGATCAGGTCGTCGTACGCCAACAGAAGATCATCACCCCAACGGGTGAGACAGAGGTTGGAGCAGTCCTTCAACATCGTCTATTCGACGAGATTGATTTCGATGTGGGTGGCGAGATCGCAGAGAAGTACCTCAAATTCTACGACGAGGCGCCTCGGCAATTCCCACAGGAAGTGAACAGCGACCAATATCGGGAGAAACTTGAGCGGGAATTCCCGTTCCACCCAACAGTCACGGAGACACTCACGGAGAAGATCGACACGATCCCGGACTTCCAACGGACACGGGGAGCGCTCAAACTTCTCGGACGCGCTGTCCATTACCTCTGGAATCACAAGCCAACGCAGTATGACCGTCACTTTGTTCGTCTGCATGACCTGACACCAGCAGACGATGCACCAGACGGTAGTATTCGAGCGACGCTCAATCAGACTCTCTTCGAGTTCGTTGACCTGAGTGCTGCGGTTACTGCTGACATCTACAACCGCGATGGTACCGCACACGCTCAACTCGAAGACCAGAAATGGACCGAGAAGGGCATCCCGCCACTCGGGTCACACATCACGACTACTGTCCTCTGGAATAGCCTCGCCTTCGGTGAACAGGCGTCGGGCGTCTCTCGGCGTGCCCTCAACGAAGCTATCGGACATCCTGAGGTCTCCTTCGACCACTACGATAACGCGCTGAAAAACCTCGGCGGCGACGACATGAACGTCGCCTGCTACTACCTTTATGATGAGGACCAGATCCGGTTTAAGGCGGAACCGAACCTCATTCGGATCATCGACCAGCGGATTCAGAATACCGCTGAGGAGCAAGCCCGTAGTCGGTTCGAAGCCCGGCTAGAGCGCGAAGTCGGCAGTGGTGGGTTCAACATCGAGATGTTCCCCGAGGAGCCCGCCGACGTCGGCGACACGGCTTCGCGACCGACGCTCTCCGTGATGCACATGCTGACAGCACCAGTTCG
Source organism: Halobaculum rarum (assembly GCF_040025155.1). Classification (NCBI taxonomy): domain Archaea; kingdom Methanobacteriati; phylum Methanobacteriota; class Halobacteria; order Halobacteriales; family Haloferacaceae; genus Halobaculum; species Halobaculum rarum. The sequence continues at coordinate 2,668,330 of NZ_CP157275.1, read as the reverse complement.
GACGAAGCGAGGGGAAGAAACGGAAGTCCCGGACAAGATCCAGCAACTCTACGAGAAAACGGCCGCGAAACACGGCGGAAAGATCCAGAGTCGATCGCACAAGAACTATGTCCTGTTCCTCGCTCCCGACTCCGAGCTGTTGGAGAACGCCATTAATCAGGCGACTCGTCTGGAAGCCATTGAGGATCTCCGCGACGATTCTCAACAGACTGCAGACCTCTCCGACGAGCAGCTCCAGGAACTCCGTGAGCGCGAAGACGAAGCGCGTGGACTCCTCGGGGAGAGCATTCGGAACGTCTATCGGCATCTGTTCTACGTCGGAGACGACGGACTCACACACGTAACGATCACGTCGGTGGACGCGGGTGGCGGCACAAAGCTCGTTGACGCGGTTCGGGCGACGATGGAGGACATGAACCGCATCATCCGGGACGACGACGAGCCCAAGGGCAAGGTCTGGTTCGAGCAGAAGCTCTGGCAGAGCCAGAAGGTTCGGATGACGACCGGAGCGCTCGAAGCCCAGTTCGCCCGGAAGCCGGGGCTGCCCTTCCTCTTAAGTACGAAGCCGCTGCGAAAGACCATTGCTCGAATGGTCTCCGATCACGGATACGCGTACTGGGACAGCGAAACGGGAACCGCCTACTGGAACGCACAGAGTCAGCCCGAGAACTGGAACCACGGCCGACCACTTCCTGACTCGCCGGACGTTACGACGTCGATCACCGACTCACAGGTCAAGATCGGCGAGGAGTACGAGCTGTTCGATAGCATCGATGCTCTTCTCGAACAGCACGGCGACGAGATCGAACCGCCGAAAGCCACGGAGTGTGACAGCTGCGGTGCGGAACTGCCAGAGGATAGTCCGCACTCGCTCTGTGAAGAGTGCCGGTCGCAACCCGCGGAGTGTAGTGACTGCGGGAAGACGATTCAGGGAACGACAAAATCGGACGAGCCGATCAAGTGCGAGGAGTGCCAGAGAACCGGTCCGAAGCCCTGGAACAAATCGACCGGATCGATGAGCGCGAAGCGAGCCTTCAGCGAAGTCCGGAGTCACGCAGTTTCGCAGGCAGGTGGCGATTCGACACCCGGTGTATCGTCGCTCATCATCGACATTGAGGGCGACGAACCGTTCAAACACGGCTCGTTTGTCGCACAGCGCTCGCCTGTGAAGTCCCGGAGTGAGAATGTGACGGTGGACCTCACCTACAAGAGTCGAGCCGATATGGGCGACGGCGACGCCAACTTCAGCGCGGACTTTAACGGCCCGCTGGAGGCGTTCACGACGCTCAACCAGAGTCCTGAGGGGTTTAGTAACCGTGCCGGCGGCGAGAAACGTATAGAACTCAAGTTTAAGTGGCAGGTAGACAAACCCGAGGCTATCACGGACGAAGAAGACGATATCCTGGCCGAACTTAGTGACGAGCTGGACGGGACGAATATCACTGTCCGTGTGCAGGCGAAAGGCCCGAGCGACGTTGAGGAGGACGAAGGATGAGTATTCAATACGACGAAGACCAGACAGAGTCGTTCGCGCTCGGGAGTAGTGTTTACGGTGGGCGTCCGACGTTTGCCCTCGTACGGGACGAGGGCGGTAACGACGTGATGTTGACGCTATACGAGCTGCTGCCAACTGGACAGGCTGACGCTCGACGTCGCCGCCTCGAACGTCGTCGCCAGCGAGCTTCAAAAACGATGCCGTTCAATGAGGTTATCGGCGACGATGTCGATGGCGTCGATGAATGGACTTGGGACGAATGGGTTGCTGTAAAGGTTCGCCGCTTGTCTGGTGCCCGTCTGCGGAGCATCCTTCAGATGATCGAAGAAACGCTTCGTGGTAGCAAAATCGACCCGACCAAAATCACACGAACCGGAGATGCATCGATATTATTGAACGAGTCAGCAGGCATCCGTTTAACTCTCGGATTCATCGGTGTGAAACCCTTACGGAGAGTAGACCATATGCGGTCGCTTTCTCGGGGAATATCACAGATGAGTCTTGAGGAGTGTTATTATTGGCATGCCAAATGCCGTTCCCCGAATAATCCCGGTGGAGCAAAAGCACTGAGGACACTATTAATTGAAAAATGACAAACAATAACAACACACGTCGAAAGTTGAAAATCCAGGGGAATCTTCCTCTTAGGACTGTAGGCATCGAAACACAGCGAGAGCGTAAGAATTACTCCGACCTCCCCCCACAAAATTACATTCATGTGTGGTGGGCGAGACGTCCCACTCCGGCTACCCGTCTCGGAGTACTTTCCTCTGTACTACCCGACGAAGTTGATGACGATACGTTCTTGGAATGGCTAGGAATTAATCCAGATAACCGGGCTCCGGAGGATAGTATAGATGAGCACGTCCGAAAAAAGCACGCAAGCGAAGACACTCGTGATGGGCTTATTTATGAGCACTATGGCTATCGGAAGGCGTATAAGAATTTACCTGACGGAGAGAGTATGGACGCCCTCCACGATTGCGTGAGAAATACTTGGGATGGGGACTTACCGACGATCCTCGATGCAACGGCAGGAGGGGGATCGATTCCATTTGAGAGTCTCCGATATGAGTTCCCCACGGTTGCAAATGAACTGAACCCAGTAGCCTCCGTAATTCTCAAATCAGTACTACAGCACCCTCGTGTAAATGGGGATCTGTCTGAAGATATTGAGAAGTGGGGTGACAAATTGAATGAACTCTCCCGAAATAATCTTTCAAAGTATTTCTCAAGTCCGGACGATCAGGTCCCACTTGAGTATTTATGGGCTCACACGATTGATTGCCCAGATTGTGGGTTAGAAATCCCTCTGACACCCTATTGGTGGGTCGATAAAGAATCTGGTAGCGAAGGTGTCGCCGTTCGTCCCTCAGTCTCTGAAACCTCTGATAACGTCGAATTTGAGGTGGTTCATCTTCCAGATGAAGTCACAAAAGACGAATTTAATCCTACAGACGGAACAGTTTCGTATGGAAAGGCAATCTGTTCCCGGTGTAATGTAACGATTGAGAGTGATGAGGTAAAGGAACAATCCCAATCAGACGGTATGGGATATCAACTCTATGCAATCCACTTCGAATATACTGATACTGCACACCGCGAAAAGGCAGGTAGCCGTGCATTTCGCGCACCAACTGAAGAAGACAAAGAGGCTTATCACCGCGCAGTATCGGAGGTTGAGTCAAATCCTGAGTTAGCTACTTTTCTTGACATCCCCATTCCAGAGGGAGAGGAGACAAGCAGAACCAGCCGGCATGGGATTGATACTTGGCAGGAAATGTACTCTCCCCGGCAATTACTCACGAACTACACATATTGGCAATCCTTTGAAGAGCTGAAGCCAAAGATCTTGGCCGAACACGACAAACCGAATGCAGAAGTAATTCTCACCTTTTTGGCCTTAGCTGCGGATAAAGCATTCTCCTTGAATTGTCGTCAGTCAAGATGGGATGCCTCCGTCCCTAAGTTAGCGCAAATTTTTGATAGACACGACTTTGCGTTCAAGTGGTCATTTGGAGAGAGTAATTTAACTGCCGAAGGGCTCGGGTATGACTGGGTTTTAGATTCAATCGTAGAGGTCTATGAGGAATTGAAAGAACTGTCTGGTCACAGCAATGCGAACGTACAGGTAACCCAAGGAGATGCCCGGACTCTCCCATTAGACGATGAAGAGGTGGAGGCGATCGTTCTTGACCCTCCATATTACGATAACGTCATATATTCTGAGTTATCTGATTTCTTTTATGTATGGCTAGACAAGCACCTGAATGATGTGTATCCAGAATTCTTCACCCAAGAGCTGACAGAGAAGCATGATGAAGCGGTTGCGAATGCGTCTAGCTTCTCAGATATAGCTGGTGATCAATCTGCTCAAGAATTAGCAAAAGAAGACTATGAATCAAAGATGGCGGGGATCTTCGGAGAACTCCACCGTGTTCTTGATCAATCCGGTGTCTTTACGCTTATGTTCACGCATAAAAAGACTGAAGCGTGGGACACTTTAACGAATGCGTTGATTGATGCCGGCTTTGTGGTAACTGCTACTCATCCTGTCTCAACTGAGAACCCGAATAGCTTACACCAAGCTGGTAAAAATGCGGCGGAGAGTACGATTCTGCTAGCAAGCGAGAAACGACAGGAAAGGACGGATGAATTCACGCTCTGGAGTGATATCCAACGAGAAACGAGAGAAGTTGCTCGTGATAGAGCAGCCGAAATGGCTGAAGAAGATATTGACTTCCCGAAAGTTGATATAATCCTTGCTTCATTCGGCCCAACTCTGGAGATATTTACTTCGAATTACCCCGTAGTTGATGACGAAGGTAATGAAGTCTCACCACAAACTGCTCTTGATGAAGCTAGAGCGGCGGTCAGAGATTACTTCATCGACCGCCATCTGAATAAGGGAGTTAGAGATGTCGATCCTAAAACTGAATGGTATATTCTCTCCTGGTTAGTCTTTGAAGCGCAGAGATTCCCGTATGATGAAGCACGAAGGTTAGCTATCGGAATTGGTGAAGATCTAGACACTCTAAAGAAGACTAATCGTATGTGGCGGAAACGTAGCGGAGATGTTCTCCTTCGCCCACATAGCGACCGAGTACAGGATATTAATAAGAATCCCTCGGACCGTTCCGGTCGGAAGCCAGTTAACCCCGAATCCCTCTCGTTCTCGACAGCGCTGGATAAGGTACATGCAGCTATGCATATTTATGATGTGCAAGGGTCTACAGAAGCCTGGAACTGGCTGAATGAACGGAACTGTGGTTCGGATCCCTCTTTCAAGGCCACCTTAGAGGCTCTTCTAAGAGTACTTCCACACGATCACGATGACTGGAAACTTGCCCGAGACTTGGCTGCGGGTCAAACAGGAGACCTCTTGGACCTAGAACTGGACGCAGATATCTTCAGTAACACCAAGGCCGGCGATGACGAAAAACAAGGGAGGCTAAAAGACTTCTGAGACCACCTTTTCTTATTATCGGCTCCCTGATGAAACATTATTGTCACCCGGAAGCACTCTAAGTGGCACTATAAGTCATTCAAGGAATTTTCTGCATTTCATCGCAGTTGTCTGGAGTGAATTCTTACTGAGATTACCATAGACGACATCTTCGGCCAGATCTAATGGGATGTGCAGTTCGAAAATCGCTTGAGAGAAGGCATGAGCGATGACTTCGATCCGGTCAATTTCTGTGGTTTCCATAGTATCACTCATGGGGTGATCGAAGTCGAGGTGACTCATCGTCTCCACCATGTATTCTACTACGCGAAGAGTAGTTTGCAGACATAAGTCAGTGTAATCGTCAGCCGTCTCTATCCGATCTCCGGGTACTCGATACCTGAGTTTGGCGGTGGTTTCGTTTTCCTCTGTGTCCACCGCTAGTTCCAGAATATCGCTGTATACGGAATCGCGGTGTTCGAGTCCCCGAAGGACCCCGATCAAAGAATGCTCTCGATTGTATAAATAGCGGTCGAGCTTCGGATGGTCCATCGCTGCACGACACCCACCTATCTGTGAGTTGAAGCTCTTGAACCAGGCAAACCACTGCTCGGGCAGAGTCCGATCCTCGACGAACTTTGATTCGGCCTCCTTCATCTGTTCTACCGCTCTCTCCGGCGGTCCGTAGTCTTCGAGAGTCTGTTGGGAGTCATCTCGGTCGTCGAACTCGGTTATCTCGCCGGAAAACGGATCGAACGTGACCCACTGGTAGATTTCCCAGTCGGAAGGCGAACCGGACTTATCGCCGCGCTCCAAGTGGGCCGAGAGTTTACTTTCGAGAGGGTCAGAGAACTCCTGGTCAATCACATCTGATCCTGAGTCAGAGAGGGTACTCTCCATAGCACGTCGATCACTCGCGTTCCTGGCTACCATCCTCACACAGATTGGAGGAGAGACTCGGGAACTGCGTATGCCAGCCGAAATCGCTGACGAAGCGGTCTGCGCATCGAGACCTCCTGCGCCAGCACCGATGAGTGGAAGCACGACCGACGGTAGTCGGAGATCAGCTACCTGGTGAAGACCGTTCTTCACTGAGCGTTGAACGCTTTCCTCGGTCGCTCTGTCTCCATCTTCAGCTGGAGTGGCTGCAACGAAGACGAGGTATGAATATTGAAGGTCGAATCCACCGGTGACGACGACGTCGCCGAGTTGAAGCGGAGCCTTCGCTCGAACGAACTGACGTAACGAATGCTCGGACGCATCGCATACTGCGCCTGCAACTCCACCGTCGAGTGACGGATCGCTAGTGATGCCGCAGATGAGCGCATCTGCACTCTCCTCTAAGATGTCGTTCTCAATGACTCTCGCCGTTACCTCCTCTCCCGATGAGCCTTGAACCTCAGAGTGTTGCCTGGTCTCTCGCCCTCTCTTGGGTGGGTCTGGCTGGTTGAATGTATGGATCGGACCGGAGTCGTCGTAGTGGGTGTCGTAGAACTGGTCGTAGTTGTCGCAACCGAGGGCATCACGCTGAGATAACCACCCACCCATCTTGTACCGGCGGAAGCAGCGAATCCCATCGATGAATACTGGGTTGTCTCCCTGTCGAGCCGGTACTCCTGGTTCTGATACAGCCCGGCTATCGCAGTCATCACAGACGGGATTGGCATAGATTGTGTGGGGAATCCCGTTAAACGTATCACCACAGATGGAGCAGAAGTGAGGATAGTCGTCCGGGACTTCGTTAGTCATGGGTAGTATCTGTCGAACTACATATTTACTTCTTTCCCGGACTGGCTCAGAGAACGGTGGAGGGGTTCTCGGTGGCTTTCGCCTGCTCTAGAACCTAGTCATGAATTCAGTAGACAGCACTCTGATCGAAGAAGGGATCTCTGAATGGAAATCCCGCCCGTAGAGTCCCCAGATGGCCGTTACCGATGTTAGCGCATCTCCTGGGGTTATCAGATGGCGAAAAGTTATTGTGGCAGACCCACTACGTTCTAGCCCAGACTATGTCGCTCTGGCGAGCAAAGCGGAAATATGAGGCCAATCAGGGTCTCAACGAAACCGCCGACGACGCTTTGCTAGCCATCGCTATACTACAAAGCGAGAGCGACGAGTTCGGAGTGTACACATCACAGGAAGTGGAGGAGAACCTGAAGGATGGCTGTGAGATCTTACAGGGAATCCACGACGCTATTGAGAACCCAAACGAGGTTTCAAGTTATTACCTCGCGTTAGCGGATCACCTTCGAACCACGGGTCGCAAGCAGACGACCAATCAGTTCAGCCGGGATCTGGAAACCGCCACTACCGCGTTGGCGGAGTCTTCTGAGAGTCTACGATGGGAGTCTGGGTTGAACAAAGCTAAGCAACTCCTTCAGCGAGTCGAAGAGTTCACGTCGGAAACTTCTAAACGGAATGTAGATCATATGAGAGGGAATCTTGCTGGAGGAGCTCGCTAATCGACGCCTGACGAGGCTTGAGAGTCAGTTGGATCAGCTCCGTAGTGACCTCTTAGAGCTAGATTCGGGTCTTTCTGACGAGGAGAGCGAGACGTTCCTTGAACCGGTCGAGAATACGCTCGAAAGAGCGAAGACACGCCAAGAGGCACTTGCACAGGCATCAGAAGACTCAGTGCCAGACTTCTATGATCGATACGTCTCCGCGCTCGACGACCTCGATGTTCGTCTGGATAATCTCCACGAAATAACGGGGTACATCGAACTCCACGCCCGTCAACGCGCGGAGGACACAGAGATGATCGACGATATCAGCGAAGTGTGTTCGGAAGTGAGCAGTCCTCTGAACGTCTCTATTACCGTACTCCCGACGATCTGGGAGTCATACGCGATATTCCCTCTACAAGAGAGGGGTGGTGAAATTTACAGTCTCTTAGCACCTCGTCATGCGAACCCGAGACAGTATCAACCTTTGTTGGCACATGAATTGGGTCACGCACTCTTCGATCAAGTCGGGAAGGATCGTGCGTATCACGACCGGATGTGGGAGATCGACGATGAATGGGGAGGAGACAGGGGAGATTTCGCCGAGTACTGGGATGAGTGGTACACAGAGTTCCTCTGTGATGCCTGTGGTGTCCTCACTTTCGGCCCTGCCTATGTCTATGCGATCTCGGATTACTTGCATAACCAACGACCGTATAACCTCTTCACCGAACACCCTCCGAACGCCCTCCGGCTCAGATTCATAAACCAATTGGCGAGGGATGTGTTCCCAGATGACGCTTTGGAGATGGTTCAACCGGTATTGAGCTCGATAGACGGCCACCTGAACAACCAAGGGCAAAACAAACCGGAGGACTACGATAGTTACGTCGCGGAGGAATTATTGGCTCTGATCAGCGACGCCGCTCAGCGGGAGGTAGACAACGAACTACCGAGGATAACGGAGAAAGCCAACTCCGATGAATCTCCTGAAGAGATCGACTCAGAGATTAGATATCGAGTGAAAGTGAACCGCAAGTGGGCTCAGAAAGGTGGGTAGCGGACTCGACTGCACTTTTCGAAGATTTCGTTGAGTTCCTTCGGGATCTTGGTCGTCACCGGCGGCTTCATTTTCATCATCGGCGAGCCCCAGTTCAGGAAAGACAATTTGAAGACATCTTCACCGATAGCCGTGATGTTCTGATCGTGAGATCCGACTCGTCTCTTACACAAGATCGGTTTGGGTGTTCCTTGGTGAATCTGAGGCTCACCGAACGTGGTCACTAATATGTGTTCACCGTCTAATTTAGCGTATCCACCTGTGTCCGGCGCACAGCTACCCCGTTTTGAGAACAATCGATAGGGGTGGTTCTCGATGATTTCAACCGCTGACCACGAAACATCGCTGTGAACGTATTCTTGATCCTGAAGCGCAGGAAGTTCTGATGACAGCGTTTCCAGCTCCGCGTCTCCGAAATTACCGTTACGATGAATGTCGAGTGACTCGATTGGGCGGTTAAACGCTGAGCTGGCCGCTTTTAGACTCCGTTGGATAATCCGCTTGGCAGGGTATCCCTCGGAAACAGTACTGCTACCCTGACCGAGTGGTTCTTCCGTCTGATAGAGAATCCTGCCGTCCCTTCCATCGATAGCAACAGCGGTTGCCGTCGTGGATCGATCTCCAGCGACGCTAAGCCCCAGGTACACATCTGAATTGAGGTTGTTTGCGAGACCAAACGGGTACGCACCCAACTTAACGGCGAGTCCACAAGCCGTGTTGAAGATGACATCGTCAGATGCACCCTGATGTTCGGAGTAGGTCGATGTATTCACGTACTGGGTTGGTGCGCCTCCGAATGCATCGATGATTTCGTAATATTCGTCGCCGTCACCCTCAATGAGACCGAGGACGCCGTCGATGGAGTCCCCGAACTCAGCCACCCATTCGTCGAACTCTACTTGGTCAGTGTAGCAAATACGGTGGGGGTCGGATCGGATTTGGACTCCTCCGATCTCGGAGAGCTTGTCCTGAATATCTCGATAGAGGTTTTCGGCTCGAGTCTCTTCCCCCTCCGGATAAACGAGTACGATCTCAGATAGCTTCCTCTGTGACTCCCAGAACCCGTACTCCTCAAGGTAGTCACGGGTAATCCAGCGCCAGTTTCCAGGATGGACTTCTTGGCTCGTGTCCACAGCGTTTGGCGCGCCAGTCGAGAGGACAGCTTCGTTCCCGAACGCTAAGTCCGGGTAATCGAAGTCACCCTGTTCGGTTGGTCTCACTCCGTCATCGCTGACTGACACCTTCTCGTCTTCGACCTGAATGTAGTGAATTCGACCGGTGAAATTCTGAATGGCTTTTTGCCGTTCTTTTGCAGATAGGGCAGCCTCACTGGTCAAGCGGCGGTTCAGTTCTTCGGGAGATGCGTTCAACAGCGAAGGGGCGGTATCGTACGGATCGCTGTTTCCGAATCGAATTTGGACCAGTGGTTCGTCGGGGTCTATCTTGTCTGCCCATTCGCTCCCGTATTCCCGCTGTGCGAATTCAACGACAGAGAGCATTTCATCTCCAAAGTCGATAGTTTTGTCCGAGACTTTCTTTTCCGTCGAAATACCGTGAAGCGTACACTTGGTGGGTTCAGGTCGATCAAGCCTGAAATTCTCTCCACCGTACTTCTCGATGGCTTCCTCGACCCCTTGGTGGTTGATTCGGTCTGCGAGCGACTCACGACTGATGAACTTAGTAACCGATCTCACCACTAACTGCGGGCTGTCGTGGAATTCGACACTGTGCGAAAAACCCGTGTACACGTCATACTCATCGACTTTACCGCGAGGGGAAGGATAGAATAGGGCGTCTGCGTCCTCGTGGTACCAGAAGTCCTGGTAGTTCGTCATGTACCACCGGACAGAGTCAGAGATCGCTCGTTGGAGGACCATTCGGTCCCAGAAAGACGATGGATCCAACGTTTGGGTTGTGGTATATCTAGCACTCGTACCACTACTCGGAGATTCGATTGTTTTCCGTTCGCTCGCGCCTATGACGGCAATGTACCAATCTCCATCCTCCGCTTGTTTCCACTTTTGCGCTTTTCCCTCCAGTCGCTGCTCAAAGCTCCTCTCTAACCCCCCGAGAATCCGGTAGGAATCGTTTGATGGCTGTGGGTCTACTTTGTAAAGATCCGCATCGATATCCGGGACGTCTAACTCAAACGCGTTGAGAGAGTACGCCATCTGATAGCTAGACACTGCGCTGAAAATGATAAATACTTACTCATACATCGAAACTGACGAGACCGTAGCCCAGTGCTTTTGCGCCCGTCTTTTATAACAGATAGCGCTCAATATGGATTCAACGAATGCAGGGTTCCCTACGCGAATATAATTGGCAGTCGATATACGAGAGTCAACCAAGTGAAGACGTTTCCTACCTGATCGACGAGTTCTACGTACCGGCATTAGAACGGAGTAATCGGTACGACCGGATTGCAGGCTACTTCGATAGTGGTTCCCTCGCCGCTGCCGCTAACGGGATCGAAGCGTTCGTCGAGAATGACGGAACGATGCGACTTGTGGTTGGAGCCCAGTTGCAACCAAAAGACCGTCCGGTTCTCGAAGCTATCGCGGATGATCTCAAGGACTCATTGGAAGAACTGGATGACGAAGAACTCGATACACGACTGCAGTTGCTCGCTTGGTTGCTCCGTGAAGATCGACTCGAAATCAAAATCGCCGTGCCGAAGCAAGGAGAGTGGGGAATCTTCCATCCAAAGCTCGGAATCTTCCACGACGGTGACGATACGATCTCGTTCGAGGGGAGCATAAACGAAACAGCTGGTGGGTGGACTCGAAACTACGAACGTTTCAAGGTCCACCGATCGTGGGAAGACGGTCAAGCTGACTACGTGGACGGTGATCAAAATTCCTTCAGACGGTTGTGGAAAGACAATCACGAGTTTGTAGACGTATACGATCTTCCCGATGCTCTGCGGGAGGAGATCATCGACTGGAAAGCGCCGGATGCGGGTACAGATATCCACACCGTCGTCGAGCAGCTCCAGAGTCCGGACGAGCCGACTGCAGCTGACAAGGGAATGATCCTGGCTGACGGTGCCCAAGCACCCGGTGGGATCCAACTCGCGGAAGAGGCAAGCACGATCGATCCGTGGCCACACCAGCGTGTCGTCTCCGACACGGCAGTCAACACGTATCCGAATTCATTCCTCCTGTGCGACGAGGTCGGACTGGGGAAGACTATCGAAGTTGGACTTACCCTCTCACGTCTCGGTTTGACTGGGGAACTCGAAAATAGTCTCGTGCTCGCTCCGGCCAGCCTGGTTGTTCAGTGGCAGGAAGAACTTTGGGAGAAGTTCAATATCAACGCATTCCGCTACGAACGAGGAAGCGACTACGATTACGCATTCATCGATCCGTTCGGCGAAGAGCATCCTGTCCCTGGTGCTGCCGATCTCGACATCGATGCTGACCGCAGGGATGAAGCGTGGACGTCGAGTCCGCTGTGGCGGTTTGTTCACACGCAGAAGGCAGAACCAGGTCCTACGGTTGTCATTATGTCTTGGCACACGGCTCGTCTGACCGACCGTTGGGACCAAGTGGCACCTGCTGATGAGGGAGTCTCTCGACGTCGTGGAGACATTCCAGCGAGCTGTCGCGGCCGAGAAACCGGAGCCCGTGAAGGAGTCTGGGACGCTGTCGTCGTGGACGAGTCACACAATGCTCGTCAGGGGAGCAATTTCTACAACTTCCTCGAACGGTTGAGGGACCACACGCACTGTTACTATCTCCTCACGGCAACGCCGATGCAGCTACACCATAGAGAACTCTACGATTTGCTAACGCTGCTTGATATCCCGGAAGCCTGGGATGACCGCGACAGGTTTGTTGAGTTCTTCGAAACTCGCCAAGCGTTGTCCGGCGTTCTAAGCAGTGAACTTGATATTTCAGGGCGCTCGCCATCGTCGAAAACGTCTCAAGCGACACTCGAGGGGACGTTCCAAGACCAGTTCGACAGGTCGCCAGAGTATGCCGACTTCGTGCTTGAGGGGATGGTCGATGAGCTTGGGTTGGAGGATGAAGGTCGGGGTGTGGCGAAACAGAGATTGCTCCAAGCGTGTAACTTGGCGCGGAGCTACGGGGAGCAGTACAGTGATTACCGTGAGAAAGTAGATGATACGATAGAGGAGCGCATAGATCCGTTCGGTGCGAATGAGGACACGAAGCTCAAGCGGCTGCTCTATCCAGAGGTCGTACTCGATTCGGAGATGATCATTGCGTCTAGAAAGGATCGACTGGATGCTCTTGACGAACTCAGCGAAGAGGGGTGGCGCGTTTTAGAGGATGTATTCTCTTGGGCGACACCGATAGATGCGTGTATCCATCGGAATACGCGCGACACGCTTCGCAAATACCGTAAAGTTGGATTACTTGATCAGACTGTTCCAACGCGGAAGCCAGAGCGGCGTCGTATCGAGTTGAATGATGAGACAAGGCAAGTGTACGACCGGATCGACGAGTATACTCGTACGTTCTACAAGAAGGCACAGCAGTCGAGTGAGACGGAAACACAGGCGATTGGGTTCGTAATGACGACGTATCGCCAACGGCTTACGAGCAGTGTCTATGCGATTTCGGAGAGTCTCTCTTCGCGCCTCGAAAAGCTCCGAAAGCAGCGAGACATTCTAGAGCGACGGAAGCGCATTCGAGATGACTCTGACGCGGATCGGCAGGCTGCGCTGGATGCACTGAGCGAATTTGATGAAGATGAGATTGCGGAGATGGAAGACGCAGGCCAAGATGTTCTGAACGTAGATTTGACGGAACTTGCTCCTAGTCTCACTGACGAAGGTATCGGGCTTCTTGAGGAGGAAATCGATGAGCTGGAGTCGTTCATTCATGAGGTCAAGCAGATTGATAGCGACCCGAAGATGGATCAGCTCTACGAAGACCTCGATATGCTTGATCGGCAGGGTCGGAATCGAATCATCGTGTTTACCCAATACAAAGATACGATGCACTTTGTCCGCCGTGAACTCCGTTGGAGATACGGGGAGAATATTGCGTGCTATTCAGGAGATGGCGGCGAGGTGTACGACGAGGACGCCGATACGTGGCGGAATGTCGGGAAAGAACGCGTGAAACGTGAGTTCGCTGATGATGATGGTGACGTAGACATTCTTGTCTGTACAGACTCCGCCTCAGAGGGTTTGAACCTTCAGGAATGTGGGGCACTCATCAACTACGATCTCCCGTGGAATCCGATGCGGGTCGAACAGCGTATTGGTCGTATCGACCGTATTGGACAGCGATACGACGAGGTCATTATTCTCAACTACAGTTATGAGGATACTGTCGAATCCGATATATATGACAGACTGGATGATCGGATCGGTCTGTTTGAATACGTTGTCGGGGATATGCAACCGATTCTCTCTAGTGTCGGTTCGAAGATTCGCCAAGCTACGATGAAGGAGGGTGTGAAATCCGGAACTAAGGAATATGATGACCTAGAGCGAGATATTGAGAAGGACATTGATGAGCAACAACATGACGATGACCCGATTGAACTCAAGGACTCGCTGGCGGACTTAGACAGCGAGACACCTCTCCGTGATCAGGTTATCCGTGAGGCGCAGCTGGACGCGTGGAATACGTACTCCCATCCTGATCTGGGAGAAGTTGGACACCCAGATGAAGCAGAGGATCCGGTATATTCGATTGAGTCAGTTGAGTCAGTATTCGTAGCTGACGAAGGGCTCGCTGAACTCGGAATCACGTTTGAGTCGCTCTCTGAACTAGACACGGACTTTGAGTTTGACGCGGAGTCCGATGAGAAGTCCATCTACTGTCTTCGGTATCCGAAGGATTCACCATTGAGTCCCCGGGCAGGAGAGGGAACTCTTGCAGAGAGTATCGCTGAACACTATGACGGGATTGGAGTGACATTTTCCTCGAAGACCTCTGATCAGTATCCTTCTCTTCGCTATCTTGCCCCGGGCAGTCCGTTGTTTGCCTGGCTTGCGACGCAAATGAGGCAAGAACGTGGTGAGTCAGTCCTATCGACGACAGCCTACGGAATGAATCCCGATCAAGATACTGGACAAACCTCTCAGAAGCCCTGGATAGTTTGCGGATGGTCGAAAGACGGGGACGACGAAGAGCATCTTGTTGTTCTCTCCGAAGAGGGCAACATCGTCGATTCGCATGATGTTGTGGATAGCTTGGCAGATTGGGCTGATGAGTTTGTGGAAAATCGAGCTAGCTTGTCAGATTAGCCTGTAATCGATTGATCCTATTTCGGAGGATCTAACAACGTCGTCTTAGTGCTTCTATGAGTCACATAGTTATTACAGGTCGGTACTCTCTGAGTGCAGTATAGATGGGATCTGGAAATGAGCTGGTTGAGCTGTATGATTGTCTTTCTGTGCTGTATGATTCGCTGCCGGGTGGGACGGCGTCTGAGTGGGAACTCGCGGTGAAGTCGGTACTATTTGGAGACGGGTTGTTGGCTGCGGAGGCGTCGTGTTATGGGAAACAGCAGAAGGACCGGAATCGCAGTAAACGGGGGGGACTATGCCCGCCGACAGGGGAATGGGGAGCGGATTACGGAGTTTTCGGCGATTGCGGTGGCGGAGCCGCGGCCGGAGGATCAGCGGTATATGCCGTCGGGGGTGGTGTTGCCGGTTGCGCCTGTGTCTGGGGAGGTGCTTCCGGTGATGGTGTCGGCGGATGAGGTTGATCGGGCGATTTCGTTGCTTGCGGAGTTCCCGGCTGAACCGGCGGCTGATCGGCCGGGTGACGGTGTTGATGTGTTGTTGGACCCGGACCGTGTTCACTTGGCCCGTCTAAATGCTGGGAAGGCGCCCACAGATGACAGTACGACGGTACTGTTTGTGAGTGATACGCATCTGGGGTATGAGAATCGGGTGGAGACGGGGCGTGGGAAGAAGGTGTCGTGGATTGGAGATATTTCGAGCCGAGAGACGTTCGATCGAATCGCGCAGATTGCGATAGAACAGAGTGTCGATGCGGTCATTCACACGGGGGATATTTTGGACCACGAGGTGGATGCGGTGACGCTTGATGCGGCTGAGTCGAGTTTTGCGACGTTGTCACAGCTGGAGATTCCGGTGTACTGTATTATCGGGTCGCACGATCACGACTCGGCGAACCCGCAGCACACAGGCTCTGTTGACGGGATTGCCTGGCTCAAAACTCAGGTGGGTAAAGGCCATGTCACAGAGTTATCCACGGATGCGACGCCAGTTGCTGGCGAATCGCTTGCTGCGTATGGTATCTCCGCGGGGAACGTAGGAATCGACGACATCGGTAAGTACCACTCACGACACTGGAGTCCATCCAGTATCGCGTTTGGCGCGTCGTCATCAGGGCCGAACGTGCTGTGTCTCCATGATGGATTGACCCCCTATCGTGGAGCTGACGCGGATGTCGATTTGGAGCGGTTACTCGCACAGTCACGCGTGTCATTCGACTGTGTGTTGATCGGCGATGAGCACCGACCGAGAAACAAAGATTTCGACGATGGGTATACGTTCGAGACGAGTGATGGGACGGCGGTGTTCTACACTGGACCGGCGGTACGGATTAGTGAGCCGTACTGTGACCGGGACGCGTTCGTGACTGAACTCACGATCTCTGAGGGGGGCGTCAAAGCGACTCGGCATCCGGTTTGAGCGCGTGATTTCTTGGGACTCCAGTGGTGATTGGCAATCGGTTCGTGTCGTCTGGTCGTGTAGCGGTTAGGAGTTCTCAGAGGGAGATTGAGTAGGGTTGATATTCTTGATGAGATGGGTCCAGATTATCGTGAGTACCACTGGAGGAACGGGCGATTTGTCGTAGTGTTCCGTGATGATGCGGATGTAGTGAGTGATGCTCCGTGAGATGCGCAGCTGTATCGGGTTGCGTTTGACTCCGGTGAAGAAGCTGAGTTCTGGTGGCGAGACTTGTGGCCACTAATTGATAGCTCACTAGAGGCGTAATCGGAGAAGTGCTTTCGACACTCGGTCTGGATTTGTTCTGACGGGGAAAGGATCATCATCCGGCTCTGTCACTGTTTGTTCATGCCTTCGGATCGACTTCGCAGTATTGTTCCGATGTTTGGTGGTGGGACGCGGTATGTCGAGACGTTGAATGCGGTTCTCGAGTTTGTCGAGTCGTATCAACCAACGACGGATGAGTTCGTTGGGTGGCATCGGGGGTCGTTTTCGAATGTGTCGAGTCGGGAGTCGATTATGCAGCGGGTGCGGTATTTACAGCAGGTCGGGTTCCTTCGCCAGGCGGACGATCACTGGGAGCTTGGTGATGCTGGTCGAGAGTACGCTGAGCAGGGTGATGTGTGGACGTTGCTCCGGATCATGTGTGGTCGGAACGTCGGGCTTCGGAGTCTGCTGTATGCGTTGGTTGCTGGCTCGATGACGCTCGCAGCGGTGAGTGAGCAGCAGCTCGATACGCATCCGGAGTTAGGGTGGAGTTCTGGGGAGACGGATATGGCGAAGCAGCGGGTGAATTGGCTGCGGAGCATGGGGGTCGTCGAGAAGCGGGGCGACGAGTACGCGTTAACGGAGGATGGCCTGCAGTTCGTTGAAAGTGCGGTGGTGGAGTGGGCTGATTCGGACTGGACGTCGTCGGTGAGTGACTCTGGGATGCGTGCGGGGACGTACGAAACGACTGTCCACGCACGGTCGGTCGATCCGGAGTTCCGGGCGACCGTACTGTCTCGACATGACCGTACGTGCCCGGTTTCCGGGGTGGATCATCCCGGTTTGTTGGACGTGGCGCATGTCCTGTCGTGGAGCGATTATCCGGAACTCAGGGCTGATCTTTCGAACGTGTTGCCACTCAGTAAGACGCATCACGCGGCGTTCGATCGGGAGCTATTCACTATCGATCAGGATTACCGGTTGTGCGTGAATCCGAACTTCGAGACGCAAAGTGATGTGCTCCAACGGACGATTATCGACCGTGCAGGAGACCAGATCTCGATTCCGGATGATAGCTTGAAGGCGCAGTATGTTGCGCAGCACAACGAGGCGTTTGAGTGGGTGTGAGTGAGAGGAACTGGTTGAATAGTGGTTGCGGCGTCGTTAAGGTCAGGCGTGGAATTTTATTCATCTGGGGGGACATTTCCGGCGTGATACATGGCTACTGAAGGGGTTCCTCGGATAGAGGTGGATGGCGACCGGGCTCACGTTACTGATGTTGAAATCACGGATTCGGCAGTTGTTGAGTATCTCCAGCAGTTTGAGGATGAGCGGGAACGGGAGGATGCTTTCGTCCGGGCGCTGCGTGTCGGTGTGACGACGTTGGATCTTGCGGAAACCTCTCAGCAGGAGGAGTACGTTGAGCGGAAGTTCACCGAGATGCAGCGAGATCTTCAGGAGGATATCGATCGGATCGAGGATGAGGTTGAGGAGAAGTTCGGTGACGAGGGTGACGTACCCCAGATTTTCGAGGACCATCTCGGGCAGGATGGGCACCTCAAGCAACACATCGAGGACGCGTTCAGTGAAGACGGTCCGTTTACTGAGCGGCTCGACGAAGAGCTCGGTGAGGACGGCGAACGCATTCAGAAGGCGCTGGATCCAGATACGGAGGGGACGCCGACGTACCGGCTCAAGCGGACGTTGCAGGATCAGATACAGGACCTTCGTGATAAGATCGAGGAGCAGGCGACCGCTGAGGAGACTGAGGAAGAGATTCGGCAGCGAACTACGCTGAAGGGCGACGACTTCGAAGACACGGTCGAGAGCATTCTCTCGAATCTCGTGTACAACACGAGTAACGAGGTCGAGTATACCGGTGACACGATTGGTGAGATTAGCGGCCGAAAAGTCGGCGACTTCGTCATCACGCTTAACGATACTAGCCAACGAATCGTTGTCGAAGCGAAAAGCGACAGCGGGTACTCCCAGCGCGATATCAAGGACGAACTCGCTGACGCCGTGGAGAACCGTGACGCAGATTACGGGATTATCGTCTTCGAGTGTGAGTCCTACATTCCGAACAAGGTCGGGTACTTCCACGAGTTCGATTCCGAGCGGCTCTCCGTTGCTCTCAAAGAAACCGAGGACGACGACGCCGAATCGGGCTTCCTCCGAATCGCGTACAACTGGGCGCGGACGCGAGCGGTCCAAGGGTACGTCGATTCAGGGACTGCCTTCGATCCGGAAGTCATTCAGAACGCCGTGAGTGAGGTGAGCGATTCGATTGACCGATTCAGTACGATACGGAAGAAGACGACCTCAATCAGGAAGACTGCGAATGAGATCGATGAAGAACTAGAGGAGATCGAGGGGGAGGTAAAGTCGGAACTCGCGGACATCCGAACGGAGATCCAAACGACGGAATAAGATTACTTGCGACCTTTCCGCGGTGATGTTCTGTGAGAGATTCCTTGGTAGACTTGTTATTCCGTACTGTTGCTAAGGTGCTTCTACTGATTAGCCAAACAATTATTGTCCGAGACTGTGGTGATATAACGATAGATGACTGATGATGTTCTCCTTGATGATATTGAGGACTACTGGGAGATGGTTGAGCGAAAGCAGGATTGGGCAGCTACTTTCATGGAGAACCCATCGCGGGAAGCGTTTGCCGAGCTGATTGACAAAAAGCACTTTTGGGCGACGAGAGCGCGAGGGAGTACCGACCAGTATCTCGATAAGTTTGTTTTCGCCGGTGGGCAGACATCGGAGGAAGTCGCAGCGACAATTCAGGAGGCACTGGATACAGGGGTAGTAGAACCACTCACCGAATTAGATGGGTTCGGGTGGGCTACTGGCACGGAGATCCTCCGTGCGCTTGAACCAGACCGATTTGCTATTCTCAATACGCGATCAAAACTCGGGCTTGAAGCGCTCGGGTACTCGGCCCCGAATAAGAACACTGCGTCACAGTCACAGTATGATGAGTTTGTCGAGAAGGTTCGTGACGCGAGCGAGAAATTCGACCTGAAAAGGGTTGTCGAGGATGTGACCGGGACGCCGATTCCAGAGTGGGCAACTGAATTGGAGATTGCTGATTTTGCGTTTAGCCTTCATCACGATGAGAAGTACGACCTGACGACACTCAATGGCGAGATTTCGTCTGTAAGCGCTCTCGAGAAGATCGGACGGGAGAACGCGTCGTGTTATTGGGTGAATCAACGGAATCAGCCAGAAATCGAAAACGAGTATTTGAAAGCGCGAGTGGACGATATTTGGCATCACGATTTACCGAAACTAGCTGTTGGTGATGTTCTCTTCCACAACTACGATGGGACCCTTGTCGGTATCTCGACAGTTGAGGAGTCAGCAGAGACATTCTCTTCGGAGGGACAAGAATACTATCGAGTTGAGGTTGATTTGCGCCGATTCGATGACCCAGTACCTGTTGATGAGGAACTTCGAGATGAACTTGACAGAGAGCGGTACCGGACAGACAAGTATTATCCCCTGGATAAGAACAACGATCTCAACGAAGCCTATCTCGCTAATCTCTCACGTAATGCTGCGGCGTATATTCTCGCCCAGACCAGCTTCAGTGATACAATCGGTGAGAAGCGATACTTCTGGCTCAATACGGGTGTTGACGAGTGGCAACGATCTGGAGGCGAGATGTTCGTGGTCTCCACGAGTAAGAGCGGGGCAAAGCGGGACAACCAGGAGGGATTCAGACACGCCTCACCTGGCGATGAGGTTCTCATTTACCACATGTCTCATAAAAAGCACGTCGTTGGTCGAGGACATGTAAAACGTGGGCTGCATGAAGGCTACTCTGAGTCTCGGGATGAGCGGGTGGAAGGTATCACCGTCGTCTGGGACAAAGCAATTGACGGTCCTTCCTGGGAACGCATCGAAGCAGACGCCGAGATCAAAGAATCTGCACTCGTCACCTCAGGAAACAACTACTATCTGTGTTCCCTGACCAAAACAGAATTCGACCGGATTCTGGAACTCGGTGAGCGCAGCTATTATACGGAGCATCATAACGCCCTCTCCGTTGCGGAGTCAGAAATAACAGTCTCCCGAGAGGGGCTGTATTTCACCGATAATGAGTGGAAACGGATCCAATCGCGGATTGAAAAAGCGTTGGCGAACGGTAATCACGTGTTGCTGTTTGGTCCGCCAGGAACAGGGAAAACGAAACTGGCACGGCAGGTGTGTGAAGCCACAGTTGGAGCGGATAACTATGAACTAGTGACGGCGTCCGCTGACTGGTCTACATTCGACACGGTGGGTGGGTATCAGACGACATCGCAGAATACACTCGAATTTGAGCCAGGGGTCGTATTAGATCGATTCCAAAAGGATAGCGATGGGACGCCAACAAACGAGTGGTTGGTCATCGACGAGCTCAACCGCGCGGATATCGATAAGGCGTTCGGCTCACTTTTCTCTGCACTCACTGGTGAGAGTGTCACTTTACCGTTCGACGGGTCTGACGGTGACCCGATCCAGATTCTCGATGCGTCACAGGACCATGCAGAAGTAGCTCCGAGCAGATTTTATATTCCAGATGGTTGGCGGATGCTGGCGACGATGAACACGCTCGATAAGACGTCGCTGTACGAGATGAGTTACGCGTTTATGCGGCGCTGGGCGTTTGTTCCCGTCGGAATCCCTGATCTTCCTGAATGTGAGGATGGCGATGATTCTGAGCTCGAATCACTCGTCGCGGAGTATGTCGCAGTCTGGGCGGCAAACGGTGGAGTGCCGGAAGCAGACCATCACTACGAGACGGTCGGGCGTATCTGGCGAGCGGTTAATGAACAGCGAGCTATCGGGCCTGCCATCGTTGAGGACATTTATGAACACGTTGCAGCTGCTCCCTCAACCGAGACAGCGGATTACGTTTCGCCGATCATTATGTACGTGTTCCCGCAGTTGGAAGGGCTGCGGCGAAATGAGTTAGAGCAGTTGATCAGGGCGCTTGACGCGATTGTCAACGACGAGACTGGTGAGTTGTGGACAGTTGCACGTGATTTCTTCCAGATTGACCTGCAGCCGGGTGGGGGAGAGTAACTGAAGATGGCGAAGACGACTGAAGAGGCGTTGCTGGGAGAGATTGCCGACGATTTCCAGACGTATCTCCGTAAAGGCGTCCGATTCGACCGAGTCATCGGGTCGGCGCACGCGGATCTGGATATCGACGACATCGAAACGGTGCTTCGGATTCACTTCGTCCTGACCGATGCTGAAGATGACAGCTCGGAAGTCGGTGTCCTGGATTTTATGCGGCAGTTGGAAGACCGGATTCGGCAGATGAAGACGACAACCGCTCCGGAGTCGTTCCAGTACCGTGGTGAGATCCGCGGACAGATTGACTGGCAGGGAACGGTGAAGACTCGGGCACGCGCTGGACGGCTGGATGACCCGATGTTTGTGTGTACACAGCCTGAAGAGCACTACAACATCGACGAGAATCTCGTGCTGAAACGGTTACTGACGATTATTCACGGGATCGTTACGGACGACCTTGCGTATGCGCTGGACAACCCGGAGGGGTATGACTGGCTGAACGAATGGGTGATGCCGCACACAGGCGGAAGTGGTCAGGGCGGGGAGTCAGCAGCGGAGATGCTTGACCGAATGTATGAGCAGAATATCTACCTGCAGCGGGTCAACGTCGCTGATACCGATATCACAGACAGAACCATCGAGTCAGTCAAGCGCTCCCGCTCGCAGTTCTATCAGGATGCAGCGGTTCTGCTGGATCGGTACCGGCAGTTAATGAATCACGAGTTGGACAGTACGGAAGCGCGCGATATATTGAATCACACACTCATTGCGCCAGCGAATTCGGACACGTTGTTCGAACTGTATTGGGTGTTCCGTGTCCTTGAGTCGTACGAGGGCGTGGAGTATCGGGTGTTAACTGACAGTCGGGATAGTCCCTCAACGATCGCTACGTGGGAGCAGGACGGGTCACGGTTCGTTTTATCTCACGATGCGACCGGTGAGAGGCTTACGTTCTCCGAGTCAATTGGGTCTGAAGACATTGAGCCTGACGGATACTTGTATCGGATGAACGAGGTGCTCTCCCGCTGGCAAACGATCTCTGAGGATCTGCTTGGGCGTGGCGGCAGTGATTCACTGTGGGGTGGCCGTCCTGATATCGTCTTGGAGCGATACGGGGAGACAGAGGCTGGTGGGAAGGAACTTGAACAAGTGTTCCTTGGTGAAGTGAAATACACGCAGAATACCGACTACGTCGCAACCGGACTCCGGGAACTACTGGAGTACATGGCGTTTGTCAAACAGTCGGCGACTGGCGAGTACGTTGAATCCGCAGAAGACCTACTGGAGTCAGTCGATGTCAAGGGGTTGCTGTTCGTTGACGAGTTAGCCCGCGAAACACCCGCTAGCCGCGACGAAGACGTGAAAATCATTCAGTACCCGGAATCACCGGGAGCGGTATTGTGAACCGGGTCACCGTGGACTTCGAACTCAGTTTTGTTGGGAGCTCATTGTGATCTGGGTGTCGTAGACCTTCGCGACGGCGTCAGTGTAGATGTCGTCGAGGATAGCGATTAAGTCTGGATTCTCGACGACTAGGTCAGAGAACGCCTGTTCGAGTGCCGCGATATAGGCCGCGAAGAAATCATCATGCTCGTCGGGAGCAATATCGTACTCTGCTGAGATCATATTACGTTTGTTACCGGTGAGGCTGGCAGTATCCGGCAACGTGGCCTCGATAGCATCGGCTTGCGCATCGAAGTGGTCAGAAATAGCATCGATGAACTGTTGATCGTTGGCCCCCATGTTTCGGAAGTATAGTGTGAGCGTGTTGTCTCGGATTGCCTGCTCACGGTCGTTTTCGAGTCGGTGATGGAACCCGATTCTGGCATCGTTCCGATCGTCGGGTCGCTCGTGGAGCACGTCTGAGAGGTCATCGGTGTGTCGCCACCAGCCGTGTTTGAAGATCATCCCCCAATCGGAGCTCGTTGAGCGGAACCACCAGTCCCCGACAGCGTCGTTCGAACAGTCGAACCGGACGTGGTAGTCGCTTTCTGAGTGGATCGTTCCGTGACTAACTGACACGAGTTGGTCAGCAAGGTGAGTCGGCCAGTTGTGCGAAAAGGTCTCCCACTGGCTCTCGAACGTAGCTGTCACGTCAGCGATGGCTTCGTAGTGGTCAAGGTACAGTTCGATCTTTTCGTCAACGTTGTCGGTGGGGTCTGACATGCCTGTGATGGATCGAATATCGTCAGCGAATTCGTGAAGTTGTACGACCGTTCGCTGTGGGTACCGTGGTGCGTTATCGACGATAAAACCGGTCAGGACGGTTTCGACGAACGCTGTCCATGTCCAGTTACTGAATTCCAGGTCGTTCGCGTCAGGTCGGTCGGCTTGATGCAGATAGAGGTAGTATGCGCCAGACTCGTAGTCGTCCTTCGGAACACCGTCGATATGCGTGACATCCTGTCTGTAGAACTCTGTCTGGGTGTCCTCAGCGGAGAATTTGAGTTCGACGAGGAGGAACCACTCGTTGGGGACTTGAACTGCTAGATCGACGTATCCTGACGACACTGTCTCTCCGTCAACCTGCTCTGTGAGCCGTACTTGATCGTTGACGACGACGTCGGAAAGGTCGTGGATATCCTCCTCGAAATCACAGGTGTCGGGGAGTCCATTGAGGAACGCGCGGAGAAATTCCGAGTTCATCCGGTGTGGCTGCTCCGGGTCGAGGAAGTATGCAAAGAGCCGGTTGATGTACACCTCAGCCTTCCGTTGCGTTCCTAACGAGTACTCGATCACGTCCATCAGTGACCGAGGGGTCTCGGGAACTGCGATAAGTTGCTCCCACCGGCGCGTGAACGTCTTCAATTCCCGCCGCAAGTCGTTTGTCTCAGTCATACCATCATCTCAGGACAACTCAACGCTGAAGTATAGCCGCTTTGCCGACAAACCGCGGTAGATGGAGAAAATAGCGATGGTCAGGAGTACCCTTATCACAGAATCAACCAACGTATCTAATTATCCGAGGTTCGATTACGTGTCACTATCATCTGTCTATCAACAGTTCACCGGCACACTAGTCTCGGCACCGTTCGGTGCTGAGAATGTCGAACGGACAGTGCGAGACGAATACCGAATGCTTCTCGACGAGCACGATTCTGAGGATGTGCTTGTTATCACGGGTGCGCCGACGAGTACAGAGACGTTCCGTGAGGCGTTAGGTGGGGAACTGCCGGGCGCGGCGACGCCGTACGTGACATCACCGGTAGTGCACGCTACTGATGTCCTCAGTCAGACCGATGATCGCGTCATTCTCTCCGACGCGCTGCGGCGGGAACTCCTGTACCGGTTCCTCGCCGACTACGAGTGGGAAACCGAGTATCTCCAACGGGCGTCTGCGCAGCCGTCGTTTATCGAGGATGTGGATGCCGTGATGGGTACGATCTCTTGGCAGACGGTCACGCCTGACGAGACTCCGGAACTCCGTGACATTACGGCTGCGCTTGAGGCGTTCCACGAGTGGCTCGCTAAGCATGGGCACATGGAGCGCGGGGACCTGATCTCAGAAGCACTTGAAGCCCTCACTGGGAGTGCCCGCGACGATGTTGTCGATTTTGACGCGGTCCTCGCAGTCGAGTTTGAGGAGTTCTTCCCGCTTGACCGCGCGTATCTCGACGCGCTCGCGGGGAACTGTGACCTCGTCTGTGTCGCCGAAGAGAACGCGAGTGTGCGCCGTACATGGGTCGAGCCAGGGCCAGTCACGGACTACGTTTCATTCAGCGAGTCTCGACGCGGGGCATCGGGAACGCCGCCGACGCGACCGGCTGCCACAGCAGCCTATTTCGCCGACGAGACAGTCCCAGCAGACCCGGAAACGGGATCGGTGTCCGTCCTCGCTACAGACTCCAGCGACGAACAACTCACCGAGATAGCGAACGAGATCGAAGAACTCGTTGAGCAACCGGACTGGAATTACGACGACGTTGCTGTCGCCACCAAACAGAGCGGGAGTACGGTTACAGATACTATCGAAGCGCTCGAACGAGCCGGACTGCCGACAGAATCAACGACTGTCACCGGATTTGGTGACGACCCGGCGATTCGCGAACTCCTTGCTGCCGTCCGGCATCTTGCAGCCGATGACGACGATGAAGTCCCTGACCACGGTCCGGAACTCGATCCGGAGCGTTTGGACCGCGTCAGCGAGGTTGACGGTCTCGAAGATGCGATCCGCTGGTGGGCGACAGATTCGGGGCTGAAAGAACGAATTGCGGAGCGGGCGGCGCCGCTGGATGCGCGCTCGCAGTTCGGGAATGTCCGCCGGGCGTTCCGCATGGCTGAGTTCCTCGAAGGCACCGCGTTCCTGGATGCGACATGGGAGTCGTTCGAGGAGATGCTTGAGCGTGCACATGAGTACGCTCCGCAGCAGAATCAGACGAGCGCAACGGATCTCGACGGCGGCGTCCGTGTGGACCACTTGCAAGCGATCAAGAATGAGTCGTTCTGCGCGGTGTTTCTGGTGAACCTCGTCGATAGTGAATACCCGGGGGACCCGTTCCTCACGCGATTGTTCCCGACGGAGCGGGTTGCGTCGATGCCGGACTATCCTGGCGTCACGGATGTTGATGCTGGGGATGTGGCCGCGACGTTCTCGACCAAATCGACGGCATCGAGTCGGCCGTTCGCGCGGTATCACACGGAACACGCTCGGCGTCGTTTGGCTATCGGTGCTGGTGCTGCCACTGAGCACTTGTACTGTTGTCTTTACGAGTACGAGGACACGGCACTCGAAGAGCGTGCGCAGGCGTCGCGGTTCCTCACAGCGGCGTATGAGGATCTTCCGTGGGTGACCGAGGCAGACGAGTCGTACATACGGAGTGAGCAGGCGGCGGAAGACTATCTGCTGTCACGGGTTGACGACGCGCTCGCTGATGTCTGCCGCACGAACAGTCAGGACGTGACCGTGTCGCTTGACGAGGTCGAAGCTGAGTTGGGGGAGATTCAAGACCTGCTTGAGCAGAGCGGTGCACGCGGGGAGGAGCTTCGGAAGGCGTTGCGTGCGCGTGTTGAGTTCGCCACTGGGGAGGTGCGACGATGAGTGACGTCTCCCTCTCGCCGTCGCGATTGGCGACGTACGCGACGTGTCCGCGACAGTACGACTACGGGTACGCGCAGGACATCAACACGCCGGATCGCACCGAACTGTATCTTAACCAAGGGACGATCTACCACGAGACGATCGAGGAGGTGTGTGAGGCGACTGACCTGGACGACTCGGCTGAGAGAATCCACGAGCGTGCGATGGATGTCTTCGAGGCGAAGTGGGCTGAACACAGCAACCCAGAGGATTACGAATCCAAGGCGCACCGGGAGTACCAGCGCTTGGAGAACCGCGCTGGGATCGATTCGTTCTTCGATCCGGATGGCGGCGATGGCATCGACCACGCTCGACAGTCCATCGCCACTGAGTGCTGGGTGGAGTGCGAACGTGATGGGCGTGGACTGCACGGGAAAGCAGATAACGTCATTCGGACTGAGGACGGGCTTCACGTCATCGACTACAAGCGGAACACGCGCGGCGTGTTGTCGTCTGGAACCGCAGAGTACCTCGGCGACCACATGGAGGGAGAGGCACATGAGCCGAAGCGTGTTCGGAATGCGTTCCAGACAGCGGTGTACATCGAGGGCGTGAGGAACGAGCCGTTCTACGAGGACGGGATGAACGTCCGGTTCAGTTTCTTCGGGCTGCTCAACAGTACATCCTTCGAGAGTACCTCGGCAGGGTACGAGGTGTCTGCCCGCGGGTATCCGCGAGAGACCACGGATATCTACGACGAGCACTATGACACGATCTGGGCGCTCATTCGTGCCGCGCACGACGGCATCACGGGCGAATCCTTCGAGCCGGAGCCGTTCGATCTGCTCAGCGAGGAGGCGTGCCCGGACTGTGAGTATCGGGAGATGTGTGCTGACCGCCTGTCGGAGGAGGTGCGACGATGAGCGACGACCAGCATCCATCGTGGGTCCCGGTTCCGGAGGAGGACATCTCACCGGAGCCCCAGCAGCAGACGATCATCGACTCCGAGGACTATCCGATGCGGGTCTTGGCCGGGGCGGGGACAGGGAAGACGTTCACGATGGTGCGGAAGATCGAGCATCTCATCGATGAGCAAGGCGTGTCGCCGGACCGGATTCTCGCGTTAACGTTCACGAACAACGCCGCGGACTCGATGCGTGAGAAGCTCAACGCGAAACTCGGTGTGGCTGGCTACGACATCGACGCCTACACGTACCACTCGATCTGTAACGAGATTCTCACCGACTACGCCTACGAGGCGGGGATCGATCCGGACTTCGAGGTGGCGACGGACGCCGAGAAATACGCGATCGTGTTGGACGTTCTTGACGAGATCGAGTATCGGTCGGTCAAACCCAACGTATACGGGAGTGACGGATACGCGTCGGGCGCGGCGTCGAAACTGCTGAACTTCATCGGGTCGATGAAGCGCAGCGGCATTACACCGGCTGACATCGATACCTTCCTCGGTCCCGCTGACCGCGTCTATGATCTCAGTGAACTTGCCGACCGTATCGAGGCTATTGCCAGCGACCATCTAGGTGGTCGTTCCGTGTCGAGCGTGCTGAACTCGCTCCCAGACGCACGTGCGGACCTCGTCGAGGAACGCGACGCCCTAGGGACGGATGGCATCGAGGCCAGCGCACGCGACTTCCTTGACCGCCTCGTCGAGCTTTGTGACGGACTGGAAGCCGCGTTCGAAGCACACGAGGCTGACGACCGAACGCTTCCGGACAACGCCTACAAGCTCCCGAAATATCTGCTCGGTGGGTATGCGAGTGGTGCACCGACAGGCATCCCGGACAACCTGGACCTCGAACTCACGGATCATCTCGATTCGTTCCTCTCGGACTGTCTCACTGCGCGTGACCTGACAGCGGGGTACGCTGCGTACGAACGCGAACTCGACGAACGGAACCTCATCGACTTTGACGGGCTCGTCGTGGAGACAGCTGCCCTGATGGACTCGTCCGTCGGCGAGGAGATCGCCGACAGGTGGGACTACGTGTTCTGCGATGAATTCCAGGACACGGATCGCCTCCAGTTCGACCTCGTCACATCACTCGTTACCGAAGAGAATCTGTTCGTGGTCGGTGATGATGACCAAGCGATCTACGAGTGGCGTGGTGCACACGTCGCCAACATCACTGACGAACTTGACGCTGTATTCGACTCGCTCACCGACGAACCGCTGGAGGAGAACTTCCGTTCTCGACAGCCGATCCTTGAGCTAGCGAATGAGGCGATCACGAAACTCGGTCACCGTGAGCGACACA
Source organism: Halobaculum rarum (assembly GCF_040025155.1). Lineage (NCBI taxonomy): Archaea > Methanobacteriati > Methanobacteriota > Halobacteria > Halobacteriales > Haloferacaceae > Halobaculum > Halobaculum rarum. The sequence continues at coordinate 2,639,620 of NZ_CP157275.1, read as the reverse complement.
AGACGCTCACTCGCGTCGATGAACCTGAATACGACGGCGATACTGTGGCCACTGTCGAGCTGCCGGACGAGGATGCAGACGCGGACGGCGCAGACCAGCTTCGCACCGTTGTGCAGAATTTGCTGAGTGGCGCCGCAGAAACGCTCGACAAGGCATACGATCCGGGCGATATTGCGTTGCTCGTCCGGAAGAACGCCCACGCGACGCCCGTCATCGAGGAATTCGAGGATGCTGGAATCCCGTACCAGGTGGCCGGCGATTTAGCCACGGAATCTGTCGGCGTCGGGACGGTCACCGGTTACCTGAAAGCGCTCGCGCGAACCGAAGATGAGGTGAGTTGGAATCGCGTCCTGCAAATGCGGTACCGGTTATCCGATGCGGACCTCCGTACCCTCAACGCGGGCGACGAGCCACTCGTGGACACGCTCCGGGAGACACCGCTCGCCAAGTTCGAGGAGCCCGACCGCGTCGCCGAGGCTCGCGAGCACGTCACGGAACTCCTCGAAATTCGAGACTCGGCGTCGCTCAGCCACCTTTACCGCGAACTCACGGATATCACGAACATCGAGTGGTATCTCACCGCGCAGGAGCGCCGCGACCTCGCGCAACTCGAAGATGTCATCGAACAGTACGGCGACAGTGCCGTCCAACCGCCGCTCACCGCGGAGTTCATCGATTCGCTCGAACACTACGACTCACTGTTCGACGAGAGCGGCTCCACACCCACGAGTCAGCCGGACGTCGCCGGCGATGCAGTGAACGTGATGACGATCCACAAGAGCAAGGGGCTTGATTTCCCGGTCGTCCTCATTCCCCAAGTCACGGCCGACGAATGGGCGCCGAGTTCGAGGACGTACGACGCGCTCGAGACAAGCCTGTCGGATGGCGCGACCGCTGCGTTCGACGAAGATTACGTCACGCGCGATGCGAGAGAAACCCGGCGCGTGTTCCACGTCGGGATCACGCGTGCCGAAGACATCCTTGTCTTGCAGGGCGGCAGAGAGGACGACGACGCTGATGAAGAAACGCATCCCATGCCTGATGCGGTCAGCGAGATGCTGCCGCAGCGAATCCCGTGGCAGCCGGAGCGTGGACACCTCCCGATTTGGGCTGATATCCAAGAGTCACTCCCAACAGCGGCGGTCGAATGGACTGACACCGTGGCGATGGAGACGGTTGGCGGGATTGGCGGCACAGTCCGTCATGATAGCGACGAACTCGCTGTTGAGACGGCACGCGACCGCGTGTTGACCCTCGCAACAGCATCACTCGATGGCACCCTTACAACAGACGGTGACCGATCGACACTCCACATTGAGTCGCTGACCGGTCCGCCGATTCCGAGTCCATCGCTCTCACACAGTTACACCTCTCTGGCGGCGTACGAGGAGTGTCCGCGCAGTCACTACCTCGACTACGTGGTCAACGCGTTCCCAGATTATCAGGCAGCCACGAGTGGTACGACTGATGGCGTGTCGCAACGCGACATTGGATTGCTCTTTCACGACACCGCAGAACAGGTCGCGAACCAAGATGTCCAACACCGGGAAAGATGGTATGAGATTTGCGAGCGCCTTGCCAGTCAGCGCCGCGCCGAGGATGCGCTCCCGGCGGCCAAACAGTGCATTGACCGGTACTTCGAGCTGGACATCTCCGACTGCGAGATCATTGATGCTGAACGCGAATTCAATGTGGAACTCGACGGGCACGAACTCACCGGGTACATCGACGCGGTCTACCGGACGCCCGACGACGAACTGATCGTTATCGACTACAAGGCAACCGAACGCCACCGCGACCTAGAAGACGACAAGCAACTGCCGATCTACTTGCTCGCGTGTCGTGACTTATACGAAGAGCCGGTTACGTACGCCGGGTACGCCTACGTCGGTGAGATCGGCCCGAAAATCGAATCCCGACAATTCAGCGACGCTGACCTCTCGGCGGTCGAATCAGAGATCACGACCACGATGAACGAAATCTCAGAGCTTTCGTTTGAGGGGTTCTCGTCCGGTGATCACTGTCGCTGGTGTCAACACAATCAGCTCGCCTGCGCGTCAGACTCATTTCCCGTCGGACCGGGATTCGAGGACTAACGCAACGGGACCCACACGAACGCTATTGTGATTGCCAGGTTTCTGAGATATGGCTCACATCTGGATTACTAACGGCACGCCGACGATACCTGGTGGCAGACGAGCGAGCTGTTCCTCTTACTACTTTGAAACGGTCTCCTTTTTTGCCAGTGGTTCCGCGGTTTCGTTATTGAACACCCAGTCTTGTACCGTCTCAAGTGAAAATGAGATGCCGAAGTACAACGCATCGTCGTTCGGCTGAGGGCCGTCGGAGAACGTGAGCTCCAACACTGTGCCGTCGTATTCGACCCACGCGTGGGCGACCGGGAACGAATCAGCCGCTCCCCAGTAGTACCCTTCGACGTACGTGATGTCGTGTTTTTCTCCCAGGATCGCCACTGTCGTCAGTGCATTCCTGTAAGCTTGGTTAGTTCGGAAGCCAACAGCCTGATCGGCCTGTCGGACTACTCTCCGTTGTTGTTCCGTGATTTCGTTCGTCGTTCGACTTGTCCCTTTCTCGTAGTATACGTACGCTTCTGGTGAAATACGGAGGATTTCTTCAAGGTAGTTTAGCAGGCGCGCTTCTTCGGGTGACGTCGGTGGGGCTCTGTCCGGGGTATCCACCTCCTCAAGTGCATCCAAAACCGGTTCGACGTCGATTTCTTCGACAGCCGAAGGATCGGTCGGTTCGAATCCACGCTTGAGCCCTTGCATGTACACATCTGGGTTACTGAGTAACCAGGTCTTCGCCTGCGAGAATTCGAACAGTTCGAGCCCCGGCCATACCTGGGTGAACATATTGACGATTCCCGAGCGTCGTACTGCTTCGAGTTGCGAATAGACCGTGGGGGGAATCAAGATCTCGCCCGAGTCGGCGTACTTGGGAGATTTAGACATTCTCTGTGAGTTTTTTGGACTCATGATTGCGTCACTATTTTCTCACCAGCCGTATTTGAACCTCCGTAAAAAGCATTTAAATACTACCTCGCGGGTTGATTATAGGCGAACAGAATTCATCAAGGGGGACCCTCCCCCGAACTACTAGTCTCGATATACGGATGAAAAAGAGAAAATTCATTTCCTGTTGACAACTTCGGCAACTATTCTCGGAGTTCCTCCTCGGTCTGCTCTTCGGTGTCGGGCTGCTCTATTGCGGGCGGCTCCTTGAACATGAGAGACGTCGTACCTTTTCGTCACCGTATGAACTACTCCTTAGGAACGAGGCACGTGCCTACAGAAGCCCGCTTCGCGCATCAACTCTGGTGAAATCAAGCGGTGGCGAGCTCAGAGTCGTCGATAACCTGCTGGATGACAGGGTTGTCGTCGGTGAGATTGAGATAGCGGTCGGTGTGCTCCTTATTTGACATCCTCCCCACCCTGAAGGGCGAGGATTCCTCCGTTGGGGGTTCGGCTACCGACCGACGGAGGCAACTTGCGGGTTCGTGCGCACTTCTTTGGGACGTTCGTGAGGGTGTGGTTTCCCCGACCAATCGTGGTCGTCCCACTCGAATCGCACGGGCCGTGCCATCGGCCTGACTTCGCAATCGCTGTTTTCCCGAAGGAACGTCTCTGACGCCGTGAGGTCGGCGTGCCCCTCGAATCCACACGGACACGTCAGCGTATCGCCATGGCGAGCCGTCTTCTCGTGGTCGCCACACTCGGGACACGTCTGACTCGTCCATGCTTCCGACTCGGCTTCGAGACTGATGCCGTACTCCTCACAGACGCACGCGAGACGGTGGATGAATTTCTTGAACGCCCAGAAGTTGTGCGTCTTCTCGTTCACCCTGACCGACCAGTGCGTTTCCAGCACGTCGGTCAAGTCGCCCACGTACACCGTCGCCACGCCTTCGTCGTACAGCCGTTCAACGAGGTCGCGTACCAGCGCGTTCTGTGCGTGGTCACGGCGCTTCGTCCGCTGTCGGTACAGCCGTCGAATCCGTTTGGAACTGTAGCGTCCTTCTCGGAGTTTCGACTGTAGGCGAGCGATTTCGTCTGTCGTCTCGCGGAATCGTCCGAACAACTCCCGACCGTCGTAGAGGTACTGGTTCCCAGTAGTCGTGGAACAGGCGACGAGATTGTTCGCGCCAACGTCGAGGGCGGCTTCGTGAGAAGCCAGTGGTGAATCCAGTCGAGAATCAGGGACGGTGACTGGTTGAAAAGCCCTGAACGTGTCGCTCACCTCGTCGTACTCAAGTTCCAGACGACCCTGTTTGCCGTCCCATTTCGGATTTCCTCGGACTTCGAGGCGGAGTCGTTGGTGGTAGCCGAGTCCGTATTCGTCTTTCAGTTCTTGCCCGACAGGAATTTCGAGACGACTACGCTTTCCCCACTGAATCGTGTACTGGTTGTTTCGGATGTAGGTACGGAGCTCGCGTCCGTCCTCCTCGTTGCCCCAGTACGACGGAGGGTTGGCGTACTCGCCTTTCTGCTTGAGGGCGAAGAACGACCGCCACGCTTCGCTGTTCTTGCGCGTGACCTGTTGAACAGTCGCACTACCGACGACGCCGTTGTAGCGTCCTCGGTACTCGGACGTGTCCCATACGTCGCCGTCGCCGAAGTAGTTCTGCCGACGTTCGTAGGTCAGTTCGTTCCACAGGGAGGCGGAGGCGTCGAGTAGTCGTAGGAGGCACTCTTTGTCGTTCTCGGTCTGTGGAACCACCTCGAAGGTGTTGACGCGCTTCATGCGTCGTCACCTTCTTGTTCAGCGATGTAGCGTTCGACAGCGCCCTTTGAGGCGCTTCCCGCCGTTCCGACGTAGTACGAGCGAGTCCACTTCACGCGGTCGTCGTATCGCTGATTGTACTTCCGCGCTGAGATGCCCTTGATCCAGTTGACGATGAGTGACGGGGCGTTCTTGGGTGGACTCCCGATGAACAGGTGTACGTGGTCGGGCATGACCTCGCAGTCGGCCAGTTCGAGGTCTTTGTCTTCACAGATTTCCGCGAAGATGGTTTCGAGACGTTCCTTCGTCTTCCCCGTCAGGTGCGAACGCCGATATTTCGGCACGAACACTATGTGGTAGTAGAGTTCGTATTTCGCGTGACGAGTACTCTTTACCATCTATGCATACTATCACGGTCGGACGGCTTAATGATTGTGTTGGAACCCCGTCTGTGCCATCGTTGGCGGTTGAATACTGTTGGTCGGCTTCATCCTCGCCCTGAAGGGCGAGGCTTTCGCCTCGAATTTTTCGTAAACGGCGGGATTCTCTCCTCGAAGAAAGATAGCGGTACTGAAGGAATTGAGGTAAAGGGAGGCAGTTGACGGTGGAGCACTAACCCACATTGCCGCAGCCTCAAAGTTGGGACACGGTCAATCCGCGTAGAGCCACTGAGCGGCTATTTCTAATAAAATCGGATTGGAAGTGAGGTTTTCGGCAAAGCCTGAGATCCAGAGGTGAAGCTATAACTTGTAAGGTCACTCTCGTGTTTGATGGTATCCGATGGAGCGACGGCAAACTCTCGCAACAGAGGAGCTTATCGAAGAGACAGTACCCCCTGAGGAGATTATTGTATCGGTAGAGGCGGAAGATCACTCTATTCCGGACCTCAGGTGTGCGGTCTGTGGGGTTTCTCAAGGGGAAGCCGACGACCTCCCTGTTGGATATTCCAATCCAGTCTGCTCTCGATGTGACCAGCTTGCTGTCAACGAAGATGGAGACGATCCTTGGACCGGATTCCCTCCTGGCAACGAACCAGAGTACTCGACGGATGAGCCGATCCAGTTAGCACCCGATGCGGGCGAGAATCCCGTCTATATCGCCGGCACGAAGTGTTGGCGGCGGTACCGCTTTGGTGGACACATTACGCGCCGCGATGCCTTCGATTGTGCATCTATCGAGGAGTTTCATCGACTCCACCGCGTTCAGGACCGATGGACACACGCGTTCAACACTCCGCAACCGGATGGGGTCACCATACCAGATACTGGACAGTTGCTGGATCGGCTGGCAGCGCTCCGGGAGGTCAGAGCCCACGCTGAGCAACTACTTGACGAGGGTGTTTCTGCTGACGATGCAAAGTCGTTAGAGCGGGAGTTGGTGAAGGTAGATAGCAGCTTAGTCCGTGAACTGTTTACTCCGGAGCGGTTCGAGCCGAGGGAATACGCTGAATCAATCCTCACTGGGACTGAGTTCCTTGCGGCCAGTGGTGCAAGGTGGACGTCTGCGCCACAGTGGGTCAAACTGGCCGCATTTTGCGAGCGATATGTTGAGGGCTGAAAATCTGAATCTCTCTTTTTGGACTCTCTCACTGGTGAGTAGAGTTATCCCTGCCAGATCTTGAGTCGCAGGTATGGAGTCAATCTGGATTGTTCGCCATACCGACGATTGGTCGCTTGCAGGGGAGATTGTCGGGATAATGGCGACAGAGATGGGGGCGATACACTACTGCCACTGGCGCGCACACATGAAGAGCCGTAGATCGGGAGAAGAAGAGATTGAGTTCGGACAAGTTGAGCGAGACCGTGTGGTCCAGGGGCAGAACCCTACGTCGCCATCAGCCACTAAACAGATGTGCAACTACGTCTCAGCCGGCGATAACTGCTGGTTCATCCACGAGATTGACGTCCTGTCGGTTCCCTCGCTGAGTGTCTAATGCACGCAGTTACACCAGCACAGGAGGCAGTGACGTGTTCGATCCTTGCTGCAGCTTTCTCGTGCGCAGCAGCGAGTTACTTCTTCATCCGAATGTACCAACTAAGCGACCCCGCTACATACATCGTTCTCACGGTGATATCGTTCGTGATCACTGGCTACTTGGTCCCCAATCTCACCGCGCTCTGGCTCGGACGACCACTCAACGAGATCATGGAACGAGAAACTCACGGAGGCTCAGCTAATTGACTTCCACCGAGGGTTCGGATAGTTGAGTGCAGTCCGACCGGATGGTGTACCGACAGCGGATTAACCAGAGCAGCACAGGGATCCTCAAAGCAGTCGGAGTTCTTACGATTGCATTGCTTGCGTTGTACAGACACTTTTCGACTTCACGCATTGGGTCGCACAACAAAGCAAGGCGACCCCCATATTATCAAAAGTTATAGAAATTGGTGACCTCCAAACTGTACGTTTCTTCGTGGAACTCAACAGTGTCGGCAATTACTTCGGTTTGCTTGACGGCTTCGAATGAAGAATCCACGTCGCGATAGAAGTCTTGGTGTTGGTGAGCTGCGTGCAGCAGCGCACGACACATCACACAGGCATGTGACACGAACACAGCACACAGGCACGTGTGTGAAACTGTTTTACAGAATTCGTAAGGTGTTGTCCCCTCGTCGGCGCTATTTGGTTGAATTTTCAATCCCCAAATTGTTGTCGAGTCTGTTATACTTCGGGAATGTCGTTAGCGGTTGGATGGTCAGGTCCATCCCACGATGCTACTATTCTGCCCTCCGCGTCGTAGATTGTGAGCGACTCTCCTCGACCAATTGTAGTAACTGGCAAGTCGTCTAAGTCATCGAACTCACTGAGTTTGTGGAAGAAGTCCGAGTCCGTGGGTGCCTTCCATTCATCGAATTTGACCGCGCTGTATTGGTTTCCATCGGGTGCGAGGTCCTCTCGACTCGGAGGGGCAGGCATTACACCCACAATTTAGTTTGCCGACACTATAATCTCCCCGCCCTCAACAACCTGCGGGTACCCCCTTAATTCACAGCAAGTTTCTGATTAGCCTTCTGTATCCTCAATTCAGAACGAGGTTTTTGCCAGGAAACAGCAAATTCGCCCACCAAATTGGCAACTACTTGCTCTGTACTTACCGATGAAGCCAGAATGTCGTTGGGTCGTGTCGCGTTCCCTGTTTCTGTGACACACCACCACGTTTCCTCGACGCGAGGGAGGGTTTGAGGCGACAGAGACCGGAAGAACACGCCTCGATGTCGGCGATAACGCTGTGAGCGGAAAGAGCGACAGTCTACGCGAGCCCGTAGAGTTCAGGACGGTCATTAATGCTGGCTCGAATGGTCGTTCGAGTTGTTTGGATCGATACCAGGGCTACCGGGCAGCGCGACGCACGGTTGACTAAGTTAACCGAGACGCTGATATCCGAGTTATTCAGCACCGTTGATACGAACCGTGTGAGGTTCCTCAGTGAGGTGTGAACCCACGTAGAGGGAGTCTTCCACGGAGGCGACGAGACGATACTGTTGCAGCGAGCCGTCAACGGCTGTGTACTCCTCGCCGTCCCCCACCAACGAAGTCCACTCGCCAGGAACGGTTGCCTCATACCGGTACTCACCCACGTCGGTCAGCAACCCGAGTTCATCAAGGGTAGACCGGTGACGTTCGTACGATGACAAGGAGACATCGGCTTCTTCGAGAATCTCCTTCCGCTGAACCGGTTCGTCACTACGGAACAGCGCTGCCATGATCGACCTAGCGGATGGCGGGAGCCACGGGTAGATACGCTCCGGATCGACGTGACCCACCCCCCTCACGAGGGCGCCCATTCCGATCCGCTCATCTCTCGAAGTTAGTGCGTCCGCCGCGAGCATCATCTCCGAAACGTCAGCAGGAGCAGGAAGAGACCCGTGGTCGGGATCCATGTGTGCATACATACAAAGACGAACAACGGAGTCGAGATCCAGATCGCCGCGGAGGCGACTATCAACACGATCCAACGATGACTCAATGACGCTCCGAAGACTAGAGATATTATTCGTGGTTGCGACTTCGACAGGAATCTCAATACCAAGTTCGGTCCCGTCAGCGACCTGTTCTCTGATCGGCGTCGCTTCGAGTGCCTTCTCGACGTCGTCGCGGAACTCTGTGGCCCCAGGTCCGACGACAACCCAATTCGCGGTCGGATGAGCGAGCAAATCGTCGGGATCGACGATGTCGCTGTATCGATACTTCAGTTTGTCACCGTCCGTCTCCAGGAGGAATCGGCTAGCTGAGTGACCTCGGTACTGGTAGTTCTTCGGGACCGTATTCTGGACAAACTGGATGAACTCTCGATAGCGCAAGTCGTCACGACTCAGTTGGTTCGTATCCGGGATGCGGACGTGCAGCGTCACGTCGTAGCCGGCGGCGTCGAAGAGAGCCGTCGCGGATGTGAGAAGACCGTGCGCCTGCCGCATCGTACGACCCCAGACCTCGGGGTTACCTTTCGACGGAGCGAGCTCTCCAAGGAGGGATCGAGCATGTTTCTGGAGCTCTCGTCGGAGTGTGCTGTAAGTCGTACTCTTCACCCAGCCAACCTGCAGACACCGTCGAAGTTCGTCGAGCGCGTTTGGGCCCGAGAGGAGATCGTCGAGATTCTCTCTGGTGAGCGCTGTGTTAAATGCGAGGTCACTGAGTAAGGTGACTGCACTACGCACGGCAGTAGCGAGTGCGCCTCCCCACTGGACGATCACGTGACTCTCTGAGTCACGCGTACCGAAGTACGCCACTCGCCCATCATCGAACGCGCGGATTGGTTCGTCCACCAGGGTCACGCCATCGGCTAGTTGATTCATCGAGAGTCGGGAGAACTGCGAAGATTCGTCAAGCCAACAATCCGGGAGCGGGAGCTGTCGCGGTTTGGGACCTGTGAGACCTCCCTCGGTTGCTCGCAGAGTTTCCTCGAAGGACTGGCCGACGAGACTAGCTGTGCGACCATCGCCTCCACACACTTTACTTGTATGAGACTGAGGGGGGTGGGTGAGGGAGTCAGTAAGGTCGGTTTGGGTGGGATGCTGAAGGTCGTAATCTTCGGTCAGGAGTTGTTGTGCCGCGTTCCCATCCGATGTCACGAAAACTTCGTTCGACCCACTCGGCTCCAGCACGGTGACGAGCCCACACTCTTCGAGTTCTCGGTAATACCGATCCACCGTACCCGGGGACATCTGGAGTGAGGAGTCGCTCTTGATACTCTCGACGGTCCGGCGCTGGTCTTTAGTTTGCGGAATCGTGGCGAGCAACTCGAAACGCTTGCCTGGAGGGAGTTCGACGACGGTTTCCCACAGTTCGGGATCAACGCGCGGAGGGGCGGGGTCTTTGTCGTCGGTAGCGACCCGTGAGTCCTGTAGTCCCTGAACAGGTCCATTCTGAGTAAGGTGCTCGTCACACCAGTCTGGATGTCGAGTACGGATACTCCTCTCAATGTCAGCACTCGCGACCAACCGGACATCGTACCCGCGCTTCAGGCAGGCAATAGTCTCGAGTGCATCTACACGTAGCCGTCGGCGATTCTCGGTCCAACTAGCCGAGTCCAAATATAGATAAACGACAGGCGTCGCCTCACGGAGGGCGACAAGTGCAGCGGGACCGTCCTCGATATCGTTGATGGTGCTGTTGAACGGATCCCTGCCGAATCCAATCCGAGTCAGTGTCCTGAGAACCGTGCCAAACCGGTCTGTCTGTTGGTTTGGTGGTACTTCTATCTCGTCCACCGTATCACGGTCGGCGTAGGTGGCGAGTTGGGCAGCCGCAAGCGCGTACGTGCCTCTCAAGCCAGTGACGCCGTACTCTTGGAGGTAGTTTCCAACCGGACCTTCCCGTCGATTCTGGATACCGTGTGGGTAGTGTGTTTCAGCGACGCGCTTGGAGGCGTCGTGTAGGTACGGGAGGGACTGTCGGAGGAGTTCGGGGAGCCACTCACTCCGTGCTGTCCCGACAGACTGGAGAGAGATGTCTGCCTCTCGTGAATCTCTCTCGGGAGAGGCGAACGAGAGCGCACCGAATTGGGGAGTCAGGGTGAGTGGCTGTTGGACCTTCGGGAACGACTTCGAGGGGTAGGGTGATGTGGAGGGCATCTCCCCTCTCTTGACATCAACCTCTTTTAAACATTCGTCAAGATTCACCGCTTAGTCAGTGAGTTCGCCTAAGTAGAATTCGAACATATTTATAAGAAATATTATAGTTTCTGTCCTTCTAAGTTTTATCACTTGAGTGAATGCATCATCGGGTAATCCTTGGTACGATCTTGCCGATGATGCAAGCCTATACGACTCCCTATCTTCGCTGTGTGTCACTCATACTCGCGAGAATAGTGCTCGTAAGGTGTTATATGAAATTCTCATACAGGTACCGCGAACCGTTAGAGGGTCAAACCTTCTACTTCATCGAAGATACTCGCAATTTTAGGGTTTTCACGGTGATCTTCTTGAGCGTGAAAACAACACTTCATACGGGTACCGCGGTTTCTAACGACACATTCCGACGTACGGTACCCAAAATTCGCTGTAGGTAGCCCGAAATCGGGTAAAATAATGGTAAATGAATTTACTTCCCCAGATATATCATTCAACTATGATATTATATTTGTTAATACTTGTGAGTGGTAATTGCGTAAGTTGAGAAGAAATGGCTAGGGGATTCACTGCGTTGATTGAGCGAACATCGAGCACTCAGTACACTACTCATCGATACTGGGTTTGATCACGTGAGAGAAAATCTGGCTGCGTTGATACAGGGAGTTGGACGTCCCCCACAAGTCATGAGGGTTATCGAGGACTATGACGACATGAGATATCTAAGCCCCGATGTACCCCTCAACGAATTGCCCGTCCATGGCCGTATCGTCGCCATAGCGTGGGGTCCCTGGCTCCCGTTGTGAGAAGAACCACTCTGCCTTGCTTCGCGTTGATGTTGCCTCTATGCTATGTGGGAAACCGATGTACTACGACTTTCGGTGATAGCGTAATAGTAATTCTGTCCGGATACGAGTCATTGGCAACTGCGATATTCGACTCAATCCCAGTCACAAAGGTCCGAGCATCTCTTCAGGATCGTCCGGATCTCTATGGTTTCATGTGACTTGGTAACTTCCCACATCCCACGTGGTTTAAAAGTATCTGCGTCAATTCTCATTAGCATCTCCAATGAACGAACAATCAATCACTCCAAAATCTAACCGACCAACGATGACAAACCAAACTGACCCACTCGACACTTTCGACCTCGATGAGTACGGCTGGACAAAAACCGACGACGGCAACTACTTCCGAGAAATCGACACATTCAGCAGCGGATGTAACATCTGTGGTGGAACCCAATTCGAGGACCCAGACGCGGACTGGTACTGCCCTCACGAAGGTCAGAAAACCTACAAAGAACGGGTCGTCATCCATTCAGACATAGTCGAGTTCTCTGCAGCCGGTGAACTCATCCGATCGTGTCCTGCAACACCGGAGAACATCAAAGCAATTCTCAGAGACCCATTTTTTCCAAGTATCGGTGAGTGACCTACCCCATGCTCCATGGCTGATGGATCTGCGGCGTTCAGGGTGGGACTTCTTCCTGGCTCGACGACGCAACTTGCATCTACAACAACGGACGCGGAATAGCCGCTTCCGTCAGTAGACACAGTCGTTACAGTCTTTACAGGAGTTTCTTCGGACAGTCTCTACTCTAGATCACTCCACTCAAACTCAACTCCCAGCTCTGCGAGACCAAGCTGCTTGATCTCTAAAGAAAACAGCGAGAGTTCCACGGGTCACCCAACCCGTAGTCGTTTACGGGGGTATTGATCGTCAGTTGAGTGGGCGTCGTACTGCTCTACGGATGGGTCAACGACCGAGGCGTTCCCAACCATGTGATTAACGACCAGCGCCGGGCAGTCGAAACCGTGGTGCTGGACGGCACGACCGTGTGGATCGCCGGCATCGAGCTGGGGGTCGTAAGCCAACAGTTCACTTCACCGCTGTGGTCAGGAATCACCCTCACGTCACTGTGGGCAGCGTTCCCCTCAGGGGATTTCGATGTTGCTCGGCACCGGTTTCGCTGTGTCGGGTGTCGCCGGTCGGGCGTGGGCGGCCGTCCTCGGTGTCTGGTTGTCCAATATGATCATCGGTGCCGTCGCTGACGCTGTCGGACCGCGTGCGTTCGCCCGCGTCCGCTCCGACATTCATCTAAGTCGTTTTAGATCTCGCCGCGATCCAGACTGGTCAGTGTCCACGGGCGCGAAGTGGACCGTTTATTTCGTCTTACCGAGACTGACGTTGACAAGACAGAAAATATATGATATGCCAGCCAAGTGGCCAAACCATGCCGGCTTGTGGTAACTGCGAGGGGTTCGTCACTCAGCGGTATGTGGATGTCTTCGCGCCCACTGGTGCAGATTCTGTCCGTGTCTGTCCAAATTGCGAAGATCTCGTTCGGGACGGCAATGGTGTCAGAGAAGCTCGAAGCAAACGGCAGTGACAGGTTCGTCCTGAAGGACGGACGCTCCTGACTAGCGGTGGATCTTCCTGTCAGGATGCAGGCAGCGGAACCTTCTCCAACAGGATCTCAAGACAATCCTCCAGTTTGAAGCGAATACCACGACGGTTACGATCACGGCCGACGAGAGCGGAAACCGTGCATCAGAGTCGAACCACACCGCTAAGTTCGTGTGCTCAGAGATTGCGTCGTTCACTGCACATCGAACAGAAACTATCTACTTCGTCAATTGATGAAATCTCGATTGTTTCGTCAACTGAATTCTCCTCGACGAATGTCTGGGCCCAGCCACAGTGATCGGGTTCTGCAAAGTGCCACATCTTGTCCTCCTTTCGGACGATTTTCATATACTACGATAAACGGACGATAGAAAATAAGCCTGCCCCTGTGCTTACCGGAGGTACTCACCACATCGAGGCAGGTTCTCACCAGCTGATTTGGACTGAAACAGTCACTAAGTAGACCTGCGAACATCGCCAAGAAATTTGAGGATTGCGGCGAAATACTGTGTATGCGACTCCCCGCAAAGGCCCTCGCTCTCACAATAGCCCTTCTCATTGTCTCACAAGTTTTCGCAGTATACGTTGAGTCACAAATTGCTGCAAGCCTTTCGTGGTTTCTCATCTATGCACTTCTCATCCTTATTCCTCTGACTCTCATACACGAAGGCATCACTCGGTTTTATCGCAAAAACACCTCTTGAGAACGCTCTGTTAACCGTCTGAATGTAGAGACTTGTGATCCGACGCCATGTCTGAAGGTTCACAGGGTGTTGTTGTGCTACTCTATAGCCGAACAATTCGATTAGTCTTGGTTCGGAGTAGTGAAAGCAGCGACAGAGAACACCACAACGACGGGGAAAATGTATATCCAGAGCACGGCCTGCCAGAAGCCCAATAGTACCAACCCGCCCGTCCCGACACCTGTGAGGAGTCCCCGCTGGTAGATGATCCCGGCTGCGCCCACGACTGCGAGCACACCGAGAACCGCGAAACCCGCCAAACGTGTCCACGTATAGCCCGGCTGAAAAAGATAATAACCTAATACGCCGAGAAAAGCGACGACAACCACAACTGTTAGCCCATGTACGATAGAATTTCGCGTGGCTGTCATTATATCAGAGATTCAGTCTATCGTTCGGTAAGTCTTTCCACTGTACTTATCGAAGCGATCCACCGTATTGAGGCGAGTTCTCACCACCAGATTTGGTATAACCGGCCGGAAAGTGGGGTTGCTTATTCACCACACCGTCGGACCAAAACTGTTGAGTTAGTGGTGTACACCTTTCGATGAATTATCAACACGACTGATGGTAGCCACGTACCCTTGATTTGTTCTGCACCAGACTTCAGAATCCGCTACTAGGATGTCTCACGACCACGGGCTTTCCCCACCGGTATGTCCGATGTCATCCCCTTCAGGGGTGTCATCGGAACACGTCGGCTGTTCGATGTTCACCCTCTTCTTCGCCGTGTAATCAAGTTGCTCGGTGAATACGTTCGGTATCACGTTTCCACAGAGTTTCCGTAAATCAGCAGGCCCAATCGGATCGAATCGCCTCTCATTCGGATCAGGATGGCCCGTTCGAAGCATGAGATCGGCATTCTCGAACCCCGTTACGCGATTTCCGTATATCTCGATTCCCGTTCCGATGTCACTGGGTCCAATGGATGAAACGTCTACGTCCTGGAACAAATACCGATTACCCGTATTGATTTGGATTCCGTCCCCGCTTCCATCGTGGAGCTTACACCAGCGGATGGTCGCGTCGAAACTCCCAAGTCGAATGGATGCTGGTTGGTAGTCTTCCGTGTTTTGCGAGCCGCCACCATCAGTACAGTATTCAACGAGAATATCCTGGGTGCCGACTTTTGCATCAACCAGTTCGGAGTGGGGGTGGCCCGCACTATTGTCGATGTGATGGATATGGACGTTCCGTGTCTGATCAATCTCACCCTCCCACGGGTAATCCACCTTGGGGTCAATCGTATCGAAGACCATTCCAGGTGGTGAGCCGAGATAGATAATTTCACCCGCGTGCCGTCCAGGTTCCTCGGAGAGGATCCATGAGGCTCCTGCGAGGCCAGTAATTCGAGTCGGCCCGATTTCGATATCTTTCGCTCTGACAACTCTGATGAGTGCGTAGGCTGAATAGCCAACTGCAGCCGGTGCACACACGATGTCTTCAACGTAATCGTCGGACCCCGGCATGGGACGAATTCCAACTGGATAGTCGAAGTAGGAGGCGGGATCGTCAGGATTGCTGGGGTCAAGTAATGCTTCGAATGTCAGCCCTTCGAGACGAACATGGCTGTGTTTGATTCGAATCCCAGGACGGACTACGGCTGTTTCTGGCCCTGTTATCGTGATTGGCGCGCCCGGTTCTCCACCTCGGATCGTCCGCAACGGTTCCCCCGGTTCGTGCTCTTCGAAATATTCGCCTGGAGCGACTGTTATCCTCTCGGCCGGTCCTACTCTGGTCAGTGCCTCATGAACCGATGCTAACGGCTCCTCTCTCGATCCGGAATTCGAATCATCACCATCAGGAGCAACATAATGGGTTGATTGATTTGGTTCATCTGTTTCTTGCTCCGTCTGCGTCGTTTCGGTCTTCTTCTGCTCAGAGGATTCAGTTTGGACTTCTGTAGGCGTGGAGGTCGAACTTGACCTCGGTTCTCCCTGTCCCGATCTATCACCCTGACACCCGGCTATTCCGACTGCAGTGGCAGTTGAGAGAGACTTCAAGACAGTACGTCGGTTCACGAACGGACATTTCTTCGAGCGAACATAACGATTTCTCCACAGGTGAAAATACTTTTTCGAACGACTTGCACTCGGCCAGTATCGAGCGATTCGTGTGTCACATGTCTTGATATCAGACCTGAACAGTGTGGGCGCGACAAGACAGACACCACCAGCGCCGGCGACGCAATTCCCCTCGTAACAGGCTGCTAACAATGCGGGATCCGGGTGTATCTCAGGGAGACCGCGGCGTGAGAAGGACTGGGAGCTCCTGACATACTCCATGTACCGCCGCGGTCAATCCGTTCCTACGAGGTTCCTGTCAGGCTGCGAGTAGCGGAACCCTCTCCAACAATATCTCAGTATTGACCGCCGAGAGTTATTCCACTTCAGAAAGGTGTTCCAATAGCCGTGCGAGATTACAGAGAAATTAAGCACGACGATGTTTCCCGATTGAGATCACTCACTATAGATTGTGGGTGTATTGTGCGGTTGTGATAGTTTTCTCCCGTCAAATCCTCTTGTCGTAAAGAGCATTCTATACTCAAATGCCAAAGGCCAACCGTCGCTCTCCCGTACCATCAGTTAATGAGCGAGTCGGAAGACACGACCATGAGGCCAAAAATATCAGTTGCAGTTGTAGAAAAGTCACACACGAACGAAATCCCCGATAATATTGACTCTGAACTATATACGACTGAAAGACCAGAGTCATCGTTGGTTGAGTTTGCGGCTGAGCCTGACGGTGAGCTGGCAGAGGCTCTCAGGCGGAACGGATTCGACGTGTGAAGTAACCCACTGTTGATCGCTTGTTCTGTTGGGCTAGCTTTGTTGAAATCCTCAAAAAGTGACAAGTCCCGGCGTTCGTTCTGAATTCAGGGCGCGTATTCAACATGGTACAGTCGTTCAGACGGGGTGATTTACTGGTTTACTTAAGCCATGGCGTCTTGGAGTGTGACTATGTATGAGCGCGACGAGTGACACGATCTATGTCCTCCATGTCGATGATGAGCCGAGTCTGTGCGAGATGGTTGGGACGTTTCTGGAACGCGAGGATGACCGAATCAGCGTTCGGACCGCGACGAACGCCGACGAAGGGCTGGAGCTTCTATCTACCAACGAATTCGACTGTATCGTCTCTGACTACGAGATGCCAGGCCGGAACGGTATCGACTTCCTTGAACTTGTACGAGAGGACCATCCAGATTTGCCCTTCCTACTCTATACGGGAAAGGGATCAGAGGAAGTCGCCAGTGACGCCATTTCAGCGGGCGTCACTGATTACCTCCAAAAGGAGAGCGGGACGGATCAGTACACGATTTTAGCGAACCGCATTACCAACGCCGTCGCGCAAACCCGTGCAGTCCAGGAAGTTTCACAAACACGAGCGTACTTCGAGACAATCCTCGAACACGCATCCGACTACATCATTGTCGTGGACGAACACGCCCGAATAGACTACATCTCGCCCGCAGTCGAACGAGTACTGGGCTACACACCCGAGAACTTGCAAGGTACCGATGCGTTCGAACACATCCACCCAGAGGATCTGGCAGCCTCATCGGACGCGTTTGCCGACCTTCTTGAACAACCAAGCCAGGAACACACAATCGAGTATCGCGCTCGCCACGCGGACGGCTCATGGCGCTGGCTAGAGGTGCGAGGACGGAACCGCCTCGACGATCCGGTTATCGAGGGCATCATCGTAAGCGTCCGTGACATCACTGAGCGGAAAGCCCGTGAACAGGAACTCCATGAGAAAGAACGCCGCTACCAGGCCGTGTTCAATGATCCAAATATTCTCGTCGGCATGCTCGATACTGATGGAACAGTCCACGACATCAACGAGACGGCCTTGGAGTATGTCGATGCTGACGACGCAGATGTCTTGGGTGAGCCGTTCTGGGAAACACCGTGGTTTACGGGTGATGAGTCAGTCAGACAGGAAGTTCGTGACGGGATCGATCAGGCGGCTGCTGGCGAGTACGTCGAGTTTGAGTTTGATCTCTCCGCCTCGGTTGGCGAGCGGCTCGTCGTCAATGGTGTGTTCCGACCGGTGCGAAACGACGCGGGTGAGGTTGTCTCGTTGCTGATATCTGACCGTGATGTCACCGAGCAGAAAGAACACGAGCGGCGCCTAGAGCAGTATGAGAAAATCGTCGAAACGATGGACGACGTCGCGTTCGTCGTCAACGATGCGTGGACCGTCGAGTTCGCCAATGAATCGATTTTAGAGTACGTTGCTGGTCCGCTCGATGCCCTCGAAGGACAGCCCGTGATGCACCTTGCCGAGAAGTATCTCCTCGAAGCGGATGCTCCTGCACGACTCGAGCAGGCACTCGAACGCACGTTCAAACGAGCGCGTCCCCCGGGGTCACCGGAGCGATTAGAGTTGACGCTCGATACGAAAGACGAACAGGTGACGTTTGAGTATCAACTTTCGCCACTCGTTGCCGACGGAGAGACAACCGCCGTGGTCATCACGATGCGAGACATCACCGAACGAAAACAGCAAACAGAGCGATTCCAAGCGTTCATCGAACACTCGTCGGACGTCATCACCGTGCTCGACCCGGATGGCACCTACCAGTATCAAAGCCCATCCAGCGAACGCATCACCGGCTACGAGCCCGAGGAGTTACGTGGCGAGACCGCATTTGACTATATCCATCCGGAGGACCGCGATCGTGTGCTGGAAACGGTGAGCGAGGTCGTTGCCGACTCGGAGATGACCCCAACCATTGAATACCGCTTCAAGCACCAGGACGGGTCGTGGCGCTGGTTCGAATCGATTGGCAACAATCAGTTGACCAACCCCGCCATCGAGGGGGTCGTCGTGAACAGCCGAGACATTACTGAGCGAAAGCAACAAATGGAGGAAATCGAGACGCTCAAAGACCGTCTCGAATTCGCAATCGAAGGCGCAAACCTCGGCGTGTGGGATTGGGACATGACCACCGATGAAGTAGAGTTTAACAACCAGTGGGCTGAGATGCTCGGCTACTCGCTTGCCGAACTCGAATCCCACCTCAGTGCGTGGGAGACACGCGTTCATCCGGATGATCTCGATGCTGTCACTGCTGCGCTTGATGCGCATATCGACCAACAAACGGAGTACTACGAGACCGAACACCGAATGCGAACTGCTGAGGGTTCGTGGAAGTGGATTCGGGATATTGGGAAAATCGTTGCGCGAGATAGCGATGGTGAGCCAACACGTGCTGTTGGAATCCACCTCGATATTGATGAAACCAAGCAGTCCCAACAGGAACTCGAACAGAAAACCAGGGAGCTAGAAGCGCTAACAACTCTACTTGAAGCGCAGTATCAGACACTATTCGAGGAGGCACCCGTGATGGCGGTCGTTACACGAACAGAGAACGGCCGACCAGTTATCGAGGACTGCAACAACCAATTCGCAGACACGCTTGGATTCGAAACAGAGACGCTTATTGGAAGGGAACTCGCGGAATTTTACACGCTAGCCTCGCGGAAGGCACTAATCGAGGGTGGTGGCTATGAACGGTCCTTGAGGGGTGCGTTCACCAGAGAGTCTCGTGAGTTGGTGGCTGCTGACGGGGAGGTGGTGGAGACCGTGTTGCGGTCAGTCCCACGAAAGGACGGAGCCGGTGAGGTCGTTGGGACGCTGGCGATGTACATTGACATTACGGAGCGCGAAGAAGTAAAGCGAGCGAATGAGCGGTTAGAAGAGTTTGCGAGTCTCGTCTCACATGATCTTCGGAATCCATTGAACGTTGCATCGGGGCGTCTGGAACTAGCACGTGAGGAGTGTGAGAGCCCGCATCTAGAGGCTGTTGGGCGAGCGCACGGCCGGATGGAAACGCTCATTGTGGATATGCTCACGTTGGCCCGGGAGGGAGAGACTATGACTGAAGTTGACGCGGTCGATCTTGCAGCTGTCGTTGCGGGGTGCTGGGAGAACGTTGAGACAGCGGAGGCGTCGTTGGTTCTCGAAACTGAGCAGACGATCGTGGCTGATGAACCGCGACTCAAACAACTCTTTGAGAATCTGATTCGGAACGCGGTGGAACACGGTGGTAGTGCGGTGACCGTCACGGTTGGTGGCATGGCGGATGGCTTCTACATTGAGGATGATGGGCCAGGAATTCCAGAGGCTGATGTTAAGACCGTTTTTGAAGCCGGGTATTCAACGAATTCCGAGGGAACCGGATTCGGACTACGCATCGTACAACAAATCGTACAAGCCCACGAGTGGAAGATCAACATTACGAGTCGCTCAGAGGGCGGTGCTCGGCTCGAAATCACCGGCGTCGAGTTCGCTGCTGAATAGATCCTCTGTATCTCGCACGCCGTTTGTGACAGGTAATAGGTAGAACGGTGATTGCGGTGGTACCGGTGTCATCTGTCCTTTCCGAAGCGATCCACGGTATTGAGGCGGGTTCTCACCACCTGATTTGGTCTGAAACAGCCGTTCAGTAGGTGTGCAGATTGACCGAAGGTTATTCAGGAGACAGCCAGTATCAAGGCGTACCCATGGCCCTCCCTTTGCCGGCAGTCATCACTTACAGTTTCGTTGCTGCTGCTGTCGTCGGCCTCACTGCTAGCTTCTTCACCGACCGTATTTCCGTGAGACAGGCACTTCTCTTGGCGATTTGTACTACAATCGGTATGGCAATCGGGACGATGATGTGAGCAGCGTACTCACGTTACAGAGACCACCTACAAAGATCCACCATTTACGCCGAGAGATGAATTTCTTCACTCTCTGGAGGGAGCTTGCTCGAATGCTCTCTATTTGAGAGTTTACGATAAAACACGTTCTACTAAACTGGTTCTCTATCTCTCACCAAAACTTGCTTGTCAGTCCCAGTTGACGATTCTGTATGGCCCTCCCCGCAGTGCTCGGTATTCCGGATTCGACACTCGGTATGGTTCTTGGAGCCGCCTGGTTGGTTGTTCTTGGAGTCGCCGTGTATCAATACGTGAGCGGCAATCGGTCGCGCGAACAGGTCTATATGGTGGTGTGTATGGGTTCGTTCTGGCTAGCGTACAGCCTGTTACAGGTTTCAAATACTGTCTCGGGGACAGGTGAGATCGGTATCGTGATTCTCGCTGCTGGATTGTTCCTTGTCGGTATCGGTGCCGGTCTGCGATGGCGAGAAATCCGCAGCTCGGGCACAGAGGAAAGCGCAGTTACATGAGAATGGGATCTCGGAGGCTCTGTTGAAATTCTGCAGCTGATAGAGTGGAGGGCCACCCTTCCCACCGAATTCGCGGATCCGCTGCGAAAATGGCGTCTCAGAAAATCCCAAGACGACCAGAGAATTTCAACAAATCCCGCTTAGAGTAATCCTGTTATGCCGATGATTAGAAGAGACACACCGAATCCTCGAAAAAGCCAGCTAGGAGGATTGGACTTTTCAGATTGATTGGATGATGAGTGCCGAAGGAACTCAAAGCCGAATCTATGAACTTTCCGAGGAATGGAAACGTAGGCAATACCGAGGATTGTAGCTGTAACGTATCCAACTTGCCATAGAATACTCATATGTCGTTTTCGGATAGTGCTGGGATGTGTTTAACGGTCAATATGGACAGCCTGTGTATCACTCGGAGGAGCCGGATTCTGGTCTCTGACTCACAGCGCTCAGCGACGAGAAGAAACTTCCAATAAGTCCAATCAGCCCAATCCCAAGTGAAGCGAGAACGATAGTATCCGAGGTACCGTATCCGCTGGCTTCAATTTGGACTGCCCAGAGCATCAACACAATACTGAACAGGAGGACATCTCTTGACAGGGACATACACCTCCTGCTACCAGCAAACTGTTTAATTTTCCCGATGGGTTGCCTTGCTCGCTGCAATACCTGTACTTACCGAATCTGCTCACCACATCGAGGCAGGTTCTCCTCACCTATTTCGGTGTGAAACAACCGCTCAGTAGGTGTGTAGATGTAACAGAAGGCACTTGTTCGCCCGGCCCAAATGCTGGATTAATGGACAGAAGACAGTACGTCGGTGGGATGAGTGCTGTTCTCGGGAGCGCATCTCTCGCAGGCTGTGCGGGACTCCTCCCGTCCGGGAATGAGAGCGAGAATCCGGAGTATCCGGGTGGAACGCTCCTCGTCGAGAACAAGGGAGAGACAGCCGTTAACGTCTCAGTGACCGTCTCTACAGGCAAGTACGACGCGGCACTCGATGCCTCCGTTGCCAGCGGAGAGACGGTCGTCAGGCGCGAATTCATCACCGCCGAGCGCGGCGACATAGTTACCTTGGCGGCCCAACTCGGGACCGAAGGGGAGCCGATAGAGTTCCAGTACCTCCCCGCAGGTAGCGACGACGATTCCTCACCAGAAGTCGCACGTCTCACGTTCGAGAACCCTGTCGAAACAAGTGCAACCTGGACTGCGATACGTGGAACGTAACACGTGTACTTACCGAAGCGACTCGCCACATCAAGGCGGGTTCTCACCAGCTAATCTGGAGTGAAACAGCCGGGAAATTGGGTTGCATACCTAACAGAGGCACAACCCCTCACCCGGAACATAGAGACCACGTGAATCACACTCGGTGCGCTTCGGTCTCCAAATGGAGGCGCAAGCGGATATAGGTGGAATCAACGAGAAAGACCTTGTAGGAGTACGCGTCACTTCAGTACATGTCTACGACGGTGAAGCGAGGGGGGATTCTCGCGGTCCGGTTCGTCCTCGTCAGTGTTGGCGTCGGAGTCTTCGCGCTTGCGGTCCGAGGGTTCCTGACAATTCTATCGGCGGCAGCCGACGGCGAGGGATTCGTCTCCGGTGGTGCATTATTGCTGTGGAGCGCGTTGGCCATTCTCTCGATGGGCGTTGCTGGATTCGGAATCGCGCTCCCATCGATGATTGGGAACAGCGATCCGTCCAAGACGGGATCTCATCCCCGGAGAGTGCTAAAGACGGGTAGCTTGGTACTCGTCGTCGGCGGCGTCGCATTCGTCACGAGCGTCTTTGCGAATGCGTTCTTCGGGATGCTATTTTCACTCCTCGTCGTCCTCTCTGGGGTCCTCGTCGTCTGCCTCGGGATAGCATGGAGTCTCGCCAAATTTCTCGATTCGGACGACCGGAGCGTCGGCGGGTTCTCGTGATTGAGACGGGTCCTATAGTGAGCGATTGAGAGTGGAAAACTATCACCTGCTGACGATTTCAACAGAGCCGTATCGATAGTCCTTATGCCAAACTAGGCACCTAACTTGCCGCTGGCTCGAAGAATTGGCTCATCGCTGCGAATATTATTCCCATGACTACGCCAATCTGGACGCCTCGATCAAAGTTCCCGCCAGTGAACAGATTTAGGAGAACAGGGACGCCGAACGCAACCACGAAGAACACGACAGCACGAGGGAGTTTGTTTTCCAACATACACTGATCATCTCTGTCTGGCATTTTTAAAACTATTCTACACTGAAGTCGTCTTCTGTGTCTCGCTTAGCTCTCTTCACAGATGTTGAGCAGTTCCAGCGGCTAAGCGGTACTTGAGTCTCCTGCATCGATTAACACCCACACTCTTCAATACCGATATTTCTACTAGTATCGAATACATGCAAATAATCGGAGGTGATACAATTGGAAACCGCCACCGATGGCGACTGGGCCACTACTGGCCCGTAGACTAGGCTCCCGATCACTCGGGCGTTTATTATTTATATGTGAGTGCGTGTTAGACCTTTTACCGGCTGATTACGGCACCCATGAGTCCAGAATAGTCCCTAATCTCGTGAGTATCCATAGTGGGTTTCCCTTTCCCGTCGAAACGATTATCGGAATCACCTGCGTATTACGTCTGTATGTCTGGAGCAAGTACCGGGAACAACGGCGACGACGAGATCGTCACGGTGAATTTCAAAGTCACCCAGTCGTTTCTCAACGAGATAGACGGTACGTGGCAGGGACGGGGCTTCAACAGTCGGAGCGAGTTCATCCGGTACACGCTCCGTGATGCGATCGAGTTCCCTGCCTTCGACCGTGATGAACTCGTTGCGCTACTCGAAGCGGAGGAGGATATCCGCGAAGGGCGGACTATGAGTGCCGAGGACGCTCGTCAGCAGTTCGGAACGCACGGCGAAGAGTGACGGGCAGTGGACGTGGGAGCTGACACCGACAGCGTAACAAGTTCACTTCCGAGAACACTGTCGAGTGGGAGTGCAGAAGTTGGCCGTGGTTGTCAGCGTCGGCGGACAGCAGTGTTCGTCTCGTAACGAAGGAAAGGACTTTACGCCGTACTGGTATCTCCTGCGCATGAATCAGTCGGGCCGCACTCGCCGTCGCCTCATCCAACTGGGTGCCGTCAGCCTCACGGCAGCCATCGCTGGCTGTGGACAATCGGAGACTAGTGGCGCCAATCGCGAGGGCCCGGACTACTCGGACTCGACCGACGAGAATACCGAGTCAGACGACGATCCCAACGAACCCCCCGCCCCTGCCCTCTCCTTCCAAGCACCGAACATCAATTATAACATCTACAACCTCGACACCGCCGACGAACGCCCCGTCCCCGGAGATATGGCCATCAACCACAAGGACAACACTATCTTCAACATCACCATCGACGACGAGGATACCGCAACCGCCACCCTCGACGCGACAAACGTCGAACGGAAAATTGACCTCCGCCTCTACGTCCGCGATACCTACGGCACCTTCAAGTCTGACACCCAGCACCTCTCGGAAACCGACCCTGACTCCTATGAGAACCACGAAGTCGAGTTCGACCTCACCAACATCAACCTCCCGACAGGCGCAGGCAGTATCTGCGAACTCGTCGCCGTAGACCCCTCCTTCAACGAAGACTACGAATACATCCTCAAGCGCCACCAGTTCGTCGGCGTCGCCCACAAGAATGGCGTCAACTGGGTCAACCAAGAGAACTTCAACCACACCTATCAAATCAAAGAAGGAGAAACCATCCTCACCCGCAAAACCCCGCGTGGTGTCTCTGGCGTCAGAGGGAACAAACGTAGTGAACCCGCAGGCTACGTGGAAACCCGAGATGGCGATGACGAACGCACAGTCTTCCTCGTCACCCGCACTCCCCGCAACGGCGAACTCTTCGGCGTCTCCGCCCACGTCAAACACAAACCCGCACGAGACTTCAAGAACGGGAGCTACCAGTACAAGTTCACCTACGGCCACAGATACGAATGCCACTTCGCAACCGAAATCACCCACTTCCGCGAACTCGCAACCAAAACCCACGAAGCCATCTCCGACATCGGCGTCACCAGCACGCACGGACGCCTTTCCGTCCTTGGAGACATGATTCAGATGATTCCCTACATCCCACAAGCTAACGACCCCAACCCCACTGTTGTCCTCTACGACCACTACGGAGACTGCTCCTCAAAGAGTATGATGATGTCCTGCATCCTCCAGAATGACCCGTGGAACGTGATGCCCGGCTACATCGACGCCGAATTCAACGACGTTGGTCACTGGACAATCGGCCTCGACGTAGACGACATCCCAGACATCCCCGACCAAGACAGCCTCTACACTATCCCCACTACGAATGACCAAGTGGATGAAGGATTCCCAGACACCGAGTACGCATTCTTCGATATGACCTACGACTCAGACATCGGACAGCGCACCGAAGGAATCGAAAACCCCGTCATCTGGGACGAAGGCAACTTCGCACACACCACAAGCCGCCGTTCGGACAACCCTCCGAATTACTGAGCCGACTCTGCAACATCCTCCTCTTCTAAGTCATCTTCCCCCGCCTGCAAGTACGACTGCAACGACCTGAGGAGATGGATGTAACGCTTGTGTATGCCCCACGTGACGGGTCTACTGAGCGGCCCGTTTGGGGTAGTTATGACCTTCCAGAATCAGGTGACACAGTGACTGTGGACGACTTTGATACCGGCCCGGGATTCTACAGTTTGACAGCGCACTCTCAGACCCACGATAATCTCGAAGTAGTCTCGGTAAATACGCTCGGTGACGCTGTCGGAAGCGATACGCTTCAGCTGGAAGCCGTCGTCAAGCGGGCAGGCGATGTGTTTGCTAACTTGAACGACACCCGCGACACGATCTCGATTCCGGGCTATTCTCGTGACTGATGTGGTTTAGAAATCGAGATGCGGACTCTGCGGTTCTATTCAGCATGACTCTCTGAAGATCTCCGTAGATTAGCAGATTCTCTGGCGGTCAATACGGGTGCTAGTTATCGAAGACTGGCTCTCCAGATTCTGGTATTGTTCTCTCCATTCTCACTTCATTCTTCCCCCGGTAATAGAGCCAGAAGAGGACATACAGCGTCAGCGGAAAGAACACGATTGCGATGATAGCGAGTGGAGGGAAGAGAACAAAGAGGGCGAAAGTCTTCCACGAAACAATGGTGTCACGGGCCATAGAAGACGATTCGTCTACTAAAATATCCCTCTTGTGGGGTTCCTCAGACGGAGAATGACTGTTGCCTAAGTACCTGTTCTTAGCGAAACTACTCACCACGTCAAGATGAGCTATTACGATCTGATTCGGTGTGAAACAGCCGCTCAGTAGGTGTGCGACCTGAGCGTTCGAGAACCGATCAAATAGCATAGGCTCCCAACAGAGTCGCACTGTATCGGGAGCTGAACTCAGTTCGTTCAGGGATACATATCCCTCCTCAACGAGCAGAATCGAGCCAAGCGGTGTAGCTACATCGTTTGTCAACCGCGTATTTTAGTATTTCCCTGCTTTTTTCGCTACACCGTCTTATGAAGCACATATGGAACTGTCGCGTCGCCGAGTCCTACAAACCAGTATCACCGTCTCAGTCCCGATGTTCGCTGGCTGTTCAACATCTGGCGACAGTACTTCCTCACCCTCGCAAACGCCCCAGTATCAGTCCCTCAGAAATACGCCGCTGTATCGAAGTACTGATATCGGGCTGCGAGTCCCCGATCAGGTTCCAACAGTCGAGACACCGTCGAATGCCGATCTAATCGTGTTACACGCGAAGCCCGACGCCGATATTGAGCAAGTGGTGACGTGGCTTACCGATGACCGCGCTATCGCCCTTCTTGGAGACAGTGCTCAATCAACGTGGAGTGATTGGACACAGAGTAGCACGTTTCGTGATACGTTTAACACGAAAGGTCGGAGTGAGGCTACCCCTTCCCCTCACCTGATAGTTGCCACATCAGCAGAAACTACCGTAACGACCTACCGATATTCGTGGGACGGCCTTCCAAGCAACGAGGAACTACTGGTTGCACTGGATGACGCGATGGCTGACATCAAATCGTGACCCTGCACTCGTTATCCTCGTTTCCGTTCTCGTAAAGTCGGCCCTCTAAGATTCGTTTTGATATCTATCAAGCGATTTCTGTAGTGGGCGATAGGTGTGCCCTCTGTGATTACCCCGAGTGCCACAGGCAATTCTGAATAAAGAAACCGCGCTACTATCTACTGTAAGTGTAATGAAGGGTCAAATATTGTTCGTGGTTTGACATGGAAGGATTCCTCTGCACCCGAGTTACCCGTTGGGATCATGTATGTATTGAACGAATAGTCTATTATTCAATCGACTAAGATATCGGCGTCACTGAGCGGATGAGTGTGAGCGTCCCGAGTGCACCGAGTGAGGCTAACCATGGGAGTGGATAGAGCCAGTAAGTCGGTAGTGAGCGAATTAGAAGTGGGATGGCAAATACAAGGCAAAGTGAAAGCTCTCGAGACCCCCACAACCTTGTGTTTGAGGAACTACGTGCTTTTCTCGCTACGGTGAGGGCCCCAACACTGGCCAATGCCAATAGCGGCGTCAACCAGACTGCGACACTCATATGCATGGCGAGCCAGGTTCCGGGGTTTGTCCACAGTGACGGCCCCCAAACAAATACATACGTCCGTGCAAAGCCGAGGGACCAGTAAAGCGCCCCAGTGAGTGATTGCCAGCCCCAGATGAAACTAACACTCGCATAACCCACACCGACCCCACACACGAGAGCTCCGATGAATCGCCCACTCAACCGGATCTGATGCCGGTTTTCTTCCTCGGAAATATGGTCATGCAGTATTACGGGAATGGCCAGATAGCTATACTGTGAAAACAAGCCTGCGACAGCAAGTGCGCTACCAGACTTTATCGGCCCCGAAAAAGCAAATGCGCCGAGAACTGCGACCAGCGAGAAGGATCGCACGTTGATTGCGTGGGCATGCACTAATGGGACAGTAGCCAAAAAGAAGATACCCGCCAGTAACCCACACAAGTGTCGTTCCTTCCGAGCGTGGAATCGCCACAGTGCAACTGCGATAGCGGCGTTTGCGACAGCCACGAGCAAGAGAAACACGAGTAGATAGCGGTCGGTCACCGCGACAACTAGGTTTAGATATTCGAACAGTGGTGGCTTGTTGTCGATGGCCTCACCGGTGTACAATGGTGTTCCGGCCGCAACGGTTTCGGAGATCGGGCGCCAGGTGGTTTGAACATCGTGATGTGGGGCCGCCGACCCTAGACGGATCCGAAGATACCGTACAAGCGCAGACATGGAACTGGTCGCCAAAAACCCGAGCGTAACGACACGCTTCCCAAGATCTGTTCGAAGCCACGTAGCATGTGATCTGCGACCACCGCTAGCTAGCGGACTGTAAGGGGGCTTTCTGGAGGGCATCGGCAACCTCGAACGTGAAGGTTATAGATAAATAAGTTTCTGATATGTTTCTGTTGAACTCCTTCTGATCAGACATTATTGACGATAGAAAAGCCGTTACGCAGGACTACATATTGAACGGGAGTAACAGCACTAGTTACTGCAGGAACCCCTCTCGGAACATCGGTAGAACTTCGTTCGTCTTTACGGAATTGTCACCAATGCCGTCCGCAACTCATAGTCTTTCAGTCCGCGATTTACTGCTTATAATTGTGGTCCAACTTGGCTTCTGCATGATCTTACTTGCTGAGGTCGCGAACGCTGCACGGGGATATGGTACTTTAGTCACTTTGTCCGGTTTCATCGTCGGTGGTATGATTATCGCCAGCGCGATTTTTGTGGCGTCCACCGACCGGTAAGCTTGTGACCTGTACTGAGCGATTGAAGATGTAGAAAAATATCAACTACTGAGGGTTTCAATAGAGCCATCGCTTTATGATTCACTTTGGGGGACTCGACGAAGTCACTCGCACTCCTAGTCACAGAACAAACGCACTTGTCCACAACATTGCATGAGCGACGGACGGAATCAGAAGGTTCTCGGTTCGTTCGTACGCAAAGCCGAAGATTGCGCCACCAACGGACGACTCAATGAAAGCGCTAGCTGGTTCCATTCCGGTTGACAGGGCAGCGACTGGCACGTGCATCAGGCCGAAGCAGACGGCAGCGAGAAGAATCCCCGGTACTACGTCAAACGTTTGCCGCAATCGCCCCTGAATGATCCCCCGAAACAGAAGTTCTTCTACAGGCGCAGCAAACACGAACCAACCGACAAAAACGGCGAGCCACAAGAGGGGTCGTGTACCGAAATTATTGATGGCCAGCCCGGTGGATGAAGTCGGTTGAGCGATGCCGACCGCCGCAAGGAAGGGCTCAAGAACGAATCCAACTCCCGCGCTCAACACGAGGATAGCGATAATCCAGACTCCTCCCTGAAGCGACGGGACGCGGAACGAAATCGAATTCGAAGGGTACTCTCTGATAGCGAGGTACACGAGTACAACGGCGAGAAAACCGATTTGGATGGCCCGTGATCGAAGAATTTGAAACGCATCCGTTGACGGCAGACCAGTCGCTTGAGTGGCAATAGCCACGATCAAGACGGCACCGATCCCAGCAATCACACTCCCAATGGTCAGACCGACAGCTTCAGTGGCTGCAATGGCTTGCTCTCGCCG
This sequence comes from Halobaculum rarum, assembly GCF_040025155.1. Classification (NCBI taxonomy): domain Archaea; kingdom Methanobacteriati; phylum Methanobacteriota; class Halobacteria; order Halobacteriales; family Haloferacaceae; genus Halobaculum; species Halobaculum rarum. The sequence goes on along the minus strand of NZ_CP157275.1, from coordinate 2,609,827 downwards.
AGTCGATGAGTCGCTTCCCGTGGCGAAGCCGAGGTTGTCTGTGGAGGGCCGCATGTATAAATGACATATCAGATTAAATTATAAGACTATTGAAATTGCTTCGGAGTGGTCGTGAGACAACCTATTCCCGGTGAGTTGAGAAACACGAAACGGTAGCTCAGTTAATGACTTGTACTTACCGAAGCGACTCACCACATTGAGGCAGATTTTCACCACCTGAGTTGGTGTGAAACAGCCGCTCAGTAGGATAGCGAACTTAGCGGTGTGATTCGATTTTGATGATCGGATGTCCGTTCTTGTTGGCAGTGATAGTAACCGTCGTTGAATCCGCCTCAAACTGGAGTGTCGTCTTGAATTTTCGTTTTTGGAAGAGCCCGTCAAGTGCGTCCGTGTTGATGTCCTTACTGATGATCCACTTTTGATCGAGCACATCCTCGTCGTGAGCTTCCGCAATCGCAGTTACGACTTCTGTGCTTAGCGTTTCCTCGTCGTCTGGATCGTAGTAGAACGCTGGTGTATGGCCCATGCATGCTATGTGGACTGTCAACAAGAAACACGTTATTACCAGAAAATCTCGGTTTGTTACATATCTTTGCCAGTTCAGGACGCACCCCGGAAGGCGGGACCAGAAAACACGGTAGTCAGTTCAGCGGTGGCGTTGAATACTGAATCCTCTGTACCATCGCTGGCGAGGCGCCTCTCTCCGGCGAAGCATCTATTCAAAAATACCTGTATATGTGATAGTTCTCACTTTGTGGGCCACAGGCATACTGAGAACGTGGAGAGACAATGAAACGAATACTGACGACCCCGGTTCACCGACCGTTCGATGACGACCCGCGAGAGTGTCGCAATGCATAAACAAGAACTCATTCACCTCCATGACTTGTTGAGCACAATCAGCGAGCACTTGATCGTTGAAATGGGGATGCCACCGGAGCAGATTTCTGCATACCGCTACCTCAACCTCGGGCCAGAGAGCATTCAGAAGCCGAAACCCCTGCATTACGAAGCGGTCATGGTGCTTGCTACCCAGCTCGGAACGTGGGCTGCAGAGCCACAGCATGCAGAACCTGAGCTACCTATGAAGTAGGACCGCTTATTGACCGTGAGAAGGTCAGATAGACCTCCGTTGGAGCATCTCCCAAACAATTATCTGATAGTCTAATAACCGCAATTCATCGTGGTAATGGAGCCTCTCTTTATCGGTCACATCATAATTTTCGCGCTGTCTGCAATTGTGTGTGTGGCGACGATTCCACAAGCACGGAAGATCCAACATCAGGGGACGCGAGAAGGGCTCGTTGTCTTCCTCGGTGCTGTCGCTCTCTGGTCAGGTGGGTATCTCGGCTACCTTATCGCACCGACACAGTCGGTAAAACTCGCGTTCTATATACTCGGGTTTGTCTTTGCGTTCGTCGCCGTTGGTGCGTGGCTCTACTTCTGTGCTGCCTATACCGGCCGCCCACCGCGACACGCCCCGTTCCGGAATCTCATTCTCGGGACGTTCCTCTTTTTCACCGCACTCAAAGTCACGAATCCCCTCCACAATCTCTATTTTACGACCGAATGGGTCACTGAGCCATTTCCCCACCTCGTCATCCACCACGGACTGCTCTACTGGATCGTCTTAGGGCTGTCATATGCCGCCATCGCTGTCGGGTTCTTCGTACTGATTGAGCGATTCTATCATACTGGCAGTGACAGTCGTCCGCTGGTAGTTCTCGTTGGGCTCTCCGGACTTCCAGCTGTTGCAACGATTATTGGCGGCCAAGTTGACTGGCTGCTCCCGTTAATGTATGAGCCGCCTGGTGTGGCGCTCTTCGCCGTTGGAACGCTATTCTTCTACAGGCAGCGGTTTGAGTCGATCCGACTAACCGGAGAGTCGGACAGCCCGGCGATCTTCCTCGATCAGGATACCTGTATTCGAGATTACAACCAAGCAGCTCGGAGACTCTTCCCGGCCCTTGAGGAATCGTTTGGCAAACCTCTCGACGCTGTGAATACCGCACTTTCAGATCATCTTACGAAACAAGATGTTCTGACGATTACGCAGGATGACGAGGTGCGAATCTATGATGTATCGAGCACGCCGTTCTTAGCTGGTGAGGTGATGACCGGCCAGTTAGTAACAGTTACCGACGTAACTGAGCGTGAGTCGTATCGACAGCGGCTCGAAGTGAAAACCGAACAGCTTGAAGCCCTGAATCGCGTGGTGCGGCACGACATCCGGAACGATATGGCCGTAATTCTCGGATGGGCTGAGATCCTCAAAGATCATGTCGATGAAGATGGGGAAGACGCTCTGGACCGAGTTCTACAGAAGTCCCGGCACGTGATTCAATTCACAGAGGTCGCACGCGACTTCGTTGAATCGCTCTCAGAAGATGAAACCACTGAATTGGAAGAAATCGAGCTACAGGTGCTTCTTGACGCTGAACTCGCTGCAGTACGAGATTCGTTCCCGAACGCTCAGTTTCAGGTATCGGGTGAACTCTCCGACGTGTCGGTACAGGCAAACGAGATGCTCTCGTCGGTCTTCCGAAATATCCTCGAAAACGCGGTCCGACACAACGACAAAGAAACCCCTGAAATCACCGTTAGCTGTGAAGAGGATCCAGATACCGTTCGTTATCGGATTGCAGATAATGGACCTGGCATCTCCGACAACCAGAAAGAACAGATCTTCGGGAAAGGAGAAAAAGGATTAGACAGTCCAGGATCAGGGATCGGTCTGTATCTCGTCCATCTCTTAACCGAACACTTCGGTGGCGACGTGTGGGTCGAAGACAACGATCCCAACGGTTCAGTCTTCGTCGTCGAACTACCTATTCAGACGCCATCGAACAAGGCGTCTTAGTGATATCTGAGATGATCGGTACGTGAGTCCCCCCGTACTGAACAGTAAGTCCTTCATCTGTACTTACCAACAGGAACGATTGAACTGTTTACTGAGCGACCGTAATAGACTGCTAACAATAGGGGACCTGCGTGTATCTCAGGGAGACCGCGGCGTGAGAAGGACTGGGAGCTCCTGACATACTCCATGTACCGCCGCGGTCAATCCGTTCCTACGAGGTTCCTGTCAGGCTGCGAGCAGCGGATCCCTCTCCAACAGGATCTCAGTACGTAGGGTTCACGAGCCTCTGGTTCTACCGGGACGCTGAGATGTTACAGAGATAGAAGACTGAAAAGCTCCGCTAAGTAGGTCTGCGGGTCGAGCGCATGGACGCAGAGTCGAAGGGGGAGGGAGATCGAGAAACACCGAGATTTTCGAGGGATTTATCGAGTGCGCGTCGGAGAGCGAGGAGTTAGAAGAGTATGTGCGGGGGCGGCGAGAGGAACGGCGGAGGTGAGTTAGAGTGGGTTTTTGGCGGATTCTGCGTGGTGGAGTTGGCCGGAGTGTGTGCGTTCTCCGTTCTCGGTGTCGTACAGTGTGATCTCGCTGTCGATGACTGTCTGAGTGTCGTCGAGGGTAAGGTCTACTGTTACGAATGCGAATTCGCCGGTGTCTGGGGCGTGTCCGGTGATGAGGTTTATTTCAAGTTCAGTGGGGGTGTAGGGGTCGTCACTCATGGGGGTGTGATCGAGTTCTGCGATGAGGTTTTTCCCGCTGGTAGTGACGAGGTGGAGTTGATCACCGATGGCGTGGGTGTGGAAGGGTGCGGCGGTGCTTGCGTTGGGGAGGGTTTCGAGTTTGTGTTGGAGGGTGCTCATTGTATCTATACGTACATACCACCCACGTATATTTACTCGGCTCTGTTGAAATCCTCAGTAGAGCCATATTCCATTCTGCTTGCGGTCAATACCGGTGAGAAGTAGTTTGCTTCCTCACGTTGGAGTGGTTGGTGTTATTGTGGTTTTACGACTTTGTCACATGACGGACACTCAGCAAAAACACCTATACTTCCATCTGTTTGTTCGTATTCAATGAGCTTCCATGCCTGCGAGATCTCATTCTCGCAGGTTGGACAGTGACCAAGTTGTGGCGGACTGTTGGTCATAAGGGGGGGAAGGAAGCGTGTGATTCTATCATCTAAAGACATAATTTCTGCTGTGTTAAGTATTCTGCGCGAATACGCTAAGACACACCATGTCGCGTCTGTACTTACCGAAGTGACTCACCACATATATGGGATTCTCACCACCTGATTGGCTGTGAAACAACCGCTCAGTAGGTGTGCGAACTGACCGCTCAGTGGGTCATACGTATCCGCACCGTTATTCAGAAGACATCATCCTCAATCCAACGGAGCGATACGCCCGATACAGACGAATTATCCAGACCCACGCGACAACAGACATGAACAGGAGAATCGCTATTTGGCTAATAGACTCTGTAACCGTGTTCGTCAGTAATTGAACAATGAGGATCGCTGGATAGAGGGCGAAAAACAGAGCGAGAACCAACCCAACCCCTTTCAGATAGGTGAATGGATTTTGTTCCACTTTTCCGAGTAACTCAAGATCGACTAAATACCTTCGGTCGATAGTGAGGTACTCTGTTCTTATCGAAGCGACTCACCACATCGAGGCGAGTTCTCACCAGCCGATTTGGAGTGAAACAGCCGTGAGGTAGGTATGCGCATTTAGCGGTGTGACCTCTGACAGATGAAGTATGATTTCTCGCAGCTGTGCGAGATACAACGTGCAGATGCAGCATATAACCTACTGAGCCTAGATCGCCCAATATTTTCAAACACGAGAGGGTCGATGACTCAAACCACTCTCTGACTCATAGCAGGCGTTATTTGCGCCTCTCCAGTTGTTCTGAACAGAATGAATCGACGAGGTATACTTGCTGTCGTCACTGTACTCGTGCTGGTGGGACTGGTAGGGATTGGTGGCGTCATTGGCATTACCGGTACCGGGCCAGCAGGGGTCGGTAGCCTTCTCGGCGATACAAGCGATCCGCCGGCGTTACTGCACTTCGAATCAGCCGGGGCTCACTGTACCGATGATTTTATGTCTAACAGTTCGACGTCAGTGGTTGCCGGGGCCGAGAATACGGAGATTACGTATTCTCGAAACGTCTCCTTGCCAGGGCCCTCGTATGCAATCGGAGGTCCAACGTTCGAACGGATGAACGACTCCACCTACGTTCTTAACGTCCCGATAGAGGAGACGGAGAAAGCACCCCGGTCGTGTCCAGGTGTTGCCCGCTATAACGGAACGATGCGGATTCCCGCGGGTGAAGACCCATGGAATCTACTCATCAAACACGACGGCGAGACGGTCATAACGCTATCCGGTGACTCGAATCGCTCCCTCCTTGGCGGATCGGCGAGTGTGAGTGGAAGCGTTTCAGGTCCGGAACCCACGACCAATTCCACGACGTCATCAGAGTAACCACCACCTGATCAACGTCGAATCGAGATTCGCCATCTCGGTTGGTGCTGAATACAGCATCTATAGTCTGCACGCCTGTTGTGACGGGAATCGAGTAGATTCTCTTCAGCCATGCTGCGTAGATCACGCACATTCAGCATGGAAGGTGGAGTCTGAATCAAGTTGGTCGAATCGCATATGGAGTCTGCTCCTTCGGCAGGGATGAAGCGGAGGGATCAGTTCGCCGAATTACTTGGTGTAGACAGTGCAAAAACACTGTTTCAGTTTATATCCTTCTCTGCAAAGGTTACATCTCCTTTGATGTGGGTCCCTGAGTCATTTATGTCCGTCAAAGAATCGATCGTTAAATTTGTGACGGGGTTCTCTGACCCATCCACAAGTAAAGCTGCATTTGTAGTATCTACTTCGATATCCCTGAATGTATTATCAGTTATAGACCGATATTCTCCAGACACACTAACCCCATAATGGTTGTCCACCATGTCAGCTATCGTCACAGTGGATACTGTTACGTCATTTGCAAACGATTCAATGATAGGTCGATTAGACAATGGCCCCTTCCCGGTGATTTTGATATTAACGTTTGAAATCACACTCCCCGGAGCGTCTGCCCCCTGCATAGCGGCACCAACCTGCAACACGTTGCGAGTATATCCACCAGGGCCGATGAACTTCAGCCCCTCAACTGTAGAATCAGGCTGAGCAACAAGCATCCGGTGACTGAACTCTCCCTCTGGTGCAGTAATTTTCATATTTCTGACGGTGTTTCCGAACCCTTCCCCATCCGGCCGGAGAACACAGAAAAGAAGGGGAAATTGCCTTGCTAGATCGTTATTTGAGAGTGGATTTTCATGAGGCGGTTTTGTTGTACCGCGTATATCAACATTGGATAACGTATTGTTAACACACTTGTATCCGCCAGTTCCAAATACGAAGCCACCCCCCCGAATGAACCCGCTGGCTGCAACGTTTCGTACGGAACAATCTTCCGCGCGAGCCAGATAGAGCCAATGGTCGGTAGCAGCATTCCTCAATCGAAGGTTTGTCAACGTGCAATCTATCCCCGCAAGAACGATGTTGGATCGAATAGTGTCGTGGGTATAGATGTTATCTACTGTAACTCGTCTCGGTTTGACACCATCGCCGTCATCATGGATTATAAGCCCGTGGCTGTGTGGTGAATCAGGGAAGGGTTCAATATCACGGTTGTTAGATTCGTTCCCATCAATCTCCAGATCCCGGATAGTGACATCTTCAACACCGCTACCGACCTTCATAATACTGTGAGCGTTTTGATTAACTCCACTGGGGAGCTTAAATACCGATTTTTCTGGACTTTCCCCGACTAGCGAGACACCCGAAGGGAATCTTATCGCCTGGTCCCGGATCGTGTACGTACCTTCACCAACGAGTACCCTTCCCCCTTCATCAAGGGCTTCGAGAGCGGATTGAACGGCAACACGAGCGTCACTATCTCTGCGTATCACCTCATCACTGGCCGCATTTAGCAACTCTATTTCATCGCCCTGATGACTCAATCGGAGATCTGAGATGGTGGTTTCCGTGGCGATAGCTGTGGTTTCCGTGGCAGTTGATGAGGCTTTAGTGCGAGTGGTAGGTCCGTGAGTAGGTTTCGGCGTTGAGTTGACCGCACTATCTTGAGTTTCCATACATCCCGCTAAACTAACTGCCCCAAGAGATGTTGTGAGGCTGAGAAACTTTCGGCGAGTGGAGATCCTATCAGCAATCCTCATTGATGAATGCGATTATGGTATATGTTCCGTAAATAACTATGGTAAACCTCCCAATATCAAAGTCTCAGGCAGCACCCATATATATTAACAATATCTATAGACTATAAGGATTTAATTATTAATAGAAAAATTTCTGGGTATACTCTATATCTCGCAGACAGTTTCTGTCCAAATTAGATAGATTTGGCTCTGTTGAAATCCTTCAGAGTTGACATTGGGAAGACCGGCTCTTCCGACCGGATCAGACGGATCCGCTACGAAACTGGCTTTTCAGCAAACCGCAAGATTATCTTATACGCGAGTTCGTTTTAGACCCTGTATCGGCTGATTGCGGCACTCTTGAGTTCAGAATATTCCCTAATTTCAGGGGTATCCATAGTGGATTTCCCTTTCCCGCCGAAACGATTATTGGTAACACAGACGTATTACGTCCGTATGTCTGGAGCAACCACGGGGAACAACGGCGACGATGAGATCGTCACGGTGAACTTCAAAGTCACCAAGTCGTTCCTCAACGAGATAGACGGTACGTGGCAGGGACGGGGCTTCAACAGTCGGAGCGAGTTCATCCGGTACACGCTCCGTGATGCGATCGAGTTCCCCGCGTTCGACCGTGACGAACTCGTTGCGCTACTCGAAGCGGAGGAAGATATCCGCGAGGGCCGAACGATGAGTGCCGAGGACGCCCGTCAGCAGTTCGGAACGGACGGCGATGAGTGACGGTGAGTGGACGTGGGAACTGACACCGACAGCACAAGATGACCTCGCCGCGCTTGACGCCCACGAACAAGACCGAATTCTCGACAAGTTCGACGACATCGTCGATTCCCCCTGGCGCGACCCACCCGACTACGGCGAACCACTTCAGAACAGTCCCCGTAGAAAGGTGCGTGTTGGAGAGTTCCGTCTCGCCGTCACGTTCCGCCAGAACGAACAGCGCATAGTAGTTGCCCGAATCAAGCGCCGGGGTGGAGCGTACACTGCTGACGACGACTGATTATCTCCCGAGGACCGCAGCAACGTTTTGAGCAAGATGGAGCATCCGGAGAATCGGTAGGAAGCGATATATTCTACCGTTTCAGCCGACGAATCGGGCGTCTCCCACTGTTTTCAATTCTGACGACACTGTTGAATGAGAGTACAGTAATTCACCTTGGTTGCCAGAGTTGGAGGACATCAGTTCTCGACTCATACTGAAGGAAAGGAATTTACGCCGTACTGGTATTCTCAGCGCATGAATAAATCGGGCCGCACTCGTCGTCACCTCATCCAACTGGGGGCTGTTGGCATCGCGACTGGCATTGCTGGATGTAGCCAACAGAGAAGTGGGAAAGACCGTGTGGGTCCCGACTATTCGGACGACTCGCAGGACAACGATACAGAGTCAAACGACGGTCTCGACGATCCACCCGACCCTGCATTCTCTTTCCACGCATCGAACTACACTTTCTCCCTCTACGACTTCAGTACGGCCGACGGTCGCCCGGTCCCCGGAGAGATGTCCATCTCGCATCGGGACAACACCCTCTGCAACATCACTGTCTCCGGCGAAGATACCGCAATTGCCACCCTCAAAGAAACGAACGTTGACCGAGATGTTGACCTCCGCCTCTACGTCCGTGATGCTAACAGAACCTTCAAATCCACTACTGAGACCCTCTCAGCAACTGGATCCGACTCCTATGAAACCCACAAGGTTGAATTTGACCTCACCAACGTCACCCTCCCGACTGGCGCAGGCAGTATCTGCGAACTCGTCGCCATAGACCCCACTCTCGATGATGACATCGAATTCATTCTCAAGCGCCACCAGTTCGTTGGTGTCCCCCACAAGAACGGCGTCAACTGGGTGAACGAAGAGAACTTCAACCACACCTACCGCACTCAGGAAGGTGACGGAGTTAGCGATCACGAACCCCCCCGTGGCGTCTCCGGTGTCAGAGGGAATAAACGTAGCAAACCCGCAGGTTACGTGGAAACCCGCGATGATGATGACGAACGCACAGTCTTCTTCGTTACTCGAACCCCATACAACGGCGAACTCTTTGGCGTCTCCTGCCATATCAAACACCAACCAGCACAGGACTACAAGCAGGGCGACTATCAATATCAGTATACCTATGGTTACAACTACGAATGTCATTTCGCAACCGAGATCAGCCATTTCAGAGAACTCGCTCAGAAGACGTACGATGCTATCTCCGACCTCGGAGTGACCAGCCAGCACGGACGCCTCTCCGTCCTTGGGAGCATGATTCAGATGATACCCTACATCCCGCAAGGTAACGACCCCAGTCCCACCGTCGTTCTCTACGACCACTATGGAGACTGCTCCTCAAAGAGTATGCTAATGTCCGCCATCCTCCAAAACGACCCGTGGAACGTGATGCCCGGGTATATTGACTGCGAGATCGACGGCGTTGGTCACTGGACGATTGGTCTCGACATCAACGACCTCCCAGACATCCCCAACCGAGACAGCATCTACACTGTTGCCACTACAAGCAACCAAGTGAATGACGGTTTTCCCGACACCGAGTATGCGTTCTTCGATATGACCTTCACCTCGGAAATTGGCCAGCGCACCGACGGAATCGAAAACGTCAGTGTCTACGACGAAGGTAATTTCGAACATTCGGCGAATCGCCGGTCCAACACTCCACCAGACTACTGATATGGCTCTCTTGAAATCCTCTCGGTCAGACACTATCCGCAGTGAAACAGCCGGTGAGGGGTGTTGCTTATGGCACCTCGGGTGGACCTGTCACCGATGACAGACAAATCGTGGCATATCGAAGGCCAATTCCGTGGTGGCGACGCCCGTGCCCGCGACGAGAACGGCCAGTACAAATCAGTGAGTGTCGCAATCCTCGAAGAAACCTCGGAAGTGGGGTCGTTCTCCTCAGGGGCACTCGCGAAACGATTAGGTGTCAACGAGCAGATTGTCCTTGAACACTTGGGGCACCTCGAAACCAAGGGTCTCGTTGAGGAAGTTCATGGAGAGTGGCGAAAACCGAACGAGTTCGATGCAGACCCTCAACGGCTTGAACGAACCGAAGAGGAAACATGGGAAGACCACGACGATGACTCACTCTATTGACTGCGTCCCATTCGTCTGGATGAGAAATGCGGCTGTTGTTCTTACCGAAGTGACTCACCACGTCAAGGCAGGTTCTCATCATCTGATTTTGTGCTAAACAGCTGCTCAGTAGGTGTGCTTTCCCAGACTATGGTAAGCCATTCTGCGCGTTCACAAGGCTCTCATCACTGTTCTTGACCGCTGCCCACCATGTCTTCAATACAGCAATTGTGACAAGTTCCGGTGGTTCTTCAACGCCAATACAGGATTGCTTGTGTGCGTTGAGATCGTGTGGTGGATGGAAATGCTGTACTGGATTGTTGGTGTTCTCATTCGCCGCCTCACGCCCGAACCTGAATTCCACACCCTCCTCACGATAGTGGTATTTGTAGTCCCCATTCTCCCACCACTGAATATCGAAGTACCCACCTCGCTTGTGGACTCCTGGAGTGACAGTGACTCGCGCCGCTCTGTGGTCTGAGCCAGATCTCTGCTTGAACGGTTGCTCCTTCTGATACTGGAATTGAACGTTGAAAACCGCGTTATCGAGTTGCTTGCGCATCCGCTCCACGCTCTCATCAATCGCTTCCGAATCGATTGGAGAGCCGTTCCCCATCCCCATTACTGGAGTGGAGACTGACTGCCAGTTGAGGGCGTTGTCTGCGTCCCCGTGTGCTCAATCACTGGGGCAGTCATAGTGTTCGTTTGTTCTACCGCCTGTTTGAAACGGTATGCAGCTCTGAGGTGGCTGAGTTCTCGTTTTGCTGTTCGCCAGTGGGAAACATCGTCGAGTTCGTCCTGAGTGAGATCCTTGTCTGAAACCAGGAGTTCCTCAGGATCGTTTACCTCATATTTCTCGTTGTACTCTACGATTTCCTGTTTTACTCGCTGGATTTGATCGACAAGCGTGTCGCTCGCGGCGAGTTGTCTGATCTGCTTGAGTAGGTGCCACGATGGGTCCCGATCGTACAGTTTTCCAGAGTCAGTCTGGTGACTTCTAACGATACCGTCGTCAACAAGATCGTTGAGTGTCGTTCTGGCTTTTGTTTCTGAGACGAGCGCTGTATCTGCGATGTCGCCGGCAGACTTCGGCGTCGTCGTTCTGTTGATTACCGTTTGAATTCGTTCGTTCGCAGTCGTCTCGCTTTTCCACTCTGCTGCTGCGAAGGCATCGACGTCTTCGAAGTCCTCGTCGTCAACAGTGAACGGATCAATGTCGTCCACGGTTACCGGGTCGTCCGGCAGTTCCTCCTCGGTGGGGAACTCGTTAGGACCGTCAGAGGTGGGCTCGTCGGTCATACACTACTCTATGGTTTTAGCACACATATATTTTACCGTAACGCATATGTGAGACAGAGTCAACACGGCTTCTGAAATCTATCACCGACCAAGAGTTTCAAAAAGACGCCACACACGATACGAAGCGGCTGCTGACGGTAGTGCCCGCGACCGCTTTGACGCGATCGATGTGCCGGTTTTGGCATGTAACCTCTGCGACGGCGACGGGGAATTCATCTACGAGAGAACGATCTGCTTCGAGGGAACCAGATTCAGCGTCAGTATTCTTGGTATGACGAGCGTCTGTACTTACCAACGTGGGCTGTCGCGCTGTTTACCGTAGATAATAACAACCTGTTAACAATTAGAGATCCTCCTGTACGTTAGGGCGACCGCGGCGAGGTTCCGAACCACAGCCCCTGGCATGTCCTCGTAGTCCGCCGCGGTCACTCCGTTTCAACCGGGTTCCTTTCAGGTCACAAGTGGCAGAACCCTCTAGAACAGGATCTCAGCACCGTGTGCCGAAACTACAGAGACGAATACTTAATTACATCTAGATATCCGTTCTGTGTATGGGAGCGGATGTACTTCGTGGGGTGGGAGCCTCAACTGATCTTGACTGGTCGGCCAGAACAGCAGTCCTTCTCGAAGTCTCTGGACTTGATTCCCGTGAGCGGGTTGTCTGCCGCAGTTTGTTACCGAACACTGACGATGGCGTCGAATACTGTCGTTTCTCGTTCAGACGGTCTGTTGCCGATCAATTCACCGAGATTAGCCAGTACAACGATGAGTTACCGGATCATGGATTGTTCGTACAGGTTCGCGGGGGAATCGAGGACGTATTTGAACTCCCGAGCGGCGTTTCCGATGATAGTCCTGTGTGCGTTAAGGTGGTCAATGACCCATCGAACATGACGAAACTCGGGATGACACTCACAGAAGTACTCGATGACGCGTCCGACGATGGAGGGACAGCGATATGTTTCGATTCACTAACGGCTCTGTTACAGTACGTGTCGTTGGAGGAGGCGATACAGTTTGTCAGCTTGACAAAGCATAGTACGCGAATCAGGCGGATCTATCCATTACCACGTTGACCCCAGTGCACATGAGAGGGAGACGATCGGCGCGCTTCGCAACGTCGTTGACACGGTGATCAGCATCGACGAGGCAGGGTGACGGAAATTCAAGGAGAAAGCCCCTCCTCGTAGGGTAAGGATGACTCCGACAATACTCTTCACAGTTGTCGCCATGCGGTTTTGACTTGTTGTTGAATGACTGGCTCTGTTGAAATCCTCTCCTTCAGACACATCCCCGACTGAAATAGCCGGTCTATGAGAGCTGGGTAGTGTTCAGATTAGCTGATTCCATGCGAAGGCGAACGATCGTAACCACTTGTCAGCAGTTTCTCGCTGTGCGTTGGCGAAACAGTTCGAGAAACCGGCAGTTCTGCGTTTTACTTTACGAAAGACACGTTCGACGCTGTTCCGATTACCATGTTTTTCGTATCAGTAACCGAGGCCGTGTCGAGAACAAGCGTCTTGAAGCGGTGCGGCGCCATCGACGAGAAATACAGCAGTATCAACGTCGTGTTTCTCGCGTAGTTCAGCCAAAAACGCGTGAGCGAAAGCGTTGTTTCGGACTGGTTCAAGCTTTGTATGGAGTAAATCGTTCGTTGCTGGATCGACTGCGGCGTACAGCCAATATCGTTCATCATTCAGTTGGATCACGGTTTCGTCAACCGCAACGTGATCCGGATTTCGACCTTCTTCCGGCTGTAGATCTGCCTTGTGAACCCAGTTGTGGACTGTGGATCGTGCCCGATCAACACCGAATTTATCGAGAATAGAGACGGTATTCGAAAGTGATAGTCCGCGCAGGTGGAGCTGAATTCCGAGCTTCATAAACTGCTTCGATGTTGCTTCTCGCTCCACAAAACCTAACTTGATCTCGGTTAAACAGCCGTTGAGGCGGTCGTTTTCGGGCATAGATCACTTTGAAAACGAACCGCCTTACTCTTCATCCTTATCTGAACACCGCCGGTTAGTTCGGGAGAACAGCTATGAGGCCGCCCACACGTCACTGTGCATGACGATTCAGACGTGCACTGAGTGTTGGGAGCTTGTCCCGCAAGCAACAGTCTGTATTCACTGTGGAGCGCCCCTTGAGGATGGCTTCCCACAACAGATGCCGACTGCAGACAAGATCCGCGACCTCGCGGACAAAAAAGCGATCGAGAGCTCTCACGAGAGTGTGACAAATGAAGCACTTCGATTTAAACACGGACTCTACCAGCGACCGCTTGTCTTCTTTCTCTACGATCACGAAACTCCGGAGTTTCTGAGTGAGTGCACGTCTCTGACAGTCGAGACAAGCACTGGTGAGCCATGGGACATCGACGGTATCGAGCATCTCCTCGTAACGGATGATCGGATGCTGGCACTTGGTGTTCGCAATGACGAGGACTTCGCTGTCCATGTCTCGCTTGCAGATGTCGTTGCTGTGGAGTCATCGGTGGGATGGCTAAACAAGCGGCTTATCTTCTCCATGGCCGATGGATCGATATACACATTCATACTTCCTGAGTTGGACGAAGACGAGACTGAGATTGCTGCTACCCATCTGCACGGCGTCGCACAGCAACACGATTCAACTGAATCGGAGGCGTACAAATTCATGGACGCAGTCGATGAGGCGGTTGCTGCAAGCGACGATGCACAAGAGGCGGCTGAAGCATTGGCACAGCAGTTTAGAAAGAACGCCGAACCCACCGTCTATGACCAGGTGGCTGCTGACGCTGGGTCGTTCGAGGAGTTTCTTGTGGGGGTGTCGGAAGCCAATCAGACTCGGCAGGCCAGCGACCCTGAAGCGGAGACGTCACTGCAGCCGGCTACATCCCGATCGAGACTCCAGCAACTTCGTGATGAGGTTGCACTGACGATTGCTGGAGCCGACCGGCGCGATGTGAGCGAGTATGCGCTTGGTAGCGGTTTGGCCTTCGGAGGCGTTGCAGTGGCAGCCTCACTGTCAACGCCTATCGGAGTCGCAGCGCTTCTCGCCGGTGGGGCAGCGACTGGCGCATACGCAAGTACGCATCCAGATTCGATTGTTTCACAGATCAACCTGTTGGAGATGGCACAGACGACTCGCTCTCGAACCGGGAGCGTTGGCCCAAACGATGCGGTTCATGAAGTTGGGACAGAGACGATGGCTGGGGTGACTGAGTACTTGCAGCAGGCTGATGTCGCCCATGCTGAATGGCTCGCGAACGTAGATCCGGAGTTCATCATGCGAAGCGCACGACAGGCAGGCACAGTTGCCAGTCAGTCGGGCCGTGACATCGACGAGACGCACGCTCGGGTGGTTGGTGGTGGCATCGGTCTCTTGGCTGGTGGACTGGACCGAGAGCAACAAGAGACGCTTCAGGAGATTGCGCAGCTAATGAATGAAGACACAGAAGAAAAATAGCTTAAATTTTGATCTCACGTCTATCGAGATATTGGTTCAATCTGGCCTTGTTGAAACCCTCTTTCCGTCGTCCGGCTCCGTATAAACACGAATTCCGACCGAGTTGCTCGTGAACGGTCAGAAGAACGTCTCTCCCGAATGTCATCGTGGGAGGGTTTCAACAGAGCCATCTTTGGGCAACTTATGTGGAGACGGATCGGTAGGGGCTAGTGAGATTCCAGCGGTGAAGTACTAAATACTCGTGTTACTGTGTTTATTAGTCGTAGCCAACAGTTCAGCAGTGAAACGGCATTATTTAGTTGAAGGGGGGAACGAGGAACTAGCCTCGAACCTGTACGATCGGCGAACTTACTGAGTGAAGACATCGAATTTCGAAGACTACTGTTTTCAGTCGAACTGTGCCCGGAGTACTCGTGCTTCGGCTTTGCGCAGGTGTTCTGCAATGGTACTCGGCGCACTGTCCAGTTCGACGGCAATCTCTTCCTGACTGGTAGTTCGAGGAATGTCGTAGTACCCCAGGTTCACCGCCGTTTTGACAACTTCGCGCTGCCGGTCGGTGAGTAGGGTCTCGACAGCAGCGGTCGTGCCAGCGAGACCACCCACCGCTTCGATAGTCACGTCAACTGGGACGGAGATGCTCTCAGTTGCGTCCTGTACCTCGTCGTCGGGACCAAAAATCGAGAATGCTACTGTCCCATCAGGGTCGTATTCGATGGGGGGAACGACGATCAGGCCGCCGGAAGATATCGGTTCGAACATTTCTTGGAGCGAGTCGGTTGTCGCGTCCCGGATGTACACGTAACAGGACTGCTCATCGATTCGCTCGATGTCGTAACCGACAACCTCCGGGATATCTTGTATCGCTCTTTCGAGCGCATCGGCGTCGCCTACGACGTAATGGAGGATACCCAGCGCGTCACCGGTGTAGTTCCACTGTATTGCCGTCGCTCGCTCGATAAACGGCGCCTCGGTCATCACGCCGTACATCGGGTGGATATCACCTGCTTGGCCGTGGGCCGTGATACGCACCCGAACGTGTTTCATGAACGACGATACGCGATCTATTACTTAAACACGCCGAGCTCACTCGGCAATAACCACTCGGCTCGATAGAACAAATCACTTTGCATGACGCAAACGCTGGTGACCGGCGCAACAGGCACGCTCGGGACAGCACTCCGACCGCGCCTCACAGCGGCAGGACACGCTGTCCGAGCGGCGAGCCGCTCGCCCCCCGACCAAACCAGAGGGGATTCCGACTGGGTACAACTTGACTTGATCGAGGGGGCGGGTATGGAATCAACCCTCGAAGACGTCGATGTCGTGATCCACACGGCGACTGCCCCACAGGACGATTCAGAGGCGGTTGACGTACAGGGGACAAAACGACTGCTTGACGCAGCCGAGAAGGCCGGCGTAGAGAATTTCCTCTATCCCTCCATCGTCGGTATCGACAACATTCCGTTCTCCTACTACAAACACAAGGTTGCCGCCGAAACGGCAGTCGAGGAGAGTGATGTCCCGACAACTATCGTCCGTGCGACGCAGTTTCACTCGTTCATCGCGGAAATATTGGGCTATGTGGCGAAACTTCCGGTGTGGCCCTTACCGACGAACATGCAATTCCAGCCTATCGATGTCGGTGAGGTCGCAGAGGCCATTGTGGATCACGCGATGGCGACAGCGAGTGGTCGAACCGACCCAGTTGGTGGACCTAAAGTTCACTCAGTAGGCGAACTCGCACGAGCGTACCGTGCTGCGCGTGGACTCCGCCGATTGATTGTGAGGTGCCCGCTTCCCGGCAACACTGTGGCGGCGTTTCGGGCTGGTCATGCGACCTGTCCCGATCACATGGTTGGGACAGTCACCTGGGAAGAGTGGCTTGCGGGGCGATACGCGAGCGGAGCAGACGAATCACCCCCTTGCGTACAGTCAGCAACGTAATCGACGATGAACCGAAAGAAGCTCATCCTCGTTGCGGTGGCTGGCCACCTGCTTCTGACAGGTCTCCACGGGCTTGTTCACGGAGCGATTCCGGTTATCCCAACAGGATGGACGGCGGCTTTCGCTATGGTCTCACTATTTCTACTTCCTGTAGCAGGTGCGGGGCTCGTGATGACCGGTCATCATCGAAACGGGGGCGCAGTCTTGTTTATTGGTGGAATCGCTAGTTTTGGGTTCGAAGGAGCAGCCCATTTTCTGATCAGCAACCCGGACAATGTTGCCCAGGTCGCAGATCATCACGCGTCGTTCGAGGCGACGGCAATATTGACGACTATGGGTAATCTCCTGTTGGTTGTAGCCGCTTGGATCGCAGTCCGAGGCCAGTCATTGACCGTATTCAAGCAAAGCATTTTGCAGATATTCGATTTCGGATGAGATCAATGCAATTGGTTGATGACAAAACCTACAGTTCGTGTGGTTTGTCGCCACCGATTAAGGGCAACGAGAGCTATTCCTGGGTGAACTCAGCAATTCGTAACGAGACTTGCTGTAGCGCTTCTCAGAAAGTGACGGAAAATACTATTCAGTGACCGATACAACATCTGTATTCAGCACGATGTCCATGTCAAGGACTGAGTGAATCGCTAACTGGCGTGGTACCTCAGTCCCCTCTACTTAGCGATTGAGTAGAACTTAAAATCGCACCAGTAGACTCTTGCTGTGGTGCAGTCGCACTCTCAGAGGGACTTCGGTTAGAGGCGCGTTCCAAACAAAGACACTACTCGTAGAATTCCGACGGTTGTTATATACAACTCAGGTTTGCCACAACGTTCTCATTTGAAGGAATTACTGTGCAGCGTTGCTGACGATTATAACTGAAACTCAATATTCGACCCGGGACATCGTCCGACGGGGATTTTCTTCAGTTCGAGCGGTTTAGCTTGCCGTATCAGAGAGACCTCTTGATCCACTAGATCCATCGCTAGCAGCCCGACTTGTGGATAATTAGTTTCGAGGAACGATGTCGCTGCTTGCCGGTCGTCGTCTTGGATGGCGAGATACACCTCTGAAAAGAGGCCAGAGTCACGGTAGAGCGGGAGTTGATCGTTGAGTCGATCTCGCGTATTTGCATTGAACGAAGACTTCACTTCTATCCCCCGGATCGTGGAGTCATCGCTGAGTGGATCAACCTCAGAATTCTTACTCACTACCAAATCCGCTTGTTTCGTCTTACCACCCTGGCCCTTCCCTTTTCGATACTTGAGATCTCCCTCCTTGAGAAGTCTATCACGCGGTTTTGAGAACCATGACTCAGCGGTGACGACTGCCTCTGAAGACGATCGGTACCGATTCCACAGGAAAGCGGTGTACTGCGCCTCAGTGGCTCGCTGTCCGAAGTCGAAAGGAATGGTATCTCTGCACGGTGTTGCGTCAATCTCGTACGTTAGCCGGCCAGTGACTGGATTATAGTTTAACCATCCGTCTTCAGGGGTATCACCACGCCAGGATAGATCCCATCGGTCCTGGTCGCCTACAGCGACGACCCACACTTCGTCGAAGACATACGTCTCGTCTGCCCGCATAATAGAATCACCTGCTACGGCAGTCGCATTCGTAAGGTCGCCGACAGTCAGGGAGTGATATTCATCGACCTGGGACTCAAGCTTGTGTTTCGCCCGGTTGAACTCAGATGCTGTCTTGATTTCGATGCCCACGGTTCGTGAAGAGTCGGTAGTACCCTCGTGGTCTATCCAAACGAGATCGATCTGCTTGCGACCATTAAGCGAAACCTCACAGTAGCACTCTCCCTCTGTGTTGAGTGCACTCGCAAGTTGGTATTTTGAATTTGCCTCATCAGATGGACAGAGCTGAAGGGGTATCGGACTACGTGTCTGAGGAAAAATTGGTCCGATCTGTATAGCGCCGGTTCCAGCTTCCGGGAGCACGACCAAAACTAGCATAGACAGATAGATAAATCACGATAAGATCCCAAACGAGGATACTGAAGGCCAGTTCTACCATGGATCATCCCTCTGTTGAACTCAAACTCCCGCTTGATGGTGGTACGCACCGAGTCGAGATTCCACAGGAGACGACGCTGTTCTTCTGGGGTGCTGTTGCACCAGGGACGACCGACCGGCTGATACCAAAGGAGGGTGATGCGGTGGGCAGCCAACAGCGAGCTGTGCAAGAGATATCCAATTGCGTCTCGTGGAGAATTTCTCTTCCGGATGAGTCAAAACCGCTTCTTGACGAACGATACCGAAAACAGGGATACAACGGGAGAGCATGGTGGATTGCACGGGACCCCATGAGCCTACCAGCTACGGTAGAGATAGAATTCAACATTTCAAGAGACCCTCCAACAATTGACGGGGCTCCAATTGTACTCTGGACTGAGCAAGGCGAGACGATTCCATGGGGATCAACCATCGAAAGTACGGTGGAACTTGTTCCGTCAACCAAGCCGGCACCGCAGTTCCAGACGCGTCAGGAACAGCTTTGGAACCGTCATACCGTGTACATCCCAAGCTGGAACCCGGTCACAGACAAGTCATACCCGCATATTGAGCAATGAACGTGCTATCGGCGCGGCCAAATGGACAGTACTAGTAGAAAGCTCAGTGTGAATGGACCAAACTTTCAGAGGGACATTCGAGGAAGTTGAGACCACTCACTACAGATTGTGCGTATATTGTGCGGTTGTGATAGTTTTCCCCCGTCAAATCCTCTTGTCGTAAGGTACATCCTATACTCAAATGCCAAAGGCCAACCGTCGCTCTCTCGTACCGTCAGTTAATGAGCGACTCAGAAGACACGACTACTGGGCCAAAAATCTCAGTTGCAGTTGTAGAAAAGTCACACACGAACGAAATCCCCGATAATATTGACTCTGAACTATATACGACTGAAAGACCAGAATCATCGTTGCTTGAGTTTACCGCTGAGCCTGACGGTGAGCTGGCAGAGGCGCTCAGGCGGAACGGATTCGACGTGTGAATTAATCTACTGTTGATCGCTTGTTCTGTTGGGGTAGATTTGTTGAAACCCTCAAAAAGTGATAAAGTCCGGCGTTCGTTCTGAATTCAGGGCGTGTAGCTCTCACAGGAGGCCGTCAGAAACGGCTGTCCTGATCGGTCAATAAACAAGCATCCTGAACACTCATTACATCTGCCTATAACATACGCTTAGCAGCGACAGAATGACATCACGTATCAACTATAGTGGACTGATTGTCGCTGGAATCGGGTTCTTCGTTACTCGCTTCACAGTAACGCTTGCTATCTACGACAATCCAAGTCAATTTTATTTCGCAGGCGTTCTGCCACTGGCGCTGGGCTTGGGACTTGCCGCGTTCGGTGTGGCGCTGACAGTCGGTGATTTCAGTCCATCACTCGTCCGAACTACCGCAGTGTGGTCGGTTATCGGGACCGGAACAATGCTTATATTACTCATCTTGACACTATTGGGATCTCCCAACGGATCGGTGACGTTGTCAAGTACGTTGTCTCAAACCTATCTGTCGAACTTTCTGATCGGTGGGGGTATTGGAGGAACGCTAACTGGACTGTATGCAGCACGAAATCGCCAGCAGCGAGATGCCCTTCGACAGCAGACTAACCGACTGGTGACACTCAATCGGAAGCTTCGACACGATGTACTCAACTCGGTAGCTGTTATCCGTGGCTGGACATCTGTTGACATCGACGACCATCCCAACGCAATGTCGATAATCGACAATCACGCAGCCGATATTCAACAGGCTATCGAAGAGGTAAAACATCTTACTATAGAGGTCGATACTTCGAGCACAGCAGGAGCACCAGTCGTACTTGCGGATGCGCTGCGAGAAGCCATCGAGGAGGTGACACAACACCATCCTGAAGCAGATATCACGCTCAATACGAAACGAGTCCAAGGAGTGACCGTATACGGAAACGAACAGCTATCGCAGCTATTCTCGCACCTGTTGGAGAATGCTGTCGTTCATACTGACAGCGACCCCGAGATCACCGTTACACCAAGTCAGTCAGATGTGACAGTTAGTATCTCAGATGACGGAGCAGGTCTTCCCGAATTCCAGCAAAAATTACTTGAGTCCGGTGATATAGACGTGTTCGACGATCCGACAACGGGGTTCGGGCTGAACGTCGTCCGTCTGTACGTCGAAAACGCAGGCGCTACTGTCGAAACCAATGCTGACGGTACGGGGACAACTATTAGTGTTACTTTCCGCCGCGTTGAGGATGACGAGGGTGAGCTTGCTCCCTCCCGACCAGGGTTGACTAGTGTCCAGCCAGCACTCCCACATCTTTTCATCTCGGTAGTCGCATCATTGATAGCAGGTATCCCCTACGGTATTGTCTCGGAACTACTCGGTGGGTCAGTCGCCGGAATTGGCGTCTTTTATGGGACAGCAACACCCCTTGTAGGGTGGCTTACCCACGAGTTTCACAGCGTCGTCTTCGGGTTCATCTATATAGAACTGATCGCTCTTGCACTCGAACGGTATCAGAACACGCTTTCAACGTATGTCGGAGTCAGTATCCTCTGGAGTCTCTTCCTCTGGATTGTCGCCGCGAGTCTCATTGGTCCAGTGTGGCTTCAGTTGCTCGATATTTCGGTTCCTATACCGAGTTTTTCGGGCCGGCTGCTGGCAAGCCATCTTGCTTGGGGCCTCTCGTTGAGTCTCCTCACCTTCACAGGATATCGGTACTTCATTAGCCGACTCACTCGTTTCTTCACTACGTGCCGCTGAGGTGGATCTGAATTGCTGATTATAATGTGTGCGATAACGCGGTTCACACGATATTGATCCACCCCACTATCAAAGAATCAACTATTCAGTGAGCAAAATACACAGCGTGGCTAATTCACCACTGTCAGAATGAAATGAATAGCGACTGTTTGCTGCATAGATGTTCTGTATGCAGCAGGTCGTTTGTGACTGGTAATAGGTAGAACGGTGATTGCGGTGGTACCGGTGTCATCTGTACTTACCGAAGCGACTCACCACATCGAGGCGGGTTCTCACCACCTGATTTGGTGTGAAGCAGCCGCTCAGTAGGTGTGCGAAGTTATCACCTGTTAGCCAGATAATCACAGATAAGTACTATGACACTATATGATCGGTATGTTGGGCCAAAGGCTTGATGCAGAAGAGACAGACCATGCGCTGAATGCCTTATCCCATGCAAGCCGCCGCCGATTACTGTTCAAACTCTATGAGGAACTGGACTCGGGAGAAGGAGAACGTATCAATTACACCGAAATACCTTCGTTCGGTGCTGAGAAGAAACGTATATTACTTTATCACACTCACCTCCCCAAACTCGAAAAATTTGGGTACATCAAGTGGAACGAAGTCGAGAAGACAATACAGAAAGGTCCTCAATGGGAAGAAATCGAACCACTTCTCGAACTCATCTACTCTCATCTGTGCGAACTTCCCCTATTTCTCCAAGGTAAACCCCCCGATACAAACGGGACCAAATGCTAAGTCGTTCGTCTGTATCTCGCACGCCGTTCTTCACGGGTAGTGAGTAATTCAACGGACTGATCGATACGTGAACCCCTGTATCCAGCACGGCTGTTGATATTATCCTTGATTGAGGATTTCAACAAGGCCAAATAGGAGGTATATGTACTGTGGCGTGTGAAAAGCGTTCTTGACTGTGTGAGAAGAGTGGGCAGGCAAGGACACCTGCAGGGGCCGCGGGAGTGGGAATCGATTCTGTTGCTAACGTTGCTGCAGTGGTTGAGTACCTCCGGTCAATATCCGTGGGGTGACTCGGTTTGAATCCGGTCTCACGTAGAGACGTTCTGTATGGACTTGGGGCCAGTGTGGCGAGTAGTGTCTCGCTGTGTGTGACAGGGGCCAGTTCAGCACGAGCCAGTCGAGAGGCAGTAGAGGCGTCGGTGACGTTCAACGACCAACAGTCGGATGGGCAGACTCTTACAATCAATCGTGCCGCGTCGCCTGTCGATGCGTTCGTGATGATTCAAGACCAGAATGGCACAATTCTCACTGGTGGGCCACAGCATCGCGTCAATTTGGAGGCTGGTGAGGTTGCCGAGAACACGTCGTTCACGTTAGCGTCCCCGATTTCAGAGTCCCAACGTCTTGTTGCGCAGTTGCAAGAGTCGAACGGCGGATCCCTCGACAGTACTTCTGCGTACGTGACTGTCAGCTCTGGAGAGGCTACTGAGTCGAACGAGGTTGATAGTACTGATCAAGAGGTGGAGTACCGAGATTGGAGCGTTGATACTGTAGCCGAGATCGATCCGGACGGATCTGCTGTGGTCACAAAGACAGTTTCCGGTTCAGAGCTCCCTAGGGATGGAGTGGAAATAGATCCGAGTGATAGTGAGGTCCGCGAAATCCTGCGCGGTTCGGATGTACTGGAACTGCGTGGTGGAGATTACCCAGTGTATACTTGGAAGCCGTCGGATGGCGATCAGGTTTCCTTCCGGGTACAGCTTGGCGTGATGCATCGGGATGGAAAAAACGGTGTGTTCGATGATGGTGTGTTGCTCGGGACGAAGGAACTATTACCACTGTCTGCGCGGAGTGGGCCGACATCGAACGATCGCCCGACTACCCACCGATATGAGATTCTTCCGCCGAATGGGTGGGACGTCGCAGCACCGGGCCACAACACCGGTGAGAATACGTACGAATTGGAACCGGTGGTGGTACAGGGGAATGCCCCGGATGAATATCTTGCAGTCGGTGACTTTGACGTTGCAGAGCGGCGTGTCGATGGGATGACGGTACGCGCTGCGGTGTTCTCAGGAACCTCACCACCGCATACGGCTTCAGAGATGGCAGAGTTCCTCGCTGAGATAACGCCGACGCTACACGATCAGTTTGGACGCGATGGATCCGAAGAACTGCCACGGCTTGGATTAGTTACACCAGCGGGGTACGAACCCGGTGGGACTGCGCGGGGACACTCGTTTATTGCCAACGAGCGGCGAGGGTTCTACAATGTCGGTGAGGGAAGAAGCCTGTACGCACACGAGTATACACATACATACCAGCGGCACTACTCAAGCACTGGGTTCTTTTCTGAGGGGATCCCATCGTATCTGCAGAACCTAACACTACTGGATGCGGATGTGATCACAGTCTCAGAGTTCCGGGAGTTATTCCGACGGTGGGTGACGACTCCCCGATTCCAACTTGGCAGCCCAATATTGACCCCAGCGACTGACGATGGCTATTATAAGAGTGCGGCTGTGTTTGCTGCGCTTGATCTGGATATTCGTGCCCGGACCGACGGCGATGCAGACATCACGGATTTCATTACTGCAGTCAACGATCAATCATTCGATCGAGACGCTGAGTACCCGTATGGAATTTCTCACCGAGAGGCACTCGCTGCATTGAAAGAGATTACTGGGCACGATTATTCGGCTTTCTTTGATCTGTACGTAACGGGTGATGCGTACCCAGTCGAAGTACTTGCTGATGACTACGAACCAGAGAACCACATCATCATCTCAACAGAAGGCCCTGAAGTCACAGACTACCTTCTAAACGCGCCATTCCTCGATTTTGTGGCACCATACGTTGGTGTGGCTGCGGCAGCGTTGCTGGGATCGGTTGGATTCAGGCGGTTCTCAGATTCGGATTCGTAGACGGCATTGTTGAAATCCTCTTCATGTCTGGCGCTCTGCTGAGACGCCAGTTTCTCACCGGATCTGCGAAAACCGGTGTGAGGAGCCGCTCGTTTGAATATCAACGCTAGAGGATCTCAACAGAGCCTGAGAAGTGTATTTTGGATACCGTTCGGAGTGATGTCGGTCGGGTAGAGCTGTTGTCTGGTGGAGAGTGTGTGGTGGCTGGTCGGTTGTTGCTGTAGCGGGTGTTTCGGTGTTGTAGTGGTTCTGGAGTTTCCTGTATTTAGAATCCCTGAAGAAACACGTAGTAGAGGGGTTTTGATGAGGGATTACACCGGAACCGACGGGGTGTGGAGTGAGTGTCTGGTGAGTGTTCCACAGATCGGGAGTCGAAGCTCACTGAACCTCAGTGACGTCCAGGGCGATCTCGCCGCGATTCTGTTCGCGTTCGGGGTGAGGACGACTGAGAAATAGTGGTGCAGATAGTTGAACTCCCAATAGTATTATTGTTCTCTAGCTGTAATTGAGGGGTATGAGTAGTGACGCGTCTGGAATCGAGACGTGGAAGAAAAACACAAGCGCGTTCGACCGCGTACGCTCTGTTGCGGTCACACTCAGCGAACCCCGGTCGGCAGATTGGATCGCCGACGAAGCAGCTGTGGCAGGAAACACCGCCAGAGACCACTTGGGTCGTCTCGTGGAGATGAACGTGCTGCAACGGCAGACTGGAGAGCAAGCAACGCTGTACCAGCCTGATCCGCTGTATACACGCATGCGGTCGTTGCGAGAACTGCTGGACGGTCGTGACCGCGATGATTTGATTGACGTGCGAGCGGAGCTGTTAGAGCAGATTGAGTCGTGGAGCGAGGAGTACAATGTGATTTCCGCGAACGAACTTCGTGAGCAGGCCGCAACGGTCGAGACTGCCGAACAGACGCGTGAATTACGTCGTGTGGCGGCGGATTGGGATGTGGTTCGGTATCGACTCAAGTTGGTTGAAGATGCTATCGAGCACTACGCAGAGTACTCGTCTGGTGCTGCGCCAGCCCGGGCGTAATCGTGTTTGCTGCTGATGGTGGGTACGACCCGGGGGGATCGTCACACGCTGCGTTGTTGGAGGTACGACGGAGTGCCGAGAAGCATCCCGCTGTTGAACAGGCGCGTGGGCATCCGTCGTCGTTGTTCACGCGAGTGCGGATGGATGTTGTCCCGGAGCGCCTTGGTCGGTCGTCGAACACAGGCGTACTGACCGTACGTTGGTATGCAGGCGACACGAGGGACGCTCGTCCAGAGTTCTCGTTCCACTATAGCGAGGAGTCCGGGTTTGATTGTGGCTGGCATCACGAACCGAACCCACACGTGGATGGATGGGGGCATTACCAGAAGCGGCAGTCGGTCTCTGACGAGTATCAATATGTGGCTGTGTCGTTCGGGAGTATACAGCCGGGACGTGTGTTTTGGGAGGTTTTGGAGCGATTGGAGTCGGGGGCGAAGTGACTGGTCACCGACCCCACCCTAGCTCACTCACCCTAACGGGTTCGCTCCTTGAGGATGGAGTTTGTCCGTGAACTCAGCCTCGAACCCAATCCAGGTAGGCGTGGAGAACTACGAAGGTCTACTCGTCGAGAAGTCCGGGATAGAACCACAACGCGTCCAGCGATTCATCGACCTCCTGTTCCAGTACATCGAGGTCGTCCCCGGAGACGAGTTGTATCCCTACATCGAAGAGGCCGACGCGGTAATCGGCGAGACCGACCCTGACGACGTGCTGTACGTTGCCTGTGCGTTGGCTAGCAATGCCGACATCTGGAGCGGCGATTCCGAGTTCGACGAACAGGTCGCCGTCGAGACTCACTCGACGAGCGACGTGATCGACTCGTTCGACACGCGCTAGCCGATCGAGACTGGCGCCTACAGGATACGCGAGTTCTTCAAATGTGCCCGCCGATATAGTGTTCTCAACGGCGTATTCGCCGGAATAGAATCGAGATTTGACTCCACCGCTACGCAGTATGGATTTCAGCGGCCTGAACAAAGTTGAACAACGTAATAAGCGGTAACAAATAATACAATTTGTTCGAGTGAAACCAAAGAGAATCGTCTGTTATTTGGCAGGAAATACTATCTTTACACTTCTACAGCGCCGAGAAGGAATCTAACGAGCGGAACGGCCACCAGTAGGTGATAGAGAACGAGAGGTCCCTGGCCTGCGGGAGTAATGCCCATAGACGTCTCCAAGATGACGACACACGCCAAGAGATCCCGCTGGGTACATGCTGTGTTCTTAGCGAAACCACTCACCACGTCGAGATGAGTTATTACGATCTGATTCGGAGTGGAACTACCACTCAGTAGGTCTGCGAATGTTTTGGTCGTCTCTCACCGACTTCTCAACTCATAAAAATACTTATCGACGGTCATACGAATCTTGGACGTGAATCGTCGTGCCCTCCTCGCATCGCTCAGTGTGCTCGGTGTGTCAGGTCTTGCTGGTTGTTCCAGCTTTCAAAACGAAGATATTCCTGCCGGAAGCCTCGAATTCGAGAATCAAGACAACCTCCCACACGTCATTGGAATTTCGGTCGTAGACATTGGCACTGAAGCGGAGACAGACTCTGACGGATACAGCGTCTCTGGTAACGTGAACGTGAGGCCTCAACAACGAGAATTGACAGCCTCGTCGTCAGTCGCTCCCGGTGAGACGCAGACATTCAGAAACATCTTCACAGAATCCGTCTACTACTTAGTTGAGTTCACAGTCGACGGCAACCTTCCCGAGACAGGCGGGCGAGTTCCATTCAATCCGTCACCGTCTAACCGAGAGTACGACAACATCTTAGGAGGTGTTGTATATGCATCTGGAGAGTTCTCGTGGGGGATCAGTACGACGGACAACGCTGGACGATTCAAACAATAGGGCGAGCACGCCTATAGCAAGCGATTGATTCACCCCCGCACTTATCGAAGTTACTTCGCATGGCGAGGCAAATTCTCACACTCTAGTCCGGAATGAAACAGCCGCTCAGTAGGTCCGCGTACTGTTCGGCGAGTCTGCCAGCCGACCGAGGTTTTGGATTGGCTTGCTGTATAGAGAGCGATCGTCTGGACGAACTGGTCCTCCGTTTAAGCGGGGCGAACAGCGGTTCTTGAGTTATTTCATGGGTTGCGTACGACCACCGTCCCTCGCATCCAGAGCTGGTGCAGGATACACAGATACGGGTATTCACCAGGAGTCTCGAAGGTGTGGACGAATGGCTCATCGGGGAGAATATCTCCTTCCCGTCCGTTTCTCCAGCCATCCAGTGCTGCCTCCGCGGAATCGAAGCCACCGCTTGCAAAGTACTCCCCGTCTTCCGGGAATTCCCTGTCGTCGCCTTCGGGAATGACATCGCCGCCAGCCTCGCCAGTGACGGAGTGAGCGATTCCCGTGCCGTTCACCCAGCCGACGCTATCGCCCACTTCAACCTGTAAAGACTCGGGATAGTACTCGTGGGCACCCATCCCGACGACGTGATCTGTCTCGGGCTGGACCACCTCCGGGGGCGACGGTGTCTCGCCTTCCTCCGTTCGAACGACGATGGTGCCAGCCATCGTGTCGAGATCCTCGTGTGGAATACAACAATAATAGTAGTGACCGGGCGTGGTAAACTGGTGTTCGAAGCGGTCGCCCTCTTCGAGAATTCCCTCGTGAAGGTTCTCGCCCCGTGCGGCGGTTTCAGAATCGAACCCGCCGCTTGCAAAGTACTCTGCCTCGTTCGGAATCCGTTCCTCATAGGCAGTGACTGTATGGCGATTGAAGTCGGTGTTCCACCACGTAACCGTCTCACCTGGGTCGATAACGAGCCGAGAAGGTTCGAAATCTCGGGGCTCAAACTCGACACGAGGTTCCGGTGGTGGCATCAGATCGCGAGGCGTCGAGCATCCCGCAGCCCCGCCGAGTCCTATCCCGGCAGTACCCCGGAGAACTGACCGTCGCGTCCACCACCGTCTCATAAGCCTCATACAGGACCAAGGAACCAAAGCAATTGGGGCGACTCAACGCCTAACAGAACCGTTTCTCACAGCGGAGTGCGAGTTAAACTGTGGTCGGTACTGAATATATCCTCTGTATCTATCCTCGTCTATGAGTTAGAAATTTGCACGACTAATCGGAGGTGATACAATTGCAATCCGCTACTGATAGCGATACCGTCACTACTGGCCCGTAGATTCAGACTCCTGAGCGCCCGGCCATTCATTACTTTATATTTTAGTGCGTATTAGACCCTTCACAGGTATATTACGGCACCATTGAATCCAGAATATACCCTCCTTTCAGGAAAATCCATAGTGGATTTCAGCTACCTGAACAAGGTCGAACAGCGGGAGAACAGGTAGTAGGAACCCGGACATCCTGTTTACGTACACCGCGTGCGGCACGCGGCGACGAGTTTCGATTTCGCACACGAACTGCTACAACGCTGGGACCCCCCAGTAGTGTATGGAGATGAATCACGTCCGTCGCGGATCCGGTGAACCGTTACTCTTGATCCACGGACTGGGCGGGAGTTGGCGGACGTGGACCCCCATCCTCGACGGGTTGGCCGCCGAACGGGAGGTCGTCGCGGTGGACCTCCCGGGTCACGGGGAGACCCCGGCGCTCTCCGGTGAAGTGTCCATCGACACCCTTGCCGATGCCGTCACGTCGTTTCTCGATGCGAACGACCTCGCCGGCGTCGACGTGGTCGGCAACTCGATGGGAGCGCGACTCGTCCTCGAACTCGCGCGACGCGGGGAGGTCGGCACGACCGTCGCACTCGATCCCGGTGGGTTCTGGAAGGGGTGGGAGCGATACTTCTTCTACGCGACGCTCGCCCCCTCGATACGTCTCGTTCGCCTCCTCCAACCCGTGATGGACCGGCTGATGGGGAGCGCCGTCGGTCGGACGATGCTCCTGATTCAGCTCTCGGCACGGCCCTGGGATCTCTCCGCCGAAGTCACACGGGAGGAGATGCGGACCTTCGCCGACTCGCCGTCGTTTGACGAACTCCTTCGTCGGTTAGCGTTCGGCCCGAGCCAACCGGGGACGGACTCCACACCGGGGTCGGTCGTGATCGGATGGGGTCGCAAGGATCGAGTTACCCTGCCCGGGCAGGCAACACGCGCGCTGGACAGGTTCCCCAACGCCCGGTTGTACTGGTTCGAGGACGGTGGGCATTACTCTCATTGGGACGCTCCCGACGAGGCGACTGAACTGATCCTTACGAGCACTGCGAACGACGAGTGAACACGACTGTTCGGTCGTGTTCGGACACGAGAGAGATGATCGGTCACCAACTTCCACAGTTTCGGTTCGGGCCGTATCGACTATCTCATCGGAGAGTGCGAAAACCTGCTTCGAGGGGGGAGCAGGATGGCTGCTATCGATGCCCGCAAAATCGCACGTCCGACTAGTACCTGTACCGGAGATCGGTATTCTCCACCTTCCGCACTCGATCGCGGGCAACGTCGAGGTGCTGTTTGGGCTGTTTATTTCCTCCGAGATACCGGTGCTCGACTACGTGACCTTCCTCGGATTAGCAACTGTCGGTAACGTGGTTGGCGGGGCGTGTTTGCCAGCCTGTTAAAATACGGTTACGTTGTTCGCGGTGGGGGCTGAAGACATCGTTCCCCGAAAACCTCTCTCGTCAGTGCATAAGTCGTGCAGAGCCCGATACAACGAAGGAAGTCGCGATAGGAACTCGGCTGTAGTGCGTTAGCTGGCGAGTTGAACGAGGTGGTGCAGCGGGAGAGTCGGGAGCCGTCGGCGACCGCCCGCTCCGTTCACGAAAGCGCCACGAGTTTGAACGCTGAGGACAAGACACCACCAATGAGTAGCATCCGTCCCGAGGAACTGGACGACCGCCTCGACGGCGGCGACGCTCCGTTCGTGCTGGATATTCGCCCGCGGTCGGCCTTTGAACGGACTGCGATCGACGGCAGCCACAACGTGTCCGTCTACGACGACCTCCGAGGCGGGGACGACGCCGCCCTCCGCGCACACTTCGACGAGATCCCCCGCGGCGAGGACGTGGTCGTCGTATGCAAGATGGGCGTCGTCGCCAAACGCGCGACGGGCGTGCTCGACGCCGCGGGGTACGATGCCGCGACGCTCACGGGCGGCATCAGCGGCTGGAACGGCTACCGGAAGGACTCGATCGGGTACAGGATCCGGTCGCTGATCTGGGATCTCAAATCGGCACTGTAGCGTCGACGTTCTCCACCGAACACGTCAGCGCGTGACCCCGATCCCACTCACCTCGGGACTCCGATCCCACCCTCGTTGCGCGTGAGGAGGTAGCAGACGAACGAGGACAGCCAGTGTGACCCCGCGTAATCGTCCGTGAACGCCTTCTCGACCCCGCGGCGGGCGTGCGTGCGGGCGGCCGCTCGGATCGCCTCCCGCCGCGCCCCGGTCGGCAGCGCGTCGGCGACACCGGCGAGCATCCACGCTCGCGAGACGTTCAACCCGACCAAGTGGAGTGCGACGCCGCCCTCGCCGTCCGCGACCGAGACGGGCGAGGGAAGCGCGTCCATCTCGGGAAGGAACCCGTCGAACCACGCGGCGAACGGTTCCGGATCGAGGACGCGACGCATGAGGTCAGCCTCCGCGAGCGTGGGTGAGAGGAAGTCCCAACCCAGCGGCTCGTACCCGACCGGCGCGTCGGCGTCGTCCCGGTAGCAGTCGAGCGCTGTCTCCACGGCTTCCGATTCGAGCGCGTCGTCGCCGACCGTTCGAGCGTAATCGAGGGTCAGCGAGAGCGCGAAGGCGGTGTTTCCGTGCGTCCCGACCCGATGGGGGCGTTCCATCGGGAGGAACCGCTCCGCGACGAGCGCGCGGATCCGCTCCTCCAGCGGACGGAGAGCGTCACCCCACCGATCCGCCCGCGGATCGTCCCACCGGTCGAGTTCGGCGGCGAGCGCGAGCAGCCACGCCCAGCCGTACGGGCGCTCGAACGTCTCGCGGTCGTCGAACCACGCTACCTCGCCGGCGACGCGCTCGGGTGTCAGTCGCTCGTCGATGCCGGCGACGAGTTCGTCTCGGTCGGGGTGTTCGGGGAACAGTCGCAGCGCCCGGACCAGGCACCAGTGGCTGTGGACCGCCGAGTGCCAGTCGAAGCAGCCGTAGAAGACGGGGTGGCGCTCGCGCGGCGGCGTCACGTCGTCGGGGCCATCGATCGCGCCCGTCGCGTGCGGGTACTCGGTGTCGACGCCGTCGAGCGGGTGGGCGGTCAGGCGCGCGGCCGCGTCGGCGTCGATCCAGTCGGCGCGACCAGCGATCAGCGCCGCGTCGTCGGACGGGGAGAGGTCGTTCATGCACGGAGATCTGTCCCGGCCGGTTTCAATCGGTCGCCCCCGTGCGATCCGGTCACATCCGGTAGCGGAGCAGCCAGTCCGGGGGCGTCGTGTCAGTAGGTCCAGAGCCGGCGGACCCGGTCGGCGACCGCCTCGTGGGCTGCCCGTAGCGCCTCTGGATCGCGCTCGCCGTCGACGTTGATCACGTGGACCTCGCCGCGCTCGCCGCCGTAGACGTCCTGAAAATCGTAGACGACGCCGACCACGTCCGTGTCGGCGGGCACGTCGTCGCTGTCGACGAGGCGATCGACCTGTCGGTCGACGTTGTACTCCACGAGCCGGTTCACGGCCTCGGCGTCGTCGAGATCGCCGGAAAGTAGGTCGACACCCGGTTCGAGGTGAGGGGCGAGCAGGCTGACGCAGTGTTCGATCCCCGGTGGCTCGCTGTCCGCGTCGAGGTCTCCCGTGAGCGCGCGGTAGGTCGCCGTCACGGCGCCACAGCCGGTGTGACCGACGACGACTGCCGTCCGGGTTCCCGTGTGCGCTAACGGGTACAGCACGTCGCCGGAGACGACCTCCCCGGCGTCGGTCCGCTGGACGACGCGGTTGCCGATGTTGCCGCAGGTGAACAGCCGCCCGGGCGTCTCGTTGCCGAAGATCTGGTCCTGTAACACCCGCGAGTCCGAACAGCAGACCGTCACCGCCTCGGGCTGTTGTCCGTCCTGGACCTCGTCGAAGCGGCCGGCGAACGCGCCGGCGTGCTCGGCGTTGTCGGCAAGTAGGTCGACGATCGTCCGGTTCATGTCGACGCGGTCTACGTCCGTCTACATATGTCTGCCCCGTCGGGACGAGCGGCGGCGCTCGACCGTGACCGAGACGTGGCCGTCGAGACCGACGCGCTCGATCCGGTGAAGGTGGACAGTGCCGGGAGCGTCGAGCCGATCGTCTCCCGAGATCTGATCGGATGTGGATCCGGGTGTCGAAGGTATATAAATATCCTAATATGGTATTGTGTGTCTAAGGTAGTCCCATGCAACGCTCAAATACCGGGAAGTGTTTTTCGCAGCCACGATGACAGAACGGACCATGGCCGACGTCAGCCACACCGCACCGCACGGCGCCTCCGCCGACCGCGTCTGGGAACGAGGCAACGAGAAACCCGAACCCCGAACCGACGGCGGCGACCGCGACGACGACTGAGTTCTCACCGACACTGATCGGCTCCGTAGTGACCTCCCGCCCCGGAGCGACTGCCACATCGTATTGGTCGCCTCGAGCGTTCGGTTCGGCGCGTCCGTAACGACTGTTCGGTTCGTGGGCCACGGAACGCCGTATAGAAGTTCACTCAGTATAGAGTAACCTGTCAAACACCTATCCCGGTGGAACACGTAGTGTGATACATGTCACACCAGAGCACCTTCGGTTCGTACACGGCAGTGGCCGCGACGGACACCGACGCGGCGTCGTCGCCAAGGGAGCACCCGACGACGCCCCGATCGGTTGACAGCCCGTACGGCATCGACGCCGTCGAGCCGATCGAGACCTCGGAGCGGTACACGACGTTCGGCTACGTCGAGTACCGGCCGCCGAAGTGAGTGGATCACGGTGTGAAACCGCTGCGTCGGTGAACCGGACGCGACGGCGTTCTCACGGCCGATAGGCGCGGCGACGGGCTCTTATCGACGGGAGCGAATCGGACGGTGTGATAACCGTCGACGGCCTGCGGAAGGTGTATGGCGACTTCGTCGCCGTGCACGGGAGTACCTTCGACGTGGAGCCGGGGGAGATATTCGGCGTCGTCGGCCCGAACGGGGCCGGCAAGACGACGACACTCAAGACGCTCGCGGGGCTCATCGAGCCGACGGCCGGCGCCGTTCGCGTCGCCGGCGAGCCCGCGGGCGACCCCGAGACTCGGACCGCGTTGGGGTTTCTCCCGGAGGAATCGCCGCTGTACGAGGACATGACCGCGCGGAGCTACCTCCGCTTTTTCGCGGACCTGTACGACGTGCCGCGCGAGACCGCGAACCGACGGATCGAGACCGCGCTCGACGACCTCGAACTGGAGCATCGTGACCGGCGGCTTGGCGACGTCTCGAAGGGGATGAAGCGGAAGGTCGCGATCGCGCGATCGCTGGTCAACGATCCCGATGTGCTCATCTACGACGAACCGGCGTCCGGGCTCGACCCGCTGACGACCAACTACGTGTTGGAGTACGTCCGCGAACTCGCCGACGCCGGCAAGACAGTGCTGTTCTCGGCGCACAACCTCTATCACGTCGAGTCGGTGTGCGACCGCGTCGTGATTATGAACGAGGGCGAGATCGTCGCGCGCGGCACGGTCGAGGAGATCCGCGCAGAACACGGCGAGACGACGTATCGCGTGTTCACGACCGTCCCCGTCGAGGGCAGCGAGCCCGACGGCGACCGCCACGTGTCGACCGTCGACTCGATGGACGCCGTCGAGGACATCCGCGAGGCGGCGGCCGACGCCGGCGCCGAGGTCGTCGACATCCGGACGCGCGAGTCGACGCTGGAGGAGATCTTCCTCGACGTGGCCGGTCAGCCGATGCCGGGGAGCCGGAGGGTTGACCCCGGCTCGACCGACGGTGACCGAGGGCGCGAGTCGTCGGAGCCGTCCGAACAGCCGGAGGCCGCGGAGTGAGCGTCTCCCCCCGGAAGCTGCTCCGGGTCGCGCGCTGGGAGGTGTCCCGGGCGACCGGCAGCGTCGACCGGAAGACCGCCGTCCTCGGCGCCGTCGCGCTCCTGTTGACTGTCGGCGTCGCCGCGGGCGGCCTGTTCGCCGGCGGCGTCGCGCTCGACGAGGACATCTACGCGGTGGCGGTCAGCCCGGACAGCCCGTACCACGAGCCAGTCAGCGACTCGACGCCGCTGGAGGCGGTCCCGGAAGGCGCACCGAACGCCGACGTGTACGTCGACGACCGGGACCCGTCGGACCGCGAGGCCACCGTCTCGGTGGCCGACACCCGGAAGGGACAGGCCGCGGTCGGCGCCTTCCGGTCGGCCGTCGAGCGGCACAACAACCGGCTGTTGCTCGCAGAGGAGAATCAGTCGGCCGCGTTCCCGGTCGGCGTCACCCTCAGCTACGTCGAGCGCGCGACCCAGCAGGTCGGCGCCGCCGACGGAACAGCAGGCGCGGGCGGAGATGACGCGACCGGCGGCGACGGAACCGGTGACGCCGGCGGCGACGACGGCGCGAGCGACGGATCCGCCGGATCGGGGGGCGGCGATGACGGCGGTGCCGGGAGCGGCCTCGGCGTCCCCGACTTCGGCGGCGCCATGGGGTCGCTGTTCGGCGGCCAGCCGACCGGGTCGCCGGCGGAGATCTCGCCGCCGTTCCCGTTTTCCTCGCTCGTGCTCGCGTTCGCGTTCCTCGTGCCGATGAACTTCGTCATCCAGGCGTACGGGTCCACGATCCTCAACGAGCGGATCAACCGCCGGGGCGAGCTACTGCTCGTCGCGCCGCTGTCGCGGACGGACATCGTCGCGGGCAAGACGCTCCCGTACGCGGGGGTCGCGCTCGCGGCGACGACGCTCATCGCCGTCGCCGTCGGCGGCGGACCGCTCTCGGTGGCGGCGGTGTTCCCGATCGCGTTGGTGTTCCTCGCGGCGACGTTCGTCGGCGCGATGTTCGCGCGGTCGTTCAAGGAGCTCACCTTCGTCACGGTCACGGTCTCGGTGGCGCTGACGACGTACGCGTTCGTGCCCGCCATCTTCGCGACCGTGACGCCGGTGGCGCTCATCTCGCCGCTGACGCTCGTCGTCCGCGACCTGCAGGGCGAGGCGGTGTCGGTCGCGGAGTACCTGTTCTCGACGGGGCCGTTCTACCTCGTCGCGGGCACCCTGTTCGCCATGGGGATCGGCGTCTACCGCGAGGAGGACATGTTCACCCAGCGCGCGGTGCCGCTGAAGTTCCTCGACGCGCTCGCGGTGCACCTGCACCGCCCGCGCGACGTGGCGCTGCTGGCCGCGCTGTCGATCCCGTTCGTGTTCGTCGCCGAGCTGCTCGGGATCGCGGTGCTGTTCGCGCTGCCGCAAGGCGCCGCGATCGTCGCCCTGCTCGTCGTCGTCGCGGTCGTCGAGGAGGTCGCCAAGGGCGTCGGCGTGTACGCCGGCTTCCACCAGTCGCGCTTCGAGCGCGACCTCCCGACGGCGCTGAAGCTGGGCGCGCTGTCTGGCGCCGGCTTCTTCGTCGCCGAGAAGGCGACGGCCGTGGTTCAGGTCGTCGGGCTCGGCTCGCTCCCGCTGGGGCAGGCGGCGTTCGGCACCTCGGGGATGGGCGGGGGACTCGGCCCGATCGCGGGGCTCGGGCTGTTGGCGCTCCCGCTCGCGCTGCACGTCGTCACGGCGGCGACCGGCGCCGTCGGCGCGACGCGTGGACGGCGCGCGTGGGCCGGGACCCTGCTCGTCGCGATGGCGATTCACTTCGCCTACGACTTCACGGTGGTGAGCACCCTTGGATAGCGATCGTGGGGAGGCTGCGAGAGGCGCTCCCGAGAACGCCCCGAACCCGATCCCCGGCACCGTCGCTGCGGGCGAGCGCGCGAACAAGGATCCGCGCTGGACGATCGCGAAGCGCGAGTTGGCGTCGCTGCGCTCGGAGAAGACGATCCTGCTGGCGCTGTTGATCCAGCTGTTCGTGGCGGCGTTCTCGTCGTTCCTCGTCGTCGGCCTCGTCTCCCTGTACGACCCCGGCGCCGCGGCGGGCTACTCGGTGGAGACGGCCGTCGCCGGCGACGACGCCGGGGACCTCGCGGCCGCGGTCGGGGGGACCGACGGGATGGACGCCCGGCGCTACCCGACCCGGCAGGCCGCCGCCGACGCGTTCGCCGACGGGCGGGTCGACGCGGCGATGTTGGCGACCGCGACCGAACGCGGCACCCTTGAGGTCCGTGTGCTCGTCCCCGACGGCAACGTCGGGACGACGCTGGTCGTCGTGCGCGCCCGAGAGGCGCTGCGGGCGTTCGAGCGGCTGGAGCGCGACCAGCGCTCGGCCTCGCTGACGGCGGAGACCCTGGAACTGCCGCCGCGGGCCGGCTCGTCACCGTACTTCGGCTTCACCTACACGGTGCTCGTCCCGCTGCTGTTGTTCCTCCCGGTGTTCATCGCCGGGTCGGTGACGGTCGACTCGCTCACCGAGGAACTGGAGCGCGGGACGCTGGAGCTGCTCCGGGTCGCCCCCGTCACGATGACCGACATCGTCGAGGGGAAGCTGCTGGCGGCCGCCGGCCTCGCGCCGATCCAGGCGGCGCTGTGGCTGGCGCTGTTGTCGGTCAACGGTACCGCCATCGCGCCCTCGCCGAGCGCGCTCGTGACCGTCGCGGGCGTGCTGGGGCTGCTCGCGCTCACCGCGGGGCTGGCGGCGCTGGTGACGGCGCTCGGGGCCGCGCTGGCGCTCACTGCGCCCGACAGGCGGGCCGCACAGACCGTGTACTCGCTGGGCGTGCTCGGGCTGTTCGGCGCGGCGGCGCTGTCGCCCGCCAACCCCGCGAACGTCGCCGCGAAGCTGGCCGTCGGCAGCCCCGACCCCGCGTCGTACCTCGCGGTCGCCGCCGTGCTCGTCGCCGGCGGCGTCGCCGTCGCGGTCGCACGCGTCGGCGTGGCGCGCTACGGGTCGGCCTGAAACGACGGGCCGGGCTGGGTCGCCGGCGATCGCGATCGCTCCCCCGGAACGTCCCGACCCCGCCTCAGGCCGCGACCATGTCCACGACCGTCTCCTTCCCGCACACGAGGTTGTATGCGCCCTCGTCGTCGTTCCAGAGGATCAGGACGTTCTCGACCGAGAGGATCGCGCCGTACGGCGCCTCCCGCAGGTCGCGGTTGAGCGCCGACTCGCCCGTGAGCACGAGGTAGTGCTCCAACTGCTCGCTGCCGTCGCCGACCTTGAACAGGGGGTTCGCGTCGTCGGGCGCGAGGTCGTCCGAGAGCTTCACCGCGAGGAGGTTCACCCGGTCGGTGACGTGGTCCTCGGAGTCGGTCATCCGGTGGTGGCGCTCGGCGCCGGCGACGACCGGATGGCGTCGTTCCCCATCGGGGCGAAGGATCACCCACGAGAACTTCACGTCCGTGTTGACGTAGGTGCCCGGCTCCTCGTCGTACGCGCGCGTCGCCGCGTCGTCGAGCTTCCGCTGGAAGGAGGGGACAGCGAGATCCGGGCGCTCCTCGAACGACCACCCGCGGTCGCTCGGCACGTCGCCGGGCCACAGCCGCAGGTCGGGCGCGTACACGCTCACGTCGCCGCCGGGCGGGGTCAGCGCGCGTTCGACGCGGCGCAGCTCCGTCGAGGTGTTCAGGTCCGCCGGCGCCAGCAGAACGCACGAGCCGTCGGCGGCGAGCGCGTCGAGATAGCGGGAGACGACCGCCTCGGGGTCGTCCAACTCCGAGAGGACGTTGCCGAAGAGGACGAGGTCGACCTCGTCGACGGCACGCTCGTCCGGATCGAACGCCTCCGCGGTCTCGCGGTGGACCGTGGTGTGGAAGTTCGGTCGGGTGTCCTCGAGCACCTCGTCCAGCACGTCCGCGTTCGCGGTCGGTTCGATCGCGTGGTAGTCGACCAGCGCGTCATCCGGGAGGTAGTCGTGGAGGCCCATCGCGGGACCGCCGGTGCCCGCGCCCACGTCGAGCACGCGGAGCGTCCGGGGGAGCAACCCGCGGTCGGCGAGTCGGTCGAGGACGTAGCCGACGGCGGCGTAGAAGTCCGGCTGGTGGTAGACCGCGTACGCGAGCGCGGCGTCGGCGTCGTACTCGACGGGCCTGCCGCGGTAGTAGTTCTCCTTCAGCCGGTCGATCGTCTCGCGGAGCGCGTCGCCCGAGTCGCCCTCGTGCCAGTCGAGGCCGTAGCGCTCGAACAGCAGGTCCTCGATCGCCTCGGCGTGCTCGTCGGGGAACGCCTCCAGCGACCAGCCCGGCGGGTCCACGGGGTCGTCGTTCGTGGGGACGAACGTGCCGTCCTCGCGCTCGAACAGCCCCAGACCGAACGCCTCCTCGCGGAGGGCGGTGCGCACGACCGCCGGGTGTGGCCGGTCGGGAAGGTACTCGTACACCTCGTCGGGGTCGACGGGTCGGGCGTTGCGGAGGTACTTCGCGGTGTCGCGCAGCGCCTCGCGGTCGACGCTCACGGCGACCACCTCGCGGGGGTCGGCGACAGCGGCGACGGCGGCGACAGCAGCGACCGCGGCGCCCGGGGGCGACCGCGGACCGGGCGCGACCGCAGCCGCGGGTGGGGGCTCGCGTGCGGCGAGTGAGTCATTGTCGGCGGCTACTCGGCCGGCGGGGGTAACGGTTCTGTCTCGGCCGCCTCACTCGTCGACTCGCGACTCGGCGTCGCCGGTCCGGGAGTCGTCGTTATCGGCCGTCACCCGCGATTCGGTGCCGAGGGCGTCGCCGGCGTGCTCGAACAGCGCCGCGAACCCGTCGCGGTCGGCGGCCGAAAGCGCCCGCGCCGCCTCCGCGACCGCGTCGGCGCCGCCGAACGTCTCGCGGATGTCGGCGTACACCCGTGGCTCGCCCTGGGTCACGGTGCGCGCCAACTCGGCCAGCGGCTCGGAGACGGGGGTGTGGAACCGCTCGTCCACGTCGCCGGCGGCGAGCGCGTACGCGAGGACGGCGGTGTGAGCGCCCGTCTGGACCTTCTCCATCGCGTCGTCGTGGTCGCCCGCGGTCGTCTCGAACACGTCGTTGCCGACCTCACGCAGTCGCTCGCGGACGCGCTCGACGATCGGTCCCGACTCGCCGGGAACGTACGCGATGCGACCCGGGCCGCGCGGCGGGGCGAACAAGGGGTGGAAGCTGGCGTACTCGCCGCTCGCGTGCTCGTCCATCGCGGCCAGCGAGTCGCCC
This sequence comes from Halobaculum rarum, assembly GCF_040025155.1. Taxonomy (NCBI): domain Archaea; kingdom Methanobacteriati; phylum Methanobacteriota; class Halobacteria; order Halobacteriales; family Haloferacaceae; genus Halobaculum; species Halobaculum rarum. The sequence goes on along the minus strand of NZ_CP157275.1, from coordinate 2,570,158 downwards.
ATGACACCCGTCACGTCGACGATCGCGCCGTCGGCGGCGTTGGCGGCGTACTTCGCGACCGCGTCGGCGACGACGGGGATCGGCACCGCGAGGACGACGCAGTCGAACGACTCGTCGGTGTCGAGCGGGACGACCCGGCCGTCGACGACGTCCTCGGCGGCGTCCATCGCGGTCTGGGGGTTCGTGTCCGCGAGCGCGACGCGCTCGCTGACCGGGCGGAGGGTCCGCGCGGCCCACCGGCCCATCTCCCCGGCGCCGACGACGAGCAACTTCATGCCTCCCGCTATCGGTGTGGCGACCGAAAGGGTATCGGTCGGGGCGGTTCCGACGCGGGGCCGGCGGAGCCGGCGAGTTGATTCCGTCGGCTACTCCACGGCCGAGATCCGGAACCACTCCGACGGGAGCGTGTCGCCGCCGTGGTCCTCCGCCGACAACAGCCGCATCCGCACGTCCGCCAGCGGCACCGGCTCGGCGAATCTGACGCCGACGAGCGTCTCCGCCTCGACCGTGCGCGCCTCGCCGCGGAAGTCGACCGCGCGGACCGTGACGTGGTCCTCGCCGACGCCGCCCTCGACGACCTCGAAGTGAGCCTCCAGCAGGCCGGGCGTGACCTCCGTGATATCGGCGCTATCGGCGCCCTCGGCGTCGATCTCGATAGTGTAGGTTCGGATCCCGTCCGGGGCCTGCTGGCAGACGGCGACGACGGCGCTCGTCAGATCCTCAGAGGCATCGCCGCCGCCGTCCGATGGCGCGTCGCGGTCGTCAGTCATCTCACTCCACCACCAGCTCCACGGGGTAGTCCGCGGTGAGGTTCTCGTAGCCGTCCTCGGTGACGATCACGATGTCCTCGATGCGGACGCCGCCGACCGCGGGATCGTACAGCCCGGGCTCGACCGTGATCACCTGTCCCGGCTCCAGTTCCTCGCCGCGGGGGTTGAGCCCCGGCCGCTCGTGGACGTCGAGGCCGACGCCGTGCCCCGTGGAGTGAATGAATCCCGTCTCGGTGTCCGGGTCCGACCGGAGCGTCGGGTGGCCCGCCTCCTCGTACACGTCGCAGGCGGCGGCGTGCACCTCGGCGCCGGTGGCGCCCGACTCGACCGCCTCCAGCGCGGCGTCCAGCGCCTCCTCGGTCAACTCGAACCACTCGGCGATCGTGTCGCTCGCCCCGCCCTTCGCGAACGTGCGGGTCATGTCCGAGTGGTACTTGCTCGCCTTCTCGCGCGGGAAGATGTCGATGATGACGCTCTCGCCCGCCCGGAGCGGCCCCGACCCTCGGTCGTGGGGGTCTGCGGCGTCGGCACCGCAGGAGACGATCGTCTCGTCGAGCGCGCAGCCGTGCCGGAGGAGGGTGACCTCGATCTCCTCTTTCACGCGCTCGCTGGTGAGCGGGGTCCGCTCGCTGTCCGCGCCGTCTCCGCCGTCAACTCCCTCCTCGATCACGAGCGTCCCGTCGTCGGCCACGTCCGCGGCGGCGATGAGGTCCTCGGCGGCCGCCATCGCGGCCTCGTTGGCCGCCGTCGCGCGACGGACCGCGTCGAGTTCCTCGTCGGTCTTGGTCGCCCGAACCGTCTCGATCACGTCGTCACGGTCCACATCGATCCCGACCCCGGCCTCGCGAAGCCCGTCGGCGACGCCGACCGGGAAGCGCTCGGGGACGAGCGCTGACTCGACGCCCAGGTCGGCGAGGAAATCGGCGTATACGCCCGAGAGCGCCGTCGAATGTCTCTCCTCTGCGGCCCGCTCGGCGTAGTCATACGTGGAGAGCCGGGCGACCGTGTCGGCGTGCGACTCCTTCTTCGCGCGACCGTACTCGAGTCCGGAGGTGAGGACCGCGAGCTCCTCGCCGGTGTAGGCGGTGAAGAACGGATCCGGCGCGTCGAACCCCGAGAGGTACAGCTGGTTCGAGTCGGCGCTCCCGGCCTCGATGCAGTACGCGTCGGCGTCGGTCGCCGCGAGGAGATCGTCGAGCGCGTCGAGCCTGTGTGTCATGGTGGAGGGTGCGGCGACCGCCGGGATAGTCGTTTTCGTCGCGGGGAACTCGCCTGGCGAGCCGCGATCGTGCCCGGCGGTCGCGTCCGAATGTCAGGCGACCTCGGCCTCGGATCCCCACCGTTCGCTGATCTCGCCGTTCATCGCGTACTCGAGCGCCCCCCAGACCTCCCCTGAATCGCGGATCCGTTGCATCTCCTCGATGCGCTCGTCGGCGACCAGCCCCCGGCCGAGAAGCTCGTCGAGAAGACGTTCTGCGTGCGTTCCGTCCATGTAGTATTATTTACTATAACTGTTGTAGTGTCTTTGCCAAACTAATACGGTGTGACACGTGTGTCCGTGAGGGTCGTCGACGAGGCCGGCGGCAGAAACACCCACGCCGCAATGGGTGTCGCGGTCGGTACACACTTGCCCGGCCGCCCGCATCTCCGGCACATGGACGCACACGTCTCCCCGTCCCGGATCGCCGGGCGCGCCCGCGCCCCGCCGTCGAAGAGCTACACCCACCGGGCGATCCTCGCGGCCGGCTACGGAGCGGGCACGACCGTCACGGACCCGCTGGACTCCGCGGACCCCAGAGCCACCGGTCGTGCGGTCGAGGCGTTCGGCGGGGAAGTCATGTGGACGGACGAGGGCGACGAGGACGACGGGGGTGACGACGGCGCCGAGGCCGTCGAGGTCACGGGGTTCGGGGGACGACCCGGCACTCCCGACGACGTGATCGACTGCGCGAACTCCGGGACGACGATGCGGCTGGTCACCGCCGCCGCCGGGCTGACTGACGGCCTCGCGGTCCTCACCGGGGACGGGTCGCTGCGGTCGCGTCCCCAGGGGCCGCTCCTCGACGCCGTCGCGTCGCTCGGGGGACGCGCGGAGTCGACCCGACGCAACGAGCAGGCGCCGCTGGTCGTCGGCGACGCGATGACCGGCGGGACGGTCGCCATCCCCGGCGACGTGTCCTCGCAGTTCGTCACCGCCCTGCTGATGGCCGGCGCGGTCACCGACGAGGGGATCGAGGTCGACCTGGAAACCGAGCTCAAGTCCGCGCCGTACGTCGAGATCACCCGCGAGGTGCTCGCCGACTTCGGCGTCGACACCGAGCGCACGGAGACGGGCTTTCGGGTGCCCGGCGGGCAGTCCTACGAGGCCGACGAGTACGCCGTCCCCGGCGACTTCTCCTCGATGTCGTACCTGCTCGCGGCGGGCGCCGTCGCCGCCGCGGAGGGCGAGACGGTCGTCGTCGAGGGCGCTCGCCCCAGCGCCCAGGGCGACTCCGCCATCGTCGACGTGCTCGACCGCATGGGCGCCGACATCGACTGGGACGAGGATACCGGCGAGATTACCGTCCGCGCGTCGTCGCTCTCGGGCGTCGAGGTCGACGTGGGCGACACGCCCGATCTCCTCCCGACGATCGCGGTGCTGGGCGCCGTCGCCGACGGCGAGACGAGGATCGTGAACGCCGAGCACGTCCGCTACAAGGAGACCGACCGCGTCGCCGCGATGGCCGAGTCGCTGGAGAAGTTGGGCGCCGAGGTGACCGAGAAGCAGGACTCGCTGACGGTCCACGGCGGCGAGTCGACGCTCGGCGGCGCGACAGTTCACGGCCGTGGCGACCACCGGCTCGTGATGGCGTTGACGGTCGCCGGGCTCGTAGCTGACGGCGAGACGACCGTCACCGGCGCCGAGCACGTCGACGTGTCGTTTCCGGGTTTCTTCGAGACGATGGCCGACTTGGGCGCGGCAGTCTCGACGGAGTAGGCGCCGCCGAGGCGAGTTGCGTCGCCGGTCGGACCTGTTCGGGGGATCTGCCGATCTGGACGGGTAACCCGCGCCGGTAGCCCGAGCGATTCACCGAAGCCGACGGACCACTCGCGAGAGCAGCGAGACCGCCGTTCCGAGTCCGGGCACGCGCGTGGAGAGCGCCGCGGCCCCGAGGAGCACGAGCGCCTCCTTCCGTCGGCCGCGGGCGAACGCCATCGCCGCGTCGACTACCGTCGATATCGTGCTGATCCTGCTCGCCGTCTGTCTGTTGAATCCGGACATGACTGGATGCGGATCTACGGTCGGTACGGTCATAGGCGTACTCCCGATCGGGTTGCAATCCTCGATATCGTCCACTGATTCGGTACAGAACAGATCAGTAGTCGGGGAGTGGTCGACGGATCGGGCGAGTCCTGCCGTCCGATCGAACGCCCTCGAACACGTCTCGACGACTCCACAATCGGAGGCAGCGAGAGTCGTTCCACCCTTCCGCCGCCGACGCCGTTTTCGCCGGGGCGACCGACCCCGTGGACATGACCGCGCTCGACACGCCGCCGTTCGCGTTCGACTACGATCCCGGCGCGATCCACTACGGTCGCGACTGTATCGCCGACCTCGGAGACGCGCTCGCCGAGCGCGACCGGGACACCGCGCTCGTCGTCTGCGGGTCGAACGTCGCCGGCAACGCCGAGCTGATGGACGCCGTCGGCGACGGGCTCGGCGACCGCCTCGCGGAGGTGTTCGCGGGCACGACGCCCGACAAGCGCCTGCGGGAGGCCGCCCGCGCTGTCGAGCACGCGGACGACCTCGGCGCGGACGCGTTCGTCCCCGTCGGCGGCGGCTCCAGCCTCGACGTGGCGACGGTCGCATCGGTGCTTCGTGCCCGCGGCCTGTCGCTCGACGACGCCCGCGCGGAAGTGGCCGAAACCGGCGGGATCGCGACCCCGGACGACCCCGCAACCCTGACGCCCCTGTTCCCCGTACCGACGACGCTCGCGGGCGCCGACCTGTCGGTCATCGCCGGCATCGCCGCCGAGGTCGACGACGGCGCGGGCGGCAGCGAGGTCGTCTCGACGGGCGTCGGGGGCGCGGACCTCATGCCGGAGGCGCTGTTCTACGATCCGGCGCTGTTCGAGACGACACCGGAGAGCGTGCTCGCGGGATCGGCGATGAACGGCTTCGACAAGGCGATCGAGTCGCTGTACTCCCGAAACCGAACCGCGGTCACCGATGCGACGGCGACCCGGGCGGTCCGCCTGCTGACGGACGGGCTCCCGGAGATGACCGACGACACGGCGGCGATGGACCGCGCGGTTGCCGGCGTCGTGCTCGCGCAGTACGGCATCTCGCGGCCGGGCGAGATGACGATCAACGTGATCCACGCGTTCGGCCACGGCCTTCGCGACGCGTTCGGCATCCAGCAGGGGCTGGCGCACGCGGCGGTCGCGCCTCACGCGTTGCGGGCGATGGCCGACGCCGGCGTCGATCTCTCGATGCTCACGGCGGCGTTCGGCGTCGGAACGGTCGAACAAGCGATCGCCGAGGTGGAGCGCGTCCGCGACGCGCTCGATCTACCGTCGTCGCTGTCGACGATCGACGGCGTCGACGACGGCGGGCTCGACGAGGCCGCCCACGTAACCGCGGCCGATTCGTTGCTGGCGTACGCGCCCGAGGGGTACGATCTCACGGAGGCCGACGCGCGGGCGGTGCTGGATGCGACATTCTAAGGGACCGATCGGACCGTCGACAACTCCACGGAACCCACCCCGCGTTCACCAACCGCTATGGGCGGCTGGCTCGTACCGCTCGGCATGAGCGATACGGACACCTCCGTTCCACGTCCCCCAGAGGCAGCACCAGGCCCAGACGGATTGCCCTTCCTCGGTTCGTTCCTGGAGAACCAGCGTGACTTCTTCGCCTTCCGCGACCGCGTCGCCGCCGAATACGGCGGCGTCGCACGCTACCAGATCCTCGGTCAGGACGTGTTCCTCCTGACCGACCCGGACGCCATCCGGCGCGTGCTCGTCACCGAGAACGAGCGGTACGTAAAGGGAGACCTGTTTCAGCAGCAGCTCCGGCCGGTGCTCGGCAACGGCCTGCTCAACAGCGAGGGCGACTTCTGGCGCCGGCAGCGACACCTGATCCAGCCGGCGTTCACGCCCGACCGCATCGCGGGCTACGCCGACATGATGGTCGAGACGACCGAGCGGACGAGCGCGCGCTGGGACGACGGCGAGGTCCGGAACGTCCACCGCGACATGATGGGGCTGACCCTCGATATCGTCGCCCGCGCGCTGATGGGCGTCGACATCCGCGACCGCACGCCCGCGATCGGCGGCGCGCTCGACACCGTGATGGAGCAGTCCGCCGGCGGCAGTCTGCTCGATCTCCTCCCGCCGTCGGTGCCGACACTCGGACGGGAGCGGCTCCGCGAGGCGGTCGCCTCGCTCGATCGCATCGTCGACGAACTGGTCGACGAGAAACGGCGCGCGCTTCGCGAGGGCGAGATCGAGCCCGACGCCGACGTGGTCTCGGCGCTGCTCACCGCTGAAGACGACGACGGGGAGCGCATGGCCGCCGAGCAGGTGCGCGACGAGGTGAAGACGCTGCTGTTGGCGGGCCACGAGACGACGGCGCTGTCGCTGACGTTCACGCTTCACCTGCTCGCACGTCATCCCGAAATCGAGCAACGGCTGCTCGATGAACTGGAGACCGAACTCGGCGACGACCCCGCGGGCTTCGACACCGTCCGCGATCTCGAGTACCTCGATCAGGTCGTCACCGAGTCGATGCGACTGCTCCCGCCGGTGCACGGGATCCTCCGGGAGCCGACCGAGGACGTGGAACTCGGCGGCTACCGGGTCCCCGAGGGGACACCGGTTGCGATCAGTCAGTGGGTCGTTCACCGCGATCCCGCCCACTATGATGACCCACTCGCGTTTCGGCCCGAGCGGTGGACCGACGAGATGGAGCGGGATCTGCACCCGCTGGCGTACTTCCCGTTCTCCTCGGGACCGCGTCGGTGCGTCGGCGACCGCTTCGCGCTGCTGGAGGCGAAGCTGATCCTCGCGACGCTGCTGCGCCGGTTCGCGTTCGAGGTGGTCGACCCGGTCGACCTCGAAGCGAATCTGGAAGCGAGCATCACCACCCGGCCCACGCAGCCCGTGCGGATGCGGCTTCACGAGCGCAACTGAGGCGGTCACGGTTCTCTCCGCGGGCGCCTCCGCGCCGGCGGTTCTTCGCACCTTCGCCGCATTTTATACCGCCGACCCACCGAACACGGGCATGAACGGCAACGAGTTCGGCCGGCTGTTCCGGCTGACCACCTACGGCGAGAGCCACGGCGAGGCCATGGGTTGTACGGTCTCGGGAGTCCCGGCCGGCGTGGAACTGGACGAGGAGCGCATTCAGCGCGAGCTCGACCGCCGCAAGCCGGGCCAGTCGATGATCACGACCAGCCGCGGCGAGCCCGACGAGGTGGTGATCAACTCCGGGCTCCAGGACGGCTACACCACGGGAACGCCGATCGGGATGGTCATCCAGAACAAGGACGCCCGCTCGGGCAAGTACGAGCCCTTCGTCACCGCGCCCCGTCCGAGCCACGGCGACTACACCTACTCCGCGAAGTTCGGCACGCGAAACTGGGGCGGCGGCGGGCGCTCCTCGGCGCGCGAGACGGTGAACTGGGTCGCCGGCGGCGCCGTCGCGAAGGCGGTGCTCGACCAGAGCGACTACGACGTACAGATCAAAGCCCACGTCAACCAGATCGGCGACATCGTCGCGCCCGACGTGAGCTTCGAGGAGATGCTCGAACACAGCGAGGAGAACGAGGTCCGCTGCGCGCACCCGGAGACAGCGGAGGAGATGCGTGAGTTGATCGACGAGTACCAGCAGGCGGGCGACTCCATCGGCGGGTCCATCGAGTTCGAGGCGCGCGGCGTCCCCCGTGGGCTCGGCGCGCCACGGTTCGACTCCGTCCCCGCGCGACTCGGGCAGGCGATGATGTCCATCCCCGCGACGACGGCCTTCGAGTTCGGCCTCGGTCGGGACGCCCGCGAGGTCACGGGCCACGACCGCAACGAGAACTGGGAATTCGACGATGGCGACCACCCCGAGACAGTCAGCGAGGAGGGCGATCCGGTGCCGGTCGGCAACGATCACGGCGGCCTTCAGGGGGGGATCACTACCGGCGAGCCGATCTACGGCGAGGTGACCTGGCACGCGCCGACCTCGATCCCGAAAGAGCAGACGACCGTCGATTGGGAGACCGGCGAGGAGAAGCAGGTCCAGGTCGTCGGCCGTCACGACCCCGTACTTCCGCCGCGGGCGGTGCCGGTCGTCGAGGCGATGCTGTACTGTACCGTGCTGGACTTCATGCTGCTCGGCGGACGGATCACCCCCGATCGGCTGGACGGACGGGTGGGACAGTACGACACCGAGTATCACCCGAGCAGCCCCGAGAACGAGGAGTAAACCGCGTTAGACTGGGAAGTCGACGAACGCGTCCGTTCGTTCGCTCATTGTCGCGATTCGACGAACTCCCGAATATCGGCGGCGGAGGATCCTTCGATCGGATCAGTACCCCAACGGAACGCCGGGATGGACCCCGCGTCGACGCCGCTGTCGCGGCCGAACTCGCGGTCGGACAGCGTCTGGTTCCGCCGCCGGCGAGCTTCTGCCGCCTCGAGTACCGCGTCGCCGTCGACGCCGATCTCCGCAGCCGACGCCCGCAGTAGGTCGAACGAGTAGTCGGGGGCCGCCTCGACGAGCAGTTCGTGAAACCGCCACGCGTCGGCGCGGGTGCCGCGGGCGCGGACCTCGAACACCGCGCTCGGGAGCAGCATCGACCACTCGTTGACCGGAAGCGGGTACATGAGCAGCGTCGGACGGAACGCGTCGTCCGCGAGCAGGTCCGACAGCTTCGGGAACTCCTCGCGCCACCACCGGATCGACGGCTCGTGGGCGTAATCGAAACAGACGAGCACGAGCGTGCCGCCGCCCGCGTAGATCTGCTTCACGCCGGCGTAGGGCGTGCGGGTCCCCTCGCGATAGCCGAAGGTCTCCGTCTCCTCGGCGGTCGTGAACTTCTCCGTGTGCCAACCGCTGCGGGGTTCGTCGCTGTCGGAGTCGCCGCGCAGCCAGCCGAGGCAGCCCGAGGTTCCGACGAGTGTAGCGGTACCTGTGGCCGCGAGGAAGCGTCTTCGCGTCGAGTCGTGGTCGAGACGTATCATGGTTCGTTTTCCTCCCCCGGGTTAGCGTCACAGAAATTCACTGTCGCGTACGTTCGCCCGTCCTCGGTGATATATATCCCGACGCCGATGGTGTCGTGGCTCGGAAGGAGCATCCCCGTGTTGTGTTCCGGGGACCGGATGAATCCCCGAAGGATGACCTCTGCGAGCTCCTCTTCCGTTTGCGTGTAGCTCCTGTTCCAAAAGACACCTCTGAGATTTTCACCACCGCCACCGCAGGCATAACTGCTTTCCTGGACCCGGTCGGTGAACGTCTCACCATCGGGATTGGTGTGGTTGAAAAAGTCCCGTGTGGCCATATCGTATGAGTGATGGCGGGCGATACGGGCAAGTCGGGGGTCTGAGACTAATCGCCCAGAATCACTATCTGCCCGATAGTCATTTATTTTATCGACTAATATAATTTCAGATAATGTAACATTAACATCCTCCCGTGGAGTTTTATTTTCTAACGGGGTGGGTGTATCGACCTCGCTATCCGACTGATGATGGCCAAATTTCGGCGGTTGCGGGCTGGAACCTTCCATTTCTACTGGCTCTTGGCTACGGACGATCGGTTCGGGATTCGATCCGACAGAGGAGAGACATCCAGCTAACGATATCATCGCGATAAGTGCGAGTGCAGTCGTGTGTCTTCTATTCACGGTCTCGACCTCGGTTGGGACAGATCGGTTCGAACGGTTGTGATTGTCATAGTGCCAGTAATAATTTATTGAATTTATATATTTGTAATTAGTCGTCAGCACATTACTGAATCGTGATTGCTCTCCTCAGATCCACACCGAACCTCGACTGTGCGGAGAGTTCCAGAAATGTATGTTCCAGGCTCAGGTCTCTTGAGTGATTGTTCCTGTCTGACGGTGCTTCCTTCACGTTCCCATAACCACTCGGTCCAGGAGTCCGTTTCCGCGAAGGTTTCCGTGGTAACTGTGAATTCACGCTCGCTCGCGTACTCGTGGTACTGAACAGTCTGTGTTCGTTCGACCTCGGTCTTGTACAGGTAGTCGGTGTCATAGTACGTGTAGCCACTGTGGTCGTGGCCAGTGTACCAGACATCGGTATCGTATCTCCAGTTAGAACACTCGCGCGAGAATCCGCCGTACGGACTCGGAGCGAGATCCCAGTTTGTACACGTTCGTGTGGTTCGACTGTGTCGCTCGCGGTCGTGGTCGTGTCCATCGCCCACGACCACGCGCTCGGTTCTGGTCTCGCCGGTGAAACTCCATCCCGAACGCCGGAATCGGTTCGAGAGCCACTGGTATTTATCCTCGTAGTACGTCCGTTCCTCGGTACGAACGTTCCGTTCCACGAGCTGCCAGTCGTCTCCTGTTCCGTCGGGGTCCGACTGCCTGACGCGAGTGATCCGGCGCGATCGCTGCTCAACACTCGTCCCGGTCGATACCCAGTTGTCTCCGAGCATCGACGGTCGGCCCGCGTCGGCCCTCACAGATACTGTTCGTCCTGTGAAGTAGGTCCCGGAGTCGTATACCGATCTCTTGAACCAGTTTTTCCCTGTTGGTGATTCCTCAGATATAACGCGTTCAATCGTGTTACTGGTGCTCTCATACCAGTACTCTGTGTACGTCTTCGGTCGTACGTTGATATCGACGGTTTTCAGCGCTTCACCGTTCGGACCCTGCGTCGAGATGAGTCTCACCTTGTACGTTCCAGGGTCATCGTACGTGTGAGCGATCTTGACGTTCCGCAGCCCTGATGTTCCAGATCCCCGTGCGGATGTACCGTCACCGAAGGCGAGACGGTAATTCTGGTTCGACCCGACGACGAACTCGACCTGCTCGCCGGGTTCAACCTCCAAACTGTTCTTCCTCGCGGAATCGCCCGATTTCATCGCATAGAATACGATTTCGTCGTGCGTCTGTACCGATTGAACGCGACTTATCCACTTCTGTTCGTCCCGATCGCCGTCCGCGTCGACGGCCGAGAGTGAAACCTCCCTCGTGACCTTGCCGCCGTGTTCGGAGACGAACATATGACGGATCTCAGTGTCTCGGGTGCCCGAGAATCGGCCGAGCGTATCGACGACGACGGCTCGATTCGTGTCGTTGACTCGCCACGTCGCGCGAACGATCTTCGGCTCTTCATGTGTGACCGTTGCGAGAAATTCGTAGGTACCGAGTTCTACGGAGTCTGTTTCCGACGTCTGTTCCGTGTCATCAGTGGCGTATCTCGATGAGATCTCCGAGATGTGGGGAACGGATTCTCCAGTCCCGAAACTCGTCTGCATCTCCACGTTCGTCTCCTTCACTGCGGTCACGCTGTTACCCTCGTCGTCCGTAACCGTCGCCGAGACCTCCACCGTCTCACCCAGGACGCCCTCGATCCCGACGTGGTTCACGTACCGACTCGACTCGCGCTCAAGTTGGTTCTGCGGGGGATCCCAACTGATCGTCAGCTCCCCGCCGTCCGGATCGTACGCCTCCAGCGTGTACTCCTGTGTGCTCCCCATGGGCGCGGTGTCGGGGCCGTCGATCGAGACCACCGGCGGTCCCTCGTCGTACACCTCGACAGTCTTCCTGGCCGTCGTTCGCGCCCCGTCGTCGTCGACGACGACACCGCGCAGCGTGTACGTCCCCGTCCGTGAGAACGTGCGCTCGATGACCGCCCCGGTCTCGGAGCGTTCGGGCCATAGTCGTCGAACGACGGTTCCGTCCGGGTCGCTTCCTCGGAGAACAAACGTCGCGTCGTGGCCGGACGCGACTCGGTCCGGTCCCTCGATACGCGCGGTCGGGTCCTCGTTACTCGGATCGGCGGACGCTTCCGCGACGTCACCGTCCGGTGTCAGCACACGGACGGATTTCCGGAACGTCGCCGTCGCGCCGTCGTCGTCAGTGACGCGAACGCTGAACACGAACGTCTCGCCCGCCGGGAGATCGACGGTGCGGTCGACCTCGCGGGTCGATCGCCCGTCCGACCAGGCGTACGACGTGACCTCCCCGTCGGGGTCGTACACGTCGGCGGTGAACGTGGCTCGCTCGCCGCGGACGACGCTGTCCGGTCCGTCGATACCGCCGACCGGCGGCTCGTTCGGCTGCGGCGTCGAGTTCTCCGATGCGGTCTCGTCGCTTCCCACCTCAGGATCGCCGACGTCGACGTACAGTGTGTCACTTCGATGGACTCCGTGATCGTCTGTAACGGTCAGCGTGACCTCGTATCGGCCGACCGTCGACGCGGTGAACGTCGTCGACACCGCGGTCGGATCGTTCGGTTCGATCTCCCGACCGTCAGGGGTGCGGATCGACCACTCGTGGGCGACAAGCTCGCCGTCGGGATCGAGGGATCCGCCGCCGTCCAGCCACACAACAGTGCCGCGTTCGACGTGTTGATCGAGACCCGCGTCGGCAAGCGGCGGGTCGTTCTCCGCCACCTCGTGTGCGGCGACCGACGCGGGAACGGCCGCCACGACGAGGAGTGCCGCGACGGCCAATGGAACGCATCTCATGTCCTGACGCGAGATGTCTCGGTATCTATTATAAGATTTTAGGATCTATTTGGAAAAATTATCTGTTCGGATAGAGTAGTCAGTGCCGTTCGTGTCGCGCCGATAACACTCCGTAGAGCTCTGATTCCCGTCAACATCGTTGATACCCAGCAGATCAGGTTGGCTGCGGCGGTTACGGATCGACCGGACGAGCGATCGTACTGATGAGCGATCGCTCGTCCGGTCGATCCCGAAACCCTCACGATCGACCCTTTGCGAACCTATAGCAAGGCATTTGTTCCGGGCAGAACAATCGTCAAACACTGCCCATCGGAGGGCCGATCAGTACCTATGTCAGCCGACGAACTCATCTGGCGGATCGCTGGCGGGTCGGGGGACGGTATCGCCTCGACCAGTCAGAACTTCGCCAAGGCCCTGATGCGGTCGGGGCTGCACGTCTTCACGCATCGTCACTATCCCTCGCGCATTCGGGGCGGCCATACCTACGTCGAGGTACGCGCCTCCGCTGATCCCGTCAAGTCACGGGGCGACGGCTACAACTTCCTGCTGGCGCTGGGCGACTCGTTCGCCCGTAACCCGCAGGAGGAAGCCTACTACGGGAACGAGGAGGCCAAGCCGCTCGCGGAGAACCTCGACGAGCTCCGCGAGGGCGGCGTCATCGTCTACGATTCGGGCCTGCTCGACCCCTCGGAGGTCCCGAACTTCGACGAACGCGTCGAGGAGAACGACTGGCACGTATACGACATCGACCTCCGGTCGCTCGCGCGCGAGCAGGGCCGGGAGGTCATGCGCAACACCGCCGGGGTCGGCGTTACGTGCGCCATCACCGGCATTCCGCTCGAGGCCATCGAGGAGTTGATGCGGGACGCGATGCCCGAGAAGATCCTCGAGCCGAACGTCGAGATCATGGAGACGGCGCACGACCTCGTCCGCGAGGAGTACGACGTCGACGCTCCCGACGTGTCCGTCCCCATGGGCGAACACGACGAGGATCAGCTGCTCATGTCCGGCTCCGACGCCATCGCCTACGGCGCCATCGACGAGGGGTGCCGCTTCATCGCGGGCTACCCCATGACGCCGTGGACCGAGGTGTTCACCATCATGAGCCAGAACCTGCCCGAGCTGGGCGGGATCTCCGAGCAGGTCGAGGACGAGATCGCGGCGGCCGCGCTCGCCATCGGCGCCTCACACATGGGCGTCAAGGCGATGTCCGGCTCCTCGGGCGGCGGGTTCGCCCTGATGGGCGAGCCGCTCGGCCTCGCGGAGATGACCGAGACGCCGCTGGTGCTCATCGAGGCGATGCGCGCCGGTCCCTCGACGGGGATGCCGACGAAGCCCGAGCAAGCGGACCTGGAACACGTCCTGTACACCTCACAGGGCGATTCCCAGCGCGTCGTGCTCGCGCCCGGCACCGTCGCCGAAGCGTACGAGGCGTCGCGCCGCGCGTTCCAACTGGCATACGAGTATCAGATCCCGACGATGATCATCTACGATCAGAAGCTGTCGGGCGAGCTGACGAACGTCCCGGCCTCGCACTTCGACCGCGAGCCCAACGGCGACATCGGCATGACGCTCACCGAGGACGAGCTGGCCGACCAGCCGCACACGGACGACGGCAAGTTCCACCGCTTCCAGCACGAGGGCGAGGACGGCGTCTCGCCGCGCTCGGTGCCCGGTCAGAAGGGCGGTCGCTATCTCGCGACCGGCAACGAACACAACCCGGCGGGCCACATCGACGAGGATCCCGACAACCGCGTCGCGCAGATGAACCGTCGCCAGCGCAAGCTCGACGCCATCCGTGCCGACCTCGACGACGACGGCCTGCTCATCGAGTACGGCCCCGAGGACGCCGAATACGGCATCCTCACGTTCGGTTCCCAGCAGGGGACCGTCGAGGAGGCGGTCGACCGTCTCAACGAGAACGGTACGTCGGTGAAGGCGCTGACGGTCGCCGAACTCGCGCCGTACCCGATCGACGCGGTTCGGTCGTTCCTCGACTCCGTCGAGGAGGCGCTCGTCGTCGAGATGAACGCGTCCGCGCAGTTCCGCGGCCTGACGCAGAAGGAGCTCGGCACGCACGGGGAGATGCTCTCCTCGCTGCTGAAGTACAACGGCAACCCCTTCGAACCCGCGGAGATCGTCGAAGGGTTCACCACGAAGATCGTCGAGGACGGGGAGCTCCCCGGCAACGAGACGAAGTTCGTGCCCGCGGCAGGTGACTGACAATGAGCGCATTCAGTGCAATCGGCGAGGAACGAGAGGTCGACCGCAACGAGTACACGCCCGAGATCGAACCGCAGCCGACGTGGTGTCCGGGCTGTGGCGACTTCGGCGTCCTGAAGTCGCTGAAGGGCGCGCTGCCCGAGGTCGGGCGCACGCCCGAGGAGACGCTGCTGGTCACCGGGATCGGCTGTTCGGGCAAGCTGAACAGCTACCTCGACAGCTACGGGTTCCACACGATCCACGGCCGCTCGCTCCCGGTCGCACGCGCGGCCAAGCTCGCCAACCCCGGCGTCGAGGTCGTCGCCGCCGGCGGCGACGGCGACGGCTACGGCATCGGCGGGAACCACTTCATGCACACCGCCCGGGAGAACCACGATATGACGTATATCGTGTTCAACAACGAGATCTTCGGGCTGACGAAGGGGCAGACGTCCCCGACCAGCCCGAAGGGGCACAAATCGAAGACCCAGCCCCACGGCTCGGCGAAGACGCCGATCCGCCCGCTGTCGCTGTCGCTGACCTCCGGCGCGTCGTTCGTCGCCCGGACTGCGGCGGTAAACCCGAACCAGGCCCAGCGCATCCTGAAGGAGGCAATGGAGCACGACGGGTTCGCGCACATCGACTTCCTGACGCAGTGTCCGACGTGGAACAAGGACGCCAAGCAGTACGTCCCGTACACGGACATCAACGAGTCCGACGACTACGACTTCGACCCGACCGACCGCGCGGAGGCCCAGGAGCTGATGCGCGAGACCGAGGACAAACTGTACGAGGGCGAGGTGCTCACCGGCGTCTACTACCGCGACGACGACCGCCTCTCCTACCAGCAGGAGAAACAGGAGATCGGCGAGATGCCCGACGAACCGCTCGCGGAGCGGTACTTCGACGACGACTACGAGTGGGAGCGCTCGTACGATCGGTTCATCGACAAACACAAGTGAGCGAACGGCGGGAGTGAGCGACCGAACCGCACGACTGCGGTATGGTCGAGGCGTTCACGCCGTGGATTGACGCCTACACGAGTCCCGTTTTCTCATTCGCAAGGTATTTTTTCTGCGGCGCGAAATCATATGACAATGAGTGCCTCCTCGACGGCCGACCGCATCCTCGAAGCGCTCGAGGAGGATGCGCAGGCATCCTATGCCGAGATCGCCGACCGCGCCGGCGTCTCGAAGCCGACCGTGCGCAAGTACATCAATCAACTCGAAGACGAGGGCGTCATCGTCGGCTACTCCGCCGAGATCGACCCCAAGAAGCTCTCCGGGCAGACGATCGCGCTCGTCGGCATCGACGTGGATAGCGAGCGCTACGTCGAAGCGACGCGCGCGTTGAAGGAGCTCGAGTCGGTGGTCTCGCTGTACACGTCCTCGGGCGACCACATGTTCATGGCGGAGGTCCGCGCGGCCGACGGCGACGAGCTCGGCGACGTGATCTCCGAGGAGATCGGGGGCGTCAAGGGGGTCACTGCAGCGCATCCCTCGGTCCTGCAAGAGCGGCTGAAGTAGGGCGGGTCGTCGGACGCGAGGCACTCCTCCCCCGGTCGTTCCACTTCGACGGCGACCGGCCGGAGCGCGGGAGCGTGTTCGGTCGGAAAAACGATCGGCAGTCGCGGGATCGGCGACGGCCGTACAGCCATCGCCGCCCGAGGCCGGAACGAGCGTTCGTGGATGACGGGGCGTCGGCGCGCTCCCCCGCCGGATCAGCTACCCGACGAGCTGCTGCCTGACGGACTGCTCTCTTCGGCCTTCTCTTCGGCCTTCTCTTCGGCTTTTTCCGCCTTCTCGGACGCTTGCTCTCCGGTCTTCTCCGTCTTCTCGGAGGCTTTCTCGCCGGCCTCCTCGGTCCGCTCGGACGCCTTCTCGCCCGCTTGCCGGACCTGTTCGCCGGCCTCCTGCGACTCTTCCTCGACGCGGTCGGCTATCGTCTCGCTGCCCTTCTCGATCTGTTCTGCGGCCCGCTCGGTCGTCTCCTTGGTCCGCTTCGCGGCCTTGTTCGTGACGCTCTCGATCATCTCCGACGGCTTCCGCGACGACTTCCCCATCCAGTAGCCGATCGCGACCACGCCGCCGAGGAGCAGCAGCGCGAGCTTCCCCCCGCCCCCACCCTTCGACTCGTTCGCGGGCCTGATCTCGACGATCTTGTCGTTCGATCCGGTGATCACGTCCGTCACCGCCTTCTGAAGCTGTTCGTCCATCGGGGTCCCCGTGGACTCGGTCGGTCGCTTGTCCGCGGACTCGGATGTACGCTTGCGGAGTGGGAGTTTCATGGTACTAACGGTGAGTTCGGGACGCACACAAAAGAGCGGTCGGCTCATCACAGGACCGATGGAACGTGCCTCGGGCTCGCTACGGGCGGAGCCGCCCGTCGTCGTCCCGTCCCCCAGATACCGACCGAGTTCACTTCCACTCCGGACCGGCAAGGTTGACGGTGGTCCGGGCTCCACCCCCGCACATGGAGGAGACGCTTCCGGGGGCGCCGACGTCGGACGACGGCGGCGAGCGCGTCGTCCTCCACGTCGACATGGACTGTTTTTACGCCTCCTGTGAGCGGTTGAAGGAACCCGAACTCGCGGGCGACCCCGTCGTCGTCGGGATGGGGTACGAGCCGGGCGAGACGATCGGTGCGGTCGCGACCGCGAGCTACGAGGCGCGCGAGTTCGGCGTCGAGTCGGCCCAACCCATCTCTCAGGCGCTGGAGCGGCTTCCCCGCCTGGTCGAGGCGGACCCGGATGACCCCGACGCGCCGGACCCCGCGGAGGCCGGACACTACCGCCCCGTCGACATGGCGTTCTACAAGGACGTCGCGTCGACGGTGAAGGCGGTCATCCACGACGTGGCCGACACGGTGCGGGAGGTAAGCATCGACGAGGCGTACCTCGACGTGACCGACCGAACCTCGTGGGAGGCCGTGGGAGCAGGCGACGACGGTGCCGGCGACGGCGCGGGACCGGACCGCACGCTCGCGGAGGGGCTCGCCCGCCACGTCCGCGAGCGCATCGAACGGGAGGCGGGCGTGCCCGCCAGCGTCGGCGTCGCGCCGAACATGGCGACCGCGAAGGTCGCTTCCGATCACGACAAGCCCGAGGGGCTCACCGTCGTCGAGCCCGGCGAGACCGCCGACTTCCTGGCGCCGCTGTCCGTCTCCGACATCCACGGCGTCGGCCCGGTCACCGCAAGCGATCTCGCGGACATGAGCATCGAGACTGCCGGCGACCTCGCGGCGGCGGACCCGGCGGACCTGGAGGCGCGATTCGGCTCGCGCGGCAGGGAGTTCCACGAGCGCGCGAACGGCCGGGACGACCGCGAGGTGACGCCCACGGGGCGCCCGAAGTCGCTGTCGCGTGAGTCCGCCGGCCGGACCGCCGACACCGGGACCCAACGCGAGCGGGTTCGCGCCCTCGCGGCCGACGTGGCCGAGCGAGCGCACTCGCGCGGGGCGATGTACCGCACCATCGGCGTGAAGGTGGTTCACCCGCCGTTCGACGTGAACACCCGCGCCGACTCGCTTCCGGGGCCGGTCGACGACCCGGATCTCGTCGAGGAGGTCGCCCTCGACCTCCTCGAGGAGTTCACGGGCGAGGAGGTCAGAAAGCTCGGCGTTCGGGTCTCGAACCTCTCGTTCGCCGCCGAGGAGCAGGCGACCCTCGGTGGATACGAGGGGGCGTCGGACGCCGCGGGGTCGGGGACCGGAGAGACGGGGTCCGACCGGACACCCGATCGCACGGGTGGCGCCGTCGGCGACGAGGACGAGGTGGTGCGTCGGTCAACCGACAGTGACGCGACACTCGACGAGTGGGCTGACGAGGGAGACCCGGACGCCGAGCGGGAGCGCCGGGGGCGACGGCGTCGGGGGCAGATCGACCTCGGGGAGTTCGAGTAGCGCGAGAAGCCGCCGACGGACCTTTCGGCCGCGGACGACACTGGTCGGGTATGGCAGGCGTCGCGACCGGACTCGTGCTCGGGAGCCTCGTGGGCGCGGTAGCGACGGCCGCGGGGTCGTACTTCGTGTTCCGCCGGCGGCGACGCGCCGAGACGGACCACCTCCGGCTCGCGTTCCGGACCGAACTGGAGGCGCTGTCGCACGTGGCCGACCTGGCCGAGGAGGACCGCTACGAGGCGCTCGCTGCGAGCGTCGAACCGCCGCAGGTGTATGAGAGCAACGCCGACCGCGTGGGACACCTGACGGACCGCGAGGTGGAGACGCTGGTCGCCTTCTACACGGACCTGTACTGGCTCCGCGACCAGCAGGACATCGAGGACAAGAAGGAGCGCGCCGACGAGGTGGCGCGCAAGTGGCACGAGGCGGTCGAAGCGGTCCGGGCGGCCGGCTGACCGGCCGCGTTCGCCAGTGTCGCTCGCCGCCGGCACACCCTGTTTACAGCCGTCGCCGTCCGCTCGCGCCGACGGCGTCGGCGAACAGCGGCAGCGCGGGGATGACCGTCTCGACCGGCCCGCCGTTGAACTCGGCGAACAGCCCGGCGATGTCGTCGACCGCGTCGCCGTCGAACCCCGCCGCCAGCGCCGCCTCCCGCGAGAGCGCCGGGCGGTAGGCCAGCCCCTCGACGTACTCGCCGACGACCGCCGACGCGTCCGCGAGGGCGGCCTCGAAGTCGTCCGAACGCAGGGCCGGTTCGAGGTCGTCCCACAGTCGGTCGAGGAAGCCGGGCCACTGCGCGAGACAGCGGTAGACACTCGGGAGCCCCTCGTCGAACCCGTGGAACTCCCGGATCGACGCGACGGTCGCCGCGGCCGATTCGGGGACGGCGTCGACGGCGACCATCGAGGGGTCGAGCCCGCGGTCGGCGTCCAGCCCCGCGGGGTACGGCTCGGTCGCGGCCTGGTCGTCGGGCACCGCGGTCGCCACGTCGCCGCCGTTCATCGCCCGGTCGACCAGCTCGAACAGCACCCCGAGCCGCGGCGCGACGGCGTCGAAGGTGCCGATCTGGCCGCGCAGCTCCCGTGCCTCCGCCGGCGCGAGGGCGAGGTCGCCGGGGCGGTAGCGGGGGCCGTCGACGGCCGAGCGCACGGCGTCGCGGTACGCGACCGACGCCTCCGCGAACGCGCGCGTCTCGAAGGCGGGCTTCACCTGGCCCCACAAGTACCGGGTGAACTCGGGGTGGTTCGCGGTCGCAGTCCGCCAGATCCAGTTGACGACCGGCGCGCGGAAGGTGTGTCGGATGTCGTCGTACATGCCCGCTCGCCAGCCGGTCGCGTCGGTCGCGTGGAGTTCGAGGCTCGTGTCCATGGAGGTCGGTCTCCGTGCTCGACCGTAAATCCGCCCGGACGTGTGGCGGGTGTACGGGCGCGGCTTGGCTTGGCCGCGGGCTGGACGGACCGCGTGAACCGTTCTCGGGTTCGGACCGCGTTCGGCTCCGCGTCAGACGCACGTCGGACGCGACTGCCGAGGTTTAAGCCCGGTGGGGAGCCAGGGTTCGGTAATGAGTGACGAGACGATCACCGTCGCGGACGTGAGCGACGGGACCGGCGGGGAGTCGGGCCTGTCCGCCGGGACACCCATCTCGCTCCCGGTCGTCGAGATCCTGACGGGTCGCGGATTCATCACCGGGAAATCGGGCAGCGGCAAGTCCAACACCGCCTCGGTCGTCATCGAGAAGCTGCTCTCGAACAGCTTTCCGGTGCTCATCGTCGACTCCGACGGGGAGTACTACGGGCTGAAAGAGGAGTTCGAGATCCTCCACGTCGGCGCCGACGAGGAGTGCGACATCCAGGTGTCGAGCGAGCACGCGGGCAAGATCGCCTCGCTCGCCTTAGAGGAGAACGTCCCGATCATCCTCGACGTCTCGGGTTATCTCGACGAGGACGAGGCCTCCGATCTGATCCGCGAAACGGCCAGACAGCTGTTCGCGAAGGAGAAGAAGCTGAAGAAGCCGTTCTTGATGCTCGTCGAGGAGTGTCACGAGTACATCCCCGAGGGCGCCGGGATGGACAAGACGGGCAAGACGCTGATCAAGATCGGCAAGCGGGGGCGCAAGCACGGCCTCGGCATCGTCGGCATCTCCCAGCGCCCGGCCGACGTGAAAAAGGACTTCATTACCCAGTGCGACTGGCTGTGCTGGCACCGGCTCACCTGGGACAACGACACGAAGGTCGTCTCGCGCATCCTCGGCAACGACTACGGCGAGGCCATCGAGGACATGGACGACGGGGAGGCGTTCCTGATGACCGACTGGGCCGAGTCCATCAGGCGAGTGCAGTTCCACCGCAAACAGACGTTCGACGCGGGCGCGACGCCCGGCCTCGACGACTTCGAGCGGCCCGACCTCAAGTCGGTCTCCGGGGATCTGGTCTCGGAGCTGCAGACGATCACGGACGAGCGCGAACGGACCGAGTCCGAACTCGCGGACCTCCGACAGGAACTCGACAAGAAGGACCAGCGGATCATCCAGCTCGAACGCGAACTGGAGGAGGCGCGCGATATGTCGGAGATGGCCGACACCTTCGCGCAGGCGCTGCTGCAGAAGGCGGATGCGCCGTATCGCGGCGGGACCGGCCGCTCTCCCGGCGGGGATCCGACCGTTCCCGGGCCGGGGTCGCACGACGGCTCCGCGCCGGAGCCGCAGCGCCGCGACGGGGACGCCGCGTTCGGCCGTCCGCCAGCGGACGACCAAGCCGAACTCCACGACTACGAGGAGCCGACCACCCCGGCGGACGGGACGCCCGGACCAGCCCAAGCGGCTAACGGGGTGGACGAGCGTGACGGCGACGCTGCTGCGTCCGAGGACGCCGAGGAGCAGGTGGCCGCCGCGACCGCCACAGTCGCCGACAACGGAACCGCGGCGGCGACGGTGGAGGGGAGCGATGCCGCCGGCGACGCTGGCGACGCCGGGAGCGACGCGAGCGACGAGCGCGTCAGGAGCGCGGTGCCGCCCACCGACGGGGTCGACATCTCGCCGGCGCGCTCCCGCTCGGGGTTCGACGGCGTCGAGGACGCGGCGGCGTTCCTCGACGGCGACGAACTGCGCCACCGCGAGGCCGTCGTCGCAGGGGTCGCCCGCGCGGTCGAGTCGCTGGAGGGCGTGACCCGAGGGATGCTCGGCGCCTACCGACGTGCCGGCCGCACGACGCCCGTGGAGGCCCACCGCGCCGCCGACGGCTCCGGCGACCGCCGGTACGCGTACGCTCGCAACAAGGTGCTCCGACGTGCCGGCTTCGTGGAACACCGCAGCCGCGGCGAGTACGCCTACACGCTCCCGGCGCTCGTCCGGCGCGTGTACGGCGAGCACACCGACGAACAGGACCTCGTCGAGGTGATCGCGGAGATCGAAGCGCGCGCCGGCCTCGACCCGGATGTGGCGCCATGACGCTGAAGCTGCCCCCCAGCGGCGAGGATCGGTGGCGGCTCGCGACGCACGCCCGGGTGATCGTCTACGAGACCGACGACGGCAACGAGCTCCTCACCGTGTACGACTGCGGCGCCGCACAGAAGCCGCCGTCCGCGCAGGTGATCGGCAACCTCGTTCGGGTGAACGCCGATCACGAACTCGAACGCGGGCCCACCGGCTACGCCGTGAGTATGCGTGAGCCCGCGGATCTGGTGAAACAGGACGAGCACCACTACGTGATCGAGGCCGTGGAGTGAGTCCCCGGCACGTCAGTGGATACCACACCGGGGCAAGCCTCTTGTCGCGTCCCACGAACGTTCACTCAATGGAGACCTCTTCTTCGTCCCGCTGACCGCCGCGTCGGCGAGGACGTGTCGGTCGGCACGGCGAGGGTGACCGCATCCCCGAGACGGACGGCCGATCGGACGAACGACTGCGGGCCGGGCCCGTCGGGACTCCCCTCCCGGCGGCGACGGGCGCGCGGTCACGACACACAGTGAACGTACGAGACAGACTCGACGGCGGGCGAGCGGTCGTCGCCGCCCGCGACGCGGATGAGACGCCCGACACGACGGAGATCCGGCGCCTCGCGGAGGCGGCGGGCTACGACGTGGTCGGCGAAGTAACCCAGCGGCGCACGGAGGACCTGCGGTACAACCTCGGCGGCGGGAAGGCACGGGAACTGGCGGACGTCGTCGCCGAGCGCGACGCGGACGCGGTCGTGTTCGACGGCGAACTCTCGCCGGGGCAGTACACCGATCTGCTGGATCTGTTCCCGGCGGGGACGACGCTGACGGATCGCTACCGGTTGGTCCTGGAAATATTCGCCGACGGCGCCGGATCGACGGCCGCGACGACGCAGGTCGATCTGGCGACGCTGCGGTACGAGCTCCCCCGGGTACGCCGCGCGACCGAGGAGTCGCTGTTGAACGCGGCGACCGAGAAGGGGTCACCCGTCCTCGACATGGAGAAACGTATCGACGCGATGGAGGCGAAACTCGACGAGCTGACCGACGCGGCCGCCGACCGTCGGGCGCGACGGCGCGCGGAGGGGTTCGATCTGGTCGCGCTCGCGGGCTACACGAACGCGGGGAAGTCGACGCTGCTGCGCCGTCTGGCGGACGACTTCGACGCGGAATCCTCGCTCGACGACGCGTCCGGCGACGACGGCCGAAACGACGACCACACGGAATCGATAACCGTCGAGGACCGCCTCTTCGAGACGCTGGAGACGACGACGCGGCGGGCGACGCTGGACGGGCGACGGGTGCTCCTCACCGATACGGTCGGGCTGGTGGCGGATCTCCCGCACGATCTGGTTCGCTCGTTCTCGGCGACGCTCGACGAGATCGGCGCCGCCGCCGCCGTGCTCGCGGTGGTCGACGCCAGCGCCGACGAGGAGCGGCTCCGCCGGCGCGTCGAGACGACCGTCGAGGTGCTCGCGGCCGACGCGACGGGACCCGTCGTTCCCGTGGTGAACAAGGTGGACCGGCTGGACGCCGCGGGCCGCGAGGCCGCGCTCGGGGTCGTCGCGGACGTGCTCGCCGAGGCCGGCGTGGAGACCCGCGAGCCCGTGGCGATCAGCGCGCTCGACGGAATCGGAGTCGACGGCCTTCGCGACGCGGTGGTCGGGGCGCTTCCGGGTTCGACGGCGACGTTCGAGCTGCCGCCCTCGGGGGAGTCTCGGGCGTTCGTCTCCTGGCTCCACGAGCGCGGCGACGCCGACGTGACGTACGGTCCCGAGTCGATCGAGATATCGTTCGCGGGCAAGCCGTCGGTCGTCGACGAGGCGGAGCGTTGGGCGGCCGACCTCCGGTCGGACGGCCGCGAGGGGTAGCCGAAGGCACATCCCCGTCGAGCGCCTTCCGTCGGTATGGACGTGACGCTCGAACTCCCGACGGGCGAGACGGTCGGGACGGACGAGGTGTTCGGCTTCAACGGCTACCCGTACCGGTTCCGCCCGCTCGACCACGCGGAGTACGCGTTCGCGCTCTCGCCGCTGGTGTGGGGCGGCGGCGACATGGACGTGCCCTTCGAGGACCGCACGGAGCTTCGCGAACAGTGGGGCCCCGAGTCGCGCGGTGTCCTCACCGACGAGGAGTGGCGCGACTGGCTGGTCGAGGCCCGGGCGGACGACCGCTTCGGCGACGACGAACTCGACGCGATCGAGCGCGAACTCTTCGGGGACGACGGAGGGTTGCTCGACCGCGTGAGGCGGACGTTGGGCGGCGACTGAGTCGCGGAACGAACGCCGACGGACGGGCCGCCCGGTGTGAGCACGCTTAAGAAGCGTCCACCACTTCTCTCGCGCATGAACACGCGCGACCTCTCGGCGAACGTGCCGTACGTCCCCGGCCGCGGCGTCGAGGAGGTGGCCCGCGATCTCGGGCTCGACCCGGAGGAACTGGTGAAGCTCTCCTCGAACGAGAACCCGTTCGGTCCCTCGCCGAAGGCCGTCGAGGCGGCGAAGGACGCCGCCGAAGCCGCCCACGTGTACCCGAAGGCGGCTCATGCGGATCTCACCGAGGCGCTGGCCGAGACGTGGGATCTCGATCCCGAGCAGGTGTGGGTGAGTCCGGGCGCCGACGGCGCGCTGGATTACCTCTCGCGGGCGATGCTTTCGCCCGGCGACCGGGTGCTCACGCCCGAGCCGGGGTTCGCCTACTACCCGATGAGCGCCCGCTATCACCACGGCGAGGTGGCGACCTATCCCGTCGTGAAGGCCGATGGGTTCGCACAGACGGCCGACGCGATCCTCGACGCCTACGACGGCGAGCGGATCGTCTACGTGACGACCCCGCACAACCCCGCCGGGACCGAGCTCCCGCGCGAGGAACTCGTCGCGCTGCTGGAGGGCGTCGACGAGGAGACGCTCGTCGTCGCCGACGAGGCGTACGGCGAGTACACCGACACGCCGTCCGCAGCCGGCCTCCTCGACGAGTACGAGAACGTCGCGGTCACGCGCACCTTCTCGAAGGCGTACGGCCTCGCGGGACTGCGCATCGGCTACGCGCTCGTCCCCGAGGCGTGGGGCGACGCGTACGCCCGCGTGAACACGCCGTTCGCCGCCAACGCCGTCGCGCTCGACGCCGCGCTCGCGGCGCTTTCGGACGACGAGCACGTCGAGCGGAGCGTCGAGTCGGCGAAGTGGGCTCGGGAGTATATCGCGGACGAGTTGGACGCGCCCACGTTCGAGAGCGCCGGCAACTTCGTCCTCGCGGAGGTGGGCGACGGGAGCACCGTCGCCGAGCGCGCACAGGAGCGGGGCGTCATCGTCCGCGACACCGGCTCGTTCGGACTTTCCGAGTGCGTCCGGATCTCCTGCGGGACCGAAGCGGAGACCCGCGAGGCGGTCGCGACGCTGAACGAGGTGCTCGCGGACCTGGAGCCCGGGGTCGAAGCGTGACCGACGGCGACGACGCGACGGCCACGGACGGCGATGCCGATGTCGACGCCGACGGCGGGGCCGACCCGCCATCCGGTCCGGTCGACCGCCTCGTCGTCACGGGCACGCCCGGGACGGGCAAGACGACGGCGACTGACCTGCTGGCCGAGGATCGCGGCGTCCCGGTCGTCCACCTCAACGACCTGATCCGCGAGGAGGGACTGTACACCGAGCGCGACGAGGAGCGCGACTCGCTCGTCGCCGACCTCGACGCGGTGGCCGAGCACCTCGGCGAGTGGACGGGCGTCGTCGACTCTCACCTGGCGCACTATCTCGACGCCGACCGCGTCGCGGTGCTGCGGTGCCGCCCCGACGTGCTCGAACGACGGCTCGTCGAGCGCGGCGAGGGCGAAGCGAGCGCCCGCGAGAACCGCGAGAGCGAGGCGCTCGACGTGATCCTCGGGGAAGCTGTCGAGCGCTTCGGGGAGGATCAGGTGTACGAGATCGACACCACGGACCGGGACCCCGAAGCGGTCGCGACCGAACTCGGGCGCGTGCTCGACGGCGACCGCGAGCCCTCGGCGGGCGAGGTCGACTTCGTGGAGTACCTATGACGCTGGATCAGTTCAGACCTCTCGCGGAGAAGGGACTGTCGCCGTTCGTCCGCGCGGCCGATGCGATCGGGCTTTCGCCGGACGGCGTGAGCGTGCTCGCGTTCGTGTGTGCGGTCGCCGCGGGTGTCGCGTTCGGCCTCGCGCCCCCCTCGGAGGCGCCGTTGTCGTACGTCGCCGGGTCGGCGCTCGTGTTCGCGAACGGGTGGCTCGACCTCGTCGACGGCGCGCTCGCCCGGGCACAGGGGACCGACTCCTCCGGCGGCGACCTGCTGGACCACGTGCTCGACCGCTACGCGGATATCGCGGTACTCGTGGGGCTCGCCGCAGGGATCGGCCGCTACGGCCTCGGCCTCGCTGCCGTGACGGGCGTGTTGATGACCTCGTATCTCGGCACACAGATCCAGGCTGTCGGTATCGGCCGCGAGTACGGCGGGCTGCTGGGCCGTGCGGACCGTCTCGCGCTCGTCGGCATCGTCGGCGTCGTCGCCGCGGCGGTGCCCGACCCGCTGGTCGCCGGACTCGGCGTGGTCGGCCTGCTGCTCGTCGTGTTCGCGGTCGTCGGCCACTTCACCGCGCTCCAGCGCTTCTGGGGTGCGTGGACGGATATCCGGTGACCGAATCGGTGACCCGGCCATCGGCGTCGAATCCACGGCGACGATAGTCGAGTCACGCGATTCGACGGGGCGACACGTGTGCGTGGACGAATACTATTTGTCCCCTGGGTGGAATGACGATGGTATGACCGAAACGGCGGACGGCCCGGACGCCGACGGACCGATCGGCCGCGGGTCGGATTCGACGCTCTCTGCGGCGCTGGCTGACCTCGACGACGGGTGTTGTGTGCTCGTCACGGGCGACGTTTCTGACGATGCCTACCGTGTCGCGTCGTCGCGGTACTTCGGCGCGCCGCACCGGCGCCGACAGCGGGTGCTCGCGCTCACGACCGGCGGCACCGAGGCGCCGAACGCGTGGTTTCCGGACGGCGTCGACGCCGATGACGACGACGCCGCGGTCGTTCGCCTCGACAGCGCGGTCCGGGACCCGGCCGCCGCGTCGGGATCGGACGGGAGCGGTTCGTCGGCGGTCGGCCCGGGGTCCGACGGGACCGACACGCCGACCGCGGCCGCCGGTCCCGACGCCGGACCGGACCGACTCGACCTCGACGGAGCCGACGGCGGTGACGATGGCAGGACAGCGGACGGCGATGCGGCGGCCATTCGGACGTCCCTGTTGACCGCCATCGACGAGGTCGACGCGGACCGGCCGACCCGGCTGGGCCTTCGCGTAGGTGTGTTCCGTGTCGACATGCTCTGTGCGACGCTGGGCAGCGAGGCGACGAGTTCGCTGTTGAGCGAGGTATCGCGGACGACACGCGACCGCGGCGGGATGGCGCACTTTCACCTTCCTCGGCCCGCCGGCGGGGATCCACGTTCGGACCCCGTCGTCGGCGAGTTCGTCGATCTACTCGGCGACGACCTCGACGTGATCGTCGAGCTTCGGGCCCGTGAGACGGCGTCCGCTCCCGAGGAACGGTGGCACATCATCGGCTGGGGAACGACCGAATGGAACACGCTCCGGTGACCGTATGACGACACGAGACTCTCTATCGTCGACGGGCGCGGATGCCGAGGTCGACGTCGATACCGATGCCGACGCGGCCGCGGTTCGACTCGTCCCGGCACGGGGTCACGGCCCGGGACGGTTCGAACTCGTCGACGCGATCGAGGAGGTTCGCCTTCCGGTCGCCACGGAGGGTATCGATGTCGGATCCCACCCCACGTCGACGCGACTCGCGACGGCCGACCGGTTTCACGCGCCGGTCGACGGCTGTTGGGCCGTCGAGGCCACGTCGATAACGCCGCTTTGTACGGCCGACGTGTACGTCCGGGACGCGGAGAACACCCTCGTCGCCACCGCGACGGCGGAAGCCCCCGCGCGGATCCCTCCCGGACCGCACGTTCTGGAGCTGTCGACGGCTCCCGTGAAGACGTACGTCGCCGTCGATGGGCCCGCACGCGTCTCCTATGAGGACCGCTATCCACGGGTCTCACTGGAGACCACGGGGAGCGACTCCAGCTCCGCCGTCGGCGTCGGCGCCGGGGTCGCCGGCGACGAAAGCGACGCCCACGGTCGTCGCGACGACACGGGCGAGATCCTGCTCGGCGCGCGGTCGCGGCGCACGTCGCCGGCGGGGACCGTGACGGTACCCGAGTCCCCGGCGGGACTCGCGCGGGCGATCTCGACGTTCGGATCGGCGCTGGCGACCACCTCCCCGGAGCGGTCGTTCCCGACGCTGCGCGGACACCCGCCGTTGATCGAGCGCGGCGAGACGTTCGAGACGCCGCGGTTCGTCGAGCGCGCCGACACGGGTGTCACCCTCGGGCTGCCGTTCGAGTACGACGCGCTGTTCTCGGCGACGCCGCTCGCGTTCTACCTCGCGGCGACGATCGAGGAGAGCGCCGAGCCGTATCTCCGCGCGGGCGAGTACCGACACGACCTGCCGCGGGATCCGGACGCGCTGGCCGCCGCGCTGGGCGATCTCCTGCGACACTGTTTCACCCTCGATTGCGCGACACGAGCCTGTTCGGCGGGCCTGTACGACGTGAAGCTCCACGTCCACGAGGTGCTCACGGATCGTCTCGATCCGCCGTGGACCGAGTGGTACGAGGCGGACCTCGCCGAGCGGACTGCGGCCTACCTCGACGTGCCGACCGAGGCGACGCTCGACTGCCTCGAGTGGCCCCACACGACGGACATGGTGCCCGCCGCAGAGAACGACTCGGCGCTGCCGTTCCTCGCGGCCGATCTGTCGGTGGTGCGCTCACCGCCGCCGCAGACCGCGGCGACGAGCGATGGCGGCGTGACCGAACTGGACGACTTCGTTCGCACGTCGCGGGAGGCGGTCCGCGGCGCGACGCTGACGCGGAGCGCCGGCGCCGGGTCCCCTGCGAGGCGTACTCCGACGGCGACCCGCGGCCCGACCCAGAACGCCATCGACGACTCCGAATCGATCGTGACTCCGCAGCCGGCCGATAGCATCGCACAAGCGTGGATCGGGCCGGGGTTCCCGATGCGGGCGGCCAAGCCGACCGTGGAGACGTATCGTCGGCGCCTCAACCGCACGCCGGCGGAGGACCTCACCATCGGCATCACCGTCGTCTGCAACGACGAGGCCATGGTCGACGAGTTGGGCGACACGTACGGCTTCCGCGATCACGTCACCTTCGACATCCGCGAGGAACGCGACCTGACGGTCACCGAGCTCCGAGACCTGCTCGCCGAGGAGCACGACTTCTTCCACTACGTCGGACACATCGACGAGCGCGGGATGAAGTGTGCGGACGGCTTCCTCGACCTCCGGTCGCTCGAGACGACGGGCGTCGACGCGTTCCTCCTCAACGCCTGTACGTCCTACCAGCAGGGGATGGGATTGGTCGAGGCGGGCGCGCTCGGCGGCGTGGTGTCGCTGACTGACCTGCCGAACTCGCTGGCGACGCGGGTCGGTCGCGACTTGGCGCGGCTGTTCGACGCCGGCTTCCCCCTGTACGCCGCGCTCGACGTGGTCGGGACGGGACCGTTCGCCGAGAGCGCGTACAGCATCGCGGGGGACCCGATGGTGCAGTTGTGTCAGTGTGTGACGGGGGCGCCGATGATAACTGATGTTCGGGAGTTGGAAGATGGGAAGATATCGCTCGTGAGTAGATTCTATCCCAGCATCCATTTCTCACATGGATCGATGTCTGCTGCCCAATTTGATCCCACTCACATGAACTATATTACCGGTGTCGAGACAGCAGAGGTCTCTCTCGCCGTGGATACGATCGATTCAGAACTCGACTTCGGCCGAACTCCGATTAGAATCGACAACTCCCTCTACTGGACAGACGAGACCGACCTCGAATCGATCATCAGATCTACGGGCCAGCCGTAGTGACACCGTTTGCCGCCGCACTTCCCGCGCTCGACAACAGCAGCACGAGCGTGAACAGCGCGCCCATCATCCGCGGGTGGTCAGCGAACCAGTGCGACATCGTTGCGTCACTTTCGGACATTGTATTTGCAGCGATGGTTCGTTTCAAAATCAAGATATCGGAAATATTCTGATATCAACGCGACCGAACTAATTATTGATATTTCGAATACTTATATGGCCACCGCACGGGGCGAAGGTGGCACACGTTTTATACCGCACACCGCGCTAGGTCGAGGTATGCCCCAGTGTGAGATGTGCGGCGCGGAGAAGGCGTCGCTCACCACCACGAAAGTCGAGGGCGCGGAGCTGGAGCTGTGCTCGGACTGCTCGGACTTCGGCACCGAGGTCCGC
Source organism: Halobaculum rarum (assembly GCF_040025155.1). NCBI lineage: Archaea > Methanobacteriati > Methanobacteriota > Halobacteria > Halobacteriales > Haloferacaceae > Halobaculum > Halobaculum rarum. The sequence goes on along the minus strand of NZ_CP157275.1, from coordinate 2,539,811 downwards.
ACGGAGAGCTCCTCCTCGACTTCCACGAAGTACTCCACCTCTTCGTCTTCGTCGTCCTCGTCGAGCTCCGGGAGCGCGGGCTCCTCGTCCTCGTCTTCGTCGTCCTCGCGGCGCCAGCGCGACATGTTCGACGACATGGAGACGGTCACGGGCGACTACGACGACCTGATCCGGAAGGCCCGGGAGTCGGCCGGGCTGAGCCAGGAGGACCTCGCGAGCGACATCAACGAGAAGGCGTCCGTCATCCGAAAGCTCGAGCGCGGGGACATCCTCCCCTCCGACGGCGTTCAGCAGAAGCTCGAGAAGAAGCTCGGCATCTCGCTGATCGAGGGCGAGTCCGTCGACGACGCCGACTGGGAGAGCTCCTCGTCGGGGAGCATGACCCTCGGCGACGTGGTCAAGCGCAACGACGAGTAGTCGACGCCGACACGGACACCGACGCCGACACAGCCGATAGCGGGGGTCTCCCTCGCAGTCCGCAACCGCTGTCGCGACCGAAGCGACTTTTCACGCGTCCCCACGACAGTGTTCTCGTGAGCGACTCCGACACCCTGATCCTCGTCAATCTGAAGGCGTACCCGTGTGACCCCGTCGAGATCGCCGAGGCGTGCGCGACCGTCGCCGACGACACCGGCGCGCGCGTCGCCGTCGCGCCGCAGGCGGCGCACCTTTCGGTTGTGGCCGACACCGGCGTCGAGACGTGGGCCCAACACGTCTCGGCCGTCGAGCACGGCAGCCACACCGGCTCGACGCTCGCGGAGGCGGTCGCCGACGCGGGCGCGACGGGGACGCTGATCAACCACTCCGAAAATCGGCTGAAGCTGGCCGACATCGACGCCTCGCTCGCGGCAGCCGACCGCGCCGACCTCGAAACGGTCGTGTGCGCCAACAATCCCGCGCAGTCGGCCGCGGCCGCGGCGCTCGGTCCCGACGCGGTCGCCGTCGAGCCACCCGAACTTATCGGCGGCGACGTATCGGTTGCGACTGCTGACCCGTCGATCGTCGAGGACTCGGTCGCCGCCGTGGAGGCCGTCGACGCCGACGTCGACCTGTTCTGTGGCGCCGGCGTCTCCACGGGCGAGGACGTTGCCGCCGCGGGCGAGTTGGGCGCGACCGGCGTGCTCCTCGCCTCGGGTGTCGCGAAGGCTGACGACCCCGAGGCGGTGCTTCGAGACCTGGTCTCGGGCCTGTAGATCGATCGCGGAGGAAAGCGGCCTATCGGTCGCCGGAGCGTCTCCGTCGATACTGCGGACGGCGGGTCGGGAGTTCAGCCCTGCCGCACGTCGTGTTCGAGGACGCCGACGCCCTCGACTTCTACCTCGACGCGGTCGCCGTCCGAGAGCGGGCCGACGCCCGCGGGCGTTCCGGTCGCGACCACGTCGCCCGGCTCCAGCGTCATGTACGTCGTGATCTCCTCGACGAGTTCGGGGATGGAGAACATGAAGTAGTCCCGCGAGGACGACTGCTTCGTCTCGCCGTTCACGCGGAGTTCGACCGCGGCGTCGTCGGGGACGTGTTCGGGATCGGCGATGCAGGGGCCGATCGGCGCGGCGCCGTCGAACGCCTTGCCGCGCACCCAGTTCTGCTCCTCGTTCTGGTCGTCGCGGTTCGACACGTCGTCGAGGCAGGTGAAGCCCGCGACGTAGTTCATCGCGTCCGCGGCGGCGACGTTGCGCGCCTGCTCGCCGATCACGAACGCGATCTCCGCCTCGTGGTCGACGCGCTCCTTTCCGGCCGGCAGCGTGACCGTCGATCCGGGGTCGGCGACGGCGTTCGGCGGCTTGAGGAACAGCAGCGGGCGGTCGGGGACCTCGTTGCCGAGTTCCTCGGCGTGGTCCGCGTAGTTGCGACCGACGCAGACGATCTTCGACGGCTCGCAGGGCGCGAGCAGGTCGACGTCGTCGGAATCGGTGTCGTACGTCTCGCCGCCCGCGGTCACGGTGCCGTCGTCGTACGTGCCGCGGCGAACGGTGCCTGCCGGGTCGCGGATCCGTGCGTAGCGCATTGCCGGCGACTCGGCTGGCCGAGGCTTAGTCGTTGTGAGTTAGCGGTCTCGCGGCGACGCCGCGAGGAACGAAAACGAGAGAACCGAGGTGAGTGCCGCGCCTACAGTTCGACTGCTTCCTTCTGCCCAAGCGACTCGGGCACCGTGAAGCGGATGCTCGTCGTCGCGCCGGCCATCGTGTTGATCTTGATCGTGACCTCGTCGCCCTCACCGAGGTTCGCGGGCGAGTTCGGTTCGTCGGTGGAGTTGAGGTTGAACTCGATGTTGAAGCGGTCGTCGGCGTCGTTGAGGACCGTAGTCGAGTCGTCCGTATTCTTGACGGCGTAGGTGTTGAACTGCCAGTCCGTCCCGCTGGAATCGGTGTGGGTCAGCGTCTCGGTCCCCTGTGGGCCGATCCAGTTGATCGTCGCGTTCGCGAGGTCGATCTCGCCGGCGCCGGGCGCCTGCGTCACCGTCACGTTGACCGCTTCGATAGTGTCCTGGCTGTCATTGACCGTTCCGACGGTGACGACCTCCTGAAGCCGATTACTGACTTGCTTACTGCTCTGTTGACCGGTCTCTTGCGACTTACTCTGGAGGAATCCGGCGGTGTTGATGAGGACGCCGGCGGCGATCGCCGCCACCAGCACCATCGCGATGAACACGATGAGTGTCCCGATACCCACCTGCCCGCGCTCTTCCTCGTCCGTGATGAATTCGAACATCTGTGGTGTACTCCCGCGCGCTCTCGCACGGCGGATATTCCACTCGATGCCGCTCCCCTACATATATCTCAGCCGCCGAGAATCAACGCTGAATATCGGCGGACGAGGAACGGAGCGGGCTCACCGAACGGTGGCGTCCGTGATCCGCGCGAGCCGATCCGCGACGGCGCCGTCGAGTCCGGCTTCGGTGACGCGCCACCGCCAGTTTCCGTCGGTCGTCCCCGGGGTGTTGAACCGGGCGTGACTGTCCAGGCCGAGCAGGTCCTGCACCGTCGTCACGGCGAGCGTCGCCTCGGAGTTCCACACCGCCTCGACGAGGTCCCACTCGATCTCGACGCCGTCGGTGCCGAGGTTGTAGTGGAGACAGTCGCGCTGCCGGTCGCCGAGCGACTCGTAGTAGCCGACGACGGTGTCGGTGTCGTGAGTCGAGGTGTAGGCGACGCAGTCCTCCGGGTAGTGCATCGGCTGGTACATGTGCCCCTGTTGGCACCAGTCGGCGTACTGTGGCACGCGCATTCCCGGGATGTCGAACGCCTCGCGCAGCCCGGCGCTCTCGGCGTCGAGGAATCCGAGATCCTCGGCGACGAACGGGAGCCGGTCGAACTCCTCGCGCACGGCCTCGAAGAACGCGTCCCCCGGCCCCTCGCGCCACTCGCCGTCGGCGGGGTCGTCGCTGTCGGCGGGGATCGCCCAGAACTCATCGAATCCCTTGAAGTGGTCGAGGCGGGCGTAGTCAACCATCTCGAACAGTCTGCGGAGCCGATCGAGCCACCACTCGTAGCCCGTCTCGGCGAGGCGATCCCAGTCGTACACCGGGTTGCCCCAGCGCTGTCCGGAGTCGCCCATGTTCGGCGGGACGCCCGCGACGGCGGCCGGTCGGCCGTCGTCCGTCAGGTCGAACGCCTCCGGGGCGGCCCACACGTCGGCGGAGTCGAGCGCGACGTAGATCGGGAGGTCGCCGAGGATCTCGATCCCGCGGTCGGCGGCGTCCGCGCGCAGGTCGCGCCACTGTCGGTCGAACGTCCACTGACAGAACGCCCGGAACTCGATCTCGTCGGCGAGGTCGTCGCGATAGTCGGCGAGCGCCTCGGGATCGCGCGTCCGAACCGGCTCGGGCCATTCCGTCCACAGCGTCCCGTCGAACTCGGCTTTGAGCGCGCGAAACAGCGTGTAGTCGGCGAGCCAGTCGGCCTCGCGCTCGCGGAACTCGGCGAGCGCCGCTCGCTCGTCGTCGCTCGCGACCTGGCCGAAGCGTTCGAAGGCCGCGCGCAGGCGAGCGAGCGTGAACGACTCGACGGCGTCGTAGCGCACCTCGTGGAGCGAGAACTCGCTCACGTCTCCGTCGCCGGCGTCCGGATCCACCTCCTCGTCGGTCAGATATCCCCGGTCGACGAGGTCGACGAGGTCGATCAACAGCGGGTTCCCGGCGAACCCGGAGAACGTCTGGTAGGGGGAGTGGCCGTGGATTCCGACGGTCGGTCCCAGGGGGCACACCTGCCAGATCGACTGGTCCGCACGGTCGAGGAAGTCGAGGAACGAGCGCGCGCCCGCGCCGAGATCCCCGATCCCGTGGGGGCCGGGCAGCGCGGTGGGGTGGAGCAGGACGCCGCTTCGTCTGTCGAACCGCATCGAGTGTGCCATGAGGGGCGGGCGGTATCAAGTATCGGGTCGTTGGTCCGACATCGGGTCGTCGGTCGAGTAGCAGGTCACGGGTCGGGCGTCGAGGGGGCATCGACTCGTCGGGCGAGCCATCGAGGTTGTTCTACCGGATCGATCCTCCACATCGACGCCAAGTGACTAAGTACCGCACCCGCAATATCCGACTCGATGCCGTACACCGTCCTGATGCTCGGGTGGGGGTTCCCGCCGAACGTGACCGGGGGACTGGACACGGCGGTCGGCGAGCTGTTCGATCGCCTCGACGCTCGCGAGGGCGTCGAGGTGGAGCTGGTGTTGCCGGCGGAGTACGCCCCGGAGGGACGCGACGGGATCTACGGCGTTCCCACCGGCGACGGCGACATCATCACCCGGATCGGCCGCCTCTCGGGCGCGTTCGTGGAGCGCGCGGCCGAGGCAGACATCGTCCACACGAACGACTGGTTCGGCTACAACCCCGGCTCGCGCGCACAGGCGACCCACGACGTCGAGTGGGTGACGACGTTCCATTCGCTGTCGTCGGACCGCAACGCCGACCCGCCCGAGCGCGAGAAGCGCACCGAGGGGCGCGTGGTGAACCGCTCGGATCACCTCCTGGCGGTGAGCGAGTTCACCGCCCGCAAGATCGCCCACGAGTACGGGGGAGACGCGGAAGTCATCTACAACGGCTTCTCGAGAGTCCAGCCGACCGGACGCGATCTGAAGGCCGAGCTGGAGATCGACGGGACCATGCTGTTCTTCGTCGGCAGGCACACGGATCAAAAGGGGCTGGCGTACCTCCTGTACGCGCTGCCGAAGCTCCGGCGCGACGACGTGACGCTCGTCATCGGGGGCTCCGGTCACCTCACCGACCAGCTGAAGCGCTTCGTCGAACTGCTCGGGCTCGAAGACCACGTCGAGTTCGTCGGCTACGTTCCCGAGGAGGAGCTGGGCGACTACTACGCGAGCGCGGATCTGTTCGTCTCGCCGTCGCTCGCGGAGCCGTTCGGGATCACCATCGTCGAGGCGCTGTCGGTCGGCACGCGCGTCGTCGCCGGCCCCAGCGGCGCCGCCGAGGTGCTCCCCGACGACTGCCTCATCGAGGTCGAGCCGAACTCCGACGCGATCGCCGCCGGCATCGAGCGTGCGCTCTCGCTCGATACGCCGATCGAGTACGAGGAGCGAACTTGGGACCAGGTCGCCGACGAGCACGTCGCCTTCTACGAGCGGATCCTGACGGAGGAAGGAACAAAATCGGAGGAGGAACAGTGACTCCTCGCGCGTTCACCTGAGTAGCCGGAACTCGGTGACCGGTTCGGGGTGGACGATCCGGAAGCCGTCGGCGGTGGGCTCCAGTCCGGCCCGGTCGGACGCGGGGCCGCCGCGCTGGTACGGGCTGTCCGACTCCCCGGGTGACTGGTAGGGGCTGTCCGAGGCAACCGACTGGTAGGGGCTGTCCGCGGTCGCCGACTGATACGGGCTGTCGGACGGTCGGGTGCCCGTCCCATCCGAGTCTTGCCGCCCGTCTCCCGCCGACTCGGGCGGGCGATCGAAGTCCTCGGGCGGGAGATAGATCCGCTCGCCCGAGGCCGACCGAACCACGACTGCGGCGTCCCTATCGCCCGCGACGACGATGACGGTCCGACCGTCGGCGATCTCCACGTCGACCGAGACCGGGCGTTCGTCCCCGTCGTCACCCCCGCGCTCGTTGGCTCCGGCGTCCCCGGCGTTCCCGTCCATACCGGCAGATCGGACGGCGGGCACTTAGCGATTCCCCGAGAGCGACCGGACGCGACCCGTCACCTCGGGGAGTCGTCGACACACATCGGCCGGTGCACGAATCGGACGGCGAAAGAGCGAAACCGCTACCGTTCGAGCGGCCTGCCATGGAGCACCCGGGGCAACCGCGCGTGTGCGCGGCGGGCGAGGCCGTGGAACTCGCGCCGCGCGATCCCGACCCGAGCGTCGACTACGAGTGGAGCGTCGCAACCGCGCCGTCCGGCTCGACGGCAGAACTCGGCGACGAACCCGTCCAGTGGTTCGAGCCCGACGTTCCCGGCCGATACCTGCTTCGGCTCACCGACGGTCGGACGACCCACGACCTGACCGTGCGGGCGTTCGCCGAGGGGACCGCCCCGAGCGCGGACGGCGGCCGATCCGCCAGCGGCGATGCCGGCGACGATGAGCGAGCAGAACAGCGGAGCGAACAGTCCGACTCCGGCGGCGCCGTCGGGTCCGCGACGCACGCGGGAGCCGTCGACGACGGGGAGGAACCGGAGCGTCCCCGCGTCCAGTTGGAGACAGTCGTCGACGACGAGGAAGTCCGGATCCACGCGAAGCTCGCGCCGGCGTCCACGAGACGCGTCGAGTTCCTGCTCGACGACCGCGACGACGTCGACGAGTCGGACGTGACCGTCGAGGGACGAACGCTCACGATCGAGCGATCCGTGCTCGGGGATCGTGCCCGGGTGTACGCCGTTCCCCTCACTGACGACGCGTACGGCGTCCCCGACGCCGTCGACGTGCGGCGATCGCCGCCCATCGATGACGAGGACGGCGACCGCAACGAGAACAGAGACAGCGACGGGGAACGCGGAAGCGACATCGACAGTGAACGCGGGACGGTGATCGTCGATCGACCGTACGACCCGCCGTCGTGGGCGCTCGACTCGACCATCTACGAGGTGTACGTGCGCACGTTCGCGGACGCGGACGCCGAGCGGTCGCAGTTCGCGGCGATCCGCGAGCGGCTCGACGAGCTCGACGAGCTGGGGATCGACACGCTGTGGCTCACGCCCGTTCTCCAACACGACGGAGCGCCACACGGCTACAACATCACCGACTTCTTCGCGATCGCGTCGGACCTGGGCGGCCGCGAGGAGTATCGGGCGCTGGTCGAGGCGGCCCACGACCGCGACATCCGCGTCCTGTTCGATCTCGTGTGCAACCACTCCGCGCGTGAGCATCCGTTCTTTCAGGACGCGTACGGCGACCCCGACAGCCCCTACCGCTCGTGGTACGAGTGGCAGGAGAACGGCGAGCCCGGGACGTACTTCGACTGGGAGCTGATCGCCAACTTCGACTTCTCCACGCTCGCGGTGCGCCGACATCTCCTCGACGTGGTCGACGAGTGGGCGCCGCTGGTCGACGGCTTCCGCTGTGACATGGCGTGGGCGGTGCCGGACGGCTTCTGGCGGGAGGTGCACGACCGCATGAAGGCGCACGACTCGGAGTTCTTCCTCCTCGACGAGACGATCCCGTACATCCCGGACTTCCAGGCCGGGCTGTTCGACATGCACTTCGACTCGACGACGGCCTTCTGCCTGCGCGAGGTCGGCGACGGCAACAAGCCCGCCGAGGAGATCCTCGACGCCGTCGACGAGCGCCGGCGCGTGGGCTTCCCGGACCACGCCTCGTTCATGCTGTATCACGAGAATCACGACGAACCCCGCTATCTCGCCTCCTACGGCGAGGACGCGGCGTTCGCGTCGGCGGGCGCGCTGGCGACGCTGCCGGGCGCGCCGATGGTGTACGCCGGCCAGGAGACCGGCCAGCTCGGAAAGCGCGATCGCCTGGACTACGAGAACGCCCGCGATGACCTCACCGAGCACTACCGCCGCCTGCTCGCCCTCCGCGACGAGCACCCGGCGCTCCAACACCGGGCCGACCTGTCGCGGGTCGACTACGACGTTCGCGCGGGGACGGACGACGATGTCGTCGCCTACCGCCGCGAGGCCGCCGACGGCGAGGCGGTCGTCGTCGCGCTCAACTTCGGCGGCGGCGTCGCGGAGGTTACCGTCGACGCCGCCGTCGGGGGCGACGACCTCGTGACGGGTGCGGCGGTCGGAACGGACGACGGGGCAGTGACCGTGGACGATGTGGTCGTCGTCCCGATCCACGAGTAACGGCGACCCGGCGCGTTCGCCGACCCGTCGGGGTATCTGAACCGGTCCCGAACGGGTCGCGACCGCGGTCGATGGAATGCGTACTGCTCACGTACCGCTGAGACTTTACCCACGCGAGTTGTTTCTCGGGTGAATGCGGCTGCGAACGGCACTCAACGACTACAAACGCGACCGGGAGCACGGCTCCGCCGGCACCGCAAGCACCGTCCACGGCGCGCTGTCCGGACGCGGCGAGCGACTGGTTCACGTCGCCCCCACGGGTGGGATACGCGACTTCTCGTCGGCGCTGTCCGGCCTCTCGGGCATCGACCGCTCCCGGTTCGGCATCGAGACCGGCGAGCGAACGTACTGGTTCGACGAACTGGAGACGGTCCGCCAGCACTACTATCGCGAGACGACCCTCGTCGAGACGGAGTACGACGCCGGCGCGTTCACCGTCCATCAGTACGACCTCACGATCGGGCGCGAGCACGTCACCCACGTCGAACTGCGCGGGTCGATCCCGTCCGAGGCGCACCTCGTCGCCTTCCTCACGCTCGCACCGGAGGGACAGGAGACGCGCGTCGGCAGGCTCATCCACGAGGGCGACGGCCCGGCCGACGGCGACGCGGTGGAAGTGTTCCACCGGGAGGAACACGACTTCGTCACCGCCTCCACGGGCCTCGAGGACGTCCGAGCCCAGATCCCCGAGCGATTCGAGGAGCTGCTCGACCCCGAGCCCATCGCGCTCCCGCGGGAGGGCGCGCTCAACCGCTACGAGGACACGCACCTCAGCGGCGACGTGGTCGTCACCGCACCCTTAGAGCGCGCGGGTCGCGGGCTCCGGACGACGCTGGTGACCGCGCTGACCGACGGCGACACCGAGCGCGAGCGAGCCCTCACGGACCTGCGCGAATGCGCGACCGACCACGCCGACGCCGACGAACTCCGCACCGTCGCGCTCGAGCGCGCCGCCGTCGCGGTCGCGGACGACGGGCCACGACGGGGAACGGTCCGCGCCGACATGCGGGCGCTGTCGCTGCTTGAGGCGCCCAGCGGCGCTCGGATCGCCGGCCCGGAGTTCGACCCGTTCTACCGCAACTCCGGCGGCTACGGCTACACCTGGTTCCGCGACGACGCGCGGATCTCCCAGCATCTGCTGGAGGCGAACGAGCCGCTCGGGCTGGAGTTGGACCCCGAGGCGCTCGTTCGAAGCGCCCGGTTCTACTGTGAGACCCAACAGCCCGACGGCTCCTGGCCCCACCGCGTGTGGGCGGTCGACGGGTCGCTCGCGCCCGGGTGGGCCAACGCGCACGTCGAGGGGCGCGTCGGCTCAGACGAGTATCAGGCCGATCAGACCGCGATCACCGTCGCGTTCCTCGCGACGCTCCTGCGTGAGCACCGCGACGCGCTATCGCCCGACGACGAGCGACAGATCCGCGAGAGCGTCGCCGCCGGCGTCGACTCGCTCGACGAGAGCCGCGACGAGGACGGCCTCCCGCTGCGCTGTCAGAACCTCTGGGAGGACATGTCGGGACGGTTCGCCCACACCGCCGCGACGTTCGTCGAGGCGTACGCCGCCGTCGCGCGCGCGCCGGTGAGTGACGAGCTTGCCGAGCGCGGGCGGGCGGCCGCCGAGGAGACGTTCGACGCGCTCGATGCGCTGTGGGACGACGAGCGCGGCACGTACGCGGTCCGACTCGTGGGCGGCGAACACGACGACCGCCTGGACGCGTCGACGTTGTCGCTTGTCGACGCGCTCGCGGCCGTCGACGCCGTCGATGGGATCCACGTCGAAGACGAGGCCGTCGACCGCATGACCGACCACGTCCGGACGTCGTTGGAGGGACTGTACCGCGATCCGAGCGAGTCGGCCGTCGAGGGTCTGGTCCGCTACGAGGGCGACGAGTGGCGGACCGAGGGACAGGACGGCGAGAAGGTGTGGACGCTCTCGACCGCGATGGGCGCCAGCGCCGCCGCGACGCTCGGGGGGCTGGTGAGCGACCGCGGCCACGAGGAGGCAGGCGCGCGGCTGCTCGACCGGGCGGCGGAGCTGTACGGGCTGCTCGAGGACGGCGGCCCGTTGACGACGCGGATGGGGTACCTCCCGGAGCAGTGGTACGACGACGGCACGCCCGACAGCGCGACGCCGCTCGGCTACGCCCACTGCTTCCGGCTGGGCGTGACCGCCACGCTCGCCGAGCGCGACGCCCTGCCCAGTGCAGCCGCGGCGCCGTCGGCGCCCACCGACCGACCGAGGTGGACGACCGGCGAGAAATTCGGCGTCGGCACGGTCGCCGACCACGGGGAACCGGACGCCTCGCGTGTCTGGTTCACCCTGACTGAGGGGGCGCTCACGGAGGTGCGGTTCCCCCGCGTGGACCTGATGAACCTGCGGACGCTGGATTTCATCGTCTCGGCGGCCGACGACGACTACACGGTCCGAACACACGTCGAAGGGCAGCGTAGCGACGAGGACACCGTCGAGCGGCACGTCAGACCGGCGGCCGACGACGCGCTGGCGTACGAGCACGTGATCACCGAGACGGGCGACGGGCGCGGCCACGAGTGGGAGCTTCGCGTCGAGTACGCGGTCGACCCGTCCCACGACGCCCTGGTCGCGGACGTCGACTTCCGCGCCGCCGACGGGAGCGAGTACCACGTGTTCGCGGCCGCGGACACGGCGCTCACGAACACGGGCACGCGCGACCGCGGGTTGCGCCTCGGCCAGCCCGGGAGTCACCACCTCGTCGCCCGCGACCCCGGCGCCTACACCGGCGAACGGGAGGACGCGCGGCTCGTCGACGAGGACGGCGCCGGCTACTCCGTCGCCGTCGCGATGGCGACGGCCGACCGCTTCGACTGGGCGACCGTCTGTGCCGCCGGCAGCGACGAACTGGCGGCGCTGTTCGCGACCGGCGAGGTGCCGCGAACGCGCTCGTCGATCGACGACGACAACGTCGTCCTCGTGGGTCGCCTCGGCGCCGGCAGGCACACCAGCGAGACGCTGTCGCTCGGGTTCGCACGGCAGGCCGACGCCTCGGCGGCGCTCGGCGAGGCGGTCGGCTCGCTCGCGACCGGCTACGAGGAGGTCGCGGCGGCGTACCGCGAGTCGTGGCGAGCGTTCCTCGCGGACCGGCCGCTGCCCGAGGCCGTCGCCGGCGACGACGACCTCGCGAACCAGTACCGCACGGCGCTGATGACGCTGCGGGCCGTCGAGGACAAGACGTACCACGGTGCCTCGGTCGCCTCGCCGTCGGTGCCGTGGGGCGAGGAGGTCCACGCCGACGAGCAGAAGGGGTACGGCTACAACTTCGTGTGGGCGCGGGACCTGTATCAGGTGTTCACCGCCTCGCTGCTCACCGACGATATCGGGACCGCCGTCGACCAGTTGGAGTACATCTACGAGTACCAGCAGGACGAGGACGGCTTCATCCCGCAGAACACCTACCTCAACGGCATCACTCGCTGGGGCGGCGAGCAGATGGACAACATCTCGTTCCCGGCGGTGATGGCCTACCAGCTGTGGGGGGCGGGCGTCGACTTCGCGGACACGCTGTACGACTACGAACACGTCCGGCGCTCGGCCGACTACGTCGCCCGCAACGGCCCCGCCAGCGGACAGGAGCGCTGGGAGGAGGAGGCGGGCTACTCGCCGTCGTCGATCGCCGCCGAGATCGCCGGGCTGGCGTGCGCCGGGAAGCTCGCGCTGGAGGTCGGCGACGACGCCGACGCGCTCGTGTGGCTCGCGCTGGCCGACCGCTGGACCGGCGAGGTGGAGACGTGGACGGCCACCGACTCGGGTACCGCCCGCCACGCGCACACGCCGTACTACGTCCGGGTCACCCGCGACGGCGACCCGGAGGCCGGCCACCTGCGGACGCTCGCCAACGACGGCCCGCGCCTCGACGAGCGGGACGTCATCGACGCCGGCTTCCTCGAACTCGTGCGCCTCGGGATCAAGCCGTGGGACGACGAGACGGTACGCAACTCCGTGCGCGAGGTCGACGACACGATCCGGGTCGACCTCCCCGTCGGGGTCGCCTTCTACCGCTACAACGGCGACGGCTACGGCGAGCGCGACGAGGGCGACGTGGGCGCGCCGTGGTCGGTCGAGAACCACGGGAAGGGCCGCCTGTGGCCCCTCCTGACCGGCGAGCGCGGCGAGTACGAGCTTCGGGCGGATCCGGCCGAGACCGACCGCGAGCCCGAACTGGAGCCGACAGCCCTGCTGCGGACGATGGAGCGGTTCGCCAACTCCGGACGGATGATCGCAGAGCAGGTGTGGGACCGCGACTACCGAACCGAGTACGACTGGGGCTACGGGGAGGGAACCGGGAGCGCGACGCCGCTGGCGTGGTCGATGGCGCAGTTCGTCCGCCTCGCCCACGGCATCGACGCCGGCGAGCCCGCCGAGACGCCGGCGTTCGTCCGCGAGCGGTTCCTCGACCGGCGGCTCCACGACAGCGACGAGAAGCCCGCGCTGCGCGTCGACACGAACTTTCAGGGCAACACCGTCGTGGTCTCCGGCGAGACCACCGGCGCGCGCGTCGCCGTGACGACGCCCGTCGATTCGGCGATCGTCGACCCCACCGAGGGCGAGTTCGAGGCGACCCTCGACATCGGCTACGGCGAGAACGATATCACGGTCGCCGCCGCCAGCGACGACGATCTGGAGACGGCTGCGACCACCGTCACCAGGTTCACGGTCTGACTGTCGCCGGATCCGGTTTACTCCTCGCGCTGAGCGAGCCTCGCGTCGCCCGCGCTCGCCCGGCCTCGGAATCGAGGATCATCCGTCCACATACCGGCGAAATATCTAGTAGGTGTATATACAACATCAGGGGTACCTTTACCATCGAACGCGTCAACGAACTCATATGACCGAGCCGGAGACGACGTACGTCGGGAAGGCGTGCGCGTACATCACCCGCGGCGGCTCGCAGCTACTGGTGTTCGAAGGACCGGGACACGACGGTCTGCAGATCCCGAAGGGAACGATCGAGTCCGGCGAGCGACCGCGGAGGGCGCTGTTTCGGGAGGTTCGCGAGGAGAGCGGGCTGGCGACGCTGGCGAGCGTCGACAAGCTGGCGACCGACGTGTGGAACCGGCGCGACTCGCCGCCGAAGGCGTACGTGCGGCACTTCTACCACGCGAGCGTCCACGAACCCCGCGACCGCTGGACCCACGTCGTCCGCGACGGCGGCGACGAACACGGCAGCGAGTTCGAGTTCTCGTGGGTGGACATCACCGAGGCGCGCGACCGGCAGTTCGCGCTGGCGCTGGACGACTACGTCCACCGGCTCTCGGAGGTTCCGAGCGCCGTCGAGGTCGCCGAGGCCGCCGACTGAGTTGGGCCGGCTGGTGGGCCGGTTTCAGCGGACCGCCACCGCCGGAACGTTCCTCGCCGGCGAACGGATTTATGTGTAATTCGACCGAACACACGGCTGCATGACAGCCATGGACCTCACCTGGCACGGTCACTCCACCTGGACAGTCGAGATCGAGGACACCACCTTCCTGATCGACCCGTTCTTCGACAACCCCCACACCGACACCGACCCCGAGGAACTGGACCCGGACCACGTGCTGATCACACATGGCCACGCCGACCACATCGCGGACGTGGACCGCTTCCGCGGCGCCCGCGTCGTCGGCACGCCCGAGGTCACGGGCTACGTCACCGACGAGTACGGCGTCGAGGACACGACGGGGATGAACCTCGGCGGGACCGTCGAGCTGGGCGACGCGTTCGTGACGATGGTCCGCGCGGACCACACGAACGGCCTCGACACCGGCTACGGCGCCTCCGGCGGCACGCCCGGGGGCTACGTCATCTCGGAGACGAAGCCCACGCAGGAGGCCGACCCCGACAGCACGACGTTCTACCACGCCGGAGACACCGCGCTCATGACGGAGATGCGCGACGTGACCGCGCCGTTCCTCGAACCCGACGCGGCCGCGGTGCCGGCGGGCGACCACTTCACGATGGGGCCAGCGCAGGCGGCCATCGCGGTCGACTGGCTCGACGTCGACTACGCGTTCCCGATGCACTACGACACGTTCCCGCCGATCGAGATCGAGACGGACGACTTCGTCCGCGAGGTGCGCGCGACCGGCAGCGACGCCGAGGCGGTCGTTCTCGACGGCGACGAGACGTTCACGATCGGCGAGTAGTCGGCCGGCTCTCCGGTCCGCCGGACTCGACTCCCCGATCCGCCGGGCGAATGTCCCGCGTGTTCGTGAGTCACACACCGCAGTAACAAGGTTTACGCGCGAACGGCCCGTGGTCTGGGACGCATGTCAGACATCGAAACCTCCACCGTCAGCGAAGAGGGCTTCACCAGTACGAGTCAGCTCGGCGACTTCTCGCTCACCATCGACGCGCTCGGCGAGGACGGCCCCGACCCCAACTCGGTCCTGGTTGCCGACTACGCCTCCTGCTACCTGCCCGCCTTCCGCGTCGGCGCAAAGCAGCGCGGGCACGAGGACCTCGGGCAGGTCCAGATCGACGCCGAGGCCGACCTCGACGACGACGACGACCTCACGGCGATCCGCTTCGACATCCACGTCGAGGCCGACCTCGACGACGAGACGCTCGCCGACATCGTCGAGCGCGCCGAGGGTATCTGTCACGTCCACTCGGCGCTGCGCGAGGGGCTCCACGCCGACATCAGGGCCCGCGCAGACGCCTTCTGAGGCCGTCGCCGCCGCTCGCGAGCGTTCCGTTTTTCGGAAAGCGACCGCCCGTGAGCGACGGCTCCGCGTCGCCCGCGAACTCAGCGACGGGTGTCGTCGCCGCGGTAGGATCGGTACGTCATCGCGCGGCCGTCGATGATCACGACCTCCTCGTCGGTGCGGTCGCTCACGACCCCGATGGGGTCGTCCGGCTCGTCACGGAAGACGTACGGTGAGTCGCGCTCTTCCATGTCAACAATTACCACGCTCTCGGATATAAATCTTCGTCAGACGGTACCACACACGATACCCACAGTCACCGGCGCCGTCGCGGGCTCAGCGCTTCACATCCCCGGCTGCCGCGTCCGCGTCAGCGTTCACACCGGAGCACGCGTCCGAATCCGGGTCCGCGTCGATCACTTCGTGGAGGTCACCGAGGTCGTCGAGGACGTAATCGGGGTCGTACGGTGAGTCGGCCACGTCGTCGCGATCGGTGACGCCCGTGAGGACGAGCGCGGTCGTCATCCCGGCGTCGGCGCCGAGGGCGATGTCCGTATCGAGCCGGTCGCCGACGACGAGGCACTCCTCGGGCGCGTGCTCGAGTACGTCGAGCACTAACCCGCGGGCGGTCGCCGACGGCTTCCCGAGCACGGCGTCGGGGTCGTGATCGAGCACCCCTCGAACCGCGTTGAGCACCGCGCCCGACCCGGGGACCAGCGCGTCCGGCCCGGGGATCACCCGGTCCGGGTCGGTGCCGACGTACGGCGTTCCGTCCCCGAGGACCGTCAGCGCCCGGACGAGTTCGTCGTAGTCGAACGAGCGGTCGATCGAGACGACGCCGGCGGTCGCCTCGCCGTGGTCGTCCGCGATCGACAGCCCCGCCGCCGACAACTGATCGACGAGTTCCGCCTCCCCGAGGACGTACAACGCGTCATCGGTGTGGTGCTCGCGGAGGTACGCGACCGTGCTGTCGGCGGCGGTCACCACCTCCTCGACGTGTGCGTCGATCCCGGCGGCGCCCAGCCGGTCGACGTACGCCGCCGGTCCCTTCGTCGGGTTGTTCGAGCAGAAGCAGACATCGAGGCCCACATCGCGCAGGTGCTCGACGGCCTCCGGCGCTCCCGGAATCGGTTCACGTCCGCGCACGATCGTTCCGTCTACATCGAGCACGACGCCGCGTATCACAGCCGCCGTTGGCGCGGCACGCTGTTGAACGCATCGCCCGTCGACGGCGACCGTCACGGATCCGTGAACGGTAACGCGTATGTGTCGCCAGCCCCGGGATCGGGTACAGTGACCGCCGCGCAGCTGACGTTGGTGCAGATCGACAACTACGGCCCGTGGACAGTGACGCCGGAGCCGCGTCGGGAGATGGACCTCCAGACGCTCCAGTCGCGTCTGTTCGCGGACATCGCACAGTACATCGGCAACCGGGGCGGCTACGTCTTCTTCACCCGCTTCGACAACATGGTCGCGGTGACGAACGGCCTCGACCGCCGGGACCACGAGCTCCTGCAGGAGTCCGTGGGGAACCGGTATCCCGTCACCGTGAGCCTCGGCGTCGGCGTCGACGAGGTGCCGATCGACGCCCTGGAGACGGCAACCGAGCGCGTGCAGGCGGCCGGCTCCGCACAGTCGTCGGACCGCAGCGAGGCGCTCGCCGGCGAGTTCCACGACGGGGACCCGACCGACGAGGACGTGCACATCGCACACTTCGACGTGAACGACGCGACCGGCAAGTACACCGACCGGCTCAACGAGTTCGACTCGTTCATCAACATCGAGCAGGGGTACGCCTCGCTGATGAAGTACATGCGCGAGGAACACGGCGCGCTCTCCTTCTTCGTCGGCGGCGACAACGTCATCGCGGCGTGCCCGGACCTCTCACACGACGACTACATGGGCGCCATCGACCACGTCGCCGCGGACGCCGACGTCCAGCTCAAGGTCGGCGTCGGCTCGGGCGCGACGCCCCACGAGGCCGGCTTCGCGGCGAAACACGCCCTCGAGGACTGCCGGTACGAGGGGACGCTCGTCGAGTTCGCCTGAGGATCCGTTCGCCCGGCACCGACACGGTTGTGTCGCCGGCGACCCGACCCACCGCCCATGACTGATCCCGACTCCGAATCGGCGGCAGCGACGGACCCGTCGGTCGCTCGCCGCTATCGCGCTCGCGGGAGCCTGCTCGGATTGGCCTGCGGCGACGCCCTCGGTCGCCCCGTTGCCGGCGACACCGCGGCCGCCGTTCGCGACCGCCACGGCCGCGTGACAGAGATGCTCGGCGCCGACGGCCGCCGGGCCGGGACGACCACCGGTCCCACGGCCGCAGCCGTCGCGTCGGCCCGCCGGCTGCTCGACCGAGCCGAGGACGCCTCGTCGACTTTCCCATCGGACTCCGAGCCGATGACGGACACCGCCTCGCTCCTCGCCCCCGTCCCGTATGGTTTCCTCTCGGGGGACGCGGTCGACCGGGCGGCGGCGGTCGCCGAGGACGCCACCGCGGCCGGGACGGCCGTCGGGACCGGCGCCGCGGAAACGTCCGCCGCGCTCGCGGTGATCGTCGGTGAACTCGTCGACGGCGAGTCGATCGAGGACGCGGTGTCGACCGCAATGACCGTCGCCGTGGCGCGCGGCGCGCCGGTCGCCCTGCGCGAGACGCTGGCAGTCGTCGGCGACCGCGGCGCCGTCACCATCGATCCCCACGGCGACCGAGCGGCCGCGTTCGAGACCGCGCTCCACGAGGCGGTCGCCGCTGACGACGCGGAGGAGGCGATCGTCTCGGCGGTGAGCCGCGGCGGGAACGCGAGCACGGTCGGTGCGGTCGCCGGCGCGGTCGCGGGGGCGCGCTTCGGCGCGGACGCGATCCCCGCGCGCTGGCTGAACGAACTCGACACAGCGACGGATCTCGCCACGCTCGCCGACGCGCTCGTGACGACCGATGTCGCGGACCGGTTCGACATCGGCGCCGCCACGGACGCCTAACGGGTGGACGATCCGGAGCGTCGACGGCGAGTGTGAGGCGGGGCGATCCCCGAGCGCTCTCGACGCCGCTGGGCCGTGGTGTGACACCGCCCCCTCAGTGGTGTGACTCCGTGGCACGGTTCCCGAAGATTCGTGAGGGGGGCCGTCCTCGGGCCTGTCGTGTACCACGACTACCACGTCCACTCGACGTACTCGGACGGGTACTTCATCGAGTTCATGGCGACGGCAGCCGCGGAGGCGGGGCTGTCCGGGATCGGTATCGCCGACCACTGCGTCGTCTCGGAGGAGTCGGCCGAGGACCGCTACCGCCGCGAGATGGGGTTCAACCTCGATCTCACCTACGAGCGCCGCCGCGACGCGATCGAGCGGCTTCGCGACCGCGTCGACGTACGACTGTTCGACGCCGTGGAGCTGGATTACGAGCCCCGGGACGAGGCGGCGATCGCGTCGTTCCTCGACGAGGCGGAGTTCGACTACGCGATCGGGAGCGCTCACGACCTAGAGAACGTAAACGTCCACGTTCGGGACTACTTCTCGGACAAGTCCGAGCGGGAGCGACGCGCGCTCGTCGACGAGTACTTCGAGAAGCTGGTGGCGCTCGCGGAGTCGGAGCTGTTCGCGATCGCGGCGCACCCGGACCTCGTGGAGCGCAATCCAGCCTTACGCGGGCTCGCGACCCGAGAGCACTACGAGCGTGCGGCCGCGGCGTTCGCGGAGTCGCGAACCGTCCCCGAGTTGAACGCCGGGCGCGTGCTCGACGAGTACGGCGAGTTCCACCCCTCGTCGGACTTTCTCGATGCGCTGGCCGACCACGGCGTCGCCGTCGCGGTCGGCACCGACAGCCATCGGCCGGACGTGATCGCTCCCCGAGTGGAGCGAATCGAGGCGGAGCTAGCCGAGCGCGGGTTGGAGCCGGTACGGGTGATCGACGGGCCGGACGCGGCCTGAAAAACCGGACGCCGCCGTTTCTTAGATGTGGCCTTCCTCGCGGAGCTGCTGGGCGTCGTCGGACTCGTAGCGCCAGACGACCTCGGCCTTCTCGTCTTGCCAGTCCCACGGCTCCGCGATGATGATGTCGCCCTCCTTGACCCACGTTCGGAAGCGCATCCGGCCGGGGATCCGGCCCATTCGCTCCTTTCCGTCGGCACAGCGGAGCGTGACGCGTCGGCCGCCGAGCATGTCGGTGACGGTGGCGAACACCTGGTTGTCGTCGGGCATCCTGAGGGGCTTGCGGTTCTGGGTGTCGTCGCTCATGGCGACGGGTAGGTGACCGAGTGGGATAAGTACGTGTATTCGACAGACGCCCCATGCGAGGGGCATCTCCGCCAGCGATCGCGTATCCCCGCCACCGATCGCGTCTGCGTCCGCCACCGGCCGAGTTCATCTCCGTCGTGTGGGTTGGTCCGGCGAGTCGATGGGTGGTCGAGTCGGTGGGAGCCCGACCGGCGGTCCCGAGCTGTCGATTCGACGGCCACGTCCCGCGGTTTCCCTCCGCCCGCTAAAACTCCGTTTAGGGAGGCTTTTTCCGGCGTGGACTCATACCTTGGAGCGATGACCGCACTCGCGACGACGATTCACGTCGGTGATGACCGATGAGGGGAAACGACCAGCAGGCGTACGACCGTGGGACGTCGCTGTTCTCCCCGGACGGCCGCATCTACCAGGTCGAGTACGCCCGCGAGGCCGTCTCGCGCGGCGCACCCTCCGTCGGCGTCAGGACGAGCGAGGGCGTCGTGCTCGCGGCGCAGGCACAGGCGTCCTCCAGCCTGATGGAGTCGGAGTCCATCGAGAAGCTCCACAAGCTCGACGACCACGTCGGCACCGCCAGCGCCGGCCACGTGGCCGACGCCCGGCAGCTCATTGACCACGCCCGGCGGATGGCGCAGGGCAACCGTCTGCGCTACCGCGAACCGGTCGGCGTCGAGACGCTGACGAAGTACATCACCGACCACATCCAGGAGAACACCCAGCGCGGCGGCACACGCCCGTACGGCGCCGCTCTCCTCATCGGCGGCTTCGAGGACGGCCGCCCGCGCCTGTTCGGCGCCGACCCCTCGGGGACGCCCCACGAGTGGAAGGCGACCGCCATCGGCGGCTCCCGCCAGGAGATCCAGGAGCTGCTGGAGGACGAGTGGAGCGAGGACCTCACGCTCGACGACGGGATCGGCCTCGCGCTGCGTGCCCTGTTCGGGATCAACGACGAACTCACCGCGGACGACGTCTCGCTCGCGACGGTCTCGGCGGACGGCTACACCGCCTTCACGGCCGACGAGATCACGGACCTCGTTGAGGGTCTGGACCTCGACGCCGAGGAAGACGCCGCCGACGACGCTGCCGCCGACGCCGACGACACGGACGAGGAGTAACGCGACCCCGGCCGGCCGACTGCGACGCGGTCCGATCGGTCCCCGTTTTCTCGACCCGTGCTCCGGCGACAGCGACGGCGATCGCGCCGACGGGGGCGACAGCGGAGGCGGCATCGCCGACCGATCGATTCAACGGCGACGGCGTCGTGGGCCAACCAATGACCGAGGACACGCTCGCGACGACGCTCGATCGGATCCGGGTGTTCCCGATCAAGTCACTCGACGGAGTCGACGTGGACGCCGCGGCGTTGGCGTCGGGAGGCGGATTCTCGCGGGACCGGGAGTTCGCCCTGGTCGACGCCGACGGCGACTACGTGAACGGAAAGAACGAACGGCGCATCCACCGCGTGTCCGCGGAGTTCGCCCTGGACGCGCGGACCGTCTCCCTTGCGGCCCCGCACGACGCCGACGCCCCCGCGCCCGCGACGTTCCACCTTGACGATCCTGACGAGCGCGAGGGCGTCGCGTCATGGGTCGGGGAGTTCCTCGGCTACGAGGTGGCGTTGATCGGGGAGCGAACGGGCGGCTACCCGGACGATACGGAGCTGACGGGGCCGACGGTGGTGTCGCGGGGGACGCTCCGCGAGGTCGCCTCGTGGTTCGACGGCGTGACGGTCGACTCGATGCGCCGGCGCCTCCGCGCGAACGTCGAACTCGCGAGCGAGGAGGCGTTCGTCGAGGACCGGCTCGTCGCCGAGCCCGGCAAGCGGGTTCGCTTCCGCGTCGGCGACGCCGAACTGCTCGGGGTGAACCCCTGCCAGCGCTGCGTCGTCCCCTCGCGCGACCCCGACACGGGCGCGGAGTTCGACGGCTTCCGGACGCGGTTCATCCGCAAGCGTGAGGAGACGATGCCCGGCTGGAGCGGCGGCGGGCGCTTCGACCACGCGTTCCGGCTGATGGTGAACACGGTCGTTCCCGGGGGAAGCGTGGGCGGGACGCTCCGCGTCGGCGACGACGTGCGGAGCCTCGGTACCGAACCGGAGTAACGTCGGCCGCCGATCGATGGAACCGTAGCCGAGACCTATTCGCCGTGTTTCTCGTACTCCTCGGGCGTGTACGTCTTGATCTCCAGGGCGTGCACCTCCCGGGTCATCGCGTCGCCGACGGCGTCGTACACCAGCTCGTGCTGCTGGACGAGCGACTTCCCCTCGAAGGCGGGCGAGACGACGACCGCGGCGAAGTGGGCATCCTCGTGCTCCTCGTCGGGCACTCGGGGCGTCGTGACGGTCGCCTCGCTGTCCGGAATGCCGGCCTCGATGGCCGCCTCGACCTCGTCCGTGCTCATGCTCATGGGCGAGGGTGGGCGGTCGTCGGGGAAAAAGCGGTCGGTGCGGGCGGCGACATTGGCGGACGAGCGGTCCCGACGGGCTTACGACCCGAGGCGGGAAACGGGCGGTCGTGACCGAGGCTGGAGGAGACGCTGACCCCGCGGACGCGGTTCGCGAGCGGTTGCTCTCCGAGCACGGCCCGCTGATCGACGCCGTCGACGCGGTCGCCGACGCGGTCGCCGACCGGTGGGACGATCACGACTACGGCGGCGTCCCACGGACGGGCGATCGCGACGCGGTGGTGCCGGCGCTGCGCGCGGCGCTCGCGGCCGCGGACGTGCTCGACCATCTCCCCGCGATGCTCGTGACGGGCGCGAACGCGCTCGGCGTGGACCTGCCGGCCTCGCCGGTCGCCGCGCCGCCGTACCTGGTCGTGACCGCGACCGGGCCGGTGGTCCGGGCGACGCTTCCCGACCGGGGGCGACTCGTGATCTCCGTCCGCGTGTTCGAGGTGGATCGCGGCGGCGACGCCCCCGCATACCGCCGGGTCGACGCGGGCGCTCGGGAGGCGCTGGCGGTCGAGGTGCGGTAGGGCGGGTGGACGCCGAGTGCGGGACGGGCTCCCTCCTACCCGCGGGCACACAGCCACAGCCCGATCCCACCCATCAGGAACCCCGGGGCCATGGCGACGACACCGAACGCGAGCGTCGCGTCGCTCGTCCCGCCGAGCGTCGGCAGGGCGGCCCCGAGTGACGCGGGCACGACGACCAGCGAGAGTACCACGCCGGCGACGACGACCGCCATGTCGCGGCTCACGGCCGCCCTCCGGACGCGGTCGGTCGTCGTCGGTCGCCTCGTATCCGCCCGGACCAGGTCGCTGGCCGCAGTCGTAATCGTGTCACGGGCGGAGGTCGGGCCGACGGGGCGAAACGCTTCATCCGAAACTGTCCGGACCATTTACGTGCGCGTCGGGAGACCGTTCCCGCGACCGGGTTCGGTCCGGATCCACACCACGATGAAGCGCATCCGACTCACCATCCACCCCCAGTCGCTCGACACCCCCGCGCTCTACCGGTACCTCACCGAGTCGCCGGACATCGACGCCGTCGAGACGGTGAACTGGAACGTCCGGACGCCGCCGGCGGGGTTCCTCCTGCGCGTCCGCGGCGACCTCGGGGCGCTCCGGGAGCGCCTCGCCGCCGACCCCGAGGTGACCGAACACGCGGTGTTCCCGGTCGCCGACCGCGATGGGTACTGCGTCATCGAGGGGCGCGCGCCGACGGAATCTCGGGCGCTGTGGGAGCACTTCACCCGCGGGAGCCTCATGACCGTCCCTCCAGTCGAGTGGAACGACGACGGGAGCAGCACCGTCACGCTCGTCGGGACGGAGTCGGACGTGCAAGCGCTCGTCGACGGCGTTCCCGGCGACATCCGCGTCGACGCCGAGCGGGTCGGGAGCGGGCGGATCGACCGACGGACGGCGCTCGATCGACTGACCGACCGTCAGCGCGAGGCGGTCGCCGCGGCCGTCGACCTCGGCTACTACGACACCCCGCGTTCGGCGACTGTCGCCGACGTGGCGACCGAACTCGACCGGGCCATCTCGACGGTCGGGGAACACCTCCAGCGTGCGGAGGCGAAGGTGATGACGCGGCTGTTCGAGTGACGCCGACGGAGTGAGGCTGGAGCAGGCGCGGGGACGGACGCGTCGCCGGCGCGCCGTCCACCGGGAGATTCCTGTGAACTTTTGCGGACCGACCGGGACACGCGGATATGACCGAGATCGTCGACTACGAGCTGTACGCGGTGCCGCCGCGGTGGCTGTTCCTGAAGCTGGAGTGTGCCGACGGCTCCGTCGGCTGGGGCGATCCGGTGGTGGAAGGGCGCGCACGGACGGTCCGCCGCGCTGTCGAGGAACTCGTCGAGGAGTACCTGCTCGGCGAGGACCCCGCGCCAGTCGCGGACCACTGGGAGCGACTGTACCGCGGTGGGTTCTACCGCGGCGGCCCGGTCCTCATGTCCGCCATCGCGGGGATCGATCAGGCGCTGTGGGACCTGAAGGGCAAACACCACGGCGCGCCCGTCCACGAGCTTCTGGGGGGGCCGGTCCGCGATCGGGTCCGGGTGTACCAGTGGGTCGGCGGCGACCGCCCCGCGGGTGTCGCGGAGGCGGCCGCCGAGAAGGTCGACGCGGGCTTCACCGCGCTGAAGATGAACGCGACGCCCGAACTGGAGCGCGTCGAGTCGCCGGCGACGATCGAACAGGCCGCCGAGCGCCTCCGGACGGTCCGCGAGGCCGTGGGGCCCGAAGTCGACATCGGCGTCGACTTCCACGGCCGGGCGACCAAGACCGCGGCCAAACAGCTCGCGGCGGCGCTCGAACCCTACGACCCGTTCTTCATCGAGGAGCCCGTACTCCCCGAACACAACGACGCGCTCGACGACATCGCCGCGAGCACGTCCACCCCGATCGCGACGGGGGAGCGGATGTTCCACCGGACCGACTTCAAGGAGATCCTGGAGGCGAACGCCGTCGACATCATCCAGCCGGATCTGAGCCACGCGGGCGGCATCACCGAGTGCCACCGCATCGCGTCGATGGCCGGCGCCTACGACGTGTCGGTCGCGCCACACTGCCCGCTCGGCCCGGTCGCGCTCGCGTCCTGTCTCCAACTGGACGCCGTCGCGCCGAACGCGCTCATCCAAGAACAGAGTCTCGACATCCACTACAACGAGACGAGCGACGTGCTCGACTACCTCGCGGACCCGTCGGTATTCGAGTACGAGGACGGCTTCGTCCCGGTTCCGGACGGTCCGGGCCTGGGCATCGAGATCGACGAGGACGTTCTGGAGGAACGCGACGGCCACGACGACTGGCACAACCCGGTCTGGCGTCGGCCCGACGGGAGCGTCACCGAGTGGTAACCCGGCGGCAACGACCTGATCTCTCAACGGACGCCGATCTCCGACTACCCGCCGCAGTACGGGGGTAGTCCGAGACGACGACGCCTGACAGCCGCCGGCGACGATGCCCGTCCGGGAATCGGGTGGGACTGAAAGGGGCCGACCGTCTCGGCTCGGGGGACTCGCTGTGCTCCTCGGCTCACTCCGTTCGCCTCCGGTGCTTGCGTCGCCCGCCTTCGCCGAGACGGTCGGGGGCTTTCGCGGTCGTCGTCGTCGCCGTACTCGCGTCGTCTCCACCACCGACGAACACTGATCGCGAACCAACCATCAAGTCACCCGACCGCGACACCTCACACACTCAATGACTAGCTTCGACACCTCCGCTATCGACGAACTCGAGCCGCGATCCAGATACGAACGGAAGGTCGCCGTCGTCACGGGATCCACCCGCGGCATCGGCGCCGGCGTCGCGAAGCGACTCGGGGCCGAAGGGGCACGGGTGGTCGTTACCGGCCGCAGCGAGGACGCCGGCGCCGAAACTGTCGCCGACATCGAGGACGCCGGCGGCGAGGCCGTCTTCGTCCGCGCGGACATGCGCGACCCCGACGACATCGCGGCGCTGTTCGAGGCGACCGCCGAGGAGTTCGGCCGCCTCGACGTACTCGTCAACAACGCCGGCGTCGAGACGTACACCGCCGCCGACGAGGCCGAGATGGACGACTGGAACTTCGTCCTAGAGACGGACTTCCGCTCGCACTGGCTGTGTGCCAAGCACGCCCGCGAGCACATGGACGAGGGTGCCATCGTCAACATATCGAGCAACCACGCGTTCGCGACGACGCCGAGCATCTTCCCGTACAACGCCGTCAAGGCCGGCATCAACGGGATGACGCGCTCGATGGCGATCGATTTCGGCCCCGACGTGCGCGTCAACACGGTGAATCCCGGTTGGGTCGCCATCGACCGCACCACCGGCGACATGAGCGAGGAGCGCCGCGAGGAACTCGCGAGCATCCACCCGACCGGTCGGATCGGCGTCCCCGAGGACGTCGCCGCGGCGGTCGCGTTCCTCGCCAGCGACGAGGCGGGGTTCGTCACCGGCGCGAGCCTCACGGTCGACGGCGGCCGGTCGGCGGTGCTGCAGGACGATTTCCTGCCGGACTACCGGGAACGCCGCGAGGAGTGAGTCGCCGCTGATCACGGGCGACTCACCGCGGACCGCAGGTGAATCGACGCGGGCTGTGGTCGCCCCGCCGCCGCCGACTCCGGCGGAGGTTTACGCCCGGGGTCCGTTCCGGCGGGTATGAACCCCGACGAGGTCCGCGAGGACTGGGCCGAGCGCGAGGGGAAGTTCTCCCCGCGCTACTACGCCGAGAAGGGACCCGACGACACGAGCGAGGCGATCCGGTCGGCGGTCGAGTTCTACGTCGGCACGGACGCGCGAGTGCTCGAACTCGGCTGTGGCTCGGGTCGCCACCTCGAACACCTCAGGCGCAACGACTTCGACTGCCTCACCGGCATCGACATCAACGACGAGTCGTTCGACGTGCTGGCCGAGTACTTCCCGACGCTCGCGGAGACGGGCGAGTTCCATACGGGGGCCATCGAGGATCTGCTTCCGGAGTTCGAGGACGACGAGTTCGACGCGGTGTACTCGGTCGAGACGCTCCAGCACGTCCACCCCGACGACACGTGGGTGTTCGAGGAGGTCGTGCGCGTCTGCGGGGACCTGCTCGTCACCGCCGAAAACGAGGGGAACGGCGCCGAGCGGGGCCGTGAGGGCGCCGAGGTGAGCTACGTCAACGACGAGTTCCCGCTGTACCACCGAAACTGGAAGGAGGTGTTCTCTGAGTTGGGCGGCGTGCAGGTCGTGAAGGAGCCGACGGAACGGGACACGATCCGGGCGTTCAAACTGGCCTGACCGGGCCGTATCCCGCATCACTTACTGGGCGGCTCGGCCCGAGGACCTCGCCGCCGCTACACCGAGACCTCGTTCGCTCCGCTCACTCGGTCTCGCTCACTTCCCCTCGAACTCCGGCTCCTCGTCGGACATGAACGCCATCACGCCCTCCATGAGGTCCTCGGTGTTCATCAGCTGGCCGAACGACTGCGCCTCTATCTCCAGCCCGGCATCGGTGTCGTCGCGCCCCGCGAGCATCGCGCGCTTCGTGTAGCGCTGGGCGACCGGCGGGCCGGCGGCCAGATCCTGTGCCAGATCCATCGCCGCCTCCTCGAGTTCGTCGTTCGCGACGAGCTCGTTGATGAAGCCGTAGTCGGCCATCGTCTCGGCCTCGTAGCGGTCGGCGGTGAAGATGATCTCCTTGGCGCGCCCCTCGCCGACGATATGGCGGAGGCGCTGGGTACCGCCCCAGCCGGGCAGCAGGCCGAGGTTATGCTCGGGCTGGCCCAGCTCGGAGCGCTCGGAGGCGACTCGCATGTCCGCGCAGGTGGCGAACTCCATGCCGCCGCCGAGGCAGTAGCCGTCGATGCCGGCGACGACCGGAAGGTCAGACGATTCGAACTTGCCGAACGTCGACTGTCCCTTCCGGGAGAGCTCGACCGCCTGCAGCGGGTCGCCGCCGCCGGCGGCCATGCTCTGCACGTCGGCGCCGGCGGAGAAGGCGCGCTCGCCCTCGCCGGTGACCAGCACCGCGCGCACGTCGTCGTCGGCCTCCAGCTCCTCGATCGCGACGCCGAGTTCGTCCAGCAGCTCGCCGGAGATGGTGTTCATCCGGTGCGGTCGGTCGAGGACGATGTGGCCGACGCGGCCCTCCCGCTCGATGCGGATCGTCTCGAAGTCGACCGCGTCCTCGGTGCCGTCGCCGTCGCCGCCGTAGAAACCGCGACCCTCATCCACGAGCTCGCGGAGGTAGTCGACTGCCTCGTATCGCTCAGCGCCCGTCTCCTCGTGGCGCTTCTCGAGCGTGTCGAGCAGCGTGTCGAGACCGGCCGTGTCGGCCATCTTCGCGGGGCCGTCGGGGAAGCCCGCCCCGAGCTTCACCGCCTGGTCGATGTCGCCGGCGTCGGCGACGTCGTTGCCGATCAGGCCGGCGACCTCGTTGGCCATCACCGCCACCAGGGCGTGCTTGACGTCCTCGTCGACCTCGTCGGAGGGAACCTCCGCGCCGGGACCGTCCTCGTAGTCGTAGAACCCCTTCCCGGTCTTCTTGCCCAAGTTCTCGTTGTCGACCTTCTCGGTCAGCAGGGGACACGGCTCGTAGGCGTCGCCGAGCACCTCGTGCATGTACTCGAGCACGTGGACGCCCACGTCGATGCCGACCTGGTCGGCCAACTCGAAGCTCCCCATCGGGAGGCCCATGTCGTACTTCGTCGTCGAGTCGACCGACTCGACGGTCGCCTCGCCCTCGTGGACGAGCCACGCCGCCTCGTTCATCAGGGGAACGAGCACGCGGTTGACGATGAAGCCCGGCGAGTCCTTGCGGACGCGGACCGCGGTCTTGCCCATCCGCTCGGCGACGTCCTCGACGAGATCCATCGTCTCGTCGGCGGTGTGCGCGCCGGAGATGACCTCGACGAGCTGCATACGCACCGGCGGGTTGAAGAAGTGCATCCCGCAGAAGCGCTCCTCGCGGTCGGTCACCTCCGACAGCTCCGTGATCGAGAGGCTGGAAGTGTTCGAGGCGAACACGGTGTGGTCGGGCGCGTGCTCCTCGACCTCGGTGTATACGTCCTTCTTGATGTCCATCTTCTCGGGCACCGCCTCGATCACGAGGTCGGCGTCGGCGACGGCGTCCTCGACGGGGACGACAGCCGTCACGCGGTCGAGCGCCGCCTCGGCGTCGCTCTCGGAGATCTGGTCCTTCTCTGCGAGCTTGCCGAGCGACCACTCGATCTGGTCGTAGCCGTTCTGGACGAACTCCTCGTTGATATCCCGCAGGTTCACGTCGAACCCCGCGAGCGCGGCGACCTCCGCGATCCCGTGGCCCATGTTTCCGGCACCCAGTACCGCGACCGTCTCTACGTCATCAACGTCCATGTGCGTCGCGTCGAAGTCCCGCCGATTCAACGTTTCCCTCCGTCGCGACGCAAACACGACACCAGTTTTCCGGAGTTGCACGTCCGTTCTCGAATCGGTTCCCGATCCTCGAACACGCTCGGTTCCGTCCCCGAAAACCGTTTCTCGCCCGCGCTCCACCACGACGTATGCCAGTGGACGCAGACGCTGACGCGTTCGACGATATCGACCCGGCCGACCGCGAGGCGCTGGAGGCGCTCCGAGGCGACGACCGGCTCGGTCCGGTGATCGACCGCCATGGCCCGCTCACGATCGATCCCGCCGCGGACCCGTTCGAGCGGCTCGTCGTGTCGATCCTTCGCCAACAGGTGTCGATGGCGTCCGCGGCGGCGACGCGTGAACGCCTGTTCGACGCAGTGGAGGTGACGCCCGAGGGGTTGCTCGCGGCCAACGAGGAGACGCTGAAGGGCGCCGGTCTGTCCCGGCAGAAGACGCGGTACGTCGGTAACGTCGCCGAGGCGTTCGCCGACAACGACTGGGATCGCGAGGCCTTCGCCGCGATGAGCGACGACGAGGTACGCGAGGAGCTGACAGCGATCACCGGCGTCGGCGAGTGGACGGCGAACATGCAGCTGTTGTTCTCGCTCGGGCGACCGGACGTGTTCCCCGTCGGCGATCTCGGGATCCGAAAGGGGATGGAGGAGCTGTACGGTCGCGAGATGAGCCGGGCGGAGATGGTCGAAGAGGCCGAACGCTGGGCGCCGTACCGCAGCTACGCGTCGCTGTACCTCTGGCGCGCGAAGGAGGACATCGCCGCGAGTGTCGATGAGGTCGTCGGCGAGGAGTAGCGCCGATACCGCGGCGACGTACGCCGACTCGAACGCATCGCTACTCGACTTCGCAGGGGTGAACAGAAGGGTGGAGCCGGCTTACAGCTCGACGGCTTGCTTGTTCCCGAGCGACTCGGGGACCGAGAAGCGAATACTCGTCGTCGCGCCGGCCATCGTGTTGATCTTGATAGTCACCTCGTCGCCCTCGGCGAGGTTCTCGGTGGCGAACTGGTTAACCTCGAACACGAGGTTGAGCCGGTCGTCAGCGTCGTTCAGGACGTTGTCGGAGCCGTCAGCGTCCTTCACGGCGACGTAGGAGAACCGGTCCGTCATCGTCGGACTCTGTGAATAGTTCTGCGTCGTCGACGTCAGCTGGTAGGTCCCGCTGGGACCGATCCAGGTCACGGTCGCGTTCTGGATGTCGATCTCGCCGGCACCGGGGGCCTGCGTCACCGTCACGTTGACGATGTCGATGACGTCACCGTTGACGTTGCCGACGGTGGCGACCTCCTGTACGCGATCGCTGACTTGTTTACTGCTCTGTTGTCCGGTTTCCTGTGACTTGCTCTGGAGGAAGCCGGCGGTGTTGATGAGGACGCCGGCGGCGATCGCCGCCACCAGCACCATCGCGATGAACACGATGAGCGTCCCGATTCCGACCTGCCCGCGCTCTTCCTCGTCCGTGATGAATTCGAACATTGTGTGTCGTTCCGACCCATCCGCGACGGGGGATCGGATATACCCGGATCGGTGCCCAGCGTGTTGATATACCTTCGCCGCCGAGTTTCAGGAACGATATTCTCGTCTCGTGGCCGGACGGACACGTCTCCGTATCGAGGTCAGCGAAAATCAGGCGACGCTCCGTTGCGGTCGAACGCCGTCGGTCACGCGTCGGTCCGAAGCGCTCCGGCCCCGTTCGGGGCTGGGATTACTCTTCGTCGTCCTCGTCGTCGTCTTTCATCGTCTGAAGCTGCGAGACCAGATCGTCGGTCGAGGCGCCCGCCTCGAAGCTCGCCTCGCCCTCGTGGTCGTTCTCGTGGGCGTCGACGGTCGACCCGTCGGCCGCGTCGGCGCCGTCGTTCTGCTGACGTTCCTGCTCGGATTCATCGTAGCTCCCGAAGCCCATGTCTTACTGTGGTGACCCGACAGGGAAAAGCAGTCCGGCCCGTCCGGGGGATGTGAGTTGCTGCCGCGTGCTACTCCTCGAGCCCTTCCTCCTCTTCTTCGTCGCTCTCGGGATTCCGGCCCTCGTCGGCGCGGCGCTGCACGTCGACGCGGTAGTGCTGGAGGATGTCACGCCCGAGGAGGATCGGGTACTCCATGTGTGAGCGGTCCTCGACGCTGGCGGTGACGGTGTGCTGTTCGCCGCCGATGCCGACGACGAGGTCGACGACCGGCCTGGCCTTCCCGGACTTCACCGAGCCGGACTTGACCCGGGTCATGCTCTTGATCGGTCCGGCGCCGATCTCTGCGGCCAGCTGCGTGTCGATCGACGAGCGCGTCGCGCCGGTGTCGGACTTCGCGTACGCCTGTGTCGCCCCCTGCGTCCCGGCGACGTTGACCTCCTCGATGTACCCGATGGTCGGGATCTGCCCGTCGTTTATCCGGCGCTCGGCGGGCATACACGCCGGCGTCGAATCGTCGAGCACTGCCGACAGCTCCTCGACTCGCTCGTCGTCGACGCTGCCGCCGCCGCGCTCGATGGCCAGCCGAGCGATGTGCGGCGCCGGCGAGCGACCGCTGGCCGCGAACAGCCCCTTGAACCCCGCGGTGGGGTTGACTTCGAGGACGTACCAGCCGTCGTACCCCTGCACGAGGTCGACGCCGGCGTAATCGAGCCCGACTGTTTCGGCAGCCTGCAGCGCCATCGCCTCCGCCTTCTCGTCCAGCGACGCCGTGGCGTCTTCCACGTCGCCGCCGAGTGCGACGTTGGTGCGCCAGTCGCCGTCCGGGGCGTAGCGGTTCATCGCGGCGACGATCTCGCCGCCGACGACGTACACGCGGGTGTCGTGGTGTCGCGAATCGTCGCGGTCGATGAGCTCCTGCAGGAACGCCTGCCGGTTCCCGACCATCGGATTGACCGGCTCGTCGAGGTCGATCTTCCAGGTACCGCCGCCATGAGTGCCGATCGCGGTCTTGTACACCCCCTCAGTCCCGAATCGGTCGCGACCGTCGTTGAGCCGGTCGTTGGACAGCGCGAGCAGCGCGTCCGGGACGCGGACGCCGTCCTCCGCCAGCGCGACGCCGGAGGCGAACTTGTGCATCGCCGTGAGGACCGCCGACGGGTCGTTGAGGATCGGTCGTGCGCGGCCGAACGTGTGCGCGAGGCCGAGTCCCTCCGCCGGCTGTTCGATGTTCGACAGCAGCATTCGGTTCGCGACCACGTCGACGTCCGGTTCGATCGCGACCTCGCCGTCCTCGATGCTGACGGCCGCGTTCTCCCGGCGGAGCCACTCGGGCTCGTGCCCCAGCGCCTCGATGGCGTTACAGATCGCTTTCGTTTCCTTGCTCGTGTGGAGCGAGAGCACCCCGACGCGTACCGACTCTTCAGTCATACAGGGTGACTCGTCGGGGGCATCAAATGTGTCCCGGTCGGGCGAACCGCGTGCGAATCCCAGACACGCGCCCCACAGTGAGGGTCCGAGGAGAGCCCCGCCGGTGTACAACGCGGCGACGGCGGCGAACCCGAGACGAGAATACGGCCGCCGATCCGCCGGCGACGCGGTAGTTTATCACGCTCGGTCCCACACCGGCGACCATGACTGACGCCGACGTCTTCACGTACAACGGGGGCCGGGTGGACCCGGGGGAGCGACAGAACATCCGGTTCGTGGTGTCGGAGACGTATCTCGGCGACCCCGTCCGGATCCCGGTGACGATCATCAACGGCGAGCGACCGGGCCCGACCGCGTTCCTCTCTGCGGCCGCCCACGGGGACGAACTCAACGGGATCGAGGTCGTCAGGGAGGTGGCTCACGAGTGGGATCTGTCGGACTTGGCGGGCACGCTCATCTGTCTGCCCGTGTTGAACGTTCCGGGCTTTCTCGCACAACAGCGCTACCTTCCGGTGTACGACCGGGACCTGAACCGCTCGTTCCCCGGCTCGGCCGACTCGACGAGCGCGAAGCGGATGGCCGCGCGCATCTACACGAACTTCATCGACCCGTGCGACTTCGGACTGGACTTTCACACGTCGACGCGAGGACGAACCAACATGATCCACGCCCGCGCCGACATGGGCGACCCGGACGCCGCCCGCCTCGCCCGCGCGTACGGGACGAACGTCATCATCGACAGCGAGGGGTCCTCCGGGATGCTCCGAACCGAGGCGGTGACCGACGGCATCGCGGCGATCACCGTCGAGATGGGCGAGGCACACCGCTTCCAGCGGGCGCTGATCGACGAGGCGCTCTCGGGGGTCCGCTCGACGTTCGCGGAGTACGGGATGCTCGAGGCCGAACAGGTCCGATGGCCCGGCTGGCGGACCGTGATCACAGATGAGCGTGAGAAGACGTGGCTCAGGGCCGACGGCGGCGGAATGGTCGACATGCACTTCGAGCGGGGCTCGCTGGTCCACGAGGGGGACACGGTCTGTACCATCACGAACCCGTTCAAGAACGACAACGTCGCCATCGAGGCACCGTTTACCGGACTCCTCGTCGGCGTCCTCGAGAACCCCGTGGTGTACCCCGGAAACCCGCTGTGTCACCTCGTCGAGCTCGACGAACGGACCCGACGGGTCGTCGAACTGGACCAGAGTCCGTCCGGGACGATCGGCTGACCCACTCCGGAACGGTCGGCCGGTGGCGTCGCTGATCGGGCCGGGTCACTCGACGACGCGCAGATCGGGAGCGACGACGACTCGGCGCCCTCCCTCCGGTGGTTCGAAGGCGATCGCCCCGTCCTCCTGCGGAACCGCCGACCACGTAAGGAACGCGCCGAACCGTCGCCAGGCGGTATCACCCTCGGCGTTCCACTCGACGGCGCCGCCGTCCGAGTCCACTTCCTCGCGCGCGGCGTCCGTTCCCGACGCCGGCCACTCACCGTTCGGACCGCGGCGGGTGTCGACTCCGTCTGCACCGGGGTTCCCGAACAGGGGATGGGTTACGCGGCCGCGACCACACGTCCCACACACGACCTCCGCGAGGACGGGATACGCAGTGTGGCAGTCGGAACAGATCCCGTCCGGGTCGTGGTCGGGACACCGGCTGAGCCGGCCGTCGACGGTCCCGCCGCACTCCAGACAGATCCCCTCGATCATGGGTCGCAGTCGGCGTTCGAACACCTGGTGGGCCCGGCGGAACAGCGGGGTGGGGTCCAACTGCTCGACGATCGGCGGAGGAAGGACGATCCCCGTGAGCGTGCCCGACGGGCACTCGTCGGCACCGAAGAGGCCCTCACATGCCGAACAGCAGGTGAACAGGTGGTGGTCGGCGTAGATCACGTGCACGTCGCCGCCGCATCGGGGGCACCGTGCGTCGACCGGCTCGGCCTCAAGATCCGCGTCTCCGTCGACGACGCCGCGCTCCAGCAGCCGGACGGTCTCCCGTCCCGGTTCGAGCAGCCGATAGCCCTTCGACGTCTTCTCGACGAACCGACCGGTGAGCTTCCCGAGGTGGTAGCTGAACTTCCCGCTATCGCGCTCGTCGACGGCGCGGCGTAGGTCGCTGTACGCAATCGGGTCGGTTCGAGGGCCCGCACGCGCCTCGCGATCGGCGAGCGCGCGGAGGATCGACAGCCGAAGGCTGTCGCCGAGGAAGGAGAACGCGTCGACTGCGCGATCGGTCACTGTCGGCCGTGCGGTCCACGTCGACAAAAAATTCGTGCAGCCGGACATGTTCGCCGACCTGCAGAGGATCCGGCGGGTATGCCGCCTCCGCCCCCGATCCGTCGCGTCGGCGTGCGGGTGCGTCACGTAACTACTATACCCCCATAGGCCGGAGCGACAGACGTATGAGCCAGTCGTATGACAGGGGTCTCGTCGAGGACTTCGGCCGGTGGCGGGAGTTCTCGGCGGGGATGTGGGCCTGGGTGTTCCACAAGTTCACGGGCTGGGTGCTCGTGGGATACCTGTTCACCCACATCGCCGTGCTGAGTACCGCCATCTCCGCGGCCGGACAGACGCAGGCCATCGCGACCGAAAGTGACGTGTACACCACCGTCATCGTCGCGTTGGAGAGTCTGCTGGTCGTTCGAATCCTCGAGGTCGGGCTGCTTGCGGTCGCCGTCTTCCATATCCTGAACGGCTGCCGCCTGCTGCTCGTCGACCTGGGGATCGGTCTCGAAAGTCAAGACAAGAGCTTCTACGCGTCGTTGATCCTGACGGGCGCCATCGTCGTCGCGTCGGTCCCGACGTTCCTCGCGGGGGTGTTTTAGAGATGGCCGAGCGCTACTCCTCGTTCGAGAAGGGCGGGCGCCGGTGGCTGTGGCAGCGGATCACCGCCGCGTTCCTCGTGGTGGTGCTCGCGTTCCACTTCTTCCTGCTCCACTTCGTCAACCACGCCGACGAGGTGTCGTTCCTCGCCTCGAGCGCGCGGATGACGGATCTCACCTACTACTCGCTGATGGTGCTGTTCCTGATCACCGCGACGTTCCACGGGGTCAACGGCGTCTACAACGCCTTGGAGAACCAGGGACTGACCGGCACGAAGAAGCAGGTCGTCAAGTACACGCTGATCGCGGCGAGCCTGGTGCTCGTCGTGCAGGGGATCCGCACCGCGAACGCCTGGGCGGGCCTCCCCACCTTCTAACAATGAGCACACAAGTTCCAGAGACGGACACGGAGACTGAGGCAGAGACCGAGGTCGAACACGGCGAACCGCTCGCGCCCGCACAGGAGGAG
The DNA here is from genome assembly GCF_040025155.1 of Halobaculum rarum. NCBI lineage: Archaea > Methanobacteriati > Methanobacteriota > Halobacteria > Halobacteriales > Haloferacaceae > Halobaculum > Halobaculum rarum. The sequence goes on along the minus strand of NZ_CP157275.1, from coordinate 2,504,737 downwards.
CGGATGCGAAAGAAGGCCGAGGCTCGCGCCGACCGCGAGGAGCGCGCGCGTCGCGAGGCCGCCGAGCGTGCCGACAGTGACGACGACACCTTCCACCTCAAGGTGTTCCGCTTCGACCCCGAAGTCGAGGGGAAACAGGAACCACGCTTCGACGACTTCCACGTCCCGTACGAAAAGGGGATGACCGTCCTCGACGCGCTCATCTACGCCCGGGACACGTTCGACTCCTCGCTCACGTTCCGGCACTCCTGCCGGCAGGCGATCTGCGGGTCGGACGCGCTGTTCGTCAACGGCCGCCAGCGACTCGGCTGCAAGACGCAGCTGTCCGACCTCGACCAGCCGGTTCGCGTCGAGCCGCTCCCGCACGCGGACGTCGAGAAGGACCTGGTCGTCGACATGGAGCACTTCTACGACCAGATGGAGGCGGTCGAACCGTACTTCGACGCCGACGAACTCCCCGACGGCGAACTGGATGAGCAGCGCCAGACACGGGAGAATCGCGAGAAGGTGAAGATGTCGACGCGCTGCATCTGGTGTGGCGCGTGCATGTCATCGTGCAACATCGCCGCGGGCACCAACGAGTACCTCGGTCCCGCCGCGATCAACAAGGCGTACCGCTTCGCCATGGACGAACGCGAGGGCGAGGACCGCAAGCAGCACCGGCTGAACATCCTCGAGCAGGAGAACGGCGTCTGGCGGTGTCAGACCCAGTTCTCGTGCACCGAGGTGTGCCCGAAGGACATCCCGCTGACCGAGCACATTCAGGAACTCAAGCGGGAAGCTGTCAAGAACAACCTGAAGTTCTGGTAGGCTCACCCCGGTCAACCACCCGAGCCGGCACGCGATTGAAGTAGGCCGAACCCCAAGCGCGTTCAACGACGAACCGTGGGGGTTCGGCGAGGACGGACGACCATCGAACGCAGCGACACCGACCGAACGCAGCAACACGGACACAACACACGACACATGTACGAACACGACGTCATCGTGGTCGGCGCCGGCGGCGCGGGACTCCGCGCGGCCATCGCCGCCCAAGAGGAAGGCGCGGACGTGGCCATCGTCTCGAAGCTCCACCCGGTGCGCAGTCACACCGGCGCCGCGGAGGGCGGCATCAACGCGGCCCTGCGCGAGGGGGACTCGTGGGAGGACCACGCCTACGACACCATGAAGGGGTCGGACTACCTCGGCGATGCCCCCGCCATCGAGACGCTCTGCAAGGACTCCCCGAAGGAGGTCATCCAACTGGAACACTGGGGCATGGCGTTCTCCCGCGAGGAGGACGGCCGCGTCTCCCAGCGGCCGTTCGGCGGGCTCTCGTTCCCGCGGACGACGTACGCGGGCGCCGAGACCGGCCACCAGCTGCTCCACACGATGTACGAGCAGCTCGTCAAGCGCGGCATCACGGTCTACGACGAGTGGTACGTCTCGGATCTCGCCGTCACCGACGAGGAGCGCCCGGAGGACCGCACCTGTCACGGCGTCGTCGCCTACGACATTCAAAGCGGCGAGCTCTCGGGCTTCCGCGCGACGGAGGGCGTCATCCTCGCAACGGGCGGACTCGGCCAGGTGTTCGAACACACCACCAACGCCGTCGCCAACACCGGCGACGGGGTGGCGATGGCCTACCGCGCGGGCGTCCCCATCGAGGACATGGAGTTCATCCAGTTCCACCCGACGAGCCTGCCCAGCACGGGCGTGCTCATCTCCGAGGGCGTCCGCGGCGAGGGGGGTATCCTCTACAACGCCGAGGGCGAGCGCTTCATGTTCGAGTACGGCTACGCGAGCAACGACGGGGAGTTGGCCTCCCGCGACGTCGTCGCCCGCGCGGAGCTGAGCGAGGTGGGCGAGGGTCGCGGCATCGACGACGAGTACGTCCACCTCGACATGCGCCACCTCGGCGAGGAACGCATCCTCGACCGCCTGGAGAACATCCTCCACCTCGCGAAGGACTTCGAGGGCGTCGACGGCCTCGAGGAGCCGATGCCGGTCAAGCCCGGCCAGCACTACGCGATGGGCGGCATCGAGACCGACGAGAACGGCGAGACGTGCGTCGGCGGGCTGTACGCGGCCGGCGAGTGCGCCTGCGCGTCCGTCCACGGGTCGAACCGCCTCGGCGGCAACGCGCTGCCGGAGCTCATCGTCTTCGGGAAGCGCGCGGGCGCTCACGCCGCGGGCAAGGACCTCGGCACCGCCGAGATCGAGACCGGCCAGCGCGGCGAGTACGAACTCGGCGAGGTCGACACGCCGGTTCAGCCCGGCGAGGTCGAGCCGGCGGGCGGCGAGGGCGACGCGGTCGCCGACGGCGGAGTGGCCGCCGAAACCGGTTCGGGCGACGGTAACGCCGTCGTCGAGCGGGCGGTCGTCCGCGAGCGCGAACGTGTCCAGTCGCTCATGGAGAAGGAGGACGGCCTCCAGCACGCCGAGATCCGCTCGGACGTGCAGGAGTCGATGACTCAGCAGGTGAACGTCTTCCGCGAGGAGGACGGCCTCAAGCGGGCGCTCGAGGACATCGCGGAGGCGCGCGAGCGCTACCGGGACGTCTTTGTGAAGGACCCCTCGCGCACGTTCAACACCGACCTCATCCAGACGCTGGAGACGCGCAACATCCTCGACCTGGCGGAGGCGATCACCCTCGGCGCGCTCGCACGCGACGAGTTCCGCGGCGCCCACTGGCGCGCGGAACACCAGGAGCGCCGCGACGAGAAGTGGCTCAAGCACACGATGCTGTCGTGGAACGACGGGACGCCGGAACTGTGGTACAAGCCGGTCATCCTCGAGGGCGAGGACAAGAAGTACGAGCCGAAGATCCGCTCGTACTGAGTCCCCCGCGCTCGCGTCGATCGCTCGCGCCCGTCCGTTTTCCGACCCTCTCGCCGTCAACAGTCGAAACTTCGGACTGTAACCCGGCGACTGCACAGTAACTCGTGGAGGAGTAATTCGCTTATTCGGGGGATACTGGCCGTCTCAGGGATCCTCGAACCTATTTCGACGAACGTCGTACCACAGTTTTACAGGTGTCGAAGTATTCGGAGGATTCACGATGGCTACCACGCACGCTGACGCCGCGGATGCCGCGGACACCGCGGCCGCCGAAGTCGACGAAGCGACACCGATGACGCAGCTTCCGACCGAGGTCTCCTCTCCCCGGGCGAAGCTGGTGTACCTGTATCTCGCGACCCACGGCGCGGTCTGTGAGGACAACCTGTGCGACGGGCTGTCGATGAAACGGATCTCGCTGTACTCCATTCTGAAGACGCTCCGGGAGGCGGGGCACGTCGAGAAGTCGGACGGCCGCTACGCGCTGGCGTAGCCGGGCGAGCATCGGGGAGAGACGGTCGCCCCCGCGATGAACGGCGTTATCCGCCGAGGAAGTCCTTGCGGACCTGTTCGTCGTTCAACAGCGCGTCGCCGGCGTCGACGTACGCGTTCTCGCCGTTGACGAGCACGTACCCGCGGTCGCAGCGGCCCAGCGCCTGCTTGGCGTTCTGCTCGACCATGAGGATCGCGGTCCCCTCGTCGTTGATGCGGTCGATACGGTCGAACATCTCCTGTACAAGATCGGGCGCGAGCCCGGCGCTCGGCTCGTCAAGTAGCAGGAGGTCCGGATCGAGCATGAGCGCGCGACCCATCGCGAGCATCTGTCGTTGCCCGCCGGACATCGTCCCGGCACGCTGGCCCGACCGTTCCCGGAGGATCGGGAAGCGGTCGTACACCCACTCGATCTGGTCTTCGGGGACCTCGTCGAGGATGTACGCGCCCATCTCGAGGTTCTCGCGCACGGAGAGGCTCTCGAAGATGTTGTCGTTCTGGGGCACGTAGCCGATCCCCTCGTGGATGATCTCGTCGGGTTGAAGGCCGTGGATCGGCGTGTCGGCGAACTCGATAGTGCCGCCCATGTACGATGTCAGCCCGAACACCGACTTCATCACGGTCGATTTGCCGGCCCCGTTCGGACCGACGATGGTGACGTACTCGCCGTCGCCCACGTCCAGGTTCACGTCGGTGAGAATCTGGAGGTCACCGTAGCCGGCGTCGAGACCCCGTACGCGGAGCAGGCTCTCCTCGGGGAGCACCGTGTCGGCCGCTCGAGCTGCGCCCCCGGTCGCCGTTCCCCCGTCAGCGGCGATCGGTGGTCCGTCGGCCACGTCTTTCGAGGCCTCGCGTTGCTCGTTTTCGCCTATCTCGCGGGTCGTTTCACTCCCCGCTCGATCCGAGGCCTCCCTTCGGTCGGCCTCGCCGTCCTCACGAGTCGCTCCGCTCCCCGTCCGGTTCGAGGACTCGCGTTGCTCGTCCTCGTTTTCACCTTCTCGCGGGTCGCTTCGCTCCCCGCTCGAATTCCCGGGACCCTCACTTCGTTCGCGTCCCGCACCACTCATACGTCGCCTCCGAGGTACGCCTCGACGACGCGTTCGTCGCTCGTGATCTGTTCGGGGGTGCCCTCAGCGAGCACCGACCCCTGGTGCATGACGATGACGTGTTCGCAGTTGTCCATGATGACGTCCATGTCGTGTTCCACGAGCAGGAACGTGTTCCCCCGCTCGCGGAGCTCGTGAATCCGGTCGAGCAGCTTCTCCTCCAGCGTCGGGTTGACGCCGGCGAGCGGTTCGTCGAGCAGCACGATCTCCGGGTCGGTCATCAGCGCGCGCGCCATCTCCAGCAGCTTGCGCTGACCGCCCGAGAGATTGCCCGCGTACTCCTCGGCGAGGTGGTCGATCTCGAAGAACTCCAGCTGTTGCCACGCCCGTTCGAGGAGTTCTTCCTCCTGTTCGACGACGCGATCGCGCAGCCCCGGCACGACCGCGTTGGTGAGCCGCTCGCCGACCTGCCCCTTCGGCGCGAGCATCATGTTCTCCAGCACGGTCATCTCCGGTAACTCGCGGGCGATCTGGAACGTCCGCACGAGCCCCTGTTGGGCGATGGCGTGGGGCGCCATTCCGGTGATGTCCGTTCCGCGGAACGTCACCTGCCCGGAAGTGGGCTTGTGCACGCCAGTGATGCAGTTGAACGTCGTCGACTTCCCGGCGCCGTTCGGGCCGATCAGCCCGGTGAGCGTCCCCTCGGCGACCGAGAAGCTCGCGTCGTCGACGGCGGTGATCCCGCCGAACGTCTTGCGAAGGTTCTCGACGACCAGCGGATGCTCGTCGACGTCGCGCGCACCCTGTGCGGTCGCCTGCGACGACTCCGCGTCGGCGGCGTCGCCGTCGATCGCGTCGCCGTCCGGCCGGTCGGCCGCGTCCTCGGCGCTCATCGCGCACCTCCGTCGTCGGCGGCGTCACGCCCGCCGTCCGCGACCGCGTCGCCGCCGGCGGACGTGCCGCCCGGACGAGTCAGCGGGATCGCCGCCGCCTCCTCCTTGCGGTGGCCGAGCAGTCCCTCGGGACGCCGCTGCATCAGCATCACGAGGATGACGCCGACGAGGATGAATCGGAGCGCCGAGACGTTGTCGAGCATGAACGCGAGGAACGGGAGCACCTCGCCCTCGACGAACGGCGCGACCGCTCCCGGGAACGTGCTCGGGGTGTCCCCGAAATCGACGTAGTTGGTGACGACCCGCCGAACGTACACCGGACCTTCCCAGAGGGCGCCCGCGAACAGCGCGCCGCCGAGGACGCTCCCGGTGTTAGAACCTGCGCCGCCGATGATCAGCGCGACCCAGATGTAGAACGTGATGATCGGCCGGAACGCGCCGGGATTGGTGAACCCCTGGCTCCCCTGCCAGAGGATGCCGCCCAGCCCCATCAGCCCACAGCCGAACATGAACGCGATGATCTTGAAGCGGTTCGTGTCCTTCCCGAGCGACTTGGCGACGATCTCGTCCTCGCGGATCGCTTTCAGCACGCGGCCGAACGGGGAGTTCCCCGTGCGAACGAGCAGAACGTAAAACAGCCCGACGAACCCCGCGAGCACGACGACGTACGCCCAGTTGTTGATGACCGACGGCTGGACGGCGAGATCGAGCGTGAACGCCGGCAGCGAGACGACCCCGAGCCACGACGATCCCGGCGGGATCAGCTCGATCCGGAGGTCGCGAAACAGCGGGAACAGAACTGATCCCAGCAGCGCGGGTTCGGCGCCGGCGCCGAACCCCTCGTAGAAGAGGAGCCTGATCGGGTTGCCCGGCATCGTGATGCCGGTCGCGCCGCCGGTCCCTGTCGTGACACCCGCGATCGTGAACTCCTGCAGCGTTCGTGAGTTGAGCGTGAGCCGGATGATCTCCGAGAGTGCGACGGTGACGATGGCGAAGTAGTCCGCCCGCAGCCGGAGTGCCGGAAGCGCCGCGACCAGCCCGACGAAGGCGGCGGCGAGTACGCCCCCGAGGATACCGATCGGAAGTGGCAGCCCCAGTCCGGGCACCGACGCCGCGCCGGCTTCGGTGGAGGACGAAAGGATCGCCATCACGTACACGCCGACGGCCATGAACCCGGCAATACCGATGTTGAACACCCCGGCGTATCCCCAGTGGAGGTTCAACGCCAACACCATCATCGCGTACACGGCAGTGAAGAACAGCACCGACCCGAGCGCACCCATGAGTCCGTTGAACGGGAGCCCGAGCGCGACCGCGAACACGAAGAAGACGACGACGACGTGACCGAGGATGATGAGCAGCTTGTCGGCGTCGGATTCCATCCAGCGGTCCTCGAGCCACGTGACGTACGGCTCGGCCGGCGGTGCCGTGGCGGCGTACAGCACCGCGACGGTGATCGAGAGGTAGACGAACCAGACGAGGCTCCCGCCGATCGGGAGCGTTCCGAGATCGAAGCCAGCTACGAGCGCGAACAGCACGCCCCCGACCAGCAGGTGACCCAGCGCGGTCGCCCACGCGGTGGCGCCGCCTTCGCTCAACCGGTCGCGGAACCACTCGCGATAGGGGGTCCAACCGGGAATATCCCGCTCGACGTCGTCGCCGGCGTCGCTGCCGGCGGCGTCCTCGGTCGCGTCGACCGACTCCGTCGGAGAACTCACGCCGTGGTCACCCCTGAGAAGAGGCCGTCCGGCTTGAACAACAGCACGAAGATCATGACGCCGAAGGCGGCGACCGTGGAGAACTCGCTGGGAAGCCACACCAGCGAGATGCTCTGTGCGATGCCGATCGTGATCCCGCCGAACATCGCGCCGTAGATGGAGCCGATACCGCCGAGGATCACCGCCGCGAAGATCAACAGGAGGAGAACCCAGCCGAACTGGAAGTTCATCGCCCCGCGCTCGAGCGCGATGAGGAACCCGCCGGCGCCCGCGAGGCCACCGCCGATGATCCAGGTGAACTGAACGACCCGCTCGGTCGGGATCCCGGTGACGCGCGCGAGGTCCTCGTTGTCGGCCATCGCGCGCATCGCCTTCCCGAGCTTCGTCGTCTGGAGCAGGAGGTGCACGGCGAGCATCAGCCCGGCCGCGATGACGACGAGCGTGACCTCGTGCCCGCCGACCTCGAACCCGCCGCCGAGCGCGAGCTGGGGCACCGACTGTGCGTCGGTGAGTCCGCGGGTGCGCTGCCCGAAGACGATGTAGATCACGTATCGGAGCGCTAGCGCGACGCCGATCGACGCGATGAGCAGCGAGATCCCGCCCTCGTCGCGCATCGGCTTGTACACCAGACGATCGATGACGAGCGAGAGCACGATCGTGGCGGCCGCCGCGACGATCAGCCCTGCGACGATCGCGAGCGGGGTCGCGAACGCCGACACACCGAGGTCCCTCGTCGAGACGGAGCCGATGAACAGCAGCGTCGTGAAGTCGAACTGTCCGGCGCCGGCGAACAGCCACGTCACCGCCCAGCCGGCGAACGCGCCGGACGTGACGTAGTCGCCGTGGCCGAAGTTCGCGAAGTTCAGAATGCTGTACGTCATCGAGAGCCCGACGCCCGCCAGCCCGATCGAGAGCCCGACCACGAGCCCGTCCCACAGGAACCCGGCGAGCTGGGCGGTCGAGAGGCCCCCGGGCGTCGTGATCTGGCGGACCAGATCGAACACCAGGAGCGCGACGATGCCGGCGACGATGAGGACGGACGGCCGTGAGACGGCAAGGTCTCTGCCGCGTGAGTACGTTTCGCTAATGCCCATTGATATTCCTTCTCACGATTCGTGAGGTACCCCGACGCACTTAACCATTCTCTCACCCGCAGCACAGCGTCGTCGATCCGACATGACGGGCGGGCTGGGCACAAGGGCCAAGCCGAACGCGACCGTCCCGATCGATCGGATGCCCGTCGATCCGTCGGACGCCGACCCGCGCGACCGCTTCCGACTCGACAGCGGTGGAACCGGGTCCGGGGAGAGCGGAACCGGCGAGAACGGGCCCAGCGAGAGTGGAGGCGACGGCGTCACGCTCGAACGCGGGACGATGGACGACGTCGACGCAGTAGTCGACCTCTGGGTCGCCCTCGCGGAAGGGCAGCGCTCCTACGGCACACACCTCGTGGCCGCGGAGAACCGCCCCGATGCGGCCGACGCAGTTTCGCGCGCGGTCGTCACCGACGGGCTCGTCGTCGCTCGGGCCCCGGATCCGGAATCCACGGACTCGGAACCCGGAGACTCGGACGCGACGGATCCGGACGCCGCTGACGCGACCACCGGTTCGTCGGGATCGGAGGCACCGACGATCGTCGGGTTCGTCACGTTCGGCGTCGAGTCGGGTCGCTACGACCTCGACGTAACCCGCGGGGTCGTGTACAACCTCTTCGTTCGCGAGCGACACCGCGGCGCCGGTGTCGGGTCGCGGCTGCTCGCGACCGCGGAGTCGGCGCTCGCCGACGCCGGCGTCGATGTGGTCGCGCTGGAGGCGATGGCCGACAACGAGGATGCGAGACGGTTCTACCAGCGACACGGGTATCATCCCCACCGAGTCGAACTGGAGAAGCCCGTCCAGGGGGATCGAAGCGATAGCGATTAAACGGAGGACGCAGTACGTCCCCAGTACGCGCCGGGGGAGCATGGGCGGTGCATGCACTCGACTTGTAATCGAGACTTCGCGGGTTCGAATCCCGCCCCCGGCTTTCGGATACCGCTTCGCACTCGGGAGTAACAACTGGTTCGGACTACCATACCCGAAGCGGCGGCGGGATCGACCACGCTCTCGTCCCCCGCGGATTGCTCTTCCCTATCTCGGTAGGTTCGCGTTTCGAGTGACGCTGTTCCAGTCGGGTCGACCTACCGTATCGTATCAGTGTCATAACTTTTCATCGGCGTTTCGAACGCTGAATCAGACACGTCCGCGGTCGGGCGTGCGACACTATCATGCCGCATTCGGACACACCGTCGAACCGACCGAGTACGCGAATATTTGTTGACACGTCCGACCGCCCGAACGCAACCCGAGGGCGGACTCGCTCCCTCACGCCCGTCGGGAGCAACGGACCCGGGTCCCCGTCGGGGACACGAACGGCGAGGGCGAACGAATGACCGGTGAGGCTCCCGTCCGGTCGACTGTCGTGATCGTCACGGTGGTGTTGCTCAGTGTCGTGCTCGCGGCGGGCACCGTCGGCGTCTCCGGCGTCGTCGAACGCACCGACACCGTCGAGAACCTCGGATCCGGCGTGCTCGGGTTCGACGGGGATGGCGGCTCCGCGCTTGCCGACCTCGACGCCGTCCAGGCGGACGCAAACCGCGGCGGCCTCCCCGACGAAAACACGTCGACACTCGCGGTGATCGCGGCCGAGGACGACCGGTTCAGGTACCGGATCGTCGTCGAGGGCGACGCCACATCGGCGGTCGTCGACGGCCACTCCGCCGACCGCGACGACACGATCCGGTACAACGGCGACGGAACGGTCACGATCGCCGGCGCGACCGGCAACGGAGCGGGCGACGCCTACGTCGTGAGCGGCGAGGTCCGCTCCGTGGAGGTGTTCGGAAACGTCTCGCCGTACCGGATCGAACTGGACGACGAGGACGTGACCGGCGACCTCCCGACCGCCGTCGGCGACGGCGAGGCCGATGGCGGCGGAGTAGACGAGGACGGCGCCCCGCCCGACGATAGCGACGACGGAGCGGGCCCGCCGGACGACGGCGAGGCAGATCCGTCGGATGACGGCGAAGCGGGACCGTCCGGCAACGGCGAAGTAGGTACTCCTGACGACGGCGAATCGGGACCATCCGACGATGTCGATCCCGACCCTCCGGAGGACAACACCGAGACGCCCGAGAGTACGACGGAACCGTCCACGGACACGCCGGAGCAGCCTGACGAGACCCCGGAGCCCGACGAGGACCCGGAGCAGCCTGACGGGACGCCCGACGACGCACCCGATCAGCCCGACGACGCACCCGATCAGCCCGACGACGCACCCGATCAGCCCGACGACACCCCCGATCAGCCCGACGACGCGCCCGCCCGCGAGATCGACGCCTGTACCGTCGTCGACGAACCGGGGCGGTACAAGGTGACCGACGACCTCGAGGCCGACGGCGATGGCGACGGCGACGACGATGGGGTCTGCCTCCACGTTCGCGCCCCGGACGTGGTCCTCGAGGGGAACGGGAACTCGATCGTCGGCGACGGGGGCGAGGACTCCGTCGGCCTCCTCGTGCTCAACGGGACTCCCCGCAGCGGCGACGTGGGCGATCCGCTGACGAACGTGACGGTGCGCGACGTGCGCGTCACGGAGTTCGACACCGGCGTCCAGGCCGGCTCGTTCGACGCGACCGGGACGAGCCTCACATTCGTCGAGGTCGACGCCTCCGGCAACGCGGGCGCGGGCATCTCCTTCAACGAGGTGGACGACTCGACGCTCCGGAACGTGACCGCGAGCGACAACGGCGTCGGCCTCCTGCTGTGGGAGACGTACGACATCGAGGTGCGCGGGCTTGACGTCGAGGATAACGACGCGCACGGCCTCTATCTCGCACAGAACGTCGGCCGGAGCACGTTCTCGGACGTGCGCGCGGTCGGCAACGGCGACGACGGCGACGATCGTGCGGCGATCCGCCTCAGCACCGACGTGGAGGACAACCGCATCGTCGACAGCGTCGTCGCGGACAACGGCGGCCCCGGTATCGCGTTCTCCGACAGCGGCGACAACGTGATCCGCGACACGACGATCGAGGACAACGCCGCCCCCGGCGTCGTCGGCGACTATCCCGGAGGCGACCGGCTGGAGCGCGTCGCGCTCCGGGGGAACGACGACGCGCAACTCAGCGTCGAGCGCGGCGAACTCGGCGTGACGGAGGTCGCGGTCGGGGACGCCGTGACCGTCTCGTTCGTCGACGGCGTCGCGGACCTCGGCCTGAACGGCGACGACCGGTTCGAGTTCGCCACGGTCGACCGTGCCTCGCTCCCCGGCGACCCGCCGGGGACTCCCGTCGCGAGCGAGGCGCTGTCGGTCTCCGGGGCGATCGTTCCGGCGGACCTCTCGTTCGAACTCGACGGGGCGGCCGACGCGGAGGCCGTCGACCTCTGGCGGTACGACGGCGACGGCTGGAGCCGCGTCGCCGACGGCACCGCCACGGACGGACAGTTCACGGCCATGGTCGACGCCGGCGGCGTCCTCGTCCCGCTCGAATCGCCGCCCGACTCCGAGGACAAGGGCGCAACCGAGACCGCGACTGCGACGCCGGAAGGCGACGAGACCGAGACCCCGACTGCGACACCGGAGAGGGATGGGACGGGGACCGCGACGCCGGAGGAAACCGAGACGGGAACGGCGACATCCGGGGACGAAGAGACAGGTACGGAGACACCCGACGGTGACGCGACCGAAACGGCAGCCCCGGGAACCGACGAGGAAACCGAGACGCCCGAAGCGGACGATTCGGGAACGGAGACGTCCACGCCGGAGGCGGACGATTCGGGAACGGAGACGTCCACGCCCGAAGCGGACGACTAGACAGCCACTCCCGCGGAGGCCTCCGAACTCAGGCCGCAGACAGGGATCAGCGGCGTCGGTCGTTGACCCGGATCGTCACCGGCCCGTCCGGCTGCGTGGTCATCTGTGGCGAGACGTCGAGCGATCCCGTGGCGTCGATCCGATACCGTCGACACACCTCCGCCAGCGTCGCCTTCAGCTCCAGCTCCGCGAGGTGTCGTCCGATGCAGATCCGCGGGCCGCCGCCGAACGGGACGAACGCGTAGCCCCGCTCTCGTGGCGTCGTCGACTCCCACCGCGTCGGGTCGAACGTCTCGGGGTCGTCGTACACCCGCGGGTCGCGGTGTAGACACCACGTGCTGAGCAACACCGTCTCGTTCGCGGGGATCGTGTGTCCGCCGAGCGTGACCGGCGCTCCGGTGACGCGCGGGATCGCGTGGACCGGCGGGTACAGCCGCATCGTCTCGTGGATCACGCGGTCGAGGACGGACAATTCCTCGAGATCCGCCGCGGACGGCGGGCCGTCGAGCGTCTCGTCGAGTTCGTCGGACACACGCTCGGCGACCGCGGGGTTGGCGCCGAGCAGATGCAGCGCGAACGTCAGCGACAGCGCCGTCGTCTCGTGGCCCGCGAACACCATCCCGACGACCTGATCGAGCACTTCCGCCTCGTCGAACCCCGAGTCGGGGTCGTCGCGCAACGCCGCCAGTCTGGCGAGCAGGCTCCCGTCCCCCGGTTCGTCGCCTCCCTCGGCCAGCAGCGATCGCGCGTGGTCGCGCATCTCGGCGACGCCGCGGCGGAACGACCGCCGAGCCGGCGTCGGGACCCACGCGGGTAGTACCCACGAGCTCGGCTCGAACCAGAGGTTCAGCGCGTGCGCCGTCTCCGCGAGCTCGTCGAGTTCGTCGGCCGTCGGCGCGTAGCCGAGGACCACCTCGAACAGGTTCCGGAGCGCGAGCGACCGCATCTCCGTGTCGATCCGAACCGTCGACCCGTCCGTCCACCGATCGGCCCGCCGGCCCGCCAGCGAGACCATCGTGTCCGCGTGCTCGCGGACCCGAGTCGGGCCGAAGAACGACTCCATCGCGTGGCGCTGTCGCCGCCAGCGGTCCCCCTCGACCGCGAGCAGCGCGTCCCCGAACGCGATCGAGAAGTCGTCGAGCTTTCCGAACGACTCGCGATCCAGCAGCGCTGTTTCGACGTGATCGGGGTGTGCGAGGACGTACACGTCCGTCCCGGGAAACCGCATCCGGAACACGTCGCCAGTCGTCCGGGCCGACTCGCGGACGAACCCGAACGGGTCGCGGACGAACTGCACGGCGTTTCCGAACACCGGGACCCCCGGCGGCGACGGCGGGAGGTCCCCTCGTTCCGACATGGATTCGATCGGCGGCGGGCCACTCACAAAGCTATCGGACGGCCCGGCCGGCGCTGTCGAGTTCGGGCGCCGGCGGAGCGAAAAAACGGGTGGGGTGGGTCGGGCCCACCCGTGGGGCCGAAACCGGATGACTGCGCCCGAAGGCGCGGTCGGGGTCGGTGCGATGCGATGGCGAACCGTCGGCGTGGGGGGCGCGTTCGGCAGCCGTCCGAGCGGCGTCGGCAGGCGCGTGATTCCACCGATGCCGAGCGCGGCTCGTCTGGTACTCGCGTCGAGGGAGGCGACGAACCCCGTCTGCGAGTGGTCTACCCGACGGTGGACCCGACTATTGTTATCGGCCGTATATCCCCGGATCTGGACCGATTTCGGTTCGTCCGTGGGGTCGGCGTGTGCGCTGTGGTGGGACTACCTGTGTGTTCCGACCGTTGACACAGCTGGGTCACAGTGTCGTCACAACAAAAATGGATGACTGGACCGGGGGTCCGGGTCCGTGGTGTCCATGCTGGGCCAGTCGCGACCGCCGGCGGGTCCGAACCGCCCGGGTGGTCGCCGGGGGTCCTCGCGGCCGGTGCGGGGGCACACCGCCGCGAGCGACTGTTGAACGTGGCGCGAGGGGCATTGTAACGTGCCGCATAACCGCGGAGACGCGCCGCAACCGGGAGGGAGCGGGTTCGTCAACTCTGGTGCGGATTGTACTACCTGGACGCGGATGCGACCGTGACGGAACGATTTTGACGCGTCCGCCCCCGTCGTACCGCGTGCGACGGGACATCCACGGCACGACCGTCCGCGGCGTCGATGTCGGCCCCGACACCCAGTGCGTCCACTACGACGGACCGACGGACGTGATCGCCCTGCGGTTCGGCTGTTGCGAGCGGTTCGTTCCGTGCGCCGAGTGCCACGACGCGCTCGCGGACCACGACCCCGAGCCGTGGCCGCGCGACCGGTTCGACGACCCAGCGGTGCTGTGTGGCGTCTGCGGGTCGACGCTGTCGGTCGAGGAGTACCTCGACGCCGAGTTCGCCTGTCCGGCGTGTGACGCCCCGTTCAACCCCGGCTGCGCGGCCCACTACGACCGGTACTTCGAGGGCATCGAGCCTGATCGTTCGTAGGCGGCGCCTCAGCGAACGGGGTTGCAGTCGGAGCCGCGGTCCCACCCGGCGAGCCTACGCGTCGATCTTCTCGGCGAACGTCTCGCGCACCTTGTCGATCTTGGGCTGGGCGTGCATCGAGCAGTAGGCGTCGTTGGGGTTCTTGGCGAAGTAGTCCTGGTGTTTTTCCTCCGCGCGGTAGAACGTCTCCAGCGGCTCGAGCTCTGTGACCACGTCGTCGTCGTAGCCGCCCTCCTCGTCGAGCGCCTCGATGTACGACGCCGCGATCTCGTGCTGTTCGTCGTCGTGAGACAGCACGATCGACCGGTACTGGGTCCCGACGTCCGGTCCCTGCCGGTTCAACTGCGTCGGGTCGTGAACGGTGAAGAACACCTCCAACAGCTCCTCGTAGGTGATGACCGCCGGGTCGTACGCAACCTGGACGACCTCCGCGTGTCCCGTCGAACCCGAGCACACTTCGCGGTACGACGGGTCCTCGGTGTGGCCGCCGGCGTAGCCGGACGTGACGCCGTCGACGCCGTCGATCTCCTCGAACGCCGCCTCGATACACCAGAAACACCCGCCGCCGAACGTCGCCGTCTCTGTCATAGCCGTGATCACGGTCGCGAGCAGTATGTACCTGCCGTCCGTGACGACCCCGGGCGATCGATCAGTCCCCGCCCGTCACGTCGTCGGGCGTGTCAGAGTCCACCGAGCAGTCGCCGGAGGAAGCGGTCCTGATTTGGGAGGTCCTCTCGTTCGGCGCGGTCGTCCGACAGCGCGAGCCAGCGGAGCACGACCACGAGGTCGTGTTCGGGATCGACCCAGACGACGTTCTGCCCGTGCCCGAGCATCGCGTAGGCCGACTCGGGCGCCGACGGCCATAGGGTCCGGTCGGTGTTGAGCCACAGGAGGAAGCCGTAGTTCGGGTTCACCTCGCAGGGTTCGGTCGCGTGTTCGACCCACTCCTCCGAGAGGAGCCGCTGATCCCCCCACCGACCTCGATTCAACAGGAGGTGACCCACCCGCGCGAGGTCGCGAGCCGACCCCCAGAAGCCGCCGCCCCAGTGGCCGCCGCCGGAGACCGATTTCATCGTTCGACCCTCGATCTCTACGTCGGAGTTGTGATAGCCGTACCACTCCCACGTCCGCGTCGCGCCGGCGGGATCCAACGCCTCGTGGGCGAGCACACGCGGGAGCGGCTTCGCCCACAGGCGCAGCAGCGACAGCGCGAGGCGGTTGATCCGCACGTCGTTGTACTCCCAGTGGGTCCCCGGATCTTCCAGGTCGCGGTGTTCGCCCTTCTCCGGACCGCCGGTCTTGCCGACGCCCCGGTTGCGGTCGATGCTGTCCGGGCGGTCGAACAGCGTGCCCTCCCACTCGCTGGTCTGCTGGAGGAGGTGGTGCCAGGTGATGGGCGCGTTCTGCGCCGCGTCGAAGCCGTCGTCGTCCGCGTGGCCGCGGCTCTCGGCCACGCGCTCGTCCAGTTCGAACAGCCCGCGATCCCACGCGGCGCCCGCGACGATCGAGAGGAACGACTTCGCCACCGAGAAGGAGTGGTCGACGCGGCGAGTGTCTCCCCACTCGGCGACGAGCCGACCCCCCTTCAGGATCAGTCCCGCGGGGCCGCCGCGGCGCTCCGGCATCGGCCCGAGCGTGTA
The DNA here is from genome assembly GCF_040025155.1 of Halobaculum rarum. Lineage (NCBI taxonomy): Archaea > Methanobacteriati > Methanobacteriota > Halobacteria > Halobacteriales > Haloferacaceae > Halobaculum > Halobaculum rarum. The sequence goes on along the minus strand of NZ_CP157275.1, from coordinate 2,488,807 downwards.
CCCCAATTTCCCCTCGGACTCGTCCCACGGCTCCTGGTTCGAGAAATCGTACGCGACCTGTTCGGGCGGGGTGCCGGTCGTCAGGTGGAACTCGACGGCGTCGCGGACCGCGTCGGGGTCGAGACCGACCGCCTCCGGGTCCGTGGCGTCGAATCCCTCGTCGCCGGCGTCGGGAAACTCCATACGGGTCGGTTCCGGCGCCGGGACAAAAACCGACGGGAGCCGGCGGGCGACGACGGGATCCGGGCGGGGGATCGATGTCGGTGGACCGGCGGGCGCGTCGCCGCGGGAAACGAGCGGACTTACAAGGGGGCTCGAAGAAGGGCGTGGACATGAGCGATCGCGACCCCGGCGACGACAGCGAGGACCCGAACGACGAGGTCCAGTACCACATCGAGGTGGGTCCCGACGACGTGGCCGACACCGTCCTCCTCCCCGGCAACCCCGAGCGCGTCGACAAGGTGACCGCGTTGTGGGACGACCACGACGAGAAGGCCTACCACCGGGAGTACCGCACGGCCACCGGAGCCTACGAGGGCGAGTCCCTCTCGGTCACCTCTACCGGGATCGGCTCCCCCTCGGCCGCCATCGCCGTCGAGGAACTCGCGCGGGTCGGCGCGGACACCTTCATCCGCGTCGGTTCCTGCGGCGCCATTCAGGAGGGGATGGAGGTCGGCGACCTAGTGATCACCTCCGGCGCGGTCCGCCAGGAGGGCACGAGCAAGGAGTACGTCCGCGAGGACTACCCCGCCGCCGCCGACCACGAGGTCGTCTCCGCGCTCGTCGCGGCCGCCGAGCGCCTCGGCTACGACTACCACGTCGGGATCACCATGTCGGCCGACTCCTTCTACGCCGGCCAGGGCCGTCCCGGATTCGAGGGGTTCGAGGCCGCCGGCAGCGACGCGCTCGTCGACGAGCTACGCGAGGCGAACGTCAAGAACATCGAGATGGAGGCCGCCTCGATCCTCACCATCGCGAACGTGTACGGCCTCCGCGCCGGCGCCGTCTGCGCGGTGTACGCCAACCGCGTCACCGGGGAGTTCCGTACGGAGGGGGAGTCGCGGGCGGTCGAGTGTGCCAGCCTCGCCGCCGCGTTGCTCGCGCGGATGGACGAGGTGAAGCGCGAGGCGGGCGTCGAGCGCTGGCACGCCGGCCTGTCGCTGGAGTAGTCGGGTACGCCGCGCTCCGCGTCCGCCGGCGCCCACGCGCGGCCCCGAGCAGCCGTGCGGGAACGGCGACAGCCCGAATCGCCCGCTGCTGGCGGTTTCAACACGCATTTATCCTCCGCCCGGGAACACCTGCCCATGAGTCAGCAGGTCGTCGTCGTCGGAGCCGGGTACGCCGGCGCCGGGACGGTGAAAGCGTTCGAGGACGCGATCGAACCGAACGAGGCCGAGTTGACGTGGGTGTCGGACACCGACTACCACCTCGTGCTCCACGAGGCCCACCGGGTCATCCGCAAGCCCGAGGTCGAGTCCAAGGTCGCCATCCCGGTCGAGGAGATCAAAGGCGACGACACGAACTTCGTTCGGGGTCGCGTCACCGAGGTCGACACCGACGAGCGTGTGGTCCATACCCGCGACGGCGACGAGATCGACTACGACTACCTCCTCGTCGGCGTCGGCTCGGCGACGGCGTTCTTCGGGATCGACGGGCTGCGCGATCACGCGCTCACCCTCAAGACGCTCGACGACGCCCGCGAGATCCACCAGGCCGTCAAGACCGCCGGGCAGGAGGCGACGACGACCGACCCCGCGACGGTGCTGGTCGGGGGTGCCGGCCTCTCGGGGATCCAGTCGGCCGGCGAGATCGCCGAGTACCGCGACGACCACAAGGCGCCCATCGACATCGAGATCGTCGAGGGGCTCGACTCCGTGTTCCCGAACAACGACCCCGAGGTGCAGGGCGCCATCCGGAAGCGCCTCGACGGGAAGGACATCGCCGTCTCGACGGGCGAGTTCATCTCGAAGGTCGACGAGCACGCCGTCTACCTCGGCGGCGCCGAGGAGGAGTACTACGGCGAGGACGGCGACGGCGACGCGCCCGCGAAGGAGGACATCGACTTCTCGGACGACCTCGTGATGGACTACGACGTGCTGCTGTGGACCGGCGGCATCACCGGCCAGCCGGAGGTCGAGGACTTCCACCTCGACGCCGACGAGCGCTCCAACCGCGTGTACGCCGAGTCGACGTTCGAGACGAGCGACGACCGCGTGTTCGCCATCGGCGACACCGCGCTCGTCGACCAGGGCGACGACGACGTCGCTCCGCCGACCGCGCAGGCCGCCTGGCAGGCCGCGGAGGTCGCCGGCGAGAACCTCGCGCGCGCCGTGCGCGGCGCGCCGCTGAAGTCGTGGCGCCACGAGGACAAGGGGACGCTCATCTCCATCGGCGAGGAGGCGGTCGCCCACGACGTGAAAGCGCCGGGGTTCACGGTCCCGATCAACACCTTCGGCGGCCCGGCCGCCAAGGCGCTGAAGAAGGGGGTGGCGACCCGATGGATCGCCGACGTCTCCGGGTACGGGCGCGCGCTCAACGCCTGGAACGACATGTAACCCGGGAAGGATAGTCACCGCCGACGCGTAGCGCCGTTCGTTCTCGCGTCTCACTTCGTTCGCCAGCCACGCCGCCGTCGCCGCGGAGTTATGTTACTTCTCTCGGTTGTCGAGATGTCGGCTCCGGGCGTGGCCGCGCAGCACGTCGGCCACGAACCGCACGGCCGTTCGCGTTCGCTCGCGGATCCGTTCGAGCCCGCTCGATCCTCGCTCGGTAGTCCGTTCGTCCGTCATCCGTGATCACCTCAGGGCGAGTGCTCCCCGTCGGTTCGCGATCAGTGCTCGGGCGGTTCCGACGGCGCTTCCATCCCGTCGAGCTTGAGGATGAGCACCGAGGCGGTGTCGTCTTTCCCGTCGACCGTCCCGTCGATAACGAGCTTCGACAGCGGCGTCGGCCCGACGCTGACGGAGTCGCCCTCGTGGAAGTCGCGTACCGATCCCTGGACGTGGATCTCCGCGCGGCACAGTTCCGGGTGGTGGACCGACGTGAGGTTGATCTCCTGGACGTTCACGTTCTCGAGGCGCTCGCCCTCGTGGAACAGCGGCGTCGACGCGGGCTCGTCGAGGTTCTGCAGGTCCAGCGCCTCGAAGGCGGTCGCGGTCGGCTTGTACCCGCCCTTCGGCCCCGGTACGCCCTCGACCAACTGCAGCGCCTTCAGGCTCTGCATCTGGTTGCGGATCGTGCCGGCGTTGCGGCCGACGGCGTCCGCGATCGTCTCGCCCTTGACGGCGTCCTCCTCCTCGCGGTAGAGGTTCACCAGTTCGTTGAGGATCTTCCGCTGACTGTCTGTGAGCTCGATGGACGACATTTGTTCATGGTCGTCCGGGAACCCGCTTAAAACCACGGACCCGGACCACCCGCGAGGGTGATCCGCACGGAGGCGGTCAGTTCGACCGACGGAACGCACGGTTCGGCCGGCCGGAGGCCGCCACAGTCTCCCGATCAGAGTCCGATCCTCGGTCGGGCCCTCGGGTCGTCGATTCGGTGACCCGTGTCGAACCCCGGGCAGAACATCAGTCAACCGACACGGCTTTTGGGCCGGGGGGACCCACGCCGGGTATGAACGACGCACGCGTGCTGGTCACCGGCGGCGCGGGGTTCATCGGCTCGAACCTCGCGAACACGCTGGCTGCGGCCGGCAACGACGTGATCGCGCTCGACAACGGCTATCTCGGGACGCCCGAGAACCTCTCCGAGGACGTGGAATTCGTCGAGGCGAACGTGCTCGACGACGACCTCCCGACGGACGTTGACGCCGTGTTCCACCTCGCGGCGCTGTCCTCGCGGCAGATGCTCGAGGAGAACCCCCGGCAGGGCGCCCGCGTCAACATCGAGGGGTTCGTCAACGTCGTCGAGCAGGCCCGCGACGACGGCTGTGACACGGTCGTGTACGCCTCGACCTCCTCGGCGTACGGCAGCCGGACGGAGCCCAGTCCCGAGGACATGGAACTGGAGGCGTCGACGGGGTACGACGCGTCGATGCTCGGCCGCGAGCGCTACGCCGAGTACTACAACGACTTCTACGACGATCTGGCCTGTGCCGGCGCGCGCTTCTTCTCGGTGTATCAGGGGTACGGCGGCGCCGAGGGGCACAAAGGCGAGTACGCCAACACCGTCTCGCAGTTCACCGACGACATCGCCAACGGCGAGGCGCCGGTGCTGTGGGGGGACGGCTCCCAGACGCGCGACTTCACGCACGTCGACGACATCGTCCGCGGGCTGGAGGCGATCGCCGACCACGAGCTGGCCGGCGTGTACAACCTCGGAACGGGCGATCCCTACTCGTTCAACGAGATGATCGAGCTGATCAACGACGCGCTCGGCACCGACGTCGAGCCGGAGTACGAGCCGATCCCGCTGGAGAACTACGTCCACGACACCTGCGCGGACATCTCGAGGATCCGCGAGGCGACCGGCTGGGAGCCCGAGGTCGACTTCGCGGAGGGTGTCCGGCGCGTGTGCGCGCCGTACCTCGACGAGGAGTAGTCGACCCAGCGAGGAGTAGTCGACCCGTCGCGGTCGCCGTCGACGCGGCCGCCGCTGCGGATCCTTCGGCGGCGAACCACCCACCGTGAACGACGACCGACGTGCGAGTATCGGGGGTTTGTGACGGAGTTCTGGTCAGCAGGCGCCGCCGATCCGATCGACGCCCGACCCACCGATCGGAGACGGCACAGTCACGACGACCGGGTCGTACCCGCCGGCGTCGTACACGAGCGAGCGCTGGGCGAGCCAGCGGTCGTAGCCGGCCGGCGGGATCGTCGCCGGCGCCGCCGGGAACAGGTGCGCGCCCGTCGTCGTCCACGAGCGCTGAGACACGACCGCGCACGCCGGCGACGGTCCGCCGCGGAGCCACGACGCCGTCGGCCCCACCGTCGCGTTCACGTCCCCGTAGTAGTTCCCCGGAACCCGAACGCCGGTATGCGAACTGGTCCACGTCCCCTGGACCCGGTCGGCGGCGAAGGTGCCGGCGGCGAACTCCGACTCGGTCGTCGTGCTCGGATACGAGCCGGTGTCGAGGTTCACGTACGCGACCGGGAGCGTCGCCGCCATCGCGACGACGAGCGCCGCGGCGACGACCGGGCGCAGGGACCCGAACGCGTCGCCGACCGCTTCGGAATCGTCGCCGACGATGCCGCCGAGCAGATCGCGAGCGTCGAGCCGGGACGCGACCGCGGCCGCGAGAACGAGCACCGGAAGGTGGACGTGCGTCTGCGCGCGCAGCGCCGTCGCGAAGTACTCCGGCGTGAGCCCGGCGGTGAACGAGAAGCAGATCACCACCACCGGCGCGAGAAACAGCGCGAGCAGGGGCGCCTCGACGGGCCCGGTCCGCCCGAACCGGTGCCCGGCGGCCGCCGCCAACACCGCCGGAACCACGAACGGGACGACGAACAGGAGCACGACCCGCGGCGTCGCGGCGGTCCCCGGGAAGACGACGGTCCGCGCGTTGACCGCGATCGCCGCGATGACGAACGCCAGCGGAACGATCGCGACGATCCGACGCATCCGGCGGGTCGTCCGCTGGTACCACGGGACCACGGCGATCAGGACGACGAGCCACGCGGCGAACAGTCCGGGCGAGGACTGGACGCGGTCGACGTACGGAACGGTCAGCGATGTCGACGCCGCGAGCGTGTAGTAGGCGACGAAGTACCCGCAGAAGGCGAGCGAGAGCCCGGCGACGACGAGCCGGCCGCGCGTCAGCGGTCGCCCGATCAGGTGCCCCGCGAGCAGCCCGATCAACACGAGCGCCGCGACCAGCGTGCTGAAGGTGTGGGTCACGGGGAGCACGAGGAGGATGACGCCGGCGACGACGAGCCACGCCGGCCGCTCCTCGCGGGCGTACAGGTGCGCCGCCAGCGCCACCAGCGGGATCGCCACCAGCGTGATCGCGTCGTCGTCAGGGACGCCCGTCCGGCGGACGAACACCCCGTCGACGGCGAGCGCGAACGCCGCGAGCACCGCCGCACGCCCGCGGCGGCGACGCGGCCACCCGAGGCTCGCGCCGAGCCGCCGCGCGAACACCGCGCCGAGCAGCACCCCCGCGGACCCCATCAGCGCGTACAACGGCTGCGCGAGCCCGAGCGGCGCGGCGCCGGTCACGAGGCTTCCCGTCGACAACAGCGCCGTCGACGCCAGCGCGTCCACGCGGAAGCCGACGAGCTCGATGTGCCCCGCCGCGAGGACGGCGTTCGCCAGCTTCGCGTAGACGATCCCGTCGAGCGTCGCCGGGAGCGGGCTCCACCACAGGGGCGCCATCCTGGTGCCGGCGCCCACGGCGAAACACGCGATGATCGCGAGAACCCGGCGATCGGGACGGTCACCCATCGCGACCCTCCGTCGGCGGCCCCGTCGCCGACTCGCCGCGGACGAGCCGTGACGGCGGCTGCCGTAGCAGCGTGGCGGTCGCCAGCCCCGCGCCGACCAGGGTCAGCGACAGCCCGCCGAGGGCGGCCCCCGCGAGCAGCGTCGGCGAACCCGTCGCGTGTATCCGGACGCCGAACACCGTCAGGTAGCCGAGGTGCCCCGCGACGCGAAGGCCGGCGACGCCGACGGGGATCGCGACGAGCGTCGCGGCCGTTCCGATCCGAAGCGCGTCGCCGAGGACGATCCCGAGCACCCTGCCCGGCGAGGCGCCGGTCGCGCGGTGGATCCCGATCGTCTCCCGGCGACCGTGGACGGCCCGCGCGAACGTCGCCGTCGTGCCGCCGACGGTCAGCCCCGCCGCCAGCACGAGGACCGTTCCGAACACGAGTCGGAGGTTGCCGAACGCCGTCTCGACGGCTCGTCCGATCCCCGAGGTTCCCGCGCGGCCACCGGTCGCGAGCGCCGCCGCAACCCGCTCGTCGCCGGTGACCCGGAAGCGCTCGACCGCCGTCTCCTCGCCGTCGATTCGAAGCGTCGCCTCGTAGCGTCCGGGCGGCTGTCGCGGGAGGCGCACGTTGATCTCTCGGGTCGCCCCGGAGTCGAGCGCGACCGTTCGTTCCGTCCGGCCGCCGGGTCCGGCGACCGCGACGGCGACGTCCCGGAGCGGGTGCGACCACGGGTTCGACAGCGTCGCCGTCACCGTCGGCCGCGTGAGGAGGTCGGGCGACTCGGGGCGAACCGCGAGCGACGCGATCGGCCGGCGAGTCGCGTCGGCGGCGACGCGAATCGTCGCCTGTCCGGTCCGATCTCCGGCACGGGCGCGGATCGAGAGCTGTCCCGGTTCCCCGGTCGACACCCGAGCGATGCCGACGTCGTTCGTCGTCGCGTTCCGGCCGTCGGCCGTCACCGTCGCGTTCGCCACCGGGTCGCCGTCGGCGTCACGAACGCGGACAAGCAGCGTCGCGTTCGGCGGTCCGCGCTCGGGGATCGGCCCGAGCGTGAGTCCCCCCGCCGTTTCGTTTCCGACCCGGATCGTCCGCTCGATCTCGCCGGCGGCGACGGTGAGATCGCCGGGATCGCCGGTCTCAACGGGGATCCGGATCCTCGCGTCGCCGCCGGGATCGAGCGTCACGTTCCGCTCGACCGTCCGGTTGCCGACGGCGATCGGAACCGTAACCCTGATTCGGTCCTCGCGGCGGTTCTCGACGACGACGGTCGCCTCGACGGTCGCGTTCGGCGCCGCGCTGGCGGGGACACGAACCTCGGTGACGCGGAACGACCGCGAGTCGAGCCCCGATTCCGGGAGTCGCTCGGCGCGGATGAACTGTGCCGTCCCCGGCGGCTTCCCCGCGAGGCCGCGCGCGGTCGAAAGGGGAACCAACAGCTGGTCGTCGAACGGACCGGGGGCCGCGAACACGCCGACGACCTCGACGCGCGCGAGCCCGGGACGGGTCGTCCCGCCGAGCGTCAGGCGGTCGCCGATCTCCACGTCCATCGTCCGCGCCAGATCGGCGCCGATCACCGCCTCGTCGCCGGTCGCGGGTCGGTCGCCGGCGACCATCCGTGCGTCGGTGACGGACGCGAACGCCGCGAACTCCGCGCCGCGGACCGTGTACGTCCGGCCGTCTCGCACCTCGAACAGGAGCAGCTCGGGGCTGGCGGCGATCCCCCGGTCGCGGAGCGCGTCGGCGTACGTCGCCGGGACGGTGCTCGCGATCGGATGCACGGACCCGGGCTCGGTGACGGTCGCGCCCTCGCCCCCCGACAGCGGCGCGATGACGCCCGCCATCGATCCCACGAGTACGACGAAGGCCACGAACGCCGCGAGCGTCGCGGCGGTCGGCACGGCCGTCCGCCCGTCGAGCAGCGTCGGCGCGGCTATCGACCGGAGCCGCGCCAACGGACGCCCCTCGTCGCCCGCCGATCGGTCGGTGTCGCCACGAAGGGTCGCGCCGCGAACGACGGGGACGGCCGCGAGCACCCCGCTTGCACCGCCCAACAGGACGACCGTCAGGAGGATCGGGGCGATCACCCTCGCCGCCGCCGGCGTCAGGGTCGGCGACAGCGAGGTCGGGAGCCCGAAGAACACGGCGGCACTGACCGCCGCGTTGACGCCGATGACGCCGGCCGCATAGCCGAGCGCGGCGCCCGCGGCCGACAGCAGTGTCGCGCGGACGCCGAACAGCGCGAGGATCGTCGTCCGCTGGGCGCCGGTGGCGCGAATCGTCCGGATCGTCGCCTCGCGCTCGCGGATAGTCATCCGTGTCACGCTGTGGACGACCACGCCGATCAGGACGCCGCTGCCGACGACGAGAGTACTCAGGGCGGTCAGCGCCTCGCGGGTACCCAGGGTGAAGAACGCCAGCGCGGTTCGCAGCGGAACGCCGATACTCGGAATCGACCCGTCTTCGACGGAGCGGATCACGAACGCGCCGTCGACCCCGAGCCGTTCGACGGTCGAGGCGTTCGCCACGTACCAACTCGCCGGGACGGGCGGCGAGCCGCCGCGGGGGGCGACACGGACGGTTACTCGCCCGTCATCACCCTCGAGGGTCCGTTCGGTTGGCCTGTCGAGTGCCGCGAGGGTCACGCCGGTGCCGCCGGCGAACTCGGCTGCCGACGGATCCGGGCGATCCGGTCTGGCGAGGACGTACCGTTCGCGGCCACCCTCCCCGCGCGCCAGCGCGAACGGGATGATCGTCGCGTTTTCCGGGGCCATCCCGACGGCGGCGTCGACAGTCGAGTGCGTCGTGACGGCCGCGCCGCTGCCGTACTCCGCGGCGAGCGCGGTCGTCTGTCCGCCCGCGACGATGACGAGCAGCGCCGTGCCGCACAGGAACGCCACACCGGCCGCCACGACGAGGATCGCCAGCCGATCGCGTCTGGACCAACGACCGATCAGGATGCGGCGGTAGGACATCAGGGAATGGACGATGCTCGCGGGCGGGCGCGACGCCGTCCGCGCGACACAGCGAGCGTTGCTTGGGAGTGACGCTGTCGCAGATACGCAAAAAGCTTCACACTTCCGACCGGTACCCGGAGCGAACACTTCCAACTGGTACCCGGAGCCGTGTCCGACGGGGTTTTGAGCCGGGCGCTCCGAACGCCGCTCGTGTCCAGCCGCCGCCCGTACGACGACACTAAGTCGCTGCTCGCGGCGATCCTCGGGATCCCCGCGCTCGCGGGGTTCGTCTACCTGCTGCTCGTGCTCGTCAACGTCGTCTGGCGCGACTACGGCCTCGCCGCCGGCGCGGTCGTATTCGTCCTCGGCTTCGTCGGCCTCTCGTACGGCTCCTACCGGGCGGTCGAGTTGGTCCGGTCCGCCGGCGGTCGATGAGCCGCTCTCCACACCGTCGCTGGAACCGTCCCGGGGATTGACGCCGAGTGCGCCCGTCCTCGTCGAGTAGCCGAGCGGGACCGACGGTGCAGATTTCGGTGGCGCCCCTCATAACCTTTACACTGATTCGAGTAAACGACCACTCATGAGCAGAAACTACGATTCGCTCCACGACCCGAACGCGGAGTACACGATGCGGGAGCTGTCCGCCGAGACGATGGGCGTGACGGCGAAGCGGGGCGGCGGCCGCGACGTCGAGATCACGGACGTGCAGTGCACGATGGTCGACGGGAACTTCCCGTGGACGCTCGTGCGCGTGTACACCGACGCAGGCATCGTCGGCACTGGAGAGGCGTACTGGGGCGCGGGCGTTCCCGAACTCATCGAGCGGATGACGCCGTTCCTCGTCGGGGAGAACCCGCTCGATATCGACCGGCTGTACGAGCACCTCATCCAGAAGATGTCCGGGGAGGGGTCGGTCGAAGGAGTGACCGTCTCCGCCATCTCGGGCATCGAGGTCGCCTTACACGACCTCGCGGGCAAGATCCTCGAGGTCCCGGCCTACCAGCTGCTGGGCGGGAAGTACCGCGACGAGATGCGCGTGTACTGTGACTGTCACACCGAGGAGGAGGCGGACCCCGAGGCCTGTGCCGACGAGGCCGAGCGCGTCGTCGAGGACCTGGGTTACGACGCGCTGAAGTTCGACCTGGACGTTCCGTCGGGTCTCGAGAAGGACCGCGCGAACCGTCACCTCCGTCCGGGCGAGATCCGCCACAAGGTCGAGATCGTCGAGGCGGTCACCGAGCGCGTGAAGGACAAGGCGGACGTCGCGTTCGACTGCCACTGGACGTTCTCTGGCGGCAGCGCCAAGCGCCTCGCCGACGCCATCGAGGAGTACGACGTGTGGTGGCTGGAGGACCCGGTCCCGCCGGAGAACCTCAAGGTGCAAGAAGAAGTTACCAAGTCCACGGTCACGCCGATCGCCGTCGGGGAGAACCGCTACCGCGTGACCGAGGAGCGCCGGCTCATCGAAAATCAGGCGGTCGATATCATCGCGCCCGACATGCCGAAGGTCGGCGGGATGCGCGAGACCCGGAAGATCGCGGACGTGGCGAACCAGTACTACGTCCCGGTCGCGATGCACAACGTCTCCTCGCCGGTGGCGACGATGGCGAGCGCGCACGTCGGCGCGGCGATCCCGAACTCGCTGGCGGTCGAGTACCACTCCTACGAGCTCGGCTGGTGGGAGGACCTCGTCGAGGAGGACGTGATCGAGGACGGCTACATCACGATCCCCGAGGAGCCCGGGATCGGCGTCACGCTCGACATGGACACCGTCGAGGAGCACATGGTCGACGGCGAGACCCTGTTCGATGAGGCGTAGTCGGATCGAACTCGAAACTCTCTGATTTTCGTAGTCGAACACCACGTCGTCGTTCGCCAGCGCGGCGTCCCCCGCGGTGACGAACGTGGGGTCGTCGACCGACGGGATCTCGTCCGTGTCCCGCCCGTCGCCGCGGACCCGCCGTCCGCGCCCCCGAACGCCCGCGTCGAACACCCTGACAACGTCACCGCGCCATGGAACAGGAAGGACCCGGATCGGCAGAACGCGACGGGATAGGGGAGCGGACTGCGCCGGCCATCGGAATCGGGATGACGAACGCGTGACCGACTACGGCCAGTTGCCGCTGTCGGTGAACGCGTCCGCGACCCGCTGGACGGCGAGGACGTATGCCGCCGTGCGGAAGTTCGGCAGATCGAGCGACTCGTAGCACTCGGTGAGGTCATCGAACGCCGAGACGATGTGGCGCTCGAGTTCCTCGTTGACGCGCTCCTCGGTCCAGTAGAAGCGCTGGCGGTTCTGCACCCACTCGAAGTAGCTGACGGTGACGCCGCCGGCGTTCGCGAGGATGTCCGGGAACACGTGCACGTCGGCGTCGGTGAGCACGTCGTCCGCCTCCGGAGTGAGCGGTCCGTTTGCGGCCTCGACGATCACGTCGGCTTGCACGTCGCGGGCGAGGTCGCCGTCGATGGCGTTCTCCAAGGCGGCGGGGACGAGCAGATCGACATCGAGCGTGAGGAGGTCCTCGTTGGTGAACTCCTCGTCCGCGTCCGGGTAGCCGGAGACGGAACCGGTCTCGTTTTTGTGCGCTTTCACCTCGCGGGCGTCGAGCCCGTCCTCGGCGTAGACGGCCCCGGACGAGTCCGAGACGGCGACGATATCCGCTCCGAGATCCTCGATGAGGTACGCCGCGATGTGGCCGGCGTTACCGTATCCCTGCACGGCGACGCTGGCGCCCTCGATGTCCTTGTCGAGGTAGTCGAACGCCTCGCGGGCAGTGAACATCGTCGACCGACCCGTCGCCTCGACGCGGCCCTCGGAGCCGCCGGCCTCCAGCGACTTGCCCGTGACGACGCCGGGTTCGGTCGTGTTCTCGAGCGTCTCGTAGGTATCCTTGATCCAGTTCATCTCCCGCTGGCCCGTGTTCACGTCGGGCGCCGGGATGTCCTTGTCCTCGCCGATGAACGGGCGCAGTTCCTCCGCGAACGATCGAGTGAGGCGTTCGATCTCCGGGGCGGAGTGGTCGGCCGGGTCGACGACGATCCCGCCCTTGCCGCCGCCGTAGGGGATATCGACGACGGCGCATTTGTACACCATCCATCCAGACAGCGCCTTCACCTCGTCTCGGGTGACGCCCGGGTGATAGCGGATACCGCCCTTGTACGGACCCCGGTCGCCGTTGAACTCCGACCGGAACGCGCGGAACCGTTCCAGCGAACCGTCGTCCATCTCTACGGAGAGGTTCAGCTCCAACACCCGCTCGGGGTGTTTCAGTCGTTCGAGCACGTCGTCGGCGACACCGAGGTGTTCCGCCGCGTCGTCGATCTGCTCTTGAAGACTCTCGAATGGATTGGCTTCGGTCGTCATAGTGCCCCGATTCCGGCGGTCGGCGGTTATGTCTACCGACGCCCGGGCGAACCAACCAATTCACAAACAAATATACCGATATCGCTCACGATCGTCGCGTGTATTATTGAATATATATACCTAAGATGAGGCTATACCATCAATACTATATTCACCTCTCTCCGACCGACGGACATCGACCCGTCGCACCCCGGCGGTCGGCACCTCACAATGTCCACCGGAACAGCAGGCACCGGCGAGAAGCGCGTCGCCACCGACGAACAGAACGAACCGGAATCGGCGCTGGAGACGGCGCGGCGGCAGTTGGAGCACGCCGCCGCCCACCTCGACGTCGACCCGGGCGTCATCGAGCGGCTCAAACACCCGACTACTGTCCACCGCGTCGCGGTTCCGCTGGAGCGCGACGACGGCTCAGTCGAGGTGTTCACCGGCTACCGCGCCCAGCACGACGACGTTCGCGGCCCGTACAAGGGCGGCCTGCGCTTCCACCCCGACGTGAGCGAGGAGGAGTGCGTCGGCCTGTCGATGTGGATGACCTGGAAGTGCGCCGTGATGGACCTCCCGTTCGGCGGCGGGAAGGGCGGCGTCGTCGTCGACCCGAAGGACCTCTCGGACGGTGAGCACGAGCGGCTGACCCGACGGTTCGCTGAGGAACTGCGGAAGTTCGTCGGCCCGAAGAAGGACATTCCGGCGCCCGACATGGGCACCAATGCGCAGACGATGGCGTGGTTCATGGACGCGTACTCGATGCAGGAGGGCGAGACCACCCCCGGCGTCGTCACGGGCAAGCCGCCCGTCGTCGGCGGGTCGGAGGGGCGCGAGGAGGCGCCCGGTCGGTCGGTCGCGATCATCACGCGCGAGGCGGCCGATCACTACGACTACGATCTCGACGGCCTCACCGTCGCCGTGCAGGGGTACGGCTCGGTCGGCGCGAACGCCGCCCGTCTACTCGACGACTGGGGGGCGGACGTGGTCGCCGTCTCCGACTCCGGCGGTGCCGTCCACGACCCGACCGGGCTCGACACGCACGCGATCCCGAGCTTCGCCGAGCAGCCGAACGCCGTCACCGACTACGGGGTCGAGACCGCCGGCGCCGAGTTGCTCGGCGACGGAAACGACATCCTCGAGCTCGACGTCGACGTGCTGATCCCGGCGGCCGTCGGCAACGTCATCACCGTCGACAACGTGAACGACATCCGCGCCGACGTCGTCGTCGAGGGCGCCAACGGGCCGACGACGTTCGCGGCCGACGAGATCCTCGCCGAGCGCGGCGTCCACGTCATCCCGGATATCCTCGCCAACGCCGGCGGGGTCACCGTCAGCTACTTCGAGTGGCTTCAGGACATCAACCGCCGCACGTGGACCCTCGAAGAGGTCAACTCCGAGCTGGAGTCGGAGATGCTCTCGGCATGGGACGCCGTGCGTGGCGAAGTCGAAGCGAAGGACATCACGTGGCGCGACGCCGCGTACGTCGTCGCGCTCGATCGCATCGCCGAGGCGAAGAGCGTCCGCGGTCTGTGGCCCTGATCCGGTAGCGTTCCGCTCGGAGACCCCCGTTTTCTGATCGTCACTCGTCCTGCTGATCGTCCCACTCCCCCGCCAGCCGCGCGTACTCGCGGACCCGTTCGGCCTGCGCGATCAGCGGCGCGTCGATCATCTCGCCGTCGACCTCGAACACGCCGCGGTCCTCGGCGGCCGCGGCGTCGCGGGCGGCCAGAACGCGCACGGCCCACGCGATTTTGTCGCCATCGGGCGTGAACGCCTCGTTGATCACCGACACCTGCGAGGGATGGATCGCCATCTTCCCGTCGTAGCCGAGCGTCGCCGCGAATCGCGTCTCCTCGGCGAGTCCCGTCTCGTCGCCGAAGTCGGTGTAGACGGTGTCGATGGCGTCGACGTCGGCGGCCGCGGCCGCCGCGACCGTCTTCTCGCGGGCGTACAGCACCTCCGTTCCCTCGTCGGTCCGCGTCGCGCCCAGATCCGCCGAGAGGTCCTCGGCGCCGAAGGCAACCGCGTCAGTCGGCCGGGCGTCCGCGATCGCTTCCGCGCCGAGTACCCCGCGCGCCGTCTCGATCAGCGCGATCACGGGAACCGGGCGGTCGTGCTCGCGGAGCTGGTCGCCCAGGTGCTCGACAGCGTCAGCCGACTCCGCCTTCGGAAACATCACCGCGTCGAAGTCGGCACCACCGTCGGCGATGACCTCAAGATCGCGGTACGTCTCCGTGCCGGTGACGCGGACGCACACCTCCGCGTCCGGATCGAAGTCGGGGTCGGAGAGCACGTCGCGGACGGCCGTCCGTGCCTCCGCCTTCCGACCGGGCGCGACCGCGTCTTCGAGGTCGAAGACGATCGTGTCCGCGCCGGTCGCGGGCGCCTTCCGCATCAGTTCGGGACGGTCGCCGGGAGAGAACATGACGCTGCGCCGTGGCATGGATCGGAGTTCGTCCGACCGGGGTATCAATCCCGCCGACTGGATCGGAGTGAACGACTGAAACCGGCGAGAAGCGGCGGCGGGTCCCGCACGGTTTTCACCCCCCCCGCCGTCGCTCCCCTCATGGCCGGCAAGTATTACGAGGAGTTCGAGGTCGGCGAGACGATCGTCCACGAGAAACGCCGCACCGTCTCCGAGCGCGACAACCAGACGTTCTGCGACATGACCATGAACCAGCAGCCGCTGCACCTCGACGCCGAGTTCGCCGCCGAGACGCAGTTCGGCGAGCGCCTGGTCAACGGCATCTACACGATGGCGCTGGCGACGGGGCTGTCTATCCCGGACACAACCGACGGCACGATCGTTGCAAACCTCTCGTACGACGACGTGGAACACCCGAACCCGGTGTTCCACGGCGACACGATCCGTGCGGAGTCGACGGTGCTCGACAAACGGGAGACCAGCGACGGCGAGCGCGGCGTCGTGACGATGCGGGTGGACGCGTACAAACTCGACGGGGACGCCGATGACGGCGAGACCCTCGTGTGTACGTTCGAGCGGACGGTGCTGTCACTGAAGCGCGAACACGCCGGGTGAGGACCACCGGCGGCGGTTTTATGCTGCTCGGTGCGACATCCTCCGCCATGTCGTCACCCTCCGCCGACGGGGAACTCCCCGACGGCTTCGATTGGCTCTCGCTCGACCCCGAAGAGGAGGTCGTCTGGACGGGCAAGCCGCACTCGATGAGCCTCGTCCCCGCGCTCGTCGTCGGCGTCCCCCTATCGCTGGTGCTCGTCGGGATCCCGATCATCGTCGTCGCATACCTCTCGCGCGAGAACACCGAGTACGTGATCACCACCGAGGCGCTGTACGTGAAACGCGGCGTCGTCTCCCGGGACGTGAAGCGTGTCGGCTTCGAGAAGGTGCAAGACACCTCATACGCGCAGGACTTCTTCGGCACGCAGTTCGGCTACGGGAGCGTCGACGTTTCCACGGCCGGCGGCTCCGGCGTCGAGCTCAGCTTCGACAACGTCGCGGACCCCAAGCGGATCCAGGAACTGGTGAACGAGCGAATCCGCGCCCGCGACCGCCGCGGCGGCGCCGCCGACGGCGAGTCGAAGGCCGATGTGCTCGACGACATCCTCGCGGAACTGCGCGCGATTCGCGCGGCCGTCGAGACCGACGGCGCCGCCGCTGACGACGCCACGGGCGGCGCCGACGCCGGCGGACGCGACGGACGCGACGGAAGCAACAGTTCCGCCGACCGCGAGGGTGAGGAGCTGGATACCGACGCGGCGTCGACGTCCACCGACGGCCGATGAGTATCGACGCCCAGTCCGACGGCGCCGTGTCGGAATCAGTCACTGTCGACGAGGACGAGATAGTGCTCTGGACCGGACGCCCGCGGCTCTCGGCGGCGGCTCCGGCCGGCCTCGTCGGGCTGCTTGTCGCGATCGCCGGGATGGCCGTCGCTGTCGGTCCGGCGGCGACGAGCCGGTTCGGAGTGGCGATCGCCGCAATCGCCGTCCTCGTCGGCATCGCGATCCCGGGGTTGGTGTTGCTCTCGCTGGTGAACACGCGGTACGTGCTCACCGACCGCGCGGCGTCGGTGAAGACCGGAATCGTCGGCCGGCGCGTCGGCCGTGCACGGCTCTCGATGGTCGAGAACTCCGCGTACCAGCAGTCCGTCACGGGATCGCTGTTCGGCTACGGCACCGTGACGCTGGAGACCGCCGGCGGCGACGTCGCCTTCCGTCGCGTCGACGACCCGCAGGCTGTTCGTTCGCTCGTCGACGAGCACACTCGGGACCGGGAAGACGCCGAGGAGGGCGGCCCGGCGATCCCCGGATCGCTCGACTCGTGGCGGGCGGTCCGCGAGGAGGTTCGACTGCTCCGTGCGACGCTCGACCAGTGATCCGCGGCGCTTGATCGACACTGCGCGACGTCACTGTGTGATGCAGTGCTGGGTGAGGTGTGTGTTGGGCGAACAGGCGATGCGGCCGCATCGGACGACGGGGCACCGCACACCCGCGGACCGTCGTCCGGTCGGTGATCAGGTCACGGGCGGGCTGGTCCCGCCATCGGATATAAACTCGATCAGATAACGGTGCCGTGTTTCTTGTCGGGGATCGACTTCTCGATGTCCTCGTAGAAGTCGAATCGCTGGACGAGCTCCTCGCGCAGATTCGACGGGGGCACGATCTCGTCGATGACGACCTCGCTGGCCATCCGGTGGATGTCGATGTCGCGGCGGTACTCCTCACGGAGTTCGTCCTCGCGCTCGGCGCGCTCCTCGGGATCGTCGATCTCGGCGAGCTTGTTCGCGTAGACGGCGTTGATCGCCGCTTCGGGGCCCATAATTCCGATCTCGCCGGAGGGGAGCCCGATGACCGACTCCGGCTCGTAGGCCGGACCGCCCATCGCGTAGATGCCCGCGCCGTACGCCTTGCGGACAACCACGGTCTGCTTCGGGACCGTCGCCGAGGAGGTCGCGTAGATGAACTTCTTCCCCTTCTCGAGGATGGCGTCCTTCTCGACCTGCGAGCCCGCCATGAACCCCGGCGTGTCACAGAGGTACAGCAGGGGGATCTCGTAGGCGTCACAGGTCCAGATGAACTCCGCGGCCTTCTCGGCGGCGTCGGGGAAGATGGCGCCCGAGCGCTCGGTCGGCTGGTTCGCGACGACCCCGACGGGCTTGCCGTCGATGCGGGCGAACGCGGTAACGATCTCCTTCCCGTACTCGGGTTTCAGCTCGAAGACGGATTCGGCGTCGCAGATGCGGTCGAGGAGGTCGTGGGCGTCGTACGGACGGTTCGGTGCCTCGGGGATCAGCTCGTCGATGCCGTCGGGCGAGTACGTCGGCGGTTTCGGGTCGCTGCGCGGCGGCTTCTCGCCGGCCTTGTCCGGGAGGTAGGTGACGAGGTCGGCGACGAGGTCTCGGGCGTGCCCTTCGTCCTCGGCGACGAGGTCGGCGCTCCCGGAGTACTTCGCGTGTACGTCCGGGCCGCCCAAGTCGTCCATCTCGATCTCCTCGCCGGTGACCATCTTCACCATCCGCGGCGACGCGATCGCCATCGCGGACATCCCCTCGACCATCACGGTGAAGTCGGCGAAGACGGGTGTGTAGGCGGCGCCGGCGATACAGGGACCGTAGAGCACGCAGATCTGCGGGACGCGCCCCGAGAGCATCGAGTGGTTGTAGTAGTACTTCCCGATCCCCTCGCGGTTCGCAAAGAATCCCGTCTGCTCGTCGATCCGTCCCCCGCTGGAGTCCATCAGGTACAGCACCGGTTTGCCGTTCTTCAGCGCTCGCTGTTGCATCCGAAGGAACTTCTCGACGCCGCGGCCGGCCATGGACCCCGCCTTCACGGTGAAGTCGTTCGCCATGAAGTGGAGATCGCGTCCCTCGAACTCTGCGGCGCCGGTGATGAGGCCGTCGGCGGGGAGGCGGTTCCCCTCGTCGGACTCGTCGACGTCGGGAGAGTTCCCATGCCACGCGTCGAAGTGGGCGAACTTGCCGTCCTCGAACTTCACGCCGTCGGCGGCGCCCTCCCGGTCCGCGTCGCCGACGCCACCCTCCCCGTCGTCCCCGAACCACAGGTCGAGCCTGTCGCGGACGAACAGCTTCCCCTGCCCCGGGAGGCGCTGTTTGTACTTCTCCGGGCCGCCCTGCAGGATGTCGTCGATCTCCGCGCGGAGGGCGGCCTCGCGGTCGGTCGGACCCAGGTCGTCGTCCAGCGGGTACTCGATCTCGGGCGGCTCGGCGACCGCGATCGGCTCGTCGGCGTCGTCGCCGGCGTACACCTCGATGTCGACGCCGAAGTGCTCGGCCAGCGCCGAGGCGATGGCGCCGGCCTCCTCCTCGGTCGCCGCCGCGCCCACGTGGACTTTCATACGATGGTGTGCGCAAGAATTGCGGAAAGAGTTTTCCATGGACGGCGGCCCGGGTCGGCTGCCCGCGATCGCCTGTCAAATGGCTTTCCACACGGTCGTTCTGGACAGACTCAAGGGGACCGCGCCGAACGTTCGGACGTGAGCGACGATCACGACGACACCCTCCGGTCCCTCGCAGAGCTGCCGACGATGGCCCACCCCGCGCCGACCCCCGACGGCGACGAGGTGGCGCTGTACTACGACATCGACGGACGCAACCAACTGTACCTCCTCGACCCGAACACCGGCGATCTGACGCAGTGGTCCGACGGGCAGGTTCCGAAGGACGCCCGCCACGGGTTCGCATGGGACGCCGCTGGCGAACGGGTCTTCTTCCACCTCGACGAGGCCGGCAACGAGCAGAACGACGTCCACGCGATCGACCGCGACGGCAACGCCGAGCCGGTCGTCGAGATGGACGGACAGATGGCGCTCCAGTCGGTCGGCGACGGCGGCGAGACGCTGCTGGTCGGCTCGAACGCCGACGGCCAGATGAACGTCTACCGCCACGACCTCCCCTCCGGCGAGACGACGAAGCTCACCGACTACGACCGCGCCGTCTGGACGGCGGAGCTGTCGCCCGACGGCGACCGCTTCGCGTTCATGACCAACACCTCCGACGACTACGACAACGCCGACGTATTTGTCGCTGATATCGACGGCTCGAACGCCCGGAACCTCGGGATCGGCGAGATCGGCGCGGAGTCCGCCCCGGCCGACTGGCACCCCGACGACGACGCGCTGCTCGTCTCCGACAACACGCCGGACAAGGGTCGCTGCGGCGTCTACGACTTCGAGGCCGACGAGGTGACATGGTACGGAGACGGCCAGTTCGAGGAGACGCCCGCGTTCTTCCTCCCGGACGGCGACCGCTTCCTCGCGACGCGCTCGCGCGACGCCGAGTCGGTTCCCGTGGTCTACGACGCCGAGACCGGCGAGGGACGTGAACTGGACCTGCCCGGCGGCGTCGCGTCGCTGGCCGACGACACGCCCCTCGACGACGGCCGCGTGCTGGTCCAGCACACGACGCCGACGCGGCGTTCCGAACTGCTCGCGTACGATCTGGATACCGACGAGTACGAGACGGTCCTGAATGCGGAGTACGGGCCGTTCTCCCCCGACGACTTCGCCGAGGCGGAGTACTTCACCGTCGAATCGGACGGCGTCCCCGAGACGCCCCAGCGCGCCGTCGATCACGGCCCCTACGAGGAACTGGAGATCGGCGCGATCTTCTACGACTCCGGCGAGCGGCCGTCGCCGCTCGTGGTCAATCCCCACGGCGGCCCGCGCCACCGTGACACGCTGTCGTTCAGCTATCGCACGCAGTTCCTGCTCTCTCGTGGCTTCTCGGTCCTACAGGTCAACTACCGCGGCTCCACCGGACGCGGCCGCGAGTTCGTCGAAGAACTGTACGACGACTGGGGCGGCGCCGAGCAGGGGGATGTCGCCATCGCGGCCGAACACGTCCTCACCGAGTACGACTGGCTCGACGACGACCGCGTCGTCGTCTTCGGCGGCTCCTACGGCGGCTACTCCGCCTACTGGCAACTGGTCCAGTTTCCCGACCTCTACGACGCCGGGGTCGCGTGGGTCGGCGTCTCGGACCTGTTCGACATGGCCGAGAACACCATGCCGCACTTCCGCTCGGAGCTGATGGTGAAGTACCTCGGCGAGCCTGACGAGAACGAGGCGCTGTACGAGGAGCGCTCGCCGGTCACCTACGCCGACAACCTCGCCGCTCCGCTGCTGATCGTCCACGGCGTCAACGACCGCCGGGTACCCGTCTCGCAGGCGCGCATCTTCCGGGACGCGCTCGACGACGCGGGCTACGAGGAGAGCGACGACTACGAATACGAGGAACTCGGCGAGGAGGGGCACGGCTCCTCGGACATCGACGACAAGCTCCGGAGCCTCGAACTGCTCGACGACTTCTTCGAGCGACGCGTCGGCACTGTCGAGGCGGACATGGCCGCGAGCGACGACTGAGCGGATCGCGGTCGTCGTGGGTCGGGGTCTCCCTTCCGATCGACCTCGTTGATCTTCTGGGCGGCTCGCCCGCAAGCTCGCCGCCGTGAGCCGAGGCCTCCCCTCGGTCGGCCTCGCTAGTCGAACATCTTGTCGTCGAACTCCGGCACGTCGAACCCGCCCTCGCCGCCCCACCCGTCCATCACCCGGCTCTGGTACAGCATCATCGCCACCTGCGGCACCGCCTGCGGGGGAACCGGCGAGGACTCGTCGAACGCCTCGGCCGCCCAGCCGTTGTACTCGTCGACGATGTCCATCGCGTCCTTGAAGCTGCGCAACATGAGCGCTTTGTAGCGATCTCTCATTGTCCGGCTTCCGGGCGCCCGACGTGTGGGTCTATCGGTTCCGGACCTCCGAAAGCGCCGCTTCCAGCCGATCGATCAACTCCGTGTTCCCGACGTGGACGGGCACACGCTGGTGGATCCCGGTCGCCCCGACATCCAGCAGCGACCGCGCGCCGTCCGAGGAGCGACCGCCCGCGCCCTCCACGAGATACGCGACGGGGTTGCCCTCGAACTGGAGGCGGAGCTTCCCGTCGGGCGCCGACTCGAGCGCGGGGTACGCGAACACGCCGCCGTAGGAGAGCACCTGACTCACGTCCGCGATCATCGCGCCGCCGTAGCGCAGTTTCAGTTCGTCCTCGATCTCGTCGACGTAGGCGGCGAAGTCGTCGGGCCAGTCCGGGACCCGTCCGCCGAAGCCGTAGACGGTCGGGTTCTCGGGAAGGTCGATCCGTCCTAGATCCTCGCGGTCGCCCTCCTCGGTGACGAGAAACTCGTGGATCGTCGCGTCCGCAGGGGCGCCGACGCCCGCGACCATCGTCGTGACCGGCCCGTACAGGACGAACCCCGCGGCGACGAGGTCCCGACCGGAGGCGGGGAGCGGGGCGTCGTACGCCGCGATCACGGTTCCCATCGGGTTGTTCGACTCCAAGTTCGAGGAGCCGTCGAGCGGGTCGACCGCGACCGACACGGCGCCGTCGCCGGTGTCGACGGCCGACTCGCGCTCCTCGCTGGCGTATGTGCCGACGCCGTCGATGTCGCCTACCATCTCTTCCAGCAGCCCGTCGGCATACACGTCGGCCGCCAACACGTCCTCGCCGGACGGGTTCTCGTCGTCGAGGTAGCGCCGCCGTCCCGGCAGCCCGGCGCGGATCTCGGGAGCCGCAGCAGCGGCGGCGTCCAGCACCGCCTCCGCGACGACGATCGGGTCGTCGATGTCGCCGGCGCGGTCGGGGTCACCGTCGGAGCCGTCCATCAGTCGTCGGCGACGGCGGGGGTCGAGGTGTGTTCGAGCGCCTCGTCGACGGACGCCTCCTCGAAGATGACCGCCTCCAGCGCGTCGAGGATCTCCTCGGGATTCTCCCGCTGGAACACGTTCCGGCCGACTGCGAGGCCGTTCGCGCCGCCCTCGATCGCGCCGGCGACCGTCTCGAGGAAGGCGCGGTCGTCGGCCTTCGACCCCCCGGACATCACCACCTTGGTCGGGCCGGCCATCCGCGCGGCCTCGGCCATCGCCTCGGGCGACCCGGGGTATTTCACCTTCGCGATGTCGGCGCCGAGTTCGAGACCGAGGCGCGCCGCGTACGCGATCGTCCCCGAACTGGTGTCGTTCTTCAGGCCCTGCCCGCGCGGGTACGACCACATGACGACGCCCATGTCGTGCTCGCGGGCCGCCTCCTGTGCGTCGCGGAACTCCTCGGCCATCTCCACCTCGTTGTTCGAGCCGCCGTACAGCGTGAAGCCGATCGCGTCGGCGCCCAACTCGGCGGCGTACTCGACCGACCAGTTCACTGCGGAGTCGGGCTCGCCCATCCAGAGGTTGGAGGTGCCGTTGAGCTTCGCCAGCAGCGACACGTCGTCGTCGTAGCTCGGGTAGTACGCCTCCGCGACGCCCTTCCCGACCGCCAGCGCCGTCACCGCGTCGTGGGTCGCGAGGTCGAACACCCGCTCGGGGTCGGCCGTCTCCGGATTCGGATCGAAGTCCACGGGCCCGTGTTCGATGCCGTGGTCGTACGCGAGAATCAGCGCCTTATCGTCCCGGGTGATGGCTGCGTCCGCGTCGGGGAGCATACGTAACTGCGCCACGGCATCGATGATAAATCAAATGGTGTACGAGAACTGATATTTACTCGACCGCGAGTATCGCCTTCGGTCGATCAGTCGACGTGTTCGGCGGCCGCGTCGCGAAGTTCGGCCACGCGAGCGGCGTCGCGGTCGAGGGCCTCGGCGACCTCCTCGGGGTCGGCGACCGCAAGGGCGCGAGCGGAGATGATACCCGCCTCCGCGAGGTCGGCCGCGTCTCCGTCACTCACTCCCTCGACGTCCACAACTGGGGTCGGGCGGGAGCGCTCACGCCACGCTGACTCCGCGGCGACCGGGTCGCCCGAGCCGTCGGTCTTCGTCCCCGACGCGTCGTCGCGGGCGGAGGCGGCGACCCACGCCCGCTCGGCCGCCGCGTCGTCGGACCCTTCGTCCGCGCCCGTGATCCCGTCGTTATCGGTGTCGTCGGGATCGCTCCGGTCGGAACCGGCGTCGTCCCGCCGTCCCCTCGCGTTCGGCCGGTCTGCGTCGTCCGTCTGCCAGTCTCCCGACGACGCCGCGACCCACGCTCGTTCGTCGTCGCCGAGTCCGCGTATCTGCGTCGACCGACGGGCGAGATCCTCGCCCTCGGACTCGAACGACCAGGCCAGCGAGTGCTCCCGCCGGATGCGCGCGGCGACGCCCGGGTTCACCCCGGCGTCGATCAACATCCGGTAGGAGACCGCCTTGTCGCGAACGTCAGCCGCGTCGAACGGCGCGTCCGCGAGGACGTCGGCCGTCGCCGGCCCCACGAATTTCAACTCCCTAACATCCTCATCCCCCACACCTGGTCACCTGTCCGATGGGTCGGACCCGGACGGTTTAATCTTTCTGCGCGGGTTCTCACGTACGGATAATTCCGCCGTCGCTCCGCTACGCTTACGGTGACTGCCGGAACATCACTGCCCATGCGCGGACTTTCCGATATCCAGACGGTGGGCGTCGTCGGCGCGGGAACCATGGGCAACGGCATCGCCCAGGTCGCCGCAACCGCCGGCTACGACGTGGTGATGCGCGACATCGAACGCCAGTTCGTCGACAACGGTCTGGAGGCGATCGACTCCTCGCTGTCGCGCCTCGACGCGAAGGGCGACCTCGACGAGTCGCCGGAGGCGATCCGAGCGCGGATCACGGGCACGACCGACCTCGCGGACCTCGCGGACGTCGATCTCGTCGTCGAGGCCGCCCTAGAGGACATGGAGGTGAAACAGGACATCTTCGTCGACCTCGAAGACGTGACCGACGAGGACGTCGTGCTCGCGACGAACACCTCGACGCTGTCGATCACGACGATCGCCTCCGCGACCGACCGCGAGGACCTCGTCGTCGGCCTCCACTTCATGAACCCCGTCCCGATCATGACCGGCGTCGAGGTCGTCACCGGCGAGAAGACCGACGCTGACGTGACGGATATCGCACACGCGTTCGCCGAGGATCTGGGCAAGGAGACGTGGGAGAGCGACGACAAGCCCGGATTCGTCACCAATCGCGTCCTGATGCCGTGGATCAACGAGGGGATCCGCGCGTACGACGAGGGCGTCGCCTCCAAGGAAGACATGGACAAGGGGATGAAACTCGGGACGAACGTCCCGATGGGCCCGCTGGAGCTGGCCGATCACATCGGCCTCGACATCTGCCTCGACGCCAGCGAGACGCTCCACGAGGAGCTCGGCGACCGCTACAAGCCGGCGTACCTGCTCAAGCGGAAGGTCGCGGCGGGAGATCTGGGGAAGAAGACCGGGGCGGGCTTCTACGAGTACGAGTGACGCGAGTCGGCCGTCCGCGCCGCCCGAAAGGCCGGGTCCGGACCATTCGGAACGACTAACCCCCACCCCGCCCGTTCGGCGGGTATGAAGGCCACCGCGACGGCCCACCCCATCCAGGGCCTCGTGAAGTACCACGGGATGCGCGACGCCGAGCGACGCCTCCCGTACCACGACTCGATCAGCCTCTGTACGGCTCCCTCGCGGACGACGACGACCGTCGAGTGGGAGCCGGACGCGTCGCCGACCGACGACGAGTACCGTATCGACGGCGAGGTCGTCGACGGTCGCGGCGCCGAGCGCATCGAGATGGTCGCCGATCACGTCCGTGAACTCACGGATCTCGATGCCGCCGTCCGCGTCGAATCGGAGAACTCCTTCCCGTCGAACGTCGGCTTCGGTTCCTCCTCCTCGGGCTTCGCGGCGCTGGCGATGTCGCTCGTGGAGGCCGCCGGGCTCGACATGACCCGCCCCGAGATCTCGACGGTCGCGCGCCGCGGCTCCTCGTCGGCCGCCCGTGCCGTCACCGGCGCCTACTCGGTGTTGTACGCCGGGATGAACGACGAGGACTGCCGCGCCGAGCGCCTCGACGTGGGCGTCGGCCCGAACGGCTTCGACCCGGAGGAGGACCTCCGCGTGGTGACGGCGCTCGTTCCGGCCTACAAGGAGACCGAGGAGGCCCACCGCGAGGCGGAGGCGAGCCACATGTTCGACGCCCGGATGGCCCACGTCCACGAACAGCTCCAGCGGATGCGTGACCGCCTTCGCGTCGGTGAGTTCTCCGGGATCTTCGAGATCGCCGAACACGACTCGCTGTCGCTGACGGCGACGACCATGACCGGGCCCGCCGGTTGGGTGTATTGGCAGCCCGAAACCATCGCCGTGTTCAACGCCGTCCGCGAACTCCGCGAGGAGGAGGGGGTCCCGGTGTACTTCTCGACGGACACCGGCGCGAGCGTCTACGTCAACACGCCGGCCGAGCACGCCGAGCGCGTCGAGGAGCGCGTCGCCGAGGTCGGCGTCGAGACCGAAATCTGGGAGGTTGGCGGCCCCGCTCGCGTGCTCGGGGAGTCGAAGGCCTTGTTCTGATCCGGAGGCACCGCTCCGGGCTTCGAAGGGGCTGGCGCGGGTCCGGCCGACGCGAAGCCGTCGCTGCGCCCTAGACTGACAGGTGGCGCGGCTGCGTCCCGGAGCGTCGGCGACTTCTCGGCCGACTCCGTCTCCCGCGAGCGGTGCGCCACACACCCGCTCGTCGCCCGCGGGTCGTCCTCACGTCACGGGCGTGCTGGTCCCGGTCCAGTACATGAACGTTCGCATGCGTCCGAGCGGACCGCCCGTCACGCCCTTACCCACGTGTCCCGTACAGGGGCTCACATGCACGTCGTCGTTCTCGGCGCCGGCTACGCCGGCGTCGCCCTGGCCCGAAGGCTCGAATCCCGACTCTCGCCGGAGGTGGACATCACGCTCGTCAACGACCGCGAGGACCACGTGCTCGTCCACGAGACCCACCGCGCGATCCGCCGACCGGCAGTCGCGGAGGCGATCTCGGTTCCCCTCGACGACCTGCTCGGTCGGACGGAACTGGTCGTCGACCGCGTCGTCGACGTGGACGCCGAGGCGGGCCGAGCCGAGTTGGCAGACGGCGACGCGATCGAGTGGGACTACGGCGCGCTGTGTCTCGGCTCGGAGACCGCGTACTACGGGATCGAGGGACTTCGCGAGCACGCGATGCCGCTGAAGTCGCTCGACGACGCCGCGGCGATCCGGGAGCAGTTCTCGGAGGTGATCGACGACGGCGGGCGCGTCGTGGTCGGCGGCGCCGGGCTCTCGGGCGTGCAGGTGGCCGGCGAACTCGCCGCGCTGGCTCGCGAGGAGGGCGCCGAGGTACCCGACGACGTGGAGATCGCGCTGGTCGAACAGTTGGACGAGGTCGCCCCGAACTTCCCCTCGAACTTCAGCCGGGCCGTCCGCGAGCAACTGGCGGCACGCGGCGTCGATATCGAGACCGGCACGGCGGTCGAACGGGTGTTCGACGACCGGATCGTCACCGACGGCGGCGACCTCACGTACGACCAACTCGTCTGGACCGGCGGCATCGCCGGCGACGACGCGGTCGGCGGCGACCGGCCGGTCGTACGGGCGGATCTCCGGCTCACTGACCGGACGTTCGCGCTGGGGGACGCCGCCCGCGTCGTCGACGCGGACGGCGAGCCGGTCCCCGCCTCCGCGTCCGCGGCCGTCCGCGAGGCCAAGACGGCCGCCGAGAATCTCGGCCGGCTGGTCGACCACGATCTGTCGGCCGCTCCCGACGACTTCGCTCCACGGCTCGCGACGTACCGCTTCGAGGTGCCCGGCTGGCTCGTCTCCGTCGGCGACGGCGCCGTGGCGCAGCTGGGGCCGACGGTGCTCACCGGCGCGGCGGCGAGGGCGTCGAAAGCGGGCGTCGGCGCCGGCTATCTCACGTCCGTGGGCGCCGTCCGCAAGGCCGTCGAGCTGGCCGAGGAGGAACTGCTGTAACGAATAACCGATCGTTCGTCCACTGTTCGTCCTTGTACACCTATAACTGATGTGCTGAATATGCAGATAACGCTTACATCGAATCGTGTTATCCGATGTCATATGCCATCATCCGGTATCGATCCGTACAGTGCGTCGGAGGGCGTGTTCGAGTGTCTCGGCTGCGGCGCACGGACACGGTCGGACAGCCATCCGGGGACGTGCCCGGAGTGCGACGCCACCGTCCAAAACATCGCCGTCAGTCGGGAGTGAGCCGCGGGCCCGAGCCCGGTAGCGACGCGGCCGGAAAGCACCGGGAGCGCGACGCTTAACCGGCTCGCGCCGCAATTCGTGTCGATGAACGACATGCCGCGAGCGACGGGGATGGACGCCTTCGCGGCGCTTGGCGACGAGGTACGGGCGGCCCTCTCCGAGCGCGGTTTCACGACGCCGACGGCGCCCCAGCGGCGGGCGATCCCGCCGATCGCCGACGGCGACGACGCCCTCGTCATCGCGCCCACGGGGACCGGGAAGACCGAGACCGCGATGCTGCCCGTGCTGTCGGCGCTCGCGGAGACGCGTCCCGAGGGGCTGGGCGCGCTGTACGTGACGCCGCTGCGGGCGCTCAACCGCGACATGCGCGAGCGGCTGGAGTGGTGGGGCGAGTACCTCGACCTCGACGTACAGGTGCGCCACGGCGACACCAGTGACTACCAGCGCAGCAAGCAGGCGAACGACCCGCCGGACGTGCTGGTGACCACGCCGGAGACGCTCCAGGCGATGTTGACCGGAAAGAAGCTCCGCGCGGCCCTCTCGGACGTGGACCACGTCGTCGTCGACGAGGTCCACGAGCTCGCGGCCTCCAAGCGTGGCGCCCAGCTGACCGTCGGTCTGGAGCGCGTGCGCCGGCTCGCCGGCGACTTCCAGCGCATCGGACTCTCCGCGACGGTCGGCGACCCCGAGGAGGTCGGGAAGTTCCTCACCGGCGACCGGGGCTGTGAGATACTCGAAGTGGACGTGGGGAGCAAGGTCGAGTTCGACGTGGTCTCTCCCGAGGTGACGGCGGAGGACGAACGTCTCGCCGGGAAGCTCGCGACGGATTCCGATATCGCCAGCCACGTCCGACTGATCCGCGACATCGTCCGCGAGAACGAGTCGGTCCTGATCTTCGTGAACACCCGGCAGACCGCGGAGGCGCTGGGATCGCGGTTCAAGACGCTCGGCGAGCCCATCGGCGTCCACCACGGGTCGCTGTCGAAGGACGCCCGCATCGAGGTCGAGGAGGGGTTCAAATCCGGCGAGGTCGCGGGGCTCGTGTGTACCTCGTCGATGGAACTGGGGATCGACGTGGGGAGGGTAGATCACGTCGTGCAGTACAACTCCCCGCGCGAGGTCGCGCGCCTGCTCCAGCGGGTCGGCCGCGCGGGTCACCGCCGCGACGAGGTGAGCCGCGGCACCGTCGTCACCGACAGCCCCGACGACACGATGGAGGCGCTCGCGATCGCCCGGCGGGCCGTCGAGGGCGACGTGGAGGAGTCGGGCATCCACCACGGTAGCCTCGACACGCTCGCCAACCAGATCGTCGGCCTCCTGATGGACATGGGCGAGGTCGACGCCCGCGAGGCGTACGAGCTGATCACGCGGGCGTACCCCTTCCGGGACCTCCCCGAGGAGACGTTCCGGGAGGTCGCCCGGGAGCTGTCGGGCAACCGCCTGCTGTGGATCGACGAGGAACGCGACGTGTTGGAAACGTCGGGGGGGACCTGGCAGTACTACTACCGGAACCTCTCGATGATCCCCGACGAGGAGACGTACGACGTGTACGACATCTCCTCGCGCCGCCAGATCGGCACGCTCGACGAGCGCTTCGTCGTCAACTTCGCCCAACCGGGCGAGGCGTTCATCCAGCGCGGCGAGATGTGGCGGATCAACGACATCGACGACGAGGAGGCGGAGGTGAACGTGACGCCCATCGAGGACCCCGCCGGCGAGGTTCCGTCCTGGACCGGTCAGGAGATCCCGGTCCCCCGCGCCGTCGCCGCGGAGGTGGGTGAGATGCGCGACGTGGCGGAGCCGCAGTTCGCCGGCGGCGCCGACGCCGACGCGGTCGCCCGCGAGTTCGTCGGTCGCTACCCCGCCGACGCCGAGACGATCCGCGTGGGACTCGAGACGGTCGGACGCCACGTCGAGGCGGGTCACCCGATGCCGACGGACGACCGGATCGTCGTCGAGGGACGGGGGCGATCGATCGCCGTCAACGCCGCCTTCGGCCACGAGGTGAACCGCACGCTCGGGCGCCTGCTCTCGGCGCTCGTCGGCCAGCGGACCGGCTCGTCGGTCGGGATGGAGGCCGACCCCTACCGTATCGAGTTGGAGGTTCCCAACGGCGTCACGCCGGGGACGGTTATCGAGGTGCTGGAGGAGACCGACCCCGCCCACGTCGAGGCGCTACTGGAACTCGCCTTGAAGCACTCGGACACGCTCAAGTTCACGCTCGCACACGTCGCAGCGAAGTTCGGCGCGTTGAAGCGGTATCAGGGGAACAAGCGCTTCGGCGGCGACCGCCTCATGGCCGCGCTGGAGGGTACGCCCGTCTTCGACGAGGCCGTCAGGGAGGTGTTCCACACGGAACTCGCCGTCGAGGAGACGGCCGAGTTGCTCGCCGATATTCACGCCGGCGACGTGGCGGTCGTCGCCGCCCGTGAGCGCACGCCGCTGGGGACCGACGGCCGCTCGTCGGGTCGGGAATTCCTCGTCCCCGAGAACGCCGACGCCTCCGTGATCGAGACGATCCGGGATCGAATTATGGACGATCACGTGATCCAGCTGTGTGTCCACTGCGGCGACTGGGACCAGCGCACGAAGGTACGGCGCGTCCGCGACAGCCCGGAGTGCCCCGAGTGCGGCTCCACCCGGATCGCGGCGCTGAATCCGTGGGCCGACGAGGTCGTGAAGGCGGTCCGCGCGAGCGAGAAGGACGAGGAACAGGAGAAGCTCACTCGAAAGGCGAACCGCTCGGCGAACCTCGTGCAGGCGCACGGCAAGCAGGCGGTGATCGCGCTGGCGGCCCGCGGGGTGGGGCCGCACAACGCAGCGCGGATCATCGGAAAGCTCCGCGAGAACGAGGACGACTTCTACCGGGACATCCTCAAGCAGGAGCGGCAGTACGCGCGGACGAAGAGCTTCTGGGAGTAGTACGGTCGGCCAAGGGTCGCACCCGTCGACCGGTGCCGCCTACGACCGCTTGCTCCGCGAGGTGACCACGTCCAGTCCCGGGCTGTAGTGGTACACCGGGTCGGCGTCCGGCTCGGCGAAGCCGTGCGACGTCAGGAGGGTGTTCGTCTCGATCTCGGCCTCGGCGGGGTACAGCGTCCACGGCTCGTGTTCGACGTCGGTGTAGCGGATCGAGCCGTCCTGCGCCTCCGTGTAGAAGCGGTAGCGCTCGACGAGGAACTCGGCCATGGGGTTGTCGGGGGCGCGGAACCCCTCGCCCGTCGGCCGATACGTCGCCTCGTAGCGCGCCGGGCGCGAACCGGGATGGAGCCGCCGGCTCCGGAAGCGAACGCCGCCGCGTCCGTCCGAGTTCAGGGAAATCCGGGCGTAGTAATACGGGAGGTGGTGGAACACGCGCGCGCCGACGACGCTCGCGGCGCCCTGCGCGTCGAGGCTGAAGAAGTAGACGCTCGGGACGCCGTCGCGGGTGACGTACGTCCGGACGTTCAACTCGGGGAGGCGGATGCCGGCCCCCGCCGGGAGGCCCTTCGGCCGGACGGCGACGTTCGTGAACGGGACGACCGACAGCCACGCCGAGCCGTCGTACGTGTCCGACTCCAGTTCGTCGGGCAGGTGTGCGTCCATCACGGCGGGGTCGACCGGCCAGTTCTCGAACAGGAGGTGTCGCCAGCCCATCTCCAGCGGGAGGACCATACCCACACTCAGTCAGCGGACGAGAAACGCCTTTGGACCGTGGCTCAGTCCTCGCCTTCCCACTCCTCGAGCGTCGCGGAGACCGCGTTGACGAGGTGGTTGAAGTCCCGAAGCTCCATTCCGTCGCTGGTGACGAGCACGCCCTTGTCACGACCGTCGATGCGAACGGCGTAGCCGTTCTCGAACACGCGCAGGGTGTATCGATACCTCCCCAGCTCCGTGCCGGAGTAGCCGTCGCTGGCCATCGCGAAGTCCTGGCGCTCGGTGCCGATGAACGCCATCAGGTCGGCGTCCTGTTCGAGGTCGTCGCGCAGGTACAGCTGCTCGTGGTCGGTGCGCGAGAAGTACGTCACCGAGCGCGCGTTGTCGCCGACGGTGGTCCGGCACGTCGAGACGAGTCGATCCGCGGCCTCGTCGGGGAGCAGTTGGGACATACCACCCGACTGCCGGCCGCGTCGGTAGTCGGTGTGGTAGCTGCCAACCTTGCCGGTTCCTGCGCCGCGTTACATGTGCACACGCTCCGTATTTACTGGCACCATTCATCACATATCGTTTTCCCGACCACTTCCGTCGTGGTAGGTATGTCGACCGCCGATCCCGGAGGCGACGCCGCCGAGAGCGACGGAACTGACCCGTTCGGCCGGGCGATCCGTGACGTCGCGCACGGCGAGCGGACGGAGCCGCTGTGGTGCGTCGACGGGGACGAGCGCCTCGAACACCCGATCGAGCGGTTCTACTTCGCCGAGCGCGACGATGCGGTGTACGAGACGCTCGACGACGACGGGGTGGCGACGCCGCTGCTCGACCTCGGCGCGGGGGCCGGGCGCGACGTGCTCCGATTTCAGGAGCGGTACGACGGCGAGGTCGTCGGCCTCGAACCGTCCGCACACCTCGTCGCGACGATGCGCGAACGCGGCGTCGCGTCGGCGGTTCGAGGCGACATGTTCGCGCTGCGCGAGTCGTTCGACCGCGACCGCTTCCGGGCCGTCTACGCCCACGGTACCCAACTCGGGCTGGCGCGCCCGCCACACCGACTCCGCGAGTTTCTGGCGGATCTGGCGGTCGTGACCGCTGACGACGCCGTCGCCGTACTCGACAACTACGACCCCGATGCCGACGGCGCGCGCGACCTCCTCGGATGGCGGCCCGACCCCACGCCGGGGATGGGCTACCGCGTGGTGCACTTCGAGTACGAGGGGGACGTTGGCGACACCCTGCTGTTCCGGCCGTTCGCGCCCGACGTGCTCCGGGAGGCGTGCGTCGGCTCCGAGTGGTCGGTCGCCGAGGTGCGGTACACGAACGACCACCACTACGAGGTGGTGTTACGGAAGGGCTGACTCCTCGGGATCGCTCAGTCTCCGTCGTCGCGCTCGGCGGGGTCCCACGCGTCCAACGGGTCGCCGCCGAGGACGAAGTCGACGCCCTCGTGTTCCGTGATGACGACGTACACCGTTCGCTCCGGCACGCCGAACCGGTCGCCGAGCTCGTCGGTCAGGCGGCGGGCGAGCGCGTGGCGCTGCTCGACGGTCCGCCCGACGCGGACGTCCGCGTTCACGAGCGCGACCGGATCGTCGGGGTCGGCGCCGCCCAACTGCGGGTCGCTCTCGACGACCGACACACCCACGTGGTCGGTTCCGGTGTTCATGACCTCGGCGTACGTCTCGGCGACCCAGTCGGTGAACGACGTGCGTTCAGAATCGGTGACGGCGACGGAGAGATCGAATCGAAGGTGTGGCACGAGTGAACGATCCGCGTATGACGGATAGCTGTGTCGCCGCCGACTGGGGTCTCGGGTCGATCGCAACCGCCCCGGGTGCCGCAGCTACCTCAGGTCGACCGCTCCGCGACGACGGCTCCGCTCGCGTCGCGCAGGATCACCGTCTCGCCGTCGTTGTTCAGCGTCGGTCGACCCCGACCCCAGTACAGGTCGGTCTCGGTGTCCTCGCCGCTGCCGACGTGAAGCGTGACCGACGCCCCCGCCGCCAGCGTCACACTGTCGGGGAACTCGTAGGTGAAGCCCGCCTCGTCCGACAGCGTCCACCCCGAGAGGTCGACCGCCCCGTCGCCGCGGTTCGTGAGGACGACGTACTCGTCGTTGAGGTTCTCGCCGTCGGCGCCCTCGGCGTCGGCGTGGATCCGCGAGACGACGACGCCGTCGCCGGTCTGGGTCGCGGTCACCGTCGCGGTGGCGGTCGTTTCGTCGTCGCCGGCGGGGCCGGGTGTGCCGTCGCGGCAGGACCACAGTCCGCGATCCGCTGTCATCGCGCGCTCCTCCGCGGCGTAGAACGTGTCGCCGCGCTCGAACGAGGAGTCGTACACGCGGGCGAGTCCGCGGTCGATCAGCGCGTAGTTGAACGAGCCGCCGTCGTGGTGAACGTACACGAGCAGGCGGTCGTAATAGCCGCGGCGGGGCTCGTTCGAATCGAACCCGAGCGTCACCTCCTCGCCCAGGAGTCGGTTCTTCGCGTAGGCGCTGGCGCGGTCGCCGTACTCGCGCAGACACGACCGGCCGGCGTCGGTGTCGGGGACGCCATCGAACTCGTCCGGGGAGTTCTCGCCGTACACCTCCGGGGTGTCGACGCCGAGGAGGCGTGCGGTGTCCATCGTGCCGTTGTCGTACTCGAACCGGAACGTGTCGCCGTCGACGATCTCGACGACCGTCACGCGAGGTCCGTCAGCCGGCGGTGCGGCGGTGACCGGCGTTCCGCCCGATCCGGGAGGTGCCGTCCGCGTCGCGTCGGCGGTCGTGGCCGTCGACGGGCTGGCCGGCTCGGCGGCACAGCCCGCGATCACGAGCAGGAGGCAACACGCGAGCGCGGCGAGACCGCGGGTGGACATACCCGACCCGTCGGGTGGCACGTCGAAAGGCGTTCTGGAGCGACCGGGGGAATCGGGCGGGACGAGCGCGAACCGGCCTACCGAGCGCGCTCGTAGACGACGAAGTCGAAGTCGTCGCGCTCGTCTCGCTCGACCTCCCGCCACTCGTCGGGGTCGAACTCGGGAAATGTGGTGTCGCCCACGTACGACTCGTGAACTTCCGTCAACACCAGTTCGTCGGCGAGTGGGAGGAACTGCTCGTAGACGGCGCCGCCGCCGGCGACGTAGACCGTGCCGACGCCCCGTTCGGCGGCGTCGGTACGGGCGGCCGCGAGCGCCTCCTCGACGGACTCGACGACGATCACGTTCTCGGGGAGGTCCGGGCTCGACCGCGAGAGGACGACGTTCGTCCGGTCCGGGAGCGGGCCGCCGATGTCGCTCGCGATCGACTCGTACGTCCGGCGCCCCATGATCACCGGATGACCGGTCGTGGTCTCCTTGAAGTGGCGCATGTCGGCCGGGAAGTGCCACGGCATCCCGCCGTCGGCGCCGATGACGCCGTTGGCGGCGACGGCGGCGATGAGCGAGACGCGACCGTCGCTGTCGTTGTCAGCGTCCCCGTCACTCGGCAGGGATCTGTCGCTATCGTCCATCACTCGGCGACCGCGAACTCGATGCCCGGCGCGGGGTCGTAGTCGAGCAGCTCGATGTCGTCGAACGTCAGTTCGTCGAGCGGCTCGTCGGCGACGCGCAGCGTCGGCTTCTCGCGCGGCTCGCGAGCCAACTGCCGCAGCAGGCCCGGCACGTGGTCCTTCTTCTCGTCGTCGTCGACCTCCGCGGGCGCGGCGTCCTCGACCCAGTCGGCGAGTTCGCGGTACGCCTCGCTCGACTCCGCGGCGGCGACGCGCTCGGCGAACTCCTCGCGGTTCTGCCCGTACCAATCGCCGCGATCCTCCGTGCCGCAGTAGACGTGGGCGTCGACGACGCTGTGGGCGAACGTCCCGGGCTCGAAGCCGGTGCGCTGGGCCACGGCCGTCAGCAGGATCGAGTAGGCGGCGATGTTGAACGGGATGCCGAGCGCCAGATCGCCCGAGCGCTGGGTGAGATGGAGGTTCAGGCGGTCGCCCTGGACGTTGAACACGAAGGTGTAGTGACACGGGGGAAGCGTCGAGACGGTCGCGTTCGCGGGGTGCCACGCGTTCACGACGATCCGCCGGGAGTTGGGGTTCTCGCGGAGCGTGTCGAGGACGTACGCGAGCTGGTCGAAGGTGCGCTCGTCGTCGTTCATCCACCGGTGGGTCTCGTCGGGCCACGTCTCGCCCTCCAGCCCCTCCTCGGGAACGGGGTAGCGTCGCCAGAACCGACCGTAGGCGGTGTCGAGGCGCCCCTCCTCGTCGGCCCACGCGTCCCAGATGCCGGTCTTCTCGCTGAGGTCGCGGACGTGCTCCTCGCCCGAGAGATACCAGAGGAGCTCGTGAATGAGCGAGTTCCAGCGAAAGCCCGAGAGGTCCTTCGTCGTGAGCAGGGGGAAGCCGTCCGCGAGGTCGGCCTCGTAGTGCGCGGAGAACGCGGAGAGCGTGTCCACGCCGGTCCGGTTGGGCTTGTAGGTGCCGTCCCGGAGCACGTCCTCCACGGTCGAGAGGTACTGCTGCATACGCGAGAAGCGCGGGGCGTCCATCATAGACCTACCGGACCCGGACCCGGACCCGAGCCCGAGCGTCCGGCCGCGACGGGAACCCCCAAGACCCGTGCCGCCCAACGCACGGCCATGATCCACAATCTCGCCGCCGGCGTGCAGGCGTTCACGAGCAACGCGTTCCTCGTGTCCGGTCCCGCAAGCGCCGACTCGCCCGCGACGACCGACGACGGCGACGCGGGCCGGCGTGTCCTCGTCGACACCGGTTCGAACTTCGACGTTCTCCCGCTCGTTCGCGAGCGCGTCGACGACCTCGATGCGGTCGTCCTCACGCACACACACCACGACCACGTCGGCAACCTCGAGGCCGTGTGCGATGCCTTCGGCGTCGAGACCTGGGGCTTCGACACGAGCCAGCCCTCGGTCGACAACGAGATCCCCGACGGCGGAAGCGTCGAACTG
The DNA here is from genome assembly GCF_040025155.1 of Halobaculum rarum. Lineage (NCBI taxonomy): Archaea > Methanobacteriati > Methanobacteriota > Halobacteria > Halobacteriales > Haloferacaceae > Halobaculum > Halobaculum rarum. The sequence continues at coordinate 2,452,547 of NZ_CP157275.1, read as the reverse complement.
GGCCTCGGCGACTACGAGGCGCTGCACACGCCCGGCCACAAGAACGACCACCTCTGCCTGTACGACGAGGACGCGGGCGTGCTGTTCGCGGGCGACCTGATCTTCCAGAACGGCGGCTTCGGCCGGACGGACCTGGAGGAGGGCGACCGCGACGCGCTGATCCGCAGCATCGACCGCGTTCGCGACCGCGTCGACGGTGACGGCCTCCGCGAGCTCCACGTCGGCCACGGGCCGAGCGTGCTGGACTCGCCGTTCGATCACGTGGAACTCGCCGGGCGGGCGGCGCGGACGCGGTAGCGGGGCGACCAGCCGCAGCGCAGCCGTCAGCGGTCTCGCGCCGCCGCCAGCAACTCGCCGTACGCGTCTCGATACGCCGACGCGACGGCGTCGGGATCCCCCTGTTCCTCGCCGGTCAGTGGTCGGAGGTCGTGCGTCGAGAGCGGATCCAGCATCGCGGTCACTCGATCGACGTGGACCTCCAGCGCCCCCTCGTCGCGGTCGCCGGTCGCGGTCTCGCGCGCGAGCGCCCAGCGGTCGCCGTCGTACACGCGACACCGCCCGGGATCGACGACGGCGACGGCGTCGAAGCCGACCCCGCGCAGCGGCATCGCCACGTCGCCGTACGACTCCACGAGCGCCACGCCCGACTCGCCGGCGTCGCGAACGTCGTCCGCGAGGCGGTCGAGCGCGGGCAGGTGCAACTCACGCATCGCGTCGTTGAACGCCCGGACCGAGTCGACGCGACGAGCGCCCGCGAGCGGGAGGTCGTCGCGGAGCCGGGACGGGACCTCGGCGGTTCCGTTCATCACCCACTCGTCGCCGGCGGCCGTCCGGACGCGGTCGACGAGGAACGTCCGGCCGGACTCGCCGAGCACCCCCGTCTCGCCGGGCGTCGGTCGCCAGAGGCGGTGGATCGGGTTTCGTCGCTCGTGGCTCGCGTCGCTGTCGGCTGCCCGAAGCAGTCGGTCGATGTCCTTTCCGTAGAGCCGGCTCTCGCCCGCCGCGCGGCGAACGTCGTCGTGGTCGAACCACCGGTCGTTGCCGGCGCGGGGCTTGAACACGGACAGTCGCGAGCCGTCGGCACGGAGCCGCGCGGCGAGCCCGACCGCGAACGTCGTCTTGCCCGCGTCGACGGGGTCGCCCCCGGCGACGAGGAGCTTCACGCTCCGTCGGCCGACACGTCGTCCGGATGCTCGGGGTCGTCGGCGGCGGCCGAGTCACCGGCATCGTCGAGGTCCTCCGGGCGGCGTACGCCGTAGTAGCCGGGCTCGTCGTCCCCGCGTGGCTCCGCGACGACGAGGCCCTCAGAGTTCGTCATGATCCACGGGATCGCCCAGTCGAGCAGCACCTCCTCGGTGCCCTCGTCGATCTCGGCGTCCGGCTCCAGCCCCTGCAGGAGCCGCGCGATCTCGTAGACGGTGTACATCCGGTCCGGCTCGAACAGCTCCGCGGGCGTGTAGAAGTCGCACGGGAACAGCCCGGGGAACTCCGATTTCTCGATCGGCATGGACGTTCGTAGCCCGCCCCGTCGCTAAAACGCGACGGGTCGGAAGCGACCGCGATCGCCGGCGGTCACGTCGGGAGGTCAGCCTCGGTCCCACACTCGGGACAGACGAACTCCATGCCGTCCTCGCCCGGCACCGCCGCCAGCGCCTCGTGGCCGCACTCGCGGCACTCGGCCGGGACGCGTACCTCCGTCGAGTCGGCCGGCGCGCCGAGCGCGAGCGCTTCGACGGACTCCTCACCGTCGTTGCTCCCGGTCTGGTACTCGCCGGGCGCGAATCGGACCGTCTCCCCCTCGCCGACCTCGACGGTGCCGTCCTCCGTCTCGAACGTCGCCGTGCCCGAGAGGATCACGAACACCTCTTCCTGGTCGAGGTGGGTGTGCATCCCGCCGGAGAACCCCTCGCCCGGATCGAGCCGGTAGTGGTTGATCGCCATGTCCTCGGTCCCGAGCGCGTCGGTGAGGGGTCGCATCTCCACGTCGTTGCCGAAGCCGCCGGTCTCGACCTCGTCGATCTCGATGTGCTCCATCGATCGGCGTCTCGGTCGGTGACGACATGAATTGTCTGGTGGCGGAACCTCCGTGGCGCGGTCCGTTCTCGACCTCGACTCCCTATCCCAAGTGGTCGGCCGCTAGTGACTCGGATATCGCCTCGATCTCGGCGGTCCCGGCGTCGACGGTGCCGCCGTGATAGCAGTGGACCGTCTCCACGTCCAACTCGGCGAGCCGTCCGACCGATCGGGTCGCCTCGGCCATGTCGGGCGTGAAGTGTTCCGCGGGGCCGACCAGGTCACCGTCGTCGCCGCGGAGCGCGTCAGCCGCGAGCAGCAGGCCGGATTCGGGGAGGTAAAACGCCAGATGACCGGGCGCGTGGCCGGGCGTGAACACCGCCCGCATCGGCCCGGCCTTCGTCCGGAACGTCACGCTGTCCTGCAGTTCCACGTCGATCGGAACCGGCTCGTAGCGCCCTCCGTCGGGATCGCTTTTGATCGGGAATTCCCGCCCGTCGACGTACGGCGCGGCCGCCTCGTGGGCGTACACGACGGGGTCGGCCGCATCCTCGCACGCCGACGCCAGACTGCCCGCGTGGTCGCCGTCGTGGTGCGTGAGGACGATCGCACGAACGTCCGCCAGGTCGAGTCCGTGATCCGACAGCGCCGCCGCCAGCTGGTCGGTCTGTCCCGGGAGCCCTGCGTCGACGAGCAGCAGCCCCCGCGCCGTCTCGACGGCCACGGGATGGAACGCGGCCGTTCCCTCCTCCCGCTCCATCGTCAACTCCAGGGTGTACACGCCATCGGCGAGTTCCATGGGTATCGTGTGGGTCGTGAGGGTCCTAACTGTGGGTGTCGAGGTACTGATAGTGCACACTGCGAGCGATCGGGACGGTTCGCCGGTGCGCGGGTGGGCTCTTGCGGCGCCGCAGCTACCGGGCGTGGCGTCGAAAGAAATCGGGTGTTCTGCTCGGGTCCCTCCGGACCCGTCCGTCGTCGCCGCTCGAAGACGGAGTTACTCGAAGAGTTGGACGGCCTGGTCGTAGCGGGTGGCGGGTTCGGTCCAGTCGACGACCTCGAAGAACGCGGAGACGAAGTCGCCGCGGGCGGGGCCGTAGTCGTAGTAGTAGGAGTGTTCCCACACGTCCAGCGCGAGGATCGGGTGGCCGCCCCAGATCGCGCCCTGGTCGTGCTTGTCCACGACCACGTTACGGAGCTGGTTCGAGAACGTGTCGTACACGAGTAGCGCCCAGCCGCTGGCGTTGCCCGCGGCGGCCTCGAACTCGCCCTTCCAGGCCTCGTAGGAGCCGAAGTCCTCGGCGATCCGGTCGGCGAGCGCGCCCGAGGGCTCGTCGCCGCCCTCGGGACTCATGTTCTGCCAGAACAGGTCGTGCAGGATGTGTCCCGAGGAGTTGTGCGTCACGTTCCGGATCGCTCCGGGCGAGGAGGAGAAGTCGCCCTCCTCACGGTTTCCTTCGAGCGTCTCCTCGGCGCTGTTCCAGCCGTTGACATACCCCTGGTGGTGGGTATCGTGATGCCACGTCAGCACCTGCTCGGAAATGTGCGGTTCGAGTGCGTCGTAGTCGTACGGCAACGGATCGAGGTCGTAGCTCATGTGCGTACCGTCGTACGTCCCTCCGGCAAAAGAGCGTTCCCTGAATCCGCTTTACGTAGCGATTCCGACAGGATCTGCGAGCCGATCACAGCACGTACGGACCGCGCTGGCGGATCGGCTCGCCGTGCGGCTCGCCGGCGACACAGACGACGCGGAACTCCGTGTCGTCATCGTCGGACGAGGAGTCCGAATCCTCGGGAGCGAACTCGACCGATCGACCGCCGTCGACCGGGAGCACGTCGCCCGCGTCGATCCGGTCGCCGTCGGCGGTTCCGGCGCCCGCGACGCCGAAGGCGAAGCCGGTCCGGTTGTCGGGGACCGTCCACGTCCACGCGTCGTCGACGCGGGCGTCGAGATACTCCATCGGGGTGTGGAGTTCGAGCGGAGAGCCGTCGCCGATGACGGTCGTCACGGTCGCGCCGTCCTCGGTCGCGGTCGGGAGATCCGCAGCGGCGGCGTCAGCGTAATCGGCCTCGATCTCCTTCCGTTCGCGCGGGAGATTCACCCACAGTTGGAGCCCGTTGCAGGCGGCCCCATCAGCTGGGAACTCCGAGTGGCGGATGCCGCCGCCGGTCGTGATCCGCATCGCGTCGCCCTCGCGGGCGGTGTGTGACACTCCGAGGGAGTCCTCGTGTTCCATCCCGCCGTCGAGCATGTACGAGACGATCTCGAACCCGCGGTGCGGATGCATCGGGAACCCCGCGTCGGGGTCGATGTAGAACCGCTCGAACAGGACGAACGGGTCGCGGTTCGTCGGGTGCGCCTCCGTCGGGAACGCTCGCGTCGCGTTCACGCCAGTTCCGTGGCGGACGCGTCCGCCGGGGATCGGCCCGGCGTGGTCAACTCGCTCGGGATCGGTCATCGACTGGTCGCCTCCATGGCGACACCGAGTCGACCGACGGGGATAACGCCCGCGTCGCCGGAAGCTCGCCGTCGACCGGCGGCGACGGGCGCCGTGAGAACGAGCGCGGGCCGACCGTCAGATCCGCGGCTCGGTGTCGGCGGCGTCCTCCAGCGAGCGGTTGTGCGACGCGTCGCCGCTGGCGGCGTCGAACAGGTGGACCGCGCCCGACGGGAACCGCGCGACGACGGACTCGCCGGCGTCGAGGCGACAGGGTGCGTCAGCGTCCCTCGGCTGAACCGTCGTCCGTGCTCGATTCGGAATCCGGCTGAGGTATCGGCTCGTCGGTTCCGGCCAGGGCGTTCAGCAGGGTGACCGCCTCCGGCTTCGAGAGCGGCTCGTTCGCGTTGCCGCAGTGGGACGATTGGACGCACGCGGGGCAGCCGTCGGCGCAGTCGCAGGCGGCGATCAGCCGCGCCGTGCGCGCGAGCAGGCGGTCGGCGTCGCGGTACGACGAACGCGTCAGCCCCACGCCGCCGGGGTGACCGTCGTAGATGAACACGGTCGACTGCCCGGTGTGCGGATGAAACGGTGTCGAGACGCCGCCGATGTCCGCGCGGTCGCACAGGAGGTCCAGCGGCATGAGCGAGATGGAGCCGTGCTCGGCGGCGTGGATGCCGCCGTTGAAGCCCGCGTCGCCTCGCCCGGCCTCGCTCGCTAACTCGCGCATCTCCCCCTCCACGTCCGCCGGAACCGTGTAGTACAGCGCCCGCGTCCGCAACGTCGTCTCCGGCAGATCCAGCGCCTCCGAGCCGATCGGCTCGCCGGTGGAGCCGTCCTTCCGCTCGAACCCGGTGATCTGCTCGGTGACGGTCACGTCGGCGAACCGCACCTCCGTGTCCTCGCGGGCGTCGAGCGATCGCGACCGGAGGTTTTCGTTGACGACGACGTCCTTGTCGGTCAGCACGCGGGTGTAGTAGTCGGCCCACGTCGGCCGCAGGCGGGCCACGTCGCGATCGAGGTCGAGCTCGTCCACCTCGTACGTCTGTCCCTGGTGGTGGTAGACCGCGCCCGGATGTGCATCCCGCAGGGCGTCCGCGAACGACAGCGACGCGATCGTGTCGTCGGTCCGCGCGTCCATGAGGTCGATCTCGCGGTCGTCGATCGTCCGGAGGCTCATCGAGTGCTGGGCGCTCCCCGGACCGTCGTACGTCCAGCGAACGCCGCGGGAGGTGTCCATCCGCTCGAGGGTGCCGTCGGCCTCCAGCGACTCGACCACCGACGCGAAGCTGTCGCCGAAGTGGGACTCGTCCTCGGGGCGGAGCCAGTTCTCGTCGGCCGCGCTGGCGACGTGCGCCGGCAGCAACTCGCCGTTCTCGGGGTCGACCATCGCCCGTTCGGGGTCACCCTCGAACAGGTCGTCGGGGTTCGCCATGAGGTACTGGTCGAGTTGGTCCTCCCCGCCGACCATGACGACGAGCGCGTCGTCGGTGCCCCGGCCGGCGCGGCCGGCCTGCTGGAACGCCGACATCCGGGTTCCGGGGTACCCGTCGAGGATCACCGCGTCGAGGCCGCCCACGTCGACGCCGAGTTCGAGCGCGTTGGTCGACCACACGCCGGCCACGTCCCCCGAGTGGAGCCCGGATTCGATCTCGCGGCGACGCCCGTCCGTCAGGCTCGCCTGATACGCCTCGATCTGTCCCGCGACATCGTGTTCGCCCCGCTGACGGAGTTCCGTCGCGGAGTCGCTCGCGTATCGCTCAGCGGTCTGGCGCGCCCGGGTGAACACGAGCGTCTGGTACCCCTCCTGCACGAGGTCACAGAAGATCCGCTTCGTCTCGGTGTGACTCGACCGCCGTCGCCCGGACTGCTGGTCGGCCTGCCGGCCCTCGTACTCCGGCGGGTTCCACAGCAGCCAGTGGCGCGGCCCGCGCACGGAGGCGTCCGCGTCGACGAGCGTGAAGTTCGACTCGGGACGTGCGGTCACGCGCGCGGCGTGCTCGACGGGGTTGCCGATGGTCGCCGAACAGCAGACGAACTGCGGGTCGGCGCCGTACCGCTCGCAGATCCGGTTCAGCCGGCGCATCACGAGCGCGACGTGGCTGCCGAAGACGCCGCGGTAGCCGTGCACCTCGTCGATGACGACCGTCTCCAGCGACCCGAAGAACCACTCCCAGTGCTTGTACGCCCACGGGAGCAGCCCGTAGTGGAGCATGTCAGGGTTCGAGAGGAGGACGGTCGGCTGCCGGTCGCGCACGTCGCGTTTCTCCGATTTCGACAGCCGACCCGTGTACTGGTCGACGGAGACGCGCGAGCCGAAGCCGAGTCCGTGAGCCAGACCAGAGAGCGTCTCCTCCTGATCGGCGATGAGCGCGTTCTGCGGCGCGAGATACAGCGTCCGGCCGCCGTGGTCCATCGCGCGCTCGAAGGCGGGCACGGTGTACGCGAGCGACTTGCCGCTGGCGGTGCGCGTCGCGAGCACTACGTCGTCGCCGTCGCGGACCGCCTCGACGGCGCGCGCCTGATGCTCGTACAGCGACTCGATCCCCTCGTCGGCGAGCGCGCTCGCGAGCCGCGGCTCCAGGTCCACGTCGGCGAAGGACGCCTCGCGGCCGGGGAGCGTCCGGCGGTCGGCGATCTGTCCCTCGTAATATGGCCGCGAGCGGAGCCACTCGACGGTGTCGTCCACAGTGATCGTGCGTGGTGGCTGGCGCGCTTACCGGTTGCGGTCGGTTCGGGGTCCACCGGCGGTCGGTCCGGGTCCGACCGTCGCTCACTCGGTCTCGGGATCGTCTCCGCTGTCCGCCGCCGGAAGCGCGACGCCGGCGTCGCGGGCCAGCGACACGAGCCCGATGCCGTCGTACACGTCGACCGGCGCGGCGTGGGCCCGCCGAGTCGCCTCCGGATCGACGTCGTCGACGGTCGCGAGCACCGCGAAGGAGAGCTCCCGTTCGGCCGCGAACACCGCGAACTCGTTCACGTCCTCCAGGGTCACGGGCTCGCGACGGAGGCTGACGACCGCTCGCTCGGGCGGGGCGTCCGACTGCCGGCGCGTGAGCGACACCTCGACGGTCCCGTCGGGGGTCGCGGGGGAAGCGGCCGCCTCGAACTCCGGCCAGACCCCGGCCAACCGCTCGGCGAAGGCGGCGAACTCCCCGTCCGGGAGCGAGGCGAGTCTGTCGGCCGGGTGGCGCATACGTCGCGGTACGGCCGCCCCGGGGAAAAACCGCATCGGTCCCGTCCGCTGCTGGCGCCCCGGCCGTCGTCGAGCCTCGGATCGCCGCCGGGTTGAATACGACGCCGCCGTCACTACCGGTATGGACCCGACGGCGAAGCGGGCGGCGTACGACGACCCGGTGACGCTCGCGGTCCCCGGCGGGCAGCTCACGCTGGACGCGTCGTACGTCGACGCCACGGCCGACGAGATCGAACGGCAGGCGCGCGAGTACCGCGAGGGAAGCCGGACGGCGTTCGATCTCTCGGTCCGGTACCCCGACGGCTTCACCGGCCGGGTGATGGGCGCGATGGCGGCGATCCCGTACGGCGAGACGCGGACCTACGGCGAGGTCGCCGCCGACCTCGACAACGCGCCGCAGGCGGTCGGCGCCGCCTGCGGGCGCAACCCGGTCCCGCTGGTCGTCCCGTGCCACCGCGTCGTCGCCGCCGAGGGGCTCGGCGGCTTCTCCGCCGATGGCGGGCCCGAACTCAAGCGACGGCTGCTCGAACACGAGCGCAGCGACTCCGTGCAGGTCACGCTCGACGGCACCGGCGGCGACCCCACCGCCGGGTTCGACGGCGGCGGGCGCGGCAGGGACGCAGGGGCTGAACGGTGAGCGACGCCGGTACCTACACGCTGGTGTTCGCCGTTCCCGAGCCGATCGCCGTCGAGGTGGGCGCGCTCGGCCGCTGTGAGTTCCCCGCGGGCGGGTACGTCTACACCGGCAGCGCGCTCGGTTCCGGGGGGTTCTCGCGGATCGACCGCCACCGCCGGGTCGCCGCCGGCGAGCACGACGTGCGTCACTGGCACGTCGACTACTTGGGGGGCCACGACGACGTGTCGCTGTCGACCGTTGAGCGCCTCGGCGGCGGCCGCGACGAGGAGTGTCGCCTCGCGCGGACGCTCGCGGCGGCGGCCGCCGCCGGCGACCCGGTCGCCGGCTTCGGCGCCTCCGACTGCGACTGCCCGTCCCATCTAGCGCGGTTCGAGAGCGTCGCGGCCGCGGAGGCGGCGGCGGCGACGGCGTACGACGAGATGCGGGCGGGCGGACGGTCGAGCGAGTGAGACGGCCCGCTCCCGTCCGCTGACGGAGCGCTTTTGGGGGCCGCCCCGAACTCGGCGGTATGTTCCCGCCGCTCGCGTACCTGCAGTGGATCGAGGGGCGTCCGGCCGCCGCCGAGCACGACCTCGGCACCAGCGACCTCCGGCGCCTGCCCGCCGGCGACCCGGACGACCTGGTACCGCCCCGACTCCGCGGGCTGTCACAGCCGAGCGACGACAGGTCACTGCGCGAGTACGTCGCCGCCGAGTACGACATCGACGAGGCCAACGTGCTGCTCACCGCCGGCGCGACCCACGGCGGCTTCCTCGCGTGCGCCACGGCCGCGGCGCTCGCCTGGGAGCGCACCGCCGACGAGACACTCGAGGAGCGCGCCGCGATCCCCACCGGTCCCGCCCGGAACGAGGGACCACAGCCGTGTGCGCTGGTCGAAGCCCCCGCCTACGAGCCGCTGGTCGAGACGCCACGCGGGATCGGTAGCCGGGTCGCGCGCTTTCGTCGCCCCGGTCCGGGATACGATCTCGACCCGGAGCGTGTCGCGGCGGCCGCCCCCGACCTCGCGGGACCGCTCGCGCACGTCACGGTGACGAACCGACACAACCCGACCGGCGTCGTAGTCGACCGCGCGGCGCTCGCGGCGACCGCCGAGGTCGCGGCCGACCACGGCGGCTACCTGCTCGTCGATGAGGTGTACGCGCCGTACACGGGCGGGACCGACGGCGAGAGTGCGGTCGTGGACAACGGCGCCCGCGTTGGCGACGCCTTCGGCGGCCCGACGGGCGCCGGACTGACGGCGACGGTCACCGTCGGATCGCTCACGAAGTTCCACGGGTTGGGCGGGCTCCGTGTCGGCTGGATCACCGGACCCGAGGCGTTCATCGAGCGCGCACGGCTGGTGGAACACCACGTCCCCGCGCTCGCCGCGCCGAGCGTCGCGCTCGCGCGGCGCTTTTTCGCCCACCGCGACGACCTCGTCGCCGACGCCCGCGACCACTGCCGCCGGAACCACGAGCTGCTCGCCGAGTTCCTCGCCGACCGCGACGACCTCGCCGGGTCCGTCGAGCCGGGGTCGCCGTTCGCGTATCTGGAACACGAACGCGCCGACGGCGACGCGGTGAGCGCGGCCGCCTGGGACGCCGGCGTGCTCGTCGTCCCCGGTCGGTTCTTCGGGACGAGCGACGGCGTCCGCGTCTCGCTGGGCCGCGCGCCCGACGACTGCGAGACGGCGCTCGATGCGTTCGGCCGGGTGCTAGACGAGCTGTAACCCCCGACGACGACCGGAGCGAGCGCCTTCAGCTCTCCCTTCTCTCTCGTGTCGTCATCCGTGCGTCTGACGGATGTTTTTGTACACACAAGTCAATAGATTGTCTCAACGAGATCGCTGGAGGGCGAGTCCCGAACGCGGCGGACACTCCACCGCATCGTGCGCCGCCTCGCAGGCGATCCGGACCACGAACACACAATGACACGGACACAAGTGCTCGAAGACGCTCGAACCGACGCCAGCGAGGCGACCGACGCGACCCCGGCCGAATCGCCCGTCTCGGCGGTCGTCAGCGCGGTCGCGACGGTCGACGGAGTCGACCCGATGGACCTGAACACGACCCTCCAGGGGGCGGTCGACGCCGACGCGCTCGCGTCGCTCGCGCGCCACGACGGGACCGACTGGCGGCTCGAGTTCTCCCTCGGCGATCACGAGGTCGCGGTCGAGGGCGACGGAACGGTCGTCGTCGACGGCCGCGTCTTCCAGAACCGATTCTGAAACGGGGTGCAGCGTCCGGCCGACCCTGCGAACCTTCCATGCGTCGTCTCGAACTCCGATCCCTTACTCCGCCGCGTCCTCGTCGTCGCCGCGATAGCCCCGCCCGAACGAGTAGCCCGCAACCATCGCGAACACCGCGAACAGTCCGAGGACGACACCCACGGCACGGTCCACGAACGGGACGCCGTCGAGCGCTCCCGTGACGTACAGCGCGGCGAGGACGGTGAAAAATCCGAACAGCGGGAGGGCGGTGAGTCGGTTCATACCGACGGCTGGGTACGACCCCTGTTAACAGTATCGCGGCGAGCACGAGGGCGACGGAGCGTCCCGGGGAGTCGGCTCGTCGTCCGAGGGATGCTTACCGGAGCGCCGCGGCCACCTTCTCGACCGGATGGGGCGGGTCGCTGTCGGCGCCGTCGCGCTCCGCGAGCTGCGTCCGGCAGGAGGCGCCCGGTGCGGTGACCTCCTCGCCCCGACTCTCCTCGACCTGGTCGAACAGGATCGACGCGATCGATTCGCTCATCGAGTGGTGCTCGGCCTCGTAGCCGAAGCTGCCGGCCATCCCACAGCACGTGGAGTCAAGCGGGTCGACCTCGTAGCCGGCGCGTCGCAGCACGCCGACGGCGTGGTGGTCCTTCTTCGTCGCCTTCTGATGGCAGTGCCCGTGGTAGGTGAGCGACCCCGAGCCGCCGAGGTCCATCCCCTCGTCGAGGCGGAAGGCGTCGACGTACTCCAGCACGCCGTAGCTGTTGGCGGCGACGCTGGCGGCGGCCTCCGAGTCATGGAGATCGAGGAGATCCGACTGGAGCATCACCGCCTCGCTGGGCTCGACGACGACCACGTCGCGGCCGTTCTCGATTCGGGGCGCGAGGTCCTCGACCGCCGCGGCGGTTCGCTCGCGGGCCGCGTCGAGAAATCCCATGCTGTGTGCCGGGCGACCGGTGTCCTCCACGTCCGCGAGTTCGACGCGCACGCCCGCCGCTTCGAGCACGCGGACCGCGGCCTTCCCGGCGTCGGGGTGGTTGTAGTTGGTGTACGTGTCGGGAACCAGCACGGCGACGCGCTCGGCGTCGGCCTCGCCGACGGCCGGGCCGCCGCGGGCGTCGTACCAGTCGCGCAGTGTCGTGCGGTGGAACCGGGGGAGGTCGCGGTCGGCGGCGATGCCGAGCAGTTTCTCCCCGAGGAACCCGGACCCGGGGAGCCTGGTCGCGAGGTTCGACACCGGCGCGAGCGCCGAGCCGACCCGCGAGACGAGGTTGACGTTCGCGAACAGCCGGTCGCGGAGGCTCGGCCCCTCGCGCTCGTGGCGTTCGTGCACGACCTCGGCTTTCAGCTTCGCCATGTCGACGCCGCTGGGGCAGTTCCGCTTGCAGCCCTTGCAGCCGACGCACAGGTCCATCACCTCGCTCGCGAACTCCTCGGAGAACGGGTCCGCGGGCAGGTCGCCCGACATCGCCCCCCTGAGGAGGTTCGCCCGGCCGCGGGTGCTCTGGATCTCCTCGTCGGCCGCGCGGAAGGTGGGACACATCACGCCGCCGGTCGTCGACTGTCCGCCGCGACAGCCGCCGCAGCCGTGGCACAGCTCCGCCATCCCCTGGAAGCCGTTCTCGTTGTCCCAGTTCAGCTCCGGCTCGAAGCCCGCGTCGAAGGCGTACTCGGGGTCGAACCGGAGGTGCTCGGTGAGGCTGTGGTCGCCGCAGACGTTCCCCGGGTTCAGGAGCCAGTCGGGGTCGAACGCGGTCTTGAGATCGCGGAACGTGCGCCAGAGGTCGTCGCCGTACAGCTTCCGGTTCCACTGCGTTCGGGCGCGGCCGTCGCCGTGCTCGCCGGAGACGCTGCCGCCGTACTTCACGACGAGATCCGAGGCGCCGTCGGCGATCCGCTCGAACTGGTCGAGGCCGTCGACGGTCTTCGTGTCGACGAGCGGCCGGATGTGGAGCACGCCCGGACCGGCGTGGGCATAGAAGGACGCGAACGTCCCGACCTCCTCCAGCAACGCCTGGAAGTCGGCGGCGTACTCCGGGAGGTGCTCCGGCGGGACCGCACAGTCCTCGATGAAGGAGATGTGCTTGGCGTCGGAGGTCCGGCTGAGGAGGATCGGCATCCCCGCCTTGCGCATCTTCCAGAACGTCGCGCGCTGCTCGGGCTCGTGTGCCTCCAGCGCGTGCGTGGCGAACACCTCGTCGCCGGCGTCGACGCCGTCAGCGGTCGCGGCGACCTCGGTGTCGGTTCCCGGACAGCGATCCGCGATCAGATCGGCGACGTTCTGTCGCCCCTCGGCGTCGCTGTCGGCGTAGAACTCCACGAGGAGCGTCGAGTCGGTTCCCTCGGGCAACAGCCCGACCACGTCGCCGAACTCCGCCGTCTCGCGGGCGAGGTCGAGGAAGGTGTCGTCCATCACCTCGACGGCGGCGGGGTCGTGTTCGAGGATCCGGGACACGTCCTCCATCGCGTCGAGCAGCGAGTCGTAGGTGAGCATCGCGATCGCCTTCGTCTCGGGCACCTCGACCAGCGAGACGGTCGCCTCGGTGACGATTCCGAGCGTTCCCTCGCTCCCGCACATGAGGCGCGCGAGGTTCACCGTCCCCGGATCGCCGGGTTGGTCGGCGCCCTCGCCTTGCCTGCCCCACTCCCCGCGCGCCTCCTCGACGAGCACGTCGAGGTTGTACCCGGAGACGTTGCGCTTCATGTCCGGGTAGCGCGCGGTAACCTCCTCGCCCTCCTCGTCGATGACTCGGACGAGTTCCGCGTAGATCCGTTCGAGCAGCGCGCCCTCGGGGTCGGCCTCCTCACGCATCGTCGCCACCGAAATCTCGCCGAACGTCTCGACGGAGCCGTCCGCGAGGACGACCTCGCAGGACTCGACGTACGCGTCGGTCTTGCCGTACCGCAGCGAGTGCGACCCGGTGGAGTTGTTGCCGATCGCGCCGCCGATCGCGGACTTGTCGCGCCACGCCGGGTCGGGCGCGAACTTCAGCCCGTGCGGGGCGGCCGCCTCGTTGAGTTCCTCGACGATGCAGCCGGCGTCGACGGTCGCCTCGCGGGCGTCCGAGTCGAGGTCGCGGATCTCGCCCATGTACCGCGTGAAATCGAGGACGACCGCCTCGTTCACCGTCTGCCCGGCCAGCGACGTGCCGCCGCCGCGCGGGAGCACGGGGATCTCACGGTCGGCGCAGTACTCCATCACCGCGGCAACGTCCTCCGTCGAGCGAGGGAGAACGACGCCGATGGGTGTCCGCTGGTACGCCGACGCGTCGGTCGCGTACAGCTGTCGAGAGTAGGTGTCGAAGCGAACGTCGCCCTCGACGAGTCCCTCCAGGTCCGCCACGAGCCCCGGTCGTGCCACGTCCTCGGAGCCGTAGTCGTAGTCCGCGTCGGTCAGGTCCGGTCCGCCGTCGGGCGGGGTCGGGGCGTCGGAAGACATCGGATGGGCGAAGGTGTGCCTGGGAGTCACATAAGCCCGCGGGACCGATCGATCGCCCTCGCGCTCGATCCGATTGCGACGCACGACGGCCCCAACCGTCGAGTATGGTAACACAACACACAAGCCGCGGCGTTCACAACGGCCTGCCATGACCGCGGACACCCTTTCGACGTTCGTCGACTCCGTCGAGCGCCACCACGCGAGCGTCCACCGCGTCGCCCCCGACGAGGTCACGTCGACGATCGCGAGCCTCGTCGATGCGCCCGCCGTCGGCGTTCCGCTCCCGCCCTCGTGGGGGATCGAACTCCCCGACGCGGTCGACACGGACCCGACCCCGGCCGACCTCGACGCGGCGGCGACGGGCGTCACGGCGGCGAGCCTCGCGGTCGCCGACTACGGGACGATCGTGCTGGAGTCGGACGCCGCCGGCAGCGAGGCTGTCTCGCTGTTCCCCGAGCGCCACGTCGCGGTGGTGCGCGCCGAGGACGTGGTATCCGGGATGCCCGAGGCGATCGGGCGACTCGGGGACCGCCTCCGCGACGGCGCGAGCGCGGTGCTCGCGACGGGCCCCTCCGCGACCGCCGACATGGGGGACTTGGTGATCGGGGCGCACGGCCCGCGCGAGGTGGAGATCGTCCTCGTGGAGTCAACGACTGCGGGCGACGAAATCGCCGCGCACGAAGGAGATCTCGACGGGGGTGCGACCGATGAGTAAGTCCACCTCACGCGCCGAGACGGCCGCCCGGATCCGCCACCTGCTCGACACCGAGGGCGACGCCGTCGCCGAGAACACGCGCGGGTTCAATCGCGGACGGTACGAGTCGACCCGCGATCTCGCGGATTACGACTCGCTGAAGCATGAGGCGCGGACGATCAAGGAGGGCGCCATCGAGCGCCTCCCCGAACTGATCGACGACCTCCGCGAGGCGGTCGAGGCGCGCGGTGGACACCTGTACGTCGCCGACGACGCCGCCGACGCCAACGCGTACGTTCGTGAGGTCGTCGACGGCGGCAACGTCGTCAAGAGCAAGTCGATGACGACCGAGGAGCTGGATCTGAACGAGGCGCTGGAGGCCGACGGCGCCCGCGTCACCGAGACGGACCTCGGTGAGTGGGTGCTCCAACTCGCCGACGAGGCACCGAGCCACATCGTCGGCCCCGCGATCCACAAGTCCCGCGAGGGGATCGCGGAGCTGTTCAACGAGCGGTTCGACCCCGAGGAACCGTTCGAGACGGCCGAGGAGCTCACCGCGTTCGCCCGCGATAAGCTGCTCGAGGACATTCGCGAGGCCGACGTGGGCGTGACGGGCGCGAACTTCCTGACCGCCGACTCCGGGACGATGGCGCTCGTGACCAGCGAGGGCAACGCCCGCAAGACCGCGGTCGTTCCCGATACCCACGTCGCCGTCTCCGGCGTCGAGAAGGTGCTCCCGACGGTCGAGGACCTCGCGCCGTTCATCGAACTCATCGCCCGCTCCGGGACGGGCCAGGACATCACCTCCTACGTGTCGCTGTTCACGCCCCCGACGCCGTCGCCGCCGATAGGGTTCGACGACCCCGACGAACCGATCGCGGACCCGGGAACCGCCGCCGGCGACGGCGCGACCGAGCCCCATCCCGACCGGGAGTTCCACCTCGTGCTCGTCGACAACGGCCGGCTCGCGATGCGCGAGGACGACGACCTCCGCGAGACGCTGTACTGCATCCGCTGTGGCGCATGCTCGAACTCCTGCGGCAACTTCCAGTCGGTCGGCGGCCACGCCTTCGGCGGCGAGACGTACTCCGGCGGCATCGCCACCGGCTGGGAGGCGGGCGTCGAGGGGCTCGACACGGCCGCCGAGTTCAACGACCTCTGTACCGGCTGCTCGCGGTGCGTGCCGGCGTGCCCCGTCGAGATCGACATCCCGTGGATCAACACGGTCGTCCGCGACCGGATCAACCGCTCCGGTGACCCGGGAGAGCTGGATTTCCTCGTCGACGGGCTGACACCCGACGAGGAGCCGGCCGGACTGGACCCGGCCAAGCGCCTGTTCGGCAACTTCGAGACGCTGGCAAAGCTCGGGAGCGCGACGGCGCCGCTGTCGAACTGGGGAGCGAGCCTCGGTCCGGTCCGTACGGCGATGGACCGGTGGGTCGGGATCGCCCCCGAGCGCGATCTGCCGACGTTCGAGCGCGAGACGCTCGTCGACTGGTTCGCGGCGCGGGGCGGCCCCCGCGTGAGCGAGTCGATGGCGCGTCGGGAGGCAGTCGTCTACCCCGACGTGTACACGAACCACGTCGCCGTCGACCGCGGGAAGGCCGCCGTCAGAACTCTCGAAGCGCTCGGCGTTCGGGTGCATGTCCCCGAGTCTGTCGCGGTCGCGAGCGGGCGCGCGCCGCTGTCGCAGGGAATGATCGAGACGGCCCGCGGGAAGGCCGAGCGCTGTCGCGACGCGCTCCTGCCCGAGATCGACGCCGGCCGCGACGTGGTCGTGATCGAACCCAGCGACCTGGCGGCGTTCGAGCGCGAGTACGAGCGGCTGCTCCCTACGGACGACGCCGAACGGGTCGCGAACGGGTGCTACGAGGTGTTGGAGTACGTATACGGGCTACTGGAGAACGGAGCGGATCCGGGCGGCCTCACCGCGGCCGCCGACGGCGACGGGGATGGGAACGGGGACAGAGGCGGAGACGGGGTCGCCGCCGACGATAGCACGGTCGCGTACCACGCCCACTGCCAGCAGCGGACGCTGGATCTGGAGCCGTACACGGTCGCCGTGCTGGAGCGTCTCGGCTACGAGGTGGAGAGCTCCGAGACCGAGTGTTGCGGCATGGCGGGGAGCTTCGGCTACAAATCCGCGTACTACGAGCTGTCGATGGACGTGGGCGAGCCGCTCGTCGAGCAGTTCGGCGACGCCGACCGCGTGCTCGCTTCCGGAACTTCCTGCGGCGAGCAGTTGGACGCGCTCCTCGATTCGTCGGCCGAGCACCCGATCGAGGTGATCGCGCCCCCTGAGCGGTAGCCGCCGTCCGCGATGCGTTCGCGGAACCGCGACGGGCGTCCGCCCTGTGTCTGACGTGTGTGAGCCCGCGAGGAACGATTTTAAGACCCGCCCCGCCGATCAGCGGGACATGAACGCAGACGCAGCGCCGCAGGAGATCACGACTCTCGTGGGGAGGGAGGTCTACTCCAACAACGGCGTGTTCGTGGGGGAAGTCGAGGACGTCCGCCTCGACCTGGATTCGCGGGCGGTCACCGGCCTCGCGCTGGCACAACTCAGCGACGAACTGTTCGCCAGCCGGGTCGAACCCGGGAAGGGCGTGATGATCCCGTACCGGTGGGTGCGCGCCGTCGGCGACGTGATCCTCGTCAACGACACCATCGAGCGCCTCAAAGACGAGACCAACGAAGAAGCGGTCGCGTAGGTGCACGCGACCGGTATCGACCCGCTCGACCGACGCCTCGGCGGCGGCGTCCCCGTCGGGTCGCTGACGGCGCTCGTCGCGCCGGTCGGGTCGAGCGCCGAACTCCTTCTCGAGGCGGCCGCCGAGCCGAGCGACGCGCTCGTCGTCTCGCTGAACCGCCCCGCGCCTGCGGTGGCCGACCGCTACCCCGACGAGGCGACGGTCGTCGAACGCGACCCGGCGACGCTGGCGGCCGCCCCCGAAGAGACGTTCGCCGCGCTTCCCGAGGGAGGGACGCTCGTCGTGACGCCGACGCTCGGGTTGGAGGAACTCGCACCGGCGGACTTCCGTCAGGTGCTTGATGCGGCCGCGACCGCCGTCGAAGACGCCGACGGGGCGGGCTACCTCCACTGTCCGGAACCGGCGACCGACGCGGCCGGCCGGACCCGAGCGCTCGCTCGGGTCGACGGCGTTTGGCTGTTGGACGTGCGCATGGCTACGCTGACCATCGAGAACCGGCTGTACGTCACGAGGGTCCGCGGGGGTGCCGCACTCGATGAGCCCCTGAAGCTGAAGCTCACCGACGGCGTCGTCGTCGACACGAGTCGGGATATCGCCTGACTGCAGGGGGTCGTCCCCGGTTTCCGATCTCCGGTCCCGCAGCTGCGCCTACGTCCGCGTCGCGCTCGACGGGATCCCCGTCGCGTTCGCTACAATCTGCTCGAGAACCCGGGGAACCGCGGCACGCTGCCGCGGCCGTCCGACGTACGATACTGGTGAGCCGCCCGAGCGGTGGTTGATCGCCTGTTCCGTGTCGAACGCCTGTGCTGTGATCGAACGCCTGTGCGGTGGTTTCGACCCGGCTATCGGTCACGCCGGATCGAGCTGCGCTATGGGGTCAGACCCGGGAGTTCGGGTGTCGGTCGGCGGTCGCTGCCACGTTCGAGCCGTTCGTGTGTCCTCGTTTGATGCCGCCCACCTCTCGTGTGGTACTAAGTCACACGGATATAAATATCTTTCTGCCGCGGCATCGGCGACGCTGGAGATCGATCGCTGGCGGATGGGCAAGAGCAGAAGGACAGCGGAGGAGCCGGCGAACCGGTTATCGGCGGTCGGAGTGGGGTCGCTACGTACCGTTCGCTGACTCGTTCGACCCGGAACCGGTCGAACTCTCGACGCCCATCGCGTCGAACAGCTTCTTCCGCACCGCCTCTTCGGAGAGCGCGAGCAGCGTGTCTCGGTTCGACTCGGTCGTCTCGATCCCCGTGAACAGTCCCAGGGGAATCTCGGCGGTGCCCTGTTTCGCGTGGCCGACCGCTTCGCCGACATCGGAGAACCCGTCGCGGAGGACGTTGCCGATGTTGATCCGGATGTCCTTCGAGCGCGCGGCCAGCGTGATCGTGTCGTCGACGATGCCGAAGACGGCGGAGGTCGTGATCCCCTCGAGGTTGAGCAACTGTTGGGCCGCCTGTGCGAGCGCCTCGCGGTCGCGGACGAATCCCGCGTTGGAGATGAGATGGCTGCCGTGGACCTCGCGGTTCTGGATGGCCTCCGCGAGCACGTCCAGCGTCTCCGGGCTCATGCTCGGGGACTCCACGTCCTCCAGCGTGTCGTGGTTGGCGAAGGGGTGGAGGTACGCGGCGGCCGTCAGGTCCGCGGGCGTGGTGTCACGCTTGAAGTCGACCGTCTCCGCGCGGATGCCGTACAACAGCGCGGTCGCGACCGTTTCGTTCGGCGAGAGGTCGAACTCCTGGAGGTACTTCGTGAGGATCGTCGAGGTCGCGGAGACGTTCTTGCGGATGTCGGTGAACGTGGCGTCGATGACCGCCTCGGGCTCGTCGTGGTCGATGTAGATGTCGACCTCGGCGTCGATCTCCTTGCCGCCGGTCTCGGCGTAGTCGACGAGCGCGAGCGCGCCGTACTCCGAGAGCGGTTGGGCGTCATCGCGGGCGTGGAGATCGATCCCGAGCGTGTTGACGAACGCCCGATTCTCCTGGTGCCCGATCTCGCCGTCGTAGAGGATCTCCGCCTCGACACCGTACTCGGCGGCGATCGCCGCGAGCGCGACGGCGGCGGCGATGGAGTCCGGGTCGGGGTTGTCGTGGGCCAGCACCGCGAGGGTCCCGGTGGTCCCGCGGAGGATGTCCGCGAGCTGTCGGGCCTTGTACTCCAACTCGCCGGACTCGAGCGACCGGAGCGCGGAGTCGGCAATGACGGTCGAGGGATTGATAACGACGTCCGCGCCGAGGTCGGCGAGTTCGTCCTCGCTGACCGGGTCGGAGGCGCGGACGACGACGTACTGGTCGCCGCCGCGCTCGCGGATGGCGCGCACGGCGGCCTTGTTGGCGTCGACGTCCGAGGAGAGGATGAGGATCACGTCGCGGTCGGCGACCGCCTCGACCACGTCGTCGTCGGAGATGTCCTGCTGCTGGGCGTTCAGGTCCTGATCGCGCAGGGCCTCCACGCGGGACTCGTCCTTGTCGAGGATCAGCACGTCCTTCTCCTCGACCGTCAGCGCGTCGGCGACCGCGTGCCCGACGCTCCCGCAGCCGAGAATGGCGTACGTCGACATCGACGAGACGGTGACGCCGGTACTCATATGGAGCGGAATCGGGACGGACGACACTTAAGCGGTGATGTTCGCCTCCGGCCGCCGTCGGTGAAACGGAAGGTCTTTTAGCGTACCCTCGTATCCTTGGGACGCAGGGGCTTGTAGCTCAGTCAGGGAGAGCGACGGACTCTTAATCCGTCGGTCGGGGGTTCAACTCCCTCCAAGCCCGTACTTCTCTCGGCGCACCGACGGTGAGACTTCTCTCAGCGCACCGACGGCGGGAGACTCGTTCGACGGTCATTTGACCGCCGACACGAAGCCGAGAACGTGACCGACTCCTCCGCCTCGCGTCTGCAGTTCTGGACGCTGTATCTCTCGCGGTTCGCCGGCGGCTTCGGGAGCATCGCGCTCATCATCGTCCTCCCGAAGATCGCGACCGACCTCGGCATCGACGGCGTCGCGTTCGGGCTGTTGTACACCGCGTTCACGCTCGCGCAGACCGCCGCGGTCGTTCCGCTCGCGTGGGCCGGCGACCGCTACGACAAGCGGATCGTGCTCCTCGGCACCCTCGCGGTCGGGATCGCCACGTACGGCGCGTTCAGCGTCGTCACCGACAACACGGGGCTGCTCGCCGTCAGAGCGATGCAGGGCATCGTCTTCACCGGAATGGGGCTGATGACCCTAGGGCTGGTCGGCCAACTCGCCACGAGGGGAACCCGTGCGAGCCGGATCGGCCGGGCCAACGCCGCCTCGTTCGCGGCGTCGATCGTCGGCGGACTCTCGGCGGGCGGGCTCTACGACTACTTCGACGGGTCGCGGGAGCTGTTCCTCATCATCACCGGGCTGTACGTGATCACGTTCCTCGCGACGGCGCTGCTGCTCTCGGCCGACGAGACCCGCGTCGAGGGGTTCCCGTTCACCGATCTCGCGCTCAACCGCCGGATCCTTACGCTCACGTCGTTTCGGGCGCAGTACTCCGTCGCGGTCACGCTCGTCCGCAACTGGATCCCCGTGTTCGCCGGCTACGCCGCGGCCAGCGGCGGACTGGCGATGCCCGCGTTCGCCGTCTCGGTGATCACGGTCTCGGAGAAGTTCACGAACATGCTGTTGCAGCCGTACACCGGCCGCCTCTCGGACGCCAGCGGGCGCGCGCTGTTCGTCTTCGCCGGCGGGGGCGCCTACGGACTCGTCGCAGTTGTAGTCCCGTTCACGCCGGCCCTCGGGGAGGCGCTCGGGCTGCCGTCGGCGCTGCCGTACCTCGGCGCCGTCTCCGCCGCGTTCCTGCCGCTGTTGCTGTTGAACGCTGGGCTTGGAATCGCGGACAGCTTCCGTGAACCCGCAAGCATGGCGCTGTTCGCCGACGAGGGGAGCGACGGCGACGGGGTCGCCTCCAGCTTCGGGATCCGGGAACTGGTGTGGCGTCCCGGGTCGGTGATCGGCCCGGTCGCGGCCGGGTGGCTGATGGGAACCGTCGGGATGGAGTGGGTGTTCTTCGTCGGCGGCGGGTTCGCGGTGCTCGGGGCGCTCACCTTCCTCGCCGTCCTCAGACGCTATCACGGCACGAGCGCCCTCGCCGAGTGGTAGCTGGACCGCCCGCGACACGGTCCGGATCGTCGCCGCCGGTGTCGATTACGCGATCGGCTCGCCCGCCTCGTCGACCGGCGTCTTCACGACAAGCACCGGCCGGTCGCTCGCGCGCACGACGCGCTCGGTGACGCTGCCGACGAGCATGCGGTATTCGTCGGGGCGTCGCTGGCTCCCGGCGACGATGAGGTCGGCGTCGATCTCGTCGGCGACCTCCAGGATCGTCTCGTCGGGCGTTCCGTGCCGAATGTGCGTCTCCACGGTAACGCCGGCGTCAGTTCCTCGCTTTTGAACCTCGGCGAGCGTCTCCTCGCCGAGGTCCTCGAAGCCGTACTCGGGGCCCTCGTGGCCGTCGACGTACTCGTCGCCGGGGTACGTCGTGATCGCGTCCTCGTCGACGACGAACAGCGCGTGCAGTGTCGCCTCGCGGTCGACCGCGATGTCGAGATCGTCGAGCAGTCTGGCCCGGTCGGCCGCGAGATCGAGCGCGTGATCGGTGGCGTTGATCGACGCGACGCCGCCGTTCGTCGCCAACAGAATGTCCTCGTACATATCAGTTTGATGTTGGCATGCGGGGGAGAAAAAGTGTCCGCCGGTTCCCCGTCGCCGGGGTCGAGCGACGATCGCCGCTTACGCGAACACGTCGATCAACTCCAGCAGGATGCCGGGAATCACCGCCAGGAGAATCCCGACCGCGATCAGGATCGCGGGCAGCCACAGTAACCCGGACTGCGTGAACAGCCACAGCCCGATGCCCGCGAGCGCGGCCAGGATACCGATAACCCGGAACACCCAGACGACGGCACCCTCCAACTCGGAGTCCGCGATCGCTTCCGCGGCTTCGAGTGCTTCGTCCATGTGAAGGGCTGGTGGCGGTGCCGGCCACTTGGAATTGGTGGCCACCCCAGCAACAGGATCCGCCGATCCGTCGTTACAGCCGCTCGGCGGTCGCCTCGACGCCAGCGCCCACGTCAACGTCGGCGCCGTGCTCCGCCAGCGTCTGCCCAAGCGCCGACACGAGCAGCGAGACGTTCGCGGGCCGAGCCGAGTGGCCCATGCAGCCGATCCGGAAGATCTCGCCCGCCAGATCGCCGAGTCCGGAGGCGATCTCCAGATCGTATCCGTCCAGCAGATCGGAGATGATCGTGGCGTCGTCGACGCCCTCCGGGACGCGAACCGCGTTCAGGCTCGGCAGCCAGTACTCGTCGGCGGCGTTCATCTCCAGCCCCATCGCCTCGACGCCGGCCTTCAGAGCACCCGCCGTCTCGCGGTGGCGCGCCCAGCGCGACTCGATGCCCTCCTCGGCGACGAGGCGCAGTGCCTCACGCAGTGCGTAGACGTTCGTGATCGGCGCCGTGTGGTGATACGCACGCTCCTCGCCCCAGTACCCCTCCAGCAGCGAGAGGTCGAGGTACCACGAGCGGGTCGGCTCCTCGCGCGAGAGGACCTTGTCCATCGCGCGGTCGTTGAGCGTGAGCGGCGACGCGCCCGGCGGGCACGAGAGACACTTCTGTGGCCCCGAATAGGCGGCGTCGATGTCCCACTCGTCGACCTTCAGGGGAACGCCCCCAAGCGACGTGACGCAGTCGGCGATCACGTACGCGTCGTGGTCGTGCGCGATGCTCGTCAGCTCCGGAACGTCCGGCTGGCGGACGCCGGTCGACGTCTCGGCGTGGACGAAGCCGAACACGTCGGGCTGGTGCTCGTCGAAGGCCGCCTGCACGTCGACCGGGTCGAGCGGCTCGCCCCACGGCGCGTGGACCTCGACGACGTGGCCGCCGGCGCGTCGCGCCATCTCGGCCATCCGACCGCCGAAGTAGCCGTTCGTCGGCACGAGCATCGTCTCGCCCGGCTCGACGAGGTTGCCGATGGCGGCCTCCATCGATGCCGATCCGGTGCCCGAAACGGGGATCGTCCACTTATTGTCGGTGCGGAAGGTGTACCGGAGCAGCTCCTGGGTGTCGTCCATGATATCGAGGAACGACGGGTCGAGGTGTCCGACCAACGGCGTGCTCATCGCGCGGAGGACGCGCGGATGTACGTCGCTCGGACCGGGCCCCATCAGCGTCCGCGTCGGGGGCGTGAGTTCGCCGACCTCGGGGGCGTCCGTCTCGTCGAGTTTCGGCTGGTGCATGCTCGCGTGGTCCGCCGGCGCGGGCAAAGGTTACTCGGTTCGTATCCCGGGCCGCGGAGACAACGCTCATGAACCGCCGCCGGGAACGGATGTGCATGACTACCGACGATGCACACCACCCGGGTGATGGCTCCCGGGCGTGGTTCGCCGGCGGCGACGGGGAGTCGCCGGCCGACCGCGTCCGCGACGGCGACGCTGAGGCACCGGCGGACTGGCCCGCGCTGGCCGTCGAGTCCGGGTTCGCGGCCGACGAGGACGACTACTACGCGACGCTCCGCGAGGCGACCGTGGCAGCGACCCGCGCCGAGGTCGACGAGCGCGAGCGCGCCGACGACCGTCAACTGCTCCACGCGGTTCGCGCAATGGACGACGCCGAGCGCGTCGCGAACGAGCTCGCGGAGCGCGTCTCCGAGTGGGCGGGGACGTTGTTCCCCGATGCAGGCACGGGTGTTGAGGGTTGTCGCAAACTGGCCGAACGCGATCCGGATGGCTCGGCCGAGGAGCGCGTCGTCTCGCTTGCGACCCGCGTCACGGACCTCGCACACGAGGCGGGGGAGCTGGAGGCCTTCATCGAGTCGCGCGCGCCCGTCGCCGCGCCGAACCTCTCGGCGTTGGCGGGGCCGGTGCTCGCCGCGCGACTCATCTCGTTGGCGGGCGGGCTGGAGACGCTCGCGAAGAAGCCGTCAGGGACGCTGCAGGTGCTCGGCGCCGAGGACGCGCTGTTCGCGCACCTCCGCGGTCACGGCACCTCGCCTAAACACGGCGTTATCTATACCCACGAGTACGTCCGCGGGACGCGGCCGGAGGACCGCGGCTCCGCCTCGCGGGCGCTCGCCGGGAAACTGACCATCGCCGCACGCATCGACCACTACTCGGGCGACTATCGCCCCGAGTTGGAGGCGGAGTTGGACGAGCGGATGCGGACGATCCGTGTCCGCGCTGAGGAGGACGGCGGTGGTTCGGAATGACCGGACCCGACGCGTCGCTCCCGAACGGCGTCGAGCGCCGCGAATTCGACGGCGACGAGCGACTCTGCACGCGCGGGACGCCGGTGTACGGCGAGCCGACCGACGGCGAGTGGCGCGCGTGGGACGCCGGCCGGTCGAAGCTCGGCGGGATGCTCGAACTCGGGATGGACACCGGACTCGTGGGCGACGAGACAGTACTCTACCTCGGCGCCGCAAACGGTACCACGGTCAGCCACGTCGCCGACTTCGCCGGGCCGACCTATGCCGTGGAGTTCTCGCCGCGCCCGGTTCGCGACCTGCTCGACGCCTGCGAGCCACGACCGAACCTCTTCCCGCTGCTCAAGGACGCACGACGACCGGAAACGTACGCGCACGTCGTCGAGGCCGACTGCGACGTGGTCGTGCAGGACGTTGCGACTCGCGGACAGGCCGACGTGGCGGTCAGGAACCGGACGTTCCTCGCCGACGACGGCCGACTCCTGCTGGCCGTGAAGGCGCGCTCGGAGGACGTGGCCGCCGCTCCCGACGCCGTGTTCGACGACGTGCTTTCGGAGTTGAAGTCGACCTACGAGGTGCTGGAGACCCAGCCGCTCGGCCGGTTCCACGAGGACCACCTCGGCGTCGTCGCGACGCCGCGATAGCGCCGCCACTGGGTACGTCCGCCGCTCTACGCGCGTTCGCCGCCCTTCGCATGCTCACCGCTCTCCATACGCTCGGGGCCCACGGTTCGGTTCCCTGTCCCTGAACGCCGGCGGTAATTGCTCGGCCGCGCGTCGGCGCGGCTACGCGGACTGCACGTCCGGCCCCGTCACCCGACCGGACGCCTGCACGTCCGGGACGCACTGCCCTCGTCATCCGGTTTGAACGTTCGTCTCGACGCGCCGGATAACACAGGGGCAGTCACGTCAATACAACGCTAGGTCCGGGGGCCGGTTTCCCGAGATATATACCACCGCACGCCGAAGCCGTCGGCGATGGATACGGGTTCGGCGTCGCCGTTCGAGCGGATGGGCACGCTTGGAGTCGAGGAGGAGTTCTACGTCGTCGACAGCGACGGGCGGCCGACCTCCGGGAGCGATCAGCTCGTGTACGGTGACCGCGAGCCCCCCGAGCCGCTCGCGGGACGTATCGATCACGAGCTGTTCAAGTCCGTCATCGAGACCCAGACCCCGTTGATCGAGGAGCCGGGCTCCGTTCGCGAGCACGTGAGCACGGTGCGGGAAACGCTCGTCGAGCACGCCGAGTCGTACGACCTCCGGGTCGCGGGGGCCGGACTCCACCCGGCGGCGGTCTGGCGCGAGCTCGACCACGCGAAGAAACCACGCTACCGATCGCAGTTGGACCGGATCCAGTACCCGCAACACCGCAACACGACCGCCGGACTCCACGTTCACGTCGGCGTCGACGACGCGGACAAGGCGACGTGGATCGCCAACCGAGTCCGCTGGGTTCTCCCGCCGCTGTTGGCGCTGTCGGCGAACTCGCCGTTCTGGAACGGCTTCGACACCGGGCTCGCGTCCGCCCGAGCGAAGGTGTTCGAGAACCTCCCGAACACCGGGATGCCCGGGTACTTCTCCGACTTCGCGGCGTACGACGCCTTCGAGCGGCGAATGGTCGAACACGGCTCGATCGAGGACCGCGGCGAACTCTGGTTCGACGTGCGCCCGCACACCGGGCACGGCACCGTCGAGGTTCGTACGCCGGACGGACAGTCCGATCCCGACGTCGTCTGTGCGTTCGTGGAGTACGTCCACGCGCTCGTCGTCGATCTGGCCGAACGCTATGAGGACGAATCCGACCCGACTACCGGCGACGTCGGGGGAGGTGCTGCGGACGGCTCCGGCCACGCCGGCGGGCTCCGCCGGGAGCTGCTCGACGAGAACAAGTGGCGCGCCATGCGCCACGGCCGCGACGCCGACTTCGTCGACCGCGACGGCGACTCGGTGGTCGACCTGACGACGGTCGTCGACCGCGAGTGCGACCGTCTCGACGTCGATGGATTGCGGTTCTTGCTCGAGCGCGAGTCGGGTGCGTCGCGCCAGCGCCGGATCCGCAAGGAGCGGGGCATCGACGCCCTGTGTCGCGATCTCCTGATCGACGAGCACGACGCCTAGGCCGGCGGATCGGTCCGGTCCGAACGGCCACCGTGAGAGTCGGCGACGGGGTTTTCCCTGCGGAGTTCTGACCGGCGAGATGGGACACATGGCTACCGACGAGGCCCCCGAAGACGGCGGCGAGACGGACGGCGCCGACGACGAGGACGCCCCGCGAGAGGAGCTACGCGAGGCCGCACAGCGGCTCGAGTCGAGCGCGGCCGACGTCGCCCACGTCGCCGACGGCTTCGACGAGCGTATCGTCGACCTGTTGGCGTGGCTGCTCGACACCGAGACGCGGGCGCGGATCTACGTGTACCTCCGCGAGCATCCCGGCTCCACGAGCGAGGAGGTCGCGGACGGGACGGGGCTGTACCCGAGCACCGTGCGCGAGGCGCTCGCGGAGCTCAACGACGAGGAGACCGTCACCCGAACGAAACGGGAGTCCGCCGGCGCCGGCAACAACCCGTACGAGTACGAGGCGATCGAGCCCGCCGCGCTCGTCGAGGGCGCGGTCGGGCAGGTGCAAGACCAACTAAACGCCGTGTTCACGCTCGATTCCCGACTGACGGGCGACGGCGAGCCCGCCGGCGAGACGAGCGAGCCGGTTCGCATCTCCGTCGAGACAGAGCGGGACGACGAGTAACGTCGCTTTTAGGTGCCGGCGCGTCCACGGCCGGGTATGAACGTCGCGCTGGGCGGGACATTCGACCCGGTCCACGACGGCCACCGCGCGCTGTTCGAGCGCGCGTTCGAGCTCGGGGACCTCACCGTTGGACTCACCTCCGACACGTTGGCCCCGGAGACACGTCACACGGACCGGTACGTTCGGCCGTTCGCCGAACGGAAGCGCGACCTCGACGCGGAGATCGCGCCGCTCGCGGCCGAACACGGCCGCGAATACGAGATCCGCGAGCTGACGAAACCGACAGGGATCGCCGTCGAGCCGGGGTTCGACGCGCTGATCGTCTCCCCGGAGACGCAGTCGGGCGCGGAGCGAGTCAACGAGATCCGCGAGCAGAAGGGCCTGCCCAGCCTCCGGATCGAGGTCGTCGACCACGTCCCCGCCGAGGACGGCGATCGGATCTCGTCGACGCGGATCGTCCGCGGGGAGATCGACCGCCACGGCAACCGCACGCCCGACCGCGAGGGGCGTGGCCCCGAGCAGCCGGACGCGGAGTGACGGGGCGATGGCCGGTGTCGACGCCGCGATCGACTGGCTGGCGCGTCGGTCGCGGGCGACGCAGCTGATCCTCGTCGGCGTCGTCGCGCTCCTGCTGGGCTATCAGACGATTCGCCTCGCCGGACGGGACCCGAGCAGCGAACTCGCGTACGTCGGCGGCGCGCTGTTTCTCTTGGGCCAACTGGCCGGGTTCACCGGGCTGGCGCTGCTCGCGTATCGACTGCTCACGGAGTAGCCCAAACCACGTCGTCGACCACTCAGAGCGGTCGCCTCACCACGACGGCGGTCGGAACCCGGCGTCCTCGAGGACGTCCTTCCAGTGCTGCTGAACGGAGAGACGTGTCACATCCATCGCCTCGGCGACAGCGGTCTGTGGCCGCTCGTCGCCGGCGATGAGCGCGCCGGCGTACAGCGCGGCCGCGGCCATCGCGGGCTTCGACCGGTCGTCTTCGGGGACGCCGGAGAGGAACAGGTCGGTCGCGTTCGAGCGTGCCTCGGCGGACAGCTCCAGCGACTCGGCGGCTCGGTGGAGTCGCGAGAGCCACTCCTCGTTCTCCACCTCGTCGCTGGCGCGGTACATCGATATCTGGTTCGGGGCGGGCGGTGATAAATCGTGTCGCCTCGGTCCGACAGCTACTTACGGCGAATCGGGATACTGTGTGGCGAGCGCGGGTAGCCAAGCCAGGCCAACGGCGCAGCGCTTAGGACGCTGTCCTGTAGAGGTCCGCCGGTTCGAATCCGGTCCCGCGCATTCTTCGGATCGACCGCAGGGAGAGCCGTGAGAATGAGACACGGAGCGGAGCGACCCGTAAGCGAAGAGCGAGGCGATCGCTTCGCTCGCGCCTCGATGAGAACGGGAAAGAGCGTCACCGCCCGCTCGTACCCGCCGAGATAGCCGGCACTTACCGGGGGTGACAGCGGTACATGCCGAGTAAGAACGACGATCGGTCGAGACGAGCGCGGGCATCGATCCCCCGTAAACGCGTCCATAACGAATTAGCTCGGCGTAGGAGCACCGAACGAGTCCAACCCATGCACACACAGCGACGGGCGACGGTTCGGCCCTTCCGTCCCGAGGACCGTGACGCCTTCCTCGACCTCTACGAGGCGGTGTGGGGGACCCGTAAGGGCAAGGAGTGGTTCGCCTGGCGGTTCACCGCGAATCCGTACGTCGAGGAGGTCCCCATGGTCGTCGCCGAGGCCGACGGGGAACTCGTGGGCGCGGAGCCGTGCCTCGCCGTCCCCCTCCGCGCCGGCGACGCGTCGGCGCTGGCGTTCCAGCCTGCCGACTGGATGGTCCACCCGGACCACCGCCGTCGCGGGCTGTTCACCGAGATGACCGAACGGCTGCTAGATCGGTACGAAGACGGGCCGCCGGACTTCTACTACAACTTCCCCTCGGCGGCGATCCTCCCCGGGCTCCAGTCGTTCGACTGGCGCGAGGTCGGTACCCTTTCGACGTACTACCGGGTGCAGGACCTCTCCCGGCTCGCGGCTGCGCGGTCGACAGAGAAGCCACAGTGGAAGGCGGCGGCCGGACTCGGATACCTCGCCGCACCGGTGGTCAGCGGGCTCACATCGCTGAACGGCGGGGCCACCGATCCACCCGGGGAGTGGACCGTCGATCGACACAAGACGACGCCGACGGCGACGCTCGTCGATCTGTACCGGTCCAGCGTTCCGGAGACGATCCACGTCCGTCGCGACCCCCGCTGGTACCGCTGGCGGCTCGCGAATCCACGGTGGGACCCGACGACGTACGTCGTCAACGACGAGCACGGTACGCCGGCCGCCGCGCTCGTCGCGGTCGCCCACGGCCGCCGTGGCGAGTCCGATTCCACCGGGCCGCGGAAGGTCTCGGTGCTCGATGTGGTACCGGCCGACGGATCGGCGCCGACGGGGAGCTACGAGGCGCTGTTGTCGGCCCTCGTCGCGGACGCCGACGACGCGGACGTGCTGAAGTGCGCAGGCGCGTCACTCCCGCGGTCGGTGCTGCGCCGGTACGGCTTCAGGGCGGACGACGAGTTCCCGCTGTCGATGGTCTCGACGCCGACTCGGTTGATCGCCCGGCCGACAGTCGTCGACAGCGAGGACGACGCCGACGCGGAGCCCGATACCGGGGATCGGGTCGACCCGAGTGGGGCGGAGCGCTGGCGGCTCGGAGCCGCCGATCTCATAGACCCCGAGAGCTGGAGCGTCCAGCTTAGCGGGCAGGACATCGCGTGAGGTCCTCCTCGCCAAACGGCGAGACTTCCCATACCGCACGTCGGGAGAGACTCGGTGCCGGCGAGGTACCGTCGGCATCGTGGCCGTCGCGACATCCAGCGGGAGCGTAAGACGATCGCATGACGGTGCCGAAACCGATATCAACGCGCCGCGAAACGTTCAGACAATGACTACTTCGGCCGACCTCCTCGCCGACCTCGTCGCGGACGTCGACGGGGTATTCCTCTTCGCACCGACCGGATCGACGTACGAGGACTACCGCGAGGTCGACGGCGAGTCGGTCGTCGTCGTCGCTCAGGAGAACGACCACGACGCCGAGCGCTACGTGGAGCTTCCGCTGGAGTTCGACAACGTTCGCGACCGGATCCGCTTCGGCGTCGAGGGGGCAATGGACCACGGCTACTGTGCCGACGGCGACGTGGTCGCGTGCGCAGTCGGCGTGTTCGGCGACCCGATCGACAGCGTGATCCGCACGCCCGTCACCGAGTCGATGCACTCGGGTATCTACGACCTGTTCGCCAACTCTCGCGCGGACCCGGCCGTCGTTCGGGACGTCTTCGACGTGGCGATCGAACTCGGGAAGAAAGGACAGAAGGGCAAGCCCGTCGGCGCGCTGTTCGTCGTCGGCGACGCGGGCAAAGTGATGAACAAGTCGCGACCGCTCAGCTACAACCCCTTCGAGAAGAGCCACGTTCACGTGGGCGACCCCATCGTGAACGTGATGCTCAAGGAGTTCTCCCGGCTCGACGGCGCGTTCGTCATCAGCGACTCGGGGAAGATCGCCTCGGCGTACCGCTACCTCGAGCCGGGCGCGGAGGGGGTCGACATCCCGAAGGGACTGGGCGCGCGCCACATGGCCGGCGGCGCCATCACGCGCGACACGAACGCCATCGCCATCGTGCTCTCGGAGTCTGACGGACTCGTCCGTGCGTTCAAGGGCGGGCGGCTCATCCTCGAACTCGACCCGGAGGAGTACTGACGCATGATCGACGTGAGTCCCATCGCGACCGTCGAGCCTGTGCCGTCGACGGCATCGCGTGTCGCCTCGGCTGCACCGCCGCTCCAGTCCGTGGGTGAGCCGGTTCGCTCGGCGTTGACGAGTCTTCCGGCGCGCCTGTGGCTGGCGCTCGGCGTGATCGTACTCGCCGCGTTCCTCGGCTATCTCGTCGTTCGCGTGAACCGCCGGATCCTCGTCGGCGCCGGCGTCCCCGAGACGATCGAGGGGACGGCGTTCGAGCGGACCGCCCGCGAGTTCGGCACGTCGACCGTCTCGCTCGTCGCGAACCTCTCGGGGTACTTCATCTTCATCCTCGGGCTCATCGTCGCGCTGACGATCGCTCGGGTGGAGTACATCTCCACCTTCTGGAACCGAACCGCGGGCTTCCTTCCGTCGCTGTTTCTCGCCGTCCTCGTGCTCATCGTCGGCCTCGTCGTCGGCGACAAGGTCGAACTGCTGATCGACGACCGCCTGCGCGGGGTGAAGCTCCCGCAGGCCGGGATCGTTCCCTCCCTCGCCAAGTGGTCGGTGGTGTTCATCGCGGTGCTCGTCGCGCTCGGGCAGATCGGCGTCGACACCGCCGCGCTGGTCGTCCTCCTGGCCACGTACGGCTTCGCGCTCGTCCTGTTCGGCGGGCTCGCGTTCCGGGACCTGCTCGCGTCCGGCGCCGCCGGCTTCTATCTCCTGCTCGAACAGCCGTACAGCATCGGCGACCGCGTCCGCATCGGCGACACCGACGGCGTCGTCCAAGAGGTGAACGTGTTCGTCACGCACGTCGAGAGCGACGGCGCGGAGTACGTCGTCCCGAACCGACACGCGTTCACCGAGGGCGTCGTCCGCATCCGGGAATAAGGAGAACGCTGACTCGCCCGACGCCTCAGTTCTCGTTCTGCTCGCCGTCGCCCGTCTCCCGCTCGACCGGCTCCGCCGGCACGCCGGCGACGGTCTCCCCCGGCGGCACGTCGTCGGCGACGAGGGAGTTCGCCGCCACCTGGGCGTCGGCGCCGATGTGGACGCCCGGAAGCACGGTCACGTTCGCGCCCAGCATCGCGCGGTCGCCGACGACCACGTCGCCGAGGCGGTACTCGTCCTGGAGAAACTCGTGGCACAACAACACCGAGTCGTAGCCGACGATCACGTCGTCGCCCAGTTCGATCCGCTCTGGCCAGAACACGTCCGGCGTCGCCTCCAACCCCCACGAAACGCCGGATCCAACCGTGGCACCCAGGCGACGGAGGAGCCAACTCTTCAGTCGCAGGCTCGGCGAGATCCGGATCAGCCAGACGACGAGGTAGTTGAGCGCGACCGTCACCGGAGATCTCGCGTCGGTCCAGTAGCGCAGGGAGTTGTGTCCGCTCGGCGTCGGGTGGCGCTCCACGCGGTCATAGCGGGCCGGGCGGCCGTCCCCGCCGTCGGCAACGCCGTCTCCGGCGCGGTGTGCGTCGGCCTCGTCGTCGGTGGTCACAGGGTGAGCATCGACGTCGCCGCTAATCAATCTCGTGCGTTCGAGACCGAGCGAACGGGGAGTGCCTCACGGACGAGGGTTCTTCACCGATGACGGGACCACCGCCGCCATGCAGTGACTCACGCCTCGGACCGCGTCGCGAAATCGTGACGTGGGCGGTCCGAGTCCGTCGCGGCCGCGTCACGTGTTCGCCAGCAGCCACCCGTCAGCGACGCGTCCGTGCCGCCAGCGACGCGACCGAGACGACCGGAGACTCCGGCGGGCTACTCGCCGCGCAACTCCGCCATGTGATCGATTCGTGACTGCACCAGCTCCGCAGTGCCGATATCGTGGCGCACGTGGAACCCGTCGTCGACCATCGACAGCGCGTCCTCGGCGTCAGCCTCCGCCGCCGCGATGGAGTCGCCGAGGCCGACGACCGCGAACGAGCGCGACGTGGTCGTGAACAGGCCGTCCTCGCGCTGGTCGACGCTCGCGTAGAACAACAGCGCGTCGCCGACGCTGTCCTCGTTCACCTCGATCCGTGCGCCGGCGTCCGGCTCGACCGGGTAACCCGCCGGCACCGCGTACTTGCAGACTGTCGCTTCGCCGGAGAATTCGAGGTTCGGAAGCGGCTCGTCGTCGCGGGCAGCCGTCAGCACGTCGATGAACGGCGTCGCGAGCACCGGCAGCGTGTTCATCGCCTCGGGGTCGCCGAAGCGCGCGTTGAACTCGACGACCTTCGGGCCGTCAGCGCCGAGCATGAACTGGCCGTAGAGGACGCCCTTGTACTCGGGGAGCCCGTCGACGACGGCCTCGATGACCTCGACGGCCGCCTCATAGTCCGTGTCGGTCATGAACGGAAGCGTCCGGTCCGTGTCGGAGTAGCTGCCCATCCCGCCAGTGTTGGGCCCCTCGTCGCCCTCGTAGGCGCGCTTGTGGTCCTGAATCGCGGGCGTGGTGCGGACCTCGCCGTTCGCGACGAACGCCTGCACGGTGAACTCCTCGCCGACGAGGCGCTCCTCGATCACCCACTCGTCCCACTCGGCGTCGAGGATGTAGTCGACCGCGGCCTCGGTCGTCAGCTGGTCGCCCGTCACGCGGACGCCCTTGCCGCCGGTGAGACCGACCGGCTTGACTGCGACGTCGCCGTCGTACCCCTCGACGTACTCCGCGGCCGCCTCCGCCGAATCGAACGTCTCGAAGTCCGGGTTCCCCGGGACGTCGTGTTCGTCCATGAATCGTCGCTGGAACGCCTTGTCGGTCTCGATACGGGCCTCCTCGGCTCGCGGGCCGAAGGTGTAGACGCCGGCACCGTCGAGGGCGTCGGCGACGCCCGCCTCCAGGGCCGACTCGGGACCGATGACCGCCAGGTCCGCGTCGACCCGCCGGGCATAGTCGACGACGGCGTCGGCGTCCCGTTCGCCGATCTGCTCGAACCCGTCAGCGAGCGACGCGATCCCGGGGTTACGGTTGCTCGCGCAGGCGTATAGCGAGGCGTCGTCGGCGACCGCGCGGGCGATGGCGTGTTCGCGTCCGCCGCCCCCGACGAGGAGCACTGTCTCGGACATGCTCGATGCGATACTGCACGGGCGTGTAAGCTTTACTCTCTCAACGGCACCCAGTGCTCACGTGCGTGCATCATAAATCGCCGCGCGCGGGAGAGGCGACCCACGGCCGCCCCGCTTATCCGTCCCGCCGCCGACCGACCGGCAATGAGCGATCCGACGGCGCGAAACCGGCTGGACGAGGAGGCCAGCCCGTACCTGCGCCAACACGCGGACAACCCGGTCCACTGGCAGCCGTGGGACGACGACGCGCTCGCGGCGGCCCGCGAGCGCGACGTACCCCTCTTTCTGTCGGTGGGCTACTCGGCGTGCCACTGGTGTCACGTCATGGAGGAGGAGTCGTTCGAGGACGACGCCGTCGCCGAGGTTCTCAACGACGAGTTCGTGCCCGTGAAAGTCGACCGTGAGGAGCGGCCCGATCTCGATCGGGTGTACCAGACCGTAAACCAACTCGTCAACGGGCGCGGCGGCTGGCCGCTCTCGGTGTGGCTCACGCCCGATGGGAAGCCGTTCTACGTCGGGACGTACTTCCCGCGCGACGGCCGCCAGGGGATGCCCGGGTTACTCGAGGTGTGTCGCAACATCGCGAACTCGTGGAACGACCCGAACCAGCGCGCGGACATGGAGGCCCGCGCCGACCAGTGGACCGCCGCCGCCCGCGACGAACTGGAATCGACCGGCGCCGGCGGCACTGACGCGTCCCTGACCGAAGGGGGATCCGAGAACGAACTCCCGGATTCGGACGTACTCTCGGACGCCGTCACCGCCGCGCTTCGCAGCGCCGACCGCGAGCACGGCGGCTTCGGTCGACAGGGGCCGAAGTTCCCGCAGACGGGGCGCCTCGATCTCCTCATGCAGGCGTACGCGCGCAGCGGCCGCGAGGAACCCTTGAACGTCGCCGTCGAGACGCTCGACGCGATGGCCGACGGCGGGCTGTACGACCAGGTCGGCGGCGGCTTTCACCGCTACTGCACCGACCGCGAGTGGGTCGTCCCCCACTTCGAGAAGATGCTGTACGACAACGCCGAGCTGGCGCGCGTCTACCTCGACGCCCACCGCCTGCTCGGTCGGCCGAAGTACGCGACCGTCGCTCGGGAGACGCTCGCGTTCCTCGATCGCGAGCTCTCCCACCCGAACGGCGGGTTCTACGGCACGCTCGACGCCGACTCCGGCGAGGGAGAAGGCGAGTTCTACGTCTGGACGCCCGAGTCCGTCGCGGAGGCGCTCGCGGCCGCCGATCACGAGTTCGAGGCCGACGACGCGGAGTTGGTGTGCGACCGGTTCGGCGTCGAATCGGGCGGTAACTTCGAAGGCGGGACGACCGTGCTCACTCGTGCGACCGCCGTCGAAGACCTCGCGGAGACGCACGATCTCCCGGTCGAGGCGGTACGCGAGCGACTGATGCGCGCCCGGACGGCGCTGTTCGACTACCGGGAGTCGACCCGCGAGCGCCCGCCGCGCGACGAGAAGGTGCTCGCGGGGTGGAACGGGCTCGCGATCTCGGCGTTCGCCGCGGCCGGCCACACGCTCGACCCGAAGCTGGCGGACCGCGGCACCGATGCGCTCGGATTCGTCCGCGAGCACCTCTGGGACGGCGACCGCCTCAGCCGACGCTACATCGAACGCGAGGGCGACGCGGTCGGCGAGGGCGAGGTGAAGGAGAACGGGTACCTCGAGGACTACGCGTACCTCGGGCGGGCGGCCCTCGACCTGTACGGCGTCACCGGCGACGCGGACCACCTCGGGTTCGCGCTCGCGCTCGGACGGACTGTCGTCGACACGTTCTACGACGCCGACGACGGGACGATCTACTCGACTCCGAGCGACGCCGAGGACCTGGTCGTCCGCCCGCAGGAACCGACGGACGCCTCGACCCCCTCCAGCCTCGGCGTGGCGACGCGACTCCTGCTCGATCTCGACCTGTTCGCGCCCGACGAGGACTTCGCCGCCGTCGCCCGCGACGCGCTGGCGACCCACGCAGGCGACGTGACAACCTCGCCACTGGAGCACGTCACGTTGGCGCTGGCGGCCGCGCGCGATCAAGCCGGCCCCTTCGAACTCACCCTCGCGTGCGACGAGGTGCCCGCGGACTGGCGGGACACCCTCGCGAGTCGGTACCTTCCGGGCGTCGTGATCGCCCCGCGTCCGCCGACCGCGGAGGGCGTCGCCGCCTGGGTCGACGACCTCGGGCTCGCGGACGTCCCGCCGATCTGGCGCGACCGCGACGCGCGCGACGGGGCGCCGACGGCGTACGCGTGCCGCGACTTCACCTGCTCGCCGCCGAACCACGACCTCCGCGCGGCGCTGGAGTGGGTCGCCGGGGAGTGACCTCCTGCCGCTCGGCGGTGCCGCGGATCGCCCCCGGCGTCCACGCCGAGGGTGACACCGCCCGCAGAGCGTAACCGCTTTGCCCGGCGGCGGCGACCCGGAGGTATGACCACGGTCTGTCTCGTCGGCGAGCCCGAGACCGACCTGCGCTACGAGTTGCTCTCGCGGGAGACGGCACGGGAGGCGCTCGCGACGTACGACCTCCGGTCCCCGTTCGAGAACTCGATCGCGCTCGACACCGTCAGCCTCGGCGCCGCGGTGTCGCTGTGCAACGACCTCAACTGGTATCTCGTCCGCTTCGTCGACGAGGTGCTGATCCGGGAGCCGTCGATCACCCGCGACGAGTGGCTTTCCCGGACGCTGGCGACCGCCGTCCGCAACGACGCCGTCCGTCGCGAGGAGACCGACCGGTTCCTGAAGCTGTACGGGCTGGAGGACGGTCGGCTCGTCGAGCCGATGTACCTCGCGCGCAGCGACGACGCCGAGCTCCCGGAGTACGACCTCCGCGACGTGGACGAGACGGTCGGCGTCCGGGTCACGCGTGAGGAGTTCGACGACTGAGTCGGAGCTGGCCGTTGATCAGTCGTACAATCCGGTCGACATGTAGCGCTCGCCGGAGTCCCAGAACACGGTGAGCACCAGCGGGTCGTCGCCGGCGACGCCGACGCGATCAGCCGACCGCGGTTCCCATCCCTCGATCGCCACGTCGCTGTAGCCGGGGTCCTCGCCGGCGGCGAACGCCGCGGCCACGTCGCGAGCGCGGAGATTCGAGCCTCCCGAGGACTGCCCGACGAGGATCCCCTCCTCGCGGGCGAGTCGCCGACACTCGGCCTCCGCCTCGTCGAGCCCGACGGTGAGCACGCCGTCGAGGAGATCCGTGTCG
Organism: Halobaculum rarum; assembly: GCF_040025155.1. Classification (NCBI taxonomy): domain Archaea; kingdom Methanobacteriati; phylum Methanobacteriota; class Halobacteria; order Halobacteriales; family Haloferacaceae; genus Halobaculum; species Halobaculum rarum. The sequence goes on along the minus strand of NZ_CP157275.1, from coordinate 2,415,290 downwards.
AGGTTGGGGCTGACGAACCCGGGACCCATCCCCTGGAAGGAGTCCGACTCCGGCTCCTCACCTGACAGCACCGCCGAGTCCTCGGGCTCGACGGCGACCACGTCCATCTCGGGGAACGCCTCGCGCAGCCGGCGGCCGATGCCGGAGATCGTTCCGCCGGTGCCGACGCCGGCGACGAGCGCGTCCGGCTCGCGCCCGTCGAGTTGGTCCAGGATCTCGACGCCGGTGGTCTCGTAGTGTGCCCCGGGGTTCGCGCCGTTCTCGAACTGCCGGAGCTGGACCATCCCCTCGGCCTCCAGCTCGTCGGCGCGCGCCTTCGCGGCGTCGATGCCGCCGTCGACGAGCTCCAGGTCGGCGCCGTAGGCGGCCATGATCTGCCGTCGCTCCTCGCTTTTCGAGGACGGCATCACGACGGTCACGTCGTACCCCTTCGCGGCGCCGGCCATCGCGATGCCGATACCGGTGTTGCCCGAGGTTGGCTCCACGAGCGTGTCGCCCGGCTCCAGCGTTCCGTCGCCCTCGGCGCGCTCGATCATTCGCACTGCGGGCCGGTCCTTCGCCGATCCGCCCGGGTTGCGCGACTCCAGCTTCGCCGCCACGGTCGCGCCGGGCGGCGAGTCGACCCTGACCAGCGGCGAGCCGATGGTGTCGAGTACCGAATCGTCCATGCCCACGGTACTCGCGTGACGCGTAAATGCTCCCGAGTCAGCGGCAAGCCCTCTGGCGGTCGGCGCGCACGAACGCGTGGCCGGCTCCGTCGACTGCGCGCCCGATCTGCCGGCGGCGTCGTGCTTAACCCGACGTACGCCCCAACAGCGCACATGAGCACGACGCTTTCGACGATGGATGCCGACGCAGCCACCGACATCGACCCGGACGTGGCCGCCGCGCTCGGCGACGAGGGACTGACGTACAAGGTGTGGGGCGGCGACTGGTGTCCCGACTGCACGCAGCAGCTCCCCCAGTTCGCGGCCGCGCTCGACGCCGCGGGCGTCGCCGCGGACCGCATCGAGCAGTTCCCGGTCGAGAAAGTGGACGGCGAGAAGCAGGGGCCGGGGATGGACGAGTACGATGTCGAGTACATCCCGACGGTGATCGTGTTCGACGGCAGCGGGACTGAGGTGGCCAGATTCGTCGAATCCGCCGACAGCGACATCGCGACGTACCTCGCACGCGAACTCGCCGACGGCTGAGCGCTGTTCGGCCGACTTGAGGACGAAGGTTCTTCAGCGAAAACGGGACCAGCCACCGCGTGGTCTGACGACGACCGCGCGGCGGCCAGCGAAACTCCCGGCGACGCCGCCGCGCGCGACAGCAGTCGCTGGGTGTACGCTACCGCCAGAAGGCGTCGAGCGACCGCGCCTCTCAGAACGTCGAGAGTTCGCCCTCGATGACGCGCCGGGTCACGTCGGTAACGTTCGCGAGGCGCTCGTCGATGATCGCGGTCGCCTCCTCCTCGATGTCCGCGACGGCAACGCCCTCGGCGGTGACGACCTGCGCGTCGGCGACGTGGGGCTCGTCGATCGGTCGACCGATCTGCGAGAGCAGGCGGACCTGCAGGTCGCGGATGCCGTCGACCTCCTCGACGACGGCCTCCGCGATGTCCGTCGAGAGGAGGTTGTAGATCTTCCCGATGTGGTTGACGGGGTTCTTGCCGGAGGTCGCCTCCATACTCATCGGCCGGTTCGGCGTGATGAGCCCGTTCGCGCGGTTGCCGCGGCCGACGGAGCCGTCGTCGCCCTGTTCGGCGGAGGTGCCGGTCGTCGTCAGGTAGATCGACCCCGCATCCAGGTCGTCAGCGGTGTTGACGGCGACGCTCACCTCGCGGTCGGTGTAGCTCTCGGCGAGATCTGTGACGTACGCCTCGACGCGCTCGGTCGCCTCGCGGTAGTCGTCGATGCCGTCGATGTACGTGTCGACCATCGCCACCGCGACCGTGATGTCGATGTGGTCGCCCTCGCGCTTCCCCATGATCTTCACGTCGGGGCCGATTTCGGGATGTTCGTCGTGATACGACCCGTTGAGCGCACGCTCGGCCTCGCGGACGATCCGCTCGGTCTCGGTGAGCGGCGCGTGGCCGACGCCGAAGGAGGTGTCGTTCGCCATCGGAACCTGCGCGCCGTCCTCGCCGAAGACGTCCTGGAGGTCGCCCGACCCCTCCCCGAGCTTCACGTCGACGATGACGTCCGTGCCGACCTCCAGCTCCGGGATGTTCTCGCGGAGGTACTCCCGGGCGGATTCCAGCGCGACGCGGCCGACGGGCAGCGTCAGCTCCGTCCCGTCGTCGGTCTCGTACTGCTTCGTCGCGCGGCCGACGATGAGCACGTAGATCGGGTCGATCACCTCGCCGCCGCCGTAGGAGGGTGCCGCGGTGCCGGCGACCAACTGCGTCTCGTCGGTGTTGTAGTGGAGCACCTTGCCGACGCGGTCGAGGTACAACTGGGAGAGGCCACGCGAGACCGCCTCCGCGATGCCGTCGGAGATCGAGTCGGGATGGCCGATCCCCTTTCGCTCGACGATCTCTACCTCGTGGTCCTCAACCGCCCTCCGGTCGAGTTCGGAGACCTGAATGTTCCTCATTAGTCGATGGGAGGAATCCGGTCGCAGTATAACTTGCGGAAAGAGTTCCGAACCAGTCGATTACTCTGAGGAATTGTTCGGCATATCTTGCGATCGGAGCAGGAGTCCGAGGTACGAAGTTCGGATCTGATCGTCGGGATCGATCCTCAGCTTACGGAGGACCGCGTAGGCGCCCTCGCGAGCCGACTCGATCTCCGCCTCGGCGGCCTCGCGCTCCACTTCGACGAACTCGCCGACGCGGGCCACGTCGTCGAGCGTAACAGTGTAGCCGTCGACCGAGAAGAACTCGCGATCCTTCTCGACGGTCGCCGCGGGGGAGAACCCGAGGCCCTCGAAGATCCCCTCGACGGCGTCGCCGTCGGCGACGGCCGTTTCGAACTCCTCCCGTGTCTTCGATTCGGCCTCGACGAGCGGGCCCTTGTAGGTGATCTTCGTCTCGGTGTCTCCGTCCCCATCCCCGTCCGCGTCGGCGGCTCGCGGTTCGTCGTTGCCGGCTGCGTTCGTGTCCCCGGCGACGGTTTCGCGCCGGATCCGGAGCGCCTCGTCCGTTTCGGCGAAGTCACGGTGAGGCGCGTCGTAGTAGGTGTCCACCTGTCGAACGCGCCGGACGCGGGTCGCGTCGATGTCCGCGAGTCGGGCGCGAACCCCGTCGTGGTCGACGCGGACCTTCACCTCCACTTCGTACATGCGACCGCGGTGGGGACGGCCGAGCAAAAGGATGGCGTGTCCACAGAGACGTCGTCCGCCGGATCGCCGCCCGATTCCGCCGTTGTCGTGGCGTTCGCCTGTCCGGCCGAAACGTGACTGTTAAGAAGCGGACGAGCGACGATGCGCACATGAGCGAAGAAGAGCAGGCCGAGGCAGCCGAGACTGCCGACGCCGGCGATGAGGCGAGCGAGGACGCAGTCGACACCGAGGAGTCCGACGACGGGATCCAGAACGGGGACTTCCTCCGGCTGGACTACACCGTCCGCACCGTCCCCGGCGAGGACGAGGAGGAGGGGCGCGTCGTCGACACGACCCACAAGGAGGTCGCCGAGGAGGCCGGCATCGACGACGACGAGTACGACTTCTCCCCGCGCATCATCGTCGTCGGCGAGGGCCACGTGTTCGACTCCGTCGACGAGGACCTCGTTGGCAAGGAAGTCGGCGACACGAACGTCGTCACCGTGCCCGCAGAGGAAGGGTTCGGCGAGTTCGACCCCGACGACGTGCGCACCGTGAGCGCGGAGAAGATCCCGGAGGACGACCGCTACCCCGGCGCCCAGGTCACCATCGACGGCGAGCAGGGCTACGTCGAGACGGTCATCGGCGGGCGCTCGCGCGTCGACTTCAACCACCCGCTGGCGGGCGACGACCTCGAGTACGACTACGAGATCCTCGAGCTCGTCGACGACGACGAGGAGAAGGCCGCCGGCCTCATCGGCATGTACCTCCAGGAGACCCCCGAGGTCCGCATCGAGGAAGAGACCGTCGAGGAGGAGGTCACCGTCGAGTCCGACGACGAGGACGGCGAGCCCGAGACCGAGACGCAGGAGGTCGACAAGCGCACGCTGTACATCGAGGCGACGCCGATGATGCAGATGAACCAGCAGTGGATGTTCTCGAAGCAGCAGATCGCGCAGGACATCATGGGTCGCCTCGACCTCGACCGCGTCGTCGTCGAGGAGGTCATCGACGGCTCCGGCGGCATGATGGGCGGCATGGGCGGCATGATGGGCGGCATGGGCGGCGGTATGGGCGGCGAAGACATCGAGGAGGCCCTCGACGACGTCGACATGGACGACGTCGACGTCGACGCCGACGAGCTCGTCGACGAGCTCGAGGACGCCGACGAATAACGCGCCCGCGCCCTGCGAGCGACCGAACCTGACCCGTCGCACGCGGGACGACGGCCGTGCGCGGTGCACCGGTCTGCCGGTCCCGAACCGACACCGATTACTTGCGGTTCACACATCACCCGATAGATGGATCTCTCGGACGCGCGTGAGGACCTCGCCGTCGCCGCGGCGGCCGCACTGGGCGCGCTCGCATTGACGCTCGGCCTCGACTTCCTCGGGGGCGTGTCGGTGTCAACGCCGGCCCGGCTCGCCCCGGTTGTCGTCTACTTCGCGTACCTGTTCACCCGAAAGGGCGGCCCCTACGGCTCGTTCGACACCCCGCGCAACTGGACCGTGCTGGTGGTCGTCGTCACCGTCGCTGCCGCCGGCTACGCGTTCGCGACGTGACACGACCGTCCGCCAGCGACGCACACACCGCACGTTCTCCGGGAGCGACTGCTCGCTCCCGCGGTTCCCCAGCCGCGGGGCTTAACAGCGATCGAACCCAAGCCCGGCTATGAGTATCGAGACCGACGCGCCGGAGGCGTCCGCGACCGACGACGCCGTCGAGACGCTGGCGGCAGAGCTCGGCGCCGCGATCGCCGACTCCTCCACGTACCGCCGGTTCGAGGAGGCGAAGGAGGCCGTGCAGAACGACGAGGAGGCCCAACAACGCATCTCCGAGTTCGAACAGCTCCGCCAGGAGTTCGCGGTGGCCAAGCAGGCCGGGCAGGCCGACCAAGAGACGATGGAGAAGGTACAGGCCGCCCAACAGGACCTGCACTCGCTGCCGGTGATGCAGGAGTACGTCGAGGCGCAAGACGAGCTACAGGACCGCCTCGAAACGCTGAACATGGCGATCTCGGATCCGCTCGACGTCGATTTCGGCGGGAAGGCCGGCGGCTGCTGCCACGACTGACGCGCGGTTCCGACGACCACACCGCCGGCGCCGGGCCAGTAGTTGCCAGCCGTGTCCGTGTTCCCGGTCGTCCGTTCACTCGGTTCCGACCAGCGGCGACGCCGCGAGAGTTGAAACCGGATACCGACCCAGCCAGCCCATGCTCGCGGTCACCGGCGGGAAGGGCGGCACGGGAAAGACGACGACTGCGCTCGGGTTGGCTCGCGCGTTCGGGAGGGCCGGGACGCCGGCGATCGCGGTCGACGCCGACTGGGATCTGCCCGATCTGGGCGCGCTGTCCGGAGTGCGGCGACGGGTCACGTATCCCGACCGGAGAGACGACGACTCGCCGCTGGCTGCCGCGGTTGCCGACGCCGGCGCGCCGGCGGTCCGAGTCCTCCCGGCGCCGACCGACAGTCGCGACCGCGACCTCCGGGGGTCGCTCCGGGCGGTCGGCGCGTCGGCGCCGCAGGGAACCCGTGTGCTCGTCGACTGTCCCGCGGGGGCCGCCCCGGACGCGGTCGCGCCGCTGCGCGTCGCCGACGGCGCGCTGCTCGTGACCGAGCCGTGCGCGGCGGCCCTGCGCGACGCCGCGAAGACCGCCGCCGTCGCCCGGCGACTGGACACGCCGGTCGTTGGCGCCGTCGTGACGAGAGCGACCGTCGTTCCACCCGGTGTGCGCGATCTCCTCGGGTGCCCGATCGTCGCGCGGGTGCCCCGCGCGTCGGCGCCGCAGGACGGGAACGGGAACGCGAGCGGATCCGATCCCGTGCTCGGGGACGGGCGGGTCGTCGACGCGTACGCGCGGGGTGCGGATGCGGTGGCCGGGACGAGTCCGAGTGAAACTGACCCGACACGAGCGTGAGAAACGGTTATATCGCGCCGGATCGTCATTCCATCGCATGGCGGATCGACTTCCGACCGGGATCGACGTGCTCGATCGCCGTCTCGACGGCGGGATCCCGGCCGGGAGCATCGTGTTGTTCTCGGCGGATCCGGCGAGCCAGTCGGAGCTGCTGTTGTACGAGCTCACGGACGCGCGCGGCACGCTGTACCTCACGACGCTGCGCTCGGATCAGGCCGTCGAGGACGCGCTCGAACGGACGAAGTCGCGGGCGGGCACCCCGACCGTTCGCGACATCGGGGGCGACGCGCCGCTTGACGCGGCCAACCGGCTCGTCAGCGCGCTCCCCGAGAACGCGAACCTCATCATCGACGTCGCCGACCCGCTGGAGCGGGCCGACCGCTCGCGGTACCGGCGCTTCCTCACCGAACTGCAGACGGCGATGGTCAACACCGAAAGCGTCGCCTTCCTCCACGCGATGAAGCAGGACGACGAGCCGCGCAACCGCGCGATGACCGAGCACGTCGCCGACGTGGTGTGGGACCTCGACACCCAGGTGCGCGGCTCGGACGTGGTCAACAAGCTCGCCGTCCCGAAGTTCCGCGGCGGCCGCGCGCTCGACGAGACGGTGAAGCTGAAACTCGAGGAGCGCGTCGCCATCGACACCTCCCGCGACATCGCGTAGTCGTCGCGTCTCGATCACAGAGCCGTCGCGTTTCAGGTGTGTTTTTGGTCCGACGTCCCCGCCCCCGGATATGGTCTCGTTGCTCCCCGCGATCGGGCTCGCGCTCGTCGGGACTGCCGTCGTCTGGATTGCCGGCGGCCGACTCGAATCCGCGAGCGAACGCCTCGGCGCCCACTATGGCCTCCCCGCAGTCGTGCAGGGCGCCGTCATCGCCGCGGTCGGCTCGTCGTTCCCGGAACTGACGAGCGTCGTGGTGTCGGTGCTGTTGCACGGCGACTTCGACCTCGGGGTCGGCGCCATCGTCGGGTCCGCCGTGTTCAACATCCTCGTCATTCCCGGCTGGAGCGCCCTGCGTGGTCGGGGGTTGCGGGCGGATCGCGACGTGGTGTACAAGGAGACGCAGTTCTACATGCTCGCGGTCGCCGTGCTGCTGCTCACGTTCTCGCTGGGCGTGATCTACGCGCCACAGCCTGTCACCGGCGGGCTCACCTCGACGCTCACGCGGCCGCTTGCCCTCATCCCGCTCGGACTGTACGCCGTGTACCTCTTCATCCAGTCGCAGGACGTGTCCGATTTCGACGCCCCCGAGGTCGACGACGTGAACGCCGCCCGTCAGTGGCTCCTGCTCGCCGGATCGCTCGTCGCGATCGTCGCCGGCGTCGAGGCCCTCGTCCAGGCCGCGCTCTCGCTGGAGGCGGCGCTGGGCGTCCCCTCGGCCGTCTGGGGGCTCACCGTCGTCGCCGCGGGGACCAGTCTGCCGGACACGGTCGTGTCTGTACGCGCCGCCGAGGCGGGTCGCGGGCCGACGAGCCTCGCGAACGTCCTCGGTAGCAACACCTTCGACCTGCTCGTGGCGGTCCCTGTCGGCGTCCTGCTCGTTCCGGGGGGCACCGTTGCGCTGGACTTCGGCACGGCGGTCCCGATGATGGGCTTTCTCACCGTCGCGACGATCGGCTTCCTCGTCGTCACGCGAACCGACTTCGAACTCGACCGTCCGGAGGCGGTGTCGCTGCTCGGGCTGTACGGCGTCTTCCTCGCGTGGATGGTGCTGGAGACGCTGGGCGTCACGGCGCTCGTTCCGGGCATCTGATTCCTCACGGGCCGTTTGCTACAGGGTTCGGCCCGCCGCGACCGGGACGACAGCGCCGCCGACCTCGATCGCCGGCTCCCCGTCCGGATCGCGGTCGGCACGGAGGCGGAGCCGCGACGGCCGACCCATCTCGTACCCCTGCTCGACGGTCGCGGCGACCGGTCCGTCCCCGAGGTATCCGTGTTCGAGCAGCCACCCGGCGAGACAGCCGGCGGCCGACCCGGTCGCCGGATCCTCCGGAACGCCCGCCCAGTCGGCGAACACCCGGGCGTGGAGGTCGCCGCCGTCGACCCCGCCGCGGGCGAACGCGAGCACGTTGTGGCCGCCGTACTCGTCGATGAACTCGCCGTATTCGGGTTCGGTCGTGGCCGCGCGCTCGACCGCGCCGACCGACGCGAGCGGCACCACCAGCGTCGGGAGGCCGGTCGACACCGACTGCACCGGGTACTCCGTGTCGACCTCGGCCGTGTCGAGACCGAGCACGTCGGCGGCGACCCCGGCGGGGACCGTCTGGCCGAACTCGGGCGGGATCTGGCGCATCCAGTACTCCTCACGAACGGAACTGCCGCCGTCACGGTCGGGTACACCGTCCGCGACGCTGTCGCCGTCGGGTCCGCCATCGTCGACGCGTTCGATCCACACGTCGATCGGGCCGACGCCGAGATTCAGCGTCAGTTCGTCGCCGTCGCGGTCCGTCGAAGCGTCGTCGCACTCGCGGTCGATCGGAGTGTCGTCGCCGTCGTGGTCGATCGGAGTGTCGTCGCCGTCGGCGGCCGTCCCACCGCCGGTGTCGCGGTCGCCGTCGACCAACTCGCGCAGCACCGCGGCGGTGCCGAGCGTCGGGTGGCCCGCGAACGGGATCTCCTCGGCCGGGTCGAAGATACGGACGTCGTAGCCGCCGTCCGTCGTCCCCTCGACGAAGGTACACTCCGAGAAGTTGGTCTCGCGAGTGAGCGCGAGCAGATCCTCGTCGGGGAGGTCCGCCGTGTCGTGGAACACGGCGAGCTGGTTGCCGGTGAAGCGCTCGCCGTCGCGGGCGAACACGTCCACCACGTGGAACCGGTGGCCGGTCATGTCGACGACTGCGTCGGGGACCCTGAAGGGCGTATCGGCGGCGTGCGAGGCGTTCTCGCGGGAGTCGCCGGAGCGCGCCGCTTAACCGCCTCCGGTAGTTACCGAGGTGCAATGAGCCAGCGGAGCGAGGGCGACCTCACCAAGACGGGGATGTCGCTCAAACACGACCGCGAGTGGGACTACGAACTCGACCGCATCGTCGAGGCGGTCGAGGAGCGCGACGCCGACAAGGTCGGCCTCCAGTTCCCCGAGGGGCTGAAGCGCCGCGCGCCCGCGGTCGCCGACGACCTCCGGGAGCTGACCGACGACGTGACGTACCTCATCTCGGGCCAGCCCTGCTACGGCGCCTGCGACCTCGACACCTACCTGATGCGCCGGTGTGACGTGTTCGTCCACTTCGGCCACTCGCCGATGAAGGACTCGGACAAGATCATCTACGTCCCCCTGTTCTCCAACGTCGACCCCTTCCCGATCATGGAGGAGTCGCTGGCGGAACTCGAGGACCCCGAGGACGACCCCGACGTGGGGCTCGTCACGACCGCCCAGCACATGAACCTCTTCGGCGACATGGTCGACTGGCTGGAGGAGCGCGGCTACGAGGTCCACACCCGCCGCGGCGACGACCGCCTCACCCACGAGGGGCAGGTGCTCGGCTGCAACTACGCCAGCGCCGACATCGACGCCGATCAGGTGCTGTACATCGGCGGCGGGAAGTTTCACCCGCTCGGCCTCGCGATGGAGCATCCCGACAAGACGGTCGTCATCGGCGACCCCGTCAACAACGTCGTCACGATCGCCGACACCGAGAAGTTCCTCAAGCAGCGCTACGGCGCCGTCCACCGCGCGATGGACGCCGACACCTTCGGCGTCATCTTCTGCACGAAGATCGGGCAGGGACGCTGGGAGAAGGCCGAGGAGATCGTCGAGAACAACGACAACGCCCACCTCATCACGATGGACGAGGTGACGCCCGACCGCCTGCGCAACTTCGACTTCGACGCGTTCGTCAACACCGGCTGCCCGCGGATCACCACCGACGACGGGCCGCGGTTCCACAAGCCGATGCTCACGCCCGGCGAGTACGAGATCGCCGTCGGCAACGAGCCGCTCGAGGACCTGGAGTTCGACACCTTCCACGGCACCTGGTAGGCGCGACGTAGTCGACTACCCGCCTGCGATCACCGGTTTCGTCCGAGTTCTCGTGCGGTCACACGAACACGACGAGGATCGCCGACCGCCCATCGCAAACTATTCACCACAGGCGACGCCCTCGCCGATGATGCCCTCCACATCGATGCCCTCCACCCGCAGGGTCGGCGGCGCCGTCGCGGTCGTCGCCGCCGTCGCCGTGACCGCCACGCTGGCGCTGATCGCCGCCGCCGGCGTCGCGACCGCACAGCCCGGGGCCACGGACCCGCGGTCCTCGCTCGACCTCGGAACCAGGCTCGCGGTGAACTTCGGCGCGTGATTCGTGATCAACCTCCTCCTCGGCGGCGCGCTCGTCGCCTTCGGCCCGGAGTACGCCGCGCGAAAGCTCGATGAGCTCCGCGACGACCCGGGCGAGGCGGTCGTCTGGGGGCTGATCGTCGGGATCGGCGTCCCGATCGCGCTGGGGATCCTGGCGATCACGATCATCGGGTTAGTGATCGCCATCCCGGGGGTACTCGTCCTCGCTGGCGTCGGGATCGTCGGCTCGGCCGTGATGGTCGGCGTCGTCGGCAGTTCCCTCACCGGCGGGGACGACCCCGACGGGACGGCCGTGCTGGTCGGCGCGCTCGTGCTGGCGCTCGCGACGGCGATCCCGGTGGTCGGTGGCCTGATCAACTGGATCGTCACCCTCCCGGGCGTCGGAATGGTCGGCCACGACCTCTACCGCTCCTGGCGCGGTTGACGGCGACGCCAACGACGCCGACGGCGTCGGTTCGTGACCACCGGAGGATCAGTTCGCGGACCGGCCGAACGTCTGCGCGTCGACGAGCGCCACGCACTCGGCGATGTTGTCGCGCATCGCCGCGAACTCGAGCGTTCGATGTGCACTCGGTGTCATGTTTGTGTCGGTGGTGTGCTTCGACATATGCTTTTGGGGGATGATAGCACGGCTAATTGTTATCCGGATGCTGCGTCGCCGGTAGTCGGTCGCTTCCAGAAGCGAACCATACGGAAGTCACAGGGCCTGCGTTCCAGCGGGCGCCGGCTGCGTCGAGTCGACAGGCCTTACCGCTCATGCCCGGAAGCGCCAGCCATGAGCGACGCGAGCGACCCGGCGATCACGTCCGACTGGGGCGACTGGCTCCCGCGAACGATCGAGGCCGCCGAGCCCGACGGCGTGGCGGTCTGGTATCTCGGCTGCAACGGCTTCGTCCTGAAGGGTGCGAACGAGACGAGCCTCTGGATCGACCCGTACGTCGGGCTCGGCGACCCGCCGCGCACCGTCCGAATGATCCCGGTGCCGTTCGACCCGCGGGACGTGTACGACGCCGACGCGGTGCTTTCGACCCACGAGCACACCGACCACACGCACGGCCCCTCGCAGGCGCCGATCCTCGCGAACTCCGAGGCCGACTTCTACGCCGCCGACGACTCCCTCGCGGTGACGGACGACGAGGACTGGACCGACAACTGGGACGTCGACGACGACCAACTGAACGAGGTCGAGGAAGGCGACTCGTTCTCCGTCGGCGGCTTCGAGATCGACGTGGTTCGGGTCGAGGACGCCGATGCGACCCATCCGATCGGCTACGTGATCCGGTACGGCGACACGACCGTCTTCCACGGCGGCGACACGAAGCCTCACGACGGCTTCGCCGACCTCGGGGCCGAGTACGACATCGACCTGGCGGTCGTCGCGTTCGGCTCCGTCGGGCGCGTCCCCGACAAGCGGACGCGCGAACCCCAGCGTACGCGCTGGTACTGCGACGAGAACCAGGCCGTCGAGGTCGCCGAGGCGCTGCGGGCGGATCGCATGCTCCCGAGCCACTGGGACATGTGGAAGGGGCTGACAGCCGACCCGACCGCGCTCCACAAGCACGTTCGTGGCTTCGAGTACCCCGAGCGCCTCGACATCGTCGAGATCGGCGACCGGCTCGACCTCTGAGGGACGCCCGCGACGCGACGGCCGTCGCGATTCGACGTCCGCAAACCCTCAGGGTTTTCACTCCCTCCCGACAGTCGGGTGTCATGGACCACGCCCTCGCAGTCGTCGGACCGACCGAAACCGCGAAGACGCTGACGCTGGAGGCCGGCAGGCTCGCCGCCGGCGTCGACGCCGACCTCACGCTGTTATACGTCGCCGACGAGGACGAGTACGACGAACAGCGCAAGCAGCTCGCACAGGTGACCCGGGGCAACTCCACCTACAGCGTCGGCCAAGCCGTCGAAGGGGCGCGGGCGTATGCCTCCGATATCGGCCGCGAAGTCTTGGAGGACATCGATATCGAGTACGAGGCCGTCGGCACGGTCGGCGACCGCGCTGAAACCGTCCTGTCCGAGGCGCGCCGGCGCGGCTGCGATCACGTCTTCATCGCCGGGCGCAAGCGCTCGCCGACCGGCAAGGCGCTGTTCGGCGACGACACTCAGCGCATCATCCTCGAGGCCGACGTGCCCGTCACTGTCGTCACCGAGTAGCGCTCGCGCGGGCGACAGCCGGAGACGACCTCCGCCGGCGTGTGTGACGGCGCCGGCGGCGGACTGAGGAGACGCGCGCCCCGCCGACGAGTCCGACCCCGGAGACCGCTGTCCGGCGGCCTCGCGGCCTGTCGATGCGATAATCGGCCCGGTGACTTTTTATACTGTACTCGGCTCGATGTATCCATGAGTCAGGGGCCCGATACCACAGGCGTCGTCACCGTCGAGGAGGACGGCGTCACCGTCGAGAAGCGATTCACCGCCGACGAGTTCCCCGTCCCCGCGATCGAGTTCACCCTCCGCTCGGACCGCGAGGACGCGACCGAGTTCCGTCTCGTCGACGAGATCCCGGAGGACTTCCCGATGGAGCGTATCGGCTTTCACCCGGAATACGAGTCCGAACACTGGACGGCGTATCAGGACCACCGCGTCGAGTACCGCCGCCGACTCGACGCCGGCGAGGAAGTGGTCACGGTGTACGGGATCCGAACCGACGATCCCGACGACGGCGAGCAGTTCCTCGGGGCGCCGACGGTCGCCGAGGTGTCCGAGGACGACGACCCCGTCGGCGACGTGGCCGACGTGATCGGCGACGACTCCTCGCAGGCCGTCAGAGATGTGCTCGCCGGGGACGATACCGACGACGAGGCCGCGGACGACGACGGGTCCGACGGGCTCGACCTCGCCGGCGCTGAATCGGATCTGGGCGCCGGGGAAGCGACCGACCCGCTCGCCGCGGACGACTCCTCCGAGGCGGGCGGCGGCGTCGAATCCGAACTCGACGAGTTGGACGCCGACGAGACCCACGAGGACGACGAGACGACCGTCGATGAGGCGACCGGTGACGACGCGGACGACCCCGACGGACTGCTCGATCTCGATCCCGACGAGGACGGCGACGAGGCGTACGACACCGACGGCGAGTCCGGCGTCGACGACCTCGGTGTCGAAGCCGACGCCGACTCCGACGCCGATGTTCCGCTTGATCTCGACGACGACGCAGCTGACGAGAGCGAGGGCGACCTCAACGGCGGAGCCGACGACCACCGTGTCGACACCGCAGCAGCCTACAGTGACCTCGACGACGAGCCTGCTGAGATCGCGGACGACGAAGCGTCCGAAACGGACGCCGTCGGCGACATGGGCGACGACACCGACGAGGCTGATACCGCCACCGATGAGACGGATCGGCCCGCCGGAACTGCCGCAGGAACGGGCGCAGCCGGGGCTGCCGCCGGCGGTGTCGCCGCCGCGCTCGCCGAGGAACTCCGCGCGGGGACCGTCTCGGAGGCGGACCGCGAACTCCTCAAGCAGGAACTGGAACTCGACCGTTCGACGAGTGTCGACGCGCGCATCTCCCGACTCCAGTCGAAAGTCGAGGACATGGCGGCGTACTCGAACGCGCTGGAGGAGTTCATCGACGAGAACGGCCTCGCCAGCGAGTGGATGGACGGGCTTCAGGCCGACCTCGACGAGCTGACCGACGACATCGCGGACGCCCGCGATGAGATCGCCGACGCTGCCGACGAGCGCGCGTCCATGCGCGACGAGGTCGACTCGGTACGGGAAGACGCACGAACCGCCGGCGAGGACGCGCAGTCCGCCAGCGAGGAGATGGATTCCCTCGGCGAGGAGGTCGACACGCTTCGCGAGGACGTGGACGAACTGGGCGACGAGGTCGGCGACACCGCCGAATCGCTTGAAGCGTCGCTCGAGGAGGTCAGCGCTGACCTCGACGACCTCGCCGAGGAGGTCGCCGACGAGGACGAGGCCGTCGCGGAGGTGCGCGAGGAGCTGGCGTCGCTGGGCGAGGAGGTCGAGTCCGTCTCGGCGCTCGTCGACGACGAACTGTCCGAGATGCGCGCCGAACTCGAGGACGTCAACGACGACCTCGCGGGGTTCGAGGAGTTCCGGACGCGGCTCTCGTCGGTGTTCGGACCCGGCGGCGCTGCCGGCGCCGGCGGCACCGACGCCAGTGGTACCGACGCCGACGGCGACGATACCGACGACGACGCGGGCGGGGAGTAACACGGCGACGCCCGCCACGGGAGCCTTTCCTTCCCGTCGGCGCTTTTTCGGTCGGAGATCCATGTCGCAGGACAGCGGCCGGTATCGCGGGCCGACGATCGGTATCGCGCCCCGACGAGCCGAGTCGGAGGTCGACCGCCGCATGACGGAAACGCGCCGCTTTTGCACCGGGGCCCCCACGGTCCGCCAATGAGCAGACCCGTCTCCGTCGCGGTTCCCCGGAAAGGGCGACCGCTGGAGGCCGCGTTGGAGCGGCTCGCGGCGGTCGCCGGCGACGACGCGACGGCGCTGGCCGACGACGTGTCCTCGACGCTTCGATACGAGAAGGCGATCACCAAGGGCCGCGATCGCGACGAGCGCGGCGTGTACGACCGGCTCGCCGCCTACAGCGACCCGGAGGGGCGCGGCCCCGAGTACACGCTGATTCGGGACGACCGCGAGGGTCATCCCCGTCGCATCGTCTTCGACTCGGCGCTGATCGCGATCGACGGCAACGACGTCCGTCTCGTCGGTCGGGAGGAGCCGTTCCGCGCGCTTCGCACCCACGAGTTCGCCCTGGGGTTCGACTCCGCGGACCTCGTGTTGGAGGAAGTCGTCGGCCTGAAGCCCGAGGGCGTCTCCGATCTCGCGGACGTGAACGCCCGCATCGACCCCCGAGACACCGACGTACGCATCGCGACCGGCCTCGGCGACACCGTCCGACACACCCTGATGGCGACGCCCGAGACGCTCCCCGCCGGCGCCGACCTCGACCGTTCGTTCGTCGCCGACTACGAGGGACCGCTGTGTATCTCGCCGCGCTACGAGCGGCTCGTCGAGGCGGTCCTCGGCACCGACGCGCTCGACGGCGTGGAGTTCGTCTACCCCGACGCCGGTCAGGAGGAGGAGGAGGCGGCGATCGCCGAGACGGGCCTCGGCGTCTACCTTACCGTCACCGGCGGGACGGCCCGGGAGTACGGGCTCGTGCTCGGGGAGGATCTGTTCCCCAGCGAGACCGTCCTCATGGAAAACGAGGCGGAGGCGACGCGTGCGACTCGGTCGCTCGAGATCGCGCTCGCCAGCGGTGTCGACACTGCGTTAGCCCCCGAGTGAGTTGTCCGGACTGTACACCCAACGCGACGATGTGTTTCGAGTCACCGCCCCTACGTCCCGTCGATTCCGCGCTCGCCGTGTGGATCGGACGCAATGGGCAACGTTATTTAGAATGGCTAATATCTACGGCACGATGACAGCTTCTCCCCCACACGTCCTCTACGTCGACCCGGATTCGGGGAGTTGTACCCGGGCCGCGGACGAACTGCACCGGGAATTCCCGGACGCGACGGTGACGGCCGTCGGGTCCGCGGATGCGGCGATCGGCGTCGTCGCCGACGCTCGACGGATCGACTGTGTCGTCAGCGCGTTCGAGCTTCCGGATGGGGACGGGCTCGATCTGCTCGCGGAGGTACGCGCCGAGCGCGAGGGGGTCCCGTTCGTCCTGTTCACCGACGCGGGGAACGAGGAGATCGCGATCGACGCGATCACGGCGGGCGTCTCCGAGTACGTCCGATCGGACCGGCACGACCCGTACCGGACGCTCGCCCGGCGCGTTCGCGAGACGATCGACGGACACGCATTCGACGGCGTCGCGGACGCGGACCACGAACTGCACCGGCTCCTCGTCGACCGGGCAGACCAGCCAATGGCGGTGCTCGAGAACGGGCGGTACCGAACAGTCAACGGCGCCTACGTCGACATTCTCGGGCTTCCCCGAGAGCGTGTTCTCGGAGCGACCGACCGTGACCTGTTTCCGTCCGACGTGGCGGATGCACTCCGCGAGCACAGCGACGGTGTACTCGCCGACGGCAAGCGCCGCGAGCACCGCATCGAGACGGACGTGAACGGCGAGGCGCGCGTCCTCGATGTCGTCCACTTCTCGGGAGACACGGCGAACGGTAACCCGGTGGTCGGTCGGGTGCTACGGGACGTGACCGACCGGGTCGATCGCGAGCGATTGCTCCGCAAGGAGCGCGATCGACTCGAAGCCCTGTCGAGTGCGGTCGCTCACGACGCGCGAAACGCGATCCAGGTTATCCGCGGCCGAGCCCTCCTCGCCGAGGAATCGCTCCCCGCGGGAGCCGACGAGTCCAACGAACACCTGTCCGCGCTGGAGGTCGGCGTGGACCGACTGGGCGATCTCGTCGAGTCGTTGGAGTCGCTACGCAGCGTGAACGATCCGGTCACCGAGCCCGTCCCGGTGTCGATCGGCGAGGCGGCGCGGGACGCGTGGGCGACGGTCGCCGCACCGGATGCGACGTTGCGGGTACGAGCCGACCCGATGGTACTCGGCGACCCCGCGCGGGTGCGAACGCTGCTCGAGAACCTCTTCAGGAACAGCGTCGAGCACGCCTCGTCGGCGAGCGAACTCCGGGCCGAACCCCCCGCCGAGCGCGTCGACAGCGGGAATCTGTCCGGGAACGATTCCGGTCCCGGATCGATATCGTCGGGCGAGCGCGCGGCTCCGTCGCTGACCGTCACGGTCGACGCGATCGACGGCGCCCGCGGGTTCGCGGTGAGCGACGACGGGGACGGTATCCCCGAAGCCGAACGAGATCGCGTCCTGGAGTTCGGCTACTCCCTGAACGGCGGGACGGGACTCGGCCTCGGGATCGTCTCGGGGATCGTGGACGCCCACGGCTGGAGTGTCGACCTCGCCGAATCCGAGTCCGGCGGCGCACGCTTCGAGGTCCGCCAGGAGACGCTCGATTCGTTCGTCTCCTAGCCCGATCGGGCGACAGGTGTCTCGGTACTGTGAGTCGACTGCACGGTTCGACTGACAGGGTAATTCTATATCGCGAAATACAGTTTATTTGTCGCTGTTGGGGCAGAGATCTGTTCGAGAGACGACAACGCGATCTCCGGTCCGATCGTCAGACTAACGCCGGGACCGCGGGTAGCAGGCGCTATGTTCGACTCGCTGTTCGCGGACGGCAGACAGCCGGTGATCGGGATGGTCCATCTCCCGGCGCTTCCCGGAGCCCCGAAGTACGACGGCGATCGTGAGGCGATCATCGAGACGGCCGAGCGCGACGCCCGGCGGCTCGCGGCCGGCGGCGTCGACGCGATCATGGTCGAGAACTTCGGCGACGCCCCCTTCTACCCGGACGACGTGCCCAAACACGTCGTCGCGAGCATGACCCGCGCGACGCGGGCGGTCGTCGAGACGGCGGACGTGCCGGTCGGCGTGAACGTCCTCCGAAACGACGCGGACGCGGCGCTGTCGGTGGCCGCGGCCGCCGGCGGCGACTTCGTCCGCGTGAACATTCATACCGGTGCCCGTGTGACCGACCAGGGCGTCATCGACGGGCGGGCACACGAGACGATGCGCCTGCGCGAGCGGCTGGACGCGGACGTGGCGGTGCTCGCCGACCACGACGTGAAACACTCCGCGCCGATCGCCGCCCGGGGGTTCTCCGCCGAGTCCGTCGCCGACGGCGTCGAGCGGGGGCTCGCGGACGCCGTCGTCGTCAGCGGAACCGGTACCGGTCACGACACGGACCGCTCGGATCTGGAACACGCCGTCGAGCGCCGGGACGCCAACGACCTCGACACGCCGATCCTCGTCGGCAGCGGCGTCACCGCCGACACCGTCGGCGGCCTGCTCGACCTCGCCGACGGCGTCATCGTCGGCACGGCGCTCAAGGAGGACGGCGACGTGGGGAATCCGGTCTCCGAAGCTCGCGTGCGAGACCTCGTCGAAGCCGCCCGGCCGTAGAAACTGCGGGAGTGAACCGCCGATCGGGGACTACCGGTCGGCGAGAAACGCCTCGACCTCCTTCCGGGTCGCCACTCCGCCGCGTGCTCCCGCGGCAGTCACGTTCAGCGCGGCGGCGGCCGCGGCGAAGCGGCCCGCCTCGCGAGCGTCGTCCCCGCCGAGCACCCAGCGGTCGATCAACGCCGCCACGTAGGCGTCGCCGGCGCCCGTCTCGTCGGCGACGGCCACGTCGAACGCCGGCAGGTCGTGGAGCCCCTCCTCGTCGCCGAGGACGGCGCCGTCCGAGCCGGCCGTGACGGCGACTCGACGGGCCCCCCTGGATCGGAGTTCTTCGACAGCCTCGCGGCCCGTACAGCCGAGGTACGACTCGGCGGCGACCGTGCCGACGACGAACAGGTCCGCCGCCCCGACCCACCGGTCGATCGTCTCCTCGCGCGCGCCCCGACCGGCCAGTTCGGCGAGCGGCCCCGACAGATCGAAGACGAACGGGGGCGTGTCGGCCTGTTCCGTGAGATCGAGCGCGGTGCGGTGGACGGGATCGGGGTTGTAGGCGGTGAGGAAGGCGGCGTCGGCGTCCAGGAGATACGCGCGATCGGCGGCGGTCAGCCGGAGGCGTTTCGCCGAGTCGCCGGCGGTCACGATGCTCCGTTTCCCGTCGTCGTCTCGGAGTATCACGCAGTGTGTGCTCGTTCCGGGCCTTCGCCGGACGCGGGTGTCGTCGATCGAGAGCCCGTCGAGGTCGGCGGCGACGCGTGTGCCCACGTCGTCGTCGCCGATCCGGGCGATCAGTCCGGCCGACCGACCGAGGCGGGCGCTCGCGACCGCGACGTTCGCGCCGACACCGCCGAACACCTCGGCGACCTCGTCGGCGTAGGCGCCGCCGTCCGGTTCGGGGATGTTCGAGACGTGGTACGTTCGATCGACGGTCGCGGCCCCGAGCGTGACCACGTCCGGGGCTGCTGAGGAATCGGCGACCGAGGTTCCTTCGGAGCTGCTCCCCGCGTCGCGACCGGCCATCTCACTCCTCGACCAGCGGGAACTGCGCGAGGCGGGTGGCCGCCATGGCGGTCAGCCCCCGTGCAGTCACCGAGTCGGTCGATCGCTCACGGTGGCCGACGACCATCTCATCGAAGTCAGCGACCGGGACGAACCGCACCTCGGTGCCCTCGGGTCCGATCTCGACCAGACAGTACCCCTGCGGGAACGAACACGTCGTCGGCATCATCAGCTCGCGGACGGACCTCTGAGCCGCGGCCGAGGGCATGTGCAGGTGCCCGGTGAGCAACAGCGGCGCGTCGTGGCGTTCGAGCGTCTCGACGAACGGCTCCGGGTCGTCCATCTCCGGCGGGACGAACATGTCGGGCTCGGCCAACTCGCGGTGCTCGTGTACCTGCTCGGACATGGCGGGAAGGTTGTGATGTGCGAGCACGAGCGGCGTGTCGGCGTCCGCGAGCATCGCGTCCAGCTCCTCGAGCTGGTCGGCGGGAACGGTCCCGGCGTGCGAGTCGTAGTGCCAGTCCTCGGTTCCCGCGGTGTTGACGCCGATCACGTCGATCCCGCCGACGGCGACGTGAAACGGAACGCCCTGGCCGTCGGGCGTGTACCGCGCTTCGAACTCGGCCATCGGGAGGTTCTCGTGGTCGTACCCCTCCTTGGGCACGTCGTGGTTGCCCGGGATCGAGTAGAAGGGTGCATCGAGATCCGCCGCGAGCTCGTCGAACCGATCGAAGTTCCACGGCTCGCCGTCCTTCGTGATATCACCGACACACAGCGTCGCGTCCACGTCGCGCTCGGCGATATCCGCGACGGCGTTGGCGACGTGCGTTTCGGTGCGGTCGAACAGTTTCGACGTGCCGGTCTCCTCGGTCGAGAGATGCGGGTCGGCGATGACGGCGACGCGCGTCCGTTCGTCGGCGGACGGGCGGTCGAGCGTGGCCATCAGCGAGCCCTCGGGGGTGCCGGACCTGTCGAGCGGTGTGACCATATCGGTGGCGTGGGACAGCCGGCTCAAAACGGTCCCGGTCCCGGCCGTTCGCAGACCGACCGATCACACCGGGTCCGCGGGCGAACGTCTATCATGGACGATACGTGGAAATACAGATATGTGGAATAGAGAGGGAACTGGAGAGGTATATACACACACAGGACTGTAGATGACAAGTTACATTATGCCCGGACTAACGGATGTACTTGATGTCCGAGGATACCACTCGGCGGCGCTTTCTCACCGCGGCAGGCTCGGGCGTGGCGGCGGCGCTCGCGGGCTGCTCCGGGAACCAACCGGACGAACAGTCGACCGAAGCCGACACCGACACGCCGGGGTCGACCTCGACGGCGACGTCGACGCCGGAGTCAGAGCGGGAGTACACCGGCGGGACGCTCCAGTTGGCCTCCAACGGTCCGGTCCAGACGCTCGACCCGATAAACGCCAAGGGGTCGGGCGCGGGCTATAACCAGTACAACGGCACGCTCATGACGTTCGAGAACGGCGACCTCCCGCCGGTCGCCGGGCTCGCGACGGACTACGAGGTCTCCGATGACGGCCTCACGTACACCTTCCAGCTCCGGGAGGACGTACAGTTCCACAACGGCGACGAGCTGACGGCGCAGGACTTCGTCTACTCGTGGGAGCGGCTCGCGGGCGCCGAGGAGACGCGCAACGCCGACGACATCGTCGGCGACACGTTCGCCATCGACCACGAGAAGCAGGACGACATGGACGGCGTCGCGGCGTACATCCCCGGGACGCTGGCCGTCGAGGCGGTGGACGACTACACCTTCGAGTTCACGATGGCGACCCCGTTCACGGGGACGATGTCGCAGATCGCCAGCGGCACGTTCGCCCCGATTCCGGAGGGTGCGGTCGCGTACCCGAAGGACTACGAGGACCACGAGGGCGTCGACGGCCTCATGTGGGAGGGCGAGTACGAGTACAACGAGTACTTCTCCACGTCGGGTGACGGCCCGTACTTCGCGGGCACGGGCCCGTTCCAGATCGACTCCTGGAGCAAGGGCGACGCGATCACGCTGTCGGCGTTCGAGGACTACTACGGCGAGGGGCCGTACATCGACGAGATCGTCTACACCGTGATCGGCAACCAGCAGACGCGGTTCTCCCGGTTCAAGAACGGGAACCTCGACGTGCTCCTCAACGGGATGCCGACGGCTGAGTTCAACTCAAACCGCCGGTCCATCGATCGCAACCGCGGCACCTACCGGACGGGAACCTACGAACTCGACAACGGAAACACCGTCAACTACGGCGAGGCGCCCGCGCTCGACACGGACTACCTAGTGTTCAACTGCGCCCGGACCGAGAAGCCGGTCCGGCAGGCTATCGCCTACCTGATCAACCAGAACCGTATCTCTCAGGACGTGTACAAGGGGCTTCAGCCCGCTGCGTACCACCTCACGCCGCCCGGAGCGTTCATGGCCCGCGAGGGCGAGAACCCCGGCGAGAACTACACCAAGCACTACGAGGACGGGCACCGAAACCGGATGGATCAGTTCTCGGATGGCTACCCGTACGGCGTCGGCGAGGCGCGGATCGGCGAGGCTCAGCGCGTGATGGAGGAGGCCGGCTACGGCGAGGACAACCGTGCGGAGGTCGAGTTCACGGTGTTCTCCGGCGACGGCGCCTGGGAATCGATCGCCCAGACGCTGCGCGACAAGGCGACGGCCGCCTACATCGACATCAACATCGTCAAGGCCGACTTCGGGACGATCATCGGGCAGGCCCTCGACGGGGCGATGGACATGTTCTCGCTGGGCGACGGGATGGAGTGGCCCGAGTCGGACAACTTCCTCCGATTCATGCCGCCGTACGACAGTCCGAGCGGGATGTTCACCCGGTGGACCTACCAGGTCGTCTGCTCGGACGTCGACTTCGACGGCGACGGCGTCGACGCCGTCCGTTCGAACGTGTACGAGCAGCTCGACGGCGACTTCCCCGAGGACCACGTGAAGGTCGACACCGAGAACAACCGGGTCCGCGTCGCCATCGAGAACGTCACTCCCGACGAACTGGAGTCGGCAGTCAACGACGCCGGCTACAACTACGGCGAGGCCGAGTCCACGCAGGCGCCGTTCGACCCGCTCATGCCGGAGTCGGACCGCGAGTGGGACACGTACCTCGAGAACCGCGGACCGAGCGACGAGTCGGTCCGTGCACGCGACGAGGTCTACTACTTCCAGGAGGAGGTCAACTGGGCCGCCGTCCAAGAGCTCCCGCTCGTTCACTCCGTCTCCCAGCGGCTCTGGCAGGACCGGGTGAACGTCCGCATGGCCGGGACGATGGAGAACCAGACGTTCAACACCCTCACGCTCGAGGACCAGGACGGGAACTGACTGGTCGAACGCGACACTCGTCGATTCAACAGTATTTTTATACTACGATCGAAGTGACCAACGAGACCCCAGACCTCCGAAACACATGAACCGGCTGAAATACATCGTCAAGCGCGTTCTCATGTCCGTCCCGGTCCTGTGGTTGGGAACCAGTATGACCTGGTTCATCATCTATCAGGGTCCCGTGGACCCGGCCGCCAATCTCCTGAGCGGAAACGAGCGACTCACGGAGACGAAGTACGAGGCGGCCCGGACCGAACTCGGCCTCGATCAACCCCCGTTACAGCACTACGTCGACTGGATGTGGAGCCTGTTCACGCTCGATCTCGGCCAGACCTGGCTCGTGTACACCGGATCGAACGTCGGCGCGCTGGTGCTCGATTTCCTGCCGCGGACCGTCTGGCTCGGCTTCTGGTCGGTGCTCATCGCGATCTGCATCGGCGTTCCGCTGGGCTTCTACGCCGGGATCCGGTCGAACACGGTCGCCGACTACATCGCCTCCGTTTCGGGGATCGTCTGGCGCGCGATGCCGAACTTCTGGCTCGCGGTGATCCTCCTCGCGCTGCTGGTCGGCTCGGAGTCGCTGTTCGGCTTCGACTGGGACACGTTCCTGGTCAACCTCCCGTCCGGCGTAACCGGCAACCCCGGACTCTCGTACATGGCCGGCGACCCCCTCGCGCTGTTCACACAGCCGCGAGAGACGCTCGCGGCGATCAAGAAGATCCTGCCGGCCGCGCTCGTGTTGGGTTCGGCGTCGATGGGCAACGAGATGCGGATCGGACGGACGGCAGTTCTGGAGACGAAGAACGAACAGTACGTCGACTTCGCCCGCGCACGCGGCGTCCCCGGACGGGCGATCGTCTGGAAGCACGTGTTCAGGAACGCGCTCGTCCCGCTGGTCCCCGTGATCACCACTGAGGCGTTCCTCCTCATCGGCGGCAGCGTCCTCGTCGAGTCCGTGTTCGGGATCAACGGGATGGGGAAGCTGTTCTTCGACGCCGCGATCCAGGGCGACCTCCCGCTGGTCGGGTCGCTCATGTTCGTGTTTATTCTGCTCATGCTCACCATCAACATCGCACAGGACATCCTCTACACCCTGATCGACCCCCGAGTCGGGTACGACGGGGCCTGACTCCATGGCTACACAATTCAGCACGTCCACCGAAGGCGAGGCCGCACCGCTTCGAGACCGAGTCATGGCGAACCCGCGCCCGGCGGCAGTGTGGGTAGGAATCGCCGCCGTGCTGTTGGCGCTGCAGGCCGGCGCAGTCGTGCAGTTCCTCGCGGTGCTGCTGGCCGACGCCGTCGCCGCGGTGCCGGGCGTCGCCGTCCCCGCCGGCGTGGCAGCCCTCGAACGGGCCGCAGACGCCGTCCCGACGCTGCTGTCGCGCGAGACGGTCCCGAACCGGGGGTACTACGACGGCAGCGGCTACGTCGGCACGTTCCTCGGCCTGTCGCCGGATCTGGCGTGGCTCCTCCGGGTCGCGCTCATCTACGCGTACTCGTTCGCGACGCTGGCGTGGCTGTGGGTCGGCTACGAGCGGTACCGGACTCACTACCGGATCGCCGACTGGACGCCCCGTGACGACGTGATCGACCGGTTCCGCCGCCACAAGTGGGGGCTGTTCGGCGTCGTCGTCGTGGCGATGTTCTTCGTGATGGTCATGTTCGCGCCGGCGCTCAGTCCCACGACGACGGCGGCGAACCTGGAGAACCCCTACCAACACGAGGTAACCTACTGGGCCGACGGCGAGACCCGGACGGTGACGGTCGGGCAGGCGAACCTGGGGTCGCAGTCGCAGGGGACACCACAGGAGAACGTCGGTCCGATGCAGTACGACGATTACGGGCGTATCCACCCGTTCGGAACGCTGCCGAGCGGGAAGGACTTGTTCACGTTTATCGCTCACGGGTCGCGGATCTCGCTGGTGATCGGCCTCGTTTCGGTCGGCCTGTCGGTGTCGATCGCGGTCGTCCTCGCGCTGGTGACGGCGTACTACCGGGGAAAGATCGACCTCGGCGCGGTGCTGGTCTCCGACGCCGTGATGGGGATGCCGCAGTTGCTCCTGCTCATCATGCTCTCGGTGATCCTCTCTGGAACGTGGATCGGAAAGATCTACTCGGGGGCGTTCGTGCTCGCGTTGATCTTCGCGGGCACGGGCTGGCCGGCGATGTGGCGGTCGTTCCGCGGTCCGGCGCTGCAGGTGTCGAACCGGGAGTGGGTCGACGCCGCGAAGTCGTTCGGACAGACACCCACGGCGATCATGCGAAAACACATGCTCCCGTATATCACCGGCTACGTGCTCGTGTACGGCTCGATGACGCTCGGCGGCGCGATCATCGCCATCGCCGGGCTCTCGTTCCTCGGGTTGGGCGTCAACCCGCCAACGCCCGAGTGGGGCCGGGCCGTGAACGCCGGGCAGGACTACGTGACGACCGCCTCCTGGCACATCTCGCTCATTCCCGGAATCCTGATCACCCTCGTCGTGACAGGGTTCAACGCCCTCGGCGACGGGATCCGGGACGCGATCGATCCGGAGTCCGACGCCGAGGACCAGGGAGCCGCCAGCGGCCGCGGGGGTGGTGCCTGATGCGCCCGAACCGCGACGGCGACACGCACGCGGCGGAACCGTCCCGCGAGGCCGCTCGGACCGACGGCGGCCGCGAGGCCCTCCTCGAGGTCGAGGGGCTGACGACCGTCTTCCACACCGACAAGGAGACGATCCGCGCGGTCGACGGGGTCTCCTTCGCCGTCGAGGAGGGTCAGACCCTCGGGATCGTCGGGGAGTCCGGGTCGGGGAAGTCCGTGACGGCCCGGTCGATCCTCGGACTGATCGACTCTCCCGGGGTGGTCGAGTCGGGCTCGATCCGGTTCCGCGGCAACGAGTTGACCGACGACAACTGGGACACCCACCGGGGCGACATCTCGATCGTGTTTCAGGACCCGAGCAACTCGCTGAACCCGGTGTACACCGTCGGCAACCAGATCCGGGAGACGCTGCGGATCCACCAGGGGCTGCGGGGCCAAGCGGCGCGCGAGGAGGCCGTCCGACTGCTTGAGTCGGTCGGCATCCCCGACGCGCGGCGCCGAGTCACCGAGTACCCGCATCAGTTCTCCGGCGGGATGCGCCAGCGGGCGGTCATCGCCGTCGCGTTGGCGTGCGATCCTGATCTCCTCGTGTGCGACGAGCCGACGACCGCCCTCGACGTGACGATCCAAGCGCAGATACTGGAGCTGCTCGACGAACTCCAGGAGGAGGAGGATCTCGCGATCATGTTCATCACCCACGACATGGGCGTCATCGAGGAGACCGCCGACCGCGTGAACGTCATGTACGCCGGCGAGATCGTGGAGTCGGCCCCCGTCGACGAACTGTTCGACTCCCCGCAACACCCGTACACGCGGGGGCTCCTGGCGTCGATCCCCGGCCGAACGGTGTCGGGCGACCGGCTGCCGACGATCGGCGGCGAGGTCCCGACGCCGACGAGTGAGCCGACCGACTGTCGGTTCGCGGACCGCTGTCCCGAGGCGTTCGACGCCTGCGAACGGGTACACCCGGAGCCGGTCAGGGTCGGCCCCGACCACTCCGCGGCGTGTCTGCTCCACGAGGAGGGATACGACCACGAGTTCGGGGACTCCTCGGCCGGTTCCGATCCGAGCAGCTCCGGGCACGGCACCGCAACCGGTGGAGACGCCGCGACTGACGGGGGTGAGCGCGAATGAGCAGCGGCGACGCGATCGATCGGGGATCGGACCACGGCGAGGCCGAGGCGACGACCTCGAACGACGACACCGAGGCTGACGGCGCTGAGGCGATCGTCGAGGTTCGAGAGCTGAAGACGTACTACGACGACGACGGGTTCCTCGGCGACGACCCGGTCAAAGCCGTCGACGGGGTCTCCTTCGACATCCGCCGCGGGGAGACGCTCGGACTCGTCGGCGAGTCCGGCTGCGGGAAGACGACGCTCGGCCGGACCATCCTCGGACTCGAGGACGCCACCGGCGGCGAGGTCGTCTCGGAGGGCCGAAACGTGGCGAGCCTCTCGGGAACGCAGCTTCGCGAGTGGCAGCGAGACGCGCAGATGGTGTTCCAGGACCCCGAGGCGAGCCTGAACGATCGCATGACCGTCGGGGAGATCGTCCGGGAGCCGCTCGACGCCCACGACTGGAAGACGGGGTCCGAGCGCAAACAGCGGGTGTTCGAGCTGCTCGATCTGGTCGGGCTCAACGAGGAGCACTACTACCGCTACCCGCACCAGTTCTCCGGCGGTCAGCGCCAACGCGTCGGCATCGCGCGCGCGCTCGCGCTCGAACCGGAGTTCATCGTGCTCGACGAGCCGGTGTCCGCGCTCGACGTGAGCGTCCAGGCCCGGGTTATCAACCTCCTCGAGGACCTTCAGGAGGAACTCGGGCTGACGTACCTGTTCATCGCCCACGACCTCAGCGTCGTCCGACACATCGCCGATCGGGTGGCGGTGATGTATCTCGGTGACATCGTCGAGTTGGGCGACACCGAGCCGGTGTACACCGACCCGGCACATCCGTACACGCTGTCGCTGCTGTCTGCGATCCCGGGCAGCCACACCGGGACCGACCGCGACCGCGTGACGCTGCGCGGGACGCCCCCGTCGCCGCGGGACCCGCCGTCCGGGTGTCGCTTCGCGACGCGCTGCCCGGCGAAGGTCCGCCCTGAAAAGTTCGACCACCTCTCGGGAACCGCCTGGGAACGGCTCGACGCACTGCACACGGTGTTCCGCGAGCGCGCGAACGCCGAGACAGGACTCACGGAGCAGGTGAAGCGTCGGCTCGGGCTGGCGACTGCCGCCGACGACATCGACGACGTGGTCGCCGACCTGTTCGGCTGGCGCCCCGGTGACGGGACGACCACCGAGGGTGTCGGTCCGGGCGAGCCGCTCCTGTCGGGGGACGCGCGCGCCGCAGTCGAGGAGGCCGTCGACGCCGCGCGCCGCGGAAACGACGAGGAGGCGACCGCGATCCTCACGGAGACGTTCGGCTCGATATGCGACGAGCGTCGACCTGACCACCACTCGGTCGACGACGCCGGCCGGCTCAGCGCGTGTGTCCGCCACGACGACGAGTATGAGTCGCCCGATGCCGTCATGGCTCGACGGTACGACGGCGACTGAGTGACGGGCGGGCCGATTAGATATCGCGACATGAAATTTATGCGGTGCGTCGCCGCCGCGCGACCTCGCGCTCGAACGGGATCCGTGATCGAACCCGATAGTTCGAGACCTGAATTTTCACTCGCCGGTCACTGCTCAGTGTATGTCGTCTCACAGGCCGACGTCGACTCGACGAGGAGGTCCGGGAGGGCGTTGACCCGGACGACGGGTTCGACGTGGACACCGAAAGCGAGATCCAGACCTCGATCGGGGAGCTGCAGGGATCGTCCGTGGAGATCGCCCGACAGGTGGACGAGATACGCGATCAGGTCGCCCAGCAGCACGAGGCCATGCAGCAGGTCTGCGATGAGGTCGGTAGCCTCAGCGCCGCCGTCGAGCAGATCGCCGCCTCCTCCGAACAGGTCGCCGGAGCCAGTTCCGACGCCCGCGAGGTCGCGGCGTCGGACGCGGAGTCGGTCGAGGAGATCGCCGACGTGATGACGGCGATCAGCGCCGCCGCCGACAGCGTTACGGCCGACGTAGAGGGCATTCAGGGAAGCGTCGAACAGATCGACGAGGTGATCGAGGTTGATTCAACGGGATCACCGAACAGCCGAACATACTGGCACTCACCGCCTCTATCGAGGCCGCACGCGTCGACGACGGCGCCGCGGGTTCGGTGTAGTCGCCGACGAGATCACGTCGCCGGCAGAGGACTCACAGGAGCAGGCCGCGAGCATCGAGTCGATGATCGACGGGATCCACGCGAAGACGGAGACCGCCGTCGAGAGTCTAACGGAGACCAACGGGCGGATCGAGCAGGAGGTCACGGCCGTAGAGGAGGCCACGGAGACCTTCGAGGAGAGAGACGAAGTAGTCGAGGAGGCCGATCAGGAGATCCACGAGGTCGCCCGGGCGACCGACGAGCAGGCCGCCGGCACCGAGGAGGTGACCACGATGGTCGAGGAAGTCGTCGAGTCGACCGAGGAGACGGCGGCCGGAACGACCGAGATCGTCGAGGCGGTCGACGACCAGACGGACGAGATCGACGAGATCGACGAGATCGACGAGATCGACGAGATCGACGAGATCGACGAGATCGACGAGATCGACGAGATCGACGAGATCGACGAGATCGATCGGCTGGTCGAGGAACACGTCGTCACGGACTGAGCGGTTCTTCGGAGAGACAAAGACAGATTATTGCTTCAAGTTTCGTGGTCCGGTAAGTCGGCGTTACTCGACGATAAGCACCGTTATAACGCAGCTGATGCGGTTCTGTGTTTTGATGAAATATACAGAATTAGTGCATTAGGACACGAGGTTGCATCAGATTCATGTGGGCCGCCCCGAAGAGGAGAGATATGAGCGAAGCGGACGCCGACACCGAACGAGTCGCCGTGACCGCGCGGGTGCCGACCTACCAGAAGGCGGAGTGGGTCGCAGACGCCGAGCGCCTCGATATGTCTCAATCTGAGTTCCTCCGGACGATGGTCCAAGCGGGGCGCCGCGACCTCGGCATCGCCGAGGAGTTCGGCCCGCCCGCCGGAGTCGAGTCGCGCTCGACCGAGGATCGCGACGAACCGGCAACCGATTCCGCAAACGCGGAGGGTGGTTCTCCCCCCTCCGACCCCAGGGGTAGCGGCCTCGAAGACGACCTCCTCGATACGCTCTCCGACGCCGAGGTTCTGTCGTTCGACGAACTCGTCGAGGCGGTCGCCGGCGACATCGAGGCGCGCGTCGACGAAACGATGGGCAACCTCCAGTCACGAGGTCGGGTTCGCTACAGCGGTCGCGACGGCGGCTACGTGTTGGTGGAGTCATGAGCGCAGCAGACGGGATGGAGGACGGCGATGGCGACGATGCCGGCGACGATCCGGTCGGCTACTTCCTCGAGGACATGGAGCTTCACGGGAAAAGCCGGCGGACACAGTCGGAGTACGGCCGCGTGCTCCGGCGGTTCGAGTCGTTTCTCACGGACGAGAGCCGAGGGCCGGCCGGTGGCGCGAGCGAGCCGGCCGCGGCCTCCCATCGTGACTGCATGGCGTTCGTCCACGAGCTGCGTCGCGACCCTGACTTGACGGACTCGACGACGGCGACGTACGCGGCGTACCTCCACCGCTTCTTCGCGTACATGACGCAGGTCGGGGCGTTCGACGCGAACCCGATGGCGCTGGTGATGGAGGAACTCGACGAACGGATCGACACCGATCCCACCCGCCGAGAGATTTCCGTGTCGCGGATGCGGAGCTTCGTCGGCGGCATCACTCACCCGCTGGAACGGGCGCTGGTCGTCACGCTGCTGAAGACGGGAATGCGTGTCGGCGAGCTGTGCAACCTCGATCGTCGAGATATGGCTCTCTCGCGGGGTCTCGACGGGTACGACGCGGGGACGCGTGCCCAGTTGGACGGCCGGCCGGACTCGCTGTTCGTCGCCAGCGAGCCGTCGGTCGGCGAGCCGTACAACGGCGAAGAGCGAACCGCTTCGAACAAGCGCAAGCGCGGCACGGTGATCCCGATCGACGACGAACTCGCCGAAACGCTCGTTCGGTGGCTCGCGATCCGCCCCGACGCCGTCTCGCCTGCCGAGCCCCTGTTCGCGGGCACCGGAAGCGGCTGGGGCGAACGCCTCACGCCCGAACAGGTCGGGCGTATCGTCCGAACGCACGCGGAGGACGTCGGCTGGTACGAGCGCGGCGCCGGGGCGACCGAGAACGTGACTCCTCACTACTTCCGGCACTTCTTCACGACCCACCTGCGGGACCGAACCGGGGATCGCGGCGTCGTGAAGTACCTCCGCGGCGACGTCGGTGACGACATCATCGACACGTACACCCACAACTGGGGCGACAACGTCCGCGAGACGTACGACGAGCACATCTACTCGCTGCTGGAGTAGCAGAACGGAGGCGAGCGGGCGGGAACGGCGTCGCCGACGCCCGCGTCGACCGGCCGGTATCCTCCCGAGACAGGGGATCTCACTCAATCCTGTCGAAACTATACATGAATTTATCGTGCAGGAGGAGTTCGCTGCCGGTCGGGTAAATTGTATATCGCTATATCGAATTGACTTCGATCCCGGGAGAACATCGAGGCCAAGAACCACCGAACGCGGTCGGGTTTCCGCGGTACGGTCGAGGAATGGGTCGGCCACGGCCGCGTCACTCGATCGCCGAGTCCGCGACGGCGGCCACAAGGGCGGAGAAGAACGTCGCGAGCAGCACGGCCTTGGCTGTCTCGACGAGAGAGTTCTCGCCGTCCAGCGGGAGGTCGTAGATCAGAACGAACAGCAGCGAGACGGCGAGCGCGACGGCGACCGTCGAGGCGAACCGCAGCGGGAACCCCGCGATCGGCCGCTCGTGTGAGTCGCGTCGCTCGACGGTGGTGGAGAGCGCGATGTATGTCAGACTGAGTCCGAGCGCAACGCCGGCGGCCGCGTGCACGAGGCTCATCCCGGCGGCGACCTCCCAGATGTCGCCGGGAATCAACAACCCCCCGGCGATCAGAACCGCCCCGAGCACCTGTTGGGTCAGGTCGGCGAGGTCGAACCGGCCGGGCGGCTTGCCCATACTGTCGGGTCCGGCCGCTCGCTCAAGTAGGCTCCGCCTACTCGACAGGAGCGGATCCGAACGCGGGCGATCGGCACACGGTCACCGAGCGGTCCGATCCTCGATCAGCGACGGCTCGTCGTTCGCGGGGGAGTTCACGCGCGTCGAGACCGGGTAGTATCGCATGTCGTCACCGGGATACGGCGCGAGGAGGTCCGATTTCCCGATGTCCCCCGCGAGCCAGTCGTGCTCCCGGTTCCGGGACAGGACGACCGCCATCCGGTGGTGGAGATCGGCCACCCGCTCGTTCGGCTCCGTCGTGAGGACGGCGAACGCCTCGACGCGCTCGTCGCCGTCACCGTCGTCGCTGCCGCCGCCCCACTCGCCGAGGCCGGCCTGCCGCCCCGGTGTCGGCGGCTCCCACGTCGCGTGAATGCCGGCCATGGCGAACGCGCGCTCGTCCTCGAAGGCCACTCGATATGGGCGCTTCCTGCCGTCGCGGTCGCTCCACTCGTAGAAGCCGTCCGCGGGCACGAGACAGCGGCGCGCCTCGAACGACTCCGCGAAGGCGCGCTTCTCGTCGACGGTCTCGGTTCGGGCGTTGATCAACTCGCGTGCCTCGTCGGCTCCCGGCGGGGTGTAGCCCCACGTCATCCGCCGGAACTCGTCGGGGGCGTCGGCGGCGACGACGGGGAGGTCCTGCCCCGGCGCGCAGTTGTACCGCGGCTCCCAGTCGTCGGGGACCGCGGCGTCGAACCGCTCGGCGAGGTCGCCGGCGGAGAGCGTGAGCGAGTAGCGACCGCACATACCGAGACAGAATACCGCGGACAGAATAACCGTACCGCGTGAAGCTACCCACTGCGTCGGTCGCCGCCGGCGGACGAACAGTCGGGCGGGGCGCAACAGAACCCTTTAGCCTCGGTGTGACTCCACATCGACCAACACGGCGGCCGCGGCTCGGGGCGACACCTCGCCCCCGCGGTCGCGCACACACCATGCGCATCAGAAACAGCTTCATTCCGGTCGAGGGAGTCGGCGCGACAACCGAGCGCCGTATGTGGGAGAACGGGGTCCGCGAGTGGGGGGAGTTCCGCCAGGACCGCGCGCCCGGAGTCGGCGCGACGACGGCCTCGCGCATCGAGTCCTTCATCGACGAGGCGACCGAGCGCCTCGACGACCGCGACGCCCCCTTCTTCGATCGGGCGTTCCCGTCGGGCGAGCGCTGGCGGCTGTACGAGGACTTCCGCGACGACGCGTGTTTCTTCGACATCGAGACGACCGGCCTCTCGCACGACCGCGATCGCGTCACCACCGTCTCCTTTCACCGGGACGGCGAGACGACGACGCTCGTCCAGGGACGCGACCTCTCGGCGGAGTCGCTGCGCGAGCAGTTCCGCGATGCCGACCTCCTGGTGACGTTCAACGGAACGAGCTTCGACGTCCCGTTCCTCGAGACCTCCTTCGGCATGGATATCGATACGCCGCACCTCGATCTCATGTACCCGTGCCGGACGCTCGGGCTGACGGGGGGCCTGAAGCCGATCGAGCAGGAGTTGGGCATCGCCCGCGACGGGCCGGACATCACCGGCCGCGACGCGGTTCGACTGTGGCACGAGTACGAGCGCGGCGACGAGCGGTCGCTGGAGCAACTGATCTCCTACAACCGGGACGACACGGTGAACCTGCGGACGCTCGCCGACGAGGTCGCCGGGCGGCTCCACCGGAAGACGGTCCCCGACGGCGACGACCCGATCGGAACGACGCTCGGCGGGCGGTAGCGGACGGGAGCGGGCGGTCGTCGAACGTGACCGAACGTGACTCCGGCCGGGCTCCGGGTCGCCTCAGACGATGTCGCCGATCCGGCGAGGCTCGCCGGACAGCGACGGCGACTCCTCGACGATCTGCAGCACCTCGTGGTCGGTCACGTCCATGTACGACTTGCGGGTCGCCTCCTCGATGAGGTCTTTCTCCAGTCGGAACTCGGTCCCTTGATAGACGACGTCGACGCCGGTTTCGTCGAACGAGAGCGTGGTCATACGCGAGGGTAGCCGGTCGTCGTATTTAAACGAACGGCACCGTGCGGGGCATCGATCGCGGCGGTGGATGCGTCAGCAGACGGGGCAACGGATGTGGTGGCGGACACGGCGGCGACGATGAGGGAGCGAGCATCCCGACCCGCCGGCGGCGACAGTGAGGGGACGACCCGAGCCCGGGGACCGAAAACGCCTTTCGGCGGCACAGTCGAGTGGTCCCCATGATATCCATCGCGCTCGCGGGCAAGCCCAACGCGGGCAAGTCCACCTTCTACACGGCCGCGACGATGGCCGACGTGGACGTGGGTAACTACCCGTTCACGACGATCGACCCGAACCGCGGCGTCACCCACGTCCGAACCGACTGCCCGTGTCTCGACCGCGAGCAGCGCTGCGGCGACGAGGACTGCCACGACGGCAAACGGTACGTCCCCGTCGAACTCCTCGACGTGGCGGGGCTCGTCCCGGGTGCCCACAAGGGGAAGGGACTGGGCAACCAGTTTCTCGACGCCCTGACCGACGCCGACGTGATCCTACAAGTGGTCGACGCCGCGGGCGCGACGAACGCCGAGGGGGAGCCGGTGGAGGTCGGCGAGTACGACCCCGTCGAGGAGGTCGACTTCATCGAGGCGGAGATGGACGCGTGGATCGCGGGCATCCTCGACCGCAACTGGGAGTCCGTCGAGCGCAAGTCGCGCTCGCCCGACTTCGATCTCGATGACGCACTGACGGACCTACTGACCGGCTTCGGCGCGACCGAGCACGACGTGACGATCGTGCTCCGCGGGCTGGAGTACCCCGACGACCCGATCCAGTGGACCGACGAGGACCGCGAGGCGCTCGCGGCGGCGATCCGCGCCCGCACGAAGCCGATCGTCCTCGTGGCGAACAAGGCCGACATCGCTCCGGCGGAGAACATCGAACGCCTGCGCGAGACCGACAAGCCCGTGATCCCCGCGACCGCGGACGGTGAACTCGCACTGCGCAGAGCCGCGGAGGCCGGCGTGATCGAGTACGACCCCGGCGACGAGGACTTCGAGATCGTCGGCGACCTCAACGACCAGCAGGCGCAGGGACTGGAACAGATCCGGGAGGTGATGGACGAGTTCGGGGGGACCGGCGTGCAGGGGGCGCTGAACGAGGCGGTGTACGGCCTGCTCGATCTGATCACCGCCTTCCCCGTCCAGAACGAGACCCACTGGACCGACGCGAAGGGGAACGTCCTCCCGGACGCGTCCCTGCTCCCGAGCGGTAGCGGTCCCAAGGATCTCGCCTACACTGTCCATACTGACATCGGCGACGGCTATCTCCACGCTGTCGACGCCCGCGCGGACCGTCGGATCGGCGAAGACACCGAACTGGGGGAGGGCGACGTGATCAAGATCGTCTCGACGGCGAAGTGAGGGGGGACCGGAACGTCGCTTCTCTCACTAGGCCGACAGCGACAGGGACCACTCGCCGTCCGCGGCCACGTTCAGGTACGAAGGGCGGGGGATCCGGGCGGTTGTCGCCCCGTCGAACTCGCCTATCTCGTTGAACACGAGGGACCCGAACGCCTCCGGATCCAGCGGCACCGCCTCGACGATGAAGTTCGACGCGCCCTCGTGGGTTCCCTCGGCGCGGGTCAGTCCCTCGAACCCGATCGGCGCGACCACCGATGGTCCGGTTCCCGACGCCGTCTGCGGGAGCGACCTCACTTCCGGGCTCGCAGACTGCGTGAGGGTGATCTCCCACTCGCCGTCGGCGTCGACGTTGAGGACGTGTGCTCCGGGAGCCGACACCGAACGGACCTGTGCACCCTCGACGGTCCCGATGAGGTTTGTGAGCGCCACATCCTCGTAGCTCTCCCCTTCGACGGTGAGGAGTTCCGAGATGAAGTTCGACTCGCCGTCGTGGAAGAACTCCGCGACGATCGGCCCGGGCGATAGCTCGAACTCCCCCGTCGTCGATGTGCCCCGACCGGAGAAGGTCCTCGGTCCGAAGGACGCTGCGCCGGTCGTCTCCGTCCCGGGGGTCGACGCCGACGTCGTGCCGGTGCCGTTCGTCTGCCGCTCTGCTAGTCTTCCGCCGTCCGATCCGTCACGACCGACGACCCTGTCGCCGAACGGGCTGCCGCCCGCGCCAGCGAGGAACGTCGATCCAGCCACCGCCCCGAGGTAGGTGCGTCGGTTCATCGAGTCGACATACTCGCGATCGCAACAACTCCGTTGGTACCGTTGACTGACTGGGTATCGTTCGGAATCCTCCGTATGGAGACCAGAGGCGGCACGTCACCTACCGGGTATCGACAACGAGAGCGGCCCGCGGGACCCGGTCATTCACTACCGTTCAACGCTTCGGCGAGCCGGTCGACCTCGCCCTCGGTATTGAACGCGTGCACGGACGCCCGAACCGCCTTCGGGTGCGGGAGATCGCGGATCACGATCCCCTCATCGTGGAGCCGCTCGACGGTCGACTCGGGGTCAGCCACGGCGACCGTCACGAGCCCAGAGTCGGGATCGGCCGGCGATAGCAGCCGCTCGCCGTCGAGCCGGTCGGTCAGCCGATCCGCGAGAGCGAGCACGCGCTCGTGGACGGTCCCCAGCCCGACGGACTCCATGGTCTCGACGGCCTCGCGGAGGCCGACGTGCGGCGCCAGCGACGCGGTGCCACGTTCGAAGCGCGCGCCGCCCGGGTTCAGTTCGTACTCGTCGGCGCCGGCGTCGTCGACGCTCCGGTAGCTGATCTGTGCGGGATGCAGGTCCGCCTCGACCGCCGGATCCACGTACAACAGTCCGGCGCCCCACGGCCCGAGACACCACTTGTGCCCCGAGCAGGCGACGGCGTCGGCGCCCCACTCGGGCACCGACAGGGGGCGCTGCCCCGGCGACTGTACCGCATCGACGAGGGTGAACGCGCCCGCGTCGTCGGCGATCTCACACAGCTCCCGGACCGGGAGCCGGGTACCGTAGTTCCACGACAGCGACGAGAAGCACGTCAGATCCGCGTCGGCGACGGCGTCGGCGAAGTCGTCCGTATCGATCCGGCCGTCCTCGGTCTCGACGACCCGAACCTCGACGCCGTGGCGGCGCGCGAGCCGCTCGAAGGGGAGCGTGCCCGCCGGGTGTTCGAGGTCCGTGCGGACGACCACGTCGCCGGGCTCCCAGTCGAGCGCGGCGGCGACGGCGCTGATGCCGTCGGCGGTGCTTTCGGTCAGCCCGACCGTGTCGCGCGGGGCGTCGAGGAACGCGGCGAGTCGCTCGCGGAGGCGCTCGTACTCGGCGAACGCGACCTCGTAGGGGTCCGACTCCGCGAGCACGTCCACCTTGTGGTACCGCTCCCACGCGGCCGACGCGTCGAGCACGCGGCCCGGCGAGGGACCGGTCGCGCCCGTGTTGAAGTAGGCGACGCGGTCGCACGCGGGGATCGACTCGCGCAGCGCGTCGGGCGAGTCGGGACGCTCGCCGTGATCGGCGTCCAGGTCCGGGTCGAACTCGGGTGCCGTCACCGGACCACCTCCGCGGCCTCGGCCATGATATCGAGCGCCGCCGCAAGGTCGTCCTCGCCGGTGGCGTAGGAGATGCGCGCGTGGCCGGCGCCGTGCTCGCCGAACGCCTCGCCCGGGACGACGACGACGCCGCGCTCGATGCACTCGTCGACGAACCCCTCGGGCACGCGCGGCATCGCGTAGAAGGCGCCCTGCGGGGTCGGACACTCCAGCCCGGCGTCGGCGAGGCCGTCGACGACGAGGTCGCGCCGGCGCTCGTAGGCTGCACGCATCTCGTCGACGACGCCCTGCGGTCCGGAGAGGGCCGCCTCGGCGGCGTACTGCGCCGGGGCGGAGGCACACGCCTGGACGTACTGGTGGACGCGCAGCATGCGCTCGATGCGGTCGCTCGCCCCCGTGACCCAGCCGAGGCGCCAGCCGGTCATCGAGTACGCCTTCGAGGCGGCGTTGACGACGACGACGTTGTCGCGCTCGAACTCGATCGGCGAGCGGTGCTCGCCGTCGAACACGAAGTGCTCGTACACCTCGTCGGAGATGCACAGCACGTCGTGCTCGCGGGCAATGCGCGCGAACTCGCGGACGTCCTCCTCCGAGGAGACGGTTCCCGTGGGGTTGCCCGGGGAGTTGACGACGAACGCGGCGGTGTCGTCGGTGATCGCCGCCTCGATCGCCGCCGGGTCGATCGTCAGGTCCTCGCGCAGCGGGACCGGCACTGGCTCGCCGCCGGCGAGCTTCGTCAGGGCGTCGTAGGCGACGAATCCCGGGTCCGGGATGAGCACCTCCTGCCCGGCATCGACGTGCGCCTCCATCGCGAGGTGCAGCGCCTCGCTGCCGCCGGCGGTCGCGATCACGTCGCCGGGGGCGACCTCGATCCCCTGATCGCGGGCGTGCTTGTCGGCGATCGCCTCGCGCAGTGCCTCGATACCCTTGTTGCCGGTGTAGGCGTCGGTGTCGCCGGCCTCGATGGCGTCGATCGCGGCCCGTCTGGCGTGTTCGGGCGTCGGAAAGTCCGGCTGGCCGAGCCCGAGGTTGATGGCGTCGGCGCCGGCGGCCTCGAACACCTCGCGGATGCCGCTGATGGAGATCCGTTCCACGCGATCGGAGAAGGTTGTCATGTGAGAACGCGCGGCTGCGGCGGTGTTAGTCGTTTCCCCATGCCCGTCGACGGTTCGGCCGTTTCGGGGTCGTGTCTCGTGGTCGTCGTTTCGCTGGGTGAGCCGTTCGGCTCGTGGTCGGTAGTTCCATCGAATACCCCGCGCCGTCGTGCGCTTCCTCGTTTTAAGAAACAAATGGGGGTTTGAGCTATCGATATTCACTTTCATACCGCGGGTATACCAGCGGATATGCATCGGCGTGACGTCCTCAAATCCGGGATCGGTGTCCTCGGCTTTGGCGGACTGAGCGGTTGCACGAGCGGCCGACCGTCGGATTCGACCGGCAGCGCCGGACCTCGATCGACGCCCACGGAGTCACCGACACCGACGCCAACCGAAACGCCGGTTCCCTTCCCCGAGACCTGCGAGCCACTGCCGGATATCGATGGGTTGCCCACGCCGCCGTCGGAACTGACAGCGGACACTGCCGAGACGTTCGTCAGGGACTTCGAACGCGTGTACGCCGTCGCGACCAATGACGAGTACGGGGGTGTCGAGTCGCTCCGGATACACTCTGTCGAAACCGTGGGCAGTCGATACATCGTCAGTCTCACGTTCGACGCAGTGCCGGTGACGCCGACTACCGGTGCGGACGGGACGACACCGACGGCACTCCCACCCGATGCGTACACTCATCGGGCGGTGTATCGATTGGCCGAAGAGCGGATGGTTCGTGAGTTGCGCAGCCACATCGATCACAGCCTTCTCTCCCAAACGTGCTGGACACTGGAGAGTGGGTGAGCCTGCTCGACCGAAAGCGCCTGTCTGAGCGGACTACAGCTCGGTCCGGGTATGTTGCACTGATCGATCAAGACCGACCGCGTAGCCGATCCAGACCCGGTCAGGGTCAGGCCGATCTCAACACAGCCACGCCGCTCCGCTACTGGTACATCCGGAGCCGCTGCGCCTGCGAGATGTTCTCCTCCTGCTGCTGTTCGAGCTGCGCGGCGAGCTGTTCTTTCGCGCGCTGGATGCGCTCGGCCTGCTCGTCCAGTTTCTCGACGTTCACGTCGACGCCCGTGATCGGGTCGATGGCCGCCTCGAGGACGACGCGGGCGGCGACCGGATCCGGGAACTGCGGGTCGACCTCGACGACCAGTCCGACCGCCGGGAGGTCCGCCTCCATCGCGTGCGACAGGAGGACGCCGGTGGGACCCGAAACGAGCCCCGCCGAGTCCGGGGCGGCGATATCGAGTCCGTCCAGCACCGCGTCGGCGCCGGCGACCGAGAGCCCCGTCAACGTCGGCAACTCCTCGCCGTCGCCCTCCCGTCGGAGCCCCGCGATGTACAGCGGGGTGACCGACTCCTCGCGAAACCAGCCCTCGATACAGCCCGCGAACTCCTCGGCGGCGTCCGGGGAGACGGGGACGTCCGACTGGAGGACGAGCAGGTCCGCGTCGGCGTCGGCGTACAGCCGTACCGGGGTCGTGACGGCACGGTCGCCGGCGGCGTAGGCGGCCGCCGCGGGGAGGCCGTCGCAGTGGACGGTCGCGTACAGCTCCATGTCGAGCGTCTCGACGAGGTGGTCGGCGACGATCTTCCCCACCAGCCCGACGCCCGGCAATCCCTCCACGAGCACCGGATCGTCGAACGAGCGCTCGGAGACCACGTCGATGTGTCCCATACTCTCGAATGGTTCCGAACGCTGCATAAAGCTACGCCGGCCGTGCGCGGCGGCGACCGGCGCCGATCGCCGCGGCGGTCGATCCGCGTCGACGCCGTCCGAAAGGGACAACCGCGGCGGCACGGATTCGTGCGTATGAACG
Organism: Halobaculum rarum; assembly: GCF_040025155.1. Taxonomy (NCBI): domain Archaea; kingdom Methanobacteriati; phylum Methanobacteriota; class Halobacteria; order Halobacteriales; family Haloferacaceae; genus Halobaculum; species Halobaculum rarum. Next base: position 2,375,431 of record NZ_CP157275.1, on the reverse strand, counting down.
ATGACGGCGGCGTGCTCGACCGGTACGCCTCGCTCGTCGACGACGAGGCGGCGTTCCGGGCCGCCTGCGAGCGACCGCTTCCGTCGGTCGTGCGCGTCAACACCCTTGCGGCCGACGCCGACCGCGTCGCCCGCGCGTTCGACGAGGAGGGCACCGAGTACGAGCGCGCCGGCTGGCATGACGGCCTGTTTCGGATGGCCGACCGCTCGCCGGGGACGACGTGGCCGTACGCCCACGGGTGGGTTCACGGACAGGAGGAAGTGTCCTGTCTCCCGGCGCTCGCGCTCGACCCCGAGCCCGGCACGCGCGTGTGGGATACCTGCGCCGCGCCGGGGAGCAAGACGACGCAGGTGGCCGCGCGGATGGACGACACGGGCATTCTCGTCGGCAACGACACCAGCCTCGGTCGACTCTCGGCGCTGCGGCACAACGCCGAGCGGCTGGGCGTGACGAACCTCGTCGTCGACCAGCAGGACGCGCGCAACTACTCGCTGAACGGGTTCGACTTCGAGGAGTTCGACGCGACGCTCGTGGACGCGCCCTGTTCCTGTGAGGGGACGATCCGCAAGAACCCCGACGCGTTCGACACGTGGACGCTCGATCACGTCCACGAGGTCGCCGGCATCCAGAAGGGGATCCTCCGCCGCGCGGTGCAGGCGACCCGACCCGGCGGCACGGTCGTCTACTCCACGTGTACGTTCGCGCCCGAGGAGAACGAGGCCGTGCTTGACCACGTGCTTCGCGAGGAGGACTGCGAGGTCATCGAGTGGGACTGCCCGCTCGAGTCCATCTCCGGCGTGACCGAGTGGCACGACGAGGAGTACGACCCGAGCGTCGCGAAGGCGACGCGGATCTATCCGCACCACAACGACACGGGCGGGTTCTTCCTCGCGAAGCTTCGGGTGGGTGGCGACGGGAGCGGAGACGCCGCCGGCGACGACGATGCGGAGTCGGAGGTGACAGCATGACCACCGACGCCGACGGCGACGGCGCCCCCGGCAACGACGGAAGCCAGTTCGACCGGCTGCCTGCGACCGCCGCCGATCGCGATGTCGACGGGCGCGCGACCCGTGAGGAAGTGCTCGACTGGTGGGACGAGCGCTTCGGGATCGCGCCGGAGACCTTCGAGACCCACACCTTCTGGGAGAAGGGGAAGGGGAAGATCTGGGTCTTCGCGGACGACCTCCCCAGCCCGCAGGAGCGCGAGGGCGTCGGGATGACGGTGCTTCGCACGCGACAGGAGCACTGGAAGCCGACGACCACGGCCGTCAGGAAGTGGGGCCATCTCGCGACGAGGAACGTCATCGAACTGTCGCCGGGGGAGGCGACCGCGTTCGCCGCCGGCCACGATCAGGACCTCCCAGAGTGGGACGGCGACTGGGGCTATCTCATCGCCACCCACGAGCTGGCTGGCGATCAGGTTCCCATCGGTGTGGGGCTGTTCCTCTACGACGAGCTTCGATCGGTGGTGCCGAAAGGGTACCAGGAGGAGTTGCCCGACCTCGGCGAGTGAGAACCCCCACAATCGCTATCCGATCCCCCGGAGAAGGGTCGACCGTGAGCGACCGAAACCTGATCGAGGAGGTGGAAGCCCGGATCGAGTACGTCCCGCGGTGGCGACTGATCCTGGGCGTGGTTCTGCTGATCCCGCCAGCGAGCGTTCTCGGGATGGCGCTGCTCGGCTACGACCTGTACAAGGCGGGCGAGAAGCTCAGGGCGGCCGAGGGCGAGTCGCTCGTCGACGACGGCGCGAGTACGGAGCCGTAGCCGCGACGTTTTAGGCCGATCAGTGCTCCATCGAGGGTGCTCACTCCGTTTCGCGCACCGTCCCATCGCCGAGCCCCTCCCACGCGACGCGGTAGCCGAGCGCCGACAGCGCCGCGCTCGCGTCGGTGAGCCCGGAGTCCGCCAGCGCCGCCTCGGCGTCGGCGTACGCCATCCCCGCCTCGATCTCGTCGCCGACGCGGTCCAGCACCGCGGGTCGCACGAGCGTCCTGCCGACGCGCTCGTGCTCCGGAAGGGAGACCTCGTCGAGGGCGTCACCCGGCACGCCGTGCTCGGCGGCGAGGTCGTCGACACCGACCACGTCCGCCTCCGGGATCAGCTCGGCGGGAAGGTCGGCGGTCACCTCGTCGGCGAGGTCCGCCTCGTACTCGCGGAGCACGTCGACCACGTCCTTCACGCGGACCGTCCCCGAGTAGGTGACGACGCGGTGGTCGCGGGCGGCGATCTCCTCGCCCACGCCGAGGCTCTCGTCGACGGCGACGACCAGCTCCACGTCCTCCACGTCGGCGAGCTGGGCGAGCTTCTTCTCGACGTACTCGGGGGTCCAGAAGCCCATCACCTCGAAGAACACGCGGAAGTCGGCGTGGCGGTACTCGAACGCGAAGTCCGGGATCATCACGCTCGCGCCCACCTCGGCGGAGGCCCCGTCTCCGCCTCGGGCACCGACCTCGAGGGGCTCCGGCTCCCTGGTGAGGTCCCAGTCGAGATCCAGCGCCCGGAACCGGGCGGCGAAGTCGGCCTCGACGCCGGAGTCGAACGCGGGCTCGGCGAGCGGCTCGACGCCGGGAACCGCCACGTCGCCGTCGTCGAGTTCGAGCAGGTACTCGCGACCGCGGTCGTCGATGTCCGCCTCAAGCGTCCACTCGTCCGCGGTGGCGGCGACGGTGCGCAGCAGGCGGGCGAAGGCGGTCCCGTAGCGTCGCGTCCGGCGGAACAGCGCGTCGGGACCGGTGATCACAACCTCGCGGTCGGTCGGGCCGTCGCCTTCGCGCACTCGGATCTCGTACAGGAGACCGAGCCGCTTGGCCGCCGAGACGAGCGCCTTCGGGTCCGTCGACCGGACACGCACCTCCGTCGCGTCGAACAGGGCCGTCTGCGCCAGGGAGAGGTCGTACTGTACGAGCAGTTCCGCAGGCGTCCAGCGTGGGTCGAACGCGGCGAGCACCTGGTTCGCGTCGCGGTCGGCGTACAGCGACGAGTCGATGTCCGCGGGGTCGACGCCGAGGCGGTCGCCCGCGCGGCCGAGGGCCGCCGGGCGCTCCTCGTCGCTCGTCACGCCGACGGCCTCCGCGGCCTCGAAGGCGATCCGGCGGGCGCGCCGCGGCGGGAGCGGCGCCCGAGTCTCGAACGTGGCCTCCCGATCGAGCAGCGAGGCGAACCCGCGAACGAGCTTGTAGTCGTCGGCCTCGCGTTCGAGCGCCGAAAGCGCCTCGTCGAGATCCGCCCGGCGCTCGCCGACGTGGCCCTGATAGACGCCGAACACGCGCGCGGCGAGACGACGGGCGTCCGCGTCGCCCGCGACGAACTGCGGGCGGTAGCCGCCGCGGCGGCTGACGCGCAGGAGGTCCTTCGTGATCACGCCTGTCACGGGGTGTACCGCACCGGGCGATAAAGCGGCGGCGGTGTCGTTCCCGTCTCGGCACCGGCACCCGCGCTGCCAGCGTCGGACGCCGCGATGGACAAGGCTCATACCGGATCCGCGAAACCGGGGAGACGTGAACCGCCGGCGCCTACTCGCGACGGGCGCGCGCCTCGCGGCCGCCAGCGGCGTCGCCGCGCTCGCCGGCTGCACGGACTCGGCCGAGCCGTCGGGTCCGATGACGCCGCCGCGCTCGCCGGAAGCGACGGCCTCGGAGGGCGAAAGGCTCGTCGTCACCGACTTCACCGACGTGGAGGGCGATGAGGGCGACCTACTCGTCCGCGTCACCGTCGAGAACCGGGGCAGCGAGGAGCGCACCGGGACCGTGATCGTCACCGTGACCGGCACCGTCGACGGATCCGAATCCGAGGAAACGGCCTCCGAGGAAGTGACGGTCGCCTCGGGCGAGCGAACGGACGTGACCATCCCCACGTCGTTGTCGTTCGAGTCGTTCAGCCAGAGCGGGTCGATCCGCGTCGAGATCGTCTGAGTCGAGCGCCGGTCGGCGTCGATCCGACGCGGCCGCAGGACCAGCCCGATTTCCCTTACCGTCGCCGCCGTGCGACCCGTTCCTCGGCCGTCTCGTTCGTCACGAGTTCGTACAGCGTCGCCGTCTTCGCGCCGTCGGCTCCGGGCCGGAGGATCCGCCCGAGCCGCTGGGTGAACTCTCGCTCGGAGCCGCTTCCCGAGAGAATGACGCCGACGCTCGCCTCGGGCACGTCGACGCCCTCGTCGAGCACGTTCGCCGCGACGACCCGCGAGTAGGTCCCGTCGCGAAACCGCGAGAGGATCTCGCGGCGCTCCTCGGTCCCGGTCTCGGCGGTGATCGCGGGGATCAGGAACCGGTCGGAGATGCGGTACACGAGCGCGGTGTGGGCCGTGAAGACGATGACGCGCTCGCCGCGGTGGCGATCGAGGATCCGCGCGAGCTCCGCGAGCTTCGCGTCGGCGTTCATCATCACCTCCCGGGCGCGCTGCTTGGCCAGCAGCGCCTCGCGCGCTCGTGGGTCGTTCCCGGAACGCTTCACCAGTTCCTGATAGTCCGAGCCCGACCGGAAGGTGATCCCCGCATCGCGGACGTACTCGAGAAACGTCCCCTGCGCCTCGTCGTACCGTTCGCGTTCCTCGTCGGTCAGTTCGACCTCGATCCGGCGGACCTCGTAGTCCGCGAGGTGCTCGCCCGCGAGGTCGTCGGGGCCGAGGTCGTACACGACCGGGCCGACCAGCTCCGCGACCGTCTCGTGGGCGCCGTCGGGGCGCTCGAACGTCGCCGTCAGTCCGAGACGGGCGGGCGCGGCGAACAGCCGTGCGATGTCCCGGTACCCCTCGCCCCCGAGATGGTGGACCTCGTCGAAGACGAGCAGGCCGAACCTGTCGCCCAACTCGTCGGCACGGAGGTACGCCGAGTCGTAGGTGGCGACGGTGAGCGCCTCGACGGTCTGCTCGCCGCCGCCGAGGCGACCGACCGGCACCTCGAACGTGGCGGACAGCTCGCGGTGCCACTGCTCCAGCAGGTCGACCGTCGGGACGACGACGAGCGCCGGCGTCGCCGCCGCCGCGATCGCCGCCAGCGCGATCACGGTCTTCCCGCTCCCGGTCGGGAGTTCGAGCACCCCGCTGCGGTCGTTCGCCTCCCAAGCGTCGAGCGCCTCGCGCTGGTACTCGCGGAGGGTATACGTCGACGACAGCGGCGGGAGCTCCGGGAGTTCGAGCACGCGGTCGTCGACCTCGTGGCCGGCCTCGCGGAGCGCGTCGCGCAGCGCCGGGTAGCGGTAGGCGGCGGCTCGGCGGGTGCCGGAGCGGTCGTCGGTCTCCACCCCCGGAAGCGGCTCCTCGAGCGCGCCCGCGACCCCGACTGTTCCGTCCTCGTAGGTGAGCGTTACCGACGACACGATCGGCGGTGGGACTCCGCGGTGGATAAGTCCGCCGTCGGGGACGCCAGCGCTCCGGATGCGTTCCGCACCGTCGGCTCGCTCCGCACGTCACCCGGGTCACTCCTCGGCAAGCACCGCGTTGACGACGGCGCCCACGAGCAGGAGAAACGACGCGGCGTACAGCAGCGTCACGATGACGACGACGCCCCCGAGGACGCCCGAGAGCGCGCTCCCGCTCGCGAGGCTGACGTACAGGTCGAACCCGGCGAACAGCGTCGTCCAGCCGACAGCGGCGAGGACGGTGCCGGGGAGTGCCTCCCGGACGGTCACTGGCACGTTCGGGAGCACGTAGTACACCGGGAACAGGAGCGCGCCGAGGAGCACGACCTGAGCGACGACGCCGACGGCTCCGTCCGTCATCCCCTCGACGGCGCCCCGCACCCCGGCGAGCGACCGCAGTTGGTCGAGTTCCGTGGCGACCGCGAGCGCGACCGCGATCGCGACCGCCCCGACCGTCGCAACGGCGACGGCCATGGACAACACGCCGACGAGTACCAGGACGGTGTCGCGCACGTGACCGACCGTGTCGTCGCCGTCGTCGGTCCGGTATATCCGCCCGAACGCGCGGTCGAGCCCGCGGAACAGCCGCGACCCGCCCCACAGCAGCACGAGGAGTCCCACGACCGTCGCCTGCGACCGGGCGGTCGCGGTGGTGAGAACCCGCCGGATCGCCTCCTGCCCGGCGCCCGAGAGCGTGTCCCCGAGCGCGGCGAGGACCCACCCCGCGACCGCGTCGCCGGCGACCGTCGCCACCGCGAGCGCGACCAGGGCCGTCAGCGGCACGATCGAGACGAGCGCGTAGTAGGCGACAGCGGCCGCGAGGAAACCGATCCACTCGTCGCGGGCTCGTAAGAAGACGGCCCGGAGGGTGACCACGGTCGCCCTCGCTCGCCCGTCGCTCATGTGGACGGAGGAGGCCGGCGTTCGGGCGCCCGGATGGGGAACCGTGACATCTCTGTGTCGTGTCTCGGTGCCCGGGCGGTTGGTTATCCCCCTCGTACTCGCCGCGCGTCGCGCGTCCCGCGCCGCAAACCACTCAAGCCCCACGGACCAACCGGGAGACATGAGCGACGACGCGGCCCACGACGGCGACGGGGACCACGAACGAAGCGACGGCGGCGACCGACCCGACGCCGGGATGAACGAGGCAGTCTCGCGGTTCCTCGCGGGCGCGGACGACGTGTACGACGACTACGACCAGGGGTACGTGGACGCCGACGCGGCGCTGTCGGTGCTGTCGAGCCGGATCGACGACCTCCGCGACGCTGCCGCCGACGCGGACGGCGATCCCGACGCCGCCGGCGACGAGTGATCGCCGCCGGGCGCCCGGAGCGCGCGCGTTCGGATCCGCAATCCGTATCTCCGCGGGACCGCTCCGGGCTGGTATGAGCGAGGAGGCCGACGTCGAACACGACGAACCGGCGGGCGCCGCGGGCGACGACGACGCGCGGGACCCGGACGGGCTCGCGGCCGCCGTGGCCGCACACGACGAGGCACTGGCGCGGGACGTTGCCGCGCTCGAACGCGAGGCCGTGGAGTCGGCCGAGCGCGTCGAGGAACTGGAAGCCAGCCTCAGGCGGACGAAGGCGGACTTCCAGAACTACAAGAAGCGCGCGAAGAAGCGCCAGGAACAGGAGAAGGCGAGGGCGACCGAGTCGCTCGTGAGCCGGCTGACCGAGGTTCGGGACAACCTTGTGCGCGCGCTCGACCAGGACGGGGACGCCGACATCCGTCCCGGCGTCGAGTCCACGCTGGAGACGTTCGACCGGGTCCTCGGCGAGGAGAACGTCGACGTGATCGACCCCGAGCCCGGGCAGGACGTCGACCCCGAGCGCCACGAGGTGATGATGCGCGTCGACTCCGAGCACCCGGCGGGAACGGTCGCCGACGTGTACAAGCAGGGGTACGAGATGGCCGACAAGGTGATCGAAGCCGCGCAGGTCACGGTTAGCGACGGCGAGTGAGCGATGCGAGGCCGAACGGATGTGAGTCCTCGACACGCGAACGGTGAGCGAAGCGAGCCGTGAGCGGATGCGAGCGAACGAGCCGTCGGACACGCAGCGACGACGAGTAGGCGTACCGTTTTGTCGCCGCGACGAGACATGCTCGTGTGAACGTCACCGTCCACGGTCCCGCAGACGGCGACCCACTCTGGTTCGTGATGGGGTGGGGAAACACGCCCGACCAGCCCGCCGTCGGCTGGCTGCTCGACGCGCTCGCGGACGCTGGATTCCGAACGCGCGCCGTCGAGATCCCGACGAACGTGCGGCGCTTCGAGCGTGAGTACCTCGACCCGCTCGCGGCCGCCGTCGACGACGGACCACCCGCGGACAGCGTGCTCTCACACAGCACCGGCGGACTGATCGCTGCCCACGCCATCGACGCCGGCGTACTGCCCGAGCGCGCCGTCCACCTCAGCCCGTGGTGGGGGCTGCACCCGAGTCAACGGATCCTCTTTCGCGTGCTCGGACACCTCCCCACGGGGAGGGAACTCGTCTCGGTGGAACCGGACCGAGAAACGCTGGGCGAGCTCGCGGAGCCGAGCGCGCGCGACCCGATCGGCTTGGCTCCGTCGTTCGTACGGGAGATCCGACGCGCGCAGTCGTCGCTGCCGGCCGCCGGCGACGATGAGGTCGCGTTCTGCACGCTGACCGACGGACTCGTCGGGGTCGACGCGATCGGCGAACGGCTGCCGGCCGACCGGGTACGGCTGTACGACGGCGGCCACGAGTGCTTCGCGTCGCCCGGGCGGACGGAGGTCGTCGCGGACGCGGTCGCCGCGCTTCGCGATGGACCGGGTGTGCTCCGGTAGCGTGCCGTAGTGGAGAGAACCCGCCCGCGAACACGCGACCGGCCGCGGCGGTGATGCCGTGCACGGCGGTGGGACGGTCCGCTGGATTCGCGGTTCGTGATAAGCGTTGTCACTCACCCGAACACGAGATAGCCCGAATCGCAAGACTGCGGCGGGTCGCACGGAGACCGCGGTACGCTCTGTCTAGTAACGTTTAACGGACTCGCGGCGCTATTCGGGGCCAAGATGGCGACAAACAAGATCCTCGGGATCGACCTCGGAACCACGAACTCCGCGTTCGCGGTGATGGAGGGGGACGACCCCGAGATCATCGTAAACGGCGAGGGCGACCGAACGACGCCGTCCGTCGTCGCGTTCACCGATGACGGCGAGCGACTCGTCGGCAAGCCCGCGAAGAACCAGGCCGTCCAGAACCCCGACCGCACGATCCAGTCGATCAAGCGGCACATGGGCGAGGAGGGCCACACCGTCGAGATCGACGGCGAGGACTACACGCCCCAGCAGATCTCGGCGATGATCCTCCAGAAGATCAAGCGCGACGCCGAGGAGTACCTCGGCGACGACGTGGAGAAGGCGGTCATCACGGTCCCCGCGTACTTCAACGACAAGCAGCGCCAGGCGACGAAGGACGCCGGCGAGATCGCCGGCTTCGACGTCGAACGCATCGTCAACGAGCCGACCGCCGCCTCGATGGCGTACGGCCTCGACGACGAGTCCGACCAGACCGTCATGGTGTACGACCTCGGGGGCGGCACCTTCGACGTGTCCGTGCTCGATCTGGGCGGCGGCGTCTACGAGGTCGTCGCCACCAACGGGGACAACGACCTCGGCGGCGACGACTGGGACGAGGCGGTCATCGACCACCTCGCCGACGAGTTCCAGAACGACCACGGGATCGACCTCCGCGAGGACCGCCAGGCGCTCCAGCGGCTGAAGGACGCCGCCGAGGAGGCGAAGATCGAGCTCTCCTCGCGCAAGCAGGCCAGCGTCAATCTCCCCTTTATCACGGCGACCGACTCCGGTCCCGTCCACCTCGAAACCGAGATCACCCGCGCGACGTTCGAGAGCATCACCTCGGACCTCATCGAGCGCACCGTCGAGCCGACCGAGCAGGCGCTCTCGGACGCCGGCTACGACGCCGACGACATCGACGAGGTGATCCTCGTGGGCGGATCCACCCGGATGCCGCAGGTACAGGACAAGGTCGAGGAGATCCTCGGCACCGAGCCGAAGAAGAACGTCAACCCCGACGAGGCGGTCGCGCTGGGCGCGGCCATCCAGGGCGGCGTCCTCTCGGGCGACGTGGACGACCTCGTGCTGCTCGACGTGACGCCGCTGTCGCTGGGCATCGAGGTGAAGGGCGGCCTCTTCGAGCGGCTCATCGAGAAGAACACCACCATCCCGACCGAGGAGTCGAAGATCTTCACGACCGCGGCGGCGAACCAGACCTCGGTGCAGGTGCGCGTCTTCCAGGGCGAACGCGAGATCGCCGAGGAGAACGAGCTGCTCGGGGAGTTCCAGCTCACCGGCATCCCGCCGGCGCCGGCGGGCACCCCGCAGATCGAGGTGTCGTTCAACATCGACGAGAACGGCATCGTGAACGTCGAGGCCGAGGACCAGGGCTCGGGCAACGCCGAGTCGATCACCATCGAGGGCGGCGCCGGCCTCTCCGACGAGCAGATCGAGCAGATGCAAGAGGAGGCCGAGCAGCACGCCGAGGAGGACGAGGAACGTCGCCGCCGCATCGAGGCCCGCAACGAGGCCGAGAGCGCGGTCCAGCGCGCGGAGACCCTCCTCGACGAGAACGAGGAGGAGATCGACGACGACCTCGAGTCCGACATCCGCGAGGAGATCGAGGACTTGGAGGAGGTGCTCGCCGACGAGGACGCCGAGACCGAGGAGATCGAGGACGCCACCGAGTCGCTCTCGGAGGCGCTCCAGGAGATCGGCAAGCAAATGTACCAGCAGCAGGCCCAAGCCGGGCCCGGCGGCGCGGGCGGCCCCGAAGGCGCCGCGGGCGCCGGTCCCGGCGGTATGGGTGACATGGGCGGCCAGGGCCCGGGCGGGGCCGCTGGCGCCGAGGGCGACGACGAGGAGTACGTCGACGCCGACTTCGAGGACGTAGACGAAGACGAGTCGTAGACTCGTCTCGTCTGCTCACGAGAGCGAAGCTCTCGTGAACGTTGACGACGAGGAGGACGCGTAAGCGTCCGACGAGTCGTCCACTCGAAAGACTCGCTTCGCTCGTCTTTCGTAGTTTTCAGAACGCGAGCGGAGCGAGCGTTCTGAAGTGGACGAGGACGTAGGGTTGCGAATAGGCCACCAGAGCTTCGGTCGTATTCAAACCGTACTGAGAGTTGCCCGGTGAATACACAGCGTCCGTGTTCCAGTTTTCAGACAGGTATTTGATCGTCTGTAGAGACACGCAGGGACGGTTTGTTGCCGGAAGGGACCGTTTCAGGACCGTGGCGGACTGACGAGGACGGCACTATTGATCAGGTCGCCACCGGCCGCCGATCTCCTCACGGGGATAGTCCTGGTATGTGCCATCAAGATACGTGGTGACACGGCCGTTTTCTTCACTGAGCGTGATCGCCCACAGGACGTTCTTTCGGAGCGAGGTTTCCAGGGCACTCATGTGTTTGGTCCCCATCCAGTCAGGGTACTCAAGGTCCGCAACCGCCGACACCTCCGCGTGATTGGGGCTCCGAACTCGAACCATTTGTCGTTGAATCGTTCCGTCTCCAGTCACGATGATAGCGCCATCCCGGCTAAATGCGACATCTTCGGCGACCCGCCGGAACGCCTCAGGTGAGTCGAGTACGATCTTACACCGATCAGTCGGCCAGACGTTCTCTCCGAGTGGGTCGGTGTATTCCTCGAAATCGGTTTCGGCAACGACCAGAAAGTACAAACTAGGACCACTCACGAACTGGTCGTCCCACTTATCGAATTCCACACTCAATGTCTCGGCAACATATCGGATCTGGTCCATGAGATCCTGACTGGTGGCGTACTTTTGCAAAACATGGTCGAGTTCTTCCATTCGTCTTCCGACGTGATACAGACGGAGCGCTATTAAACTCTGCTCAGACCGGATTCACGATTCGAGAATTTCGACAGAGTCGACTGAAACGCGAAGGGGATCCCCGAAAGATACCGGTCTGACACCCCCGCTACTCGGTGACTATCCGAACAGGATCCGTCGAACCCGAAGTCTATCAGTCCTTCCGCGAGCCACGCGATTGAAATAGCACGAGCGACCAACCACGAACAACGAATGAGCGAGGACTTCTACGACGTGCTCGGGGTCTCGCGGGACGCCTCCGAGGAGGAAATCAAGCAGGCGTACCGTCAGAAGGCTACCGAGTACCACCCGGACGTCAGCGACGCGGAGGACGCTGAGGAGAAGTTCAAGCAGGTCAAGAAGGCCAAGGAGGTCCTCACCGACGAGGAGAAACGCCAGGCGTACGACCAGATGGGTCACGAGCAGTTCGAGCAGGCCGAGAAGCGCGGCGGCTTCGAGGGCGGCGGCGCGGGCGCCGGCGGGATGGGCGGCGGCCCCTTCGGCGGCGGCGGAATGGGTGGCGGGATGGGTGGGGGCGGCATGGGCGGCCTCGGCGACATCTTCGAGGAGTTCTTCGGCGGCGGAGGCGGCGGTCGCGGCGGCCCGCGCCCCGGGAAGGACCTTCGGACGAACCTCGACATCTCGCTGCAGGAGGCCCACGACGGCGTTACCAAGCAGTTCTCCGTCGCGCGTCCGAGCCGCTGTGAGGAGTGCGACGGGAGCGGTCACCCCGAGGACGCCGACGTACAGACGTGCCCGCAGTGCGACGGGCGCGGGCAGGTTCGGCAGGTGCAGCAGACGCCGCTGGGGCGCGTCCAGCAAACCGGGACCTGCCCGCGCTGTGAGGGCGAGGGCGAACTGTACTCCGAGGACTGTACGGTCTGTGACGGCTCGGGCGTCACGCGCGAGGAGGCCAGCCTCTCGGTCGACGTGCCCGCTGGCATCCAGGACGGCCAGACGCTGCGGATGGACGGCGAGGGCGCGCCCGGCGAGCCCGGCGCGCGCGACGGCGACCTGCTCATCGAGGTGCGCGTCGAGGGCGACGACCGGTTCGAGCGCGACGGTGCCGATCTCCACCTCACCGAGCCCGTCTCGTTCCCGCAGGCGGTCTTCGGCGACACGATCCAGCTGGAGACGCTCGACGGAAGCGTCGAGTTCGAGGTGCCCGCGGGCACCCAAAGCGGCGAGACGTTCCGCCTGAAGGGCAAGGGGATGCCCCGCCTCCGGCGGCGCGGGAACGGCAACCTCTACGTGCAGGTGCAGGTCGTCACGCCCGAGGACCTCACGAGCGAGCAGCGCGAGGCGCTCAAGACGTTCGCGGAGGAAGGCGGCGAGGAGATCGACGTGAGCGAGGGATTCTTCGAGAAGATCAAGAACTCGCTGTAGGCGGTTCCGTGGAGGGTCGCGAGTTCGATCTCGATTCCGGCGTCAGGATAGCTGCGCCGCCAAGTCGGCCTCGGTGATGATCCCGATGGCGTCGCCGCCGTCGGTGACGACGACCGCCTTGTAGTGCTCCAGCAGGTTTCGGATCTCGTCGACGGTCGCGTCCGGGCTCACCGGCGGGAACGACTCGGACATCACCTCGCTGACCGGGAGCTCCGCGGCGTCCTCGCCCGCCTGGTTCACGTCCGAAAAGGAGATCGACCCCACCGGCGTCCCGTTCTGGATCACCGGAAGCTGGGAGTACGCCTCCTCCTCCATCAGGTCGACGGCCGCGCGAACCGAGTCGTCGGGCGCGATGCTGATCACCGACTCGTGCATGATGTCGAGAGCGCGGACCACGTCTCCCTCGACCTCGTCGAGCGCCTCGACGATGCGCCGGAGCGTCGACAGGCGCGGGTCCACGTCTCCACCCTCGATACGGGCGATCAGCGGCTGCGACACGTCCGCACGTTCGGCGAGCGCGCTCTGCGTGAGATCGAGCGACGTCCGCCGCTCACGCAGGTCCTGCGGCGTCGGGAGTTCCATGTACCCGAATTACCCAAGGTAATTAAAAATCGTTCGGTCGCACCGGGTGGTTACCGACGGTTGCGGCTCAGTCGTCCTCGTCGTCGTCGGCTTCCGTCTCGATCACGTCCAGCACATCCAGCGGCACGTCGCGGAGGGCGCCGCCGATCTCGCTTTTCGCGATCCGGGTGGCGTGCTCCTCGCTGTCGGCGTTGAACACGTCGATCTCCAGCATCAGGCCGACGAGGGCGGTCGAGGCGGCGATGAACGCCGAGTCGAACGGCTCCCCACAGGCGGGACACGGCGTCGCGCCGACCTCCACGTCGACGAACTCCTTGTTCGCCTCGTTCAGCCGGCGGCCGGCCTCACTGACGGCGACGCCGATCGCGTCGTCGATCGCCTCCACGTCTCGTACCAACCAAGCCGCCTCGAGCGCGACGAGATAATTGCTCATACACCTACTCGCCGACCTGTGGACAATAACCCGTTGATTCCGGGGCCGGGCATTCGATGGCTCCGGTGAGGTGACCTCTCCCCTCGGATGCGCTCTGATCTGCTCCGACGTCAGTGCGGGCAGAACACGATCAGCACGGGGACAAAGTAAATCACACGTATACCCAGAGTTAGAGAATAAATAGCCACTATTGTTTTGTTCTACAGTCGGATCGGCTGTGAGTCGGCCACCGATTCACTAGAAAGAGTTAATACCGGCAACTCTGTTATATCGGTGTACCTAGCCAATGTCCTTGAAAGCGCTGACCACGGCCCTGACACTGTATCGCGGCACGTCACTCACCGTCGAGCAGGCGGCCACACAGAGCGGGATCTCGCCGACGGAACTGGAGTCGGTACTCGGGGCGCAGGGGGTCCCGGGAGCCGACACCCAGTCAGGTTCGCGGACCGAGTCCCTACGGAACTGATCGATCGGTTCGTCATCACCCCTCGTTCCTCGCCACTCCGCGGTCCACGACGTCACGCTCCAACGCGCGCCGCCGGTCCGGTTGGATGGGAACCCGCACGACACCCGCGGGTTTCTCGTAACTTACGAGAATCCGGTGCGTCCGTCCTCCGAAAGCCTCAGTTCTCACGGGACCGGTTCGGCTCCAACGGCGGATCGGGGCCGATCGATGAAACCGCACTACTGCGGAGGGGTGGATGGCCACAGTGCCACGAAAAGTTTATCATTGAGAGACGTTCCTGGGCTGTCAACGGTCATGACGCACGCCGCACGCGCCGTCCAAACTGTCGGACTCAACGCGCTCCACCACCTCACCGTCCTCGCGGGGATCCTCGCGTTCCCCGTCGTACTCCTCGGCCGCCGGGCCGGAGTCACCCTCCCGATCGGAGGGATCGTCGCTCGAGTCCACGAGGCGTACGACGCCGCCGCCGCAGACTCCGCCGACGAGACCGGGAGATAGCCCGGCCATCAGAGGAGTTCCTGAAAGGGTGCATTTATCAGCGGCGGAGCCTTACCGCGTGTCAATGCGACCATCTAGTGACCTCGCGGACCTCGACGCCATCGGCGGCGACGAAACCGTGTTCGGGCCGGAACTCGGAGAGTTCCCCAACGCCGACGAGCGTCGTGCACAGGCGACCGGCGAAGGCGAGATGAAGACCGGAACGACGACTGTCGGCCTGCGAACCGAAGACGGCGTCGTGCTCGCGACGGACATGCGCGCCTCGCTGGGTCACATGGTCTCCTCGAAGGACGTCCAGAAGGTCGAGCAGATCCACCCGACGGGCGCGCTCACCATCGCGGGCTCGGTCTCCGCGGCGCAGAACCTCATCCAGACGCTGAAAGCCGAGACGAACCTCTACGAGACTCGCCGCGGCAAGGACATGAGCATGCAGGCGCTGTCGACGCTCACCGGGAACCTCCTCCGCTCGGGCGCGTTCTTCATCGTTCAGCCCATCCTCGGCGGCGTCGACGACGAGGGCGCACACATCTACTCCATCGACGCGGCCGGCGGCACGACCGAGGAGGAGTACACCGTCACCGGCTCCGGCTCGCAGTTCGCGCTGGGCGTCCTCGAGCAGGAGTACTCCGACGACCTGTCCATCGACGACGCGAAGCACGTCGCCGCCCGCTCGGTCAAGTCCGCGCTGGAGCGCGACACCGCCACCGGCAACGGCATCAACATGTGCGTCGTGACCGACGAGGGCGTCGAGGTCACGAAGCACAAGGACATCGACGAGCTCCTCGACTGACGGGTCGGCTCCCCCACGGTTCTCGCCACCCGGAGCGCCGGGAGGACGACGTTTTTCACCCCCGCCAGCGAACGCGCCGTCGATGGCCGCCGGCGCGCGGATCACGTCGATCGACGAGGTACCGGAGCGCGGCTCGCACCTGTTCACCGTCAGCGACAGCCACGGCACCGACCGCGAGGTGATCCTCGTCCGCTGTGGGGAGGACCCCGGCGTCCGCGCGTGGGTCAACGTCTGCCCCCACGAGTACCAGCGGCTCGACCGGGGTCGCGGCGCGGCGATGCGGGAGGGCGAGATCATCTGCCCGAAGCACGGGTCGATGTTCGACGCCTGCGCGGGCGACTGCGACAACGGCGAGGCGGCGGGGACGACGCTGACCGCCGTGGAGATCGCAGTCGAGGACGGCGCGGTGTCCCTCGTCGACGAGGGTTACACGTACCGTCACGACGGGCCTCGGGACAACGATGACGACGACAACGACGGTCCAAGTTCCACCTCCCACATCGGCTTTTGAGTCACGGAGTGATCGGGGTCGGCCACGGCCGACCGGATAGTCGGAACCGGCTACGAGCCGACCGATCGACGCGCTACTCGTCGACCCAGTCGGCGAGCGTCCCGTCGACCAGCGTCTCGCGCTGTCGTTCCACGTACGTCCGCTGCATCGCGGGGATCGCGTCGGCGAGGTCGGCGCCGTCGTCGAGGCGCGCGCGGACGCGACGACGCTTCCACGCCGCGGGCGTCACTCCCGTCTCCGCCCGCCAGCGCAGCGGCGCGAGATACGACTCGGCCTCGGATCCCGAGAGGCCGACGTCCTCCAAGCCGGCCTCGGCGTGCGACAGCAGGTCGTCGAAGATCGCGTCGGAGTCGGTCGTCTCGACGCCGTCGGTCGTAATCCACGAGAGATCCGCCTCGACGCCGTCGCGGACGGCCGCATAGAAGTTGTCGCGGGCGAGTTCCCAGTCGAGATCGTACACGGGATGGCGCCGCCGGGGGAGGCTTTCCAGCAGGCCCGCGTACGCCGCGAGGAACGCGATCGAGTCGCCCACGGTCGGCTGAGCGGGGATCGGCCGGAACTCGATACGTGCGTTCGCGGCCGACCGGGTGGCGCCGTCGAACACCGGGCGCACCCACCGCCAGTAGGTGCCGTGTTTGCGACGCAGTGTCGCGAACGCGTCGTCGAAGCGGTTGCCCTCCGCGACCGGCATCGGAACGATCGTCGGGTCGGCGGCGACGCGGTCGACCGCCTCCTCGACGGTGTCGAGGTCCTCGGGGAACGTCACCTTCTGTGCGCCCTCCTCGTTGAGTACCGACTCGAAGACCGCGACGCGGTTCTCGTGCCAGCCGTCGGCGAGGACGTCCGCCGCGGTCGCGTCGTCGGCATACAGGTCCGGCGGGAAGAACGGGGCGTTGACCCCAAGCGCGAGCAGCGGTCCCGCGATCCGGAGCGCGAGGTTGTGGATCCGGGGGATGTCCTCCGCGCGCGCGACCTGGTAGTGCGGCTGGATCGACGTGATGAGGCTCTCGGGCATCACCGTGTCCGCCGTCAACTCGACGTGCGGGGCGTCGACCGAGTACGACCCCGACCCGGGACCGTTGGCCATCGCGTGATAGCGCACGGCGTCGCTCATGTTGGTCGCGACCCGAACCCCGTCGTCCTCGACGGAGTCCGTGAGGTACTCACGCGCGGTCTCGCCGATCGGCGGGACCGTCCACATCGCGTCCGAGACGAGCCGCATCCCCTCGGCCCCGGTCGTCTCCTCGGCCGCCTCGAGGCGGGCGCGAACCTCGGCCGCCTGCGCGCGCACGCCGGCGGCATTGAGCGGCTGCGGGCTCGTCGTCATCTCGGCGTTGTGCAGTCCCAACTCCTTCTCGAAGCCGATGAGCTCCAGTAGACGACGGGGAACCCTGCTGAGGTGTGGGGCGTTCACGTCTGCCGCGACCTGTCCCGCCCCGTCGACGTCCTCGTCGCCCCCCTCCCGCCACCGCCCCTCCGAGACGGCGTAGAACTCGTACTCCAGACCGATGATCGACTGGTGGTTGTCGAAGGTCCCGTCGCGAAGCTCCGCCTTCACAGTCTCCGCGTCCGCCTCGGCCCGCTGTCGAAACTCCTCGGGGTCGGTCTCCAACACACCCCGCACTCGGTCGGCGAGATGGCCGTCGTCGTCGGTCATGGTGCCCGGTGCAGTCGCGTCGGCCTTGAACCCGTCGGGGGAGAGAGACAGCTACCGATATCGCGATCGAGAACCAAAATTTATAAACTGAACCTCTGATCCCCGCGTATGGAGACCTTCGGGCTCGTGCAGGCCGGCGCCTGTCCCTTCCGGGGGCGGGGGACCGCGGTCGATCGCTACGCGACGGCGTTCTTCACGAAGAAGGCCGAGCTCGCCGAGCTCGTCTGCGACGAGTGGGTCGTCCTCTCGGAGCGTCACGGCGCGATCGACCCCGACGAGACCGTCGAGGGGGTCGACCGGGAGTTCACGGCCCTAGAGCCGGCCGCACAGGCGCGGTGGTCGATGGACGTCGTGGCCGAGATCGCCTCTCGGGTCCGCAAACACGAGCACGACCGAGTCGTCGTGTTCGCCGACCGACCGATGCGCGACGCGCTGAAGGAGCGCGGCGGGCTGCTCAGTCGGATCGCCGCCGCCGGCGCGGAGACGGTCGAGCCGCTGGCCGGGATCGGCGGTCGCGAGCGACAGGAGCGGTGGCTCGATGAACAGCTCGCGATCCGGCGGGACGCGGCGGATCCGACCGCGGCGGATCTCGGATCGACGTCCGGCGAGCTGTCCTGAGGAACGGACTCGGAGAGCCGTCCAAGGAACTGGCCCGGCGAACGGCCCCAGGGCGACAGTCGCGATCGCCCGCAAGCGCGAGTCGTCGGAGTTATTCTCGCCGCCCGACTCCGGCCGGGCATGGAGTTCGCCACGTTCGCCGGGCGCGCGGAGTCGATGGCCGCCGAGTCCGGCGACCTCGCCACCGTCGCGCTCGTCGCCGACGCGCTGGCGGCCGCCGGCGGCGGCACAGCGACCGGAGCTGACGCGGCGTCCGGAAGCGACGACGTATCCGAGGACGACGGGGCCACCGGGGGCGACGACCTCGCGATCGTCGCGCGGTTCCTCCGCGGCGCCGTGTTTCCCGGGTGGGACGGCCGGACGCTCTCGGTCGGCCCGTCACTGTGTCACGCGGCGCTGGCGCGGGCCGCGGGCGCGAACGTCACCGCCGACGACATCGAGCAGCGACTCGCGGAGACCGGCGAGATCGGCGCGGTCGCGGCCGACCTCGATCTGGGAGGACAGACCGGGCTCGCCGCGTTCGCGGGCGGCGGCGCCGACGGCGACGCCGGGGCCGGCGGCGACCTGACCGTCCGCGAGGTGTACGAGGAACTCGTCGCCGTCGCCGAGGCGACCGGCGACGGCAGCGAGTCGTTCCGCGAGGACACGCTGTTCGGACTGTTCACGCGGGCCGACCCGACCGAGGCGAAGTACCTCGCGCGACTCGTCCTCGGGGAGATGCGGATCGGCGTCGGCTCGGGCACGCTCCGGGACGCCACCGCCGAGGCGTTCCTCGGCGCGTCGGTGACGACGCCGACGGAGGAGCGCGCGGAGGACGACCGCACCGAGGAACTGGTCGCGCTCGTCGAGCGCGCGCTGCAGGTGACGAACGACCACGGCCGGGTCGCCGAACTCGCCCGCGACGAGCGCGAACGGGGACTCCGGGAGGTGTCGCTGTCGGTCGGGCGGCCGGTCCGCTCGATGCTCGCGCAGGCGGGGACCGTCGCCGACGCGCTGGAGGCGTGGGACGCTGTCGCCGTCGAGACGAAGTACGACGGCGCGCGGGTGCAGATCCACTACGAGGCCGACGACGACGCGGACGGAACCGGGGACGACGCCGACGGGGGCGAGGGCGGGGGCGACACCACCGAGGCCGGGGGAGACGGCGCGATCTCGATCTACTCGCGGAACATGGAGGACGTGACCGCCGCGCTCCCGGAGCTGGTCGAGCACGTCCGCGACCACGCCACGGCGCCGGCGATCCTCGACGGCGAGGCGGTCGCCGTCGACGACGACGGCGAGCCGCTCCCGTTTCAGGAGATCCTCCGGCGCTTCCGGCGCAAGCACGACGTCGACCGGATGCGCGAGGAGGTGCGCGTCGAGCTTCGGGCGTTCGACTGCCTGCACGCCGGCGGCGACGACCTGCTCGACGCGCCGTTGGCCGAGCGCCACGACCGCCTCCGCGAGGTGCTCGCCGACGGCGTCTCCGACCTGCTCGTCTCCGACGAGGCCGCGGAGATCGAGGCGTTCGAGGCCGAGGCGCTGGCGGCCGGTCACGAGGGCGTGATGCTCAAGCGCCCGGAATCGACGTACGACCCCGGGAACCGGGGGAAGGAGTGGCTCAAGCGCAAGCCCGACGTGGAGACGCTCGATCTCGTCGTCACCGGCGCCGAGTGGGGCGAGGGGCGCCGCGCGGAGCTGTTCGGGACGTTCGAGGTGAGCGTCCGCACGGGGGGAGACGCCGGCGACGTCGACGGGAGCGACGGCGACAGGAACGCCGGCAGCAGGGACGACCGCGACCGCGGCAACGACGGGTACGCCACCGTCGGCAAGGTCGCGACCGGCATCACCGACGAGGAGCTGGCGGACCTGACGGATCTGCTGGAGCCGCACGTGCGCGCCGAGTCCGGACAGACCGTGTCGTTCGCCCCCGAGGTGGTCTTCGAGGTCGGGTACGAGGAGATCCAGGCGTCGCCGACGTACGACTCCGGGTACGCGCTGCGGTTCCCGCGGTTTCTCGCGGTCCGCGAGGACAAGTCCCCGGCCGACGCCGACTCGCTGACGCGGGTTCGCCGGCTCGTCGGGGACGAGTGACAAGACACTAGCGGGGGGCGGTCGTGGGGCCGATATGAACCCACGCCGGACCGTCGCGACGTACCCCCTGCAGGCGCTGCTGGGCCTCGCGACCGTCGCCGCGCTGGTCGCCACCGCCGTCGTCGCCGCCGGCGGGGGTCCGCTGTCGCTCGCGCTCCGACTCGCCGCGTTCTCGACCGTGCTGTTCGTGTTCGCCGTCGGCTTTTCCGCCGGCCCGCTCGCCGAGCGATACCTATAGACGGCGCCCGCCACGACGCACCCACATGACGGTTCGACACGACGACCTACGGGTCACGTGGTACGGCTACGCCACCGCGCGCATCGAGAGCGAGGACGGCACCGTCGCGTACACCGATCCCGGCCGCTACGGTGTGCTCTCGGGTGAGTGGACGCCGCCCGGCGGCGGCAACCCGAAGGAGGCCGCGCACCCACGCGCCACCGACCACCGGCCGATGGACGCCGACCTCGTGGTCGTCACCCACGACCACCACTACGACTCAGAGGGGATCGAGCGCGTCGCCGCGGACGACGCCACCGTCGTCGTGTACGAGGGCGTCGACGCCGCCGGGATCGACCGCGACGCGAAGCCCGTCGACGAGCTGCCGTTCGAGGTCGTCCGCGTCGGCGAGGCGGACCACGTCGCCGTCGACGGCGTCGGCGACGTGTGGTCGATGCCGGCGTACAACGAGGCGGACGGGCCGCACGCGGACGACGACGGCTCCGTGCCGCATCCGAAGGGGCTCGGCGTCGGCTACCGGTTCACTGTCGGGAGCGAGGGGACCTCGGTGTTCTGGCCCGGCGACTCCGACGCGCTCGCGGCGTTCGCCGAGTTGGACGTGTCGCTGTTCCTCGCGAACCTCTCCGGGTCCGTCTGCATGAGCGGTCCCGAGGCGGCCGCCCTCGCCGAGCGCATGGACCCGGACCTGGTCGTCCCGATCCACTACAACACGCAGGCGTTTCTCGAGGCCGACTCCGCGGCGTTCGCCAGCGACGTTGCGAAGCGAGCGATCCCGGTCGCGCTCGACGAGTCGGCGGAGTAGGGAGTCGCGACTCGGACCAAGGAACCGGGGCAGGGCTGCGGTCGCGGAGTGCCCAGTACGAAACGATGACGCCGCGGTGAAGCCACCTCGCAACGACACTGCACGCAAGCTACTTCCCTTCCGGCGAGTGACATTCCGGTCGATGCCCTCCCGATCGTCGGCGGCCGATCGCTCGCGCACCTGTGACGGCTGCGGAACCCGGATCGATCCCGAGGACCGGTTCTGTTCGGGCTGTGGCCGCCCCGTTCGGTCGACCGACCGCGACCAGCCCGGGCGCGGATCCCCGAGCGCGGAGGACCGCGCGTGGCTCCGCCGACGCGTCGCCGACCTCCACGCGGAGGGGTGGGAGACGGTCGCCGACGACGGCGAGCGGGTCGTCGTCCGCAAGCGCGGCTTCGGCCGGCTCCCGATCCACGTCGTCCTGTTCCTGTTGACCGGCGGGATCGGCAATCTCCTGTACGCCCTGTACCGCTACACCTCGGGCGCGCCGCGTCGCGTGGTGTACGCGGACGGCACCGAACGGTCCCTCTCGGGCGGCAACGACGGCAAGCGGGATCTCGCGACCGCCATCGCCGCGGCCGCCGCCGGGCTGCTCGTGGTCGGCGGCGCCGTCTGGGTCGGCGCGGCCGTGGCCGCGAACCTCTCGGTGGTCGCCGCCGTGCTCGGCTCGCTCGTGTTCGTCCTGTCGGCGCTGGTCGCGATCGCGATCCCCCAGGTGGCCCGCGACGGGCTGGAATCACCGGGCACGTTCGGCACTACACAGACCGTCGAGCACGAGCGTGTCCGCAACCCGTCGGAGCCGTGTGCCGCCTGCGGTCGGCGGGTGTTCCGCGGGGAGCACCGCCGGTACGCGAAGCGGTTCTACGTCGCCGGGATCCCGCTGCGGACGACGAGCTCGGGCGAGAACGTCTACTGCGACGCCTGCGCCGACGAGTCGGACGGACGGTCCGCCGTCGACGATGTCGACGCGGAGCTGGCCCGGCTGCGGGACGAAGACGGGCGAGAACGCGAGGAGCTGTTCGAACGACGGTAGGAGCCGACGCCTCAGAGAACGCCCATCTCCCCGAGCCGCTCGGGGAGGTACGTGTCCGTGACGAAGTCCAGGCCCTGCGCCGCGAGCGCCTGCTGTTCGGCCTTCTTCCCGATGTCGAGCTGCAGTTCGATCTGCTCCTCCCAGAAGTCGGTCTGGAACCGCGGGTCCTCCAACTCCGACTCGAGGGCGTTCACGTCCGAGTCCGCGAGCGGGTCCGTCGGGAGGTCGTAGTCGACGATGTCCTGCGGGCGGATACCGACGTACTCGGCCTCCGGCGTCGCGAGGTACTCCGAGAGGTGCGCGGACTTGATCGACCCGTAGGCGACGGAGCCGAAGATGCGGTACGACCACGGGTCGCCGTCACAGAACACCACGACCGGCAGGTCGAGCTCGTCGTGCAGGCGCTTGGTGAGCCGGCGGGTCGCGCGGGCCGGCTGCCCCCCGAGGTGGACGACGATCGAGTCGTAGTCGACGTCGAAGCCGTTCTCGACGAGCCGGTCGCGCATGCCGCCGGTCTCGACGCAGAGGACGAACTCGGCGTCGTTGTCGAGGAACTCGATCGTGTCGGGGTTGTTGGGGATCTGGTATCCCCCCTGCCCGACGTCCTCCTGACAGTGGATATCGCGGTCGCCGCGGCGGGTCTGCTCGCGGAGCCGGAGCGGACCCATCACCTTCGCGCCCGACTCCTCCGGGCGCATATGGAAGTCCTCGCGGGTGACCCCCGAGACGATCTCGAGGTCCTCGATCAGTTGGTTCGACTCGTCCTGTGAGGTGAACTGCGCCTCCTCGGAGTCCCACGACTCCGAGAGGTAGTACAGCTCACGAAGGGTGGACGAACGGTCCTCGTCCAGTTGCTGGGCGAGGAACTCGACGGCGTACACCGCCTTCAGGAGCTTTCGCGCGCCGCGCACGGAGTTGGCCGAGCGGGTGGAGGTGCGATCGCCGTACACCCAGACGCCCGCCTCCTCGTCGAAGACGATGTTGCTCTTCGTCCGCGTGGGGAGCGTCATCTCGGGGATGTCCCCGTGATCGAACTGGTCGTAGAACTCCGCCGCGAGGTCGATCAGCTGTTCGCGGGCCTTCTCCTCGTTCAGCTTGGTGTGGGGTGTGTCTGCGCTCATATCAGGCGTTCACGGTCAGCTTCTCGGTCTCGATGCCGTCGACGTTCACGTCGAAGTCGGCGTCGCCGGCGACGGTGTACTCCAGGACGGCCTCCTCGCCGCCGGGGACGCTCGGGTTCCACTTCACGAACCACTCGCCGTCGAGGTCGACGACGGTCGCCTCCTCGGGCACGTCCGTCGGCTCGACGCTCACGATATCGGTCACGTCCGGCGATTCGGTGCGGTCGGAGTGGTTTTCGACGATGAGGCGGACGGTGTCGCCGTCGCGCTCGCGCTCGATGCCGACGTTGTTCATGATGCGCGCCAACGCGGCGTCGATGTTCGGGCGCTCGCGCCCGGTGACCTCCGCGACCTTGTCGGCCATCTCCGGGAGGATGCGCCCGAGCACGTCCTGTTTCTCCCGGCGCTTCTGCATCGAGCGGCGCTTGTTCAGGTAGCTCTTCAGTTCGCGGGCGGCCTCCCGAACAGCGAGCTCGATCTCGTCCTCGATGGCGGGGATGTTCGCGAGCGCGTCCTTCGACTCGCTGGTGAACGGCACGTTCGTCGAGGCGACGTGGATCATGATCACCGCGGGGCCGTTCGGCATCCCCGAGCCGCCGGGCTGGTCCAGCCCGTAGTTTCGCCAGCCGATCCGCTTCACCACGTCGGTCGTCGCGCAGGCACCCCGCTGGTAGACCAGCGGGACGCGGTTGGCGAAGCGAAGCAGGTCGACCTGTCCGCCGTCCTCCAGCTCGCCGCCGTAAGCGATGCCGGCCTCGACGATGAACGGGTCGCCGCCGTGGACCTCGGCGTCGCGCGTCGCGGCCGCGTAGAAGTCCGCGTCGAACTCCTTGCGCAGCCCCGCCTCGACGAGTTCCGAGGTGATCGGCGCGAGACAGTCCGTCGGCGGCGCGAGGATGTCGGTCTCGCGCATCGCCTCCAGCAGTTCGCTGGTAGTGTCGCGGTCGGCGGCCGTCTCGCGCACCTTCGGCGCGTCGTCGGGAACGGTGACCATCCGCGACCACAGCGCATCGATGACGTTCTCGCGGGCGGTGTCGCCGAACGTCGCGTCGTCGAACTCCTCGGTGTCGTCGGCCGCCTCGTCGACGAGCGTCGAGAGATCCGAGTGCGTCGCGCGGGTTCTCTCGTCGCCGGCGGCGAACCGCCGGGCGAGCCGCTCGGCCATCCCGGTGACGACGGCGTCGTCCTTCCGGGTGGAGGTGGCATCGTCGACGAGCCCGTACAGGTCGCCGGTCAGGGCGTCCTCGTCGGCGTCCTCGTCGTAGGCGGTCATCGTCGCCCACGCGGCCTCGACGGCGTTGTCGCGGACGGTCGAGCCGAAGCGCGTGCCGTGCCCGTCCTCGGCGGCGTCGGCGACGTTGTCGACGATCTCGACGAGCTCGTGATGGCTCGTCCGCTCGCGCCCGCCGAGGGTGCTCGCGACCTCGCTCGCGAAGAAGTCGGTCGCGTCGGCACCCTTGTTGGAGACGGCGGCAGCGATCGCCTCGGCGACCGCGTCCTCGTCGGCGC
Organism: Halobaculum rarum; assembly: GCF_040025155.1. Lineage (NCBI taxonomy): Archaea > Methanobacteriati > Methanobacteriota > Halobacteria > Halobacteriales > Haloferacaceae > Halobaculum > Halobaculum rarum. The sequence goes on along the minus strand of NZ_CP157275.1, from coordinate 2,350,477 downwards.
TCCACCCGAGCTCCCGGCCGAAGTGGCGATCACGGAAGTTCTTGATCACCTTGTCGGCGGTCTTCTTGCCGACCCTGGTGAACTCCTCCTGGAGGAAGCCCGACACGGAGTAGCTCTCGGTCGCCTCCAGCATCTTGATCAGCGTTCCGAGTTCGACCCCGTGTGGGTGCGGGCGGATCTCTTTGGTCTCGGCGGGAAGCTGGTCGGTGCCGCGTTCGAACTTCAGCGGCTCCTCCAGTCCGGGCTCGCGGAGTTCGAGCCGGGCGTGGGGATTGACGACGGCGGTGTGTTTGATGTAGTCGTGGAGCTGCTGGCGCGCGCGCATGTTCGCCTCCATCTCCACCTCGATGCGCGTGCCGTGTGATCGATCCCACGACGTGGTCCGCTCGGCTCTGATCTCCGGCTCGTTGGTGTCCGTGTCGATGATCAGCTCGAAGTACTGCGCGTCGACTTCGCCCTTCGGGCGGGAGGTGATCTTCGCGGGCTTGCCGGAGGTGAGCTGCGAGTAGAGCACGGCCGCGGAGATACCGATCCCCTGTTGACCGCGACTCTGTTCTCTGGCGTGAAAGCGACTGCCGTACAGGAGCTTCCCGAACACCTTCGGAAGCTGTTCTTTCGTGATCCCGGGACCGTTGTCCTCGACGATCAGGCGGTAGTAGTCCCCCACCTCCCTGATCTCGACGTAGATGTCGGGGCGGATCCCCGCCTCCTCACAGGCGTCGAGCGCGTTGTCGACGGCCTCCTTGACGGCGGTGACCAGCCCGCGGGCGCCCGAGTCGAACCCGAGCATGTGCTTGTTCTTCTCGAAGAACTCGGCGATGGAGATCTCCCGCTGGCCCTCGGCCAGCTCGTCGGCGATCCCCTGGTCCTCGCCGAGTTGCGACTGGAACGACGTCATTCTCGTGGCAATCCCTATCCGACGCGGGGTTATAACCGTGTCCTCACCGCGGTGGAAGTGAACGGGCAGTCGTCGGCGTTTGGACGGTTCGGGACCAGTCAACAATCTTATTGGTATGTCCTGATCGCTCGTTCAGCCGATCCATGCCGCGGTGAGCGCGCGGAGCGTCAGACCAAGGGGGCCGGATGAGCGTGACCACCGGACGGTATCACGGGTCGCTTACGCGCGCGCGTGGGAGGACTTATAACCGGGGCTCCGTTAGGGGTTCGTAAGGTTCCTATGTCAGATTCAGGGGATAGTGAGTACGGTGCCGGGCAGATTCAGGTGTTGGAAGGCCTTCAGGCCGTCCGCAAGCGCCCGGCGATGTACATCGGTTCTACGGACTCTCGCGGCCTCCACCATCTGGTCTACGAGGTCGTCGACAACTCCATCGACGAGGCGCTCGCGGGCTACTGCGACGAGATCGAGGTGACCGTCCACGAGGACGGCTCCGTCTCCGTCTCCGACGACGGACGCGGCATTCCCGTCGACACCCACGAGAAGTACGACCGACCGGCGGTGGAGGTCATCATGACGATCCTCCACGCCGGCGGGAAGTTCGACAACAAGTCCTACCAGGTGTCGGGCGGGCTCCACGGGGTCGGCGTCTCCGTGGTGAACGCGCTGTCGCACTGGCTGGAGGTCGAGGTGAAGCGCGACGGCGCCGTTTGGCGCCACCGCTTCGACCACGGCGAGCCCGAGGAGGGCGCCTTCGAGCGCGTCCGCGACATGGACTCCGACGAGGAGACGGGCACGACCATCCGCTTCTGGCCGGACACGGACATCTTCGAGACGATCGACTTCACCTTCGACACGCTCGCGAACCGCCTGCGCGAGCTCGCGTTCCTCAACGAGGGCGTCACGATCACGCTCACCGACGAGCGCGACGGCGAGGTGGAGACGTTCCACTACGAGGGCGGCATCCGCGAGTTCGTCGAGTACCTCAACGAGACGCGTACGCCGCTGCACCGCGACGTGGTGTACTTCGACACCGACGAGGAGGCCGAGGACGGCATCGTACAGGTCGAGGTCGCCCTGCAGGCGACTGACGAGCTGCAGGGGTCGGTCCACGCGTTCGCCAACAACATCAACACGCGCGAGGGGGGAACCCACCTCACCGGGTTCAAGACCGCGCTGACGCGCGTCGTCAACGACTACGCCAACGACAACGGGCTGATCGGCGACCTCGACGGCAACCTCACGGGCGAGGACGTCCGCGAGGGGCTGACGGCCGTTATCTCGGTGAAACACCCCGACCCGCAGTTCGAGGGGCAGACGAAGACGAAGCTGGGCAACTCGGAGGTACGCGGGATCGTCGAGTCGGCGGTTCACGAGCACCTCGGCACGTTCTTCGAGGAGAATCCCGACACCGCCGAGACGATCGTCAGCAAGGCCGCGGAGGCGGCCCGCGCCCGCAAGGCCGCCAAGCAGGCCGAGGAGCTCACCCGGCGCAAGTCGGCGCTGGAGTCGACGGCGCTGCCCGGCAAGCTGTCCGACTGCCAGTCGCGCGACCCCGAGGACGCCGAGCTGTTCATCGTGGAGGGCGACTCCGCGGGCGGCTCGGCCAAGCAGGGGCGAAACCCCGAATTCCAAGCGATCCTCCCGCTGGGCGGGAAGATCCTCAACGTCGAGAAACACCGGCTCGACCGGGTGCTCCAGAACGACGAGATCCGGAACATGATCACCGCCGTCGGCACCGGTATCGGCGACGAGTTCGACATCGAGGAGGCGCGCTACGAGAAGGTCATCATGATGACCGACGCCGACGTGGACGGCGCCCACATCCGGACGCTCCTGCTCACGCTGTTCTACCGGCACATGCGCCCGCTCGTCGAGGCGGGCTACGTGTACGCGGCCCAGCCGCCGCTGTACCGCATCCGGTACCGCGGGAACACCTACGACGCGATGACCGAGGCCGAACGGGAGGCGATAGTCGAGGAGAAGTGCGACGGGAAGCCCGACCAAGTCCAGCGGTTCAAGGGCCTGGGCGAGATGAACCCCGAACAGCTGTGGGAGACGACGATGAACCCGGAGAACCGGGTGCTCAAGCAGATCACGATCGACGACGCCGCGGCCGCCGACCGTATGTTCAACGTCCTGATGGGCGACTCGGTCGAGCCGCGCAAGCAGTTCATCAAGGAGCACGCGCCGGAGGCGGAGTGGGTGGACATCTGATGCCGGTGACGACAATGACGAACGCGACACCGACGACACCGACGACACAGGCGACGGAAGCGACGCGATCCGACCACCGGACGACGGAGGTGTTCCGATGAGTTCGGACGTCCCCGACGGAGGTCCCGAAGACGTCCCCGCGGCCCAGGTCGACCGCGTCCGCATCGAGGACGAGATGGAGCAGTCGTACATCGACTACGCGATGTCGGTCATCGCGGGTCGCGCGCTGCCCGACGTGCGGGACGGCCTCAAGCCCGTCCACCGACGCATCCTCTATGCGATGCACGAGATGGGCGTCACCTCCAACACCAGCCACCGGAAGTCCTCCTCGGTGATCGGGGAGACGATGGGTGATTACCACCCGCACGGCGACGCCGCGATCTACGACACGCTCGTGAACATGGCCCAGACGTTCTCCATGCGCTACCCGTTGATCGACGGGCAGGGGAACTTCGGGTCGATGGACGGCGACCCCGCCGCTGCGATGCGGTACACGGAGGCCCGCATGGCCAATATCGCCGAGGAGCTGCTGTCGGACATCGAGAAGGACACCGTCGACTTTTCGGCGAACTACGACGACCGCCTGACCGAACCGGACGTGCTCCCGGCGGCGTACCCGAACCTGCTGGTCAACGGCTCGACCGGCATCGCGGTCGGCATGTCGACGAAGGTGCCGCCGCACAACCTCGGGGAGGTGATCGACGCGACGATCGAGCTGATCGACGACCCCGACGCGACGGTCGCGGACCTGATGGAGCACGTGAAGGGGCCGGACTTCCCGACGGGCGCGAACATCGTCGGCCGCAACTCCGTGCGCGAGGCGTACACGACGGGTCGCGGCCGCGTCCGCGTCCGCGCCGAGATGGAGGTCGAGGAGTACGGCAACGACCGCCAGCGTATCGTCGTCACCGAGTTGCCGTATCAGGAGAACAAAGCGCGCATCGTCGAGCGCATCGCCAACGACGTGAACGAGGGGATCATCGAGGGGATCTCCGACCTCCGCGACGAGTCCGACCGCGAGGGCGTCCGCGTCGTCATCGAACTGAAGCGCGGCGCGAACGTCGAGGTCGTGAAGAACCAGCTCCTGGAGCACCACCTCGAGTCCACCTTCGGCGTCATCAACCTCGCGCTGGTCGACGGGCAGCCGAAGGTCCTGACCCTGAAGGAGACGCTGGAGCATTACATCGAGCACCGCAAGGAGGTCGTCACCCGGCGCTCCGAGTACGACCTGCAGGAGGCGGAAGACCGCGCGCACATCCTCGAAGGGCGCCTGAAGGCGCTGGAGAACGTCGAGGACGTCGTCGAGACGATCCGCGAGAGCGAGGACCGCGACGCCGCGAAGACGGCCCTTCGGAGCGTCTTCGAGTTCAGCGAGGAGCAGGCCGAACACATCGTCCGGATGCAGCTGGGCTCGCTCACCTCGATGGAGGCCGCCGAGATCGAGACGGAGTACGAGGACGTGCAGGCGACCATCGAGCGCCTGAACGAGATCCTCGACTCCGAATCGGAGCTGCTGGCGGTCATCAAGGACGAGCTCCGTGAGATCAAGGACACCTACGACGATGACCGCCGTACCGGCTTCGTCGAGGACACCGGCTCCGTCACTCACGAGGACCTCATCCCGGAGGAGGAGTCGGTGGTCGTCCTCTCGGAGGACGACTACATCAAGCGGATGCCCGCCGCCGACTTCCGCGCGCAAAACCGCGGCGGCAAGGGGATCATCGGCGCCGACCTGAAGCAGGGTGACCGGGTGTCCTCGGTGTTCCTCGCGTCGACGCACGACTACCTGCTGTGTTTCACCGACAAGGGCCGCGTCTACCAGCTGAAGACGTACCAGGTGCCCGAGATGGGGCGCACCGCCCGCGGGAAGTCGGCGGTGAACGTACTCGATCTGGACGGCGACGAGGAGCTGACGGCCGTCGTCAACACCGCCGACCTCACCGGCGACGAGTACCTCACGATGGTCACCGAGGGCGGCTACGTGAAGCGGACCGCCGGCGACGAGTTCGACAACATCCTCTCGACGGGGATCCGCGCGATCAAACTGGAGGACGGCGACGCGCTCGCCGACGTGGAGGTGACCGACGGCGGGCGTAACCTCGTGATCGGCACCCGCGGGGGGATGGCGATCCGCTTCGACGAGAGCGAGGTTCGTTCGATGGGCCGCACCGCCCGCGGCGTCCGCGGGATCAAGCTCACCGGCGACGACCGCGTCGCCGGCATCGCCGCCATCGACGAGGACGCCCACGACTGGGTGCTCACCGTGACCGAGAACGGCTACGGGAAGCGGACCGACCTCGACGAGTACCGCACCCAGAGCCGCAACGGGAAGGGGCTCATCGACATCAAGACCGCCGACCGGAACGGGCGGGTGTGTGCCGTCGAGGCGGTGACCTACGGCGATCACCTGTTCGCGATGAGCGCCGCCGGACAGATCATGCGTACCCGCGTCGAGGACATCTCGACGATCGGGCGCAACACCATGGGCGTTACCGTGATGGATCTGGACGAGGGCGACACGGTCGCCGCCGTCGACGTGCTCTCGGCCGAGCGCGTCTCGGCGGAGCGGAGCGCCGAGGAGACGCGGGAGCCGACCACGGAGTCGGCCGCCGCCGACGCCGAGTAGCCGGCGCGGTCACTCCCCCGCGCGGGTGTCCTCCAGTTCGTAGAACGCTCCGCAGCAGTCGGTCGGCGCCAACCGCTCGCGCTGTTCTCGCGTCGACAACGCCGCGAGCCGCGTCGTCCGACAGCGCCGGCACCGATCCGCGACGACTTCCCCGCACCCACGGCATCGGACCAGGTAGCGCCCGCGGTGGAACGTGGGACAGTGGCGGTCGGCGTTCACCGTCGCCGCCCGGTCGCGAAACCACGCGCCGTGGCCGGTGGCGCCGAACCGGGCGAACTGCTCGACGTGGACGAGTTCGTGGCGGAGCACCCGGCGCCACTCCGCCTCGTCGTAGGCGTCGGCCGCGCGGCGCGAACAGACGACGTGGCACTCGCGGAGGGAGTCGAACCGCGAGTCGGGACCGGAGAGTCGGTCGCCGTGCTCGCGCCGGAGGGCGTCCCAGTCGAGTGGGTCGCCGACCCCGGAGCCGGGGATTTTCGGATGCTTCACGACCGCCGCGCGGCGCTTTGCGCGCCCGGAGACGCGCCAGTCGGCGACCACCGACAGCGACGGGAGGCGGTAGTCGTACGTCGCGACCGCGGACTCGGCGTAGTCGCGACTGTAGGCGATGAGATCGGCGTCGGTCGAGACGTCGCTCCAGCGGATGCGTGAGGGTGGATCGGAGGGGACCCTCAATCTATCGGGGACGAGCCGGTCATAACGAGGATCAGCGCGCGGGGGCAGCGGGCGTCGCCTCAGAGGATACGCTTGCCGAACGCGCTGGCGACGAGTTCGGTCGCGAGCGAGGCCGTCTCGTTCGACTCGTCGAGGACGGGGTTCACCTCGACGACCTCCATCGATCGGAGCCCGTCCGTCTCGGCGACGAGTTCCATCGCGTGGTGGGCCTCGCGGTAGGTGACACCGCCGCGGACGGGCGTTCCCACTCCGGGGGCGATCGTCGGGTCGAGCCAGTCCATATCGAGGCTGACGTGGACGCCGTCGACGCCGTCGCGGGCGACCGACAGCGCCGCCTCGACCACGTCGGTGATCCCGCGCTCGTCGATGTCGGACATGGTGTAGGCGGTCATCTCGGAGGCGCGGATCGCCTCGCGCTCGCTGTCATCGAGCGCGCGGAGTCCGACGTACGCGACGTTCCCCTCGCGGAGGCCGGACGCGTTCGCCCAGTCGACGCCGTCCCACTCCGCGTATCCGAGCGCGGCCGAAAGCGGCATCCCGTGGACGTTGCCCGAGGGCGAGGTCGTCGGGGTGTTGTAGTCGCCGTGGGCGTCGAACCAGACGGCGCCGATCTCGGCGTCGCGCGCGCTGCCCGAGAGCGATCCGATCGCGACGGAGTGGTCGCCGCCGAGCACGAGCGGCGTCTCACCGGCGGCGATACTGTCGGCGACGCGGTCGGCGAGCGCGGTCGTGACCTCCTCGGTCTCCTGGAGGAACTTCGCGTTCCCCGTGCTCGGCTGTCGGGCGTCCGGGTCGCGCTCTTCCGCACGGGGTACCGTGAGGTCGCCGGCGTCGACGGCGTCGACGCCCGCGGACGCCAGCGCGTCCGCGAGGCCGGCATAGCGGATGGCTGACGGACCCATGTCGACGCCGCGCCGGTCTTGGCCGTAGTCGGTCGGCGCGCCGATGATGCGAACGGTCATGCTAGCACGGGCACCCGCGAGGGGCTTCAAACGGCTGGTTCCTCTCGGACGCAGCGAGACAGAGCGGTCGGACTTGGCCGATCACTCCTCGTCGGCGTCGCTCTCGGCGTCGGATGCGGCGTCGCTCTCGGCGTCGGATGCGGCGTCGCCGGCGGCATCCGCATCGCCCGCGTCCTCGTCAGCGTCGTCGGCGGAGCCGTACGTCCCGGACGGGGAATCGAGCGGGAGGACGATCAGCGACTGCTCGTCTTCGTCGGCCCACGCCGGGTCGAACTGGGTCGTCACGTCGGGAACCAGATCGTAGCGTTCGAGGAACGCCTTCGGCGCGATCGTCCCGCCGGAGTCGGTGACCGAGACGGTGTAGGCGGCCTCGTCGGCGTCCGTGTCCGCGACCGGTTCGATCCCGACACGGTTCTCGTCTTCGTCGTAGTACATCACCGCCCCTTCGCTGTCGCCGAAGTACTCCTCGAGGGCCGGCCTGTTCACGCCGATGCTCGCCGACTTCCGCAACGAGATCATCGGCTCCGTTCCGGCCGGCCGTCCCCGCCCCGCTCCGGACTCGTCGAACTTTTCGAATCCCATAGCCAGTTCTTCACAGTTAACTCTGTTAGCTTTTGTTGTTGGAATTGTGTACGACCGGTTCAGCGACGACACGGCGGGACCGGGTCGGCGGGCTGGCTCGTCACCTGTTCGATAGCCGGACCGACTCGCCGCAGGTCTTGCAGAAGTCATCCTGCCACGGAACCGTCCGGACGACGGTCCTGTGACCGCAGGCGGGGCACTCCCGAGACACCAACTCCGGCATATGAGAGCGTCTGCACGCCCGGTACTTGGTTAGGAAGTCGGTATCCGCCGAGCGGAGTCCGAGCTGCGCGAGCGGCGACCGCAGGCGTCGTGGATGATACCGATGAAGCAGCTCCCGAGCACCGCTTGAACGCCCACGGCGATCGCAGTGAACGCCAGGAGGCTGGCACCGACAGAGGGAATCGTCTGATACCCCGAAACGATCCACTGCAACACCATTCCTCCGGCGAGCCCGCTCACACTCTCAAACGACACCATATCGACAGAGATGGGTGCTCACGTCGGTGTAGTAACGTTTACCCAGAGGTGGAGCTCGCGGTAGGCGGTGTCGGTCCGGAGCGTCGCCGGCGGATCCCCGGTGTACAGGAAGTACGTCAAGCGCAGCCGGGATCCGGTCATCTCGGGGGCGACAGTGTGGCGGAGCTGCCACGTCTCGTTGTCCGCCAACTCTACGCGCCACTGGCGGAGCTGCGAGGAATCCACTACCGTCGTGGAGTTGTTCGACACCTCGACGCGTTGGATCGCGGCCACAACGGTGTAGTTGACGGGTCGGTGCTCGTGGTTGGAGACTCCGACGACCAGCGACTGGGGCTCCCCCTGCGTGAACTCGGTCGGGTAGTCGTCGGCGACGAGCTCGCCGTCGTCGCCCTCCGTGAGGAGATAGAACTCGGTGAACGACTCGCCTTGCTTGGGAACCGCGACGGCGTATCCGACGCTCGAGACGGCGATGACCACGCTGATCGCGAGCAGCACGTTCAGCGCCGCGTCCGTCCGGGTGTCCGGCTCGAACAGTTCGGCACGCGCGTCCGACGCCCAGCGGCGGTACGGCACGCGGAATCGCTCGTCCTCGGGGAGCGCCAGGCGCCGTCGCGCCGCGACGGCCGTCAACAGGAGGGTGACGCCGCTCACGCTCGCGACGATCGGAACCAGCCGGATCCCGAACGGCGTGAAGTTCAACACCAAACCGAGAAGCGGGACGACGGCGATGCTCGTTCCGAACGACAGCGCGACCCGTTCGATCCCGTCGATACCTGACTCTCCGTCCGGTTCCGTGGTAGCGCCCTCCCGCTCGCCACTCGCGTCGCCGGGCGGGCCATCGCCAGTTCTCTCGTCACCGGTCGTGCCGTCGTCGGTCGCGGGGCCCGACCCCGCTTCGGGGAACAGCGCGGCGATGAGCGCGTATCCCGGGACGAACAGCACGAACGGGAGCCCGACGACGACGCGCAGCGGCGTCTCGTTGACCACCGGCGTGAACACCGCCGCGATCGTGAGCGCGACGGCCGCGACGACCGCCGCGAGATCGGCGGGGAGGCGGCGTATCGGAGCCGGGAGGAGTTGTCGCCACCGTGAGTCCACGCCCATGTGAACGCGGAGGTATTCGTCATGCAAAATATAATCGGTGTCGACGACGGAGAAGCGAACCCACCGCATTCGCCGGTCCCTGGCCTCGCTACGGCTGCAACGCCCGGACGCGTTCGATGGCGTCAGCAGCCGTCGACCGTGAGACGCCCCGAGGCCCGAACGCCGCCCGCTCGTAGCTGTCGGTCAGCGCGACGAGATCGCCGGCCCGGTCGTCGAAGAGTCCGCGCTCGCGACAGGCGGCCGCGAACTCGCGGTGTGTGAGCGATGGGTCGATGTCGAACCTGGACTCGACGGACTCACGGAGCACACCGAAGGCGATCTCGACGGCGACGGACGGGCTCTCGTCCAGGTGACGGCCGGCCAGTTCCTCGAGCAGCGCTCCGGTCGATTCTGCGTCGCCTCCGGTATCGCTCGCGGACTTCGCGGGGGCTCCGTCCGTCGAGGGATCGGCGTCGTCGCCGCGGCCGCGGAGCAGGATGAACGCAGCCGCCGCGGCCGCGATCGCGACCAGCGCTGCCGCCCCGAGCACGATCGGGGCATCACCGTCCACGATCGCCTGAAGCAGCCCGCCGGACGCGCCATCACCCGCTCCGCCGGCGCCGCCGTCATCTCCCTCCGGCAGCGAGAGCGTCGCCGTCGCGCTCGCTCCGTCGAGGTTCGAGCCCACGCCGTCGAACGTCACGCGGACGGTCAGCGACGTCCCCGCAGGAACCGAATCAGGGATCGAAACCGTTGTCGAAAACGCGCCTGAGGCGTTCGTGTCCGCAGTTGCGACGACCCTTCCGTCGAGGAGAACGTCGATCGCGCGTCCCGCGACCGCGTCGCCCTCAACGGTGGTCAGCCGACCGGAGACCGCCGCGGCGTCCCCCGACATCGAGGCGTTGAGCCGGAGCCGCGTGTCGGTCGAGGTGACCCGAATCGTGTCGGAGGCGGCGTCGCTCGTCACCGCTCTGTCGGCGAGCGCGACGGTCGCCGACAGCGTCCGGTTTCCGTCGTCCACTCCCGCCGGCAGGGCCGTCCGGAGGACGTACTCGCCAGCGTCGTCCGTCCGGACGGTGCCGAGCACCGCGTCCCCCAAGGTGACTCGAACCGGAACCCCGGAGACGGGAACGTCCTCCGCGGCGACGCTCCCCCGTACCGTTATTTGCTCCCCGAACGCCGCCGTCTCCGGCCCGTCCACGTCGACGGCCGCGGTCACCTGCTGCACCGCGATCGGCACCGTGGCGGTGCTCGGGAGATACACGGACCCGTCGTCGGGGGCGTACCGAACCGAGAGCCGCTCTCGGTCGAGCGGAAGCGTCGTCGGGCGGTACGCCGTCGAGAACGAGCCGTTCTCTCCAGTTCGAACGTCGATCGTCCGGTCACCCACCGACAGCGTGATCGACCGGTTCGAGACGGGGCTCCCGTTCTCGGTCATCAACCGCCCGGTCAGTTCCAACGGGTCGAGGAACGACGCCGACTCGCGGTCGGCCGACAGCGTCAACCTCGTCGAGACGAACGTCGACTGCGTCACGGCTGCCGCGTCGGCGGAGATGTTCGCCGAGATGGTACGAACGGTCCGCTCCTCCCGGCTCATGTTCGCCCCCGTCGCGTTCTCGATGGCGGTGTACGACGCGGTGAGGTTCTCTCCGGTTCGGTTCACCGCCGCGGCCGTCCGAGCCAACTCTCGCGCTAGTTCCCGCGCCCGCGTCTCGTTGCCCGCTTCGATCGCCTCCCGATACTCCGCTTTCGTCTCGCGATACGACTGCGTCCGGTTCACGTACTCGCGTTGGCGCTCGACGGCGGATTCGAACGCGTCGCCACCCGTACCTCCCTCGGTATCGCCCGCGACGTCGACGAACTTGCCGAGGTCCTCGTCGTACTCGTCGCCGAGCATCCCGCGGGCGCGCTCGTACTCGCCCTGACTCAGGTTTATCACGCTCCCCTCGAGGCGCTCGCCGAGCGACGACGCGAGGAACGACCGTACGCGCTCGGTATCTCCCTGTCCGTCCGCCGCGTCCGGGTCCTCGTGTCTGACGCTGGAGTTGTTTCGCTGGTCCACCGGCGTCTCCTGCTGGAGGATCGCATTCCCCGACAGCGTCGACTGCCCGACCGCTGCGCTATCGATGGGGGCCCCCGCGACCGCGCCGCTGGCGGCGACGACGAGCAACAGGCAGGCGACCGCCGCTCGCACTGTCGGGGGCCCGTACACGAGGAAGACGACGCCCGCTCGACAGTTATGTGTACCCATTCGCGGGGTCGCGATCGCCGCACGTGCCGGCGCCGAGCTCACCGACACCGAACTAACCCGGAAGGGAACACTCATGTGTCGACCGACATGACGACCCAGGTATGCACGCCCGGCGACGGACGTGGGGAACGGCGATCGCGGGTATGGCGATCGTCGCCCTAGGCGCGTTCGCCGGACAACCGTTGCTCGTCCTCGCCGGCGTTCCGCTCGCCGGATGGATCGTCGGCCGGCAGGCGAGCGCGGTTCGGGCGTTTCGCGACGTCGACGACCGGCTGACACTCTCGGTGTCGACGGCGCGGGCGGCGGTGACCGTCGACGAATCCGTGCGTGTCACCGCCTCGGCCCGGTTCGAGGGACCCGATCCGGCGCCGACACCGGTTACCGTCACCGTTCCGCTGCCGGTCGGGGCGACCGGTGCGAATCGAGCCGAGCGGACGCTGGAGATCCCGGCGGGCGAGCGCGAGGCGGCGACCACGTTCTCGTGTTCGTTCCCGACGGCGGGTCGATTCAGCTTCCCGCCGGCGAACGTGACGATCCGCTCGTCCGACGGCCTGTTCACCGAATCCCTTCCGCGGGGGTCGATGCCGACGGTTCGTGCGGACCCGCGGACGCCCTCCGATCTTCACGTCGGCAAGGGTGGGGAAGCGCTGTCGTACGGCGACCACCCCGCGGAACGCAGCGGCGGAGGGATCACGCCGGAGGAGATCAGGCAGTACCAACCGGGCGACGCCGCCGACCGGATCGACTGGAAGGCGACTGCTCGCCACGGACAGATCTACGTCCGGGAGTTCGAGGCCGAATCCGACCGTCGAACCGTCCTGATCGTCGACCACCGCGCGCGAACCGATCTCGGCGCCGCCGGCGCGACGCTGTTCGACTACGTCCGCGAGGTCGCCCTCGGCTTCGTCGCCGGGGCGGAGGCGTTGTCGGACCCGCTGGGCTGTTGGACCGTCGGCGACGACGGGGTCACCGGCCGCTTCGACGCCACGAGCGCGAGCGCCGGCTACGACCGCATCCGGAGCCACCTCCAGAATCTGACACCCACGGACGACGGGATCGGTGCAGGTGGTGGGGGGACGGCTTCCGCGGACGGAGTCGGCCCGTCGATCGTCGGCACGGGCCACGCGCAGGTCCGCCCCGCCGCGGCCGTGGCGCGGGCGGAGCGCCTGACCGACGACGCACCGTTCGCCCGGCGAGTTCGACCGTTCTTCGAGGCACGCGACTCGTACGTCCGCCGGATCCGGGGGGACGCGCTGTTCGGCGCGGTCGAGCGCGCGCGCACGGAGGGGGGAACAACGACGCTGTCGGTGATCGTGACCGACGACGCCGACCCCGACCGGCTGCTCGAGGCCGTGCGCCTGGCGACCCGCGGCGGCGGGCACGCGCTCGTGTTCGTCGCGCCGCGCGTACTCTTCGACGCTGACGACCCGGTGGACCCGGAGACCGCGTACGATCGATACCTCGAGTTCGAACGGTTCAGGCGGACGCTCGACGGGATCACCCGCGTTACCGCCTTCGAGGTCGGTCCGGGCGACCGGCTCGATCGGCTGCTGGCCGCCGCGCGTCGCCGACGGCGGTGAACCACGGAGGGGGCGCCGCCGGCGCCGGACTGGCCGCGCGTCGACCGGTCGCCGAGCACGTGAAAGCGGTACGAAAGCAGTCACTTCTTTACCAAGCCGTCGATATCACCGGTATGGCAGATCCGGAGGCGACGCCCGGTCGTTCGCTCGCGCTCCCCGCAGTGGCGGGGGCGACGCTGGCGGCTGCGTTCGGGTGGATCGCCGGACCGATCGCCGCTCCGGCGGGCGTGGCAGTCGCCGCCGTCGCGGTGTTGGTCGGTCCCGGGGCTGCGATCCTCGCCGCACACGTGGCGGCGATCGCCGTGTTCGGCTCGGCTGGCGTGGCAGGCACGGTCGGGCCGGTCGCTACCGTCGCGTTCGAAACCGCGCTCGCACCGCTTATCGCGATGCCGGTCGCCGGCCGCGTCCACCTCCCCGACGCCGCGATCGCGTGGCTCGCCGCCGCCGGGCTCGCCGGGATCGTGGTGATCGCAGCCAGCAGTACCGATGGACTGTGGTCCGTCGCCGCGACGCTGGTCGCGGTGGCCGCGCTAGGGAGCTACGGGCTCCACCGCTTCGAGCTCGTCACACTGGGGCTCGTCGCCGACGTCGATCCGGGAGGTGACCGATGAGCGGCGACGCGAGCGAGAACGCCGGTGTCGTCGACGGGATCGACGGGAGCGGCAGGGACTCCGACGACGAGCGTGGCGACCCGGACGGACGAACGCTGCGCGCCCGTGTCGATCTCCTCGAAGCGGAGAACCGGCGTCTCCGCCGCGCATACGCACGCCAGCGAACGACCGAATACCGCCGTGCTGCGGTCGCGCTCGTCGGCGTCGGCGCGGCGGCGCTCGTCGGTGCGGCGGCGTTCCCGTCGGTCAGGCAGGTGCTCGTCGTCGTCGCCGCGATCGGCGTCTTCGCGGGCGTGCTTACCCGGTATCTGACCCCGGAACGGTTCGTCTCGGCGGCCGTCGGCGAGCGCGTGTACGCGGCGCTCGCCGACAACGAGGCGTCGCTGGCGGCGGAGCTCGGCCTCCGATCGGACCGGGTGTACGTCCCCGTCGGCGGCCCCGATACCGCTCGCTTGTTCGTCCCTGAGCGACGCGACTACGACCTTCCCGACGGGGAGACGCTTTCGGAAACGACGCTCGTCGTCACCGAGTCGGACGCCCAGCGGGGCCTGTCCCTGACGCCGACCGGCGGGCCGCTGTACCGCGAGTTCGAGCGGTCTGCGGCGGGCGACCCGGGGTCCACCCCCGGGCGCATCGGCGACGGGATCGCGGAGGCGATCGTCGAGGCGTTCGAGCTCGCCTCGTCGGTGACGGTCGATGTCGACGCCGGCAACGGCCGTGCCTCGTTCGACGTGGCCGAGGGCACTCTCGGCGACGGGACCCGGTTCGACGACCCCGTCGCGTCGACGCTCGCGGTCGGGCTCGCGGTCGGGCTCGACACACCGGTGTCCACCGAGGTCGCGTCGACCGAACGGGGCTACACGATCACCTGTCGCTGGGAGGCGGACGCGGTCAGCGACGACTCCGGCTACGAGGGCGGCGCCGACTCAGCGGAAGTAGAGTCAGTATAACGGTGGGGCAGAGGGTCTCGTTTCGGCTTCTCGGGTCCCCCTCGCGGAGTCGGCAGGCGTCGGAGGACGCTACTCGATCAGGGGACGTTACTCGGTCGGCTGCGCGTTGGACGCCGCGCCCGCGGGGGGCTCGACCGTCCCGAGGATCCGGTCGACCACGTCCTCGACGGACTCCTCGCCGATCTCCGCCTCCGTCGACAGCAACAGCCGGTGGATCAGGATCGGCTTCGCGAGCGCTTTCACGTCGTCCGGGATCACGTAGTCGCGACCGTGGATCGCCGCCCGCGCCTTCCCGCCGTTGAGGAACGCGAGCGTCGCGCGCGGGGAGGCGCCGTACTCGATATCCGCGTCCTCGCGCGTTCGCGCGACGATGTCGAGGATGTACTCGCGAACGCCGTCGGCGACGTGGATCCCGGTGACCGCCTCGCGGGCAGCGCGCAGTCGGTTCTCGTCGACGACCTGTTCCACCTGGTCTGGCCCGAGATCGGGGTCCTCGTCGAACCGATCGAGCAGTTCCCGTTCGTCGTCGCGATCGGGGAGGTCGACACGGAGTTTGAACTGGAATCGGTCGCGCTGGGCCTCGGGAAGTTCGAACACGCCCTCCATTTCGATCGGATTCTGCGTCGCGATGACGATGAACGGGTCCGGTAGCGAGAGGGTCTGCCCCTCGATCGTGACGCTCCGTTCTTGCATCGCCTCGAGCAGCGCCGACTGCGTCTTCGGCGTCGCGCGGTTGATCTCGTCGGCGACGACGAGGTTCGCGAACACCGGTCCCTTGTTCAGCTCGAAGGTGCCGGTGTTCTCGCGGTAGACGTGCGACCCCGTGATGTCGGCGGGGAGGAGGTCCGGCGTCATCTGGAGCCGGGTGAACTCCAGCCCGGTCGATCTCGCGACGAGATTCGCGATCGTCGTCTTCGCGACGCCGGGCACTCCCTCGAGCAGCACGTGTCCCCGCGTAAGCAACGAGATGGTGATCCCCTCGATCACGTCCTCGTTCCCGATAAGCACACGACCGGCCTCCTCGCGGATCGCCTCGTACACCGCGGCCGGTGCGTCGGCGGCATCACTCATCCTCGGAATCCTCGGCGCGGCGTGGGAAAACCGCTGTCATTATGCGCCGGGTTCGGGCGTCGTCCCAGTCGGGGTGCAGTGTCGCGAGCGACGCCGCAACCGACCTCCCGTCGGGGGACGCCCCCGGGTCCGCAGCGCCCGTCGTTCGGCGTCCTTCGGGTCGCCGATCGCCCGTGTACCGCCCATCCGCCCGCAGTCTGCCTTTCAGGCGGCCGTTCCACGGGCGCCTGACCCAGAGGCCGACGGCGGCGAGCAGTCCGCCGCCGACGAGTGCGGTCGCGAGCGACGACTTTCGCAGTGCGAGCGCGAGTGCGGCCAGCGGCGGCTGCCCTGCAGTGTGTGAGTAGTCCAGGAGCACCCGATCGTGCGCGCCGAACAGCGCCGCCGCAAAGCGGCGATTGTTCGACCGCTCCAGCATCGCGTTGATGAACGCGCTCGGGTCGGAGACGACGACTACCCGCCCGTCGCCGATGGATTCGACCGCCGCGACAGGGCGCGCGCGCAGTCGCTCCTCGTTGTCGAGTTCGGCGTCGCCGTCCCCGTCGAGATACGAGAACCGCGAGGAGTTCACGAGCACCGTCGCGTTCGTCGCGGCGACCGACGAGCCGTTCGCCGACGACGCGGACGTAACCACGGTCCCGTAGTTGAGCGTCAATCGGTCGACACCGGTCGTCAGGGGGTGGTCAGCGACACTCGGGGCGACCGGGAGCGCGGGCGACCGGTAGTACTCGCGCTCGTCCCGGAGCGTCCGACCGTCGACCCGGAGCGACGATCCGGTCGCGGCCAGCAGCGCGTTCCCGTGCTCGCCGAAATCCTCGGCGACGACGAGCGTGCCGCCGCGCTCGACGAACCGCCGGAGCCGGTCGCGTTCGGCCGCGGTGTAGGGGCGGTCAGGCGAGAGAACGACCGCGACGGTTCCGTTCGGATCGACGCCGTCGTACTCCGAGGCGTTCGTGAGCACCGTCACCTCGGCGCCAGCGTCGGCGCCCACCGCACGGAGCTGGGACGCCCCGTCCCATGCGGGGTTGTACGAGCCGAACGCGGCCGCGGAGGTGCCGCCGGCGAACACCACGGCGACGACGAGGACGGCGACGAGTCCCGCGAGGAGCACGCGGGGGTAGTTCCAGTCGACGGGTCCGACGCGCACGTCAGATCACCCCCGGCGGCAGGATCGACAGGATCCGGCGGATCACGACGTAGCCGAACACCGCGAGCCCGAGCGCGATAATCCACACGAGGCGTCGACGCCAGTCGGGCGTGACCGCGAACGGCGCCGTCAGCTCGGTGACGACGAGAAACCCGATCAGCGACACGACGAACACGAGCTCGAAGCTGAGCGACTCCAGCAAGACGAGCACCAGTGTGGCGCCCAGCATCCACGCCACCTGTGCGCGAACGAACCGTGTGCGCCGGCGTGTCGCCATCTGTACACGAATCGTCCACGCCGGCGCTTACTAACGTGTCGGTGCGTCGGCACGGTCGATCGGCGAGTCAGCCCGTCGGAACCGCCGTCTCGGCGTCATCGACCGGCGGAAGGAGATACCCCGCGATCGCGGTGAGGCTAAACCCGAGGAAGTGTGCGTAGAAGTTCACCACCGAACTGTCGCCCCCACCGGTCGGCAGGAACGCGAAGATCGGGAACGCGAGGACGAGCACCCCGCCGAGCACGCCCAGCTCCGCGTACCCCGGTCGCAACACCCAGTCGTGCCATAGCGGTTCGGTGCGGCTGAGACTCGCGTACAGGCGACCTGTGTACCAGACGGTGACGACTCCTGCGGTCAACGCGACTACCCACGTTCCGGGTGCACGCCACAACAGCACGACCCCGATCAACGAGAGGTCTGCGAAGTACGGTAGTGAGTCCCACTCGCGCGAGAGATCGACTCGTATCCCCCGGCGCACGTACCCGGACAGCGTAAGCGAGAGCACGCCGAAAAACCCGGCGAGCACCCCAGAGAATCCGAACCCTACGCGCGGACGAACCAGCGCCACGTTGAGCCCCGACAGCGCGAACGGGACAGCCGCCAGCGTCGCGACGAACAGCACCCTGAACTGCGGAAGCGCTCGCTGAATTCTCGCGAGCTGATACGTCACCCCGACGACCAGCAGGTAGGCGATCAGGTTCGCGACCAGGTGTTCGCCGCCGAGGTGAACGAAGTGTGCAGTGAACGCGGTCGCGAGGGTCGGATCCGTATAGGTGAGCGCAAACGACCGTTTCACCTGCTCAGGGAGCGGATACACCAGCACCATCGCCACCGCCGGAAGCACCAGCAGCGCGATGTCCGTCCGCGTTTCGGCGACGCCACCTGCGTCCATACCGACGCCACGCCGATACTGATGAAAAGAAACGCTGTCAATCTATCAAAACTGAGTTCTGAAGCGGATGCGATCGAAGACAGCTATCGGCTCGATTCCCTCGGTCTCGTTCCGACCGAAGAGACGGACTACTCCTCTTCGAGCGGCTCGGAGTCCGATTCGGGTCCGGTCCGCACGCGGTACACGGCGAACCCTGCGATGAGGACGAACAGTGCGAGCAGTCCGAGCGAGAGCCACAGCGGGACGCCGGACGGCTCATCGATCGGCGTGCTCGACGGGCCACCGTCCGCCGGCGTCTGAGTTACGGTTGCTTGCCGGGCGTCCTCGACCGTCACTGAGGCGATCTCCTCGTCGTTGATCGCCACGCCGTAGGTGCCCGCCTCGTCGAAGCTGACGGTGAACTCGACGGACTCGGTCTCGCCGGCGTCGATCGTCACCTCGCGCGAGTCGATCACCCGCCCGTCGACCGAGAGGTTCGCGGTGAACGTCCCGCCGGCGTTTCCGTCGTTGCTGATCCGCGCGGTGACGGTGGTCTCTTCATCGACCTCCAGCGAGCGCGACTCGATGTTCGTCTCGTCGATGGCGAACCGCGGTTCGGGCTGCGCTTGACGGACCCCGATCGCGTACGCGGAGAAGCCCGGCGAGCGCGCACGGTAGCTCCCGTTGCCGAGCGCCTCCGTCGGGAGCCTGTCCCACCGGCTCGTCGTCTCGTTGTAGCGAAGCAGAACGACTCGGTCCGAGGAAACGCCGTCCGGAAGCGCGGACGTTGCGACGCTGAAGGTGTAGTTCACGCCGTCGAACTCGGGCGCCGTCTCGCCTTCGGGCGTCGCGGTGAAGTAGCTGAGCGCGCTCGCCCCGTCGGTTGTCTCGTTCACGGGCGGCACGCCGGTCGGCGGATCGGCCTGCGCGGGCGTGACGTTCACGCGGAACGAGGAAGTGTTCCCACCGACCCGCATCTCGAGCCCGGTCAGCCCGGTCCCGTTCCGTGAGGTCCGGTTCCCGAGCTCGACGCCGACGGTGTCGCCGCTGCGGACGCGGTCGACGGTGACCGTCGCCCCTCTGTCGGTATCGGTCACGTCGGACCCCGGCACGCCGTCTGGCGGCCCCTCACCGGCTCCCGGGTCCGGATCGGGATCAGGATCCGGATCGGGGTCCGGGTCAGGCGAGGAACGACGGCGGACGTTGAGCCGCTTCGCCTTCAAGTTGTCCACGGCGATCATGCGCTGTCCGGCGGAACGGAACGTCCGGGTGAACGTGACCGTGATAGTATCGCCGGCGGCGACGCGGACGTGCTTCGTCTCGACGCGATTCCCGTCAACGAACAGTTCCAGCGTCTCGCCCTCGTCCAAGTCACCGGGGTTCGTGACGGTCGCCGAGATCGTCACCGACTGCCCGATGAACACGGAGCTCCGCGAGAGGCTGAAGCTTTCGGCGAACGCCTCGTCGTCGATCTCGAGCTGCTTCGGCGGGAGGTTGTCGACGGAGATATCCCGGACGCCCTCGGTGTCGAACGAGAGCGGACGGTCGAACTCGACTGTTGTCTCGCCCGGTTCGAGGTCGTCGATGTGCTTCGTCTGCACGTTCTCCCCGTCGACGTACAGCTCCAGGGTCTCGCCTTGAGTCTTGTCGGCGGGGTTATACACGGTCGCTTTGACCGTGACGTTCTCGTTCGTCCCGGTCTTGTTCGGCGAGAGCGTGAAGTCCGTGACGTATGCTTCCTCGACCTCTTCTTTCACCTCGATCGAGACGGAGTCGTCGAAGAACTCGGTCGTCTCGGTTTCGGCCTTCGAGGCGGTCACGGTGTACGTCCCGACCGACCCGAACGTGAGGACCGCTTTGCCGTCCGAGTCCGTCGAGAGCGTCCCGACGCCGTCAGGTCCGTCGACGGTGAGCGTGGCGTCGGTCGCCGCTCCCGTGTCGTCGCGGGTGACGGTGAACTTGACGGGTTTGCCCTGTTGGATGGCGGTGTCGTTCGCTTCGATCGAAAGCCCGACGCCCTCCTTGAGGCTCACCGACCCGCGCTGGGCGACCATCCGACCGTCGGCCTCGGAGACGGCGGTGTACAGGTACGTGTAGTCCTGGCTGGGCCACGACTGCGACGTCCCGACCTCGAGCGTCGTCTCGGGGCCGTCGACGACGGCGGTCGCGGACGCGTTGATGGTCGTGTTATCCGTCAGCGTGAACGTGACGCGGTCGCTCTCGTTTCGGACCGCCGCGAACAGCGCCTCAGTGCTGTTGATCTCCGTGCCGTTCGCGAGTTCGATTCCGGCGATCGAGGGAACCGTCACGCCGTCGACTCCGGGCTCGGTCCGGACGACGCCCTGGGCGTCCTCGATGCTCGATTTCACTTCGACGGTGCCGTCCTCCGAGTCGACGACCAGATCGATGTTCTGATTCGCCAGTTCGCCCTCGTCGATCACGAGCGCGGTGTGGACGACGTCCTCGCCCGCGAACGAACTCGTCGTGTTCGCATCGAAGGTGACGTTGCTGCCGGTCCCGCCGGCCGTCACGTCGACGGTCGCGTCGCCGTCATCCTCGCGAACCGCGAGGAAGTCCGCGCCGACGACCGTCACGTTCCCCTCGACCGCGAGTTCCCCCGCCGGGTCGTCGCCGCTCGGTCCGACGACGCCAGAGTCGCCGTTCTCCTCCTTGGCGACGGCGAGCAGCGCGTACTGCCCGGACTCCTCGGGTGTGAACTGGACATTCTCGAACCCGTCGAACGAGGAGTTCTCCCCGACGATCCGGCCGTTGGCGTCCGCGGACCCGTTGAGCAACGCGCCGATGTCGTCCACGGAGGTCACGTTCTGGTCGGTCATTCTGACCGCCACGAACTGGACATCCTGTCCATCAAGGCTGCCGCCGCCCCCCGCGGACGCCTCATCGAGTTCGGCGGTGATCGTCTTGCCCTCGTCGTAGACGCTGATCTGTCTCTTTTCATACGGTGTCGACGACTCCCCATCACCACCAGAAACGGTGATCTTCGGGATGCCGAGGTACGTCTCCACGTCGCTCCCGTCGGCGTACTCCTCCTCGTCGACGTTCAACGCGAGCGGGGAGCGCACCCACACCGAAACGTTGCCGCCGGCGTCGTACACCTCGTCGGATGACGCGTTGATATCGGCGACCCCGCCGCCTGTCGCCGGACCGAGCCGCTGTGTCGACGCGTCGATCGCGGTGGACGACCCCGATTGTGCGCCGGCGTCGCCGCCGGGCAGCGCTCCCGAGACCGGCGCGACCACGGGCGAAAGCACCAGCGCGACGGTTATAATGACGATTCCGACCCGACGCGAGAGCCTCGGCTGATCCATTTGTTTGGTAACTTGACCCTTCACGCATAAAAACTTTGGATAGACTGATACGTTTCGCTTGGATTCGATCTGGCGAATAATACAGATACACGCCGTTTGGGACGTGGTATGCTGATCTTACTGTTTGGGTCGTCCGTCGGTATCAGAATCCTGAAACAGCTGATCACGAGTCGCGGCTGGTTAGGTCGGCCGGCGACGATCGGAGTATCGGCACTGCCGCGAGGCAGACGCTGCACGCGGCCAGTGCGATGCTGCCGAGCACCGCGACGAGGATTGCCGGGCTCGCGATCATGGGGTCGATCCGGATGCCGAACGCGACGAGGACGTCGAGTGAACCCAGTACGGCCACCACGACGGACGCGAGCGCGGTCGCGCCCACCGCAGCCGGCGTCGCGACGAGTACGGCGTCGCGAACCAGCACACGAGTCAACTGGAACGGTGTCATCCCGGTCGCACGATATATGCCGATCGTGCGGCGCCGTGCCTGAACCGACCGCGCGAACGTCGCGACGGTCCCGCTCGCGGTGCTCACCCCCGCAAGCACGACCATCCCGCCGAACAGCACCTGCACGTTTCCGAACACCTGCCGAATCACGGTTCCGAGCCCGGTTCCGCCGGCGTACGAACTGGCACCCTCAGGCAGCGAGGCTCCCGCGCCTGGTGACCCGGAAACGGTGTACCGTGCGGTCGCGACGAGGTCGTCGTCAGCGAGCAGCCGGAACGTGTACGTGCCTGGCTCGGCCCGGCCGTCAAACCCTACCGCCTCGGAGCCGATCTGGATCTGTGAGACGTTGCCGGGACGCAACACAACCTGACGCCGTTCGGCGCCGCCGGGAGTGAGAAGCGTCAGGTTGCGCTCCATGGTGGTTCCCCACGGGTTCGCGACGTACACCGACACGTTCGGGCGGGTCGTCGGACTCCCGGTCGACGGCTCCACATCGATGCGCGCGCCGACCTCCCGGTTGGCCGAGGAGCTGACCGCGATCGTCGTCGTCACCGGCGCTTGATCGGGTGCAGTCACGCGGATCCGGTACTCGCCCGGCTCCTCCGGGAGCGGCACCGTCGCGACCCCTTCCGGCGAGACCGGGATCGGTGTCCCGCCGAACGTCACGCGTGCGCCCTCGACGGGTGTCCCGTTCTCCGTCGTCGCCGGAACCAGCAACGTCGCTCCCGGAGGCGCGGTCTCCGGGAACTCCGGCGGCAGCGTGAGCGCCGTCTCGCTCGTCACTCGGACCGTCCGCTCGAACGGTCCGGCAATGACAGGGTACGACCCGGTTCGGTTGCGCCGCTCGGTGACCGTCACGGTCGTCGTCGACCCCGCGTCGAGTTCGACTCGCCGCGTCAGTGTCTCGTTGCCGACGCGGATCTCCACCCGCTTCGAACCGGCTTCCTCGCCCACGTTTCGAAGCTCAACCGCGATCGTCGCGGGCTCCCCGACGTCGACCGAGTCGGGCGCGTGGAGCCGAGTCACGATCACCTGTGGGCCGGCCTCAGTCGCGTTCCCGAGTTGGTCGGCGGTGAGCCCCTCGGTCCGGATCACGTGGACCTGATCGCCGCCACCCACCGCGCCCGGCGCGATCGTCGCTCTTGGAACGATCAACTGGTCGTCGATCGCGCCGGGTGCCGCGTAGACGCCGACGATCTCGACGCGGTCCACCAGCGGCGACACGCTCCCGCCGATCGTGATCTCGTCTCCGCGTTCAAACCCGAGCGTGCGCGCCAAGCCGACTCCGATGACAGCCTCGTCGGGACCGTCCGGTGGTCGGCCGGTCGTCACCTCCGCACCGGTGACGCGAGCGAACGCTGTGAAGTTGGCACCTCGCAGGAGATACGGCTGCCCGTAGTGCGCCTGCGCGGCGATGATCTCGGGGCTCGCGGCGACGCCCTGTTCGCGGAGCGCGCTCGCGTATCCGGCGTCGATCCGGCTGTTTAACGGGTGGATCGCGCCGGCTTCCGAGACCGTGCCGGTGGACTGCGCCGTGATCGGCGCGAGCGCGCCGACCAGTCCGGACACGACGACGACGATCACGACGAAGACCGTCAGCGTCGCAGTCGTCGGCACGGCCGTCCGCCAGTCGAGGATCGTCGGCGACGGCACGGCCGCCGCGGCCGCCGCGATCATCGACTCGATTCCGGCTGCGTGGACGATGCGTTCGCGGAACCCGCGAGGGCCGACGAATCGACCGGGTTCTCCGTCGCGACGCCCGGGGGGCGCTCCTCCGACCGCCCCCGCGGATCCGGGCGGGGAACGGATAGCCGAAACAGCTGTCACCACGCCAGCGACCGCGCCCGCGATCGTCAGCAGTGCGCCGATCGCGAGCACCGCAGTCACCCGTTCGGTGGTCAACGCGGTCGGCAGCGAGACCGGGATCCCAAGCGCTCGTGCGGCGATGACGAGCGCGCGAGGCGCGAGTATCCCGAGAACCGCGCCCGCGACCACACCGAACGCGGCGATCGCCGTCGCCCGTCCGGCGATGATCGCACCCAGCCGAACCGGGTCGATCCCCGTCGACCTGAGCACGCTGATCGTCCGCCGACGGTCGGTGAGCGTCATCTGCGTCACGTTGTACACCACGACCACCACCACGACCGCGCCCGCGACGCCCGCCAGCGAGAGGATCGAGAGCACGTCGCGGATCCCGAGGTACAGGAACGGGAGCGCCCCGACGAGGGCGACGCCACCGCGGTAGCCGTCGTCGTCGCCGGTCGGGTCGATCACGAACCGACCATCGCTGCCCAGTTCGTCCGCGAGCGCCGGGTCGCCGGCGTACCACCGACCGGGGAAGATCGTCTCGTTCGCCGGTGGGGTGACGCGCCGATCGACCGTGGCGTCGGGGCCGACGAACCGGACCGTCCGCGGGTACGCGACCGGGCCGACCGTCGCCGAGTCCTGCGGCTGCGGGATCCGTGCGTCCTTCCAGGCGACGGAGGCGCCCGGGACGATCGCCGGCGCCGATGGCCCGACTCCGACGACCCGCGTCTCGACGCCGTCGACCGCCGCGGTGGCGACGGCGATCGCGATCCGGTCGTCCGCAGCGGCCGAGCCACCGGACACTGACCCCTCGTAGGAGACGGTTGCGGCCGTCGACAGGTCCTCGTCGAGGGTCGCGGTGTAGGCGCCAGCCGACAACAGCAACAGCGCGGTGCCGACCAGGAAAGCAGTCGTGACGGTCACGACCGCGACGCTGAGCCAGTCTCGACGCGACCACCGTCGGAGCAGGCCGGCGTCGCGCATCAGTCGTCGCTTACTCCGTAGAGAGTGATACGACCCGCTTGGAGCAGATCGCTCGGTGAGGCGGTCCCGGACGCCGAGTCGCCGGAGTGTGAGCGATCGGGCGTCACACTGGCGTGAGTGACCCGTCCGCGAGCCGGAGGCAGTCGTCGAACTGTTCCCGCAGCCGGCGGTCGTGACTGATCACGACGAGGGCGGTTCCCGCGTCGGCTCGAATTTCTAACAGTAGGTCAAGCACGCGATCGGCCGTCTCGGGGTCGAGCTGCCCCGTCGGCTCGTCGGCGAGTACGACGGCGGGGCGGTTCGCGAGCGCTCTGGCGATGGCGACACGCTGCTTCTCGCCGCCACTGAGCGTCGCCGGGTACTGGCCCGCGAGGTCGGTGATGTCCAACGCCTCGAAGAGGTGATCGAGCCACGGCTCGTCGCGTTCGCCACGGTGGTCCTGTGGCACCGCGGCGTTCTCCCTGGCCGTGAGATCCGGAATGAGCTGGAAGTCCTGAAACACGAAGCCGATCGTGTCCCGGCGGATGCGAGCGCGCGCGCGTTCGCCGAGCGACGCGGTCGACTCGCCGTTCACGTACAACGTCCCGCCGGTCGGCGGCTCCAACAGCCCGAGGACGTTGAACAGCGTCGTCTTTCCCGCGCCGCTGGGCCCCTGGACCAACAGGCGCGCGTCGCTCGGAACCGAGATCGAGACCGAGTCGAGAACGCGATCGCCGCCGCGGTCGACGGTCAGGTCGTCGCCGCGGAGTACCGCGTCTGTCATTACACCCCACTGTACGGTCGACCACTGTAACGATACCGCCACGGGACGCACAGGCGCACTCGAGACGGCACCCGATCGGAGACGTTTTTGTTGAACACGTCCCCACGGGTAGACGTGCGCTCGCGAACGTCCCTCGTCAGCCGCCGCAGTCGAGCTCGACCATGAGCAGCCGCGGTATCGTCGCCGCGGTCGACCGCCGGCGAGTGCTGGCGCTGATCGTGGCCATCGCAGTCGTCGCCACGGGAGCGGCGGCCACGTTCGCTGCCGCCCAGACCGGGTACGCGCTCGAGATCGACGGCGCCGTCGACATCCCCGACACGACGTACGAAGTCGACGGCGAGACCGTCGAAGTGACCGAGATCGGTCGGGAAGCGCCCGGCGGCACGCTCACGTTCGATGTCGAGGCGCCCTCGGGCGAGTACTACGTCGCGCGGATCGTCGACGGCGAGGGAGACGTACGCAAGATCTACTCCGCCCGTGGGAGCGAATCGTTCGAAGCCGAACTGGATTACTCAGTCGGCACCTACGCCGTCGTCGTCACCAACGAGTCCGGCGATGACCGGGAGGTGTACGCGGCCGAGCCGTTCGTCATCCAGGGCTACGATGTCACGCAGGACGTGGCCGCCTCCGTCGATTCCGACGGCACGCTCACAGTCGACGTGACGGTCGAGCCTCGCGACGACCCGCCCGCGTTCGAGTCGGTGACTGTCGCTGTCGGCGACGACTCGACGCGGGTCGTCAACGAGGCGTCCCGGGTGAACGACACGACCTACCGCACGACCATCGACGCCGGCCAGTTCGCCGACGGGGAGTACACCGTCGTCTCGGGCGTCCGTGGCGACCTCGCGTTCGACGGCACCGCGCGCGAGTACTACGGGATCAGCGACGCCGCGACGGTGACCGTCGGGGGCGATTCCGGGACGGCAACGGCGACGGCGACGGCGACCGACACGACGACGGAACCCGGCGGGGGATCCGCTCCCGGCGGATCGTCGACGGCCACGACGACCGCCACGGCGACGAGCACGGCGGGGACGGCGACCGAGACCCCCACGTCGAACGGGACGGCCACCGCGACCAGAACCGAACCTTCGTCCGACGGGACCGCCACGGCGACCGCGGACGCCGGCGGCTCCGAGACGGTGACGACGACGGCCGGGCCGACAACGGGGCCGACGACGACACCGCCGCCGGCCACAAGCGTCCCGAGCGACGGCGGCACCGCGACGGCCGATCCCGACGACACGACCGAGACGACCGGCGCGTTGGTCCACCCGATCGGGTTGGCGCTCCTGTTGGCGGTCGGGCTGGCGGCGCTTCGTCGCCACGAGGCGTGAAACCCCGAGATCCGGGATCAACCGCGAGCGATCCGTCCGAATACGGAACCGCCCGTATCGCGTCAGTTCGTTCCGTTCAGCTCCGCCAGCGCGCACCACGCGTACATCGTCCGGAGCACGTCGGCGGCAGCGCCCGGGGCGAACACGAGGTCGTCGGTCGCTCGGACGTGGTCCAACACGTTCTGTGAGGAGTGCTCGGGCGCCGCCGAGACGCCCGACCCGGTCTCCTCGGCCCACTCCATGACGCGGAGGTCCGACTTCGAGTCGCCCATCATGCAGACGAACGGGTCGTCGACGCCGAGCACGTCCAGCGACGCCTCGACGCCGGCGGCCTTGTGCAGTTCCGCGGCGGCGAGCTCGGCGGCGTCGGCGCGGTACAGCGCGACCTCGAGTCGATCGAACAGCGTCGCGGCGGCGTCGGGGACGTCCGCGTCGGCGCTCGCGCCGGCCCGCTCGATCGCGCCCGCGATCTCGGGGTCGGCCGCGGCGTAGTACGCCCGCGCGGCGGCGGGGCCGTCGGCGAGGTCGAGTCGCTCGCCCGCGGCGCCGCCGACGAGATCGAGCAGGTGGACCATCGCCTCGTCGATGACGGCCTCGGCGTCGTCGCTGCCGGTCTCGTAGTTGGGCTTGAGCGTGACGTTGAACTCGTTGCCCTGGAGGTGACAGCCCCGGCGGACGCGCTCGGGCGCCTCATGGAGCACGCCGTCGCGGACGCGGTCGACGACGCCCCGAACGTCGTCGTCCAGGTCGTCGTAGAGGAGCCGCTTGGTGTCGGCGCCGCTGCCGGGCGTGAACACGCCCGCGCCTGCCTCGTAGACGACCGACACGTCCCCCGAGTGGACCAGCTCGTTGCCGAGCCCCTGGATCAGGAAGCCCTTCACGTTCTCCAGGGTCTGGCCGGTGCAGATCACCAGCGGGACGCCGCGCTCGGCGAACTCGGTGAGCAGGTGGAGCGTCTCGCGGGGGATCTCGTTGTCCGTGTCGCCGGCCGAGCGCAGCGTCTCGTCCACGTCGAGCACGAGCGCGTTCGGCGCACGGCCGTACTTCCCGTGGAGGTCGAGCGCGGTGAACGCGGACTCGCGGTCGGCCATCGCCGCCACCTCCGCGAGCGCGTCACCCTCGTCGCCGCCGAAAGCGCGCTCGATTCGCTCCCGGCGCTCTTCGAGGTCGGCGTTCGCGTCGTCCCAGCTGTCGAGCGCGACGCGAGAGTCCAGCGGCGGGAATAAGTCGACGAACTCCCGATACGCGCGGAGGGTCTCCGTGTCGAACTCCGTATACAGCTCGTAGAGTCTGTCGTAGAGAGTCATAGACGGGGTACGGGAGGCCCGGTGAAAAGAGTCACTCGCGACGCGAATACTGATTCGGGCCACCGATCGGGCCACGAGACGGGCGACCGGACGAGCGACGACGAGGGAAACGCGCCACCGATCCGTCCGCGCCGAGTAACCTTTGTGGTCGCGACCCGTGTCTCGTGTATGGCTGATCAGGGCCAAAAGAAGGAGACCGGCGGGCTGTTGTTCCTCCTCGCCGGTGTCGCCGGGATCGTCTTCCTACTGACGATCGTCGTCATCTGGGCGCTCGCGTACGGCCCGTTGTCGTAGACACGACCCGTTACGCGGACTCGTCGCGGTTTCCCGTCTTGGCGGCCCTTCCCGGCTCAGATGCCGTCGCCTCCGCGGTCGCGGTCGGTGTCGTCCCCGCCGTAGCTCCGTCCCTCTCGCGCGTCCGCTTTCATCCGACGAAGCGCCGCCACGGCCTGACTCGCGTCGTAGCCGAAGAACACGTCCTCGCCGTAGGCGGCGGCGACCTCCGCGGCGTGGTTCAGGTCGTCGATGTCGACGTTCACGGCGTACAGTTCCACCGAGAACGTCACGTCGAGGTCCGCGAGCCGGCTCTCGAAGCCCTTCGCGATCGTCTCCAGCCAGTACGTCGTCCCGTAGTTGGTGTCGTACAGCGGGACGACGAACTCGTCGACGTGTTCGGCCAGCGCGTCCAGATCGAGGCCGGCGCGGTCGTACAGATGGCCCGGATAGGGGTCGGGGTACAGCGTGAGATACGCCTTCCCGGGGATCCGATCGGTCGCCTCGGCGACGAACTCGGTGATCACCTCGGCGCGCCAGTCGGCCCACTCGTCGTGGTCGCTCTCGGCGAACAGTCGCTCACATCGGTCGCAGCGGCAGTATCCCTCGCGCGGGAAGCCGACATCGTCCAGTCGGACGTCGCCGTTGACGGCCACGCAGTCCTCGATGATCTCCAGCAGGCCGCGACGGTACTCCTCGTGTGTCGGACAGATATACGCCCAGTCGAAGTACGTCCGGTCGCGGGTCGCCGGCCGGCCCTCGGCGTCGACGGGGACGAGGTCCGGGGTCGCCTCGGCGGCGGCGTTGTCGCCGAAACACGAGACCATGTTCACGGCCGTCTCGATCGGTTCGGCCGAGCGGCCGGTCACGTCCTTCACCTCGTAGAAGGCCAGGTCGAAGTCCGGCCACTCCGTCTCCTCCGCGTTGCGGGTGACGACGCCGTACTCGGTCATACGGGTGCTTGGCCGCTCGCGAGGGTACGTGTTTCGAAAGAAGGGGTGGATCGAGCTGCTGTGTGATCGGCTGTCGGAGGCGACCCTCAGTCCTCGGTCTCGACTTCGACCTCGACCGGCTCGCTGTTGGAGC
Source organism: Halobaculum rarum (assembly GCF_040025155.1). NCBI lineage: Archaea > Methanobacteriati > Methanobacteriota > Halobacteria > Halobacteriales > Haloferacaceae > Halobaculum > Halobaculum rarum. The sequence continues at coordinate 2,320,869 of NZ_CP157275.1, read as the reverse complement.
TGAAGAGGACGTACATGAGCACGACGACACCGAACAGCACGACGATTTTGGACTTTCCGGACATACGCTTCCGTTCAGGGGGCGGGCACTAATCGTTTCCGCCCTGAAGCGCGTCCGTCCCCGGATCGACCACGGGATCGACTCCGCGATCGGCCATTAAATCGCTCCTCACGCGTCGGACGTGTCGCCCGCATCCCCGGCGTCGCCCGTGTCGGCGAACGCGTGCACTTCCGCCTCGCAGTCGACGCACGCGAGCACGTCCCGCGTCGGCGTGTCGTCGATCCCCATGGTTCCGCCGCAGCAGCCGTCGGCGACGGTACGCTCATCGAGGTCGCCGCCGCAGGCGGGACACTCGGGCGTGAACAGGCGAAGCGGCGTCGTGGCCGGCGCGCGCAGCGACTCCGGCACGTCCAGCCGCGTCATCGCGCGCACGGCGGCCACGTCGCCGGTGGCGTTCGTCGGCCGGAGCCAGACGATGCCCTCCTCGCCCTCGACGGAGACGCCGCCGTACTCGCGCTCGCCGTCCGCCTCGAACGGGACGACCTCGGCGGTCGCCTCGACGAGGTCCTCGGGGGTCGCCTCCCGGAGCGTCTCCAGCTCCTCGCGCCAGGCGGTATCGAACGTCTCCGTCAGGTACAGCGCGTCGTCGTCGCCGGCGCCCTCCTCGATCACACCGTGGCGGAACATCGCGCCCAGCAGTTCCTGCGGGTCCGTGTCGGCGACGAGGTCGTCGGACTCGCGACGCCGCTCGGGGTCCTCGCCGTCGGCGGCGACGTGGCGAAAGCGCTCCTCGAGCCCCAGTGACCGGACGAGGTCCGGGGCGAACGCGGGCGTACCGGGGACGAGGTAGCCACGTAGATAGATGAGCGCCGCGCCGACCCCGAGCACGGCGACCCCGAGCGACCGGCGCCGAACCGCGGCGACCGCGGCCGCGGCGACGACGACGGCCGCGTTGACGGCGGTGCACGGCCCGCAGCGGTTCTCGCCGGTGTACTCCGGACGGCGGAGCGTGTCGAGTACGTTCATGCCCCACACTGGCGCCCCGAACGGGATAGGGATTTCCGATTCGGCGACTACGCGCCGTCGAGGATCGGAACCAGCCCCGCGAGCGAGTCGAGTTCGGCGTGGTGTTCTCGGCAGCCAGCAACGCGACGTGGACGGAGGATCACGAACGCCCGACACACGTCCGTTCACGGCGCCCCTCAGTCCTCGTCCTGCGGGGCGGGGTCGTTGTACGTCCTCGGGTCAGCCTCCGAGACTTCGACGGGCGCGCCCTCGAGGTCGTGCTGATCGATGAACTCGAACTCCCCCTCCATGTCCGGGGACTCGCCCGAGGTCCACGGGTGGCCGGGGTCGTCCTGCGGCTCCACGTTCGTCGAGAGATACGCGTAGTTGAACTCCTGGTTCTCGACCTCGTCGGGGAAGCTGTCCGGGATCGGGTGGACGTCGAGCAGCTCCTCGGGGTCGCCCAGGTCCTTGAGGATGGAGATCCACTGGTTCTGGTGCATCGTGTCCCGCGCGATGAGGAACGCGAGCATGTCCTTCATCCCGGAGTCGTCGGTCATCTCGTAGAGCCGACTCGCCAGCAGCCGACCGGCGGACTCGGCCATGATGTTGGCGTACATGTCCGAGGCGAGGTTGCCGGTCGCGACGATCCAACTGCCGTCGAACGGGACGCCGTCGGCGTCGTTCGGCAGGGCGTGCATCCCCGACGAGAGGAAGTGCCGCGGCTGCTGGGCGGCGACCGAGGAGAACCCGTCGGCCACCGAGATATCGGCTCCCTCGAGGTTCTTGTTGACGGCCGTCGCGAGCAGTTCGATGTGGCTCAGCTCCTCGGCCGCGGTGTCCCGGAGCGCCTCGCGGTACTCGGCGTGCTCGTCCGGGACCGCCGCCGCCTGGAAGAAGTACTGCAGCGCGACGCGCATCTCGCCCTCGATGCCGCCGATGGCCTGTTGGAGCATCTTCGCGAACGCCGGGTTCGGTTCCTCGACCTCGACCGTGTACTGGAGTTTGTTCTCGTGGTAGAACATCGTCTCTCTCCGTCGGACCCGTCGAAGTGTGTCAGTAAAATATCTCTTGCCAGTTGACAGCACGTTGGTGCAGGTTCGGCTTTTTCGTCCGGATCTGCTCGAACGGAGTCGACGACAGGCGAACGGGAACCGCCGGAGTCATCGGACCGATGCAGGTACTCGGGGGCGACAGATTCAGTGAACGGCGAGGTGGTCGCCGATGTCCTCGCGGACGATCTCGCCGCAGAACTCACAGCGGACACCGTCGGCGACGACGCCGAAGGCCGACTCCACGGGCTCGTCGGCGTTCGTGATGCAGTTGTGATTCGGGCAGGTGAGCAGCCCGACGACGCGCTCGGGGCGCTCGACGCGCTTCTTCTCGATGACCTCGAACTCGCGGACGATGTTGACCGTCGCCTCCGGCGCGAGCAGCGAGAGCACGTCGACCTCGCCCTGGCTCAGCTCGCGGCCCTCCACCTTCACCACGTCCTTCGTGCCGAGCTTGTCGGAGGGGACGTTCATCCCGATCGACACCCCGATCCCCTCGTCGCCGTCGATGCCGAGGATCGCGAGGACGTTCATCGCCTGCCCGCCAGTGATGTGGTCGATGACGGTGCCGTCGCGGATCTTCGAGATCCGGAGTTCCCGGTCGGGAGCGTCGCTCATCGGGCGTCACCTCCGTCGGACGCGGCGCGGGCGTCGTCCGATTCGGTCGAGTCCCCGCCGAGCAGCTCGTCCAACAGCGCCATCCGCACGGGAACGCCGTTGTGCGCCTGCGCGAAGTAGGCGGCGTGGTCGGTCGCGTCCACGTCGGGGGCGATCTCGTCGACCCGCGGGAGGGGGTGCATCACGGTGAGGTCGTCGCGGGCGCGCTCCAGCGTCCCGGCGTCGATCTGGTACTCGCCGGCGACCTGCTGGTACTCGTTCTCGTCGGGGAAGCGCTCGCGCTGGATCCGGGTGACGTACAGCACGTCCAACTCCTCGAGCACCTCGTCGAGGTCGGTGTGCTCCCTGAGCCGGGCGCCCGCGTCGTGGAGGTCGAACCGGACGCCCCGCGGGAGCCGCAGCGACTCGGGACTGACGAAGTGCATCCGCGCGTCGAAGTTGGTGAGCGCCGACGCCAGCGAGTGGACCGTCCGACCGTACTTCAGGTCGCCCATGATCCCGACGGTGAGGTCGTCGAGCCCCGCCCGCTCGCGCATCGTGTACAGATCGAGCAGGGTCTGGCTCGGGTGCTGCCCCGCGCCGTCGCCGGCGTTGATCACGGGCACGTCGACGAACTGGGAGGCGAGTTTCGCTGCGCCCTCGCTCGGGTGCCTGAGAACGATCCCGTCGGCGTACCCCTCGATGACGCGGACGGTGTCGGCCAACGACTCCCCCTTCTTCACCGACGACGACTCCACGGAGCCCATGTCGACGGTGTCGCCGCCGATGCGCTTCATCGCGGTGTCGAACGACATCTTCGTGCGGGTGCTCGGCTCGAAGAAGCACAGCGCGAGCAGGCGGTCGGCGTGGCGCTCGCCGACGGCTCCCGGGTCGTCGGCGAGGTCGGCCGCGCGGTCCAGGACGGCCTCGATGTCCCCCCGGGTGAGCTGGCCCGCCGAGAGGAGGTGGTCGTGTCGCATCATCGAATACGCGGTCGCCGGCTCCCTTCAATCGCTCGGCTCGACGATCCTGCCGTAGTCGGGCGGTTTTGCACGGGTGTGTACCCCGGTGACGACGCGGTTTCGAGATTCGAAACGGCGGGTCGCCGACACGAAGCGACGCTGGCGGCCGACCTGTCGGGCGATGGTGCGCGCGGGTGCCCGGGGATCGACGATCCGCGACTCACGCTCGGTGCGTCGCGCCCGTCGACCGAGCGGCGCGGAGGGACCCGTCTCCGACCGACCGGCCCGTACGGACCTGCCTCCGAGTGGCTCGTCACCTCACCAGCGCTCGAAGACGGGCGGTCAGTGCCGCGGCCCCGTCACCGTTTGAGCTGGAAGGAGACGTGGAGAACGGTCTTGTACTGGTCTATCTGCCCGTTTTCGACGGTTGCCGTCTGCGAGACGATCTTGATCCCGCTGATGTCCTCCAGCGTCTCGTCCGCGTCGTTCAGGGCGGTTTGCGCGGCGTCCTCCCACGATTCGTTCGAGTTGCCCACCAGCTCGATCACCTTTGCAGTGGTTGACATGTGCAGTCGTGAGTGTCGGGATCACTGACAATAAGTCGTCGCACAGTTCCAGCCGGACGAGTATCGCGGCTCGCCTCGGCGTTCGGGACGCGACGACTCGTCGACCGTGACGCGGTCCCTCGCGTCCGTCAACACACCGGCTTCACGTCGATATCCATCCCCGCCAGCGCGTCGGCGTAGTCGTCGTAGGCGATCTGCACCACGTACTCGGCGACCATCCGGGCGCGCTCCCAGTCCTCGTCGGTCTCGCAGGCGTCCTCCAGCAGCGCCAGCCCGCGATCCAGTTCCTCCTCGGTTTCCGTCCGGAAGTCGCGAAACAGGTCCGCGCGCGCCTCGTCGCCCTCGTTGACGAAGAACGAGACGATCTGGAGGTGCGTCCGGTCGCTGACGAGTCCGCGGCCGACGGTGCCGGCGGCGACGCGCTCGACCGGCCCCTCGCGGGCACGGAGGTACTCGTGCATGGTGCCGCCGTCGGCGGGGTCGTGATCGACGCCCAGATCCGCCAGCGAGTCGAGCACGCGCTCGCGGTGGTCGCGCTCGCGCTCGGCGAGCCACTCGAACAGCTTCGCGGCGGCCTCGTCGCTCTCGCCGTCCGCGTCGGTCGCCCCGTCGTCGGCCACCTTCTCGTCAGCCGTCCACCCTGCGAACGTCGTGTGGGCGGCGTGCTCGGAGTCGGCTGCGGCCCGCAGCACCGCCTCGGGTTCCAGCGTCGCGTCGGTGAGCGCGATGAGCAGCTTGTTCGAACCGAGTCGCTCCAGTTCGGTCGCCTTCGCCGACTCGACGCGATCGCGAAAGGCCTCGCCATCCATGATCGATCGGTCGCCGAGCGCGGCGTTAACGTTTCCCCCGCGCGACACGACCGATCCGGTATGGCACAGATCGACGCCTCGGAGATCCTGCCGAACGGTCACGTCCAGCAGCTGGCCGCGGAGGGCGCGGTGACACAGCTCCACCGCGGGCACGCCTACGCCGAGGAGGGCGACACCTTCGAGATCGACGGGGCGACGTTCGAGGTGACCGGGATCGAGCACCGCACGCTCGGCGACCTCACCGACGAGGACGCCCGCGCGGAGGGTTCCGAGGACCTGGAGGCGTACAGGGAGCGACTGAACCGCGTCCACGACGAGTTCGAGTGGGACGACGACAGCGAGGTCGTCAGACACGCGTTCGAACCGCGGGAGTGAGCCGGCTCGATGCGCGATCACGATCGCGGGGCGGGTGACGACAACAAGACCGGCGCCGGCGACCCGACCGGCGACGACACCTCGACCAGCGACGGCGACGGCGACGGATCCGGCCGTACCACCGCGCTCGGGCCGCCGGCGGGCGGCGAGATCGCACCGGAAGCGCTCGCGCGGCGGCTTCGCGCCGGCGACCCGGTGTCGGTGCTCGACGTGCGCGACCGACCGGAGTTCGAGGCGTGGCACGTCGACGGCCGCGCCGTGACCGCCCGCCAGGTCCCGCACGTGAACTTCGTCGCGGCCGGGGCGCGCGGGGAGCCGACAGACCCGCTCCCGGAGGACCTGCCCGAACCGATCGTCGTCGTCTGCGGGCGCGGGGAGGCGAGCGCCGAGGTCTCGTGCGACCTCGCCGACGCCGGGGTCGACGCGGTGAACCTCGCGGGCGGCATGGACGCGTGGGCGGAGACGTACCTCGCGGAGCCGCTCGTCCGCGACGACGACGTGACCGTGATCCAGTACCAACGGCCCTCCTCGGGCTGTCTGGCGCACCTCGTCGTCGCCGACGGCCCCGACGGGCGCGAGGCCGCCGTCGTCGATCCGCTTCGCGCGTTCGCCGACCGGTACGTCGCCGACGCGGAGGAACACGACGCCTCGCTGCGGTACGCAGTCGACACGCACGTCCACGCCGACCACGTCAGCGGCGTCCGCGCGGTCAGCGAGGCGACCGACGGCGACGCGGCCGTCGCCCTCCCCGCCGGCGCGACCGAGCGCGGGCTGGCGTTCGACGCGACCCTGCTGTCCGACGGGGACGTGCTCCGCGTCGGCGACGTCGAGATCGAGGCGATCCATGCGCCGGGACACACGACCGAGCTGACGTGTCTCCGGCTCCGCCGACCGAACCGAGAGCACGCGGACATGCTCCTCACGGGCGACGCCCTGTTCCTGCGGAGCGTCGGTCGGCCGGACCTGGAGGCGGGCGACGAGGGCGCCCGCGACCTCGCGTCGACGGCGTACGACACGCTCCACGACCGACTGCTCGCGCTGCCCGTCGACACGCTCGTCGCGCCGGGACACTTCGCGGACCCGGCGGACGCCCGCGCGAGCGACTACGCCGCGCCGCTGGCGCGGATCGCGGACCTCGACGTGTGTGCGCTCGACCGAGCGGCGTTCGTCGACCGCGTCGCCGGGGAGCTTCCCCCGCGTCCGGCGAACTTCGAGCGCATCGTCGCGGCGAACCTCGGCACCGAGTCGATGGACGACGAGGAGGCGTTCGAGGCCGAGTTGGGGCCGAACAACTGTGCGGTCGAGTAGCACGCCCCCGGAGCTGTTTTCACCCTCGGCGGTGCCGTCGTGCCATGAGCGAACGCGAGGTCGTCGAGCGTACCGACGCGCCGCTGACGACCGACGGGCTGCGGGCGGACCTGCGTGAGCTGGGCGTGACGTCGGGCGAAACCGCGCTCGTCCACTCGTCGCTGTCGGCGATCGGCTGGGTCGCCGGCGGCGCGCCGACCGCCGTCGACGCGCTGCTGGGGGCGGTGACCGCGCGGGGGACGCTCGCGGTGCCGACCCACTCGACGCAGTTGTCCGACCCCGCGAGCTGGGAGAACCCGCCCGTTCCCGACGAGTGGGTCGAGGAGATCAAAGCGGAGGCCGCACCGTACCGTCCCGCGGTGACGCCGACGCGTGGCGTGGGTGCGATCCCGGAGTGTCTGCGCGACTACCCCGGTGCGAAGCGGAGCCGCCATCCGACCACCTCGTTCGCGGCGTGGGGTGCCGACGCCGAGGCGGTGACGGCGGATCACGCGTACGACTCGTCGATGGGCGAGGACTCGCCGCTCGCGCGGCTGTACGAGCGCGACGCGCTGATCGTCCGGATCGGCGTCGACGCGAACACCTCGCTGCACCTCGCGGAGTACCGCGCCGACTACGGCGGGGAGCCCGAACCCAACGGCGGACCGGTGCTCGTCGGCGGCGAGCGCGAGTGGATCGAGTTCGCCGAGCCGGAGTCCCGCGACGACTTCCGGGCGATCGAGGCCGCCTTCGAGGCCGCCCGCGGGGACGAGGTGTGGCGAGGGACCGTCGGCGACGCCGAGGCCACGGTCTGCCGGATGCGGCCGCTCGTCGACTTCGCCGTCGAGTGGATGGAGGCGAACCGCTGAGACGGCGCTCGTCAAGACGAACTCGAGGCCGACTCCGCCGACCGGAAGCGCATGGACACGCGGACGCCGCACGGGTCGAGGTTCTCGATGTCGAGGCGCCCCTCCGACAGTTCGACGACCCAGTGGATGACCCACAGACCGAGCCCGGTGGCGTGCTGGAGTGGAAGCTCCCGTGAGGCCGACAGCGCCGCCAGTTCCTCGTCGGGGATACTCGACCCGTCGTCGACCACGTCCACGGTCGTCCACTCTCCCTCGCGGGCGACGGTGACGTCGACCGAGAGCGTCCGCGTCTCGTTATGCTGTGCGACGTTGTCGAGCGCCTCGCGGATGGCCGCCTCGACGTGGCGGTGAGTGACCGCCACGGCGGCGCCGTCCGGCGACGACAGCCGGACTTCGGCGCGTGGGTTGGCGTCTCTGAACCGCTCGACCTCCGTGCGGGTCAGCGCGGAGAGGTCAGTCTCGACCGTCGACACGTCGTTCCAGAGGTTCGCAAGCAGCTGTGCCTTCTCCGAGAGTCCGTGGATCCGGTCGACGTGGGTACAGAGCAGTTCCAACTCCCGCACGAGTTCGGGGTCGTCAGTCGACTGGATCGCGTTCTCGGCGAGCCCGCTGATGACGCCCACCTCGTTGCGGATGTTGTGCCGGAGCACTCGGTTGAGCACGGTGAGACGGCCGGTTAGGCGTGACTGCTCGGCGCGCTCGCGTCGAACGCGCTCGACGTAGTAGCCGACGAGGGCGCCGACGCTCGCTCCCAGACTCCACCCGATCGAGACGGCGAACCACCCCTCAGTGACCGGCTCGTCGCTCGCAAGCCGCGCGAAGAGGTACAGCGTCGACAGCAGCCCCACGACGACGCCGGCCACTAGACTCGTCGTGACGATGCGAACCGTTCGGTCGCGCCCCCGGTCCTCACGTCGAACCCGGACCGCGACGAACGCCAGCGCGGCGGCGAACACCACCAGGATCGATGCCTCGGCGAGTTCGACCGCGAGTCGGTCGTCGTCGAGAACGAGATGGACTCCCGCGAGAACGAGGACCGCCCCCGCCAGCGCGGCAGGGGCCAACCACGCCCCGCGTGAGTGGGTCACGTCACGCTGTTTGCGGCTTCGCGAGGAAACACTTTCGACGCGATTACCGTGAATTAATCGTCGTCAGCCGCGACGCCGGCGTCGCCGCTGGCGGCCGCGTCGTCCTCGATGCTCGGCGGGTACTTGCCGCGGTCGAGCTTCAGGTCGGACTGCGCACGGGCCATGCAGGTGAGCGCGTAATCTTCTGCCTCCTCCTCGGTGAGCGCGCGGGCGACGGCCGCCTGCTGGGCCACCTCGCCCTCGACGATCTCGGCGGTGCACGCCAGACACATCCCGACGCGACAGGAGTACTCCTGTGCGATGCCCTCCTCGATGCAGGCGTTCAGGATGGTCTGCTTGTCGGACACCTCGATCGTCTCGCCGGTGCCGACGAACTCTACGGTGTACTCGGCCATGCAACCAGTGTTCTCGGGTTCTCCCTTCTACGTTTCGCTCTGGTGTCCGGCCGTTCGCTCGTCCTCTCCCGCCCGCCCCGGGTCGCGACGCGGTCGGTCCCGCTGTCGATACCGCGCCGCTCAGGTTCCGTCGCGGTCCCGCCGACTCCCCTCGCCGGTCCGCACGTCGAACTCGCCCGAGAGGTCGGTCGTGGTTCCCACCCCGATGTCGGCGGTCGCGAGCCGCTCGGTGGCCCGCTGGAGGAATTCGGAGCGCACGCTCAGGTAGTCCCCCCGGCTCGGGTCCTCGATCCAGAACCGCGCCTGCACGTCGATCGAATCCCCCAACAGGTCGGCGATCCGGACCGACGGGGACGGGTCATCGAGGACGTGGGGGTGTTCCTCGGCCACGGACAGCAGGATCGCGCTCACCTCCCGGAGGTCGGCGCCGTACTCGACGCCGAACTCGCAGGAGATCCGAAGCGTCTCGTTACCCATCCGGTTCGTGACCGCGTTCGTCGCCAGTTGGCTGTTCGGAACCGTCACCACCTCGTTGGCGAACGTGCGTATCCGCGTCACTCGAAAGCTGATGTCGTCGATGACGCCCACCTGGTCCTCCCACTCGATCCAGTCGCCGATGTTGAAGTAGGGGTCGCGGACGATGAACACCCCCGCGATGAAGTTGACGAAAATGCCCTGGGCGGCGAACCCCAGCGCGATCGTCGCCGCGGCGGCGAGCAGCGCGGACCCGCCGAGCAGCCTAGAGAAGCCGGCGAACCCCCCGGCCAACACCACCGCCACGACGACGACCCCCGTCCGACTGGCCTTCCGCATGGCCGACGCCAGTGTCGGCTCGACGCCGCGGGCCTCCAGCGCCCAGTTCACCGCCGGCACGACGACGAACCGACCGAGCAAGTAGAGCAGGGTGACGACCACGACGAACTCGGCGATCTGCTGGCCGATCCGCACGAGGCGGTCGGGTTCGCTCCACGGGAACAGCTGAAGCGGTTCCATCACCGTCGTCGACGGCGCCCGGCGACAAAAGGGCCGATCGGCGGATCAGCGCCCGTGGAATCCGCAATGAGGAGTCCCGCCCGGCGGAGCGCGGGAGGCGTCGAGACCGGGCGCAGGCGACCGACACGCGAGTGCCCGCGTCACCGCCCCTCGAACTCCGGCTGGCGCTTCTCGGTGAACGCGGCGACGCCCTCGTCGTGGTCGTGCGTGTCGAAGACGGCCGCCTGCGCGCCCGCCTCGTGTTCGATCGCCTCGCCCAAGGTCGTGAACTCCGAGCGCAGCAGGCGTTTGGAGGTCCGCAGCGCGACCGTCGGCCCCGACGCGATCCGATCGATCAGCATCGAGACGCGGGCCTCGAACTCGTCGTCGTCGACGGCGTGGTTCACGACGCCGAGTTCCTCGGCTCGCTCGGCGCTCAGCAGTTCGCCGGTGTAGACGAGTTCCTTCGCGACGTTCTCGCCGACGAGCCGCGGGAGGAGATAGGAGGTGCCGGAGTCGACGGCGAGGCCGACTTCGCGGAAGCCGAAGCCGATCTGGGCCTCCTCGTGGAGCGCGGTCACGTCGCAGGCGATCGCGAGGTTCGCGCCGGCGCCGAACGCGGCGCCGTCCACCTTGGCGACCGTCGGGAACTCGCACTCGTACACCCGCTTCACGCACCGCCCGATCTCCTGAACGATGTGACGAACCGCGTGGTCCACCGGCTCGTCGGACTCCTGCCGCTCCAGCATGGAGTCGATGTCGCCGCCGGCACAGAACGCGGGCCCCTCACCCTCGACGACGACACAGCGGGCGTCGCCACCCTCCAGCTCGTCGATCGCCGCCTCGATGCCGTCGGTCATCGCGACCGACAGCGCGTTTCGTCGGTCGGGGTCGTTCAGGACGATACGTGCGACGCCGTCGTCGCGTTCGAGTCGGACCGTCCCGTCGGAGAACTCAGTGACGTCTGCCATACCGGGGCGACGGAGCCCTGGGGTTTGGTCGTTTCCCCGCCTCAGGGAGGGGGACGCGCTCGCTCGCGAACCTACTCCCCGCGAAGCTCGAACTTCTGGACCTTCCCGGTCGTCGTCCGCGGGAGTTCCTCGACGAACTCCACCTCCCGCGGGTGTTTGTACTCCGCGAGGTTGTCGAGACAGAACTGCCTGATCTCGTCGGGCGTCACGTCCGAGTCGGGCGTGGGAACGATGAACGCCTTCACCGTCTCGCCGCGGCGCTCGTCGGGAATACCGACGACGGCCGCGTCGGCGACGGCCTCGTGCTCGAAGAGCAACTCCTCGACCTCCCGCGGGTAGACGTTGTACCCGGCGGTGTTGATCATGTGTTTCTCGCGGTCGACGATGTAGAAGTAGCCGTCCGCGTCGTGGTAGCCGATGTCGCCGGTGTGGAACCACCGCTTGCCGCCCGACTCGGTGAACACCTCCTCGTTCGCCTCGGGGCGGTTGTGGTACCCCTTCATCACGTTCGGCCCGCTGACGACGACCTCACCGGTCACGTCGTCCAGTTCGACCTCGTCCTCGTCGACCGGTCCCTCGTCGACGGGGGCGATCTCCGCGAACTCGTCGTCGACGATCATCGACGAGACGCCGGGGAGCGTCTTCCCGATCGAGCCGACGCGACGGCCCGTCTCGGGCGTGTTGAAGTGCGTGACCGGGCTGGTCTCGGTGAGGCCGTACCCTTCGTAGATCGTCGCGTCGAACAGCTCCTCGAAGCGCCGAAGCACCTCGACGGGGATGCCGGAGCCGCCGACGCCACACAGCCGGAGCGAGGACAGGTCTCGTTCGGCGGCGTCGGGCTGGTTGATCGCGTCGTTGTACATCGCGGGAACGCCGTGCATCAGCGTCAGCTCCTGCGACTCGATGAGGTCGAACGCCTGCTGGGCGTCCCACGCGGGCAGCGGGTAGTACGCCCCGCCGTCGAACAGCGTCGCGTTCATCACGACCGTCATCCCGTAGATGTGGAACAGCGGGAGGACGCCCAGTTGCCTGTCGTCGGTCCCGATGCCGTCGGGGACCAGCGAGACGGACATCTCCGCGTTCGACGCGAGGTTGTCGTGCGTCAGCAGGACGCCCTTCGGCGTCCCGGTCGTCCCCGAGGTGTACGGCTGGCAGGCGATGTCGTCGGCGGCGCGATCGACGGTCTCGAACGCCGGGTCGCCACAGAACTCCTCGAAGGAGACGGTCCCCTCGACGGCCTGGCCGATCGTGACGACGGTGTGAACGTCGGTCTCGTCGCGTACCTCCGCGACGTGTTCCGCCAGATCCGGCAGGGTGACGACCACCTCGGCGCCGGAGTCGGCGAGCATGTGCTCGATCTCGCGAGCCTTGTACTGGGGGTTCATCGGGACGACGACGCCCCCGGCTCGCAACGTCCCGTGGAAGCCGATCACGAACTGCGGGAGGTTCGGCAGGTAGATGCCGACGCGCCCGCCGACGTCGACGCCGGCATCGTCGAGCCCCGACGCGAACGCGCCGATCTGGCCCCACAGATCCCGATAGCTGATGTCGGTCCCGTCGTACCACACCGCCGTCTCGTCCGGGTGTTCCTCCGCGGTCGAACCGACGTTCGTGACGAGGTTTGTCATGCCATCCGACCGGAAGGTCGGTCCCGGCTAAAGTCTTTCCCGGTCGTTCACGAAGGTGGACGGCGCCGGGCGATCCGCGTGGCGGGGATCCGTCCGTGAGTCGCGGGCCGATCCGGTGACGCGAAGCGATCGCGAGTCGGTGGAGCCATTGCGGTGCGGGACCGACGGGCGCGCATGAGCGATCCGACGACAGCCGGACGCGACCGCGATCGTCCCGCGGCGACGCGCAGACGACTCCTCACGGCGGTCGGAGCCGGAGCGACTGCGGCCCTCGCGGGCTGTGCCGCCAGCGGCGACGGCGGCGGGAGCGGAAGCGGCGACGGGACTGCCCAGTACGACGGCTGGCTCGCCAACGCGAACGGCTACGACGGCGAGGTCGCGGACCGCACGGACGCCGACGAAGTGATGATCGCGGTCGGCGCGGGCGACGGGTTCGCCTACGAACCGGCGGCCGTCCGCGTCTCGTCGGGGACGACCGTCACCTGGGAGTGGAGCGGGATGGGGAGCCGGCACAACGTCGTTGACGACGCCGGCGGGTTCGAGAGTTCCTACTACGCGGCCGAGGGCGCGACGTTCTCCCACGAGTTCGCGGAGCCGGGCGTCGCGAAGTACTACTGCACCCCCCACGAGAACCTCGGGATGATCGGCGCCGTCGAGGTCGTCGACGGGTAACGCGACGACGGTTGGCCGCGGACATCCCGTCACGCGAGTCCGTCGAACGCGTCGCCGGCGAGTCCCGGCCCGGCCGGCACCGCGATCCGGCCGTTCTCGACGGGAACCGGATCCTCGTCGACGAGGTCGGCCGCCAGCAGGTCGCCAGTCGCGAGTCCGTGGGCGCGCTCACTGCCGCCGGGAAGCGCCGCCGCGACGTGAACCGCCGCCGTCCGCGCGACCGCCGCGTCGATGGTCGTCGTGACGACCGGATCGATCCCGACGTGGGCGGCCGCGCGACCCGCCGCGAGCGCCCGCGACGGCCCGGCAAGCGCCATCGGCTTGAGCACGACCGTGTCGGCGGCGCCCGCCGCGATCACCTCGCGGATCCCGTACCGCGCCAGCGACTCGTCGAGCGCGATCGGGGCGCCGACGCCGCGAAGGGCGGCGTGGCCCGTGAGGTCGTCTGCGGGAAGCGGCTGTTCGACGTACTCGACGAGTCCGTCGAACGCGGCGAGGGCCTCGCGCGCGGGTTCGCGGTCCCAGGCGCCGTTGGCGTCGGCTCGGAGCGCGACGGCGTCGTCGCCCGGTACCCGATCGTCGACCGCCCCGGCGACCGCGCGGATCCGCTCGATGTCCTCGTTGAGGTCGCGCGCACCGACCTTCAGTTTCACCGTTCGGTACCCGGCATCGACCGCCGTCTTCGCGGCCGCAACGGTGTCGACCGGGGACGCGTCGCCGACGGTCGCGTTCGCGGGGACCGATGCCGCCGGCGTGTCCCGGGCCAGCGACGCGGCGACGGAGCAGCCGGCTCGTCGCGCGAACGCGTCGCGGTACGCCAGCGTGACCGCGTGACGCGCCGCGGGCGTCTCCGGCCCCGGCGGGGTGCCCTCGTCGCGGGCACGTTCGAGCGCCGCGCGACACGCGGCCACGGACTCGGTCCATCCCGGCAGCGGCGCCGCCTCGCCGACGCCGGTCGTGTCGCCGAGATCGACCCGGACGAGCAGGCCCGCTCTGGTCTCGATGTCGCCGGCGGCCGTCGACAGCGGCGCCGCGAGATCGAGCGCGAACTCGCGGAGCGCGACGACGCTCACAGCGCCAGCCCGACGGCGAACAGCGCCGCGAACGCGGCGAGCAGTTTCCCGGTGCGTTCCAACGCAGGGTTGAGCGCGTCGCCCGCGGTCTCCGTCAGGACGGTCCTCGTGAGGGGGACGGCGACTGGGAGCGTCGCCATCGGCAGCAACACCGTGAGATCGCCCGTCGAGGCGGCGAACACCGGCGGGATCGCGTACGCCATGCCGAGCAGGAGCACGAACTGCGCCCGCGAGAAGCCGTAGCCGAACCGGACCGTGAGGGTGTTCTTCTCGGTCGCGGCGTCCTCCTCCCTGTCCCTGAGGTTGTTGACGACGAGGATGTTCGTCGAGATCGCGGCGATCGGCAGCGCCGCGACGAGCGCGGCGAGGGGAACCAACTCCGCGCGCGGGACGAGCGTGAGGAACTCGACGCCCAGCGCGGCGGCCGCCTGCACGTAGTAGGTGCCCGTGACGGCGACGAGCCCGAAGAAGACGAACACGAACACGTCGCCGAGCCCGTGGTACGCCAGCGGGTACGGCCCGCCGGTGTAGGCGACCCCCATCGCCACCGAGACGAGCCCGACGATCATGATCGGCAGGCCCGCGACGGCGACGAGGTACGCCCCCACGAGGATCGCCGCGAGGAAGGTGAGCCACATCGCGCGCTTCACCTCGGCGGGGTCGATGAGGCCGCCCGCGGTCACCCGGGTGAACCCCTCGCGATCCGCAGTATCCGCGCCCTTCTCGGCGTCGTAGTAGTCGTTCGCGAAGTTCGTCCCGATCTGTATCAGCGCCGCGCCCACCAGCGCCACGAGCGCCGGCAGGGGCGCGAATACCCCATCGCGGACCGCGAGGCCCGTCCCGACGAGGACGGGCGCCAGCGCGGCCGGCATCGTCTGCGGGCGCGCGGCGATCACCCACGCCCGGCGTCTGGAGATGTCCGCCTGACTCGTCTCCGTACTCATTGCCGGAGGCAGGGGCGGGCGGGGCAAGAAGGGTGGGCTTCGCGGCCGGGGACGGTACTGCAAGGACGGGAAGAACACTGCAGAGACGGGGAGAGCTATACGTCGCCCGCGAGAGGGGCGTCGTATGGCACGCGTTCCCTACGTCGACCCGGAGGACCTCCCCGAGGAGCACCGCGACCTCGTCGTCTCGAAGCTGCAGGGCAAGCCCGTGAACGTGTACGCCGCCCTCGGCAACAACCCCGAGGTGCTGGCAGGGACACGCGCGTTCCTCTCGTCGCTGTGGGAGTCCAGCGGCCTGAACGACCGCGAGCGTGAGCTCGTGATCCTGCTGGCCGCGGCCGAGAACGGGTGTCGATACGCGTGGCACCAGCACGTCCGGATCGGCGGCGACGCGGGCGTCACCCGCGAGGAGATGGCCGCAATCACCGACGGCGACTTCGACGCGTTCGACGACGACGAGGCGCTGCTGCTGCGGTACGCCCACGCCGCGCTCGGTCGCCAGGTCGACGACGCGGTCCACGAGGAGTTCGTCGCCGCCCGCGACGACTCCACGGCCGTCGGCGTGGCGTCGCTGGCGAACGGCTACACGTCGCTGGCGGGCGTGATCGACGCCCTCGACGTGGAGTTGGAGGACGGCGAGGAGTTCGTGGGCTGGGATCCGCGGGAGTAGCCGGCGTGGTCGCGGCGGCGGTGCTGTCGCGGTTGCGGTGGCGGTGTTGTGGCAGTGCGGGAGTCGCCAGCAATCGTACCGCGAGCGAGGCCGGAGGGCGAGCGAGCGGCCTTTTTGGCATCGACGGGTTTTGCCGGGGTGGCTCTCCGCAGCGAGCGGCGAAGCCGCTCGCGAGGAAGCCACTCCGGCAAAAGAGGTCGGTCAGTAGTGCCAGGGATACCCGGAGAAGTCCTGCTCGCGCCCCTCCAGGAACGCGTCCCGGCCCTCCTGCGCCTCCGGCGTCATGTACGCCAGCCGGGTCGCCTCGCCGGCGAACACCTGTTGTCCGACCATCCCGTCGTCGGTCATGTTGAACGCGTACTTCAGCATCCGCATCGCCGTCGGCGACTTGCTCGTCATCTCGTCGGCCCACTCCAGCGCGACCTCCTCCAGTTCCTCGTGCGGGATCGCCTCGTTCGCCATCCCCATGTCGACCGCTTCCTCCGCAGAGTACGTCTTCCCGCGGAAGAACACCTCGCGTGCCTTCTTCTGGCCGACCTGTTTGGCGAGGTACGCCGAGCCGAAGCCGCCGTCGAAGCTCGCCACGTCCGGGTCCGTCTGGAGGAACTTCGCGTGCTCCTCGCTGGCGAGCGTGAGGTCGCAGATCACGTGCAGCGAGTGGCCGCCGCCGACCGCCCAGCCCGGGACGACCGCGACGACGGGCTTGGGCATGAACCGGATGAGCCGCTGGACCTCGAGGATGTGGAGGCGGCCCGCCTTCGCCTCCCGAACCAACTCGTCGTCGGACTCGTCGGCCTCGTCGTCGTCGCGGTACTCGTAGCCCGACTCGCCGCGGACGGACTGGTCGCCGCCCGAGCAGAACGCCCAGCCGCCGTCCTTCGGCGACGGGCCGTTCCCGGTGAGGAGGACACAGCCGATGTCCGCTCGCTTGCGGGCGTCGTCGAGGGCGGCGTACAGTTCGTCGACGGTGCCGGGACGGAATGCGTTGCGCTTCTCCGGGCGGTCGAACGCGATCCGGACGGTCGGCGAGTCGACGGCGCGGTGATAGGTGATGTCGTCGAACGCGTCGCTGCCGTCGACCGGCTCCCACCGGTCGGGGTCGAAGATCTCCGAGACGGCCTCCGTGTCGCTCATACCGGATCCCCGGCGGGCGGCCTCAAATAGCTACCCGGACGGGTCCGCCGGCGACGGTCGTGACCGGCAGTAGGTAGCGGCTGCGACGGCGACATCAGCGGTCGCGCCGCTTGCGGTCGGCCCGCAGGGAGTCCCAGTCGCGGGGGCGGGCCCGCGGCCCGCCGCCCGTGAGGCGTGCGACCGCCGCGGCGACGAGGGGGAACCCCACGCCGAGCGTGAGGCCGAGGGTCGCGGCCGCCGCCAGCGACGCCGGCGACTCACCCCATCCCGGCGCCGCACCCGCGGTGGCGAGCCTCGCGAGCGCGACGACCGTGAGGTTGTAGTAGCCGACGCGAACCAGCAGCATCCGGCCCGTACCGTCGGGCCATTCCGGGAACATGGGTCCGCGGTCCCGACCAGCGAGGCGGTTCCCGCGGACCACCGCGAACCCGAGCACGAGCGCGACGTATCCCGCGAGCAGGGCCGTCGACTCCCGCGGCGGGACCGACAGCGCGACCCCCACCAGCGCTGGCACCGCGATCAGTCCGAGCTCGCCGAAGGCGTCGAAGATGTCCTCCAGGAATCGCCCGGTGCGGTCGGTGCTCTCGCGCGGGCGGAGCTTGCGCCGTTCGGTCGATTCGTCCGTCCCGCGGGAGACCATACCTGTAGTGGGCGCCCGGACGACAAAAACCGTCACCCCGAACGGCGCGTTCCGGGCCGGGTCGCGGTCGGCGAGCCGCTACTCGAGCGACGCCACGCGCTCGGCCACCTCGTCGGCGATCCCCTCGCGCACGCGGTGGCTCGCCTCGGCGTCGCTCGTCACCTCGATCACGGTCGTCCCCGCGCTCGCGGTGCTCTCATCATACAGTTCGCGGAACCGCTCACGGCCGTCGCCGTCGACGCGGGCGAACGAGAGGTCGTACAGGTCCTCGGTCGGCTCGAACTCGAGGCCGTGAGGCGTCTTGAACTGCCCCGTGAACGGCGGGTCGAACTCCTCGATGGGGAGCATGTGGAAGATGCCGCCGCCGTCGTTGTTGATCAGGACGACCGTCGCGTCAACGTCACAGCGCGCCAGCGCGAGCAGGCCGTTCATGTCGTGGTAGTACGCCAGGTCGCCCGTCACGAGCGTCAGGTCGTCCGTCGTCGCCGACCCGGCGCCCAGCGCCGTCGAGACGATGCCGTCGATGCCGGAGGCGCCGCGGTTCCCGAGCATCGTGAGCCCTTTCGCCGCGGGGGCGGCGAAACGGTCGGCGTCGCGGACGGGCATGGAGTTCGAGACGAACACGGTCGACGGCTCGGGGGCCAACTCGGCCACGTCGGCGAGGACCCGCCCCTCGAAGAAGCGCTTCTCGTCGGCGGCAGCCTCGACGGCGTCCCAGTGGGCGGCCTCGGCGGCCTCCCAGCGCTCGCGCCACGCCGTCGAGTCGGGATCGCTCCCGACCTGCCCCACCTGCCGCGAGAGCGCGCCGCACAGCCGGGAGGGGTCGGCGACGACGAGGTCCGTGGCGGCGAACTCCGCCTCGCGCCACCGGCCCGCGGGGTCGACGACGAACTGGCGGGCCCCGGTGCCGGCGAGGTACGTCCGGAGCGGCTTCGAGGTCGGGGAGGCGCCGAAGCGGAGCACGACCTCCGGGTTCGGCCATTCATCGGAGGCGCCGGCCGCGAGGAACCCGTCATACCCGCCGAGGACGGGGGCGACGCGGACGGACGAGCCGAACCGCAGCCCCGAGAGCGGGTCCGCGAGCACGGGGAAGCCGGTCGCGTGCGCCAGCGCCGTCACCGCCTGCGGGTCGGGGCCGGGCGGGTCCGCGGGGCCGGCGACGATCAATCCGCGTTCGACCGCGAGCGCGCGCGCCAGTTGCTGGAGGTCCCCGTCGTCCGGCATCGGGTGGCCGGCAGTCGTCGAGACAAAGGGGCGATCCCCGTCGCGACCCCCGGCGGCGAGTTCCGAGAGGGCGTCGGGCACGTCGCCCTCGACCTCGACCGGCTCCAGCGGCTTGCGGAACGGGACGTTCAGGTGGACCGGGCCAGCGGGGGTGCCCTCGGCGGTCGACACGGCTCGGGCGAGATCGGTACGCAGCGACCTGAGCTTCCGGTCGTCGGCCTCGGGCTCGGGCAGGTCCTTGTACCACCGGACGGCATCGCCGTAGAGCTTCTCCTGGTCGACGGTCTGGTTGGCGCCCGAGTCGCGTAGCTCCGGCGGACGGTCGGCCGTGAGCAGGAGCATGGGCACCCTGGACTGCCCAGCCTCCATCACCGCCGGATGGAAGTTCGCGGCGGCGGTGCCGGAGGTACACACCAGCGGCGTCACCCCGCCGGTTCGGCGCGCCCGGCCGAGCGCGAAGAACGCGGAGGCGCGCTCGTCGAGGTGTGAGAACACGTGGATATCGGGATGTTCGGCGAGCGCGACGGTCAGCGGCGTCGAACGCGAACCGGGGGTGACGCAGACGGCGCCGACGCCGGCGGCAGCGAGTTCGTCGGCGACGGCGCGACCCCACAGCGTGTTCCGGTTCGGGGCGCGTGCGGTCATGCGCTCGGCTTCGACCGGCGAGCGGATAAACGGCGTGTCCCGCGCCGACCGCCGCGAGCCGCCTGCAGACCTACGATGGCACGCCCCGCGGACCCACGATGGTACGTCGCGCGGCGTTCGGCGGTAGACACTCGAAACACATTCCGAAACCAGACACTTCCCGCGTTGTCGCGTGTGTGGACCCATGCGACTCCCCGAGGCCCGTGAGGCGTTCGCGACCCAGCTCTCGTTCCCGACCGACCGCGATACCGTCGTCGAGCGCGTCGGCGACGTGACGCTCGAGGCACCGAACGGCGACGACACGACGGTCGCGGCGGTGCTCGATCGGGTGGACACCGCCGAGTTCGACTCCCCGGACGAACTGTACGACAGCGTCGTGACGTTCGTCGACGACGCGTTCATCGGGCGGAAGTTCTACGACGACCGCGGCAGCCAGAGCGGGATGCAAGACGAGGAGCAGTCGTTCTGAGCGGGCACCGAGGGACCAACCGGGTGCGCGGCAGCGTCGTGCGCGAGACGGAACTGACGGAAGACACGACAGGTACGCGACGCGACGGTTGCGCTACGCGATCAGCCGTCCGTGTTCGACCTTCATGCAGCGGTCCTCCGTGGCCGCCAGCCCGGCGTCCTCGGCGCGCGCGAGCGCCTCGTCGTCGGTGATGCCGAGCTGGAGCCACAGGCCCTTCACGTCGCCGCGGTCCTCGTGGCGCCCGAGCACGTCGTCGACGATACCAGGTACCTCCTCGCTCGGACGGAACACGTCGACCAGTTCGATCTCCTCGTCGACGTCCGCCAGCGAGTCGTACGCCTCACGGCCGAGGATCTCGTCGGCATAGGGGTTTACCGGGATCACCTCGTACCCGTGGTCCTGCAGGTACGCCGGGATGTCGTGGGCGGCTTTCCCCGGCGTGCTCGAACACCCCACGACCGCGACGGGGTCCATCGAGAGCAGTTCGCGCAGGCCGTCGTCGTCGGTGACTGGCATACTCGGAGGTGCGGCGTCTCGGGTCAAAAGGGTTCGTGCGTCGAACCGAGTTCAGGCGTTCGCCAGCCTGACCGTCGGCTCGCCGTCCTCGCTGGTTTCGATGATCCCGTCGAACAGCTGTTTCAGCGTGTTCATCGTCTGGTCCTCGTGGGCCGTCGAGTCGATGCAGTACAGTCCGAGCCCGTCGACGCTCTGGATCCGGCCGGTGAATACATGCAGGAACCGGAACACCGTCTGGAGATCGGAGTACATGAGAAGCGTCGACAGCGAGTGGACCATGACACGGTTCTGGCGGATGCCGCGGTCCTTGTAGAACGCCTCGAGGAACGACGAGAGTTTGATTCCGATGCCGGTCATGTCGACCGGCGAGGAGGTGTACTTGATGCGGTCGCTGTCGCGCACGTCGTTGACGCCCTGCTGCCGGGTGACCGTGTCGACGACGGCGACCGGCCGACCCTCGTACGGCTCCCGCTTGGCGAACTGCTTGAGGAGCCGGTCGGCGGAGTCCTTGGTCGTCACCATGATCGCGCCCTCGCCGCTGCGGGTTCCTTCCGCGAGCACGTCGAGTGCGAGTTCGCGCTTTCCGCTCAGGGCCGGTCCGGTGAGGAGCACGTTCGATCCGGGCTCGATCTCGGTCCCGAACGCCTCGACCTCATACATAGAGTGTTCCCCCAAACCGATCGGCGTAGACGGCGCGCTCCCGCGGGCTCGTCGTTCGCTCCGTCTCGCCGGGAGTCATCCAACTATGAGTTGGTTGCCGTGAGCGGGTATTATTCTTTATGATTAGATGGGCGACGTGATGCAGTTCCACGACTATCCGACCACCGTTACGAGACGACCCGCGACGAACGCTGCCGCCGCGAAGAAGGTCCCACGCTTGATCCACCGCTGGGCCGCCGCCGGGTCACGGAATCCCCACACAGTCGCGCCGAGCATCGTCGCGTCCGCGGGTACGACCACGGCGAGGTACGCCGGGCCGAACGTCCCGTCGACGTACGGGAGCACGCTCGCCAGCGTTGCCGCCGCCATCGCGACGGTCGCGAGCGCGAGTGCGGGACCCTCGCCGACGACGATCGGAAGCGTCCGAAGCCCCTCCTCGCGGTCGCCCGCCATATCTTCCACGTCCTTCACCACCTCGCGGGCGAACGTCGCCGTCGCGGCCAGCCCGAACAGCGTCCACGTCGGCGGCGCGATCGGGCCGACTGCGGCCGCCCCGAACAGGAACGTCGAGCCGGTGAGATACGCGACGACGACGTTCCCCACCGCGGGCAGTCCCTTGAACAGCTGCGTGTACGCCAAAAGCGCCAGGAGGTTCACGATCGCGATCGCCAGCGCCAGCGGCGGCAGCGACAGCGCGGCGGCAGTGGCGACCAGAAACAACGTCGCCGCGAACCCGGCGGCCGCGCGGGCCGACACCCGACCGCTCGGGATCGGGCGATCGGGTCGGTTCACGGCATCGATGTCGCGATCGAAGTAGTCGTTGACCGCGTTGCCCGCGCCCGTGGCCGCCGCGGTCGCGATCACCGCGAGTGCGACCGCCCAGAGCGTATCGAGCCCTCCCGCGACGAACGAGCCGACGAAGGTGAGCGAACCCGCCGCGACCGCGTTGCCGACGCGGGCGAGTTCGAGGTAGCCGCCGATCGTCCGGGTCGCGTCCATCGTTCGCGGTCACCCGCCCGTCAGGGATAAAGGACGCGGGACGACCGCGACGCCTGTCAGCGGTACACCTCGACATCTGTCGGATCCTGAGAGAGTGTTCGGGCGGTGGAGCCCGAACGTCCCGGTGCCACTATTCCGCCGGTTGAACTGCGACCACGCGGAGAGCCCGACATCGGAGCCCAACCCGACATGGAACTAGCGCCCGACCGACTGCCCGCCTCCGCCCCGACCGTTGGTGGCCGTCGTCGCCGATCGGTGACTAACATGTGCTATATGAATATTTTCGCCCGTAGTTATCGATCGAGCCGAAGCGCGGGACTTAAGCGGGACTGTCCGGTACGAACGGATGCGGGCGCTTAGCTCAGTCTGGACAGAGTGCTTGGCTTCGGACCAAGTTGCCGCGGGTTCAAATCCTGCAGCGCCCATTCGTTTTTCGAACGGTCCGAACCGATAGACGTGGGTGGGTTGTTCACGTTTCTCCTGTTACTGCTGAGTGTGATTTCGTTCGATAGGCGAACGATTCCGAACGAGCGCGCTTCCCTCCGAGGTTCGCGTACAGCCAAACAGATACTGATTCAGAAAATCAATCGCACATTGAGTCAGAGCGTGTCGAACGAGTTGATGACGTCACTCGTTGAGTACGTCTCAACTAGATCCTGATCGTCGAAATCTGAATCGTCACTCCAGATGGCCGCATCGCAGGCTATCGCACACGCCAAATACAGTACATCGTCGGGATCGGTGTCGCCAATTGCTTCATCTGCTCTCTCGATAGCGGGATAGAACTCCTCGGCTGGAACGATTTCGACATACTGGAACAGAAGATCGATGAACTGTGCTACTCGGTCCGATTCCATCCCGGACTTCTCCACGATCAGATCTTGGTAGTTCCCGATTTCGTCGTGGACGAACGCAGGTGTCAACAGGTCAGGTTCGAGCGTGACGATGAGTTCCCGCGTTTTCGAATCGGCGATGAGTGCAGAGATGACGACGTTGGCGTCGATGACCAGCTTCATTCGCCGTGTCTACGCTGATTCCTCGTCAACGCGCCTACGTCCGCTTTCGTTGATCTTCTGGGCGATTTCATGGACGTCGTTCTCGGTGAGGTCGCTCTCGCTGGTGAGTTCGTCCATCACCTCCAGCGTCTCGACCTTCTGTTGAATGGCTTGGCGCGTGACTTCACTCCAGTTGATCTCGGGGTGGTTTTCCATTCGCTCTTTGAGGTCGTCATCCACGTTGACGGTGATAGTGGGCATACAGGGATCTATGGATACACAGAATACTGTGTCTTTCGGTGTATCTCCGATCCGCTGATTTTGACCGCCTCACAGCCTCTAAGGGGAATCGTTCGATACTCGAACAGAAGCCTGCAGCGCCTATTCGTTTGTCGAACGGATCACGTCGGAGTATCTCAATGAGATGAGCGTTCCCCCGTTCATCACGATGTTCTGCTTCGAGATCGAAAGCTACTGCTAACGACTTGACTTCTCGCTCGAACAGACAGACCGTACAGGAGAGCTCAAACGTCAGGACACCCCTCACGCCGCGACCGACCACAACTCTGCACTGCCTATCGCCGCCCGCCATTCGCAACCCCGGGACCTGCACAGCAACCAGTAAACCCTCAGAAAGATGCACTCGCACAACCGACATCGGCTAAGGCCACGTAATCGGTGTCCTGATCGTAGGCCACAAACTCCACATCAGCGAGCTTCGGGACGTGGGTGTGGTACAACGAGAGATAGACCTGTTGGACCGCGTCACCGTCGATCTCGGTGAGCGGCCGGTCGTGCTCGGCGACCGCGACCTCGTCGGCGAGGTCCGGAAGCGCTACGTCGCCGTGGGTCATCAACATCCGGACCACCGTGCGCCGCCGGGCGTTAGCGAGGACGTCGAACACCGCATCAGGCGGTGCCTCGGCGTCGGACAGATCGAAGTCCTCCGCCGTCGAGAGAACGGTCTCCAACCGGACGTCGGACCCAGACTGGACCGTTCCACGGTCGGCGTCGTAGTCGAGTACGCCCGCGTCAGCCAACTTCGGGAGGTGCGCGTGACAGAGGCTCGCCACGACACGCTCGTGGTGGTCCTCGTGATTCATGTGTTCGACCTCCGTGGTGTCCTCTTGTTCCCAGTGGACGATTTCGGTGGCAAGTTCATCGAGTCCGACAGCGCCCGTCTGCTGGCGGACGTACTGGAGTGTATAGCGACGGCGTTCATTTGCCAGCAACTCGAAAGGCGTACTCGACGACCCAGAGTCGGTAGTCGGGGGGTCTGTATACGGGGACCGGGGTTCTTTCATTGTTCAACTCTCTGTACAAGATATCCGGGCAAAGCCTCGGCGGATAGTCTACTAGGTCCACAATTCGGAGACTTCCACTTGGACGCTAGTAGGCTAGGGCGGTGGCGATCCAGACGTGGCCGCGTCGTCGAGTATCACGTCCAGTAGGTTCTCAGTGGCTTTACGGATATGTTGATAGAAGGTCGGTGGGGAGATGTCGAGTGTCGCCGCGATCTCGTCGCCCGTCGAATCCCGGGGCGAGGCGAAGAACCCGGCGTGGTAGGCGGCTTCCAACACCTCCTGCTGGCGATCAGTCAGGACGGCATCGAGCGTCTCGCCATCCAGTTTGGCGAGCGGGTTCACCGAGCGGTCGAGTGTGCGCTTCGAGACGAACTCGGTGCCGGGAAATTCGGCAAGCAGTTGCTCAATGACGGGTCGCGTGTCCGCCTCCGCCGGGAGTTCGCCGACGAGCGTCTCCGTCCCGTCTTCGACCACGGCGGCCGTGACCTTCGCGCCGTGCTTGGTTAGCGTGAGGGCAGGCGACGCCCCGGTGAGCGTACACTCGATGACGCCCTGCGACCCAGTTGCCCGTATCACCCGCACGTCTTCGACGATCGCTGTGCTGGTGAGCCGGTCACGGACGCGGGACGGTTCTGCCCCGTCAACCGAAACGTACCCCGTGTATCTGCCGTCCGAGTGGGGAACCAGTCGGTCGAGTTCGAACCGGCACTCCAACTCTTCGGACAACCGGATGAAAAGGGCCTCCGACGAGGTGCTTTGGAATTCGAGTTCGACGACGGAGTCTGTGTGCAGGAGCCGTTGATTCTCGAGGGCGTAGATGGCGTGGCCGATGCGTTCACCGAGGTTTTCGAGGAGTGCCTGTTCGTAGTCGTCGAACGCGAACGGTCGGTCAGAGTACACATCGAGTACCCCGTAGAGAGTCCCGCCGTAGACGAGCGGGACGGCGGCTACCGCTCGATACCCCCGTTCGAGGGCCTGCTCGCGCCACGGCTCGAACGACGGATCGTGAAGGATGTCCTGGACGGCCTGTACCGACCGGGTCCGGATAGCCCGGCTCGTCGGCCCGTGTCCGTTCTCGGGGTCGGTCGCGGCAGTGATGTCGACCTCGGAGAGATAGTCGTCCTCGATGCCTGCCCACGTGTGGGGGTCGATGGTGTGATCGTCGGTAACGTAGTCACCGATCCACGCGAACGTGTAGGCTTCCGAACTCGCCAACCGGTCACAGACCGACTGCTGGAGTTCCTCGCGGGTCGTCGCTTGCGTGAGCAGCGGGTTGATGGCGCGGAGGCTGTCGGTGACTTTGCGGACCCGTTCGAGGGAGTTTCGCTGGTGGCGCAACGCCTGTTCGCGCTCCTTGCGGTCGGTGATGTCCTCGACGGCGGCGATGACTGCTTCGATTTTTCCGGCGTCTGTGAGAACGGGAGCGACGCTGAGCGAGAGATAGCTCCGGGTACGGTCGGGGCGGTCGAGGGCACACTCCCAGTCGTGGACGGGGTCGCCGGTGGCGAAGACGCGGGCGAACGGGTGGTCGGCGCCCGGGCCGGAATCGGCGGAGTCGTCGGTGACCGCGTCGCACAGTCTGTCGGCCGTTTGCGAGCGGAGCACGCTCTGTGACGTGCCGTAGATGGTCGCCGCCCGGTCGTTCGCACGCACGATTTCGCCGTCCCTGTCGAGGATCACGAGGCCGACGGGACTGATGTCTAGCAGTTGGTCGACGAGGTTCCGTTCCCGTCGGAGTTCGTGTTCGCGTTGTTTCCGGTCGGAGATATCGCGGAGGATACCGGTGAACAGGCGTCGACCGGCGAACTCGTGTTCATGGAACGAGATCGAGACAGGGATTTCGTGACCGTCCTTGTGGAGGGCGGGCAGTTCCATGCCGTCCCAGTCGATGGTGCGTTCACCGGTATCGAGATACTGACTGAATCCCGTGAAGTGCCGGTCGCGTAACCGTTCGGGAATGAGTTGCATGTTCGACTGTCCGACCAGTTCCTCGGGTTGGTAGCCGAGGAGACGCTCGACAGCCGAATTCGCGAAGACGATGGTGCTGTCGGTGTCGAGGGTGAGAATCGCGTCGGAGGTGTCCTCAACGAGCGTCCGCAAGTACGGGGCTTCATTCAGGTCGGCTGCTGACGCGGCGAACGCACTTTCGGGAGTAGTGTTCGATACGCACATTCAATCGAGTGTGTGGACTCGGTTCGCAACCTGGGCCTCCGTAGTCGGGGGTGGTTCGCTCGTGCTGGTATCGGTTGTGGGGTGATACGGGGCCTGCTTGTACGTCACCATCCACTGATTCAGTCGAGTCTGTAGCGGCTTTGTTATAGACTGATTGAGGTGGGCAGGTGGGAAAATGGCATTGCGAGCCCCCTTGCTACGGTAACGATCCCCAAATCGAGTTGAGTATCGATCACTTCCTGACTGACGTTCGCCCTGTCACCGACGACCTTGTCGGGCATATCGTTGTTCAGACGATGCGTGATACTCCCGCGACGAATCACGTGGGGACTGACCGACGACGGACACGTCGAGCGGTGGTCGCGGTCAGTCGCCTCGCAGCGATCCGGGTCGCGGTTATGGGGACATTCTGTACCGTATCGGAAGGGCTGTGTCCACTCGTAGACGGAGACTCGGAAGGTCGACTTGCAGGGCCGACCCGGGGCAGTCATCAATAGTGCTTCACGGCCATATCCGTCCCTGGCGTCGCGACGCTGAGTATCGACCCAGTCGTCGAGGAGGTCACAGATGTCGTCGGAGAGGGCGATCAGCCGTTCGCCGTCACCCTGGTTCTTGCTTGGAGTTCCTGTCTCGGGGCGATGCCGTACTTCGACGTGCTGCTCGTCGGGTCGATACTGTTTCAGGAATATCCGTCCGATAATTATACGTGTAAGCCGGGGATCCGCCCAGAATCGATCAAAATCCCGTAGTGACCTCTGTTCTCATACTGCAAACGAATAGACCCCTCACTCCGATCTCCCAGTCGGATACATATTCTTAACTCAAGGGTCCGTAGTGGGCAATATGACGAGAGAAAGTGACACGGTCTCTCAGGAGCTGCTCGCGCATGTTCTTCTCCCGGTTGCTCACGAGGAAGACGCGCTGGCGACGGCGACCGCTCTCGAACCGTATAGCCCCGAGAACGTAACTGCCCTTCACGTCGTCGAGAAAGGGGGCGGAGTTCCGGATAAAACGCCCGTCGAACAATCGGAAGAGTTGGCAGAAGAATCGTATGCAGCCGTTCGCAGAGTGTTCCCTGACGCTGACGGCCATACCGCCTATGGGCGAGACGTTGCTGGAAAAATATTTGAAGCCGCCGAGGAGGTCGGGGCCACCGCGATCGCCTATCGATCTCGTGGCGGAAACCGGCTCATGCAGTTCTTGTCCGGTGATATTTCGCTAAAACTGGTCACTGACGCGGATCTCCCCGTCATCGCTCTTCCACGTGTGGATCAACCGGACTAACCGACGCGAAGTGGAGTATCGATGTGGATGTTACCTGTCGCTATCGATCCCATTCCTCCCCTGACGTCGTGGGACGGGTGATCGAAACGTGCCCGATATGCATCAGAAGCTGGTCGCTCTAACAAATTGTTTTCAGAGATAATCTGCTGAATAGAGGTGCTGAGAGACTGTATGCAGCACGGTCGCTGAAACCCAACACCGATCAAGGGGTTTGCGGAGGGCCGGAATCATCTACCTTGTTCTGACGCTGGGTTACCAGTCGGGGCTGTGTCGCCCCGGCTCAGGCGTGCACGCAGGTAGCGGTAGACCGGGAACAAATAGTCCTCAATGCGTCCGGTAATACCCCCGGACGTCGCGTAAACGAGGACTGGAACGTTGCTCGCTTCGGCGTGTTCGACCACGCGATCGGGCGTACTGCCGAACACCCACTGGCTGAGGCGTCGATCCCGAGACGCACCGATCACGAGCACGCCGCCCTCGACCGTGGCCGCCTCGACCAGTCCGTCGGCTATCGTGGGCGCCTCGATCTCCGTGACGTCGACCTCGAACTCTTCGAATGCAGCGGCGGTCTCGGTTGGATCCTCGGCGGTTTCGTCACTACTCGACGTAACCGAGACGATCTGGACATCAGCTCCTTGAGCGACGAGCGCGCGCACCATCGTAAGCGATCCCCGGTGGTGCGGTCCCCCTCCTGCGCCCACAGTCACCTGTTTGATCGGCGGGATCGCTGTGCTCCCAAAGCCCGACGCGAACACCACGTCACACGGCGCCTTGTACTCCACCGCTTGGGTGAGTTCCGGACGCTCCTCGGGATAGCCCATCAGGATGAGGTCTACCTCATCGTTCCGGGCGGTCTGAACGATGTCGAACGCGACGTTCCTCGAGGTGTGGCCCTCGACGGAGTACTCGACGGCCAAGTCCTCCTCAGCGAGGTGATCGGCGATACGGTCGGCCCGTCTCTGGGCACTCTCGGCGACCATCTCGTGTGGTGTCTGGTCCGGAAGCTCGGTGACGTTGACCACCTGCACGAACGGTTCCTTCTCGCGGCCCCCTGCGAGGGCCGCGGCCAACCGGACGTAGCGCGGCGCGCGATCGGGTCGCGCGATCGGAACCAGCACGCGGAAGTGCGCTGTTTCGGGCTCTTCACCCGTCTCGGATACATCCTCATGTGTCTGCGTTCCGTCGACTCCACTGGCAGCCTCGCCTGCCGGTATGGGTTCGGCTTGCTCGGCCGGCACGGCCTCCCGGAACAGGTCCTCGATCTCGGGTGCTCCGCCCCATGCGAGGTACGCAACCACGAGTACGGTTACAAGCACGACTCCGGTGACGATCCCATCGACTGGCAGATTGATGATGAGCGCGAGGTTCGCGAGGATACCCAGGATGGGAACGGCCGGGACGCCGGGGACGCTGAAGCCACGTTCCATGTCGGGGAACTTCCGGCGGTGGACGATCAGCGCGCCGTTCACCACCGACAGCGGCAACAGGAGGTTCAGCGTCGCGAACCCGGTCAATGCCGTCAACCCGAGATCCAGCCCGAGTGGGGCGCCCTCCGCGGGGAACAGAGCGATGAAAAAGACGATCATCGCCACGATCGTTGCGATCACGGTCGTGACGCTCCAGATCGGCGTTCCGTATTCCGGGTGGATGCGCGTGAAGGGGCGAGGAGCCTGCCCGCGTCGTCCCATCAGTGACCCGATCCCTGTCGCGGCCAGTATCGACGCGTTCGAGGCCGACACCATCGAGAACACCGCGCCGGCGACGATCAGCGACCGCCCGGCGGGCCCGAGGAATCCCTCGGCGACCAGGCCCATCGCCGTTTCACCCTCCTCGGCGACGATTTCCGGGGGCACTGTCGAGTTCGTCATCGCGACGATGACGAGCGCGTAGAGGACGGTGACAGTGACGATGCTGGCGGCAATAGCTCGCGGGACGGTCTTGCGGGGCTCGATGATCTCGCCGGCACTGGCCGCGATCGCCGAGAAGCCGAAGAACGTGATGAACGCCAGCGCGGCAACCGTGATGATTCCGACGGCGTCGGCCTGGAACTGACCCGCGAAGTTGGCCGTTGCCGTGGCTGGTCCGCGGAAGGCGAACGCACCGGCGATGAAGGCGAGTAAAACGGCCACCTTCGCGCCCGTCACGAACAGCTGAAAGATCCCCGACTCCTCGGTACCGCGGCCGTTCAACACGCCGAGGAGAACCGCTGTCACCACAGCGACGGTTCCGTGTGGGAGCCACTGCAACGACTCGGGGATGATGAACCGGACGAACCACTCGTCCATCGTCGCGAGGTAGAAGGCGGTAGTGCCGGTGTACCCGAGGAACAGTGACATCCCAACCCCGTAGGTCAGCAGCCGCCTGTCCTCGAACGTTCGAGAGTTGAAGAGGTATCCTCCGCCGTTCTCCGAGTAGATCGAGGCGAACTCGGAGTAACTGGCGGCGGTGATGCCCGCGACGACCGCGGCGATGACGAACCCGATGACGGCACTGGACCCGATCATCGCGACAGCGGCTCCGGACAGCGAGAAGATCCCCGCCGCGATCATCGTGCCGAGGCCGATCGCGAAGGCGATCTTGAAATCCAGTGTTCGAGTATGTTCCGCCATTGGAGTCCCGATCACCGGGGAATTTGATAAATTCCTAGCTCAGTATGGACAATAACGGGGAATACCCTGACCACTCTTTTCCAGGTAACGAGTATGCTAGCCGGCAACGAGTACTCGTCCGGATGGAGATATCGATCCGATCACCCCCCAAGCCACCAGCCATAGAGTTGTGCCTGCTCGTCAGTGTCCACACGCTTCATCGAGTGGCCGTAGGTCTTCCCTTTGAGGAGTTGGCGTTCGACCGCGTTTGCGGCGATTCGAAGGGCGTGAGAGGCGCCGTATCCCTCCCCATCGGCCGTGAAGTAGCCGCGGTCGGTGGTCAGCCGAATTCGTGCGAGCACCACCGGCACACCCCGTCTCTGCTCTTTGTGCTCTTGCAGTTCGATGCTGGCCTTGATCACGCTCATCTCGCCGTACTTCGAGGTCATGCCCTCGATCAGATCGGAGACGCCGTCGTAGTCCATCCCCTCCAGCAGGTCGATCCCGAACACCTGCACTGCGTTCCGGTCATCGCGCTCCCAGGTGAGCGCCTCGATGACGTCCGTCTTCGTGACGATACCGATCGGATCGGCGGTGTCGTCGGCCGTGACGACGAGCGAGGAGATCTCCTGCTCGAACATCGTCTCGACGACCTCGTCGAGCGGCGCGCTCCGCTCGACCGTCACGACCGCATCGGACATCAGGTCCCGCACTGGCAGGTCGAGCATCCGGTCGGCATCGCCCTCGCGCGCGCCGAACCCGCCACGGTTCTGCCCGCCACCGCCGCGGCTACCGAAGTCGCTCGACGAACCGCCCTGGCTCTTCGTGCCCCCCCGGGTCGTGAAATCGATGACGTCGTACAGGCTCAACATTCCCACGAGGTCGCCCTCGTCGACGACGGGGAGATGGGCGATCCCGCCTTCTCGAAGCAGATTGAGCGCTTTCCCGATCGTGGTTTCGGACGTCGCACTGATCAACTCCTCCGTGTAGGCGTCCTCGACGGTCACTGCGTCGAGGAAGGGACGCACTGCCTCGAGGACGGCATCGCCGGTTACCACGCCGACGACACGGTCGTCGTTGAGTACGGGGAGCGTTTTGGCGTCGCTGCCGATCATGAGTCGCGCGACCTCGCGGACGTCCTCGGTGCGCTCGACAGTCGGAACGTGCTGTGCTTGCGAGCCGACCTTCGCAGACGGCTGGTTGGACGAGGACGCCAGCTGTCGGCGACTAACGACACCGCGATACTCGTCGCCGTCCGTCACGATGACGGCGTCGAGTTCTTGATTCTCGAACGTCCCGGCAACCTTCGAGAGCGGTGTGCCGATGTCGAACTCCATGAACTGGTCGGAGAGGATCTCTGTGATATCCATGCGATCACTCAACACGGAGGGTCGCTGGACGGTTATACTTGTTCCGCCATTGATATTCTACGAATTCCAACAAGGCCACTCAACGGTCGATTCGTTCGCTAGTCGAACCGGAGACCGCAGCGCCCAGTCGTGTTCCACTCGTTCCGGTGGCAACCTCATTCGCGGTAGCATGTCTCTCGCTGCCGAATGCGGCGTTGGAGGGATCTCCGGGGACAGCGTATTCTGCGGAACTCCGTCGGTCACAACTTTCGTCCACTCGCAGTCATGCGGTTCTGGTCGCAAAAACACGGAGTAAACGCGCGTACGCAGAGCAGTACACTCATGTCAACTTGGCCAAACCGTTCTCCCATGCCCGACAACGTTCTCGTCGCCTTCGACGGCTCTCCGCTTTCCGAGCGTGCGCTCACATACGCTATCGAGAACTTCCCGGACGCGACCATCACCTCGTTGTACGTCATCAACCCGATCGACTCGGTTATCGACGTCGAGGCTGGCGGCATCCCGGTCGCCAAAGACTGGTACGACGATGCCCGAGAACGCGCGACGAGCATCCACACGGTGGCCACGGATCTCGCGGCTACCCACGATATCGACCTCAATACGGTCACAGAAGTCGGCAAACCGGCACGAGCGATCCTCGAATACGTGGACGACCACGGCATCGATCAGATCGTTTTGGGTAGCCACGGTCGCTCAGGAATCGACCGGACGCTCCTCGGAAGTGTTGCAGAGAGAGTCACCCGTCGAGCACGGATTCCGGTGACGGTCATCGCATGACCCGCACACGGCGAGAATACGAATACTCGTTGGCGTTCCTAACGCGGAAGATCCGAACAGATCACACATAACGAGAACGTGGCCATACCTGAATCGCACTCGTTAGCTACGTGTACTGTCCGAATTGAACGACGAGGCGGTCGTGGGGAAGCGGGAGCGCGGGCACTCGAACGACACCTCCGGAACATCGCCGGAGTCCACGAGGTTGCCGTCTCGTTCCGACGGGGGACTGTTCGGATCACCTACGACGAACGCGTCACCTCCGAGGAGACGATTCGAGACGCGGTCCGCGACAGAAACGTCTCGATCCAGGACGACCCCGACACGGCAACGGACGACGTGAGCACTCGTTCGGAACTCGGGCGGGAAGCGGTGTTCGTCGGGCTGACGCTGCTCGGAATGGTGACCGGTCTTGCGACGGGTTGGCTCGACGGTCCGCCACTCCTCATGTGGATCGGCTACGGCGTCGCCTACGCCTTCGGCGGCTGGTACGGACTCACAGGTGCCGTCGAGACGCTTCGCCACGGCGCTGTCGACATCGACCTCCTGATGATCGTTGCGGCGCTCGGTGCCCTCTCGATCGGGGCACCGTTCGAGGGCGCGATGCTTCTGTTCCTGTTCTCGTTGTCGAATACGCTCCAACACTACGCGATCGGGCGTTCGCGCCGGGCGATCAAGTCCCTCGTCGAGATGCGGCCGGACGAAGCCCAGGTGCTCCGCGACGGGGAGGAAGTCACCGTCCCCATCGATGACGTCGCCGTCGGCGACGTGTTCGTCGTCCGACCCGGAGACAACATTCCATTAGACGGCGTCGTCACGTCCGGCGAGGGGACGGTCGACCAGGCCTCGCTCACCGGCGAGTCCGTGCCCGTACCGAAGGGTTCCGGCGACGAGGTGTTCGGCGGAACGATCAACGAGAGCGGGAGCCTCGAGATCGAAGTGACTCGGCAGGCCCACGAATCGGCGATCAGCCGCCTCATCAATATGGTCGAGCACGCCCAAAGCGAGAAGGCGCCGACACAGCGGCTCATCGACCGCCTCGAACAACCGTACGTCCTCGGCGTGTTCGCGCTCACGACCGCGGCGATCGCGATCCCGCTCGCGCTCGGGAGCGAGTTCACCGGCACGTTCTACCGTGCCATGACGCTCATGGTCGCGGCATCGCCGTGTGCGGTCATTATCTCGACGCCAGCGGCGGTGCTTTCGGCGATCGCCTCGGGCGGCAGGCAGGGCGTCCTGTTCAAGGGCGGCGAGCACGTCGAGGCGGCAGCGAATATCGACGCGGTCGCGTTCGACAAGACAGGAACGCTCACGCAGGGCGACACGCAGTTGACCGACGTCTTCGTCCGCGAGACGACAGCCGAATCGCTGACCGACGATGGCCTGCTCTCGCTCGCGGCCGCGGTGCAGGCCCGCTCGGAGCACCACCTCGCCCGTGCGACTGTGGCGGCAGCCGAAGACCAGTCACTCGATGTTCCCGACGCACAGCGGTTTCAGTCAGTTGCGGGGAAAGGCGTCCGCGCCGATGTCGACGCCGGCACCGTCCACATCGGAAATCGGAGTTACTTCGGGACCGTCCTCGGAGACGCAGCGATCGAGGGGCTCGAACCTGGCCTTGACAGGCTCCAAACGCTAGAATCGGAGGGGAAAACGAGCGTCATCGTCGCCCGGGAGGACGGCGACGGCGTCACCGTGTTGGGGTGGCTCGCGTTCACCGACACGGTTCGCCCCGGGGCTGCCGAGATGATCGAGGATCTCCGCGAACTCGGCGTGGAGCACATCGTCATGCTGACGGGCGACAACGAGCGTGTCGCACAGCGGATCGCCGACGAGGTCGGTATCGACGAAGTGCAGGCGGAACTGCTGCCCGAGGAGAAGGTGGCGACCATCGAGGAGCTGGTCGACCGACACGAGAACGTGGCGATGGTCGGCGACGGGATCAACGACGCGCCGGCGCTGGCGACCGCGACCCTCGGGATCGCGATGGGCGGCGCCGGAACTGATGTCGCGCTCGACACCGCCGACGTGGTATTGATGGGTGACGATCTCAGCAAGATCCCCTACGTCCTCGGTCTCGGTCGCAAGACCCGCCGGACGCTCACCGTCAATCTCGCCATCGCGTTCGGTGCGATCGCGCTCATGGTCGGTACGATCCTCCTCCGAGGGATTCCGCTGCCGCTTGCAGTGGTTGGTCACGAGGGCTCGACGGTGCTCGTCTCGCTGAACGGCCTCCGATTACTCAGCTTTCGCGGATGACCCGGAGCGTCTATAGACTTCGAAACGGAGATGCGCTAGTTCACGCTCATCGAGTCGGGTACTCGCCCGACCAGAGGCTACCGCTGAGCCGAATCTTCATGTTCCCGCCGTCAAAACTCGGGCCGCATGGCTAGCGCGGCGCGCTCGTTGACCGAGCCGCACGTCCTCGCGCACACGAAGCGCCGGCTCTTCCCGGGGGACGCCGACGACGGATACGCCGTCGTCGACACGCAGTTCGCCGCGGATCGGTGGCTCGCCGACGAGGCCATCGATCCGAGCGTCAGGGACCTGCTCGCGCCGTTCAACCACGTCCGCGTCGGGTCGGGCTACCCGGACCTGGTCGGCGTCCGCGTCCTCGATTCCGAGCTCCTCGCCGTCGACCGGCTGGGCGAGGACCCGCCGCTCGTCGCCGTCGAGGCCAAGGGATACGACGACCGCGGCAGCGTCGACGTCGAACGGGGGGTCGTGCAGGCGTACGACCGACTCAACGAGGCGAACGCGGTGTACGTCGCGGCGCCCAGGAAATCGATCGGCCAATCGGTTCGGACGCTCGCACGCGAACTCAACGTCGGGGTCCTCGGCGTCGACATCGACGGGACTGTCGACGCGGTCGAGGTGCCACGCGTCGTCGGCAACCGGACGACCAGCGAGACCTCCGCGATCCGGTTTCAAGCGAGCGCGCAGGGCGTCGCCGACAAGTCCTTCAGCCTCAATCACCCGAAGAACTACCTCGCGTATCCCCTCGCCGTGTATCATCCAGACGAGGCGGAACGCGTGCTTTCGGAGCACGTCGTTCGGGCCGTCGACGGCGCGCGCACCGGCGCCGCGTTTCTGAACCTCGTGGACGACCGACCCGATCGCGTGCGACTGACGCCGCTGGGAAGGGAGGTCGTCAGGTTCGCGCTCGGCGAGTACGGCTCCGTCGACGCCGCGTTGGCCGCGTTCGAGGAGTGGAAGCGATCGCGGGCCCGGTTCTGTGATCTCGCACCGAAGTGGGGGCTGCTCACCCGACGCGTCGTCTTCGCGTATCCGGCGACGCAACTGCTCGTCGAGGAACTCCAGCGGCTCCACGAGGACGGGGTCGCCGATCCGACGCTCCCACAGTTCGTGGAGTACCTCCACGAACTGCATCCGTCGTTCACCGTCGAGCTGTTCGTGCGCGGCGACGACGAGGTTCGGAGTCGCGTGTTGGACGCGGACGGCGAGCTACAGCGAGAGGAACTGACCGACGGGAACGTGTATCACGCGCCGACGGTGTTCCAACTGAAGACCATGCTGTATCACGCGGGGATCCTGACGACCCGCGGCTCGGAGCCCAGTTCCCTCACCCCGACGGCCGACACGTGGGCGCTACGGGAACCCGTTATCCGACCTCGCTCAGATTGACCGGCGAGCGCCCGTGATCACACAGTATCGAACCCACTGGAATCAAGAAATTACTCGCGGTCACGTGTTGTCTGTCGACAGACCTCGGAAACGCGTTCACCGCCGAACTGATGTTGGACATCAGACAGTACTCGATCCACGTGGCACCGTACTCTCTCGAGCGATCGCTCGTACCTCATCCGCCCGTGTTCATAACAAAGTCCGGCCGAACCGTCGTGAATCACGCGTGGCGGACGGATACCGTCACCGGAGGGATACAGACATGGCGACCACATCGACGGCGGACGCGTACGACGACACGGTGACCGAAATCGAGGAGACCCTCGGCATGGTTCCGGGGTTCTTCGGGGATCTGAACCGGGACGACTTGGTGGACGAGTGGCCGACGTTCAAACGGATGGCGCTGGGGGAGACGACGATCCCGGCCAAGTACAAGGAGCTGATCAACCTCGCGGTCGCCGCGAACCTGAAGTGCCCGTACTGCATTCACTTCCACCGCGAGGCGGCCAAGCTGCACGGCGCGACTGACGAGGAGTTGGCGGAGCTGTCGTTCCTGGCCGGTTACACGCCCCGGTACAGCGGCATGATCCACGCGCAGGAGTACGACCTCGAGACGTTCGAATCAGAGGTCGAGCAGATCGGCGCCCACCTCCAGTCGCAGCTGGCCGCGGACGACTGATCGACCGGGTGCCGTTCAACCGGGTGTCTTTTCGGCGATTGCGTCGCGCTACTCCCCGTCCAGCAGCCCCATGTCCTCGGCGACCAGATCGGCGATCCGGTCGGCGAGCGCGGGCTCGACCCCGGCGACGTCCTCGCCGTCGTGTCTCGTCTCGTTGTGCCGCTCGAGTTGGTCCGCGAGGTCCGACAGCGGCACGCGCGTCCGGGTGTCACACTCCTCGCAGACGATGGGGACGGTCGGCTCGTCGTCCCCGCCGGGGGAGTCGTCGATCCCGTCTGTCCCGTCGGTAGTCATACACAACGCTCGCGCGGGGACCGCCCTAAACGGGTCGGTTCGGCGGCGATAGGCGGTCCGACGACGGCGATTAGCCTCCGAGAGCCGATCACCCCAACCGCGTGGGGTCGACAGCGTCGCTGAGCGCGGCGAGCCGGTCGGCGGTCGAGATCCCGGACAGCAGCACCGTGACGCGGAACTCCTCGGCGGTCGGGTCGGGGTGATCTCCCCAGCGGATCTCCGGCACGCCGGTCTCCTCCTCGATCAGCCCTCGCGCGCGTTCGAGCCCCCGGCGGCTGAGCCACGCCGGCGGCGCGTGAAACACGACCGCCGCGCGCGACGCAGTCGTGCGGTCACACGGGAGGCTGAGGTGGTGAGAGATAGCCTTCCGGGCGGCGTTCGTCGCGACCGACACCGCCTCGCCCTCGTCGACGGTGGGCCCGTCGGCGCCGCCGATTCGGTCGAGCAGACCGCCCACGAGTCCCTCGCGACGACCGTTCTCCACCGCGGTCGCCGCGGAACCGAGCGCGGTGACGCCGCCGGCGCCGAGGGTGTTCGTCAGCTCGCTGGCGTCGAGGACGCGCTCCGGTATCGGGTCGGCCGTCTCGCCGGCGGCCAACAGCGAGCCGAGCCGTCCGGCGACGACGGCGTCCAGCTGCGGCCACACGTCGGCGTACGTGCCGCCGCTGGCGCGCCAGACGTCGAGGTCGGCGAGCAGGAGATCGTCGCTCGCGGCCGAGAGCGCGCGCACCGCGCCCGCCGCGTTCGACGCGAGCGGGCGATCCGGTCCGTCAGGTCGATCCGGTCGGTCGCGGTCGCCATCGTCCCCGGCGGCGACCTCGTCCACGTCCCCGCTCCCGGCGTCGCTACCGGCGCCGGCGGCGG
The DNA here is from genome assembly GCF_040025155.1 of Halobaculum rarum. Classification (NCBI taxonomy): domain Archaea; kingdom Methanobacteriati; phylum Methanobacteriota; class Halobacteria; order Halobacteriales; family Haloferacaceae; genus Halobaculum; species Halobaculum rarum. Next base: position 2,282,678 of record NZ_CP157275.1, on the reverse strand, counting down.
ACGACCGCTTCGGCCCGTCGGTCGTCGCGTCGGCGGCGTCGCCGTCCCCGCCGACCTCGGCGACGCCCGGGAGGACCCCGAGCGCGTACACCGGCGTGCTCGTCACCTGACCGAGCAGGTCGACGACCGCCGGGGCGACGCCGGCGCCGGTGCCACCGCCGACCGCGGTGCACACCAGCGCGGCGTCCATTTGTCCGACGGGGAGCGAATCGGCCGCCGCCTGGAGTTCCGGCCGCTCCTCGCGAGCGATCTCGGCGGCCAGCTCCGTGTCGCCGGCGGTTCCCGCCCCCTCCGTGTGGACGGCCCCGAGCAGGTGCCGATCGTCCTCGGCGACCCGATCGAGCGCCGCGAGCGCGCCCGCGTCGGTGTCGATCGCGACCGCGCCGACGAGGTAGTCCGCGGCGCGCCCCGCGTCGTCCGCCAGCAGCGCGTCCGTAAGCGCGGTGCCGCCTCCCCCGACGCCGACGACTCCGATCTGCATATCGAGTGAACGCGGCCGCCGCGAGTACATAACCGTGGTGGAGCAGTGGGGGCAAAGCAGCGCGGTTCGATGGAGGTCAGGTCGATCAGCGACAGCGACCGCGACAGCGTCGCGGCGCTCGCCCGCCACGTCGCGGGAAAAACGGTATGCTCGGGGACCACGTGCTCACCGTATGGTCGAACTCGTGTCCGTGGCCGCGGTCGCGGACAACGGCGTCATCGGCGACGACGGCGAACTCCCGTGGCCCTCCATCCCCGAGGACAAACGACAGTACCGCGACCGGATCGCGAACGACCCGGTGATCCTCGGCCGACGGACGTTCGAGTCGATGCTGGACGACCTCCCCGGGTCGGCACAGATCGTCCTCTCGCGCAGTGTCGACGCTGTCGACGCCGACACAGTACACGTCGCCGCCGACCTGGACGAGGCGATCGCGATCGTCGAATCGCTCGGGGTCGACACCGGCTACGTGATCGGCGGCGGGGCGATCTACGAGCTGTTCCAGCCGCGCGTCGATCGGATGGCGCTCAGCCGTGTCCACGGCGAGTACGACGGCGACACCGCCTACCCGGAGTGGGACGAAGCCGACTGGGAGCTCGTCGAGTCAGCCGAGTACGATCGCTTCACGCTGGAGGAGTGGGTCCGCGTCGACGGCACGGCAACCGACGCGGACGACGCGGCCGGAACGCCGTAGCCGTGCTCCGGCGCACCCGCGAGACCGCGCCCGCCGGGCTCGTCCCGCTCGCGTGGGGATTCACCGTCGCCGCCCACCTCGGACTCGTCGCCGACCGGCCGGTGCTGATCGCCCATCTGGTGATGGACGTGCTGCTCGTCGCGTTCGTCGGCCTCTCGTGGGACGACATGGCCGCGGGCGTTCTCCGGGCGTGGCGGCTCGTGATCCTCGCCGGGATCCCCGTCACGCTCGCGGGCACCGTGGGACTGCTTACGGCGACCGACCCCGCGTCGTCGCCGCTGGTCGCGGTGTCGGTCGTCGGCTGGACGCTCCTCCCCGTTCCCGCGCTGTGGTACACGGGTCGTGAGTCCCGGGGAACCGCACGAACGGTCAACTACGCGGCCGCGACGCTCTCGCTCGCGGGCGCCGTCGCCTACCTCGCCGCGCTCGCTGCCGGTGCTCCCATCGACGCGTCGGTCCGGCTGGCCGGCCTCGCGCTCGTCGGCGTCGGCCAGACGGTCGCCATCGTCGACGCGGCGGCCCGGTACTGAGCCGGTTCCGGGGCCGCTTCTTCTTCCTCCGCTCCCCTATCGACCCTCCCACTCGGGCTCGCGGCCCTCGAGGAACGCGTCGATCCCCTCGTCCTTGTCCGTGGTCGCGAACAGCCCGACGAACAGCTCCGACTCGTAGTCGAGCCCCCCGTCGAGCCCCATCCGCGAGGCGGCTCGTACCGCCTTCTTGGCGTGCTCCAGCGCGACGGGGCTCTTGTCGGCCATCGACGCCGCGAGATCGTACACGCGGTCGTCGAAGTCATCGTCGCCGTGGACCTCGTCGACGAGGCCGATATCGGCCGCCTCGTCCGCATCGATCAGCTCCCCCGAGCAGATCAGCTTCATCGCCTGTCCTTCGCCGACCAGTCTGACGAGCCGCTGGGTACCGCCGCCGCCGGGAATGAGCCCCAGGTTGATCTCCGGCTGACCCAGCTTCGCGCGCTCGTGGGCGATTCGTACGTCGCACGCCTGTGCGAGTTCGCAGCCCCCGCCGAGGGCGTGGCCGTTGATTCGGGCGATCACCGGCTGCCGGAGATCGGCGACGCGCTCGTACACCCGCGGGCGCTCGCTCGCGCGTCGCTGCTCGACCATATCGCGCTCGCGCAACTCGGTCACGTCCGCGCCGGCGACGAAGGCCTTCGCCTCGTCGGCGCCGGTGAGCACGACGACCCGAACGTCGCTTTCCTCGCGCTCGACGGCGTCGAGGACACGCTTCAGCTCCTCGCGAAGCTGTGCGTTCAGGGCGTTTCGCGCGTCCGGCCGCGAGAGCGTGACCGTGGCGAGGCCGTCGGCGCGGTCGCCGACCGCGCAGTCGACGAACTCGCAGTCGGCGGCGACGGTCTCGGGATCGGCGCCGACGCCGCAGGTCATCGTTCCTCACCCGCCTCATCCGCCGGCCGGACCGCCTCGCCGTCCTCCCACACGTAGAACCCCTCGCCGGTCTTCTTCCCCAGCTTGCCGGCCCGAACCTTCCGCTTGAGCGCCTGCGGCGGGCGGAAGCGCTCGCCCAGCTCCTCGCGCAGGTACTCCAACACGTCTAGGCGCACGTCCAGCCCGACCACGTCCGTCAGCTTCAGCGGTCCCATCGGGTGGTTGTACCCCAACTCCATCGCCGCATCGATGTCGGCGGCGCTCGCGACGCCTCCCTCGTGCATCCGGATCGCCTCGGCGCCGAGCGCGACGCCGAGCCGCGAGGAGGCGAACCCCGGCGAGTCGCGCACCCCGACGGCGGTCTTGTCCAGCGACTCGACGAATCCGCGGGCGGTCTCCAGCGACGCCTCGTCGGTCCGCTCGGCGACGACGACCTCGACCAGCCCCATCAGGTGGACCGGGTTGAAGAAGTGGAGACCCAGCAGTCGCTCGGGCCGGTCGAGCGCGCTCGCTAACTCCGTCACCGACAGCGCGGACGTGTTCGACGCCAGCACCGCGTCGGCCCCGACGTGGGTCTCGGCCTCGCCGAGCACCTCCTTCTTCAGGTCCACGTCCTCGGGCACCGCCTCGATCACGAGGTCGGCTCCCTCGGTCGCCGCCGCGAGATCTGTGGTACCCGTAATTCGATCGAGGGCGGCCTCGCGCGCGGCCGGCTCCACCTTCCCGCGCTCGACGCCTTCCGAGAGCGTGTCGTCGACGCTGGCGATACCGTCCTCGACGTACGACTCCTCCACGTCCCGCAGCGCGACGCTGTGGCCGGCAGTCGCGGCCGCCTGCGCGATCCCGGCGCCCATCGTCCCCGCGCCCAGTACCGTGACTCGCATAGCTGGGAGGTGCCGCGGGCGAGTATAAGGGTGGGTGGTGCGGCCGACTCGACCCGGCTCGGCAGGGCGGCGGCAACCGGGACCTCGCCGGCGTCCCGTTGAGCCGCTCAGTCGCCCGCGCTCGGGCGATACTCCCGGCTGACGGCCTTCCACCGGTTCGAGCGGAACCGGCGGGTGTTCACCACCAAGGGCACCGCCGTCTCGGCAAGCAACGAGAGGAGCAGGCCGCCGACCCCGAGCGCGGGGATCACCGTCCCGATCCACGCAAGCGGCAGCGCCGCGAGGTACGCGCCCGCCAGCGTCGCGACGAACGGGACGCGGGTGTCGCCGGCGCCGCGCAGCGTGCCCGTGATCGAGCCGTCGACGCCGAGCGCGACCACCGAGATCGCCGCGACGCGGACGAAATCGGCCGACAGCGCCAGGTTCGCGGGGTCGTCGACGAAGACGGCCGCGATCGGCTCGGCCGCGGCGACGACGACCGCGGCGGCGACGAGGTACACGAGCAGCGACAGCCGGGTGATCCCGCGGCCGTACGCCTCGGCCTCGGCCTCGTCGCCGCGGCCGAGTTCCTGTCCGACCAGGGTCGAGGCGGCGATGGAGAAGCCCCACGAGAAGCTCCCGAGGAGCGCGCGCACCTGCCGGCCGACGCCGACGGCGGCGACGGCGACCGGGCCGAACGTCGCCGCGATCGCCAGCAGCGGGAACACGACGAGTCCCTGCGCGGCGCGGCGGGCGACCAGCGGCGCGGACACGCTGGCGATCTGTCCCAGGAGTTCGCGGTCGTGGGGTGACCCGCGGACGCGCAGCGGGACGGGGCTGGCGCCGCGCCCGCGGAGGTAGCTCCGGCCGGTCATCCCCCACGCGAACACGACCGTCACGAGCCCCGTCGCCAGCGCGGTCCCCAGCGCGGCGCCGGCGACGCCCATATCGAAGCCGAGGACGAACGTCGCCGACAGCGCGATGTTGGCGACGGCGCCGCCCGCGCGGACGACCATCGGCGTGACGGTGTCGCTGACGCCGGCGTACGTCCGGCTGGCGATCAGGTTCAGAAACTCGAACAGGAGGCCGGGCGCGACCACCGCGAGATACGTCGCGCCGTAGCCGATCGCCGTCCGGTCTCCGCCGAGCAGGCCGACGAGCGGCTCGGCCGCGAGGCCGAACCCCGCGACCGCCGGCACCGCGAGCGCCGCCGCGATCAGGACGCTGAGGCGGACGACCGCGGCGGCGCGCTCGTCGTCGCCGCCGCCGTAGTTCTGCGAGACGAGCGAAACCGTTCCGCCGGCCAGCCCGATCGCGACGAACTTCGCGGCCATCCAGAACGCGTTCGCGAGCGTCAGCCCGGCGACGGCCGTCGGGCCGATGACGAGGCCGACCAGCGCGAGGTCGACCGTCCGCTTCGACATGATGGCGAAGCCGGTGACGATCCGGGGCCACGCCAGGTCCGTCGTCGCGCGCAGGCGCGACTCGTCGATGACGCCCGCGCCGGCGAGGGCCGCGGCGACGGCGGCGCCGGCGCGACGGAGCAGTGGCACGTCCGTGGCGACGGATGCGCGCGGCTAATCGGTTCCGTTCGAGGGCGGGGACCGTCGGAGGATGCGGGTCACGCGATGAGCAGTCCAGCCACGGCGCCCGTCGTGAGCACGGTCAGCGCGTCCGCGGTCGGACCGCTCCACCCCTCGTCGGCCACGAGAAAGTGTCCGCGCTCGCGGACCGTCTCCGGGTCGGCGGCGACCGCGAGGTCGCCGCTCGACAGCGCCGCCCAGTACGCCAGCGGCGCGATCGCGAGATAGCGAACCCCGGACCCGCCCGGAAGGAGGGCGTCGAGGGCCGCGGCCACGCCGACGTACGCCACGGGCGCCAGCGCGACCGCCCGGACGACCGCCGTGGGCGTCTCCCGAGAGACGGGCGCGTCGAATCGCCCGAGCGGGCGCCCGGGGCCGGCCCACGCCGGCAGCACCTCGATCTCGACGTCGAGGCCGAACAGGCGCGCGACGGCGGCGTGGGCCGCCTCGTGCGGGAGCACCGCGGCGGCGACGAGGATGCGGGTGATCCGTGACACGGCGGCGATTGGCGCCCGAGGCGCATAGGCGTTGTCCGGTCCCGTGTGGCGACCGAGTCGGCGTGTTGATGCCGAGTTCCGACTACGCCGCCAGTCGGAAGGGTTCTCCGTGGTCGTCCCCATTCGACGATATGAACGCAAACGACCTCCGCGACGCCTGGGCGGACCGCACTGGGGAGTTCTCCCCGCGGTACTACGCGCACTACGGCCCGAACGAGGTGAGCGAGGTCGTCGCCGACCGCCTCGGCGGCGCCGTCGGCCGCGACGCGCGCGTGCTGGAACTCGGCTGCGGCTCCGGCCGACATCTCGCACATCTCCACGAGGACGGGTTCACCGACCTCGGCGGCGTCGACATCAACCCCAACTCGTTCGACGTGCTCCGCGAGGAGTACCCCGACCTCGCCGACGCCGGGTCGTTCCACGCCGGCGCCATCGCCGACGTGCTCCCGACGTTCGAGGACGAGGCGTTCGACGCGATCTACTCGGTCGAGACGCTCCAGCACGTTCACCCCACGGAGATGTCCACAACGTTCGACGAGATCGCGCGCGTCGCCGGCGACGCGCTCGTGACCGTCGAGCTGGAGGGCGACGGCGGCGGCGGCATCGTGGAGGTCGACGACGGCCTCCCGCTGTACCGCCACGACTGGGGGTCGGTGTTCGAGTCGCGCGGATTCACGCAGACGGCCGTCGAGGCGCTCGGGGACGACACCGTGCGGGTGTTCGAGCGCGCCGACTGACCACGAACCGGCGCGCCGCTGTCGCTTCCGTGCGGCCGTCAACGTTCTCGGCTCCGCTCCTCGGCTACTTCCCGGACGGGTACGCTTCCGGATACGGCTCCTCGGCCATCGGGTTCTCTCGATCGCTCGGCGGCCCCTGGACCGCGACGTACGGTTCCTCGTTCAGGTACTCGACCAGCGAGGTCGTGCCGACGAAGCCGCACGGCGACTTCCGGAGGTGGACGTACTGGAGCCCGCCGTCGGAGAGCCACGTCTCGATCACCTGCTCGGCGGTGTTCTCGAGGAACGCCGACACCTCGTCGGCCGCGATTCCCGGGTTGTGCACGTGCACGAGTGTGTCCGTCGGACGGACCAGGTGCGACTCCTCGTAGTAGCGCAGTTCGCGGGCCTCCGCGGGCGAGAGCGCGTTCACGTACGCGTCGGCGTTCACGATCGACGTGAGCACCGTCTCGTCGTCGCCGGGCCGGATCGAATCGAACGCGTCGCGGACGCCGTCGGCCGTGTCGGGCGCGTGGACGCCGTCGCGGTCGGCGTCCCACGTGCCGATCAGGTCGACGACATGGAGCCGGCCGTCGGCGAGCAGTTCGTCGGCGTCGTGGCCGAACCCCGAGAGGATCGTCTCCAGCCCGTGCGGGCGGAGGTGGATGGTCGGGACGACCGCGAGCCGGTCGCCGCGGGCGAGCGCGGCGTCGAGGAACGACCCCAGGAACGTCGAGACGTTCGCCGTCCCGTCGTGTTCGAAGAGGACACCCGCGCCGGCGACGACCCCGCCGCCGACGAGGTCGTCGAACCCGTCGACTCCGACCGGTCGGTGCCCGTGGGTCTTCACCGCCGGCGGCTGGCTCCGCCGGCCGGGCACCGCGCGGGCGCCGCGCTCGTCGTCGATATGAAGCTCGAGCTTCCGGGTGTCGTGGTCGACGCCGCGCAGCTTGGTGATCTCGATGAAGCGGTGGCTGTCGTCGCGGATGCGCTCGCGCGACAACGAGAGGACGCCGTGAACGGCGTACTGGAGCAGGTCGCCGACGGACTCCCCGCTGTCGCCGCCTCGTTCGGCCGTGAACAGCACCGTCGCGTCGCCCTCGTCGGTGAGGGTCGCGATCACGTCGAGCAGGATCCGCCGGTACGTCCGGCTGTCGGTGAACCCGGCGAGGCCGTTAGCGGAATCGAGGACGACGCGGTCGTAGTCGGCGTAGCGGCGGAACTCCTCGCGGAGCGACGCCGCCGTCAGCTCCTGAGTGTACTCCCCGAACGAGAAGTCCCCGCCGATGGCTGCGTCGTCGTCGAGTCGCTGGAGCGTCATCACGTCGCCCGCGCCGTCGGGGTGTTCGAGCGTCGTCCCCGGCGTCGCGTGCAGCGAGAGCACGTCGAGGCAGTCGTCGTCGAGGGCGAACGGGAACGCCGCGAAGGAGTCCGCCACGTCGTCGAGCGTCTGCTCGGTCGTCACGTATAGGCACTCCTCTCCGGCCCGCACGCCGTCGTCGAGGAACTGCATAGCCAGCGTCGACTTCCCGGTCCCCGGGCCACCGCGCACCAGCGTCGCCTGTCCTCGCGGGAGCCCGCCCCGGAGCATCCGATCGAGCACGTCGTCGCCGACGCTCGCGGCAGTCTCGTCGCTCATGTGACGAACAACTCCCTCGGACGGACTTAACCGTACCTCCGCCGGCCGGTTCCGCCGACTCGGATTGCCCCGGTTCAAACCGTTCCGACTCGGACTGCCTCGGCTCAAAACGATCCCTACTCGGACCACCCGTGCGACGAGCCGCCCGGTCGTGGCGGACCACGGACGCGCCGGGTTGAAGTGCGCCGCCGGCGTTTCCTCGGGCATGCAGATCGGGTCGCGTCGCTGTCTCGTTAACCCCCACAGCGGCACGGGCGACCACGCCGAGCACGTCCGCCAGGCCATGGAGGCGCGCGGCTTCGCCGTCACCGAGACGGAAGACGCCGCCCATACGGTCGAGTTAGCCCGGGAAGCCGGTGAAACCGGCGTCTCGACGCTCGCCGTCTGCGGCGGCGACGGTACGATCAACGACGCGCTCCGGGGACTGTACCGCGCGGACGCCCTCGGCGACGTGACGCTCGCGGTGCTCCCGGCCGGCACGGCGAACCTCCTCGCCGGCAGGCTCGGCATCGACTCGCTGGACCACGGGATCGAGCTGTCGGACACCGGTGAGGTCCGCACGCTCGACGTGGGCGTCACCGAGGGGGACGACGCCACGGATCGCGAGGATCCCGCCGACGGGGACGAGAGCGATGACGAGGTCGCCGAACCGTTCCTCGTCTCGTGTATCGCCGGGCTCCCGGCCGACGCGAGCACGGCGACCTCCGACGAGTTGAAGGAACGATTCGGAACCCTCGCGTTCCTCCTCGCGGGCGCCCGTGAGACGATGGCGTTCGACGGGCTCGACGTGCGCGTCGAGTCGCCGACGCGGTCGTGGGCGGGGGAAGCCACCTGCGTCCTCGTCGGCAACGCCCGGAAGTTCGTCGAGGAGGGCGGGCAGGCCGACATGGAGGACGGCCACTTCGACGTCGTCGTCGTCGAGCAGATGCCGGCGTCGGGGCTGGCAGTCGAGGTGGCGATCCACCGCCTGCTCGGCGAGGGGACCGACGGCGTCACCCAGTTCCGTGCGAGCGAGTTGCACATCGAGAGCGACGACGAGCCGATCACCTTCAGCCGCGACGGCGAGGTCGTGACCCACCAGTGGCTCGATCTCCGCGTGCTTCCCGCCGCGCTCGACGTGCGCGTCGGCGACGCGTACGAACCGGACCCGGAGAACGATCCAGACCCACAGTAACCGGCCCACTTCGTCGGGTTTTTCTCCGACTCTCCGCTCCGGCGAGTCGATGGGCTCGGCGGGGGGATCGACCGCTACGACCGAGGAAGCCGACGGCGATAGCGGCGACGCCGGCCGCGACGCCGCCGCGGACCTCGACCCGACCGAGGCGCGCCTCGCGGACGCGCTCGAACGAGTCGCCCACGGCGCGGTCGTCTCCACGCCGAGCATCCTCGCCCAGCGCGGGCTGACGCTGGCGTTCACCGCGCTGTTGACGAACACGTTCGCAGCCGGGCCGTACGGGCTGTTCGCGCTCGCACGGCGACTCTCGCGGTTTCTCCGACGGCTCGCGATGGGGTTCGGCAGCGGCCTCAGCCGCTTTCTCCCGACCGTGGAGGACCCGGCCGAACGCGACGCCCTCGCGATGTTCGCGGCGGCGCTGGTGGTCGGGGTCTCCGCGGTCTTCGGCGCGGGGCTGTTCCTCGGCGCGCCCGCCGTCGCCGAGTTCACCGGGAAGGGACCGCCGTTCCCGCTGTACCTCCGCGCGTTCGGCGCGGGGCTACCGCTGACGGTGTCGCTGTTCGTTGTCGCGCGGGTGTTGCGCGCCACCGAGGAGGTGACCGCGCTGAACGTGTTCCAGCGCGTCGCGTTCCCGCTCGCCCAGTTGACTGTCGGCGTCGCCGGCGCGGTCGTGGTGAGCGGCCTCGTCGGCGTCGCCGTGGGACTGCCCGTGGCGATGGGCGCGCTCGCGCTCGTCGGGGCGGGGTGGCTCGCGCGCTCACGAGGGTTCCGTCCGCGGATCCGCGTGCCCGACGCCGCGGCGATCCGGCGTCGGTACGTCGGGTACACGACGCCGCTGTTCCTCAGCGGCTTCGCGACGACGACCCAGCGGTTGGGCTTCTACCCGCTGATCGCCGTGTTCCTGTCGGGCACCGCGGGCGGCGTGTTCGCCGTCGGCGTCCTCGTCGGGAGCCTCGTCCGGCTCCCCCTGATGGCGATCAACCAGTTCATCCCGCCGGTCGCGGCCGCGCTCAACGACGGCGACCACCCCGAGGCCCTGTCGCGGCTGTACCACGTCACGAGTCGGCTCGTGCTCGTCGGCGTGGTCGGACTGTCGGTGCCGACGATCGTCTACCGCGAGGCGGTGATGGCGCTGTTCGGGCCGACGTTCGTGCGGTACGCGCCGCTGCTTCCGGGGTTCGTGCTCGCCCAAGTGCTGGCGTGCGCGGCCGGCAGCGTCGGCATCCTCCTGCGGATGACCGACCACCAGCGCGCGCTGTTGGTGGTCAACACCGCGATCACGCTGTTTCTCGCCGTCACGGCGATCCCGCTCACCGTCGAATTCGGGTTACCGGGGCTGGTCGCCAGCTACCTCCTCATGCTCGGCGTCAACAACGGGCTGGAGGTGGCGGTGCTGTACCGGGTCGAGGGGCTCCAGCCGTTCACCCGCGCACACGGCAAGCCGCTGCTGGCGGCGGTTCCGTTCGCGGCCATCGCGCTTGCGACGCGCGGGCTCCTCTCCCGGACCCCCGCGGCGGTCGTCGGCACGCTCCTCGGATTCGCGGCGTACGCCGCCGTGTTGCGCGTCCTCGGGTTCTCGACGGTCGAGCGACGCCTGCTCGCGACGCTGGTCGAGCGCTACCGGCGAGTCATCTCTGGCCTCCGTGACCGCGCCCGCGACGCGGCGTGAATTCGCCCCGGACGATCGTCCGCCCCCGCCGCGGCGGTAGGTATTCGGATCCCCCCGCCGAGGTGGCGGTATGGCCGACGCATCCCCCGACGCCGACGACGCGATGCCCGCCGGACCCGCTCGCGCCGACCCGCCCTTCGACGCGCCCGACCTCTCCGGGTCGACGGCGTTCGTCACCGGGACGACCCGCGGCATCGGCAAGCGCATCGCGCTCACGCTCGCCGAACACGGCTGCGACATCGTCTCGACTGGGAAGACCGCCGAACCCGGCGGCGACCTCCCCGGCACGATCCACACGACGGCCGAGCAGTGCGAGGAGCGCGGCGTCGACGCCCATGCGATCCAGTTGGACGTGCGCGACGAGGACGCCGTCGAGGCCGCCGTCGAGGAAGCGATCGACGAGTTCGGCACGGTCGATATCGTGATCAACAACGCCAGCGCGATCCAGTTGGCGAACGTCGCCGACCTCCCGGCGAACCGCTTCGACCTGCTGACGGACGTGAACGTCCGCGGAACCTACCTCGTCTCGCGGGCGTTCCTCCCGCACCTGCGCGGGCAGGACGGCGGGTGGATCCTCACGAACGCGCCGCCGGTGACGATGGACCGGGCACCCGGCAAGGCCGCCTACGCGTGGTCGAAGCTGGGGATGTCGTTCGTCACCCTCTCGCTGGCCGAGGAGCTGGCGGCCGACGGGATCGGCTGTAACACGTTCTGGCCGGTGACCGCCGTCGACACCCGCGCGACGCGCTACTTCGGGCTCGGTACCGAGGACGACTGGCGAACCCCGCACGTGCTCGCGGACGCCGTGCTCTCGATCCTCGCGCGCGACCCGGACGAGTACACCGGCCACTCGGCGTACGACGAGGACCTCCTTCGCGCCGCGGGCGCGAGCGACGCCGACCTGTCCGCGTACAACCTCACCGAGGGCGACCCGGTGCCCACGTCCGCGCAGATGTTCGACACCGAGTACTCCCGCGAGTAACCCGATCCCGGCGGAACGCATCAACTAAGCGGGTACCAACTCGGACCCATCCAGGTGCTCGATCGAACGATCGAGCCGATATTCTGCCGAAATCGGCCGGAAGCTGACATCGACGGCGAAAGAACAGTAATGCCCGTTCTCACTGGGAGTGCTACCAGCTATCATGTCAGCACTTCACACTCATCAGGGGTTCACGGGCACCGAGCCCGGCGGGATACCCATCGGGATGACACCCGGAACCGGGTCAGTCGACATCTCGATACACACGAGTCGAGTCACGCGATCTATCGGGGGCGAACGGGGCGCACAGTTATCCGATATCGGAGGAACCCATGCCTGATTCTCCGGGACTCCGGTACAAGGTCGCGAGGAGACTGCTGGTCGGACTGGTGGCGTTGACGATCATCACGAGCCCGGTCGCCGCCGGCGCCGGTGCGGCAGTACCGCAGGACGATCCCAGCGCAGCCCAGATCGCGGACTCGACCGCCGGCTCGCTTGCGTCACCGAGCGTACTGGCGGCCGCGGATCTCGAGGGCGTCGACGATCCCGCGACGGTCCAGCAGTCCCGTCGCGCCGCCGCGGAGGAGGGCGTCGAGGAGGGTGCAGAGCTGGCCCAGCAGCAGGGGGCGACAGTCACGCAGGCGCAGATAGCGGCCGCGAAGGAGGCGGCCGTCGACGCCGTTGACCAGCGACAGCGGGCGAGCGTCGAGCAGATCCAGCGCGCCGCCCGCGGCGCGGCACACGGCGCGCTCCTGCAGTCGCAATCGGTCAACGTGACCCAGATACAGGCGGCCGTCTCGGGGAGCACCCGTGGCGCGCTCCGACAGTCCCAGTCGGCGAACGTAACCCAGATACAGGGGGCAGCCTACGGCGCGGCTCACGGGTCGATCGCACAGAGCCAACGCGCCTCGGTGACACAGGTGCAGCAAGCCGCGGCGGGAGCCGCCTCCGGTGCCGCACGGGGTGCGGCCAAGCGGTCGGTCGCGGACGTCTCGAAGATCCAAGAAGCCGCCCAGGGCGGCGCATACGGTGCGCTCGAAGGACACGGCAGGCCCGAGAAAGTCCACGGCGCGGCCAGCGGTGGCGCCGAAGGCGCGCTCGAACAGGTCCAGCAGGCGAACGTGAAGCAGGTGCAGGTGGCGGCGCTGGGCGGCGCGAACGGGGCGATCTCCCAGAGTCAACGGGCGACAGTTAAACAGGTACAGGCGGCGGCGTACGGTGGTGCCGCCGGCGCGATCTCTCAGAGCCAGACAGTCACGATCGTGCAGATACAGGTCGCCGCCGCGGGCGCGTCCTCGGGCGCGCTCTCCCAGAGTCAGTCGGCGAGCGTCACACAGATCCAGTCGTCCGCCAGAGGCGCGTGTGCGGGTGTTCTCGGACAGGTGACGCAGGTACAGGTCGTCAACATCGTCCAGATACAGATCTCCGTTCAGATCGCGGCCGCCGACACCACGAAGAAGGCGGTCAAGAACAAGGAGAATCGCCCGTACGCGATATACAAGGACGGGAAGAAGACCGGGGAGAACAAGCTCTCCTCCTCCGGCGACAGCGACCGTGACGGCCTCTCGGACGATCAGGAGCGCCTCATCAGCACCGACCCGAAGGACGTTGACACCGACGGCGATGGCCTCAACGACGGGACGGAGGTGCTCATCGAGCGGACCGACCCGCGTAACCCCGACACCGACGATGACGGCCTCGACGACGGCACCGAGATCCGCCTCGGCACCGATCCGACCGACGCCGACACCGACGGCGACGGAATCGACGACGGAACGGAAGTCGACGAGGGGTCCGACCCGCTGGATCCGAACGACCCGAGCGAGACTGACGCCGACGGCGACGGGCTGACGCGCGAGGAGGAGCGCGCGCTCGGCACCGACCCGGACGACGCCGACACGGACGGCGACGGCCTCGACGACGGAACCGAGGTCGAGTCGTACGGCTCGAATCCGCTCGCGTACGATACGGACGGAGACGGGCTCGGCGACGGGAGGGAGGTCGACCTCGGGACCGACCCGACCGACCCCGACACCGACGGCGACGGGCTCACCGACGCCGCGGAGGTCGACCGCGGTACCGACCCGACCGACCCCGACGATCCCGCACCGCCGGACCCCGACGGCGACGGGCTGGGAACGGCACAGGAGGAGCGGATCGGGACCGATCCGAATGACGCCGACACGGACGGCGACGGCCTCGACGACGGATTCGAGGTGACGGTAACGTTCACCGACCCGACCGACCCCGACACCGACGGCGACTCCATCAGCGACGGCGAGGAAGTCGCGAACGGCTCCGACCCGCTCGACATCAACGATCCCGTCCCGATCGATTCCGACGACGACGGGCTCTCCGACGAGACCGAGGAGTCGATCGGAACGAACGCGAGCGACCCCGACACCGACGGCGACGGGATCCTCGACGGGGTCGAAGTCGAGGACGGGACGGACCCGCTCGACCCCGACGACCCGCCGCAGATCCGGTCGCTCGGTGTCGCGACGAGTTGTGAGAACGTCACCGTCACGAACCCGAACGACATCCCGGTCACGGTGACCGTCGACGGACCGAACGGCACCGAAGAGCTCGGCGTGGCCGCGGGCGAGACCCGACAGGTGGTGGAGTCGGCGGGCGAGTACAGCCTGTCGGCAGCCACCGGCGACGGGACGACGGTTCCGCTCGGAGACGAAAACGAGTCCGAACTCGCGGCCACCGTCGCGGAGTGTCCGGCGGTTGCAGAGAGCCTTACCGTGGTGGAGCGCGAGCAGAACGTCTCGGTCACGAATCCGGGAGACGATCCCGTCACCGTCACCGCGACCGACGAGTCGGGCACGGCTCGAAACGAGACGGTGTCCTCGAACGAGACCACGACGCTCCAGCTCGAACCCGGAACCTACACCCTCACGGCTACCACCGCGGACGGTGAACCGGCTCCACTCAACGGCGAGTCGCGGGTGAACGTCTCCATCGCACCGGCAGCGGGCGAGGCGTTCCTCGACGCGTCGGTCGATAACGCCACGCTCACGGTCACGAACCCGTCCGGGGTGAACGCCACGGCGACCCTCGAAAACGAGACGGGGACCGTCGAGTCGTTCGACGTCGCCGCCGGCGAAACGGCGACCGTCTCCGATCTGCCGCCGGGCGACTACACGCTGACCGCCGACGCCGGGGAGAACGCGACCGCGCTGATCAACGACAACGAGACGTTCGCGTTCACCGTCGAAGCGGACGCACAGCCGCCGGAGGAACTCGAGTCGGTGACCGCGACCGTCGACAACGGGTCGCTGACCGTCGACAATCCGAACGACGACACGGTCACCGTCACCGCCACGAACGAGACGGGGGAGAACCGATCGGTGCCCGTCCCCGCCAACGAGGCTGAGGTGCTGGCGGACCTCGAACCCGGAAACTGGACCGCGACGGCGACCGCCGAGGACGGCCGGTCCGTTCCCGTGAACGACGACGAGGCGTTCGACTTCAGCGTCGAGGCGGTCGAGGCCGACGACGAGAACATCACCGACGACGGCAACGTCACCGACGATGGGAACGTCACCGACGACGAGAACATCACCGACGACGGCAACGTCACCGACGACGAGAACATCACCGACGACGGCAACGTCACTGACGATGGGAACGTCACCGATGACGGCGCACCGGAAGACACCACTCCGGAGGAGATCGACTCCTGCACGACGATCACCGAGTCCGGGACGTACGAACTGACTGACGACGTCGAGTCCTCCGCCGGGGAGGTCTGTATCCACGTCCGTGCGAGCGACGTCGTTCTCGACGGAAACGGCAACAGCGTGACCGGGGCCGGCGCCGAGGACTCGCTGGGCCTCCTCGTGTACAACGACACCGTCGACGGATTCGGCGACGACGAGCCGCTCACGAACGTCACCGTTCGCGATCTCGCGGTCTCCGAGTGGGACCAGGGAATCCGCGCGGGCCCCACGCTGGACAACGGTGGACCGCGAGTCCAGTTTGTCAATGTCACCGTCACCAACGCCGGCGGAATCGCACTGTACGGTGCCGACGACAGCGTGCTCCGAAACGTCACCGTCACCGACGGCGGGAACGGGCTCTACCTGTGGGAGACGACCAACGTCACCGGCGAGAACCTGACGATCGCCGACAACTCGAACGTCGGGCTGTACCTGGCTGAGGTGGTCGAAGAGAGTCGATTCGCGAACCTCACTGTCTCCGGTAACGACGGCGGCGGGATCTACTTCAGCACCGACGTCGTCGACAACACCGTCACCAACGCGACCGTCGAGAACAACGGCGAGTTCGGCGTCGGCTTCTCCGATTCAGGGGACAACGTGGTCGAGCAGTCGGCGATCACGGGGACTGACGGCCCGGCCGTCTTCGGCGACAACCCGGCAGGCGACCGGCTGGAGGACGTCACGATCCGTGACGACGACGGCGTCGCGCTCGAGGTTCGCGACACCGGCGAGCTCGCGCTCTCGAACGTCTCGCTAAGCGCACAGATCACCGTTTCCACGCCCGCCGACGGGTCAGTCGTGACGTTCGAGGCTGACCGGGACAGCCCGGTGCAACTGGGAACCCTCGAGGTGTCCGAGATCGGCGCGGAGACGCCCGGTGACCCGCTCAGCGAACAGGCGCTCACCGTCACCAACGCCGACTCGAACGTCGCGGCGACGTTCACTATCTCCTCGATAGCTGACGACACGCAGGCTCAGTTGTTCAGGTTCGTGAGCGACGCCTGGACGCCGATCGAGGGGGCTACCGGACCGACGCCGACGGTCATCCTTTCGGGTTCCGAGACCGTGGCAGCGTTCGGTGTCTCCACGAGTCCCGAGACGGAGACCGCAACCGCGACACAAACGCCCAACGAGACCGCAACCGCGACAGTACCCCCAACCGGAACCGCAACCGAGACGGCGACGGCAACTGCAACCGGGACGGCGACGGCAACCGCAACCGGGACGGCGACCGGCACGGTAACCTCAACGGCAACCGAGGCGGCGACCGCGACGGAAACTGTAACCGAAACGGCGACCGCGATGGCAACCACAACCGAGGCAACGACGCTCTCACCGTTCGCGTCGAGCGTGTCAGACATCGGCGACGGAACGGACGCGATCGTCCTGGGGGCACCCCTCTCGATACTCGGACTGGCCGGCGTGCTGTTCGTTCGTCCCCAGCGGTGACGAAGCGACCGCCGCGCAGTCTCGCGGCTTCCGGCGGCACCGGAACCGTCACCGAGTACTTCCGTCCGGTCGGCCAACGAGAGCCATGCGACTATCCACGGCCGTGCTGTTGATCGGCCTCGGCCTGTTCGTGCTTCCGCTTCCGGGAACGTTCATCGCCGGCGGCCTCGTGCTCGTCGCCGGTGCGGGACTGCGCTACCTCGGCGAGTGACATCGTTCAGGTGACGCCTCCGTCCCGAGGCTCGTACTCTAGGTGCACATCCGACTCGACTATCTCCTCGATCGTCTCGACCACGTGCCACACGTCCTCGTATCGGGTGTACAGCGGCGCCGGGCAGACGCGGACGACGTTCGGCGGTCGGAAGTCGACGACCACCCCGCGGTCACGGAGCGCCTCGCTCACGCGGTAGCCCTCGGGGTGTTCGATCGCGACGTGGCCGCCGCGGCGGGCGTGCTCGCGGGGCGTTCCGATGGCGAAGTCGTCCCCGAGGCGGTCGTCGACCAGCTCGATCAGGTAGTCCGTGAGCGCGAGCGACTTCTCACGGACCGCGTCGATCCCGGCCTCGCGGACCAGTTCCGTGGCTCCCTCGATCGGCGCCGACGACAGCATCGGGACGGTGCCGATCTGCCACGCGCCGGCGGTGTCGGCCCCCTCGTAGGTGTGGCGCATCTCGAACTGGGTCGACTTGTCGTTGCCCCACCAGCCGGCGAGCGCGGGCGTCGTGCCGTGGTGGCGCCCGTGGACGTACAGCCCCGCGGTCGCGCCGGGACCGGCGTTGAGGTACTTGTACGAGCACCACACCGCGAAGTCGGCGCCCTCGTCGTCGGCGCCGGCGTCGCCGAGCGCGTGGTCGACCGCCCCGATCGAGTGGGCGCAGTCGAACCCCGCGAGCGCGCCGTGGTCGTGAGCGGCCGCGGTGATCCGGTCGATATCGAGCAGTTGGCCCGACCGGTAGAGGACGGAGGGCATGAACACGATCCCGACGTCGTCGCGCTCGCGGAGCGCCGCCTCGATGTCGGCCTCCTCGATGGTGCGGCCGTCGCGCGACTCGACGGCCACAAGCTGTTCGTCGGGGTCGATCCCGCGCTGGCGGAACTGCCCCCGGATCGCGTAGTGGTCAGTCGGGAAGTCGAGGTCGTTGACCAGCACCGCCGGCGGGTCGGCGGTGGGATCCGGACCCGCCGGCGTGCCGGGGAGCGTGTCGAGGAACGTCCCGATCAGGGTGTGGATATTGACGGTGGTCGAGTTGGCGACGACGACCTCGGACTCGCGGGCGCCGACCAGCGGCGCGAGCAGGTCGCCGAGGTGTTCGCCGTAGTGGAACCAGTCGGGGTCGGCGGCCTCCCACCCGCGGATCGCGAGTTCGCGCCACTCGTCGACGACGCGCTCCAGCGTCGCGAGGGCGGTGTCGGAGGCCAACCCGAGCGAGTTCCCGTCCATGTAGCGCTCGCCGTCGGGCACCGAGAAGTGGTCTCGATACTCCCGAAGGGGATCAGCGGCGTCGCGCTCGCGAGCGTCGGCGAGCGCGTGGCCGTCCCCGGCGTTCGTGTCGGTCATGGGTCGGCGTTCGACGGAAGGGAGTTAGGCGTTGGCGTCGCGGCTCGCGGCCGTAAGCTCAATCACCGCCGGCGGCCGGTGTCCCGGCGCCGGTGTCGGCGCCCATG
Organism: Halobaculum rarum; assembly: GCF_040025155.1. Classification (NCBI taxonomy): domain Archaea; kingdom Methanobacteriati; phylum Methanobacteriota; class Halobacteria; order Halobacteriales; family Haloferacaceae; genus Halobaculum; species Halobaculum rarum. Next base: position 2,264,138 of record NZ_CP157275.1, on the reverse strand, counting down.
TCGCCGAGGAGAAGCAGAGCGCCCCCGACGGCGACGACGCCGACGGCGACGACGATCGAGACCGTCCTGACGGCGGCGGCGTACCCGACCGCGTCCGCGAGGAACCCGACCGCGGCACCCATCGCGATCGGGGCACCGGTCGAGCCCAGCCGACCGATCGACTCCCCGAGGCTGACGAGGCCGCCACGGGTGTCGTCGCCGGCGAGCCCCGTGATCGCCGAACGGTACAGCGTCAGCGACACCGAGAACCCCGCGCCGACGGGGACGCCCGCGGCGAGCGCGACCGGGACCGACGGCGCGAGCGCGAGCCCCGCGAGCCCGCCGCCGGCGAGCACGAGCGCGGCGAACGTCGGGACGGTCCGGCCGAACCGGGCCGTGATGCGGCCGGCCTGCGTCGTCGCGACGGCGCTGGAAACGGAGGCGACGGCGACGAGCGCGCCCGCGGCGCCGGGCGTCCCGCCGAGCAGGCGGACGACCACGATCGAGTTGTACGTGAGAAAGCCGAACCAGAGGAACCCCGGCACCGCCCGGCCGACCAGCGTGGCGGCGACCCGCGGACGCGTCGCCAGCGCGAGCAGCGTGCGGACGCCGCCGCCGGCGGTCGCATCGTCGCCGGCATTCCCGAGGTCCGCGGATTCCTCGAACCGCAGCCACACGACCGCGGCGACGGGGAGCGCGGCGGCGTACAGCGCGAACGGGTACTGCCACGCGAACCCGACGAGCAGCCCCGCGAGGAACGGGAACACCGTCAGCGACGCGCCGACGGCCGTGAAGCGGACGCCCTGCGCGGCCGACTCGCGGGCGCCCGAGAACAGGTCGCCAGTCGCGGTGATCAGGATCGGGCCGATCCCGGTGTAGCCGACCCCCTGAAGCAACCGGAGCGCGAGCGCGGTGCGGAAGTCGGTCGTCAGCGTGAGCGCGACGCCCGCAAGGCCGAACAGCGCCAGCCCCGACGCGAGCACGGGTTTGCGGCCGTAGCGGTCGGCCAACACGCCCGAGAGCGGGATGAGGACGATCCCCGGCGCGGTAAAGGCCGAGAGGAGCAGCGCGGCCTCCGTCGCCGAGACGCCGTACGGGCCCGCCAGCGACTCGACGACCGGCGAGACGACCGAGGCACCCATCGGCGAGATGAGCGACGCGAGCAACAGCAGGCGGAAGTCGCGGTCGTCGAGCACGTCCGCGTCGTCGCCGACGAGGCGACCGAGCGAGAGCGACACACCGACACGTCCGGCACGACCCAGCAAGAGCGGCTCGGTTCCGGCGACCGCGGCGGTACGGGATCCGTCACGCGGGGATTCTTGTCGCCCGCGCACATCCGAGGGCGCATGACCGACTCCGCCGAGGAGGAAACCCGCTCGGGTCGACTCGCCGAGCTCGACCCCGAACTCCGCGAGGTCGTCGTCGAGATCGAGGCGCTCGGGGTCCCGCCGTGGCACGCCCTCTCCGTGGAGAGCGCCCGGCGCATCGAGGACGAGCTCTTCACCTCGGACGACGACCTCCCGGTCGCCTCGACGCTCGATCTCGCGATCGACGGTCCCGCAGGGTCCGGCGGCGGCGACGATCCGGACGACGACCTCCCGCTTCGGGTCTACCGCCCAACCGAAACGCCGGCGCCGACGCTCGTCTTCTTCCACGGCGGCGGCTGGTGTCTCGGCACGCTCGACTCCGCGGACGACCTCGCGCGGCGGCTGTGTCGCCGCGTCGGCGCCGTCGTCGTCTCCGTCGACTACCGACTCGCGCCCGAGCACCCGTTTCCCGCCGCGGTGGACGACGCGATCCACGCGCTCCGGTGGACCCGCGAGCACGCCGCCGAGTTCGGCGGAAACGGCGTCGTCGGCGTCGCCGGATCCTCCGCCGGCGGGAACCTCGCGGCCGCGACCGCGCTCGCGACCCCCGACGGTGAGGCCCCCGCGGTCCAGACGCTGTTGTACCCGATCACCGATCGCGACTTCGGGACCGACTCCTACGAGGCGAACGCGGACGGCCCGCTCCTGACGCGCGCCGACATGCGCCGTTTCTGGCGCGAGTACCTCCGCTCGGACGTGGACGCCGTCAACCCCTACGCGGCGCCGCTGCGGGCGGACGAGGCGACGCTCGCCGACAGTGCCCCCGCGGTCGTCGTCACCGGCGAGCGCGACCCGCTGCGCGACGACGGCGCCGCCTACGCCGCCCGGCTCGCCGATGCCGGCGTCGACGCCGAGCACCTGGAATACGAGAGGATGTGCCACGGGTTCCTGTCGTTCGCCGACGAGGTCGCCGCCGCCGACGCGGCGTTCGACGACCTCGCGGCGGCGACCCGGGAGCGGCTAACGGCCGCCGGCAGCGAGGAGTGACTGCGGCCCCGAATATCGTTCAGTCCGACCCGGAGAGTCGCTCGTACGCCGCCCACGACGCGTCCTCAGCGGGCGGCTCGACACGCTCGCCGTCGACGAACACGCCCGATCCCTCGCGCACGTCGCCGGCGACGCCGACCGGCGTTCCTCTCGATTCCAGCGCGGCGACGACGCGGTCGACGGCCAGAGGGTCGACAGCGAGCAGGAGCGTCCCGGAGGTCGTACACGCCCACGGATCGAGGTCGAGCGCCTCGCACGTCGCCACGGCGGCGGCGTTCGTCGGAACGGCCGCCGAGTCCACGTCGATGCGGACGGCGCCCGCCTCGGCCGTCTCACACAGCGCCCCGCGGAGGCCGCCCTCGGTCGCGTCGTGCATCGCGGTGACGCCCGCGTCAGCGTCGGCGGTCGGCTCGCCGTCTCGGTCGCCCGCGTCGGTGCCGTCGCTGTCGACGCGCTCACTGCCGGCCTCCGCGGCAGCGAGCGCGTCGCGCACGACGCTCGTCTCGTCGAGCAGGGCGGCCGCGGAGTCGATCGTCGCCTCGTCGAGCCCTCGTTCGGCGAGCGCGTCGGGGTACAGCGACGCGAACAGCCCCGCCGTCTCGATTCCCGGCCCCTTCGTGACGAGCAGACGGTCGCCCGGACGGGCGCCGTCGGGGCGGATCACGTCGTCGGGGTCGCCGACACCGAGCACCGTGGCGGCGCCGACCCACGGGAGCGACGCGCCGGGGTAACGGGCAGTGTGGCCCGTCGGGATAGCGACGCCGAGCGCCTCGCACTCGGCTGCGACAGCCGCCCAGAAGGCGGCGAACTCGTCGTCGGTCACGTCGCTCGGGAGCGCGAAGGAGGGGCAGAAGTGGGTGGGCGCGACGCCGGAGACGGCCACGTCGCCGAGGGCAAAGGAGAGCGCGAAGCGACCGGCGCGCTCGTAGCCCAGCTCCGGAAGCAGCGAGATCGGGTCGGTCGCGCACACGACCGCGCGGTCGGCCACGTCGATGACGCCGAAGTCGACGCCGTGGGTCGGCCCGAGGCGCACGTCGTCGCGGACGGCCCCGAGGTTCGGCCGCACCACCGACTCGAAGGCGTCGCGGTCGACCTTCCCCCGTCTCGGCGCGCGCTCGTCGGTCATGGTTCGACGTGCGCCGGGGTGCCCCAAAGCGGTTGCGTCACCGTGCGGGGTCGGATCGGATGGCCGGGCGACAGCCCGCAGAATCAGAACCGCGGCGCCATCGGGTGGGAGAGTTCGTGTTCGGTCCGGGCGGCGGGCGACTCCAGCGTCGCCTCGCGGCCGTCGGGCCAGCGGACCGTGACGCGCTCGGGCGTCTCATCGCCGAGACCGAAGTGGGCGACCGGCTCCATCTGACAGAGGTACCCCGACCCGGCGCACACGACCTTCGTCCGCGTCCACGACGCCGTCTCGACGGTGACGGCCGCGCCCCGGGCCGGTGCCCCGTACTGGGTGGTCGGGCGCACGCGGAGCCAGTCGTTCTCGGCGGCGCCGTCGACGGCGTACAGCGAGAGCGGCTGGGCGGCGAGTTCGCCGTGGACCACGAGTAACTCGAGAGCGCCGTCGCCGTCGAAGTCCGCGACGGCGGCGCCAGTTCCCAGCCCGCGCGGTTCCGCGGCGTCGCCGGGGTCGAGCGCGGTCCATCCCTCGCGCCCCTTGCGGAACAGGCGGTTCGGGGCGCCCAGCGCGTTGCAGAACAGCTCTTCTCGCCCGTCGTTGTCGAAGTCGGCCGTGACGAGCGTCCGGATCCGCGTCGGCGCCGAGAACTCGGCCGGGGCGGCGTCGCTGAAGGTGGGAAGCGACAGCGAGCCGTCCGCCCGGGGCTCGTGGTCTGTCGGTCGGCCGGACCCGCCCGGTGGAGTCCGAGCGAACAGCCGGCTCGGCGTCTCCCAGCCGCCGACCGCGAGGTCGCCGTCGGCCATCGTGACACCGCGGGCGTTCGTCCCGGGCGCGTCGAGTCCGACGTCCCGGGCGACCTCCTCGAAGTGACCCGAGGCGTTTCGGAACAGCCGATTCGGCCCTCGCTCGACGCCCACGAACAGATCCATCCGATCGCTCACGAGCGGACCGGCGTACAGCGAGCGCGCGCCGGCGTCCAGTTCGAGGCCGACCGCCTCGGACATGTCCGAGAGTTCGCCGTCGTCGCCGAGTTCGTAGAACCGGGAGGGGACGCCGTAGCAGGCGACGAAGACGCCGTAGCGGCCGGTGCCGTAGCGGTCGAGCGCGGCGACCGAGCGGCCGGCGCGGAAGTTGCCGCGGTCGGCGTTGATCGCGAGGCCGAACAGGTCGCGCCAGCGTACGTCATCGTGGTCCGGGAGCACGTCGACGGGGTCGAGCAGGAGGTCGGTATCTCGAGTCTGTCCCCGGTAGGACTCCGTGTTGTGGACGTAGATCTCCTCGGCGCCGTCGGCGTCGAGGTCGGCGGCGACGACGCCGATCGCGTGGCGCCCCTCGTCGGCGACGGCGGGCGTCGCCACGTCGCGGAGGGCGCCGTCGCGCCACGTCAGCAGGCGATTCTCCGGTCCATAGCCGGTGACGAGGGCGCACGGCCCGCTCACGCCCGGCGTGAGCGCGACCCCGTAGCCGCGATGAGGCGCGTCGTCGGCGATAGCGTCGGACCGATCCGCGAACACGCGCCCCGCTCGGGGGCCGGGGTACAAGAGGGCTCGGTTCCGCCCCCCGAGGAACAACGCTTTTCGGACGCCGGACCGAACCCGGATTCATGGCAGACAACGACCCCGAGGACGCTGGATCGGACGCGAACGAGGGCGCCGACGGAGCCGACGGAGGCGACGACGGCGAGGAGAAGTCGTTCCGCGAGCGGGTCGAGGAGATCCGCGAGCGACGCGAACAGGAGCGCGAGGAGGGCGAGGGCGGCGCGCCCTCCCCCGAGGAGATGATGGGCGGCGGGGGCGGCCCCGGCGGCATGGGCGGCGGCGGCAACCCCTTCGCGCAGATGATGGGCGGGATGATGGGCGGCGGGGGCGGCCCCGGCGGCATGGGCGGCGGAATGGGCGGCGGCCCCGGTGGCCCCGGCGGGCGCGGCGCCGAGGAGGAGTCCGTCGGCAACGAGGAGCTCGTGCGCGAGGTGCGTCAGCTCCGCGACGAGGTCCGCGACGCGACCCGGCAGCTCCAGCGGATCGCGCAGGCCATCGAGGACGACTAGCGAGTTCCGCGAAGGGAGGTCTCGACGAAGCGGCGGAGCGGTCTCCGTGCCGGTCCGCCCCGGAGAGCAGCGAGACCGACCGCACTGAGTTCCGTTTTTTTTTTTCGACGCGACCGACGGCGAGCGGCGCGGCCGTCGTCACTCGGTCACCGAGTCGTACAGGTCCGCCAGCCGGTCGACCGCGTGCTCGACGCTCGTCTCCTCGCGGCGGTCGAGGCAGTGCTCGGAGAGCGCCGCACGCTCCGCGAGCGTGCGGTCGATGGCGTCGGCGAAGGCCGCGGTGTCGCCGCGGGGGTAGTGGTAGCCGGTCTCGCCGTCGACGACGGTGTCCGCGAGCGCGCCGGCGCCGACGCCGACGACGGGCGTCCCGCAGGCGTTCGCCTCCAGCGCGACGAGTCCCTGCGTCTCGACGGGCGAGGGGAACACGAAGGCGTCGAGGCTGGCGTACAGCGCCGGGAGGTCCTCGCGGGGGAGAAATCCGAGGAAGCGCGCGTCGACGCCGGCCTCGTCGCAGGCGCGCTCGACCGCCTCGCGGGCGGGGCCGTCGCCGCCGAACACGAGCGTCGCCTCGGCGTCGGCGGCGGCGACCGCCGGCGGGATCTCGGTCAGTTCCTTCTCGAAGCCGTGGCGGCCGGTGTAGCCGACGAGCGGGCCGTCCGACGGGGCGGGCAGATCGTACTTGTCGCGGAAGGCGTCGAGTGCCTCGGCGTCCGGCGGCGCGAAGAAGTCGGTGTCGACGCCGTTGGGCACCACCTCGACGCGCGTGTGGACCCCGATATCGCGGAGGTGCTCGCCGGCGGGTTCGCTGGGGACGACGACCGCGGCGGCGGCGTTCATGTACCGCCGTTCGTAGCGTCGGGCGGCGCCCTCGACGACCGCGGCGGCCGGGCCGGCCGCGAGGTAGTCGGCGTACTCTGCGGTCGGCGTGTGATAGGAGGCGACCAGCGGCGCGTCGATCCGTCGCGCGAGGTACCATCCCGAGAGCCCGAGCGCGAAGGGCGTGTGCGCGTGGACGACGTCCGCGTCGCGGACGGCGTCGGGGACGCCCGGCAGGCCCATCCGGAAGCCGTCGTAGAAGGGGAAGCCGACGCTGCGGGTGGTGTACTCGCCGTCCGTGGGGTCGTGTCCGGGCGCCTCGGGGAACACCACGTCCATCCGGCCGCCGCGGGCGCGCCACTCCTCGCGCCACGACTCCAGCGTGTAGGTGACGCCGTTCACCGTCGGCAGGTACGTGTCGGTGAACGCGGCGACGGTCTGCATTCGTCCGCCGTTTCCGGAGCGAGGGGTAATGCCTTGCGTCTTCCGCGCGGGCGCCGTTGACCGCGGCGGAGTGGTGAGAAAGGGACCGCCTACTGTGCGTCGATCAGTTGCTCGTAGGTGTCGACCAGTTCCTCGCCGACGCGCTCCAACGAGTGCTCGGCGGCCGTCTCGCGAGCGTTCTCGCCGAGTCGTTCGCGGAGATCGGAGTCGTCGGCGAGTCGGTTCAGGGCGTCGACCATCTCCTCGCGGGAGTCACACAGCAGGCAGTCGTGGCCGTCCTCGAAGTACTCGCGGAACACGGGGATGTCCCGGAGGACGCACGGCTTGCCGCAGGCCATCGCCTCCAGCACGACGATGCCCTGGTTCTCCTCCTTCGTCGGGAAGAAGAACACGTCGCCGGCGCCGAACGCGCCGGGCTTGTCGTCGACCCAGCCGGTGAAGGTGACGTTCTCCGGCGGGTCGCCGGTCCACCGCTTCACCGTCTGCGAGGCCTGGGGCCCGGAGTCGACGGTGCCGAACCACGCGAAGTCGTGGTCGACGCGCTTCGCCACCTCGCAGAAGTCGGTGAGTCCCTTGCGCTCGAACACCGACCCGACCGCGAACATCACGACGCCGTCGAGGTCGAATCGCTCGCGGTACGCCTCGCGGTACGCCTCGTGGTCGGCGACCGAGTCGTGGTCGATGCCGTTGGAGACGGCGCGGATCGGCGCGTCGACGGGGTACGCAAGCAGCTGCCGCTTCGTGTACTCCGAGGGCGTGAGTACGAGGTCCGCCTGCGAGTAGAACCACCGGAGGTACCGACGGAGGGCGGGCGCGACGGCGTTCGACCCGCGGAAGCTCTCGCGGAAGTCCTCGCTGGTGACGTGGCAGTGGAGTACCAGCGGCGTGTCCGTCAGCCTCGCGTACCGCGCGAGCGCGACGCTCGCGGGGCCGATGAGGTTCAGGTGGATCACGTCCACGTCGGCGAGGGGTGAGCGACCGGAGACGGCCCGGCGGAGGGCGGCGCGGCGGTCGCCCTCGGCCCACGGCGAGGTGACGACCGCCACGTCGACGCCGGCCGCGCGGGCGCGTTCCAGCGCCTCGACCTGCTGGTCGTGGGCGGTGCCGATGCCCGCGCGGTCGAGTCGGGCGTCGAGTTCGAGGTAGTCGAGAACGCGCACGGTCGGGTGGCTCCGGCTTCGGGGGGTCGGGGTTTGAGCGTGCTGGATCCGCGTCGACGGGAGCCGATCATTCACTCGGACCGCGGACCGCGTCACGGATCGCGTCAGGGGTCGACACGCCGGGCAAAGCCTGAACAGTCGGCGCCGAGCAGTCCCGATATGGAACTCGTCGAAGCCACCGCCGACGACCTCGACGCGCTCGTCGAGCGCTGGTACGACCTCGCGGAGACGATGGCGGCGCACTCCGAGCTGAACGAACACGTCTACGCGGACGCCGACGAGGTCCCGGACGACGGGTTCCGGGCCCACCTCGAGGACGAGCGGGTCACGGACTATCTCGTCGTTCACGGCTCCGAGACGATCGGCTTCCTCACCCTCCGGGAGGGTCGGCACCCCTCGCGACGGTATTCCCGGTACCTCCGGATCGTGAACGTCGCTATCGACGAAGCCCACCGGAACCGCGGCCACGGCACGGCGGTCGTCGAGCGCGTGAAGGAGATCGCCCGCGACCGGGAGTGCGATCACCTCAAGGTCTCCTGCGAGTGGGAGAACGATGGCGCACGCCGGTTCTACCGCGATGCCGGCTTCCGGCCGAAACAGGTCGACTACGCACAGCCACTGGAGTGAGTCGACGGAGGTAGCGCGTCACCCGCTGCGCCCCGACCTCGCCTTCGTTCGCGACGTTCGGGCGGTCGATCCCCGGTTCCATAACGCTTGAGCCCCGCCGCGCGAATCGACACCCGTTCACGTGACGAAGCGCCTCTTTACCACGCTCTGCGGACTGGTCTTTCTCGTCAACTTCGGGCGGGTCGCGTTCGCCCCGCTGGTTCCGGAGTTCCAGCAGGAGCTCGGCCTCTCGGCGGCCGCGGTCGGGTCGGTCACGACGCTCGTGTGGCTCGGCACCGCCGCGCCGCGGATCCCGATCGGCTGGGTACTTACGCGGGTTCGCCGCGAACGGGTCGTCCTCGCGACCGGCGTCGCGCTGTCGGCCGCGGCGGCGCTCACCGCGACCGCGGACTCGCTGTACACGCTTCAGACCGGCGCGTTCGCCGTCGGGCTCGCCACCGGCGGCTACTTCGTCGCCGCGATCCCGCTCATCGGCATGCTGTATCCCGAGCGGACCGGCCGGGCAGTGGGGATTCACGGCACCGCGAGCCAGATCGCGAGCGTCGTCGCGCCGGCGTTCGTCCTCGCGACCATCGCCCGCCTCGGCGACTGGCGCGTCGTGTTCTGGGCGCTGGCCGTCGGCGCCGCGGTATCGACCGCCTCGTTGGTGGTCGTGCTCCGTCGTCGCGGCGCCGACGAGCGCAACCGCGACAGCGACGCCGGCGAAGAGGCCCCGGTGCGTGAGGGGTCAGCGCCGGCCGAGCCGCGGAGCTTCCTCGCGGCGCTGTCGCACTGGCGGATCGTGCTCGCGGGGATGTCGCTGGTCGCCGTCGCCGGGTTCGCCTGGCAGGGCGTGTTCAACTTCTACGTCAGCTACCTGCTCTCGGAGGGGCTGACGCCCGCGAACGCGAACCTCCTGCTCACCGTCGCGTTCGCCGCCGGCGTTCCGGCGTTCTGGCTCAGCGGGCGGCTCGCCGACCGGCTCCCGAAGGTGCCGTACTTACTCGCGCTCAACGCCGCGTTCCTCGCGTCGCTGGTGGCGCTCACGTACGCCGGGTCGCTGGCGGCGTTCGCCGTCGTCTCGGCCGTCATCGGCTACGCCGCCCACGCGCTGTTTCCCGCCGTCGACACGTACATGCTGTCGACGCTGCCTGCGCCGGACCGAGCCAGCGCGTACGCCGTCTTCTCGGGCGCGGCGCTGCTGTTCGAAGCCAACGGCTCGGGCGTCGTCGGCGCGCTCACCGACGCCGGCGTCGGGTTCGATCAGGTGTTCCGGCTGTTCGCCGTCGCGGTCGCGGCGGTGCTCGTGCTCACGGCGCTGTTGTACGCCCTCGGCCGGTTCCCCACACCGCTCGGTAGCGATCGGGCAGCGAGTGAGCGAGTGAATGAGTGAGACTTACGGACCGCTGCCGCGCGTGACGGTCGGTGATCAGTCGACGGCTATCGAGAGACTGTCACCGCGCGTCCCCGTTTCCCGGCGATCCGACGGGACCTGGACCGAAACGTTTTGGTCTTCTGTGTAAAATTGCCGCGTATGTCAGGGACGCTTCCGTCGAGCCAGGACGATCCCGACGACGCCGAGGGATCGGACGGGAGCGACCGCGTTCCGGACGAGACGAACGGGGCACGGGCGGACGGGGCGGACGGAGCGAACAGCACTCGGGCGGACGGGGGAACCGCCGACTCCGACGCCGTGTCGCCGAGGCATCCCGCCACGTCGGAGCGCACGACGTCCTCCGCGCCGACCGACACCGAACCGTCGACCGTGGGTGATGATCCGTCACCGGTGGGCGCGGACCCGACGGCGGCGGATCGCGACGCGGCCGAGCACGGTGACCACGTCCAGCGGGACGAGGCCGACGGCCCAGAGGGCGCCGAGGCCGTCGATGGCCCCGCCGACGGCGGCGACGAGAGCGTCCGCGTCTGTTGGATAGACGACGAGAGCGCGGACGACCTCATCGGCGCGCTCGCTCCACAGACGGCCAGAACGATACTCGGAGCGGTCCACGAGGAACCGCGGACGGCCTCCGAGCTGGCCGATGCGGCCGACACGTCCGTCCAGAACGTCCGCCACCACGTCTCGAAGCTCGTCGACGCCGGACTGGTCGAGACGGCCGACACCCGCTACTCCGTCAAGGGACGGGAGATGACCGTGTACGGCCCCGCGGACGACCGAGTCGTCGTGGCCGTCGGCGGCGAGTCCGAGCGCTCCTCGCTGCTCGACTCGCTTCGCGGACTGTTGAGCGCGGTCGCCGTCCTCGCTGGTGCGAGCGTCCTCGTGCAGTCGGTGTTCGGCCCGGAGGTCGCGACGCTCTCCGGGCCGGAGACGGTGCCGCGTATCGGCGACGCCGTCGGGGCGACCGGCGGCGCGACCATCGGAACGCTCTCGCCGGGCGTGGCGTTCCTCGCCGGCGGACTGCTCGTGCTCGCGACCCTCGTGGCCGTCGGTCGCATCCGGGCCCGGTGACAGCCGTGGGCCGAACGGCAGCACTCCTCGCGGTCGTCATCGTCGTCGCGAGCGCCGGCGTCGGCCTCGTCGGCGCCGACGTGACCGACGAGGCCGCGGTCGCCGGCGGTACCTCGCCCCCGCAATACGGCGACGTCGGCCAACTCTTCGGCGGGGTCACCGCCGGGGCGGTCCCGGGGTCGTCCGTTCACGCCCCGATAGATCGTGCGCGAGTAGAGCGGGCCCCACCCAAGTCAGTCGGCACGGACGCGGATACGGACAGGGTTCGCGTCGGCGTCATCGGGAGCGCCTTCGGCGACGCGGCCGACATCGACGGCCGGGTGGTCGCGCGGGAGCGGGTGACGAGCTCGCGGTTCGGCCTGAAGGTGGGCGACAACGACGCGGGCAGTCACGACGCCGCCGTCGCGAGCGTCGTCGCACAGCGCGCCCCGGAATCGTCGCTGTATCTCGCCTCGGTCGGCCACGAACCGACGCCCGAAGAGTACGCCCGCGCGGTGGACTGGCTCGTGGAGCGCGACGTCGACGTGATCGTCGACGCGGGGAGCTACTACCCGCGGACGGTCGACGGGATGGACCGGATCGCGGGCGCCGCCGAGCGCGCGGCCGATGCCGGCACCGTGTTCGTCACCTCCGGCGGCAACACTGGACAGCGACATTGGCGCGGCGCGGCGACCGACCCGGGCTGGCTGGCGTTCGGCGACAACGGCACGCAGGGCAACCGACTCGGCGAGGAACGGATCTCCGGCTCCGTGACGCTGCGGGTGTACTGGACGGGCGCGGGCGACTACGACCTGTACCTCTACCGCGACGTGGCCGACGGTCCCGACGAGGTCGTCGCGAAGTCGACCCGCGAGTCGGGGCGCGCGGAGGCGATCGACGCGGTCCTTCCTCGCGGCTCCTACTACGTCGCAGTCGACGTGCGCGACCCCGGCGACGGCCACGTGGACCTGTTCGCCGCGCGCCACCGGCTCGCGCACGCCGCCGACAACGGGAGCGCGGTCGCGCCCGCGACCGCCGAGGGCGTCATCTCCGTGGGCGCGGTCGGCCCCGACGGCCGCCTCGCGGCGTACTCCCCGTCGACCACGGATGTGCGGGCGGCGGGGACGGTCGGCCTCCCGGACGGGACGACCCTCGAAGGGACCTCCGCCGCCGCGCCGGCCGTCGCGGGCGTCGTCGCCGAGATGAGCGCCGCCGCCGGCGAGGACGGCCTCACGCCCGCGGAGGTCGAGCGACTGCTCCGCGAGACGGCTGTCGATGGCCGGATCGACCGCGGATCCGCCGTCGCCGCCGCGAGCGTGGGGAACCGCACGGGCGACGACGCGAGCGCGGACGACGGGTCGTGGGCGTACCGCGGTCCGTGACCCGCGCTGCGCTCCGCGGTCCCGGATCGTGCCGAAACCGTTAGGACGACACGCTGCCGTCCCGAACCCGTGAGTGAACCCGGCGGGCCCGCGATCGCCGAGCGCGTCGAGGAGTACTGGGCGTGGGCGGCGGTCGCGCTGTTCCTGCTGGTGTCGGTCGATCTCCTGACGACGATGTACGCCGCCGCGGTCGTCGGAGCCGAGGCGGAGGCGAACCCGCTGATGCGGTGGGCGCTGGGACAGCCCCTGCCCGTGCTCGTCGGCGTGAACCTCGGCGCGGTCGTGCTCGCGGCGGTCGTCTTTCGGGGGCTGATGGAGACCTACCGGCTGACGCCGGCGCGCGTTCGTCCCTACTACGGCCTGCTCATCGAGGTGTGGCTGGGGCTGCTCGTCGCCGCCGGGCTCGGGGTGTTCGCCAACAACCTCTCGGTGATCGTGCTCGGCGAGAGCCTGCTGTGACGGTCGCCGCGGCGGCGACGAGTTCGGCGGACAGGACTGAAGGTTCAAGTACGAAAGCGGGACCATCGACGGACTGAAACCCGTGGCAACCGCCGACTACACCGTGACCGAGGCGACGGACCAGCCGTGGCGAACCGTGTTCGGGCACCCCGACCCGTACCCCGAGCAGGCGGACGGGATCGAGGCCGCCCGCGCCGTCGCTGACGACGGAGGATTCCTCGCACTGGAGGGCGCGTGCGGCACCGGGAAGACGATGCTGGCGCTGACCGCCGGCATCGACCTGGTGCGCGACCCAGACAGCGACTACGAGCGCGTGCTCGTGCTCACGAGCGTCAAGCAGCAGCTCCGACAGTTCGAGGCCGACCTCCGCACGATCAACGACGACCTCCCCGACGACTGGCGTCCCGTCTCCGGCATGACGCTCGTCGGGAAGGCCGACGTGTGCCCGTACGCCCGCGAGAACCGCGGCCGCATCGACACGTCGAACGTGTACGAGCGCTGCGAGGGGCTGCGCGAACGCACCCGGGACCTCGTCGGCGACGGCGGCGAGACGACCGCGGGCGCGCTCGCCGAGCAGGCCCGCCGCGCACAGACCGGACTCGCTGACACCGGCGAGGACGGGGCGAGCTACCTCGAAACGGCGGGCGAGCCGACGCCGTACCTCCCGGAGATGCCGGAACATGGTGGCTCAGCCACCCGGGACGGGGTCGAGTACTGCCCCTTCTACGCGCAGTACCTCGACGACCTCCCGGAGGACGGCGACGCCGCGGAGGCGGTGCCGTTCGACTTCGCCGACCGCGGACTGATCGACGCCGAGGAGTTGGTTCGACTGTCCGCGGGCCACGGCACCTGCCCGCACTCGATGATGGGGGCGATCCTCCCGCAGGTCGAGGTCGTCGTCGGCAACTACTACCACGCGTTCGACCCGACCACGGTCGGCGGGTTCACGGGCGCGCTCGTGGACGACTCGACGTTCGTCGTCTGCGACGAGGCGCACATGCTCGAGCCGCGCGTCCGGGATCTGGTCTCCGACGGCGTCGCCGACGCGAGCCTCCGCGACGCCGAGAACGAACTGACGCGCGTTATCCAGCCGGTGCAGTTCGAGGACTCCGGACGCCGGGTCGAGGGAACAACCGACGCGGATCTCGTGCGCGGCGAGCTGGCCGACGCCGAGGTGAGCCTCGACGAAGTGAAGCTACTCGTGGAGTTCGTGCGCGACCTCCGCGAGGAACTGGACCGCCGCGTCGAGGGCTTCCTCGACGCCGAGCGTCGCGGCTGGCGCGACGATCCGACCGACCTCGACGACGAGGAGATCCCGCTTCGCGACCCCGAGGAGCCCGGCGTCGACGATATCACCGAGTGGGCCCGCGACGCCGGCTACGGCGAGAAGGTCTGGGCCAGGGCCGAGCAGGTGGGCGCCGTCGCCGCGCGGATCCTGGACGAGGCCGAAGAGGAGGACCGCCAGCGCGCCGCGCCGGGCGTCGGGCGGACGCTGAACGCCTGGTACCGCTGCGACCACGAGACGTACTTCCGGGAACTCGAACTCCTGCGCACGTGGGACGAGACCGAGCCACCCGACTCGTGGCGCCGCGCCTACAACGCCCGCCTGGCGCTGCACAACTGCGTGCCCGCGGACGCCATCGGGGAGCGCCTCGCCGACTTCGGCGGCGGCGTGCTCATGTCGGCGACGCTCGCGCCGCTCGACGTGTTCCGGGAGGTGACGGGACTCAACTACATAGAGTCCGAGGGGCGACCCCTCGAGCAGCGGACCTACGGCCTCGGGTTCCCCGAGGAGAACCGGGCGTCGTTCGCGGTCGACGCGCCGAAGTTCACGTTCTCCAACCGCGGGCCTCCCGGCGAGGACAACGAGACCCGGCGCGCGCACGCCGACGCCGCCGCGGAGGTGGCGGCAACGACCCCGGGCAACGTGCTCGTCGGGATGCCAAGCTACGGCGAGGCGGAGTGGATGGCCGGCGAGTTGGAGGCGGACGGACGGGTCGGAAAGGAGGTCCTCATCGACGAGTCCAGCGACGACACCGCGACCGAGGCGCTCAAGACGGACTTCTTCGACGGCGACGCGAAGGTGCTCGTCACCAGCATCCGCGGGACACTCACCGAGGGCGTCGACTACGAGGGCGACCGCCTCGCCGCGGCGGTGATCTGCGGCGTCCCGATCATCAACACGTCGTCGCCGCGGACGCGCGCGGTAAAGACGGCGTACGACCGCGAGTTCGGTGACGGGTTCGAGACGGCGCTGACCGTCCCCGCGGTTCGGAAGGCCCGCCAGGCGATCGGCCGGGTGATCCGCGGCAGCGACGAGGTCGGCGTGCGCTGCCTGATCGACGCGCGGTACGCCCGGGAGTCGTGGAACGCGGTCCGGGAGTACCTCCCCGAGTACGAGCGCGAGGAGTTCCGCCCGGTGAGCCCGGACATGCTGCGCTTCGGACTGGAGCGGTTCTGGGACGATCATCGGTAGTCGCCGCGGTTGAGACAGGCAGTTCCGACGCTGCAGTCATGGGTTCGGTGTCGACCGCGAAAGCCCCCGGCGTTCTGCGCTCGCGCGACTCGCTGTGCTCCTCGTCGGTCGGCTTCGCCTCCCTCCTGCGGTGCTTGCTTCGTCGGGCTTCGCGCAGAACGCCGGCCCCTTTCAGTCCCACCCGCCGGTTGTTCGGGCGAGCGGTGCGGCACGGACACCCGATCGTGCTGCTCCGGGGTGTCGGGAGTCGCCGTCGGGCCGTCCGCCGATCCTCAGCGACGCGCGACGAGGACGAACGTGTCGGTGCGCGTCTCGGCGCGCTCGACGGTGAAGCCGGCGTCCTCGAACGCGCTCGCGGCGTCGCCGACGCCGAACCGCTCGTCGCGCGGCGGTCCCACCTCACCGGGCCCGTCGGCGGTCCAGTCCACCGTGACGACGCGACCGCCGGGGCGGACGACGCGCGCGAGTTCCGCCAGCGACTCGTCGCTCGCGTACTCGTGGTACGTCATCGTCGAGAAGGCGGCGTCGAGCGCGTCGCCTGAAATCGGGAGGTCCTCGACGCCGGCGGTGACCGTCTCGACGTTCTCCGGGACCCCCTTCTCGGCGTACAGGTCGTGCATCTCTGACTGCACGTCGACGGCGTAGCAGGTGCCGACGTGCGCCGCGATCACGTCGGTGTAGAAGCCGGTGCCGGAGCCGAGGTCGGCGACCGTCGCGTCCGCGGGGACCGCCAGCGCGGCGAGCAGTTCCTCGCCCGAACAGTACCGGAACCGGCCGGGGTCCTCGAGCGTGTCCGCGCGGTCGGCGTCGAACGTGTGAAATCCCATCGGCGTTCGGTAGGAATCGAGGAACAATACCCCCGGCGGTTTTGTCGCCTCCCGTCCAGCGGCACCTATGCACGTCCGCGACGCGCGCCCGGACGACGCCGAGTCGATCGCGTCGATCGCACGGGCGTCCTGGCACGCCGCCTACGGCGAGTTCCTGTCCGACGCCGCGATCGACGCGACAGTAGACGAGTGGTACGCGCCCGGGACCCTCCGGCGCCACATCGGTGCAGCCGGCGCGTTCCTCGTCGCGGAGGCGGACGCGGACGAATCGAACGACCTCGGGGAGGCCGACAGCTCCGACGAGGCGGACACGGACGGAGCAACCGATGCCGGGACACTCCTCGGGTTCGCACACGTTCGGTACGCCCCCGAGGTCGGAAACGTCGTGCTGCGGCGGATCTACGTCCACCCGGACGCGTGGGGGAAGGGCGCCGGGTCCGCCCTCCTGGGCGCGGTCGCGCGCCGGTTCGTCGACGACGGCGAACGGCTTTCGGCGGTCGTGTTCTCGGAGAACGAGGTCGGCCTGTCCTTTTACGAGCGACACGGGTTCGAGACGATCGGCGAGCAGACGACGACCTTCGGCGGCGAGGCGCACGACGAGCGGATGGTCGCGGCCGACCTCGCGGATCTCGCGGGGCTCGGGGCCATCGAGGACGACGAGCGGTGATCCGCCGCCGGAGCGAACTCGGCGGGGCGTCCCACCCGGAGCGGGACACACTCGTCGAAGCCCCGGGTCGGCTCCCCCGAGAGCGTTAAGGTGATTCGCCGACCACCGTGCAGTATGTCAGCCCGTATCCGTCGCCCGCGAGCGCGCACCTGCGAGCGGTGCGGCCGCGACGAACGGTTCGACGACGAGACCGGAAGCTGGGTCGTCGCCGAGGACGACGCCGTCGGCAAAGTGTACTGTATCCACGAGTGGGACATCAACGGCTCGTTCATCCCGTTCGAGGACGAGACGACCGAAGCCTGACGCGAGCGGGTCGTCGCCGCGAACCGCATACACATCGTCGGCGTCGCCCGCGTACACTCCCCGTTCAGCGGTCCGCGAGCTCGATCAGCCCCGCGAGCACCGTCATCGTGCCGTCCATATATCCCGTCTCGACCACGACATCCGCCGCGTCCGTCGCGACGGGGTCGGCGTTCGCGAGCGCGTAGCTCTCGCCGGCGACCGCGAACGTCGAGGCGTCGTTCATCGAATCGCCGATTGCGACGAACGCTCCGGGGTCGCGGTCGAGGATCGACGCCGCCTCCCGGAGCCCGTTCCCCTTGCTCACGGTCGGGTCGGTGAGGTGGTACGCGTACTGCGTGTCGAGGAAGGTGAGATCGAACTCCTCGGCCACCTCACGGAGGAGCGTCTCGTCGGCGGTGACGCGGGCGGCGACCTCGGTCTCGCGCCAGCGGTTCGTCGTGTCCGCGTCGCCCCAGCCCAACTCCCCGCCGCGCTCGCGGAAGGCGGCGGCCGCCGCGGCGACGCGGTCGGCGTCGCCCTCGATGTGCACCTGTTCGTCGACGCAGACGACGCCGCCGTTCTCCGCGATCACGCGCTCGGGGATGCCGACGAAGTGACACAACGCGATCGGGTACGGGAACGACTTGCCCGTCGCGAGCACCACCGGCGCGGGCCACTCCGGAAGCACCCGGAACACGCGCGGGTCGATCGTGTGATCCGGCGTCGTCAACGTCCCGTCGATGTCGAGCGCCAGCGGCGGGAGATCTGCCTCCGAGGGGATATCGAGGTCGGCGGACGGATCGGTCGTCATTGACGGGCGAAGGGGGTGCGAGCGAAAAGGGGCGTCGGTTCCGCAGATCGTGGGCGGGTCAGTCTCGTCGACGGGTCCGGCGCGCCTCAGCGCATCCCGGGCGGCGGACCGTCGTCGCCGAGGTCGTCATCGTCGGTGTCGACATCGAGGCCGAGTTCCTCGCGCTGCTCTCGCAGCGCGTCGATCTGCCGACGGTAGTACAGCAGGCCGCCCCCGCCGACGACCGCGAGGAGGGCGAACACCCCCCCGAAGATCCGGATGTCCTGCGGGAGGTAGAACTGGACGATCACCGACTCGGTTTGCACGTCGTCCCAGCGGACGTGCAGCCGGTTGTCGTCGTCGACGGAGGTGGTCGCGCCGCCGGGATTCACGTCGCCGAACACCGGCAGCGACGCGCGGCGGTTCGGCGGGAGCACGACCTCGTAGGAGCCCTTCACGTACGTCGGGAGCGCGAACCGCTTGGGCGTCGACCCCGCGGTGAACGCGACTCGGTCGCCCTCGACGTCACCCTCGCCGGGGAGGTCGATGCGGACCACGTCGCGGGTCTGCTCGACCGCGCCGCGCTCGGCTAACTCGGACCCGTTGATCACGGTTCCGTTGGGGTAGCGGTAGCGTACCGCCCGCACGTCCAGCGGGTTCGTGCCGCCGAGGCCGTCGCGTCGGAACAGTTCGAGCTCGCTCCCGTTGACGGCGTACACCGCCGAGAACGTCGCGTTGTCGTGGATCGTGATGTGAGCGTTCAGCTCCGAGTCGACGCTCGCGTTCCAGTCGTACTCGCCGCCCGCCGGCGACTGATCCAGTCGCTCGTCGGAGACGGAGCCGCCGCCGAAGAAACCGAGACACCCTGACAGCGCGAGCATGCCGACCAGCGCAGCGAGCGCGAGGAATCGTCGCCGGCGAGCCATGCTACTGCGGGATGACCGCCTTCAGTTCCGCGGGGAGGTAGCCGCCGATGGACGCCAGGAGGCCGGGGGCGTCCGTGTTCTCCCGGCAGATGACGCTCTGTTCGAGCAGGCCGAGCCGCTCGACGGTGACGATGTCGTTCGCGTGGCCCGCCCGGTTGACGGTCGCACGCACCTCCGCGCGGGTCGCGGAGTTGGCGTTCACGCGCCCCTGGCCGCGCGTCCAGTCGTACAGGCGGTCGCGTTCATCGTCCGCGAGTTCGTGGTCCCCGTCCTCGTCGTACACGAACCGCATGGACAGGTGCTGGACGATACCGAACCGGTCGCGGATCTGCTCGGGCGAGCCGGCCCCGAGCCCGAGGCCGTCGGCCGGGATCCGGACCTCCGTCCCAGCGTCGAGGACGAAGCCGTCCTCGTCCCAGCTCTCCAGCGTGCCGACGTACGTCTCGCCGTCGGTGAAGTGATCCGTGATCTCGCCCCACTCCTCGCGGAGGACGTTGCGGGCGACCGTCTCGTCGTCGCCGGAGACGGTCACGGAGACGAAGTCGTCGTGGCGGACGCCCACGTCGAACTCCACGTCCAGGTCGCCGAGGTCGTTGGCGACGAGCGAGGTCATCCCGTCGAGTGCACGCTCGCGGGCGTCGCCCGAGACGTAGCACTTGGTCGCGAGGACGACCATTTAGGCTTCGGCCCCGGCTTCCTCGCGGTCGACGTTGAGCTCGTCGGCGAGCTGGTCGATGCGCCACTCCATCGCCTCGACGAGGCGGCTGTTCTCCATCGACTCCAGCGGCGACCCGCACTCGGGGCACTCGAAGCCGAACTCCATCGCCTCCTCGAACTCGAAGCGGATCGAGTCGATCTCACAGAGGTAGAACTGGTGGTCGGACTCGTACGAGCGGCGCTCTTGGAGCCCCTCGAGCAGGCGGTGCATCTCCTCTTCGAGGTTTTCCGGGATGTTCTCGTAGTGGAACGTCCACAGGTAGGTGAGCCACCCCGAGTCCTCGTCGCGCACGCGGCGATACGACGCCAGGTCGTTCTCGTACAGGATGAACAGCGCGCGGCGCACGTCGTTCAACTCCAGTCCCATCTCCTCCGCGAGTTCCTCGTCGGTGACCTCGCCGTCCGGCGGGGCCGCGGCGACGGGCATCCCCGTCGGACCGACGAGCTCGTGGAGGTACTTCTGGATAACAGGGTCTTCCAGGAGGTCCTCAAAAGCCATTTGTCGATTATGGGGGTGGATATCGGTTAAAGTCACCGACTCGGCGGGTCGCCGTGGCGCGGGCGCCGGCGACGCTCGCCGGTCCGTGTCCGGCGCACCTGCGACGTGTGGACCGTGGGCCGGTCGCGGCGATCGCGACGTTCGCCACGCACAGTTATCCCCGTCGCACCCGACACCGGATCTCGACGCATGTCGGATTCGTTCCCGTCAGTCCCCACGGACGCACTCGCTGATGGAGGGTGGTGCGAGCGCGAGCGTCGACGGACGACGGAGTTCGACGCGGCGGTCGTCACCGTCGAGGCGGCGACGCTCGTGTACGAGGATCGCACGCTTCGCGACCGGGTTGCCGAGGAGACGGAGCTGGACCGACTGTGGCGCTTCTTCGTCGCGAGCCGGCTCACGGTGTCGCCCGCGACCGGCCCGTCGACTGCGCTCACGAGACTCGTCGCCAACCGGGCGCACGCGGGGTTCGCGGACACGCTCACGGCGCGCGGCTTCGAGGGCGTCCGGCGCGTCGATCCCGGAGCAGTCGACTCCGCCGAGGCCACACTCGGCGACGACTCGCGGGTCGCGGGGTACGACGCGCTGTGTCGCCTCGACGGCGTCGGCGTTCGGGCGCGCGGCTGGGCGGCGGTCCGCCCCGTCGACAACGCGTATCTCCTCGTCGGCGGCGCCTACCCGACGGCCGTCCGAACCGCGCCCGACGAGCACACGGACGACGCGCTCGCCGAGGCGTTCGACCCCGAGGGGTTCCGCGAGGAGCTGTTTTCACTGATGCGCGCGACGCGATGAGGAGGTCAGGGACGGGGACAGAGACGGAGGCAGAGACATCGGCGAGAAACGAAGCGGCGAAGGGAGTGTCGGGGTCGCCGTCACCACCGACCGCGAAGCACCGCCCTGGCGACCCCTCCCACGTCGAGCCGGGCCGGCGCGACACCGAGCGCACGCGCGAGCGGTCCCGCCGGGACGCCGGGATCGATACGAGCGACCTCCACGTCGCCGACGTGGACGCCGATCGGGGCCCGATCGAGCGAGCGACCGATCCGATTCGGGAGCGACTCCCAAAGCGACCCCAGCCGTCGGAGCGTCCGAAGGCTGTCGGCCGACACGTCGATCCGGCCGTCCGAAGAGCGAACGGTGAGTCGCTCGCCGTCAACAGTCGCCTCGACGTCGACCGCGACACAGAGGTCGCCGAGGGCGACCCGTTCGGGGTCGCCGTCGGCGGTCCGAGAACTATCGCGCGGCGACCGGTCAGTCACTCCTCGGGGTCCTCACGCTCGCTCGACGAGACGCGGAGCGTCCCATTGAGTCGCCAGTGGGCGTGGTCGGCGTCCGCGTCGGCACTGCTCGGGACGTCCACCTCCAAGTCGTCGAAGGTGTAGTTGATCTCGGCGCCCCGTCCCGTCAACCGCTCGTACAGCGCGATGCCGAAGTCGGACCACGTGGTCGGATCCCCTCGACGGGTCTCGGCCGTGTCGTCGGCGCTCATTACTGTCTGCACTAACGGTTCCGACCGACTTATCGGTGTTCCCCGGTCTCCCGGCGGTTCAGGAGCGTCCGCCGTGCTCGCTGCGCTGTGTCGTCGCCTCGATCCCGCAAGTACTCACTCGCACAAGGCCGCACGTCCGCGTGCGAGCAGTTCCGCGCCAGTTAGATCGGTCGGCTCGTCGCTCGCGAGCACGAGTCGGTGCCGGGGGCGTCCGACGCCGACCGGTTCGCGCTCGGTCTCGACGAGCCCCGTCTCGATGAGGCGCGCCTTCGCCCGCGCGACCTCCGTACGACTGGTGAGGCCGATCTCCTCGGCCCACTCCCCGATGTGCATCGTCAGCAGCCCGTGGCGCGCGCCGACGAGCGTGCACGCGGTCACTGGGTCGAACGCGCCCGTTCGCGGGAGCGTCTCGGCCACGTCAAACAGGTCGACCAGTGTCTCGCCCGCGTCGGGCCACCGCTCCGCGAACGATTCTATGATCGTCGTCCGGCCCGGGACATCGAGCGCGTACTCATCGGCGTCGCGCCATCGCGCGCCGTAGGCGTCCTCGACGGCCGTACACAACGGCTCCTCATCTCCAGTGGCGAACCCACCGCTCGATCGATCCGTCGAGCCGTCGCCGTCCAGCGACACGTGGGCGCGGACGGTTCCGTCGGCGACCGTCAGGCTCGCGCCGAGATCCGATGCCGTTCGCACGGCCAACCGGTCGGCCGATCGCGCGTCGACGGCGGCGGTGGCGGTCAGGAAATCGTCGAACGCGGCGTCCGCCGACTCAACGGTACACAGAAGCCGGACCCGCGACGGTGCGCCCACGTCGATCGACGCGTCGGGATCCGATCGGTCGTCATCAGCGACGACACCGACGATTCCCCGAACGAGCGCGGGCGAGGGATCGACGACGAGGGCGTCGGAGGCCGCGGCCAGCGCTCGATCGGCGAGCGCGGACGGGGGGCTGGTCGTCATGCCGAAGCGTGTGAACCGCTTCGACTTCAGTTTTCAGGATATCGCTCGTTGGATTATCATTCGACGCGGCGAGCGAACAGCAGGTAGCCGGTGTGGCCGACGCCCGCGGTGCTCGGGCGGGTGCCGCGCTCGTCGACGGTGAGTTCGCGCTGGATCGTCTCCAGCGTCTCCACGTCGCCGAGGCCGGCCTCCCGTGCGGCGAGTTCGATGTCACGCGCGTCCTCCACGAACGGCGTGTAGACGGCGACGTAGCCGCCGGGGACGAGCAGCTCCGGGGCACGGTCGACGATCGCGGCGGCGTCGCCGGTGTCGAGGGAGATCAGATCGAACGGCTCGCCGGCGGCGAGGTCGTCGAGCTCGTCGGTGAGGTCGCCGGTCCGAACGTCGACGCGGGCGCTCACGCCGCCCATCTCCATGTTCCCGCGGGCGACCTCGGCGAACTCGGGATCGATCTCGAAGGTGGTTACGTCGGCGCCGATCCGGCCGAGGTACCCCGAGAGGACGCCCGTACCGGTACCGGCGTCGAGTACGCGATCGCCCGACTGCGCGCCGGTATGGCCGATGACGAGCCCGATATCGCGCGGCATCATCGGCGCGCCGGTTCGCTCGAAGTGGTTGAACAGGTCCGGCCCGCGCAGGCGCCGGACGTGGAACGCCTCGCCGAGATGTGTCTC
Source organism: Halobaculum rarum (assembly GCF_040025155.1). Lineage (NCBI taxonomy): Archaea > Methanobacteriati > Methanobacteriota > Halobacteria > Halobacteriales > Haloferacaceae > Halobaculum > Halobaculum rarum. Next base: position 2,241,012 of record NZ_CP157275.1, on the reverse strand, counting down.
CAGCACGTCTCCGTGGGCCACGTCGTCGGGCACCTCCAGCACGCCGAGGTCGGTCTGGAGTTCCTCGCCGGGGCCGCGGAGGTACTCTCGATCCGAGTCGGCGTGGACGAGGAGGTACGAACTCACTCCAGGCTGGAGATCGCCGCGGCGAGATCGCCGTCGGCGTCCTCGAGCGCCTCGCGGGCGTCGGCCTCGCTCACGCTCGCACGGGTCGCGACGAGCTGGACGTCCTCGTCGGTGATGCCGGCGGCATCACCCGAATCGGCGTCGTCGGCCGTGTCGTCGGCCGTGTCACCGTCGCCCCCGTCGCCCGCCCCGAGTTCGCGGGTCGTCGGCTCGCCGACGATCTGGTACGTCTCCTGGCCCTGGGCGTCCATGCGCGTGACCTGCGCGCCGTCGAACACGAGCTCCTCATCGCCCGTGCGGATGACGACCTCCTCGGCGTCGATCTCGGTCACGTCGATACCCATCTGCTTCATCATCTGCTGCATCTTGCGCGGGTTCATCCCGCCGCCTCCGAACATACCCGAGAAGTCGACCGCGCGCAGCAAAAACGTGGCGAAGCAGCGGCTGGCGGCACCCAACGGAAGGAGCCCGCTATCCGCCCGGATCCGCGGACGGACCGCTATCCCCGCGTTTCATCCCCCCCGCGACCCTCCCACGGCACGTGTACCTCTCTCATCAGACGTGGCCGGAGTTGGGCGACTACGTCGCCGAGGAGTCGGTCGCGATCGTCCCGCTCGGCTCCACGGAGCAGCACGGCCCGCATCTGCCGCTGGCGACGGATCACCTCATCGCCGAGGCGCTCGCGCGCGAGGCGACCGATCGGACCGGATTCCTCTGTACGCCGCCGGTGCGGATCGCCGTCTCCGAGCATCACCGGCAGTTCCACGGGACGATGTGGGTCGAGCCGACGGTCTTCCGCGACTACGTCGAGAGCTTCTCGCGTAACCTCGCGTATCACGGCATCGACCGCATCGTGTACGTGAACGCCCACGGCGGCAACGTTCAGCACCTCCGCGAAGTCGGCCGCCGGCTTCGCCGCGACGAGACGGCGTTCGCGGTTGAGTGGATGTGGGACGAGTCGATCCCCGATCTCGTTTCGGAGGCCTTCGAGCACAACGGCCCGCACGGCGGCCCGAAGGAGACCGCGATGGTCATGCACATCGCCGAGGAGTTGGTGCGGACCGACCGATTGGAGTCCGCCCGAGACGGCGGCATCGTCGACCTCTCGGACGCGGATCACCGGGAGTTCGGCGCGCGAACGTTCTACGACTCCGCCGACAACTCCGGAAACGGCGTCTTCGGCGACCAGACCGACGCGACGCCCGAGGCGGGCGAGGAGCTGTTCGAGGCGGCGACCGACCAGCTCGTGCACCTCCTGGAGTGGATCGACGCGCAGCCGTTCGCGGACCTCATGCCCGAGCCGCACGTCGACCCGCAGCCCGGAAGTCGGCGATGACCGACGACGCCAGTGACGCCCTGGCGGCGAGGCTCGCGGAAGCGCACCGAACCGCATCGCCGGTCGATCCCAACGGCGGTTCGGCGTCCGGCCTCCCGAAATCGATCGATGCCGCCTACTGCGTTCAGACGCAGCTCATCGGCCGTCTCGCCGTCGACCGCGGCGACCCGGTCGGATACAAGATCGGGTTCACCAACGAGCGCGTTCAAACGGACCTCGGCGTCGACGAACCGGCGTACGGCCGACTCCTCGAGGCGACGGTCGTCGACCCGCCCGCGAGCGTCGCCGCCGCGGAGTTCGTCGGCGTCCGGATCGAGCCGGAGATCGCGTTCCGGCTCGACGAGGACCTTCCGGCCGACGCTTCGCGCACCCGTACCCGCGACGCGGTGGCGACAGTTCACCCCGCGATCGAGCTGGTCGACAGCCGGACGGGGTGGACGTTCGACGCGCCGCTGGCGGTGGCGGACAACTGTCTCGACGCGGGACTCGTTCTCGGCGCCGGAACCGCCATCGACGGTCGCTCGCTCGGCGAGGAGGCCGTGACGCTTCGAGTCGACGGCGAGCGTGTCGACTCGGGCGTCGGCGCGGACGTGCTGGGGCACCCGCTCGCGGCGCTGGCGTGGCTGGCGGACGCCGTCGACGGGCTCCCGGCCGGCACGCTCGTCACGACCGGATCGCTGACGGAGCCGGTGCCCGTCGCGGCCGAGGAGACCGCGACGGCGACGTTCGCGTCGCTCGGAAGCGTCGAGCTCCGGGTTTCGTAGGCGAACAGGCGACAATCGCGGCCCGGGCCGTCGTCCGAGACGCACCTCCGGGCGTCCGACCGACGGTCCGAGGCGTGTTCCCGTCGCGGTGTGTCGCACACCCGCTGTCCGCGACGGGGCCGTACTCAGCGCATGCGGGGACTGGTTCCGGATTCGTACTTGAACTCTCGCCGCGGGCGGAATCGGCCCGCTAGTCGACCTTCGTGCTCACTGCGAGCCCCGAGCCAACCGGAAGGATGGCAGTCTCGAAGTCAGGGTCGTCGCGGACGGCGGCGAGGTAGTCGGCTATCCCGCGGGTCTGGTCGTTTGCGGACGCGAGCGCGCCCTCCGAGTCCTCCTCACCGCCAGTGGTGTCGCCCTCGACGTGCGCGAGCAGCGCGTCGAAGTCGATCGGACCGCGCATCACGTTGTCCGCGGCGACGACGCCGCCCGGCGCGAACTTGTCGCGGACGGCGTCGAACGCGTCGGCGTACCGCTCCTTCTGGTGGTCGACGAGCACCACGTCGAAGGGACCGTCGTAGCGTTCGATCGTCTCCATCGCGTCGCCCTCCTCGAAGATGCAGCGGCCCGCGAGACCGGCCTCACGCATGAACTCGCGGCCCTGATCGAGTTCGTCGGCGTCGAACTCCGTGAGGATCACGCGGTCGGCGCCGCCGCGGAGGAACCACGAGGCGGAGTAGCCGAAGCCCGAGCCGAACTCGAAGACGGTGTCGGCGTCGGTGAGCCGCGCGAGCAGGCGGAGGACGGCGCCCGATTCCGGGCCGATGTTCGGGAATTCGTGGTCGTCGGCGAACGCCGCCATCCGCGCCTGCACGTCGGTGTGCTCGGGACCGACCGCGCGGACGAACCGGGAGACCTCGTCTGTGAGTACCATGGCGACGGATCGACGGCGGGCGACTTGTATCCCGACGCCGAGGTCGAGGCGGACCGATCGCTGTGATCGGCCGCGGTGGCCAGTCACGCGCACCGGGCGCGCGGGCCGCCGTGGATTTATCGGGCTCGCTCGCGCCGGATCGGCACGCGATGGACACTCACCTCACGCTGGAGTTCGGCCACCGCGACCCGCTCCCCGCGGGCCACGCCGACGAGGTTCGCACGCCCGACGTGCTCGTCGAGCGGTTCCTCCGGAAGTACACCGACCCCGGCGACCGCGTGCTCGACCCGTTCGCGGGGTTCGGGACGACACTGGTCGCCGCCGACCGCCTCGGGAGGGTGCCGTTCGGCGTCGAGTACGAGCGGGACCGCGTCGCCGCGATCCGCGACCGCCTCGGCGGCGACCACGGCGGGGAGATACGCCACGGGAGCGCCCTCGACCTCGACGGATCGTGGTTCCCGCCGTGTGACTGCTGTTTCACGTCGCCGCCGTTCATGACCCACAGCATCGACCTGAACCCCTTCGAGAACTACGAGGGCGAGAGCACGTACGCCGACTACCTCGACGACATCGAGGCCGCGTTCCGCGGTGTCGCGTCGGCGATGGCGCCCGGCGGAACCGTCGTCGTCGACGTGGTGAACCTCCGCGAGGGCGACCACGTCACGCCGCTGGCGTTCGACGTGGCCGACCGGGTGAGCGAGGTGCTCCGGTTCGACGGGGAGGTCGTGATCGAGTGGGAGGGCGACGGCTACGAGGATACCCCGGGGTGCTACGGCTACGGGTTCGATCACTCGTACTGCCTGGTGTTCGAGAAGGGATCGAGCGAGTGAGCCGGGCGGTCGCCGTCAGACCGAGAGGTAGCCGCCGAGCACGAGCAGGACGAGGCCGACCGCGGCGGCGGCGGTGTAGAAGGTGCCGGCGTCGCGGGCGGCGGTGCGGACCTTCCCGGTGTCGAGCGCCGAGCGAACCTTGCTCCCGCCGACCTCGACGAGTCCGGTCATGACGACCCACAGCGCCAGCATCGTGAGCACGACGTGGCCGCGTGGCGGCGCGAACAGTCCCTCGGCCCCGTAAACTGTCGCGGCCATGTGTCCGCCCGTCGCGATGAACACGAGCGCGCCGACCCGCGTGATCGTCGACACGCCCGAGACGACGCCGCCGAGCAGTTCGGGGGTCACGTCGCCGTCTTTCGCGAGCGGGATGACCTTCCAGGCGGTGATGACGACCGCGCCGACCCAGAGGCCGGCGAACAGGGTGTGGAACACGTACGCCGCGGTGAGCGCGGCTTGCATCGGAGCGACTTGCACGGACAGTCACAGCGGCGGGAGCCACATAAATCCCGACACGACGCGGCGACGCCCCCGTCGCGGTCGCCGACGTCGCCGTCGCGGCCGGTGGGGCCAACGCGGTCGCCGGTACGTCCGTCCTGGCGGCGACGGCTCCAGTCCGCTTAAGCCGCGGGCGCGTGATGGGTCCGTCATGTTCGACCCCGACGATCTCGAAGCCATCCGCGAGGGCAAGCGGGAGTGGGAGGAGGAAACCCTCTCCTCGACGCTCGACCGCTTCGGGGAGCGCAAGGAGGAGTTCACCACCGACACCGGCGGGCAGGACGTGAAGCGGCTGTACACCCCGGACGACGTGCCCGACCTCGACTACGAGGACGACGTGGGGTTCCCCGGGGAGGAGCCGTACACGCGCGGCGTCTACCCGACGATGCACCGCGGGCGCCTGTGGACCATGCGCCAGTACGCCGGGATGGGAACCGCCGCCGAGACCAACGAGCGCTTCCAGTACCTCATCGACCAGGGCTCCTCGGGGCTGTCGATGGCGTTCGACCTCCCCACCCAGATGGGGTACGACTCCGACGCCAAGATGGCCGCCGGCGAGGTGGGGAAGTCCGGCGTCGCCATCGACTCGCTCGAGGACTTCGAGCGCGTCTTCGACGACATCCCGCTGGACGAGGTGTCCACCTCGATGACGATCAACGCGCCCGCCGCCGTCCTGCTGGCGATGTACATCGCCGTCGGCGACCGGCAGGGCGTCGACCGCGAGGAGCTTCGCGGCACCATCCAGAACGACATCATGAAGGAGTACATCGCCCGCAACCTCTACATCTATCCGCCGGAGCCGTCGATGCGGCTGATCACGGACATCTTCGCGTTCTGCGCCGAGGAGGTCCCCAGCTTCAACACCATCTCCATCTCGGGGTACCATATCCGCGAGGCCGGCTCCACGGCCGCACAGGAGATCGCGTTCACCCTCGGCGACGGTATCGAGTACGTGCAGGCGGCCGTCGACGCGGGACTCGACGTCGACGAGTTCGCGCCGCAGCTCTCCTTCTTTTTCAACGCCCACAACAACATCCTCGAGGAGGTGGCGAAGTTCCGTGCCGCCCGACGGATGTGGGCGAAGATCATGGAGGAGCAGTTCGGCGCGGAGAACCCCAAATCGAAGCAGCTGAAGTTCCACACCCAGACCGCCGGGTCGACGCTCACCGCCCAGCAGATCGAGAACAACGTCGTCCGCGTCGGCTACCAGGCGCTGGCGGCGGTGCTCGGCGGTACACAGAGCCTCCACACCAACGGGAAAGACGAGGCGCTGTCGCTGCCGACCGAGCAGTCGGTTCGGACGGCCCTCCGGACCCAGCAGATCCTCGCCCACGAGTCCGGCGCCGCCGACACGATCGACCCGCTCGCGGGCAGCTACTACGTCGAGAGCCTCACCGACGGCATCGAGGAGGAGGCGTTCGAGATCCTCGAGGAGGTCGACCGCCGCGGCGGGATGCTCGACGCCGTGAAGAGCCAGTGGGTCCAGCGACAGATCCAGGACACCGCCTTCGAGCGCCAGCGCGAGATCGAGGAGGGCGAGCGGATCATCGTCGGCGTCAACGAGTACGAGGTCGAGGAGGAGGCCCACGTCGACCTCGAGGACGTCTCCGAGGAGGAGGAGCAAGCGCAGATCGACCGGGTGCAGGCGCTCCGCGAGGACCGCGACTCCGAGGCCGCCGAGGACGCGCTGGCGGGGCTGCGCGACGCCTGCCGGGGCGACGCGAACGTGATGCCGCACATCGTCGACGCGGTGAAGGCGTACGCGACGGTCGGCGAGATCTCCGACGTGATGCGCGAGGAGTTCGGCGAGTACAAGCCCGGGCAGTAGTTCCGGGACCCGTCCGCGATCGACGCTGGGTTCGGACGGATTTATCCTCCCGGCGTCGTACGCGCCGGGTATGCACGTCGACCACGCCGGGACCGCGACCGACGACGCGGCCGCACTCGCCGCGCTGTACACGGACCTGCTCGACTGCGAGATCGCCCACGAGGAGGAGTTCGACGGGATGGCGGTCGTCTTCCTCGAACTGGGCGACTCGTACCTCGAACTCCTCGAACCGCTCGACGACGAGGGGGCGATCGCCGGCTACCTCGACCGCAACGGGCCGGGGATCCACCACCTCGCGTTCGCCACCGACGACATCGCGGGCGCGCTCGACCGCGCCCGCGACCTCGGGGTCGAGTTGATCGACGAGGAGCCGCGGCCGGGCGCGTGGGGCCACGAGGTCGCCTTCTGCCACCCGCGGGACACCGGCGGTATCCTCGTGGAGTTCGTCGAACACTGAGGCATCGCAGTCGCCCAGCACGGCATCGCCAACGCGGTCCCGCAGCGATGGAAAGAGCGTAGTGGGATGGGGTTCATCTCGGTTCCATGCGCGATTGGCTCTCCCACCGGGTCGCCGCCACGCCGGACGCGGAAGCGCTCGTGCCGGCGGCCTCGGGGGAGTCACTGACGTACGCGGATCTCGACGCCCGCGCGGCGGCGCTGGCGGCCCGGCTGGCCGGGTTGGGCATCGAACCGGGGGATCACCTCGCGGTCGTCCTCGACAATCGGCCGGGATACGTGGCGCTCGTCCACGCCGCGATGCGGCTGGGCGTGCGGCTCGTCCCCTGTTCGGACCGGCTCACGGCCGCGGAACTCGAACCCAAACTCGCCGCCGCCGACGCGACGGTGCTCGTATGTGGGGAGGACACTGAAGCCGTCGCCGTCGCGGCGGCCCTCGGCGATCCGTTCGCCGGGACCGGCGCCAATGAGGGCGCCGCCGGCGAGGGCGACGCGGGCGAGGGCGACGCCGATGATCCGGCGGCGACAGGCTGGCGGTCGGTCGGCGACTTCGAGCCCGCCCGTGTCGACGCCGAGGGGACGGGTGGCCGCGGTGACGAGGGCGCTGTAGACGGCGCTGGCGGACCGACCGGGTCGCCGGTTCCGGTCGTCTCGCTCGACGATCCGGACGACGACCGCGTCGTGGGGATCGACGCCGCGCCCGATGGGGACGTTCCCGCGGTCCGCTGGGGACGAGGCGACACCCTCATCATGCTGTTCACGTCGGGGTCGACCGGGGAGCCGAAGCTCGTACCGCTGTCGATGGGGAACGTCCTGTCGTCGGCGACCGCCTCGGCGTTCCGGCTGGGTGTGCTGCCCGACGACCGCTACCTCGCGACGCTGTCGCTGCACCACACCGGCGGGATCATGCCGCTGTACCGGGCGACGCTGTACGGGACGAGCGTCGTCCTCCGGGAGTCGTTCGACGCCGGCGGCGCCGTCGACGATATCCGGCGCTACGACGTGACGGGCGTCTCGCTCGTCCCGACGATGCTCTCGCGGATGCTCGACGCGCGCGGGACGCTACCGAGCTCGCTGCGCGCGGTGCTGTTGGGGGGCGCGCCCGCGCCCGACTCGCTGATCGAGCGCTGTCGCGACTTCTCGGTCCCGATTCACCCGACGTGGGGGATGACCGAGGCCGCCTCCCAGATCGCGACCGCGAGCCCCCGGGAGGCGTTCGACCGAGTCGGCACCGTGGGCCGGCCGCTACTGTGGACGGACGTGACGGTCCGCGACGAGGACGGAGCGAAGCTCCCGTCGGGCGAAACAGGGGAGCTCGTGGTTTCCGGCCCGTCGATCACCGCGGGGTACTACCGCGACGAGGCGACGACCGACGCCGCGTCGTCCGACGACGGCGCGCTCCGGACGGGTGACGTGGGCTACCGCGACGGGGACGGCTACGTGTACGTGCTCAACCGCCTCGACGACCGGATCATCTCCGGCGGCGAGAACGTCGACCCCGGCGAGGTCGAGGCGGCGATCCGCGGACACCCCGACATCGACGACGTCGCGGTCGCGGGCCTGCCGGACGACGAGTGGGGCGAGCGCGTCGCCGCGCTCGTCGTCCCCGTCGAGCCGACCGCGACGGCCGAGGACCCGCTGACGGCCGCGGCCGTCGAATCGTTCTGCCGCGAGCGCTTAGCGGGATTCAAGATCCCGCGTACGATCGCGTTCGCCGAGGAGCTCCCCCGAACCGTCTCCGGCACCGTCGAGCGACCGGCCGTACGGGACCGGCTCGAACGTGCCCGTGGCGCCGAGCGCGACTTGGGCGAGACGGACGACGCAGTCGAGGGGTCCGATGCCGACAGGGCGACGACCCCCGCTGAGGGAACCGCGGACGGCAGGGGGGGTGCGGACGGTGGGGGCGGTGGAGACAGTGGGGGCGGTAGAGACAGTGGGGGCGATGAGGACGACATCGAGGGGGCGGACGGGGACGAGGAATCCGACGACGAGGAGTAACGCGCGCCCGGTAAACGCGAATCCCCGGGTCGGCGGTTCCACGGAGATTATGGTGGCGGGTTACCGAATGGGAAGTATGAACACGGACCTCGGTCTGCTGGACGAGTCGCTGGTTCCGGAGCACGCGCGCGACGTGAAGCAGGAAGCTCGCGAGTTCGCCGAAGAGCACATCGCGCCGGTCGCCCAGGAGCACTTCGAGGCCGACGACTACCCGTGGGAGGTGCTGGAGGCCGGCCAGGAGGCGGGCCTCGTCGGACAGGACATCCCCGAGGAGTACGGCGGCCGCGGCCTCGACATCTACCAGATGCTCGCCATCGCCGAGGAGTTCTACCGCGCGGACGCCGGCATCGGGCTGACGATGATGCTCGCGTCGTTCGGCAACGAGCTCGTCTACGACTACGGCACCGACGAGCAGTGCGAGGAGTACGTCCGCCCCGTCGCCGAGGGCGAGCAGATATCCGGGCTCGCGGTGTCTGAGCCGCAGACCGGCTCCGACCTCGCGGGCATGACGACCAAGGCCGAGAAGGTCGACGGCGGCTACGAGATCACCGGCGAGAAGTACTGGGTCGGCAACGCCGTCGAGGGCGACTGGCTCACGGTCTACGCGAAGACCGGCGACTCCGAGGACCGCTACGGCAACTACTCGCTGTTCATCGTCGAGACCGACGCCGACGGCTACGAGGCCGAGCACATCCCCGAGAAGATGGGCATGCGCGCGTCCAAGCAGGGCCACATCGTCATGGAGGACTGCTTCGTCCCCGAGGAGAACCTGATCGGCGCCGAGGGCGGCGGCTTCTACATGCTCGCGGACTTCTTCAACCACGGACGCGTCGTCGTCGGCGGCCACGGCATCGGCCTCGCCGCGGCGGCCATCGAGGAGGCGTGGGAGTTCGTCCACGACCGCGAGGCGTTCAACCGTACCATCTCTGAGTTCCAGTCCGTCCAGCACGACCTGGCCGACATGCGCACCGAGTTCGAGGCCGCGCGCTCGCTCAACTGGCGCGCCGCCGAGAAGCTCCACGAGGGCGAGAACGCCGGGCTGTGGGCCGCGATGGCGAAGCTCAAGTCCACGGAGACGGCCGTCGACTGCGCCGAGCGCGGGATGCAGCTCCACGGCGGCCGCTCGATCCTCACCGAGCGCCGCATCGCCCGCGTCTACCGGGACGTGCGCATTCCGGTGATCTACGAGGGCGCCAGCGAGGTGCAGCGCAACCTCGTGTACCGGCAGTCGCAGTAGGATCGGCCGTCGATTCCGGGCTCGATAGCGATCTCGGTCGAACCGATCGATCCCCGAGAACGGTGATAACCCGGATTCAGGGACGGACTTCAGTCGTCCGTTCCGGGTTGGGCCGAACTGCCCTCCACCTCGTGAGCGCTATCCAGCGTGACCTTCGTCCGTGACGATAGCTGACGCAGCGACATGACGATCCCAGCGCCGGCCATGATGACGACGCCCGCCACGACGAACGCGGTGGTGAACCCGACTCCGTTCGCGAGCGCGCCACCTCCCATACTCCCGATACCGCCGGCGAGGGCCGAGAGCGCGGCGTACATCCCCAGTGCTTCCCCCCGGACATCCGCGGGGGCGATCCGTGTAACGATCGTCCCGGCGGTCACGGCGATCACTGCCCAGGAGACGCCGATGAGGACGAACAGGAGTGCGGAGAGAGCCATCCCGACGACACCGGCAGCGAGCGCTGCACCGACGACGGCGACGAGCGGGATCGCGAGACCCCGAATCCCCAGTGCGCCCGTCTGGAGAATTCTGAGGTCGAATCTGGTACTGAGCGTCCCCGCACTGGTGTAGAACGCCGCCGCACCGAGACTGGAAACGAGATAGAGCCCGAACACCAGATCCGAGGAGAAGCCGACGCCGGTGAGATACAGGGGAAGTGGCGCGAAGAACGCCGAGAAGCCGATGAAGAAGAGGACGACGCCGAGGAAGTACACGGCGAGCGTGGGTGTGAACTTGCCGGCGAGATGCTTCGGGTGCAGCGTCCGGGTCGACCAATACAGACGGTTGGGGTTGAATACGAACGTCGCCCCACGGATTCCTCGTCGGCCGATCGAGAGGATCCGTGCGACCTGTTCAGGATCGACCCGACCGAGTTGTCGCCGTGACGGTGCTGGCATCCAGCGATCGAGAAGGACTGCGGCGAGTAGCGCAGAGATCCCACTGAACACGAACAGGGACTGCTGTGTGAACGCCGGCGTGAACTGCCGACCGACCGTGAGGGACCAACAGATCCCGAGCAACAGCCCGCCGGCCCAGCCGTATCCCTGATACTTGTTGAGGAGTGCGATCTCTCGATTCCACTCCCGTTCGGGCGTATCGGCGACGACGAGCAGCGTCAGTACGGGCCCCGCGGCGGCGAACACGAGCCAGAGGATCGCGTTCGCGACGATGAGGGCCGGGATCGAGGAGAGCAACGGCATCACACCCAGGAGTACGCCGACGCCGCCGAGGCTGAACAGAATGATCCCGCGTGAGTTCGACGTCCGATCGGCGAGGCGACCCCAGACGATCGCGCCGGGGGCTCCGAGGAACGCGGCGACGGCACCGAGCAAGCCCAGTTCGAACGGGTCGCCTCCGATCTGGACGACGTACAGCGGGACCAACAACGACGCGACACCCGCGGCGATCGAGCCGAGTCCCCACGCGAACAGCCACCGGTGCTTGGCCATATCGGGTTCACAGCCATGGAGTACTTGATAACAGTGGTGTGGCGAACGTCACGGAACGCGCTGCTATCCCAACCGTCCGAACGAGGGTCGCGTCTCACTGAGCCCACCCACGCGCTTTACCCCCTCCCTGTCGAACTCGGAGTCGACACATGATCTCCTCCGAGCGGATGGCGATGGTCGACCGCAACGCCGCGGCGCTCGGCGTCTCGACGAAACAGCTGATGGAGTCGTCGGGCAACGCCGTCGCCCGCGCGGTCCGCGAGCGGGCGGCCCCCGGCGATCGAGTCCTCCTGATCTGCGGCCGCGGGAACAACGGCGGCGACGCGATGGTCGCCGCGCGGTTCCTCGACGAGTTCGTCATCGAGACGCTCCTTCTGGGCCGACCGGAGACGATCCGCACCGACATCGCCCGCGAGAACTGGGACGCGCTCGTCGGGAGCGACCTCCCGACCCGAACCGTCGCCGACTCCCGCGAGTTCGACCTCGACGAGTACGGTCCGGACCTCGTCGTCGACGCGATGCTCGGCACGGGCGTCACGGGCGCGCTCAGGGAGCCTGAGGCGACCGTCGCCCGCCGGCTCAACGCCGCCGACGTGCCCGTCGTCTCCGTCGACGTACCCTCCGGCGTCGACGCCGATACCGGCGAGCCGACGGGGGCGGGAGCCGGGTCGAGCCTCGCCGTCGACGCCGACGCGGTCGTCACCTTCCACGAGGATAAACCGGGGCTCGCGGATCTCGACGCCGACGTGACGGTCGCGGACATCGGCATCCCCGACGCCGCCGAGACGTTCGTCGGCCCTGGCGACCTGCTGGCGCTTCGCCGCGAGGCCGACTCCCACAAGGGCGACAACGGCGAGGTGCTCGTCGTCGGCGGCGGCCCCTACACCGGCGCGCCCGCGCTCGCCGCCCGGGCCGCGCTCCGCGCCGGCGCCGACCTCGTCAGGGTGGCCTGCCCCGAGCCCGTCGCCCGCGAGATCCAGGGGTACGGCCCCGACCTCATCGTCCGCCCGTTCGACGGCGACCACCTCGCCCCGCGGCACGTCGACGACCTGCTCGACCGCGCGGCCGACCAGGACACCGTGGTCTTCGGCCCCGGACTCGGCAGCGCCGACGTGACGCTCGACGCCGTCGCCGAGTTCCTCGCCGGCTACGACGGCCGCGCGGTCGTCGACGCCGACGCGCTCCAGGTCGTCCCCGAGGCCGACACCGACGCCGACCTGATCTGCACACCGCACCAGGGCGAGTTGCTGAAGATGGGCGGTGAGACCGACGACGACTGGCGCGAGCGTGCCGACCTCGTGACCGAGTTCGCGGGCGAGTTGGGCCACACGCTCCTCGTGAAGGGTCGCTACGACGTTGTCAGCGACGGGGCGGACACCCGAGTGGGACGGACGGGCAACCCGGGCATGACCGTCGGCGGCACCGGCGACGTGCTCGCCGGGATGACGGGCGCGCTCGCCGCGCAGGTCGAGTCGCCGCTCCAGGCGGCCGCGCTCGCGGCGTGGGCGAACGGCCGCGCGGGCGACGCGGCCGCCGACGAGTTCGGCGACGGTCTCGCCGCCTCTGACCTCCCCGATCGAATCCCACAAGCCCTCCGCGACGAAGGGGAGTGACATGAGCGACGACGACGCCCACGGCGACCGCGACGCCGGCTCGGACGACGATCCGACCGCCGACGCGGACGACGACCTCACCCACACCGACGACGCCGGCGACGTGCAGATGGTGAACGTCGGGAACAAACCCGAGTCCGCGCGGCGCGCGGTCGCGCGCGGCACGATCCACCTCACCGAGTCGACCGTCGAGGCCGTCCGCGGCAACGAGGTGCGGAAGGGCGACGTGCTCGCGACCGCCCGGATCGGCGCGGTACAGGCGGTGAAACACACCTGGGAGACGATCCCGATGTGCCACCAGATCCCGATAACGAACGTCGACACCGAGTTCGAGGTGAGCGACGACCGAATCGATCTGGAGGTCGCCGTCGAGACGACCGGGAAGACGGGCTGCGAGATGGAGGCGCTGGAGGGCGTCACCACCGGCCTGAACGTCGTCTGGGACATGGTGAAGGCCGCCGAGAAGGACGCGACGGGCGGGTATCCGAACACGCGGATCACGGACGTGGAGGTCGTGACGAAGGACAAGACCGTGCTGGAGTGATCTCCGTGCAGGTGTCGCGCTAGCCCGGTTGCGTCCGCCGGATACCTTTTAATCACGGCCGCGGAACCACCATCTATGATATCACTCGACGAGGCCGTCACCGCCCGGCTGGAATCCCATGGCACGCGCTTCGAAGTCCTGATCGACCCGGACGCGGCGCTGGCGATCAAACGCGGCGAGTTCGACGGGGATCTGGAGGACGTGATCGCCGCCGAGGACGTCTTCGAGAACGCTTCCCGCGGCGACCGACCGCCCGAGGAGGACGTCGAGGAGGTGTTCGGCACGACCGACGCGATGGAGATCATCCCGGAGGTCATCAAGCGCGGGGAGATCCAGATCACCGCCGAGCAGCGCAAGGAGATGCTCGAACAGAAGCACAAACAGCTCGTCAACCGCATCACGCGCAACGCGGTGAACCCACAGATGGACGACGCGCCCCACCCGCCCGAGCGAATCGAGCGCGCGCTGGAGGAGGCGGGGTTCACGCTCGACCCGATGGAGCCCGTCGAGAACCAGATCGACGACGCGCTCGAAGCCTTGCGCCCCGTCATCCCGATCCGCTTCGACGAGGTGACGATCGCGGTGCAGTTGCCCGCCGACTACGCGGGTTCAGGGCAGGCGAAGGTGCGCGAGTTCGGCGATCTGGAGCGCGAGGAGTGGCAAAGCGACGGCTCGTGGGTCGGCGTGGTCACGTTCCCCGCGGGACTGCAGAACGACTTCTACGACCTCGTGAACGAGGTGTCCAGCGGGGAGGCCGAGACGCGCGTCGTGAAAGAGGAGGACGAGATCAGCCGCCGATAGCGGCGCGGTGTGGCCGGAGACGGACCCACCGCGGGTCGATCATCCCCGCTTGAAGCCGACGAAGAAGCCGCCGGTGAACCCCGCCGACACCGACAGCGTCGAGAGGATCGTCTCGACCCACGTCGGCGGCGTCTCGGCGGTCGCGGCCGTCCCGAGCGACTCGAACGCTCCGCCGAGCTTGTTCCAGTTCACGGTCAATACTCCCCGGGATTCGAGAAACTTGAACAGCGCGAGCTCCAGCCCGACGATCACCGCGATCAGCTTCGCGATCTTCTTCGCCGCGAACCCGATGATCCCCCCGATGACGGCCCCCGTCCCGAGTTCGAACCCGAGCTGCCGGGGGTCGATATCCAACTGTGCGAGCAGTTCCAGTCCTGGCATACCGCGGTGTGGGCCGTCCCCGGTTAAGTCGTTTGTGGGCCGAACGGCTACACGGTCGTGATCGCATTGTCTCGAAGCGACCCCGATAGCCACGTCGGCCGTGAAACCGTGAACGGAGCGTGTCCGGGCGGGGTTGCGGTCGCGATCACGTGACGCGGGCGGGAAACTTGTCGGACGGCACCGGCGCGGAATTGAAGTCCTCCGACCGCGTACTCGCGCGTATGCACGCACAGCCGCACAGCACGAACCGCGAGGTGGGTGACAGCCATCCCTGACCGCCGCACCGGGGAGGCGCCGACGGCGGTCGTCGCGAAACGCGTCGACCGCGGGCGCGCCGACCTGACGGAGATCACGGAGCTCGCGACCGCGGCGGGGTACGAGGTGACCGCGTCGCTGACACAGACCCGGGATCAGGACCCCGCCTACCACTTCGGGGAGGGGAAAGCCGACGAGCTCGCGCGGCTCGTCGCGCGCGAGGACGCAGACGTCGTGATCATCGATAACGAGGTCGGCCCGTACCAGACGTTCAACATCGGGTCGAAGCTTCCGGAGGGAGCCGAGGTGGTCGACCGCTTCACGCTCATCCTCGACATATTCGGCCAGCGCGCGCAGACGCGCAAGGCGCAGCTCCAGGTCGAGCTCGCGGGGCTGCGCTACGAACTCCCCCGCGCCGAGGTGAAAGCGAGTCTCGCCAAGCGCGACGAGCGACCCGGCTTCATGGGCCTCGGCGAGTATGACGAGTCGCGCGAGCGCGACATCAAGGCCCAGATCAGCCGGATCAAAGACGAGCTCGACGCTATCGCCGAGACCGAGGAGAAGCGTCGCGAGCAGCGCCGTGAGTCCGGGTTCGATCTGGTCGCGCTGGCGGGATACACCAACGCCGGGAAGTCGACGCTGCTTCGACGTCTCGCGGACGACCTCGACGTCGACGAGAACGCGGAGAAACATCCCGACCTCGACTCGACCGCGGAGTCACAGAACCAGCTGTTCACCACGCTCGGGACGACGACCCGCCGCGCGAACACGGGCAAGCGCGACGTGCTGCTCACCGACACGGTCGGGTTCATCTCCGACCTGCCGCACTGGCTGGTGGAGTCGTTCGAGTCGACGCTGCAGTCGGTGTATCACGCCGATCTCGTCCTGCTCGTCGTCGACGCCAGCGAGCCCGTCGAGGAGATGCGCGAGAAGCTCGTCACGTCTCACGACACGCTGTACGAGCGCAACGAGGCGCCCATCGTTACGGTGTTCAACAAGGTGGACCGCCTGAGCGACGACGAGCTCCGTCACAAGCGGGAGGCGCTGTCCGCGCTGGCACCGAATCCGGTGTGCGTCTCCGGGTTGACCGGAGACCGGATCGATGACCTGCGCGAGCGCGTCGAGGCGGAGCTCCCCGACTGGAAACGCGAACGGCTGTTGCTCCCGCTGTCCGACGACGCGATGAGCCTCGTCTCGTGGGTGCACGACAACGGCCACGTCGAGCGCGAGGAGTACGACGCCACGCAGGTCGAGTTGGAGTTCGAGGCACCGCCGTCGGTCGTCGAACAGGTGCGGTCGCGCGCGGCTGACCTCGACCGGGAAGCACCTCCGGAATCCGTCGAATCCCCGTAGCTACCGGCCGCGAACACGCGGTCGTACCGCTCGTTTTCGCCCCTTCCAGCGCTGTTAGCCTGTGAATACCAAACAGTCACCCGTCCGACGCCGCGGTCGAGATGCACCAACACAGGTACAGATACCACGTCGTCTGCCGCGACTGTCCCACAGAGCTTCTGAGCGACTCCGGGCGCGACGCGGCTCGGGTCGCCGCGGACCACGAGAACACCGCGGGTCACGACGTGGCGATCGGCCGCGTGGACTGACCGGATCCGCACGTTCGGCCGTGCCACCCGCGAGTGTCGTCCGCGATCGTTGCCCGTGAGCACCGGCCACGCGGTGGCTGTGGACGCCCACCTCTCCGATCCACACGGATCGACCGACGCTTGTAGCGGGAGCCCGACCGGCACGTATGACCGATCAGCCGTCGGCGCCGACAGGGATCGACGACCGGCTCGAAACCGCCGTCGCCGCAGCCGAACGCGGTGGAAGCGTCGCGCTCGACGCGTTTCGCTCGGCGCTCGAGGTGGAGACGAAGGCGGACGGGCCGATGGACGCCGTCACCGCCGTCGATCGCGCGGTCCAAGAGCACGTCATCGAGTACATCGGCGAGACGTACCCCGGCGACGCCGTCGTCGGGGAGGAGGACGACGCGCTGAAGTCGGTTCCGGAGACGGGTATCGCCTGGGTCATCGACCCGATCGACGGGACCGTTAACTACGCGAAGGGGAACCGTGTCTGGATGACGAGCGTCGCCGTCTGTCGCGACGGAGCGCCCCTCGCCGCGGCGAACTACGCCCCGGCGACCGACGATCTGTACGTCGCCGGCGACGATATCGCACGCCGGAACGGAGAGCCCGCGACAGTCAGCGAGATCGACGACCCGAAGGCGTTCCTCGTCAACCCCGTGTTCGGCGTGTCCCGACCCCACCGGCGGAGCCTGATGGACGCCGTCGATACCGTACTCGCCGAGTTCGGCGATATGCGGCGGTTCGGCTGCGCGCAGGCGGCGCTGTCGGGCGTCGCGACCGGCGAACTCGATGCCGTCGTCTCGACGGTCGAACTCAACGCCTGGGACACTGCCGCCGGTGTCCACTTGATCCGGCGGGCCGGCGGCTGCGCGACCGACGTGAACGGCGAGCGTTGGCGTCCGGGCTCGCAGGGACTGATCGCCTCGAACGGCGAGGCGCACGGCACGCTCGTCGACGCGCTCGAGCCCGGCGAGTGATCGGAGACTCGGCGAGGCGCAGTCGCATGCGAGACGGCGTTCTGCTCCGATATCCGCGTCGTCGGCGCCGCCGCTTACTGCAGCCGGTCGATAACCTGCAGGAGCGACTCCTTCTCCTGGACGCCGACGAGACGCTCGGCCTCCTCCCCGTCGGCGTAGAACTGCAGCGCCGGGATGCCGCGTACCCCGGCGGCGGCGGCGAGCCCCTGGAACGCGTCGACGTCGACTTTGAGAACAGTCAACCCGTCGACCTCGGCCGCGAGCTCCTCGACCGTCGGCTCCAACATCTTACACGGGCCACACCAGTCGGCGTGGTAATCGACGAGCACGAGCCCCTCGCTCGTCAGCTCCGCGAACTGCTCTTCGCTTTCGACGTGAACGGGTTCCCCGGCGGCAGTGTTGCTGCTCATATCGGCTATTTGGCGAGTTGGCGTGTTAACCGTTCCACTCGAGTGTCGGCGTCGCGCACGACCGCGAAACCGCGGACCGTGCGCTGAAAACACGCTCGTTACCGCGAGCACCGTCGCTGTCGGGCGAGGCGAACAGGCGACTCGCGGCGCGGCCGCGTCCGTCGATGAGTCGCGCACCCGCTGAGCGACGGACGGCGTGGGTCAGCGCATACGACGGGCTGGCCCCGTCTCCGGTACTTCAAGTCTCGTACGAGAGCAGCACGCCGTCGTCGACGCGTGCAACGTCGACCAGCTCCAGCCGCGGGAAGTCGTCGACGAACCCCTCGCCGTCCGCGAGCGTCGGCGCGTTACGGCCGCCGATCACGAGCGATCCGACGTAGAGGGTGAGTTCGTCAACCAGACCTGCGTCGAACAGCGAGAAGATCACTTCGCCGCCGCCTTCCACCATGACGCGCTCGATCCCCTCGCGTTCGAGCGCGTCGAAGGCCGCTCGGAGGTCGACACGGCCGTCATCGCCGCCGGCGGCGACGGCCTCCGCGCCGGCGTCGCGGAGATCCGCCAGCCGGTCCGGGTCCGCCTCATCGCTCACGAGCAGGTAGGTCGTCGCCTCGTCGTCGAGGATCCGGGCGTTCGATGGTGTGCGAGCGCGGGAGTCGGCGACGAGGCGGGCGGGATTCCCGGAACGGCCGTCACGGAGGCGCTGGACGCGGCGGTCCTCCTCGTCGAGCGTGAGGTGCGGGTCGTCCGCGAGGACGGTGCCGACGCCGACGAGCACGGCATCGGCGGCCGCGCGGATCCGGTCGACGCGGTCGAAGTCGGCGGCGCCGCTGATTCGGACCTGCTCGCGGCGGCGCGAGGAGAGCTTCCCGTCGACGGAGACGGCGGCGTTGACGTGGACGTACACGTGAGCGGGGATCTATCGTCCGGCGGCTCAGTTCTGTCGGTGACCGAGCGGCTTCTTCTGTTCGAGTTCGATCTCGACGTGGACGGAGTCGGGGAAGTCCATGTGCCCGACCTCGCGGGCGATGTGGTCGTTCCCGTGGATCTCGAGGCGGCGTGCGAACACCTCGAACGTCCACTCGCCGAGCTCGTTCCCGGAGGAGAGGCCCTCGTACAGCGGCACGCGGATACGTTCTGAAGGTTCCGTGTGGGGGCCCTTGCACTCGGCGCCCTTTCGTTCCAGCATCTCGCGGAGGCTGTTCACGGTGTCGTCGAGCGCGGCCCGGTCCCCGCTTTGGAACCGAAGCTTGGTTACGAAGGTCATGAGCTGGGGTCTACCGTTCTGTTTCGCCGGAGCGGCAAAAGCGCATCTACCCGCGCACCGCCACGCGGGAGGCTCACACGGGCGTCGTTGGGGCGCTCAACAACGGGTCGAAACGGGGGACCGGAGGCAGGCTCGCGGTCGCTGGGGGCCGCACAGGCGTCGTTCCGGCCGATGGGGCGGTCTCGGCTCCGACATACTCTTCAACCGGGGTAGCTTACCTGTCGCTAATGCCGGTCGAAGCGACTAGCGCTGGAGCCATCCTCTTCCGCGACACCCGCGGCCGCAGGGAGTACTTGCTCCTGAAGAGCCGACCCGGGGACTGGGAGTTCCCCAAGGGCGGGGTCGAAGGGAAAGAGGAACTCCAGCAGACGGCGATCAGAGAAGTGACTGAGGAGGCGGGAGTCGAAGACTTCCGTCTCATCGACGGCTTCCGCAAGGAGTACGACTACGTGTTCGAGGCGGGCGGCAACACCATCCACAAGACGGTGCACCTGTTCATCGCCCACTCGTTCGAGGCCTCCGCGGAGCTGTCGACCGAACATCGCGACCTCCAGTGGCGCGACTACAAGCAAGCGCTCAACACCATCACGCAGGACGGCCCCCGAGATATCCTCGAGGAGGCCCACGACTACCTGGACGATCTCAAGGCCACCGAGGCGGACGGCTACCTCCTCGGGTCCGAGAGCTGACCGGGAGCGCCCCGCAGCACAGCCGGATCGGAACCGCCGGAACGCGGCGGGCGGCACAGTGGTGACACCGAAACCGGTTAGTTCGCGTCCGCGCCACCTCCGGGTGTGTTTCGGGGCGCCGGCGACAGCGAGTTCGCCTTCGAGCTGCTCGTCAGCCGGTGGGCCGAACTCGCCTGGCACCCCGCCGACGGCGACCGTCCAGTCGTCGTCGCGCGGCAGCTCGGCACCCGCGAGCGCCGCTGGGACACCGTCGTGCTGGAGGTCGACCCCGACGCGCTGGCGGCGCGGCGCGCGTTCGGCGAGCGGACGCTCGACTCGGACCTCCTGCGTGTCGTCCGTGGGGCGCCCGCGGACTACCGGTGGTATCGGGACGCCCTCGAGGACCCGGGGTTCCCGTGGCGCTACGTCCGCGAGGCCGTCCACCGCGCGGCCGGCCGCGACCTGCTCGAGAAACGTCGCGGGGCGAACGGTCGAATCGAGTTCCGGCGCCTGCGCCACTATCCCGACTGGGTCGAGCGCGTAGTTGCGATCGAGAACAAGCCGGATCTGGACGCCAGCGCCGCGGCCGCGCTGTCGGATCAGCTTCGCCACGACGTGGAGTCGGGTCTCGCCGACGAGGTGTGGGTCGCCACCGCCGCGACCGGGGATCGGGTGTCGCCGGCGCTGTTGGAGGATATCCCCGTAGAGGTGGGCGTCATAGAGTTCGACTTCTCGGACGGCGTCCACGCCGGTGCGGGGGAGGTCGTCTGGCACCCGACCGCGCTCGACGCCGACGGCGACCCACGAACCCGGCTATTGTTGGCCGAGCGCGCCTACGGCAAGGGGTGGCGCTCGTTCCGGGAGACGATGCGGCCGGACTGTCGTCACTTCGAGCTTCGCAGGGAGGGACGCGCGCTCGTTCCATACTGTGCAGCGAAGGAACGGGTCCCGACGGCCGCCGAGTGCAAGGGCAGGTGTCCGGAGTTCTCGCCGGAGCCGCCGCAGTGGCGGACGAACGGCTGGCCGATCGAGGGCGGTCCGGGGAAGGGGATCCGGGCGCTGTTGGAACGGCGGCGCGAGCGGGAGCGGCAACGAGCGGTCGAACACGAGTGAAAGTGAGGGAGAGGGTGAGGATGAGAGTGAGGGAGAGGGTGAGAGTGAGCCGGTGCGCCGAATGGGACCGACCGACGAACCGTGAGTCGTGTCAGGCGTCGTCGGCGACGACCACTTCGATCTCCTCGCGCGGCACCGCCAGTTTGAACGTCGGCACCGTGCGGTAGACGACCTCGACGACGTTCTTGCGCCGGAGGCTCTGGAGCGCGCGACGCACGTCGCCGGCCTCGGGGTCGACGCCGTACTCCTCGCGGACCTTGTTCAGCACGGAGACGACCGACTCCGAGCGTTCGTCGTGGTCGGCGACGACGCGGAACACCTGCTCGTGGAGTTCGGGGACCGTGATCCGCTCGGGCACCGCGTTCGGGTCGTCCTCGTCGTCGACGACGCCGGGCTCGACGCCGGTGAGTTCGGCGGCCTCGGTCGTCGCCCGGATGAGGCTGTTGTCGTCGCGGTAGTAGTAGTCCGTCAGGTGGGTCTCCAGATAGCTGTGCACGTCGCTGCCGCTGTCCATCCCCCACCGGTCGCCGAGCTCGCTGTTCTTCGTCGGCTGGAGCCGCACCACGTCGGCGAGCCGCTCCAGCTCCTCGTCGGTGAGGTCGCTCATCGCCGGGGGCTTCCCCGCCGGGGTATTTGGGCCTCCCGGTTGCGGTGTCCGCGGTCCGTGGAATGCCGTCGGGGAAACGATTAGGTCGCGACGCCGTGATGCACTGCGCGTGCCCGAATCAGACACCGTCATCCTCGACATCGACGACGAGGTCGCCACGATCACGATCGACCGCCCGGACAAGCTCAACGCCCTGAACGTCGAGACGCTGGAGGCGCTCCGGACGGCCGTCGCCGAGGCGGAGGACGCCGACGTCCGCGCGCTCGTGCTCACCGGCGCGGGCGAGGAGGCGTTCATCGCCGGCGCCGACATCAGCTACATGAAGGACCTCGGTACGCCCGAGGCGCAGGCGTACGCCGAGTTGGGTCACGACATCGCGCGCTCGCTGGAGACGTTCCCCGCGCCCAGCATCGCCGCGGTTAACGGCTACGCCTTCGGCGGCGGGTGCGAACTCGCGCTGGCGTGCGACCTCCGCGTCGCCGCCGAGAACGCCGTCTTCGGTCAGACCGAGATCGACCTCGGGATCGTCCCCGGCTGGGGCGGTACCCAGCGGCTCCCCCGACTCGTCAACGACGAGGTCGCCCGACGGCTGATCCTCTTCGGCGACCGCATCGACGCGACCGACGCCCACGAGTACGGTATGGTCGGCGAGGTGGTCGCCCACGATCAACTCGACTCCAGAATCGACGAGCTGACCGCCGACCTCGCTGCCCAGCCGAAGTTCGCCGTCGCGGCGGCGAAGGAGGCGATCAATCAGTCGTACGAGACGGGCCTCGGTGCGGGGCTGGAGTACGAGCAGCGCGTCTTCTCGGGACTGTTCGGAACGCCGGATCAGCGCGAGGGGATGGACGCGTTCGTGAACAAGCGGGATCCCGAGTTCGAGTAAGCCGCGCCAGCGGGGACGTACGTCTTCCGACTATCCGCATCCGTGGGAATCCGGGTGGTTCGCTATCTTCCCTCCAGAAACGGCCGTTAGGAGGGTGTGCGAGTTGACCGATGGCTTCGTCCAACCGAGCGTGGATACGCTACCGTTGTCCGGGATCCGGCCGACAGCGGTTACGTGACTTTGACGAACTTCGCGGCGCCGCTCTGCTCGACGGTAATACGGTAGCCGCTGTACGTGAACTCGATCGTCATCTGTGCCTCCGGTGACGGCGGATTCGAATACAACTCCGATATCATCCCGTCGATGCAGTCGTAGGCCGTTGTCAATTCGTCTGCCTGCGTTCCCTCAAGGTCGGCGACGACTTCCGCTATCGCAACGGTCGGCTCCTCTCTGTCAGTGTTCAGTTCCCGGCGAACGATTTCGTCGTCGTGGGGGTCTGTCATCGTCTCTCTCTCGTTCGGCGTCGTGAACGGAATGGATGTGGTCGAGGCACTATTGGATGTAGTTGAGACACTGTCTCAATCGCCCGCGATGGTCGGTGCATAGCCGTCGATACGTGCCGCTTGGTCGATGAACTGGCCGTGCCCAGTTCCCTCGTCGAGTTCAACCGATTGCCCGTCCTGGGCGACCGTGATGAGGCCCGCATCGGTGAGTTTCGGGAGGTGCATATGACGGAGGGAGATCTCGATGTGGTCGGTCGTGCCGCTCCCGGCCGTCGCGGCTGAACCGTCCAGTTCATTGGCGAGCATCGCTGTGAGGGTATCGACGGCGACTACCTCGGAGTGCGTTCGCAGGTAGTACAACACGTAGCGTCGGTAGGGATGCGTCAACACGTCGAACGTCTCGTCCAAACCCGCTGTGTTCGATGGTGCCACTGCCTCCCCTCCGGGCCGGACCGACTTAATGTCTTTTTCAATATAATTCTACATATTTGATAATACCGAGCAAACCCGGGAGTTTGCTTGACTTCTCCAAGGAAGCAGGGTCAGTAGACTGGGGAGCCGGAGGAAGAATTCAGTACTCCAACCACTCTCTTCACTTCGGCGAGCGGTTATTCTTCGGTCGAACCGATCTCCTCGGGCGCATCGGCGTCCTCGCCGGCGAACTCCTGATGGAAGTGATTCCACGGCTGGATATGTTCTTCTGCCAGAATGTTGCTACTCACGATCCGCAGGCCGAGGTCGTCTAACTGGTCGGTACTCTCCTCGATATCGGAGGTGGATTCGGCGACCACCTCGACGTGGATGTTCTCCTCGCCCGAGAGCATCTCCCGGACGTTGACGACTCCCCGAACGTCGAGGGCGTTCTTCGCCATCTCCCTCCGGCGGGAGAGGTCCGTCGAGCAGATGAACAACACCTGCATCGGATACCCCGCCTTCTCGTAGTCGAGTTCCGGATTGTAGCCGGTGATGATGCCCTTTTCCTCCAGTTGCTTGATCCGGTTGTGGATGGTCGTTCCGGTCACGTCCGTTTCCTCCGCGATGTCCGTGTCGGAGGCCCCGCGGGCGTCTATCTGCAACAGGTGCAGGATGCGGCGGTCGAGATTGTTGAGTGGATTATCGCTCATGACGGTTGTTTCGGTGCCGAGTCAGTTGAGTCGCTCGCTCGGACAGGACGCGCGTGGAGTCTTTCCTCCGTACGTAGTCGTCAGTCACACTACCAGCGAGCACCCAATCGATCAGCGAAC
Source organism: Halobaculum rarum (assembly GCF_040025155.1). Classification (NCBI taxonomy): domain Archaea; kingdom Methanobacteriati; phylum Methanobacteriota; class Halobacteria; order Halobacteriales; family Haloferacaceae; genus Halobaculum; species Halobaculum rarum. The sequence continues at coordinate 2,216,825 of NZ_CP157275.1, read as the reverse complement.
GACCGGGATCCAACACTACGGTGATATTCTTCGGCGACGTAGCATCGGCCCACATGACCACCGTCAGGCTGTCGCGGGTGGAGTCGTTGTTCGAGGAGTTGACCTACCCCGTCGCTCGCGATCGCGCGGCGGAGCGGTTCTCGGACGTGACGCTCCGGTTCTCGGACGGCGACGGGAACCTCGGCGAGTACGTCGGCGAGTGCCCCAGCGAGACGTTCGACTCGGCCAACGACCTGTACGCCGACCTCAACAACGTCCTCCCGGTGGAGGCCGTCGGCGAGCCCGGACAGTCCGAGGGGGACGGCTGAGGCGTCGCCGACGATCGCCGTCCAGCCGCGGTCGTTGCCGGAGAGTATCGTCCGACAGCTGTCGCCGTGTCCGAGTGGGGTCCGGGGAGAACCCGGATCTTAAGTACGAAGACGGCGGACCGAGGGGACATGCAATTCTGCGACGAGTGCGGATCGATGATGAAAGCGGACGACGACACGTGGGTGTGCGGGTCGTGCGGCCACGAGGAACTTCGCGACGAGGCGACCGAGGCGGGGATGACGACGACTCAGGGGCAGGAGGGCTCCGCCGTGGTCGACGTCTCCGAGGTGGACCAATCGGAGGTCGGCCCGACGGTCGAACAGAAGTGCCCCGAGTGCGACGAGGTGCAGACCGTGCGCTACGAACTGAAGCAGATCCGCGCGGCCGACGAGTCCGAGACCCGCTTCTTCACGTGCACCGAGTGCGGCCAGAAGTGGCGCGAGGACGACCACTGAGCGGCGGGCGTCGCGGTAACAGTACCGGTTCTGCGGCGTCGCGTTCGTACCGTAACCGACCAGCATTGGGGTTGCCCCAGCCCTACTCGCCGTCGTCGGTGCCTTCTGTGTCCGCGTCCTCGGGGTCGACCACGCGCTTGCCGGTCCCCTGTGGGATCACCCGCCGGTCGGCGTCCTCCCATTCCCGCTCCAGTTCCTCGCCCTCGAACAGGCGGTCGAGGAAGACGGCGAGGCCGGCGACCTCCGAGTGGGGCTGGTTCGTGACGCCGACGTTGTAGTCGGCCTCCTCGTAGAAGTCGAACGGGACCTTCTCGCCGCCGACCACGACGAGGAGGGGTGTCCCCTCGTCGACGGAGTCGGCACGGACCTCGGCTTCAACGTCCTGCACACGCTCGCCGTACATCGTGAGGTGGACGACCGTTCCCGCCCAGTTGCGCGTGAACGCACGCTGATCGTCGCGCAACTCGACGGCGAAGGGGCCGCCGAAGCGGTCGGTGATGTCGCGAACCGTCTCGGCGGACTGGCCGGCGTTGTCCGGGAGGATCACGCGATCGGCGCCGAGCGCGCGCGCCGTGAGCCCCACGTGGGTCGTCATCCGGTCGTCCCGTCCGGGACGGTGGCCGTACCGGAGGACGACGACGTCGTCGTTCATACGTGGGGAATGACGCGCCCGCGTAAGGGCGGTTCGCTTCCCATGCGAGGGCGAGCGCAGCGAGCCCTCGGACAGGTGCGGCGAGCTTGTGGGCGAGCCGCAGAGAGGATCGGAAGGCCGAGCGCAGCGAGCCCTCGGGTAGGTGCGGCGAGCTTGTGGGCGAGCCGCAGAGAGATCGGTAAGGCCGAGCGCAGCGAGCCCTCGACCACGGAGACCGCCGACGGCGCTTTCCGCTCCGAGCCCCTCCCATCGTTCATGCGACACTACCCCGAGGACATCGCCGGCGTCGGCGACGAGCGGCTGGTCGGGAAGACGGCACTGGTGACCGGGTCGACCAGCGGGATCGGCAAGGAGGCGGCGCTATCGCTGGGACGGCTTGGAGCGCACGTGATCGTCCACGGCCGCGACGGCGAGGCCGGGTCGGCGGTGGTCGACGAAATCGACGCCGGCGTCAACGAGGGCACCGCGGAGTTCGTCGCCGCCGACTACGCGGAGCCGGGGGAGGTGAGCGCGCTCGCGGACGCGACGCGACAAGCCGCCGGCGACGACGGGCTCGACCTCCTGTGCAACAACGCGGGCGGCTACTTCCGCGAGGCGCGGCTCACCGACCTCGGCGTCGAGTACACCTTCCACGTGAACCACCTCGCGCCGTACCAGCTCACCGCCGAGTTGCTCGACGATCTGGCCGACGATGCCCGGGTGATCACCACCTCCTCGGACGCCCACCGCGGGGGCCAGATCGACCTCGACACGGTGGAATCGGTGGACGACTTCTCCTCGTGGCGCGCGTACCAGCGCTCGAAGCTGGCGAACGCGCAGTTCGCCGCCGAACTCGCCCGCCGCCTCCGCGCCCACGACCGCGACGTCACCTCGAACAGCTTCCATCCGGGCGCGATCCCCGGTTCGGGCTTCCTCCGGCACCTCCCCGGACCGCTCTCGCGGGTCGCCGGTGCGCTCGGTCGGCTCCCCTTCACGACGACGCCCGCGGAGGGGGCGGCCACCGCGGTGTATCTCGCCGTCGCCGACGAGGCCGCGGACGCGACGGGACGGTACTTCGCGGACTGTCGCGAGAAGAAGCCCTCCACGGAGGCACAGGACCCGCACGCACAGCGGCGGCTGTGGGAACGTAGCGCCGAGTTGCTCGGGATCGACGAGCCGCTTGCGGACCCCGCGGCCGCCGAGATCGAACCGTCCGCCTGATCGCGGGCGGATCCCGGACCGCAAGACCTTTTCTGCGCGCTCGCCCGCGGAACGTCATGGACTTGACCGGAACCGCCGCGCTCGTCACCGGCGGCGGCGGCCTGATCGGCTCGCACCTCGCGGGACACCTCCAGTCCGAGTACGACGCGGACGTGCGCGTCGCCGACGATTTCTCGAAGGGCGAGCGCGACCGGATCCCCGACGGCGTCGACGTGATCGAGGCCGACCTGACCGACGAAGCCGAGACGCGCGAGGCGGTGACGGCCGACCTCAATATCGTGTTCCACCTGGCGGCGTACACGGACACGAACTTCGACGACGACCGCCGGCTGTTCGAGGAGAACACCGAGATGACGTACAACGTCCTCGAGGCGATGGAGGACGCCGGGGTCTCGAACCTCGCGTTCACCTCCTCTTCGACCGTTTACGGCGAGGCGCCCCGCCCCACCCCGGAGGACTACGCCCCCCTGGAGCCGATCAGCATCTACGGCTCCTCAAAGCTCGCCGACGAGGCGATCATCTCGACGTACGCGAAGAGCTACGGGTTCACCGCGTGGGTGTACCGCTTCGCCAACATCGTCGGCCCGTACCAGCGCGGCAACGTCGTCCCCGACTTCATCCAGAAGCTGCAGGCCGACCCCGCGGAACTGGAGATCCTCGGCGACGGCCGCCAGGAGAAGTCGTACCTCCACGTCACCGACTGCGTCGACGCGATGTGCCACGTCGTCGAGCACGGCGAGCGCGACCTCAACACGTACAACCTCGGCTCACGGACGACCACCTCGGTGAATCGCATCGCCGACATCGTCGCCGGGGAGATGGGGCTCGACCCCGAGTACAGCTACACCGGCGGCGACCGCGGCTGGACCGGCGACGTGCCCAAGATGCGCCTCTCCGTCGAGAAGCTCGCCGCGCTCGGCTGGGAGCCGCCGGCCTCCAGCGACGACGCCGTCCGCGCCGCGACGCGGGATCTCCTCGAAGAGCTGCGTTGAGGGGTCAAAACCGGTATAGAGAACTATTTACTCGGTGGTGAAAAACTATTTACTGTCGGCGTTCGTAGACGTTAGTATGAATCAGTACCGCCAGACGACCTACGGAGAAGTAGCCGACTCGATCCGCCGGATCAACGATCGCGCCGTCTCGCTGGGTCGGCCCGCCGGCGCCGACTGACCGCGGACGGACCAAACCGGCTCGGTGCCCCCGTCCGGCACGACGACGTCATCGACGCCCCGACCTCGGCGTCGGTCGCCGTCAGCGACACGTCCGGCGGTTCGCTCATGCTGCCGGGTCGAGGCGTCGCGAGAAGAACCACGTGCCGGCTGGACAGTCGGACCACGCCGACCCGTCGGTGTGGTCGAAGAGGACACCGCTTTAGCCCATCGGGAGCTAGCCCCCACCGTGCAGATCGTGGGCTACGAGACGCCGGCGGGCGCGCTGTTCGTGAGCGACGGCGCGCCGGATCCGGACGCCCCGCCCGGAGTCGCGACCGGGGACGTTGACCGGCTCGCGCTCGACCCCGGAACGGAGCTGTCGTGGCGCCTCGGCGAGCGACACTGCGCGGGCACGGTCCACGACGGCGGACACGTCGCCTGCGGGAACGAGGCGGCACCGTACTGCGAGGACCACCGCTCGACCTGGGTGTGCGCGCGGTGTACCGGGACGTGCCTCAAAGACGAGATGGACTGTTTCGACGACCACGCGGTCTACGTCGCGGCGTTCGCCCCTGACACGTTCAAGGTGGGCGTGACGAAGGAGTGGCGACTCGACACCCGCCTTCGCGAGCAGGGCGCCGACCGGGCGGTTCACCTGCGAACCGTCGACAACGGCCGGGTCGCCCGCGAGATCGAGGCCGGGATCGCCGCCCACGGCCTGGAACGCGTCGCCGGCGACGGCGGCGAAAACGGGACTCACGGCTTCCCCGACGGCGACCCGGACGGCGACGGCCTCCCCGACCGCGTCCGCGTGCCGACGAAGATCGCCGGTCTCGGGGCGGACGTCGACGACGACGCCTGGGCGGCGCTGCTCGACGGCGTCGACTACGAGGGTCGATTCGAGTTCGACTACGGACTCGACCTCGCCGAGCGTCCCGTGGCCGAGACGCTCGTCTCGGGCACCGTCGTCGGCACCAAAGGCCGGATCCTCGTGCTGGAGAACGGGGGGACGACGTACGCCGTCGACGTGCGCGACCTCGTCGGGTACGAGGTCGTCGAGGGCGACAGCGAGCGCGACCTCCAGTCCAGTCTGGGCGCGTTCGGGTAGCCCGCCCCGAAGCCGCCGGATCGCCCCGTGGAGCAGCGGTATCCCGAGACCGGGCCCACGAGACTACTGCTCGCCGCCCACCCACTCCGCGTCCGAGAGCGTCCGCTGCACGGCCTCCTCGCCGACGGCGGACGCCAGCTCCTCGAACCCCTGGCGAACCGCGCGATCGCCGGCGTTGGCGACGAGCCGCGAGACGATGAACTCCGGCGTGGACTTGCCGACGACGCCGAAGCGGGGCTGGTAGTCGACGAGCAGATCCAGATCGCTCGTCAGCCCCTCGGCGAAGATGCCGTCCACGCGCGCGGCGTCGGGCAGCGGCGAGAGGTCCTCCGCGAGGTGGGTGACGTACACGCCGACCGCGCCGCGGTCGACCGTGAGTTCCACGAGCCCGTTGAGCAGGTCGGCCGCGCGGCCGGGTTCGGTGATCGCCTCGAACTCGTCGACGAGCATCAGCGTCCGTCCCTCGCCGACCAGCGGCGGGACGACCGACTTCAGCGTCGACTCCAGCACGCCGGCGTTGAACGAGGCGTGCCGGCGGTGGAACACGACGGTGTCGAACCGGCCGACCTCGGCCGCCTCGGCGGGGACGGGCAGTCCCATCGACGCGAGGATCACGACCTGACAGACCGTCTCCAGCAGCGTCGTCTTCCCGCCGGAGTTCGCCCCCGTGAGGACGGCAACGCGGTCGCCGGCGGGCGCATCGCCCGAGAGTCCGTGGTCGCCGACGCCGTAGGTGACCGGCTGTACGTCACCCGCGAGGAACAGGTTCCGGGCGTTCGTGACCGCGACGCCCTCCGCGTCGAGAACCGGCCGGGAGAGGTCGTGTGCGACGGCGAAGCGCGCCAGCGAGAGGAGGAAGGCGATGGTGCCGACGGCGGAGGCGACGGCGTCGACATCGGCGCCGCCCGCCTCGACGTTCTCCTCTAGCTCCGCGCGGACCTCGGCGGCACGCTCGTCCGCCTCCGCCGCCAGCTCGTCCGCGAGCGTGCGGAGCGTGGAGCCGACGAAATCCGCGGAGTCGACGGCGCCGTCGGGGCCGGCCGACTCGACACGCCCGCGTGTGAGTCCCGTCTCCTCGGCGACGTATTCGACGACCGCCGACTGAAACGCGTCGGCGTCGCGGGCGCCGCGCTCACGGACCGTCTCGACCACGTCGAACGCCGAATCCGCGAGGTCGCGAGCGCTGGCCGCGCGCTCGCGCAGGCGGTCGAGGCGCTCGTCCGCACCCGACGCGACGCCGTCGTCGGTGAGCGCGGCGAGCGCGGCGGCGGCCTCCCGGAGGCTCGCCTCGTCGACGCCGTCGAGCGCGGCGAAGGTGCCCCCGCGCAGGCCGGCCTCCCGAAGCGCGAGCGCGCACTCGACGGCCGCGCGGTCGGTGCCGCCGGCCTCGTCGTACTCGGCGAACGCATCGAGGACCGCCTCGCGGTCGGCCTCGTTCAGGCCGGCCCACGCGTCGCGGGCTTCGAGCACGTCGTCGAGGCGGTCCTCGCGCCGCTCGTCGCTCGTGAGCGGCGTGAGCACGCGCACCCGATCGGCGGCGTGGTCGGTGACGGCGTAGCCCGCCGCGATGTCGAGCAGGTCGTCGTACACCTCGCGGGCGTCGCGCGTCCCGAAGAGGTCCATCGCCTCCTTCCCGCTCGCCCGGCGGAGCACGCGGGTCGCGCGACCGCGGGGAACGCCGGCGTCCACGAGCGCGCGCACGTCCGCGGACTCGATGGCGGCGATCGCGGCCTCCTCGCCGAGCGACTCGCGGAGCGTCTCGGCGGTCTTCGGCCCGACGCCCCAGTACTGTTCCAGTCGCATACGAGTCCGTGTGGACGGAGGGGTGTAGACGGTACCGGTCGACCGGCGGGCGGTAGAACGGACGCGGAACCCACAGAATCGGGAGAACGGAACCGGCAGCGACAGAGCTGGTGTGACGAGGGCGGCTGCGACCGATCTGACCGTTAGACGCCGGAACCCGAGCCGTTCTCGGCGCGGTCGCGGTAGACGCGGAGGAGTTCCTCGAGGACCATCCCCGAGCGGTCGGTCGTCTCGTAGTTCTCGTCGATGAACTGCTCGGCCTCCGCGAAGTCGTTGCGCAGGCCGAGTTGTCGGACGGTGATGACCGCGTTGAGGAAGTCGCGGCCGCCGTCGGCGCCGATCAGTACGGGCTCCTCCTGCAGGTCGAGTTCGTCGCGGATCTCGCCGTAGTTGAACGTCTCCGGCTCCCAGTCGTCGCTGACGAGCGCGAGCACGTACTCCGCGGAGAATCGGTAGAACTCGGACTTGCTCTCGAAGACGCCGTCGTCGACGAGCGCGTCGATCTCGTCGACGACCTTGTCAGGGTACCGAACAGTGTCCTTAGCCATTCCGAGTTCCTCCTTCGTCAAGTGCTTATACCGAACCGTATAGAGTCTTTTGGTTACTTGACAGACTCGATACTGGGAACTTGCTGTATGAGCGCTCTATCAATTGAATACCGACTCTGATACGCAGAGGCGACATTCGTTCCGTCCAAGCAAACCGTACCGTTCACTAGCCCGCTGGTCGAACGCCGGCGCGTGCACCGTCCCTCGCTCGACGCCGTCCGCGGCTTCGACCGCGCCGTCTACGTCGTCGCGCTGGGGCAGCTGATCAACGTCTTCGGCGGCGGGCTCGTCTACCCGTTCGCGACGGTTCACTTCCACCTGCAGGTCGGCATCGCGCTGTCGGTTGTCGGGCTCGGGCTCGGCGCCAAGAGCGTGTCGACGGCCGCGGGGACGGCCGTCGGCGGACTCCTCGCGGACGTCGTCGGCCGCAAGCCCGTGATGGTCGCGTCGATGGCGCTGTCGGCGGTCGCGCTCGCGGCGTTCGCGTTCGTCCCCGAGATCGCCGGCGCCGTCCCGTCAACGATCCCAGTCACGACCGGGGTCTCCGCGCTGGGCGTCGCGTTCGTCGGCGTCTGTGTCGCCTCGGGGTTCGTCCGCGGGCTGTACACGCCGGCGAGCCACGCGATGACCGCGGACCTCACCGACGCGGCCGAGCGCGACCGCGGGTACGCCCTCCTGAAGGTCGCAAACAACGTCGGCTTCGGCGCCGGCTTCGTCGTCGGGGGCGCGCTCTACTCGGTCGCCTCGGTCGCCGTCTTCGTCGCCGACGGCGCCACCTCGGCGGTCGTCGCGGTTGTGATCCTCCTGTTCGTGCCGCGCGGCGCGGGTGACGACGACGACGAACGAGCGGCCGCCGCGGACAGCGAAGCCGCCGCGAGCCCCGGCGCACTCGCGGCCTGGTGGCGAGCGGCGACCCGCCCGCGGGTGCTCGCGCTGGCCGGCGTCAACGTCGGCTTCGCGGTCATGTACGCGCAGATGCAGACGACGGTCCCCATCGTCGCCAAGGAGGGGCTGGGCCTCACGGCCGCCCAGCTCGGCACGCTGTACGTCGTGAACCCGGTCACGATCGTCGTCCTGCAGATCCCGCTGGTCGACGCCATCGGCGGCTGGCGTCGCACCCGGGGACTCGCCGTCTCGGCGTGCTTCTGGGCCGTCGCGATGCTTGCGGCGTGGGGAGCGGATCTCTTCCGCATCCCCGAGGGCGCCGGACTCGCCACCCCGGCGGTGCTTCTGGGTGTAGCGCTCGTCGGCGGCCACCTCTTCCTCCGGACGGTCGGGGAGGTCCTCCACTCCCCGTTGGCGTCCGCGCTGATGTCGGACCTCGGGAGCGCGACCGAGCGCGGAACACAGCTGTCGATGCTCGAGGTCGCCAAGCGCCTCGGCATCGGGCTCGGCTCGTTCGCGGGCGGGCTGTTCTTCGATTACGGGATGTCGGGCCTACTGTGGCCGACACTCGTCGCGGTGTGCGGGCTCGTCGTCGTGGCGCTGCTGTGGCTGGAGCGGTCCGTGACGCCAGTCGAGAACGGCGCCGTCGGCGACGCGACGGCGGCCGCGGTCGAACCCGCGAGCGACGAGTGACGGCCGACTCGCTCGCTTCCGCCGAAGCAGCCACGATCCCCGCGGCGACACACCCGAAACCGCTATCCGTGGGCGTCGTCGACGATCAGATACTGTCCCCGATGAACGACGCACGGATCGCCGAGGAGCGTATCGACCGCCTCGCGGAGTTCGCCCGGCAGCTGACTCGCGCCGGCGACGACGAGCGGGCGCGCGAGGCAGTCAGACTCGCGCGGCGGATCGCGGAGCGACACCGCTGCGGGCTCCCCCGGCAGTTCGACCGATTCACCTGCGACGCGTGCGACGCGTACCTCCTTCCCGGCCGCAACGCCCGGGTCAGGCTGCAGGAGGGAAGCCACGTCGTGATCCGCTGTGACTGCGGCGCGACGGAGCGTTATCCGTACCGGGAGTAACGGGAAGCGAGGGCGAGAACGCCGCGAACGGGAACCTTCAAACCGCGCCCACGGCTAGCGACCGTATGACTGACCAAGACCTTCGCAAGCAGGCCCACGACCTCGACGTGACCGTCTGGGTCGGGAAGAAGGGCGTCTCGGCGGTCGTCGACGAACTCGACGATCAGCTGAAGGAACGCGACCTCGTGAAAGTGAAGTTCCACCGCTCGGCGCAGGCCGGGACCGACGTGGACGAACTCGCCGCGGATCTCGCCGACCGGGTGTCGGCGGACCTCGTGGAGACACGGGGACACACCGCGGTCTTGCACCGATGAGCGGGGGGAGCGTCACCGCGTCGGCGTCCGCGCTCCTCCAGACCGGCGGCGAAACGGGGAACCCGGCGACGTTCGTTTCCGACCTCCTCGAGGGGGCCGGCGTCCCCGCGACGTTTGCGGACGCGGCGGGCGCCGCGATCACCTTCCTCGTCGTGTTGCTGCTGTTCGCGCTGGCCAGTCGCCTGCTCGTCGTGCCGCTGGTGAGCCGCGTGCTCAACGCGCAGGGGCTCGACAGCCACGCCAAACGCCCGCTCCGAAAGCTGACGAACGTCCTCGTCGTGTTCGCCGGCGTCGCCGTCGCGTTCGGCCTGGCCGGCTTCGGCGACTTCCTCCAGTCGCTGGCGACCATCGCCGCGGCGGCGACGCTCGCTATCGGCTTCGCGCTGCAGGACGTGATCAAGAACTTCGTCGCCGGGATCTTCATTTTCACCGATAGGCCGTTCCGCATCGGCGACTGGATCGAGTGGGACGACAACTCCGGCATCGTCGAGGACATCTCCTTTCGCGTCACGCGCGTTCGTACCTTCGACAACGAACTGCTCACGGTGCCGAACTCGCAGTTGACCGACGACGTGATCAAGAATCCCGTCGCGAAGGAGACCCTCCGCCTGCAGTTCCTCTTCGGCATCGGCTACGACGACGACATCGAGCACGCCACCGAGATCATCGTCGAGGAGGCCGAGCGCCATCCCGAGATCCTCTCGGACCCGGCGCCGTCGGTCCGCCTCACCGAACTCGCCGACAGCTACGTCGGCCTCAAGAGCCGGATCTGGATCGACAACCCCTCTCGCGCCGACTTCGTGAAGATCCGCGGCGAGTACGTGACGAACGTGAAGCGGCGCTTCGACGAGGAGGGCATCGAGATCCCGTTCCCGCAGCGGGACCTCTCCGGCGGCGTTGAGCTGAACACTCCCGCCGAGGGCGCCGCGGCGCTGGGCGACGACTGAGACGGGGCGCGAACCGAGCGAAGCGAGGTGAGCGCCTCGAAGGGACGGCGGAGCGGTCCTGTGCCGCTCCGTCCACGAACACGGCGAGGCGAAGTGAATCGGGACGAAGCGAAGTTCCGGGTTCGGCCGTTCGAACCGCGCGTTACTCGTCGAGGACCTGCCGGGCGATCGTGTTGCGGAGGATCTCGCTGGTCCCCTCGTAGATCTCGTTGAGCTTCGCGTCGCGGTAGAACCGCTCGACGGGGAAGTCCTTCGTGTAGCCGTAGCCGCCGTGGATCTGGATCGCCTCGTTTGCCACCTCGCGGCTGATCTCGCTGGAGTACAGCTTCGCCTGCGCGGCCTCCTTGATGAACGGCTCGCCCTTGATCTTCAGGTCGGCGGCCTTGTGCATCAGCAGCTCCGCGGCCTGCAGCTTCGTGTCCATGTCGGCGATCTTGTGCTGGATCGCCTGAAACTGCGAGATGGGGCCGCCGAACTGGTCGCGCTCGGTGGCGTACTCCGCGGCCTCCTCGAGGGCGGCGCGGGCGATGCCGACGCCGCGGGCGGCGATGGTGATCCGGCCGCCGTTGAGCGTCTTCAGCGCCTGGACGAAGCCGTCGCCCTCCTCGCCGAGCAGGCGGTCCTCGGGGAGATACATGTCGTCGAAGCGGAGTTCTGCGGTGGGACAGCCCTTGTCGCCGAGCTTGTGCTCGGTCCCCTCGACGATGAAGCCGTCGTCCTCCTCGGGGCGCACGACGAACGAGGAGATCCCCTTGTTGCCGGCGTCGGGGTCGGTCTTCGCGAACAGCGTGACGGTGTCGGCGACCGAGCCGTTCGAGATCCACAGCTTTCCGCCGTTGACGACGTAGCCGTCACCGTCCTTTTGGGCCGTGGTCTCCATCGCCGGCACGTCGGAGCCGGCGCCGGCCTCCGAGAGCGCGAACGCGCCGATGTCCTCGCCCTCCGCGACCGGCGTGAGGTACTCCTGCTTCTGCTCCTCGTCGCCGAAGGCGTACAGCATGTTGCCCGCCAGCGAGATGTGCGCGGCGACGACGGTGCCGAGGCCGCCCGAGCCGCGCGCGATCTCGGAGAGCCCGAGCGCGTAGCTGTGGTAATCGAGGTCGGCGCCGCCGTACTCCTCGGGGAACGGCATCCCCATCAGACCCAACTCGGCCATCTGGTCGACGATGTCGCGGGGGAACTCGTCCTCCTCGTCGATCTCTGCGGCCCGCGGTTTGATCTCCTCGTCGACGAACTCCGCGACCATGTCGCGGATCTGTCGTTGCTCGGTTGTCAGCCCGAAGTCCATGGTCGTTCCTGTGAGTTGTGCGGCTTCAATCTTTGCAGTGTCGCCGGCGGCGACGGGATCGGACGCGAGATCGGCGTCACAACTCGGGGGCGCAAGGGTGACGCGACGCGACACGTACCACACAGTACTTTTTAACCCTCCTACCATAGGCCACTCCAACTGAATGCCCGACGCCGATCGCCCCGCCGCGACCCACCCCGACGCCGACCTCGCGTGGTGCCACGAGGCCGTGCAGGGAGTGTCGCGCACTTTCGCGCTGACTGTCGACACCCTCGACGAGCCGATGTCGTCGTACATCTGTCTCGGCTATCTCGTCTGCCGGATCGCCGACACCGTCGAGGACGCCGACCATATCGCCCCCGACGAACAGGCCGCGCTCCTCCGGGAGTTCGACGCCGCCCTCGACCCCGACGACGACATCGGCGCGGGCGACTTCCGCGCCTCGGTCGACCCCCACCTCCCGTCGGCGGACGAGCGTTCAGCCGACTGGGAGGTCGTCGCCGAGGTGGAGCGCGTGTTCGCCACCTTCGAGGGACTCCCGCCGGAGGTCCGCCGCGCGGTCGTCCCGCCCGCCCGGGAGATGGCCACCGGCATGGCCGACTTCGTCGAGCGCTACGCCGGCGAGGGCGGCCTCCGAATCGAGACCCGGAGCGAGCTGGAGGAGTACTGCTACTACGTCGCCGGCACGGTCGGCACCCTCATCACGAACCTCGTCACGACGCTGGGCACCGTCGACGACGAGCGCGCCGACCGCCTGTACGAGGCCGCCGAGGAGTTCGGCCTCCTGCTGCAGTTCGTGAACGTCGCGAAGGACGTCCACGACGACTACACCGAGGAGAACAACGTCTACCTCCCGGCCGAGTGGCTCGCGGAGGAGGGCGTTCCACAAGAGGAGGTCGTCGCGCCCCAGCACCGCGAGGGCACCGCGAGCGTCGTCTCGCGCACCGCCGGCTACGCCCGCGGCTTCCTCGACGGCGCGCAGACGTACCTCGAACACGTCCCGCTGGTCGAGGGCAACACCCTCGCCGCGTGGACGATCCCGTACCTGCTGGCGGTCGGGACCCTTCGGGAACTGTCCGAGCACCCCGAGCGCGCCGTCACCGGCGAGGGCGTGAAGGTGAGCCGCGAGGAGGTGTTCGCGGTCGTCACCGCGGCCCACGAGCACGGTCGCGACGCGCTGCCGTCCCTGCGGGAGTCGATCGCCGCGCAGCCGTTCCACACGGCGCCGTCGGCGGCGGATTGAGGAGGGGTTCGGTTTTGGGGCTATCGTGGTGTCGCGTGTTCGGTGAGGCGGAGTTCAGTGAGTACGAGGGCTTCGCCGACGAGTGGGTCATCTCGTCGTGGGGGCTGCTCTATCCCGCTGGTGAGTTGGACGCGGATCACCGTCGACCTATTCCGGTGCTTGGGGTTGCAGCTACCCGGATACTTTTCAGTCCGACCGATGGAAACCCATAGATATGGCCGACGAGGGTAAGCGATCCCCCGAGACGAACGGGCGATGGGGGTGTCTCGTCGGTGCGTGGCTGTTAAGCGTCGCGGCCAACGCGCTCCTCATCGTTCCCGCGGGTATCCTCCCGTCGATGATGGACACGTTCGGGACCGGACCCGCGCTAACCGTCTGGGTGGTGAGCGCCGCGTTCGCTGCGTGGGCCCTCTCGAACTTCGGCGTCGGGTTGGCCATCGACCGAACGAGCGATTTCGCGGTGGCAACGGCCGCGACCCTGCTGATCGCCGCAGCCGGCGTCTGGGGGTGGCGGGCGGGACTCGGCGGGAACTTCTGGTCACTCATGGGATCGCGGGCGCTCGCGGGTATCGCCATCGGCGCCGTCTGGACGACGGGGGCGAACCTCGTCGGCCGGGCGTTCTCCCACGGGACACAGGGGACAGCGCTCGGCGTTTTCACGACGAGCGCGCCCGCTGGCCTCGCCCTTGGCCAGCTCCTTGGGCCGCTCGTCGCCGTTCGCTGGGGATGGCCTGCCAACTTCCTCGGGTTCGGGGTCGCGACGCTGTGCGGGTTCGCCTTGTTCCTCGTTGGCTACTGGCGCACCGACTTCGCCGAGGTGGAGCGCTCAGTTCCGGGGCTCACCGACCTATTCGACGTCGTCCGCCAGCCCGCGGTCGCCTACGGCTCCGCGCTCGGCTTCCTCGCCTATTCGCTCTTTCTCTTTTTCAATAGCTGGATGCCGACCTACCTCGCTCAGGAGTTTACCCTCTCGCTGACGAGCAGCAGCCTCTTTCTCGCGCTGTTCCCGGCGGTGGGAATCATCTCGCGGGCTGGTGGAGGCGTCATCTCTGATCGCTTCCTCGATGGTCGTCGACGCCCCGTTATTCGCCTCTCGTTCCTCTCCACTGCGCCGCTGGTCGTCGGCATCGCCGTCACCGCGGAAGTGGGTCTCCTCGTCGCGTTGCTCGTCGCGGCCGGCTTCACTGTCCAGCTCTCCATCGGTATCTTCTACAGCTATGTCCGCGAGGTGGTCGACACGACACGAACCGGAACAGCGCTCTCCATACTGGTGACGGCCTGTATCACGGGTGCATTCCTCACACCCGCGTTCACGGGGTGGCTCATCGACCGGACGGGGTCGTACAATTCAGCGTTCACCTTCGCCGGAATGCTCGCCGTCGCGGGGGTCGTCCTCTCGTGGCGCGCGCCTGAATCGTAGACTGGCCCCCACTCGCCCAGCACGGCGTCGGCCAGCGAGTCCTCTGTTCTTGGCTACAGACCCTACGGCCAGTAGCCGGTTCACCACTTCGACGGTGTGACCGAACCAGACCGGCCGATACTCCCGATACCCCACAATTCTAATTGTGAGGTATGGATGACCGAAGACGATGGTCCGGCACCGCCTACCGATGCCCCCGCGCACGTCGTCGACGAGGCGGGCGGCTTCGCCGGCTTCCGCGAGACTGCGATAAAGACGAACCCGCCGGTTAATCGGCTCCGTGGGTTGATGCTGCCTGCCGTCGACAACGTTCGCGATGAGCTCAAGAGCTATCTGGAGACGAAGGCCCCTGAGGAGTTAGAAGAGAAGATCGAACGGACAGATGAGTTGATCGACGAGATTGTCTACGAACTGGACGGGCTGACCGACGAAGAAATCGAGATCGGGGAGGAGGCTGTCGGGACGTAGTTCTCTCAGACCAGATTAATCGAAACACGATTGTGGTCAGCTGATGGCAAAGATGTATCTCACTCTGTACCGGGGAAGGGTGAGGGGAACTGCGTTCTTTGGGAGGTGACTGAGTGCGAGCGCTGCGGCTCGATCCTCGGCATCGGGTGCCACGACTGGTAGCTCGCTCACACCCGCCGACCCAACGACTTTCTCCGATCCACACCAACTACCAACCACGATGGTACAAACCGACTCCGACTCCGACCTCGCGCGCGGCGACGCCGCACCGGACTTCGAACTCCCGGGCGTCGACGGCGACACCCACGCGCTCGCGGACTTCGCCGACAACTCCGCGGTGCTGGTCGTGTTCACCTGCAACCACTGCCCGTACGCGCAGGCGAAGTTCCCGCTGTTGAACCGCATCGCCGCCGAGTACGACGACTGCGCGGTCGTCGGGATCAACCCCAACGACGACGCGGACTACCCCGAGGACTCCTTCGAGAAGATGCGGGAGTACGTCGAGTCGGGCGAGGTCGCCTACGACGCGTACCTCCGCGACCAGACGGCCGTGGTGGCCGAGGCGTACGGCGCGGTGTGCACGCCCGATCCCTTCCTACTGCGCACCGAGGGCGACGGGCAGTTCACCCTCGCGTACCACGGCCGCCTCGACGACGCGCTCAACCCCGACGACGAGGCGACCGAGTTCTACATCGAGGACGCCATCGACGCCGTGCTCGCGGGCGAGGACGTGGCGATCGATCCGGGGCCGAGCCGCGGCTGCTCGATCAAGTGGCCCTGAGCGGGCGAGCAACGTGCGGTCGGTGTTCCGGTTTGTAGCTATTCAGGCCGCCTCGCCGCCGGATTCGCCCGTTCCGCCGGCGTCGTCGGCCAACTCCTCGAACGTCTCGCGGGCGTTCTCGACGGCCTTCTCGTGTTTGGCGGGATACGCCTCCACCTTCGCGCGGAAGGTGATACCCGCCCCGAGTTCGGCGCGGCCCTTGAACGCGGCCTGTTTGTCGAGCCGGAGGAACAGCGAGTTGTTGTCGTCGACGCGCTCGTCGATCTCGGCGAGCACGCGGTCCCACTCCGCCAGATCCGATATCCTCGAAAGCACGTGGCGCACGTCGTCGGCGCGCTCGACGCGCGCCGAGAGCACGACGATTCGGTCGCCGTGGTGCCCGGCGTTGACGACGCGCTCGATCTCGAACTCATCGGGGAGGAACGCCCGCAGCGCGTCCTCGACGCGCCGCTCGTCCTCCGTGGCGTAGCAGAAGGTCCGCAGATCGACGTAGTGGAAGGGAACGGAGCTCATACTCCCGGTAGGCGGGTCGGGGTGAAAAGCGTTGGACTCCCGCCGCGGACGCGGAGCCCCGCACGGGAGCGGCGAAACGCGACCGCGGAAGGCGTCGGTTACTCCTCGTCGTCGTCCGCGTCGCCGGCAGCCTCCAGCGCGTCGGCGGGGACGCCCTGCTCTTGGCCCTCCTCGAAGCTGATCGTGTAGGTGGCGTCGCCGAACATCGTCTCCATCACCTGGGTCACGGTGCCGGTCTCGCCGTCGAACTCGCTGTGCTCGTCGTGCAGCACGACGCTGTCGTCCTTCTCGAATTCAGTCATGGACCGGCATTCGGCACGGCCGTACAAAAGGCCGCTGAAAGGCTACGCGGCGGCGACCCGCACGAGCGCGAGGGCGACGGCGTACGTAGCGACCGTGACCGCGATGACCACGCTCGCGGCGGCCGTTACCGTCCCCGCCGTGGCGACCTGTTCGAGCCCGTTACGTATGCCGAGTGATCCCAGCGTTGCCGGGGCGAACGCGGCGACGATCGCGTCGGCGCCGACGGCGACCGCCACTGCGGCGAACGCGACGGCGGCCGCGGCGGCGACAACCGCGGCAGTAACGCCGGCGGCGACACCCGGTCGGTCGTCGCCGCCGGCGTCCCTCGTTCCTCGGCGCGTGCCGGGGGGTCGGTCGGGAGCGCGAGCGGCGCGGGGAACGTCTCGGTGCCGTGTCGATCGCGTTCGCGTCCTCCTCCCGGCCAACCTCCCCGTGTTCGGTTTCGAGCTGGACATTCGGGGCGTCTGCGTCGCTATCGCCGATAAACGTTCGCGGCCGCCGCGACGGCGGAGGCGACGCCGCCGGCGAAGACGACGCGGCGGCGACCGAGGACGGGTTCCACCGACCCGCGCCGGCGATTACTCTCCCGCGACGAGGACGACGGCGACCATCGCGAAGCCGACGCCGAGGAGCTTCCGGGCGGTGACGGGCTCGTCGAGGAGCACGACACCGACCGCCGAGGAGACGACGAAGAACATGGCGAAGATCGGGGCGACGATCGACACGCGGCCGAGCGCCAGCGCGCGGTAGTACGCGAGGATGCCGACCGCGAGGCACGCGCCAGCCGCGATCACGTACCGCATCCGCGGGTCCGCGAGGTGCTCGACGACGCCGTCTCCGGTGAAGCCGATGACAGCGAGCGTCGCGACGACGAGCACGGAGTTGGCGACGAACGCGGCGACCGTGCTCGGGATCGCTCCCTCGCCGGCGGTCGCCAGCCGCATCAGCGGCGCGACGAACGAGTACGCCGCCAGCGCCAGCACCGACCAGGCGATGTAGTTCATACCCGACCGTGTGGGTCTCCGGGGCTTCAGAGATCCGAATCACGCCGGCGTCCCGGGGCCGCTCGCGCACCCGTGTGCCGTGTTCGCTGATATCGCACCGGGCGAAACCGCTTTGGCCGGGCGAACGAGTCGAGACGTATGGACGAGGCTACCCGGTCCCTGATAGACGCGCTCGTCGCCGACGCTCGCGAGTCCACCGCCGATCTGGCCCGCCAGACCGGTCTGGACGAGGCGGCCGTCGAGGAGAAACTCGCCGAGTTGGAGGAGTCGGGGGCCCTGCGCGGCTACACCGCGATCGTCGACTGGGACGCCATCGACGAGGAACGCGTCAGCGCCGTCGTCGAGGTGAACGTCGAGTTGGACCGCGAGACCGACTACGACGACGTTGCCCGCCGCATCGCGGAGTCGCCCGCGGTCGACTCGCTGCGGCTGATGTCGGGCGATTACGACTTCGCGGTCAACGTCTCCGGCTCGTCGATGGGCGACGTGTCGCGGTTCGTCTCCGAGGAGGTGGCGCCGCTGCCGGCGGTGACGAAGACGGTTACCCACTACGTGATGGAGACGTTCAAGGAGCGGGGGATCCGCTTCACCGACCACGACGACGACGACCGGCTCTCCGTGACGCCATGAGCGGGAACGAGAACGGGAACGACGAACGAGCCCGGAGCGACGAACGTGCCGGGAACGGCGGCCGCGCCGGCGACGACCGATCTGCGACCGACGGCGGCACCGCCGAGGGATCCCCTCGGACGGAGGACGGATCCGCACGGTTCGCGCCCGCCGACCGCGTCGAGTCGGTCCCGCCGTCGGGGATCCGCGAGTTCTTCGAGGTCGCGGAGAACCGCGACGACGTGATCTCGCTGGGCGTCGGCGAGCCCGACTTCACCGCGCCATGGCCCGCGCGATCGGCGGCGATCGACTCGCTGGAGCGTGGCCGCACCAGCTACACCGCAAATCGGGGGATGCCAGCCCTCCGACGCGCGATCGCCGGGCGCGTCACGCGCTACGGCCAGTCGTACGACCCCGACTCGGAGATCCTCGTCACGACCGGCGCCTCCGAGGCGGTCGATCTGGCGTTTCGGGCGTTCGTGAACCCCGGCGACACGGTCGCGCTCCCGACGCCGACGTACGTCTCCTACGAGCCGGGCGTGCGCTTCGCCGGCGGGGAACCGCTCCCGGTTCACACCCGCCACGAGGACGACTGGGCGCTCACGCCGGAGGCGCTGCGCGAGGCGGGCGCCGACGAGGCCGACGTGCTCGTGTTGTGCTACCCGAACAACCCGACCGGGGCGACGATGGACGCCGACGAGATGGACGCCGTCGCCGCGTTCTGTCGCGAGCACGACCTGCTCGTCGTCGCCGACGAGATCTACGCCGCGCTCACCTACGAGGGCGACCACCAGTCGGTCGCGACGCGGCCGGGGATGCGCGAGCGCACGGTCGTCATCAACGGCTTCTCGAAAGCCTACGCGATGACGGGGCTCCGACTGGGGTACGCGATGGGCCCCGAGGCGGCGATCGACGCGATGACGAAGGTCCACCAGTACGCGATGCTGTCGGCGCCGACGACCGCACAGCACGCCGCGCTGGCGGCCATCGAGCGGTGTGACGACGAGGTCGAGCGGATGCGCCGGGAGTACGACCGCCGGCGACGCTACGTCGTCTCGCGACTGCGCGAGCTCGGCATCGAGGTATCGGAGCCCGGCGGCGCGTTCTACGCGTTCCCGCGGGTCACGGAGGTCGCTCCCGACGGGGACGCCCGGGCGTTCGCGACCGAACTGCTGGAGACGGAGGGGGTCGCGGCCGTCCCCGGCACCGCCTTCGGCGCCGGCGGGGAGGGCCACATCCGGATCTCGTACGCGACCGGACTAAACGACCTCAAGGAGGCGATGTCGCGGCTCGAACAGTTCCTCTCGTGAGCGCCCTGACGACAGGCTGGTGAAGATGCTACTTTAGGTCATCACTGTCGCGGAAGTGTTCTGTCGTGGCGATCCGGACACCCTCAGAGTTCTTCGAACCCGTCGTCGAACAGGTCGTCATCCGCATCGTCGCCCTCGGCGTCGAGATCGCGGAACGCCTGCTCGAAGTCCCCGTCGCCGAAGCCGGCGACCTCCTCGTCGAGCCCATCGCGGAGCTCGCGCGCGCGCTGCTCGAGCGACTCGTACTCGGCGGACTCCTCGAGCGCGGCCCGCCCTTTCTCTGCCTCGAGGACGGCCATCTTCGATGAGACCGCGAAGAACTCCTGCACCCGCGAGTCGTACGTCGATCGGGTGTACAACCCCTCGACGGTCTCCAACAGCGACTCCCGAGTGACCGGTTTGACGAGGTAGTCATCGAACCCCATCTCGATGATGTCGAAGTCCGGCTCGACGGCGGTGACCATCGCGACGCGGGCATCGATGCCGCGGGCCCGCACCTCGTCGAGCACCTCGTCGCCCGACAGTCCGGGCATCCGGCGGTCGAGGAGGATCACGTCGATATCGTCGCCGAGTTCGTCGAGGGCCTTCTCCCCGCCGTACGCGGTCCGGACGTCGTAGTCACCGCCGAGCCACGCCGCGTACAGGTCCGCGAGGTCGGGTTCGTCCTCGACCACGAGAACGACCGGCCGCTCTGGAGTCTCCGCTGACTCCGCGACGTCCGTGTCCTCACTCATGTTGATACATCCTCCCTGCTCGCCCACCACTGGTCGACGGACCGACAACGACCTTCCCCTTGCTGCATGCCGGTCCGGCCACTCTCCGTCGAGCGAGCGTTCGAGCGTACCGACGCCGTCCGGCCATCAATTGGTGTTGTCACCGCCGGGTACTTAACCGTATGCGATGCGAGAGACCTGCGCCGAAAACGGGTGTGGGTCGGGTGACGAGTTCGCGTCACGCCTGCTGTGGTGCCCCACGATCCGCGGTGGCCACCAACCACCGACGGATCGTACGTCGACCGCCGTCGAAAGGCTACCGGCCGAGGAACCCGAGATCGGCAGAATCTGTCGGTCTGACCGCATATCACACCGGCCACCGTCTCGTTCAAGTTATCCGGGAACGGCGCGAGAGCCTCGGGCGGGCTCAGTTGGAGACGGCGTCTTCCGCGTCGTCAGTCCGAGTCGGACACCGGCGATGTCGCCGATCTCCGACCGAGTGCGACGGCGCGAAGCGCCGCGTGATTCACGTCCGCGAGAACGTCACTCGGGGCTGTAGTTCGGCGCCTCGTCGGTGATCGTCACGTCGTGGGGGTGTCCCTCGGTCTGGCCGGCCTGGGAGACGCGGACGAACTCCGCGCGCTCCTTGAAGTCGGTGAGCGTCTCCGCGCCGACGTAGCCCATCCCCGAGCGCATGCCGCCGACGAGCTGGTGCAGCTCCGAGGAGAGCGGTCCCTTGTACGGCGTCGCAGCCTCGACACCCTCGGGAACGAACTCCTCGTCCTCCTCGGCGTCCTTGAGGTAGCGGTCGCCGCCGCCCTCGGACATCGCGCCGACCGAGCCCATGCCGCGGTACTGCTTGTAGCGCTTGCCGTTCATCGTGATGACGCGCCCCGGCGCCTCGTCGGTGCCCGCGAAGTACGAGCCGAGCATGACGGCGTCGGCGCCGGCGGCGATCGCCTTGATCGCGTCGCCGGAGTAGCGGATCCCGCCGTCGGCGATGACGGGAACGTCCTCGCGCTGGGCCACGTCGGCCACCTGCGCGACGGCGGTGATCTGGGGCATGCCCGCACCGCTCACGACGCGAGTGGTACAGATCGAGCCCGGGCCGATGCCGACCTTCAGCCCGTCGGCGAAGTCGACGGCGGCCTCGGCGGCCTCGCGGGTGCCGACGTTGCCGACGACCACGTCGGCGTCGACCTCGGCTTTGATCGCGCGGGCGGAGTCGAGGACGTTCAGGTTGTGCGCGTGCGCGCAGTCGATGAAGACGACGTCCGCGCCGGCCTCGTCGGCGGCGACGGCGCGTTCCTCCTCGAACGGACCCACGGCGACACCGATCAGCAGCGACCCCGACTCGTCGCGAGCGGCGTCGGTGTGCTCGCGGCGCGCGAGGACTCCCTGCATCGTGACGAGGCCGACGAGGCGGTCGTCGTCATCAACGACGGGGACGCGCTCGATCTTGTGGTCGTACATGAGTTCGAGCGCCTCGCGCGCGTCGATGTCCTCGGAGGCGGTGATGACCTCGTCGGTCATCGCCTCCGACACCGCGTCGGACTCGCCGACCTCCAGGTACGGGCGAATGTCGGTGCCCGAGATGATCCCGAGGACGGCGTCGTCCTCGTCGACGACGGGCGCGCCGGAGACGCCCTCGTGTTCCATCATCGCGTCGACCTCGCGGACGGGCTGGTCGGGCGAGGCGGTGACGACGTTCTCGCGTCGGATCACCAGTTCGTCGGCGCGCTTGACGCGCTCGACCTCCGCGGCCGTCTCCTCGACGCTCATGTTGCGGTGGAGCACGCCGAGCCCGCCCTCGCGAGCCATCGCGATCGCCAACCCGGATTCGGTGACGGTGTCCATCGCCGCCGAGAGTACCGGGATCGTCAACTCGACGTTGGACGAGACGCGCGTGGAGACGTCCGCCTCGTCGGGCTCCACCCGGCTCTCCTTGGGGCGCAGTAGAACGTCGTCGAACGTGAGCGCTTCCGGTACCTCCAGCTTCTGTGAGAACGGACTTCCGTTGGACCCGTCGTTCGCCATATCAACGGTGCTCGGGGACACCGCAAAAGCGTTGCGAGAACCGGGGCGCTTGGGCAGGGAGTACCACACAGACGTGTACAGATACGAGGAGATAGCCGCCGGTTCGCCGAGCGGTCGTGCACCGAAGTGCATAGCTTCGGGACCGGCCGTGGAGACGATACACACGGAGTCAGTTCGGTTCGCAGGGACATCGATCCGGTCAACGAGGACACCGGTTCGGCTCACACCGACACCGATGCCGTCCGCAAAATTTGCTCGGCGGCGCGCTCGATCCCGAAAGTGTGACAGCGATATCGTTGAGAAGCCGATGAACCGTAGAACAGGTATTTAAAAGGCGGTGAGGGATCGCCCGGACTGTGTGGGCACGTCCCACGCAACCATTAAGTCTCACCTGCGATACAGTGACGGTATGGACTTCGAGTCCCGCACTGTAACGGGTATCGTCGGCCGGGTGAGCGACAACGCTGCACTCCCGACATTTATTCCGTTCAAACGCGGACTCGACTGGTGCACAGGAGAACGCCTTCCGCGTTGCTCCGCCCGAGCGTCCGCCGGCTCCGGTTCGTCACCAGATTCCCGTCCGGTCGTGGGTTATGCCGGGTCGTCTCGCTGAGCCGTGAGTACCTCAGCACACCCGATCGCGATCCGCCTGGAGCGGCGCGTCGGCGGCGCCACCCGACTGCTCGCGACCGTCATGGGGCTGCCGCTGATCGACGGGATCTTCCCCGCACTCGTTATCGCGGGCGCGCTCACGGTTCCGTTCGGCATTATCGAGACCGGCCTGCTCATCTTCGGCGGCTCCGCCACGATGGCGGTCGTGCTCGCCGAGATGGAGGGAACGCCCCGCGAGAAGGCGGCCTCCATCCTCCTGCTCGGCGCCGTTCTCGTCCCGATCGCGATGGCGGAAGCGGCGCTGGCGGAGACGATCCAGAGCCTGCTGAACCCGGACGTGTTCCACCGCTTCGCCGGGCTCGTGATCCTCGCGGTGGCGGCCAAGACCGCCAGCGCCGAGATCGGCGAGTACCTCCCCAGTCCCGGGGCGATCATCGGGCTCGGTCTGCTCGCGTCGTTCCAGCCGGCCGGCGCGGAGCTGGCGGTCACGCTCAACCCCGACCTGCTCGCTCGTGCCGGGGCGGCCGCGGGCGTCGGCGTCGCGTTCGCGCTGTCGATCGCGCTGGCGGGCGACCACCTGCGCGGTCGTGTCGACATCGATCGCTTCCGCTTCGGCTCGTCGGTCGCGCTCGGCATCCTCTCGCTGTCGGTGCTGGGGCTGCTCCCGACGGAGCAGCCGGTCGCCTTGGGCGTGCTCGTGGTCACGGGCCTGTTCTCGTACGACCCGAACTCCGACGACGGGGTCGACCCGGATCCCGACGAGGATGCGGGGCCGGACGACGCCGGACACGGGGCATCCGACTCGGGCTCCGCTGGGCCGACCAGCGCGGTGACCACCGACGGCGGTGACGAGCTCAACGACGACACGGTTGCTGCGGCGGACACGGCAGCGGCGACGGACGCGGCCGACGACGGCGACAGTGAACCCGCCTCCGGCGTCGCCTTCGGCAGTTCGCCGACGGCGCCGACGGCGGGGATCGACCCCGTCGACTCCGCCGACCGCGAGGACACGGCAGACGACTCCGACGACGACGAGTCGGGCGGGGAGCCCTCGCGCGAACCCTGGCTGTGAGTCGGCGCCACGACGGCTGACCGGCCGGAGTCTGTCCCCCCGGACCGGGATCTTTTACCCGATCGGCCGCCGACGGCGGAGCATGAGCAATCGCGTCGTCGAAGGACGAATGGTCACGCCGAAGAAGCTCGCCGAACTGGTCGAGGGTGACTCCGTGATGGACGCCGAGCCGATCGAGGACGCCGACCGCGAGTGTCCCGACTGCGGCGGCGACGTCATCTCGGTGG
This sequence comes from Halobaculum rarum, assembly GCF_040025155.1. Lineage (NCBI taxonomy): Archaea > Methanobacteriati > Methanobacteriota > Halobacteria > Halobacteriales > Haloferacaceae > Halobaculum > Halobaculum rarum. The sequence continues at coordinate 2,192,768 of NZ_CP157275.1, read as the reverse complement.
GATACATGCCGAGCGTCACCGAGTTCGTGACGGCGTACAAGTGTCAGGAGTGCTCGTGGGGCGAGACCGACCGCGAATAGCGGATCCGATCGAAATCCCTTTACGGCGCTCCGGGATATTGACGGGTGCACGGGGTCGTGGCCAAGCCCGGTATGGCGACTGACTCCAGAGGCAACGCGCCCGGTGACGAACTCCAGACTGATATACCGAGCGTCCGACTGATCATCGGACGCGACGACGACCCTCTGGAGTACCGAGGTGCCGACCGGAGATATCAGTCGATCGGGGGTTCAAATCCCTCCGACCCCACTTCCTGTGCGACTCGTTCCTAACCCGGAGACGGGGGTACGTTCCATATAAAGAACACCCCCACCCCCCTCATCGAGTTTTCAGTCGATCAGGGGACGGTGCACGAACAGCACGCTGATCCGCGTTCCTTCGATCCGAGGGTCGCCGCCGAGCACGTCCTCGGTTCGGACTGTCCGAGGGGTTCCCGCCGTTCGACGAAGTCGTCTCGCTCACACGCTATCGTTCGTTGCCATGGAGTAACGTCTCCCCCACTCGACAGAAACGACAGTCGATTTTACAGAATACAAGAGCGGGAAGCTCTGCTAAGTAGGTCTGCCTGTGTATCACTCGGAGGAGCCGGATTCTGGTCTTTGACTCATAGCGCTCAGCGACGAGAAGAAACTCCCAATAAGTCCAATCAGCCCAATCCCAAGTGAAGCGAGAACAATAGTATCCGAGGTACCGTATCCGCTGGCTTCAATTTGAACTGCCCAGAGCATCAACACGATACTGAACAGGAGGATTTCTCTTGGCAGGGACATACACCTCCTGCTACCAGCAAACTGTTTAATTTTCCCGATGGGTTGCCTGCTCGATGCAATACCTGTACGTAGCGTTCGGGAGTCCCCGGCTCTACAATCACAGAGAAATGTTTACAGAGATACTAGGGTAGAAAGTCTGCTAAGGAGGTCCGCGAGGTTATGAAAACGCGCCCTCATTTTTCGGAGATATTTGCCACAAACGATAAATCCCTGCGACATAGACGCAAGGTAGTCCCTCCCTATGAGTACACTATCGCTTGAGGATGTTACAGTCCTGCATGTCGACGATGAGCCGGGATTCACCGACCTCGTCAAAAACTTCTTGGAACGTGCAGATTCAGCCCTCTCGATCCAAGAGGCCGCAAACGTCGATGATGCATTATCGATTCTCCTCAGTGAGGACATCGACTGTATTGTCAGTGACTATGACATGCCGGGGAAGGATGGCCTCGACTTCTTAGAATTAGTGCGGGATGAGCACCCGAATCTCCCATTTATCCTGTTTACTGGTCGTGGGTCAGAACAGATAGCGAGTGAGGCGATCTCCGCTGGCGTCACCGAGTACCTCCAGAAGGAAGGCGGGACTGATCAGTACAAGGTCCCCGCGAATCGAATCCGGAATTCCGTCCAAGGCGTTCGTGCCGAAGCAGCTGTGCACCGAACAGAGCAGCGCTATCATAACTTGGTGGACACTGCGCCGATCCCGATCGTACTGTTCAACCAAGATGGCCGAGCCGTCTATTCAAACGAGGCCGCAGTAGCGTTTCTCGATGCGGATTCCCACGCCGAGATCGAAGGAAAATCGTTCGCCGGATTTCTCCATCCCGAGGATCGAGATACTGCACGCGCCCGCTTTGAGCGGCTCATGGCGGAAGGTCAGTCAATGCCAGAGCGGGAGTTCCGAGTCCAAACGTTTGACGGCGAATGCATATGTGCGAGGGTTGCGACCGCTCACGGTTACTACCATGAAGAGGAAGTCGCCCAAGCCATGGTCTATCGATAAGCCAGTTTACTGTATCGCTCAATTCTCGACTCTCACTGTTCTCGGAGGAGTTGTCCTGATCGGTAACCAGACGTTTCACAAACGTTCGACCGCTGAAAGGGTGTCTTCGGATCACGTCGTCGGTCCGGCGGTATACTGTGGTCGAAAACCTGGTACGGTGAACTCGTCATGAGATCTGCGGTCCGAGACATCGAACACGTTATCGAGGGATTTCCCTGATGAATTCGGGCGTTTAAAATCGCTAACAAAGTACTGTGGGAAGTCACCCCATCCTGAAGAATGAACAGACGGGAACTATTGACGGCGGGTGTCGTCGTCGGGTTAACTGGCTGTGTCGGTGGGGAAAGGGGGATCTCCTCCCGGAACGATACTCCCCGGAACGATACTCCCCAGAACGATACACCCCGGCTTCTCACCGAGAAGAAGACTTCTGAGTCCGAAGTGGAATCTCCTACCTTCTACAGTTCGTACGACGGCAAGCCGTACGACGGGATCGATTGGGACACGTATGGAAGACGCAAAGGGCAGTTCCATATCCATCCCCACTACGGGAATCTCGGACCGCCACAGGAGGTCTACGATCACTACGTGGAACTCGGATACGACATCCTCTGCATTCAGCCCAAGGACGATCTGCAGCACGGGATGCCATGGCCCCTCGATGAAATAGGAGACACTCTCGACCAATGGGAAAACCGATACCCCGCTGAGGACGGAGTTGTGGCGATCGCCGGCGCGGAGTATACCGATACACAACATATCTCGGGGTTCTTTACGGATTTGATGCAGAAGGAACTGAAGGACGAATTAGGTTCCGGAAGCATGGACAACCCCGGGCATCAATACGATACGGTAGAACAGATCGTCCTCTCGGAATCGACACTGGAAACAGGCTCGCCGCTGGCATTCATCGGCCATCCTGGGCGGTATAAAGAAGAGATGTCGCAAGACGAGTGGGAGACAGAATGGTTGAGTAACTATGAACAGATGATCGAGGACTTCGACCGTCTCCTCGGCCTGGAGGCGATCACGTATTCGTTTGCGTACGATGACCGTGAGACCTGGGATACCCTTCTCGGGGACGCTGTTCCCGATCGACCGGTGATAGGAACGAGCGTCGATGACATCGGGGAGTATGAAGACGCCGATCGGGGGTGGGTCACGTTTTATCTGTCGCCGGAGGAGTTCACCCCAGCCGAGCAACAGGCGACTCGAGAACACGTGTATGAGGCATGGGTTTCAGGGCGGACCAGTTTCTCGACGACGAAGGAACCCGGGACGGGCGCCCCAATAATCGAGCGGATCGACCGCGACGAGGACGCTGGGACGATCTCTCTTCGAGCAAGCGGTCACGACGTGATAGAGTGGGTCAGTGATGGCGACGTGATCGAAACTGGAGAGACGATCGAATATCGAGACAACACTGACGTCGGCCCCTATATTCGGGCACAGATAATCGAGGGTGATCCGCAGGATCCTGACTCGATTACGTGTACTCAAGCTTGGTATTAGATATGTTCTGGACGGTCCTGCATTCTCTAACTGCGTTATACTTCCTAAACCTGCTTAGTGTACCGAAACTCCCGATCTGAGTCGTTTATCCAGATCCAGCACACCAACCCGGCCGAATCCGCCCTCCGGGCCGCATCCACGGAACGGGCCGACGGTGATCGGCGTCCGACTCACCAGCGAGGGAGACCAGCCCCCACGACGAGATGACCCACGCGTCCGCGAAGCCGTCGCCCTCCTCGCGCCCGATGAACTCCGCCTCGACCGATCCGACACCCTCACTCCTGTGACTCGGGCGGCGCGACCCGCTCCATCGCGGCCTCGAAGTCGGCCATCGTCACCGACAGCGCGTCGGCGTGGTCGTTCGCCTCGTCGCCGAACTCGTCGGCGACGCGCTCGACTGCCCGCATCGTCGCCTCCCGGACGACCGCGGTGAGTTCTGCACCGGAGTACCCCTCGGTGTGGTCCGCCACGTCGTCCAGGTCTACGTCCTCCGCCAGCGGCGTGCGCTCGGTGTGAACCGCGAGGATCTTCCGGCGCCCCTCCACGTCGGGGAGCGGTACCTCGACGTGGCTCTCCAGGCGGCCGGGGCGGACGAGCGCGTCATCGAGCGCCTCCCGGCGGTTCGTCGCCGCGATGACCGCGAGGTTCGGGTTGCTGCTGGCGCGGTCCAACTCGGTGAGCAACTGCGAGACGACGCGCTGACCGACGCCCGAGGAGTCGCCCATGCCGTCGCGAGCGGTCGCGATGGCGTCGATCTCGTCGAAGAAGATGATACTGGGCGCCGCCTGGCGGGCGCGTTCGAACACCTCGCGAACGGCCTTCTCCGACTCGCCGACGTAGCGGTCGAGCAGTTCCGGGCCGGCGACCTCGATGAAGTTCACCTCCGACTCGCCGGCGATGGCGCGCGCGAGCAGCGTCTTCCCGGTTCCAGGTGGGCCGTACAACAGCACGCCTGTCGGCGGGTCGGCGCCGGCTGCGTCGAACAGCGGCGCGTAGGTGAGCGGCCACGTCACGGCGCGTTCGAGCGTCTTCTTCGCCTCCGTCAGCCCGCCCACGTCGTCGAAGGTGGTGTCGGGTTGTTCGGCGACGTATTCGCGCATCGCGGACGGCTCAACCGTCGCCAGCGCCGACTCGAAGTCCGCGCGGGTCACCTCCACCGTCGCGAGGTCGACCTCGCTGTCCTCGTGGCGCGCGCGCCGCAGCGCCGTCAGCGCGGCCTCGGTCGTCAGCGAGTCGATGTCGGCGCCGACGAAGCCGTAGGTCCGTGCGGCGAGGCGGTCGATCTCCACGTCGTCGGCGAGGGGCATCCGGCGGGTGTGCACCTCCAGGATCTCGCGGCGGCCGGCCTCGCCCGGGACGCCGATCTCGATCTCGCGGTCGAAGCGCCCGCCGCGGCGCAGCGCGGGGTCGAGCGAGTCGACGCGGTTCGTGGCGCCGATGACGATCACGTCCTCGCGGGCGTCGAGGCCGTCCATCAGCGAGAGCAGTTGGCCGACGATCCGGTTTTCCATGTCGCCGCCGTCGTCGCGCTGGCCGGCGATGGAGTCGATCTCGTCGAAGAAGACGATGCTGGGCGCCGACTCGTTCGCCTCCGCGAAGATCTCCCGGAGTTTCTCCTCGCTCTCGCCTTTGTACTTCGACGTGATCTCCGGACCGGACACGGAGATGAACGTGGCGTCGACCTCGTTGGCGACGGCCTTCGCGATCAACGTCTTCCCGGTGCCCGGTGGGCCGTGCAGGAGGACGCCCTTGGGCGGGTCGATGCCGAGGCGGGCGAACACCTCCGGCTCCGACAGCGGCAGCTCGATCGTCTCGCGCACGAGGTCGAGTTCCTCGTCGAGGCCGCCGATGTCCTCGTAGGTGACACCGCCGGCGGGCGGCGTCGGAACGGCGGTGTCGGGCGCCCCCTCGCCGCCGGAGCCGGCTGTGCCCTCGCCGTCGTGCCGCTCGCGGGTCGGCAGGTCGACCGACGCGCCCGTGCCGGACGAGGAGGCGTTCACGCCGCTCCCGTCGTCGTCGCTCGCGACGGTCGTTCCCCCGGAGTCGCGCCGTTCGACAACGACCCTCGTGCCGTCATGGATCCGCACGGGCCCGTCGGGGGTCGTGTCCTCGACGACGAACACGTTGCCGCCGAGGTGCGGGATCCGCACCTGCTCACCGGCGCTGACGGGGCGGCCGTCGAGGTCGCGCTTCGCCGCGCGCGCGAGCGTGTCGCCGTCGATGTCGACGCCGTCGAGCGCGGCGGGCGCGGCGAGTGTCACCGCGTCGGCCTCGCCGACGCGTTCCTTGTGCACGCGGACGCGCTCGCCGATCTTCGCGCCGGCGTTGGCGCGCGTCTCGCCGTCGACGAGGATCTCGCCGTCGCCGGCGTCGGTTCCCGCGGGCCACACCTTCGCGGCGGTCTCGCGTTCGCCGGCGATGACGACCGTCTCGCCCGAGAGCACCCCGAGTTCGCTCATCGTCGCGTCGGACAGCCGCGCGATGCCGCGGCCGGCGTCACGCTTGGCCGCGCCGCGGACCGTCAGCGCGACCTCCTCGTCGTCGCTCATGTCACCGGCTTCGGAGGGCGGGGGCTTACGGCTTTCCACGTCCGCTCCCTCGAGCGTTCACACCGGCGAGCCGCACCCCGGGCAGTCACGTCGCCGGCGCGTCCGTCGACTCCCCGGACGGGCCGTCAGTGCACGACCGTTACCGGGACCGGTGAGTTCTGGACAATGCTCTTCGCGACGTTGCCGACGAACAGCCGCTGGGCCACGCCGCCCGTGTGCGCGCCGATCACGACCACGTCGACCCCCTCGGCCAGCCTGACGATCTCCTTGGCCGGGCTCCCCCATCCCACCTCGGTCCCGACCGTCGCGTCGTACTCCGCGGCGATCTCTGCGGCCCGCGAGAAGAGGTCATCCGCGGCTTCTTCCCCCGCCTGCTCGGCGTCTTCCTCGAGGGCCAGGCCCGCCGCCGCGCCCATCATCCCGGACGGTTCGCCCACGACGTGGAGGACGATGATATCCGCCCCCGGATGGGCCTCGAGCGCGTGTCGGAGCGCTCGCTCGGCCGTCTCGGACTCGTCCATCGGAACGAGGACGCGTTCGATCATACGTTCATTACGGTCGGCCTCCGGATAAACTTCGGGGCGGTCGAACCGGGAACGGACGACGAGCGTGTCGATACGGCGGAGACCCGTAGTCTTCCCCGACCGCGGATCCGTCGGCTCGGCGGCAACGACCCCCAGCAGACCGGTCTACCGGTCTACGAGGTCCAAGTCCGACGCCGCCAGCAGTTCGCGGATCGTCTCCTCGACGGGCGCGCCGGGGTTGACGCGGCGGGCGTACCACCGCAGCGCCGTCGCCAGCGAGTCCGTCGGCTCGCCCGAGGCGACGCGCAGGGTGTCCGTCTCACCGCCCGCGGCGACCGCGATCGCGAAGCCGTGCGACGCCGAGAGCGCGTTCAACTCCGCGGCGACACCCTCCAGCGGATCACCGTCGCCCTCGGCATCACGGTCGGAAGCCGACCGCGTCGGCGCGGAGTCGCTCGGGTCGGCCCACCCGTCCGTGCTGGCCCCGTCGTCGACGAGGCCGGCGTTCCCCGAGGAACCGGTCGCGTCCTCGGCGGCGCTGTCGACCACCCCGTCGCGATCCCGGCCGTCGTAGCGGGACTCGTCGGGGATGTCGTCGCGACCGTCGTCGCGGCGGTCCCCGTGGTTCTCCCCGCGGGTGGAGATGACGTACCGCCCGTCGTCGGTCTCGTCGACGCCGTCGCGGCCGCGGATGTCAAGGTCGTCGGGGTCCATCACGCCGTCGCGGTCGACCAGCGACCCCTCGTCGCCGCCCTCGGCGTCGGTGTCGTCCCCCTCGTCGCCGTCGACTCGGACGACGTCGCGGACCGGCCCCTCCTCGGCGTCCGCCGGGTCGGGATCCGGGCCGTTTGCGTCGCTCATCGTCGGGCGGTTTTCGAGCCATGGGTAAGAACGCTCGCCCGCGGTTCTCAGCGGTGAGACCGCGTCGGTTCACACGGCCCCTGTGTCGCCCGCTCACAGTCTCGGCTCGCCAGTCCCACCGCCTCCGTGCCCTCGAGATCGCGGTCGAACGGTGCACGCATCCTGTCGATCAGGCTATGATGTCTGTCGTCCAATGGGTAGTGCTCACAGAGACCACGCCGGTCAGTGTGAGACATCATGACAACCGAAGGCGGATCGACTGGCGGTGTGCTGCGGAGAACTGTACTGAAAACGGGCGCGGCGACGGCGGCCCTGCTCGCGACCGTCGTGCCGGGCGCGGCCGCACGGAGCAGCGCGACGCCGGCGACGGGGAGCGATGCCGCGCAAACCGGCGAACCCTGTCAGGTCGACAGTCCGGAGGGGTTCACCGTCGAGGTCCTCGCCGGGCACGCGACGTTCCCCGACCGCGTTGCCGCGCGCTTCGAGGTGGAGTACGACGAGAGCGAGATGGACAGCATCGTCTCGGACCTGCCGACCGACGCCTCCAGCGTCCTCGTCGCCAAGGTGACGTGGGCGCCAGAGGGGACGTCCGGCTGGCACACCCATCCCGGACCGGTGGTCGTCACCGTCGTGGAGGGCGAACTCGACCTCATCAACGAACGCGACTGCGTCGTCCGTACCTACACGGCGGGAGAGGCGTTCATCGACCCCGGACAGGGGAACGTCCACATAGCATCGAACCCCAGCACGTCCGCCGAGGCGGTCGCCTACGCCACCTTCCTCGGCGTTCCCGTCGGTGAGCCCGCGACCGTGTGGGTCGAGCCGGTCGACTGCTGAGGCGGCGATTTTCGCCGGGCGGCATCGCTGCCCGGTTCCTACCGCTCATGGGCACACGAATACAGTGGGCGGTCCGGTACCGAGACCTGACCGCCAGCATGCCGTCGCCCGTTCGCTCCGCTCCCTCGGCAACGCACGCCACGGGACCACCGACTTGATAACCTCCCGCCGGTTCACACCGAGCATGGACGACAGCGACATCTCGGACCAGTACACGCCGGAGGCGGTGGAGGCCGCCGTCTCCGAGCGCTGGGACGAGACGGACGCCTACGAGGTGACGAAGGAGGCGCACGCCGACGATCCGTCCTTCTTCTTCGTCGACGGCCCGCCGTACACGACCGGCCAGATGCACCTGGGGACGGCCTGGAACAAGACTCTCAAGGACACCGTCATCCGCCACAAGCGGATGACCGGCCACGACGTGACCGACCGCCCCGGCTACGACATGCACGGGCTCCCCATCGAGACGAAAGTCGAGCAGGAGCTCGGCTTCGACACCAAACGGGACATCGAGGAGTTCGGCATGGAGAACTTCATCGAGGAGTGCCGGGAGTTCGCCGTCCGCAACCGCGAGAACATGGACGAGGACTTCCAGTCCATCGGCGCCTGGATGGACTGGGACGACCCGTACCAGACCATCCAGCCGGAGTACATGGAGGCCGCCTGGTGGGCGCTCTCGCGGGTCCACGACCGCGGCCTCGTCGAGCAGGGCAAACGGTCCATCTCCCAGTGCCCTCGCTGTGAGACCGCCATCGCCAACAACGAGGTCGAGTACGAGGACATCGAGTCGCCCTCCATCTACGTGAAGTTCCCCCTCCGCGACCGCGACGGTCACCTCGTCATCTGGACGACGACGCCGTGGACCGTCCCCGCGAACACGTTCATCGCCGTCGGCGCCGACCTCACCTACCAGGAGGTCGAGGCGACGAGGGACGGCGAGACGGAGACGTTGTTCCTCGCGGAGTCCACAGTGGAAGACGCCCTCCGCCGCGGCCGCTACGACGACTACGAGGTCGTCGCCGACTACTCGGGCGAGGAGTTGGTCGGCTGGGCGTACGACCATCCGCTCGCCGAGGAGGTGCCCGATCACCCGAGCTTCGAGGGCGCAGGCGAGGTGTACACCGCCGACTACGTCGAGGCCGACCGCACCGGACTCGTTCACTCCGCGCCCGGCCACGGGCAGGAGGACTTCGAGCGCGGCGAGGAGTTGGGCATGGAGCCGTTCTGTCCCGTCGGCGGCGACGGCGTCTTCACCGAAGCGGGCGGGACGTACGCGGGCGAGTTCGTCCGCGACGCCAACGACGACATCATCGCGGACCTGGATGAGAAGGGGCTGCTGCTGGCGTCGGAAACCCACGAACACAGCTACGGCCACTGCTGGCGGTGTGACACGCCCATCGTCTTCCTCGCGACCGACCAGTGGTTCATCCGGATCACCGAGATCAAAGACGAACTCCTCGACAACATCGACGACGCCGAGTGGCACCCCCACTCCGCCCGCGAGGGCCGCTTCCGCAACTTCGTCGAGGAGGCGCCCGACTGGAACGTCTCCCGGCAGCGCTACTGGGGGATCCCCCTCCCGATCTGGGTCCCCGAGGACGCCGAGACGTACGACGCGGAGGACCTGATCGTCGTCGCCACACGAGCGGAACTCGCCGAGCGCGTCGACCAAGAGATCGATCCGGACGCCATCGACCTCCACCGGCCCTCGGTCGACGACCTGACGATCTCCGAGGACGGGACTACCTACGAGCGCGTGCCGGACGTGTTCGACGTGTGGTTCGACTCCTCGGTCGCCAGCCTCGGCACCATCGGCTACCCGAGCGACGAGGCGGACTTCGAGGAGCTGTGGCCCGCGGACCTCATCATCGAGGCGCACGACCAGACCCGGGGGTGGTTCTGGTCGCAGCTGGGCATGGGCACCGCCGCGCTCGGCGAGTCGCCCTACAACGAGGTGTTGATGCACGGCTTCACCACGATGGGCGACGGCTCGAAGATGTCCAAGTCCAAGGGCAACATCGTCGAGCCCGAGGAGGCCATCGACGCCGCCGGTCGCGACCCGCTGCGGTGTTACCTCCTCAGCCACGAGCAGCAGGAGAAGAACCTCGCGTTCGAGTGGGACGGCCTCCACGAGATGCAGTCGACGCTCAACATCCTGTGGAACGTGTTCCGCTTCCCGCTCCCGTACATGGAGCTGGACGGCTACGACCCGGCCGACCCGGACGTACACGGCGCAGATCTGGAGATCGTCGACGAGTGGGTGCTCTCCCGGCTTCAGACCGTCAAAGCAGAGATGGACGCCGCGTGGGAGGACTACGAGGTCGACGACGCGCTGAACGCCCTGCTCGACTTCGTGACGCAGGACGTATCGCGCTTCTACGTGAAGGCCATTCGCGAGCGCATGTGGGAGGACGAGGACAGCGCCTCCAAGCGCGCCGCCTACGACACGATGGCGACCGTGCTCGGCGAGGTCACCCGACTCCTGGCGCCGTACGCGCCGTACCTCACCGAGCGGATGTACCAGCACCTCGACGGCGAGGCGACGACGGTCCACCAGCTCGCGTCCCCCGAGATCGACGACGACCTCCGCGACGAGCAGCTGGAGACGGATATGGCCGTCCTCCGCGATGTGGAGGAGGCTGCCGCGAACGCCCGCCAGCGCGCCGAGCGGAAGCTCCGCTGGCCCGTCACGCGCGTCGTCGTCGAGAGCGGCGACGAGGCGACCCGCGAGTCGGTGTCGAACCTTCGGGACCTGCTCGCCGACCGTGTCAACAGCCGGTCGGTCGAGGTGGTCGACTCCTACGGCGAACTCGTCGAGGTGGCCGAACCCGAGATGTCGAAGCTCGGTCCCGCCTTCGGCGGCGACGCCCAGGAGGTCATGACGGCCATCCAGGGCGCGACCCGCGCGGACCTGGAGGCAACCGGCCGCCTCGCGGTCGAGGTCGACGGCGAGATGTACGAGTTGGACGAGGGGATGGTCACCTTCCACTCGCAGGCACCCGAGGGCGTCGTCAGCGCCGAGTTCGACTCGGGAACCGTCTACGTCGACACGGAACTCACCGAGGACGTCGAGTCCGAGGGGTACGCCCGCGACGTTGTCCGCCGGATTCAGGAGATGCGCAAGGAACTCGACCTCGAGGTCGACGAGCGCATCCGCGTCTCGCTGGACGTGGCCGACGACCGCGTCGCCGGCTTCGTCGACGAACATCGCGAGTACGTCGCCGAGGAGACACGGGCCGACGCCTTCGTGGAGGGCGCTTCGCGCCCCGAAGGCGGCGAAGCCGCCGGAGCCGACGAGGACGCCGACTTCGACCTCGTCGAGGAGTGGACCGTCGAGGGGGTCGCCGTCACCATCGGCGTCGCGCGCGTCGAGGCGGAGACGCCCGCCGACGACTGAGGCGAGCCGATTCCGTCGGCTTGGGCAGTCGGCGGAGCGGTCTGTGCCGCTCCGCCCATGAAGAGAGCGACCCGTGAACGAGGCGTGGCCGACCGATGGGAGGCTCCGAACACGCGAACGGAGCGATCGCGAATAGCATGACGAACGCGATAAGAGCGACCGGGGACGGTCACCGGCTCACTGGCCCGGTGACCGCCGGGCCGCACGTCGAGAGCGAACTGGAACGGAACCGTCTCTCGTGCCGCTTGGCGGTACCACCCGCCGCGGCGGCGTCCGTACTTCTCGGTCCAGTTACCTGAACGCCGCCGACAGTTCCCGGCGGTCTGGAACACCTCCGACCCTCCCGCCGCGTTGCGTTACCGAGACCGACACGTTCATCTGAATGGTTTTGCAATCGTTGGTATGGCAACGACGGAGCGGCTCGAACGACTCATCGCCGACGAGGTGGGCGAGTGCTGTGCGGCCGACGTGAACGACAGACTGGCGGCGCTCCACGAACTGGAGGCGAACGCCCGCGTCGACGAGGCGGACGAGGGATCCGACCTCGACGCGCTCTCCGCGCTCGGGAGCGGCACGCGCTACCGGTTGGCGCGCCTGCTTGCGGCCGCCGACGAGGAGTTGTGCGTCTGCGAGTTGGAACCGCTCGTCGACGTGAGCGAGTCCGCCGTGAGTCACGCGCTCTCGACGCTGACGGACGCGGGCCTGCTCGCGCGCCGGAAGGAGGGGAAGTGGCGCTACTACGACACCACCGACCGCGCGGAGGCGCTGTTGTCCGCGCTGGATTCGACTCGTGAGGTGGGCGAATGAGCGCCGACAGGCCTGTCAAACTCGCGTTCGTCTGCGTCCAGAACGCCGGCCGCTCGCAGATGTCGTACGCGTTCGCCGAGCGCGAGGTCGAGCGCCGCGGGCTGGGCGACCGCGTCGAGCTCCGCACCGGCGGCACCCACCCCGCCGATCACGTCCACGACGAGGTGATCGACGCGATGGCCGAGATCGGGATCGACGTCTCCGGGCGGACGCCGAGGGAGGTAACGGACGCGGAGCTGAACGAGTGCGACTACGTCGCGACGATGGGCTGTTCGACGCTGTCGCTTTCGGACTCGGTCGAGGCACGCGACTGGGCGCTCGCGGACCCCGACGGGAAGTCGCCCGACGCGGTGGCGGCGATCCGCGACGAGATCGAGGCGAACGTCGTCGCGCTGTTCGACGAGGCGTTCGGGGAACACGGGAGCGACGGTGACGCCGCCGGCGACTCGGCCGGCGGCGACGCCGACGGAGGGGATCGGCGATGAGCGGCGAGCCGGTCGGAGCCCACGAGCACGGTCCGAACTGTGGCTGTGAGGCCTGCGGCGACCCACGGTCGATGGACTTCCTCGACAAGTATCTCACCGTCTGGATCTTCGGCGCGATGGCGATCGGGGTGGGGCTCGGGTTCGTCGCGCCGTCGGTGACGGGACCGATACAGGATCTCCACCTCGTGGAGATCGGGTTGATCGCGATGATGTATCCGCCGCTGGCGAAGGCGGACTACTCGCAGCTGCGGACCGTCTTCAGTAACTGGCGCGTGCTCAGCCTGAGCCTCGTGCAGAACTGGCTCATCGGCCCGACGCTGATGTTCGGGCTCGCGGTCGTCTTCTTCAGCGGGCTCGTTCCCGGGCTGCCGGCGCGCCCCGAGTATTTCCTCGGGCTCGTGTTCATCGGAATGGCCCGGTGTATCGCGATGGTGCTCGTCTGGAACGAGCTCGCGGAGGGGTCGACCGAGTACGTCACCGGGCTGGTCGCGTTCAACAGCCTGTTCCAGATCGTCACCTACGGGGTGTACGTCTGGTTCTTCGCGCTGTTCCTCCCGCCGCTGCTCGGAATGGAGTCGCTCGTCGCCGGCATCACGACGTTCGACATCACGCCGATGCAGGTGTTCGAGGCGATCGTCGTGTTCCTGGGGATCCCCTTCGCCGCGGGGTTCCTGAGCCGCTACGTCGGCACCCGCGTCAAGAGCGAGGCGTGGTACGAGAACGAGTTCGTCCCGCGGATCGACCCGCTGACGCTCGTCGCGCTGCTGTTCACGGTGATCGTGATGTTCGCCACACAGGGTGGCAACATTGTCGCCTCGCCGGGCGATGTGCTGCTGATCGCGGTACCGCTGACGATCTACTTCGTCGTGATGTTCCTCGTCAGCTTCGGGATGGGTCGCGGCATCGGCGCGGACTACTCGACGACGACGGCCATCGGGTTCACCGCCGCCTCGAACAACTTCGAGCTCGCGATCGCCGTCGCGGTCGCCGTCTTCGGCGTCGGCTCCGGCGTCGCGTTCGCGACCGTCGTCGGCCCCCTCATCGAGGTACCGGTGCTGCTCGCGCTCGTCAACGTCGCGCTGTACTTCCAGCGCCGCTTCGACTGGGCCGGGCGCGACGACGGGCGGGGAACGACCCCGACCGAGTCGCCGATCGACAACTGAGGCTGCCGCGCGGACGACGACACTCCGGTCGACGGTCACGCGCCGGCAACTGGCCGGTCCGATCTCGCGACAGCGGGTCAGTCGTTCTCGCCGGCGAGCGCCTCGTCGCGTAGTTCGCGGCAGCGGTCGGACCCGAGGGTGAGGTCCGGCACCTCGGTCGGGCGCATGTCGTCGTCGACGGCGACGAACACGAAGTACGACTCCGTCGTCTGTTCGCGCTCGCCCGTCCGGGGGGCCTCGCGGTAGGCGCGCAGGCGCACCCGGACGGACGTACGGCCGGTCGCGTACGCGTACGACTCGATGACGCAGATGTCCCCGCGGGGGACGGGCCGATCGAAGTCCAGCCGGTTGATCCGCGCGGTGACGCACGTCTCGCCGGCGTGGCGCATCGCCGACATCGCGCCGACCTCGTCCATCCACTTGGCGACGTTCCCCCCATGGACTGTGCCGTAGTTGTTCGCGTCGTCGGGCTGCACGCGCTCGCGGTTCTCGATGTACGTGTCGCTGACCGTTGCCATACGTGAGGCTCACGAGCGAGACGGGTATGCGTATTCCCCGATCCCGGTTCCAGTATCGGCGCGCCCGAGCCGTCCCGTTCGCCGTCTCAAGCCGGAATCCGTCGGCGATCGGACCCGACTCGCGGGAATCTCACACCTCCACGTCGGTGTCGACCAACGCCGCCTCCAGCACCTGCAACGGGTGATCGATCTCGTAGCCGGTGCCGTGCTCCATCTGCATCGAGCAGGTCGGGCACTCGGTCATCCCCGTCTGGCCCTCCGCGTGCTCCATGTGCTCGAACATCTCCTCGCCGATCTCCATGGAGTACTCGTACTTCTCCTCCTTCCAGCCATAGGTCCCCGAGATACCCGAGCAGGAGTCGCCCACGTCCGCCACGTCGACGCCGTCGAGGTGTCGGAACAGCTCCACCGCCTGTCGGTCGAGGCCCTGGTTCCGGGAGTGACACGGCGCGTGGTACGCGAAGTCGGGGATGTCGTGGTCGGCGGCGTCGACCTCGCTCAGCGGGTCGATCACGTTCTCGTTGATCAGGAGGTACTCCAGCGCGTCGTACGTGTTGGACGCGACGGTCTCGGTGCCCTCGAAGTCGAACAGCTCGGGGTACTCCTGCCGGAGCGCCATCGAGCAGGAGGTGCAGGAGGCGACCACGTCGTACCCCTGTTCGATGGCGTCGCCGAGGTTCTCGACGTTGACGGCGGCCGAGCGGCGGGCGTCGTCGAGCATCCCGTTGGCGAACATCGGCGTGCCCGAACAGCGCTGGTCGGGGACGAGGATCTCGTAGCCGAACGCCTCGTACACCCGAACGAGCGCCTTCGCCACCTCGACGGTGTTGTAATTGGCGTAGTCGCCGTGGAAGTACGCGATCCGCCTGTCCTCGCTTTCCACCTTCGGGCCGCCGCGCCCTTTCCACCACGAGCGGAACGTCTCGTCCGCGAACTCGGGGAAGTCGCGCTCGGCGGTGATGCCGAGGAGCTTCTCGTTCACCGTCTGGACCAGCGAGTTCCCCATGATCGCGTTCGTGAGCCGCGGAACCTTCGAGCCGAGCCCGGCGAGCGTGCCGTAGTTCGCGAGGATCCGGTTCCTGAGGTACTCCCGGGACAGCGTGGGCTGCTGGTTCCGGACGTACTCCCCGCGGGCGGTGTTGTGCATCTGCGAGAGCGGCACATCCGAGGGACAGGCGCCGTCACAGCGCATGCAGTTGGAACAGCCGGTGATCGAGTCGTCGATCTCCGTGTCCTCCTTGCGCTTGAGACGCCACTGCTCGGGACCCTGGAACTTCGGTCCCGGGAAGGAGTCGTCCACCTCGGCAACCGGGCAGGACGTGTCGCATGACGTACACTTGTAGCAGGAGTCGGCGCCCGGCCGGAGGTCCATGTTCGAGCCTTCGAACACGTCGACCGGCTCGAAGTCGTCCTCGGCCCCCGCCGGCGACTCGGCGACTGTGCCGCCGTCCGTAGCGGCGTCCTCGACGGCCTCCGAATCGCCGTCGGTCGCCGGCGCTCCTCCGTCTGCCCCTGTAGGTGGTTCCGTCGCGTCGCCGCCGTCGCAGCCGCAGTCTGAGTGCGTGTCGTGTGTGTCGCTCATACCTCCTCCGCCGCGGTTCGGCCCGCGACAAGCCCCGTGGCGAGCGAGACGCCGCTCGCCGACTGCTCTCGTGCCACGTCCGCGCCGCCGACGACGCCGCCGCCCGCGCGCAGATTCTCGAACTCCGGGACGCCCTCCGCATCGAGCGGTCGCATCGCCCCGTCCGGTTCGACTCCGAAGCGCGCGAACGCGTGGTCCGCGAACGCGCCCTCGGCCGACCAGTCCGTCCGGTCGTCCGGCTGCGGGACGTGACAGCCGAACACCGCCTCGGTTGCGCGCTCGCGGTCGGAGTCGAGCCCCTTCCCGACGAGCCCGCCCGTGGCGAGTACGTACTGCTCGGCCGAGTAGGGGATCCTTGCGCCGTTACGGTCGATGAGCACGCGGTCGATCCGGTCGCCATCCGCGCCGCCAGTCGACTCGAAGTCGACGACCGGCATCCCCGTCGTCATCGAGACGCCCGCCTCGTCGAGCGCCGTAAACAGACGGTCCGACAGTCGGATGCCCGGCAGGCTCGGCGGTCCCGTCGGCACCTCGAACACCGCCGCGTCGAGGCGCTCGGAGAGGTCCGCACGCACCTCCTCGACGTGTGCATCGCCCAACATCGCCGGAAGCCCCACGCGCTCGGCATCCCCGAGGTGCGGACGGATCCGGTCGGCGAGTCGCTGCCGGGTCGTCCGCCCCTGCCCCGCGTCCTCGTCTCGCTCCAGCGCGTGCGCCAGCCGTGTCACGGCCGCGTCCGCGCGGTGGTCGCCCGGGAACGCGATCGTCGCGCCCGCGACGTCGAACGGGACGTCCGCCGCCGAGAGTCGCTCGGCCGCGAGCGGCGCGTCAAACTCGGTGTCGGCCTCGAATCCCACGAGGAGCATGGGGCGCTCGTCGCTGACGGCGCCGGGTGCCATGCTCCGCGGGTACCGAGCGGTCGGCTTCGCGCACCCGGAAGTGGTCGCGACGAGCGCGTTGCGGTCGGTGTGACCCCCACGATACAGGTCGCCGACGGCGTCGTCGAACAGCGCCAACCCCTCACGGAGCGCGTCCGCGCCGGCGACGCGGTACGGGTGGTTCTCGGGGAGGTCGCCGATCCCCGCGAACGGGTCGGCGAGCGGCCCGGACGCCGCGTCGGTACCGGCGTCCCCTCCGCCGTCAGGGTTCGGGTACCCCAGCGCGTCGATCAGGCCGCTCGCCTGCCGGAGGGTGCTCTCGTTGGCGGAGATCAGGTGGACGTGCGCGCCCTCGCGTGCGGCCGACAGCGCGGCCGTCGCGCCGGCGAGGCCGCCGCCGACGACGACCACGCCCGACTCAATCGCCACCAGCGTCACCCCCGTCGGGAGTCCGGTCGGCCGCGACGCCGCCGTCCGTGGAGACGCCGTCGGCGGCGGCGGTCCCATCGTCGACGCCGCCCGCCCCGTCGCCGTCGGCCGCCTGCGTCGCACCCTCGCCCGCGTCGAACGCCGAGAAGTCTTCGGGCGTCGCGCCGTCACGGTTGAACGTCGTCGCGTGCAGGAGATGATTGAGCATCGCCTGCGAGAGCTGTTCGCCCCACAACGCGTGGCGCTGCCCCCTCCAGCGCTCCTGCCACAGTTCGTCGAGAGCAGCATCGACGGTCGACCGGTTGAAGTCGCCGCCTGCGTGGAGCTCGTTCGCCATTCGGTGGGCACAGAACCCCCCCTGACAGTTTCCCATGGAAGCACGGGTACGCAGGCGGACGGCGTTGAGATCCGATCCGGACCCCTCGATCGCGTCCCGGAGTTCCGCCCGGGTGACCGCCTCGCACTGGCAGACGACGGGGTTCGGCTCGCCGGTCGTCAGCACCTCGTCGGCACGCGAACCGAGCCGTTGGACGCTCCGGCGGCCGATCGGCGAGCGTAGCCCGAACTCGTCCATGTAGTCGCGCAGCACCGAGAAGTCCTCGCTGCCGGGGAGCGGCTCGTCGGCGGTCGTGCACGCGGCGTCGACGCCGAGGAGGTCGCAGACGTGGTCGGAGATCTGCTCGGCCATCAGCCGGTAGGTGGTGAACTTCCCGCCGACGATGGAGGTCATCCCCGGCAGGTCGTCGCGCTCGTCGTGATCGAGCAGGAAGAAGTCCCGCGTGATGTCGGTGGGGTCCTCGGTGCCGGTGCCCGGCGGCTCGTACAGCGGCCTGACGCCCCAGTACGAGCGGATGGTCCGGGCGCCGTCGAGCATCGGCACGAGCTTCGACAGCTCCTCGATCATGAGGTCGACCTCCCACGCCTCCTCCGGGTAGTCCTCGGGGTCATCGACTTCCTCGTCGGTGGTGCCGAGGATGCAGGTCGTCTCGTGGGGGACGACGATGTCGGCGTCGCCCTTCGGCTTGCAGCGGTTGATCACCGTGTCGACCTCGCGGACGTTCATCACAGTCATCACGCCCTTGCTCGGGCGCACTTCCACGTTGACGCCGGCCATGTCGCCGATCCGACCGGCCCACGCCCCCGTCGCGTTGACGACGTGATCGGCGTAGATCGCCTCGGTGCCGCCCTCGACGCCGTGGACGCGCCGGCCCGCGCCCGACTCGTGGGTCACTTCGACGCCGACGACCTCCCCGTTCTCGACCAGCACGTCGGTGACCGGCGAGTGCGTCTCGATGCGCGCGCCGTGGGCCTCCGCGTCGGCGGCGTTCGCGACGCACAGCCGGAAGGGGTCGATCGCGCCGTCGGGTACCCGGATCGCCTTGTCGATGTCGCCGGCGAGGAACGGCTCGACCGCACGAGCTTCCTCGGCGGTGAGCACCTCGGCGGGGATACCGCAGTCGCGACACCCCTCCAGTTTCTCCCGAAAGTACTCCTCGGTGTCCTCGGGGCGTTTCACGAACAGCCCGCCGGTCAGCTCGACGCAGTGGCTCGCGATGTCGCGCAGCACCCGGTTCTCCTCGATGCACTCGCGGGCACTGGCCTGGTCGGAAACGGCGTATCGGCCGCCGCTGTGGAGCAAGCCGTGCATCCGCCCCGTCGTCCCGTGCGTGAGGTTCCCCTGCTCGACGAGCGTCACGTCGACCCCGCGGGTGGCGAGATCGCGCGCCACGCCGCAGCCGGTCGACCCGCCGCCGATCACGAGCACCTCCGTCCGTTCGCTCATAGAATGACTCCGTCTACCACGTGTCACGGCGCCGTCGGACATTACGTTATCGATCACCCCAGAGCGACAGTAAAAATTAGATGAGTGACGTGATCAGGCTGGCTCCTCGTCGATCCGACGCCTCGCGAGCCGGCGGAACGCGAGCGTCGGGAAGCGCGGATCGACGCGGCTCGGCGGACGTCCCGGTCCGCCAGAGGCAGTCACGCGGACGCGTTCGACGATCCCCGCCTCGGCGAGCTCGTAGAGGAACCGCTCGACCGTGGAGGTTGTGAGATCGACCCGCTCGGCGATCCGCTCGGCGCACTCCCCGACGGGTGCCCGGTCCTCCGGCGCCAGCTTGACGAGCCGGGCCAGCGTCCGCACGCGATTGCGCGGGAGCGCGAGCACTCGTCCGAGCGGGACGCACGGCCACGGAACCGCGCTCATCCCCGCGTCCACGTCGGCCGGACGAATGCTCCTGTCGGCCTCGCCGGCGGTCTCGACGGCACCCAACAGCGCCGAGAGCGCGACGCCGGCGTCCCCCTCGGCCCACTCGGCCACCCGGCGGATCACCGAATGTGTGAGCGTTCCCTGCCCGAGACCGGCGTCCGCGCGCGTCGCGAGGATGTCGGTGAGCGCCGCCCGCGAGTACGGCTTCACGTCGAGACGATCCGCCGATCCCGGCACGCCGGCCGTGTCCGGGTCCGAACGGCCGACCGCGAGCCACGCGAACGTGCCGTCGATGTCGTCGAGCCGGTCGGCGACGGTCCCCACGTCGACCGTCTCGGGCTCGCCGACGTGATCGGCAACGACCACGACCGGACCTGCCCCCCGGACGCGCCGCTCCAGTCGTTCCCGGAGCTCATCGGTGCCGACGCCGCGACGCGGGACGGATTCGGCGACGAGCGCGTTCAACACCGCATGGGAGAACTCGAACGCGGAATCGGCCGCCCGGAGGTCGACGTAGACGAACGAGACACCGGGCACGCTCCCTCCCCGCGTCGTGGTGAACACGGCGTCGCTTGGCGGCGAGAGCGACTCCGATAGCTGGCTCGCAAGCGCGATCGTTACCGCTGATTTCCCTGCGCCGCCCGGGCCGTGAAGATAGGCGTTCGGGGGGGCCCGCCCGTCGAAGACCGGGTCGAAGTGATCGAGCAGCCGCTCGATGAACGGGCCCCGCCCGATCGGTTCCTCCGGGTGCCAGACGGGACTCAGTTGGTCCTCGTCGAGCACGAGGCGGTTGCGGTCGCCGGTTCGCTGGCGGCGTGCGATTCGGTCCTCGATGTCCATGTTTCGTGATGTCGGGGGCTGGTGTGCGCCCCGTGGGCGCTCGATGCCGGGCGTTCGTCCGGCGGGGTTCTAATCGACCCGGTTCCGGAACGGTCGCGCCGACGCAGTAAGTTTACTAGTAGTACCCCTTTGCTAGTAACGTTTATACTCGTTCACTAT
Organism: Halobaculum rarum; assembly: GCF_040025155.1. Taxonomy (NCBI): domain Archaea; kingdom Methanobacteriati; phylum Methanobacteriota; class Halobacteria; order Halobacteriales; family Haloferacaceae; genus Halobaculum; species Halobaculum rarum. The sequence goes on along the minus strand of NZ_CP157275.1, from coordinate 2,172,182 downwards.
ATATCGACCGTATCGGTGTCTCTTCGGAGCGGGAGCCCGAGACGGAGGACAACCACACGTGACAGACACATACGTCGGCGCGATCGACCAGGGAACGACGGGAACGCGGTTCATGGTGTTCGACCACGCCGGACAGGTGGTCGCCAACGCGTACGAGAAACACGAGCAGATCTACCCGGAGCCGGGGTGGGTAGAGCACGACCCGACGGAGATCTGGGAGAACACGAAGGCGGTCGTCACGGGGGGACTCGCCGACGCGGGACTCGAGGCGAGCCAGTTGGCGGCGATCGGGATCACGAACCAGCGCGAGACGACCGTCGTGTGGGACGCCGACAGCGGCCGCCCCGTCCACAACGCGCTCGTCTGGCAGGACCGCCGCACCACCGATCGCGTCGAGGAGCTGCAGGCCGAGGACAAAGTCGAGTGGATCCGCGCCAGGACCGGGCTCGAGGCGGACGCGTACTTCTCGGCGACCAAGACCGAGTGGATCCTCGACAACGCCGAGCCGCTGAAGCTGCAGTCGTCCCGCGGAAACGGGCTCCGCGACCGTGCCGAGGCGGGGGAGCTGCTGATGGGGACGATCGACAGCTGGCTCATCTACAACCTGACGGGGAACCACATCACCGACGTCTCGAACGCCTCGCGGACGATGCTGTACGACATCCGCGAGCTGGCGTGGGACGACGAGCTGCTCGCGGAGTTCGACGTTCCCGAGGCGATGGTGCCGGAGGTGCGGCCGTCGTCCGACGAGTCGTACTACGGCCACACCGATCCCGACGGGTTCCTCGGCGCCGAGGTCCCCGTCGCGGGCGCGCTGGGCGACCAGCAGGCGGCGATGTTCGGCCAGACCTGCTTCGACGAGGGCGACGCGAAGAACACCTACGGCACGGGGTCGTTCTACCTGATGAACACCGGTACCGAGGCCGTCGAGTCCGACCACGGCCTGCTCACGACCATCGGCTTCCAGCTGTCGGGCGAGCCCGTGCAGTACGCGCTGGAGGGATCGATATTCGTCACGGGCGCCGCCATCGAGTGGCTGGAGGACGTCGACCTCATCAACAACGCCACCCAGACCGCGGAGCTCGCCCGGTCGGTCGATTCGACCGACGGCGTCTACATGGTTCCCGCGTTCACGGGGCTGGGCGCCCCGCACTGGGACGGTCGCGCCCGCGGGACCATCGTCGGGATGACCCGCGGAACGCGAAAGGGACACATCGTCCGGGCGACCCTGGAGGCGATCGCCTACCAGACGCGCGACGTGGCGGAGGCGATGGAGGCCGACTCCGGGGTCGAGACCACCTCGCTGCGGGTCGACGGCGGCGCGGTCAAGAACAACTTCCTGTGTCAGCTCCAGTCGGACATCATCCGGACGGAGATCGTTCGCCCGGAGGTCGACGAGACCACCGCCCTCGGCTCGGCGTACGCCGCCGGCCTCGCGGTCGGCTACTGGGACTCCGTCGACGACCTGCGCCGGAACTGGCAGGTCGACCGGGAATTTACTCCCGAGATGGACGAGGCCGACGCCGACGCGATGTACGACCGGTGGGGCGAGGCGGTCGAACGGTCGCTGAACTGGGCCACCGAGGAGTGACCGGTGAACCCGTACATCGCGGAAGTCATCGGGACTGCCATTCTCAGTATCTTCGGAGGAGGCGTCGTCGCCGTAGTCGTACTCGGCGTCGGGCTGTCCTTGGGTGGCCCCACCGGCTATGCCATCAACCCTGCACGCGACCTCGGGCCGCGCATCGCACACGCGGTCCTCCCGTTCCCGCACAAGGGCGCCTCCGATTGGGCGTATGCCTGGGTCCCCATCGTGGGACCGATCCTGGGAGCGCTCCTCGCGGCCGGGATCTATCGCCTCCTGTGAGATCGCTGTACTACTCCCGGGTCGAGTCCGGTACTCCGAGCCGGTACGCTCGAGTGGCATACCGTTTCACCGGGCCACGTCACTTATGAGCCCGAGCCACCTTCCGTCCACCCATGCAGGTCGCACTCGTCACCGTCGGCGACGAACTGCTCGCGGGCGACACGGTGAACACGAACGCCTCGTGGATCGCCGAGCAGTTGACGAGCCGCGGCGTCGCCGTCGAGCGCGTGACGACCGTGCCCGACCGCGTCGACGATATCGCGGGCGTGGTCCGCGAGTACCGCGACGCCTACGACGCCGTGCTCGTCACCGGCGGCGTCGGCCCCACCCACGACGACGTGACGCTGGACGGCGTCGCCGCCGCGGTCGGCGTCGACCTCGCGGCCAGCGACGAGGCGCTGGTGTATCTCACCGACCACGGCGGCTACGCGGCCGACGACCTCACCGAGGGGACCACGCACCTCCCGGCCGGGGCGCGCGTCATCCACAACGAAGTGGGCGTCGCTCCCGGGTGCGTGATCGATGCAGTGTACGTGTTTCCGGGCGTCCCGGCAGAGATGCGGGCGATGTTCGAGTCCGTCGCCGACGAGTTCGCCGGCGACGAGCCCCACACCGCGGTCGTCGAGACACCCGAGCCGGAGTCGCGCCTGCTCGACCGACTGGCCGAGGTCCGCGAGCGCCACGACGTTGCCGTCGGCTCCTATCCGGGGGAGAACGTCCGCGTGAAGTTCACGGGCACCGACGAGGCCGCCGTTGCGGACGCCGCCGACTGGTTCCGCGAGCGGGTCGAGCCGCTGGAGTCGACGCCGACGGCCGAGGACTGAGCGCGGCGCGGACCGGCACGGCGGCCCGACCGGTCGGCGGAACGCGGCGTCGCCTGTGCCCCGCTTAGCGATAGAGGTACGCGAGCCAAGCGACGACGACGACGATGCTGACGATCAGGACGACCGACGCGGTGAGCGTCGTCGGGAGCGCGACCTCGGAGCCGGATTCGGCGGCGAGCGGCAGCGGATTCATGCGCGGGAGTGGGACCGAACGCCGTATAAACGTGTATATCCCGGGCAGCGAAGGGCGCGTGGCGACGAGGGGAGTCAGTCGTCGCTCGCGCGCGTGGTGACCTCGGGGTCGTACCCGTCCGCGAGGCCGTCGAGCGCCTCGTGATGGCGCGTCGTGTGCGGCGCCGTCAGCGGCGACACCGAGATCCGCCCCTCGACGATCGCGCGGCGGTCGGTGCCGACCGGGTCGGGGATGTCGCCCGTCTGCATCCGGTCCCAGGTGCGGTCGATCAGGTCGACGTGGTCGCCGTCGCGCTCGGCAGTCATGTCGTACAGCGTCGACGGCCGCGTGACCTCCATCCGGGTCGCGTGCCCCTCGGGGTCCCACGGCGCGTTCACGTTCAGGTAGTCCGCCTCGTCGAACACGCCCGCGTCGGGGGCGTGTTCGACGAGATAGCGCGTGGCGGCCGCCGCCTCCCGGTAGTCCTCGGGGTCGGAGGCCTTCCGCCGCCAGGCGTCGCCGCTGCCGCCGGGGACGTACAGCGAGACGGCCATCGCGGGCACCCCGAAGAACGCCGCCTCGACGGCCGCCGAGACGGTGCCCGAGCGCCCGAGGACGTACGCGCCGATGTTGGCCCCCTTGTTGCAGCCGGCGACGACCATGTCGGCACTCGGACACAGAGATTCCAAGCCGGCGACCGTGCAGTCGGCCGGCGTGCCCGCGATGGCGTAGCCGAGTTCGTGTTCATGCACCTCGACGCGACGCGAGAGCTTCCGGCCGACCGCCGACTGGTCGTCCGCGGGCGCGACCCCGACGACCTCGCCGATCTCCGAGAGGGCGTCGTACAGGGCGCGAAAGCCGGGGCTCTCGATGCCGTCGTCGTTCGTTAAGAGGATCTGCGGGTCGTCGCTGGCGCTCATTGTCGGCGGGTCGGCCGGCGCCGGCAAAAGTACGCCGCCTCAGACGATCGGGTCGTCGCCGGCCGGCGCGTCCACGCCGTCGGCGGTGTCGCCCCGGTTGCCTGCGCGCTCGCCGTCCCGTTGGTCGACGGTGTCGCCGCTCTCTGATCCGTCGTTGCGGCCGCCAGGAAGCGGGAGCGCGGCCTCGCGCGCGGCGCTGCGGAGGACGATCGCGTCGCCGACGCCCCGGACGAGCCGGAACGGGACGCGTACGCCCGCCGCGCCGCCGGGCAGGCCGCCGACGGTCCCCTCGGCGACGTCCGATAGCGCGAGCGCGACCGGCGCGTCCGACTCCAGATCGACGAGCACGTCGGTCACCCGGCCAACGCGCGCGCCGTCCGCGGTGAACGCCTCCTTGCTCGCGAGGTCCGTCACCGGCGTGGTGTCGGATGGCATGACGGTCGAACCTTCGCAGCCTGTCACTTAACGTCTTCTCAGGCCGGCCGGACGGTGATCGCCTCACGTCGGCCGTCAGTACGTCCCCAGGTCGAACGCGAGCGCGGCGAGTCGGTCGCGGAGGGCGGGACCGCCGAGGAACGAGCCCCGCGGACTGCCGCCGTACTCCCCGTCCGGACGGGGGGCCGAGGCCTCGCCGTAGCGGTCGATATCAGTGAGGAGGCGCATCCTGACGGTTCGGACGTCGCGACGGTCGACGCCGACGTCCACGTCGAGGTGACGGTCGTCGACGAGCCGCGTGAGCCGGCCGGTGTCGCGGTCGAGCGTCGCTCGGACCGCGGAGTCGTCGTGGATCGCGTCGACGGCGACGAACGGGAGCGGCACCGCTCGCGCGTACGCGTCGGCGCCGGACAGGCGGTACGTGACGGTCGCGTCGTCGCGGTCGTGTTCGGTCCACGGGGCCCGATGCGGGCGGACGGGCTCGCCGAACATCGGGCGCTCGAAGTCGCCGACCGGCGCCGTCCCGGCGTAGCCGCCGTCGACCGTCACGGGGTCGCCGACGGCCTGCGCGGGCGCGTCGCGGTCGTACGCGAGGCTGCCGTCGTCGACGTGGAACACGAACCGCTCGGGCAGCGCCGCCGGGTCCGCGAGGGTCGCGTCGACGAAGTGGATGTACGCGTTGATCGTCGCGTACGGACTGAGCGTCCGCGCGTCGACGCCGTCCCGATCGCGGTCGAGGCGCACCATCCCGTTTCCGAAGGTGGTGAGCACGTGGGTGTGTCGCCGGCGCGAGTGCTCGTGCAGTTCGCGGTGGCGCGTGAGTCGGTACGGCGCCGCTCCCGTCCAGTCGGACTCGACGGTCACGCGAGTGACCGACCGGTGGTCCGCCTCGAACAGGTGACGGACCGCCGCGAGGACGCGCTCGCGCGGCGTCGGAGCGGAGCGAAGATCGTCGGTCGGGACGCCCGGATCGTACGGCCGGACGTCGCCGACGCGGACGGCGCCGTACCCCGTCGCCGTCGCGGCCGCCGCGCCGACGTCCGCGAGGAAGTGCCGTCGGTTCACGATCCCTCGCCCTCGGGCGTCGCCGTCGGCTGGCTCTCTCGACGCCAGCGGCCGACCGCCCGGGAACGGTCCCCGTCGGGATCGACCCAGATCACGCGGACCGGCCCGGGCGACTCGACCGGTACGCGGAGCGTCGCCCCCGGCGAGAGCGGGAACTCCGCGCGGGGGTCGCCGGAGCCGTCACCGCTGGAGCCGTCGTCTCCGACGCCGTCGACCGCGCCGACCCACGGCGTCGTCACGGCGTCGCCGTCGGGAGTCGCGTCGGCGACGCGGACTCGAAGCGCGCCGGTGTTGTCGGCGGTGAGGCGGTTTCCCCGGACGAATTCGACGACGTACGCGGAGGCGTCGGAGTCCCAGTCGAACTCGAAGAACGCGTTCGGCGGCGTCTCCGGGTAGCCGTCGGCGGAGGGCGGCGAGGGCGCGAGGCCGCAGCCGGCGAGCGTCGCCGTCGCGGCCGCGAGGACCGTTCGTCGGTACACGCTCGGTGGTACGGACTCGGGGGCGTAAATCTCCCGGCGTCCGATCCGCGGACCGCAACGCACAGGGGCGCCGCGCGACACACGCCGGTATGGGATTCGGAAGCACGGCGAAGAAGCTCCAGACGGTCGCCGACCTCGCAGAGAAGTTGTACGCGAAGGTCAACGAGATCCGCGAGCGCGTGGAGGCGATGCAGGGAGCAGTTCAGAGCACCGAAGAACGGGTCGCGACGCTCGAGCGCGACCTCGCCGAGCAGCGCGCCATCGTCGAGGCGATCGCGGAGGCACAGGACATCGACGTCGACGCGGTGGTCGCGGAAGTCGTCGACGAGAGGGATGCCGGGGGGGACACCGAGCAATCAGGCGACGCGGGAACCGCCGGGAACGCGTCGGAGACGAACGACGACGCCAGCGCCGGGACCGACGAGGACTCCGGAACCGACGACACCCCCGGCGCGGGCGCCTGATCGGAGGCGACGGATCGGCGCCAGATCGCGATAGAAAGATACGTGTTCCTCGGCAATCGTTGCCAGCGTATGACCACCCACCGCGAACCCCTCGACTCCGTGTTGGAGACGGTCGGGGAGACGCCGCTCGTGCGGGTGCACGCCGCGCCCGACGAGGTGCCGGTGTACGCCAAGCTGGAGTCGTTCAATCCCGGGGCGTCGGTGAAGGACCGCATCGGGACGTACATGCTCGAACGGATGCTCGAGGAGGGGACCGTCTCCCCGGGTGGCACCGTCATCGAGCCGACGGCGGGCAACACGGGCATCGGCTTCGCGGTCGCGGCGGGCCAACTCGACGTGAACGCGGTGTTCGTCGTTCCCGAGCGCTTCAGCGTCGAGAAGCAACAGCTCATGCGCGCGCTCGGCGCGGAGGTCGTCAACACCCCGACCGAGGACGGCATGGGCGGCGCCATCGAGCGGGCCCACGAACTCGCCGAGGAACTCGACGACGCCGTCGTCCCCCAGCAGTTCGCCAACCCCCTCAACGCCGAGTCGCACTACGCGACGACCGGCCCGGAGGTGTTCGACGCGCTCGACGGCGAGGTCGGCGCCATCGCCGCCGGCATGGGTACCGGCGGGACGCTGATGGGGATGGCCGACTACGCCCGCGAGCGGGGCTCGGAGGCACGGATCGTCGGCGTCCAGCCGGAGGGCTCGACGTACGGCGACCTGTTCGGCGGCGACGCCGAGGAGGGCGAGTACAAGATCGAGGGGATCGGCACCCACGACGTGAGCACCAACGAGTTAGTCGACCCGGAGAAACTCGACGACCTGAAGACGGTCCCCGACCGCGCGGCCCACGAGGAGATGGCCCGGCTGGCCCGCGAGGAGGGGCAGCTGGTCGCCTCCAGCGCGGCCGCGAACTCGCTGGCGGCGATCGAGGTCGCCGAGGCGATCCGCGACGGCACGGTCGAGGCGCCCCACGAGACGGTCGTCACGGTGTTCGCCGACTCCAGCGAGCGATATCTCTCGAAGGGCGTCTACCGGAGTTTCGAGGAGTGGACAGGCTGAAGCGGCAGGTCAGTCGCGCCGCGCCAGGTCCCGTTCGAGGAGTCGGACGTTGCGGCGGTTGAGCTTCACCACCGCGTCGAGGACGTCGCCGACGATCGGGACGGAGCCGACGAGTAAGTCGAGTCCGACGTACAACAGCATCCGCGTGAGCGTCCGCTTGCGGACGCCGAGCCGAAAGGCCTCCCAGACGATGACGAGCGCGAGCAGCGCCGCCAGGAGGTCGCCGAGGACGGGAACCACGCCCGCGAGCGCGTCGACGCCGACGCGGTAGCGGACGACAGGGAGGCGGATCGCGTCGTCGAGGAGGTGTGCCACGCGTCTGGCCCGCTGGAGCCGTCGGGCGTCCGCGGACGTCGACGTCAGCGACTCGGCCGACCGGTCCGCAAGTGAGCCAGCTCCGCCGTCCGATCTGCCGACGCCGAGGGGCGCCATCAGAGCTTGGACTCGGCGTCGTCGGCGAGTTCCTTCATGCGCTTGCCGACGCGGCCGGCGTTGGAGAACTCGTCCTCGGACATCGCCGACGCGAGGGCGTTGCCGAGCACGAAGACGGCGTGTTTGTGCTCGCTCTTGGACTTGTGGACGTGGGAGGGGTCGACGCTCAGCTCGTGGTACGGGTCGAACAGCGTCTCGTCGACCTCCTCCCGCTCGGAGAAGTGCTCCATGATGGTGACCATCTGTTCGTGGAGTTCGAGAAGTTCGTCCTTGTGCATGCGCGGTGATTGGCTACTGTGTGAGTTAAGCGTTGTTCGTGGGGTAGTCGCATGCGAGGGGCGCTGAACGCGACAGACACCGCACACGCCGGCGTAACGCCCCCGTCCACGCGACCACGGCGGCGACGGCGGAACGGCTCAGAACACGTACTCGTCTTCGTGTCCCATCATCCCGTCGTCCTCGAACCCCGGGTCCGTCTCGCTGTCCTGCGGTCCGCTCGTCTTGTACGCCTTCATCCCGGTTGAGATCAGCTCCTCGATCGCTTCCTCCCGATTGACGAACTCACCCTGCTCGACCATCTGGGCGATCTGCATCTCGATGTGCTCCGGGACCGTGATCTCGACTTTCGGCATCTACGCGGGGCTTGACGGACGTAGTATTTAAAACCAACGGGGGATGCTTGCGTCTGTAGAAAGCGATATTTAGAAAATATCGTCTTTTCGTTTTTGATTACGGAATAGAACTTGGTCGAAGACGGAGTTCCGACGCGTAGTTCAGATCGCGGATACGAGCGCACCGTCCCGAGCGGCCGGAGCCGACAGCCTCACGTGAGCGCGGCGGCTGTTCGGCGTATGAGCAGCGAGGTCACCGACTACACGGACCTCTATGAGGAGTTCTCCGATGAACGGCTCCCACCCGGTCAGCGGAAGACCGACCGGTTCCCGGTGCTTTCGAAGTCGGGGACGCCCGACTGGCACCGCGAGGACTGGCGCTTCGAGGTGTGGGGCGCCGTCGACGAGGACCTGACGTTCACCTACGACGAGTTCCGCGATCTCCCCGCCGAGACGCAGCGGCAGGACTTCCACTGCGTCACCGGCTGGTCGAAGTTCGACTGCGAGTTCACCGGCGTCACTTTCCCGCAGCTAGCCGAGCTCGCGGGCGTCCGCGACGAGGCGGAGTGGGTCATGTTCCACGCGCTCGACGGCTACACGACGGATCTCCCGCTGGCCGAGTGCGACCGCGAGGAGGTGCTGTTCGCCTACGACTACGATGGCGAGCGGCTTCCCGACGACCACGGCGGCCCGCTCCGAGTCATCACGCCCCACAAGTACGCGTACAAAGGGGCCAAGTGGGTGACCGGCGTCGAGTTCCTCACCGAGTCCGAGCGCGGGTACTGGGAGAAGCGGGGGTACTCCGACACCGCGAATCCGTGGGACGAAGAGCGGTACAGCTAGAGCGAGGCCGAGTGAGCGAAGCGAATGAGGCCTCGGAAGGACGGCGTTCACAAATCGCGTTGCGATCTGTGCGCTCACGAGACCGGCGGTCTCGTGAACGGCGAGCTCTCGGGCGAGCCGCCCACGAATACAGCGACCTGCGAGCGAAGCGAGGCACGAACGGAGTGAGTGCCTCGTTGCGAACGGCGAACGGAGTGAGCCGTGAGCGAAGCGAGCGTCTCGGAGGAGCGGCAGTGCCGGCGGCGGCCACCTCACAAACCAACGGCGTAAAGAGCGCCCCGTCCCTATCGCGGGTAATGAACCCGCCGGACGGCGAGGCCGGCGCCGCGCTCGTGCCCGACGCGGACGCGGCGCTGGTGAGCCGGAGCTGCGAGGTGTCGGACGTCTCCTTCGGGTCGTTCCTCGCGGCCGGGGACCGCCACCGGATCCACTGGGCCGCGCCCGACGGGCTCGAAGTGGTCGGCGGCGGCGCGGCCGCCCGGCTCACGGCCGACGGCCCCGGCCGCTTCGACTCGCTGCGACGCGATTCGGAAACGCTGTTCTCGGCGGTCGACCACGATGGCCCCGCCGCGACGCGCCCGCGCGTGTTCGGCGGCCTCTCGTTCGGCCCGGACCACGACCCGACGGGCGTCTGGAAGGGCTTCCCCGCGGCCGCGTTCACCCTCCCGGCCGTCCAGCTCACCCGCGTCGACGACGGGACGTACCTCACCGTGACGCGGTACGGGCCCGATGTCGACGCGGATGGGGTGTCGGACGCGCTTGCGGCCGTCCGCGACCGCCTCGCCGACCTGCCGATGATGCGCGCCCGCAGCGAGAAGCCGGGCGTCGTCGGCACGGAGTGGCTCGTCGACCGCGAGGAGTGGACCGCACAGGTGGCGAGCGTGATCGACCGCATCCGCGGCGGCGATCTCCGGAAGGCGGTGCTTGCCACGGCACTGCGCGTCGATCTGGACGACGAGATCGACATCCCCGACACGCTCGGTCGCCTGCGGCGCACCTACCCCGAGTGCTACCGATTCCTCGTCCAGCCGACCGGCGGGAAGGGCTTCTTCGGGCCGCCGCCCGAGCGACTCGTCCGCCGCGAGGGCGAGGTCGTCGAGACGGAGGCGCTGGCTGGGTCGATGCCCCGCGGCGACACGCCCGAGGCGGACGCCGAGCACGCCCGGTCGCTGCTGGAGTCGGACAAGCTCCAGCACGAACAGCGCCTCGTCGTCGACACGATCTGCGAGCAGTTGGACGCGTTCGGCACCGTCGGCGAGGGCGAGCAGGGCGTCCGCAAGCTCACCAACATTCAGCACCTCCAGACGCCGATCAACGCCGTCCTCGACGGCGACACGCACGTGCTCGAACTCGTCGAGGCGCTGCACCCGACGCCCGCGGTCGGCGGCCTACCGCTCGATCTGGCGCTGGAGACCATCCGCGAGACGGAGACGTGGGATCGCGGCTGGTACGCCTCGCCCGTCGGCTGGTTCGACGCCGACGGCGACGGCGAGTTCGCGGTCGGCATCCGCTCGGGCGTCGCCGGCGGCCGGGAGGCGACGCTGTTCGCGGGGAACGGCATCGTCGGCGACTCCGACCCCGACGACGAGTGGGACGAGCTCCAGCCGAAGGTGCGGCCGATCATGGACGAACTGGAGCGGGAGGTCGACCGCAGGGAACCCTCCGATGCGAACGGGGAGCAAAGCGACCCGTGAGCGACCGGGACGGGTGAGCAGTCGGGCCAAGTGACCGGTCCCGGCTTCGACGGCCGCCTGCCAAACGACTAACAGCCGTCGCCGCGAGCCGCCGGCATGAGCGACGCAGGCGAGGTCGAGGGAGTCGACGCGGCGGTCGTCGCGGAGAAGGTGGCCGCCGCGCGGGAGGCGGTCGCCGCCAGCGACGAGGCGGACGCGTGGCTCTCCGTCGGCCGCGAGACGGACGTGAGCCCGGAGCCGTGCTTCCCGTACCTGCTCGGGTTCGACGTGGTGTGGCCGACGGCGGTCGTCGTCGGCCCCGAGTCGTCGGCGGTCGTGCTCGGTCGCCACGACGCGCCGACCGCCCGCGACCTGGACGTTCACGAGGTGCACGCGTACGACGAGTCGATCGCCGACCCACTGCGCGAGGTGCTGGACGGGATGGACGCCGGGCGCGTCGCGCTCAACTTCGACCGCGACGACGTGGTCGCGGACGGGCTCTCACACGGCCTCTTTCTCCAGCTCCGAGAGTACCTTCCCGACCGCGAGTTCACGAGCGCGAGCGACCTGATCCGTCGTCTCCGGGGCATGAAATCCGAGACCGAGTACGAGCGCGTTCGCGCGGCCGCCCTGGAAACCGAGGAGCTGCTCCAGACCGCGACGGCGACGTGGACCCCGGAGACGACCGAGGCGGAGTTCGCCGAGTTCCTTCACGAGCGGATGGCCGAACGCGGGCTCGACTCCGCGTGGGCGTGGGACTACTGCCCGACGGTCCACATGGGCGACCGCGAGGTCGGCCACACGCTCCCCGCCGAGCACACCGTCGACAAGGGCGAACTGCTCCACGTCGATTTCGGTATCAGACGCGACGGGTACGCGTCCGACATCCAGCGCCTGTGGGTCCGCGGCGAGGCGAGCGAGGGCCTTCGCGAGGCGTTCCGCGACGTGCGGGCGGCCATCGACGCCGGCCACGACGCGCTCGGCCCGGGCGCCGTGGGTCACGAGGTCGACACAGCCGCGCGCGAGGAACTCACCTCGCGGGGGTGGCCGGCGTTCGAGCACGCCTTCGGCCACCAGGTCGGGCGCGCGGCCCACGACGGGGGCACCCTGCTCGGCCCGGAGTGGGAGCGCTACGGCGAGGCGCCGCGCCACGAGGTACGCCCGGGCGAGGTGTACACGATGGAGTTGGGCGTCGCGACCGAGTGGGGGTACGTCGGGCAAGAGGAGATGGTCCGGATCACCGAGACGGGTACCGAGTGGGTCGTGCCGCCCCAGACCGAACTGCGGACGCTGTGAACCCGGTGGGGGATCCGGCCGCCGCCGACCGATCCGCCGGAGCGGCACGGTGAAGTGTGGTGGGTCCAGATTTCCGGTGTGAATACCGACCTCGCGCTCGGCTCCCGGGCGGCGGTCGTCCTCGCGGCGGTCCTCGCGGTCGTCGCGACGGTCGCGCTGGACCGGCTCGCGGACGCGGACCGCGGTTCGCCCGTCCGCCACCGGCTGATCCTCGGGGTCCCATGGGGGACGCTCACGGTGGCGGCGCTGGTGCTCGCGGTGTATCTGTTCGTGCAGGGGGGCTGGGGTCACTGGTACAACCCGGTCGTGATCCCGTTTCGGGCGTGGTCGTACCTCGCGCCGGTGGGCGTCGCCGTCTCCGGGTTCGCCCACGCCGGCCCCGGGCACCTCCTCGGCAACCTCCTCGGAACGCTCGCGGTCGCGCCGCTGGTGGAGTACGCCGTCGGACACTTCCCGCGCCGGCGCGGCAGCTCCTCGTTCGGGTCGCTCCGCGACACCCCATACGTTCGCGCGTTCCTCCTGTTCCCCGCCATGACGGTCGCCGTCGGCCTCGTTTCGGGCGCGTTCGCGCTCGGCCCCGTGATCGGCTTTTCCGGCGTCGTCTTCGCGTTCGTCGGCGCCGCGTTGGTGTACTACCCGCTGGGGACGGTCGTCGCGCTGTCGGCGTCCGGACTGCTCTCGACGACCTACCGCGCGCTGTCCTCGCCGGTCGTCGAGGCCAGCGGCCGGTCGGCGTACATCACGCCGTGGTGGGCCGACATCGCGATTCAGGGGCACGCGCTCGGACTGCTCGTCGGCGTGCTCGCGGCGGCGTGGCTCGCGGCCGCCCGCGGCGACGACCTCCCGCGGCCGCGACGGCTCGCGCTGGGGGCGCTGCTCGTCGGGGTGGAACAGTCGCTGTGGGCGGTGTACTGGTACCGCGGCGGCGAGACGTACGTCCTGTTCCGGGGGATCGGCCTCGCCGCAGTGGCGCTGGCCGCGGTGCTCGTTGCGGCGTTAGCGGTCGACCGGAACGCGCCGTCGGCCGACACCGTCCGCGAGACGCTGCGGGACCTCACCCCGCGGCGCGGCTCGGTCGCGGTCCTGCTCGTCGTCCTCGCGGCGCTGTCGGGGCCGGCCGTCGCGGTGAATCTCGTCGCCGTCGCCGACGAGCCGCTCCCCGGCGACCCGATCGAGGTACGCGGCTACGACGTCACCTACGCCGAGAACGTGGAAAACGGGATGGTGTCGGTGATCGACGTTGAGGCGTTCGGCGAGACGACCGGCGTCACCACCTCGGGCGTCGTCGTCCGTAATCCCGGCCGCGGCGTCTGGACGACCGCCGTCTCGAAGGGGCGGCTCGCGTTCGCGGGTCGCCAGCGGGTCGTCCTCGGCGGCGTCGGCTGGCGCGAGGAGATCACCGTCACCCGACGTGGCTGGACGACTGCCGGCGGCGACGGGCCGGCCTACCGGGTGACGCTGACCCACGACGACGAGACGACGCTCGCGTTCCGCTCGAACGCGTCGACCGCGGAGCCGCAGATCGCGGGGCGCAACGTCTCGGTGGTCCCGACCGAATCCGGGTTCGAGCTGCTCGTGCGGGGCGGGAACGAGAGCGCGCGGACGTCGCTTCCGGGCGAAAACGAGACCACGACGGCGAACGGGCTGACGTTCGTGCGCGACGGCCGGGCGGTGTTTGCGCTCGCCGGCGAGGTGACCGGCAACGCCTCCGCGGGCAACGCGACGGCGCCGACGAGGGTGCGCGTGGCGACGAGAGAACGGTACGGCGGGGAGAACGGCTGATACGCTCGCGAGGGATCGCAACCTCGCCCGTCAGGCGTCATCGGCGCGGTCGTCGTTGCGGGCGCGGTCCTCATCGCCGGCGCGGTCGGTGTCGTCGGCGCGGTCGCGATCCCACTCGATCCGGAAGACCTCGGCGTCGACGTCGGCGGACTCGCTCGTCTGGTGGTCGAACGTCCGGTCGAGCGTGAGCGTCGCGGCGAAGGCGTCGGTCACCTCGCCGCCTGCGTCGGCGGCGAACGACTCGACGAACTCGCGGCTGCCGGCGTTGTGAACCGAGTACGACACGTCCGCGAGGTCGGCCACCGTCTCCAGAAACGCGCGATCGGCGTGTTCGTTCCCGGTCTGCGCGCCGAACGGCGGGTTCATGAGCACGGTGATCGGTCCCTCGGCGGAGAGCCGATCGCGCGCGAGCGGCGGCCGCGTCGCGTCCGCGCACACCCAGTGGACCTCGGTGCGGGCGCCGACCCTGCGCTCGTTCTCCCGGGCGCGTGCGAGCGCGCCGCCGTCGAGTTCGACGCCGACGACGCGCGCGGCGCCGCGGAGGGCCGCCCCGAGCGCGAACATTCCGGTGCCGGCGCCGAGATCGATGACGGTTCTGCCGGCGACATCGCCGCGGAGGTCCGCGAGGTGGACGACATGGGCGGCCACGTCGGCCGGCGTGGGGTACTGTTCGAGGCTGGCGGTCGGGTCGGCGAAGCCGGCGACGACGGCCAGTTCGCCCTCCAGCCCGCGACGACTTGCCACGCCTCAGGCGCCGCCGTCGCTGTCGGTTCGGCCGCCGGACACGTCGCCCTCGACGGTCAGCGAGACGCCCTCGCGGTCGGCACGCTCGGCCAGCGCGTCCAGCGCCGGACGAACCTTCGCGGGGTCGACGACCGCGCCGGGCTCGACGACGAGTTCGCCGGCTCCGAGCTGGCTCGCGGCCCGCAGCAACGACCGAAGGCGGTCGGCCTCGCGCTGCGTTTCGATGGAGCAGTCGGCGCCGAACTCCGCCTCGACGCGAAGACCCGCGGGGACGTACCCCTCGTCGGCCAACGCCGCGCGGAGGTCGCGGAGGTCGCCGGGGGCGGTCGACTCCAGGGCGTCGGCGTCGATGGTGACCGGCTCGGCGTCGACCGGCTCGGCGGTCGCGACGGCCCGCCGGACGTGCGTGGACGACTGGGTGCTCATACACGGCCAGTACAACTAGTAATACAAAAGAGTTTGTAAATGTCTTATGGTTATTCTTCGAGGCTCCGATCGAAGCGGTTTGCTGACGGCGACACGGCATTCGACGAGGTCGACAGTCGCCGCCGATCCGGGGGGTGACATACCTATCGATTCGTCATACACCGCTGAAACCGCCAATACGCCCGGATACGGCACTTCTTCGGGACGAATCGCCCGGTCGATCTTGCCCAAAGACTTAAATACGAGCCGCGACAGAAGACTTATTAATGGAAGGTCCGAGCCGACAGCGACAGCGAGAGGCGGGCGAGTCGGAGAAGCAGTCGGACGAGGAGCTCACGTGTCCGGAGTGTACCAGCGACAACGTCGTGATGGACGCGGACCAGGGAGAGTTGGTCTGTGACGACTGCGGGCTCGTTCTGGACGAGCGCCAGATCGACCGCGGGCCGGAATGGCGGGCGTTCAATCACTCCGAGCGGCAGTCGAAGTCGCGGGTGGGCGCGCCCGTAACGGAGACGATGCACGACAAGGGCCTCACGACCACTATCGACTGGAAGGACAAGGACGCCTACGGTCGGTCCCTCAGCTCCGAGAAGCGCTCGCAGATGCACCGCCTGCGCAAGTGGCAGGAGCGCATTCGCACGAAGGACGCGGGCGAGCGCAACCTCCAGTTCGCGCTCTCGGAGATCGATCGGATGGCCTCCGCGCTCGGCGTTCCCCGGTCGGTCCGGGAAGTCGCTTCCGTCATCTATCGCCGCGCGCTCAAAGAGGACCTCATCCGCGGCCGCTCCATCGAGGGCGTCGCCACGGCGGCGCTGTACGCCGCCTGCCGCCAGGAGGGTATCCCCCGCTCGCTCGACGAGGTCGCGGAGGTCTCCCGCGTCGAGCAGAAAGAGATCGGTCGGACCTATCGCTACATCTCTCAGGAACTGGGCCTCGAACTCAAGCCGGTCGACCCCAAGCAGTTCGTTCCGCGCTTCGCCTCCGCCCTCGGCCTCAGCGAGGAGACACAGGCGAAGGCGACCGAGATCATCGACGTGTCCGCTGAGCAGGGACTGCTGTCGGGGAAGTCGCCCACCGGCTTCGCGGCCGCCGCGATCTACGCCGCGTCGCTGCTGTGCAACGAGAAGAAGACCCAGCGCGAGGTCGCCGACGTGGCGCAGGTCACCGAGGTCACCATCCGCAACCGCTATCAGGAACAGATCGAAGCGATGGGCTTCCGATAACCGACAGCGAGAGCCGACGAACCCGACTCGACAGCGCCGATCCCGCGAGCCCGACTCGACGACACCGAGCGCGAACGTTTTTCTGCGATACCGGGACCAGCCCCACCGTGACCTGAGTACTGCCGCGCGACGGTCAGCGAGTGCGAGGTCGACGAAACGGAGCCCTCGATGCGAGCGGCGCGAGCCGTGAGCGCGTGCGGTCGTCCGTCGCGCGCCGCGTCGTCGAGTGTCCGCCCCCGGAGACGCCCTGACGACGCACGACCGCCTGTTAGCTACTCATGTGCGACACCGACGCCCGGAGTCGGAGAGAGCCGCCAGCGCGCAGGTTGTCGATACCGCAGCCTCGCTTCCCCGACGAGCCGCTGCTTACTGCTCGACGAACACGACGACCTGTCGGTCCCACAGTCCCAGACGGACGTCGTACTGCCGATAGCCGTCGCCGAGGTTCGTGTTCACCGTGACGCGGCGGTCGGGCGTGGTGACCACGACGGGCGGCGTGTCGGCGCCGAACCCGCCGGCCGTACGAACGCTCGTCGTCTCGGCGTCGATCCGTTCGAAGTACCACTGGAGCGGGAGCCGCGCCCCCCACGCGTCACGGTCGGCGGCGTCGACCGGCGGGAGCGCGTACTCCCGTTCGGTGTACAGCCGGTCGCCGACGTACGCCACGTCCGCACCGTTCGAGCCATCGCTGTCGGCGATCGCGGCGGCGGCGGCCGCGAGCATCGGGTCGATATCGTCGGACGGCTGGGCGAACTGCCCGAATTCGGAGCCCGGCTCGGGGGCTGCGTACACGCCCGCGGCCGTCGCGCCGTAGCCGACGAATCCCGCGGAGGCGACGAGCAACGCCGCGACGAGCCACGCGGGATCGCTCGCACGGGCACGCGACCGGAGCGCGCGTGCGGCCCACGCGAGGCCGACGGCGCCGGGAAGCGCGAGCAGCGGGACCACGTGGACTGCCGTCCACGGCTCCACGCCCATCGAGGCGATCGGGAACACGAGCAGCCCGAACCCGGCGGCGTACGCGCCGAAGGCGACGACGCCGCGTGCGTCGTCGCTGTAGCGGTCGCGGAGGAACCCGACGAACCCGAACGCCAGCACCGGCCATGCGGTCGCGATGAGCGTCCGGGCGTAGCCGGTGACTGCCGGAAGGAACGAGTTGCCGTCGGCCGGCGGCGTCAGCCGCGCGGTAACTCGCAGCGAGATGAACCGCTCGGGCGCCTCGATGAACGCGAACGACACCGCCGCAGGCAGCGTCGCGGGGTTCCACAGTCCGGGGTCGGCGCCGCCGCCGCGCGGGGCGAACACCAACAGCGCGGCCCCGAGGAACACGAACAGCGCGCGCGAGAGCGTCGTCGATTCCGCACGGAGCCACGCAACGCCGGCCGCGAGGCGCGCGTGCGCCGCCGCCGGCACGCCATCGACGCGCGCCTCGTCGAGCACGAACGCGCCGGCGACGAGCCACAGCGGGAGGTACGCGACCGCGAACCCGGAGGAGCCGAGCGCGAGCGCGAGCGCCGTCGCCGCCAGATAGATCGGCCACCGAGCACCGGTCGTTCGGTGGCGGACGACTCCCCCGATGACGACGAGGCCGAACGCCGCCGCGAGCACGTCGCCGCGGAGGAACCGCGAGTAGTAGACGAAAAGCGGCGATCCAGCCAGCAGCGCCGACAGCGCGATCGTCTCGTCGTCGCGCAGCGGGCCACGGAACAGGAGTGCAGCCGCGGGGAGCAGCCCTCCGACGAGCGCGACCGCCGAGCGAGCGGCGGCGTCGGAGGTACCGAGGAGCTCGATCGCCCAGCGAGTCACGAGGTACACGACGGGACCGCCGGCGGCCGGCCGGTACGAGTACACTCCGGTGTCGATGTACCGGAGCGTCCAGTAGCCGACGCGCCCCTCGCTCCAGTGAAACGGTCGATCCCCGAGGAACGCGAAGCGGGCGACGAGCGCCAGCGCGACGACGGCCGCGACCGCGAGAACGGTCCGGTCGAGCCTACTCGACCGCGTCGCGCCGGTGCCGTCGCCGTCGGACATACCCGGCCGTGTCCCCGCCGCAGTAGTAGGTCTTCGGGTTTCTCCCGGTCCGAGACCGTCGAGCGACGCGCGGGCGTCGGGTCCCGTGGAGCCGGTCGTCACGAGGCGACGGCGGCTGCCGTGATGCGACACGCTCATTCCGCGCGGTCGCCGACGGGCGGGTATGTCGCTGGTCGCATCCCTGCCGGGTCGCCCGCTCACCGACGGCGAGATCGCCTCGTTGAACCGCGCCGACTCGGTCGAACTCGCCGTCGCCGTCGAGAGCGACACCGACTCCGAGGCGGCCGAGGCCAACGCGGCCGACGCCGGCGCCGAGGGACTGCTCGTCGCGACCGACTCGTGGGTGAAAGGGATCGACTTCCTCGGGGGAGCCTGGGAGGTCGTCGAGTCGGTCGATATCGAGGGCGACGAGGACCGCTACGACGCGCTCCGAGCGTGTGAGGACGCCGTCCGCGCGAACCGCTCGGACACAGCAGCCGGCGCCGAGTAACCGCGGGTCTGTGGTGACGCCGCCGCGCACCCTCGGCGGCCCGGTTCGGTCGCCGGGTTCGGCCGCCGACTTTTTCGACTGGCGGCCGTAGGTCCGGTCGCAT
The DNA here is from genome assembly GCF_040025155.1 of Halobaculum rarum. Taxonomy (NCBI): domain Archaea; kingdom Methanobacteriati; phylum Methanobacteriota; class Halobacteria; order Halobacteriales; family Haloferacaceae; genus Halobaculum; species Halobaculum rarum. The sequence continues at coordinate 2,153,252 of NZ_CP157275.1, read as the reverse complement.
GTACAACGACATCCTGGTGCCGACTGACGGGAGCCCGGCCGCCGACGCGGCCGTCGAGCACGCGGTGACGCTCGCCGATCGCTTCGACGCGACGCTGCACGCGCTGTACGTCGTCGACGCGACCGCGTACTCGGCCATCGAGGCCGGAACCGACATCGTCGCCGAGGCGCTCGAAACCGAAGGCGAGGACGCCGTCTCCCGGATCGCGGAGGCGGCCGACGACGCCGAACTCCCCGTGATCGAGTCGGTGACCTCGGGGACTGCCTACCGCTCGATCCTCGAGTACGCCGACGACAACGACATCGACATGATCGTGATGGGGACTCACGGGCGCCGCGGGCTCGACCGCTACCTCCTCGGGTCGGTGACCGAGCGCGTCGTCCGCTCGGCGAACCAGCCCGTGCTCACGGTCCGCGATCGGGGGGAGGACGCCGACGAGGAGTGACCGCTCGGCGACGGCGGGGAGCTTCGGCCTTGACCGTCGGATAGGGCGTCGAGCCGGCCGGCCGTTCCGCGAGACACGGGTTTAAGCCGAGCGCCGCGGACACCCGAGTATGAGCCAGACCGTCGCTCACGACGACCTGTCGGCGTTCCGCCGCGACCTCCACCGCCACCCGGAGCCGGCGTGGTGCGAGTTCTACACCACCGCTCGAATCGTCGACGAACTCGAGTCCCGGGATCTCACCGCGGTCCACTACGGCCCGGAGATCCTCGGGGGCGAGCGGATGAACGTCCCCGACGACGACGAACTCGCCGAGTGGTTCGAGCGCGCGCGCGAAGCCGGCGCGCGCGAGGACGTGCTCGCCGAGATCGAGGGGGGCTACACCGGCGCCGTCGCCGTGCTCGAACGCGGTGAGGGACCGGTGATCGGCGTCCGCGTCGACATCGACGCGCTCCCGATCCTCGAGTCCGAGGACGGCGAACACGTCCCCGCAGGCGAGGGGTTCCGCTCCGAGCACGACGGGTACATGCACGCGTGCGGCCACGACGCGCACGCGACGTTCGGGCTGGGGCTGATCGATGAGATCCTCGCCTCGGACTTCTCGGGCACCCTGAAGGTGTTCTTCCAGCCCGGCGAGGAGCAGATCGTCGGCGGCCAGCCGATGGCCGAGTCCGACCTGATCGACGACGTGGAGTACTTCCTGGCGGCCCACGTCGGCCTCGACCACCCGACCGGCGAGGTGATCTGCGGCATCGACGGCTTCCTCGCCGTCTCACATTTCCACGCCGAGTTCGAGGGCGAGCCGTCCCACGCCGGCGGCCACCCCGAACAGGGACGCAACACGGTCCAGGCTGCGGCCGCGGCCATCCAGAACCTCTACGGGATCCCCCGCCACGCCGACGGCCCGACCCGAGTGAACGCGGGCGTCGTCGGCGGCGGCACCGCGACGAACATCATCCCCGAGGAGTGCTTCGTCGAGGGGGAGGTGCGTGGCGGCACGACCGAGCTGATGGAGTACATGGACGAGAAGGCCCACTGCGTCATCGAGTCGGCCGCCGACATGCACGAGGTCGACGTGGACATCGAGACGCTCGGGCGGGCTCCCTCGGCGACCAGCGACGAGGAGCTGGCGGCGCCGATCGCCGAGATCGCCGGCGATATCGACGGCGTGACGAACGTGATAGAGCGCGACGAGCTGGGGGGAAGCGAGGACGCGACGTACATGATGCAGGCGGTGCAGGACAACGGCGGCTACGCGACGTACGTCGGTATCGGTACGAGCCACCCCGGCGGTCACCACACGAGCACCTTCGACGTGGAGGAGGAGTCGCTGGACATCGGCGTCGACTTCCTCACGGCGGCGGTGCTGGCGATCGCAGAACAGAATCCCTGAGGTCGGCGTCGCACCGTCGCCGAGTCGTTCGGCGACCGTACCCCCTCGCCTCACCCGACGGTCGCGAGGAGATAGTCGAACGCCAGACTCGTCACGTACGGCAACACGAGCGCGAAGAGAACCTCCTGTACCATTCCGGTGTCCAGCGGGAATTCGCTCGTTCGCTCGATCTGTTCCATCCGCAGCCGCTCGTACAGGTACCGACTCGTTTCCTCGGGCGAGGCCGGCTCCGCGTAGGGGAACCGGTCGGCGGTCTCGCCGATGTCGGCGGTTCGCTCCGCGAGCACGTCGATCTTGTGCTGCTTCGCCGCGCCGATGTACCCGCGGAGCCACAGCATCGGGCCGAAAAACAGCAAAACTCCGAACGCGAGCCCGGCAATGATGAACGTCGAGGAGAACAGCGAGGTCGGGTCCGTCCCGACCGCTACCGTCTGGAAGGTGGTGAACAGCGCGAGGAGAACGAAGTAGGTGACCGCGATCGACTTGAACAGCCGCCCGACGGGTTCCAGCCCGCCGGTCCCGTGTGGGTCAGAGAAGTCGATCAGCCTCGCGCGGCGGATCTTCAGCGGTAACACCACGAGCGCGCCGACGATCAGCCCGAGGAGTTCGCCACCGATCGGGTACAGCGCGAGCGGGATGATCACGTAAAACCGGACCGCCGCGACGGTCGGACCGGTGAGCTCGGCGACGGGGCCGATCAGCCCCGCCGGGTTCGTGAGCAGTTGTGTGCCGTACAGGGTCCAGCCGACGAAGACGATGCCGACCACCACGCGGTCGGGAACGATCGACTCGATCGCGACCGTCTCCTTCGAGATTCCCTCGGCCGGAACTCCCAGCGCGGTCGTCATCCGTCGGAAGAGCGGGCCCTCGGGGTCGAACTCCGTGAGGTCTCGATCGACGGCGTCCGCGAGGTCGTCGACGGCGCGCGCGTACCGTCCCTTGAGCCGACGCATGATCCATACGACCCCGAGCCACGCGGGGATCTGGAACACCTCACCGGGGTTCACTGCGAGCGAGAGCGTCCCGGTCTGCAGCCAGCCGACGACCGAGAGGATCGGGATGTGTATCGCGACGACCGCGGCGACGAGGAGGTACGGTGCACCCCCCTCCCAACCGATGGCGTGCGCGAGCCGACCGAACCCCAGTCGCCGCGCCGCGCGTTCGATCCACAGATCGCGAACCGCGTACTCTGTTCCGCCCATACGTGTCGGCACAAAATGGAGCGTAGTTAACAGTAACTGACTGCACTGTCCACTCCCGGGTGGGGGTTCACGCCGACGGCGCCCGTCGTGACCGAGCGGGACCACCGTCGAGAGAGAAGAGAACTGTCCGAGTCGGTGACTAGTACTTCGGGTCCGCTCCGGTCACGTCGTACACCTGCTCCATCAGCCGGTCGCGCTCGTCGCGCCACGCCTCGAACGCCGACGGGCGCGTCGGGTACCGGCCGTAGTGGTCCATCAGGTCGTCCGCGGCGCGTTTCGTCTTGTAGAAGTCCCAGATCTGGCCCCAGTGGCCGTAGCTGTCCTTGATCACCTCGGCGACGAGCCGTGGTTTCACCGACGCGCTGCCGGAGTACAGCGCCTCCGCGAGGCTCTCGCCCGGGAGCGACGCCAGCAGGCCCATCAGCTCGTCCACGTCGATGGCCGTCGAGAGGATGTTGTACACGTCGAGGGCGGCGTAGCGGGAGCCGAAGTGACCCATCACGCGCTCGTTGTAGTGCCACAGCGCCTCCTCGCTCACGTCGCCGGCGTCGATGGCCTCGACGGCCTGCTCGGCGGCGTACTTCCCGGCGTAGGCTGCGCCCGCGATGCCGCCACCGGTTGTGGGATTGACGTGGCCCGCAGCGTCGCCGGCGGCGATGAAGCCCGGCGCGACCGCCGAGTCGTACGGGCGACGGGTGGGCAGCGCCGCGCCGAGCTTGTCGGTCACCTCCGCGCCCTCGAACTCCGGGCGGTTCCGGAGGTCCTGCTTCAGGTCGTCGACGAGCTTCATCGGCTCCTCGTTCATCTGGAAACCGAGGCCGGCGTTGATCTCGGTGTCCGTTCGCGGGAAGTACCAGAGGTACCCCGCCGCGCGCTTCGTCGGCTTGAACACGAGCGCGTCGTCGTAGTCGACGGGCTCGGGCACCTCGACGACCTCGCGGTACGCCGAGCAGAACTGCGAGAACGAGACGTTGGTGTCGAACGTCGCGTCCGCGAGGTCGGCTTTGTCCTGGAGGATCGACAGCGCCCCCGCCGCGTCGATGGTGACCTCGGCGTCGTACTCGACGACCTCGCCCTTCCGCTTGGCGCGGACGCCCGTCACGCGGCCGTCGTCCGTCTGGATCACGTCCTGAACGACGGTGTCGTAGTGGAATTCAACTCCGCGGCGCTCGGCGCCCGCGATGATGTTCCGGCCGTACTCCCAGCGGTCGATAACCGCGAGCTCGCCGGGGATCGGGATCTCGAGCACCGTATCGTGGCTGGGGATCTCGAAACGTCCGTGATCCACGCCGGTGTTGGTGAACGCCGAGTCGATCTCGGATTTTGGGATCGACTCCGGGAACTTGTCCGCGCCCTTGAGCGCGTCGCCGCAGGCGATGTGGCCCGCTTCCTCCTCGTCTTTCCGCTCAACGATGACGACGTCGAGGCCCGCCTCGGCGGCCGTGGCGGCGGCGTAGCAGCCGGCCGTGCCCGCGCCGACCACGACGATGTCGGGCTCGTGGGTGGTCATTACACGGAGTCACGGGCGGGCGGTGAAAAAGCCGATCGGTCCGTGCGGGACGGGAGGGAGCAACGCGACCGAGCGTCCCGAAGTGAACGGCGAGCGAAGCGAGCCGTGAGGAGCGAGGCCTCGCCCCCTTCTGGGCGGAGCGGCACGAGGACCGCTCCGCCGGTGGGCCGAGACGCTCGGTCGTTCCCTTCGGTCACTCCCTCTCGTCTCGCTACCCTTCTGGGCGGCTCGGCCCGAAGACCTCGCCGCCGTCGGCCGTCGTCACGCTCGGCCGTTCACTTCGTTCGCGGCCTCGCTCCGACGACGCTACTCCTCGCCGGACTCGTAGTGCTCCCCGGCCGCCTCCGGCAGGCGCGTCCGACCGAACAGCGCGAGCACGACGATGACCGACACGTACGGGATGGTCCGCACGAGCGGCCGCGGGATCGCGAGCACGTTCTGCCCCTGCAGCGACAGCTGGAGCGCGTCGAGTCCCGCGAACAGCAGCGTCGACAGCATCGCGCCGATCGGGTTGTAGTTGCCGAGGAGGTACGTCACGATGGCGATGAACCCCTTTCCGTTCACCATCGTCGGCCCGTTGCCGACGAACTGCCCGAGCGACAGCGACAGCGCCGCGCCGCCGACGCCCGCGAGCACGCCCGAGAGGATCACCGCCGCGTAGCGCACGCGGGAGACGTCGACGCCGGCCGTGTCGAGCGCCTTCGGGTTCTCGCCGGAGGCGCGCACCCACCGACCGAACGAGGTGCGGTTGAGCGTCCACCACGACGCGCCGACAGCGAGGAACATCAGATACACCATCGGCGACGCCTCGAACAGCGCGCCGACGACGGGGATCCTCGCGAGCGTCTCCAGTCCCGCGACGACCGTCGTCGAGACGACCGGGAGCCCCGTGCTCGCGAGCAGTTGTCCGATCCCGGGGTACGTCGCGCCGGCGCTCGCGTTCGTCGAGCCGAACACCACCTGCGAGGCGAACGGGGCGAGCCCGAGCGCGATGAGCCAGATCGCCAGTCCCGCGATGATCTGGTCGGCGCGGAACTCGATGCAGACGATCGCGAACAGCAGCGCCAACAGCGACGAGGCGAGTATGCCCCCGAGGAGGCCGAACCACACCGAGCCGGTGATCGAGGTGACGTACACGCCGCCGAACGCTGAGACGATGAGCAGCCCCTCCAGCCCGATGTTGATGACGCCGGACTTCTCGGCGAAGATACCCCCCAGCGCCGCGAAGGCGATAGGAACCGACAGACGCAGGGCGGCCGCGAGCGTCGACTTCTGGAACAGCAGCGCGAGCACCGCGACCAGCACGTCGGCGTAGCCGGCGAGCGCGATCCCGACGGCCGCGAGCACCGCGACGGCCACGGTCGCCGCCGCGATCCGTGCGCGCGTCCCCAGCCCGTCGACGGCGGAGGCGACGCTCACGCCTCCTCACCCCCGTCGGTCGCGACGGCGTCGCGACTCCCGCCGAACCGGTCGCGCACGTCGACGCGCTGGCCGATCATCCGGAAGAACTCCGGCATCGCCACGAACAGGACGATGAGCCCGCGGAGGACCCCGACCAGCTGCGGCGGCACGTCCGTCCCCACGTCGACGACGATGGAACCGGACTTCAGCACGCCGAACAACAGCGCCGCCGCGATCGCGCCCACCGGGTTGTTGCCGGCGAGGATGGAGACGGTGATGCCGTCGAAGCCGTAGTCCGGCACGCCGGTCTGGAAGTTCCCCGCGATCGTCAGGACGTACACCGCGCCGCCGATCCCGGCGAGCGCGCCCGACAGCGCCATCGAGGCGACGACTGTGCGCGCGGCGTCGACGCCGCCGTACTCGGCGGCATCGGGCTGGATGCCGCTCGTCCGCAGGTCGTAGCCGAACGAGGTGCCGCGCAGCAGGTACGCGATCCCGACGGCCACGACGATCGCGAGCGCCAGCGCCAACAGCGACGCGTCGGTGCGCCCGGGGAACAGCGGCTGCGGGAACAGCGCGTACTCGGGGAGCGTCCGCGTCTGGTTGGCGAAACTGTCGGGAGCCTTGAACGGTCCCGAGGCGAGATACAGCGCGAAGGAGGTGGCGACGAAGTTGAGCATGATCGTCGTGATCACCTCGTTGGCGTCGGCGTACGCCTTCAACGCGCCCGGGATGGCCCCCCAGATACCGCCGACGAACGCGCCGACCGCGAGCCCCAGCGGGACGAGGACGAGCGTGCCGACGAGCCCCGAGACGGCATCGGAGAACCCGTACACGACGAGCGCGCTCGCGAGCGCGCCGAACACGAGCTGCCCCTGTCCGCCGATGTTGAACACGCCGGCCTTGAACGCCACCGCAACGGCGATCCCGGTGAACACGAGGACGGTCGTCTCCGAGACCGTCGTGGCGAACTGTCCGTTCAGCGGGTTCGCGAGGAAGTCGCCGAACGCGCCGAGGAAGAGGCTGTCGTACACGACGAACGGGTCATAACAGAAGCCGACGCCCAACAGCGAGTACGCCGCCGACCCACAGGAGGTCATCCGTCCCGCCGCGAGGATGAGGAGGAAGCCGATCGCAACCGACAACAGCAGCGCCGACCCCGAGATGAGCAGCCGCTCGGTCGCGCTCGCGGCGACGAGCCGATCGAGCGCGTCGAAGAGCCGAGCGCGGGAGCCCCGGGAACCCCCCGAGCCATCCGACTCCCCATCGTCGGCGTCAGTCATCCGCCACCTCCGCGTCCCCGTCGTCGCTCGAACGTGGTCCGGCGTCGGTCGCGTCGCCCCGACCACGGTCGTCGGCGTCACCGGCGTCGGCGACGCGCTCGGCGCGCGGGACGTCCTCGGGGCGCTCGCCGGCCATCATGAGCCCGAGCTGCTCCTCGGTCACCTCGTCGGGATCGACCACATCGACGATCTGTCCGCGGTACATCACCGCGAGGCGGTCCGACAGGCCGCGGACCTCGTCGAGCTTCGAGGAGACCAGAAGTACCGCTCGCCCCTCGTCGCGCAGCTCGACGAGTCGGTCGTGGATGAACTCCGTCGACCCGATGTCGACGCCGCGGGTCGGGTGCGACGCGACAATACACGAGGGGTCGCGCGCGAACTCGCGCCCGACGATGAACTTCTGCTGGTTGCCGCCCGACAGCGACTTCGCCGCGGCGCCGGCGTCCGAAGGACGGACGTCGTACTCGTCGATGATCGCGTCCGCGTGGCCCTCGGCACGGTCCCAGTCGAGTCGACCGCGCTCGGCGAACGGGGCGTCGTGTTGGGAGCCGAGCACGCCGTTCTCGGTGAGGTCGAAGTCCATCACGAGCCCGCGATCCTGTCGGTCCTCCGGGATGTACGCCATGCCCGCGCGGGTTCGGGCTCGGCGGGAGGCGTCCGTCACGTCGCGGCCCGCGAGTTCGACGCGCCCCTCGGCGGAGGCGTGCAATCCGGTGACGACCTCCACGAGCTCCGACTGTCCGTTGCCGTCGACGCCGGCGATGCCGAACACCTCGCCCTCGCGGACGGTGAAGGAGACGTCGTCGACGGCGACCACGTCGCGGTCGTCGAAGGCGGTGACGCCCTCGACCGAGAGCGCCGTCTCACCGGGGGTTCCGGGGGGCATCTCCGTCTCCAGCATCACCTCGCGGCCGACCATCAGCTCCGCGAGCTCCTCGCGGGTCGTGTCGGCCGTCTCGACGGTGCCGACGTTCCGCCCGTCGCGCAGGACCGTCACCTCGTCGGCCGCCTCCAGCGCCTCGCCCAGCTTGTGGGTAATGAAGATGACCGTCTTCCCCGCGTCGGTCAGCTCCTCGAGCACCTCGAACAGGTCCTCGACCTCCTGGGGGGTGAGCACCGCCGTCGGCTCGTCGAGGATGAGCACCTCCGCGCCGCGGTACAGCGCCTTCAGGATCTCGACGCGCTGTTGGACGCCGACGCCGACGTCCTCGATGCGCGCGTCCGGTTCCACGTCGAAGCCGTACCGCTCCGACAGCTCCAGCACGGCATCTCTGGCAGCCTCGCGATCCACGGAGAGGCCGCCCCACTTGCGCGGCTCGTTGCCCAGCGTGATGTTCTCGGCGACGGTCATCGGGTCGACCAGCATGAAGTGCTGGTGGATCATCCCGACCCCGGCGTCGATCGCGTCGCCGGGGGAGCCGAACCGGCGCGGCGCGTCGACGATCGTGGCGCTACCCGCGTCGCCGTCGCCGCCGTCCTCGTACGTTAGGCCGTCACCGTCGACGTACACGTCGCCCTCGGTCGGCTCGTACAGCCCGTAGAGGACGTTCATCAGGGTGGTCTTGCCCGCGCCGTTCTCGCCGAGGAGGGCGTGGACCGTCCCCCGCTCGACCGAGAGCGTGACGTCGTCGTTGGCGACGACGCCGGGGAAGCGCTTCGTAATCGAGTCGAGGCGGACGGCCTCCGTCATGTCGCCGGTTGTTTCGGCGGGGGCGGGATAAACGGCGCGTTTCGTCGGAACGGGCGTTCAGGAAACCGGAGTGTCAGACGGGATACCACAGGGTATCGGCGAGTACGAGAAATCGAGTCGGGTGCGGTCCGCGCCGACGGCCCTGCCGTCAAGCAGAGAGTGACGGGGGCGAGTTACTCGGGACTGTCGGGAACGGAGATCTCGCCGTCGACGATGGCCTCGCGCGACGACTGGATCTCCGAGGTCACGTCGTCGGGGATCTGGTCGCCGAGTTCGGTTCCGTAGACGATGTCGACGCCGTCCTCGGCCAGTCCGAGGCTGGTCGCGGTGCCGCCCTCGAAGTTGCCGTTCACGGTCGTCTCCGCGGCGTTGTACACCGCGGTGTCGACGCGCTTGACCATCGACGCGAGGATCACGTCCTGGTAGTCGGTCGTCACCGACTGATCGCGGTCGACGCCGATGGCGAACTTGCCCTCGTCGCGGGCGGCCTGGAAGACCCCCACGCCGGTGTTCCCTGCCGCGTGGTAGACGATGTCGGCGCCGGAGCTGTACATCGACAGCGCGGCCTCCTGGCCGGCGGAGGGCTCAGAGAAGCTGCCGGTGTAGGTCGTCTGCACGTCGACGTCCTCGTTGGCGGCCTTGGCGCCGGCGGTGAAACCGGCCTCGAACTTCGCGATGAGCGAGCTCTCGACGCCGCCGACGAAGCCGACGTTCGTGGAGTCGCCCTGCGTCGAGGAGTCGCCCGCGGAGAACGATCGACTCGTGAGCAGGCCGGCGAGCTGGCCGACGAGGTACGAGCCCTCGTGCTCCTTGAACGTGTACGAGCGGACGTTGTCGGCGTCGACGACGCTGTCGACGATCATGAAGTCCTGCTCGGGGTAGTCGGGCGCCGTCTCCGAGAGCGCGTCCGCCTGCAGGAAGCCGATACACGACACGAGGTCGTAGTCGGGGTCGGTCGACTGCGCGTACTGGGTCTGGTAGGTGCTGAACTGCGACACGGAGTCGGGCTCGGACTCGTCGTACGAGAGGTCGAACTCCTCGGCGGCCTGCTGGATCCCCGTCTGGGCCTGATCGTTGAACGAGCCGTCGCCGAGCCCGCCGGTCGCGTACACCATCCCGATGTTCGTCGTCTCCGAGCCGGACGCCTCGGTCTCGGACGCATCGGTGTCCTCGCCGTCGGCCGCCGGCGTCGACGCCTCAGTGTCCTCCTCGCCCGAGCCGCCCGACTCCGGGCCGCCCGAACAGCCGGCGAGCCCCACGAGGCTCGCCGCGCCGACGCCCTTCACGAACTTCCGCCTGTCGAACCGGTCAGTGTCCATACACGCAATCGCGGCGGTTGAGGGGTTAAAATCGTCGCATCCGCCCGATGGATATCGTATCAGCTGACAGCTTCGACCGCCGACTCGACGACGCCGGCGACCTCCTCGACGAACGGGTCCACGTCGTCGTGTTCCGCGTAGACTCGGACGTACGGCTCCGTCCCGGACGGCCGAACGAGCGTCCACGAGGCGTCGGGGAACGTGAGCCGGACGCCGTACTCCGAGTCCACCTCGGCGTCGGTGAACGCCGCCGGCAGCGTCTCCGCGAGCCGTTCCATCGCGGCGGCCTTGTCGTCGTCGGGGCAGCCGACGCTGACCTTGCGGTACGGCCGCTCGGTGATCGGTTCGCGGAGCCCCGCCAGCCCCTCGTCGGCGACGAGGCGGGTCACCACCGCCGCGCTGGCGACGGCATCGATCCAGTCGCCGAAGGCAGTGTGGACGTGCTTCCACGGCTCGGCCGCGAAGGTCACGTCGCCGCCGGACTCCCGCACGGACGCGATTCCGTCGTGGAGGTAGCCGAGCGCGACGCGCTCGACGCGACCGCCCGCGGCCTCGACGCGCTCGTCGATGCGACCCGAGGCGTTCGGCGTCGTCACGACGACCGGGTCCGTGGCGTCGCTCGCGCGGACGTACCGCTCGGCGAGGATCGCGAGCACCGTGTCCTCGTGGACGACCTCGCCGTCGCCGTCGACGACGACGATCCGGTCGCCGTCCCCGTCGTGGCCGATACCGAAGTCCGCCGCACCGTCGGCGACGAACTCCCGGAGGTCGGACAGCGACTCGGGCGTCGGCTTCGACTCCCGGCCGGGGAAGTGTCCGTCGACGGTCGCGTTCAGCGTCACCACGTCGGTCCCCAGCTCCCGCAGCACCTGGGGGGTCGCGACCGCGGACATCCCGTTGCCGCAGTCGACGGCGACGCGGACGCCCTCCGGATCGGCGCCGAACTCGCCCGCGTACTCGACGACGGCCGAACGGTACGCGTCGAGCACGTCCTCGTCGGCTCTGTCGCCCCACTCGTCCCAGTCCGCCGGGTCGGCGCCGTCGGCGACACGGTTCTCGACGGCCGCCTCCGCGGCCCCGCCGTACTCGACGCCGTCGACGAACGCCTTGACGCCGTTGTCGGTCGGCGGGTTGTGCGACGCGGTGAGCATGACGCCACGGCGTCCCCGCGAGGCGAACGCCAGCGCCGGCGTCGGCACCTGGCCGATCCGGCGGACCTCCGCCCCGGCCGACGCGAGACCCGCCTCGGCTGCGGCAGCCAGCGCGGGACCGGTGACGCGGCCGTCCCGTCCGACGACGAACTCCCGATCGCCGGCCTCCTGGGCGTGGTCTCCGAGCGCCCGGGCCACGTCGAGGACGAGCCCCGGCGTGACGCGCTCGGTGACGTCGCCGCGGATGCCGGCGGTTCCGAACAGATCCATACCGCATCGTCCGTGGCGGTGCCCAAGACTCCCTCGGTCCCGATCCGACCCCGAACGGGAGCCGAACGGCAGTCGCCGGCGAGGGTTCAAATCCGATGCCGGGACCATACCCCCCATGCGCTGACCGCGGCCCCGGCGCGGGCGCGGGTGTGCGACGGCACGCGCCGGGGAACCGACACGTGGCGACGCCGTCGCCTGTCAGCCCCATGTCGAGCCGCCGGCGTCGAGATCAGTCGAACGCCATCGCCGGTCAGATCCCGTCAGCGGTGGTGCTGACCAGCCAGATCCCCGCCGCCATCGTCGCACCCCCGACGACGAACCAGGGGCCGATCGCCTCCCCGAGCAGCGCGGCACCGAGCGCCGCGCCGACGAGGGGCTGAGCGAAGAAGAACGCCGCGACGGTGCCCGCCGACACCGTCTCCAGCCCCTTGTACCAGAGGTACCACGCCGCCGCCGTCGAGCCGAGGCCGAGGTATGCGACGGCGAGCAGCGCGCCCGGCGACAGCATCGCCGCGAGCGGCGGCGCCCGCACCGCCAGCTCCGCGGCCGACAGCACCGCAAGCACGGGCAGGGAGGCGAGACAGGAGTACGTCGCCGCCGTGAGCGCCGAGTACTTGCGGACGAGGGGCACTCCCCAGACGGTGTAGCCGGCCCACGCGACGCTCGCGAGGACGAGCGCGCCCAGGCCGGCAGCGCTCGCGCCGCCGAGACGCGTCAGGTCGTACTGCCCGGCGAGCACGAGCAGCGTGCCGACGGCCGCGAGCGTCATCCCGCCGGCCGAGCGGCGGGTCACCTCCTCGTCGAGCACCGCCGCGCCCAGGGCGACCGTGAAGACTGGCGTCAGCACCGTCAACAGCGACCCCTGGCTGGCGTTCGTCAGCTCCGTGCCGAGGAATTGGCTGGCGATGGTGACGGCCACCCATCCGCCGAGGACGGCGAAGCCCCGGTAGTCCGCCCGTTCGACCGCGACGCCGCGTGCGCGGACAACCGCGTATAGCGCGACTGCGCCGACGGCGACGCGGAGGAACCCGAGCGTGAGCGGCGGGATCAGGTCGAATCCCCACTTGCTCACGACGTACATCCCGCCCCAGATGGCCGCCGCGGCAAGCGGCGCGAGCGCGGCCACGTACCGGCGGCCCCCGAGCGGGGCAGTCACGGTTGGACCGCGTCGACGAGATCGATCGGAAATCCGATACGTCCGTACATCTCGTCCGGAGCGTGTCACCCCGGGTTTGAATCGGTCGCGGTTCCGGCACGTCGTGGCAACGGATCACGGGCGCGCCTCTGCCCGCCCGGGACCGTCCCGCTTGCGTCCCGACTCGTGGACGGCCGCCGGCTTTTCCAGTCTCGCCCGCTCAGCGACAGGTATGAGCGACGACGCAGGAACGAGCGGCGACGCGACGGACCGCGTCCGCGCACACGTGTTCGTGTCCGGACGAGTACAGGGAGTCTTCTACCGGGCGAACACCCGCGATACTGCGCGCGAACGGGGCCTCGACGGCTGGGTCCGAAACCTCGACGACGGGCGCGTCGAGGCGGTGTTCGAGGGGCCGCGCGAAACCGTCGAGGGGACGGTCGAGTGGTGTCACACCGGAAGTCCGAGCGCGCTCGTCGAGAACGTCGAGGCCGAGTACGCCGAACCGGAGGGAGAGCACGGCTTCACGATCCGTCGATAGCGGCCGTGCCGGATCGCGGATCGCCGTCAGTCCGCGCTCGTCGGCTCCGGTCGGTCGCCTCGGCGGAGGAACGGCACCGAGAGCCCCGGCTTCGCCTCGACCGGCCGGTCGGGGTCGTGGCCCTTGAGGCCGTCCCAGACCACCAGCGCCGACGGGAGCACCAGCATGGACGTGAGGAACGAGTAAAGGATCGACAGCGCGGTGAGCGTTCCGAACTGCCCGAGGATGCTCAGCACCGAGAACACGAGGACGCCGATCCCCGTCGTCGTCGTGAGCATGCTCCCGAGGAGCGCGCCCCCCGTTCCGCGGACGGTCCGCTCCAGCGCGGTGAAGAGGTCGTGTTCGCCACGCTCGTCGATGAACCGGTGGACGACGTGAACCGAGTAATCGATCCCCAAGCCGATGGTCAACGAGAGGATCGTCGCCGTGAACGCGTTGAACGCGATGCCCGCGAGCCGCATCGTCGCCGCCACGAGCGCCACCGACGCGATGATCGGGATGGTGTTGATGAGGCCGAGCGACGGCAGTCCCTCGAGCACGCCGTAGATGACGAGGAGGAACACCACCGTGAGTGAGAGCGCCACGGCGAGGCTCTGGGCGGCGGAGACGAAGATCAGGTCCGACACGGCGGCGAACACCACGGTGCTGCCGGTGGCGACCGCGACGCCGCTGGTGTCGCGGTAGCGGTCGGCGACCGCGCGTCCGTCGGCCGTCACCGCCGACTGGTCGGCGTCGGCCTCCGTCGAGTACACTACCTGTGTGCTCCGCCGGTCCTCGGAGAGGTACTGCAGCGCCTGCTCGCGCGATGACGACGACAACAGGTAGTCGTAGATCTCTCCGAGATTGTCGTCTGGGACGCCGTTCGCGTTCCGGTCGTTCCGGTTCACGAGCCGGCGGAACTCGGGGTCGGACGCCGCGCGCCGCTGAATGACCGTCACGATGCTTTGCGACTCCGCGCGCCCGTCCTCGGAGACGAACGTGCTCGGGGGATCGTCGCCCATGCGATAGAGTTCCTCAAGTCTCGTCGAGTCCTCCATGTCGCCCTCGACGTAGACCGTGACCGACCCGCCCTGGCTCGCGGTGAACTTCTCCTCGAGGAAGTTGAGCGTCGCGACGGCAGTGTAGTCGCTGGGCGCGAACGGTTCGGGAAGCTCCTCCAAGTAGTCGGGTGTTTCCTCCGGCGGGAGGAAGTCCTCCTGAGAGAACGACGTGGAGATGCCCGCTGCGTAGCCGCCCGAGGCCGCGGTGAGGACGAGCACGAGCGCGAGAAACACCCGCGGCGCGCGGTCTCCGATCGAGACGCCGACGCGGAGGACGCTCGCGAGTCCGCTCCCCTCGGCGCCGAGCGGAGCCTGTGAGAACGTCGGGATCGGGATGACGTCGCGACGTTGGTCGATCAGCACCTTCGCGGCCGGGAGGAACACGCCGAACAGGAGGAACGTGAACAGGATTCCCGCGGCCGCGACCAGGCCGAACTCCCGGATCGGCGCGAGATCTGACGTGAGGTTCGCGAGGAATCCGATCACAGTCGTCCCGGTCACGATGAAGAACGCCACGAGGAGCTGCCGAACTGCCAGGTTCATCGCGTCCTCGACGCCGTAGCCCTCGGCCCGGTCCTCGCGATAGCGGTTCACCGCGTGGATACCGAAGTCGATCCCGACCGCAAGCAGCAGCGGCGGCACCGAGATCATCATCTGGCTGAACGGGATCCCGGCGAGGCCGAGGAATCCGAACGTCCACACGACCGCCAACAGCAGCGTGAACGACCCCAACAGGAGGTCGATGAGGTCGCGGTAGGCGACGATCAGAAAGCCGATGATCAACAGGACGGCCGCGGGCGTGACGATGAGCAGCGAGTCGGTGATCACCGACGAGAACTCCGCGGAGATGATCCCGGACCCGAAGACGGTGATGTCGCCGCCGACGGTGTCGACGACGCGCTGGCTCCGGATCTGGATGTCGGTCAGCGGGCTGGAGCCGCTCTGTCCGGCCGCCGCACCGCCGCCGCCGGCGCCCGGTATCTCGTGAGTTACGACGCCGATCGTCGCCGACGCCGCCGCCGATTCGGCGTTGAAGTCGTCGGACACCCCGCCGGTGAACGCTGGGTTGTCCGCGTTCTCACGGATCGCCCCATCGATCTCCGTGGAGGTCGCCCGTTCGAGCACGCGGATCTGCGCCTCGGTCGTGGTCGCGTTCGGGTCGATCGTTCGCGCGACCGTCGCCGCCGGGGACGACACGCCGACCACCCGCAAGCCGTCCGTCTCTTGCAGCCGATGTTGTGCCTCGAGCATCCGCAGCATCGCCGGCTTCGAGAGGACGTTCCGGTCTCGCTGGACGAGCTGTGTCGAGCCGGTGTCGTCGGCGAACGACGGACCGAAGTCGCGCTGGATGTCCGACAGTGCCTCCTCTGCAGGGATCCCCGAAGTGAACTGCTCCGTGCCGGCGGCCGTCGAGACGTTCGCAAGCCCGCCGGCGAACACCAGCGTGAGCAGCAGGAACGCCGCAACGATCCGACCGGGGCGCTCCGTGATCTCCGTGGCGACCGCGGCGGTGACCCCCTCGTCGCTCATCTGTTGCGCCGGAGGTAGACGGCGCCGGCGATCCCGAGAACGACGACGACCGCCCCGACGCCAATGGCGCCGAGCGGCAGTCCGTTCCCGCTGGGCGCCGTCGCCTCGACCGGCACCTCGTAGGTGTCGGAGATCAGGGTATCACCGTCGCTGGTCTCGTACCGGAAGTCGACGCTCGCGGGATACGTCTTGCCGGCGATCGCGGTGCCGGCCATCGAGAGGTCGAACATGACCTCCCTTGTCTCGCCGGGAGCGATCGCGTCGATGAACCCTTCGTCGTCCTCGGACGAGAGCGGGCCATCGAGGAACAGCTTCGCGGACACGTCGCGCACCGGCTCCTCGCGGTTGTTCGTCACCTCGAGGGTGAACGTCACGCCGTTTCCGACCTCGACCGTTCCGTTGACCGCGCTCACGTCGAACTCGTCGCGGGACTCGGCGATCGAGACCGGGGCGTCGAGCGAATCACCCGTCCTGCGGGTTCCCTCGTCGTCGCGATACTGGACGCGCAGCGTGAACTGGCGAGGTCCCGCCTCGGCGGCGCCGGACACCTCGATGTCGAACGCGAACTCGGCCGACTCGCCGGGTTCGAGCGTCCCGACGGCGACCTCGGGTTCCAGCGGCGAGACGTTCGGGTTCGTCGTCTCGAACAGGACGACCGCGTTCGTCACGGTCTGTTCGCCAGTGTTCGTCACGGTGCCGGTGACCTGTCCGTCCTCACCGACCCGGAGGGTGCTCTCGAGTGCGTCGACGCCGAACGTCTGTTCTGGCAGCGGGAGCACGCCGAACGAGAGCGATCGGGAGGTGACCGACGCGCCGCTTTCGGACTCGTATTCGACGGTCGCGTCGACCGCGTACTCGCGCGTCTCGGCCGACTCGACGAGCGTCCCGTCGACCTCGACGGTCCGCGTCTCGTTGGGGCCGAGCGTGCCGACGAACCGGCGGGCGTTCGCCGACTGGCCGAACGTGAGGTCGTCGTTACCGGACTGGAGCGAGAGCACCGCGTTCCGGGCCGACTCCCCGCCGACGTTGCGGACTGTCACCGAGACGGTCCCCGAGCCGCCGACCGGGGCGGCCGACTCGACGTCCTCGAGTTCGAACAGGGCGCGCTCTTGCACCCGGACCGTCGCGTACACGGTCGTCGTGAGTACCTCGTCCTCGTCGTCCTCGTCGCGGTACTTGACGGTGATCGGGACGCGGTGTTCCCCGCCGGGGATATTGGCCGCGACGTCGATCTGTACCGTCACCGACCGGGTGGCGCCGTCGCCCATCCGGCCGAGTTCCCTCGTGGACGAGAGCACGTCGATCCCGTCGGTATCACCGACCGTGGCGTTCACGTCGAGCGCCGGCTCGACGTTGTCGTCGCGATCGGCGGCGTCGTTCGTGAGTTCGACGGTGAGCTCCTGGGTCGTCCCGGGCTGGAGCACCGGCTCGGCCACGTCCGTCTCGAATCGGGGGTCCTCGTCTGCAGCCGCGACGCCGACGAAGCCCGCACCGACGGCCGAGAGGATCAGTAGTGCCGCGATCAACAACGTCAGTGGGCGACGTGACATCGGTGTTGGCTGAACGTTCGGTCAGGGACGTATATAACCTGTTTGAAACCGGGCCACGCGGTCGACGCGGTGATCGCTACGCCGGGACCGCGTACGTCTGCTTGAGATGGTTGATCACTGTCGCGACGGTGGTCGAGTCATAGGTCCAGAAGCCGTAGAACTGACGGTCGGCGGGGTCGCCGCGCTCTTCGGCGAGAAGCAGACAGGCGTCGGCGGGGTCGCCGCCGCCGTCGAACGCGACGAACCACGAGCGTCTGATCTCGTCAGTGTCCTCTTGATGAATCGACACGCCCTCGATATCGGGCGTGTCGTCGCTCGGGGCACAGTAGGTGTGGATGTCTATCTCCTTGGTCGCGAGGTCCTCGTAGACGCCCTTCTGCGCGCGGATCGCCTCGACGCGCTGGAAGCCGGCGTGGAGCTCACCCGTCCCCGCACGCCACGCGCGGTCCTCCATCTCCCGAGTCGCGGCCATCATCTGGGAGATGTCGTATGAGGTGAACGTCGTCCCGTCGAGGTGTTCGAGGATGGGCGCGAACGCGCTCTGCTCACCCGGTCCGACCGCGACCTCGCCCTGGAGATGCCGAAGGTCGACCGCCGCGAGCACCTCGTCGTCGTGCTCGTCCGAGAGTACGACGTACCCCGAGAGGCTGCTGTCGGTCGTTCCTTCAGCAATTCGGACGGCCTGGGAGTCGAAGTACTCGCGCAGCTCCGCGACCGCGTCGTCGTTCGGCGGATCGAACACCGTCAGGCGCTTTTCTCGCCCTTCGACGGAGTCGATAACTGCCCGAAGTGACATCTGGGTTCGACCTCGATACACCGGGCACGGATAAAAGCCTATCACCGACGTGCACTGACACCGACACACCACACAAGGGATATGACTGAGGTGGCTGTCACGCCGACGCGACGCCGAACTCAGCGAGCGAGTCGACCACGACGTGTGCCTCGACGACGGCGTGCTCCTCGGTCATGGGGTCGTCGAGGGCCGCCAGCGTCTCCTCCGCCTCAGCGAGCATCCGCGCCTCCAACTCGGTCTGGTCGGGCTCCGCGCGCGTGTCGTTCAGCAGCGCCTCGAAGTCCCCGCGCAGGTCGAACGACGCCCGAGCGACGTTGCACCGCGACAGCGGGTTCATCCCGAGGTCCACGACGAGATCGGCGACCGCCTCCCAGTCGGACTCACAGAAGTGGATCGATACCTCGCCGACGATGTCGCGCCAGGCGATCGGGTCGGAGTGCTTCATCAACTGCACCGCCCGCGGCGGGATGTCGATGCGAGCGGTCGTCTCGGGGGAGTCACACAGGCAACACGGCTGCTCGGTTCGCCCCGTGTACATGAGCGATCTGTGGGACCGAACGGGGAAACCTCCGTCGGCGCCGGCGGTCGTTACCCGGTCGCCACGGCGCCTTGAACTAGTGATATATCTTCGATACGAATTCACCATCCGAATCGGACGTCGAATCCTCGGATAGAGAGTTCCACACAGGGGCGCTCGTTCGTGAGATTCCGCCTCGGTAACGCCCGTGTAACCCGGTTACCCCTATGTCAGGGAAATTATAAGATGGGGCAGAATGTACCGAAGAGTGATGCTCGATACGATCCTACTGCAGGGCGCATCCGATCCGTTCACCAGTACCGGCTCCGGAGAGATCTTCCTGCTCGCGCGGCTGCTGTTCGGCTTCGTCCTCGCGTTCATGGGACTGAACCACTTCACGATGACCGACGGACTCGCCGGCTACTCGGAGGCGAAGGGGATCCCCGCGCCCCGCCTCGCGACGCTGTTCTCCGGCGGGCTACTGATATTCGGCGGGCTGGGCGTCGCCACGGGCGCATTCGTCACACTCGCGGCCGGCGGACTCGCGGTGTTCCTGCTGGCGTCGGCGGTCACCATCCACGACTTCTGGGCGGTGCCCGAGGACCAGCAGCAAGACGAGATGACCTCGTTCCTGAAGAACACCGTCATGGCGGGTGCGTCGCTGGCGTTCCTCGCGCTCGCGTCGGCGCCGTGGCCGTACGCGCTCGACATCTCGCTGCTGTAATCGGTCGTCACAACGCTCGTTCGTCCGCTCGATCCACGCCGACTCCATTCTCCTTCGTCCGTGCCTCGCCCCCCCGACAGCGGCGCGACTCCGTCGAGCCGGCGGGCTTTTGTCGCCGGCGCGTCCCCCTCCCGACATGCGAATCGGGTTCCTGCTCAACCCCGTCGCGGGGATGGGCGGCCGGGTCGGGCTGAAGGGCACCGACGGGAAGGTCGCCGAGGCGCGCGCCCGCGGCGCCGAGCCACGGGCGCCCGATCGCGCCCACCGGGCGCTCGATGCCCTCGCCGAGCGCGCCCCCGACGCCGAACTGTTGGCATGGGGCGACCCGATGGGGGCGAGCGAGGTCCGCGACGCCGGCTTCGATCCCGAAGTACTCGGGACGCCCGCGGGCGACGAGACGGACGCCGACGACACGGTAACGGCCGTCGGCGCGCTTCGCGAGGCCGGCGTCGATCTGGTGTTGTTCGTCGGCGGCGACGGCACCGCCACGGACGTGGCGGAGGCGCTGGAGGGAACCGACATCCCGATGCTCGGCGTCCCCGCGGGCGTGAAGGTGTACTCGTCGGTGTTCGCCGTCTCCCCGGAGGACGCAGCATACGTCGCCGCGACGTTCGAGCGCACCGAGCGCCGCGAGGTGATGGACATCGACGAGGACGAGTACCGCGAGGGGGAGGTCCACCCGGAACTGCGCGCCGTCGCGCACGTCCCCGTCGCCGAACAGCTCCAGTCGGGCAAGCAGATCGGCGGCGGCACCGTCGAGTCGCTGGCGATCGGG
Source organism: Halobaculum rarum (assembly GCF_040025155.1). Classification (NCBI taxonomy): domain Archaea; kingdom Methanobacteriati; phylum Methanobacteriota; class Halobacteria; order Halobacteriales; family Haloferacaceae; genus Halobaculum; species Halobaculum rarum. The sequence goes on along the minus strand of NZ_CP157275.1, from coordinate 2,132,983 downwards.
GTCGCCGACGACGTGCGCGCACGGCCGAAGACGACGTGGGTACTCGGGCCGGGCTCGACCGTCGGCGAGGTCAAAGAGCGGCTGGGCTTCGAGGGGTCGCCTATCGGCGTCGACGTGTATCGGAACGGCGACGTGCTCGCGCTCGACGCTGCGGAGTCGGAGATCCTCGACTCGCTGGACGAAGACAACGTCATCGTCGTCACCCCCATCGGCGGCCAGGGGTTCGTCTTCGGTCGCGGCAACCCCCAACTGTCGCCGGCGGTCATCCGCGAGTGCGACCTGGAGATCGTCGCCTCGCGCGACAAGCTCGACGACTTGCGGGTGCTGCGCGTCGATACGGACGACCCCGAACTCGACGAGGAACTCCGCGGCTGGGTGAAAGTTCGCGTCGGGCGCTTCGAGCGCCGGATGATGAAGATCGTGTGAACCGGATCTCGGACTAGCACTTGAATCGAAGGGTAGATCCTTACATATCCAACCAAGTATATAATGAACATAGGGTCAAGGTTAAGGTCGTATAGAGACTCCCCTCGAATATGGAGACGCGGAAGGTTCAGCGGCTGGGACCCTCGACGCTGGCGATGACGCTGCCGGCCGAGTGGGCGAAAGAACAGAACGTCGAGAAGGGCGACGAGGTGTCGCTGCGGATGGGCGGCAAGGGGACGCTGACGGTGTTGCCCGAGTCCGCGAGCACGGAGGACGCGGAGGCGACGCTGCACGCGGACAACCTCGACGCGGACGCCTTGGAGCGGGCGATCCTCGCGCAGTACGTGCTCGGGCGGCGCGTCATCAACATCACCACGAAGGACGGCGCGCTCGGCTCGGACCACATCAACGCGGTGTACAAGGCCGAGACCCAACTCATGGGACTGGGCGTGATCGAGGAGACGCCGGAGAACATCGCCATCCGGTGTTCGGTGGACCCTGAGGACTTCACGCTCGACAACCTGCTGGAGCGCCTGGAGAACACCGGCTCGACGATGCGCGGGGAGGCGGTGAAGGCGCTCGCGCACGGCAACGCCGACCTCGCCCAGCGCGCGCTCAACCGCGAGCGGCAGGCGAACAAGATCTTCGTCCTCCTCCTGCGGCTCATCTTCACGGCCTACCAGAACCCGAACCTCGCACGCGCCGTCGGGCTGGACTCCGGGTTCCCGCTCATCGGCTACCGGTCGATCGCGAAGAACCTCGAACTCATCGCGGACAACGCCGAGGACATCGCCGAGATCGCGATGGAGGCCGAGGGCAACACCCTCGACGTCGACGAGTCGACGATGCGGCGCATCCGCGATTTCACCGACCAGGTCGACGAGATCACGGAGATGGCCGTCGAGTCGGCGGTCAAGCGCGACTACGCGCTCACCATCGAGGTGAAGTACCTCTTCCAGGAGCTGAAGGACCGCGAGCAGGACATCCTCACCGACCTCCCGGAGATGTCGAACGCGCAGCTGCTGCAGGTGCGCGAGGTGCTCGTCAGCCTGCAGGAGACCGCCCAGTACGCGATGCGGATCGCGGAGGTGGCCGCGAACCTCGCGCTCAACGAGGAGAACGAGTTCGTGACGATCGAGTAGAGCGAGGCGCGAGCGAAGCGAGCACCTCGGTAGAACGGCGAAACACGCGACTGCGGTCCTCTCGCGGGAGACTACTCCTCCGCTTCAGCGACATCCTCGGCGCCCCGGTCAGGCTCAGTCTTCTCGGCGCTGAGGGGGTTTCGACGCCGGATGCGACAGTCGAACGCCGGGTGTTCGGCGAAGTGTCGGATCAGCATGTGCCGCCGCGAGCCGGTGATGCCCGTTCGGCCGACGTCGTCGGCGTCGAACCGATCCGGCAGCCGGTCGTACAGCCGGACGAGTTCGTCGAAGGAGTCGAACACCTTCGCGTTGCCCGCCGAGTCGGCGGCCTTGCGCGAGACAACGTAGCTCCCGTCGGCGCGGAACTCCCCGGCGGTGCGGAAGAACTCCCGTCGTTCGGTCAGCGCGTCGGCCAGCGATTCCCGCAGGTCGGCGGCGGCCTCGCGGGTCAGCTCGTGCGTCTGCCCGTCCACCTCCACGACGATGCCATCGCCGTCCGGGGAGGCGGTTACGTTACCGTCCGAGAACTCGATCAGGAGCGGGTGGACTCCGGAACATACCCGGAGGTGTCCGCCCGGAGACAAAGCCTTGTCGGCGCTGGCGAGTTCCGCGCCCGGTTCCGGATGGGAGAGTCGGCCGGCGGTTGACGGTCGAGAGACCGCGGTCTGTTTCCCAGGTGTCGGATCGCGTTCCGACGGTTGTCTCATCACCGACGCCGTCTCGCTCCTCCGACCGGAGACGATCCGAGCGAGCGCGACGAGCCCCGACCGCACGACGTGCCCCGCATCCGCAAGCGTTAGGTGCGCTGCGTCGGAGCGACGCGTATGGAAACCGAGACTCTCGAAAGCGACAAGGCGCTCGGCGTCTCGCTCGTGTTCGGTGCGTTCGCCGTGGTGGGCGCGGGATTCATGCTCGCGGGCGCCTCCCAGATCGTGATAGCATGGGGGTTCGCGCTGGCGTTGACCGCGGCGATCCTGGCGGTCATCGCGCTACAGGCGTTCGACGTCTAATAGGCGCCGTCGCGTCGCCGGTCGATCCCACAGTGGGAGGTGAGGGAAGCGTTAAGAACGCTCGCACCCAACACTGAAACAGCACAAATGACGGAGTACACCGACGAGGAGAAGCGCATCCTCGCGTACCTGCGCGACAGCGTTTCCCGGGGAGAGGAGTACTTCCGGGCGAAAAACATCGCGGAGGCCATCGGCCTCTCCGCCAAGCAGGTCGGCACCCGACTTCCGACGCTCGCGGAGAAATCCGAGGAAGTGGACATCGAGAAGTGGGGCCGTGCCCGCTCGACCACCTGGCGCGTCGAGCTGCCGTAGTCGACGGCAGTCGATGCCTCCCCAAATGTCCCGTCCGAATACGGCGGTCGCCGTACCGGTGTACCGCCCCATCCCGAGTGAATGCGCATCGACCCAGTTCGACTTCTGCTGTCGACCCGCCCCCGATCGTCGGTCCGACGAACGACGACACGGTCGACGCGCGAACCCACCCGTTTTTTCGCCCCCCGCACCTACGTCGGTTCGATGACCGTGCGTGTACGCCGGGAGTTCATCTTCGACGCCGACCCGGAGGACGTCTGGGCGTTTATCTCCGATCCGGCCAAACGTGCCGGGGCGATCAGCGTCGTCGACGAATACGAGGTCGACGACGACGGGACCGCGAGGTGGCACGTCCGCCTGCCGATCCCGGTGATCCGATCGAGCATCGCCGTCGAGACCGAGGAGGTGCGCAAGGACCCGCCCGAGTACGTCAAGTTCGTCGGGAAGTCCCGGGCGTTCCGCGTGACGGGCGAGCACACGGTCTCCGAGACCGAGGACGGGCGCGCCCGCCTCGTCAACGAGTTCGTCGTCGACGGCCGTCTCCCGGGCGTCGAGTCGTTCTTCGAACGGAAGTTCAGCGACGAGTTGGACAACCTCGAACGCGCCCTGGAGCGCGAGCTGGGGCTCGCATGAACCTCGCGCTCGCGCAGATCGAGGTCCGCGCGGCCGACCGCGACGGCAACCTCGACCGAGCGCTGGCGGCGATCGCCGACGCCGCCGACCGCGGCGCGGACCTCGTCGCGCTTCCGGAGCTGTGGAACGTCGGCTACTTCGCGTTCGAAGCGTACGAACGCGGCGCCGAGGCCCTGTCGGGGCCGACCCTGAGCCGGCTCGCCGAGGCCGCCCGTGACCACGACATCGCGCTGCTCGCCGGCTCGGTCGTCGAGGATCTCGCCGAGAGCGCCGCCGCGGGTGCGGATGTGCCTGCCGACGACGGCCTCGCGAACACGGCCGTCCTGTTCGATTCGGACGGCGACCGCCGTGCGGTGTACCGGAAGCACCACCTGTTCGGGTACGACTCGGCGGAGACGCGACTGCTCACGCCCGGCGAGGCGCTGCCGGTCGTCGACATGCTCGGCGTTCGCGTCGGGGTGACGACGTGTTACGATCTGCGGTTCCCCGAACAGTTCCGCGCGCTCGCGGACGGCGGCGTCGACCTCGTGCTCGTCCCCAGCGCGTGGCCCTACCCGCGCGTCGAACACTGGCGGACGCTCCCGCGAGCGCGGGCGATCGAGAACCTCGCGTACGTCGCGACGGTGAACGGCTCGGGGAGCTTCGAGGAGGCGGACCTGCTCGGCCGGTCGACCGTGTACGACCCGTGGGGAACGACACTGGCGTCGACTGGCGACGAACCGGCGCTCGTCGCCGCCGAGATCGATCCCGACCGCGTCGCGAGCGTCCGCGAAGAGTTTCCGGCGCTCCGCGACAGACGCGACTACTGAAGCGAGGGACACGGGGATCGAAGACGGGCGAGCGTGTGTTAGTCGACGTAGTGAACGAACACGGTGTACTCGTCGTCGAGCAGTTGGCAGAGACGCTCGCGGACGTCCGGCGCCACGTCAACGTGTGCCAAGGGTACTTTCTCGACACGGAGGAGCGTCCCTCCGCCGTCGGCGTCGACTGAGTCGCCCGGCGCTCCGAGCCGACGGTGGTCGACGATGCGGCGCGGCTGTGACAGCAGGTCCTCGGCGCCACCGAGCAGCGCCTCGGCCCTGAGGCGAGCCATACTGAAGACTTTCCGTGCGCGAGTATAACCGTTTCCGTCGACCCGATCTTCGCCGACCGGTCCCGGAGCATTTATCCCGACAAGCGGGATATGACTGAGTGCCGGCGAACCGACGCTTTTCTCGTCGTAAGCTGGCAGACACAAGATCCGCGCCGCCGCACCCGACGCGACTGCGCGCGCCCGCTCCGCGGTCAGGGGTCCACCGCACCGGACGCGCGCACCACCGCCTCCCCACCCCCACCTTCGTTCACCGACGCTTTCGTTCGCCGCGACGTGTACGTCCACGCAGCGGGACCGCCGGGTTACAGTTCGACCCGCGCTCCCGTCCGTGCCGAGGTCTGTATCGCCGCCAGCGTCCGCATGTCGACGAGCCCGTCTCCCCCGTCGGGTTCGATGTCGCCGCCGGCCGCCACCGCGTGTGCGAAGTAGTCGAACTCCTCGACCGTCTCGTCCGCGCCGGCGCCCGCGAGCTCGATCGTCCCCTCGGCCGTCTCCACGGTCACCTCACGGTCCGCGCCGGGCTGGAACGCCGACCGGATCGCGATCCGACCCTCGCTCCCGAGCAGCTCCAGCGACGTGTTCGGGTGCCCCGAGAACGACGCCGAGAAGTTCCCGACCCACCCGTCTCCGCCGTCGACGGCGCCCGCGTCGCCATCGGCAACACCGCTCGCGGCGCCGAACTCGACCCGGAAGTCGACGTGCTGGTCGACCTCGTCGAACGTGGGGTCAGGTGACCGGGTCGTCGCCGAGACCGCGACCGGGTGGTCGCCGACGAGGAACCTCGCGGTGTTGAGCGGGTACACGCCCACGTCGTACAGCGCGCCGCCGCCCGCGAGGCGTCCGTCGAGGCGCCACTGGTCCGGGCCGGCATCTCCCCCGAGCACCGGGAACGTGAAGTCGCCGGACGCGCGCTGGAGGTCGCCGATGCCGCCGCCGGCGACGAACTCCCGCAGGCGCCGCATCACGGGGTCGGTCTGCATTCGGTAGGCGGTCATCAGCCGGACCCCCGCGTCGTCGCAGGCGGCGACGAGTCGCTCGGCGCGCTCGACGGTCGCCTCGAGCGGTTTCTCGCAGAGCACGTGCTTCCCGTGTGCGGCGGCTGTCTCTACATGGGGTAGGTGGAGCCGGTTCGGGGTGGCGACGTAGACGGCGTCGTACTCGTCGCTCGCGACGCCCGCCTCGTACTCGTCGTAGCCGATCGCGGTGACGCCGAACTCGTCGACGAGGCGGGAGCGCTTCTCCGGGTCGCCGCTGACGACGACCGTCGGCGCCGCGTAGTCGCCGCGCTCCATCGCCGGGATCGAGACCGAGCGCGCGTAGTTGCCGCAGCCGACCGTCGCGATCCGGGTGACCGCGTCGGCGTCGCCGCCGCGGTCCCCGATCGCGCCGTCCTCGCCCGCCCAGTCACGTCGCCTCGCGTCCGCGAACGTCGACTCGAACATGGCCCGATCGTCCGCGCCGAGTGGCTAAACCGCACCGGCCGGTCGAGAATCGCTTCCGATAATTCGGGCGGAGTGTTGAAGTAACGAACGCGCCCCGATAGTGACACCGCGAGACCGAACCCCGTCCGGACGCACCCCCCAGCGTGTCCGGGCACGCCGGCCGTTTCGGTCGGTTCGGTTCGGCTTCGCGGGCTAGGGGACAGCATGTCCCCAGCGAAACTGGGGCCGCCCGCACGACGGCGATTTCGCCCATCCGCGCGGGCCGGCCGGAGCAACTCCCGCTCCCACTCCCGCTCCGGCCACACGGCCCCGGTACCGCGTAGGACACGCGGTCCGACGCGGCGACGCGCGACGCACCGTACACCACCCCGCGTCGCGTCCGGCGCCTCACCCGCGCCGGGGTCGTCGCACCGGCGGGAGCGGTCTTCAGCCTACCCAGCGGCGACGCTGTGACTACTCGGAAGGAAGCGCCAAAGCGCGAACGAGTCACGGCGTCGCATGCGAGTGCGACTGCAGTACGTCGCAGACGACCGCCGGAGTTCCTCGGCGGCCTACGGCCGCTCGGTCGGAACGCCAGTCAGTCGTCCTTGGTCTTGATATCGGCCGAGAGACCCTGCGCCATTTCGATCTCCTTGGAGTTGTTGAGCGTCCACGCCGTGCGTTCGGTCACGGCCTCGATGACCTCCCGTGCCGAGGGGTAGCCGTTGCCGGATTTCTTCACGCCCCCGAACGGGAGGTGGACCTCCGCGCCGATGCACGGCAGGTTGCCGTACGCCAGCCCGATCTCCGCGTTGTCGCGGAAGTAGTTGATCTGTCGGTAGTCCTCCGAGATGATCGCTCCGGCGAGTCCGTAGTCAGTGTCGTTGTGGATCTCGACCGCCTCCTCGATGTCCCCGCTGTACTTCAGCAGGGCGACGTGCGGGCCGAACACTTCCTCGTGGGTACACCGCAGGTCTTCCTTTGCATCCGCCTCGTACACGAACGGCCCGACCCAGTGGCCCTCCTCGTGGCCCTCAGGGATCTCGGAGTCCTCTAATTCTTCGCGGTCCACCAGGACGTTCACGTCCTCGTCTTTCGCGAGTTGGTTGTACTCCGAGACCTTTTCCTTGTGCTCGGGCTCGATAAGCGGCCCCATGAACGTGTTTTCATCGAGGGGGTCGCCCACGGCGACGTTCTGAGCGTTCTCAACGAACCGCTCTTTGAACTCGTCGTATACGTCCTCGTGGACGACCAAGCGCTCGCTCGAGACGCAGCGCTGGCCCGTCGTCTTGAAGCTCGACATGACTGCTGAGTGAACTGCCGTATCCAAGTCCGCCTTTTCAGTGACGACGATGTTGTTCTTGCCGCCCATCTCGCAGGCCGCGAGCTTGCCGGGCTCGCCGCCGACCTTGCTGGCGATCTTGTGGCCCACCTCGGCGCTCCCGGTGAACAGCACCGTATCCACACGGTCGTCCTCGACGATGGCGTTGCCCGCGTCGCCGAAGCCCTGAACGAGGTTGAACACGCCGTCGGGGACGCCCGCGTCCTCGAACATCTCCGCGAGGATCTGTGCACACCACGGGGTCTGCTCGGCGGGCTTGAACACGACCGTGTTGCCCTCGACGAGAGCGACGGCCATATGCCAGAACGGGATGGCGACCGGGAAGTTCCACGGGGTAATGCAACCGACGACGCCGCGCGGTTTGCGCCGCATGTACGCGTCCTTGCTGGGGATCTCGGAGGGCACGACATCGCCCTTGGGGTGGCGGGCGTCGCCGGCGGCCCACTCGACCATGTGCCACGCTTCAGTTACGTCCGCCTTGCCCTCGCTGATCTCTTTTCCGCACTCCTTGGTGACGATCTCGCCGAGCTCGTCGTGGCGGTCTTTGAGCTCGTGGTAGATGTCCCAGAGGTACTCGGCGCGGTCGATGTGGGAGAGTTCACTCCACTCTTCGAACGCGTCGTCGGCGGCGGCGACGGCGCGGTCGACGTCGGTCTCGGTGCCGCGGCGGAACTCGCCCAGTTCCTCGCCGTTGGCGGGATTTTCCGAGACGAACGTCTCCTCGCCCGTCCCGTCGGTCCACTCGCCGTCGATGTAGTGCTGGTAGACACTGTCGTCTCGACTCATGGGCAAAACTTGCGTCACCGACGTGATATAGGTGCGGGAAGTCGGCCGTCCGTCGGGAGTCGCCCCGCCCCCGGTATCCGATTTTGCGGGAGAGGGGAGCCCCCTCAGCGTCGTCGCCGCGGCGATTCCCGTCGGCCCGTGACCGCCGCAAGAGCCTTTCCTCGCGGTCGCCTCCCCACGACCATGACAGACGCCGAGTCGCTCACGATGGACCTGCCCGAATCGGTCGACGAACCGGCGCTGCGGCGCGTGAAGACCGTTGCCCGGATCATGGACGAGGCGGTCCGGGTTCCGGGGACGAACACGTGGATCGGTCTCGATCCGGTGCTCGGCGTGGTTCCCGGCGTCGGCGACGCGGTCGCCGCCGGCGTCTCGCTGTACATCGTCGCCGAGGCGGCGTACCTCGGTGTCCCGCTGTCGACGGTCGTTCGCATGCTCGCGAACGTGACGGCCGACGCGGTGATCGGGTCGATCCCCGTCGTCGGCCCGGTGTTCGACACGTTCCTCAAGGCGAACACGTGGAACGTCTCCTATCTCGAGGAGTTCGTCGCCGACGCCGCCGGCGACGACGAGGGGGGCGCCGCCCACGCGCCCGCCGACGAGGATGACGGTCCAGTCACCATCGATATCTCGGAGGAGTGACCCGGCGACCGTTCTTGACGGGCCGCCCTCTCACGCACGTCTCACGGGCCACTTGACGCACGGCTCGCTTCGCTCACGGCTCGCCTCACTCGCCGTTCGCCGTCGCACGTTTCTCGATCTCGCCTTTGAGCCCCGGTCCGTCGAAATCGTGGTCCGGGCGGATCGCGACGAAATCGAGATACTCGCGGGCGGCGAGCACGTCCGCGGGGGGGTACGCCGACAGCGCCGCCTCGACGGCGTCGCCCGCGCCGATCAGCGGCTCCAGCGCCGCCAGCCCGCACGCGAGGTCGTACTCCCGGGCGTCCAACGCCCCCGGCTTCCGGACGCTCGTCGCGTCGATGAAGTAGAGGTCGCCCGCGAGGATGAGCACGTTCTCCGCGCGCAGATCGCCGTGGGCGAGCCCGTTGTCGTGCAGCCGCCTGAGCGCGCGGAACAACTCGGGCGCGAGTTCGCGCTCGGCGTCGGCGTCGAGTTCGTCAAGGGGTCGGAACGCGGGGAGGTACTCGACGACGAGTACGCCCAACCCGTCGATCTCCAGCGCCTCGACCGGCTCGGGCGCGTTGATGCCGATGGCACGCATCTCCCGGGTTGCCTCCAACTCGTGGCGGGCCATCTCGGCGGGCGTGCCGAAGTGCTCGAAAAAGCCCTCCGTGCCCGAGGCGAACGCGCCGACGTTGCGCCCGGCCGTGAACAGCGCGTGTACGACGGAATTTTGCCGGCTCACCACCTTCACGAAGTAGATCTCCCCGCCGGTGTGGAGGATGAACGGCGTCGACAGCCAGTTGTCGGCGTCGAGGAACTCGACGCGCGCCGTCCCATCACCGTATCGGCCGGCGAGGTCGCGCGCCACCGCCTCCAAGCGGTCCCACTCGACGGTCCCGCGGAGGAGGCGCTGGAGGTCCATGGGGTGGTCCGTACTCCGCGAGCGGGGATAAATCGTTGCGACCGCCCGCCCGCGGATATTGCGCCGACCGAAAGCCATCGAAACAAGTATTTCCCGGGGCGCCGCTGCTTCGTTCATGAACTTTGATCTGCCCGCGGAGCACCGGATGATCCGGGACCAAGTCCGCGAGTTCTGCGAGGAGGAGATCGCCCCCATCGCCCAGGAGATCGAAGACGAGCACCGCTTCCCCGAGGAGATCTTCGAACAGCTCGAGCAGCTCGACATGATGGGCGTTCCCGTTTCCGAGGAGTACGGCGGCCTCGGCGGCGACCAGCTCATGTACGCGATCGTCACCGAGGAACTCGGGCGCGTCTCCGGCGGCATCGGCCTCTCGTACGCCGCACACGTCTCGCTGGGCTCGAAGCCGATCGAGCTGTTCGGAACCGACGAGCAGAAGGAGGAGTGGCTGCGACCGCTCGCGGAGGGCGAGGGGATGGGCGCGTGGGCGCTCACCGAGCCCGGCTCGGGCTCCGACGCCTCGGACATGGACACGATGGCGGAGCGGGACGGTGACGAGTGGGTGCTCGACGGCACGAAGCAGTTCATCACGAACGCCAACGTCGCCAACAGCGTGCTCGTGAAGGCCGTCACCGACCCCGAGGCGGGCTACGACGGCATCTCGACGTTCATCGTCGACCCCGAGAGCGACGGCGGCTTCGAGGTGACGACCGTCTGGGACAAGATGGGCCTGAACTGCTCGCCGACCTGCGAGATCCAGCTGAACGACGTGCGGCTCCCCGAGGACCGCCTGCTCGGCGAGACGGGTGAGGGCTGGACCCAGACGATGAAGACGCTGGAGGGCGGGCGCATCTCCATCGCGGCGCTGTCGACCGGCCTCGCGCAGGGCGCCTACGAGGCTGCCAAGGAGTACTCCGGCGAGCGCGAGCAGTTCGGTAAACCGATCTCGAAGTTCGACGCCGTCCGCGACATGATCGTCGACATGCACCGCAAAACCGAGCGCGCGCGACTGCTCACCCACAAGGCCGCGACGATGTACGACGACGGCGAGGACGTGACGCGCGCGTCGGCGCTCGCGAAGCTGGACGCCAGCGAGGCCGCCCGCGAGGTCGCCGAGGACGCGGTGCAGGTCCACGGCGGCTACGGCTACACCACCGACTTCCCCCCGCAGCGGTTCTACCGCGACGCGAAGCTGATGGAGATCGGCGAGGGGACCAGCGAGATCCAGCACCTCATCATCGGTCGCCAGCTCGGGCTGTAGCCGGGCGTCCCGATCGCGGTCGGTGACGCCACCGTGTCGGGCGTCTTCGACAATCTGTTCTGATAATTCTGGGCGCGGCTTTATCAGTCGATCACGACCACCCCGGGACACCTATCGGCAATGGTCCACGCGTCAGATATCTTCCTCGCCGCCGCCGGCTCTACGCTGTTGTCAGCGACAGCGGGTGCGCTCGCGTACCTCCGGACCCGCGAGCGGGCGGACCACGCCGGCGCCGCGATCGCGGCGACCCTGCTGCTGGTCGCGGCCTGGTCGGCCACGCTGGGTCTCCAGTTGGCGGCCGGAACGACGGCCGCGGCCGAGGGGCTGCTCCGGCTGAAGTGGCTCGTCTCGCTCCCGATCGTGAGCACCTCCCTGTTGTTCGCGATCACGTACGCCGGCCACGGCGAGTGGCTGACCCCGCCCCGGATCGCCGCGCTCGCCGCGGAGCCCGCGGTTGTCGGCGCGCTGATCGTCGTGAATCCGACCGGCGTCTTCTTCGCCGCGATCGAGCCGCGGACCGCCTTCGGCATGGTCGTGCTCGTCGGCGATCCCGGCCCGGGGCTCGTCACACACCTCGTTTACAGCGTGGTCGCCGGGGCGGCGTTCGTCTCGCTTCTGGCCCGGGCGGCGCTGCGCTCGTCGGGGGCGTATCGAACCCAGGCGGCCGTGCTGTGTACCGGAACCGCGGCCCCGATCGCCACCCTCTCGCTGTTCGCCCTGGGGCCGTCGTGGCTGCCGCCCATCGATCTCACGCCGCTGGGATTCGGGGCGGTAAGCCTGGCGCTGCTGGTCGCGATGACCCGGTATGACCTGTTCGACGTCGCCTCCGTCGCCCACGAGACGGTGTTCTCCGGGCTCGACGACGCGATCGTCGTCCTCAACGACGACGACTGCGTGCTCGAGGCGAACCCGGCCGCCCGGGAGGCGTTCGCCCTCGGCGACGACTGGGTCGGCGACGACGCCGCGGGCGTGCTACCGGGCGCCGTCGTCGAGTCCGGGCTGCTCGACGACGACGGCGACGACGACGCCGAGGTCGTCCTCGGCGAGGCGGACCCCGACGTCGCGGGCGACGGGGGCTTCGGCGAGCCGGTCCCGAACCCGACGTACTTCGAGGCGACCTGCGAGTCGCTCGGACGAGAGGGGGTCCGGCTGCTCGTGTTCCGTAACGTGACCGAGCAGCAGAGGATCCGGCGACGATATCGGGCGTACGTCGAGCACTCCGAGGACATCGTCGCGGTCGCCGACGCCGACGGCGTCCTCGAGTACATCAGCCCCGCCGCCGAGATCGTCCTCGGATACGACACGGAGACGCTCGAGGGCGACGAGTTCACCGACTACATCCACCCGGACGACCGACGGTCGGTCGCCAAGCCGTTCGCCGAGAGCCTTCATCGACCCGGCGAGCGCGTCCGCGTCTCCTTTCGCGCGGAGCACCGCGACGGCGGCTGGCGCGTGCTCGACGGCGTCGGCGTGAACCGCTTCGACGACCCACACATCGGCGGCTACCTGCTGACCCTCCGCGACGAGACCCGCAGGGACCGCTACGAGCAGCGGCTGCGCGTCTTGACCCGTGTCCTCCGACACGACCTCCGCAACGAGCTCAACGTCGTGCACGGCTACGCGGACGTGATAGCGGCCGAGGGCGGCGACACCGCCGAGCACGCCGAGCGCATCCAGCGGTCGGCCGAGCGGCTCGCCTCGCTGGGAAGCCGCGTCCGCGGCGTCGACCAGACGCTTCAGCGGACGGACCACGGCGGGCGCCCGGTCAATGTGACGTGCGTCGTCGGGGAGGTGGCCGACCGCGCCCGCGATCGGTTCCCGGAGATGACGGTGACCGTCGAGGCCGACGAGGCGGTCGCGTACGCCGACGAGCTGCTCGCCACCGCGGTGTGGAACGTCGTGGAGAACGCCGGCCGACACCACCATGACGATCACCCGCGGATGGCGATTACGCTGTCGGACAACTCGGGGACCGTCGAGATCCGGATCGCGGACGACGGACCGGGGATCCCCGCGGAGGACCGCGAGGCGGTGGAGTCGGGCCACGAGACCCAACTTCGCCACGCCAGCGGGCTCGGCCTCTGGCTCGTCAGATGGATCGTCGACGGGGTCGACGGCGAGCTCTCCTTCGTCGACGGCGACGAGGCGGAGTCCGAGCCGATCGACGACGTCGGGACGGTCGTCGTCCTCCGCCTGCGTGCGGCCGACGCGGAGTCGGTGACGACGGGGTCGATCGAGCAGATGGACCCGTGGGACGTCACCAGAGCGCGCGCCCAGCGTACCGACGGCGGGGATGACGACGACGTGGAGCAGTTCGACCGGGTAGTCGCGCCACAGCCATCGGACGACGGACAGTGAACAACCACCTGACGACGGCAGGTGACGCGAGCGAAGACCCGGCTACGACGACGCGACGAACACCAGCGGCTCCCAGTCGCCTCGCTCGTCCGGAACCAACTCCGTCCCCGCGGTGAACGCTCGGTCGTGGACCGCCCGTACGGCCGCGAGAACGGCCGCCGACGCGTCGAGCGTCGCCGCGAACTCGTTCCACACGCGCGGCGGAACGAGCAGAAAGTACACTCGGCCGTCGCGACGGACGAGCGGGTCGTACTCGAACGCCCGTCGGTACTCGAAGACGAGGTCGGCGACGCCCGGGTACGCACGAACGTCGGCCTGCATCGTGGTCAGCGTCTCCCGCACGGCGGACTCGTCGACGCCGGCGGCCGCCGCCACGTCCGCGACGTGGGGTGCGAGCGGACCCATATCCTCCATACGGCAGGCTCCGGCCCGTGACGCCATGAGCGATGCGGTGGGCCGACGACCGATACCGTGGGCCGATGACCGATGCGGTGGGTCGAAGTGTCGACGGGTAGTACGGGCGGCATGAACGTCGACATCGGGTTCGTCACGCAGCTCGGCATGGATCCCCCGGACGCAGCGGCGATCGCGGCCGACCACGGCTACGACTACGTCGAGGTGATGCTCGACGGCGCCGGCGCGCGCGACCGGCTCGCCCCGCGTCGCGACGAGCTCCGAACGGCGCTGGCCGACCACGGCGTCGGCTGCACGGTCCACCTCCCGTTCGGATCGATCGACCCCGGATCCCCGTTCGACGCCGTGCGTTCGGGCGCCGTCGCCGAGTTGGAGGCGCACCTCGACCTCGCGGCGGCCCTCGGGGCGACGAAGGCGACGCTCCACCCGACGACGGACGCGTGGGCGCCCGCCCACGACGACGGGACCGTCGGCGACGCGATCGTCGAGTCGGTCCGCCACCTCGACGGCTACGCCGCCGACCACGGCGTGGAGCTGGTCGCCGAGAACATCCCGAAGGGCCGGTTCGACACGAACCGGATCGACGAGCTGCTCGACCGCACGGACGTGTCGATGTGTCTCGACACGGGGCACGCCCGGGTCGACGGCCGCGACGACGGCGGCATCGTGGCGCTGATCGACGCACACGCCGACCGGATCTCGCATTTCCACCTGAACGACGTCCGCCGCCCGAGCGACGAACACCTCCCGATCGGTTCGGGGTTCGTCGACTTCGAGCGCCTGTTTCGGGCGCTTCCCGACGACTGGACGGGGACGCTCTCGGCGGAGGTGTTCACCCACGACGCCGGCTACCTCGGCCACAGCCTCGACCGGGTCGAGGAGTCGCTGGCGGCAGTCGAACCCGAGAGCGCACGCGGCGGTCGCGACACCGACGGCGCGGAAGCCGAGGGCGACGACGACGACGAACGCACGGGGGCTGACGACGACGACGACACGGAGGGCGGGGAATGAGCCGGCTGGTCGTCGGCGAGTGTATCGTCGACCTCCACCCCGAGGGGGCCGAGTCGGGGGGCCACGGCGACGCCGGGACGTACGCCAGACGGCCCGGCGGCGCGCCGGCGAACGTCGCCGTCGGCCTCGCACGCCTCGGCGAGGCGCCGGCGCTGTGGACCAGACTGGGCCGGGACGGCTTCGGCGACTTCCTCGCGGCGACGCTCCGCGAGGAGGGGATCCCCGACACGTACGTCGAGCGCGACCCGGACGCGCCGACCGGCCTCGCGGTCGTCGCGCTCGACGCCGACGGCGACCGTTCGTTCTCGCTGTACCTCGACGGCACCGCGAGTACCCGGCTGGAGTCGGGCCGGATCGACGACGACGCGCTCGCGGCGGTCGACTGGCTCCACGTCGGCGGCGTCGAGCTCGCCCACGAGCCGTCGCGCTCGGCCGTGTTCGACCTGCTGGAGCGGACGCCCGACGGCGTCACCGTCTCGTTCGACCCGAACGCGCGCCCCTCGCTGTGGCGGGAGTTCGACTACGCCGACACGCTCGCGCGGGCGCTCCCGAACGTGGGCGTGCTCGTCGCGTCCGCCGAGGACCTCGACCCCGCGGGCTACGGGGGGACGGCGGAGACCGTCGCGTCCGCGGTCGTCGCGGACGGTCCCCACACCGCGCTGATCACCCGCGGCGCGGCGGGAGCGTACGCCCGGTCGACCGCCGACGCGCCGTGGGGCGCCGGCCACGCCGAGCATCCGGGGTTCGACGCCGACGTGGTCGACACGACCGGCGCGGGCGACGCGTTCACCGCGGGCGCGATCGAGGCGCTCGACGGCGGGTCGTCGTTGGCAGAGGCGCTCCGATTCGGCAACGCCGTCGGCGCTCGGGCGACGACCGCACAGGGGGCGATGGCCGCGCTGCCGACGCGGGAGCAGGTCGAGGCGTTCCTCGACGACGAGTAGGCGCCGCGCCGAGCGGCGGGCCGCGCGCTCGTCGGCGCTCGGGCCCGCCCGTCACCGCCCGATGACGACGAGCGCCAGCCCCGCGAACACCAGCGCCGCGCCGAGCGAGAACGTCGGGAGATAGCCCGCGGCGCCGGCGACGACGCCGCCGAGCGCGGAGCCGACGGCGGTCGCGAGCCCCGCGGCCGCCGCCTGCGCGCCGAGGGCGGCGCCGCGGGTCGACTCGTCGGCGAGCCGGCTGACGATGCCGGCGGTGGTGACGGCGATGAACGCCCACGTCGCGCCGATGAGCCCGAACGCGAGCGCGTAGCCCGCCAGCGCCGGGAGCGCGGCCGTCGGGAGGAGGACGCCAACGACCGCGACGCCGGGGAACAGCGCCCCCCGCCCGGCGAGCGCGCCCGCCTGCACGACCCGCGGGGCGTACCGCCCGGCGAGGCGACCCGCCTGCCCGTAGCAGACCGCCGAGCCGAGGTTGCCCGCGAGGTAGACGCCGAACACCGCCCCGTCGTCGACGCGCTCGGCGAGGAACGCCGGCACCGGCCCCCAGAAGACGGCGAAGCCCAGCGAGAAGACGACCACCGCGAGGACGTACCGCCGCAGCGGCGGGGAGAAGCCGGCGAGCGGGTTCGAACGCCCGGCGCCGTCCCGTCGCGATCCCGCCCCGTTTCGGAGCGACCGCAAGCCCCAGAACACCCGCGTCGGGCCGTAGAGACTGGCGCGGAGGTAGCGCCCGGCGCCCCAGTTCGAGCGCGAGAGCCGGGCGTACACCCGCCGGAAGCGCTCGGCGGAGACGGTCGACGGCTCGGGGTACCACACCCGCGCGAGCAGCAGCGCTGCCGTCGCGACGACCGCGAGGACGAGAAACAGCAGTCGCTGACCCGTGATCGGGTCGACGCCGAACCGGGGGACGACGAGCGTCCACGCGGTGCCGACGACGAGGCCGGCCACCCAGCCGTACCCCTGCCAGGCGTTCAGGGAGGCGATCCGGCCGTCCCACTCGTCGACGGGCGCGCCCTCGACGACGATCAGGTTCAGGACGGGCACAGCGGCGGCGACGACGAACCACAACGCGGCGTTGAGCGCCAACACCGTCGCCGGCGTCGTCGCCAGCGGCACGAGCGCGAGCACGCCCGCGGTCGCCCCGAGCGCGACGAGAACGAACGGCCGCCGACGGTTCGTCCGGGCGGCCAGCGCGGCCCACGCGAGCGCGCCGGGCACGCCCACGAGCGCCGCGGTCGCGGCGATGAGGCCGACGAACGCGAGGCTGGCGTCCAGCGCGATCGCGTACAGCGGGACGAGCACGGAGGCGCCGCCGACGGCGGCGTATCCCAGTCCCCAGGCGATCAGCCAGCGACGGGCGCGAACCACGGACGGGACTGTTCCGGGGGCGACAAATCCCTTCCGCAACCGGGCGGCAACGCCGGAGGATCGGGGTCAACCGAGCGACAGGACCCTCCCGAGAACGGCAGGGTGAAGGTGAAGAGCACGAACGAGCGGGCAGGATGCACGAGGAAGACGATGCGGAGGGTCGCGACGGCGACGGCGGCACCGCCGCCGAGGACGCTGTCGACACCGCCGACGCCGGGGGCGCCGACGACGCTGCCGGTGGAGACGAGGCATCGCTCATCACCTACGGGATCGAGGACCGCCCGCCGTTCCTGCAGTCGCTCGGCCTCGGGATCCAGCACTACCTCACGATGGTCGGCGCGAACATCGCGGTCCCGCTGATCCTCGCGGGCGCGATGGGGATGCCGGACCAGTTCGTCCCGCGGTTCGTCGGCACGTTCTTCGTCGTCTCGGGGATCGCGACGCTCGCGCAGACGACGCTCGGGAACCGCTACCCGATCGTCCAGGGGGCGCCGTTCTCGATGCTTGCGCCCGCCTTGGCGATCGTCGGCGTCGTCGTCGCGAACCCGCCCGGCGGCGGGGTCGAAGCCTGGCGCGCCGCCCTGCTGCAGCTTCAGGGCGCGATCGTCGTCGCGGCGCTGTTCGAGATCGCGATCGGCTATCTGGGGCTGGTGGGTCGCCTCCGGCGATTCTTCTCCCCGGTGGTGATCGCGCCGGTCATCGTGCTCATCGGGCTGACGCTGTTCACCGCGCCGCAGGTGGCGAGCGCGACGCAGAACTGGCCACTGCTGTTGTTCACGTTCGGCCTGATCGCCGTCTTCTCGCAGTTCCTCGGCGACCGCGCGCCGGCGTTCCAACTGTTCCCGGTCCTGTTGGGGATCGTCGTCGCCTACGTCGCCGCGCTCGCGCTGTCTGCGACGGGCGTGTACGCGCCCGGGACGCCGGGGTACGTCGATCTGACGCCGGTGGCGGAGGCGCCGTTGGCGGTCGCCATCTACCCGCTCCAGTGGGGGATGCCGCAGGTGACGACGAGCTTCGTCGTCGGCATGCTCGCGGGCGTGATCGCCTCGATCATCGAATCGCTCGGCGACTACCACGCCGTCGCCCGGCTCTCGGGGGTCGGCGCTCCCTCGGAGAAGCGCATCACCCACGGCATCGGGATGGAGGGGCTCGCGAACGTGTTCGCGGGGCTGATGGGCGCGGGCGGCTCCACCTCCTACTCGGAGAACATCGGCGCCATCGGGCTCACCGGCGTCGCCTCCCGCTACGTCGTGCAGGTCGGCGCGGCGGCGATGCTCGTCGTCGGCTTCTTCGGTCCCTTCGGCGCGCTCATCGCGAGCATCCCGGGCCCCGTCGTCGGCGGCCTCTACGTCGCGATGTTCGGCCAGATCGTCGGCGTCGGGCTCTCGAACCTGAAGTACGTCGATCTGGACTCCCAGCGGAACCTCTTCGTGCTCGGCGTGTCGCTGTTCGCCGGGCTGTTCGTCCCCGAGTACTTCTCGAACGTCGCCGCCGCGGCGCCCGACGGCGTCGGCGGGGCCGCCTTCTTCGCACAGAGCATGGCCGCGGTACCCGTCCTCGGTCCGGCGCTCGGAGCCGATGTCGTCGCCAACACCGTGTTCGTCGTCGGCTCCACCGGGATCAGCGTCGGCGGGATCGTCGCGTTCACCCTCGACAACGTGATCCCCGGGACCGACGAGGAGCGCGGCCTCGCCGACTGGGCGCGGACCGCCGAGTCCGACGAGGACTTCCTGTCCGCGTACGACCGCTTCGTCCGCGCGGACTGAGTCGCGACCCGCTCCGACGCGTTCAACTCGGCGGCGGCGGAACCGTCGCACATGAACGATACAGACGCCGCCGACACCGACGCGCCGCACGCCCGTCGACTCGACGCCGTCCGCGACCGCCTCCGTGACGGCGATGCCGACGCGATCGTCCTGTTCCCGAGCACGAACCTCCGATATCTCACGGGCCACAGCGAACACCCCAGCGAGCGCCACTTCCTGCTGTTCGTGACCGCCGACCACGAGCCGGTGTTCCTCGTTCCCGAACTCTCCGGCGAACAGGTGCGCGCCGGGACCGCCGTCAATGACGTGCGCACGTGGGCTGACGACGAGGGCCCCGCGGCGGTGCTGGCGTCGGTCGCGGACGACCTCGGACTGCGGCGTGGGGCCGACAGCGACGGCCGCGACGGCGATGGCGACGACAGCGACGACGGGTCCCACATCCTCGTCGACGACACCATGCACGCCCGGTTCACGCAGGACCTCCGCGAGGTGCTCCCCGGGGCGACGTTCGGGCTCGCGGGCGAGGTGCTCGCGGACCTGCGCGTGATCAAGGACGACGCCGAGATCGCGGCGCTGCGCCACGCCGGCGAGGCCGCCGACGCGGTGATCCGGGAGCTTCGGGCCGACGGCGACGACGTGGTCGGGATGACCGAGGCGGACCTCGCGCGCCACATCGAGGATCGCCTCGTCGCCAACGGCGGGGTCGGCGTCTCCTTCGAGACGATCGTCGGCTCGGGGCCGAACGGAGCGATGCCGCATCACACCCACGGCAACCGCGTGATCCGGGCGAGCGATCCCGTCGTCCTCGACTTCGGCACCCGCGTCGACGGCTACCCCTCCGACCAGACCCGAACGCTCGTGTTCGGCGACGAATCGCCGCCGGAGGGCTTCCGTGAGGTCCACCGCGTCGTGCGCGAGGCGCAGGACGCCGCCGTCGACGCGGTCGAGCCGGGCGTCACGACCGGCGAGATCGACGCCGCCGCCCGCGGGGTCATCGAGGAGGCGGGCTACGGCGACGAGTTCGTCCACCGCACGGGCCACGGCGTTGGCCTCGACGTGCACGAGGAGCCGTACGTCGTCACCGGCGGCGAGCGCGAACTCGAGCCCGGAATGGTGTTCAGTATCGAACCGGGCGTCTACCTGTCCGGCGAGTTCGGCGTCCGGATCGAGGACCTCGTCGTCGTCACCGACGACGGCTGTGTCCGCCTGAACCGAACCGATCGCGACTGGAGGACGGCGTAGTCCCGGAACGTAATCGATTTCTGATATAGAGTCCACGACGCGCGATCTCGACGATCACGCGCACGTGTTCGGGGTCGATCGGCCCACTGGTTTCGGCCGGCCGAAATTAGTCAGTGACGTGAGAGTTATATCCGAGCCCCGGCTAGCCTCGCGCATGATCGACGCCGGCGCGTACGCGTTCGTGTTCCTCGCGGGCCTGGTCACCGCGCTCGCGACCGGGCTGGGCGCGATCCCGTTCTTCCTCGTGGACGAGATCGGCGACCGGTGGAACGTCGTCCTGTGGGGGCTCGCGTCGGGGATCATGCTCGGCGCGTCGCTGTTCGGGCTGGTGAGCGAGGGGCTCGCGTACGGCGGCCCGCTGGAGTTAGGCGTCGGCGTGCTGGCGGGGGTCCTGCTGGTCGTCGTCGCCCACGCGGTGATCGAGGGGGCGGAGGTCGACCCCGGGGCGTACGAGGAGGCCGACTTCAAGAAGCTCCTGCTCATCCTCGGCGTCCTCACGGTTCACAGCTTCCCCGAGGGCGTCGCCGTCGGCGTCTCCTTCGCGGAGCTGGGGTTCGACACGCCCGGCGGGCTCGTGCTGTTCGGCACCGCGGTGCCGCTGCTCGCGGTGTTCATGACCGTCGCCA
This sequence comes from Halobaculum rarum, assembly GCF_040025155.1. Taxonomy (NCBI): domain Archaea; kingdom Methanobacteriati; phylum Methanobacteriota; class Halobacteria; order Halobacteriales; family Haloferacaceae; genus Halobaculum; species Halobaculum rarum. The sequence goes on along the minus strand of NZ_CP157275.1, from coordinate 2,112,285 downwards.
TCTCGATCCACAACGTCCCCGAGGGCGTGGCGGTGTCGATCCCGCTGCGCTCGATGGACGTGTCGCCGCCGAGAATGGTCTGGTGGGCGGTGTTCTCCAGCCTCCCACAGCCGGTCGGGGCGGTGATCGCGTTCTACTTCGTCACGCTCGCCGAGCGGTTCCTCCCGATCGGGTTCGGCTTCGCCGCGGGCGCGATGGTGTATCTCGTGCTCACCGAGTTCATCCCGGAGGCGCTGGAGCTGGGCGAGGGCCTCGCCGGCGACGGTAAGCGCGAGCTCGTCGCGGGCGTCCTCGTCGGGGTCGGCGCGATGGTGCCGCTGCTGTCGGTTACGTCGATGTAGCGCGTGAGAACGGGTATCCCGGCCGGGCGGTCGCGTTAGTGCGAGTGGCCCATCGCGTCCGAGAGGCTCTGTCCGAAGCGGTCCTCGAACAGCTCCTCGGCCTTCTCGTTGATATCGAGCACGTCCTGGGGCGGCTCGCCCTCGCTGTGGTGGGCGATGGCGTGCGCCTGCTGGGCGAACGCCTGCAGGACCACGTCGCTGATAACCTCGCTGGGGTCCTCCCCCTGCTCGGCGAGCATGTCGACGAGCCCCTCGGGGAGGTCGACCTCGTCGCTGTCGCCGTCCGGACCGGTGATCGTGTAGGTTTCAGTTCCAACCATGGCTCTCAGATGGGTCACCGGACGTAAAGGTCCGTGGGTCGCGGGTAGTCGCCGCAAGCGACTGTGTTCGTTCTGCGCATCGTCCGCTGATCCCGGCGACGCCGAGGAGCGAACCGCGTACGGAACCCACCGCGACGGTGCGCGCCAGCCGCAGGCAACCGTACTGTACCGCGAGCGAGGCCGGAGGCCGAGCGAGCGGGTTTTTTGGCATTACGGGAAATCGGAGATTTCCCGTCAGCAGTCGGATTCGGAGAATCCGACAGCATGAACGGGTTTTCGCCGAGCGGTTCCCGCAGGCCGCCGGAGGCGGCCGAGGAAACCCGAGGCGAAAAGAGGTTCTTAGTCGTCCGCGGCCGCGGGCTCCTCTTCCGCCTGCGCCGCCGCCTCGCGCTTCAGGTCCTCGAGGTAGTCGTCGGCGTCGATGGCCGCCTTGCTCCCCATCCCGGCGGCCGTCACGGCCTGCTGGTAGTGGTAGTCGACCACGTCGCCGGCGCCGAACAGCCCGGACACCGCCGTTTCTGTCTGGCCGCCGCCGGAGCCACCGACCGTCTTGAGGTAGCCGTCGTCGTCGAGTTCGACGCCGGTGTCGGCGAGGTAGTCGGTGTTGGGCGTGTGGCCGATGGCGTAAAACACCGCGCCGACCTCGAAGTCCCACTCCTCGGTGTCGGGGTCGTCGAGCTTGTCGGTCGGGTGTCCCTCGGGATTGCGCACGAGCGTGACCGACTCGATGCCAGCCTCGGGCGTCCCGTGGAGCTCGGTCACCTCGGTGTTGCGCATGATCTCGATGTTGCCCTCGTCGACGTGGTCCATCACGCGGTCGATCCAGTAGTCCTCGGCGCGGAACTCCTCGCGACGGTGCGCGATGTACACGGTGTCGGCGAACTTCGTCAGGAAGCTCGCCTCCTCCATCGCGGCGTCGCCGCCGCCGACGACGAGCATGTCCTCGTCGCGGAAGAACGCGCCGTCACACGTCGCACACGTCGAGAGCCCGAAGCCCATCAGCTCGTCCTCGCCCGGGATGCCGAGCGTGCGCGCTGACGCGCCGGAGGCGGCGATGACGGCGTCGGCCGTATACACGTCGCCGTTCGTGAGTTCGACACGGAACGGCCGGTCCGAGTCGTCCACGCGTTCGACGATGCCGTTCTTCACGTCGGCGCCGAAGCGCTTCGCCTGCTCTTTGGCGTTGTTGATGAACTCCGCGCCGTTGATCCCCTCGGGGAACCCCGGGAAGTTCTCGACCTCGGAGGTGAGCGTGAGCTGCCCGCCGGGCTCGTCGCCCTCGAACACGAGCGGCTCGTTGTTGGAGCGTGCCGCGTAGATGGCCGCCGTGAGACCGGCAGAACCGCTCCCGGCGATTATCAACGGACGGTGCTCGACGATATCAGCGGTGTCTGTCATTACCGTTCGATAGGATCGAACGGGGTTTGTACGTTGTGCTGTCGTGCTCGGACCGCGGACAACAGTATTGTTCTGATAAAACAATACAAACGAGCGGTCGCGGCGCGCCCGGTCAGAACGCGACTCGTTCGATCAGTCGACGCGCCAGCCCGACGCGGCTGGACTCGTGCGGGTAGACGGTGACGGTGGTACAGCCCGGGTTCGGGAACTCCGGCCGCTCGTCGAGCAGGGCGTTGCGGAGGCGGTGGTCGGCACCGCGGCGGACGAGCAGGTCGGGCATCGGGGGACGCCCCCCGTCGGTTCGGACCGACTCGGTCCTGACCGGAACCGACACCAACTCGGACAGCTCCGTACGGTAGTCCTCGACGAGCCGCCGCTGTTTGTCCGAGCCGTCGCCGGCAGCCGGCTGCCACAGCGACAGTTCGCCGCCGTTGGCGGCGGCGACCGCCTCGGCGACGTCGACGGCGAGCGGCGGGTACGGCCCCACGTCGCCGGAGAGCACGACCCGTTTCGGGTCGTCGTAGCCGAGGTTGTCGACGAGCAGCACGTCGCAGGGCGCGTGCCTGACGACCCAGTCGATCGGATCGCCGAACAGCCGCGACCGGACCCGGAGGGGCTCGTGCTCGGCGACGATCGTGTCCACCCCGCGGTGGGTCGCGAAGTTGACCACCGCGTGTTTCGTGTCGTGGCTGACGATCTCGTCGGCCTCGATGTCGACGCCGAACTCGTCGGCGAGCGCGTTCACCCGGGTCTCGAAGGATCGGTCGGCGTCGGACTGGACGGTCACCCCCTCGGTGAGCGGTGCCTGGTCGGGCACTTCCTGGAACCGAACGGCGACGACGCGGCCGTCGTCCTCGCGGACGAGATCCGCCGCCAGCGCGACCAGCGCGCGCTCGCGCTCCGGGTCGAGGTCCTTCGTGAGCGCGAGCAGCACCTCCTTGGTGTCGGGACGCTCGGCGAGCGCGGACTCGATCTCCGAGAGCGCGTCCCGACTGACCTGCCGCCGGATCGCGTCGGTCGCGGCGCCCTCGCGGTCGACCCGCGGGCGGACGTACAGGAAGTACCAGATGACACTGCCGACGGTGATGACGCCGGCGCCCGCGAGCGCGATCGTCCCCATCTGTGTCAACAGCAGGAAGCCGGAGACAGTGCCGAACACCTGAATCCACGGGTACAGCGGCGAGGTGAACACCGGCTCGTACTCGGTGCTCCCCTCGCGAAAGGCGACCACCGCGACGTTGATCATCGCGAACACCATTATCTGGAACGCGCTCGCGAGCTTGGCGATGTCGAGGATCGGGACGAACGCGATCAGCGCGAGCAGCACCGCGCCGGTCAGCGTGATCGACGTGACGGGCGTGCCGAACCGTTCGCTGACGGACGACAGCGACGGCGGTGCGAGCATGTCGCGGCTCATCGCGAACGGGTAGCGCGACGACGAGAGGATGCCCGCGTTCGCCGTCGAGATCAGCGCGAGCACGGCCGCGACGATGACCGCGACGACCCCCGCCTGCCCGAGTGTCTGTTCCGCGCCGACGGCGACGGGCGTCAGCGAGCCGGCGACGCTGCCGGGATCGGTGATGCCGACCAGCACGGCGACGACGACGACGTACAGCACCGTCGTGAACGCCAGCGACCCGAGGATCCCGAGCGGGATGTTCCGTCCGGGGTCCTCGACCTCCTCGGCGACGCTGGCGACCTTCGTGACGCCCGCGTACGAGACGAACACGAGCCCGGTCGCCGCGAGGATGCCGCCGACGCCGTAGCCGAAGAAGTCGACGTAGTTGGCGGACTGGACGCTGGGAGCGCTCCCGGCGGCGAACCATCCCAGCGCCGCCAGCATCACGACGACGATGGCGACCTGGAGCCGGCCGGTCTGCTTGGCGCCGACGATGTTCACGAGGATCAACACGGCCGCAAGCCCCAGCGCGACGGGCTTGAGAGGGAGATCGAACAGCAAGAGGAGGTACGGAACGCCGCCCACGAGCGCGAGCGCGCCCTTGAACGACAGCGAGAACCACGTGCCGACGCCGGCGATCGTTCCCAGCAGCGGTCCCATCCCGCGTTCGATGTAGATGTACGTTCCGCCGGCCTCCGGCATCGCGGTCGCCATCTCCGACTTCGAGAGGGCCGCCGGGACCACCAGCAGGCCGGCGAGCGCGTACGCGAGGATCACCGCCGGGCCGGCGATCTCCAGCGCCAGCGCCGGCAGGATGAAGATGCCGCTGCCGATCATCGCGCCGATACTGATCGCGAGGACGGACGGGAGACCGAGGTCTCGTTCGAGTTCCTTCATGGTGAGGTGTGGATCGGGCGACCCGGATCGGGGCACGGAACCGCCCGGTTGTTCGTCCGTTCCTACATGACGGGACCAGATAAATCAGGCGCTTCTATTGACGGATCGTCAACGATCGGTATAGATTAGTCTCTTTCCGTCCGCAAAATGGCCCCGCCGAGACTGCACGACGGACCGGGGAACACTAAAGCGTCGGCGGGAGCACTCCACGATACAGATGAAGGACGGCGAGTTGGATTCCGTCGACCGGCACATCCTCTATTACCTCCAGCAGGACGCGCGGGGGACGTCGTCGAGCGACATCGCGGAGAAGCTCGACCTCTCGGCGAGCACGGTGCGGACCCGCCTCAACAAGCTCGAGAAGTCGGGGATCGTCCGCGGCTACCACATCGACATCGACTACGACCTCGCGGGCTACCCGCTGTACACGAAGATCGTCTGCACCGCGCGGATCCCGGAGCGCGACGAGCTGGGGAGGAAGGCCAGAGAGATCCGCGGCGTGACGGCGGTCCGCGAGATCATGACCGGCGAGCGGAACGTGTACGTGAACGCGATCGGTCGCGACCACGACGACCTCGACCGGATCAACCGGGAGCTGGACGAACTGGGGCTGGAGATCATCGACGAGCAGCTCATCCGCGACGAGCACGTCTGCCCGTACCGCGGCTTCCTCGACCCCGAGGAGGACCCGGAGAACGGACCGGGGGGCGACGAGTCGTGATCGCGGGGACTCGCCGCGTTCTAGCGTGCCGTCGCCGCGACGGCGACACGCTCAGGGACGGCCGGCCGGATCTGTCTTGACATGCCCGCCGATCTCGACGAGAAGACGACCAGATACGGGGAGATGCTCGCGGACGCCCTCGCGGCGGCGGAGGTGTGCGTCCCGGAGGGGACGCCGCTCCACGGGATGGCTCTGGAGTGCGAGGAGATGGCCGTCTCCTATCTCGAGGACGGGCGCCACTTCCGCGAGCGCGGCGACCCGGTGAACGCGCTGGCGTCGTACTCCTACGGCTACGGGTGGCTCGACTGCGGCGTCCGCATGGGCCTGTTCGCGATCCCCGAGGACACCGACCTGTTCACGATGGAGTGAGCGGACTCGGGGTTCCGGACCGTGGCGGCGGTTTTATCGTGCGATCGTGACAACGTTCGGGTATGGACGACACCCGATTCACGGACATCGTCGTCGCCACCGACGGCAGCGATCCCGCCGCCGCCGCCGTCGATGCGGCGATCGGGCTCGCGGCCGGCACCGGCGCGACGCTGCACGCCTGCACCGTGGTGAACCCCTTCCCGACCGGACAGTCGCTCGCCGACCTCAGGAAGCGCCGCGAGGAGGCCGACGAGCGCGTCGAGTCGATCGTCGCGCGCGCCGAGGACGCCGGCGTCGACGCCGTCGCGACCGTCCGCGAGGGAATGCCGGCCGACCAGTTGCTCGCGTACGTCGAGGAGGTCGGCGCGGATATGGTGGTCATCGGCACCCACGGCAGGGGCGGCGCGAGGCGTGTGCTCCTCGGCTCGGTCGCGGAGACCGTCGTCCGCACCGCGGACGTGCCCGTGCTCGTGGTCCACGGCGACGCCGTCGAGGTCGAGTGGGGGAGCGGGAGCCGGCTCCTGCTGGCGACCGACGGCAGCGACGCGGTGGCCCCGGCCGAGCGGATCGGCGCCGACCTCGCGGCGACGCTGGGCGCGCGACTCACCGCCGTCAGCGCCGTCGACCAGGCGCGGGCGCTCACCAACGCCGGGGGCGGCGTGCTCACGAACGAGACGGTCGAGTCGGTCAAGCGTGCGCTGACGACCCGGGCAACCGACGCCGTCGACCGGGCGCTCGACCGCGCCGAGGAGGCCGGGGTCGACGCCGACGGCGAGGTGATCGAGGGCGAGCCGAGCAGGGCCGTCTGCGGGTACGCCCGCGACGCCGACGCGGACCTCGTCGTCGTCGGGACACACGGCAGAACCGGCGTCCGCCGGGTCGTGCTCGGGTCGGTCGCCGAGCGGATCCTCAGGGCCGCGGACCGGCCCGTTCTGGTGGTGCCGGCCGCTGCCGGCTCGCTCGCCGGGGCAGGGGCGAAAGCGGATGCGGAATCGAAAGAGTAGGCGTCGCCGTTCGCGTCAGTCGAGCCGGATCTCCGGTCCGTCGTCGCCGTCCTCGACGGTCAGCCCGAGCGCCTCCAGGTCGTCTCGGAGGCGGTCGGCGCGCTCGTAGTTACCGGCCTCGCGCTCGGCCTCGCGTACGTCGAGTACGAGATCCGCGAGGTCGCCGACCAGCTCCACGTCGCCGCCCGCCTCGCGGCCGAGTTCGAGCCCGAACACGTCGCCGCCGAACTCCTCGAAGGTCTCGACCGCGCGGCGCAGGCCCCGGTAGTCGTACGCGTGGGCGTCCCCGTCGTCGACGCTGTCGTTGGCGGAGCCAACGCGCTCGACGTGGCGGTGAACCGCCGTCCCGAGATCGAGCAGGGCGCCGAACGCCTCGCGGACGTTCAGGTCGTCGTTCATCGCCTCGACGACCCCCTCGCGGGCGTCGTCGACTGCCGCGCGGAGGTCGTCGTCGGTCGCCTTCGCCCGGGCGTCGACCGAGTCGCAGGCGTCGACGGCCGTCTCGTAGGCGCGTTCGAGGCGGTCCCAGCGCTCCTCGGCCTCGGCCATCGCGTCCTCGGAGAACACCTGGTCGCCGCGGTACTGTGCGCCCAGATAGAACGTGCGCAGGACGTTCACGCCGAACTCCTCGAGCGCGTCCGAGACGGTGAAGAAGTTGCCGAGGCTGGAGGACATCTTGTCCTCGGTCGTCTCGAGCAGGCCGTTGTGGAGCCAGTAGCGCGCGAACCGATGACCCGTCGCGGCCTCGCTTTGGGCGATCTCGTTCTCGTGGTGGGGGAAGACGAGGTCGCGCCCGCCCATGTGGACGTCGAGCGTGTCCCCGAGGTGGCTGGTGGACATCGCCGAGCACTCGATGTGCCACCCGGGGCGCCCCTCGCCCCACGGTGACTCCCACGTCTGGCCCGTCGGGAGGTCACCCTCGTGGTCGTGTTTGCGGTGCTCGCGGACGGCGTCCGCGTCGACGCCGTCGGCCTTCCACAGCGCGAAGTCTCCGGGGTGTCGCTTCTCCGCGAGCACGTCCTCCTCCTCGTCGGCCTCCAGTTCCTCCGGGCGCTGGTTCGAGAGGTGACCGTACTCCTCGAACGAGGTCACGTCGAAGTAGACGGAGCCGTTCGCCTCGTAGGCGTGGCCCGACTCGATCAGTCGTTCGACCAGCGAGATGATCTCCGGAATGTGCTCGGACACGCGGGGGTACACCGCCGCGCGCTTGAGGTTGAGCCCGCGCATGTTCTCGATGACCTCCTCGGTGAAGTGGCGGGCCACGTCCGCCTCGGTGTCCCAGTCCTCGCGCTCGCCCACGCGGGCGGCGATCTTCTCGTTCACGTCGGTGACGTTCTCGACGTGGCGCACGTCGTAGCCGAGGTGGTCGAGCCATCGGTGGAGGACGTCGGCGTGGAACCACAGCCGCGCGTGGCCGAGGTGCGCGTCGTCCGAGACCGTCAGCCCACAGACGTACAGCAGGACCTCGTCGTCGCTCGCCGGCTCGAACGCCTCCCGTTCGCCCGTCAGGGTGTTGGTCACGGACAGACCCATATCGGGCGCCGCTACGCGGTCCTCCGTGTTAAACGGTCGAAGATCGAGTCGGCAGGCGGTGGGGGCGGACACGACGGGAGACGGGCCCCTCGAGTCCGGAGCGGCGCGATCAGTCGTCAAGCACGGCCTCGACGGCCCGGAGCGCGTCGGCGCCGGCCCGGGAACCGACCACCACGGCCAGCCCGCTCGGCGTCACCCCGGCGGCGTCGACGGCGACGCCCGCGGTGCGGAGTCGCCCGAGCACGCGTTCGAGCGCGCGCGGCCCCACGTCGCCGGCGGCGACGACCGCGGTCGCGTCGCCCGCGCCGGCGACGTACTCTGTCCCGCCGACGGCAAGGAGTGCCTCCGCGTCACCGTCGGCACCGTTGCCGTCGCGGTCGGCGGCCGAACCGTCGACCGCTCCGACGCCGCGCTCCATTCGGACGCGCGCGTCGCCCCCGGCGTCAGATTCGTCTCTGCCGGACGAGTCCCCGTCGTCGCCCGACTCGTTCGCGAACCGGCGAAGCGCCGTCGCCACGGCGTCGGGGTCGGCGTCGATGTCGAGCGTCGCCGCGGCGGCCGCGTAGTTCACGACGCCGGCGCGGAGGGCGTCGTACAGGAACGGTTGCTCGCGGACGGCGGCGCGGGTTTCCTCGGCGACGGTCATGAACGGGGACGCGACGGCGGCGGACATAATCACGGCGGTCCGTGAGTGACACGGACGCAACCATGGTGAGTGACACGGACGCGACCGCGACGAGTTCGGTGCCGCCGCGTCACGGCCAAGCGCGTCCGTCCCCCGAAGCGAGTTTCAGTAAGACCGCGGACAGAAACATCATTCAGATTACGCTTTAGTCGGCGGGAGCCCACCGTCCGTATGCAATGAGACAACCGACCCAGCTGGGACACGGCGTCCCCGAGCCCGACGCATCGATCGGTCCGGCGGTCGCGGTCGTCGCGGTCGTGCTGGCGGCGCTGCTCGCGTCACTGTTTCCGCTCGTCGCCGCGGCCGCCGGCGGTGCGACGGTCGCACTCGCCGCGAGACGACTCCTGCCCGTCGCACGGGAGCAGTTCGTCGGCCGACAACGACGAGTGTGTCTCCCCGGCACCCGCGCGTGTGTCGCGGTCTGAAACAGTCGTATCGCGGTCCCCGCTGACGCCCCTCCCCGCATCCTGCTGACACACCCCTCCACGCGTTCCCCCACGCGCCCGCCCTCCCCTGCCGAAGGCGATAAGGTCGCTCCGGCCCTCGATTCGTCCATGAGTCAGGCGCTGGTCATCGTCGCCCACGGGTCACACCTGAACCCCGGATCGAGCGCGCCCACCTACGACCACGCGGACACGATCCGCGCGGCCGGCGCGTTCGACGAGGTTCGAACCGGATTCTGGAAGGAGGAACCGAGCCTGCGGGAGGTGTTGCGCACCTGCGAGGCCGACGAGGTGTACGTCGTTCCGATGTTCATCTCGGAGGGCTACTTCACCGAGCAGGTGATCCCGCGCGAGCTCCGCCTCGGCGACTGGGACGTGGCCGATTGGGACTCCGACGGCCTCTCGGCGGACGTGGCCACCTACACCGCCGAGGACACCGGCCAGACGGTCCACTACTGCGGGCCGGTCGGCACCCACGAGTCGATGACGGACGTGCTGGTGCGCCGGGCCGAGAGCGTGACGAACGACCCCGACGTGGGGGAGGGCTTCGGCTTCGCCGTCGTCGGCCACGGCACCGAGCGCAACGAGAACTCCGCGAAGGCCATCGAGTATCACGCCGAGCGCGTCCGCGACATGGACCGCTTCGACGAGGTACAGGCGCTGTACATGGACGAGGAGCCCGAGGTCGACGACGTGACCGACTACTTCACCGTCGAGGACGTGGTCGTCGTCCCGCTGTTCATCTCCGATGGCTTCCACACGCAGGAGGACATCCCCGAGGACATGGGCCTCACCGACGACTACCGCACCGGCTACGACGTGCCCGCCGCGGTCGACGGCCACCGCATCTGGTACGCCGGCGCCGTCGGCACCGAGGCGCTGATGGCCGACGTGGTGCTGGAGCGCGCGGCCGACGCCGGCGCCGACGTGAGCGCCGCCATCGAGTCCGTCCGCGAGACGACCCGCGTCGCCCCGGGGGCGGACGACTGAATGCTGGCGCGACAGTTCGACGCGCTGCTGGCGGCCGCCGAGTCCGACGGCGGGATCGACTTCGACGGCCTGCACGTCGCCCGCGAGGGTGACGAGCGCGAGGGCGACGAAGGCGGAGCCGCCTCGGGCGACGGCGGCTACACCTTCGCCACGCCCGAACACGAGGCGACCGGCCTCTCGGAGTCCGAGCTTCACGCGCACGCAGCGGACAGCCCGTACGTCACCAACTGGTACTTCTGGGAGCGGGAGGTGCAGCGCCACGACTCTCCCCGCCGGGCGTTCCTTCGGCGCGCGGAGGCGGCCGCCGACCACGCCGTCCACGAGCGGTACGACGCGCTCGCCGACGGGATGGTCACCGAGTGGGGGCAACTCCGCATCGAGGCGACGCTCGCGGACGCCGTGGGTGACGTGGGCGCCGCCGACGGCTCTCGCCGCTACGACGTGCGCCACGTCGACGACGCCGACCGCGCGGTCGACGAGCTGGAGCGATACGACGACCCACTCGAGGCCCGCGAGCTGTCGAAACACGACGACGACGGGATGTACCGCCCGCTGAAGACCGGGGCGAACATGCCGACCGGCTGGGCCTTCCACGATCTGGACTGGCGCGACGCGGTGGAGACGGTCGAGACGCTGTACCCCGCGACGGTCGCGAACTGGTACCGCGAGCGGGAGGGACGCCTCGACATCGACCACTGGACGGACACGACCGACCGCCAGACCGGCATCTACGGGATCGTCTCGGAGCTGCCCCGCGAGGCCGTCGAGTGGGTCGCGGAGGCGGCCTGTGACGACTCCCAGTGCGTGAAGCGCCGTGAGTGGCAGTACGACGAGGGCGACGACCTCGCCGCCGACGGCGGGACCGGCGCGTTCCCGTGCCGGGAGCCGTGCTCGCTCGTGATCGCGGCCGCGCGCAGGTGGACGAAGCTGGAGGAGGAGGAACCCCGCGAGTACACGTTCCACCTGACACCCAGCGAGAAGGACCAGATCGAGGGCGTCATCGACGCCGTCGCAGACGGCCGCGCCGACGAGATCCGCGAGGCCGACGTGTACGAGGACGCCAACCGCTACCGGACGCGCTACCTCCGCGCGAAGCTGTTCGACGACCACGGCAACCTGGGGGGCGTTCCGACGGATCCCGAGGAAGGGCACGACGACCACGACGGCTAATCCGTACGGCAACCTAGCGACCCGCCCGACTCGTCTATCCGAGCAGCAGGAATCCGGCGACCAGCACCGCGACACAGACGGCGACCACCCCGAGCGTGACCGCGAGTCCGTCGAGCGCGACGGCGACGATCCCCGCCCCGACGAGCGCCGCGGCCGCGAGAGCGCCGACCGCGAGCGTCCCCGGCTTCGGCGAAGACGCCGCCACCTCGCGATCGATCGCCGCGCCCGCGACCGAACGGGCACGTTCGATACCCTCCGCGAGTTGCTGTTGTACGGCCGACGCTGATACCGACCGTTCGTCATCCGTCGGCGTCGACGCCGACGGGTCGGCGGCCGACGCCGGTGAGTCGCCGTCGGCGGTCGCCGGCGGGACGACCCGCAGCGGCACGGTCGTCTTCTCCGCACCGTGGCCCACGACGATCTCCAGGGCCCCCTCCACCGCGGCGTTCACGGACGCGACCGACACGCGAACCGTGCGGGTCGCCCCGCCGTCGACGTAGTGATTCGGCGGCGCGACCGACGCGGCCTCGGCGATCGGTCCGTCGAATCGCAGGTGTACGTGGATCGGCTCCCCCTCGTTTCTGAGCGCGACGGCGAACTCGCCGTCGGCCGCGAACGATTCCGGCGCTGTCACCCCGTTGAGCCGGTCGCGGTTCAGCGTCACCCCCAGGACGGCTGCCTCTGACGACACGGGTTCCCCTCCCGCCGGGACGATAAAAAAGTTCGTCGCCGCGGCGACTATCGTCGACCGACGCCTCCGGTAGACGGCGAGGCCGAGAGCCGTCGCCTACTCGCGCATGTCCGGCGGCAGCAGGTTCGGGATCCCGTCCTCGATGGGATACGTCTCGCCGCAGTCGGTGCAGGTGAGCGTGCCCGCGATGATCTCGCCGTCCTCGCCCTCCTCGCGTTCGGTCACGTCGAGTTCGAGGTCGTGCTTGTCGAGCGGGCAGCAGACGATGTCCAACAGGGACTCCTTCATTGGCCGATTCGTGGCGCGGGTCGGCCAAAAGCGTGCGGGTTCCACGTGTCCGTGTCGGCGCTCGCGTCCGTGTCGTCGGGACCGAGACCCACACGTGGGCGTCGCGGCCGCCCTATTCCCAGGGGTTCGTCCGCACGACCGTCTGCTCGCGGTCGGGCCCGACGCCGACGGCGTAGACGGGCGTGTCGAGTTGGCCCTCGAGGTATTCCAGGTAGTCGCGGGCGGCGGCGGGCAGCGCCTCGTACCCCTCCTCGGCGACGGCGGCGACGTCGAACGCCTCCCACGGATCGAACTCGCGCACCACCGGCTCGCACTCGGCCCAGCGCTCGGTCGTCGCCGGCAGCGACAGTCGCTCCTCGCCGTCGAGGTCGTACGCGTGGCCGACCTTCAGCTCGTCCAGCCCGCCGAGCACGTCGAGGTGGTTGACGGCGATCCCGGTGTAGCCGTTGACGCGAGCGGCGTGGCGTAGCATCGGCACGTCGAGCCAGCCGATGCGGCGCGGCCGGCCGGTGACGGTGCCGAACTCGCCGCCCTTCTCGCGGATGTCGCTCGCGAGCGTCTCCTCGCGCTCGTCGCCGTCGAGTTCGGTCGGCATCGGGCCCTCGCCGACGCGCGAGAGGTACGCCTTCACGACGCCGACGACCTCGCCGCGTCCGGTGACGGTCGGGCCGACGCCGGTACCGGTGGCGGCGCCGCCGGCGGTCGGGTTCGAGGAGGTGACGTACGGGTAGCTCCCGTGGTCGACGTCGATGAGGGTGCCCTGCGCGCCCTCGAACATGACGTTGTCCCCGGACTCCCTGCGGTCGTGGAGGAAATCCGAACAGTTGACCGCCATCCCCTCCTCGCGGAGGCGACGACCGAACTCGGCGTACTCCTCGTGGAGCGCGTCGATGTCGAGTTCCTCCCCCACATCGAGCCCGTACACGTCCTCGACGAGCGCGCGCTTCTGCGGGACGGCGTACTCCAACCGCTCGCGCAGCACGTCCGGATCGAGCAGGTCGCCGACGCGGACGCCGCGGCGACCCGCCTTGTCCTCGTAGGTGGGACCGATCCCGCGACCGGTCGTGCCGACCTCGAGGCCGGAGTCGGAGTCGGCCTTCGCCTCCTCCTCGATGCCGTCGAGACGCCGGTGATACGGCATGATGACGTGCGCGCGCTTGGCGACACGCACGTCCGGCTCCAGTCCGCGTTCCCGGAGCGTCCCGATCTCCTCGAAGAGCGTGCGCGGGTTCACGACGCAGCCGTTCCCGAGCACGCCGACCTTGCCGCGGACGGCGCCGGAGGGAACCAGCGAGAGCGCGTACTCCTCGCCGCCCTCGACGACGGTGTGGCCGGCGTTGTCGCCCCCCTGATACCGCACGACGACGTCGGCGTCCCCGCCCCACAGGTCGACGAGGGCGCCCTTGCCCTCGTCCCCGAGCTGGGAACCGACGATGGTGACAGTCATACCGACCGCTGGTTCCGCGCGGCACAATAAACCGATTACGGTCCGCGGGCAGTGATGATCCACATATGTGTATTATCGCGTCCCAGAACGGACCGGACTATTCGCATCTGCGCATTTCCCGTTCGAGACGTGGTCGTAACCGTTAACCAGACCCACACCGGAGATGGAGACGAGATCGCCCGACATCGTGACGGTCGGGCAACCCGATCCCGGCCGGGAGGAGAACTTTTAAAGGGAGCACGGACGAGTTAACACGTGCCATGATAGACAGACTGGAGAAGGAGGTCGATATGCTGGAGCGACACCTCCAAGTTCTCCGTATGGTCATCGAGAACGAGCCGATCGGGATCGTGAAGATGTCCAACGAGACGGGATACCCCCACCACAAGGTCCGCTACTCGCTGCGCGTACTCGAGGAGGAGAACCTCATCGAGCCGTCCAGCCAGGGTGCGATCACGACCGAGCGGACCGCCGAGTTCGTCGACGAACTCGACGGCAAGATCGACGAGATCGTCGAGAAGATCGGCGGCATGCGGATCGAGGACGCGCCGGAACTCGAGGGCTGACCCGACCGGAATTCGGCTGACGCTTCCTGCGGTCACCTCGCTGCGGCCGCGATAGCGCCGCAGCTGTCTCCTTGCTCGCGTTCGTCACGGTGTCGAACGGAAAACGGACAACCCCGAACCAGCGGCGACCCCGAAACGGCTCGACTACAGTTCGGGGACGTTCACGTGGAACTCGCCCTCGCGTGACTCGACCAGACAGAGGTGAAACCCCTGCTTGCGCGAGAGCTTCACGAAGCTCTTGCGCTTGCCGCGAGAGAGCAGCCCCCCGCCGGTGGCGTCGGCGGCCGCCTCCAGCGCACCCGGCTCGAAGAAGGAGGCGGTGACGTAGAAGCCGGCCGCGAGGTGGTCGTCGGCGTCGGCGACCGCGCTCGCGTCGCCGACGAGCCCGTCGAGCATCGACTCGGTCGTCGCGTCACGGCCCTCCGTCACGTCGGCCACCAGCAGCGGGTTGCCCATGCGGTCGCGGAGTACGACATCGAACGTGTGCTCGGTCGCGCCGCCGTCGGCGCCGTCGACCGCGACGGTGCCGTCGAGCTCGGCCCGGTCGATCTCCGGGATGGCGTCGAACAGGTCCCGCAGCGCCGACTCGTTGCCGGTGCTTTGGATCTCATACAGCAGCTCGCGCGCGGCCCACTCGACGAAGCCGTACTCGATCGTGTCGGTGAGGTACTCGCGGAACGGACGCTCCTCGACGGCGGCGTCGGCGGCGTCGAAGTCGGTGTGTAGCTCCAGTCGGAGGTTGTCGTTCACGTCCGACCGGCTCGCGCCGCCGGCGTGGGCCTTCGACAGCGTCGCACCGCCTTTCGAGTCGTACCGGACGAACAGGTTCGTCCCCGCCAGCGCTCGGTCCGCCGGGATCGTGCGGGCGGACGCGTCGTTGTCATCTCCGTTCACGTCGCCGGACGACGCCCGCTCGCGCGCCGCCTCCACCTCCTCGCGCGCCTCGGACAGCTCCGCCTCCAGTTCCTCGACGCGCTCGGAGAGGCGGTCGTTCTCCTCGCGGAGCCGATCGAGTTCGTCCTCGTTCGACTCCAGCTGCTCGCGCGCCTCGCGGGCGCCCTCGATGGCGCGGTCGCGCTCGGCCCGCGCCGTCGCCAACGCCTCCCGCGCGGCCGCGAGTTCCTCGCTGGCGTCGACCGGGCCTGCGGTCGGGGCCGGCGCGCCGTCGCCGCGATCACTCGACCGCCGATCGTCCGAGTCGACGCTGCGGGAGCGCTCGCCCCGACCGACGTCTTCCGTCGTGGAGGCCGTTCGGTGCGTCGATCCGTCCCGCTGTCGGCGGCGGTCTGCGGCCGCGTTCGACGCGTTCGTCTGTGCCTCCGTCATCTCCGTGGTCGCCGTTTGTGACGGGTCGAGCGACGGGATCGATCGGGTTTCGCGCCACTGTTCTTCCGCGGAGAACGGGTCGCCGTCGCCGTCCGACTCCCCGCGGTCCTCCGCGTCGCCGGACGACTCTGCCGATCGCGACGCCGCGGGTCGCCCGGGTTCGGCCGGTCCCGGTCCGGTCGCCGCGCCGTCCTCGGCGGGCAAGTCGTCGACCGATCGCGTCGCGCCCGCCGTCCCGTCGTCCTCCTCCGTCGGCGCACCGACGGTCGCCTCGACGGCGTCGTCGGTCCCGCCCGTCTCGTCGGGGTCGTCCGGCTCCGCCGTCGTGTTCGACGTCGCCGTCGAACCCGAGTCCTTCCCCGTCGCGGCGGCGTCGGACGTCGGGTCGTCGCTCTCACCCGATCCGGCCCCGACACCGCCGGCGTCGGTCGGGGTGTCCGGTACATCGGGATCGGTCGCCCTGTGGGCGTTCGGGCCGGACGCATCGTCGTCTGCGGCGGGGTTCGCCGCCGAGTCGTCCGTGTCGGTCGACCCGTCGCCGCCGCCGAACGTGATGCTCGTCGGGGAGTCGTCTCCGGGCGCGTCGTCGCCGACGGCACCGTCCGGATCCGTGCTCGCGTCCCCGGTTCCGGCGTCCGGCATCGGGTCCGGATCCGGCTGTGGCTCCGGGTCAGGTTCCGGTTCCGGGATGTCGACGACATCGACGTCGACGTCGACGACCTCGTAGATCCCGATCTCGTCGTCGGCGGCCTCGAACGCCTCGTCGCCGGTGAGGACCTGTTTCTGTTCGCCCGTGCCGACGAACGCGCACGCGAGCCGGCGACCACCGTAGTAGACCGCGTAGTAGTCGCCCGAGAGGACGTTCTCCGACAGCTCGATGTAGCCGGTGAACTTCCCGGAGGAGAGCTTCGCGTCCGCGGCCGATAGGGCCGTGTCGTTCGTGTAGTAGCGCGCCTTCGTCTCGCCGCCGCGTTCTCGCATCGCGTACAGCAGCGGCAGCGACGGGTCGGGCGCGGCGTATGCGGTGCCGTCGGCGTCCGCGAACGAGTCCAGCGACCCGTCGAACACGCCGATCACGCGACCGTTCAACATGAACAGCCACGCGTGTCCCTCGGTGACCGCCCCGGTGAACTCGCGGGACTGCAAGGTACGGAGCCCGTCGATCCCCCCCGAGAGCGGCTCGGACTCCCATCCGGTCACCGTTTCGACTGTTTCGCCGTCCATCGGCGGTACATCGCTGCGTCCGACGCAAATACCTTCCGCCTGGTCGGACGGTCGTCGGACAGTGGTTCTCGGCGGTTGACAGCTTCGAGTTCGCGAGTCGAGTGCGCCGGTCAGGCCGCGATAGCGTATAAGAACAGGAAGCCGAAGTACAGGAGGACGAGCATCCCCAGCGACACGATCCGGAACCGGCGGAGCTCGTCGGACTCCTCCTCGCGTGCGTGCTCGTAGGCCGCGCGCTCGTCGTCGCCGAGGTCCGGATGGTCCTGTCCGAGGTGCAGGTCGCGGTGACGCTCGCGGGCGAACGGCCGACCGCACCGCGGGCACGTGAACGCCGTCGCGTCGGCCGGCACCTCGTAGCGGTCGGCGGTCGGGTCGCGCGCGTCGGTGCCGGCGGGGGCGTCGTCGCCGGCTGGCTCCGTGTCCCTCATACGAACGGGGGGGCACCTCCGGGGCGCGAGACGATCCACAGGCTCGCCATCGTGTACGCCACCATCGCGACGGTGACGCCGTACTGGCTCCGGATCGCCTGCAGCCGATCGGGGAACAGATCGTAGGCGACCGCGTGCGCCACCCAGACGGCCAGCAGGTGACCGGCCAGCACCGCGGCGACGCCGACGCCGCCGACCCAGCCGGGCACGAGCAGCGCCGGGACGGTCGCCGGGGGCGACAGCGGCGACGTGAGCACGACCGCGAGCGTCGGCGACAGCGAAAGCGCCGTCGCGAGGTTGTGCGCGAGGTGGTAGCCGGCGGCGATGGCCAACAGCGACGGCGCGAACCGCCGGGCGAGCACGCCCCGCGCGAGGTACGTGTCGGCGGTCCACCGGGCCGCGCGGGCGGACGCGAGATACAGCGCGAGGAACAGGCCGTACCCGACCAGCATCGCCGCCAGATAGACGGCGAGCGCGGGGACCCCCGCCTCGACGAGCGGGCGCGCGATGTCGCCCCACGCGGCGGTGCCGACGAACCCGTCGTAGGTGGTGACGAAGACGATCGCGACGACGAAGCCGACGTCGTCGCGGCCGTCGATCCACGCGGCATCGGTGAGCCCCATTCCGGGGATACGGAGCCGCAGACCGTCGTCGGTGCGCGTGACGGGGGCGACCCGGCCGTACGCCGCCAACAGTTGCGAGACCGGATCCGCGCTGGCGAACCAGTCGTCGACGCCGAAGGCGACGCTCCCGGCGACGGAGACGCCGAGGTAGCCGAGCACGAGCGCGGTGAGCAGTCGCGGGTCGTCCGCCATCGGCGTCACCACTTCCAGGTACACGAGCGCGAGCAGGCCGACGACCGCCGGCCACGACCCGAACCGCTCGGGATACGGGCGGTCGAGCGACGGGAACGCGCCGGCGATCGCGCGGAACGGGTCGACCGCCGGCCACGCGTTGCCGAGGAGGTACGCCGAGAGCACGAACACGGCCCACCAGCCGACCCACACGATCAGGACGGCCGCGCTGTCAGTAGCGGCGGTCGGTCCGAACAGGCCGGCGACGACCGTGACCGCGAGCGCCGCGAGCCCGACCCCCCTCGCGAGGAGCCGGGCGACACGACCGGCGTCCGGGAGCGCGCGCCCCCAGCCGTCGATCCGGCGGATGTAGGTTCGGTCGGTGACCGCCGACGCGAGGAGAAACGACGCGCCGACGACGGCGCCGCCGGTGGCGAGGAACAGCCACGTCGGCACCGTCACCGTCTCGCGGGTCGCGCCGCGAACGCCGCCGGCGTGGGCGGCGACGCGGGCCGCGCTCGCGAGCACCGCAAGCGCCGCGAGCGCGAACGGGGTCGCGCGCCTCGCGACGCCGGCACATCGGGAGTGGCGATCCATCACCGGCGGTTGAGAGCGGGCGGCCGAGTAGCTTGCGAAACCTCGGCGGACTCGTGGCAGATCTCGCTGACGCCGGCGGCGACTGATCAACCGGCATCGTCGACGTGGTCACGGACAGCGCCGACGCGGTCGTCGCCTGCGTCGGTACGCACACCGTCCGTCCGCTCGACGAGCACCTCGCGAAGGACCGTTCGGTGGCTCCGCAGTTCGCCGGAGCGCTCGGGGCCAACGATCACAACGTCCGCACCCGCGTTCAGCGTCGTACACAGCGAATCGAGCGCCGCCCGGGCGTCGGGATCGGACGCGAGGTGCTCGCGGTAGCGGTCGGCGAAGTCGACGCGGTCCCACGCCGCGTTGTGCGCGCCGGACTCACAGAGCCCGTCGATCCGGAACGACGCCGCGGCGTCGGCGTGGTCGTCACGGAGCGCCCGCGGCGGAGCCAGCGCCGGGCGAACCTCGTCGACGAGCGTACGCAGGCGTCGCGAGGGCGCCGCCGCGACGCCGATCAGTCGGGCCTCCGGCGGAATATCGTCGCCCTCGCGGTCGAGTTCGACGACGTAGGTGTCGGACACCGCCACGAGTTGGGCAGGAACGTCGGCGGGCAAAAACGCACCGCTGGCCCGGAACGCACGGCTCCGGCGGAACGGGACGGAACAGCGGAGGTCAGACGCGCTTTGACCGGGCCTCTCGCACGCTGGCGCCCTCGCGGACCATGTCTTCACAGGAAGGGCACACGCGGACGTTGTTCATCCCTTCCGGAGCGAACACTCGGACGTACCGTTCGGTGACGAACGAACTACAGTTCCTGCACTCCGGCATAGATCTGGTAGTTATCGTCTACCGTAGTATGTGTATCGGCCGTCCACGCAAATTACCGGGAGTCGAACTCCGAGGTCCGATATCGACGCGCCGTCGGACCGCCGGCCGTCGGCGCAGGTGGGAGGATTTTTGTCTCCGCGTCGGCTACCGGCGCGCATGGCTACAGAAACGGAAGACGCCCACGACGACGGGCACCACCTGCCCGCGGTCGAGGACTGGCCGCGCGGCTTCGGGGAGGCCTCGTGGTGGCCGTTCGTCACGGCGCTCGGGGGCGCCGGCATCTACATCGGCGCGGCGCTGTACCTCATGGCCGTCGGCGACCGAAACATCGTCGGCCCGATGATCGGCCCCGGCGTGATGGTCGGGAGCATCGGGCTGTTCTTGCTCGGCATCTACGGGTGGATGTATCACGCGTTCGTCACGCACTTCTGGGAGCGGGGCGCCGACGAACACAGCGCGAGCAAGCTCAGGTGGGGGATGATCGCGTTCCTCGGGTCGGAGATCGCGACCTTCAGCGCCGGCTTCACGTACTTCTTCTTCATCCGCTCGCAGAACGCGTGGGCGGAGGTCGCGAGCGACCTCCCGACACTGCTCGGGTCGCTGGTCATCATCAACACCACGATCCTCATCATCTCGTCGGTGACGCTGCACTTCGCCCACGGCGCCATTCGGCGCAACGATCGCGGGAAGTTCCTCGGCTGGCTCGCGGCCACGCTGCTGCTCGGGATCGTGTTCATCGGCGGGCAGGTGTACGAGTACTACGAGTTCATCATCCACGAGGAGTTCACCCTCACCTCCGGCCTGTTCGGGTCGGCGTTCTACGGACTCACGGGACTGCACGGGCTGCACGTCACGATGGGCGCGGTGCTGCTTACGATCGTGTTCGTGCGCGCGCTCCTGGGGCAGTACTCCGCCGACCGTCACGTCTCCGTGACGACCGTTTCGATGTACTGGCACTTCGTCGACGCCGTCTGGATCTTCCTCGTCGTCGCGCTGTACGTCGG
Organism: Halobaculum rarum; assembly: GCF_040025155.1. NCBI lineage: Archaea > Methanobacteriati > Methanobacteriota > Halobacteria > Halobacteriales > Haloferacaceae > Halobaculum > Halobaculum rarum. Next base: position 2,091,831 of record NZ_CP157275.1, on the reverse strand, counting down.
CGCCGAGGTCGGCGCGTAGGCGTCACCGAACCGACGCTCACTCCTCCTCGCGTTCGTCGTCCGCCTCCGAGAGCCGGATCTCCTCGACGACCCGGCGCTCGCCGTCGACGTACTTGTAGCGGATGCCCGTCTCCTCGTCCTCGGTCCGCCGGTGTGAGCCGTCGCACAACGGGAACTCCTCGCTGAGCCCGCAGCGACACACCGCGATGTCGCCTTTCCCCTCGTCGATGTCGTCCTCGTCCAGTCGGAGCGGCCCGGTGGCTTCGAGCGTGACTTCGCGCACGGGCGGGCTTCACCTCCGAGGCCCATCAGTTCACGGGGGTCGATGTACTGACGCTTCCGCACCCGTTAACACGATGCCACCGCACGGAAGGGTATGGGAAAGTGGCGACGACGGACCGCGGCGTACCTGCTCGCCATCACGGTCGTCGTCCTGCTGTTCGCGGTCGCGTACGACTACGGGATGCGGACGTTCGAGGGGAGCGAGCGGTCGTTCATTCACCACCTCCGGGTGGTTATCGAGACGTTCACGACGACCGGCTACGGCTCCGACGCGCCGTGGGAGACGGACGTGATGAACGCCTTCGTCATCGTGATGGACATCACCGGGGTCGTCCTGATCTTCATGGCGCTGCCGGCGTTCGTCTTCCCGCTGTTCGAGGAGACGCTGTCGACGACGCCGCCGACCACCGCCGCCGACCTCGCCCACCACGTCGTCATCTGCGGGTACACGCCCAGAGGGCGCGTCCTCCGCGACGAACTCGACGCGCGCGACGTACCGTACCTGTTCGTCATCGGCGACGAGGACGAGGCGGCGAGGATCTACGACAAGGGGGAGGACAACGTCGTGTACGGGGATCCCGAATCGGTCGAGACGATGCGCGCCGCCAACGTCGACCGCGCACGCGCGCTCGTGGCCGACGACGACGACGAGACGAACGCGAGTATTATCCTCTCCGCGCGTGAGGTCTCCGAGGATCCGGCCGACCTCCGGATCGTCAGCTTCGTCGAGAACGAGGCCATCGCGGACTACCACCGCTACGCCGGCGCCGACCGCGTGCTGTCGCCGCGACGCCTGCTCGGCGAGAGCCTCGGGTCGAAAGCGACCGCGAGCGTCACCGACGAACTGGGCGACGGGGTCGAGATCGGCGAGGACTTCCAGATCGCCGAGCTGCTGGTCCACCACGGCAGCCCGCTGGTCGGCGAGTCCGTCGCCGGGTCGGCGATCGGCGACCGGACCGGCGCGAACGTCCTCGGCGCGTGGAACGACGGCGAGTTCGAATCGCCGCCCCGTCCCGGGCGTGTCATCGACGAGCACACCGTCCTGCTCGTCGTCGGAACGGAGTCGGAACTCGAGGCGCTGAAGGACCTCACGCTCTCGGAGACGCGACGCCGACGCCGCGGCTCCGTCGTCGTCGCCGGGTACGGGATGGTCGGCCAGAGCGCGGCCGCTGAGGTGCGCCCCAGCGACGAGGTCATCGTCGTCGACGAGCGCGACGCGCCGGGCGTCGACATCGTCGGCGACGCGACCGACCGCGAGACCCTAGAGGCGGCCGGCGTCGCCGACGCACGGGCGGTCGTGATCGCGCTCGACTCGGACACGACGACCATCTTCGCCACGCTGGCGGTGAAGCAGGTCGCGCCACACGCCGAGGTGATCGCCCGGGCGAACGACGCTGACTCGGTCCCGAAGCTCTACCGTGCCGGCGCCGACTACGTGCTCTCGCTGTCGACGGTCTCGGGCCGTCTTATCGCCTCACATCTGCTCGACGAGGAGGTGTTGCGACCGGAGACACAGGTCGACCTGGTCCGGACGGCCACACCGCGGCTTGAGGGTCGGACGCTCGCGGAGGCGGACGTGCGGGCCGAGACCGGTGTCACGGTCGTCGCCGTCGAGCGCGAGGGCGACCTGATCACGAACGTCGGTCCCGACACGAAGGTGATCGCCGGCGACAGGCTCGTCGTCGCCGGCACCGACGACGCCGTGAACCGGTTCAACGAACGGTTCTGCTAGCGGTTCTACCAGCGGTTCTATCAGCTGTTCTATCAGCTGTTCACGGTGTACGGCTCCGCCCCGGCGACGAACACGACCGCCTCGCCGTTCGCGAGTTCGAACGGCTCGTCGACGGTCGGCGGCGCCTCCCGACGCGCTGTGATGCCGGGAGCCACCAGCGCCGCGTCGAACGCCGCCGGGTCGAGTTCGGCGTCGTCGAGCAGGGCCGCCGGCGTCACGGTCGTCGCCGCGCCCTCCATGTTGCCGACGAACAGCACTCGCTCGTCGCCGCCCGGGGACTCCCTGAGCCCGTAGTAGACGACCGACCCGTCGGTCGGGTGCCGATAGTCGAAGCGATCGGTCGCTTCGGCGTCGGTTCCGGCGGCGTCGGCTCCGGGGGCGGCAGTCGCCGTTTCGCCGGCGGCGTTCGCGGTCACCGCCGCCTCGACATCGGGTGCGTCGGGCAGCCGCATCGACTCGCGGAGCCACGGGCGCGCCTGCCGGAACTCGCGGACCCGGCGGGCGAACCTCGTTCGCTCGAGATCCTGTGTGTCCCGCCAGTGTCCGAGGTTCGCGAACTCGGCCACGTCACGCATCCACGCGTCGGCGAAGCGGTCGAGGTCGGCGGCGGTCGGGTCGATCGGCAGATCGAGCGCCGACAGCAGCGCCGCCATCGTCTCGCGGTCGTAGTCGGTCGGCTCGACGGTCGCCGCGAGCGCCTTCGCGAACTCGTCGAGTTGCTCGCGCGTCCCGAATCCCATCGCCTTCAGCCGGGTGAAGAAGCGCTCGTCATCGTAGTGTTCGGGGCGGACCTGCCAGTCGAGGAGGTTGTGCTCGTCGGCGACGACCTTCACGTTCCACTCGGCGTCGGTGTCGCGGACGAAGCCCCACGGGCCGCGGGCGTTGGCGTTGAGGAAGTCCATGGGGACGCCCGGCAGCAGGCAGTGCAGCAGGGCGCTCGTCGCGGGGTTGTCGTACGCGCGGTCGAGGATCTCCGGCGCCGAGTCGCCGAGGTAGCGGTTGATCGGGTCGCCCTCCCACGACTCGGGCACGTCGACCTGCGTCCCCCGCCGCACGGTGTCGTGGTTGGCGACGCCGGTGATCCAGTTGCGCCCCATGTCGGCCACCTCGCGGACGCGCCACCACTTGCTCGCCCAGAAGGTGAGCATCGCGGGCTTGTTGTGCGCGAACGTGATCGGCGACCACTGGAACGAGTGGGGGTGCTGCTCGATGAGGGTGCGGTACGTCGACGCGAGTTCCCAGTCGTGGCGGGGCCACGGTCGGCCGTCCTCGTAGATCAGCCACGGGCGGTACTCGGTCCCCGCGACCTCCTGAGTGACGGCGTCCATCTCCGCGAGGAGCGCGTCGTCGTGTTCCATCTCCTCGGTCTCGGGGTTCCAGTTGCGGAAGTCCTGCGCGCCGTCGACGCGGATGCCGTCGGCGCCCCAGTCCAGCTTTCGGCGCTGGAAATCGAGCACGTGCGCGCGGACCCACGGCTCCAGGTAATCGAGGTGCTGCCCGTACATCCCCGGCCCGTGGAAGAACCGGTCGGGGAGCAGCCGGAGCCCGCCGTCGTCGGCGTGGCCCAGCGCCACGTCGAACACGACCTTCACCGGGTCGGGGAGCGTGTGGCAGGCGGCGATGAAGTCGACCAGTTCGTCGGGGCGTCCGGACTCGAGGATCGACGGGTTCGGCGCCGAGAACGCCCGGACGACCACGTCGTAGCCCCAGTTGATCTTCTCCGGACGCGCGACCGTCGCCGTCGCCGCGTCGCCGTCGCGGGAGAGACCTCGCCAGTAGCCCGGGGCGTCCGCGCGCTGGGTCAGCGGCTCAACGGGCATCAACTGGACCGCGTCGTAGCCCGCGAACGTCTCCTCGAAGGCGGTCAGCTCCTCGCCGGCGCGCCGTTTCTCGCCGATCCCCGCGACGAAGTCGGCGAGCCCGCCGAGCGAGCCACGCTCGGTTGCCGTGCCGGGATGGACCTCGACCATGCTCGTCGCCGGCTCGACCCGCGGGAGGCCGTCGTCCTCGCTCGTGGCGACGCGCTCGTCCTCGGTGCTGAGCGCCTCGAAGTAGGCTCGGTCGGCGCGCTCGCGGTCGAGGCTCTCGCGGTCGTACAGCTCCGCCGGCGCAAAGGCCCCGAACGGGACGGAGTCCGCGAGCGGGTCCTGGATCGTCGCGAGGCCGCCGGCGCCGAGTTCGCCGGGGCGGTCGGCGGGGTCGGCGTCGCGTCCGGCGGCGCCCCCGTCGTCGACCGCTTCGGCACCCTGGCCCGGATCGTACACCAGCTGGTACAGCGAGCCGAGCCGCTCACGGGTGCCGGTGACCATCCCCTCCACGGCCGCCCACGTCACCTCCCCCGCGCGGCGCGTCTCGACGAGCGATCGCTCGAAGGAGACCTCGCGCGGGTCGGTCGCTGCGGGATCCAGATCCGCGGGCGGTGTCAGCACCTCCAGGAAGACAGCGTCGGGGTCGACCCCGTGCTCGACGAGGCCGGGCGTCCAGATCCCGACGGTCGCGTGGTCGTCGCGGACGTGCGCGCCCAGTTCGGGAACGAGCGCCTTCGCTGCCGCCGTCTCGTCGTCGTGTTCGGATCGAATCCGCTCGTGTCGCTCCACCAGCGCCGCCGTCTCCTCCGGGAGCAGCGTAGCCTCCCCGGTCGCGTCGAGGCTCATTACCGGCTCCAGAGGCGCCACGGGCTTGACTGCACCGTCACGCGTCAGCGAGACACACGGTTCGTGAGCGGCGCGACCGGCGACCCCGCCACCACCCAAGCCGCGAGCAGGAGCGCGCCGACGAGTTCGGGGATCGCGAGCCCCGGACCGAGCCTGACGCCCGCGATCCAGAGCCACCACTGCCCGACGTGGACGCCGGCGGCCGCGAGCGCGAGCCGTCCAGCCGTCGTCGTCCGCCGGACCGCCCCGTCGGTCGCCAGCACCAGCGTGAGAACGAGATAGAAGCCGAGCGCGACGGGGAAGTGGAGCGAGGTTCCGGACGGGAACGCGCCGACGCCACCCATGAGCAGTGCCGCGACGCCGAACTCGACGGCGACGACTCGACTCCAGAGCGTCCCGGCGGCCGCCCACAGCGTCCACGCGTACACGAGCGCGACGGCGCCGCCGAGCAGGAGTCCCCCGTTGAACGCCGTCGCGACCGCGGCGCGGTCGGCGACGCCCAGGTCGGACAGCGCGTTCGCGGTCACCGAGAACCACGGCGCCAGCGCGACCGCGAGCGCGATGCCGCCCAGCGCGGCGATCATCGCGCCCGCCCCCGACGCCGCCGCCAGCCGTCGACGCGTGTTCGTCACGGACGCCCGATCCGCCGCGGGGGTGATGGGTGTTGTCCAACCGGGAGCAACGCGCGAGGGGTGCATCGATCCGCGGTGTGGGCGTCGCCGGCGCCGGGCATCGCCGCCACCGGGCGTCGCCGCCACCGGAGGCGTTCCCCCGCGCGAGATTCCGCCTCCCGAACGCTTTCGGTCGTCACGCGCGCACCACGGACGATGACCGAACTCGGCCTCCCGGCGCTCGGCCTCGGCACCTCCGCGAACGACGACTTCGAGGAGTGCGCCGAGACGGTGAAGACGGCGTTGGAGACGGGCTATCGCCACGTCGACACCGCTCAGATGTACGACAACGAGGAGGCGGTGGGCGAGGGGATCCGCCGCGCCGACGTGCCTCGCGAGGAGGTGGTCGTGGCGACGAAGATCCACCCCGACAACCTCGCGTACGGGGACGCCAAACGGACCGCCCGCGAGTCGCTGGAACGCCTCGGGCTCGACGCGGTCGATCTCCTGTACGTCCACTGGCCGATCTCGGCGTACGACCCCGAGGAGAGCCTGCGCGCGATGGACGAACTGCGCGAGGCGGGGCTGTGCGACCACGTCGGCCTGTCGAACTTCACGCCCGACCTGCTCGAGGAGGCGCGGGCGATCCTCGATTCGCCGGTCGCGGCCCACCAAGTAGAGTGCCACCCGCTGTTCCCGCAGGAGGAACTCCGGGAGTACGCAGTCGACCACGACCACTACCTAGTCGGCTACTCGCCGCTCGGGCGCGGCGAGGCGCTGGACGACCCGCTGCTCACCGAGATCGCCGAGAAACACGACACCAGTACCGCCGCGGTCTGTCTCGCGTGGGCGTTCGCGCAGGAGGCGCTCGTCCCCATCCCGAAGGCGACCGGCGAGCACGTCCGCGCGAACTTCGAGGCGCAGGAGTTGCAACTGGACGAGGCGGACCTCGACCGCATCGCCGAGTACGACGTCCGCGAGCGCGTCATCGACCCCGACGACGCCGCCTGGAACCGATAGGCCGTCGCGTCGACGGGGAGGATCGATCGGGCCGCCGTGGTGTCCCCCGCAGGCCCGCGGCGCTCGGGCGGCACGCCCGCGTCCGCGATCCGAGCGTTCTTCACCGACGCCGTCTCACCGTCGCCCGTGTACAAACGCGGCCACTTCGGCGTCGCCATGCTCACGCTCGCGCCGATCACGTTCTGGCTGCTCTCGACCGGCTTCCCCGTGTTCGGCGCGCTGGTCGCCGGCACGGTTCTCTACCTCGCGATGCTGCCGGACGTGGACCACCGCGTCCCCGGCATCTCCCACCGGGGGCCGACCCACTCCCTGCTGTTCGCGGCCGTCGTCGGCGCCGTCTTCGCGGGCGCCGCCTCGCTCGTCGAGCCCGTCCTCTCGATCGCGGTCCCGGGCGACGTTTCCATGGTCGCGTTCGGCTTCCTCCTCGGCTTCGGAACCGTCGTCGCGCACCTGCTTGGCGACGTGATCACGCCGATGGGCGTGAACTTCCTGTGGCCGTACCCGCGGACCTGGTCGCTGTCGCTCACGACCGCCGACTCGACGATCTGGAACTGGACGCTGTTCGTCCTCGGCGTGTTCGCGCTGGCGGCCGCGGTCGCGCTGGCGGTGCAGGGCGTACCGATCTGAGCGGGCGAGCTAGGGGTACCGATTTATCCCGGGTGTCCGTACCCAGCCACATGAGCGAGGAATCCACTCGACCGGACCTGCTCGACGACGCCCAGCGACGCTTCCCGGTCCCCGACTACGACGAGGTACCCGAGGACATCCGCGAGCGCCTCGACGAGGAAGCCGAGCGTGCGGGCTTCACCCCGAACGTCATGTCGGCACTGGCGTACAAACCCAGCCACTTCCGGGCGTTCATGGCGTTCCACGACGCCCTCGTCGACGACACCACGCTCGACCGCGAGGAGGTGGAGATGATCGTCGTCGCCGTCTCCGGGCGGAACAACTGTCTGTACTGCAACGTCGCCCACGGCGCGCTCGTGCGCATCTACGCGAAGGACCCGCACCTCGCGGACCAGCTCGTGTCCAACCACCGGACTGCGGACGTGAGCGACGAGCGCATGGCGATGCTGGAGGTGGCAGTGAAGCTAACGGAGGAGCCGGACGCGGTAGCGACCGAGGACCTGGATCTGCTGTACGAGGCCGGGTACTCCGAGGAGGAAGTGTGGGACATCGGGATGGTCGCCGCCTTCTTCAACCTCTCCAACCGGATGGCGACGTTCGCCGACTGGCGACCCAACGACGAGTTCTACGCGATGGGGCGATAGAGGTTTGAAGTATTTTGATCGGTGATCTGGCTACTTTTTCAGGCCTTGATAGACGCTGACTCCAACGATCAGCGTGAAGAGAAAATATGCAAGGTGTATGTCGCCAGTCAATTGTACCGGCATGGTACTCGGAAGTACGTTCATGAACGCTACAACCAGTATCGCGCCAATAGCGCTGATAACTGACATCCAAATTGATATGCATCACCCAGTCACTTAGAATGATTGACTATTAGCGCTGGAACTAATAGAATTAGCCCAATAGCTAAGAATATGTCTGCGAATGAGGAGTACAAAAATAGAAATCGAGGCATTCTGACTGAGCGAGACCGTCGATTTCTTCTGGGAGAACTAGATGAGGACCTCTCAGAGAACGCAGAGTACCAGAAGCGGTATCAAATCCGCCAGCGTATTCGGGATTCTATGTTTGATTTCTGGATAATTAATCAACATTTGTCAGCGAAAGATGCTGGTATGATTTGGGCTGAGACCGACGATTGGATCTATCAAGCCGAGCAAGATCGACTTCGTGGCGACGCGCCACCTTATCAGAAAAAACCATTTCTTGCAAAATGTTGGCGAGACTTACTCGCGTTCTTTGTATATTCTCAAATCTCTACAGGAGTCTCTGAAGCTGAAGAATTGGTTGAATGGGTTATTGAACAGGGTGTGGCGAAGGGAATTCGTCGGAGATTCTTTGAGAACCTTCAGATGTACCAGCATATCGAACCTGAATTAGATTGGGGTGTGGGAGACCGTTACCGACTCCGTGATTTCTTGGAATACGTAGAGAAACAGATGCCCAAATCTCGTGAGGAGTCAGAGACCTATCTGCTCGATCTTTTCAAAAAAGGGTATCTTCAGAGGTCGCACGTTGAATACCTGTATCAATCAAAATTCGAGTAGTTCGGATAACTTTGTTCGAGTGTTTAATTCAGTTTATTCATCACACTCAGGACGTCGACTCGACCTCGTACTGGTCGGGCACCGCGGTGATGAGGTCCAGCGGGTCGGCGTCGCCCTCGACGACCGCCTGGTCAGCCTCGTGGTCCGCGGTCGCCCCGTCGACGCCGGCGACGCCCTCGAGCGCCTCGACCACGTTCGCCTCACAGCCGCCGCAGGTCATTCCGGTGATCCGCATGGTCGTCGTCATGGGCGACCGTAGCGGCCGGGCCGTCATTCCTGTTTCGGTCTCGGAACGCACATCTGATTTCGATCGAAGAACTGAGCCGCGATCTGCCTTCGTTTGAAAGATATAATCCCGATCGAAGCACCGATCTCGAAGGCACAAACCGCATGAATACGGACCCCGTACTAGGAAGCAATGAGTGACAGGCAGCGCGTGACGATCGACATCGGCGGGATGACCTGCGCCAACTGCGCCGCCACCATCGAGGACGCCGTGGCGGGCCTCGACGGCGCGGAGGCGACGGCGAACTACGCCACCGACGAGGCGACCGTGGAGTACGACCCCGAGCGCGTCTCGCTGGCCGAGGTGTTCGAGGCGGTCGAATCGGCCGGCTACGACCCGATCGCCGAGACCGTCACCGTCGGCGTCACGGGCATGACGTGCGCGAACTGTTCGGCGACCATCGAGGACGCCGTCGGCGACCTCCCCGGCGTCGTCTCGGTCGACGCGAACTACGCGACCGACGAGGCGACGGTGACGTACGCGCCGTCGGTGACGACGCGCGAGGACATCTACGAGGCCGTCGAGGCCGCAGGGTACGAGCCGATCCGCGAGGACGGCGAGGACGGCGACGGGCAGTCCGCGAAGGACGCCGCGCGGGCGGCCGAACTGCGCCACCAGCGCCGCCTGACACTGTTCGGCGCGGCGCTGTCGGCGCCGCTGATCGCGATGCTCGTGCTGGAGCTGTTCGCGCCGGGCGTGCTTCCCGAGGAGATCCCCGGGACTGGCCTCCACATCGGGTGGGTCGCGTTCGCGCTCGCGACGCCCGTGCAGGTCCTCCTGGGCCGGGAGTTCTACGTGAACTCCTACAAGGCGCTCGTCGTCAACGGCCGCGCGAACATGGACGTGCTCATCGCGCTGGGGTCGACGACGGCGTACGGCTACTCCGTGATCGCCCTGCTGGGCGTGCTTCCGCGGGCGGGGCTGTACTTCGACACGGCCGCGCTCATCCTCGTGTTCATCACGCTCGGCAACTACCTGGAGGCGCGCTCGAAGTCGCAGGCCGGCGAGGCGATCCGGTCGCTGCTGGAGCTCGAGGCCGACACCGCGACGCTCGTCGAGGACGACGGCACCGAGCGGGAGGTTCCGATCGACGAGGTCGTCGTTGGCGACCGCCTGAAGGTGCGCCCCGGCGAGCGCGTCCCGACCGACGGCGTCGTCCGCGAGGGAGAGTCCGCCGTCGACGAGTCGATGGTGACCGGCGAGTCCGTCCCCGTCGGGAAGGAGCCCGGCGACGAGGTGATCGGCTCGACGGTCAACGAGAACGGCGTCCTCGTGATCGAGGCGACGAAGGTCGGCGAGGAGACCGCGATCCAGCAGATCGTCACCCGGGTGAAGGAGGCGCAGTCGCGCCAGCCCGACATCCAACGCATCGCCGACCGCATCTCGGCGTACTTCGTCCCCGCGGTGATCGCCAACGCTCTGCTGTGGGGGGCGGTGTGGTTCCTCGCGCCCGAGACGCTCGCGGGCGTCGTCTCGGCGCTCCCGGTGTGGGGGCTGGCGGCTGGCGGCCCCGCCGCCGTCGGCGTCACCGAGTTCGCGGTGCTGGTGTTCGCCTCGGCCGTCCTCATCGCCTGTCCGTGCGCGCTCGGGCTGGCGACGCCGGCGGCAACGATGGTCGGCACGAGCATCGGCGCCCAGCACGGCGTCCTGTTCAAGGGTGGCGACGTGTTGGAGCGCGTCCGCGACACCGACACGGTCGTGTTCGACAAGACCGGGACGCTCACGCGCGGCGAGATGACCCTCACCGACGTTCAGCCCGTTACACCGGCGACGGACGGCGCGGTGCCGGCCGACGAGGAGGGTGAGCGGACGGGCGACGCCGAGGGTCCGATGGCTCGCCTGCTCGCTGCGGCCGCGACCGCCGAGAGCGGCAGCGAGCACCCGATCGGCGAGGCCGTCGTGGCCGGGGCCCGCGAGCGCGGCGTCGAGCCGGGCGACCTCCAGGTGCTCCAGAACGTCTCCGGGAAGGGGATCCGCGGGCGCACCGAGCACGGCACCGTCGTCGTCGGCAAGCCCGAGCTCCTGCGCGAGGAGGACGTGGACCCCGAGCCCGCGCTGGAGGCGATGCGCGAGCTGGAGTCGGAGGGGAAGACGGCGATGCTCGTCGCCGCCGACGGCGAGCTGCTGGGCGTGCTCGCGGTCGCAGACGAGGTCCGCGAGTCGGCCGTCGCCGCGGTGGAGGCGCTCCACAAACGCGGGATCGCCGTCCACATGATCACCGGCGACAACGAGCGCACCGCCCGCGCGGTCGCCGAGCGCGTCGGGATCGAGCCGGAGAACGTCCGCGCGGGCGTCCTGCCGGAGGACAAGGCCGACGCCGTCGAGTCGATCCAGGCGGACGGCTCGCGGGCGATGATGGTCGGCGACGGGGTGAACGACGCGCCCGCGCTGGTCTCGGCGTTCGTCGGCGTCGCCATCGGCTCCGGCACCGACGTGGCCATCGAGGCCGCCGACGTGACGTTGATGCGCTCGGATCCGTTCGACGTGGTGAAGGCGATCAACGTCTCGGAGGGGACGCTCTCGAAGATCAAGCAGAACCTCTTCTGGGCGCTCGGCTACAACACCGCGATGATCCCGCTGGCCTCCCTGGGGCTGCTCCAGCCGGTGCTCGCGGCGGGCGCGATGGCGTTCTCCAGCGTCTCGGTGCTCGCCAACAGCATGGCGTTCCGGTCGTACGACCCCGACGAGCGCTACCGACTGTTCGGCCGGTTCCGCTGAACTCGGCGGGATCGGGCCACCGCGGCGGCGCGTCCCTCCGTGGGGCGCTACAACACCCCGAACAGGAGCTCCATCCGCCCCCTCGAAGCGCGCGTAGCCGCCAGACTCAGCGCTCGCGGGTGTCGCGGCGGGCGGCCCGCTCGGCCGCCTCGCGGTCGGCGACGGTCTCGGCGTCGCGCTTGCGTTCGTCCCTGACCAGCACGTAGAGCACGAGCGGCGCCGCGAGCGCGAGCAGGACGAACACGAGGAGGATCGCTCCCTCGGCGGCCATCTACCCGAGGAACACGTCGACGAGGTCGCTGCCGGCGGAGCCGGTGTCGCGGTACAGCTCCGAGTAGCCGCAGTTCGTACACGAGACCACCCGGAAGGAGTTGGTCTGGATATCGAACATCTTGCTCAGTCCGCCGCCAGTGGTCGAGATCTTCCCGACCTCGGCGTCGGTGTGACCACACTTGGGACAGCCGTCGTCGCTATCGGTGGAGGGCGCTGCTGCCATACGACGGCGTTCTCCGGGGTGTAGAATAAGTCTTGGGCGGCGATCGGGCGACTCTCCGACGTGGGGCGCAATGGCGATGGTGGTCGCGTCCGCGACGGGCCGCGCGCTACTGTGCGGCTACTCCCCGAACAGGTCCTCCTCGCGCTCGCGGAGTTCGATCCGCCGCGTCTTGCCGGAGGAGGTCTTCGGCAGCTCGTCGACGTACTCGATCCGGCGCGGGTACTTGTACGGCGCCGTCTCCGATTTCATGTAGGTTTGCAGTTCGTCGGTCAGATCGTCGCTCCCCTCGTAGCCCTCCGCGAGGACGACGTACGCCTTCACCACGTCGCCGCGCTCCTCGTGGGGTGACCCGACCGCGGCCGCCTCCGCGACCGCCTCGTGAGAGACGAGCGCGTCCTCGACCTCGAACGGGCCGATGCGGTAGCCCGCAGAGAGGATGATGTCGTCGGCGCGCCCCTCGAAGAAGAAGTAGCCGTCCTCGTCCTCGCGGGCCAGATCGCCCGTGCGGTAGTACTCGCCCGAGAACGTCTTCTCGTCGAGGTTCGGCTTCTCGTAGTACTGCTCGAAGATACCCGGACAGCCGACCGGGACCGCGATCTCGCCGGTCTCGCCCGGCTCGATTTCCTCCTCCTCCTGGGTGTCGATGATCGTGGTGCCGAGGCCGGGTGTCGGCTTGCCCATCGACCCCTCCTTCACGTCGATGCCGGGGTAGTTGGAGACGAGACACACGGTCTCCGTCTGCCCGTAGCCGTCGCGGGGGGTGATGCCGTAGGCGTCCTGCAGCGCCTCGATCGGCTCGCGGTTGAGCGGCTCGCCCGCCGACAGCGCCTCCTTCAACGGGAGGTCGTACTGCTCCAGGTCCGTCTGGGTGAACATCCGGTACTGCGTCGGCACCGCACACAGCCGGGTGACGCCCTCCTCCTCCATCACCGAGAGGAACTCGTCGGCGTCGAAGTCACCCTCGTACAGCAGTTGGCTCGCGCCGGTAGTGATGCCGACGCCGACGGGCGACCAGAACCACTTCGCCCAGCCGGTGCCGGTCGTCGCCCACAGCAGTTCCTCGTCGAGGTCGATATCGTCGTCAGTGACGCCGGGCGCGTCGGTTCCCTCGGCGGAGACGCCCCACCAGTACGGCGCGTTCACCAGCTCGAACGCGCGCATCCAGCGGTGCTTGTGGAGGACGGGCTTCGGCTGCCCGGTGGTGCCCGAGGTGTAGTTGATGCTCATCGGGTCCTGCGCGCCCACGTCGGGGCCATCGTGTTCGGTCTCGCGCCCGTCGAGCAGGTCGTCGAACGCGTGCCAGCCCTCGGGCCCCGATCCGCCGACCGCGATCAGGGTGTCGACGGGCGTCTCGTCGACGATGGGCTCGACCATGTCCACGAGCGACTCGTGGGCGACGACAGTGGTCGCCTCGCAGTCGTTCGCGCGGAACTGCAGGTCCTTCGGCTTGAGCATCTCCGAGCAGGGGACGACCAGCGCGCCCCGCTTGAGCACGCCCAGCTGGACGGCGAACACGTCCGGGTGACGCGGGAGCAGGTGCATCACGCGGTCGCCCTCGCCGACGCCCAACTCCTCGAGGGCGTTGGCGAATCGGTTCATGTCCCCGTGGATGTCCGAGTACGTGCGCTCCGCGCGCGTTCCCTCGTCGTCGAGGAACGTCACGGCGACGCGGTCGCCGAACGCCTCCGCGTGCCCCTCGATCACCGACGGGAGGGTGTAGTCGTCGGGGATGTCCCACTCGAAGTCGTCGACGGCGGTGTCGTAGTCGACCGGCATACGCGGAGGGTGGACAGTATAGGGAATAATCGTTTGGGTACCGTTTCCATGTAGCTGGGATCGGCGCGCAGTCGGGAGGATCGACGGAACGTGACCGACGACGCCACCCGGGTTTTTGTCGCCGCCCGACGACGCTCGCACATGGAGTACACCACCCTCGGCGACACGGGAATGACCGTCTCGCGGATCTGTCTGGGCTGCATGAGCTTCGGCGACCCCGACTGGCGCGACTGGGTGCTCGACGAGGACGCGGGAACCGAACTCGTCGAGCGCGCGATCGAGTTGGGGGTGAACTTCTTCGACACCGCCAACATGTACTCCGACGGCGATTCCGAGCGCGTCCTCGGCGACGCGCTCGCGGAGTACGACCGCGACGAGTTCGTCGTCGCCACGAAGGGATACTTCCGGATGCGCGAGGACGACCCCAACTCCGGGGGGCTCTCCCGGAAGGCCATCCAACAGGAGCTCGACAACTCCCTCGACCGGCTCGGGATGGAGACGGTCGACCTGTACCAGACACACCGGTACGACGACGACACGCCGATCGAGCAGACGGTCCGGGCGCTCGACGAGGCCGTCCGTGACGGGAAGGCGCGCTACGTCGGCGCCTCCTCGATGTGGGCCCACCAGTTCGCCGACGCGCTCCACACGGCCGACGATCTCGGGCTCGAGCGGTACGTCACCATGCAGAACCACTACAATCTGCTGTACCGCGAGGAGGAACGGGAGATGCTCCCGCTGTGTGAGCGCGAGGGCGTCGGCGTGATCCCGTGGTCGCCGCTGGCGCGCGGGTGGCTCGCCCGCCCGGTCGACGAGCTCGACGCGACGACGCGCGGCGAAAGCGAGGAGCACGCCCGCCGGCACCCGTACCTGGAAGGCGGCGGCGAGGAGATCAACGCCCGCGTCGCCGAGCTGGCAGCCGAGAAGGGCGTGAAGATGGCCCAGATCGCCCTCGCGTGGCTGTTCGAGCAGGACGCCGTCGACGCCCCGATCGTCGGGACGACGAGCGTCGAACACCTGGAGGACGCCGTCGAGGCGCTCGACATCTCGCTGTCCTCGTCGGACATGGAGTACCTGGAGGAGCCGTACGAGCCGGTTCGAGTGTCCGGCCACGAGTGACGGTGCCGACCGACACCGGACGGACTCCGGTCGGAGGGGCGTGAATCGGGCCCCCTGCGGTCCCGACAGATCGGCGGTTCAAGGCCGGAACGGCTCGGTTAGCCACTCTACAACTAACTGGTAACCACTGTGACGCCATAGACATGGCGCGCGTAGAAACGGCGACATTCGAGTGCGGCGGCTGCGGCACCTGCGCACCGTCGACGTGGATCGACTACGACCGACTCGGCTACCCGATCTGCCCGGAGTGCGGGCGGTCGGCCGGTCCGCTCGCCCGGCACAGTCGGGTCGAACAGCGTCGGCGACGAGAGATCGCACACTGAGTCAAGCACACAGCGGCGGCGAAGCGAACTGACGGCGGAGCATGTATCGGCGGCGCGAGCGGACGCGTGGATCACCTTCCGGCGTGCCGGCGGCGACCGCCGCGTTGACGACGGATGACGTCGAAGGGGAACTCATGGCCTGGACGGAGGTCGAGACCACCGAGCGGTACGACGAGTGGGAGCGCGCGGACGGCTACGCCACGCTTCGGGTGCGTGGACACCCGGACGGCAGCTACGTCGTTCGGCTGGATCGCCTCGAACAGGCGCCGGACGGCCGCGAGTACCGGCGCGAGCGCGTCGGCGACCGCGACCGCGCGGACGAGTTGCTGGCGGAGTGGAAGCGAACGTTCGACCTGTCCGAGGAGTGAACGCGACCGCGACGGACCCGGCAGCGGTCAGGCTTCGTCGCTTTGGAACCGCTCCGTCGTCTCGACCAGCGGATGGCGCGCGTAGTCGACCACGTCGATGTCCGTGATCGACTGGAGCCCCTCCTTGCGGGCCGTCTTCTCCATGCCGAGTTCGACGTGGTCGGCGATCACGATGACGTACGCGTCCATTTCCTCGATTCCGAGCCGGTGGGCCGCCATCACGCGGTGATGGCCGTCCGCGAGCACGAGCGTGCCGTCGTCTTCGAGCTCGCCGCTGGCGCTCGGGTTGTCGATGACGACCAGCGGCTCGGCGAGGCCGCGCTCCAGTTCGTAGCGCCGCCCCTCGAGTTCGTCAGCGTACACCCGCGCTTGCGTCGGGAGGAGGTCCGAAAGCGGGATCTCCCGTCGCTCCTCGCTGGTGGAGACGCCGTGGATCTCCTCGAGCGTGCGCATCAGCTTCCCCACCTTCTCGGGGGTCGCGCGCTCGATCTGCGAGCGGATCACATCGGTGTTAGAGATGATGCCGACGAGGTTACCGGCGTCGTCGACGACCGGAAGCTTCTGGATGCCCGAACGGAGGATGACTCGGGCGGCGTCGTTGATGTCCATCTCCGGGTGAGCGACGATGATGTCGTCGGTCATCACGGTGAACAGCGGCGCGTCGCTGTCGGCCGACAGCAGGTCGCGTGCGGAGATGAACCCGACCACGATCCGCCCGTCGGTGACAGGGAACCCGTTGTGGTCGCTGTCGAGTATCCGGTCGACGGCCTCGCCGACCGTGTCGTCCGGCGACACCGTCGCCACGTCCCGAGTCATGTATTCCTTGACCGTCGGGGGTGACAGGTCGCTCGCGCCGTCGCTCATGTGTTCGTCGGTCGATTCGGCGGGCCTCGGGGTAAGCGTTCCTCTCCGTTATCGATGCGATCCGCATCGGTACGGACTGTCGTCCGTCTCCAGTTTCCCCCCGGTCAGTCCTCGTCGGGGAAGCTGAGGACGCGGTCGGTCGCGCGGCGCGGCGCCTTCGGGGCGTTCTCGAGGGTCTCGAAGAACCGACCGGCGACGGTGTCGCGAACGATCTCGGTCAGCGACTCGGTCGAGTCGTCGCTCACGTCCGAGAGGATGCCGAGGGGAAGCTGCGCGCCCGCCATGTCGGCGTGACCGCCGGCCGATCCCATCTGATCGAGGGCATCTCGCAGCGTCTCACCCAAGTCCAGATCCGTGCCGCGCGTCCGTCCGGATGCGTAGACGACGCCGTCTCGGTAGCCGTACACTAGGGTCGTATGGACGTCGTCCATGTCGAGCAGGCGTTCGGCCGCCTGTGCGAGCGCGTCGCGGTCGCTGATCTCCCCGACACAGGACGCGACGACGGCCCCGCGGCGTTCGCGTGCGTCGATGGCACGCGCGAGCACGTCCAACACCTCCGGAGTGAGGCTCGGCGACTCCACCCGGTCGAGGATCCCCGAGTCGGCGTGCGATAACAGCGACGCCGCGGCGTCGAAGTCCGCTTCGCTGACCTCGCGAGTGAAATCCATCGTGTCGATCCGAATGCCGTACAGCAGCGCGGTCGCCACCTGCGTATCCGGCGTCAACCCGAACTGGTCGAGGTACTCGACCATGAGCGTGGAGGTGGCGCCGACGTCGTCGCGCAAGTCGACGAACGTCGCGTCGATCGGCTCTCGCGGCGGATGGTGGTCGACGACGACGACGGGGTCGACGTCCATCGGGAGCGAGTCGTTGACGCCCGGCCGTGAGTGATCGACGAGCGCGAACGCCGCGAACTCCTCGCGGGGGTCGACCTCGGGGTCGAGCTGGCGCATGCTGATGTCGAGGAGGTTGACGAGCGCACGGTTTTCCTGATGGGAGATGTCACCGTAGTAGCACGCCTCGGCGTCGGTGCCGGCGAACCGCGCGATCCGGACTAACGCGACCGCCGAGGCGATGGCGTCGGGATCGGGGTTGTCGTGGGCGACGACGGCGAGCGTCCCGTCCACCGAACGGAGCGTGCGGACGAGCCCGCGGAGCCGGTCGGCCGTCGCGCCGGTCGACACCTCGAGTACGCGGTCGGCCGCGACGCCGATCGGGTCGATGACGTGGTCCACCAACCCCCGCAGCGCCTTGAGATCCGCCTCCGTCGCGTCGTCGCCCGCGTACGCGACGACGGCCGCGTCGGGGAACCGCGCCCGTGCGTGGTCGGCAACTGTGAGGTTCGCCGTCGCCGACGCCCCCGCGACGACGACGAGGTCGGCATGGTCCGGGTAGTTGTCGGGGTCGCGCGGATCCGCCTCGAGCGCGACGATGTGCTCGTCGCGCAGCGTCGAGACCCGTCCGCTGTCGTCGGTGATCACGTGGAGGTCGCCGGACCTGTCGGTCAGCGACTCGACGATGTCGTTGCCGACGGTCCCGCAACCGAGCACCAGCCGACGCATTACAGCGGAGGATCGGTCCGGACCGGCAAAACCCTGCCGTCCTCCGGCTCCCGGCAGCTGCGGTCGTCCCTGTCGCAGCCGGTCGCGTCCGCCACGGCCGGCAGCGGACGGCTGCGGCGCTACGGAACGCCCAGGACGGAGCCGAACAGAAACCGGACCGATTCGAGTCGGAGCGGGCCGTCCCGCCGGTTACGGGACGATGGTCGTCGCGACCGACTGTGCCGTCTCGATGACCGGCCCGAAGCCGGGCAACAGCAGCACCGTCGCGACGGCCGCGAACACGATCGCGGCGTACAGCGCCGTCGGCGTCGAGCCGAGCTCGAACTCGCCCACGGCGTCGTCGAGCCACAGCGCCTTCACCACGCGACTGTAGTAGAACAGCGACAGCGCGCTGTTGATCGCCCCGACGGCCGCGAGCCACCAGAAGCCGGCGTCGATCGCGCCCATGAACAGGAAGTACTTCGAGAAGAACCCGCCGAACGGGGGCAGCCCCGCCAGCGAGAACATGAACACGGACATGGCGACCGACGCCATCGGCGCCCGGCTCGCCAGCCCCGCGTAGTCGTCGAAGGTGCGGCCGACGCCCCAGTGCTCCGCGAGCGCGACGAACAGGAACGCGCCGGTGTTCATGAAGCCGTACACGAGCAGGTGCGCCATCGACGCGCCGATCACGTTGCCGCCGGCGCCGCCGGTGAAGGCGGCCAGGCCGATGAGCGCGTAGCCCGCGTGCCCGATCGAGGAGTACGCGAGCATCCGCTTGACCTCCTCTTGGGTCGCGGCGGCGAAGTTGCCGAGCGTCATCGTGACGACCGCGAGCACCTGGAACAGGAGCACCCAGTCGATGCCGGCGTCCAGCGGGAAGCCGACGACGAACACGCGGAACGCGAGCGCGAAGCCGGCGGCCTTCGAGGCCGACGAGAGGAACGCCGACACGGGCGCTGGCGCGCCCTCGTACGCCTCCGGCGCCCAGAAGTGGAACGGGACGGAGGCGGTCTTGAACGCGAAGCCGCCGGCGACCATCACGATGCCGACGGCCGCGACGCCCGTCATGCCCTCGACGCCGCCTGAGAGCGCCTCGTACACGTCGGGTAGCAGGAGGCTCCCGGTCGCGGCGTACACCAGCGAGATGCCGAACGCGAACACCGACGCCGACAGCGCGCCGATGAGGAAGTACTTCAGGCCCGCCTCGACACTGCCGGCGTCGCGCTTGAGGAACGCCACCAGCGTGTACGACGGCAGCGATGCGAGTTCGAGCGCGATGAACGCCACGGCCAGGGAGTTGGCCGCCGCCATCAGCGCCATCCCGGTCGCCGCGAACAGCACCAGCGAGTAGAACTCCGCCCGGTGCGGGTGGTCGTGGAGGTAGTCGTAGCTCGCCACCACGACCAGCGCGGTCACGGAGGCGAACAGCGCCTGGAAGAACAGGGCCATGCCGTCGACGATGAGCGCGTCGCCGAACAGCGAGATGCCGCCGCCGGTGCCGGCCTGCCCGGTGCCGGCGGAGAGGAACCACCCCGCAAGCCCGAGCGACGCCAGCGACCCGACGGTCGCGATGCCGGCCAACAGCGCCGGCCGGGAGTCGTCAGGATTGAGGCTGTCGAGCAGGATCACCAGTAGCCCGGTCAGTGCGAGCGCCAGCGCCGGCGCGAGCGCGGTCCACTGCGGGAGCTGGTCCGCCTGCATGAGCACTGGCTCCATCAGGCACCACCCCCGACGACCGCGACAACCGGCTCGATCGCGTCAGTGATCATCTCGAAGAAGATGTTCGGCGCGACGCCGAGCGCGATGGTGCAAAGCAGCAGCACCGCGAGCGGCGCCACGTCGTGGAAGTGCGCGCGACGCACCTCGTAGTCGGTCTCCAGACTGAACTCCCCGAACAGCGTCCGCTGCATCGCGAGCAGGAGGTAGCCCGCCACGATGACGATGCCGAACATCGCCGCCGCGGTGAACAGCGGCGCCGACGGGATCACCGTGGAGGCGAACGCCCCTTGGAAGATGAAGTACTCCGCGGCGAAGCCGGCCATGAGCGGCAGGCCCATGTAGCCGAACGCGCCGGCGACGAGGATTCCCACCGTGATCGGCATCCGGTCGGCCATCCCGGACATGTCGCCCACCATGCGCGTGTGGGTGACGTTGTAGATGACGCCGACCGCCATGAACATCAGCCCGGAGATGAGTCCGTGGGCGATCATCTGGAACGTCGCGCCGCCGATCCCGAGGCCCGTGTACGCGATGAGCCCGAGGATGACGTACCCCATCGACGAGACCGAGGAGTACGCGACGATGCGCTTGAGGTCCTGCTGAGCGAGCGCGAGCATCGCGCCGTAGATAACCGAGACCACCGCGATCGCCGCGATCACCGTCGCCACCAGCGGGCGCGTCGCCACGTCCGGCAGCATCGTGAAGTTGAACCGCAACAGCGCGTACGTCCCCATCTTCAGGAGGACGCCCGCCAGCATCACCGACACCGGCGTCGGCGCCTCGACGTGGGCGTCCGGCAGCCAGGTGTGAAGTGGGACGACGGGCACCTTCACCGCGAAGCCCGCGAACATGGCCGCGAACGCCGCGAGCTTCAACGTCGCCGGGTCGAGCCCGACGGAGCCGCTCAGCTCCCCGGCCTGCAGCGACTGTGTGATCTCCGGCAGCCCGAACGAGCTGACGGGGAGGTTGAACACCAGCGCCATGAACCCGATGAACATGACGAGGCTGGCGATGTTCGTGTAGACGAAGAACTTGATCGCGGCGTACTTCCGGCGCGGACCGCCCCACACGCCGATGAGGAAGTACATCGGGACCAGCACGGCCTCCCAGAAGACGAACCACAGGAAGAAGTCGAGCGCGGTGAACACGCCCAGCAGGTTCGCCTCCATGAACAGCATGAGGCCGTAGAACTGCGACTGGCGGGTGTCGATGGGCGTCCACGCCGACACGATCGCCAGCGAGGACAGCACCGTCGAGAGGACGACCAGCGGGAGGCTGATGCCGTCGACGCCGACGAACCACTGGAGATCGTAGCCGGCGACCGTCAGCCAGTCGAGTTGCGTTTCGTAGGCGATGCTCCCGGCCATGAGCGCGTTCCCGCCGGCATCGAAGCCGGCCCACATGTACAGGCTCCCGACGACCGGCAGGAGGCTCAGCGCGAACGCGAGCTTCCCTGCGTACCTGTCGGGCGCCAGCATGACGATCAGCGCGGCGAGGAACGTGACTCCGATGAGTGCTTCGATAATCACAGTAACCACCCCCCGAGAACCCCGAAGACGACAAGCAGTGCCGTCAGTCCCAGCGTCACCAGCGCGGCGTAGTTACTCACGACGCCGGTCTGGATGCGCCGGATCCGCGAGCCGGAGAACAGGCTCACGCTGGAGACAGCGTTGACAGCGCCGTCGATGACGCCCTGATCGAAGGTGTCCGCGGCGCGGGCAACGGGGAGGACGACCCGGTTCGCGAGGTACACCTGATACTCGTCCTGGTAGTAGTTGTCGTACAACAGGTCCTTGACCGAGCCGAGCTTGTCCGTGTGCTCCACGGGCGTCGGCACGGCGTACAGCTTGTACGCCAGCGCCAGGCCCGTGAGCGCCAGCCCGAGCGACACCGCCGCGCCCAGAAGGACCGTCGTCAGCTCGCCGCCGATGTACGCCGAGGAGTACGGGTCGATCTCGGCGTAGTGGTGGACCGTCAGATCCGAGAAGCCGCCGTCGAGCCACGCGTGGAGGAAGTCCACGTGCGCGCCCGTGAGGACGCGGATCGGCGCGAGGTTGACCGCGCCCGCGACCGTCGCGAGCACGCCCAACACCGCCAGCGGCCCCTTCACGTTCCAGCGCACCGACTCCGGCGACTCCGCCTGCTCGGTGCGGGCGTCGCCGTGGAAGGTGAGAAACACCATCCGGAAGGTGTAGAACGCGGTGACCGGCACCGCAAGCAGGCCGAAGACGTATCCGATCAGCAGGAGCGGCTGTCCGGCCAATCCGTGAGTGAGCGAGTAATAGAGGATTTCGTCTTTCGACCAGAAGCCGGCGAAGGGGAAGATGCCCGCGAGCGCCAGCGACCCGGCGAGGAACGAGTAGTAGGTGACGGGCATCTTGTCCTTGAGCCCGCCCATGTCCCACATGTTCTCGTTGTGGTGCATCGCGAGGATGACCGAGCCGGCGCCCAGGAACAGCAGGGCCTTGAAGAACGCGTGGGTGAGCAGGTGGAACGTCGCGGCCACGTAGCCGCCCGCGCCGAGCGCGAGCATCATGTAGCCGTACTGCGAGATAGTGGAGTACGCGAGTACCTGCTTGAGTTCGCGCTTCACGATGCCCATCGTGCCGGCGAACAGCGCGGTGAAGCCGCCGACGAGGGCGATGACGCCCAGCGCCGTCGGCGAGACCGCATAGAAGCCGTACATCCGCGCGACGAGGTACACGCCCGCCGCGACCATCGTCGCCGCGTGGATGAGCGCCGAGACCGGCGTCGGGCCCTCCATCGCGTCGGGGAGCCACGTGTGCAGCGGGAACTGCGCGGACTTGCCGATCACGCCGCCGAGCACGAGCAGGCCGACGACAGTGAACCACGCCTGCGGCCCGAGACCGAGGAACGTGTTGGCCGTGAACTCACCAGCCAGCGCCTGTTCGGCCAGTACCGGGAAGCCGGGCGCGGCCTCCGTGCCGACGAACTGCGCCGTGCCGAACGTCGCGAACACCGCGACGACGCCGACGAGGAAGAAGTAGTCGCCGAAGCGAGTGACCAGGAACGCCTTCTTCGCGGCCGACGGCGGGCCGGGCTCGCGGAAGTGGAAGCCGATGAGGAGATACGAACACAGCCCCACCAGTTCGAAGAACATGAACGCCATGAGCAGGTTGTCGGCGACGACGAACCCGAGCATGGACGCCGTGAACAGGCCGAGACCGGCGTAGTACCGCGGGAGCCCGGTCTCACCGTCGTCGTTCATGTACCCCAGCGAGAAGACGTGGACCAACAGCGCGATCAGCGTCACGATGACGAGCATCATCGCCGACAACGGGTCGATGAGGACGCCGAACGTCAGTTCGAGGCCCTCGCTGCCGGGAACCGCCCCCGCCGCCCACGCGTAGATCGTTTCGTCGTACACCTCGCCTCCCGCCACGGCGGCGGCCATCGCGATCGACAACACCAGCGATCCGGCGGTCGCCGCGATGCCGGGGATGGCGCCGCCCTTGGGGAGCAAGTCGCGCCCCGAGAGGGCGGTCCCGACCGCGATCAGGAACGAGAGGAACGGGAGCAGTACGATGGCCGGCGCGAAGTCAAAGATTCCTGCCATGAGTTACCACCTCATCGTCGTCGCTTCGGTCACGTCGATCTCGTTGAAGTTGCGGTACAGCACGAGGATGATCCCGATACCGATGGCGACCTCCGCGGCCGCCAGCGCCATCGTGAACAGGCCGAACGTCTGGCCCGTCACGTTACCCCAGTAGTAGGAGAACGCGACGAGGTTGATGTTGGCCGCGTTGAGCATCAGCTCGACCGACATCAGGAACAGCAGCGCGTTCCGGCGCGTGAGCAGGCCGAACACGCCGATGCAGAACACGGCGGCCGCCAGGAGCAGGTAGTACTGTGGCGGCACCATCAGTCGTCACCCCCGCGGAGCGTGTCGCGGATCTCCCGACCGCCGTCGGTGAGCACGCCACCGATCCCGCCGTCTTCGTCGCGCTTCGCGAGGAACACCGCCCCGTCGATCGCGACGTCGAGCACGATCGCGATGAGGATGAACGCCACGACGAAGCCCTCGCCCGAGACGACCGTCTCCGAGATGACTTCCGTATCGACGTTGAACATCGCGTAGCCGATGCTCGCGGTGATCGACGCGCCCTCGGGGAACCCGGCGGGCTCCCCGAACGACGCCTGTAGGAACACGACCGCGAGGACGGCGAACAGCGCGACCGCCGCCAGCCCGGGCAGCAGGTGCCCCCCGAGCTTCAGCCGCGGTCGCGAGCCGGCGTCGCTCACGCGTCGAACACCCCACGTTGGTCCGGTTCAGCATCTCTGCGTACCAGCATCACGGCGAACGTGATGAGGATCAGAACCCCGCCAACGTAGACGAGGATCTGCATGGCGGCCAGCAGTTCCGCCTGCAACATCACGTAATGCACCGCGACGCTGAGGAGCGCGGCCCCGAGGAGGAGTGCGGAGTGCCACACGTCCTCGACGAGCACCACGCCCAAACTGCTCCCCACGGTGACGAGGGCGAACAGCGCGAACGCGATAGTCTCTACAACCATTACGCGACACTCCCGTCGGAGTCCGTTTGAAGGTTTCGAGAACGTTTG
Organism: Halobaculum rarum; assembly: GCF_040025155.1. Lineage (NCBI taxonomy): Archaea > Methanobacteriati > Methanobacteriota > Halobacteria > Halobacteriales > Haloferacaceae > Halobaculum > Halobaculum rarum. The sequence continues at coordinate 2,067,559 of NZ_CP157275.1, read as the reverse complement.
CGCGTGTGTGGATGCGCGTGTGCGAGTTTCGGAGAACTCGGCCGGATCGCTTTTATATGAGATCGTGGCGGGTCCGCGAGAGCGGGGTCGGCCCGTCGAAGGACCGACTTCGACTCGGGCGAAGCCGCTCGGGACGCCGTTGGGCCCGCCCGATGATCCGGGTCCTCGCCGGCACGCGGAGCGCTCCGGCCGTCGATCGGACTGGAAGTAGATCGGTCGCCGCGACTCTCGACACGGTAGGAACCACCCTCGAGAGAGTCACACCGCTATCGAACGAGCGCGGCGAAGGAGAACCCGGCGTGAGCGCCGGAACCGCAGCCGTAGCAGTAGCCGCGAACGGCTACTGGTAGTCGATCTCGCCGTCGCCCTCGCCGACCCACGCGCCGCGGTCGGGGTTGCGCGAGTTGAGCGGGTCGATCCCCTTGTACCAGGGGACGTTCTTCAGCTGCTCTTTGTTGTAGACGAACTCGTCTTTCGTGTCGGCGGTGAACTCGAAGTTCTGCGTCAGCAGGATCGCGTCCACCGGACACACCTCCTCACACAGCCGGCAGTAGATGCACTGCCCGATGTGGAGGTTGTACTGTTCGCCGTTGCGCTGGTCGTCCTGTACGATCTGGATCGTGTCGTTCGGACAGACGTTCTCACACTGACGGCACCAGATGCACCGCTCCTGGGAGAACTTGTGGACCCCGCGGAACCGCGGGCTCACCTCGGGCGCGACGTCCGGGTACTCGACCGTGAACGTCTTGCCGTCCAGCGCGTGCTTCATCGTCGTCGCCATTCCTTTCAGGATTCCGATCATTGTTACGCGAGCACCCCCACGATGACCGCGGTGAGGACGAGGTTCGCAAACGCGAGCACGAGCATGCCCTTCCAGCCGATCTCGATGAACTGGTCGACGCGAAGCCGCGGGACCGCAGAGCGCAGCCACTGGGTGAACAGGAAGAACGCCCAGATCTTCGCGGTGAACCAGACGATCCCCAGCGCCGCCGGGCCGGGCCCGGCCGGACCGCCGAGGAACAGCGTCGCCGCGATGGCGCCGCCCAGGAAGATGTGGATGAACTCGCCCAGGTAGATGAGCACGAAGTAGACGGAGGAGTACTCCGTCTGGTACCCGGCGACGATCTCGGTCGGCGCCTCGGGGATGTCGAACGGGTTCCGGCCGACCTCCGCGACGTTCGCCACCACGAACAGCACGAACGCGAACGGGTTCACGAAGACGAACCACTGCGGGATCGTGATGCCGGCGACCGAGATGAACGCCACCTGCTGGGCCTCGACGATCGCGCTCATCTGGAGCGTCCCCGTGAACAGCACGACGGAGACGCCGGTGACGATGAGCGGGATCTCGTAGGCGATGTTGGACGCGACGGCGCGCAGGCCGCCGAGCAGGCTGTACTTGTTGTTCGACGCGTAGCCCATCATGATCAGCCCGAGCGACGCGATCGAGGAGGCGGCGAACGCGAACGCCAGCCCCGTTTCGGGGTCGGCCAACTGCAGGCCGCTGCCCATCGGGATGACCGCGAAGCCGAGCAGCGCCGAGAACGGAATGAGGAGCGGACCCAGGTCCCACGCGGGGCGGTCGGCGCCCTCGGGGACGATCAGCTCCTTCGAGAGGAGCCGGACCGCGTCGGCGACGATGACGAACAGGCCGAACGGCCCGATCCGGTTGACCGCGATGCGGTCGGTGAACGCCGCCGTGATCTTCCGTTTCGCCCACGGTCCCGCGAAGGCCGTGTTGATGAGCAGGAAGTTGGCGATGAGGAACGCGCCCAGCAGCGCGGCGACGATCTCGCCGGCGACCCCGTAGGCGTTGAGCCCCAGCAGGTTCGCGATCGTGTCGGGGAGCATTCCCTGTTGGAGCGGGACCGCCCCGGTCATCTGTCCACCTCGCCGAGGACGATGTCCAGGCTACCGAGGGCGGCGACGAGGTCGGGCACGTACTCGCCCTCGGCCATCTCGGGCAGCGTCTGCAGGTTCGAGAAGCACGGCGACCGGATCTTGAAGCGGGCCGGCTTGTCCGTGCCGTCCGAGCGCATGTAGATGCCGAGTTCGCCCTTGGCGCCCTCGACCGCGCGGTAGATCTCGGTGTCGTCGTCCGGCTTCAGCGTCCGCGGGACGTTGGCCTGAATGGTACGGTCCTCCTCGGGCCAGTCCTCGAGCAGGTCGATACACTGCTCGATGATCTTCGCGGACTCCTCGACCTCGCGCAGGCGAACGAGGAGGCGGCTGTAGTTGTCGCAGCCGTCCTCGGTGACGACGTCCCAGTCGAGTTCGTCGTAGTAGCCGTACGGGTCGTCGCGGCGCAGGTCGTAGTCGACCCCCGAGCCGCGGGCGACCGGGCCGGTCGCGCCGTAGTTCTTGGCGACCTCCGGCGGCAACACGCCCGTGTCGATCGTCCGCATCTGGAGGATCTCGTTGCCCGAGATGAGGTCGTGGTACTCCTCCAGCGCCTCCGGGAGGTCCTCGAGGAAGTCGCGAGTCTTCTCGAAGAACTCCTCGCGGGGCTCGGGCAGGTCCCAGACGACCCCGCCGAGGCGGAAGTAGTTGAACATCAGCCGCTGACCCGTCAGGTCCTCGAGGATGTTCTGAGTCTTCTCGCGGTCCCGGATCGCGTACATGAAGATGGCGGTGAAGTCGCCGTACACGTCCAGCGCGAACGTCCCGACCGCGAGCATGTGCGCGGCGATCCGGCACAACTCCGCGCCCATCGTCCGGATGACCTGCGCGTACTCCGGCACCTCGATGTCGGCCATGTCCTCGGCCGCGCGCGCGTACGCCCACTCGTTGAGCAGGCCCGCCGAGATGTAGTCCCAGCGGTCGGGGTACGGCATGATCTGGTGGCGGTAGGTGCCGTTCTGACAGATCTGCTCCTCACAGCGGTGGAGGTAGCCGATGTCGCTTTCCACGTCCGCGACCTGCTCGCCGTCGAGCGTCGTCTTCAGGTGGAGGACGCCGTGGGTCGCGGGGTGGTGCGGCCCGATGTTGAGGAACATCGTGTCCGTGTTGTCCTCCCCGCGGTGGTCCTGCTGCAGCGGATTCGCGTTCTCACGAAGCGGGACGACCTGCGGTCGGTCCTGGTCGTAGTCGGCCGCGAGCGGGTGGCCCTGCCAGGTCTCGGGCAGGAGGATGCGGCGCAGGTCGGGGTGGTCGTCGTAGTCGATGCCGACGAGATCGTACGCCTCGCGTTCGTGCCAGTCTGCCGTCCGGAACACCGGCTCGGCCGACTCGCTGACCGGGTTCTCACGGTCCGCGGGGACGACGACGCTGACCTCCTGGGTCGGGTCGTCGAACTTCTTCAGGTGGTAGATGGACTCGTAGCGGTCCTCGTACTCCTGAGCCGTGACACACGAGAGGTGGTCGTAGCCCGCCTCGTTCTTCAACGTCGAGAGCACGTCCTGGACCGCGTCCGGCCGGATCACGTAGCCGGGCGCGTTCAGGTGCTCCTCGCGACCGATCACGTGATCGCCAAGCAGCTCGGCGAGTTCGTCGGGGGACTGTTCCTCGACCGGTGCCGGCACGTCCGGCTCGGGTTCTTCCAGACTCATGGTTAGGGGGAGTCCGCCCAGTTGTACCGCATGACGAGGTCCTCCTCGTCGATCTCCCGTGCGAGCTGGTCGACGATCTCGTCGCGGTCGAGGTCGCCGAACTGTTCGAGCTCGTAGGGCTTCACCGTCACCGGCGACGACTCGCCGTTGGCGATGCGCTCCTGGAGCTTCGCGACGCCGTACACCAGCGCCTCGGGGCGCGGCGGACAGCCGGGAACGTGGATGTCGACCGGGATGACCTCCTCGGCGCCCTTGATCACGTTGTAGCCCTCCTGGAACGGACCGCCGGAGATCGTGCACGAGCCCATGCCGATGACGAACTTCGGCTCGGGCATCTGGTCGTACACGCGCTTCATCCGCGGCGCGAACTTCGAGACGATCGTCCCGGGGACGATGATCACGTCGGCCTGTCGCGGCGACGCGCGCGGCACACCCGCACCGAAGCGGTCGAGGTCGTGTTTGACCGCGTAGGTGTGCATCATCTCGATGCTGCAGCAGGCGATCCCGAACTGCAGCATGAACATCGAGGAGCCCCGCACCCAGTTCATGAACTTGTCGAACTTGGTGAGGATGAACGGCGAGGAGCCGAACGCCTCGCGCAGCTTCGAGTTGAAGCGGTTGTCCTCGCCCGTCATCCGGGCGTCCCGGGTGTCGGTCAGTACCTGGCTGTCGTCCGTGACGAACGGTCTGTTGTCGCTGCTCATATCAGGAACGCTCCGTCTTCTGTCTCGCCGCACGCGGGCTGGAGACCCACTTCACGGCGCCCTGTCGCCACGCCCACACGAGTCCGACGACCAGTACCCCGATGAAGATCAGCATCGGAAGCAGCACCGTCGTCAGCCCGACGCCCGCCTCCAGCGCGGGCCCGTAGATGACGGCCCACGGGAAGATCAGAACGGTCTCGATGTCGAACACGACGAACAGCAGCGCAACCATGTAGTACTGGATGTTGAACTGGATGCCCGTCGCCGACCCCGTCGGGATCTCACCGGACTCGTAGGTGGCGCTCTTGCCCTGTTCTGGCACGCTCGGACGGAGGAGTGCGGACACCGCCATCATCGCAAGGGGGATGCCCACGCCCATCACCGCCAACGCGCCGATCGCTATCCATGCATTCATACCGGGTTCTCCGTATCGTACGTCGGTTTGGAGGCCCCACAGATAAGTGCTTCACTTACGCGTGCACGCGCGAAACGGCCCCGAGCGCCCCGAGCGGAGTCGAATCGCCCGCCCCGGTCGGCGACGTGACCGCCCTGCCTACTCCTCGTCCGCACGGGACGCGCGGAACCCGTCGACCCCGAGGTCGTGGAGGTCTGCTGACACCTCGGCGACGCCGCCCTTCAGGTCCTCGTGGTACTCGAGGAGTCGGTCCTCGACCGCCGCGTGTTCCCGGGCGAGGATCTGCGCGGCCGACAGCGCCGCGTTGAACGACTTGCCGGCGTCGACGGCGACGATGGGCGCGCCCGTCGGCATCCCGATGACGGAGTCGACGGACTTCTCCTGCACCGGCACGCCGATCACCGGGATCGGGTACGCGAGGCTGGCGGTCATGTTCGGCAGGTCAGCGGACTTCCCGCCGGCGCCCGCGATGATCACGTCGAGGCCGCGGTCGCTCGCGGTCTCGCCGTACGCGTACATGAGTTCGGGCGTGCGGTGGGCGGAGACGACGTACGCCTCGTAGGTGAACCGCGCCTCCGGCGGGTCGCCGAAGTCCGTCTGCTCGGCGAATCCGAGCTCCTCGAGGGCGTCGAACGCCCCCTGCATCGTGTCCAGGTCCGAGTCCGAGCCCATGATCACGCCCACGTCGGGCGTCGTCGCGGGGTCGGCGTCGGCGTTCGCGTCCGATTCGAGCCGGTCGATGAGGTCCTGTACGGAGGTCATGATCTGTTGGTCGCGTGGGTGGTCACTCGAAGGTCAGGCCGTCCCGCAGGTCGCGGGCCCGGGCGAGCAAGTCGGCGCGGTCGGCGTCGGCGTCGCTGACGGTCACGTGGCCCATCTTTCGGAGCGGGCGCGCCTCGCGTTTCCCGTACCAGTGGAGGTGGGCGTCGCCGGCGGCGAGCACGTCGCCGACGCCGTCGAGGCGGGCCGGCCGCGGCTCGTCAACGTCGCCGAGGACGTTCGCCATCACGGTCGGCGCGCGCGCCTCGGCGGTCCCGAGCGGCCATCCGAGGACGGCGCGGACGTGCTGTTCGAACTGCGAGGTCGTCGCCCCCTCGATGCTCCAGTGGCCGGAGTTGTGCGGGCGGGGGGCGACCTCGTTGACGGAGACGGTGCCGTCGGACTCCTCGAACAGTTCCATCGCGAACACGCCCCGCCCGTCGAGCGTCTCCAGCGTGTCGAGCGCGACCTCGCGAGCGCGCTCGGCGACCGCCTCGGAGCAGCGGGCCGGCGCGACCGTCTCGCGCAGGATCTCCTCGCGGTGGACGTTCTCGACGACGGGGAACGCCCGGCGTTCGTCGTCGCCGCGGACGGCCACGACCGAGAGCTCGCGCTCGAAGTCGATCAGCTCCTCGGCCATCGCGCCGTCGTCGCCGGCGCCGACCTCGGACAGCTTCGCCTCGTAGTCGTCGCCCGGCTCGACGGGGACGTTGCCGCGGCCGTCGTAGCCGCCGGTGCGGGCCTTCAGCATGCAGCCGTCGAAACGCTCGACGGCGTCGGCGAGATCGGCGGCGGCGTCGCCGGACTCCGTCCGGCTGCTCGCGGAGCTTCGCTCCGCGCTGTCGACGGCGACGAACTCCGGAACGGGGATCCCGGCGTCGGCGAACGCCCGCTTCTGGACGAGCTTGTCCTGGATCGTCCGCAGCGCGTCCGGCGAGGGGTGGACCGGCACGTCGTACTCCTCGCCGACCTCCTCCAGTACGTCGGGGTCCGCGAGCTCGATCTCGAGCGTCAGCGCGTCGGCCCGGTCGGCCAGTTCGCGGACGGCGTCGGGGTCGTCGAACGACCCCTCGATCTGTTCGGCGACGCGGGCGGCCGGACAGTCGGGGGTCGGATCGAGCACGACCACGTCGACGCCCAGCGGCGAGGCGGCCTCCCCGAGCATGCGGCCGAGTTGGCCCCCGCCGACGACGCCCAGCGTCGGTCCGGGACAGGTCGGTGTCACGGGCGGCGGTTCGGCAGGTCCGCGAATAAATCTTGCTTCACGACATGGTTTGTATGCACGAACGTGGGTCGCTGTCGCGGTCGGCGCCCGGCGCCGACCGCCTCCCCGACTGCTCGTCGTCCGGCGCCTGCATCGCTCGTCGCCGGTCACCCGGACCGGTCGTCACACGTCACCCGGACTGCTCGCTGGCGCGGGCGTTGGCGAGCGCGGCCTCGTCGATGAACACGACGATCCGTTCGGTCCACAGCCGGAAGGCGTACTCTCTGGACTCGTAGCCGTCGAGTCGGGACTCCAGTTCCTCGGCGTCGTTGGGCTTGGCGATGACGACCGGCGGCATCTCCTCGGCCGCCGGGAGCCCGTCGTAGCGGGCCTCCGGCGGCGTCGAGGTGACGTTCGCGTCGTGGAGTTCGAGGTACCACGGCGTCGGGAGCCGGGAGTGCCAACTCGGCCCGCCGGGCGGCATCCGGTCGACGCTCGATTCGTCGGAGACGTACAGCCGCGTCCCGCGCCCGGTGCTCGTTCCCACCCACAGCACGTCGGCGCCCTCGTCGTTGTGGCGGGCGACGGCGCCGGCGTCCTGCAGCGCCTCCTTGTAGGCGTTCTCGGGCTGGGCCCACTGCAGCACCTGTTTGTCCTCCTCCGACGCGGAGTTCCAGTAGTCGACGTTCGGGGCGGCGACGCCCCCGACGGCCGCGAGCACGACCAACCCCGCGAGCGCCGCGGTGACGGCGTCATCGCTCTCGACTGCACCCCGCACCGAGTCGGCGACCGAGGCGAGTCCCACCGCCGCAGGGATCGCCAGCGGGAGGACGATGTGGATCGCCGCCCACGGCGCCTGGATGTCCGTCGCGACGGGATAGCCGACCAGCGACGCGGCGCCCCAGTACGTCGCGTACGCGACGAGCGAGCGGGTGCCTCGCGCCTCGCCGTAGCCGTCCGCGAGGAAGCCCACGAGCGCGAGCACGACGAGCACGCCGGAGCCGTACGCCAGCGTCTCAAGAATGTCCCAGAGGTACGGGACGTACGGGTGTCCCGAGTGATCGCCGGAGGCCCACGTGCCCCAGAACTTCTCGCCGGCGCCCCACGTCGCCTCGGACAGCACCGAGCCGAGCGTCGGCGCCGCGGCGTCGGCGCCCGCGGTCCCGGCGGACGCCGACGCGACGCCGAGCGCCTGCCACAGGTCGGGGCGCGGCGCGTAGAAGAACGCGACGACGCCGAGAAACGTCGCGACGACGCCGACGGCGCCGAGCGGCACCCAGACCGCGAGGTGGCCGAGGAAGCCGGCCTCACCCGCCCAGGGCGCGTCCGGGTCGCGTTCGCGGACCCGGCGCTCGATCCACCGTCTGGTTCGCGATCCCCTGGTCCACTCCCCGAGGAACTGACCGAGCGCGACCGCCTCGGCGACGAGGGCGTCCAGCGGCGACCCGGTCCGGCGGGCCGTCCGGACGAGGCGATGGTCGAGCAGGAGGATCCCGGCACCGAGGAAGCACGCGAGGTACACGAGCGCGTTCTCCTTCGCGGTGAATCCCAGCGCGAGCAGGGCCGCCGACCCGAACAGCGGGAGCGTCCGCCGGGTATCGATCGCGTACACGACGAGCGCGAACGCGGCGACGGCGAAGCCCCCGACGAGCACGTCACCCCGCATGAACCGGCCGTAGTAGACGAGCAGCGGGTCGACCGAGAGTACCAGCGCGAGCGCGACCACCTCGCGGTCGCGGAGCCGGTGGCGAAGCAGCAGCGCGACCAGCGGGAGCAGCCCGCCGACGAGCGCGACCGGGAGCCGCGCGGCGAAGTCGGACGCGCCGATCAGATCGAAGAGGACGTTGTTGACGACCGGGAGGAACGGGCCGTGGATGATCGGCCGATAGAAGAACTCGCCGGTGGCGTCGAACCGGAGGATCCAGTAGCCGACGCGTCCCTCGTCCCAGTGGAAGACCCGCTGCCCGAGCTGGATCGTCCGGAGCAGCAGCGATCCGACGACGATCAGGAGGACGGCAGCCCTCGCGGGGTCGCCGACGCGGTCGCGGAGGGCGGCCAGCGGCGAACCGTCTGCACCGATCGACTCGACGCCGGAATCGATGGACCCGGCGGCGTCGCCGGCGGACACCTCCGCGTCGCCGTCTCTCGGCTCCTCGGCGTCGACGACGGCGTCCGAACCGACCGCGTCGGCGGGAGCGTCGCCGTCGCCGTCGGTCCCGTCGGGGGCGGACTCGTCCCCGCCGGCGGGGTCACTCATTGCGCAGCGGTCGCACGCCGCCGGTAACAACTCTTGTGGAATTGATCGTCGGATCCGGTTCGCCTTGGACGCGCCCGCCCGGATACATCCGCCCGGAGCGGTACGCATTTCCGCGGGCCCGCCGTCGGTTCGCACAATGACCGAGACGACACTCGGCCTGGTGGTCGCGCGCTACTACGCGTCCATCGCCGAGGCCATGGAGGAGTCCGCCCGTGAGGCGGTCACCGAGCGCGGCGCCGCAGTCGCCGAGACCGTCGACGTACCCGGCGCCTACGACACGCCGCTGGCGGCCGATCGACTGGCCCGCCGCGACGACATCGACGCCGTCGCCGTCGTCGGTACCATCGTCTCCGGCGACACCGACCACGACCAGGTGATCGGCCAGGCCGTCGCCGCGAAGCTCGCGGACGTGAGTCTCGACCGCGACACGCCCGTCACCTTCGGTGTGTCGGGGCCGGGGCAGTCGGGGGCGGAGGCGCGCGAGCGCGCCGAGAAGGGTGCCGAGGCCGCCGACGCCGCCGTGGATCTCGCGGAGGGGCTTCCCGCCGCGGAGGTGGCCGCATGAGTGGACAGGGATCCGGCGACGGGTTCGCCTACGACTTCGCCGAGCGCGTCGGCCGCGTCGAGCCGTCGGCGACGCTGGCCATCTCGAACGCCGCGAACGAACTGGAGGAGGCCGGCCACGACGTGGTCGACCTGTCGGTCGGCGCGCCCGACTTCCCCACGCCCGAGACCGTCGTCGAGGCCGGCAAGGCCGCGATGGACGCGGGCCACACGGGCTACACCTCCTCGAACGGCGTCCCGGAGCTGAAGGAGGCGATCGCCGAGAAGCTCCGCGCCGACGACATCGACGCCGACGCCGACGACGTGATCGTCACGCCCGGCGCGAAGCAGGCGCTGTACGAGACGGTCCAGACGCTCGTGGACGACGGCGACGAGGTCGTTCTGCTCGACCCGGCATGGGTGTCCTACGAGGCGATGGTGAAGCTCGCCGGCGGGGACCTCGCCCGCGTCGATCTGGCGCCCCACGGGTTCTCGCTGGCGGACGGCCTCGACGACCTCGCGGAAGCAGTTTCCGACGACACCGAACTCCTGATCGTCAACTCCCCGTCGAACCCGACCGGCGCCGTCTACGCCGACGAGGGCCTCGAGGGCGTCCGCGACCTCGCAGCCGAACACGACTTCGCGGTCATCTCCGACGAGATCTACGACGAGATCGTCTACGGCGTCGAGCAGACGAGCCTCGCGAGCCTCGACGGCATGGCCGACCGCACGGTCACGATCAACGGCTTCTCGAAGGCGTACTCGATGACGGGCTGGCGCCTCGGCTACCTGCACGCGAAGGGCGACCTGATCTCGCAGGCGGGTAAGCTCCACAGCCACTCCGTCTCGTGTGCGACGAACTTCGTCCAGCGTGCGGGCATCGAGGCACTCAGGAACACCGACGAGTCGGTCGAGGAGATGCGCGCGGCCTTCGAGTCGCGCCGCGACATGCTCGTCGACCTGTTCGCCGACCACGGCGTCGACGTGACGGTCCCGGACGGCGCGTTCTACATGATGCTCCCCGTGGCCGACGACGACTCCGCGTGGGCCGAGGAGGCGATCCAGGAGGCGCACGTCGCCACGGTCCCCGGCTCCGCCTTCGGCGCGCCCGGCTACGCCCGTATCAGCTACGCCGCCAGCGAGGAACGTCTGAAGGAGGGCATGCAGCGCCTCTTCGACGCCGGGCTCCTCGGCGACGGCTAAGCTAAGGAAGCGACCGACGAAGCGACAACGCTGAACGACGCCGACTCCCCGCCGCGGGTTCTCACGGGAGTCCGGGTTCGACGACGGCTATTCCACCGCCGAGCGACGGCTCCCGTCCCGATTTCGGGTGGGACTGAAAGGGGCCGCGGCTGTGCGCGAACCCCGAGGCCTCAAGCACCGCAGGAAACGAGCGAAGCGAGTGACCGAGGAGCGCAGAGTGTCTCGCGGGAGCGCACAGCCGCGGGGGCTTTCGAAGTCGTCGCAGTGCCGGTGCGCCTCTTACTCCCGACGACATCCCCGTCACCGCCTACCAAGATTTTAACCTCGACACCGACACATACCGATCATGGACGGGATCCACGACCTCGGCGGGATGGACTCCTTTCACGACCTCCCGCCGGACCAGCCCGACGACGCCAGCCCGTTCCACCACGAGTGGGAGGGCGTCGTCCAGTCGCTGTACATCACGGGCCTCGGCTCCGACACGTTCGAACTCGACCGCTTCCGGTACACGCTGGAGGGCGACGACCCCGAGCGCTACCTGACGGTCCCCTACTACGAGCGGTGGCTGGGCGCCCTCGAGACCCTGTTCGTCGAGACGGGCGTCGTCGACGCCGAGGAACTCCGCGAGCGCGCCGAGGCGATAGCCGCGGGTGAGGCCGAGGTGCCGGACATGGAGGATCCGGATCGCCTCCCCGCACTGCTGGAGGGCGTCCGCGAGAAGTACCTGAGCCGCCGCGGCGACGGCGACCCCGCCTTCGCCGTCGGCGACCGCGTTCGGGCCGTGAAGCGCCATCCCGCGGAGCACACGCGATGTCCACGCTATATCCGCGGCGCCACGGGCGAGGTCGTCGCCGACCGCGGCGCGCACGTGTACCCCGATGAGAACGCCCGGAAGGGGGGTGACGACGAGCGCGCCGAACAGCTGTACAACATCCGTTTCGACGCCGAGGATCTGTGGGGCGAGGACTGCACTGATGCCGACGGCCTACACATCGAACTGTGGGAGCCGTACCTGATCGACCCCGAAGCCGAGTAGTCGATCGAGATCGGCGCGCCCTCGATCGAGGCGAACGCCTAAGCCCCTACACGCGTCACCACGTCACATGACCGATGACCACGGCACTCGTGACGACGACGACGCGGATCCCCCGTCCCACCCGGACCCGGAACTTCGCGACGAGATCGACCCGCAGGCGAGAGCGCGCGCGCTCCAGTCGCTGTTGACCGAGAAGGGGGTCTTGAGCACCGACGCCGTCGACGAGGTGATCGCGACCTACGAGGGCGACGTGGGACCGATGAACGGCGCGCGGGTCGTCGCGCGGGCGTGGACCGACCCCGAGTACCGCGAGTGGCTCCTGGAGGACGGTATCGCGGCCGTCGCCGACCTCGACATCTCCGTGAACGACGAGGTGATGGAGCTTCGGGTGATCGAGAACGCCCCCGACACGCACAACGTCGTCGTCTGCACGCTCTGCTCGTGTTACCCGTGGGCCGTGCTGGGGCTGCCGCCGACGTGGTACAAGTCGCCGGCGTACCGCTCGCGCGTCGTGGACGAGCCGCGCGCGCTGCTGCGCGAGGAGTTCGACACCGACCTCGCGGACGACGTGGACGTGGAGGTGTGGGACTCCAACTCCGAGGTGCGCTACATGGTGCTCCCGCAGCGACCCGAGGGCACCGAGGACCTGAGCGAGGCGGAGCTGGCCGAACTCGTCTCCCGGAACTCGATGATCGGCGTCGAACGCCTCGGCGACGGCGGCGCCATCGCCTCCGACGGCGGCGCGCGCGCGGCCCGCAGCGCGAACACAGGTTCGGATGCGGACGCGGACGCGACCGCCGAGATCGACACCGCTGGCAAACCGGTTCCCCGCGTGGACGACGACGGTCCGACGTTCGCGGAGCCGTGGATGGCCCGGTCGTTCGCGCTGGCGGTCGCACTCACCGACGAGGACGAGCCGGGCCGCGCGTGGGACGACTTCCAAGCCGAACTCGTCGCGGAACTGGCGGCGAACCCCGGCGCCGAGGACGGGAGCGACGCCGACTACTACGGAGCATGGCTGGCGGCGCTCGAGCGCTTCCTGACCGAGCGTGACCTCGTCGACGAGGCGGATTTCTCCGCCCGCGCGACCGCGTTCGCCGACGGCGAGCGCAACGCCCACGAGTTCGTCGAGGGCGATCCCCACGCCCACGCCGACCGGCTCCCCGAGGGCCACGCGGACGGCGCGCACCACCACGGCCACGGCGACGACCACGACCACAGCCACCAACACTGATCGTCGCAGCCGCGGGACGAACCGATCGGCGCACGGAGATTTATACCCGAGAGAGACCCACCATCGGTATCGAATGCGCGTCGCCGACCTCCCGCTGGCCCCCGAGTACGTCGACCACTTCGAGGGGGCGGGGATCGAGCAGCTCTATCCGCCGCAGATCGCGGCAGTGGAAGCGGGCGTCTGCGACGGCGACAACGTCGTCGCCGCGGTCCCCACGGCCTCGGGCAAGACGTTCGTCGCCGAGCTCGCGCTCCTGACGGCCGACGGCCCGGGGCTGTACGTCTGCCCGCTGCGCGCGCTCGCCCGCGAGAAGTACGAGGAGTTCGACGCGCTCCCGGGGGTCGACGCCGGCATCTCGACGGGCGATTACGACTCCGCCGCAAGCGATCTGGCGGGGAACGACGTCATCGTCGCGACCAGCGAGAAGGTGGACTCCGCCATCCGCAACGGCGCCGAGTGGGTCGACGACCTCGCGTGCGTCGTCGTCGACGAGGTCCACCTGCTCGGCTCGCCCGGCCGCGGCCCCACGCTGGAGGTGACGCTCGCGACCCTCCGCCGGCGGACGCCCGACGTGCAGGTCGTCGCGCTGTCGGCCACCGTCGACAATCCCGAGGACATCGCGGCGTGGCTGGACGCCGAGCTGGTGGAGTCGGCGTGGCGCCCGGTCGACCTCCGCGTCGGCGTTCACGCCGACGACACCGTCCGGTTCGACGACGACACCGACCTGTCGGTCCCCGTGGACGCCGGCGATCCCGCGAGCGACGCGGACACCGAGGCGACGGTCGACCTCGTCCGCGGTGCCGTCGAGGACGGCGGCCAGGCGCTGGCGTTCGTCAGCTCCAGACGGGAGGCGGAGGCGTTGGCCGACCGACTGAGCGAGGAGCGTCTCGCGGCGGTCGCGGCCGAGGCGGACCGCGGCGGCGACCCCGACGCTCCGGCCGCGGACCCCGAGCGGGCCGCCGCCGAGGTCGCCGAGGAACTGCGTGAGGCGGGCACTACGGGAACCGGCGAGCGCCTCGCCGAGGCGGCCGCATGGAGCGTCGCGTTCCACCACGCCGGTCTCTCCTCGGACCACCGCGCGCTCGTCGAGCGGGCGTTCCGCGAGCGCCGACTGGCGGTCATCTGTGCGACCCCCACCCTTGCCGCCGGCGTCAACGTCCCCGCGCGGCGGGTGGTCGTGCGCGACCAGCGGCGCTACACCGGATCGGGCACCGAGTGGCTCCCCGTGCTGGAAGTACACCAGATGTGCGGGCGGGCCGGTCGGCCGCACCTCGACCCGTACGGCGAGGCGGTGCTCGTCGCCGACGACACCGACGGGCGGGAGGAACTGTGGGACCGCTACGTCACCGCCGACCCCGAGCGAGTGGAGTCGAAGCTTCGGGACCCCGCCGCGCTCCGCACGCACACGCTCGCGCTCGTCGCCACCGGCGTCGCAGGGTCGCAGGCGGCGGTGCTCGACGCGCTCTCGGGCACCTTCTACGCCTCCAGAACCGCGAACCCCGACCTCGGCGGCGCCGTCGGCGACGCCGTCGCGAGCCTCATCGACGACGGGATGTTGGCGGCGTCGTCCGGGGGCGACGACGGCGGTATCGAGGCGACCGACCTCGGCGCGCAGGTGTCCCGGCAGTACGTCACCCCCGAGACGGGCGTCCGAATCGCGGAGGGGCTGGAGGCGGTCGCGGGGATGGACGACGCGGACGTAACCGAGCTGACGGCGTTCGAGATCGTCTGTGACACCCCGGACATGGTCGACACCTACCTCGGCAACGCCGAGCGCGCCGAGATCTACCAGTTCGCCCGCGACCGCTCGGCGGAATTGACGACCGGAATGACCGAGGCCACCGACTTCGAGGCGTGGCTGGAGTCGGTGAAGACCGCGCGGATCCTCGCGGAGTGGGTCGACGGCGCGAGCGTCGAGGAACTGGTCGAGGCGTACCGGATCGGCCCCGGCGACCTGGAGTCTCGGATCGAGCGCGCCGAGTGGCTGCTGGGCGCGGCCGACGCGCTCGCGGACGTGGTCGGCGTCGACATGCCGGCGTTCGCGTCGGCGCGGGAGCGGCTCGTGTCGTCCGCGGAGGAGGACACCTAGCCGTCCTCGCGGACACGCGGGTCGAGCACCGCGTGGAGCACGTCCTGAGCCCACGACCCGGCGACGCCGACGAGCACGACGACGAACGTGGTGCCGAGCACCAGCGGGACGTCCCGCGCCCGGATGGCGCCGTAGCTCAGCGCGCCGATCCCGGGGATGCCGAACGCGTACTCGACGACGTAGACGGTGACGACGAGCGCGGCGAGGAGGTCGCCGTACAGCAGCGTGAGCAGCGGCACCGCGGCGGGACGGAGCAGGTGCCTGGCCGTGTCGACCGGACCCGCACCCGTGGCGACGACGTGCGCGACGTAGTCCTCCGTCCGGCGGGCGAGCGCGTTCGCCCGCGCGTGACGGTGGGCGGCCGCGAGCGTCCCGGTGGCCGTCACGGCGGCCGGCAGCGCCATGCGGAGCCAGTACTTCACCGGCCACGGTCCCCGTTCCCAGCCGGTGGCGTCCCAGCCGAACGCCGAGCCGACGAGGACGAGCAGCACCGCCGCGAGGTAGAAGTTCGGGACGCCCGCCAGCAGGTAGGTGGCCGTCGACGCGAGCCGGCCGACCGGGCGCCGACCCGCGAGCGCGGACCCCACCCCGCTCGCGACGCCGAGGGTGGCCCCGACGAGGAAGCCGGGGACGAGGTACGCGAGCGTGTACGGCGCGGCCCGCGCGATGGCGTCGGTGACGCTCCCGGGGACGCTGCGCGCCTCGCCCCAGTTCAGCGTCGAGACGGCGACGAGCCAGCGGAGGTACCGCCGGTGGAGCGGCTCGTCGAGGTTGTTCGCGGCGCGGTACGCTTCCACCTGCGATTCGATATAGCCGGCGCGCTCGGACTCGTTCCCGGTCGCCGCCATCGCGGCCGCCTGGCGGACCGACGCGGTGTTCGGGTCGCCGGGGACCGCCACAAGCAGGAACGAGACCGAACAGACGAGATAGACCGTGAGCACGGCGAAGGCGGTCCGACGGAGGACCCGGCGGCGGAGGGACACGACCGCCGACTCGACGGCCGGCCCCAAAAGCGATACTGAAACGGACTGTTCAGTATTGGGTAACGTTATGTGCGGCGCAGGCGACCCACCGTCGATGCGCAACACGGAGGGCGTCCGCCGTCGTGACACCGCGCTCGCGCTCCTCGCCGGCGCCGTCATCGCGGCCGCGGCGGCGGTCGACCTCATCGGCGGCGGCCTCCCGGGCGAGCAGTCGCCCACCGACTGGCTGTTCCTGCTCGCCTCGGTGGCCGTCGTCCGACTCGTCGTCCTGCCGTTCGCGCGCAACCCGTCCCGACGGGACCGGTACCGCGCGGCGTTCGCCGAGCGAACCGGCGCCAGGCTCGCCGCCGCGTACCTCGCGGTGTTCGCCGCCGTGGGCGTCCTCGGTCCGGTCGTCGTCGCGGAGCCGCTCGGCGACGCGTCGCGCGCCTACCTCCCCCCGGTCGGGTTCACCGTCGACACGATCGTCGCCTCGAACTGTCTCGGGCCGGTCGTGGAGAACCGGTGCCACGGGACGCTCGTACACCCGCTGGGCACCGACCCGTTCGGCCGCGACGTGCTCGTGTTGCTGGTCCGTGGTGCGCGGGTAAGCCTGGAGGTCGCCGTGGTCGCGGCCGCGCTCATCGTCCCGCTCGGAACCGCCGTCGGCGTCGCCGCGGGCACCAGCCGCGGGTGGGTCGACGACGCGCTGATGCGGTACGTCGACGTGCAGGAGACCGTCCCGGCGTTCGTCGTCTACGTCCTGCTCGCGTACGTGTACGGCCGGCACCTGTGGCTGCTCGTGCTCGCGTTCGGGCTGCTGGGGTGGGGGAGCATCGCGCGGCTCGTGCGCAGCGAGACCATCCGCGTCACGGAGTCGTCGTTCGTCGAGGCGGGCCGGGTCGCCGGGGCCGGCCGCCCGGGGCTGCTGCGGCGGTACGTGCTCCCGAACGTTGCCGACTCGGTCATCATCGCCGCGTTCGCCCGCGCGCCGGCGCTCATTCTCGTCGAGGCGGCGCTGGCGTACATGGATCTCACCGACCTCGACCTGCTCTCCTGGGGGGCGATCGCCGCCCGCGGGCTCGACCAGTTCTTCCCGCTGACGTGGTGGGTGTCCGCGGCCCCCGCGGCCGCGCTCGTCCTCACGGCCGTCGCGGCGAGCGTCGCGGGCGACGCCGCACGGGACGCGCTCGACCGTGGCTCCTCGACGGTCCGCGGGCCCGGCTGAAGGTGACTCCGTCGCGACGCACGCGCGGCGTTACGGTTCGTTCGCGGCGTGACTCAGGCGTCCGCGTCGGCCCCGTCATCGACACTCCCGCCGTCGATCGTCCCGCCGTCAGCACCGCCGGCGCGCTCGTACGCGCCGGCGCGCCGGAGTTCGCCCGCCTCGCGGAGCACCGCCGGCGTCCGACACACGCCTGACTCCCCGGCCGCCTGCGGGACGACGCAGTTGTTGCAGTCATCGCAGACGGCCGCGACCCCGTCCGTCGCCGCGTCCGCCCAGAGCAGGCGCGCCGGCAACTCGGGTTCGGCGTAGAACGGACGGGCCATCCCCACCGCGTCAGCGGCGTCGCCGAGCAGACCGTCGATCGTCTCCCGGTCTCTGATCCCGCCCTCACAGAGGACCGGTACATCGACGCGCTCGCGCACCCTGCGGCAGAGGCCGGCGTTCCATGCCGGTTCGCGCGAGTAGACGAGCGACTCGGCCCAGTTGGCGGCGGCGACGAGCGCGGCCCGCGGGCGCGAGCCGAACGCGTCGACGTACCCCGCTCGGAAGCGCTCGTCGCGCCACGACCGACCGGGGAACGCCCCCCGGATCACGCTCATGTCCCAGAACACCGAGCCGTTCACGGGGACGAGCGCGTCGTAGCCGGCGTCCGCGAGTCGCTCACAGAGGCGGACACAGTCGCCCGCCGACAGGGTCGGCCCGACTCCCGGCGGCGCCCCGGTCTCGGCGGGGACCTTCGTCAGCACGGGCACGTCGCCGGCGCGGTCGCGGATCTCGCCGAGGATGGCCTCGAAGAAGCGTGCGGGGTCGCCGAACTCGTCGTCGCGGCGGTTGTAGAACGGCGAGGCGAACTGGTGGACGATGCCCATGTTCGCGCCGGCGAGGTGGATCAGGTCGTAGCCGGCGTCGACGGCGGCGGCCGCCGAGCGGCCGAAGTCAGCGGCCAACTCGCGGCACTCGGCGGTCGTGAGGACATGCGGGTCGTAGCTCAGGAAGCCGAGGCGGTCCAGCAGCCGAAGCGGTCGTGGCGGGCGTGAGACGGCGAGTTGCCGGGGGCCTGGGTTGCGCTCGCGGTGGCCGCGGTGCCACGTCTCCATCGAGCGCAGGCCGCCGTGTTCGAGCTGGATCGCGATCCGGCCGCCGTGGTCGTGGATCGCGTCCGTGAGGTGTTCGAGGTCGGCGACGAACTCGGGATCGTGGACGCGGGTCATCCCCGGCGCGGCACAGCCCCCCTCGCCGCGGACGATCGTGGCTCCCTGGCAGACGAGGCCCGCGCCGGCAGCGGCTGCCGGCTCCAATTCGTCGATCAGCGTGTCGACCGCGTCGGGACCGTTACCCGCGTGTTCGAGCAGCGGCGCGCGGTAGAGCCGATTCGGGAGCGTGACATCCCCGATCTCCAGCGGGTCAGTGAGCGCCGGCACGGGCGAACGCTCGCGCTCCGGGAGTATGAACGCTCGGCCGGACGCTCCGGCCGGAAGATCGTCGCCGACGACGGCGGCGCCGCTGGCGTCGCCCGCATCTACGGCACCTCAGGCGCGCCGCTCGCTGATCTCCTCGGCGACGCGCTCGCCCGGGCGGCGGAGTTCGCCGGACTCGACCTCGTACACGTAGCCCGAGACGGTCACGCCGTCGGGGATCAGCTCGTGGTTCTCCAGGAACTCGACCTGCGCGGCGCAGGCCTCGTCGATGTCGTCGGTCATCCGGACCCACTCCGCGACGCTCGCGTCGCCGATGTCGAGTTCCGGGAGCGCGGGGTCCAGATCGACCTCGTCGAGGTCGACGCCCGCCGCTTCGGCCTGCGCTTCGAGGCCCGCGGCGACGTCGTCGTCGGAGGCGGACATCATGCCGCAGTCGGTGTGGTTCACGACGACGATCTCGTCGGTCTCGAAGAAGTTGGTCGTCAGCGCGGCCGACCGGATCACGTCGTCGGTCACCTTCCCGCCGGCGTTGCGGTAGATCTGTGCGTCGCCCAGTTCGAGGTCGAGCGCGTCCTCGACGGGGATGCGCTCGTCCATGCAGGCGACGACGAGGAGGTTCTCGTCGGTGGGGATCCCCTTGCGTCGCCGTCGCGCCCAGTCGTCGTGGGCGTCGACCGACTCGTCGACGCGCTCGTGAACGTGGCTGTGCTCGTGGTCGCGGTCGCTGGTGTCGGACATCGATCAGAAACAGGGACCGGACCGAAGGGTCCGTTTCGGCAACCGAGAGTCCCTCCGGCGATCCGATCACGTCACAATGCTTGCCGATTCCTCCGGGAGGTTCATCCGGTCGCCCGTCCCACCGACGCGGTATGAGCGACCCCGGCGGCAACCACACGGATGCGAACGGACGCGTGAACGATGGCGGGAACGACAGCGGAAACGATAGCGGAACCGGAGTCGAGAGGGACGGGAGCGACGGACCGGAGCCGTTCCGATACGAGGCCGATGTCGACCCCGGCGAGGTTCGCCACTTCCGCCACGAGGTGGGCGAGACGTATCTCGGCGACCCGGTCGAGGTTCCCGTCACCGTAGTCAACGGCGAGCACGACGGGCCGACGGTCCTCCTGACGGCGGCGATCCACGGCGACGAACTCAACGGCGTGAAGGTGCTGCAGGAGGTCGCCGCCGGCTACGACCCCGCAGAGATTCACGGCACGCTCGTGTGCATCCACGTGTGTAACGTCCCCGGCTACCTCGCCCAACAGCGCTATCTCCCGATCTACGACCAGGACCTCAACCGGTCGTTCCCGGGGAAGCCGCGCTCGAACACGGCCGAGCGCATGGCCAACGCCATCTACGAGACGTTCGTCCGGCAGTGCGATCTGGCTCTCGACTTTCACACCTCGACGCGCGGGCGGACGACGATGTACCACGTCCGTGCGGACATGACGAACCCGGCGGTGGCGCGGCTGGCCCGGGCGTTCGGCAGCAACGTCGTCCTCTCGGGGGAGGCCGACGGCGGGAGCCTCCGGAGCGTCGCCACGAACGCCGGGATACCGACGATCACGATCGAGATGGGGCGTGCTCATCGCTTCCAGCCCGAGCTGATCGAGCGCGGGCTGGACGGCGTCGAGAGTGTCCTCGCGGAGTACGACGTGTTGCCCGGGAAGCCGGTGATCTACCCCGGCTGGCGGCGCGTCGTCGACGCCGCAAAGGACAAGACGTGGCTCCGCGCCGACACCGGCGGCCTCGTCGAGATGGAGTACGACGCGCCGCTGGTGCGCGAGGGCGACGCGATCTGCACGATCACGGACCACTTCAAGACGCGCGAGCGGACCGTTCGCGCGCCGTTCACGGGAGTGATCGTTGGAGCGCTCCAGAACCCCGTCGCCGCGCCGGGGCACCCGCTGTGTCACCTCGTGAGCGTGGACGAGAAGACCGCCGCGGAGATCCAGCGGGAGGTCGACAGCGGGGAGTTCTCGGAACGTCCCTGGGCCTGAGCGAACGGATGTGAGCGAGTCCGTTCAGGGATGTTCCGAAGGAGCGGCCGTGGGCATAGCGGTGCCGCGAACGCCTCACGCGCCGCCGGCGTCGGCCTGCTCGTGCGTGTGGTGGTAGAACTCCACCAGCGGCGTCCCGTCATCGCCGGCGACGGGTTCGAAGCACACCCGACGGTAGCGCTCGTTGTCGAGGAGGTTCACCAGCAGTCCGGCGTCGTGGACCGAGACGAAGTCGTAGGCGGCGTCGCAGACCGGACACGTCGACGGCGGATCCGGGGGGACGTTCACGAGGGATCGTCGGGAGCGCCGGGCAAATCGGTGGCGACGGCGGAAGGGACTGGCGGACAAGTGCCCTGTGAGTGTGTCACGTTCTCGGGCCACGTTTTTCGTGTCCGCCCTCGGACGTGTTGGTGTGCTGATTCCAGTGTTCGGATCACGTCACGCGCGATAGACCGTCCGTCCCTCCGGCGTCGTTTCGGCGATCCCGGCGTGATGGCGGGCGGTCTCGCGCCCGTTCGCGAACCGTTCACCGACCGCCTTCCACCCACGCCACCATGTACACGTCACACGCACACACGCAGTCACGTCACGAACGACGACGGCGCGACCCGTCGCTCCCGGTCGCGCTCGCACTCGCCCTGGTCCCGCTGGTCGCGCTCGCGGCCCTCCAGCATCCGACCCTCGCGCTCGGTGTCCTCGCTGGCGCCCTCGGCTCTCGGCTCTTCCGGGCGATCGGTCGACGGCTCCGCACGCGCGCCGCCGCCCGCCTCGCGGTCAGGAAGCCGGTGTAATCCGGGGGCCAGCGTCGCCCGGAGACTACCGTAGCCAGACGGCCGCCGTCGCCGGTCGATCACGCCGACTCGGCCGCCCCTCGAACCGTCCCGTACTCCTCCTCGGAGTAGGCGATGAACCGCACGTCCCGCAGCGACTCGGGGTCGAACGCACGGATCTCCTCGGCGATGATCTCGGCTCCCTCACGGAGGTCGAACCCCGCGACGCCGCACCCGAGCGCGGGGATCACGAGCGACTCGCAGCCCCGCTCGTCGGCGGCCACGAGGGCGTTCCGGGTTGCGTCGCGGATGCTGTCCTCGGTGGCCTTCCCGCCCCCGTAGTGGGGCATCGCGGCCGCGTGGATCACGTACTCGGCGTCGAGGTCGTACGCGTCGGTGACGGCGACCGCGCCCAGATCGACCGGTCCCTTCGCCATCGCTTCCTCGTTCAGTCCGACCCCCGCGGCCCGTCGGAGCGCGCCGGCGACGCCGCTGCCCATCTTCAGGCTGGTACCGGCGGCGTTCACCAACGCGTCGGCCGACTGGCCGGCGATGTCGCCGTGGATCACCTCGAACTCCATGTGCGGGGGATCCGCGTCGACCCTCAAATCGTTTGTCCGGCCGGGATGACGGCCCTACTCCCCGTGATGACGGCCCTACTCCTCGTCCTCACGCCCGTGCGGGTCGTCGGCGTCGGGGTCGTCGACGGCGGGGTCGTGGCGGGCGTACCACGCGGTCACCTCCTCCAGCCGGTGGATCGCGCGGTCGGGCGTGCCGATGTTGTGGTGCTCGTCCTCGTAGAGCACCAGCCGCGCCTCGACGCCCTGCTTCTTCGCGGCGACGTACAGCTGCTCGCTCTGGCTCGGGGGGCACCGCCAGTCCTCCTGCCCGGCAGTGACAAGCAGCGGCGTCTCGACGTCGCCGATGTCGGTGATCGACGACGACGCGTCGATCCCCTCGGGGTTCTCCCACGGGAGCCCGTACTCGTTCTCCATCCAGATGTGGGAGTCGTCGGTGCCGTACGCCGATCGGAGGTCGTAGATACCGTGTTCCGGCGCGGCCGCCGTGAAGAGATCCGGCTCCTGCGTGACGAGGAACCCCTGCGCGATGCCGCCGTAGGAGAAGCCGTAGCCGAACACGCGCTCGTCGTCGACCCAGCCGCGCTCGATCACGTCGGCGACGCCGTTGGCGATGTCGGTCACCTCGTGGGTTCCCCACTGGCCGCGCAGCGCCTCGGCGAACTCCCGGCCGTACGAGGAGCCGCCGCGGTAGTTCGGCCGGAGGACGACGTAGCCGCGACTCGTCAGAGCGGCGTGGTCGAAGCTGAACACCGGCTCGTCGTAGCTGATCGGGCCGCCGTGGATGGCGACGACGAGCGGGTGGTCGCCGTCGGAGAGGTCAACGTCGGGGTCGTGATACACGATCCCCGAGATGGTTTCACCGTCGCTCTCCCACTCGATACGCTTCGATTCGGGCATCGCGTACTCGTCGGTGAGGTCGACGTTCACCTCGGAGAGCCGCGTCAGCGACGCCGCATCGTCCTCGTGGTCGGCGTCGAGGTCCGCCGCGTCGACGCCGTACACGTCCTGCCCGTCGTTCGGGTGCGAGAGGACGACGGCCGCGCGCTCGCCGTCGGCCGAGAGATCGAACCCGGCCATCGCGCG
Source organism: Halobaculum rarum (assembly GCF_040025155.1). Classification (NCBI taxonomy): domain Archaea; kingdom Methanobacteriati; phylum Methanobacteriota; class Halobacteria; order Halobacteriales; family Haloferacaceae; genus Halobaculum; species Halobaculum rarum. Next base: position 2,044,522 of record NZ_CP157275.1, on the reverse strand, counting down.
GTCGTCGCCCTGTGCCTCGAAGACGCGCTCGGCGGCGTGACCGTCGCCGTCGCGGGCGGTTTCAGCCTCGACCGCGTCGCCGCTGGCGTCGACCCGCATCAGCCGCGTGCGCGCCTCGTCGGCGAACAGGCAGTACAGCGTCCCGTCGTCGGCCCACACCGGCGCGCCGCCGCGGGCGACCGTGCGGTCCAACTCGGCCGTCAGCGACGCGTACTCGCCGTCCTCGTACAGGTACACCTGCGTCGGGATGCACCAGTTCACAGGGTCGCCGCCGAGGAAGGCGAGGCGGTCGCCGTCGGGCGACCAGACGGGCGCGTTCGCCGAGCGGTCGCCGTCGGTGAGCTTTCGAAGTCCGGTGCCGTCGGGCGCGATCGTGAACACGTCGCGAACGAGCGTGTCGTCGGGCTCGTCCTCGCGGCAGGAAGTGAACGCGATCCGGTCGTTCGCGCCCCAGTTCGGCTGGAGCCCCGAGAGGTCCTGGTAGGCGCCGCCGCCGTGGGCGTCGTCGAGGCGCTCGGCCTCGCCGGTGTCGGCGTCGACGACGTGGAGGTACGTCCGGACGGTGTCGGTGTAGCCGACGCCGTCGAGCTTGTGCTGGAGGCGCTCGGTCTCGACCGGTTCTCCCTCCTTGCGGCCGTCGAGGTACGCCTGCTCGGCGTCCGTGGGATCGCGGGCGGCGACGACGAGGCGCTCCCCGTCTGGGCCCCAGTCGAACTCCTTCGCACCCTCCTCGAAGTCGGTGATCTGGGTCGCGTCGCCGCCGAGCGCGAGGTCGAACGCCCACACCTGCTGGGTCGGCTCCTCGTCGCCGTTGCCGCCGTTGGCGGGAGCGTCCTCCGGGTCCTCGTCTCCCTCCCCATTGTCCTCGTCGTCCCCATCGTCGCGGCCGACGCGGCGTTCGGCGTCCTCGTCGCGAGCGGCGAGGAAGGCGAGTCGGTCACCGTCGGGCGACCACGCCGGCGCGGAGGCGCCCGAGACCCGCGTGAGGCGGTGGGGATCGCGGCTCCCGTCGGCCGCCGCGACGAACAGCGACCCGACCGGCTCGTCGGCGTCGGCATCGTACTCGGTTGTCGTGAACGCGACCCGGTCGCCCGTCGGCGAGACCGCGACCTCGCCGACCTGCGTCAGGTCGTAGAAGGCGTCCAGCGGTAGTTCCGTCATGAAACGTGGTGCCGTTGGCCGTCGGAAATAGGTTCGTCATCCGGTCGTCGCGGCCGCATCCGAAGTTCCGACCGCGCTGTCGTCGTGGTCGCATCGCAGTCGCGGTCGCGTCGTCGCCGCGACCGGAGCCGCTCGCAGGAACCGAGGCGTTGAAGCGCCGGAGCGGCCCATCCTCGACAATGATCGACGAGGACGACGGTCCCGAACGCGGGAGCCGCGAGGACGCCGCGGACGACCACGACACCGTGGACGACCGCGGCGCCGCGGGCGTTTGGGACGCCGCTGGAGTTCCGACCCCCGAGGCGCTCGCGGAGACGGCGGAAGCGGCGGTTCGCGCGGCCGGCGACTACCTCGCCGAGCGGTTTCGCGACGGCGGCACCGTCGGCGAGTACCACACGGACGACGTGAAAGCCGAGGCCGACGAGGCGTCCGAGAAACTCATCTTCGAGCGGATCCGCGAGGAGTTTCCGGGCCACACGCTCCACGGCGAAGAGTCGGGGCGCTCGGGCGACGGGCGGGTGGAGTGGATCGTCGACCCGCTCGACGGGACGAACAACTACGCCATCGACTTCCCCTCGATCGCGACGGCCGTCGCGGCGCAGGTCGACGGCGAGACCCTCGTCGCCGCGATCTACGAGCCGCTGGTCGACGACTGCTACGTCGCCGTCCGCGACGAGGGCGCGACGCTGAACGGGGAGCCGCTGGTGGTGACACCGCGGGATCGCCCGCTCGACCGCTCGACGATCTCACTCGTCGTCGGACTGCCGGCCATCCGCGACGAGGACCTCCGTGCGGAGACGGACGCCGTCCGCCGCGCGCTGTGGGGGCGGTGCAAGCGGGTGTTGGAGACGTGGTCGCCGTGCGTCGACTGGGGGCTGCTCGCCCGCGGGAGCATCGGCGGCGTCGTCTGCGCGTACCCCGACCCGTTCGAACAGGAGGCCGGCGAACTGCTCGCGAGCGAGGCGGGCGTCGTCTCCGTCTCGGGCGACGGCTACTACGCCGGCGCCGTCGACGAGGCGACGCTCGCGGCGCTGGTCGAGACGCTCCCCGAGCAGGTCCGGGAATCAGTCCGCGAGTGAGATCGCGAGGAAGGAAGGCTCCGTGTCGCCGCCGCCGTCACTCCCTGACTCACCGGCGTGCGCGCCGGTACCCCCATGCGACTCCGACCGCCGGAACCGCGAGCACGAACAGGTACGGGAGCGCGTACGCGGTCAGGACGACCGCGCCGCGACCGAGAACGATCACGCCCTGGACGGAGTCGAGGAACGCCTCGGTCAGCGGCGTCTCGTACCACGCGCTCCGCTCGGGCGGCTCGTAGTCCGGGCGGGGCTCGCGAAGCTCGACGGTGATCGTCGAGTAGGCGACGCGACGTTCGAGGCTCTGAAGCTGCGCCTCGGTGCGTTCGATCTCCGTTTGCACGTCCGAGAGCTCGCGCTGGACCGCGAGCACGTCCTCGGTGTCGTTGGCTCGGTCGTACAGCTCCCGGAGGCGGTCTCGCTCGGCGCGAAGGCTCTCCAGGCGCGCCTCCAGATCGACGATCTGCGAGGTCACGTCCTGCGTGGACTGGTCGACCGAGCGGACCTCGCCGGTTTCGTTGATCGCCTCCATCGCGCCGGAGTAGTTGCCCGACGGCACCCGGAGGACGAGCCGCCCGGTCGTCCACGTCTCGTTGCCCTCGCCGCGGACCTCCGTCCGCGAGCTGCCGACGTAGCCGCCGCGCTCGCGGACCATCGCGGTGAGGGCCGCGCTGGCGGCCTCGTAGTCGTCGACGCGAAGCTCCACGGTCGCCTCGTAGATCAGCTGGCGGTCGGCCACCTGCGCGTTCACGTTCGCGCCGGCGCCGTCGTCTCCGGACCCGGCGCCTCCCGACCCGGCGTCGCCTGAATCGGCGGCGGCCGTGGCCTCGGCATTGGCCTCCACGGCCGTCCCCGCGCCGTCCCCACCGCCGCCGGCGTCGGAACCGCCGCCCGCGCCCGCACAGCCGGCGAGCACCACGAGCAGGACACAACAGATCGTCGCGAGTGAGCCACGTCGCATACGACACCGTACTGAGGCGGGGCGCCTAACCGTTCGGGACGCTCAAAGGGCCGTTTGACCCTTCCGTGCGCGGCGCCTACGGATCGTATGCAGCGACGCCTGCTGTCGATGCGGTGGCGCGACGCCCTGTTCGCCCACTGGCGCGTCGACCCCGCAACGGTGGAGGCGCGCCTCCCGGAGTCCCTCTCGGTGGCGACGTACGAGGGCGACGCCTACCTCGGGGTCGTCCCCTTCGAGATGACCGACATCCGGCCGCGTGGCGTACCGGTCGGGCTGTCGTTCCCGGAGCTGAACCTTCGAACGTACGTCACCGACGGCGACACGAAGGGGGTGTACTTCTTCAACCTCGACGCGGCCGACCCGATCGGGGTCGCCGTCGCGCGGACGCTGTTTCGGCTGCCGTACTACCGCGCGGCGATGGACGTGACCCGCGACGACGACCGCGTGACGGTCACCAGCCACCGGACCCATCCCGGCGCCCCCGAGGCCCGCTTCGACGCGACGTACGGGCCCGACGGCGAGACCCGGACGCCCGAGCCGGGGAGCCTCGAGGCGTTCCTCGTGGAGAACTACCGGTTCTACACCGAGGGTCGCGGCCGGGTGTACTACGGCGACATCGCCCACGAGCCGTGGCCGTTGACCGACGCCGACGCGGAGATCCGGACGAACACGCTGTTCGAGGCGAACGGGTTCGAGGCGCCGGCCGGGGAGCCGATCTGCCACTACTCGCCCGGCACGGAGGTGACCGCCGACCGGATCCGTCGGCTCGATACGACCGCGACTGACACGCCCGACGACGACCGTCCGGGCGTCGAGATCCCGGTCGAGCGCGACGGCGACTGACCGGCCTCCGTCCGCCCCGGTCGGCCGCGGCGACGGGGCCGTCACGGACCGGTCCGCTCACTCGGGACTCGCCGAAGTGCCCCGACACAAGACACTTGTCGACCGCCTCGGGTGTTCCGGACGCATATCTCCCCGTAGTCGAGCCCTCATCGCGGCGGTTGCCGTCGCCCTCCTCCTGACGAGCGGCTGTCTCGCGACGCCCGGCGCCCCCACGACGGGTGACGGGTCACCGAGCGCGTCGCCCGAGTCGCCGGCGGCGACATCCGCCGGCACCACGAGCACAGCAGCCGCGTCGACGCCCCTTCCCGGGGAGTCGATCGGCTGGCCCGACGGGCCGAAGGAGCGCCCGGAGCGCCCGCGGACGCTGAACGAGTCCTCGGTCGGCTCGTTCGCCCGGACGTACGAGTACCGCTACGTGTACAACAGCCTCTGGTACGACGAGACCAGCGAGGTGTCCGCCGAGTGCGAACTCGACGCGGTCGAGCGCCGCGGCGACGCCTGGCGGGCGGTCGTCACCTGCACCGCCTACTCGAACACCGGCGGCGAGCCGACCGCCGACGGCACCGCCACCTCGACGGTCGTCCACGCCGACTGGTTCACGCAGACGTACGTGTACTGGATCGACGGGGAGTCGGTCCACCGCGAGCGCGCCGAGGAGTGACCGAGGCGGAGGAGTGACCGACCGCGACGCGAGCGCGCGAGCATCGCCGACCCCCACTGGCTGCCGTCACTCCGGCAGGTCGTGGAGGAACGTCTGGAACTCGGCGGTCCGGCCGTCCGGGTCCTCCGCAAAGAACTGGTAGAGGTCGTAGCGCTCGTTCACGTGCGGCACCTCGAGGGCGGCGTCGCCGACGCGGCCGTGCATCCGGTCGACGCCCGCACGGTCGGGGTAGACGAACGTGAGGATACCCTCGGTCTCGGTCCCGGAGTTCGCGTCGTCGCCGCCGCCGGCGTCACAGAACCCGAACCGGAAGTCGCCGCGTTCGAGTATCGTACAGCCCGGCTGTTCGAGCCACACCGCGCAGTCGACGACCTCGCGATACCAGTCGACGACGCGCTCGCGGTTCGCGGTGCGAAAGAAGACGAGGCCGGCGGGGTGGGACATACGCGACCCGACAGCCGGCGGCGACGAATAGCCTTCGGCCGAGGGTGGTATAGAACTCTTCTCAAGGTAGTTGTGTTCACCATGAAACCGCCGGAAGGCCTGATGAGTAGGATCGCGTATCGACCGCCGAGAACGTTACTGGCTCAGAGAGGTGTCCCGATAGCCGTACGCAAGACAAGGCACGCATCCAGTAACGACGATCCTCCTGTCTGACCGGTGGTCGCTGTCTAGTCAAGATTCTTGACGCTTCCGTTAGGATGGACCCCCATGGTACTGATGCAGGCGCTGTCATACACGGCGATCGCGGTTGTGGCTGCCTTGGTCGGCGGAGTGATCGCCGTCTACTACCCACCGGGGCCACAGATGGAAAGCAATATCCAACACTTTGCGGCCGGAGTCGTTATCGCCGCCGTGGCCGCTGAGCTACTGCCGGAAGTTCACGGTCGAGCACCCCAGATCGTTGTTCTCGGGTTCGCCATCGGGGTCGTGACGATGCTGGGGATTCACCGGCTGAGCGAGACCATCGAGAAGCGCGATATCGGCGGACAGTTCGCAGGTGCGTCCGGGCTGCTCATCGTTGTCAGTATCGATATGATCATTGACGGAGTCCTGATCGGGGTAGCCTTCCTCGACAATCCCGACACCGGCGTCATCATCGCCATAGCGCTGGCCATCGAGGTACTCTTTCTCGGTGTTGCAGGCGTCGTCGCGTTGCCCAAGGATCTGGGCGTGGTCCAGAAACTCGCCGTTCCAACAGTTTTCGGACTGCTGCTCACGACGGGGGTCATTGGTGGCGTGCTCGCACTGGACGGCGTGACCGGCGCCCCGATCGCGATCATCCTCGCCTTCGGCTCTGCTGCGTTGTTGTACCTCGTCACCGAGGAACTGCTCGTGAAGGCCGGGAAAGTCCCCGAGACGCCGGTGTCGACGACACTCTTCTTTGCTGGCTTCCTCGCTATCTTCCTGCTGGATATGCTCCACTGAGGAAGTGAGTGGACCGATGATGTCGTTCACTATCGACTGAATGGGCCCCGTTGAGACACTAGATCAATAAGGGGCCGAACCGGGAGGAGACCGAACCGCTGCTCGAACTGATGTACGGCCATCAGGATACACTCCCGGTTGGGGGACTGTAGGTGATCTATTCGTGTTCTGAATGAGTCGTGAGTTCTCTGTTCTTCGCGAATCACAGAACCCGCAATGTGGGTATGCAAACTGTTCTAAGACACCCTCTTCGGCCCGCTACTCCCGAGCCGCCTCGATGACCTCGCGGAACGCCTCGGCGCGCTCGGTGATGGCGTCGAAGTCGCCGGCGTCGACGAGGTCGCGGTCGACCAGCGCGGAGCCGGCGCCGACGCAGACGGCGCCCGCCTCGATGTAGTCGCCGGCGTTGTCGGGGGAGACGCCGCCGGTCGGCATGATCTCAAGCTGGCCGAGCGGTCCCTTCAGCGCGGCGACGTGGTCCGGACCGACCGTCTTGGCGGGGAACACCTTCACCATGTCTGCGCCCGCCTCGTACGCTTCGATGGCCTCAGTGGGTGTCATCACGCCCGGTGCACACAGCACGCCGTAGCGGTTGCAGGTCTCCACGACGCCCGCGTCGAAGGAGGGGGAGACGACGAACTCCGCACCGGCGGCGATCGCGGCGCGGGCGGTCTCGCTGTCGAGGACGGTGCCCGCGCCGACGAGCGCGTCGTCTTCCAACTCCTCCGACAGCGTGGCGATCATGTCGGTCGCGCCGGCGGTGTCGGCGGTGACCTCCAGCGCGGTGACGCCGCCCGCGACGAGCGCCTCGGCGGTGTCGACGACGGTCTCGGGCTCGGCGCCGCGCAGCACCGCGACGACGCCGGACTCGCGCACCGCCACGAACGCATCGGTGGTACTCATACGCGAGTAACTCCCGGCGCGGAGAATAAAACCGACGGATGGGCCGACCGCCGTCGGGACGTAGGATCTCCCCGCAGCCGACGCAGAGACGCCGAAGAAGCGCGTTCCGCGATGCTCACTCCCCGCGCGGCACCGCGACCGCGCCGACGGCGAAGCACACGACCGAGAGCACCGCGAGGATCGCGAGGTTCCCGCTCGCTCCGACGCCCGCCAGTCCGACGCCGTCGGGCGCCGCGAACGTCACCGCGCGGACGCCCCGCGAGAAGTACGTCAGCGGCGAGAGGTTCACCGCGGGGAGGAACCACTCGGGCAGGAGGTCCGGCGAGACGAACGTGTCCGAGAGGAACAACAGCGGCAGCGCCACCGAGTTCGAGGCGGCGATGACGCCGTCCTGCGAGTCCGACACCCGACCGAGCACCGCCCCGATGCCGCAGAACAGCACGACCGCGAGCGCGACGAACGGGACCAACAGGAGCAGGTCACCCGACACCGGGATGTCCGCGCCGGTGACGAGCGTCACGAGCGCGAACACGAGCAACGAGGCGACCCCGATGACGCCGACGTTGACGAGCGTGTGTGCCAGCAGCCACTCCGCCCGCGTCAGCGGCGTCGTCGCCAGCTTCTCGAAGCGGTGGCCGTCGCGGTGGCGGGCGATCTCCGAGCCGATCCGCGACAGCGGCGTGAACAGCACGACCGTCGCGAGATAGCCGGGGAGGTAGTACGCGTCCGGGCGGGAGAACAGGCCGCCGCCGCCCGGTTGGGTCCGCACGAGGACGCCGAAGATGAGCACGAGCAGCAGCGGGAAGAAGAACGTGAACATCACCGCCGTCCGGCGTCGGAGGAACGACCGCGTCGCGGCGACCGTCTCCGCGCGGATCCGTCCGATGCGGCTCACCGCTCCACCTCCGCGGTCGCGGCCGGGTCGCTGTCGCCGGCGACGCCGCCGCTGGCGCCGTCGGCGCCGACCGCACTGGCGCCGGGCGTGAACGTCCCCTCGAACGTCTCGCCCGTCAGTCGGAGGTAGACGTCCTCCAGCGTCGGCTCGGTCCACGTGAGCGACTCGTAGCCGACGCCCGCGTCGGCGAGCGCGGTCACGGCGTCACCCAACTCGGCGGGCGCCACGTCGCCGAGCACGAGTTCGTCGGTGCCGACCTCGACGGCGAACCCGGCGCCCCGGAGCGGGTCGGCGCCCGCCCCCACGTCGGGGCCGGCGACGACGAAGCGGGCGGGACCGCCGTGCTCGGCGACCAACTCCGCGGGCGTCCCGACGGCGACGAGTTCCCCGCCGCGCAACAGCCCGACGCGGTCGGCGAGCCGTTCGACCTCCTCCATCGAGTGGCTCGTCAGGAACACGGTCACTCCGCTGTCGGCGAGCGAGTCGAGCAGTCCCCACAGCGCGCGCCGGCCGGCCGGGTCGATGCCCGTCGTCGGCTCGTCGAGGAACAGCACGTCGGGGTCGTTCACGAGCGCGGTGGCGACGCACGCGCGACGCTTCTGGCCCCCCGAGAGGTTCTCGTACCACGTGTCGGCGTCGTCCGCCAGCCCCACGTCCGCGAGCACGTCCTCGACTGGCCGCGACTCCTCGTACAGGCCGCCGTAGTACGCGACGAGTTCGCGGGCGGTCAGGCGCTGGGGCGGCCCGAACTCCTGGGGGAGCAGGCCGATCCGGGACCGGTCCGAGTCGCCGGCGGCGTCCCCGAACAGTTCGAGGGATCCGTCGGCGTCGACGGTGCCCGTGAGCGCGCGCACGAGCGTCGTCTTCCCGGCGCCGTTCGGCCCGATCAGGCCGAACACCTCCCCCTCGCGTACGTCGAGCGAGACGCCGTCGAGCGCGACCGTCCCGTCGTAGGACTTTCGGGCGTCGACCGCGCGGACGACCGTCGCGTCGTTCATGGCGTCCGGTCCGGTCCTCGCGGAAGTAAGGGTGCCGAAGACGGCACCCGTGACGGTGGCGGAGCCACCACGGCGTCGACAGTGTCCACGGCGTCAATGGCGTCAGCGGCGACGACGATGCGCCCGCCTCGGGTACCGGTCGGCCGCGCGGTCACCACTCGACCGCCCGCGCCGCGAACAGCGAGACGCCGACGGCCCACCGGACGACCGCGGCGGCGACGACGGTCGCGGCGGCCGCGCCCGGATCGACCCCCACGCCGACGAGCCAACCGTGACACGCGTGCAGCGCCCAGACGGGCGACAGCGTCGCGCCGAGCGCGACGAAGCCGCCGAGCTCGCCCACGAGCGCGTCGCGGACGGCGTCGCTCGGCGCCGACCCGGACGCCCACGGTTCGATCGGTCCCCCCGCCATACCCGTGCTGTTCCGAGGGTCCGGGGCATAATTCCACCGGGGCGAATATCGAACCGATCATGTCGGCGCCGTGTGAGCGTTTCACGAGGCGGCCGAACCGTTTTGCCATCCCGACCGGAGGTCCGCGTATGAACGACGAGCCCTCAGACGGGGTGGACGACGAGTTCACCCCGGCCGGTGACGACGGTCCCGGACCCGACGTCGACCCCGGACCTACCGTGGACCCGCACACACAACGCGCGGCGGTCCGCGACGGCTACGACGGGATGGCGGCGACGTACCGGCGCGAGCGCGAGGCCGCGGAGGCGCCGCTCGTCGAGTCGTTCCTCGACGACCTCGCGGCGGGTGACCGCGTCCTCGACGCCGGGTGCGGACAGGGGACGCCGGTGTTGAACCGCCTCCCGGACCGCGTCGGCGGGGTCGGCGTCGACCTGTCGGCATCGATGCTCGACCTCGCACGCGATCGGACTGACACGGCGCTGGCCCGGGGTGATCTGACGCGGCTCCCGGTCGCGGCGGATGCCGTCGACGCGATCACCGCCCTCCACTCGGTGATCCACGTTCCGATCGCCGAGCATCCGACCGTCTTCCGCGAGTTCGCCCGGGTGCTCCGCCCCGGCGGTCGGCTCTACCTGACGGCGGCCACCGGCGAAGACGGGTGGTCGGGCGCGAACGAGGACTGGCTCGGCGCGGGCGAGCTGATGGCGTGGTCGTTCCCCGGCCTCGACCGGACCCGCGATCAGCTTCGCGAGGCCGGCTTCCGGGTGACCGACGAGCGCGTGCTCGACGACACCGTCGCGGACGACGACGGCGGCGCGTGGACGCACCTGTTCGCGCGGCTCGCGGGAGAGTGAGCCGTCATACGGCCCAAAAACGAGTCGAGTCGCGGGTCGCCGGCGGCGCTCCCCGATCCTCAGGCCGTCGCGCCGACGTGGCCGCCGACGGACTCGACGATGGCGTCCACGTCGAACTCGTCGGACTCCTTGTCGAACACCACCTCCCCGTCGGCGCGGACCTCGAAGATCCCGCCGTCACCGGTGACCAGCGCCACCGACTCGATCTCCAGTCCGAACTCCTCAAGGATCGCCGCCTGAACCGTCTGTGCGCGCTCCAGCATCCCGCACGGCACGCAGTACTCGATCGCTACTTGTGGCATACGTGAGCATCTTACGGACGCCCACGGCGTAAGTCCGACGGCGGCGGCCGATGAGTCCGATGCTCGTGGCCGACCGCGACCCGTCCGACGATCACGCCGTGTCGGCGACATCCCACGCGATCTGGTCCCACAGACGTTCGTAGGTGTAGTACGTCCCCGTCCTCACCACGTTCGCGACGAGCCCCATGTTCACCGCGTCGCTCGCGTCGCCGCCGCCGATCCACGCCACGATCACCGCGATCGCGACCATCGGCGCCCGGCCACACAGCGTCTTGACGATCGCGCGCTTCCCGTGCTGGAGCGGCGACCGCGAGCCGGAGCGACGCCGAGAACAGTTAGTTACGATGGCGGTGCCGTGCGCCCGAGCTACCGGAACAGGTCGAAGCCGGGACGCCACCACAGCAGCGCGACCGTGACGACGAACACGAGCGTCGAGGGACCGTAGCCGAGCCCGCCGACGGCCGCGACGACGAACCCCCCGCCGCCGACGACCGCGGTGGCCGCACCAGCGAGGATCGGCAGCGAGCAGGAGACGCACGAGAACAGTCCGAGCACGCCCGCCACACCCGCGCTCGCCGCGTCGACGACCGCGCCGTACAGGAGGTACGCCAGCGCAGCGTAGCCGAGCACCTTCGCGGGCATGAGCACCGCGGCGGCGACGCCGACGTTGACGACGAGCGCCGGCCCCCACCCGGGCGGAAGCAACGCCACCTCCACGCCCGGCGTCGTCCGCGGCGGCGCGACCCCGACGACGCCGCCGAAGACGGCCAACAGGAGCACGTATCCGACGGCGACGGCGAGCGCACGACGCCGGGTACCGGCGTCGCCCGCGGGCGGTCGATAGCGTGCGAACACGACGAGCGCGAGGTTCACCCAGATCAGTCCGTACAGCGTGAACAACGGCGAGGTGAGGCTGGCAGTCGTGAGCGCGAAGTACGCGATGACCGCCGCGAGCTCGATGTTGACCACCAGCGCCGCGACCAGCAGATCGCGACGGGTGACGAAGCGATCGATGCCGGTCGGTGAAGCGGTGTTCGTGCTCATGGGCGGTCGAGCGGCGGTGGCGCGGTCACAACGCGAGCGCGTCGACGACGACCGCCAGCAGGACGACGCCGAGATAGGCGTTCGACGCGTGGAACGCCCGGAACGCCGCGGACTCGTCGCGCTCGTAGTGGAGGCGAACGATCGTCCACAGGAACACGGCGCCGACAACGACGCCGGCGAGCGCGTACAGCCAGTCCAACCGACCGAGACCGACCATCCCCGCGGCGACCGCCAACGTCGCGCCGAAGTACCAGACTATGTGGCGCCGCGTCGCCGTCTCGCCGCGCACGACGGGCATCATCGGGAAGCCGCCGCGCTCGTAGTCGTCCTTGTACGCGAGCGCGAGATTGTAGAAGTGCGCCGGCGTCCACAGGAAGATGAGCGCCGCCAGCGCGAGCCCCCCGAGTCCGATCTCGCCGGTCACGGCGGCCCAACCGATGAGCGCAGGAAGCGCACCGGCTGCGCCGCCGATGACGGTGTTCTGGACGGTGTTCGGTTTCAGCATGAGCGTGTACACGACCGAGTAGAACACGATCGCGACGAACCCGAGGACGGCCGCGAGCACGTTCACCCACGCGAACAGGCCGACGGAGACGACAGTGAGCAGCAGTCCGAACGCGGTCGCGTTGCGCACCGACACCAGATCGACCGCCAGCGGCCGGTCGCTCGTGCGCTGCATCCGCCGGTCGATGTCGCGCTCGAACACGTGGTTGAACGTGCCGGAGGCACCGATGGAGAGGGCGCCGCCGGCGAGCGTCGCCGCGACGACGGGCACCGAGAGCCCGGGGCCGCCGGCCAACGCCATCGCGGCGCTGGCAACGAGACACAGCAGCCACATCAGCCGCGGCTTCATGAGCCGGAAGTACGCCGCGGCGGTGAGCCGCGCGCGGCGGACCGGGTCCGCACCCCAGGAGGGGATCGGTGGGCGGTCCTCCGAGCCGATCGGCTCGGCTGCCGGCTCCGGACCGTCGGACGCGATCGCGGGCTCGTCGTCGGGATCGCCCGTTCGAGCCTCCAGTTCCCACGCGAGCGCGGCGAGCAGCCCGAAGAACACGGCCAGTCCCCCCACGAGGTGGATCGCCGACAGGGTCACCGGAACGCCCGCGACGACCGCGAGCGTCTCGCGGCCGCCGGTCGCGACGTACGCACCCAGTAGCGACTGGGCGGGATACAGAAGGAACGACAACGCGAGCGCCCCCGCGACCCGGCGACTCGGGCGAGTCCGCCAGGCTGCGACCCCCGTCACGAGGACGAGGAGTCCGACGGCGAGCGCCACCGCCCGATGGCCGAGCGCGACCCATCCGGCGTCCGCCGTCGGAAGCGCGAACCCGTCGCCGCACGCCGGCCACGCCGTACACGCGGTGGCGGCATCGGTGACGGCCGTCGTTGCACCCACTACGAGCAGCAGGTACACGCCCATCGCGCTGGCCGCGAGCAGCGGCGGGAACCGCTTCGATATCACTATCCGACCTTGCGACCCGCCGCATATCAACCCCCCGCTTTCCACGTTGGATTTCGCCCGGAACACCGGCGCCGATGGCGCGATCGACGGGGAAGATGTTCGCATCCGGTCGCGAAGCACAGTCCCGCCATCCGGTGTTTCGCGCGACAACAGTAGGTATTTACGTGGCGTGCGCCAACCGCGGATGTAATGACGCGTACGCGACTGGGGAGCCTGTTGGTCGGGCTCGTCGGGTCGGTGCTGTTCGCGACGCCGGTCGCGGCACAGCCATCGACGACGGCGGAGCTGATCAATGGCCTGAACACGGACTTGTTGTACGTCGCGGTCCCGATCACGCTGCTCGTCGAGATCATTCTCATCTACACCGTCCTGAAGTTCAAGGACAGCGACGAGCCCGCGCCGACGCGCGAGAACCGGCGCCTCGAGATGACCTGGACCGTCGCGACGGCGATCATCCTCCTGTTCGTCGGCGTCGCATCCTACGGCGTGCTGGCGAACCCCGACGTGACCTACACCGGTGCCGAGGAGATCGAGCCCGCCGAGGGCGACGTGCACGTCGAGACCGTCGCCTACCAGTGGAACTGGCGGATGAACTACCAGACGTCGAACATCAGCGAGCTGACGGCGAGCGACATCGACACGTCGGTGGTCCCGCAGGCGGAGGGGATAGAGGGACCGGTGATAGTCGTTCCAGCGGGGCAGGATCTGTACTTCTCCTCGACCTCTGACGACGTGATCCACGGCTTCAGCGTGCCCGAACTCGGGCTGAAGCAGGACGCCATCCCCGGACAGACGAACACGCTCAAGACTGTCGCCCAAGAGACGGGCGTCTACCAAGGCTACTGTACCGAGTACTGCGGCGTCGCCCACTCCAACATGTACTTCTCCGTCATCGTCGTCGAGCAGGGGACGTACGACGAGTTCGTCGACAGTCAGACAGGCTCGAGCGGCTCCGGCAACGCCTCGTTGGCTACGCCGGCCGGCCTCGGCGCGTAATCGACGGACTGCCTCCCCACGACCGACCGTTCCGCGGTTCGTTTTTCCGAGACACGCTCGGGACCAACGCTTTTGACCGCGCTGTACGCCACCGTCCGCCAGTGAGGGATCACCCCAGTCACCACCCGCGCCGCCCCCGCGTTCAAGTCGCCGGTGACCGTACAGGGAGACATGCGCGACGAGGCGGAGATCAGAGAGCAGTACGAGTATCTCGCCGAGCAGTTGGACTCCGAGGAGATGCGCCACGAGGGCGTCAGGAAGCTGTTCACGCATTACAAGCGCGCGCTCGGATGGGTGCTCGAGGAGGAGCACATGTGAGCGCCCGATCCGCCCGGTAGTTTTATCGCTGTCCCGCGGGTATCGATCGGTGACGCTTCGTCTGGAGGGCCGAAGCGTCAGCGGGGACCGATCCGGGCGGCACGCCGCGGATGTTTCCGCGGCGTGCCCCCGTTCGTTCTCGGAACCCACGAACCACCGTCGCGAGCGACTGCTGTGTCCGCTACCCGACCGTCCCCGTCATTCGATCGCGAACCCCGAGTCTGCAGCATCCCGGTCGTCGCCGTCGGCCCACTCGATCTCGAACTCGACGCTCAGTTCGTCCGGCCCGGAGCCGGTTTCGCGTTCCGCTTTCACCTCGAACGTCGCGGTCGCGGGCACGGACATCGAGACGGACTCCCCGCCGCCCGCCAGCGTGAGCTCGCCGTCCCCCTCGAGCTTCGCGGCGATATCACGGAGGTGGGCGGCGATCTCGCTGCGGTCCTGGCGGGTCTCGGATTTGAACAGCACTTCTTCTGGCATACCGAAGTACTCGTCGAGCACGGTCAAAAAGCAGTCGCCCGGAGCAATGGCCAAGCGGACGCGACCCCGACAGAAGTGACGGCGATGTGCTGTGATCGCGGGCAAGTCACTGCGAGCGCTCCCCGATACCGACCGTCAACTTCTCTGATAGGAACGAGTAGATATCTGTTTATCTACATTACGGAGCACGTAGCTGAGACACGGACGACACCGTGTCACGGGTGTGAACGGAAGTTCCCGATCGCCGGCACGTTTATTTCGGTCCGACAATAACAGTTTTTCAGACATAACCGATGTACGATCTGACGGGGTTTCAGCGCGACCTGCTGTACGTGATCGCCGGGAAAGAGGAGCCGCACGGGCTGGCGATCAAAGAGGAGCTCGAGGACTACTACGAAAAGGAGATCCACCACGGGCGCTTGTACCCGAACCTCGACACGCTCGTCGAGAAGGGACTCGTCGAAAAGGGGCAACGCGACCAGCGAACTAACTTCTACACGCTCACGCGCCGCGGGCGTCGAGAGATCGAGGCCCGCCGGGAGTGGGAGCAACGCTACGTCGACGTGGAGTGACCCGGCGGTTCGATCACTCCTCCTCGGCTGTGTCCTCCGGCGGCTGTTCGCCCCGAGACGCGACTGTGTCTCCCCCACCGCCGCCCTCGGCGGGAGCTGAATCCGGATCCGAGGAGTGGATCGCCGGTCCCTCAGCCGTGAGATGCGTCGGATCGACCGTGTACGGGCGCAACGGCTCCCCGGCGAGCAGTTCCGGCAGGACGATCCGAACGAAGTGCACGACCAACACGAGGAGGACCGGCATGAGGAAGATCCCGTACCAGCCGAACAGCAGGGGACCGAGCGTGTACGCGATCATCACGGCTCCGACGTGCAGCGAGCGCCCGGAAACGTACGGTCGCAACACGAGATCGGGGATGGTGTCAACGATGATCAGCGAGGCGAGCGCGAACGCGAGCACGAACGCCAGCCCGCCGGTGACGTCGTTCGCCACCGCTCGGACCGCCATGAACGCCGCGACCGGGATGTACACCAGCTTCATCCCGACGATCGGGATCAGACTCGCGACGCCCGCGATCAGTCCGACCAGCGCGGCCGCCGGGATCGATCCGCCGTCGGGGGCGAACACGTTGAGGACCGAGTAGACGATCACGCCGATCGTGCCGGTGACGATCGCGTTGAGGATGTTCCCGAAGAAGATCGACTTCAGGTCGCGGTCGACCGCGAGCCCGTAGGCGTCGACGATCCCCGCTTGATCCGTGAATCGAACGAGATAGCGGCCGAGCCGTCCGCCGTCGCGAAGGAGGTAGAACGCGACCGCGAGCATGACGAACAGGTGGATCGCGCCGATGCCGATGACCGCAACGGTGTCGGCCGCCTGCGCCACCGAGTTCAGGGCGCCGCCGATCGTGTCGAGCGTGACGTACTGCTGCCAGTCGAGCGCCGCGATCTGCGACGGGTCGGTCAGCACGTCGAGGGTCTCCTGGGTGAACGGGAGCTGGTCGAGGTACCCGTTCCCGGCAATATCGAGCTCCCGGATCTGGTTGGCGACGATGAGCAGGGCGTACCCCGCGAGCAGCAACGCCGGGAGCACCATCGCGAAGATGGCGACCGCGGCGGCGACGCTCGGCTGCGGGATCCGCTTGCGGATCCGGTTGTAGACCGGGCGCGTCGCGTAGTAGATGAACACCCCGAACACGAACGTGCCGACGAACGAGTAGACGACGAACGTAACCGCCGCGGCCAACACCGCACCGATGCCCCACCACGCCGTCCGCGACCAGTCGACATCGGAGAGCGCCATACCCAGTCCCCTCCGTGCGCCGACAAAAGCGTGTCGCGGGAGCGACCCCCGGGCTCGTGTGCGCCCCCCAAAAGAGTATATATTGCTATAGAGTAGTATTGAGTCATGACCGCGACGGGTGCCGGCATCGTCGGCGATCCGCTGTCGCTGCCGGTCGTACGGCTGGCGCTGGCGGCGGCGCTGGGGCTGTTCCTCGGGTTGGAGCGCGAGTGGTCCGAGAAGTCCGCGGGGATCCGGACGTTCTCGCTGACCAGCCTCGTCGCCGCGGTGTTCACGCACTTGGCGATCGAGACCGAGGTGGGTGACGCGCTCCTTGCGGTCGGCGGCGTGCTCGTCATCGTGCAGGGGGTGTTGCTGGCGGTCAGTGGGCTTCGGGGCGACGCCGACGGCTCGCTGTCGCTGACGACGTCCGTCTCGTTGCTGGCGGCGTACGGCGTCGGGGCGCTCGTCGCCATCGGCGCCGTCGTGGAGGGGGTGACAGTCGCGGTCGTGTCGGCCGCGCTGTTGGTGTTGAAACGGGAGCTGCACTCGTTCGCGGGCCACCTCTCGCGTGCGGAGCTTCGCTCGATGACCGAGTTCGCCGTCCTCGCGTTCGTCGTCTATCCGGTGTTGCCGGCGGGCGAGCGGGTCGTGTTCGGAGTCCCGCTGGAGCCGCGCGTCGCGTGGCTCATGGTCGTCACCGTCGCCGGGATCGGCATCGTGAACTACGCGCTGGTGCGGACGTACGGCGGCCGCGGTATCGCCGTCACCGGCTTCCTCGGGGGGCTCGCGTCCTCGACGGCCGTCGTCGGGACGATGCTCGATCACGCGACCGACCGGGCGGAGTCGGTGTCGTACGCCGTCGCCGGGGTCCTGTTGGCGGACGCGGCGATGGCGCTGCGGAACCTCGCGATCGCCGTCGCGTTCACGGTCGGCGGCGACCTGCCGGTCCTCGTCGGCGTCGCCGCGCCGCTGGGCGCGCTCGCGCTCGGCGCCGTCGCCGTGGCGGCGGTGACGGCCGACTGGCGCACGCGGGTCGACCTCGAGCTCGAGTCGCCGTTCTCGCTGCGCAACGCGCTGGCGTTCGGCGCGGCGTTCCTGGTCATCCTCGCGGTCAGCAGCCTGGCGCAAGCTCGCTTCGGTACCGCCGGGTTGTACGCGTCGGCGGCCGTCTCAGGGTTGGTGTCCTCCGCCGGCGCGACCACCTCAGCCGTGCTGTTGTACCGTGGCGGCACCGTCGGCGCCGACGCCGCGACCGTCGCCGTTCTGCTCGCGACCGTCTCCAGCGTCGCGGTGAAGGCGGCGCTGGCGTTCGCCGGCCCCCGCGCGTTCGTGCGCCGCGTGGCCGCCTACAGCCTCGTGATCATCGTCGGATCCGGGGTCGTCGCGCTCGCGACGACGATGGCGTGAGCGAGGTGCGATAGTGTGAGCGACGGACGACGACGCCGACTGACCACGCCGGCATCGACCCACCGCCCCGGCCTGATCGATCCCGGCGGATCCGCCGGCCGACCGGGACACCCGGTTGAAGTCGAAGTCAAGATCCGAGGGGGATGTTCGGATCAGCATCGAGTGGACCACTATTTTATCACTGACCGTTCGCATCCACACGCATGGACCGAGACACGGCCGAGGTGAGCGTCACCGAGATGCCGGGCGCCCGCGCCCGCGAGTGGGCCGCGTACCACCGCGAGGTCGCCGCGACGACGACGTACGTGTATGACTTCGTGTGGGACATCACCGAGGACGCGGAGGGGCCGTTCTGCACCGACGTCGACGGCAACGTCCTGTTGGATTTCACCTCCCACGTCGCCGCCGCGCCGCTCGGCTACAACAATCCGAAGATCATGGACCGAATGGCCGAGTTCGACATGGTCGACCCGACGAAGATCGCCGGACAGGACTTCTACGTCTCCGACGGTTCGGACCCGGGGGAGTCGAATCTCCCCGGCCCCGCGGACCTGATGCACGAACTGGTCGACCGCACGGACCACTACGACCTCGACACCGTGTTCCTCTCGAACTCCGGCGCCGAGGCCGTCGAGAACGCGATCAAGATCTGCTACGACTACTCCGACGGCGGGAAGTACGGCGTCACCTTCGACGGCGCGTTCCACGGCCGGACGCTGGGGGCGCTTTCGCTCAATCGCTCGAAGTCGGTGTACCGCAAGCGGTTCCCCGAGGTGCCCGGCGTCCACGACGTGCCCTACTGCGACGACCGCGCGTGTTCGCCCGAGACGTGCTCGTGTGGCTTCTTCGTCGACGGCGGCGACACCTCGCTGCTGCGGGAGAAGCTCGACCCGAAGACGGGCCACGTCAACCCCGAGGAGACCTCCTACATTATCATGGAGCCGATCCAGGGCGAGGGCGGCTACCGATTCCCCTCGGAGCCGTTCATGGAGGAGGTCGCCGACCTCGCTTCCGAGCACGACATCCCGCTGATCGCCGACGAGATCCAGTCGGGGATGGGCCGCACCGGCGAGCTGTGGGGCTCGGACCACTACCCCATCGAGCCGGACGTGATCACCGGCGCGAAGGGGATGCGCGTCGGCGCCACCATCGCCAACGAGGACACGTTCCCCGACGAACGCGCGCGTCTCTCCTCGACGTGGGGCGCCGGCGACATCGTCGCCGCGGCACAGGGCGTGTTCACGCTGCGCGCCATCGACGAGTACGACCTGCTCGACAACGCGGTCGTTCGCGGCGAACAGTTCAAGGAGACCGTCCGCAACGCCGCCCTCGACGGCGTGACCGACGTGCGCGGGAAGGGGCTGATGCTCGCCGTCGAGTTCGAGTCCGCGGACCTGCGTAACGACGTGCAGGAGGCGGCGCTGCGCCGCGGCCTGCTCACGCTCGCGTGCGGCTCGAACGTGATCCGGTTCCTCCCGCCGATGGACGTGACCGAGCGGGAGATCGAGATGGGCGCGTCCCTCCTGATCGAAGCCGTCGGCGGCGCGACGTAGCGCGACCGACGAGGAGGATCACGCCGCCGGGTCGTCTCCGGACTCCCTGGCTTCGGCCTCGCTCTCGCGTTCCTCCTCCTCGGGGAAGAAATCGAACTCGTTGTCCATCTCATCGCGGCGGAGATAGTCGTTCTCGAGCATCTCCGAGACCGCCCGGCCGAGGGCGTCGAGTTCCTCGTCGACGCCGTCGGCGCCGCGGTCGGGGAACGCCTCGCGGTCCGCCTCGGGGACCGTCGGGGCGCGGTATCCGACCTCGTCGCTCGCGGGGTCCCAGTAGAAGTCGAACTCCTCGAACAGCCCGAGGCGTTCGACCGTCTCGAACTCCTCGACCGACAGGTAGGTGCTGTCGGTCCACTCCTCGAAGGCGTCACGCCACGCACCGTCGTGCAGGGCCGTTCGGACCGTCTCGCGACGGTAGTCGTCCCCGGATCCGTCCTCGTCCGTGTCGATCGCGTCGTACTCGCCCCGACCTTGCGGGCCGTGCAGGCTCGGCGGGTCGGGGATATCGACGTCGAGTCCCATACCGACGGGTCGTCCGCGTCGACCAAGGCCCTTCCCCACGTTCCCGCGTGCCGGAGACGGCCGCGGTCTACTGCTGGTACCGGCGCTCGTCGCTGCGCTCGGGGTAGCTGCCACCGCCGCCGCCGACGCCACCGGTCATCTCGTCGTACGTCATCCCCGAGAGGTATTCGTCGTACGTCACGTCGAACGCCTGCCGGAGGTGGAAGTCCAGATCGCCGGTGTCGAGCGTCCGCCGGAACAGCGCGTGGACCCCCCGTCGGACCAACTCGTCGCGGTCGGTGCCAAGCGCCGCCGCCAACAGCGACAGCTCGTGTTTCGTCTCGCGGTCCAACTCGACCGCGATCTCGTCGTCGAGGTCGCCGTACTCCGCGGTGATCGCGTCGTCGAGGTCGTCGAGTCCCATGCCCGGTGGGTCTCGCGGCGGGCGGAAACCCGTTGCGCTCTGGTTCGGCTCCCCGCAGCGATCGCAGTCGCCGACCCGGGACCGTCAGCGCTTTTCGCCCGGCGGCCCCCGACCCGGTAATGAGCGCACACCTCCCCGACGACCGCGACGCGGTTCGGGAGGCCCTGATCGCGTGGTACGAGGACGACCACCGCGAGTTCCCGTGGCGGCGGACCGACGACCCCTACCGGATCCTCGTCTCGGAGGTGATGAGCCAGCAGACACAGCTCTCCCGGGTCGAGGAGGCGTACGCCGACTTCCTCGACCGCTGGCCCGAGGTGGCCGACCTCGCGGCCGCCGAGCGCGGGGAGGTCGTCTCCTTCTGGTCGGGCCACTCGCTCGGTTACAACAACCGCGCGAAGTACCTCCACGAGGCCGCCACACAGGTGGTCGAGGGGGAGGTCGGTCCCGCGGACCGACCTCCGGGAGGCGGTGAAACCGCCGAAGCAGGCGGCGAGTTCCCGACCGATCCCGACGACCTGCAGGAGCTGATGGGCGTCGGGCCGTACACCGCCAACGCGGTCGCCTCCTTCGCGTTCAACAACGGCGACGCAGTGGTCGACACGAACGTGAAGCGGGTGCTCCACCGCGCCTTCGGCGTCCCCGACGACGACGCCGAGTTCGCCGAGGCCGCCGCCGACCTCATGCCCGACGGCGAATCGCGCGTCTGGAACAACGCGATCATGGAACTCGGCGGCGTCGCCTGCGGAAAGACACCACGGTGTGACGAGGCAGGGTGTCCGTGGCGCGAATGGTGTCACGCCTACCAGACAGGCGACTTCACCGCACCCGACGTCCCAACGCAGCCAAGCTTCGAGGGGAGTCGGCGGCAGTTCCGTGGGCGCGTGGTTCGACTCCTCGGCGAACACGATGAGATGGACCTGGACACACTTGGCCATCGAATTCGTGTAGACTACACTCCCCACGGGGAGCACGGGCGGGAGTGGCTTCGTGAGCTGCTTTCGGATCTCGCCGCCGACGGCCTCGTCCAGATCGAGGAACGGAACGATCTGACAATTGCTCGACTCCGATAATCCGCTCGAACCCACTGATAGCACTCTCGAGGTGGCCACTGTACGGTTCGTTTCGACGACCCGTTGGTGGCCGGTTGGCGTCGATGCGGTGGGGGCGAAGCGTCAGCCCCGGAGCGGGCGTTCGAACTGACCACGGAGGACCCTACCCGGCGTCCCGAAGCCCCTCTCGGGGGACGGCCGGGGCGCGTGTCTCGACTGCCGCCAGTAGCTGTACGTTTCCTGGAATGTAATTTCGTATTTCCAGGGGTAAGGCTGCCGAAATTCCAGGTTTTCGAATATAACAAAGCCGCACGTGAGAGAAGCGGCTTGCATGAACGAACATGACCGATGTGAACGAACATGACCGATGTAGGTGATTCGCGGCCGGAGAAGGAGGGTGTAACGGACGAGGGAGGCGAGTCGAGCGACGAAGGTTTGGATGCCTCGCGGAGACACGTCCTGCGAGGGGTCGGTATTGCTGGCGTCGGACTCGGCCTCGGTAGGTTCGCCACCCGTCAGCAGGAGACGTTCAGCCTCGGGGGCGAGGTACAGGAATGGCGTGGACGGGCGCCCTCGTCCATCGCCGATCAATCGAACCCGACACTGTCGCTCCAGGCCGGCATGCAGTACGCCGTGACCTGGGAGAATCTCGACGGGCTCCCCCACAACATCGTCATCCAGAACGAGGCGGGCGAACAGCTGGTGCGCTCCGAGCTCATCACCGAGCAGGGGGCAACCCAGACGGTGACGTTCACGGCGAGTTCGGAGATGACGACCTACCTCTGTGAGGTGCACCCGAACACGATGGTCGGGGACGTGAACGTGAGCGGGAGCGGGGGCGGGGGAAACCAGACGGCGACGACCACGGAGCAGACGACCACGGAGCAACAGGACGGTGCCGGGTATTTCGAACAGGGGCCGGAGGTCGGCGTCGAGGTCATCGCACAGGGGATGACCGCGCCCACAGACCACGCGTTACCCGGGGACGGGAGCGACCGGCAGTTCGTCACCGACCAGACGGGCGAGGTGTGGATCGTCACCGAGAACGGCCGCGAGCAGACGCCGTTCATCGACGTATCCGACCGCATGGTCACCCTCGGCGAGTTCAACGGGTCGTACGCCAACCCAAGTCAAGCGTACGACGAACGCGGACTGCTCGGTATCGATTTCCACCCCTCGTTCGCGGAGAACCGGAAGTTCTACCTCCACTACAGCGCGCCGCCGAACGAACAGACGCCGGACGGGTGGGACCACGTCGAGGTCGTCTCCGAGTTCACCGCGTCCACGGACCTCACCACGGGCGACCCGGAGTCGGAGCGTATCCTCCTCCAGTTCCAGAAACCCCAGTACAACCACGACGGCGGCCCCATGGCGTTCGGCCCCGACGGCTACCTCTACGTCCCCATGGGTGACGGCGGCGGCGCCAACGACGACATGTACGGCCACGTCCAGGACTGGTACGACCGGAACGCCGGCGGGAACGGCCAGGACGTGACGCAGAACCTCCTCGGCGACGTCGTCCGTATCGACGTCGACGCCACCGAAGGGGACCGTCCGTACGGCATCCCGGACGACAACCCCTTCGTCGGCACCGACGGACTGGACGAGATATACGCGTACGGCTTCCGCAACCCGTACGGCATCTCCTTCGACAGCGAGGGCAATCTGTTCGTCGCGGACGCCGGACAGAACCTCTTCGAGGAGGTCGACGTCGTCGAGCGCGGCGGGAACTACGGCTGGAACGTCAAGGAGGGTACGCACTGCTTCAGCACCGAGAACCCGGGCGACCCGATGGCGATCACGGACTGTCCGTCGAACGAACCGAACAGCGGTCCGTACGACGGTAGTCCGCTGATCGATCCCGTGATAGAGTTCCCGCACACGTACCAGGGCGAGAGCGTCGGCATCACCGTCATCGGTGGCCACCGGTACGAGGCCGGGGGGATCCCTGAACTCCAGGGCAAATACGTGTTCGGAATCTGGACGTCAGACCCCGCGCGGAGCGAACCGGACGGCCGCGTGCTGGCTGCGACCCCGCCCGAGAACTTCGGCGGAGCGGGCGGCACCACGACCGGGAACGCCGACCTCTGGCCCGTGCAGGAACTGGCCATCCAGGGCGGGTTCGACTACTTCGTCCGGATGTTCGGACAGGGCTCGAACGGTGACGTGTACGTCCTCGCGAACAAGCGCGGCGCCCCCGAGGGGGATACCGGCGTCCTCCTCGGACTCGTTCCGACCGGCGACGGCGGGACCACGACGACCACCGGGAACGCGACGACGACGGGGACCGACGGCGGAACCACGCCCTCCGAGACGACGACCGGCGGCGGCGATGCCGAGACGACGACCGACGGCGGCGGTAGCGAGACGACGACGACGACAAGCGCCCCGGGACCGAGCGTCCTGCTGTCGGCGGCAGCCGTCCTCGGCGGCATCGGACTCGCAGCGAAACGGCGTCTCGAGGACGACGACTGACACCGGCCGCGGCCGCCATCCACCCGAATCCGACCGTCCTACTGCTCGGGGGTTGCCTCCGGATTCGCGATCCGACACCGCGAAGGTATGGGATATCTCTCCCATTACCGCGCCTTCGGTGTTCCGGACGACGACGCGGAGTTCGCAGAGGCCGCCGCCGATCTCATGCCCGACGGCGAATCGCGCGTCTGGAACAACGCGATCATGGAACTCGGCGGCGTCGTCTGTGGGCAGTCGTCACGCTTCGATGAGGCGGGCTGCTCGTGGCGTCGGTGGTGCCGGGCCTACGAGACGGGTGATTTCACCGCACCGGACGTGCCCGAGCAGCCGGGCTCCGAGGGGAGTCGACGGCAGTTCCGGGGCAAGGTCGTCCGGGCGCTGGGCAACCATGGCGAGTTGACGCTCGGCGAACTCGGTCCGCGGATCCGCGTCGACTACGCGACCGACGGCGAAGGAGCGAGGATTGGCTCCGCGGACTCGTGGACGACCTCGCGGGCGACGGGCTCGTCGAAGTGACGGACACCGATGGCGGAACCGCGGTTCGACTCCGTCGGTAGCACGACGGTACCGTGGGAAGGAGTGCAGCCGTCGGCACGGACGTGGGCCGCCGGTCAGTCGTCGGACGCGGCCCGTCCCGGCGCCTCCGTCGCCGGCGCGGGCGGCTCGTGTGTGCCGAACTCGGGGTGGGTCTCCTCCATCCAGAGGTACACCACCGCGCCGGAGACGAACATCAGGCCGGCGGTCATGTAGAACGCGGCCTCGGCGTTCACGAACTCCATCGAGAGGCCGATCAGGATCGCGCCGACGGCGTATCCGGAGTCACGCCACATCCGGTAGACGCCCATCCCCGCCGAGCGCCACGTCGGGTGTGCCGCGTCGCTGGGGACCGTCATCAGGTTCGGGTACAGCAGCGCCATCCCGAGCCCGGACACGCCGGCGAAGGCGGCCCACAGGAGGTAGCCGTCGACCAGTACCATCCCGAGCACGCCCGCGCCAGCCAAGAACATCCCGGCGACAACCGGTGGACGTCGGCCGATCCGGTCCGCGAGCCCACCGGTTCCGATCTGGAGGAAGTACATCGCGCTGTGGACGCCGACCACGGCTCCGACCGCTGCGATATCGAGCCCCTGGCTTAGCAGGTAGAGCGGGACGGCGATCCAGAACAGCGTGTCGACGAAGTTCTCGACGTGGCCGGCCTGCGCCGCCGCGAACAGGGTCCGATCGCCGTAGGTTGCCCGCTTCAGCACCTCGTTGAACGGGAGGTTCGCGTCGTGGTCGTCGTCGTCCCCCTCGGCCTGCGCGTACTGGACGGTCTCCTTGATCAGGAAGACCGAGATGAGGAACGCCAACACCACGACGACGGCGAGGAAGTAGAACGGCTCCGGCCGGAGGCTCCACCGGCTGGCGATGACGCCCGTGATCCAGGCACCGACGGCCACACCGGTGTATCCGAACGACTCGTCGATACCGACCGCGAGGCCGCGCTGGTCGGGACCGGCGAGGTCGATCTTCGCGTTGATCGCCATACTCCAGGTCAACGCCTGGTTGATACCCAGCAGGACGTTCCCGACGGTGATCCACCCCCAGCTCGGGGCGAAGATGAGGACGATCGGCAGGGGAAGCGCCGTCACCCACCCGGCGATGAGCACGGGTTTGCGGCCGTACTCCTCGCCCCATTTGCCCGCATAGAGGTTGAGGATCGACTTCACGATCCCGAACGAGACGACGAACGAGCCGATCACGAGGAACGACTCGACGCCGAGGACGTCCTCACCCAGCGCGGGGACGACGGTGCGTTCGGACCCGATGGTCAGTCCGGTCGCGAACACGAGCAGGACGTGCAGCGAGAACTGCCCGAGGTGTTCGCGGATCCCCTGGTTGAGTTCAGTTGCCGTACTCATGGGTCACTCGGCCGCGCAGTTGTTGGGACCCAGTTCGAGTTCGGACAGCTCGTCGGCGGGAACGGACTCCTGCCCGACGTTCGTCCGCTTGACGCGCTCGAAGTTCGGCGGGTGGTCCGGGACGTCCGACGCGAGTTCCCGGACGAACTCATCGCGGTCGCGCGAGAGGTCCTCGTTCCGTTCGCGGACCTCGTCGAGCGTCGCGGTCACCGGGGGCTCCGGCGAACCGGGGTCGTGCGACGGCAACACCAGCGCCTCGCCGGGTCGGTCGAGCAGTCGCTGGAGACTCTCGTACAGCGTCGCGGCGTTGGATTCCACGTCGGAGTCCTCGATACCGGCCTCGACGCCGAGTTCCACGCGCCCGACGCTCTCGTGGAACAGCGTGTCGCCCGTCAACAGCGCCGCACCGCCGACGTCGAAGGAGACGCTTCCCTCGCTGTGACCGGGGGTGTGGATCACCTCGACGTCGACGGCGCCGACCTCGACGACCTGTCCGTCCGCGAGCGGCGTCGCGTCGAGCGCGAGCGCGTCCTTCCCGTGGAGGTAATACGGAACGTCGTGCTCGGCCGCCAAGTCGGCGCCCCCGGAGACGTGGTCGGCGTGAGCATGGGTATCGAACACGCCGACCAGGTCGGCGTCGTACTCGTCGAGCACCGCCTCGTACTCGTCGAGGTAGTGCGAGGGATCGAAGACGGCAGCGTCGCCGTCGGAGACGAGGACGTACGAGAGACACCCCTTGCCCGGCCGCGCGACCTGCACCAGCGTGGCGTCGAGGTCGACGTCGACGGGGGCACGTCGGTGAACCCGGCTCCAGCCGTTCATCCCGTCCACGAGCGTATTTGCGTCGCGGCCCATCTCTCGGAGGACGTCGGTCGCGGTGTCCGCGACGATGCCCGCCGCACAGACAGTCACGATATCCCGGTCCTCCGGGACGGCCTCGAGCGCCTCCCTCGCCGTCTCGGGGTCGGTGCTGAGTTCGTCGTACACGTCGACGTTAGTGCTGTCCGGAACGTGCCAGTCCTCGAACTCCGCCCCGTGACGGACGTCGAGCACGAACACGTCGTCATCGTCGTCTTGGAGTCGTTCGCCGAGTCGGCTTGGCGAGATCTGCTGCATCGGTGCTCACCCGTACAGGACATACAAGGATATAGGAACTGCCGGACATGGCCGGCAGTGTTATTCGGGATCAGTTCAAATAACGGGGCATGAGCCTGTACGAGGCCTCCTTCCGGGTCAGACACGAGTGTCCGTACCGCGAGATCTCCGAGCGCCACCCGGACCTCACGATCCGCGAGTGGTATCTGAGCGACTGCCAGGTGATCGAGATCACCGCGCCGGGGGACCCCAGCGACGAGTTGATCGCGGAGATCGACGCGATCGGCACGGTCCTCCACGAGTCGGTCGACGAGACCGGACTCCACGTCGTCACGCAGTCGTGTCTCTGCTCGCTGGAGGACTCGATCATCGAGCGCTTCGAGTCGCACAACTGTCTGTACCAGCCGCCGACAGTCCACCGGCAGGGATGGGAGCACTACACCGTGATCGCGTTCGACGAGGGCGACGTCCGTGCGCTGCTGCGCGATCTCGAAGCCGACCGCGACATCGAGGTGCTCTCGAAGACATCGATCGCCGAGCAGGAGATCCCTCACAGCATGCTCGCGCCGGTCGACCGACTGTTCGAGGACGTGACCGAGCGCCAGTTGGCGGCGCTACGGCTGGCGCTGGAGAGCGGCTACTACGAGCAGCCCCGGAAGACCTCCATGCGAGCGCTCGCGGACATGACCGCCGTCGCCCGATCGACGTACGAGGAACACCTCCGGAAGGCCGAGAACAAACTCCTCACCAACGCGGGACAGTTCCTGCGGTTGGTCAACGCGTCGTCGACGGCGGACCCGCTGGCCGTGAACACGGGGCGAAGCGACGAGCAAGCGGCCGACTAGCGCCGGATCCAGAAGGAGATACCGCGTGACTCGGAGGCCGTCGACCGTAATTCGTTTATTCGAGGTGCCCCGCCGGGATCGTATGCCGACCTGCCAGAACTGCGAATCGTTCGTGACCGAGCGGTACGTGAAGGTGTTCGAGCCGGAGGAGATCACCCGGCCCCGCGCGTGCCCTCACTGCGAGGACATGGTCCGGCGTGGCAAGGAGGTCCGCGCGAAGAAGAACTGAGCGGGTCGCCGACGGCGGTACCGACCCTTGAATCGCGGCGGAACGAGCGTAAGACCTTTGCTGGACCTGCCGCCTCGATAGCACGTGTCCCCCGCGGACGACACCTCCACCCTCGGATCGCTGCATCGACTCCTCGAACACTACACGCCGGACGGCACGCTCGGGCGTGTCCTGTTCGTCGGTTGTGCGGGCCTCGTGTGGCCGTTGTTGCTGTTTGCCGCCGTCACCGCTGGCGCCGGGGTCGTCGGGCTGGTCGGGTCGGCGATCGCGTTCGCGCTGCTGCTTGCGACGACGGCAGTCGGTCTCGTCGTTCTGTGGCCGGTGTACCTCTCGCTCATCGGCAACGTCGAGAGCGCGGCAGACTACCCCGACGCGGGCGGACGAGGCGGCGTCGCCGACCGGGGCCGTGACCGAGACGCGACTTCAGTCGACGTGCTGAAGCGTCGATACGCGGCCGGAGAACTCGACCACGACGAGTTCGAACGCCGACTCGATCGCGTCGTTGACGACCCGAGCCGTCCGCACAACCGGAGTACACGGGCTCGCGAGCCGGATCGCGCCCGCTGAGTCGGGCTCTCGAATCCGGGAGTCGGTGCACGTCGGCACCCGTGATCTCGCGAGCGGTTACGGCTCGATGACCAGCTTCCCGAGGAAGCTATCGGTCATCACCGCTTGCTGGGCCTCGGCGGCGCCCTCCAGGTCGTAGCTGTGCGCCACCTCGATCGTGACGTCCTCTCCCCACAACGAGGCGACGTCGTCGAGCGCGTCCGCGAGGCTCGGCGTGTTGAACATCGACATGAGCTGGAGGTTCAGGTCCTTGCCGCGGGCCGCCGCCGACTGCGGGAACCCGATCTCGGGGTCGTTCTCGCCGATCCCGACGACGCGACAGCCCTGTGCGGCGACCTCGGTGTCGAAGCCCAGGTACTCGTCGAGGCGGTGGTCGAGTATCACGTCGACCCCGTCGCCGTCGGCGGCGTCGACGACCGCCTCCGCGAGGTCGTCGCGGTTGTAGTCGAGCACCGCGTCGGCGCCGAGCGCCGCCACCTCGTCGTGGTACCCCTCGGCGGCGGTGGCGATCACGTGCGCGCCGGTTGCGGCGGCGACCTGCACGGCGGCGTGGCCGACGCCGCCGGATCCGCCGTGGATCAACACCGTCTCGGCCGGTCGGAGGGTGGCGTGTTGGACGAGCGCCCGCCAGGCCGTGACGGCGGCGACCCCGGCCGCGCCGGCGGCGACGAGATCGGCGTCGTCGGGGAGCGCCGCGAGGCGGTCGTCGGGGACGGCGACGAACTCGGCGTAGCCGCCGGGCATCGCCCCCGAGAGCCCCGTCGCGAACACCTTGTCGCCCTCGGCGATCCCCTCGACGGCCTCGCCGACCGCGGCGGCCGTTCCGGCGGCGTCGACGCCGGGGATCGCGGGGAGGCCGTACGGCTCGTACGACCCCTCGCGGAAGTACGTGTCCACGGGGTTGACCCCCGCGGCGGCGACCTCGACGAGCACCTCGTCGGGACCCGGCTCGGGCCGGTCGACGTCGTCCACCCGGAGCACCGATTCGTCACCGTGTTCGTGGAAGCGGACCGCGCGCATGGTCGAACCCTCCCCCCGAGGTGACTTAACTCCGGGCGACGGCGGAACCGCGCAGATCGTCCCGACACGATCACCGCCGCCGGCGACCGGTGGAGTGAAAGTGTCCGCCGCGGTAGCCATCGGATATGTTCATCCGGCACGCCGGCGCGACGCTGTTCGGCGCCGGGCTGCTCGTCTGCACGGTGTTGCTCGTGACGGTCGGCCCCGTCGCCGCGGCGACCGAGGTGTTCTGTCCCGGCCCGCGGCGACTCGTCGAGTTCGCCGTCACCGGGGTGCAAACGTGGCCGCCGACGCTGACGTACACCGACGGCTGCAACGAGATCCTCCTCCGCCCGTCGGTGCTGTGGTCGGGCGTCGTCGCCGCCGTCGGCCTTCTCCTGGCCGGCGTCGGCCAGGTGCTCGTTCAGCGGGCGTGAACCGCCGGGCGCGCTCCCCGCCGCCGGCGACGCGAGTGCGACCGGAATCGGCGGGATTTAACCCCCCGAGTGGCTGCTATCAACACGCATGAAACTTCACGAATACCAGGCGAAGCAGGTCTTCGCCGACGCCGGGATCCCGACCCCGGACTCGCGGCTCGCGTCCACCGTCGAGGAAGTCATGGACGCGGTCGACGAGATCGGCTACCCGGCGGCGATCAAGGCGCAGGTCCACGTCGGCGGACGTGGCAAGGCTGGCGGCATCAAGATCGCCACGAGCGCCGAGGAGGCGCGCGAGGCCGCCGAGTCCATCCTGGGGATGGACCTCAAGGGCTACACCGTCGACAAGGTCCTCGTCGAGGCCGGCGTCGACTTCGAGAACGAGCTGTACGTCGGCATCACGATGGACCGCAACGAGGGCGAACCCGTCGCGATGGTGTCGACCGAGGGCGGCGTCGACATCGAGTCCGTCGCCGAGGAGACCCCCGAGAAGATCGCCCGCGAACACATCGACCCCGCGTTCGGCCTGCACCCGTATCAGGCACGCAAGGTCGTCTTCGAGGCGGGCATCCCGAACGACGTGGCGATGGACGTCGCATCGATCCTGGGGACCCTCTACGACCTGTACGAGTCGAGGGACGCCTCCGACATCGAGATCAACCCCGTCATGATCACGTCCGACCGCGAGGTCGTCGCCGCGGACGCGGTCATGAACATCGACGAGGACGCGCTGTTCCGCCAGCCCGACCTCGCCGAGATGGAGGACAAGGCCGCCGGCGACGAGCTGGAGGCGAAGGCCAACGAGTACGGCTTCGACTACGTCCGTCTGTCGGGCAACGTCGGCATCATCGGCAACGGGGCGGGCCTCGTGATGACGACGCTCGACCTCGTCGACTACTACGGCGGCGCGCCCGCCAACTTCCTCGACATCGGCGGTGGCGCCAAAGCCGAGCGCGTCACGCAGGCGCTGGAGATGGTGTTCGCCGACGAGAACGTCGACAGCGTCGTGTTCAACATCTTCGGCGGGATCACCCGCGGCGACGAGGTCGCCAAGGGGATCAACGAGGCGCTGGAGCAGTTCGACGAGATCCCCAAGCCGGTCGTCGTCCGTCTCGCGGGGACGAACGCCGCCGAGGGGATGGAGATCCTCAACGAGGACCTCGTGCAGGTCGAGAGCACCCTCGAGGACGCGGTACAGCGTGCAGTCAAGAACGCGGAGGAGGTGACCCAATGAGCATTTTCGTCGACGACGACACCCGGGTCGTGGTGCAGGGCATCACGGGCGGGGAAGGTAAGTTCCACACCGAACAGATGCTGGAGTACGGCACGAACGTCGTCGCGGGCGCGGTGCCCGGCAAGGGCGGCCAGGAGGTCGCCGGCGTCCCCGTCTACGACACCGTCGACGAGGCCGTCGACGAGGAGGACGCCGACGCCTCCGTCGTGTTCGTCCCGCCGGCGTTCGCCGGCGACGCCGTCTTCGAGGCGCTCGACACCGACCTCGACCTCGTGGTCGCCATCACCGAGGGCATCCCGACCCAGGACATGGCGAAGGTGAACAAGCGTCTCTCGGAGGTCGACACCCGGCTCATCGGGCCGAACTGTCCGGGGATCATCACCCCCGGCGAGGCGAAGCTGGGCATCCTCCCGGGCAACATCTTCGAGTCGGGCGACGTGGGCCTCGTCTCCCGCTCGGGTACCCTGACGTATCAGGTCGTTTCCAACCTGACCGAGCGCGGCATCGGCCAGACGACCGCGATCGGCATCGGCGGCGACCCGATCATCGGGACCTCCTTCGTCGACGCGCTGGAGGCGTTCGAGGCCGACCAGGACACGAAGGCGGTCGTCATGTGCGGCGAGATCGGCGGCGAGGACGAGGAGCAGGCCGCCCGGTACATCGCTCAGAACATGGACACGCCCGTCGCCGGCTTCATCGCCGGCCGCACCGCCCCGCCGGGCAAGCGCATGGGCCACGCCGGCGCCATCGTCTCCGGCTCGGGCACCGGCACCGCCGAGTCGAAGATCTCCGCGCTCAACGACGCGGGCGTCCCCGTCGGCGACACCCCCAACGAGGTCGCCGACCACATCGAGGACTTCCTGTAAGCGCCTCGGTTCTCCGTTTTTTCAGTCGTCGTCGATCGATTTGACGCCGAGCGCCGCCGCAAGTCCTTCCCGCGTCACGGTCTCGGCGTCCGCCGCTCCAGCGTCGCCGTCCCCGCCGTAGCCGACGCCGGTGGCGACGAGGACGACGTGCTCGCCCGCGTCCACCTCGCCGCGCTCGCGGAGCCGACGAAGCCCGGCGAGCGTCGTCGCCGACGCGGCCTCGACACGCATTCCGGCGGCCGCGAAATCGCGCCGGGCCGCGCGGATCGCGTCGTCGTCGACGGCGAGGACCGCGCCGTCGGTGTCGCGGGCGGCCGAGAGCGCGCGGGTGCCGCTCGGCGGGTCGGGGTTGGCGATGGAGTACGCGACCGTCTCGCCGACCTCGTCGGCTTCCAGCCGCCCCACCGCGTCGTCGCCACGCGCGAACGCGTCGGCGACGGGGGCGCACGCCGACGCCTGCACGAAGTACAGTCGTGGTGGATCATCGATGAGTCCGGCCGCGGTCGCCTCGCGGACGGCCTTCCACGCGGCGCTGGCGTGGCCGCCGCTGCTGACCGGCATGACGACCGCGTCGGGTGTCGCCGGCGAGGACGCCGCCTCGGGGGTCCCGTCCCCGCCGGCCTCCCCAGCCTCGCCGACTTCGTCGGCGGCGAACGCCCGCAGGATCTCCAGAACCGTCGTCTTCTGGCCGGCGACGCGCAGCGGCGAGTCGGAGTTGACGAACGCGATCCCCGCCTCGGGACCCAGATCGAGTGCGTCGTAGTAGAGCCGGCCGTAGTCGCCGTCGACGCGGACGATCCGCGGGCCGTACGCCGCGATCCGGTCGAGTCGTCCCGCGGAGATGTCGGCGGGGACGAGCACGACGCAGTCGATACCGGCGCTCGCGGCGTGGGCGGCCATCGAGGCGGCCATGTTGCCGTGGGAGACGGTGCCGACGGCGGTCGTCGCCGCGGTCCCGGCCCCGCTTCCGCCCTCGTCCCCGGCGACGCTCGCGGTTCCGGCGTCCCCGGAGACCGCCGCCGCGACGCCGACCGCGCTCCCGCGGTCCTTGAACGAACCGGTCGGGTTGGTCCCCTCCAGTTTCACGTGGACGCGGGCACCGTCGGCGTCGAGGCCGGGCGCGCGGACCAGCGGCGTCGCGCC
Source organism: Halobaculum rarum (assembly GCF_040025155.1). Lineage (NCBI taxonomy): Archaea > Methanobacteriati > Methanobacteriota > Halobacteria > Halobacteriales > Haloferacaceae > Halobaculum > Halobaculum rarum. The sequence goes on along the minus strand of NZ_CP157275.1, from coordinate 2,011,203 downwards.
GGCCGCGGCCGCGAGTCCCGATCCGGGCGCTTCGATCGGGAGGAGGTCGGCGAACGCCCAGACGCCGTCGCGGTCGGGCCACGCGAAGTCCACTGGATCGGTGTCGAACCACAGCGGCTCGCCGCAGTCGGGGCACCGCTGGCCCGACGCCGCGGCGCGGCCGCAGGCGTAGCAGGTGAGCACGGTCGACCCGCGGTCGCCGGTCGTCAAAAGCCCGGCGCACCGCCCGGGGTCGGCAGGTCGCCGAGGACGCGACTGTCCCTCCGCGAGGATTCGACCGTCCCCCGATCGATCCGCGATCGGCTCCCGTATCCGGCCCGGATCCGTCCCGAGTATCGCCACCGATCCCCACGCCGTATGCCAACTGTGTACGTTCGGGAGCGACGGACTCTTTCGTCCGAGCCGTGAACCGCGAGACAGCTCCGGCGTCACGAACGCCGCGAGTTCCTGCTACAGATGAACGCACGATCTACACTCCCCGCACTCGTACTGCTCTCCGTGCTGGTCGGCGCCGTCGCCCTCGCGGGCGGCCTCGCCGCCGGCACCGCGACCGCACAGACAGCGAACGCCACCGCCGACGTGAGCGTCGACGACCAGACCGGCGCGGCGTCGGTGACCGTCGCGGAGGCGACGCTGCCCGACGGCGGCTACGTCGTCGTCTATAACGCCTCCGGCGGCATCGTCGGCGTCTCGGAGTACCTCGATAGCGGCACCCACGAGGACGTGACCCTCGAGGTCTCGCCGGCGCTCTCGCGCAGCCAGGTCGTCGTCGGTGAGGTCCGCGCGGACGACGGCGACGAGTCGTTCAACGCCTCCGCCGATCAGCCGTACACGAACGAGAACGGCCAGCCGATCGGCGAGGCCGGCTACGTGACCGTCGAGCAGACCGAGACGGCCACGCCCACCGCCACGGCAACCGCCACCGAGACGGCGACCGCGAGCGACGGTGACGCGACGACCGCCGCGACCGACGAGCCCACCGAGACGAGCGGACCCGGCTTCGGCGTCGCCGCGGCGGTCGTCGCGCTGGTCGGCGCCGCGCTGCTCGCGCGCCGGTAGATCGCCTCGCCCGTCGAACGTCACCGATCTTTCGTGCCCGCGTGTACCCGTTGACCGCCCCAGCGGCGGCGCCGGACGGTGTCCAGCGGGACGGAACGCGGGATTGAACCCTCGCGGCACCGAATCCCGGGTATGACCGACGACGCCGACGCTCACGCTGACGCCGCCGACACCGCCGAAGCCGGCGAGGACGAGTGGCTCGCGCGCCTCCGCGAGATGCGCGACGAGAAGGACGAGTTCCTCGCGAGCGACCCGCAGTCGCCGCTCGACCCGGCGCTGCGCGACGACTTCGAGGGTCTCGACTACTTCGACCCCGACCCCGCCTACCGCGTGCGGGCCGCCGTCGAGGTGCACGACGACCCGGAGTCGGTGGAACTGACGGTCCGCAACGGCACCGCCGAGCGGTTCCACCGCGTCGCGACGCTGTCGTTCACGCTCCCGGCCGCCGGCGGCGGCGAGGCCGAGGAATCGCTGGCGGCGCTGCGTGCGGAGGGCTCGGCGGCGCTGTTTCTCCCGTTCCGCGACAAGACGACCGGCCAGCAGACGTACGACGGCGGCCGGTACATGGACTTACACCCCGACGGCGACCTCGGGGCGATCGACGAGGTGACGCTGGATTTCAACCTCGCGTACACGCCCTTCTGCGCGTTCGCGGACGCGTTCGCCTGCCCGCTGCCGCCGACCGACAACTGGCTCGAAGTCGCGATCCCGGCGGGCGAGCGCGATCCGGTGCTCGACTGACTGCTCGCTCGACCCCGGGCGTCGCGCCGCCTCCGCGTTCCCCGGTCGCGACCGCCAGAAAAGTAACCCTTAGTACGAGCGAGGTGCCAGGGACACCCATGAAGAAAACGGTCATCCTCGGCGCGGTCCTCATGCTCGTCGGCACCGTGCTGTTCTTCCCGAGCCTGGCCCCGCAGTCCGGGTCGCTCGCGAGTTGGGCGTTGGTCCCGGCGGCGGCACTGCTTACGTACGGGACGTACCTGATCGGCACGAGCGAACCCGGCCGCTCCGTCTGATCTCCCGCCGGACTCACTTCTCCTCGGCGGCGGCGTACCGCTCCAGCGCCGCCGTCGCGCCGGCGGCGACGTACCCGGCGTCGACGCCGACGATCTGGTAGTCGTAGCCCACCGACGCCCAGTGATCGATCTCCGCGGGCGCGGTCGCGAGCGTGCCGACCGGCACCTCGCTGTCCGCGAGCACCGACTCGACGGCCGCGAGGAACCGGTCGGACTCGTAGTCGCCGAAGACGCCCAGATCAGCGGAGAGGTCAGCCGGACCGACGAGCAGCGCGTCGAGGCCGTCGACGGCGGCGATGTCGGCGGCGTTCTCGACCGCGGTTTCGGTCTCGATCTGGGCGATCGTCGCGACGCGGTCGTTCGCGTGTTCGTAGTAGTCGTCGAGGTCGCGGCCGTACCCCGAGGCGCGCGTCCCCGCGACGCCGCGGCGACCCTCCGGCGGGTAGCGCGCCGCCTCGACGAACGCCTCGGCCTCTTCTGTGGTGTTCACCTGTGGTGCCATCACGCCCGCGGCGCCGGTGTCGAGTACGCGCTTGATCCGAACGTGGTCGTTCCACGCGACGCGGACCACGGCCGCCGTGTCGCGCTCGCCCCGGCTCCCTTCGCCGCGGGCGTTCGCGGCGTCGACGGCGCGGACGGCCGCCTCCACGGACTCGGTGCCCGTCGGCGCGTGCTCGGTGTCGATCACGACGAAGTCGGCGTCGGTGAGCGCGAGCTGTTCGGCGATCTGTGGCGAGGGGGTCGACAGCCAGTGGCCGGCGGGGTTCTCGCGGAGGGTCGCAGGCAGTCCCGCGACGCCGGGGTCGTCGGTCATGCGAACTGCTCCTCGCCGACGGGACATCAAGCCCGCACAACCCCCGTTCGACTGCCGCTACGTCGACCGCGGCCGCGCCCTCCGTCGCTACGCCGAGGCCGATCGAACGATACCGGCGAGCAGGGCGCCGCCGGCGACGGCAGAGACGATCACGGCGACCCCGACGACTTCGGTCGGCGATTGGTCGATCCACCGCTGGAGCCACCACGCCGCGTAGTGGAGCTGCGTGTACACGAAAAAGCGGTACGGGAAGTGGATCCACGCGAGGGCCGTCACGGCTGCGATCCCCAGATAGTCGACGATGTCCCGCTCCCGTACCCACATGGATGCGGCTCCCGCTCGACGCCACAAAAGGATTCGTTCCCGACTCTCGGGGGTGAGAACGCGGCGATCGCGGTGGCTCCTCGCAGTCCTCAGTCAGTCCTCGCCCTGCGCGGCCTCGACGCGGGCGGCGTATTTCTCCAGTTCGCCCGCGAGCTCGCTCGCCTCGGTCGCCGAGAGGGTGACGCCCTCGGCGTGGGGTGGGAGCGCCTCCAGTCCGGTGTTATCGAGCTCGAGTTCGAGCGTCACCTCCTCGGGGTCCTCACGGGGCGCCGTGACGTTCAACACGGCGGCGGCCTCCTCCTCGAAGTCGTGCCCGCGGGCGAAGCCGTCGAGCAGGTCGAAGGTGGTGTACGCGTTGACGCGGATGAGCCGGTCGGGCATACCCGTGTTCAGTCGTCGGAGGTGATGGGCGTTCCGTCCGCGCGTGCCGGCGCGGGCGAGGCGTCCATGTCGTCCTCGTCGGCGTACGGGTACCACGTCAGCTTCGTGTTGTGCATGTACGGGTCCTCGTAGTCGGTCTCCTCGGGCTCGACCAACTCCGCGAGCGTCTCCTCGTCGGTGCGCTCGACGAAGTCACGGAACGACTCGTCGCCCTGACGGCGCTCCTCGAAGTTCGCGAGCAGGTTCCCGATGGCGCCGGGCACCTCGTCGGCGGGCACGCGCTGTTCGACCCACTCGGCGAAGCGCGGCTCGGCGCCGAGGCCGCCGCCGAGGCCGATGTCGAGCGCCTCGACCGCCTCGCCGTCCTTGCGGGTCTTCATCCCCCGCAGGCTGATGTCGGCGATCTGCGGCTGCGCGCAGGAGGCCGTACAACCCGACAGGTGGATGTGGAAGTCCTCGACGCCGTCGGGCACCTCGACGTTGTCCTTGAGCCAGCGGGCGTACCGAACCTGCCGGTTCTTCGTCTCGACGATCGACAGCGAGCAGAACTCCGTGCCCGTGCAGGCGATGGAGCCGCGCATGAACGTGTGCGGGTCCGGCTCGTAGGTGTCGAGCAGGTCCTCCGCGAGCAGGTCGTCGAGGTCCCCCTCGGACACGTCGGTGACGATGACGTTCTGCCGCTGGGTGACGCGCACCTCGCCGGAGCCGTACTCGTCGGCGATCCGCGCGAGTTCGCGGGTGTCGTCGGCGCCCATCCGGCCGACGAGGACGTTCAAGCCGACGTAGTAGTTGCCGTCGTTCTGCTCGTGAACGCCGACGTGGTCGTGGTGACCGTCGTCGTTGCGCCCGGAGTTGTACGTGTACTCGTCGCGCAGGTCCTCGCCGGCGGTCCGGAGCTCGAAGTCGACGTAGTCCTCCTGAAGGACGCGGCGGATCTTCTCGGTCCCCCACTCGTCGGTGAGGAACTTCATCCGAGCGTTGTAGCGGTCCTCGCGGTCGCCGTGGTCGTTGAACAGCGCCGAGATGCCGCCCGCGACCGCGTCGGCGTCCTCCGGCGGGACGAACACGTCGAGGCTTCGCGCGAGGCGCGGCTCGTTGCGCGAGAGGCCGCCGCCGACGCGGACGTTGAATCCCTTGATGCCGTCCTTCTCGGCCGGCTCGAACGCCAGATCGTTGATGTCACCCTGTCCGCAGCCCTCCTCACAGCCGGTGACGCTCACCTTCCACTTGCGCGGGAGGTTCGAGTGGTCGTCGTTGCCCTTGAACGTCTCGTTGAGGTCCATCGCGACGGGCAGCGCGTCGACGAACTCCGCGGAGTCCTTGCCGGCGACGGGGCAGCCCACGATGTTGCGCCAGGAGTCACCGCACGCCTGTTGGGTGGACAGGCCGTTCGACTCCAGTTTGTCGAAGATCTCGGGGATGTCCTCCAGCCGGATCCAGTGGAGCTGGATCGACTGCCGGGTCGTCCAGTCGACGTACGCGTCGCCGAACTCGGGGTTCTCGGCGGGCCCGCGAGCGTACTCGTCGGCGATGTCGGCGACGACCTCGGCCTGCCCCGGCTCCAGCACGCCGTTGGGCGTCCCGATCCGCATCATGAAGTAGCTCTCCTGGCCGTTCCGCTGGTGGTACAGCCCCCACCACTTGAAGCGCTCGAACCAGGCGTCGTGTTCGTCCGCCGGGATCGACTCCCACCCCTCCTCGGCGAACTCCATCAGGTGCTCCCTGATCTCGTTGCCGTACACCTCCGATTTCCAGTTTTCGACGTCCGTGGGCATTCGTGGACGAACACAGTCGCCCGACGACCCTAAAGCGCGCCTCCGCGTCAATCCTCCCCGACGCTGCCGGGAACCGGCAACGCTTGCGACGTCGACGGCGCGCCGAGACCGCCGCCCGGGAACCGGACCGCTTCCCCCGCCAGCGACCGGAACTCCCCGTCGACGACGCGGCCGACCGGGAGCGCCCGGACCGTCGCATCGGCGCCACAGCGGATGCACTGCCCGTACACGTCGGCCGTCACGGTTCGGCCGTCGGCGCCGACGGCGGTGAACCCCTCGACGACGAAGTCCGCGAGGTCGTCGGCACAGGCGCACGCGTCGCCGCCGACGCGCCACAGTTCGCTGACGCTGACGCGACGCTCGTCGTCCACTGAGACCCACGCCCCGTCGTCGAGCACCCTGATGGCGACGCTCACAGCCGGATCCTGTCCCGCCGCGACCATACTCCCGTCGCCGGGCGCAACGGCCGACGGTTCCGGTGACGCCGACGTAGTCACGGATCGCCAGCCGTCGCCCGGATCGCGTTGATCCCGGCGTTCCGGATAGCGGCAACACCGTCTTCTACCGGGGAGTGTCGGTCACGCTTGACCCTGCGGCGCGGCTTATAGGAGTACGGGGTGTGTACGGTAGTGATGGCAGAACAGACGACTGACGATCGATACGGCGACGAGGAAGTCGACACCTCTCATCTCGACGATCTCGAGGACGGCTGCGGCTGCGCGGAGGTGTGGGAGCACCTCTCGGAAGACCAGGAGCAGTCGGCCGACTAGCGCGGCCGGGTCGCATCGGTCACGACAGTTCTCGACGGAGCACGCTCCCGACGCCGCCCGCGAGAGTCGACGGGACGGCGAGCACGGCAGCGAGCACGTACAGGAGCGCGAGAAACACCCCCGCGAGCAGCGCGACGGCGGCCGCGGGTTCGGGGGAGCCGGACACGAGCGCCGTTCCCGCGAGTACGATCGCCAACGCTACGTACAGCAGCGACGCGAGCAGGACCGGCGCGAGTCCGACGGCATAGCCGTAGACGATCCCGGTCCCCGGGCGGTCGGAAGCGAGTCCACCCGCCAGCGCCGCCGCCGGCATCGGACCGACGACGATGGGGAGCAGCCCCGCCCGCTCGGGGACCAGCGGGCGGTCGGCGGCCGGGACGCCGGCCGGGACCTGCACCCCGGCGAGCACCGGCAGCGCCGCGCCGACCGCGAGGACGCCCCCGACCGCCAGCGGCACGCCGAACAGCAGCGCGAGAACGCGGTTCCGGCGTGGGGAGTTCACGGCCCGAATCACTTCGACCGTCGGAAAGAGCGTTTCGGACACCCTATAGTCCGACCGCTTCCGGCGACGCGGGCGGGCGCCGGCGTCGCGCCGCCGTGGGCGGCGCCGCCGGATCTGCGACGGACGGATCGAGGTGAATAAACCGAGATAGGTCGCCAGAGGGGCGTGTCACACGGATCGGGGACGGTCGAAGCTAAACTACGTCGGGGGATCGGAGAACGCGGCGCCGAAGTGGCGCCCGTACCGGCGTCGGTTTTCACGAGGGTCGTCGCTGCTGGGACGTCGTCGTCCGCGAGAAGACTGCCGGGGGTGGGCTCCGAACCCACGATCTCCGCATGGCCCAGGTACGAGGCTCGGCGGGCCCCGTTGGGGCGGAGGCTTCCAAGGCGTTCCGCACCGAATCTCGAAACCCTATGAGTGCGGCGCTATGTCCAGCTAAGCCACCCCGGCTCACGTCATCGTCGGGCGGTCGCACTCTTGAAGCTTCCCATCGCGAATCGGTGCGACACACCGGGACACACCGCGGGCCGTTGTTCCGTCGGGCAGTTTCGACCGGCGCGGCGTCCCCTCGGCGTGTACTGTCCGCGAATCAGGACCGGCGTACCCGCCGGGTTTAAGCCGTGGGGCGGGCGAAACGCTGGTATGAGTTTGCCGGAACTGGTCCGGGGGGAGCTGGGCGAGGAGGACCCCGTCGCCCGCGTCCACCTCGGCGGGGACGACGAGCTGTTCGTCACCCCGACCCGCACGCTGATCTACCGCGCGGAAGGGCTGCTCTCCGACGAGTCCACCGAGGAGCTGTCCCACGACGCCGAGCGCGTCGCCGTCTCCGAGTCGCGTCGGAAGGCGAAGTTCACCCTCGAGTACGGCCTCGACGGCGACCGCAGCTTCTCGGTGCCGCGCGGCTCCCTCGACGAGGTCCTCCATCCCGTGCTCGCGGGCGTCCTCTCGGCCGCCGGGATCACCGAGCCCGGCGAGACCGTCGAGCGCACCTTCCGCTTCTCCGAGCTCACCCTCGTCGTCACGTCGGCCCGGATAGTCAAGCACGTCGGCGCCGCCGTCTGGGACGACGACTACGAGGAGTTCCACTACGACGACGTGACCGATCTCACGTTTGAAGAGGGGAGCGTCGCCACCACGCTCGTGCTCACCGCCGACGGGCGCCAAGAGCGGTTCAAGGCGCCCAGCGACAGCGCCCGGGCGATCAAAGAGCGACTGACGAACGCGCTGTTGGCCCACTACGACGTCAGGTCATTGGAGGAATTCCGCGCGCTCTCGGCGGCGGCCGCCGGCGAGGACGACGCCGACGATCCGGTCGATCGGACGGACTTCGGCGGCGGCCCCGACCCGCTGTCGGCCGATCCGGAGGCGGTCGACACCGACGCCGGCACCCGCGAGGAGCCGCTGGCCGACGACGGGGCGGCCGACGCCGACGCGCCCGACGCAGTCGGCAGGGGGACGGCCACAGACACCGGGACGAGCGCGCCGTCTGGGGGGCCCGACGCCGCAGGGACAACCGCCGCGACAGAGCTGCACAGAGAGGCCGACCCAGTCGAGGCGGACGGGCGAGCAGTCGGCGCCGGCGAGGGCGACGGCTTCGGCGACACCGGCTTCGAACCGGCCGAGCCCACCGACGACATCGCCGAGGAGGTTGCGGCCCTCCGGGCGCTCGTCGAGCGGCAGGGCGAACAGATCGAACGCCAGACCGAGTTGGTCGAGCAACTGATCGAAGAACTGCGCCGCGGTCGCTGACGCGGCTCCTGCCCTTCACCGGGTCCTCACGACTCCCGTCCGGTCACCTTCCGAATACACGAGGAGCCGAACGGCCCGAGTTCGCCGGCGTCGAGCCGGACGAAGTGACCGGTCGTGATCCCCGCTCCGCAGCGGCGACACGAGAAGTCGCCCTCCCGGCGGACCACCTGCGAGTCGAACCGAACGAACCCCGAGCCGTGAACCCGAACGATCGCGTCCTCGCGCTCGATGACCCCGCGGCGTTCGGCCTCGTCGAGCACCGCACGGGTGACCGCCGGGCTCGTCGTCACGGTCTCCAGCCGGTCGATCAGCTCGGGGAGCGGAAGCTCGTCGTCCTCGAGATGCTCCAGCAGCTCCACGCCGAGCGCGACCGTCTCCTCGCGGGTTCGTGCCGGCGCGTCCTCGTCCGGTGTCACGTCGGCCGCGGTTCGTCGCGGGCGCTGTTAAGCGTCCCGGGTGTCCGGAACTCGACACGGAATCGCGACGCGGGAACCAGTGGACGCAACCGTGGTGTCCGGCGGTAGTCGTCCAGCAACCGCGGCCCTTATTCGCGTGACGACCCCAATGCGGCCGTGAATCGTCGCGCGCTCGTCGGTGGCCTCGTCGCCGGCGCGGTGATGATCGCGGTCGTCTTTACCTCCCCGGACGCCGTGCTCGACCGCCTCGCGTGGGTCACCGCCGAGCCGGGCAGACTCGTCGCGGTGCTCGTCGCGTTAGCGGTCGTTCGTCCGCTGCTCGCGTGGCCGGTGACGCTGTTGGCGGTCATCGCCGGCTACGGGTTCGGGCTGTCCGCGATCCCCCTGTCGCTCGGTGTGATGGTGCTGACGTCGATCCCGCCGTACCTGTTCGCCCGCCGTGGGCGCGACGCGGGCGACGCGCTCGCCGGCGGCGACCGGATCTCGACGGCCGTCAACGACCTCCTCGACCGCGCCGTCGGCGCCGGCGAGCGCGCCGTCTCCGTCGCCGGGGGAACCCGCTCGGTCGCCGCCTCCCGGCTGCTCCCGTTCCCCTCGGACGCCGTCTCCGTCGCCGCCGGCCTCGCGGGCGTTCGCGCCGGCCCGTTCGTCCTCGGGAGCGCGATCGGGGAGCTCCCGTGGGCCGTCGCCGGCACCGTCGCGGGCGCCTCCGCCGGGCGCGTCGCGGAGGTGGGCCTCGCCGGGGTGCTCGACCCGTGGTTGATCGGCGCTGCGGCGCTCGGCGGCCTCCTCCTCCTCGCTGGACCGGCGTACCGACACTACCGCTCGGCGTCGGTCTGATCTGCGGTTTCGGTACCCGGGGGATCGCGAGCCAGCAGTATCGCGTCCGTCCCGTCGTCGTAGAAGCCGGGGTGCCGTGCGGTCGAGCGGAACCCGAGCGACTCGTACAGGCGCCTCGCGGCGTCGTTATCGGCGGCGACGAGGAGCGTGACGCGACCATCGGCGCCCGTGAGGAGTCGCCGAAGCAGTCGGGTGGCCCGTCCCTCCCGCCTGTGGGCGGGGTGGACCGCGAGTTCGGCGATGTGAACGCCATCGCCGGCGACCGGGAGCACATACCCGACGACGGCGCCGTCGGCCGTCTCGTCGACGAGTACGTCGCCGGTTCGCAGGCCATGAGAGCGCAGCGTCGGGCTCGGCTCGCGGAGCAGTCGTTGGAGCGTTCGAACCGCCGGCTCGTCGGCCGGCCGTCCGGATCGGACCGTCACGTCGGGAGGAGCGGCAGTGCCTGAAAGACGATCGCCGCAACCGACGCGAGCGCGTCGGTGAGCGCCCCGAGCGTCGCCGGCGACGGAACCGCCGCAGCGCCGGCGACGACCGAGAGAACGACGGCCGCGAGCGCTCCCGACAGCGTCGCGAGCGTGTTCACCGCCTGGTTCCCGATCCGGTCACCCTCGACCGTCGCGCCGAGCAGGCTGTCGACCGTCATGCCGACGAACCCGGCACCGGTGACGGCGATGGCCACCGGAACCGCGACCGGTGCGCCCGCGGCCGCCAAGCCCGCGAGACCGCCGGTCGTCGCGGATCCGCCCAGCGGCATCGCCAGCGCCGCGAGCACGGCGACCAATCCGGCGCCGGCGACGCCCGCGACCTCCCCCTGCCAGGTGATCGCCCCGTCGGTGCCGGGGTCGACCGGCTGCAGCGTCGTCACCAGCCGCGGCGTGTCGAACAGCCCGCCGAACTCCGATGAGAGCGTGTCGGCCATCGCCGCCGCGACCGACCCGGCGAACGCGAACGCGATCAGCGTCGGGACGGTGGTATCCGGGACGACCGCCCTCGCGGCCGCGAACACGACCACCGAGCACAGCGCGACCCCGGCGTTGCCGAGGACGTTGCCGGCGCCGCGAGCGCCGTCGTTGCCCTCGGCGACGCCGCGGGTGTCCTTCTCCTCGAAACGGAACTTCGCGGCGAGCCCGCCGATGGCAAAAAACGAAATGATCACGACGAACCAGCCGATCCCGCCGAGCACGACGGTCGCGAACCCCAGCAGCACGCCAGTCAACATCCCCGAAACCGACGCGGTCTCGAGTACGTACGAGACGACGCCGAGCCCGACGGTGAACGCGAGGCCGGCGGCCACGATCGTCGGCGTGACGACGACCCCGCCGGCGGCCACGAGCGCCGACAGCAGCCACAGGAGGAACCCGACCGACACGACCACGATCGGGTCGTCGCGGGGGAACAACACCGAGCGGAGGAGCGCGGCAACTAGTGCGGCAGTCGCCGCGAGGAACACGTACGTCGGGAGCGCCGCGACGGCGAACGAGTCGGCGGCGACGGCGACGGCTGCCTGCCCGAGCGTCGCGGCCGCGAACGCCGTGAGCGTGAACGCGGTCGTCGTGGCGAACTCGTCGCTCGTGGACTCGCGGACGAACTCGCGCCCGAGGACGCCGTACGCCAGCGTGAGGACGCTCGCGGCGTACACGGTGACCGGCATCGGCGCCTGCGGGAGCGCGGTCAACACGCCGAGTGCGGTCGCCGCGAGCGCGAACCCCGCGAGCCCGTTGAGTCGACGGTCCTCGTGGTCGCCCGGTCGGGCGAACAGCTCGAAGAACCGACCCTCGTCGACGACGAACGCCGCGAGGACGGCGACGACGGCGAACGGCGCGGCGGCGGCCGGCCCCAGCGCCGGCGCGGCCAACACCGCCGAGGCGACGACGGCGAACGCCCCCGCGCGCCGGAGTCGGTGTCTCACGGCCGAGGCTACCCCCGACGAACACTTAACGGTCCCGGGACGGCGGCTCGCGGTCCCGGGACGGCGGCGCGACGGCGGCGAGAGCGGTAACGCTTTCGGGCGCCCGCCCAACGCCCGAGCCAGCAGTGGGACTCTACGACGCGTACCTCGGCGTGCGCCACCGCCGCAACCCCGGCGACCCCCCCGCCCACGTCGCGCTCGTCATCACCGAGCGCGACCTGCTCGAACAGGGTGCCTACGACACGCTGGAGTCGTTTCTCGGGTGGGCGTTCGAGTACGGCGCCGAGCGCGTCACCGTCTCCGTCTCGGTGCTCGACGAGGCGGTCGTCGACACCCTCGCGCGCGAACTCGCCGGCGTCGACGCGCCCCGCCCGATCGCGGTGCGCACGCCCGAGGACACCGAGCGCGCGGACGCGCCGATCCGGGTGAACATCGGCCTCGGCGGGAAACGCGAGTTCGCCGCCGCCGTCCGCGACATCGCGGCGGCCGTCGAGGCCGGCGACCTCGACCCCGACGAGGTGGCGGGGACCGACATCGAGGACCGACTGATCTTCCCCGAGGAGCCGGATCTGGTGATCAAGACGGGCGCCGAGCGGCTCTCGGATTTCCTCATCTGGCAGTCGGTCTACTCGGAGCTGTACTTCACTGACGTGAACTGGCGCGACTTCCGGAAGCGGGACTACCTGCGGGCGGTGTTGGACTACCAGAACCGACAGCGACGGTTCGGAAAATAACGGATCATCGGCCCGACCTCGTCGCGAGCGGAGCGGAGGGGAGGGGACCAGGGAGGTTCCGCCGATGCTCCGCCGGGCCCCGGTCAGTCGGCCGTCTCGCCCGCGGCGCCGGTCTCGAGCGCCTCGTTCAGTTCCTCGCCGGTCGCATCGCCCGGGAGCCGATCACGCAGACGGACGGCGACCGCGCGGGCCTCGTCCAGCTCGACGGCCGCGAGCGACCGCACGAGCGCGGCGGCCCGTTTCGCTCGGGTGCGGCGCCACGACTCCTCGCGCGCCTCGTACGTTCGGATGGAGCGCAGGAAGTCGACCTTCGAGAACTCCGGCCAGTACGGCGAGCAGAAGTACGCCGCCGCCTCGTTGCCGTTGGCGTGCCACGGCAGGAAGTTCGAGGTGCGCTCGTCGCCCCCCGTCCTGATGATGAGGTCCACGTCGCGGACGGGCCGGCGGTACAGCCGCGACTCCACCTCGGCGACGCCCACGTCGTCGGCCGCCAGATCGCCGTCGGCAACGTCGCGGGCGACCGCCCGGACCGCCCCGAGCAGCTCGTTGCGGCCGCCGTACGCCAGCGCGATGTTCAGCGTGAAGTCGTCGTGGCCGGCGGTGCGCGCCTCGGCGTACTCGACGGCGTCGCGGACGCGCTCGGGAAGCCGCTCCACGTCGCCGAGCGCGCGGATGCACACGCCCTGCTCGTGGACGCGGTCGGCGTCGGCGAACTCCCGAAGCTTGTCCTCGAGCAGGTCGAACAGCGGGTCCAGCTCGTCGTCCGGCCGGTCGAAGTTCTCCGTCGAGAAGGCGTACAGCGTGAGCTCCTCGACGCCGAGGTCGCCACACCAGTCGAGCACCCGCTCGGTCGTATCGGCGCCCGCGCGGTGGCCGTCGGGCGCGTCGTCGCCGCGACTGCGGGCGTACCGGCGGTTCCCGTCCTGGATGATCGCGACGTGGTCCGGGCCGTCACCGATCTCCCGGCGCAGCACGCGCTCGTAGGTACTGTCGAACAGCGTTTCGAGGCGCGAGCGCAGAGTCACTATCGAGAGTATGTCGGCCAAGGGATATGTGTCTTGCGAGGAACCGGACGACGCACGGATGACGCGCGGACGGCACGCGACCGACACGCAGCGTCAGTCGCCGTCGCCCTCGCCGTCCGTCGCCGCCGGCGTGTCGACGGGTCCGACCACGTCGCCGGCGACCGACTCCAGTACCTCCACCTCGCCGGTGAGCTGGCGGTGGACGTACGGCATGTCGATCCCCTCCGCGTCGAAGCGCTCCTTCACCGTCTGCACGTACTCCGAGCGGACGCGCACGAAGTCGCCGCGGTCGGGCTCGTCGATCCAAAAGCGGCTCTGGAGCCCGACTGCCGAGTCGCCCAACTCGGTGACGCGCACCGAGGGCGCGGGATCGGCGAGGATCCCGTCGATCTCCTCGGCCTCCTCGAGGATGCAGTCGGTCGCGTGGTCGATATCGTCGTCGTAGCCGATGCCGAAGACGAACTTCTGGCGCAGCGTGTCGTAGGCGACGGGGTTGGTGATCGCGTTGTTCGCGAGTTCGCTGTTCGGGACGGTGACGCGCTCGTTGTCGAAGGTGCGGACGCGGGAGACGCGTAGGTCGATGTCCTCGACGCGGCCGGCGTTGTCGTTCCACTCGATCCAGTCGCCCACCTCGAACGGTTTGTCCTTGATGATGAACACGCCGGCGACGAAGTTGCCGATGAGGTCCTGCGCGGCGAAGCCGATCGCCAGCGCGAGCGCGCCGCCCAGCGTCGCCACCGCGGTGAGGAACCGCGGGAAGCCGGCGGCCATGAACCCGATCGAGATCGCGAGTACCACCACCAGCGCGGCCAGTACGCTGTCCGCGAGGCTGAGCACGGTGCGATCGAAGCCGCGACGGTTCAGCACCCGATGGGCGAGCGGGAGCAAGATCAGTTTGCCGAGGAGATAGGTGAGCACGAACCCGAGGACGAAGCCGATCACGTTCGTCGCGTAGCCGCCCAGCCGGGCGACGACTGCCGCGGTGTCGATCTGCAAAGCGATCGCCGCGACCGTCGATGTCACGCCGTACATGTACGAATCCCGGCATGGTCGGACGAGTGAAGAGTCTGCTGGCGCCGGCGGCTCTCACACGGATCGCGTCATCGATTTCGCGCGGATCGCGTCGTCGGCTCGGGCCGACCCGGCTTCGCTCCCGCCTGCGGCTCACACCGACAGCGGGGCGTCGCGACGGGCGACGTCGCGGAAGCGTTCCCCGTGAACGCTTCCGTCGGCGAGCGCCGCGGGGATCTGCCCGTGGAGCCAGCTTCCCGGAGCGGGCTCGCCGTCGAAGCCGGCGCGCCGGTGCTCCTCGGGCAGGAAGCGCTCGTGGGTCGGGAGCCGTTCGTGCAGCGGGACGCCGCCGGAGTCGGCGATCTCGCGGAGCTCGGCGAGGGCGGGCCACGCGTACTCCGGGTTGATGTAGTCGTCCGTCACCGGCGAGACGCCGCCGAGGTCGTCGACGCCACAGTCGAGCAGGTCGCCGACGGGCGCGAGGTTCGGCGGCGACTGCACCGACACCTCCTCGGGCAACGCGGCCCGGGCCATCGCCGTCACCCGCCGCATCGTCGCCGTCGAGGGGCCCTCGAAGGCGGAGCGCTCGTTGGGCGTCACGGGCTGGACGATCACCTCCTGCACGTGGTCGTACCGCTCGTGGAGCGCACGGATCGCCAACAGCGACTCCGCGCGATCCCGCCATCCCTCGCCGATGCCGACGAGGATGCCCGTCGTGAAGGGAACCCGCGCCTCCCCGGCGGCGCGGATCGTGTGCAGGCGCTGGCCGGGGGTCTTGCGCCTGTTTCCGGCGTGTGCGTCCACGTCGGCGGTCGTCTCCAGCATCACGCCCATCGAGGCGTTCACGTCGCGGAGACGGCGGAATTCCGCCTCCGTGAGGTCGCCCGGGTTGGAGTGCGGGAGCAGCCCCTCCTCCAGGGCGATCTCGCAAGCGCGCTCGTGGTACGCGACGATCGAATCATAGCCCCACTCCGCCAACTGGTCGTGGATCGCGGTGTAGCGGTCGTCCGGCTTGTCGCCGAAGGTGAACAGCGCCTCCGTGCAGCCGGCGTCGGCGCCGACGCGGCACCGCTCGCGCACCTCCTCCGGGGACAGCAGGCTCGCCTCGCCGGGCACGTCGTAGTAGGTGCAGTACGTGCAGGTGTACCGGCAGGCGGTCGTCAGCGGGACGAACACGTTCCGGGCGAACGTGAGTTCCGGCGCCGCGGCGACGTCGTCTGGCGTGACCGACAACAGCCGCTCGACCTCGCGGTCGGCGACCGCGATGTCGATGCCGTACTCCTCGGCCCCGGGGAACACGCCGGGAACTCTCCGACCGAGGGGCAAAAACGAGTCGGTCGTCGACGGGACGGGTGAACGGGCGACGAGCGAACCAACCACGTGGCGCGCGGCGGCGGGCCTGTGTGCCCGCCGAACACGCGCGAGGGATGAACGAGGCCGTGAGCGGAGCGAGCGGCCGAGTGAATCGGCTGGGGAGGAAGTGGCTGCAACGTGACGATTCCTGCACCCGATCGGCCGACAGAACCGGGGAGCCGAGCCGGCGTGACTCACGTCCGCGGACGGCGACGAGTCGAACCGAACCACACGCCATCAACGACCTCCATGGGCGATCCACGACTCGGATCCGCCACAACCCACGGCCCGGATCCGCCACCACCCACGACCCGGATCCGCCACAACCCACGGCCCGGATCCGCCACCACCCACGACCCGGATCCGCCACCACAACCGATACCCCGCACGCGACCGAGTGAGCGAGCGATGACTGACATCGACACCAGCGGGGTCGACGGCCCCCACGGCGGCCAGCCCGTTCGCCACGCCGGCGCCGACCTAGACGAGGCGACGGCGGTGGTCGTGATGGTCCACGGCCGCGGCGCGACCGCCCGCAGCATCCTCGGGATGGCCGGCGAGTTCGGTACCGACGACGTGGCGTACCTCGCCCCGTCGGCCAGCCGCAACACCTGGTACCCCCACTCGTTCATGGAAGAGACGAGCGAGAACCAGCCGCACCTCGACTCCGCGCTCGACTTCGTCGGCAGCGTCGTCGACGCGGCGGCCGACGCCGTCGGCCATGAGCGCGTGCTCCTGCTCGGCTTCTCGCAGGGCGCGTGCCTCTCCTCGGAGTGGGTCGCGCGCAACGCACGGCGATATGGCGGCCTCGTCGGCTTCTCCGGGGGGCTGATCGGCCCCGAGGGGACGCCCCGCGAGTACGACGGCGACCTCGACGGCACGCCGGTCTTCCTCGGCTGCTCGGACGTTGACCCGCACATCCCGCTGGAGCGCGTGAAGGAGACGACCGAGGTGCTCTCGGGTCTGGGCGCCGAGGTCGACGAGCGCATCTACGAGGGGATGGGCCACGGCGTCAACGAGGACGAACTCGCCGCCGCGAAGGAGATGGTCGCGAGCCTCGAACCCGCGGGCGAGTAGGCGGACGAGTCGGGGCGGTCTCGTCCCGGGCGACAGCCCCTATTTTCGCAGCCGTTCGACCGACACCCGGCCGCCGCCGGCGTCCAGTCCGAATCCAGCATCCACGAGCCAGTCGCGGGCGGCGCCGTCGCCCGCGAGCAGCACCTCCGTCAGATCCGCGCGCTCGTCGATATCGGTCGCCAGCCGTCGGGAGTCCACCTCGCGGACGCTCGCGCCGATATCGCGAGCCACACGCAGGTGGTCGAGGTACGACGCGCCGTGGTAGTCGACGCGGAACTCGGGGTGGCGAACGAGCAGCGCGTTCGTTCCGCCGCCGCGACCCGGCGCGATGGCCACGTCGGCGGCGCCGGCGCCGTCGGCAGCGACTGCGCCGTCACCACCACTGGCACCGACGGTCCCTCGCAGGCGCGCGAGCGCCCGGGGCGTCGCCAGCGCCAGATCGGCCATCACGACCGCCAGCGGCGAATCGGGGCCGGCGTCGTGCGCGTCGAGCGCGGCGTTCACCGCCTCGGTGAGCGGCCGGTCGTCGACCGTCTCGGGCACGTCGCGGCCGGTGGGCTCGGTAGTGAGCAGTCGCGGTTCGAACCCCGCCCCGCCGAGCGCCGCGAGCACGTCCGACAGCATGGCCTCGGCGAACGCGCGTCGCTCCTCGGGGTCGAGGGTGTCCGAGAGCCGGGTCTTCGGACGATCGGGAGAGAACGGAACGAGCGCGTCGACGGTGTCGGGCACGGGGAAAAGCGAGCGAACGGCGTCAGCCGAGCTTGTCGTAGCCGTCCCCGCGGTTCCGCAGGAACAGCACGACGCCACCGGCGAGGACGCCGAGCACGACCAGTCCGGCAACACCGTACATGATGAGCTGGGTGCGCTGCTGGCTACTCTCGGACTGGTTCGCCTCGGTTTCGGCACGCTCGGCCAGCGTGACCGCGTTGTCGAAGTTGCCGGCCTCGTAGGCGTTCACCGCGCTGTCGAACGACTCCTCGGCGGTGTCGGGGTTGCCGGCGGCGTCGATCGCCGTCCGGGCCGACTCCATCGCCTCGCGCGCCTCACGGCTCTCGCTCGTGTAGTGGGTCGCCGACTGGTTCGTCAGCTCGTTCGAGGTGCCACCCTCCCGGGTCTGATCGAGCGCGAGCAGCGTGAACGACTGCTGCGGGTCGTAGCTGTACGCCTCGACGGTCGGTACCGTCCCGGTCACCCGGACGCGGACCTCGGCGGTCCCCTCGTCGATGTCGACGGTCGCCCCCGAGAAGTTCTGCCCGTCGTACGACTCCTGGCGTACCTGATTGCCGGCCTGGTTCAGGAGCGTCACCGTCCACGTGACGTCCTGCAGCCCCGTCTGGCCGGCGAGCTGCCACGTCTCGTAGGTGTCGTACAGCTCCGTCAGCGTCACCGTGGCCGTCACCTGCGAGTCCACCTCGCCGCTGTCGGGCACGTCGGTCTCCTGGACGGACACCGCCGCCGCCGGCGCCGCCGCCGCGAACAGGAGGACGAGAACAGCGAGGACCGCAGTGAGCTCAGAACAGCGACTCAAGTTCGTCCTCGTCATCGCTGATGAGGGTGTCGAGGTTGTCCTGGCTCTCCTGCTGGATGTCGTCGATGTTGTCCTGGGCCTCGATGGCGACCTGCTGGAGCTCCTTGATCCGCGGGACGTTCGTGACGCCCGACAGCAGGATCACGCTCGCGACGAACCCGGAGCCGCTGACGGGGTAGTCGCCCCCGCGGACCTCCATCGAGCCGGTCTGCTCTTCGAGCCACTTGCGACCGCGCTCGATCCCCTTGCGGTTGAGGTGCTGGGGCGGACCGGCCATGACGAGCAGCGCGCGCTCGGCTCCCTCGATCTCACACGGGAGCGTGAGTCGACCCAGCGCCGCCTTGCGCACGAGCGAGGTGATCCGGTTGGTCGTGTGGGCGGTGTCGAGATCGTCGTCGCCGGCTTCGCCGGTGAGCCGCGACAGCAACCCGCCGCCGCCGGCGCTCTCCTCGACCTCCTCGCTGGCGTAGCCGACCGTCGAGACGCCGCCGCCGGAGAGCGTGTTGATTATCTCCGAGGAGTCGACGACGGACTCGGCGACCTCCTGGCCTTGGTCGATCTCGCCGGCGCCGAACAGGATGCCGAACCGCTTGACGATCTCCTCGTTGATCTCGTCGTAGCCGCCGGAGACGGACTCCCCGGTCTTGCGCCACGCGTCGTTGTCGAACACCATGAGGTTGTCCACCTCACGGACGAACGTCTGGAACGAGCGCGCGGCGTTGAGCGTGTAGATTCCCCCCTCGTCGGAGCCGGGCAGCACGCCCAGTCCGTAGACGGGCTCGGTGTAGATGCGCTTCAGGTGCTTCGCGAGCACCGGCGCTCCCCCGGATCCGGTGCCGCCGCCGAGCCCGGCGATGACGAGGAACGCGTCGACCTCGTGGACCGGGATCGAGTCGATGGCTCCCTGCACCTCGTCGATGTCCTCCTCGGCGACCTCCGCGCCGAGTTCGTTGTCCGCGCCGACGCCGTGGCCCTTGACACGGGACTGTCCGATGAGTACCCGCTGGTCCTTCGGGATCTCCTCGAGCCCCATGAGGTCCGCCTTGGCCGTGTTGACCGCGACCGCCGCCCGCACGATGTCACTGCCCGTGCGCTGGTCGTATTGGACGAACTTATCGACGATTTTTCCCCCCGCCTGACCGAATCCGATGAGTGCCAGTTTCATGCGTCTCCCCTCCTCATTAAGCCTGATTCAGAGAGAGAGCGATTATAAACCTTCTGATGGGGCTATCACTGACGAGAGTCTGAGCGACGCTCGTTCGGTCGAAAATCGCAGTACTGGAATACGATCGCCGAGGTATAAAGATAGTAACAGGTCTGCGAACGGGACTGCCGTATGACACAGTTATTTATTCCAACCGGACGAGCCCGGGTGGAGGCGAGGTCGGCCGAACGGCCGCCAACTACTGGAGGCGGGGTCGGCCGAACGACCGCCGAATCGTGGCTCGCGCGCGGATCGCCGACGGGCTCGAATCGGTCAGGCGGCGGCAGTCGCGTCCGCCTCGTCTGTAGTTGTCACGCCGCGCAGATACTCGTCGAACGTCTTCAGGTCGGTCTCGGCAACGCCGAACGCGCCGACGTCGTTCTCGGAGACGACGTTGTCGAACTGCAGCGACCGGTACTGATCGCGTCCCATGGGGAAGCCAACCGACCCCAGCACGGAGAGCCCGACCTTCGCCAGCCCCATCGGGAGCGGGACGACGGTGATCGATCGCCCCTCCGATTCGAACACCTTCTCGGAGATCTCCCGGAGCGTGAGCACGTCGGGGCCGCCGAACTCGTACGTCCGGTCGGCGTGCTCGGGGGCGACGACGGCGTCGGCGAGCATCGGAACGAGGTCGCCGACCCAGATCGGCTGGAAGCGGTTCCGGCCGCCGCCGGGCAGCGGGTACACCGGAACGCCGGGAGCGAAGATCTCCTTCAGTCGCTTCGTGAAGTAGACGAACTCGCCCCCGTCGCCGAAGACGACCGACGGACGGGCGATCACGTGCTCGATATCGCTCTCGCGGACGGCCGCCTCCGCATGCCCCTTCGCGCGGATGTAGTGGGTCGTCCCGTCCGGGTCCGCGCCGAGCGCGGACATCTGGACGAACCGGTCGACGTCGGCGTCCTCGGCGGCTGCGATGAGGTTCTCCGTCCCCCGGAGGTGGATCCGCTCGTGCAGTTCGTCGCCGCCGTCGGGCTTGAACAGCGGCGACAGCGCGACGAGGTTCACGACCGCGTCGGCGTCCGCGACGGCGCCCGCGAGCGAGTCGCGGTCGGTCACGTCACCAACTTTGGTGATGACCCCGTCCGGGAGTCCCGCGCCGGTGGGGTCGCGTGCGATCGCCACGACATCGTGCCCACGCTGGTCGAGTTCCGTACACAGGTGCGTCCCGATGAAGCCGGTGCCGCCGGCGACGACTACGCGCATGCACTCACACAGGGGCGGAACCAACCTAAAGGTGCGGTCGCGACCGGCGTCCTCGCGGGCGGAACCGGGTCGCGACACGGACGGATAGCGGCGGCTCCGAAACGGTTTTCCACGGGCCTACCGCACCCACAGTATGCCGACTGAACAGACGGAGTACGACCCCTCGCTGGGTCGCAAGTTCATTTTCGTCACGGGCGGGGTGATGTCCGGCCTGGGGAAGGGGATCACCGCCGCCTCGACGGGGCGGCTGCTGGCCAACGCCGGCTTCGACGTGACCGCCGTCAAGATCGACCCGTACCTGAACGTCGACGCCGGGACGATGAACCCGTACCAGCACGGCGAGGTGTACGTCCTCAAGGACGGCGGAGAGGTCGACCTCGACCTGGGGAACTACGAGCGCTTCCTCGGGGTCGACATGACCTCCGACCACAACATCACGACTGGGAAGACGTACCAGCACGTCATCGAGAAGGAGCGTGCCGGCGACTATCTCGGAAAAACCGTCCAGGTCATCCCGCACGTCACCGACGACATCAAGCGTCGCATCCGCGAGGCCGCCGAGGGAAGCGACGTCTGCCTCGTCGAGATCGGCGGCACAGTCGGCGACATCGAGGGGATGCCCTACCTCGAGGCGCTCCGACAGTTCGCCCACGAGGAGGACGACGAGGACATTCTCTTTACCCACGTCACCCTCGTCCCGTACTCGAAGAACGGCGAGCAGAAGACCAAGCCCACCCAGCACTCGGTGAAGGAGCTGCGCTCGATCGGCCTCCAGCCGGACATCCTGGTGGGCCGCTGTGACGACGAACTCGACCCCGAGACGAAAGAGAAGATCGCGCTCTTCTGTGACGTGCCCACCGAGGCCGTCTTCTCGAACCCCGACGTGGACGACGTGTATCACGTCCCGCTCACCGTCGAGGAGGAGGGGCTCGACGAGCACGTGATGGAGCGGCTGGAACTCACCGACGAGGCGCTGCCGCCCGCCGAGCGCGAGAACACCTGGCGCGACCTCGTCACGCGCGAGCGCACCGGCGAGGTCGACATCGCGCTCGTCGGCAAGTACGATCTGGAGGACGCGTACATGAGCGTCCACGAGGCACTCAAGCACGCCGGCTTGGAGCACGGCGTCGACGTGAACGTCGTCTGGGTCGCCGCCGACGAGGCCGACGGTGCCCACCGCGACCGCCTGGAGTCCGCCGACGGCGTCGTCGTCCCCGGCGGCTTCGGCTCCCGCGGCACCGACGGGAAGGTGGAGGCCGTCCGCTACGCCCGCGAGCACGACGTTCCCTTCCTGGGCCTGTGTCTCGGCTTCCAGATGGCGGTCGTCGAGCACGCGCGCAACGTCCTCGGCTGGACCGACGCCGACTCCGCGGAGTTCGAGCCGGAGACGCCCTACCCCGTCATCGACCTCCTACCCGACCAGCACGACGAGGAGGACATGGGCGGCACGATGCGGCTGGGCGCCCACGAGACGGAGATCGAACCGGACACGATCGCCGAGCGAATCTACGGCGCCGACTCCTGTACTGAGCGCCACCGCCACCGCTACGAGGTGAACCCGAACTACATCGACGACCTGGAGACCGACGGACTCGTCTTCTCGGGTCACGCGGGACCGCGTATGGAGATACTCGAACGTGACGATCACCCGTACTTCGTCGGCACGCAGTTCCACCCCGAGTTCCGCTCGCGGCCCGACCGCGCCTCGCCGCCGTTCGTCGGCCTGCTCGATGCGGTGCTCGACGAGACGGATCCGGACGGGGCGGAGTCGACGGACGACCGCGACGCCGTCGCCGACGAGGAGGTGACCGCCTGATGGTGAACGTCGAGGAGTTCATCGACGAGGCGACGACCGAGATCCGGGAGGCCGTGGGCGACGCGAACGCGATCATCGCCCTCTCGGGCGGCGTCGACTCGTCGGTCGCCGCCGCGCTGGCGTACCGTGCGATCGGCGATCAGCTCACACCGGTGTACGTCGACACCGGGCTGATGCGCAAGGGCGAGACGGAGGGGATCCGAGAGACGTTCTCCTTCATGGAGTCGCTGGAAGTCGTCGACGCGCAGGACCGCTTCCTCGACGCCCTCGCGGGCGTCACCGACCCCGAGGAGAAGCGCCACGTCATCGGCGAGCAGTTCATCCGGGAGTTCGAGCGCGAGGCGAAAGAGACGGACGCCGAGTACCTCGTGCAGGGGACGATCTACCCCGACCGCATCGAGAGCGAGGGGAACATCAAGTCCCACCACAACGTCGGCGGCCTGCCCGACGTGGTCGACTTCGAGGGCATCGTCGAGCCGGTCCGCGACCTCTACAAGGACGAGGTCCGCGAGGTCGCCCGCGCGCTCGATCTGGAGGCCGTCATCTCCGAGCGCATGCCGTTCCCCGGCCCCGGCCTCGCCGTCCGCATCATCGGCGAGATCAGCGAGGAGAAGCTCGAGGTGGCCCGCGACGCGAACCACGTCGTCGAGGAGGAGGTCGAAGAGCACGACCCCTGGCAGGCGTTCGCCGCCGTCATCGGCAAGGCGACCGGCGTGAAGGGTGACAACCGCGTTCACGGCTGGGTCGTCTCCGTGCGCTCGGTGGAGTCACGCGACGGCATGACCGCGCGGGCGCAGAACCTCCCGTGGGAGACGCTTCAGCGGATCCAATCGCGGATCACCGGCGAGAACGACACCGTCGCGCGCGTCGTGTACGACGTGACGCACAAGCCGCCGGCGACCATCGAGTACGAGTAACCGGCTTCCCGTTCCATCTCTGTTCACTGGTTCAGCAGCCACGCTCTCGACCGTCCCCGCTAGGGCGCTCGTGCGAAACGTCGCCGCCGAACACTCACCGCGGATCGACGAGACACGAAGCTTATCCCGTCCAGCCGACTCGAACCGACAATGACCGATCTCTCCGCCGTCGTCGCCGGTCCCGATTCAGAGGACCTCGGCGACGAACTCGAATCGCTCGACGTGACGGTTTCGCGCATCGACGGCGCCGTCACCGGCGGCACCCTCGAGGCCGCCGGCATCGACGACGCGGCGCTGTTCGTCCTCACGGACACCGCGGAGGCGACGGGGATCGCCGTCGCGAAGGAACGCAACCCCGACGTGCGGGCGGTCGTCTACGCGACCGAGTCGCTGCCGGAGTTCGCGAGGGGGCAGGCCGATCTGGCGATCGACCCGGAGCTGCTCTCGGCCGCGGTCGTCGCCGACGAGCTCGTCGCCGGCGCGTGAACCGGGCTGCCGGTCACCCGCAAGCCACTGGTTGATCGACGCGCGCGAACCGCCGCAACCGACGACGCTCCTCCGATCGTTCGATCCTGCCGGCGCCGCCGCGAACACACCGCCACCGTCGGTTAATCGGAGTTAATTCGGCTTTACAGCGCTTCAAACCCGGGAATTCGAGTTTGCCGTTTGCCCCCTTCTTTACCACGGAACGACAGGCGACAGTCGTGATGAACGCGACAAAGCTGCTCGCGGTCGCCCTGGCGACGCTCCTCGTGAGCGCCGGCATGGGCGCTGCCGCGACGAGTACCGGAACAGGGGCGACGGTCGCCGCGACCGACGCGTCCGTCGACGAGTACGAGGCCGACGCGTCCTACGAGAACGGGACGGTCACGCTCAGCGTGACCGCCAACGGAAGCGGCGTCGACGGGCTGTCGGTCGTCCGTGACGACACGCCCGTCGGCACCACCGACGCGAACGGCTCCGTCGCGTTCGACGTGAACGCCTCCGACACCGAGGAGGTCGAACTCGACGTGACCGGCGAGAACGTCTCCGGCGAGATCGAGCTCGCGTTCGAGAACGGCTCCGTGACCGTCGAGGAGGCCGAGTTCGAGGCCGAGACCGACGAGGAGGAGGCGAACGAGACCGAGACGAACGAGACTGACGAGAACGAGACCGACCGGCGCGGCCCCGCGATCGGCCTGCCCGCCGACGCCTCCGACAACGCGAAGGCCGTGCTCTCGGCCGTCAACGCGTTCCTGAGCGGCGAGACGAACGCGAGCACGCTCGGAGAGGCAGTCAGCGCCGCCGCCGGAAACGGCCCTGACGGCGAGCGCGGTCCGCCCGCGGACGTCGGTCCCGACGGTGACGACGAAAACGAGACCGACGACGACCGGCGTGGTCCGCCCGAGGACGTCGGCCCGAACGACGACGATGACGAGAACGAGACCGACGACGACGATCGGCGCGGTCCGCCCGAGGACGTCGGTCCGAACAGCGACGACGATGACGAGAACGAGGCCGACGAGGAGGACGACGAAGAGGAGGGCGACGATGACGACGACGACGAAGAGGAGGACGATGAGGATGACGACGACGACGAAGAGGAGGACGGTGAGGATGACGACGACGACGCCCGCAGCAACGGCAACGATCGATAAGCGGTAGTCTCCGGTCACGCTGCAGTGACCGGCGCTCGATCGACGCGCTCTGCGGCGAGCGCGTTCCGAACGACGACCGCGCGGACGGACGGTTCCTTCGGGGACCGGCCGCCGCGCGATCGCGCGCTATCGCCGGCACGACTGACACACGCGACTGGGGGTCCCCGTACCCCCGGACCGGGATGAGAGAGGCACGACGGGACGGCCGACGACCGGGTCGACCTCGCCGGGTCGGCCGCGGTCGAATCGCCGATCTGCGGCGGCGCCGCGCCGCCATCGAACGGAACGGAACGGAACAGGACGGGTTCCCACGAACGCGGCGTCGCCCGGGAGCGTTCCGCCACCGTACGCTCCAGATCGCTTTTACTGTCCGGACGAAACGACATCGTATGGCACTCGATCTCCTCGCGGACGCGCTCGACGAGCTCGACCCTGACGAGGGAGCCGTCGAGACCGCCGAACTCGTCGTCACCGACGACGTGCTCGTGAAGCTGTTCGCGCTCGGTCCCGGCGCCGAACTCGACCCGCATGAGCACGCCGACAGCACGAACGTCTTCCACGTGCTCGACGGCGAGGTGACGGTCGTCCG
Source organism: Halobaculum rarum (assembly GCF_040025155.1). NCBI lineage: Archaea > Methanobacteriati > Methanobacteriota > Halobacteria > Halobacteriales > Haloferacaceae > Halobaculum > Halobaculum rarum. The sequence continues at coordinate 1,985,545 of NZ_CP157275.1, read as the reverse complement.
CGACGACGAAACCGAAGCGGTCGCCGCGCCGGGAGTCGTGCTGCACGAGCGCGGCGACGTTCACGGCGCGCGAAACGAGACCGGCGAAGTAGTCGCGTTCACCGCGAGCCTCTGTCCGCTCCCCGGGAGCGGCTGATCGGTCGAAAACACGTCTGCTGCTCGCGATCGTGGCAGTCGCCCTCGACACCTACGGAGGCATCCGGTTCTCGCGGTCCCCGTCACCTACGCTGGGCTCTGGTACCGCTGAGCGGCGCGGTCGCTACCGCGACAGAGACTGCCGAAAACAGCGTCGGCGACGTTACTCGATGAGAACGGCGTTGACCTGGCCCGTCTGGCCCGGTCGCGAGGTGACGCGCGCATCGCCCTCGCTGGTTTCGATGACGGCGCCCTTCGTGATGATGTTCCGGCGGACGTAGTTCACGTTCGAGGGGTTCTCCTCGACGTTCTCGATCTCGGCCTCGACGGTCTCGCCGCCGGTGGCGACCTGCGCGACGTCCGTCGAGAGCGCTCGGATCTTCTCGTTAGTGCCGCGCGAGTCGATGACGCGGAACCGCGGCTCGCCGACGGTCGTCTCGGCGGGCTCGCGGCCGAGTTCGTGTCGCTTCTTGTTGCTGGAGGGGCGTCGAAGGCCGCCGGTCCGCTTCCGCTTCCTGCGTCCGCTCTGGTCTTTCATAGCAGGTGAAACCCCGTGCGGCTACTTGAATCGCTCGAATCGAACCTCACGGCCCCTCGCGGCCGTCCGCGGCGGCGACGACAACCGGTCGAGGCGGATTCGGGCGAGCCCAATCCGTCCGAGACGAATCCGGCCGAGATGAGCTCGCGACCGTGATACACCGTTCGCGCTCGCTCTCGTCCGTACTCGCGACCGATCTACCGTTCGTCGGCGTCCTCGACGCCGGTGTCGGTTATCCGGAAGCGGGCGGACTCGCCGGCCGGCTGCGAGCGATGTTTCTCCAGCGTCGCCCGACGGTTGCCCCCGCGGAAGCGCTCCAGCCGGAGGACGACGCCCGTCCAGTGCTCGAGGGTGTTGCCGCCGAGTGGACGGTCGCGGTCGGCGTCGGGGTCGGTGAACACCTGGTTCGTGATCACCACCGCGAGGTCGTGCTTGCGCGCCAGCGACAGCAGATGGGTCACGTGGCGCGCGACCTCGCGCACTGACTCGCCGCCGCGGGAGTCCTCCGTGCGCTCCAGCCGGTAGAACCCGGTCGCGGAGTCGAGAACGATCAGGTCGACGCCGTCGGCCAACTCCGAGGCGTCCTTCACCGCCTCGCCCTGCTCCTTGAAGCTCATGACCTCGCTCACGACGAGTCGACCGGCGACCTGCTCGACCGGCTCGTCGGATCGGGCCTCCGCGATGTCGCGAAACCGGGTCATCGAGAGGTCCTCGGTGTCGATATAGAGGACCGAGCCGCCGGCGGCGGCGACCTCGACGGCCGCTGTCAGCGCGAGGTTCGTCTTCCCCGACGCCGGCGGGCCGTACAGTTGGGTGACGACGCCGCGCTCGATGCCGCCGCCGAGGAGGTCGTCGACGGCGTCACTGCCGGTCGTGAGGAACTCGGACACGGGCAGTCGTGGGTCGTCATCACGCAAAAACCTCCCGAGTACGGGGCGGACCGCGGTCAGTCGTCGCCGGCGGCGGCGCCGCGGTCGGCGACGTACTCGAAGCCGTCGCCGTCCGCCATCGCGACGCCGGAGTCGCCCGCGTCGCCGGTGCCGACGGTGGGCTCGTCGGCCGTCCCGAGATCATCGTCGGCCGTCCCGATCTCTGCATCGTCGCCGTCCCAGACGGCGTCCCCGCCGTCCGCCTCCTCGGAGACGTCGAACCGAGCGGCGACCCCGCGGAGTTCCTCGACACGGGCGGAGAGCGCCTCGGCGGACTCGCTCACCTCGGAGACGGCGGCCGTCTGCTCCTCCGCCGACGCGGCGGCGCTGTCGACATCGGCGCTGGTGCCCTCACCGATCTCCGCCACCTCCTCGGCCATCGTCACGACCTCCTCGGTGGTCGCCGCCTGATCGTCGGTGGCCGCGTCGATCGATTCGACGCCGTCGTTCGCGTCGTCGATCCGTTCGCCGACCGTCTCCACGGCGTCGAGCGCCTCCTCGACGACCTCGACGCCGTCGTCGACGACGTCCTGGGTCGCCGCCATGTCGTCGGCAGCCGCCGTCGACGCCTCCCGCAGCGTCTCGATCCGGGCGGCGATCTCGTCGGTCGCGTCGCTCGTCTCCTCGGCGAGCGTCTTCACCTCGTCGGCGACGACGGCGAAGCCGTCGCCCTCCTCCCCGGCCCTGGCGGCCTCGATCGACGCGTTGAGCGCGAGGAGGTTCGTCTGCTCGGCGATCCCGTCGATCAGGTCGACGACCTCGGTGATCTCGGCCATCTCGTCGGCGACCCGGTCCACCTCGTCGGCGGTCCGGTCGGTTCGATCCGCAACCGCGGTGAACGCGTCGAGGGCGTTCTCGGCGGCGTCACCCGCCTCGTCGGCGCTGTCGGCGGCTTCCGCCGAGAGCGCGGACACGTCCGCGGCGGTCGCGGCGATCTCCTCGACGGTCGCCGAGAGGCCGCTCATCTCGCCGCTGACCTCGCCCAGTCGCTCGGCCTGCTCGTCGCTGGCGCCGGCGACGTCGGTCATCGCGCGGCTGACCGAGGCGCTCGCGTCCTCGATCTGGTCGGCGCCGGCGGCGACGGCCACGGCGCGCTCGTCGGTCTCGTCGGCGAACGCGCGGACGGTGCCGACGGTGTCCTCGAGATCGTCGACCATTCGGTTGAACGCGCCGGCGATCTCCTCGAGTGCCTCGTTGTCGGCGTCCTCGTCGAGCCTGACCGTGAGGTCGCCGTCGGCACATCGCGCCATCGCGTCGCCGTACTCGTTCGCGCGGCGCTCCAGGGAGTCGGCCAGCGCCTCCGCCTCCGCTTTCGCGTCGGCGGCCCGTTCGCGTTCGGTTCGCGCCTGGTCGATCCGGTCGTTCAGGTCGTCGCGCATGTCGCCGAATGAACCGTACAGCGTGCCGATCTCGTCGATCCGCGCCGTCGAGACGGACACGTCGAGATCGCCCGATCCCAGCGCTCTGGCGCGGTCGCTGAGGTCGTCGAGCGCGTCGCCGGTCGGCTTGGCGATGAGCACGCCCGCGACCACGAACCCGACGAGAGCGGTGGCGACAAGCAGGAGGATGTTCCGTCGGACGCCGTCGGCGACCGCGTACGCGCCGTCGGCCGGGACGTGCACGGCCATCACCCACGACGTAGCCGGGACGCGGGCGTACGAGACGACGAGGTCGCGGTTCAGCGCGTCCTCGACCGCCGCGTCCTCGGTGACGACCTCGTTGCCGTCGAGCGCGTACTGGAACGATTCGCCGGTGGCGCCGAGGTACGACTGGCTGATCGCGTCCGGGTCGTCCGCCATCACCACGATGCCGTTTCGGTCGACGACGCGGACGAATCCGCCCTCGACGGGCGTGGAGAACCCCTCACCGATGGCCCCGGTGTCGGCGACGAGCACCACGGCGCGGTCGGGGGCGGAGGGCACCGCGCTGACGAACCCGATCATCGGCCCGTCGTTCGTCCGATACACCGACGACGTGGCCGTCCGGTCGGCGGACGCGGGGGTCACCGCCGGCGTCCACGCCAGCGACGCCTCCGCGAGCGACGCGCCCTCGAGCTCCGAGTCGCTGGACGCGAGTACGGTCTCCTCGTCCGTGTCGACGTAGTGGATCGAGTGCACGTCGTTCGGGAGGGCGCGAAGCTCCGTGGTGAACACCGGCCGGAGCTTCGCGGAGTTCCCCTCGCGAACGTCCTGATACTCGGAGATCATCCGCACGGCCGTGCTCCGCTGGCTCATCCACTCGGAGAGCCCGTCGGCCTCCGACGCCGTCACCGTCGTCAGGTCGTTCCTGACGTTCTCCTGAAGGTCCGCGGTCGTCGAGGAGACGGCGTATGCGCCGACTCCCCCCGTCGCGAGGATCAACACGAACAGCACCGTCGCGAACTTGCGAACGATCCCGCGACGTATCACGTCCGGAACCAGCCGGGCACCGACCGAACGCTCGGAACGATCCGTCATCTCATTTCGACCTTCTCGATCCCACGGTTAACAGTAGCCCCGCAGGTATCACGGCGGAGAATCGGTCGCAGTGGCGGTCGGCATGGACGTCAAGCCGTCGGCGCCATCACCACCCCGCCGGCGTCACCGTCAAGCCGCCGAGCGCCGTACAGAGGGGCGAGTGATCGTAGTCGTCACCGACGATTTCGCCCTGTATCACGCCGCGGTCGCCGAGCTCCGCGAGCGCGGCGCGACGTTCACCACCCGCGAGCCCGACGCCGACCTCCCCGAGCACGCGGCGGTCGTCATCTCGGCGCCACACGACGGCCTCAGCTTCCGCGAGGAGCCTGTCGAGCACGTCACCACGACCGCCGACCGCGTCCGCGACGGCGTCGAGGAGGCGCTCGGCGGGCTCCGCGGGGGCGACGGTCGGACCGTCGTCGGCGTCGACCCGGGCGAGCGGCCGGGTATCGCGGTGCTGTCGGGCGAGACCGTGATCGCCGCGTACCACGTCCCGCTGGGCGACGCCGTCGACACCGTGATCGCGGAGATCGACGACGAGCCGGACGCGCTGGTGCGCGTGGGCGACGGGGACCGCCTCCGGAGCGCGCGGATCGTGAACGAACTAGAGGGCGTCTCCGTCGAACTCGTCGACGAGTCGGGGACGACGCCGACGCTCGGCCGCGGCGCCGGCGGGAAGGGAATGGCCGACGTGCTCGCCGCGGTCAACATCGCCCGCATGGAAGGGGACCCCGTCGAGACGCGCGCGGTCGAGCCGACGGCGGGGGAGATCCAACGGATCAAAAACGAGTCGCGTGACCGTTCTGCGGGCGATCTCACCGTGAGCGAGGAGTTGGCTCGCGAGGTCGCCCTCGGCGAGTTGACGATCGCGGAGGCCATCGCCGAACAGCGCGACGGCTGACCGTCGCCGAACAGTGCGACGCCCGACTGGCGCCGAACAGCGCGACGCCCGACCGCCGACAGGTGGAAGTGGACCGGATTACTCCCGACCGACGAACACGGTCTTCACTCGCGCGCCACACGTCGGGCAGCACAGCGTCTGCCACGCCTCGGGGTCGAGATCGCCCATCGTCTCGGTTCGCGTCGCCTCCGACAGCCGAAACGCGGTCCCGCAGTCGTCGCACGTGTAGCGGCTCCCGTCGCTCATCACTCCGCGATGTCGTCCGCCGAGCGAGCCTCCATCCCGGCCGTCGCGTCGTCTTCCAGCCGGTCACGGACGACCACCTCCGCGCGCCGGAGCGCCTCGCGCACCGGGACGCCGGCCTCGCGTGCGGCCGCCGCCGCGTCGTCGTACTCGGCGCTCACGTCGTACACGTCGCCGTCGGCGTTGCTGGCGATCTTCACCGGGATCTCGTGGGTGGCGCCGTCCCCACCGAGCTGAAGTTCGGCCGTCTCGAAGCGCCGGTCGGCGATCCATCGGTGGCTCGCCCCGCCCTCGCGGACGCCGAGCGTCCCGGTCTCCTCGGCGAGGCGGCGGGCGACGCGGTCGGCGTCCTCGGGCTTGCAGATCACCTTCACGAGGTGGCCGGGGCGCGACTTCTTCATCGTCGCCGGAAGGACCGACACGTCGCGGGCGCCCGCCTCGGCGAGCAGTTCCTGGAGGCCGCCGAGCAGCTCCGGCGCCGCGTCGTCGAGGTTCGTCTCCAGCACGGCCACGTCGTCGCGGACGAGTCCGCCGCGCTCGGCCTCGCCGACGACCGCCCGGAGCACGTTCGGCCGGTCGGGGAACGTCCACCCGCCGGCGCCGTACCCCGACGCCTCGATCCGCAGCGACGGGAGCCGCTCGACGCCCTCCGCGTAGTGCGCGAGGATCGCCGCGCCCGTCGGCGTGAGCAACTCGGTGTCGACCGGGCCGCCGCGCAGTGACCAGTCGGCCCGCTCTGCGATCTCGACGACGGCCGGCACCGGAACCGGGTAGACGCCGTGGCTGAAGTCGACCTCGCCGTCGCCCGTCGAAAGCGGCGTCGTCACGACGCGGTCGGCGTCGAGGTCGTCGAACAGCAGGCACGCGCCGACCACGTCGGCGATGGCGTCGTCGGCGCCCACCTCGTGGAAGTGGGTACCTTCCAGATCCGTGCCGTGGACCGACGACTCCGCCTCGCCGAGGATCTCGAACGTCGCGAGCGCGTCGGTCCGGACCGACTCCGGGAGGTCCATCCCCTCGACGACCTCGACGACCTCGGCGTACGTGCGCTGGGGGCCCTTCCCCTCCGCGTTGTGATCGTGGTCGTGACTGTGACCGTTGTCATCTCCGTCGTGGGCGTGGCTGTGGCCGTTGTCGTCGCTGTCGTGACTGTGGTCGTGCTGATCGTGGCTGTGGTCGTGATCGTGACCGTCGCCATCGTCGTGATCGTGGTCACTGCCGAGGTGTCGGACCCGGGCGCGGGTGCTCGCGATGCCGTTTCGCTCGGTCGGTTCGAACTCGTAGCGGACCGGCAGGGCGTCTTCCACGGGCGCGAGTACGTCGGGGTCGGCCCCGGCGGCGACGAGCGCGCCGAGGATCATGTCTCCGGCGGCGCCCATCCGGCCGTCGAACGCGATCGTTTGCATGGTCGACCGATCGCCCCGCGGCGTGAAGTCGCTACCGCCACGGCGCCCTGACGGGCCCGACGATCACGCACTCGGCCCGTCGACCGCTCCCCCGAATCGGTCGCTGTCGGCGGTGGTGTTTTCAGGCCGGGACCCGTGTTTTGCGGTAGATTAGCACGTCCTGCGTCCCCGACGTCGGCCCGGAATTCCCACGTTCCGGCGCCACGGCACGCAACGGAGGGCTTAACAGCCGTCCGGACGGACGTACTTGGAACGAACACCAGTCAATCCATCATGAATGAAGTCCAACTCGAAGTCGCGAAGGCGTACCCGAACGACTCCGGCCGGGGGATCGCCCGCCTCGACCCGGACACCCTGCTGCACCTAAAGCTCTCTCCGGGCGACATCATCGAGATCGAGGGGGCCGAGACCACCGCCGCGAAGGTGTGGCGCGCCGACCGGCAGGACTGGAACACGGACACCGTCCGCATCGACGGGTTCACGCGCCAGAACGCCGACGTCGGTATCGGCGAGCGCGTCACGATCCGGAAGGCCGAGGCGAAGAAGGCCGAGAAGTTGACGCTCGCGCCGCCCGAGGAGGCGTCGGTACAGTTCGGCTCCGACGCCGCCGGGATGGTGAAACGTCAGATCCTCAAGCGCCCGGTCGTCGAGCGCGACATCGTCCCGGTGATGTCGAGCACGAACCACCCGTTCATGCGCTCGCCGGGGCAGGCGATCCCGCTCATCGCCGTCGACACCGAGCCCGAGGGCGTCTGTCTCATCACCGAGGACACCGAGGTCGAACTCCGGGAGGAACCGATCTCCGGGTTCGAGAAGACCGGCGGCGGGATCACCTACGAGGACATCGGCGGCCTCCAACAGGAGATCCAGCGCGTCCGTGAGATGGTCGAGCTGCCGATGAAACACCCCCAGATCTTCAAGAAACTGGGGATCGAGCCCCCGCAGGGCGTCCTCCTGCACGGTCCGCCCGGCACCGGGAAGACGCTGCTGGCGAAGGCCGTCGCCAACGAGACCTCCGCGAGCTTCTTCTCCATCGCCGGCCCCGAGATCATCTCGAAATACTACGGGGAGTCCGAGCAACAGCTCCGGGAGATATTCGAGGACGCGAAAGACGAGTCACCCTCGATCATCTTCATCGACGAGTTGGACTCCATCGCGCCCAAGCGCGAGGACGTGACCGGCGAAGTCGAGCGCCGCGTCGTCGCCCAGCTCCTCACGATGATGGACGGGCTGGAGACACGCGGACAGGTGATCGTCATCGCCGCGACGAACCGCGTCGACAGCGTCGATCCGGCCCTCCGGCGCCCCGGTCGCTTCGACCGCGAGATCGAGATCGGCGTCCCCGACGAGGTCGGCCGCAAGGAGATCCTCCAGATCCACACCCGCGGCATGCCGCTGTCGGACGACGTTGGCCTCGACCGCCTGGCCGACGAGACCCACGGGTTCGTCGGCGCCGACATCGAGAGCCTCACGAAGGAGGCCGCGATGAAGGCGCTGCGGCGCTACCTCCCGGAGATCGAACTCGACGAGGAGGACATCCCGCCGAGTCTCATCGACCGGATGATCGTCAAGCGCGACGACTTCCAGGGCGCGCTTTCCGAAGTGGAACCCTCGGCGATGCGGGAGGTGCTCGTCGAACTCCCGAAGGTCACGTGGGAGGACGTCGGCGGCCTCGACGAGGCCCAACAACAGGTGAAAGAGGCGGTCGAGTGGCCGCTGCGGACGCCCGAGAAGTTCGAGCGGATGGGGGTCGAAGCCCCGAAGGGGGTGCTCTTGTACGGCCCGCCCGGAACCGGGAAGACGCTGATGGCGAAGGCCGTCGCCAACGAGACGAACGCGAACTTCATCTCGGTGCGGGGGCCGCAGCTGCTCTCGAAGTGGGTCGGCGAGTCCGAGAAGGCGATCCGCCAGACGTTCCGGAAGGCCCGACAGGTGGCCCCGACGATCATCTTCTTCGACGAGCTCGACTCGCTGGCCCCCAGCAGGGGCCAGGATATGGGGAACAACGTCTCCGAGCGCGTCGTCAATCAGCTCCTGACCGAACTCGACGGCCTCGAGGAGATGGAGAACGTGATGGTGATCGGCGCGACGAACCGACCGGACATGATCGACCCGGCGCTCATCCGCTCGGGGCGGTTCGACCGGCTCGTGATGATCGGCCAGCCCGACGAGGAGGGCCGCGAGCAGATCCTCAAGATCCATACCGACGACACGCCGCTGAGCGCCGACGTGAGCCTGCGCGAACTCGCCGAACGTACCGACGGCTACGTCGGATCCGATCTGGAGTCGATCGGCCGCGAGGCCGCTATCCAGGCGCTGCGCGAGGACGACGACGCCGAGGAGGTCAACATGCGCCACTTCGAGCAGGCGATGGAGACGGTCCGGCCGACCATCTCCGATGAGATCATGAGCTACTACGCCGACATCGAAGAGCAGTTCAAGGGCGGCGGTACCGACAGCCTCCGCTCGGACCGCAGCGGACGGGTTGGCTTCCAATAGAACCTCTCTTCTGATGGGGGGTTCCTCAGTCGCCTCCCGCGACTTGCGGGAACCCCCGATGAAACCCCGTTCATGTCGTCAAAACGCGAAGTGTTCTGACTACAAACCAGACGCCGGAGGTGTCTGATGATGCTAAAACTTCCGCTCGTTCGCCAGCCTACCGACTGGCTCACTCGCGGTCCAATCGCTGGTGCGAACCGCAACCACAGCTTCTTACTCGAATTCTGATCCGGTACCCGTTTGGTTTGAACTCTATTTCGGTGGGTGACGAGTGAAATAGCCGCTCAGTGGATGTGCGAACGTATCGCCGCAGATGCCACCAGAGATCGGGAAGATCCACAGAGCCGTGCTGAATGCCCAGAACGGACGGGGTAGGTTCACCGATCCGCGGTCTCGCTGTTCACATCGCTGAGTTCTATGCGGGTCTCCCACGGGACTCCGTAGAAACTCTGCCCTACTGTCGTTCGAAGCGGCTATAAGCATCCTTCTACTGGGGCTACCAAGTAGAACAATGAACGATAACGTGGCGAGCGAGATAGACATGTTCATTCGAATGGCCCGGGAGTTCCCGATTCGGACCGGCCTTTTAACGTTCAGTCTTCCGGTGTTCGCGCTCCTGCAGTTGCTCAACGGGGTTCTGCACGGGGGGTCGCTGTTATTCATCGGGGCCTTCGTGGCGCTAGCGATCGCTTGCTCGGTACTACTGGCCCAGTACCAACTCGCGGTCTACCGGCAACAACGGCTCTCCCGACAGTGGCTCTAGCGAGTACTGCCAAATATCGCGAGAAAGGGAGCCGTTTTTAGGCGTTTGTCCGGCGAGTGTCCTCCTGGTGGTCCCGGGCCTGGTATGCGCTGTAGGCGCCGAGGCCCACCGCAAGCAACCCGACGGCGATGTCGTTGTAGAACCCAAGCTCATTGGCCGTCTCGGTGAGTCCGGTGTCGGCACCCAGCACGAACGGTGCCGCAATCAACCAAAGCCCGGCTGCGACGGCGATCAGGGAAACCGCGGTATTCGCGAACCGCTCGTCCGCTCGCCGCGAGTAGTTGTACCCCCCGACGCCGACCAGGAGTGCACCGATTAGAATGTCGTTCCAGAACTGGGCTGCGGTGAGCTCTAATAGGAGAGCCTGTACGATCATCCAGGCTCCCAGAAGTGCGATCAGCGCCGAGAGCCATTTGCCACGTTCACTCGGATTCGCTCCGTGGTCAGCGCGTTCATCGTGACCGTGGTCAGCGCGTTCATCGTGACGGTCCGTGTCCATGTCCATTTCGTTGCTTCGCCTGTCATCGGAATTCGCTCTGTTGTTACTCATGATTCTCTGCATGGATAGGTGGGCCTTCACGCGTAAAGTTAGAAAGTCACACAAAGTCACACCAAATAGATCGTGATGGACTACTAGTGGGCATCCGTCGGTATCGACGAAACAAGTCGTCTCTATTCAGTAGTTGTATTCTGATAGACCAGGATCTCCGTAAAACTTCGAGCACCTGTACTACCCATTTCTCGGTTATTCGGGATCGGTACCGTTGTTCAGCGGACTCGTTCCGGTGTCACTCACTTCCTCAAAAAATAGTTTTGAGTGAATACTGGGCGATCACTTCCGCTTGTAGCGTGTCCTGACGGGTATCATCGGGGGTTCCCGAAGGCGGCCGAGGAACTCCTCGACGGAAAAGAGGTTCAGTAGATGAGCTCGTCGTCGTTCTCGACCATGTACAGCGTCCGAGCGGCGATGTTGACCGCGTGGTCGCCGACGCGCTCGAGGTCACGGATCGTGAGCAGGAGCCGAGAGACGTCCGTCATCATGTCGTCGATGTCCTCCTCGGTGACACCCTCACGTTCGAGGAGTTCCCGCATGACTGCGGCGCTCGCGTCCTCGCACAGTTGGTCGACGTCGTCGTCGTCCGTGGCGACACCGTAGCACGCCTCCGAGTCCTCCTCGGCGTAGGCGGTCATCGCGTCGTCGAGCATCTCCAAGGTCGCCTCGCCGATGCGCTGGACGTCCACGTCGGGGAACACGTCGCGCTCGGCCTGGAGGCTGTACTCGCCGAGGTTGGTCGCGAGGTCGCCGATACGCTCGAGGTCGGTGATGATCTTGAACGTCGCCGCGATGAATCGCAGGTCGCCCGCGACCGGCTGCTGGAGCGCAAGGAGGTCGACACAGTCCTGCTCCAGTTCGAGATACAGCTGGTTCACCTCGGCGTCCTCGTCGATGACCCGGTGAGCGAGTTCCTCGTCCTTCGTAGCGAGGGCGTCCATCCCCATGCGCAGGCGCTCGGCGACGATCTCGCTCATGTAGAGCACGTCCTCGCGGAGCTCCTCGAGGCGTTCCTGATACTGTTTCCGTGCCATACTCACGATCCCTCCGCGCAGGTCGTAAGGGTTTGTGTTCGTGGGCTGGTTCGTGTACAGAGCTCACCCCAACGCTCCTGAGCGGTTCCGAGCGGTCCCGAGCACAGTCCCTGCCATCCGGGTCCGTTCGCCCCGTCGCCGCCGACGTTATGCCGGTGTCGCCCCTACGACCGCCGTGTTCCGTCGGTCGTTCCTGCTCGCGGGTGCCGCGGCGCTTGCCGGCTGTTCGTCTCCGGGGAGCGATGCCGGCGGCCGGACGGTCAACCCCGCGTTGCGGGCGACGCCGACAGCTTCATCGACGCCGTCGCCCGAGCCGACCGCCTACGGCGTCGGCGACGCCGATGCGCTCGACCGTCCCCGCTCGGTGGTCGTCTCGAACCGGCTCGTCAGATCCGAGTGGGTCACGCTCCGGGTCAACGAGGGCGAAACTGACGTGCTCGCCCGGACGGTCCGCGTTCCCCCGGTCGGCCGAACCGTCCTCGCCGACGTGCTGGGTGTCGCGCGTCCGTACACCGTGTCGGTTCGGACCGCCGACAACCGCCGGCGGACGGTCGACTGGGCGCCCGGGCCCGGCGGCGACGACCTGGGTATCGACCTCGACGGCGGCGTGAGCGTCCGCGATATCTACCCGCGGTCGGCGACGCAGTCGTTCGTCGAGGGGTCGACCGGTGGGCTCGTCGCGTCCGCAAGCGGGACCGCTGCCGCCCTGCTCGTCGTCGATGCGCCGGACGACGGCGGACGTCTCCGGATAACCGCCTCCGACGGCGACGGCGCCGCAGGCGTGGACCTCCGTGTGCCACCCGGGTCGCGCGTCCCGCTCCCGTTGTCGGTTCCGCGGGGGCGGATAGCCGTCTCCGTCGAGACCGACGCGGGCGACGACCGCCGCGGGTGGCGCCCGCCCGAGGACGGCCCGCTGTACTGTCTGATCGGAGAGCCACCGCGGCTGGTGTGTGATCTCCTGATCCGTGACGTGCTCGTCGAGAACGTGACCGACGCCGACGCCGTCGTTGACGTTACTGTCCACGCCGACGGGGAGCGAGTGCTCGACCGGACCGTCTACCCGGCCGCGAACGCGACTGTTCGGGTACAGACGGCCGTCCCGCCCGCTGGGGCGTTCACCGTCACGGCGACCCGCGGCGACGGGGGAGAAACGGTCCGGCGGTCGTTCGTGCGCTGCCCCGCTCGCGGGTCGCTCGTCGTCCGCCTCGGGAACGACGGCGGCATCGAGGTCGGATCGCGAGCCGTCGATAGCGCTCGCTGAACGGCGTGACGGTCGGAGAACTGTGTGAGCGGAGGCGGAGAACGGACGACAGAGAACGGACACCGAACCGCAACCGGCCGGAGAGCCGAACCGGGCGGCGTTACCCGAACTTGCCGGTGATGTAGTCCTCGACGCGCTGGGACTCCGGGTTCTCGAAGATCTTGTCGGTGTCGTCGAACTCGACCAGTTCGCCGCCGGTGAGAAACACCGCGGTCTTGTCGGAGATGCGGGCCGCCTGCTGCATGTTGTGGGTGACGATGACGACCGTGTACTCCTCGGCGAGATCGTCGATGAGGTCCTCGATCTTCGAGGTCGCGACGGGGTCCAGCGCCGAGGCGGGCTCGTCCATCAGGATGACTTCCGGGTCGGGCGCGATGGCCCGTGCGATGCAGAGGCGCTGCTGTTGTCCGCCCGAGAGATCGAGTCCGGACTCGTCGAGTTGGTCCTTCACCTCGTCCCACAGGGCGGCGCGCTTGAGCGACTCCTCGACGATCTCGTCGTAGTCGCCGTCGGCGCCCTGGATCTCCAGGCCGTACGCGACGTTGTCGTAGATGGACTTGGGGAACGGGTTCGGTTTCTGGAACACCATCCCGACGCGGCGACGGAGCGCGACCGGGTCCACGTCGGCGTCGTAGACGTTCTTCCCGCGGAGGAAGAGCTCGCCCTCGACGCGGGCGGCGTCGATCATGTCGTTCATCCGGTTGATACACCGGAGGAACGTCGACTTGCCGCAGCCCGAGGGCCCGATCATCGCGGTGACGCGCTTCTCCGGGATCTCCATGGAGATGTCGTTGAGCGCGCGGTCGTCGTTGTAGTAGACGCTCACGTTTCGCGCCTCGACGAGCGTCTCCGCCTCTCGCCCGTGGTCGTTGGCGCTCACGCTTTCGCTGACGTCCGTCTGGATCGACATCTCCGTCGACGGATCGCTTGTGGTCGTTTCGCCGCCGTCGGGCTCCATTCTATCGTCGGCCGGTCCGTGTCCGTCAGTCATGATTATGGATTACTGCTCACTCTGATACTTGTTTCGCAGGACGATCGCGATCGAGTTCATCGCCAGCAGGACGCTCACGAGCACCACGACGCCCGCGGGGACGGCCTTGGTGTAGAAGTCCTCGCTGGCGAACAGGCTCGACCACGCGAACACCTGCAGCGGCATGGCGCTCACCTTCGAGGTGAAGCCGGTCGGCAGCGAGAACAGAACGCTCGGCGCCCCGATCATGATGAGCGGGGCGGTCTCGCCGATCGCTCGGCCGAGCGCGAGGATGGTCCCGGTGAGGATCCCGGGGAACGCCCGCGGGAGCACGACCCGCCGGACGGTCTGCCACTTCGTCGCGCCCATCCCGTAGGAGGCCTCTCGCATCTCGGAGGGGACGCTCCGGATCGCCTCCCGCGAGGAGATGATGACGATCGGGAGGATGAGCAGCGCCAGCGTCGCGCCGCCGATGAGGACGGTCCCCGTCGAGCGCCCGAGATACGTGACGAACACGCCCAGCCCGAGCAGCCCGTACACGACGGAAGGAACTCCGGCGAGGTTGGAGATATTCACGTCGATGAACCGGGTGAAGCGGTTGTCCGGGGCGTACTCCTCCAGATACACCGCAGCGCCGACGCCGAGCGGGAACGAGAGGAGCGCGACCGTCCCCATCAGGAGGATCGAGCCGGCGATCGCGGGGTACAGTCCGGCGTCGACGGCGTTTCGGCTGTGTGAACTCGTGAGGAACTGCCAGTCGACCCACGACTGCGGCCCGGCGAACCCGAGCGCGCCGACGGCGACCTCGCCGACGAGGGCGCCGCCGATGACGACGGCGGGTACGAGCAGGCCGACCCGCTCGCTGGGACGCGAGACAGCGCCGCCGGCGGCGTACGCGACCGTCGGCACAAAGGCCACTGACGCGAGCACCACCGCAGGAACGGGCGTGACACCCACCGCGGGGCCGAGTGCGCCCGCGCCGGCGATCGCGATGAGGGCCGCGGCGCCGGCGACCGCGCCGGCGCGTCGGTCACGGAGCCGGGCGGCGTAGACGCCGACGATCCCGGCGACGACGAGGCCGAGGGTGACCGTGAGCGACATCCAGTCCAGCGGGATCGTCGGGATCGACTGGATCAGCGTGGGGACCCCAGGCACGACGGTGGGAACCCCGGCGACCGTTCCGACGGGACCGGGGAGGCCGAACAGTGAGACGTAGAACGCGAGCGTCGTCGCGCCCACCCGCGTGAGAAACGGGATCTCTCGTGCCCGCCGTTGGAGCGCGAGCACGAGCGCGAACGGGAGCGCCAGCGCGATCGCGTACGCGAGGAAGACGAACGGCGAGAGGATGTCGACGAAGATCATCCCGACGCCGCCGGCGAACATGAGCGTCACGACGGTCATGCCGACCGTCATCGCGCCGAACCGGAGGGCGTCGACATTGCGTCGGTAGAGGAACGCGCCGACCCCGAGCGTCGGGAGTACGAGCGTGAGGAGGAACGTGAGGTGCCAGCCGGGGTCGGCGGTCAGCGGCTGGATGGCGTCGTTGGCGACGTACACGAGGAGCGCGCCGAGCACGACGAGCCCGAACAGCGTCGCCGCCAGCAGGACGTACTTGAAAACGGTCCCGACGGTCTTGTTTACCGTTCCGAAACTCTCGATGTCACCGGTATGTGTGTCGGTCGCCATCTCAGTACTCCTCGCGGTACCGCTGTGCGATCAGGTCGCTGATGATGTTCATGACGAGGGTGATGACGAACAGCGTCAGCCCGATGGCGAAGAGGCTCCGGTACGCGAGCCCCCCGCCGGTGATGTCTCCGAGCAGGAGTTGGACCATCGCCGCGGTCATCGGGAGCGCGCCCTCCTGATACGCCGTCGGGTCGATGGGATTGAGGAACTTCGCCTGCGAGCCCGCGGCGACGGTGACGGCCATCGTCTCGCCGATGGCTCGCGAGAGCGCGAGGATGAACGACGAGAAGATGCCCGACAGCGCCGCCGGGACGACGATGCCGGTCGACACGTCGAACTTGGTCGCGCCCATCCCGTAGCCCGCCTGTCGCAGTTCGTCGGGCACCGCCGACATCGCGTCCTCGCTGATCGACGCGACCATCGGGATGATCATGATGCCGACCACGATGCTCGCCGAGAGGAGGTTGAACGTCCCGGTCTCAGGGAGCACCGTCTTGATCGCGGGCGTGATGTAGATGAGCGCGAAGAAGCCGTAGACGACCGTCGGGATGCCGGCGAGCACCTCCAGCGCCGGCTTCAGGAACGCGCGGTGGCGCTCGGCGGCGTACTCGCTGAGGTAGATGGCCGTCGCGACTCCCAGCGGAAGCGCGATGACGGCCGAGCCGATGGTGATCATCAGCGTCGCGGACACGAGCGCGAGCACGCCGAACTCCCGATTTCCGATCTGCCAGGTCGTCCCGGTGAGGAAGTCGACGATCGAGGCGGTCGGTCCCTCGATGCCCATCAGCGGCGCGGTGATCGAGAAGAACTTGGCCGCCTCGGTGACGAGGAGGACGACGATGCTCACCGTGGTGACGATCGAGAGCACCGCACAGAGGAAGAAGAACGACCGCGTCAGGAGTTCTTCGGGAGAGTTCTGCGTGTCCCGGGTGAGGTCGTCCACGATGTCGTCGGTGCTCATTCAGGTTGTGGGTCGTGTGGGGGGATGAAAAATTTCTCCGTTCGTGCGTCCGTCGCGCGGGTGACAGGAGTTACGCGTTGGCTTCCTCGATGGCGGTCTCCAGTTTGTCCAGCTGTTCGGCCTGCTGGTCGTCGTCGAGCGGGACGTAGCCGACGTCGTTGGCGACGACCTCCTCGTTAGTCGTGTTCTCTACGAAGTAGCGGGCGAACTCCGCGATGTGGTCCTCGGCGAGCGAGGACTTCGCGGGGTAGGTGAACAGCGGACGCGCCAGCGGGGTGTACTCGCCGGACTTCGCCGTCTCCAGCGACGGCTCGACGGGGCCGTCGCCGTCGTCGATGGCGACCGCCTTCACCGAGTCCATGTTCTGGCTGTAGTAGGCGAATCCGAGGTAGCCCACGGCGAACTCCGAGCCCTGAACGCCCTGCATGATGGTGCGGTCCTGCTCGGTGGCGGAGTAGTCCTGGCGGTGGCCCGGGCCCTCCTCGCCGATGATCGACTCGATGAAGTAGTCGTACGTCCCCGAGGCGTCGGAGGGACCGTACAGCTCGATCTCCTCGTCGGGCCAGTCGGAGTTGACCTCGCTCCACGTCTCGGGCTGGGCCTCCGCGGACCACAGCGTCCGAAGCTCCTCGACGGTCATCGAGTCGAGGAAGTCGGCGTCGTTGTTGACGATGACCGTCAGGGCGTCCGTCGCGACCGTCAGCTCGACGGGCTCGACGCCGTTGTCGGCGCACGCCTCCTCCTCGTCGGGCTGGATCGGCCGGGAGGCGTTGTTGAAGTCCGTCTCGCCGGGACAGAAGAAGTTCGCGAACCCGCCGCCCGAGCCCGTCGACTGGACGTTGATGTTGACCTCGGAGTGCTCCTTCTGGAACATCTCCCCGAAGGCGGTCGCCAGCGGGAATACAGTCGAGGAGCCCGCGATGTCGATGTCGCCCGAGAGCTGGTCCGAGTCGCCGCCGGAGCCGCCCGAGTCGCCGCCGGAGCCGCCCGAATCTCCGCCGGAGCCGCCCGAGTCGGGGTTGCTCGTACAGCCGGCCAGACCGAGGACGCCGGCCGTTCCCGCAGCAGTCACGAAGGCACGCCGCGTCGCGGATTCGGATTGATCCGTCATCACCTGATCGAAGTCGGGAGATACGTAAGTACCCTACTATGAGAAATATATAGATATACTGTGGGAACGTGTGATCGGGATTCGCTGTTCGTCGTTCGGCCGGATTCAGCACTTAGAAGCCCCCATACCGCTATTAACGCCACCATTCGTAGGTTCCGATCTACCGAGACAGTCATATAATTGTTATCTACCCCAAATATCATGATCCTCTTGGCGATAGTTGAAGCTAGATATATAGATCATCGGTGGATTTAACAGCGGTTCGACCCGATCAGTCGAGGATGGTAGAGACACGGAAGGTGCAGGTGACGGGCGGGTCGACGTACACCGTCTCCATTCCGAAGGAGTGGGCGACGGACAACGGCGTCAGCGCGGGCACAGAAGTGGAGTTCTACCCCGAGGGCGACTCCCTGTTTCTCACCCCGGTAAGCGAGGAGGAACGGACGGAGGGAACCCTCGACATCGGTGAGCTGGAGGGCGACCAGCTCACGCGCGCGGTAATGACGATGTACGTCTCCGGGTTCGACATCATCGCCCTGGAGGCGCCCCGGATCACCAACGACCAGCGACGCACCATCCGCGACTCCGTCCAGAGCCTCGTCGGCCTGGAGGTACTGGAGGAGACGCGCGACCGCGTCGTCATCCGCGATCTGCTCGACTCCTCGGAGCTGTCGATCCACAACGCGGTGACGCGGATGCGGCTCATCGCCGTCTCCATGCTGGAGGACGCGGTGGACGCGCTCACCACCGGCGACGAGGACATGGCGCTGGACGTGATCCAGCGCGACGACGACGTGGACCGCCTGTACATGGTCGTCTCGCGCATCTTCCGGTCGACGCTGCGGACCCCGAAGGCCGCCGAGGACATCGGCCTCTCGCGGGAGGTGTGCTTCGACTACCACTCCAGCGCGCGCCAGCTCGAACGGGTCGCCGACCACGCGACGAAGATCGCCCACCTCACCCTGGAGCTGCTGGGGAGCGAGGCGGCCGACGCCGTGGGCGGCGAGGTCCCGACCCCGGAGAACGGCGTCGACGAGGTGCTCCCGGCGGAGTTCAACGAGGCGCTGCAGGCGCTCGATGAGGACGCCCGCGAAGTGGTCGACCGCGCGATGACGGCGCTGTTCGCCGACGACAGCGCCGAGGCAACCGAGTTGGCGAACGAGGCCCGCGGCGCCGTCCTCGGCGTCGACCAGCGCGCCCGCGAGATCGACGAGCTACTCAGGGAACTCGACCCCGCCCGGGCGCAACTGCTCGGGCTCATCGTCGACTCGGTGTCCCGCTCTGCCGACTACGGCGGCAACATCGCCGAGACCGCCCTCCAGAAGGCCGCACCGACGCCGTAGGACCCGTCCGACGGCGACGGCGTGTTCGTCGTACCCGACGGACCGCGTTTTCGTTCTCGACCCCGATCGATCAGTGCTCGTAGCCGGCGAGCGCGTCGAACACGTCGTTGCCGTCGGCGACCGCCTCGCGCAGCCGCCGCACGCCGGGCTTGTCGACGCGTGCGGGGTTCGCGTGGACCCGGACCGGCTCGGTCCCCAGCGAGACGAACCCCGTTTCGAGCCGTTCGGCCGTCGCTCGAAGTCCCAGCCCCGCGTCCGCGTCGCCCGCGAGCACGCGCCGCGCGGGCGACTCGTGGGCCCGCACCGCGCGGTCGAAGCCGTCGATCGCCTCGGTGACCTCCCGGCGGGTCGTCCCGCGCTCGTCGGCCAGATCGGCCAGCGCGTTCGCGAGCGTCGTCCGCAGGCCCGCGTTCGAGTCCCGGTTCACGAATCGGAGATCCCGGTCGACCAGATCCGCCAGACCCGTCACCTCCTCCGGGTTGTCGGCGGGCACGATCAGTCCCCACTCGCGGGTCCACTCGCCGATCATCTCGGCCGGGACCGGCTCGTCGTCGGCGGTGGGGTCCGGCGCGGCGACCGGGTCGCGGCCGGGCTCGCCGGCGACGACGGCGGCGTCGGGGACGCCGTCGCGGAGGCGACGCAGCCCCTCCCGCGAGCCGAGCGCGAGGTGCCGCGGGCGGTCGACGCGGTCGAGCAGCCGGGAGAGCGCGGGGTCGTCCTCGCCGACGGCGAACAGCGTCGGCGCGCGCACGTCCGGCGAGAACAACTGCACCTCGACGGACTCGCCCGCCGCGAGGTACTCGGTGTCCGGGTCGACGACGACGACGCCGTCTGCCTCGACGAGGCTCGTCGTCGCGCCCGAGCCCTTGTCGACGGGGTACACGAGCGTCTCGCCGTCGCCGTCGTGAACCAGTCCGGCCGGCATGAGCCGCATCCGTCCCTCCGAGTAGCGTTCCTCGACGGCCATCCGGCCGGTCACGGTGGCGGTCCGCGGCTCCGGCTTCCCGGCCGCCTCGCGCACCGCGGGCGCGACGAACGTCCGGAAGATGGTCAACGCCGAAACGGGGTATCCCGGGAGGCCGACGTAGGCGGACTCACCCACCCGACCCACGAGCATCGGTTTGCCGGGCTTGACCGAGACGCCGTGGAGGAGAAGGTCGCCGCGCTCCTCGATCACCCGGTAGATCACGTCGACCGCGGAGGCCGAGGTGGAGCCCGACGAGAGCACGAGGTCGCACTCCTCGCTGGCCTCGACGAGCAGGCGTTCCATCTCGTCGTAGTCGTCGCCGGCGTGGGGGTAGAGGACCGCCTCGCCGCCGGCCTCCTCGACGCCGGCGGCGATCGTGTAGCTGTTCACGTCGTAGATCTGCCCGCGCTCGCTGTGCAGGTCGCCGCCGGGGCGAACGAGTTCGTCGCCGGTGGAGACGATCCCGACCGTCGGCGTTCCGCGCACGGGCACCTCGTCGACACCCAGCGCCGACAGCAAGCCGATCTCGCGGGGCGTGATCTCCGTGCCGGGACCCAGCGCCCGGCCGCCGGCGGCGATGTCCGCGCCCGCGAACATCACGTGGTCGCCGGGGGCCACGGACGTTCGGATCTCGATGGCGTCCGCGTCGCCGTCGTCGCCGCGTTCGCCCTCGACCTCGCTGGTCCGCTCGACCATCACCACGGCGTCGGCGCCGTCGGGCATCACGGCGCCCGTGGAGATCTCCGCGCAGGTGCCCGGCTCGACGGTCACGTCGGGCTCAGCGCCGGCGTGGACGGCGCCGACCAGCTCCAGCGTCGCGGGGTCGACCTCGTCGGCGCCGAAGGTGTCGCGCGCTCGGACCGCGTAGCCGTCCATCGACGCCCGGTCGAACCCCGGCACGTCCAACTCGGCGTCGATCCGCTCGGCGAGTACCCGGCCGCGCGCCTCGCGAAGCGGTACGGTCTCGGGCTCCGGCGCCAAGTCCAGCGACGCGATGGCCTCGTGGGCCTCCTGGGGCTCCGCGAGGTCGCGGAACTCGCGTCGGTCGCTCATTCGTTCACCTCCCACAGCTCCACGTCGACCGGCTCGCCGGCGTCGAGTCCCTCTCGGGATTCGGGGACGACGACCCAGCCGTCCGCAAGCGCGACCGACGAGAGCATCCCCGAGCCGGACGCGCGCGTCGGCGTCGCCTCGATGGCGGGGTCGTCGCCGCCCGTGTCGCCGTCGGCCCTGTCGTCGTCGTCAGTCGGGTCCAGTTTCACCCGCGCGAACGTCCGCACGCCGGGCTCTGAGGACACCTTCCGCGTCAGCGTCGCCCGGCGCGTCGGGTGCGGGTCGTGCGGGAGCGAGCCGATCTCGCGGATCGCGGGCCGGAGGAACTGAACGGCGTTGACGATGCACGCGACCGGGTAGCCCGGCAGCATGATAACCGGCGTCTCCTCGACGACCCCGAGCGCGACGGGATGGCCCGGCTTGAGGGCGACGCCGTGGACCAGCACCTCGCCGATCTCGTCGATCACCTCGGGGATCAGGTCACGCTCGCCTACCGACGACCCGCCGGTCGTGACGACCACGTCGTGATCGAGGTCGCGCTCGACCGCCTCGCGGAGGGCGTCCTCGTCGTCGGTGACGACCTCGCGGTAGGTAGCGTCGCCGCCCCAGCGCTCGGCGAGCCGGGAGACGGTGAGCCCGTTCGTTTCGATCACCTCGCCGGGGTCGGGATCGGCCTGCACCAGTTCCTCGCCGGTCGGGATCACCGAGACACGGGGGCGCTCGGCGACCTCGACCTCGTCGATGCCGACGGACTTCAGGAGGCCGAGATCCGACGGTCGGAGGCGGTGGGGCGGCTCGTACAGCGTCTGCCCCTCGGCGACGTCCTCCCCGGTCGGGCCGACGTTCTCGCCCTCGGCGACGGCGTCGAACACCTCGACCTCGTCGCCGACCTCGGTGACCTGCTCGATCTTGACCACCGCGTCCGCGCCCGTCGGCAGTTCGCTTCCCGTGTGGACCCGGACCGCCCCCTCGGAGCCGGCCTCTCCCTCCTCGGCGAACAGCACGGACGGCGAGCGCGCGGAGGCGCCGAACGTGTCCGCCGCGCGGACGGCCCACCCGTCCATCGCGGCGCGGTCGTACCCCGGTACCGGCGTCGGCGCCGTCGTCGCGTCGGCGACGGCTCGCCCGTCGGCGGCCGTCAGCGGCACCGTCTCCGTCCGGCCGTGCGGGGCGGCGGCCGCGAGGAGGCGCTCGCGCGCGTCGGCGACTCGGGTCCGGTCCTTGAAGCCGGCGCGTGTGCGGTCGTGGCTCATACCCGACCCTTGCGGGTCCGGAGTAAAAAGGCCGCCAGTCGTCGAGGTGGATGTCAGGCGCGTAACCGCATCAGGTGTCCCGATCGGAGCCCGACCGCCCGTCACGAGGTACCAGCCGCCGGAGGCGACTGCCGACCGCTCGGACCGCCGCCATCGGACGGATCGCCGGCGCCGCGTCCTCGTGTAGATCCGGCGGCACCGGCGCCTCAACGGACACCACGGCGGCGTCCGGTTCGACCCGCACCGGAACCCCGGTTGCGCCCATCGCCGCGGCCGCGGGATCGATCGCGTCTGTTCCGTCCGTGTCCTCGATCCCCTCTCCCATACGCGGGTGAACCGGCCGCGCGTACAAAAAACGCGCGGGAGAGACTCACACGCACAGGCTCCGCCGCCACCGCGGCATTTTTCGACGCGCCGCTCGTTACCCCGTCCATGTCGAAGCTACGCGAGGCGCTCCAGGATCTCCCCGAGCCGGTGTTCGCCGACCTGTTGGAGAGTGACGACTCGTACCTCCTCGTGATCGATCTGCCCGGTGCGAGCGCGGAAACCACCGATATCAGCCTTGAACGCGGCCGACTACACGTCGAGGCCCGCCGGGAGAAGGCGCCCGATCGCGAGTACAGCTACGTCGAGGAGGACCGCCCGCTGTTCCTCGACGCCGAGATCCCGCTGCCGCCGGATGCGACCCACGAGGGGAGCGAGGCGGAGATGGAGCGAGGGGTACTCTCGGTTCGGCTCCCCAAGCGATCCGCCGCTCCCGAACACGAGATCACCGTCACGGACGCGGACGCGTAACCCGGGTGGTGACGCTGGTATCACTGCGCGCGTACCGACGGTTCCCCCTCGTCATCTATCGGTTCCTGCCGCTGATCTGGGCGCTCCTTCGCGACCGGAAGCGGTTCATCGTCGTGGGCGGGTCCCGCAAGGTGACCCGTGAGATGCGGCTTCGGCGGGCGGAGGTGCTACTCGATACGCTGCTCACCCTCGGGCCGACGTTCATCAAGCTCGGGCAGATCCTCTCGACCCGTCCGGACGTGCTCCCGGCGGCGTACATCGAAGTGCTGTCCTCGCTCCAAGACGACGTGCCGCCGGCGCCGTGGGCGGAGTCACGGCTCGTCATCGAGGACGAACTCGGCCCCGTCGAGGAGGTGTTCGACGAGTTCGACACCGAGCCCATTTCGGGCGCCAGCCTCGGGCAGGTGTACGTCGGCACCTACGACGGACAGGAGGTCGCGGTGAAGGTCCGCCGACCCGGGATCGAGGAACTGGTCGAGGCCGACCTCCGGATCATCAAGTGGTCGGTGCCGCTGCTCACGCGGTTCGTCGGCCAGGGACAGGCGTTCTCGCTGGACAACCTCGCCGAGGAGTTCGACAAGACGATCCATCAGGAGATGGACTACTCGCGCGAGCAGCGCGTGCTTCGGGAGATCCGGGCGAACTTCGAGGACAGCGACCGGGTCGTGATCCCCGAGCCCGTCGCCGCAGCGTCGGGGCCGCGCGTGCTCACGATGGAGTACCTGCCCGGTACGAAGATCTCCGACACCGCCGCGCTCGACGCGATGGGGATCGACCGCACCGAGCTGGCGACGACGCTCCAGCGCGCCTACCTCCAGATGATCGCCGAGGACGGCGTCTTCCATGCGGACCCCCACCCGGGCAACCTATCGGTCACCCCGGAGGGACAGATCATCTTCTACGACTTCGGGATGTCAGGTCGCGTCGACCCGTTCATTCAAGAGAAGATCATCGACTTCTACATCGCCGTCGCGAACCAGAACATCAACGCGATCCTCGACGCGCTCGTCGAGATGGGAACGTTGTCGCCGGAGGCGGACCGACAGGTGATGGCCGACGTGATGGAGTTGGCCATCGCGGACGTGCGCGGCGAGGACATCGAACAGTACCGCGTCCAGCAGGTGATCGAGCAGGTGGAGTCGACGATCTACGACTTCCCGCTGCGGCTGCCCCAGAACATGGCGCTCGTGCTCCGGGTGGCGACGGTCGTCGAGGGCGTCTGCGTCACCCTCGACCCGGACTTCGACTTCATCGAGGTCGCGACCGACTACCTCTCGGAGGAGGGGTATCTGGAGGACACGGCCCGCCGGCTCGCGGGCGAGGCGGCGACGCAGACGCGCGACACCGCGCGCGCGCTGTTCACGGTCCCGCCGAAGTTCGACGACGTGCTCGACACCGTCCAGCGCGACGACCTCGCGGTCAACGTCACCCTGGAGGACGGCAACCACGTCCTCGATCGGCTTGCCCAGCGGATCGCCTACTCCGTGCTCACCGCGGTCGGCGGGCTCTCGGCGGCGATCATCTACTCGTTCGGGTCGAGCACGCTCGACGTGTACCTCTCGATCGGGATCGTCGTGGCCACGCTGCCGATGGTGTTCTTCCTGTACCGCTCGTTCACGAAGGAGAAGGGCGGGATCAAGGCCCAGCCGCAGTTCACCCGACAGAGCATGCGGGAGCGCCAGTCCGCGGAGGGCGGTGACGACGGATCGGGCGACAGCGGCGCGATGATGCCCGGCGCGGTGAATCAGGCCGGCGGCGAGGACGCCGGCGCCGATACGGCGGGGGAGAGCCATCGAGGCGACGCCGCCCGCGACCGCCGCGACTGGGACGACGACGGCGGCGTCGCGATCGGCGTCGACGACGAACGGACGGAGTAGTCGCCTCGCTCGTCGTTCGGTCCCCAAACGTCCCGTTCAGGAGAGTTCCTTGACGATCGCGTCGGCGACTTTTACCGGCTGTTCGTGTTGGATCCAGTGGGTCGCCTCGTGGATATTCGTGATCCGACCGTCGGCGCAGTACTCGACGGAGTCGTACGCCATGCGGTGCTTGAGGAACTGATCGTGAACCCCCCAGATCAGTCGGGTGGGAACCGTGACCTCGTCGGTCTCGGGTGTCGGTCGTCGCCGGGCGGCCGCGCGATACCAGTTCAGCATCGCGGTGAACGCGCCGTCGCGGCGCCAAGCCGCGCGGTAGCGGTCGAAGTCGGCCGTCGAGAACGTGCCCGGCATCGAGGACTCGCGCATCATCCGCACGGGGAGCCGCCAGTTCGCCGCTCGCGTCAGCGCTTCCGGCACCTTCGGTACCTGAAAGAACAGCGCGTAGCTCGACCGGAGGAGTTGGACTGGGTCCCCGGACAGCGTCCGCCGGATCACGGTCGGGTGAGGCGCGTTGACGGCAACGAAGGACGACAGTCGCTCGGGGGAGTGCAGCGCCGTCCACCAGCCGACGACGCCGCCCCAGTCGTGGCCGACGACCGCGGCCGTCTCGCGGTCGTACGCGTCGATCAGGCCGGTCACGTCGGCCGAGAGCGCCTCGATCCGGTAGTCGCGGACGCGGCCGGGACGCTCGCTACGGTTGTAGCCACGCTGGTCCGGGACGACGACCCGGTATCCCTCGTTGACGAGCGGCCGGATCTGATCGCGCCAGCCGTACCAGAACTCGGGAAAGCCGTGGAGCAGCAGGACCAGTTCGCCGTCTTCGGGACCGGCCTCGACGACGTGGAACGTCCGGCCGTTCGCCTCGACGAACGTCGACTCGCCCGGGACGTCCGGCGGGAGCCGTTCCGGTTCGGTGGCCGCGCTGAGCGAGGTTGTCATGTCGGTTGACCGTACGCGCTCGGCGGGCCAAAACGTACCGGCCGGAGGCGGCCGTGATCCGGCAGTCACTCCCCGCCGGCGACGAGGCTCCACACCGCCGTCACGCCCAGCAGGAGCGCCGGGAGAAACGGGAGCACGAGCATCGCCGCGAGGAAGCGGAAGCCGAGCTCCCCCGGCGCAGTCGGGCGAACGTAGATGATCCCGGGGACGACGAGGAAGGCGATAACGACGACGGCCACGAGCACCCAGCCGGCGCGTCCGAGGCCATCCGCGTCCGCGTCGGTGGGGGGCTCGTCGTCCGGATCGGCGTCGTCGACGCGTTCGTACCCGTCGCCGGTGTTGACGACCCGCGTGCGGTCCGCGTCTGCGTTCGGGTCGGTGTTCGCGTTGGCGTTCGATCCCTCAGAGCTCACTGTCGGGTCTAACCACCACCTTGCCAAAGCCCTCTCGATTTTCGATCATCTCGTGTGCGCGCGCCGCCTCGCTCATGGGAAGCGTCTCACGGATCCGCGGCTCGAAGGTGCCGTCCCAGACGAGTTCGAGCACGTCGTCGACCTCGCCCGGCGTCGCCATCGTCGAGCCGATCACCTTCAGCTGGTTCCAGAAGATGCGGTTGATGTCCGTCTCCGGGCGTCCGCCGGTCGTCGCCCCGCAGGTGACGATCCGGCCGCCCTTCGCGAGGCTCTTCAGCGAGTCGTGCCACGTCGCCGCGCCGATGTGGTCGACGACCATGTCGACGCCGCGGCGCCCCGTCAGATCGCGGATCTCGCTCGCGAAGTCGTCCTCCTCGTAGTTGATGACGTGCTCGGCGCCTAACTCCTCGGCGTACCCCAGCTTCTCCTCGGTGGAGGCGGTCGCGTACACCTCCGCGCCGACGTAGTCCGCGATCTGCACCGCCGCGTGGCCGACGCCGCCGGAGGCGCCGAGGACGAGGATCTTCTCGCCGGGCGCGAGTTCCCCCTGCGACAGCAGCATCCGCCAGGCCGTCTGGAACACGAGCGAGGAGGAACCGGCGACCTCCCAGTCGACGTGCTCGGGGACGGGGACGAGGTTGTCCTGCGGGACGGCCGCCAGTTCCGAGTGGACGCCGCGTTGGTGCTCGCCGATGATCGAGAAGCGGACACACTGTGACTCCTCGCCGTGGCGGCAGAACTCACACTCCCCGCAGGAGACGCCCGCGGAGACGGCGACGTGGTCGCCCGGCTCGAACCGGGTGACGCCCTCGCCGACCTCGGTGACGACGCCCGCCGCGTCGGAACCGGGGATGTGCGGCATCTCCAGGTCGACCCCCGGCAGCCCCTTTCGGGTCCAGATGTCGAGGTGGTTGAGCGCGCCCGCCTTCACGTCGATGATCACCTCCCCCCGAGCGGGCTCGGGGTCCGGGAAGTCGCCGTACTCGATCACGTCGCGGTCGCCATGCTCCGAGAACTGGACTGCCTTCATGCGTGGTCCCACCTGCCACGCGTGGGGAGTAAACCCTTCCCCAATCGGCGAGCCGGAACGGGTCGGGATCGTCGGCTTCCTCGCGGTGTGGCAGTTCAGTCCCGTGACGCTGTTCGACGAACGGGACGCCGAACTGGAGCGCCATGCGAGCACCGTCACGCTGGTCGTGGCCGCGGTGACCCTCGTGCTCGGCGCGTCCGGCGCGCGAACGTTGAGCGGGCTGAACGTCTACGATGCCCCGCCGTTCGTCGGCGTCACCCGGCAGACGATCAACAGCATCGAACGCGGGCGGTACGACCCGTCGCTGGAGTTGGCGTTCACGCTCGCGGAGTTCTTCGAGTGCCGGATCGAGGACCTGTTCGACCCGGACGGCGACAGCGCGACGTAGGGAAGCCACCACAAAACCCATTCTTGAGCCCCATCGAACGTCGCCAATGGATCGGTCCCGCCTCCTCGCCGCCCTCCGCGTCGGAGTCGTCACCGTCGGTCTCGCCGGATTCGTCGCCGTCGCGGCGTTCGTCTTCGACCTCCCGCCGCCGCCCGAGACGGGCGACGGCCTCCCCGCGGCGTTCGGATTCGCCATCGCCGTCCTCGGCGCGGTCGTCGCCGGCGTCGTCACCGTCGTCGGCTACGGGCTCCCGGCGGGCGACGGTCGGCTCCGCGTCGGGCCCCTCGCCGACCGCCCGAGCACGTACCGGCTCGTCGCCGGCGGGGCCGCCGCCGCCGTGCTCGGCCTCGGGTTCTCGTTCGGCCTCGCGTTTCTCACCTCGGGAATGGTCTCCGTCACGGTGTGGGTCCTGGGCGTCGGGCTTCTCGTGGGCGGGCTCGTCGCCGGCGCGCTGGGCGGCCTTGCCGTCGGGGTTCGACTCGTCGCCGACGCTGCCACGGGCGGGTGACCCGCGGGCCCGGGGTTGAAGCGCTCGCGGCCGGTAGGCGTCGCCATGAACGATAGCCACGATCACGAGGAAGCGCACGATCACGGCCATGACCACGGCGACGGCCAACACCACGAACACGGCGGTCACGGCGACAGCCACGAGACCGGAGGTGCCCACGCGCACGACGACCACGAGCACCACGCCCACGACGTCGAACAGCTCAGGTACGCGGTCGTCACGGTATCTTCGTCGCGAGGGCACGAGGACGACACCGCCGGCGACACCATCGAAGCGGCCGTCGAGGCGGCGGGCGACGAGGTGGTCGTCCGCGAGGTCGTCAACGACGACTTCGACGGCGTGCAGGGGACCGTCAATCGCCTCGTCGACCGCGACGACGTGGACTGCGTCGTGACGACCGGCGGCACAGGCGTCACCCCCGACGACGTGACCGTCGAGGCGGTGACGCCGCTGCTCAATAAGGAACTCCCGGGATTCGGAGAGCTGTTTCGGTCGATGAGCCGCGATGATGTCGGGACGATGGTCGTCGGAACGCGCGCGACCGCCGGCGTCGCCGGCGGTGTCCCCGTGTTCTGTCTCCCCGGGAGCGAGAACGCCGCGCGGCTCGGGATCGAGGAGATCATCGTGGAGGAGGCGGGGCATCTCGCGGGGTTGGCGAGACGCGAGTGATGCGAGGGCGAGCGAAGCGAGCCCTCGACGCGAGCGGGGAGCGAAGGCGACCCGCGAGCGGAGCACCGCGACCGAACGAGCGTCTCGGAACCACGGCGGAGCGGGAGGATCCCGGTGACGGCAGAGCGGAAAAGCGTCGGTGACGACGGCGGGGCGATGAGGATCCGCTCCGCTGTCGCGGCGTGGAGGGCCGAGCAGTCGGAGACCGGATTCGGGGCAGCTCACGCTACCGGAGCGCCCCGTATTACTTCACCGTCCGGAGATCTTCCCACTGTCCGGTGAACAGCCCGGTAAGCGGAACACACAACAGCCGCCCGTCCGTTGTCCCGATGAATGACGACCGCTGACACGGCAGAGGTCGCGCGCGTACTCGCGAAGCGCCGTGACGTCCTCGCGGCGCTGTGCGACGGCCCCGTCCGGAAACGGCGACTCGTCGACGAGCTCGGGGTGCCGCGGACGACGCTCGATCGCGGCGTGCGCGAACTCGTCGACGCGGGGCTCGTCGAGCGCGTCGACGGGGGTGTGCGTGCGACCGCCATCGGCGTGCGGGCCCTGACCGAGCGCGACCGCTATCGCGCGCGCCTCGACGGCCTCGAACGAGGCGAACCGCTGTTCGAGGCACTCCCCGACGACACCGAACTCGACGCCCGCTTTCTCGCCGAAGCGTCCGTGAACCGGCCGGACCCCAGTCTCCCCGACGGCGTCGTCGAGCGGTTGTTCGAATCGGTCCGGACGGCCGATGAGGTGTACGGCGTCGCGCCCGCCGCACTGTCGGGCCACCTCGACACGTTCGACGCGGAGGCGACCGCCGGCGGCGCGGTGCCGGAGATGGTCGTCACGCCCACGGTGTTGGAGCATCTGATCGAACACCGGCCGGAGCGGTTCGCCGCCGACCTCCGCGAGGGGACGATCGAGTTCTTCTGTGCGCCCATGGAGATCGCCTTCGGCCTGTGGATCGCCGCGCACGACGACCGCGACGACGAGGCCGGGATCGTCGTCTACACCGACACCGGCGTCGGCGGCGTGGCGATCAACGACGACCCGGAAGCCGTTGACTGGGCTCGCGAGCGCTTCGATCGGGCCCGTTCGGACGCCGAACCGGTGACGCCCGAGACGGTGCTCGACGGCTGAGGAGACCGGCCGAACGGCACCCGCGGCGCCGAGTAAGCGCGGGAACCGCGAACGTGGGAGATCCACGCGAGCGCGGCACACACCGCGGGAACATGGACGCCTTTTTGACCGCGACGAGCCGAGTATCGTTATGTTGCTAACGGTCTCCGGCCCGCCGGGTAGCGGGAAGAGCACCACCGCCGCCGCGCTCGCGGAGGCGTTCGACCTCGAACACGTCTCCGGCGGCGACATCTTCCGGGAACTCGCCGCCGAGCGCGACATGACGCCCGTCGAGTTCAACGAGCTCGCCGAGGAGGACGACCAGATCGACCGCGACCTCGACCGTCGTCTGCGTGCCGTCGCCGTCGAGCGCGACGACGTACTGCTGGAATCGCGCCTCGCGGGATGGCTCGCGGGCGATCACGCGGACCTCCGCATCTGGCTCGACGCGCCCCTCGACGTCCGCTGTGAGCGGATCGTCGACCGCGAGGACAAGCCGCTGGATCAGGTGATCGAGGAGACGCGTCGCCGCGAGAGCAGCGAGGCGAAGCGCTACCGCGAGTACTACAACATCCACATCGACGACCTGAGCATCTACGATCTGGTGTACAACACGGCCCGCTGGTCGCCGGAGGGGATGCTCGGAATGCTCACGACCGCCATCGATTCGTACGACCCCGACACCGACGAGGGGAAGATCCCCGTCGAGGGCGTCGACTACGACTTCTGATCATGCGTCCGGCGCCCGAGGAGCGATCCGTCGACGACCTGTGCGCGTTCGGCGTCGTCAACCTCGACAAGCCCGCGGGGCCGTCGGCCCACCAGGTCGCCGGCTGGGTCCGCGATATCCTGGGCGTCGACCGCGCGGCCCACTCGGGCACGCTCGACCCGAAGGTGACCGGCTGTCTGCCGACCCTGACGGGCGACGCGACCCGGATGGCGCAGGTGTTCCTCAAGGGCGCCAAGGAGTACGTCGCCGTGTTGGAACTCCACGGCACGGCCCCGACCGACCTCGACCGTGTCGTCAGCGAGTTCGAGGCCGAGGTGTACCAGAAGCCGCCGCGCAAGTCCGCGGTCAAGCGGAAACTGCGAACCCGCGAGGTGTACGACCTCGACGTGCTCGACCGCACGGACCGACAGGTCCTGCTCCGGGTCCGCTGTGAGTCGGGGACGTACATCCGGAAGCTGTGTCACGACATCGGCCTCGCGCTCGGCACGGGCGGCCACATGGGTCACCTCCGACGCACCGCGACCGACCCGTTCGACGACCGCGACCTCCACACCCTGCACGACCTCGTCGACGGCGTCGCCTTCGCGGAGGGCGAGGACACCACGGACGGCGACCACGACGAGTCGCCGCTTCGGGAGGTGCTTCGCCCGGCCGAAGCGGCGCTGACCGGGCTCCCGTCGCTCACGATCGCCGAGTCGGCGGCCCGTGAGATCGCAAACGGCGCGCCGGTGTACGCGCCCGGCGTGGTCGCGACCGGCGAGGTCGGCGCGGGCGACCCCGCCGAGGGCGACCTGCTCGCGTGCTACACGCCGAACGGCTCGGCGGTATGTCTCGGGACGCTCGTCGGCGACCCGGACGCGGAGTCCGGCGAGGTCGTCGAGTTGGAACGCGTGCTGGTCTGAACGCGTCCGCACCGACTGCCGGTGCTCGGGGATTTTTCGCCCGGGGGGAGCCAGACACGGGCGTGAACGACGTACTCGATGTCGGCTCCGCGAGCGCCGCCCCCGCCGAGCGTGCGGACGGCTGGATCCACGCGACTGACCTCCCAACCGGTGGAAGCGAACGACTCCCCGTCACCGTGATCAACGGCGCCGCCGACGGCCCCGTGCTCTGGGTGACGGGCGGCGTCCACGGCGACGAGGCCACCGGCGTCGCCGTCGCGCAGGACGCGGCCGCGACGTTCGCCGATGCGGTCGGAGCGGAGGACATCGCGGGCGCAGTTGTCGTCGTCCCCGTCGTCAACCCCGCGGGGCTGCGGCGAAACGAGCGTACCTCCTACTACGGGGAGGACGACCCAAACCGCCACTTTCCGGACACCGAACGCGAGGACTCGCGCCCGCCCGAGACGCAGGAGCGCATCGACACACGACTGTTCGACGCATTGACCGACTCCGCGGATCTGCTCGTCGACTGCCACACCGCGCAGATCGGGTCGATACCGTTCACCATCCGCGACCGGGTGCTGTACGGCGAGGAGCGGACCGAGGCGGAGGCCGAAACACTGGCCGAGGACCTCGACCGTCTCGCGACGGCGCTCGGGTTTCCGGTGCTCACCGAGTATCCCGCCGAGGAGTACGTCGAGCAGTCGCTCCAGCGCTCGACCGCCGGCGCGGCGCTCAACACGGCCGGGATCCCCGCCGTCACCGCCGAGCTGGGCGGTCACAGCGTCGTCGAAGAGGACGCCCGCGCGGCCTGCGTTGCCGGGATCGTCGCCGCCGCGGTCGAATTCGGACTTCTTGACGCGAGGCCCGCAGGAGTCGTCGAGGCGGGGGCGAGCGTCCCGGACGCGCCGGTCGAGTACCCCGTGCGGCGGTTCGTCGGCCCGCGTGTCGAGGAGGCTGGCCTACTGCGTCACCGCGTCGCCGTCGGCGAAACGATGGAGTCGGGCGACGCCGTCGCCGAGGTGGTAACGCCTCACGGCGACGTCGTCGAAACCGTCGAAAGCGAGCACGACGGCTACGTGATCGGCCGCGCCGAGGGGTTGGCCGTCTACGAGGGGAACCCGGTGGCTAGCATGGCCGTCCGCGACGACGGTGACCTAGTAGTCCCGAGAGATCAGGACGACGACGAATAAGCACTTTCGACTCCGTGCCGTGTGATCGCACGACGACGCAGCCTCGATGAAACGAAGCGCTTAACCCCGACGCTCGTTTTTACCCGAGTGCGGGACCGTAGGGTAGTGGTATCCTCTGCGGATGGGGTCCGTAGGACCTGAGTTCGAATCTCGGCGGTCCCACTTCTCAAACTGCTGTCTTCCGATTACTGGCATTTAAGCCCAGTAACGAGCCATTATACTCGTTTATCTGATTTCAATTTACCAAATAGAGGTGAAGGAAAGTGAGCGGACCGTTCGTCCGTGCGTCGCGACTCTACAACGCCGCGACCGGCGACCGGATACCGCACCCTACCGCTGAAACCACCGACGCTGAGGTCCGTGCGGCGATCGCGGAGGTGGACGAATGAGAGCTGTCTCGCCGGCTTGGCACGAATTCGCCATGCAGCTCAACTTCTCCGGCGGGCCCGATCCCTACTTCGCCGCTCACGCCGTTGTTCGCTCAAGCGGTGGCTCGCGCGAAATCGAGTGACGACGAGCGCGCTCCGGACGTGGCTCGCTGCGCACGACTGCGAGACTGGCTCCCGCGGTCAAGCGGTCAAGAAGCTCCGACTCGGCGAGTTCGATCCTGCCGGGAAGTACGGCTACGCTGAGGTAATCTCCGAACTTCGCCAGGGACTCCGCTACTGGATCGACGCCGACCGTGATCCGGACGCGTTCAAACACGCTACCGTTCTGTTCCGTCGGTCCGACCGGCGGAAGCGACAGGCGATAGACGCCGCCCGGCTCCTCGAGCTCCGCGGCGGGTAGCCTGTAGTTGCCCCGTCGGTTCCCGGTGAGCGGGGGCCGACGGGTAGTGATGACTTTCTTCTGCACCCCCGAAAACGGCCGATTTCCGGCCGATTCAGCCCGTACCTCCGTTTCGTTTGGAGTTCTCGAACGCCGATCGCCGGACTCGAGGACCGCTCTTCGCGCTCGAACCGAACCCGGGGGGTTCCGTTCCCGCTTAGGGGTGTGGCTAAGGCCACCCCATCAACAGACCACAGCCTCCACACTCCGGACTGCACGCGAACCGCCCCTTGGGGCGCATGAAAAATTTGAGTCAAGAACCGATAAAATAGCCGCTAACTCGGATTGCTTACTAACCGACACACACTCTGTCAGAATCGACAGAAAGTCAAGCAATCGGTCTACTCGGAGAGCGCCGTATTATACTCTTTCAACAGTTGAACGAGTGGTTCCACCTCGGGGAACTTCGGCCCCTTGGAGATGGTATCCGTATCATCGTCCCACTCGATGTATCCGGCGTCGGCTAATCTGGGTAACTGACTATGGTACAGGTGTATTCGGGCGTTCTCGTGGTTTAGCTGTAGTTCGAGAGTGGCGGTACTGGTCTCAGTGGTGTCTAACAGGGTCATAAGAACAACTCGCCTTGTGCGACTTACGAGTGCACTCATCATCGAATCGATGGCGTCCGAAGAAACGGTGCGTCCCTCGATAGTATCGATACGAGTCTCCCGAAGCAGTGGCTCGTCCCAGTGATCTCTTGTGTATTCTAACCACTTGCTGAGCATCTCGACAAGCGCTTTCTCTTTGTCGTCGATTGGGTCATCACGGACGTCGGTGTCCGCAAAACAGAGCGTTCCATAGAGTTCATCGTCAATCGAGACTGTCGTCCCGAGGTAGGTTCCCAACTCGAATGTTTCATATGCTAAATCGTCTTCCCATCCTTCAGCGAGAGCATCACTAACGGCCATTGTCCCTTCCGGATCTTTGATAGTTTTCCGACAGTAAGCTTTGGAGAGTGGAGCAGTGATACCTGATCTGAGGATCTCGTGGGAGCCATACACGACTTCGAAGCGTTGTGTCTCGTTTTCGAGATCGACCTGCGTCAGAAATCCCAAATCCAAGTCAAATTCGCCGGTTTCGGTTTCAAACAATTGTTCGAGTCTAGCTCGTGGTTCGATATTGGGGGCCAGCAACGTTTTCCCCAGGCGCTGAAAGTAGGGCAGCATCTCGTCCGCGTCCGCTGTGCAGATGCTATGTGTCATAGATTGCCTCACGTGATAGTGGCGTGTAGCGAGCTCTTTCCGATGACTTGGGCGATTAAATTGTCTCGTAGTGATATATAGTAATGCGGTGCTTAAATAGACGCACAGAAACACGCTTTCTGAGCCCCGCCAGCTAGATCAATACCCTGTACGTAGCGGATAGTGGTTCGTCTGTACTTCCCGCTGACCGACTCTCCGCCGTTCTCGGTCACTAATTCTCGAAACAACCGGTAAGTAGAGTTGCGAATGTCAAGGTGCGTTTAGTTGGGGATGGGGAACAGATATGCTCGCACCATTCCAATTCATCTTATGAACCAGACCCTCTTCGAGACGAACCCGTTGCACGGTGCTGATGGACGAGCACGTGCTTTTCGGTCGTTCGTGATTGCGCTCGTAGGGACTCCGTGGCTACTATTCCTTGAGCCTGCCCGTCGAATCGTCTCGCTGGAGACAACGATAGCGGCAGTCGGATTGGGAGTGATTTTCGGAATCATAGCGACCGTTGGACTGGCCAACGTTGACCTCCGAGATGTTAACAACGTGACGGCGGTGGTCGTCACGCTCGTCTGTATCTGCGTGGCAACAATCGTCCTCTGGCTGAGTATCCCCCAACAGCATCTTGGGACGATGCTTCAGTTTGTAATTGCGTTTAGTTGGGCGATGCCTATGGCACAACTGCTCTTTCACTACTATCGGGGGCCCGCTCCCAGCTAAGCACACTCTGCTTCTCGATACGCTCACTCTCTGTACTCAGCACCAACCGAGATGGCGAATCTCGATTCGACGTTGATCAGGTGGTGGTTACTCGGTGAAAGAGCCGCTGAACAGGTCTCCGTTTCTCGTAGGAGCACTTTGATCAGTACGAGAACGTTCACCCGTAGAATTGAATCCCCGCGAGGGTACTCTCTACACCCACAAGTATCAGTTCCTCACTCGGGTGGTTCTACTGCC
Source organism: Halobaculum rarum (assembly GCF_040025155.1). NCBI lineage: Archaea > Methanobacteriati > Methanobacteriota > Halobacteria > Halobacteriales > Haloferacaceae > Halobaculum > Halobaculum rarum. The sequence continues at coordinate 1,949,969 of NZ_CP157275.1, read as the reverse complement.
GATTTTCCGCAGGTACTGACCGCTACACATGAGTGTCGGACACTCTTGGTCAATGATGTGTGGCAGCGTGAGACATAACGACAGGAGTCGGGCGTGGCTTAACCCCGTCCAGTTCCGAGAGTCTTGTATGACTACAAGATCACAGGACCGATTGCTCGGACTCAGTGTATTCTCTCTCCTTGCCGCGATCGGCGGCGAATTACTTGGGATGACGCTCCTAGTCACGATCGGCGTCGCAAGTTTCTTTCTTGCCGTGGCGGGGCTGTTAGCGCTCATGACCTTCACACTAGTAGTTGGCGTCAGTCAGAATTCGGGTCCCGACATGCGTGACCCGGACCGGGCATAAATACAAAAATGCCCAGCAAACAGTGGTACTGTTGAGATCGAGTTACCAAAGTGGCAAGCCCCTGCGATGACTCTATCCACTGTTCTTAGCGATCTTCTGTCTCTGGATCTACTGTCAGAAAGTGATTTTACAGAGACGGGGGACTGTCAAAGTCAACCGGCGTTTGGGGGTCCGCATGGGCCGTATTTACGTCTCGCTGGAAACTCGTTTTACTGTCAGCGATGGTGTGGACAAGAGAACCCCTCACCCTACCTAAGTTCGAGGAGCTGGTCGCCGCGGTCGACGACGGGTGCGTTCCGATCCCTGAAGAAACCGATGTTGTCGAGCGGTTCGCTGCTCAGCGCATCATGCAGTAGGACGCGTTCAGGCAGCAGCGGACGGCGGACTAAATGAGTTCACTCGATTCCCTCGACGGAACCGGATACAGAGACGGACACGCTGCTCGTCGGCGCCCCGCAAAACGACAGCGGGGCAGGGCCGAACGCGGGGGCAGTCTACCTCGTCCGTGACGCGCTCGCGGACAGCGGTGACTCCCCCGCGGAGCCACAGTCACTGGCCGACGCAGCCGATCGCACCTTCTTCGGTGCCGGCGCGGGTGACCTCGCGGGATTCGACGTCGCAAGCGCGGGAGACACGGACGGGGACGGTAACCCGGAGCTGTTGATCGGAGCACCGTCGAACGATTCGGTCGAGCCGGACGCGGGGGCGGTCTACGTCCTCGATGCGGACGGTGACTCGGAGACGTCCGTCACCGGCGGTAACCAGCTCTCCGGGGTCGGAGAAGGCGATCTGGCCGGGTGGTCGGTCGCGAGTGCGGGCGACACGGACGCCGACGGGTACGACGACATCGTCGTCGGCGCCCCGTACAACGACTCGAACGGGAACAACTCCGGCGCCGCATACCTCGTGACCGGCCCCATCGACGACAACGAGTCCCTCGAGGAGGCCCGCGTGACACTCGGGGGCGTCAGCGCCGGTGACAGGGCCGGCTGGGATGTCGCCGCCGCCGGATCCGGCGACGTGAACTGCGACGACCGCGACGACGTCCTCGTCGGCGCTCCGTTCAACGATACGAACGGCGAGAACGCGGGCGCCGCCTACCTCGTGTACGGCGGACAGCCGGACGGGGCGCGGAGTCTCGCGGACGCGGACGCCACCTTCACCGGCGAATCGGCCGGTGACCGCGCCGGCTGGGCCGTCGTCGGCGTCAACGACACGTCGGGCGACGAGCGAGAGGACATCTTCGTCGGTGCCCCCGCCTACGGGACGAACAACTCGGGCGCGGGCTACATTGTCAACGGACGGTGTTCGGTCGAGGAGGCGGAGCCACCGGCTACACCGACACCGACTGACACCCCCACTGAGACTCACACTCCGACTCCCACAGACACACCGACGCCAACAGACACTCCCGACAATCGGTTCGCGATCAGCTACGTCATCCTCTGCACGCAGGATCCGAACGCAGAGGATGACGTTGGTGGAAGCGGATCCGAAGAGTGCCCCAACGGCGGGACCCGGTTCGTGCGGTGGGAGTGGACCGGAAGCTCGTTCGCTGCCGAGGGCGACGACGACGGCACGACGATGGCAGCGACCGCGTTCAAGGACGGCGACTCGAGCGAACCCGTGGAGGCCGAGTGGACGTCCTCGACGTACGAGGTCTCCGGCGCGATCGTCAAAGCGGGAACCCCCACTTGCACGTTCTCGTACGACAACGAATCCAGCGGGACGGTCGAGACCTGCGGCTCGTCGTCGAACGCCGACCTCTCGGGACAACCCGGCGAGTTCCCGCCGCAGTCGATCGTCGCAGTCGGATCGTTCGGCCTCCTGGCCGGTACTCTCCTCCTGCGGGACCGGTGCTGACCGGCCGTCCTCTCCGGGCGGCGCCTTCGCCGTGATCACTCGAACGTCGGATCGCGATATCCGACGGATGGTTTATTCACGAATAGTGCCATGAGATCTCATGGCTATCGTCCGTCACGGGCGCGGTCCGGCGGCCGCCGCGCGAGCGTACGCCTCACAGGTCCACCCCGTGTTCATGCTCCCGCCGGTGGCGACGGCGCTGGTCGGGGCCGCGTTGGCCGGCGATTTCGATCCGGTCGTCGCGCTGGTGTACGCCGCCGCCGCGTTCTTCGCTGTCTACACCGCCCACGTGAAGGACGGGTACGTCGACTTCCACCGCCGCGGCGAGGACGACGATCACCCGATGACCGAGCGCGGCTGTCGCCTCGGCCTCGCGGGTGCGACGGCGGGGTTTCTCGCATGCCTCACGGCGCTCGTCCTGGTGTCGACCCCGCTAGCCGTCGCACTCGCCGCGCCGATGTGGCTCATCGGCTACCTCCACGCCCCGCAGTTCGACACTAATCCGGTGACGACAACCCTCGGGTACCCCGTCGGAATCGCCCTGTGTCTCATCGGCGGCTACGCCGCCCAGACCGGGTCGCTGGCGGTCGCGCCGCTGGCGCTGGCGCTCGTTCTCGTCGTCACGCTCGCGGGCGTGAAGATCGTCGACGACACCCAGGATTACGACTACGACCGCTCGATCGGCAAGCGGACCGTCGCGGTCGCGGTCGGTCCAGAGCGGGCCAGACGGCTCGCGCTCGCCGCCCTCGGTACCGGGCTGTTCGCGGTCGTCCCGTTGACCCTCTCCGGGGTGTTGCCGCCGAGCGCGCCCGCCGCGAGCCTCGCGTTCGGCGCAGTCGGCGCCGTCGCGGTGCGGAAGGACGCGACGACGGCGACGATGCTGCTCGTCCGAGGTGCGTACCTGTTTCTCGCGGGGCTGCTCGTGGCCGTCTTCTTCCGACCGCTCGCGGGCGCGGGCGTCTCGCTTCCGGACGTAACCGCCCTCGGGCCGTACACCTACCTCGCGACGGAAGCGCTGTTCGCCGCGGCGGCGGCGACGCTGCTCGTTCACGCCGGGAGGGCCGCGCTGTGGCGCGCCGCGCGCACCGTGGCCGCCGTCTACCCGATCGCGTACCTCTGGGACTGGTACACCCTGGAGGTGGGCGTGTTCTCGATCCCGATGCGGACGGGGATCGAGGTGCTCGCGATCCCCCTGGAGGAGCACCTGTTCATGATCGTCGTCCCGGCGCTCGTGCTCGGAATACACGAGACGGTGAACCCGCGTCCGGGAGAGTTGAAGGCGGACCGCGATTCGGACACGGTCGACGGCACCGAGGGTGCGAACCGGGAACCCGACACGACCGAGCTGTGAGTCGATCCGTCGGGCCTGCTAGCGCGGGGTCCGGCGGCTCATCCGTCGGCGACCGACTCTCGCCGCGTCCCCGTCACGGTCACGAGCAGCGGGAGGTCGTGGTCCTCGAAGCGCCAACGCCCCTGGTCGTCCTCAACCATCGACTCGGACCGTTGAACCGGTGAGAACGGGTGCTCGTGGACGAACCGGAGGTCGATCCCGGCCTCGACGAGCGCCGTCAGGATCTCCCCCAGCCCGTGGGTCCACTTGTGGGTGTCGCCGTCGGCCACCGGCTCGTCGGTCGAGAAGTACGGATGCTCGATGGAGATACCGCCGTCGCTGTCGCTGCCACAGTCTCCGTCGCCGGCGCCGGCGCCCAGGTCGTCCGAGAGCGCGGTCGCGATCGGGTGGTGTTCCGCGAGGTGGACCGTTCCGCCCGGCGCGAGCGACTCCGCGACGACCTCGGCCCACCGTTCCAGATCGGGAAGCCAACACAGCACGCCGAAGTTGCTGACGACGGTGTCGTAGCCACGGTCGGGCGGTTCGGGGATCGCCTCGGGGAGGTCGTACACGTTCGAGCGAACGAACGTCGCGTCGTCGGCGATCCCCGCCGCCGCCGCGAGTTCGCGGGCCACCCGGACGCTCTCGGCGGAGATGTCCACACCCGTCACCGTCGCTCCCGCCCGCACCCATGACAGCGTCCGCGTGCCGATCGAGCACTGCAGGTCCAGCAGGCGGTCGCCGGTCACGTCGCCCACCTCCCGGCGCTGGACCGGGAGCAGCGCCGACTCCCCGTCGAGGAACGCCTCGATCTCGGCCGTGCCGTCGGCGACCGACACCGGCTCGACCATCCGCTCCCAGTGCTCGCGGTTCGCCTCGAACCGTGCCGACAGATCCGGGCCCGAGACGCCGCCACTGTCGGATTCGTCGTCGCCGCCGCATTCGCCGTCGCCGTTGCCGTTGCCGTCGCAGCCGCTCATACGCCGGGGGCGTCGCCGGCGCGGCACTTGGATGTTCCGCGGCCCTCGATACCGGTCGATCCGCTACACGTCGCTCGAGGCCGGCCGCCGCGCCGGGAGGAACCCCCGGCGCCGGCTCAGTCGCGCTTCGCCTTGGGGTTCGTGACGGCGCCGTTGGCCGCGCTGCCGAAGTCGCGGGCGAACTTCGCGAACACGCCGCCGGTGTACTGCGGCTCCGGCGCCTCGTACTCGTCGGCGCGGGCGGCCAGTTCATCGTCGCTCAGGTCGACCGACAGCTCCCGCTCGGGGATGTCGACGGTCACCGTGTCGCCGTCCTCGACGAGGCCGATCGGCCCGCCCTCGACCGACTCGGGGGCGACGTGGCCGACCATCGGGCCGCGTGTCGCGCCCGAGAAGCGGCCGTCGGTGAGCAGCGCCACGTCGTCCTCGTGGCCCGCGCCGACGACGGCGGCGGTGACGCCGAGCATTTCGCGCATTCCGGGGCCGCCGCGGGGCCCCTCGTTGCGGATGACGATCACGTCGCCCGACTCGATCCCGCCGGACTGGACGTACTCCATCGCGTCCTCCTCGGCCTCGAACACGCGGGCGGGTCCCTCGTGGTGGAACGCGTCGTCGCCGGTGACCTTCAGGACCGCACCGTCGGGCGCGAGGTTCCCCGTCAGGATCTTGATCGCCCCCTCCTCGCTGTAGGGCTCGTCGACGGTGTAGAGGAAGTCCGCCTCGATGTCGTCGTCCGCGGGGAGCTGCCCGTCCGCTTCGAGGTGGGCGATCTCCTCGGCCATCGTCCGTCCGGTCACGGTCATCGCGTCGCCGTGCATGTAGCCGCCCTCGATCAGGCGTCGGATCACGACCGGAACGCCGCCCATCTCGTCGAGGTCCTGCATGACGCGGGTGCCGCCGGGCTGGAGGTTCGCGATCTTCGGGGTGCGCCGGGAGATCTCGTCGAACTCCGTGATGTCCAACTCGATGTCGGCCTCGGCCGCCAGCGCGAGCAGGTGGAGCACGGCGTTCGTCGACCCGCCCATCGCGACCTGCACCGCGATGGCGTTCTCGAACGACTCCTTGCTCAGAATGTCCGAGGGACGGCGGTCCTGCTCGACGCACTCCAGCGCGAGTTCGCCCGCACGCCGGGCGGTGTCGTACCGCTCTTCGGACTCGGCCATCGGCGATGCGGAGCCCAGCGGCGCCATCCCGAGTGCCTCCGAGATGCTCGCCATCGTGTTCGCGGTGAACATCCCGCCACAGGAGCCCGCGCCCGGGCAGGCGTGGCGCTCCATCTCGTCCAACTCATCGGCGCTCATGTCGCCCTCGGCGTAGGTACCGACGCCCTCGAAAACGTTCTGGACGGTCACGTCGCGACCTTGGTGCTCGCCGGGCTTGATCGACCCGCCGTACAGGAACACCGACGGGAGATCCGTCCGGATCGACGCCATCAGCATGCCGGGGAGGTTCTTGTCACAGCCGGCGACCGTGACGAGCGCGTCCATGCGCTCGCCGAAGGAGACCAACTCGACGGAGTCGGCGATCACCTCCCGGGAGATGAGGCTGGCTTTCATCCCCTCGGTCCCCATCGAGATGGCGTCGGAGATGGTGACCGTCCCGAACTCGATAGGCATCCCCTCGGCGTCCTCGATCCCCTCGCGGGCGGCGTCGGCCACGTCGTCGAGGTGAACGTTGCACGGCGTGATGTCGGCGGCGGGATTCGGGATGCCGACCATCGGGGAAGAGAGATCCTGATCGTCGTACCCCATCGCGCGGAACATCGCCCGATGTGGGGCGCGCTCGGCACCGGCGGTCACCTCGCGGCTCCGGAGGGACTCGTCCTTTTCGCCGGCGAATCCGTCCGCGTCGGCCGCGGCGTCGCCGGCCCCGTCGCTGTCGCGGTCCGACCGTGGCGGCTCCTGCTTGCTCATACGTCGAAGTCGGCGCCCCGCCCTGATAAACTGCCGCACACGAACAGATGTTGCTGTCGCGACGAGCGCCACCTCGTGGACGACGCCGGCGACGCGGTCGCCGCCGGCGACGATAGTGGGCCCTGTTGAAACCTTCAGTTGGTGGTAGATCTGGCTTGCGCCGATAAGTACAGTGGCAGTAGCGATCCTTCAAAGAAGCACTACTGAGACGGATGGTACGGAGGAGAACCTCAAGACTCAGTCAGTTCGGAGAACCCCTCTTGGACGTCGTCACGGCGGATATAGAGTACGATGAGTCCAAGGACGAGGAGACCGACACCCCACCAGACAGAGTCTCCGGGGATCAGCCAGAGAACGATACTCACGATGCCCGACGACACGAGCGACCAGCCGATAGTGGTCTGATATACCATAGCTATGATACGTATCCGCGGTGTTTAGGCATGGTGTCGCTTCTTGCCCTCGGAAAAACGATTTTCACGACTGCCGATCGGCGGTGTTACCTTCGGAATGAGGCGTTCGTTTTCTGCGTGTCTATGCGAGAATTCGAACGCCTCAGCGGACGTACCGGCTGGATCGAGGTAGACGGTATTGCGCGAAAGTGGACTCATACGAACTGGGTACGAGTCCATTCATCGGTACCTGTAGCAACGTCGTCAGCGGTCCGATGTCGAAGGTTCCCGGACGGAGGGATGCGATCGAACCTCGACGGCCCCTGTGGTCATCACTCGTATACCTCACCACTCCGTTCCTTGGAGTTCATCCACGTTCCGAGGGTCAGCCCGAAAACGGCGTGTCCGACGTGGAACGTCAGCGCTTCGGCCGGCTCCAGTTCTTCGTCGAGAAGGTATCGGAATATGAACCGTGTTCCGAGGACGGAGAGCGCGAGGCCATACACGAGGGAGAGTCCGATCGTGGCGAGATGACGGTGCCGTTCGCTCCGGAACTCCAGCAGACTGACTCCGGCACCGAACAGTCCGCCCGCGGCGCCCCCGTACAGGAAATGCAGGAGTAGCCCGGTGCCGGGGTACGCTTCCGGGTCACCGCCCCCGACGTATTTCGCCCAGAAGTCGGCGGTCGGCGGCAGTGCGCGAAAGACCGGGAACCGGTACAGGGTCATGAGTGTCGTCGCGATCAGGCCACCGACGACGCCTCGAACCCCTCCATGGAGGACGCGCCGTCCGATGCTGGTGGCCATATCGCGCTGGATGTCGGTCGACCGGTCTGTCGAGTCAGATGGTTGATCAGTCATATCAAGACATGTGTCGTTCGTCGTGATAACCGTACCCCCGATCGACGGGAGATTCGACGGTCCCCCCGCTGTGACATCGTTACTACCGTTCGGTTTCCGGACCGGTCCCAGCGTCTCCGGACGCGGTGAGACGAACTTCCACGCGCAATGGGTCCCCCAACGACCCGTGCCACCGAGAGAACGTTCTCAGCCACCCAAGGCCTGAGATAGGCGAGTCTACCGAGGGCGACGGCGGTGACGGGAACGCCACCGAGAACGGACCGACCCGCTCTGTCGCCGGCCGCTATACCGTCCACACGGTTCCGAGGAATTGTATGAGTGGTATCACAGCTTCACCATCATACCCCAGGGATTCCGAAGGCGCCGATCCCCAGTCCGAGGACCGCGTTCAGGACGAAGAGGATGACGAGCGCCGACACCCACGCGACCAGGCCGATGAGCACAGCCTCGACCCAATCGCCCGGATACCGCCAGTTGATGACGGCGATCCACACGATCAGGGCGATGATGGGGCCGATAAGCGGGATCCAGGACGTCAGTGCCCAGGCGATGGCGCCGATGACCGCGGTGACGACGGCGTGGCTGTAGTCGTCAACGTCCGCGATCACGCGAGCGCTGACATAGATCGCGAGCCCTCCGATCAGGAGGGCAACAATGAACGTGACTACCGACCCGATGAGTTCTGTTACCATACCTCGTCTTCACTGGCTGTCCTCATGAGGACTTCGCCGACGTGTGTTGGGTCGTCACCTAGAACAGTTCACACACATGCGATCGCGCTGCCTCCGAACCGCGATATCGCTCGTGGATACCCGGTCGGGATTCCGGACACCTGTGGAGTGTCCTCCGGAGTGTAGCCGGTAGACAGAACAGCTGTTCCGGTATGATAGGAGCGAACGGAGCACCGCCTGTACCACCGGAGTCCGCTCCCCATCGATTCCCTGGACACCCACAGTGAGGGGGAACCCGATAGCCGCTACTTCAAAGAGAAGATCCCGCCGGAGGCAGTCAGCCGCGCGACGGTCGAGAGCCGAAGCATATAGGCGGTCAACACGAGGTAGGGGGCGATCGAGACCGTGAACGCGATGGCTACGAACGTCTGGAGCGGCGGGATACCGAGGATCCACCCCTCGGGGAGAACCTCCCCGTTGATCGCGATGATCGTCGAGGCGTTGAACAGGATGGCCGGGAGCGCGACGACCAGGAGTGTCTGGGACAGCTTCGACACCTCCCGCGTGTAGTACAGCGTTTTGAAGTACTCCTTCCCGATGGCGAACAGTTCGAACGCATCGATAAGCTCCTCGAAGTGTTCGGGGGAGACGCCGCGGGAGGTGATGATCGTCCGCGACTGCTCGATGTGCTGACCGTAGTCGAACCCGAGTCCCTTCCAGAGGACGGCGAACTCGGCGCCGGACGTCTCGTCGAGCGAGCCGAGGCGCTCGGCGGCAGTCGTAACCGACTCGGAATACTCGTCGAGATCCTCGACGAGATCCTCTTCGATACCGTCCAGATCGCCCGTGAGTGCCTCTGCGCGGTCGGAGATGGTCCGAGACATGACCTTGAGAAACGAAGTGGGGTCGGACGGGTTCTCCCCAGTTTCGGTCAGTTCGCCGAGCTCCCGGCGGAAGTTTAACGCGCCCTGTACCCGGTTCTCCTGGTTCTGGACGGACGTCATATCGTGTGAGAGGACGATCGAGTTGATCGAGACGACGATCGACACCAGGAGGATCATCCCGCTCAGGAACGTGTTGAGGATCGTCTGAACGGTGGAGGTGTCCGTCAGTAGCGTCTGCATCTCGAAGGTCCAGAACGTCGAGATCCCCATGAACGTCACGAACACCACGGTGAGCAACGCTCCAGTCACGGCAAGCCGATCCGCTTCGAGCAACACCCACCGAGTCAGGGCGAATCCAGTGGTCCGATCGGGGATCGGGAACCAGTCACGCAACTGGCTGAATCTCGTAATGATGCTCATGACACCGCTCCCCCAGCGGTAGGATTGGGGGGACCTATCCGTGGTAGTATATTCATTGGTTTGACAACTGTTCCACAGCGGCAAAATCCTGTGGGTGGAGTATCAGGTGGCCCGCACGATGCTGGGGGCGAGGATACCCTCCGTGCCCTCGACGGCGGGATTTTCTCACAGAAGTACGATCGGTGCGTACGATCTGGCCTGGTCTATTCGCACACCGACGTACCAGGGGAATCACTACATACCGTGTGGAGGCAACTGGTTTCGATAGGAGCCCGATATTGTTAAATCCGGCACGGGAGTGACGACTGATAGCCTCCCCGCTCGCGGCGGCGCCGTTCGGTGACGTTCGAACCCATGACAGCCGGACGCGGGGACCGTCCACCATGTCACCCGTCACCTACGTCATCCTGCTGTTACTGTTCGGAGGAACCGTGTCGGTCAGTATGCTGCTGTTCGTACTGTGGCGCCGACGCGTGAGTCTCGGCGGCCCGGAGGTCGTCGGCTTCGTCGGGCTCGCTGTGGGTGCGACGACGTGGTCGTGGGCATACGCCCTCCAACTCCGAGCGACGACACGTCCGGAGATACTCGCGTACAACAACGTCCTCTGGATCGGGACCGGCATCGTCGGGGCGGCCTGGCCCGTGTTCGCGTTCGCTGTCGCCGGTGACGACCACTGGCTCACGCGACGTCGGCTTCCGATCGTCTCCGGCGTCCCCCTCGCGTTCTCGGTGCTCGCGGTTTCGAATTCGGCTCACTGGCTGATTTACTCCGATGTGAGCCTCGTCGCCGTCGGCGACGCCGTCGTCCGTGCGAACGTGACGCCGGGGGTGGGGTTCCTCGCGTTCCTGCTGTGGTCGTTCTCGGTGAACGGCTACGTGCTCTGGCGACTCGCCCGAAGCTGCCGACGAGTGAGCGGGATCACACGCTCCCGTCGGCTCGTCGTCCTCGCCGCGGGACTGTTGCCGACCCTCGCGGGGATCGTGAGCATCTTGGTCCTCCCCATGGGGGAGCCGCCCATCGATTTCACGCCGGTCATGTTCACGGTGACCACGGCTCTGACTGGCGTCGCGATCACTCGATACCGCCTGCTCGACTCTATCGCCGTCGCACAGGACCACATCGTCAATCACCTCTCGGATCCGGTCGTGATCGTCGACGCAGACGGGACGATCCGAGCGACCAACGAGGCGGCGACCCGGCTGTTCGAGGACGGCGACCCGGTCGGCCGACCGATCGACGAGACGTTCCACGATCAGCCGGCGCTCGTCGAGGCAGTCCGGGCGCGGCCGATGGCGGGGACGACCACCGTCACCGCGACGGTCGAATCGGCGCAGGGTGGCGGGAAGCCGCGCGAAGGGAACGGTCGGCAGGGATCGGCCGACGACCGACCGACCGACGGCGAGCGCCGGAGCGACCCGGAACCGACGGCTCGCCCGCGGACGTTCGAGGTCTCCCTCGGATCGCTCGATCGGACGGACGCGACGGTCCTCGTGTTCAGGGACGTCACCGAGCGGCTGGCAGCCGAACGCCGCGCCGAAGTACTCAACCGCGTACTGCGACACGATCTTCGGAACGATATCTCGGTGATCGACGGCTACCTAACGCTCCTCGAGGAGGAGATCTCCGATTCGCGCTCGGACGGAGCGAGAGAGGCGCTGGACGTACTGGCGAGGCGGACGGACGGGATGCTCTCGGTCGTCGAACAGGCCGCGCTCGCCGAGACCCTCGCCGACGGCCAGCCGGAGTTCAGGCGGTTCGATCTGACGACCGTGGTCCGCGATCGCTGTGAACAGGTCCGTGTCGAACAGCCCGAGGTGCGACTCGAGACGTCGCTTCCGGACGACGCGGTCACGATCTCGGCGGTCGCGGTGTTCCCCTCGGTGGTCGACAACCTGATCGAGAACGCGATCGAGCACGCGGACGACGATCGACCCGGACTCGCCGTGCGGCTCGACGCCGACCCGGCGACCTCGACTGTCGAGCTCCGTATCGAGGACGACGGCCCCGGGATCCCGGCGGACGATCGGGCGGTCCTCGTCGGCACCGAACCGTCGCTGGAGAACGCGAACGGACTCGGCCTGTGGCTGATCAATCGCATAACGACGATCTCGGGCGGCACCGTCGACGCGACCGACCGAGACGGGGGCGGAACGATCGTTTCGGTGACGCTCCCGCTTGCGGAAACCGAGTCGACCCAGCCCGCGGCGCCGACTCCCTGACCAGAGTAGTACCGATCTGGGCATCCCGCCGGCCACGAGGGCCGCGGATCCGCGTCGGCCGCCCCACTGGGCGGTCGTGCTCACGCGTCGTCGACAGCGTTTGCCGGGCCCGGAGTTCCGGATCCGGACCCGGTCCCGGAGTTCACCGTGCCGACGCGTACCAAGAGGCGGCGGATCTCGCCGGTGACGAACGCGGGCTCGTCGAGGGCCGACGCGTGTCCCGCGTCTGGTACCTCCAGAACGTCGGCGTCGGAAATCAGCGCCCCGAGCACCGCCGACTGTCGGCGGACGAACCCCGCGTCGTGTTCGCCGTACAACACGAGCGTCGGGACCGCGATCGACGCGAGGTCGACGCGCGCCCGCTCGAACGACGCCAGCGCGCGGATCACCTTCGCGAACTCCGCGGTCGACATCGGCGGTCCCGTCTCGCGGATCGCCTCGATCCGGTCGTAGTCGCCGCTGATCCCCGCTTCGGTGCGTTCCCGGAGCCACACCATCGCCCGCTCGACGCGTTCGTACCCCACGAGTCGTGCCGGCGGGATCGTCAACCGGAGCGACGCGCGCTGGAGGCGCTCCCCGAGCGTGAGCGACACGGGACCGAACGTGTCCGCGAGCACGAGTCCGGAGAGCCCGTCAGGACATCGCGAGGCGTACGTCATCGCGATGCACCCGCCCATCGACAGCCCGCAGACGACGGGACGATCGAGATCGAGCGCGTCGATCAGCGCCGCCAGATCCTCCGCGAACAGGTCGACGGTGTAGGTCTCTCGGTCGGATCCGCCCGTCCGACCGTGACCGCGTACGTCGTAGGCGACGACGGTGTACTCGTCGGCGAGCGCGTCGAACTGCGGCGCCCACTGGGTGTGGTCGACGACCGCGCCGTGGACGAACACGACTGGCGGGCCGTCGCCCCGGCGCTCGTAGTACGTCTCGACGCCGTTCGTCTCCACGGTGGACATGCCCGATCGGTACGCGCCGGACGAGAATAGCAGTTGCTCGGTCTCCAGTAGCGCGCGAAAGAGAATCGAAGCGGGTGGGGCTCAGCCCCGGCTTAACATTCGCTCCACCCGCAACTCTCGCAGGTTTTGCAGCCTTCGGAGTAGTACAGCGTCATGCTGCCGCAGTCGGGACACTCCGGAGACTCGCCGTTCGCGATGAGTTCGTCCACGGCGTCCGAGTCGGCTTCGCCGACGCGGTCCTCGACGTCGCCGGCGTCCTCCGGCCCGGGCGCGCCCGCGTCGACGGGCGAGTCAACCGCTGTGCCGCCGTCCGATTCGGGAGCGGTCGCGTCGGCGCCCTCGCCGACCTCGTCGAGGCTCGTCTGCTCGGGGTAGCCCTTCTCCACCTCGTCGTCGAGGTAGCGGCGCATCGCCGTGCCGATCGCGTCCGGGATGGACTGGATCTGCTCGCCCTTGTCCCAGGCGATCTTCGGCGAGCGGGTCCCCTGCAACTCGTCGACGATCTCGCGCGGGTCGACGCCCGAGCGCAGCGCCGTCGAGATGACCTTCGCCAGCGACTCCGTGAAGGAGTTGGTGAAGCCGCCGGAGTGGCCGATGTTGGCGAACACCTCGAACGGCTCGCTGGTATCGGGGTCCTCGTTGATGGTGATGTACATCTTCCCGTAGCCGGTCTCGACGAGTTGGGTGACCCCGCGCAGCGAGTCCGGTCGGGCGCGCTTCTCGGTGTAGTCGATGTTGACCGTCCGCTCGTCGGCAGTTTCGAGCAGGTCCGCGACCTCCTCGTCGAGGGCGGCCTGCACGCCCTCGTTCTCGAGGAAGCCCTCGATGCCGCCGAACACCTCGGAGATCTGCGCGACGAGCGCCTCGGCGGCCTCGCTCTCGTCAGCGAAGTCGGCGTTGTCCGCGCGCGTGGTGAGCACCTGCTTCGAGCGGGTGCCGTCGCGGTAGTAGGTGACGCCCTTCCCGCCGTGCTCGTAGATGTACTCGAAGACCTCCTGAGCGTCCTCCAGCGTGGAGTCGTTGGGTGCGTTCACCGTCTTCGAGATGGCCGAGTCGACGCCCGTCTGGCAGGCCACCTGCACGCCCGCGTGGTCCTTCGCCTCGAGGTCGCCGGTGACGACGAACAGCTCGCCGATGGCGTCCGGCACCGTCTCCAGGCCGTCGACGCCGTCGAACTCGTTGGTCGCCATCTGTTCTTGCGCTTCCTCCTTCACGGCGTCGACGTCGATGTCGTTCGCCTCCAGGGTGCGCAGGAAGTAGTCGTCGAACTCGACGAGCATCTCGTCGCCCTGCACGTCGTCGGAGACGTTCTTGTAGTAGGCGACGTTGTAGATGGGCTCGCAGCCGCCGGTGGTGTTGCCCACCATCGAGGTGGTTCCGGTCGGCGCGATCGTCGTCGTGTTGTGGTTCCGGATCGGGTAGCCGTCCGCCCAGTCATCGGGGTCCTCGCCGACGTACTGCTCGAACCAGTCGGCGTAGCGGACGGGGTCGGCGTACTTCGAGTCCTCCCAGTCGTTGAAGCTACCGCGCTCCTCCGCCAGGTCGTGGCTGGCGGCCTTCGACCCGTGGTTGATGTGGGTCATCAGCTCCTCGGCGATCAGGTTGCCCGTCTCGGAGCCGTAGCGGACGCCCAGCTGGATGTACAGCTGTGCGAGCCCCATGACGCCGAGGCCGATCTTGCGCATGTCGCGGACCTTCTCCTCGATCTTCGGCACCGGGAAGTCCGACATGGTGACGACGTTCTCGAGGAAGCGCGTCCCCATCTCGATGCGGTAGTCGAACTCCGCCCAGTCGATGGCGTCCTCGAGGAACGCCTCGACGGCCGCGGACTCGGAGTCGTACTCGTCGCCGTGTTCCTCGACCCACACCCGCCAGTCGGGCGCGTCCAAGTTCGCGAGCGTGGAGAGATTGATGTGCCCGAGGTTGCACGCCTCGTACTCCTCCAGCGGCTGCTCGCCGCAGGGGTTCGTCGCGAGGATGCGGTGATCGGGGTGCTCCTCCACGTCGAAGCTGTGGAGCTTGTTGATGCGTTCGAGGTAGACCACGCCCGGCTCGCCGTTCTCGTGGGCGCCCTCGACGATCTGGTCCCAGATCTCGGCGGCGGGCACCGACAGCACCTCGCCGACCTCGACGTACTCCCCGAGGCCGAACATGTCGTACAGCTCCTTCGTCTCGGGGGTGGCGACGTGCGGCTCCTCCGTGCGGGGGTTGGTGAACGTGAACTCCTCGCCCGCGTCGAGCGCGTCCATGAAGTCGTCGGTGACGCCGACGGAAATGTTGAAGTTCGAGAGGTGGCCCTCGACGGCGTTGCGGAGGTGCTTGGGCACCTTCCCGTCGTCGTCGATCAGCTCGCGGGCCTCGTCCAGCGCGTCCGCGAACGAGGTGTGCGTGAAGTCGTCGGGGTCGTTGAGCCGGAGGGTGTTCGCGAGGCTCACGTCCTTGTTCTTCGCGTGGAGGAACTGGATCACGTCCGGGTGCGAGACGCGCATGACGCCCATCTGGGCGCCGCGGCGCGCGCCGCCCTGCGCGATCGTCTCGCACATCTGGTCGAACGTCCGCATGAACGTGATCGGGCCGGAGGCGATGCCGCCGGTCGAGCCGACCGCGTCGCCGTACGGGCGGAGCTTCCAGAACGCGTACCCCATGCCGCCGCCGGACTGGAACACCTGGGCGGCCTCCTTGGCCGTCTGATGGATGTCGTCGATGTCGTCGGCGGGGGAGTCGACGAAGCAGGCCGACAGCTGCTGGAGCTCGTCGCCGGCGTTCATCAGCGTCGGCGAGTTCGGCATGAACGAGAGCCGCTCCATCAGCTCCTGGAACTCGTCGGCCGTCTCCTCGACGTGCTCGCGGACGCCGTCGGGGAGTTCGGGAACGACGGTCTCGTAGGCGAACTTGTTGACGTTGTAGACGGTCAGCTCGGTCTCGGCGTCCTCGTCGTCGGCCGTGACCCCCGCCCCGAACACGTCCTCGGCGAGTTCGTCGCGGCGCGGGTGATCGGGCTTGAGCTGGTCGGGCGTGACCGTGACGGGTTCGTCGGCCTCGTAGACGGCCTCCGCGAGCGCGACGTTGTGGCCGACGCGCTCGAACAGTTCCTCCTGCGTCTCGATGGGCTCGCCGTCCGCGTTCTTGCGAAGGTAGCGCGCGGGCAGGATGTTGTCGTAGGCGTTGGAGGTGAGCCGGTCCCGCAGCGTGTCCCCCTCGGTTCGTTTGATCGGCAGTTCGAGTTCGTCGGCGTCGAGGTCGGCGCGACTCATTCGTCGCGCTCCCCCCGTTCTTCGCCGACAGATCGGCAGACGTCGGTGTGGATATCGTGGCGTTCCATTGTGGTTTCGGACGGACGTTCGGTACCGGACCCACGCTGATAAACGGCGCGGATTCCGGTAGGCTTGTACTAATTCAACCGTGCTTGATGTAGGCGTGGCTTATCGATATGAGCCTGAGCCCGGTTGATCGGGTCCGTATCAACGTTGTACGAGCGGCGGTATAAGGATGTTCAGAGCGGAGTGGAAGTGGTCAACGATCGGAGCGGATCGGGAAACCGACGGACGGCGCAACCGGGCACAATCGTGTCCACACACGTTCGTGCATTCGCGACCGATCGTCGGAGCGAGTCGGCGCGACGGCGGTACGGCGTCGACCGTTCGATTCGGTCTCCAGGTGGATGAAAACCGGCAGACACGTGGGGAAAGGGATACCACGTCCGGGTGAGTAGGCGAGGTCGTGACCGCCATGAGTTCCCTCGCGCTCGCCGCATCGACCGCGCTGCTCCAGCTTCCCGGACCGCTCGACTCGACGCTCGGAACCGTCTTCCTCGCGCTGGTCGGCTTTCTGGTCGTCCTGTTCGTCGGGCGGATCGTCCTCAGCATCGCCTGGCGGCTGGCACTGATCGCGGCGTTCGCCGTCGGAGTGTTCCTCCTCGTGACGACGTTCCTCCTGTGAGCCGTCGAACAGCTGTCCGATCGCGGCGAGCGACACGCAAGCGGTAAGCCCCCGGCGTGAGCACCACGAACCGACAGATGCTCCTCACGCTCGAAGGGCTCGACGGGAGCGGGAAGACCACCGCCTGGGAGGCCCTCCGGCACGTCTACCCCGACGCGACGTTCACCCGCGAGCCGACCGACTCATGGTACGGCGACGCGGTCTACCGGTCGATCGCCGAGGACGACGCCGACCCGCTGGCCGAGCTGTTCCTCTACATCGCCGACCACGCTGACCACCTCTCGCGGGAGGTTCGCCCGGCGCTGGCCGACGGCGACCTGGTGATCTCCGACCGATACACCGACTCGCGGTACGCGTATCAGGCCGCAACTCTGGCCGACTCCGACCTCCAGCGTCCGCTCGAATACATCCGCGGTATCCACGGCGCGTTCACTCGCGAGCCGGACGCGACGATCTACCTCGACGTCGACCCGGAGACCGCGGCCGCGCGCGCCGGCGCGACCGACAAGTACGAGCGCGTCTCGTTCCTCGCGGAAGTGCAGTCGAACTACGAACGGCTGATCGACGCCGAGCCCGAGCGGTTCGTCCGCGTCGACGCCGGCCGCTCGCCCGAGGAGGTGCTCGACGCCGTGGAGGACACCGTCGAGCGGCTCGTCGAGGCACACGGCGACCACCGCGACCGCTGACCGGGCGCCGTCCTCGATCCCGGATCCGGGCCGATCGCCGGCACCATCTGCACTTATTCGCCGCGCGCCCGTGCCGGAGGTATGCGACGCCCCGTCCTCACGCTCGCGGTCGCGGTCGCCGTCCTCCTCGCCGGCTGCGGTGCCGGAGCCGGCGGCGACGGCGGCCGGACGGTGAATCCCGCGCTCGCGACCACGCCGACCGCGTCGCCGACGCCGACGCCCGAGCCGAGCAATCCGCCCGGCGTCACCGCCGATTCCGTCGACGTGACGACGCTCGCGGCGAGTCACGACCGAACGCTTCGCGACGTGAACTCGACCGTCCGGTTCCGGCGGACCGTCGTCGCGGCGAACGGGACGGTCCTCTCGACGCGCCACAGCGTCATCGAGCACGCGGGCAGCCGGCTCGGTGGTGACTACGTCCGAAACGGGAGCCTCCCGGGAGAAGACAGTCCGCCGATCCGGGCGTTCGCGTTCTGGACGAACGGGAGCGTCACGGCGCTGCGGACGGTCGACGACGACGGCGCCGTCAGCTATCGGGCGGTTCCGGGCGAGCCGCCGACGGTCGCCAGCACCGACGACAGCGGGGAGGAACAGGTGCTCGCCGCGTTCGACGGGACGGACGTTCGGCTCACCGGTACGGTCGCCGTCGCCGGCGAGCGGCTGTTCGTGCTCGCCGCCGAACACGAACGGCTCGATCGGAACGGGAACCGGGTTGAGAACTTCAGCGTCACGGCGTACGTCACCGAGGAGGGCATCGTCCGCGGATACGAGGTTCGCTACACTGCGACGTACGGATCCGGAAACGAGTCGGTCACCGCGACCGTCGTCGAGCGGTTCCGCGTGACGACCGGCGACACCGACGCGGCGCCGCCGGCGTGGGTCGACGAGGCCCTCGACGCGGAGGAGGAAGGGGAAGGGCAGGAAGAGGGGGGGACGGAAACGGAAACGGAAACTGAAACGGAGAGCCAGACCTCACCCTGACCGACACGCTCGCGCCGAGAGGGTGGGGAGATCGGGCGGCTACTCCGCCGCCGGCAGGTCGTACTCCTCGGGCGGCGGCACGTACAGCAGGTCGATCGTGAACCCGAGCGCGAGCGGAACACCGACGAAGACGGCGAGGAAGAGGCCGGCGGCTCCCTCGAACAGGGGCGGGATCACCGACCCCTGCACGAGCCCGAGCACGACCAGGACGACCGGCGAGACGAGCATCGTGTACGTCACCCACCCCCACTGCGTCTTCAGCCGGATCCGGAAGAAGCGCGAGAGCACCGCGACGACGAGCGTGTTCACCGCGAGCGCGACGACGGTGAGCACGAGCGCGAGCGCAGAGACCATACCCCGCCTTGGGGTCGGGCGCTCTTTGGCCTGTCGGGGGCGGCGAGTCGCCGCCTGGCGGTGGGCACGCCGCCGTCCCGCCGCAATTTATGCCGGATGCCGCGACAGGTGGGGCCATGAGCGACGACGTGACGCGGATCGTCGGGGCGCGCGACCTCGACGGGACGCGCTTCGACGCCGAGGACGCCCGCGCGGCCCTGCGCGACATCGTCCGCACCCGCCGGTTCGACGAGCGCGCGCTCGCCCTCCAGCGGCGCGGGTGGATGAGCGGCTACCCGCCGTTCGAGGGACAGGAGGCCGCGCAGGTCGGCGCCGCCCACGCGATGCGCGAGGAGGACCACCTGTTCCCCACCTATCGCTCGAACGCCCTCCAGATCGCCCGTGGCGTCCCGATGAGCGACATCCTGCTGTTTCGGCGCGGCTTCCCCGAGTACCACTCCGACCACGACGTGCCGGTCTTCCCGCAGGCGGTGCCCATCGCCAGCCAGATCCCGCACGCCGCCGGCGCGGGGATGGCGGCGACCTACGCGGACGAGGACTGGGCGAGTCTGGTCTGCTTCGGCGACGGCGCGACCTCGGAGGGGGACTTCCACGAGGGGCTGAACTTCGCGGGCGTGTTCGACGCCCCGACCGTCTTCTTCTGTGAGAACAACGGCTGGGCCATCTCGCTGCCGAGGGAGCGCCAGACCGCCAGCGAGTCGATCGCGGTCAAGGCCGACGCCTACGGTATCGAGGGCGTCCGGGTCGACGGCAACGACCCGCTCGCCACGCGAGCGGTCGTCGAGGACGCGCTCGCGAGCGCCCGCGACGGCGACCCGGTGCTCGTGGAGGCGCTGACGTACCGTCAGGGCGCCCACACCACCGCCGACGATCCGAGCCAGTACCGCGACGGCGACCCGGACCTCCCGGCGTGGCGCCTGCGCGACCCGCTCGACCGGTTCGCCGAGTGGTGTCGCGATCAGGGGATCGTCGACGACGGCTTCCTCGAGGAGGTCACCGAGGAGGCGAACGACGAACTCGCCGAGGCCGTCGAGACCGCCGAGGCCGTGCCGCGACCGGTGCCCGAGGACATGTTCGATTCGCTGTCCGAGGACCTCCCCGCGGACGTACGCCGACAGCGCGAGGCTGCCCGCGCGGCCGCCGACGAGCACCCCGAGACGTACGAACTGGATCGATAGCCCCGTCCGCTTCTCCCGAGTCTCGCCGCTCACGCTGTGCCCGCGCCGTTCGATCGGTGCCGTGCCGGCTACTCCGTCATCGACACGTACGTCCGGGTGTCGGTGACGCCGTCGACGCCGCGGACCGCGTCGGCGACGGTGTCGAGGACGGTGTACATGTCGGGCGCGTCGACTTCCGCGACCACGTCGAAGTCGCCGGCGACCACGTGCGCCTCGATCACAGTCTCGATCTCGGAGATCGCGTCGGCGACGCCCGGCGTGTCCGCGTCCCCGCTCACCTTCACCATCACGAACGCGTGAACCATAGTGTGTGAACATGTACCACAGTAAAAAGCGTTCCTGCGAGGCGGAGGTAGCGTTATATTGCCCCGTGGTAATTGATAGCATATGCGTTTCATCGTTATCGGAGCGGGTCGCGTCGGACTCCGTACGGCGCGGGTGCTCCGCGAGGAGGGCCACGACGTGACGCTCGTCGAGCGCGACACCGACCGAGCGGACCGGGGCCGAGCCGACGGCTTCAGCGTCGTCGAGGGCGACGGCTCGCGCGAGGACGTGCTGGCGAAGGCGGCCGTCGAGCGCGCGGACGCCGTCGGGGCGCTAACGAGCGACCTGAACGCGAACTTCGCGGCGTGCATGATCGCGAAGCACCACGGCTGTCGCACCGTGATGCGCATCGACGAGGACTACCGCGAGGAGATCTACCAGAAGTACGCCGACGAGGTCGACGAGATCATCTATCCCGAGCGGCTGGGCGCCATCGGCGCGAAGAACGCGCTGCTGGGCGGCAACATCCGGGCCATCGCCGACATCGCCGAGCATCTCCAGGTGCTGCTGTTCACGATCCCCGGAGAGTCGCCGATGCGCGGATACACGCTCTCGGAGGTCGAGTTGCCCGCGAACGCGCGGCTGCTGGCGTTCGGCAAACACGACGAACCGATGGGGATCCCGCTGCCCGACAACTCCCTCGAGACGGGCGACCGCGTCGCCGTCCTCGCGGACTTCGACGTGCTCGACGACGTACGGCAACTGTTGGTCGGCGACGACGCCGGCGAGACGCTCGCCTCGGCCGCGAGCGCGGGGGGTGGTGCCTGAATGGTCGTCGCGTACGTGATGGTGAAAGCCGCCTCCGGCGACGCCGACCGCATCCGTGACGCGATCCTCGACCTCGACGGCGTCGCCGAGGCGCACATCGTCGCCGGCGACAAGGACTTCGTCGTCAAGGTCGACGTGGCGGACCCGACCGACGTGAAGCTCGTCGCTGCCGATGGGATCCAGGGGATCTCCGGCGTGGAGGACACGCAGACGTACATCTCGATGGGGTGATCGTCGAGTACCCGGGTTCAGGGACTGTCCCGAGGTCCCCGACCTGCCTCAGAACACGCCGTCGCCGTCGTCGCCGCCGGCCGCACGCGCGCGGCCGATGAGCCCCGTCACGGGCTCGCCGTACTCGTAGCCCGGGATCACGCCCTGGACGTAGGTGCCCTCGACGAAGTCGACGAGAGCGACCGCGTCGTTCAGCCCGCGACGCTCGTTCACGTCCCGGATCGACCCCGTAACCGTCACCTCGTCCCCGTCGCGCTCGACGGTCGGATCGAGATCGTGGCCGGCGGCGGTCACGTCGCCGACGGCCGCGATCCGGCGCTCGAAGGTGTCGAGCCAGCCGTCCTCGACCACGTCCGCGACCTCGTCCTCGACGACGGCCGAGAGGGTCGGCACGGAGACGGTTACGTCGAACTCGACGCGACCGTCCTCGGCCTCCGCGACGGCGACCGCGGCGTCGAACGGCGTGGAGGTGACCGCGAGCGTGCCGTCCGGGCCGTCGTCGTCGACGGCGTC
This sequence comes from Halobaculum rarum, assembly GCF_040025155.1. Taxonomy (NCBI): domain Archaea; kingdom Methanobacteriati; phylum Methanobacteriota; class Halobacteria; order Halobacteriales; family Haloferacaceae; genus Halobaculum; species Halobaculum rarum. The sequence continues at coordinate 1,928,158 of NZ_CP157275.1, read as the reverse complement.
GTGATCGCGGGCGGCGCGTCGGACGCGTCCGGGGAGGGCGGGGTCGTCAGTGGCGGCGTCGCCGACGGCATCAGCGTCGTCGGCGGACCCGTCGTCGGTGTCGCTCATGTCCGTTCGGAGGGTCGGCGCTCGGATAAGCGGCGCGCTCGCGGCACCGGAACCAACCGGCGCCGCCGCGTCCGAACGACGGTGGCACCGCCGGGTTCGTCGCCGGCGCCGGCAGTCGACGCCGCCGAACGCGGGCCTTTACCTCGCTCGCTCGAACGGCCGCGCATGGCCGAGACGTTCCACGACACCGACGCGCTCGTCGCGGCGCTGGCGGGCGCCGACTTCGACCGCCCGCCCGCGCTGGTCGCCAACGCACACATCACCGGCGTGAGCGTCGCCCGCGCGCTCTCGGCGCACGACGTGCCGGTGATCGCACTGGATCGCACCGATTCCGGGCTCGCCCCGCCCTCCGAGGCGGTCGACTACGCCGGCCTGGTCACCTACCCGCTGGACGACGCCGACGGCTTCCGCGCGGACGTCGAGCGGATCGCCGACGTGCTCGATCACGAGCCGGTCGCGTTCGCCTGCATGGACGAGTGGGTGCGCGGGTTCGCCGAGACGGAGCCCGCGGGCGTCCGCCTCCCGTTCTCGGATCTCGCGGGCGTCGAGCGCGTGCTCGACAAGGCGAACCTCTACGCGCTGTGTGAGGATCTGGGGGTACCGTACCCCGAGACCTACGAGGTCGGCGAGCACGGGGTCGAGGAGATCGCCGAGACCCTCTCGTTCCCGTTCGTCGTCAAGCCCGCGCACAAGCGGAAGTTCGAGGAGGCGTTCGGGACGAACGTCATCGAGGTGGCCGACCGAGAGGAGTTCGCGGACCTGGTCGCCGAGGCCGAGGAGCACGGCGCGACGGTGCTCGCACAGGAGAAGGTGAACGTCGAGGTCGGGCGCGACACCTCGCTCGCGAGCTACATGCCCCCGGACCCCGCCGACCGCGACCCGCTCGCCGTCGTCGGCAACGCCGCCGTCCGGTTCCCCGCGTTCGGGACCTCCTGTCTTGTCGAGCGCGTCGAGGAACCGGCTGTCCGCGAGCACGCCCTCGCGGTACTGGAGGAGACGGGATACCACGGTATCAGCGAGGCCGAGTTCGTGTACGACGCCGACCGCGAACGGTACGTGCTGCTCGACGTGAACACGCGCCCGTGGAAGTGGATCTCGATGCCCGTCGCGGCCGGCGCGAACCTCCCGATGGCCGCCTACGCCGACGCCGTCGACGACGCCGAGTACGAGGCGGAGGCGGCGGTCGACGGCCCGCGGGACGCGCGCTGGGTGTACCTCCCGGACTACGTTCAGCGGTGCCTCACCGACGAGGCGTTCTGGGACGTGCTCTCCGACGACGACTGGGCGAGCCTGTTCTCGGGCGAGTTCGAACACGAGGGGGAGCTGACGACCGGGCTCTACCGCCCGAGCGACCCGGCGCCCGCGGTGAAGTACCTGACCGGGGAGTTCACCGACCGCGACTACTACTGCTCCTGTTGAGGTCCGCGGTCGGGGGCTCCGCGAACGACCTTCCCGGATTACGGCTTCGCTTCGAAGACCAGACTGGTTGGTGTCTCTGCCGCCCGGCGGAAGCGGGTGAATCCACCTTCGGTGACGACCTCACGGGTCTGTTCCTCTCCGGCCTGTGCGCCGAGCCCGTAGCCGACCTCCTGACTCAGCGAGTTCGGCGTACAGGCCACAGTCGAGATCGAGTACGCGAGGCGACCGAACGGGGTGAGGTTGTCTTCGACCCGGTCTTCGGCGTACGGTTCGACGATCATCCACGCACCATCTTCGCCGAGCGTCTCCCGGACGTGGGCCGCCACCCCGACGGGATCGCCCATATCGTGGAAGCAGTTGAACATCGTTACGAGGTCGTAGTCAGTTCCGTCGTACTCCCTCGCGGTCGCCGCCTCGAAGTCGACGCGGTCGGCGACACCCGCAGTTTCCGCCCGCTCGCGTGCCACCGCGATCGATTCCTCGTGGTAGTCGATCCCGATCACCGTCGAGTTGGGGTACGCCTCAGCCATCCGGATCGTCGGAGCGCCGTGGCCACAGCCCACGTCGGCGATCCGTCCGCCCGCTTTCAGCTTCTCATCGACTCCGTCGAGGGCCTCGATCCAGTCGAGCAGGTAGGACCCGTAGGACGGCCCGAAGAAGCGTTCGGTGCCGTGAAATACGTCCTCGTCGTGTTCGTGCCAGCCGATGCCCTCGCCCGTTCGAAACGCTTCGCGGAGTTCAGGTTCGATCCGGGCCGCCGACGCCACCAGCTGGAACGCGCCCGGCATGAACACCGGGCTCTCCTTGTTGGCTAAAACGTACGCCTGCTCAGGGGAGAGCTCGTAGCGGTCGGTCTCGGGGTCGTAGGTAACGTACCCGCCAGCGGCCTGCGCGCGTAGCCATTCGCGGACGTAGCGCTCTGCGGTATCCGTTTTCCGGGCCAATTCGGCGGACGGAAGCGGCCCAGCCTCGTCCAGTGCCGCATACAGACCGAGTTCATCACCGATTACGGCCAGCGAGGCATGGACCGTCGCGCCGAGGTCGACAAGCGATGTCTCTACGAGTTCGGCTAGTTTCTGTTCGTTGATCGGGTCAGATTCCGCTCGGGTTTCAGTTGTCATGGTTTCGTCTCTACACGGTTTTCAGGTGTTCACTTCGGTGCTCATCGTCCGTGTAGTCCCTCCCGTGGACGTCGTGCATGTGATCGTCTGCCGATTCGACCGATTCGTCTTTGTCATCCGATTGAACGATGAACCGGCGATCGACCGCTCTACTTCATTATCGAGTCCGTGGTTGTGCCACCTCAGCCCACCTCCGGATGAATCATCGACTGCCATCTCGATAAACATAACTATTATTAATGTTATTCGGCGGTATCTACCCGTCAGTACTTCGTGTCCTTGGTCCAATTCCGCACGCTCACATCGATAACCCGAAATCGAAGCACACTCGACCGATACGACGAATAGATACTCTCTATCCACCGGAGAGGAGGGGTCCCGTCCGAGCACCGGCGGGTCGACGGACCGGTGCTCAGATCAACCGTAACGTCGCCGTCCAGAACTCCGAGAACGCCTCCTCCAGCGCCGCCTTCGGGCTCCCGGTCGCGTCGCTGGCGGCGGTGTGGTCCCCATACTCCGCCAGCCGCTTCACCACGCCGCGGTCGCCGACGAGCACTACCCGGTCGAGATCCCCCGGCAGTCCCGCCAGCGCCTCGCGGCACTCGTCGAGGTGCTCGTCGATCTGCTCCTCGCGAAGCCGCTCGTAGCGCGCCTGCGAGAAGCCGCCCTTGTCGTGCTCGTCCATCACGTCCGTCCGGACCGTCCGCAGGTCGACGCGCTCGTCGCCCTCGTACACTCCCAGTCCGAACGTGTCCGAGCGGACGAGCCCGAACGCGAACCGCCCCGTCGGCCGGAACCAGCCGTCCTCGACCCGAAACGAGTCCGCCCACTCGCAGAACGGATCGGGGTCGAGCGCCGGCGCGAGCGCGCACGACACCAACCCCGCGTCGTCGGCGAACACCAGCGTCGGAGCCGCACGCCGTACGAGCGACGCGCGGTCGCCGAGCGCCTCCGCGACCGGGTCGGGAACGTCGCCGTCGTCGGCGACGAACGCCGAGAGCGCGCCCTCCGGTTCGGTTTCCAGGCTCCGGAGGCGCGCGAGCACCTCGTCGCGGCGGCCGGGGCGAAGCGTCTCGACGCGGCGGAAGTCGACGGACCGCTCGGCGTCCTCCGCGGCCGCGCGTTCCAGTCGGTCCTCCAACTCCGTCACCCGCGTCTCCAACTCGTTGACGCGTTTTTCGGCCTCCTGGCGCTTGCGCGCGGCCTCGCCGCGGCGCCGCTCCTCGGCCTCCATGTGCGCGACCGCGTCGTCGCGCTCCCCCTCCAACTCGGCGATGCGCTCCTTCAGGCGCCTCCTGCCGAGGAGTCGATCGATCATACGCGAGACGGCGCGCCCCCGGGGCAAAAACGGTGCGGGGATCGGCCGGCGACGCGGGCGCCAACGGCCGTTGCTGCTCGTCGTCGGACGCCGCCGCGGCGCGCGACTCGCCGCTCAGGCGTCAGGCGTACTCCGCGGGGTCGCCGGTGTCGCCCTCCCAGCCGGTGAACCGGATCAGGTCCTGTGCGCGCTCGGCGTTCGCGAGGAACACCTCGCTGCGGCCCGGCAGGCGGAACTTGAGGTCCTCCGGCACCGCGGCCTCGGGAAGCGCGAGCGTTCCCGACGGAACGTCGTCGTCGCCGACGACCGGGAAGTGCTTGGTCCCGACTTTCATCACGAGCGGGTTGTCGAGTCGGGTGATCCCCTCCTCGTCACCGTACAGTTGTTCGTTCACGTGCTCGTGGTCCGCCCGTTTGATCGCCGCCGCGCTGTCGCTTCCACTGGGCTGCACGTACATTTCGCCCAGGTAGTAGCCGTGTGAGAACCGTTCGAACATGCGGTACACCCGATATGCGGACCCCTGCCATGTTAAGTGTTAGCACGAACCATTAAGTCGGACCGCATTCCGAGCGAGCCCGGTTCTCGCCGGGCGAAAATCGGGATGGGGTGCGAGCGCCCCGATCTGGTTCGATTCCGGCTGGTCCAGTTCGACCCGGCTCGACCCGGTCCGATCTGATTTGGTCCGCCCGTGAGCCGGCGGCACGCGCCGACACCGACGCCTTGAGGGATGCTGCCCCGAACGAACGGATATGTCCGACTTCCAGCGGTTCGGTCTCGGAACGTACCAGCTCACCGGCCCGCAGTGCGTCGAGAGCGTCGCGACCGCCGTCGAGGCGGGGTATGACGCGATCGACACCGCGCAGGGGTACCAGAACGAGGCGCTCGTCCGAGCGGGGATCGAGGCCGCCGGCCGCGATCCCGAGGAGCTGTTCGTCGCGACGAAGCTCAAGACGGACAACCTGAGCTACGACGACGCCTACGACACCGCCCACGAGTCCGCCGCGCGCCTCGGCGTCGACTCCATCGACCTGCTGTACGTCCACTGGCCGATCAACAGCTACGATGCCCCCGAGACGGCCCGCGCGCTGAACGACCTCGTCGCCGAGGGCACGGTCGACCGCGTCGGCCTCTCGAACTTCCGCCCCGACCAACTGGACGAGGCGCGTGAGCACCTCGACGTGGATATCTTCGCCCACCAGGTCGAGTGTCACCCGAAGCTCCAGCAGGACGAACTCCGCGAGTACGCCCGCGAGGACGGCCACTGGCTCGTCGCCTACTGCCCGATCGCGCGCAACCAGGTGGCCGACATCGACGAGATCGCCGAGATCGCCGAGGCCCACGACGCCACCCCCGCACAGGTGTCGATCGCGTGGCTGCTCGCCCACGACGAACTCGCCGCCATCCCGAAGGCGACCAGCGAGGACCACATCCGCGACAACCTCGCGGCGACGGAACTGGAGCTGACTGCGGAGGAGGTCGGGATCATCGACGACCTCGACGAGGAACACCGCATCGTCGACTTCGAGGAGGCGCCCTGGAACCAGGTCGACGCCTGAGCAGTCGCTCCGACGGTCCTCTGCCGATCCACCCACCCTCCGTCGATCCACCTATCCTCCGTCGATCCGCTCCCGCCGACTCTCGCTTCGTTGCCGGGGCGTAGCCGGGTCCCGGCCCCGTTTTACTTTCACTCCGGACAAGGACGATAGTTAACTTCGAACGACGCCACCGTCCGGATACGATGCGACGCACCCCCGACGAGGACGGCGAACGGCCCGAGCCGGTCGGTCCGGTGTCCCGACAGCTGCTGGCGGTCGCGGTGGTGTTCACGGTACTTGGCGGCGCACTCGTGCGGTTCGCGACCGTCGAGCCGTCGCCGGGGATCGTCTGGGCGGCGGTGTCGGTGGTCGTCGTCGCCGCGGCGGTCGCGCTGTTCGGCGGCGACGCGGTGCGCACGGCGCTGGGCGTACTGAAGCGGTGAGCGGGTCGAACCCCGCGGTCGGAGCCGTTCCTATCCCGTGTTCTTCATCCCGGCCGCGATGCCTTTCACCGTAAGCCGCAGCGTGCGCTCCTCGGCCTCGGTGAGGTGGGTCCGCGAGAGCAGGTCCACCTGCAGGAGGTTCAGCGGGTCGACGTAGGGATTGCGGCGCTGGAGGCTCTCGGAGAGCCACTCGCGACGGACCAACTCGTCGTGGCCGGTGATCTCGCGGACCAACTCGACGGCGCGCTCGTACTCCGCCTCGATGCGCGGGAAGAACTCCTCGCGGAGGTGTTCTGGCGCGAGGTCGGCGTACTCGGCGGCGATCTCCAGTTCCGTGCGCGCCAGCGACAGCGCGACGTGGTCGATCGTCGTCCGGAAGAACGGCCACTCCTCGTACATCTCCCGGAGCGTGTCGAGGTCGCCGCCGTCATTCAGATACGCGTCGAGCCCCGAGGCGGTGGAGAACCAGCCGGGGAGGATCGCGCGGCTCTGGGTCCACGAGAACACCCACGGGATCGCGCGCAGGTCCTCGACGGTGCGTTCGCCCGACCGAGAGGCCGGCCGCGAGCCCATGTTGAGGTCCTCGATGACGGTGATCGGCGTCGCCGTCTCGAAGAACTCGACGAATCCCTCCGTCTCCAGCAGGTCCTGATAGGCCGTGCGGGCGCCCTCGCCGGCGACGTCCATCGCCGTCTCCCACTCGTCGTGGACCTCCTGTGCGTTCCCCTGGAGCGCGCGGAGGCGGGCACGGACCTGCGCGTCGAGCATCTGTTCCAGTTCGCGCTCGGCGACGCGGGGGTTGGCGAACTTCTCGGCGATCGCCTCCCCCTGTTCGGTGAATTTGATCTCGCCGGTCGCCGTCTCGGGCGGCAGCGCGAGCATCGCTTCGTTCATCGGGCCGCCGCCGCGGGAGATGGAGCCGCCGCGGCCGTGGAAGAGGCGAAGCTCGACGCCCAGATCGTCGGCGACCTCCGCGAGCCGGCGGGCGTTCTGGTGGAGGTCCCACGCGGCCGCCAGCGGGCCGTTCTCCTTGTTGGAGTCGGAGTAGCCGAGCATCACCTCCTGGAGGGTGCCGCGAGCGTCGAGCGCCGCGCCGTAGGCGTCGTTGTTGACGAGCGTATCGAAGATGTCCCGGGCGTTCGCCAGCGCCGACGCCGTTTCCAGCAGCGGCACCACGTCGAGGCCACAGTGGTCCGGGAGATCGACGACGCCCGCCAGGTCAGCGAGGTACAGCACTTCGAGGACGTGCGAGGGTTCCTCGGTCATCGAGATGCAGTAGGCGTCGATCGCCTCCTCGCCGTACTCGCGGTGCCAGTCGGCCAGCGCGCGGAACCGCCGACAGACGCGCTCGCTCGTCTCCGAGAGCTCGTCGGTGGCGTCGAGACTGCCGATCGAGTCGTCGATGACCGACTCCGTGAGGACGGCGACGCGCTCGTCCTCGTCCATCGCCTCGTACTCGAGGCCCTCGCGCGCGAGCACGTCCGCGACCGTCTCGGTGTGGTTTTCGCGGTGGTCCCGCAGATCGAGGGCGGCGAGCGAGAAGCCGAACGTCTCGACGCGCCGTACCAGCGGATCGACCCGTTCTGCGGCGGTCGTCTCGTGCCCGTTCGCGCGTAGGTCGGCCGCAAGCGCCCGCAGCGAGGCGACGAGTTCGTCGGGGTCGTCGTATCCGCCGGGGCGAAGATCGTCGACGCGCTCGACGCGGGCGCGGATCGCCGTCACCGCGCGGCGGTACGGCTCCTCGGGGTAGCGCTCGTCGGCGTCGGCGGCGACCGCCGGCACCGCCTCACGGTCGACGGCGACGCGCGCCTCGAACTCGTCGGTGTGGTCGAGACGCTCGCCCTCGTGGCTGAGGGCGCCTCGCACGTCCGTCAGGGCGTCGACGTATCGGTCGAGCACGGCCTCGCGCTGGGCCTCCAGCGTCTCGCTCGTCACCTCCGGCGTGACGAAGGGGTTGCCGTCGCGGTCGGAGCCGGCCCACGAGCGGAAGTCGAGCGTGCCCGCCGCGTCGGCCGTGTCGCTCGCGTCCAGATCCGGATGTGCCTCGACCACGCGGTCGGTCAGCGCGGCCTCGGCCTCGGCGGCCACGTCGAACAGCGTGTGCTCCAGATACCAGCGCACGTCGCGCGCCTCGTCGGTCGGAGTGGGTCGTCGCGGGCGGACCTGTCGCGTCGACCACAACGTCTCGACTTCCGACTCCAGGTCGCGGTCCAACCCGTCGAGCTCCCCGTCGGTGAGGCGCCGCTCGTCGAGATCGCGGAGGATCTCCGCGACCCGGCGGAGTTTCGCTTTCACCGTCTTCCGGCGCGCCTCCGTCGGGTGGGCGGTGAACGTCGGCACGACGCGGACGTCCTCCAGTACTTGTTGGGCGGTGTCGGCGTCGACCTCGGCGAGCGCTTCGGCGGTGCGGTCGAGCCCGTCCCCCAGGTCGCCCTCCGCGCGGCCCCGGCGGATCGCGCGGACCCGCTCGCGCTCCTCGGCGACGTTGACCAGTTCGAAGTACGCCGCGTACGCCCGCGCGACAGTGCGCGTCGTCTCCGTATCCAGCCCGGAGAGACGCTCGTGAACCGGATCGCGAGACGGCGCGTCGCCGCGACGGTAGTCGATCGAGGCGCGGCGGACCTCCTCGACGGCGTCGAACGCGTTCCTCGACGTCTGCCGCTCGAGCACTTCGCCGAGCAGCGCGGCCAGCTCGCGGATGTCGCGACCGACATCCCGCGCATCGAATGACATACACTCTCATGCGCGGGGATACGGAACAACCCTCCCGATAGGGGGCAATATTGCGAGAATTTCCTTCATGATCGAGTAAATTACCGGTGCCAGCTCGGCTGACGCTCCGCTCGGCGGCGAACGGTTCGAAGGTCCCCCGCGGGTGGCTGTATCGCCCGGAGGGATGTGGACACGAAACCGGCGACCCGAGTCGGCACGACGCGGGCGCCGTTCGGTCGATGCATCGGATGCGACAAGAGCCTCGCTATGAGCGGTATGGAGCGCTCCCGAGTGGTCCGTGTCCGTCGGAGGCAAGGGGGCCGCGGGTTCGGGTCGGCGGTGAATCGTCAGGGGTGACCGCTCCGGGCGGCGTGCGGCAGAATCGACGGGAGACGGCCGGGTTCACCCTTTCGTCAGGCTTTTGCGTGGCGCCTACCGAGAGGGAGCTATGAGCGCAGACGACGACAAGTACCCCGGCGAGTCCGGTCGTCGCCGGTTCGTCAAGGGCGTCGTGGGCGGAGCGGCCCTCGCGGGCGTCGGGGCCACCGGGTCGGCTGCCGTCAACAGCCTCACTACCTCTCCGGGGGCCGGTGGGGGTGCCACCGAGGCGATGGCCATCGAGAACACCGCAGGTCCGGCGCCGCGCGGCATGCCGCAGGTTCCCGTTGAGATCCAAAGCGACGGAACGATCAAGGGAGTCTGGCCCGAGGTGGAAACGATCCAGGAGGGCGGCCGCACGGTCAACGTCGCCGAGATGGACCTCGGCGGGATGACGTACTCCTCCGAGTGGTTCCAGTACTGCGGTGTCGAGACGTACGAGGGGATCCAGCCGCAGTACGAGTCGGACAACGTGTTCTACGTCGGCGGCTCCCCCGGCTTCGAGTGGCAAACCGAACTCGAGGCGGGCACCGCGCTCAACATCGACATGTTCGACGACTACGAGACGTGGGGCAACGGGATCGGTGTCGACGGCGTCGGCAAGCCGGGCACCGCCAACTGGCGCTCGCAGGACAGCGAGGACACCATTCCCGTGAGCGTCCTCCGGTCGACAGTTATCGAGCAGCTCGCGGAGAACGGGCAAGCGCCCGCCCCGGACCAGGACGAGCCGTACACCGTTCCGTCCAACGTCCAGCAGTGGCTTCAGGCGTCGACCTCCCAGGGCGTCATCGCGTGGCTCAACAAGTGTACCCACTTCTGTTGTGTCCCCGCGTTCAAGGCGGAAGGCGGCACGAAGTTCAACGCCGCGAACGAGGTGTACTGCCCGTGTCACCAGTCGGTGTACGAGCCGTTCAGCATCGTTCCGACGCTGTTCACCGCACGCCCGCGTCCCGACGGATAAGCAGTCCGTCGCCGCCGGCGGCTCCGTCCCCGAAGCGACCGTCCCTCCGACCCGCGTCCGCGACCACGCCCCACCCGACAGCTTTTCGGTTCGCTCCACCACTCGACAGTCGTGAGCGAGGATATCGACGATCCGACCGACCGCGACGGCGAGAGCGACGCGACGACCGACGGGTCGCGTGCGGCGGACGTGACGGACGGCGACAGCACCTTCGAGCGGGAACTGGCGAGGGCGCGGGCGCTTCTCGACCACCCCGACGGCGACGAGATCACTGCGGTGCACGTCGGCGTGATCCGCGGCGACCAGGTGAACTCGACGGCGGCGCGCCGCAGCCAGGGGGAACAGGCCGGACTGGAGACGCTCGCGCTGCTCGCCTCCCACCTCCGAACGGTCGCCGATGAGGCCGGCGTCGACTACGAGACGGTGGCGGCCGACGCCGCCCGCCTCGCCGGCGAGGTCGAAACCCTTCCGACGGACCGACCGGACGCCGGCGAGTAGCGCGGTCGCGGCGCCGACGCCCCGACGTTCTCCGGAGCGGCACGACGGGGAGCGACCGCCACGTCGATCCTCCGCCGGCGTCGTCGCCCGCGACAGCCTTATTGGGATGCACACATTCGTACATTGTACGACCAACACCGACAACGGTGATTCACAATGAGTATACAAGATCACATCGAACGCGTGACCGAGGGGGAGGACCTGACCGTATCGGAGGCGCGTGAGGCGTCGACGGCGGTGTTCGAGGGGGCGACCGAGGCGCAGATCGGCGCGTTGCTCGCGGCGTTGCGCGCGAAGGGCGAGACCGAGGCGGAGATCGCCGGGTTCGCGCAGGGGATGCGCGAGGCGGCTCGGACGATCGACCCCGACCGGGAGCCGCTCGTCGACACCTGCGGCACCGGCGGCGACGACCACAACACGATCAACGTCTCGACCACGTCGGCGATCGTCGCCGCCGGCGCGGGCGTCACCGTCGCCAAGCACGGCAACTACTCCGTGTCGTCGTCGTCGGGCTCCGCGGACGTGCTGGAGGTGGCGGGCGTCGACGTCGACGCCGAGCCGCCGGCCGTCGAGGAAGCCATCGAGCGCGACGGCATCGGCTTCATGCTCGCGACGGTGTTCCACCCCGCGATGAAGGCGGTCATCGGTCCGCGCAAGGAGCTGGGAATGCGCACGATCTTCAACGTCCTCGGGCCGCTGACGAACCCCGCGGGCGCTGACGCGCAGGTATTGGGGGTGTACGACCCCGACCTCGTCCCCGTGATCGCCGAGTCGCTCACCCACATGGACGTGGAGCGCGCGCTCGTCGTCCACGGCGACGGCATGGACGAGATCGCCCTCCACGGGCCGACGACGGTCGCCGAGGTCGACGGCGACGAGGTCACCGAGTTCACGCTCACCCCCGACGACCTCGGCCTCGACCGCGCGCCCGTCGCCGACATCGCCGGCGGCACGCCCGAGGAGAACGCCGAGGACCTGACGGGGATCGTCCGCGGCGACGTGACCGGCCCGAAGCGGGACGTGATCCTCGCGAACGCGGGCGCCGCGATATACGTCGCCGGCCTCGCCGACTCGATCGAGGAGGGCGTCGCCGTCGCCGCGAACGCGATCGACGAGGGTGACGCCGCCGAGACCTTCGAGGCGCTGCGGAGCTGATGGTCCGCGTGAAGATCTGCGGCGTCACCAACGGCGCCGACCTCCGCGCGGTCGCCGACGCCGGCGCCGACGCGGTCGGCGTCATCTCGGAGGTGTCGGTCGATACGCCCCGCGAGGTCGACCTCGCGCAGGCCGCCGAGTTGACCTCGACGGCGCCGCCGTTTCTCACGACGGTGCTCGTGACGATGCCCGAGACGTCCGAGGACGCCGTCGACGCGGTTCGCACGGTGACGCCGGACGTGGTCCAGCTCCACGGGGAGTTCTCGCCCGACGAGATCGGCTACATCCGCGCGGAGACGGAGACGAAGGTGGTCCCGGTCGTCGACTACGACGAACCCGAACGGGCGAGGGAACTCGACGAGGCCGCCGACGCCCTGCTGGTCGACTCCACCGACGAGGACGGCGGCGGCGGCACCGGGAACACGGGCGACTGGGAGGCCGCCGCGGAACTGCGTCGCGAACTCGTCTCGCCGGTCGTGCTCGCCGGGGGGCTGACTCCCGAGAACGTCTCCGAGGCCGCTGCGACGGTCGAGCCGTTCGCCGTCGACGTGGCCAGCGGCGTCGAGCGCTCCCCCGGAGCGAAGGACCACGCCGCAGTCTCACGGTTCGTCCGCAATGCCGGGCGCGCGCTCGGCGAGGCCGAGGAGGTGTACGAGTGACTCGCGAGCACGGCGGCTCGCCGCTCTCGCGCTCGCGCGAGGCGTTCGTCGACCTCGTCGACGGCGTCGACGGCCCGTGTGTGGTCCACGCGACCGCCGAGTTGGACATCGACGCGGAGCCGCTGACCGCGTACGCCGCGCTCTCGGACCGGTCGGACCACTCGTTCCTGCTGGAGAGCGCCGAGAAGGTCGCCTCCAGCGACCCCGACGGCGCGTTCGCCCCGAGTTCGCGCGGCCGCGGCGCCACCCGAAGTGACGGCTCGGACGCGAAGAGCGACGGCGGCGCCGACGGCACCGCCGATCGCCACGCGCGCTACTCGTTCGTCGGCTACGACCCCGAAGCCGTGATCACGGTCGGCCCGGACGGCACCGACCTGGAGCGGTTGGGACCGGCCGCCGACTACGTCGACGTTCGCGGCCCCGACGCCGGGGACACGGTCGACCGCGTGCGCGCGGCCCTCCCGGACGTGGAGCGCGTCGGCTTCCCCGACAACGACCGGCAGACGCTCGACGGGGGCCTCGTGGGCTTTCTCGCGTACGACGCGGTGTACGACCTCTGGCTGGAGGAGGTCGGCGTCGACCGCCCCGATCCGGTGGTGCCGGACGCGGAGTTCGTGCTCACCACCCGGACGCTCGCGTTCGACGACCGCGAGGGGAGCGTCTCGCTGGTGTTCACGCCGATCGTCGGTCCCGGCGACGAGGCCGGCGCGGTGTACGACGACCTCGCCGCCGAGGCCGCCGACGTGGCGGCGACGCTGCGCGACGCCGACCCGCCCGAGGCGGGCGGCGTCCGCGTCGACCGCGAGACCGCCGGCCCGCGCGAGGAGTACGAGGACGCCGTCCGCGAGACGAAGGAGGCCGTCCTCGACGGCGAGGTGTACCAGGGCGTCATCTCCCGGACGCGGACGCTGGAGGGCGAGGTCGACGACCTCGGCCTGTACGAGTCGCTGCGGGCGGTGAACCCCTCGCCGTACATGTACCTGCTGCGCCACGGCGACCGCTCGGTGATCGGCGCCTCCCCGGAGACGCTCGTCTCCGTCGACGGCGACCGCGTCGTCTCCAACCCCATTGCGGGGACCATCCGCCGGGGCGCCTCGCCCGTCGAGGACCGGAAGCTGGCGGGCGAACTGCTGGCGGACGGGAAGGAGCGCGCCGAACACACTATGCTCGTGGATCTCGCGCGCAACGACGTGCGCCGGGTGAGCGAGGCCGGCAGCGTCCGCGTCGAGGAGTTCATGAACGTCCTGAAGTACAGCCACGTCCAGCACATCGAGTCGACCGTGACCGGCACGCTCGCGAGCGACGCGGACGCCTTCGACGCGACGCGGGCGACGTTCCCCGCCGGCACCCTGACGGGCGCGCCGAAGGTGCGCGCGATGGAACTCATCGACGATCTGGAGTTGGAGCCGCGGGGCGTGTACGGCGGCGGCGTCGGTTACTACTCGTGGACCGACGACGCCGACTTCGCCATCGTGATCCGGACGGCGACGGTGGAACACGGAGTGCCGCGGAGCGGCGTCGACGGGTCGGACTCCGACGAACTCATCGTCCGTGCGGGCGCCGGCGTCGTCGCCGATTCCGACCCCGCCAGCGAGTACGAGGAGACCGAACAGAAGATGGCCGGCGTGCTCGATGCCGTCGACCGGATCCGGATCGACACCGACGCCACCGCGAACGACCCGGGAGACCCGGACGACTCGGACACCGCCGACACGCCGGAGGTGGAGAAGTGAACGTCACCGTCGTCGACAACTACGACTCGTTCACGTACAACCTCGTGGAGTACGTCTCGGACCTCCGGATCGACGGCGAGTCGCCGGACATCACGGTGCTGAAGAACGCCGCGACGCTGGAGGAGGTCCGTGACACAGACCCCGACGCGCTGCTCATCTCGCCGGGACCGGGGCATCCGAAGAACGACCGCGACGTGGGCGTGACGATGGCCGTGCTCCGGGAACTGTCGCCCGAGATTCCCACCCTCGGCGTCTGCCTCGGCCTGGAGGCGGCCGTCTACGAGTACGGCGGCGCCGTTGGCCACGCGCCCGAGCCGATCCACGGGAAGGCGTTCCCCGTCGATCACGACGGGAAGGGCGTGTTCGCCGGGCTGGAGCAGGGCTTCCGGGCGGGCCGCTACCACTCGCTGATCGCCACCGAGGTGCCCGACTGTTTCGTCGTCACGGCGACGACCGACCACGAGGGCGAGGAGCTGGTGATGGGCGTGCGCCACCGCGAGCATCCGATCGAGGCGGTGCAGTTCCACCCGGAGTCGGTGCTGACTGCGGTGGGGCACGACGTGATCGAGAACTTCCTGCGCGGCGTGTAGGCCGTGCGCGCCCGGCACAACAAGACATTTCAGCCGACAGTGAGCACCACGCGGTATGGTCCCCGACCTCCCCTCCCCGAGCAGGCGCGCCCTCCTCGCGGGCGCCGGCGCCGCCATCGCCGGCGCCACCGTCGGCGTCGGCGCGGTCGCCCCGACTGCTCTCCCCGACCCCGTGACCGACCAGGCGTCGAAGTGGCTCCCGGACCCGACCGACCACCGCTGGCACCCGCCGGTGAGCGAGGCGCACGCCCGCGACGCCGTCGAGCGACTGGCCGCCGAGGTCGAGCGCGGCCGCGATCTGTGGGACGAACTCGACACCGACGAGCGGTTCGGCGGCGCCGGCGGCTGGCTGGAGAGCGCTCGCGAGTCGCTCCGGGCGGACAAGTACCGCGAGGCGACGTTCTACGCCACCGGCGGGATGCAGTTCGCGGCCGAGGAGGTCGGTATCGCGCTCGCGCGGCTCGATCGCCCCGAGGGCGACCCCGAACACCTCGCCGAGCGCGGCGAGTCGATCCGCGAGCGCGCGGACCGGCTCCTCGACGAGATCGACGGGTACCGCGTCGTCGACCCCGGCCGCGACCTCGGCTGGTACCACGAGATCGAGCGGCGGATCCGGCTCGTTCGGTTCGACGCCAACGAGCGCGATCCGGACCGCGACCGGGAGTACGACGCTCGGGACATCGGGTCGATCCACGCCGGCAACCGGCAGGCCGCCCAGCGCGTCCGCGACGCCGAGCACTACCGCGATCAGCTCGAGGAGCTCATCGGCGACGACAGCGACGGCGACGGCGAACCGTGGGCGGACCGGATCGAGCGGCTCGACGGGCGGTTTCGCGCGGCGATCGACGAGTTCCCGAGCCGAGGTGATCTGCGCGCGGAGATCGAAGCGATCGAGGACGAACACGGACCCGGACCCTACTACACGGCCCGCTGGAAGCTCTCGATGTGGTGTTACGACGCCGACTACCTCGTCGCCGACTGGGACGAGGATCTCGCGCTCGTGAACGCCGTCGAAGCCGGGCAGGCACTGGCTCAGCGGCGCGCGCACGACCGCGCGGTCGACGCGCTGGTGATGGACCCCGGCGGTCCCCGGTCGTTCGATTCGGGGCACGTCGTCCGCGAGAAGCGCGCGGCGATGAAGCGGTTCCGACGCGTCGTCGGGGAGTCGCCCTCACCGTTGCTGTCGATCCTGACCGAGCGAGCGGGCGAGGACATCGACGTGGCCGAGGTCGGCTTTTCCGGAAGCTACGAGCGGCCGATCTGGCGCGACCGCGTCGACGCCTACTGCTACGCGCTGATCGGTCGGATGAAACTGAAGGAGTATCCGCGGGTGTACGAGCGGTTCGTCGCGGCGGAGTGAGTTGCGTCAGCGGTGCGCGACAGCCCGCGTTACCGCCGGTCGATGTCGACGCCGGTATCGCGCCGGCGCCGGCGGTGCCGTCAGAACGTCAGAGCCGTCTTACCGGTCGACGGTGACGCCCTCGATCTTCACGTCCTCGCGGGGTTCGTCGTTGCGACCGGTCGGAAGGGAGCCGATCTCCTCGACCACGTCCATCCCGTCGACGACCTTGCCGAAGACCGCGTGCTTGCCGTCGAGGTGGGGCTGGGCCGCCAGCGTGATGAAGAACTGCGAGCCGTTCGTGTTCGGACCGGAGTTCGCCATCGAGAGGACGCCGGGGCCGTCGTGCGTGAGGTCGTCGTGGAACTCGTCGTCGAACTCGTAGCCGGGGCCGCCGCGGCCCGTGCCGGTCGGGTCGCCGCCCTGGATCATGAAGTCGGAGATGATCCGGTGGAAGACGACGCCCTCGAACAGGGAGTCGCCGCGGATCTCGCCCGACTCGGGGTCCTCCCACGTCGTCGTCGCGACGGCGGGCTCCTCGCCGGCGGCGGGGTCGTGCTCCGCGAGGTTGAGGAAGTTCTCGACCGTCCGGGGCGCGCGGTCGGCGTACAGTTCGATCTCGATGTCGCCGTGGTTCGTGTGCAGCGTGACGTGCGGCAGGTCGTCGCTCATACTACCTCCCAGACCGTCGAGGGGGGAAAGTCGTTCGACTTCGGCGGCGGTGGTCGGATCGGGGTCCGTTCGCCAGTCGCCAGTCGCCAGTCCGATCGGCGTCCGCTCACGGGCCGGCGAGCCACAGCTACAAGCCGCCGGCCGCGGAAGTCCCGCCATGGCCGACCACGAAGCCGAGCGCGTCACGCTCGCGCGCCTCCCGTCGGGCGTCGCCATCGAGACGACCGTCCACACGTACGCACCCGAGGACGAGCCCGCCGGCGACGACACTCCGACCGTCTACGTGCAGGCGGCCCAGCACGGCCGCGAGATCAACGGCGCCGCGGTGTGTCGCCAGCTCCACGACGAACTCGTCGACGCCGACCTCTCGGGCACCGTCCACGTCGTTCCCGTCGCGGACCCGCTCACGTTCGACACGGTCTCGTACACGACGCCGGAGGCGTACGACTCGGTGAACCCGAACATGAACCGCTGTTGGCCCGGCGACCCCGACGGCACCCTCCACGAACGCATGGCCGCGACGCTGTGGGAGTACGCCGGCGACGCGGACTTCATCGTCGACCTGCACACCGGAAGCCGCGACATGCTCACCCACACGGTGTATCTCCGCGGCGACGCGGAGTGTCGCGCCCTCGCGGAGGCGTTCGGCACGGACCTCCTGCTCGCGGAGACCGCGGGCGAGGACGCCGACGAGGAGTGGGCGAGCCGGAACTTCGGCGGGAAGCTCCGCGTCGCCGCGACGCGGGAAGGGATCCCGAGCATCACGCCCGAACTCGCGCACAACAAGGAACTCGTCGACGACGCGATCGAGACCGGCGTCGAGGGCACGAAGCGCGCGCTCCGGCACGCGGGCGTCCTCGACGACCACGAGGACGTTCCGGCGTGGGACGGCACCCGCGCGCGCAACCACCTCGGTCGAGTGACCGCGGACGCGTCCGGGCTGTTCCGCGCGGCCGCCGACCTCGCCATCGGCGACGAGGTCGTCGAGGGGAAGTACGTCGGCGAGGTGTACGACCCGACGACCTACGAGGTGTGCCAGGAGGCGACCGCCGACCGCTCGGGCGTCGTCTACTCGGTCGCCCGCGAGGCGACCGTCACGGCGGGCCAGACGCTCGTCGGGATCGCGATCCGGCTCGACGACGAGGAGCGGGAGATCGAATAAGCTAGGGAACCCGGTCGGGACGACTCAGCCGCCGGCGGCGACGGGCGACGCCTCGCCGTCGCCCCGCTTCAGCAGAGCGAGCGTGAGGCCGCCGGCAACGATACCGAGCAGCGCCATATACCCGAGGAAGCCGACGTACCACTCCACGCCCAGCAGGCCGGGCGTCCAGCCGATGAGCGCCGGCAGCGACGCGCCGGCGGCCTGCGTGACGAGCGCGACCACGAGCGCGGCCATCCAGCCGCCGATGAGGAGGCGACACACCTCCCGCCACGGCGCCACCGACACGCCCTTCGCGAGCAGGCCGCCGACGCCGACCGGGACGTACAGGAACGCGAACCCGAGCGCGAGCGGGAGCGCCGCGGCGTCCGGCGGCAGGCCGAAGCCCGCGCCGACGCCAGTGAAGACGGCGACGAGCGCGAGCATCGCACCGAGCGCACGGTCGTGGCCGATCAGCCTGCCGAGAACGTACGTCGACAGCGCGAGCAGGACGACCACGGCGCTGGCCGCGAGGAAGAACAGCTGGTAGAGGTTCGCCGGTCCCACGGCCATACTGCGTGGAGGGGTGCGGGCGCGGTACAAAAGCGTGCCCCGCCGCGTCTCAGCCGTGAGAACGGCCGCGTGGCGGTCGCCGACTCCGCCGCGTGACGGTCGTCATCCCGGGTAACCGCGCTCCTCAGAACGCGCGGAGGTCGTCGAGGACCGCCGCCGCGGAGCCGTCGTCGATGGCGGCCCGGGCCGCCTCCAGCCCCTCCTCGATGCTGTCGACGTCGTCGCGGGCGTAGATGCGGAACGCCGCGTTGAGCGCGACCGCGTCGCGCCAGTGGTCGTCGCGCTCGCCCGCGACGACCTCTTCGGTGAGCGTCGCCGAGTCGACGGCCACGTCGTCGACTTCCAGATCCGCCTCCTCGAAGTCCATGCCGTACTCCGGCGTCTCGATCTCGTAGTCGGTGAACGAGTCGCTCTTGCTACCGTCCTCGCCGGCGGCGTCGCCCCCCGCGTTCCATTCCGCGACCTTGGTGTAGCCGGGGCGGATGTCGTCGTACCCCTCCATCCCCTGGAACATGATGACGCGGTCGAGGTCGTGGAACTCGCTCTCGGCGAACGTGTCGACGACCTTCCTCGCGAACGCGAGGTGGTAGAACGAGCCGAGGTGCGTCGAGGCGCCCGCGGGGTTCGCGAGCGTCTCGATCGTGTTGACGAACGACCGCACGCCCACCATGTCGCGGCGCTCCCACAGGTCGTCGATCGCGGGGTTGAACGCCGGCTGGTAGTAGAAGCCGAAGCCGGTCTCGTCGACCATCTCGGCGGAGTCGCGCGGTGTCAGCTCGGTCGCGATCCCCAGTTCGTCGAGCACGTGCTTGTAGGCGTCCTGCTTCTGGGTGGGCACGCGGTCGCCCGAGTGGACCACCACGGGCGTACCGGCGCCGGCGGCGACGATGCCCGCGGCGGCGCCGAGGATCGCCGTCTCGCCTTTGCCGTCGTAGTTGGCGCCACAGTCGACGGGGTCGACCTCGGGCTCGGCGTACTCGACGCGCGAACACATCTCGTCGACGTACGCGGCCAGTTCCTCGGGGTTGTTTCGCTTCCAGCGGTTCGCCAGCCAGAAGGCCCCCAACGTCGTGTGGTCGGGCTCACCCGCAAAGATCCGGCGCATGGCCTCGGTCGCCTGCGCGCGGGTCATGTCGTCGGCCGACTTCGGCCCGGAGCCGCAGACCTCGGTCATGAGCCGCTTGAGCGGCCACTCGCCGAACGTCTCGTCCTCCTCGGTGGTCGCCTTCGCCATACCGGATCCGAGGGGCGTTCGCCGCAAAAACCACCCGGTTGCTCGCAGAGACCGAGGTCGGTTCCGAGGGATCAGCGCCGGCGGCGAGCGAAACCGGTAGGTTCCGCCGGTCCCTACGACGGGCAATGAGTGGCGCCGAGGGCGATGGCGCGGATGCGGAGGCGAACACGAACGCGGTCGACGACTGGCGCGCCGGTCTCGACGACGTCGACGCACGACTGATCGACGACTACCAGAGCGGCTTCCCCGTCGCGGAGCGGCCGTTCCGGATCGTTGGCGATGAACTCGGGATCGACGAGGACGAGGCGCTCGATCGGGTGAAACGGCTCCGCGAGCGCGGCGTGTTCCGCCGGTTCGGCGCGGTGCTCAACCCGCCGGTGATCGGCTCGTCGACGTTGGCGGCCGTCTCGGCGCCCGAGGACCGCTTCGACGAGATCGCGGAGGTGATCAACGGCTACCGCCAGGTGAACCACAACTACCGCCGCGACCACGAGTGGAACCAGTGGTTCGTCGTCACCGCCGCCAGCCGGGAGACGCGCGACCGGATCCTCACGGATATCGAGGAGCGGACCGGCTGCGAGGTGCTGAACCTCCCGATGCTGACGGACTACTACATCGACCTGGAGTTCCCCGTCTGGAACGACGACGCGTTCGCGAGAGAATCCCTGGAGTCGACGGACGCCGGGGCGACCCGGATCTCCGAGAACGCGACCGGCGACCTCTCCGAGTTGGATCGTGCGCTGCTCGTCGAGATCCAGGACGGGTTCCCGCTGTCGGCGACGCCGTACCGCGACGTGGCCGAGGCGGTCGACGCCGACGTGGACGACGTGCTCGCGGCGATCGAGCGCCTGCTGGCGGACGGCTGCATCAAGCGCATCGGCTGCGTCGTCAACCACATCGTCACCGGCTTCCGGAACAACTGCATGGTCGTGTGGGACGTGCCCGACGACCGCCTCGACGAGTTGGGGGAGTCCGTGGGCGAACTCCCGTACGTGACGCTGTGTTACCACCGGCCGCGCCGGCCCGAGCAGGACTGGGAGTACAACCTCTTCACGATGGTCCACGGCCGCGAGGCCGACGCCGTCGACCTCAAGATCGACGAACTCGCCGCCGACCATCTCCCGTTCGGCCACGAGCGGCTGTACTCGACGGCGACGCTGAAGCAGACCGGTGCGCAGTACGAGGAACTGGTCGGGGAGTAGTCGCGGACGGTAACCGCGTTACCGTCCACCGCGCCCGTTCGTGGGCCCTTCGACCGCGCCCGTTCGTGGGCGGAACGGTACGAGACCGCTCCGCCGTTACCCGCGGTCTCACTCGCTCGCTCCGCTCGCTCGGTCGACCGCGCCCGTCCCCGGCCGGTCGACCGCGGCCAGGTCGATCCGCCCCTCCGGCATCGGCACGCCATCGAACGGGTCCGCATCCTCCGCCAGCAACAGACTCCCGTCCAGGTCGGCGTAGTCCAGCAGCGGCCCGAGGTGACAGCCGGCGGCGATGGCGGCGTTCGACTCCACCATACAGCCGAGCATCACTTCCAGCCCGTGCGCACGGGCCGCATGGATCATCCGCTTGGCCTCCAGCAGGCCGCCGCACTTCATCAGCTTCAGGTTCGCGATGTCGCAGCGGTCCGCGATCCGCGGAACGTCCGCGAGCGTGACGCACGACTCGTCCGCGGCGATCGGGAGGACCGAGCGCTCGAACGCGTCTTTCAGCCCCGCTGGATCGCTCGCGGGAAGCGGCTGCTCGATGAACTCGACGCCCAGATCCGCGAGCCACTCGCTCTTGCGGGCGGTCTCGCGGGGCGTCCACGCCTCGTTGGCGTCGACGCGGAGGGTGGCGTCCGGCGCCTCCTCGCGAACGGCCTCGACGACCTCGCGGTCGCGGTCGGTGCCGAGCTTCAGCTTGAGGGTCGAGTAGCCCGCCTCGACGGCGGCCGACGTCTTCTCGCGCATCACGTCGGTGTCGTCGATCCCGATGGTGTACGAGGAGGTCGGCGCCTCCGTGGGATCGAGCCCCCATAGTCGGTAGAGGGGCACGCCGAGCCGTTTCGCCGCGAGGTCGTGGAGCGCGATGCTCACCGCACACCGGGCGGCGGGATTGTCGGCGACGACGTGTTGCATTCGATCCTCGATCTCCGCGAGGGCGTGCGGGTCGCCGACGGCTTCGACCTCGGCGAGGAGATCCGGGAGGACCGCCTCGACCGTCCCGGCCGTCTCGCCGTAGTGGGCGGACGGGGCGGCCGCGCCGACGCCGGTCATGCCGCCCCCGTCCTCGACGCGAACGATCACGTTCTCGGCGGCGGTGGTGGACCCGCGCGAGATGGTGAACTCGTGTTCCAGCGGGAGCGAGACGCGCTCGAACGAGGTCGAAAGCGAGGGAGTCATTCGCGGATCGCCTCCACGATCTCGTCGGCGCCGAAGCGGATGAGGTCCGTCGCGGGCGCGTCGATCTCGTCGGCGAACCCCTCGACCGCGTCCCGGGCGGCCGCGTCGTCGTCGAGGTCGACGGTGTTGAGCGCGCCGGCGACGACCTCGGTCTCGTGGACGGGCGCCGACAGCGACTCGTAGAGGTCGATGTACTCCTCGAGAGGCGGGAGGGCGGTGTCCTCGTAGCCGTGGATCGCCTCCCGGCCGGCGGCGTGACACAGGACCAGTTTGTCCGCCATCGCGCCGTGGAGGATGCCGCAGGTGACCGCCGAGTACGCGGGGTGGATGATGGTTCCTTGTCCCTCGACGACGAGCAGGTCGTGCTCGTCGCCCTTCTCGAGGATCATCTCCTCGACGGCGCCGGCGGTGAAGTCCGAGACGACGCGGTCGACGGGGTTGCCCCACCCCTCGATCATGATCCCGGTCTGGCCGGTCGGGATCGCACAGGCGTCGATCCCGTCCTCGCGGGCGGCCTCGACGATCTCCATCGTCGCGGTCATCTTCCCCACCGAGCAGTCGGTCCCGACGGTCAAGACAACGTCCGCGCTCACCTCGTCCGAGCGTCCCCCTGCGACGGTGAGGTCGTCGTGGGGCTTCCGGACGTCCCGGAGCTCGACGCCGTGTTCGGCCGCGAGTTCGGCGAACTCCGCGTCGTCGTTGAGGAAGTAGTGGAGGCCCGAGATCACGTCGCACCCCGCCTCGATGGCCGCGCGTACGTCCGGGCGCCACGACTCGTCGAAGCCGCCGCCGATGGGCGCGATACCGACGATCAGTGCGTCCACGTCGCCGGGGACGTCCGCGAACGACTCGACGATCGGTGCATCGGGCACGTCCGGTAGGTGGTCGGCGACGCGCTCGCCGGGGCGGTCGCGGTCGAGGACGGCCGCGACCTCGTAGTCGGCGTACCGGAGCACGCCGTTGGCGGTCTTCGAGCGGTCCGGAAACTTCTCGTGGGCGAGAACGGCGACGCGATCGGTCATGGTGGAGCGTGCGCGACCGCGGGGCATAAATCGGACCCACGCGGTCGGATCAGCCGGATACTGTGGGTCGTGAGCGAGCTCGTAGGTCCGGCTGTCGGCCACAACGGCAGCGATTCGGCGGGCTCAGCGGCCGTGACGATCGTTGTGATGACCGCGAAAGCCCCCGTGGCTGTGCGCTCGCGCGACTCGCTGCGCTCCCCGCTCCGTTCGCTTCGCTCACTCCGCTCCAGTGCTTGCATCGTCGGGCTTCCCGCACAGCCACGGCCCCTTTCAGTCCCGCCCGTCGGTCGGACGGGCCGAACACCGGAGTCCTCCACACGGTGTGTACGACCCGCGGTGGCGCGCGCCGCCGCGACTCCGTTCGCGGCGGACGCGCGCGAGGGACGAGCGAGGCGAAGCCGAGTGAGTCGGCTGGGGAGGGAGAGGCTGCAGTGCCGCCGGGCGGGACTGAAAGGGGCCGGGCGGGTCGTGAGCCGAGGCGACGCAAGCACCACAGCGAGCGAAGCGAGCGAGGAGCGCAGCGAGTCGCAGGCCACGAGCCGTCCGGGGGATTTCACGGTTGTGTTCTCTGTCAGGACGACAGCGGCCAGCCATCCGCTTATACACGGATCGGGAATTGGTGTAATTCAATATATCAGGATAAGAACCAATTAGATGTACAGTTTGGTCAGCATGTGATGCGACTGGAACAGCCCGAACTATCGGCACAAGAAAAGCGAATTAAAAAGTGGATCCTGCCGAACTTGAATGCCGATCTTGGAGATTTCGAGGACACGAACGAAGCAGATATTGATGTTGCAGAATCGATCTTAGCGCAGGAGTACCGCAAACACGGAGGTGACAATATTCGAATACTTGTGAAAATACTGCTCCTCACCGCTTGTTACGATATCCTCCACGTCCTACCTCCGATAATATATGGCCTCCTGCTAAGTTCGGTCGCCAGTATCTCATTAGCTATCCCAGCCCTCCACACACCAGAGTCACTCGCTGGAACCGTGATCGGAGGGGAACAGAGTACTAAAAAACGGATCAGGTACCGTGCAGAAGAGTCGGTGAAAACTAACGTCGGGATGGTTGGGATCGCTATCGGATTCGCCGTTCAGATATTGGCTGTGATCGGAGTGATAGATACAGAGGTTTTTGCAAACAACATCCTTACTGGTGCAGTCCCCTCCGTCGTTAGCGCAGTGTTCCTCGCAACCGTAGTCGTGTACGTGCTGAGCCTGGTTTGGAGCGGGAGCGATTGACCCTCCAGTTACCGTCGAGTCCCGGACACGGTCGTCCCGAATACAGGCACAGCCGGCCGATTTCACCGACCCTTACCCGGCTAGCGAACCAGCGATCACGTAATGAGCGACGGCATCCATCTCAACCTCTTCACGATGAACTCCGTGGAGCACGTCTCCCCCGGCTCCTGGACCCACCCGGCGGACCGCTCCGCCGAGTACAAAGACAGGGAGTACTGGACCGACGTAGCGAGAACCGCCGAACGCGGCGGCTTCGCGGCCGTCTTCTTCGCGGACGTGCGCGGCATCTACGACGTGTACGGCGGCGACCGCGAGACGGCCATCGAGCACGCGGTCCAGACCCCCTCGAACGATCCCGGCTACCTCGTGCCCGCGATGGCCGAGGTGACGGATTCGCTCGGGTTCGCGGTCACGAAGTCGACCACCTACACCCACCCGTACCAGCTCGCCCGGGAGTTCTCCACGCTCGATCACCTCACCGACGGCCGCGTCGCGTTCAACGTCGTCACCTCGTATCTGGAGTCGGCGGCGGCGAACCTCGGCCTCGACGAGCGGATGGACAAGGGGACACGGTACGACCGCGCCGACGAGTTCATGGACGTCTGCTACGCGCTGTGGGAGGACTCGTGGGACGACGACGCGGTCGTCCGAGACCGCGAGTCTGGTACCTTCAGCGACCCGGCGAAGGTCCACGAGATCGACCACGAGGGCGAGTTCTTCGACGTACCCGGCCCGCACGGCTGCGAACCGTCGCCGCAGCGCAGTCCCGTTATCTTCCAGGCGGGCTCCTCCGACCGCGGGCGCGACTTCGCCGCCGCCAACGCGGAGGCGGTGTTCTGCTCGCAGCCCACCGAGCACGGCGTCCGCGAGTACATGGACGACCTGCGCGAGCGGGCCGCCGACCTCGGCAGGGATCCCGACGACCTCGCGTTCTTCCCGGGTGTCGTCCCCGTCGTCGCCGAGACCGAAGCGGCCGCCGAGGCGAAGTACGAGCGCCTGCTGGAGACGGTCGACGTGGAGGCGACGCTCGCGCTGCTGTCGGGCTTTCTCGACATGGATCTCTCGGAGCTCGATCCGGATCAGAAGATCGAGCACATCGAGACCGACGCGATCCAGGGAACGATGAACGCCTTCACGAGATCCGACCCGGATCGGGACTGGACCGTCCGCGAGGTCGCGCAGTTCTCGGGGCTGGGCACCACCTCGCCGGTCGTCGCGGGGACGCCCGAACAGGTGGCCGACGAACTGCAGTACTGGCACGAGGAAGTGGGCGTCGACGGGTTCAACGTGAAGGAGGTGCTTCGCACCGGGAGCCTCGACGACGTGGTCGATCTTCTCGTGCCGGAACTGCGCGCGCGAGATCTCCTCGCGGAGCCGACCGCGGGGGAGACCCTCCGCGAGCGACTCCTCGGCAATGAGTCGCGACTTTCCTCGTCGCATCCCGCACGGCAGTGAGGTAAATCGAACCGTGCGCTGGTCGAAACGATCGAGATCCCCATCGCGGAGGCGTACGCGCCGCACAACCACCGGTTTCGGTCAGGGACGGTACAGCCGGCGCCAACATGGTTAAGTACCCGCACCCGTTTGTCTCAGGTGACGCTTCGTCTGGAGGGCCGAAGCGTCAGCGGGGACCAATTCAGGGCGGAACGCGCGCCGCTCTTTTCACCGGCGCGCGTTCCTCCCACGTTTCACAGGTTCGAGCCGCTGCTGTGTGACTGCGAATGCTGCCGCATGCAACCCCGTCGAGCCGTCGACTCAGTTCGTTATCCGTCGGTCGGCGGATTACGGAACACGCTGTCGACGATGGCCAGCCCGCCGGCCGCCGACCCCGCGGGCGCCGTCAGCCGGAACGGCACGCCGAGCGTCGTCGTCGCGAGGACGGCCGCGAGCAGGCTCGCGCCGATGACCGCGAGGACCACGTCCGGACGCGACGGCCCGTCTGCCGGAAGCATGGTAATTACATCTCATTAGAAACGGAAACCGCTTGGGGTCGCTCCGGAGTCGCCGGAACGGGAGAGAGTCCGAACAGCATCCGGACGTGCCACACCTCCAGTTCGACACGGACGCCGAACCGACGGCCGCCGAGAAGAACGCGCTCGCGGCGGCCGTCACGGACCTGTACACCGAGCACATGGAGACGACGGCCGGTCACGTCGCGGTCACGATCCGCGAACGCGACCCGGCGGACCTCCATATGGGTCGGGCAGTCGAGGGCCGCTCGTGTTCCTCGACGCGGACATCCGTGAGGGGCGCCCGTTCGAGTTGAAGCGAGCGTTCGCGCTCGCGGCGGTGGCGTATCTGACCGACGAGTGGGCGTTCCCGAGCCGAACCCCAAGGCGACCTTCACCGACCACACGGGCGAGGAAATGATGGGGTACGACCGCGTTGGCGGCGACTGGGAGGGGTAACGCGTCGCCACGAGATCGTCGGACTGCGCCCGGTCGGGAGGGTCACGCGCCGATCCTTCGGCCGGCTGGTTCCCCGAAATCACTACCCACCGGGAGAACGAATGCCGCGATGATGCCCTCCGACAGACGCCCCAGCAGTGACTCCGCGGACGCGCTCGAACCGGCCCTTCTCGTCGTCGTCGCCGTGGCCGTCGCCGCCGATCTCGCGTCGCTCGCCCGCCTGATCCCGCCGCCGCTCGGCGAGGCGACCCGGACCGCGCTGGCGCTCGCCGCCGGCCTCGCCGCGCTCATCGCCGTCACACACGCCGTCGCGTCCGGCAGTCCCGCTGCCGGCCTTGCTGCCGCGGTCGCAGTCCCGCTCGCCGCCCTGTACGCGTACACCGGGCTGTTGCTTCCGTGGACGCAACTGTCGTTCGTCCTCGGGCAGGCCGGCGTCGAACTGGCGCTGTCGGTTCCCCTCGTCGGCGAGCCGGTGGCGAGGGCGCTGTTCGGCGGATTCACCCTCTCGGAGGCGACGCTGGAGCACGCGTTCCGGATCCACTACGCCATCGTCGCCGTCGCCGTGGTCGCGGTTCTCGGGCGAGCGGGGGCGGTGCTACGGGGACATGTCGAGGCGAGTCCCGCGTGAGAACTACTTCGAGGACTCTGTTGGGACCCGATCGTGCGACACGACCCGCAAAACCGCCGGCACGTCGGACCGCATATCGATTGGTTTTGGCCTCCAGATCTCGAGTACGGTAGAGAGTACCCGCCGGCGACGGCGAATACGGCAAGACAGCTGTTCACTGGCCGCTCGTACTGTGGCTATGGCGATTGAAACGACGTTCGTCGCGACTGCGAGGGAAGGGATTTGAACCACGGTCGTTCCGCTCGCGGAGTTCGCGTCACTCCCTGCTTCAAATCCTCCCGGAACGATTCCGGGCCTTCGGCCCCACTCATGCGAGGGAAGGGATTTGAACCCTTGAACCCCTGAGGGAGCGGATCTTAAGTCCGCCGCCTTTGGCCAAGCTCAGCCACCCTCGCGCGGGTCGTCGTTTCGCCGGACGGTGCAAGTGAATTTCGGTCGCCCGACGGAGATATTTGCTGCACCTCCGAGGTCGAGGACAGCGCTGCGGCGAACGACGGATGAATAGGTGCCCCGAAACGTTGTTGCCGACGTGAGCGACAACACCGACGAAACGCTGGACGCGATCACACGACGGCGAGTCCTCGCCGGCGCCGGCACCGCGAGCGCGGTCGGCCTCGCCGGCTGTACCGGCGGGTCGGGCGGCGGCGAGTCCGAGACCGACGCGGCCGGGACGAGCGACGGCGTATCGACCACCGCGACGACCGGCGGCGGGACGCTGAACTTCGCGCAGTCGAAGTCGCCGCTGGACTTCGACCCGCTGAAGGCCAACGACGTTCCCTCGCTGCAGGTCGTCGAACAGATCTTCGACAGCCTCTACACGTACGGCGAGGGGACCGAGCTCGTCCCGCAGCTCGCCGCCGGCGACCCCGAGGTCAACGACGACGCCACGCAGTACGTCGTCGAACTCCGCGATGGGGTCACGTTCCACAACGGCGAGCCGATCACCGCCGAGGACGTGAAGTACTCCTTCCTCGCGCCGGGACGTGAGGAGACCAACAACGGGTCGGAGTTCACAATGATCGACTCCATCACCGTCGTCGACGACCGGACGGTCCAGTTCGACCTGAAGTTCCCCTTCGGACCGTTCCGGCACAAGCTCGCGTGGGCGCCGGTGCCGAAGGCGTACCGCGAGGAGAACAAGGAGTCCTTCAACCGGGACCCCGTCGGCTCCGGACCGTTCACGCTGGAGTCGGCCACCGAGGGCGACGAGGTCGTCATGGAGCGCTGGGACGAGTACCACGGGGACGCGCCGAGCCTCGAGGGCGCGGTCTTCAGCCCCGTCGAGGAACCGACGACGCGGGTGACGACGCTGAAGAACGGCGAGTTCGACATCGTCCAGACGGTGCCGCCGAAGCTGTACTCGACCGTTGAGGGTCAGGAGGGCTCCTCCATCGCGGAACGCCAGGGACTGGGCTACTACTACCTCTCGTTCAACTGCAACGAGGGCCCCACCGCCGACCCGAAGGTCCGGGAGGCCATCGACTACGCGGTCTCGATGGATCAGGCCGTCCAGAACTACATCGAGCCGGCGGGCACGCGCCTGACCGCGCCGATGCCCGAGACGGTCACCGACGCCTGGGACTTCCCGACCGACGAGTGGGCCGACATCGCCCACGACAAGGACGTCGACATGGCCGCCCAACTCCTGGAGGAGGCCGGCGTCCCCAAGGACTACTCCTGGAAGATCATCGTCCCGCCGGACGACAAGCGCGAACAGATCGGCGTCTCGGTCGGCAACGGGCTCCAGGAAGCCGGCTGGAGCAACGTCGAGGTCCAGCGGCTGGACTGGGGGGCGTTCCTCGACAAGTACTCCACCGGCGACGAGGACGACTACAACATGTACACGCTCGGCTGGGTCGACGAGTTCGACCCCGACGGCTACCTCTACTACATGTTCCACCCCGAGGTGGAGAGCGAGACCAACGGCTGTTACTACCGCAACGAGGAGGTCGCAGACAAGTTGACCCAAGCACGGCAGTCGGCCGACCGTGAGGAGCGCAACCGGCTCTACACGGAGGCGACGACGACGATACTGGAGGACCGCGCGCACCTTCCCGCGTACAACCTCAAGAACAGCTTCGGCGTTCGGGACACCGTCGAGGGCTTCCGTCCCCACACCGTCGCCGGGATCAACCCGCGACTGGCCGGGGAGGACACCGTCAGCCTGAACGACTGAGCGCCCTCACCAGTCGACACTCAGCGTCCCGTCGCCGTTTGGATCCGGCGCCAGTTCCTCGTCGGTCCGGCGGTCGACGACGTGGATACAGCCGACGTCCTTCTTTGCGGGGCACACCTCCGCCGCGCGGAGGTTCTCCTCGAGTTCGTCATCGCCGACGTAGTACGACTTCGGCTTCGCCATGCCGCTCGTGATATCCATCTCCCAGTTGTCCGCGACCTCCGCGCACTTGCCCGCGCCGAAGCAGGCGTTGGCCTCGAAAATGATCTTGTACGGCTTCTCCTCCACCGGCGGTCCGTCGCCGCCGACGTCGCTGGCGGTCTGTACCTCCGCGTCGAGATCGCTCATACCGACCCTTCCGCCCGGGGCGACTTTCGTCTGTCGGTGCCGGTCCGGCCGTGCGGCGGCTCAGTCGTCCCACTCGACCTCCGACAGCTCGTCCGTCTCCCGGAGGATGAACGGGCCGATCGACAGCGTGTCGACGCGGGCTGGAGCGGAGCGAAGGGCGAAAAGGGGGCTGGAACGACTGTCGTTACTTCGAGGCGTCGGCGTCCTCCTCTTGCTGGAGCTCTTCCAGCTCCGCCTCGACCTCCTCGTCGACGAGGTCGTCGGACTCCGTCGCGGCGTCGGCCGCGTCGCCGTCGCCGCCGTCGTCGGCCGAATCCTTCCCGAGTTCCGCCCGCAGCGTCTCAAGCTCGGCGTCGACCTCGCGGTCCGTGCGGCCGGAGCTGAGCTCCCGGTCGATCTCGTCCTCGTCGGAGAGGGCGTCGTCGAACGCGCCGGTGTCCTGCAGTTCGTCCATCGCCTGCGAGCGCGCCTCCATCTCCTCGGTGCGCTCCTCGGCGCGCTCGATCGAGCGGGCCACGTCGCCCATCTCGTCGCCGACGCCGGACATCGCCTCCGAGACGCGGGTCGAGGCCTCCGCGGCCTCGTAGCGCGCCTTCATCGTCTCCTTCTTCGTACGGAACCCCTCGATGCGGCTCTGGAGCTCGTCCTTCTTGTCGACCAGTTGGTCCTGGGTGTTCTGGAGTTCAGCGATCTGGGTCTCCAGGTCCTCGATCTGGTTCATCTTCGACTTCTTCTTCTCCAGCGCCTTGCGCGCGAGGTCGTCGCGGTCCTGCTGGACGGCCTCGCGCGCCTGCTCGTTGTGCTTCTCGACGTTCTCCTCCAGCCGGCGCTTCTGGATCTCCAGGCGCTTCTTCTGAGTGGTGAGGTCCGCGATGCCCTGTTTCACGTCCTGGAGCTGGTCGCGCATCTGCTCGTAGCTGTAGTCGAGCGACTCCGACGGGTCCTCCGCCCGGTTGAGGATCGCGTTGAACTTCGAGCGGATGACGTAGGAGGCGCGAGAGAGGATTCCCATGGCCCGGAGTAAGTGAACTGGCCGTATAAATCTCACCCGCGAGAGCGGTCCACCCGCTACCGTTTTCAGCCGAGCGACCGCAGCCGAACGCATGACCGACGTACTCGTTCCCGGCGGCCGCGACGTTCGGGGCTCGCTCGACCGCGCGGGCGACGCGGGGGGAACCGGACACGCCCGGGCCGACGCCTGCGTCGTCGCGTGCCCGCCCCACCCGCAGCACCGCGGCCACCGCGGCGACGAACGCCTCCAGGCGGTCTCGGCGGTCCTGACCGCCGGCGGCGTCGACTGCCTCCGCTTCGACTACGGCGACTGGGACGAAGGGTACGGCGAACGCGCCGACGCCCGCAACGCCGTCGCGTGGGCGCGCGAGCGCTACGACCGCGTCGGCCTGTTCGGCTTCAGCTTCGGCGGATCTCTGGCGCTGCTGGTTGGATCGGAGGGCGACGTCGACGCCGTCTCCGCGCTCGCGCCGACCGCGCGACTCACGTCAGATCTGGACGCCGTGGCGGCGATGGACGACATCGACTGTCCCGCGCAGGTGGTGTACGCGACCCGCGACGACACCGCCGACTGGGAGCCGGTGGTCGAGCGCGCGCGGGAACTCGACGTTGCCCTCCGGGAGTTCTCCGCCGACCACTTCTTCGTCGGGCAGGCGGGGAAGGTGGGCGATGCCGTGGGGGAGTGGCTACTCGACGCGCTGTAACCCGTCGGCGTCCGCGTCGTCCCTGCGGTAGCCGACGACGAGGTTGACGACGACCGAAGTGGCCGCGAGGGCGAGGACGAACGCCCAGAAGGCGGCGCTGGCCGCTCCGGCGAGGCTTCGGGTGGCGGCGTAGGCCGCCGCCGCCGCGAGCACGGCGAGCGCGAACGGCGCGAGGAACGGGGCGTCGCTCCAGGCGCCGCCGGCGTTGCGGTACTCGACGGCCGACGCCCAGACGTTGCCGACGGTGAACTGGAAGACCACCAGCCCGAACAGCCCCGAGAGCACCGCGAGGAACGGCTCGGCGCCCCCGGCGAGCTGGAGGCCGGTACCCGCGAGAAACACCGCCAGCATGAGCGCGTGCCACGGTCTGAGCCGGTCGCGGACGCGGTCGTGGAGGGTCATACCGGGCCCTCTCGAAGCAGCGATAAAAATCCCGTCGTCAGTTGTACTCCCGCCAGCGGTAGCCGTATTCAGTTCAACTCACACCCTGATCGAACTGCACGGAGCAGCGAAAATCCGGCCGTTTGTCACGAGTTATCTGAACCGATTTTTGAGTCAGCATCATTATATGGAGAGATGGATTTAAATACGATATGCAACGACGACAGTATATCGGAGCGGTTTCTTCGGTTATTTCGACGGTAGCAGTAGCGGGATGTACGGGAGGTTCGACCGGAGACGGAACGAACACGGGAATAACTCGCAGTACATCGACATCAAGCGAGGAGCAAAAGGCAGCAGAACACATGGAACTCGCTGGAAAGGCCCTCCAGCGTGCAGGTGAAGAGATCTCGACCCAGAGTGAGAAGTTCAAGGATTCAGAAGTCGAAAGCGGCAGTGGCCTCGATTTCGAACCCGAAACGATCTATGACTATCTCGACACGGCTTCAGAAGAACTCGATCAAGCCGAGAAACACGCGAGCGCCCCGCAACAGGAGAAGATCAGCGCTGCCCGAGGATACATCTCGTTCGCACGGAAAATGGCCGAGTTCCTCGACGTGTTTGCAGAAGCGTACACGCAGACAACGAGTGGATTCTCGTATTTCCGATCGGAGCGGTACTCCGAGGCGGCTGAGCAACTCGAAACAGCAGAGAGCACACTGTCTGAATCCGATGACATATTGACTGTTGTACAGGACCGTCAGGAACAGCTAGATACAGAGCTCCTTGACGAGGTCAGCGAGGTAGAGGTTGAGTCGATAAAGACTGAACTGACGGCCGTGGACGAGGTACTACCGGCCCTAAGTGCCCTTGCATCGGGAATTCGCCAACTCTCTCTTGGACTAGTTGACTTCGAAGAGGCAACGACCCAAATTGAAAACGATCAGTATGCGGATGCGGAGAGTAGCTACGACAGATCCGTCGATCACTTCACCACCAGCGAGACCACGTTCAAAGATCGGGAGAACACTGTTCCCGACTCGATGAAAACGACTTTCATCGAACTCACGTGTTACGGAGGGGCGCTCAAAGACGGTGCAAGACACCTTCGAGAAGCCTGCGCTGCACTAAACAACGGTAACGATAGTCGTGCAAGCACAGAGACCGAGAAAGCGAAAGAAGCGCTCGATCGCTGTAACTTCGATAACTGAATAGTTCAAGACACTCAGTTCTCAGTCGACATCACAGTTTGTGCTGGGTCTCACAGAGAGACTGCGCCCGAACGTTTCTCGGATCAGTTGTACTCCCGCCAGCGGTAGCCACACTCCTTGCACTTGAAGAACCGCGTCGGCGGCTCGTCGGCGGCGCCGGTCTGTTTGATCGTGTACCACGCGACAGTGTGGCCACACTCGTCGCAGATCACGTCGTCGGAGGTGGGCTTCCCCTCGAAGTTCGCGCCCTCCTCGGTCTCGATCACGTCGTCGTGGGTCTGGGCTTCGGTCGAGACGAACTCGGCGGCGCGCTCCTCGTCGCGCTCGGCGGTGGCGCCGCAGGAGGAACAGAGCATCACGCCGTCCTCGGTGCGCATCATCGAGCCGCACTCGTCGCAAAACTGCATGACAGACCGTACTCGGTCTGCACCGGTATGGCTTACGCGTCGTCGACGGTCGACGAATCCGCGGGGGCACTCGTGCCGGTCGTCTCGGGAGCCTCAGCTGTTTCAGTCGACACTGCCGTCCCGGCCGCCGCAGTATCCGGGTTCGCGTCGCCGCCGGCGGCAAAGTTCGGCTTGCCGTCGGTGGTTACCATCGGGCACCCGCGGACGCGGAAGTGCTCGCCGTCGACGACCTCGAGGATGTCGGTGTCTTCGTGGCCACATGTCACGTCCGGCGGCGCCGAAAGGTACGGACAGCGCTGGCAGTACTCCCGCTTGTCGAGCACGTACTCGGGACGGACGTTACGTGTTGCAGTCTCCTCGACACGCCGAGCCGCCTCCTCGGGCGGGTCGTATTGGCCGAGGCCGTCCGCATCCGACCGGTCGGTCCCCCCGGCGTCGAGCGACTCCCACAGTTTCTCGGTGTCGATGTCGCCGACGTTGACCTCCTCGAACGGGTCGCGGTCGTCTCGTGCGTCGCGATCCCGGCTGCGCTTGCCGACGCGCCTGGCGAGATCGCCCAGCGGGGCGTCGCGGCGACGGTCTGGGGTCCCGTCATCCACGTCGGTTCCGTCGCTCGCGTCACCGGCCTCGCGATCGGTGCTCCGGTTCCGATCCTCATCGGGCTGGTCGTCCCGCCCGAACGGGTTCTGTACACGCGGCGACCCCTCCGTATCCGCATCCGCCTCGTCGCGAGCGTTGCCGTCGGTGTCGGGATCGTCGGCCATCTACTCCTCCTCGAAGATCGCCTGCGACTCCTGTTCGTCGATCGTTTCACCTTCCAGCGCGGGACGCGAGCCGACCGTGAGCGACGGCGATCCGAAGAATCCCGAGCTCGGCTCGACCGTCTCGAACGTGCTCCCACAGTGGGGACACTCCGGGCTCGACAACAGTCCGAGCCGAACCGTCTCGCCGCAGCTGTCGCAGTCGGCCGTCGCGATCCCGAGCCGGTTGGCCTGCCGTTTGAGGTCGGCGGCCGCGAGCCGGCGCGCCTCGCGCGATTCGAGCGTCGAGACGCGGCTTCGAACGTCGGAGAGCACGGCCGCGAGCCGGGAGAGCTTCTCGGTGTGCTCGTCGGTGGTGTCCGTGAGGTACTCCAGCACCTCCTCGTAGTTCGCGAACCCGGTTTCGAACGTCTCCTCGAGCTCCGAGAGGTCCGCGCGGAGCGCGTCGACGGCCGCGCTCAGGTCCTCGACCGACTCGGCCGCCTCCCGAAGCGCCGGGTGATCGTGGTCGGCGTCGGCCTTCGTGTCGGTCTCGCGTTTGACCTGGATCACCCGCGAGCGGATATCGTCGATCTTCTCGTCGAGCTCCCGGTCCAGTTCGTCGACGCGGGCGTTCAGGTCGACGACCCGCCCGGCGATCTCCTCGTGATCGACCGTCTCGGAACCGATCGAGGCCGGGTCCGGGAGATCGTCGCCGTGCTCGTCGAGCAGCCGCGCGAGCGTGACCGCCCGAGCCAGCACCTCCTCGCGCGATCGGCCCGTCTCCTCGGCGTGGGCCACGACCCACTCACGGAGAACATCCGGGAGCTCCTCGACCTGCTCTCCATCCATCTACCCCCACGTAGACCGTGTGCAGGTAAATAGTACCGGCCCGAATATCGAGGATAGTACAGGGGAGTGACATTCTCGACGTCGATGGAGGCCGTCACCGGATCTTCCGCACGTCGCTGATGTCGAGGCCGCCGTCGTGGATCTCGGTCTCGAACCGCACGATGTTCTCCGACTCGAGCTGGGAGAGCACGCCACGGAACTCCCGGACGACCATCGTCCGTGCGCGCTTCGAACCGCCGGACTCCCAGCTGAACTGGAGTGTCCCGCTGCTGCCGTCGACGAGTTGGCCGAGCTGTCGGTCGGTGATCGCGTCGGTGTTGACGAGCGCGATCAGCAGCCCGCCCCACGAGTGGACCGCCTTCGCGAGCCCGCGGACGAGCATCGCCACGTCCTCCCACTCGACCTCGCCCCCGGAGGCGCCGACGAGGTCGGTGACGGCGTCGATCACGACGAGGTTGCCGGCAGCGTTGTCCGTCAGGTACTCGCCGAACGCCGAGAGAACGCCGTCGCGATTGCCGGCTCTTCCGAGGTCGTGGATGCTGCTGGTGGCACCCATGTACCACTCGCGCGGGATAGGCGACAGCTGGAAGTACTCCGGTGAGAGGTCGGCGAACTCGATCCCGTCGACGGCGGCGTCGACGATCTCGTCGGCCATCGTGTAGCGCAGTTCGCGTTCGATGTAGTCGGCGTCGGTGGTGAACGAGAGGTAGTGGACCTCCGACGGGACCGCCGCCGCGTCGTCCAGGTCGCCGTAGTAGAGGTCGAACATCTCCTCGTCGACGCGGGCGAGCGCGTTCATCGCGGCGCTCGTGTAGGCGAACTCCCGGGCGCCGGCGCCGGACTCGCCGGCGACGAGCACGACGCTGCCCACAGGGGCGCCGCCGCCCAACACCGAGTCGAGTTGGGCGACGCCGAACGGGATCCGATCCATGCCTCCCCTCGCTCGGGCGCGCGCTTAGGCGTTGTGCCGGTCGGCGCGTATCTCGGCGCCGCGGTTCCGCGGCCCCACGACTCGCACGTCGCCGTCGACGCCGGCGGCCGCGAGCGCGTCCTCCCCGGCCTCGCGCGCTTCCCCGACGTGTCCGCCGTCGGTGACGCCGTAGACGGTCGGCCCCCACGACGACTGCCCGGCGCCGTACACCGCCGGCGCGTCGTTCAACTCGGCGACCACGTCGCCGACCGGCGGGCGATAGACGCCACCCTGCTCGTCCGCGAACCACGCGCCGTTGAGCCGGCCGATGTCCTCGACGGCGGTGCCGAAGCGCTCGGCCGATCCCTCCGCGATCGCGGGGAGCAGGCGGCGCTGGATCGCGCCGGCGACGCGGTCGGCGACGGCGGGGTCGGCGTCCTCGACCGCGCGTCGGATGGCGGAGTCCTCGGCGTCGCCCGCGCGGCCGGGGTCGGCGTCGGGGACGACGAGGAGGAAGCGCCAGTCGTCGGGCACGCGGTGGCGTGCGGCCACCGCTGGAACGCGCCAGTCGCCGTCGGCGGGGCGGTCGGTGGTGAACCGACCGGTCGGATGGCCGGCGTCGAGGACGAAGCCGCCGTCCTCGAACGTCGCGACACCGACGCCCGAGCGGCCACCCCGCCCCAGCGCGGGCGCGCGCTCTCGCACCGCCGGGTCGCGCCCGTGCGCGCCGGCGACGCCCGCGAGCGTGGCGAGCGCGAGCTGGGTCCCGCTCCCCAGGCCCATGTGGCGCGGGAGCTCCGACTCGACGGCGACGCGGGCGCCGTCGACGCCGAGCAGGTCGCACGCGCGCTCGGCGTAGCCGCGGACGGCGGCGTGATCACTCTCGGCGGCGACAGCGGGCGCGACGCGCAGCCGGACGCGGGGCGCGTCGAGGGCGACGCCGACGGCGCCGTAGAGCCGCTCGTGCGCCAGCGAGAGGTTGGCGAAGCCGAAATGCAGGCGCGCGCCGGACTCGACCGTGACGGAGTGGCCGCGATCCGAGCGCTCGGGAGTGGCGTCGTCCGACATCGGGTCTCTGATCGCGATCCGGGTGACGAGGACGTGTCGGTTTCGACAGCGGATAATACGGACGCTGTCGGCGGCAGTGGTTGCCCGCACTCGACGCAGGCCGGATCCCCTTACAGTCGCTCGGCGATCGACTCGCCGGCGTCGGTCCCGTTCCACAGCGCCGCGGCGACGCGGCCGCGGCCGGCGACCCAGTCGCCGGCGAGGAACAGCCCCGCGTCCTCGGCGGCGGCGACCGCGTCGGCGTCGGTGGCGCCGTCGCCGTCGAGTTCCTCGTTCGGGAGCGCGTAGCGCCAGCCCTGATCGTCGACCCAGTCCGGCTCCGTGAGCCGGTCGTCGCCGACGAGATCGGCCGCGAGCGTCGCTGCCGCGTCGGTCGCCTCCTCGAGCGGGTCGTCGTAGTGGGCGGTCGACCACTCCGGGCTCATCTGCACGATCAGCAGCCCCTCGCCGTCGGGGACGTGCCCGCGCTTGCACTCCTCGCGCGAGAGCCAGCCGATCTCGTGGGCCTTGTCCACGTCGACGAGCCCGTACCACGGCACGTCGAGTTCGAAGGGGTAGTGCAACACGAGCGTCCGCACCGTGCGGAACTCGGTCGCCTCGACGGCCGTGTGCAGGTCCGCGAGCGTGCCGCTGTCGTCCGACCACTCCGTCGCCGAGAGCAGGTCGGCGGTCTGGGGCGCCGGCGGGGTGAGCAACAGCGCGTCGAACGGACCGTGGTCATCGCCGTCGGTGTCCGTGACCGTCCACGCGCCGTCGCCGTCGGCGGTCCCGTCTCGGACGATCGATTCGGCTCGCGTCGTCGTTCGCACCTCGGCGTCGGTCTCGGCGAGCAGCCGCTTGGCGAACTGGGTGACCCCCGCCTCCCAGGTGT
Organism: Halobaculum rarum; assembly: GCF_040025155.1. Classification (NCBI taxonomy): domain Archaea; kingdom Methanobacteriati; phylum Methanobacteriota; class Halobacteria; order Halobacteriales; family Haloferacaceae; genus Halobaculum; species Halobaculum rarum. The sequence goes on along the minus strand of NZ_CP157275.1, from coordinate 1,890,204 downwards.
ACTTGTGCTCGTCGTCGCCGTCGCCGGGGGTGATCTCGCCGTCGGCACCGAACGTCCACACCGGTTCCTCGATGTCGACGAGGCCGTCCTCCCCGAGGTCGCGGATCAGGTCGCCGGTCCGCTGGTCGGGGAGTTTCACGTAGTTGGCGCCGTGGTCGTACCGGCAGCCGTCGCGCCGCCGCGTCGCCGCCCGTCCGCCGACGCCGCGGGACTTCTCCAGGATCGTCACGTCGTGATCGGTCGACCGGAGCGCGTACGCCGCGCCGGCGCCCGCGAGGCCGGCGCCGACGATGCCGATGGGTGCCATCACCGTGTACAGGGACGCCGGGTCCGTATCGCTTGCGGGCGATCGAACGAGCGAGTGGCGCCGACGAGGCGGCGACAAGCGAGTGGCAGCGCCGACGAACGAGCAGCGACGACGAACGACCGCCGTGGGTGGCGTTCCCGTGGGACCCACTCGACAGCCGGGTGAAACGCTTATCCCCAATGACGCGCCAGTAACCGGCATGTACGACGCGATCGTCTTCGACAACGACGGGGTGCTCGTGGGGCGCACCCACTACGACGTGCTCCACGAGGCCGCCTGGGACGCCTTCGACGCGCTCTCGGTGGCCGATCCCGACCCGGAGCACGTCGAGTCGATGGTCGTCGGCGTCTCGCCCGGACAGGTCGAGGAGGTGTGCGACACCTACGACCTCACGCCGCGGGAGTTCTGGGCGATGCGCGACCGGACGGCGTTCGAGGCCCAGCGCCGCGAGGTCCGCGCGGGCAACAAGCGCCTGTACGACGACATCGACGTGTTACGTGATCTCTCTACGCCGAAGGGCATCGTCTCCTCGAACCAACACGAGACGGTGGAGTTCCTGCTCGATCACTTCGGGGTCGCCGACCTCTTCGACACCGCCTACGGTCGCGAGCCGACCGTCGAGAGCCTCCGGCACAAGAAGCCCAACAGTCACTACATCGACCGCGCGCTCGCGGACCTGGACGCCGAGACGGCGCTGTTCGTCGGCGACAACGAGTCCGACATCGAGGCGGCCGACAACGCCGGGATCGACTCGGCGTTCATCCGCCGCCCGCACCGTGAGGACTGGACGCTCTCGGTCACGCCGACGTACGACATCGACGGGCTCGCGGACCTCCAGGCGATCAGTAACTGACCGTCGACGCTTTCCCGCCGCCCCCCGATCTCCGCGTATGGACACGGCTATCGATCTCCCGCCCGTCGGCCTCGGCACGATGGGTCTCGACGGCGACGAGGGCGCCCGCGCGGTCGAAACGGCGCTGCGGCTGGGCTACCGACACCTCGATACCGCGCAGGTGTACGAGAACGAGGCGACCGTCGGCGCGGGGCTCGCCGCGGCCGCCGAGGCCGCCGAGGCGGGCGTCGTCGCCCGCGAGGACGTGACCGTCGCGACGAAAACGTGGATCGACCGCCTCGCGCCCGACGACGTGCGCCCCTCGACGGGGGCCAGCCTGAACCGGCTCGGCCTCGACGCGGTGGACCTGTTGTACGTCCACCGGCCGAAGGGCGGCTACGATCCGGCGGGCACGCTGGCGGCGTTCGACGAACTGGTCGACGACGGCCTCGTCGGCCACGTCGGCGTCTCGAACTTCGAACGCGACGAACTCGACGGGACGATCGATCTGCTCGACGCCCCGCTCGCGGCCCACCAGACCGAGTACCACCCCCTGTTTCAGCGTCCCGCGCTCCGCGAGCACGCGGTCGGGCACGGCTACCCGCTGGTCGCGTACTCGCCGCTCGCCGGCGGCCGCGTCCGGGAGATCGAGGCGGTGCGTGCGGTCGCCGAGAAACACGACGCGACGCCGGAGGCGGTGAGCATCGCGTGGCTCACCGACAAGGAGGGCGTCGTCACGATCCCGAAGGCGTCGAGCGAGCGTCACCTGCGCGCGAACCTCGCGGCGGCTGATCTCGACCTCGATGCCGAGGACCACGAGCGGATCGACGGGGTCGAGCGCGAGGAAGAACTGTTTCCGGAGTGAATCGACCGTGGGTTCATGCGTCTCGACGTCCTTCCCCCGGTATGAGTGACTCAGCCGACGCGACCCCTGAGCCCGAGGAAGTCCCCGACAGCGACGAGGAGTGGCGCGAGCGACTGAGCGAGGAGGAGTACGAGATCCTCCGCGAGCGCGGCACGGAGGCGCGCTTCTCCGGCGAGCACGTCGATCGGAAGGACGACGGCGTCTACAAGTGCGCGGGCTGTGGCACCGTCATCTTCGAGTCCGAGACGAAGTACGACTCCGGCTGCGGCTGGCCCAGCTTCTACGCCGCCGACGAGTCGACGGTGACGCTGGAGGACGACGATCGCCACGGGATGTCCCGCGTCGAGGTGAAGTGCGCCACCTGCGACGGCCACCTCGGCCACGTCTTCCAGGACGGACCGGAGCCGACTGGCGAGCGGTTCTGTATCAACTCCGTGGCGCTGGACTTCGAGCCCGAGGAGTAAGCGGAAGTCACCGCGGACCTTTTCTCGCGAGCGAGCGAGGCGGTCGATATGACCGACGAGTTCGCCGACCAGCCCGCCCTCCTGCTCGCACACACCGTCGGCCCCGACCGTAGCGCCGACCTCCGCGACCGCCTCGTCGACGCCGGGCTCCCGGCCGACCGCGTCGTCGCCGCGGCGACGCCCGCCGAGACCGACGAGCACGTCACCGACGCCGACGGGCTCGTCGTCGGTCGACTCCCCGAGAACCTGCTCGACCGTGCCGACTCCCTGCGGTGGGTGCAGGCGCTGTCCTCGGGCACCGACTACCTCCCGGTGGACGATCTCGCCGACCGGGGGGTCGCGCTTACCAACTCGGCGGGCGTCCACGCCGAACCGATCGGCGAGCAGGTGCTCGGCTACCTGCTGAGCTTCGAGCGCGACCTCCACGCGCTCGCTCGCCAGCAGGCGGAATCGCGCTGGGAGCGCCGCGAGGGCGGCGAGTTGCGCGGCAAGACCGTGGGGATCGTCGGCGTCGGCGCCATCGGCACCCGCGTGGCCGAACTCGCGACCGCGTTCGGGATGGACGTGTGGGGCGTGAAGCGCGACCTCGACTCGATGCCGGCGGTCGTCGACGAATCCCGGGGACCCGAGGACCTCCACGAGGTGTGCCTCGCCGCCGACTACCTCGTGCTCGCGTGCCCGCTCACCGACGAGACCGAGGGGCTGATCGGCGGCGACGAGTTGCGCCTCCTCGGCGGCGACGGCGTGCTCGTCAACGTCGCCCGCGGCGAGGTGTGCGATCAGGACGCGCTCGTCGGGGCGCTGCGGTCGCACCTGATCCGCGGCGCCGCCCTCGACGTGTTCGAGGAGGAGCCGCTGCCGACGGATTCGCGGCTGTGGGACCTCTCGAACGTCATCGTGACGCCACACATGGCCGGGAGCACCCCGCACAAGACCGAGCGGTGGAGTGAGATAATCGCAGAGAACTACCGCCGTCTCGCCGAGGGCGACCCGGACGGGATGCGAAACCGGGTGGTGTGAGGCGCCGGGGTGGCGAATTGGATCGCGAGGGCCCTCTCCGCGGGCGCCCGCTCAGTGCGTCATGACGAGCAGCCGCTCGTCGGTGCGCGCGAGACAGAGGGGGCCGTTGGGCGCCGACGCGAAGGTTACCGTCTCGTCGTCGCTGACGAACAGTTGCTCGAACGGGTCGCCGCAGGCGGGACAGCCGAGCCCCTCTCTGTTGTCGAGCGTCATCGACCCGGCGTCCTGCTTGCGGAGCTTCAGCTTGCTCCGGTAGTCGTGGACGTCGAAGCCCTCGGAGATGTCGAGACGCGCCATACGGGGAGGCGGTCGCTCCGTGTCAAGTACGTTGTGTCCCGGTTGTCAGCGGTGAGAAGTCGGGTCCGTCGATCGCACTCGTCGGTGCTCGGTGGCGGCGCGTCGATTCAGGTGAGGCGGGCGAACGCGAGGTTGCCGGAGGTGTTGTGGACGTACGCCTGGACGGTCTGGCCCTCCTGAGCGCCCGAGACGAACACGGTGAACTTCCCCTTCTCGGCGACGCCGTCGCCCTTGCGGCCGGTGCCGGTGATCTCCAGTTCGTACGTCTTGCCCTCCTCGATCTCGGGGCCCTGCGAGTGGGACGTGGCCGCCGAGGAGCGCTTCTGGACCGGGCGGAACGCGCCGCAGGCCTGGCATCGGAGCATCCGGACGCCGTCCTCGGTCTTGAGGACGGTGTCGGGGAGGCCGCACTCCGAGCACGTGACGAACTCGGCGACGTACTCGTCGATGGCGTCGGTGAAGTCCTTGATCGAGAACGACCCGTTGTACCGGGCGACGCCCTCCTCGAACTGTCCGTTCGTCCCCAGTTGGCGCTGGATGGCGCTGTGGAGGTGCTCGGGGTCCCGCGAGAGCGCGTCGGCGATGTCCGAGAGGTTCGTGAGCCGGGTGAAGGCGCCGTCGGTCTGGCCCTCCGGGTCGGGCACGTCCAGTCGGTCACCGGCCTCGGCCGGGGTCTCTGGTAACTCGTCGTAGGCTCGGTCGAGTGCGTCGGCGTAGTTCATACACAGAAGAGAGCAGTTTCACGTATAGGGCTTCCGAGAGAGTCGGTGCCGTGGTCGCGGCCGTCCGGCGAATCGCCGTCCCCGTCGGCGGAGCCGCTGTCGTTCCAGTCGAACCGGTCCCGTTCGGATCCCATGTGAACGGACGACACAGGCGCCCTGCGGTAGAAACGGGTTTCAGTCGCCACGGCCCAGCGTGGGTAATGAGCTACAAGATCGGTCTCGTCGGGAAGCCGTCCGTCGGGAAATCGAGCTTCTTCAACGCGGCGACGATGAACGACGTGCCCGAGGGCGCATATCCCTTCACGACGATCGACCCCAGCGTCGGCGAGGCGTACGTCGGCGTCGACTGCCCGGCCCCCGAGTTCGAGGAAACGTGCGAGCCGAACCACGGCTTCTGCCGCGACGACACCCGGTTCGTCCCCGTCAAGCTGGTCGACGTAGCCGGGCTCATTCCCGGCGCACACGAGGGGAAGGGCCTCGGAAACCAGTTCCTCTCGGACCTCAACGAGGCGGACGTGCTCGTCCACGTCGTCGACTTCTCCGGCGAGACGGACATCGAGGGCGAGCCCACCGAGGGCCACGACCCCCGCGAGGACATCGACTTCCTCGAGGCGGAACTCGACCAGTGGTACCTCGACGTCCTCGGGAAGGGGATCGAGAAGTACGAGTCGATGTATCAGGGGCCGAACCCCGGCGACGAGATCGGCGTCGAGGAGGTGCTCGCCGAGCAGATGAGCGCGTTCCGCACGAACAAAGACGAGATCAAGCAGGTCGTCCTCTCGCTGGATCTGGAGCTGGATCCGGGGACGTGGGACGACGGCGACCGATTCGACCTCGCTCGCGAGATCCGCAAGCGCACGAAGCCGATGGTGATCGCGGCGAACAAAATGGACACGCCCGCCGCCCGCGAGAACTACGACGAGATCACGACCGATCCCGAGTACGAGCACCTCACCGTCGTTCCCGCCAGCGCCCACGCCGAAGGGTCGCTGAAGAAGGCCGACGAGGCCGGCGTCGTCGACTACACACAGGGGGATGCGGACTTCGAGATCGTCGGCGACGTGAGCGACGAGCAGGCACAGGGGCTGGAGGCCATCCGCGAGTTCGTCGCCGAGTACGGCGGCACGGGCGTCCAGTCGGTGATCGAGGCGGCGCTGTTCGGCGAACTCGACGCGAAGGCCGTCTTCCCCGGGAGCGCGAGCGGCACCTGGAGCAAGGGGCCGTTCCGGGACTGCTTCGTCCTCCCCGGCTACGCCACCGCCGAGGACTTCGCGTACACGCTGCACTCGGACATCGGCGACGGCTTCCTCCACGGGATCGACTGCCGGAGCGGCCGACAGGTGGGTGCGGACACCGTCCTCGACCACCGCGACGTGGTCGAGGTCATCACGACCGGGTAGGCTCGCCCACGATCGCACGTACGGACGGCTTACGGATCCCACGCGTCGATCGGCTGAGCGTCCGCCCGGAGACGGCGCTCACGCCGACGACGGGAGCGTTCGAGCCGAGCGATCAAGCCGTCGGCGTCGTCTCCCGGACGTAATCTGCCCGTGTTATCTCCCCGCCGATGCATAACAAAGCGAGAGGACCCAGTCAGGAACGACTGCATGACTCGACGAACGGTGTCACGACGACAGCTTACAGCAGCGCTCGGTGCGGCAGTCGGCGTCGGTCTCGCCGGCTGCGGCGCGGGAACGAACAACACCACGAACGCGACCGACGAAACCGTCGGCACGGTCGAGGAAGGGACCGACGAGGAGACGCCGACGGAGGAGACCGAAGCGGAGGAGACCGAAACCGAAGGGGAGATGGCCGAGCCGGAGGAGGTTGACGATCCGGCTAGCGCAGTCGAGGAGGGAATGGCCGTGGTTCGGATCGCGCACCTCTCGCCGGACGCGCCGAACGTCGACGTGTCCGTCGCAGGGTCGGAGATCCTCACCGACGTCGCGTACGGTTCGGTGAGCAACTACTACGCGCTCGAACCGGGGACCTACCCGGTAACGGTCTCCGTCGCCGGCGAGGAGGAGGCCGTGTTGGAGCAGGAGGTGGAGTTCGACAACGGCGCGTTCACCGTCGCCGCCTTCGGCGAGGTGGCCGAACAGAACCAGGAGTTCGCCGTGACGTCGCTGGACGACCGCGTCGAACCGCCCGCCGACGACACCGCCGCGGTGCGCGTGGTGCACGCCTCGCCGGACGCGCCGCCGGTCAGCGTCGGCGTCGCCGACGGGGACACGCTCGTCGAGAGCGTCGCGTTCGGCGAGGCCAGCGACTACGCGGAGGTGCCCGAGGGATCGTACTCCCTCGAGATCGCCGCCGCCGAGGAGGCCGAGGCGGGGACCGAGAACGGTACCGCGACGGGGACCGAGAACGGTACCGCAGCGGGGACCGAAAACGGCACCGAGACGGTGGCTGCGGGCACAGAGACGGAGTCCGCGGCCACGGGAACGGAGTCCGCGGCGACAGGTACGGAATCCGCGGCGACGGGCATGGCGGGCGATTCCGGACCGATCGCGACCGTCGACGTCGAACTCGTCGGCGGGACGGTGTCGTCGGCGTTCGCGACCGGGTATATCACCCCGGACGGGGAGGCGGCCGAAGCCCCGTTCGAGGTGCTGCTCACGGTCGACTCCGGCGCCGCCGCGGCGGAGACCGGGACGCCCACCGGGACGGAGAACGGAACGGAGACCGGAACCGGCACCGGAACGGAGACCGGAACCGGCACCGGAACGGAGGCCGGAGCCGGTACCGGAACGGAGGCCGGAGCCGGTACCGGAACGGAGGCCGGCACCGAAACGAGCACGGAAGGATCCGCCTGATCCCGGGAGCACCGGTCCGGCGGGGTCGACGCCGGCGCCAAAAACGGCTCATTTCTTCGCGAACGGCGAGCGTACCGACACGAAGGACGAACGTACCCACAGCCGTCGGCGGTTCCGTCGACCGCGATCGGGATGTTCCACCGACGAGAGTACGACGACGCTACGCGCCGACCGCGAGTCCCGTCGAGTCGGTCACATCGTGCGGGTCGGTCCATAACAAACCACCGTGCAGACGTGTCATTCAAACGCGATGCGCGATCCACCAACAAAGACACTTGCGGTAGCGTTCGTGATAATCCTCGCCGGGAGCGTGGTCGTCAGCGGGGCGACCCTCGGCGGGCTGGCCGGGGCGACACCGGCAGCCATGCAACAAGCGACCGACGGGCCGTCGACGCAGGAGACCTCGTATCTCCGCGTCGTCCACGCTTCGGCCGATGCACCCGCCGTTGACGTCGCACTCGACAACGAGACTGTCGTGAGCGGCGTCGAGCTCGGCGAGGCGTCCGACTACCTTGAGATCGCCGCCGGGGAACACAGACTGACGATCACCGCCGCCGAGTCCGGCGACGTCGTGTACGACGCGAACGTCAGCGTCGAGCCGCGGTCGGTGACGACGATCGCCGCCAGCGGCGAGGTGAGCGAGAACGCGAGCCAGTCGTTCGCGCCGCTGTTCATCCGCGACGACGCGCTCCAACCCGCCGAGGGTGAAGCGGCCGTCGCCGTCGCGCACTTCTCGCCGGACGCGCCGACCGTTGACGTCACCGTCGAAGGTACCGACACGGTCATCGCGGACAACGTCTCCTACGCCGGCGTGTCCGACTACATGACGGTTCCCGCGGGCGACTACACGCTCGAGGTCCGCGAGGCGACCGAGGACAACGACGGGAGCGTCGTCACCACGGTCGACGTGTCGCTTGAGGACGGCTCGGCGTACACCGCGTACGCGGTCGGGTACCTCAACTCTGAGAGCGCCAGTGGCATGGAGAACGCCAGTGGTACGGAGAACGCTAGCGATGCGGAGAACGCCAGCGCGGAGAACGCCAGCGATACGGAGAACGCCAGCGATACGGAGAACGCCAGCGATACGGAGAACGCCAGCGATACGGAGAACGCCAGCGATACGGAGAACGCCAGCGCGGAAGACACCAGCGCGGAAGACGCCAGCGGACCGGGCTTCCAGGTCTCGCTCGTGAACGACGCGACCACGTCGGTGACGCTCCCGAGCGACGCCGGCGAGGACAACGAGACGGAGATGCCGGCGAACGAAACCGAGATGCCGGCGAACGAGACGGAAATGCCCGCGAACGAAACCGAGACGCCGATGAGCACCGAACTGCCGGACGACACCGAGACGGAAAACGAAACCGAGACGGGGTCGTCGGCGAACGAGACCGTGACTGAGGCACCGGCGACCGCGACCGAAGCGCCGGAGTAAGTCACGAACCGTTCGCGACGCTCAGCACCTCATTTCGGGACGAACGAGCGTGACCGCGGCGCGGATCGAACGCCGCGGATCGGTCGCTCTCGGACGCCCCGTTTTTCCGATATTTTGCCGGAACGGGAGCGTCGCTATCGATCAGTTGGGTCGGTGAAGAAACGGAATCACAGTGATGTCGCCGTCAGGCGACGGTGTGAGCCGGAATTATGCGCGGACGACGTTCGTCGCGCGCGGGCCCTCGGGGGCCTGTTCGATGTCGAATTCGATCTCGGTCCCTTCCGTCAGATCCTCGCCGCCGACATCCTCCATGTGGAAGAACACGTCGTCGTCGGAGTCCTCAGTCACGATGAAACCGTAGCCGCCAGTGTCGTTGAAGAAATCGACCTCACCGTAGGAGTACGGTGCCCGATCCGTCACAACGAGGCGACGATCCGCCGGATTCGGATGTGTCAGACCCGTGTGAGCTACTGACGCCCGGTCCGTGTACCCACAGCACACAGATTCGGTGTCAGATCTCTCGACCGACCCGCACCGTGGGCGGAAGCTGCACCCACGGGGGGTCACTCGTCCGAGTCGTACTCCTGATAGATGACGTGGCCGCAGGCCTTACAGTGAGATGCGTCGGGGTCGTGGCCCGTGAGCCCGCAGTTCGGGCAGGTCACGTCGACACGGTCGCCGCGGGTCCACGCGCGGACGATCTTGCTCGCTTGCCACGGGACGAGGACGATGGCCGCGAGAACGCCCCCGACGGTTATCCACCGCCCGAGCTCCGTCTGCGGAATGATGTCGCCGAAGCCCACGGTCGCGAGCGCGATAACCATGTAATAGAACGCGTCGCCGAAGTTCTCGACGCCGGGATTCACAGCCGACTCGGCACTGTAGAACAGGCCCGCGCCGACGAAGAAGATCACGAGCACCGTAAGCAGGAGCTTCGTCGCCCGGAGCGTACCGGTCTCGACGGTGCCGAAGAAGAACTCCTCGTCGCGAGTGAACCGATAGAAACGTAACACGCGGACGACGCGGAGCGCCCGGAGAAAGCCGATGTTGACGCCGAGAACGGGACCGACGGCAAGGATCGCCAAGAGCGTCGGCACCACCGACAACAGGTCGACGATCGTGTACGGATCAGTCGCCTCGCCGACGCGGTCGCGAGCGCCGTACAGTCGGAGCACGTATTCGACGGCGAACACGGCAGCGATAGCGACCTCGACGCGCCACAGCACGTCCCGAGCCGACTGGGCGAGATCGTAGCTCTGAGCGACGAACACGCCGACGAACGCGAGGTTCAGCACCAATAGCGTGATGTCGATCGCCTGTCCGACTCTCGTCCGGTGATCGAGCAGATAAAACCGCACCCGCTCGCGGGACGTTCGCGGTGCACCACCGGACGCGTGGCCGTCCATACTGCCGGATGCGACGCCGAGGGGTAAAGAACCTCACACGCCGGCGTCGTCGACCGATTCGACACCGCCGCCGCGGCGCCAGCCGCGTCTGCACGGACGGATTGACGGGAGGTCCCGGTAATCGCGACGCGGTGGGAGCGAACTACTATGGTGGCGCTCACGGATCGCCAACCATGGCATCAGAGACCGATCCACTCGGGGACGGAGCGTACGACACCGTCGACGTCGCCCGCGACGGCTACGTCGGTCGGATCACCCTCGATCGGCCGGAGGCGATGAACACGTTCAGCACCGAGTTGGCGATCGACCTCGACGACGCGCTGCACGAGCTCGACGAGCGCGACGACGTGCGAGCGGTCGTCATCGACGGCGCGGGCGACGCGTTCTCCGCGGGCATCGACGTCTCCGAGCACGGCGACTACGACACGAAAGCCGAGTACGAGGAGTGGGTCGCACGGATGGAAGACCCGTTTCATACCCTCGCGGAGATGCACACACCCGTCGTCGCCGCGGCACACGGCCACGCGGCAGCGAACGGGCTCGGGCTGGTGGCGGCGTGTGACCTCGCCGTGGCCGCCGAGGGGACGATGTTCGGGGCGACCGCGCCGAAGGTCGGGCTGTTCTGCATGGGACCGTCTGTCCCGTTGATGAAGACGCTCACGCGCAAGCGATGTCTGGAGATGGTGCTCACTGGTGAACTGATCGACGCGGAGACCGCCCTGGAGTGGGGAGTCATCAACCGAGTCACCGCCGAGGGCGACCACGTCGACGGCGCCGTCGAACTCGCGGAAACCATGGCCTCGAAGAGTCCCGCGGCCGTGCAGATGGGGAAGCAGGCGTACTACGAGATGGAGGACATGCCCTACCACGAGGCGCTGGACTACTCCAACGAGCAGTTCGCCGGCCTGTGTACGACTGCCGACGCCAGCGAGGGGATCGAGGCGTTCCTCTCGGGCGAACCGCTCTCGGCCGACGAGTGGCCGGGGGAGTGACTCCGGAGCCGTCGGAAGTGCTGCGTACGTTCAGCGCCACCGGAGAGCCCGCTCGTTGAATCACAGTTTCATGGACTGCGACGTGATCCGTGTCGTTCCGTTCGTTGGCAAGACGCCGGTGTACTACCGGTCGGACTCCAGTCCGACATCCGCCTCGAGGGTGAACACCGTCGATTCGAGCGAGTGTTTCGAGACGGTAAGCATGCGAAGCATGTACGAACTGAGAAGGACGTACGGGGAAAGCGTGATGACGAACGCGAGGTTGACATAGAGGAGTCGCGGTCGGACTCCCGGGAGCGTCGTTTGCGGGAAGAGGCCGGCGTCCATCGCCAGCAGAACGTACGACGTGAAGACGATGACCGGGAGCGAGAGAACGAGGAGGGCACTCGAGAGGTTCCGGAGTTCCCGCTTGAAATACAGCGTCGTGAAGTACTCTCGACCGGACGCGAGGATCGTGAGTACCCGGAGGAGTGTCGCGAGCGAATCGTGATCCGATTCGGTGAGCGCGTCCCCGTGAGTGGCTTTCAGGCGGCGGGCCACGTTGATGTGGCGGGCGTAGGGGTAATCGAGCGTACTCAAGAGGAGGATCGACACTCGAGGGTCGCGTTGCTGGATTCGCCGCTCGATCTGGGACAGTCGTGAGTCGATATCGTCGACGAAGGCAAGCAGGTCCGCCCGCGCTCGCTCGTCGGTCGTCGAGCCATCGGTGGTCCGGAGCGATCCCGTTTCGGACTGGATCGCATCGATAACGTACTGGAGAAACGGCTGTAGCCCGGCCGGACTGATGCCGTCCTCCACGAGTTCCTCCAGTTCGATCTGGAACTCGATGGAATCCTCGATGCTGGCCAGTTTGACCTGGAGGGGAGCGAACTCCTGGGCGAGGGCCGCAGTATTGATCGAGAGGACGACCGAGACGAAGAGGATGATCCCCCCCAGCAGCGTGTTGAACAGGGTCTGGACCGCTCGCGTTTCGGTAACGAGTCGTTCCATCTCAAACTCCCAGACGGTTCCGCCGACCAGAAGCGTCGACAGAATGACAATCCCCATGACAAGTGTGAGCACTCGTCGATCCCCGGACAGGAACACCCACCGAACCACCCAGGAGATCGGGTTCCGAGGGCCGGTCCCGGAAGAGTCGGAATCAGCTCCTGTCTCGGCTGTCTCTGTGACTTGATCGAAAATAATACTGTCAACCTGATTGGTCGATTACGTCGGCGTGTGCTAATCACTATTCGGCTGCTAGAGACGGTAGGATTCGGATACCGTGAGAACGACGGCCGCGATTCGCCGCCGGTTGCTCGTCTCTTCACGAAACGATCCGGATAGACCGCAGGCCTCGGCACTTACGACTCACAAACTATCCATAGTGAATGTGCGCAGCAACGCTATCTGCTGAGTCCGCGACAGTCCCGTTCGCTGCTCGTCCGAGTAATCGCGTGCTATCATCGGACAGCTCGCGAAACGGTGTGATTAGTTAACTGGTACCTCCCAAGAGACGATGCCATGTCCGATAACTCCGACCGCGCTGCGTGGCAGGTGACGACCGACCGCGAACGGATCCGAGAGTGGGCCGAGGGGCACGAGACGGAGCCCGTACTCGCCGAAGGGACGGGCGGGACCGACCTGCGGCTGCTCTCGAACCCTGACGACGACCGCGGCGAACGGCTGTCCTGGGATCGGTTCTTCGATCGCTTCGAGGCCGAATCGTTGGCGCTCCGGTACCGAGAGACGGCGACCAGGGGAGAGGGCCAGCCGGCCTACGAGTTCGTGGACAGAGACGAGATCACCGGAGAAGGGGACGGCAGAGAGGGGTCCCCCGACTCCCCCGAGGCACACACGCGAGAGGACGAGGGCGAACGTCAGTCGACTCCCCCAGGGACGGAGGGGACCGGCGTCACACGGGTCGACAGCGAGACAGCCGCCCGTAGCGACGAGGCGGCGACGCGGAGCGAAACACCGACCTCGGACGGGGAAGCGGACGACGCGGCTGAACGGGACACCGCGATGTCCGAGTCGTCGCACGGCGTCGAGACAGGTGCGCTCGTCCTCGACAAGATTCACGAGGGGCGCGGCCTCGCGGACGACGTCGAGGACGAGTACGTGACGTTTCGGAACACGGGCGACGAGACGCTGAACCTCTCGGGCTGGGTCGTCGAAAACGAGGACGGCAAGCGGTTCGTCTTCCCGAACGGGTTCACCCTCGACGCCGGCCAGAACGTCACGGTGCACAGCGGCCGCGGGTCCGACGCCGATACCGAGGTCTACTGGGGCGCCACGAGCGCGGTCTGGGACGACGACGGTGACACGATCACCGTCAGGACTGCGGACGGGCGAGAAGTGCTCCGGGAGCCGCACCTGAAGTGACTTGAGCGTCTCGGGATCGTACACGTTCCCTCGCGGGTATCGGATGGGACACTGGCCTCGGCACTCACGACCCGCACTCTATTCAGAGTGAATGCGTTTAGCGCGTCTATAGACGGCGTTTAATCCGTAACTCATGTCCGTATGTACTCCACTACCCCTCTTCGTCAGGAGAGCCTGAATATAGCGAGCCTCGAGTTGAGGGGCGAGACCGGACGTAGCGGATCGGTCGCAGCGGGGTCGGCTCGTCGGCCGCGTCCGGTTCCGCCCCGACCCGCACGCCCTACGCGATGTCCCAGCGGTCGGCGGTGACGCCGTCGACTCCAGCGGCTCGGAGCGCCGCGACCTCGTCGCTCGTGCGGGCGGCCTTCCACGCGACGACCTCCATCCCCTCGGCGTGGGCGGCGTCGACGACGTCGGTCCGGAGACAGAGGTCGTAGTGGGGGTGCAGGGTATCACATCCGAGGCCGACTGCCCTGTTCAGGTTCCCCTCCGCATCGTCTTCGAAGAGGTAACCGGTCCGCACGTCCCAGTCCAGTTCGTTGACCTCCTCGATTGCCGCCGGACGGAACGACGAGACCGAGACGTCGGGATTGGCTCCGGTGACGACCTCGCGGAGGTCGGCCGCCAACCCGCAGTCCTTGAGTTCGATCTGGGCGCGGACGCCGTCGGGGAAGACCGACAGCACCGACGAGAGCAGCGGCACCGTCTCTCCGGAGTCGAGGACTTCGAGCGACGAGAGCTCCGCCCAGGTGAGGTCATCGATGCGACCGCTCCCCTCGGTCAGGCGGTCGACGGTCTCGTCGTGGAAGACGACGAGTTCGCCGGACGCACATCGCCGGACGTCGACCTCGATAGCGTCGACGTACTCCGCGGAGCGCTTTACTGCGGTGACGGTATTCTCAGGATACTGATCGGCACACCCGCGATGCCCGATAATCTCCATTATCACTGTCCAAGCGAAGCGTCTGATTAACTCCTTCGTCTCGGCGGTAGGACGGTCCGCGCGAGAAGTTACCCGCCGTTCAGGTCTGGAGGTCGACCCCGTCGGCGGGGTCTAACGGGAGCTTATCCCGCGCCGCGACCTTGTCGCTAGGGGAGTTGATCTCGACGTGTCGGCCGGCCGAGATCCGCATCATCTCCGTCTCGACGACGGTGTAGATGCCGGGGTACCACTCGCGTCGGTTGGCGGCGAGGTATGCCCGCGCAGCCGTCAGGTGCGAGCGGTCGACGATTCCCATGCCAGCATGACGATGACCGCGGATCATCCCGTAGTCGGTGACGATGCCGCGGTCGTCACAGCGGATCGCCGTCGATCCCTCCTGCTTGCCGGGGATGGCGGCGACGACGCTGCGACCGGGTGACGCGGCGTGCCTGTCGACGAGGTGTTCAACGATCGACTCCGCGACGATCACGTCGCCGTTCAACACGAGTACGTCGTCGTCGACGGCCGCGGTCCCCCGCCGGAGCGACTCGGCGTTCTCGTAGTCGGCCCAGTCCTCCAGGACGACCGTTCGCGCCGACGCGATCTCCCCGATCACGTTCTCTGCGGCGTAGCCGAGGACGACCGTCACCTCGTCGACGTGATCTGCAAGGACGTCCCGCTGGTGCTCGTACAGCGTCTCGTCGCCGAGTTGCATGAACGCCTTCGGGACGTCGTCCGTGTGGCGTCCCATCCGGGATCCCTCGCCAGCGGCCAGGATCACTGCGTGCATCCGACCACCTCCCGGGCGGCGCGCTCGCCGGCGTGGCCGTCCATCGGAATCCCGAGCGCGGCGAGTTGCTCGTCGACGCGGCGTTCGATGGTCGGTGGGTAGCCGTCCTCGTAGAGCCGGTCGATCACGTCGAGGGTGAGCTCGTCGGTGACGTAGCCCAGTTCGGGCACGTCGCTGCCGCTCGCCACCGCGGTCAACTGGACGAGCGGCCGCCCCGTGTGGAGCCACTCGGTGACGATACCCGAGTAGTCGGAGACCAGCAGGTCGGCCGCGAGCATGCTCTCGCGGGGCGTGTCCGCCTCGTCGAAGACGACGTTGCGGAGGTCCGCGATGCGCTCCCGACACCGCTCGGTGACCGACGCGCCGGGTTCTTCGATTCGGTCCATCGGGTGCGGCCTGAACAGGAGTCGGTAGTCGGTGTCGGCGAACGTATCGAGGACAGCCTCGGCCGTCTCGAGGTAGCACCCGCCGCCGTAGTTGTGGTTCGTCGGCGCGTAGAGCACGCACCGTTCGCCGGGTGGGTCGGTCTCGACGAGGTCGTCGGCCTCGGGGATCCCGACGACGGCGATGTCGACGCTCTCGGGAAACGCCTCGCGGTAGCGGGCGGCCCACCGCTCGCCCGGGGCAAGCGCGAGGTCGACGACATCGCCGAGATCACGCGTCGTGTTGTCGATCTCGCCCCGGCCGACGGACGCCCCGTGTCTGAGGTGGACGACCGGATACTCGTCGTGAAACGCGGGACGCTCGCCCAGCGCCGCCGCCTCGAACCGGTGGTTCTGGACGACGACATCCGGGTCGGCCTCGAAGACGGCCGCGTCGAGGTCGGCGACGCTCTCGATGGACGCCTCCAGTTCCGGAATCGACGACTGGTAGTTCGCGGCCTCCGGCCGCAGGGGTAGCGCCGCGGCCGTGACCGTGACGTGTCGGTCGACCGCCTCGAACGTCTTCCACATGAAACGCCTGTCGAACGTGTATAGAATTGTTACCATTTGTGTGAGGGTGACGAGGTCGCACTCCGGATGCTTGTTGTGGGTTCGACCGTCCGTGGCTCTCGAAGCGATAAGCCACGATAGATATGAGCCCAAGATTTTTAATCTTTACGCGTGAAAGGAGATATTACTTTTCAGTAAGTGGATTATAACTGGAGAAATAGAAGTATAATGCCGCCTAAGCTTCCATTTCTGGATTCTGGCCTATTCAGTCGCAAGCATTGGATCGCTCGGCCGCAGCCGAGAACCGGGCCGGCGGAACGCGAACCACGCCGGTGGCCTGCGAGGGCTGCGTTCCGGACCCGCTGGAGCGCGCCGTCGGCGACACGACGCCGCCGGTCTCTGGCTGGGCGGCTGGCCTCGGCACTCAGAGCGTACTCTATTCGATCGCAAGTTACGGCTGTCCACTCTCACCAGGTAGTAGGCGGAATCAATCTACGTATGCCGATTTCCCCTCGGAGATGTGTGGATAGAAAGCTGGCCTCGGCACTCATAGGGCTCCCCATCGCGCCGGTGCCACCCGGGCTCGGAGCGGTCGCCTCGTCATCGGCCATCCACACCTACCCCGCCGCGACGCAAGTGCGTTTCTCCTGCCGGACGACAGGCCGGACCCTTGGCGACGCCGCGCCCGTCGAACAGTTATCCCCCTCCGACCCGTGGCACCGATAATGGGTACGACCCGCAGCTTCGATGCCCTCCGACTGAGCAGGCCGGAGATCGCCGTGTTCGTCTCCGGGGTCGCGAGCATGGGCTTGGAGATCCTCGCCGGGCGGATGATCGCCCCGCAGTTCGGCAGCAGCATCTACACCTGGGGCACCATCATCGGCGTGTTCCTCGCGGCGCTCAGCTACGGCTACCACCGCGGCGGCAAGCAGGCCGCCGAGCGCGCGACGAACGGCCGGATGGCCCGAGTGTTCCTGCTGACGGCCGCCTACGTCGCGGGACTGATCCTCGTCGGCGACGTGCTCTTGCGTGCCACGTCGGGGTTCCCGCTCCCGAGCCGGGTCGCGTCGCTGCCGGCGGTGACGCTGTTGTTCGGACCGCCGACGTACCTCCTCGGCTACGTTAGCCCGTATGCCGCCGAACTGTCCACGAAGGAGGGGCTCGGTGAGGCGTCGGGCCACGTGTACATGCTCGGCACCGTCGGCAGCATCGTCGGGGCGTTCGCGACAACCTACCTCCTGATCCCGTCGCTCGGGATCGACCAGATCGCGTTGACGTTCGGGGTCATCTCGATCGCGACCGCGGTCGCGATCAGTCGGCCGATCGACCGCGAGCGCGCGACCGTCACCGGCTTCGTCGCGCTGCTGCTCGTCGCGTCGGCCGCGACCGGCGCCGCCGGCTACACCGTCGAAGGCGAGGTCGTCCACGAGACGCAGACGCCGTACCAGAGCCTCCGGGTCGTCGATCTCGGCGATACCCGGACCCTCTATCTCGGCGGCCAGCGCCACAGCGCGATGGACCTGGACGAGCCGAACCGGCACGTGTTCGAGTACACACGCTACTTCCACCTCCCGTACCTCTACGCGGACGACCCCGACGAGATCGATCGGGTGCTGTTCATCGGCGGCGGCGGGTTCACCGGCCCGAAGCGGTTCGTCCACGAGTACGACGACGTGACCGTCGACGTCGCCGAGATCGACCCGGCGGTGATCGCGACGGCGAAGGAGTACTTCCGCGTCGAGGAGTCCGAGCGGCTGAACATCCACAACGAGGGCGGCCGACAGTTCCTCCGGGAGACGAACCACACGTACGACCTGATCGTCCTCGACGCCTACCAGAAGGACAAGGTGCCGTTCGAGCTGACCACGCGGGAGTTCATGTCGCTTGCGAGCGACCGGCTCGACGAGGACGGGATCGTCTTCGCGAACGTCATCTCGGCCGCCAACGGCCCGGCCTCGCAGTTCTATCGCGCGGAGTACCGAACCATGTCGCGGGTGTTCCCGCAGGTATACAGCTTCCCGACCGCCGGGGGCGGCGTGGTCCAGAACATCGAACTGATCGCCACGAAGAACGACACCCGGATCTCGGAGGCGCAGTTGCTCGCGCGCAACGAGCGACGCGACATCGGAATCGACCTCGACGCGGAGATCCGGACGTACGCCGCGGCGCCCCGGACGGACGACGTTCCGGTCCTGCGTGACGACCGGGCCCCCGTCGACAGCCTGCTGGATCCGATGGTCGGACAGCGCTACGTCGTTCAGGAATCGGCCGAAAACGAGTCGAGTGCCAACGGGTCGGGCACGAACGAGCCGACGGACGACCGCGAGCAGGAACGCGAACGGCGGACCGACCCGCCGATCCTCCGGGACGTGAGCGTCCGTCCCCAACCGGAGGCGGAAGCTGTGGCGACGCCCCGCGGCCCCGGCGAGCGCGCGGTCGACCCCGGTCGGGCGACCGCACCGTCGTCGATGCCGTAGTCGGAGCCGAAGCCGACAGCAGGTACCGTAGTCGACGCCGAATCCCAGGCCGGCGCGTCAACCGGGAGACGGGCGATCAGTCGGTTATTCTCACATTACTCGTGGATCGACGGCATATACTAATCGTGGACACGGCCCAACGTGGCGAACGAATGGACACTGCGAACCAAGAACGCGACCGCGTGTTGATCCCGACGGGGCACGACGGGGTGACGTGCACGTGTGTCAGGTCGCTCGCGCAGAAGGGGATCGGCGCGGTCGTCGCCTCAGAGAAGTCGAACGTTCCGGCGGCCGCGTCGCGATACTGCGACGAGTCGGTCACGCTGCCGCCGCCACGGCAGGGATTGTCGAGCTATCGGGACGCGCTCGTGGCGCTGGCGGAACGCGATGACGTGCGGACGATCGTCCCGGTTCGTCCGGAGGACGCCTACCTGTTGTCGCGATACGAGGAATCGTTCGCCGAGCACGTCTCGCTCGTCGTCCCGTCGATGCCCCAACTGGAGCGAGTGTTCGACCGCCTCCAACTCGCGGCGGCCGCGGAGGCCGCCGGGGTGCCGGTGCCGGAGACCCGGCGCCTCTCCGATGTCGACGACTGGACCCCGGAACTGCTGATCAAGTCCCGCTACAACGTTCTCACGGACGCGTACCTCGACGACATGGGGCCGGACGACGTGAACGTCGTGAAGGGGATCCACCACGTCGGCCGCGGCGAGACGCCCGACGTGGAGGCCATCCGCGAGGAGATGTGCCACGACCCCATCGTCCAGGAGTTCGTCCGCACCGACGGCGAGTTCATGTTCACCGGGCTGTACGACCACGGCGAGCCGCTCGCGACCTTCCAACACCGACAGATCCGGGGCAACTCCTACACCGGCGGCGGCGGCGTCTATCGACGGTCGATCGCCGATCCGGAACTGGAGCGTGTCGGCCGGGCACTGCTGGACGAACTCGACTGGCACGGACTCGCGTGCATCGAGTACATGCGCGACGCCACGACCGGCGAGTACGTCCTGACCGAGATCAACCCGCGGATGTGGCAGTCGCTCCCCTCGACGGTCCACGCGGGCGCCGACTTCCCCTGGTACTACTGGCTGGCCGCGACCGGACGGACGGACGAGATCGACGACCGGTATCGGGTGGGCGTCGGGACGCACATGCTCTACGGCGAACTCGGCTACCTCCGGAGCGTCATCACCGAGGAATCGCCCCACGTCGAGCGTCCCTCGATCCCCGGCACGATCTGGGATATCGGTTCCTCGATCGTCCGCGAACCTCGGTTCGATTACCTCACACTCGACGATCCCGGCCCGTTCTTCGCCGGCCTCTGCAGGACGCTCCCTGACGGTGTCGGCGACCGGCTACCGTGGCCCCGAGACGCCGACAACCCCGCGCCGCGGCACGCTTGAACGATCTCGGGCGAACACGACGCTCGGACGGTGTCACTGAGCGAACGTGACGTGGCAACCGTTGTCGGGAGCCGTCGCCTTCAAGAGCGTCCGGGGTATGCGACCGATACACATGAGTCTCACCGGCTCCGACCGCGTCTTCTGTCACGACTGTGGCAGGGGATTCGACTCCGCAGCGGAACTCGAACGACACGTACGCGAGGAACAGATCGACGGGTAGCGGGTACCCGTCCTACTCCGCCTCGACCCGCTCGCGCGCCGCCGCGACGAGCAGCGGCAGGAAGACCGTCGCGTCCCCGTAGACGGACGCGTTTCGCGCGTCCTTCTCCAGTTTGCCCCACGAGCGTGCCTCCTCCAGCGTCGCCCCGGAGAGCCCGCCGGTCGCCTCCGGGTCCATCGTGATCTGTACGGCGTAGTCGTATGCGCGCGGCGTCACGAGCATCGTCTGGAGCGTGAAGTTCTTCGGGACCCCGCCGCCGATCAGCAGGCAGCCCGCGGTGTCGGCCTCGAACGCCAGGTCCGTCAGCGGCGTCATGTCCGCCAGCGCGTCGAGCGTCAGGTCGGAGGTCTGGCTGTACATCCACGCCTGCAGCCCGAGCACCGAATCCTGGACTGCGGGACAGTAGATCGGTATGTCGTGTTCGTACGCGGCGGCGGCGACCCCGGGGCCCTCGGCGATGTCCTCACGCTCGTTCACCGCGGCGTTCGCGCGGCCCAACTCGGCGGTCAACTCGGCGATCGAGACGGCGCCCTCGCGCTCGGCCAGCGGCGGGAAGACTTCCTCGCGGAGGTGTCCCTCGAACTCCGCGAAGTGCTCCTGCGGGAGGTAGACGTTGTAGATGCGGTCGACTTCCTCGTCACGGAGCTGCTCGTCGTGCTCGCGGAGACTTTTGCCCTCCTGGCGTTCCGCGCCGTGGTGGTGCTTTCCACCGATGGCCTCGATCGCGTCGTGAGTGAGGTTCGCCCCCGTCGTCACGAGCGCGTCGACGTAGCCGTCGCGGATGAGATCGGCGACGATGCGACGCATCCCGGTGGGGACCATCGCGCCCGCGAGCGAGACGAAGACGGTACAGTCGTCGTCGGCCCACATCACCGAGAGCACGTCAGCGGCCCCGTGAACCGACTCGGCGCCGATGCCGGCGTGGCCGTACTGTTCGACCAACTCGCCGACGGTCATGCCGCCGCGGACCCGCGCGTGTCCCAGCGGGTCGTGGTCGAACGTCTCGCGCTCGGGCGGTTTCCACTCTCCGCCGTCGTCGCCGGTGTCCTCGTCGCTCATTGTCGGGCGTGCGTCCGGGGGACGCTTGAAGCGAGTGGTTCGCGAACGACGGCCGTGCCGTGATCGGCCGATCCGTTGCCGTCGTCAGGGGCGTCGCTGCCGTCGTCGTCGCCGCCGGTGTCCTCGTCGCCACAGCCGCCGGTGTCGCCGTCGGTTACAGCCCCGTCGGGTGGTCGATGTAGTGCGTCTCCAGCCCCCACTCGTCCGCGAGCGACTGCAGCGCGCGCGCGCCGAACGTCTCGGTCCCGTAGTGGCCCGCGAGGAACACCGAGACGCCGGCCTCGCGCGCCTCGTGGTACGCCTTCCCCTTCCCCTCGCCGGTGACGAGGGCGTCGAGTCCCAGCTCCTCGGCCTCGCGCAGCCAGTCGCTCCCGCTGCCGGTGACGATCCCCACGTCCTCGATCTCGGCTGGGCCGAAGTCGAGTACCTGCACCCCCTCGCCGCCGTGGTCCAGCGCCGCCTCCAGCGTCGCAGCGAGTTCTTCGGCCGTGTAGCCGTCGGGCGCGACGCCGCGCTGGCCGACGTACTCCGGGCCTATCTCGCCGAACGGCTCGCGGTCGACGAGGCCGAGGACGTCCGCGACGCCGGCGGCATTGCCCAACTCTTGGTGGCCGTCGAGCGGGAGATGTGAGACGTACAGCGCCACGTCGTTCGCGACGAGCGGCTCGATCCGGGCGTGCTCGCGACCCGTCACGCGGTCGAGGCCGCCCCAGATCATCCCGTGGTGGGTGACGAGCACGTCGGCGCCCAGATCGACGGCGGCCTCGGCGGTCGCCTCGACCGCGTCGACCGCGAACGCGACGGTCTCGGTCTCGCCCTCGCGGGATCCGACCTGCAGGCCGTTGGGGGAGGCGTCGAGGTCGGCGTACGCGTCGGTGTCCAGCTCCTCGTCGAGTCGGTCGACGAACGCGGATCGCTGCATGGAGGGGACTTCGACCGGCGGGCGTTTGTAGCCACCGCGTCGGCGGCGCGGATCGGGCGCGGGTCGAGTGTGGACCGTCCCGAACAGCGGAGAGACTCAGTTCGCGTCGGCGTGGGAGTACACCGCTTCCCGCAGCAGTTTCCCGGCCAGCGCCGCCGCCTGGCCGTCGTCGCGGTCGTTCACCTCCACCGCGTCGACGGCGACGCAGTGGGGCGCGACCGCGCGGACGGCGTCGCGCATCTCCCGCGGGGAGAGCCCGAACGGCTCCATCGTCCCGGTTCCGGGCGCGAATCCGGGGTCGGCGCCGTCGATATCGACCGAGAGGTACGCGTCGCGGCCGCCGAAGCCGTCGAACGCGCGGGTCCACTCGGCCACGTCCTCGGGCGCGACGGCCGTCACGTCGGGCGCGTCCGCGCGCTCCCACTCCTCGCGGGAGCCGGTGCGCGCGCCGAGGACCACGACCTCGTCGACCGTCGGGGAGTCGTCGGTGTCGTCGGTGTCGCCGGCGTCCGCGCTGTCCGCGCCATCCGCGCCGTCATCCGGGTGGCCGTCGAGGCATCGACGGACGACGCAGGCGTGGTTCAGGGGGTTGCCGTCGTATGCGTCGCGGAGGTCGAGGTGCGCGTCGACCGTGACGAGCACGTCGGGGTCGGTCGCGCGCACGCCCGCCCAGGTGACGGTATGCTCGCCGCCCAGGAGGAGGGGGACGGCGTCGTCGATGACCGCCGCGCGCAGCTCGGCGCTCAGGTGATCGAGGTAGGCGTCGAGTGCGTCCCACGCGGGCACGTCGCCCGCGTCGTGGACGCGGAGATCGGAAAAGAACGAGTCGGTTCGTCGGTCGTAGTCGTCGTAGGTCGAAGCGAACTTTCGGACCCGATCGGGTCCGAAGCGGGTCCCCGGCTGGAACGTCGTCGTCGCGTCGAGCGGGGCGCCCGTCAGGACGTACGCCGCCTCGTCGCGATCGGCGTTCGCCCCGGGGAATCGCATGGAACTATCCGACGACTTTCCGCTGTCCCTCGTACTCGAGGTACTCGATGTTCTGGTCCGGCGTGAAGTCCTCGTCTTCGGGGATGCGCATCGTGAACGTCTCGTAGGTGTCCAGATCCATGACCTGGGCGTCGTTACCGGAGATAGAGACGACTTGGCCCTGCTTTCGCTGGATGATCGGCACCCAGACCTTCGCGTCGACGGGCTGGGAGAGCGAGCGTTTCCTGTCATCGAACACGCCCTTGCCCTCGATTCGAGCCTTCGCGCTGCCGTGCTTTCCGGGCTTTGCGGTGCTGTAGGCGTTGATCTTGCAGGGGGAGTCCTCCATCATCACGTAGCTCCCCTCTTGCAGTTCGCGGACCTGCTTCTGCTCTCTCGGCATACCACGCGATTCCCGTCCGGGCGGTATAAACGGTTTGATAGCGCCGGAGCCGGCCGAGATCGGGTCCGCCGTTGTGACGAGCGAACACGGCTCACTACGTGATTATCACCCGTCACGACGAACGGGAGATCATGACTGACGACCCGGAGACACCGACCCACAACGAGACACTGACCTACGACGAGACACCGGCCCACGACGGGGACACCCGATCCGAGGAGGACGAGAACGACGACAAGGCGGCCCCGGCGACGGTCGGCGAGGCAGGCATGACGAACGCCGACGCCCCCGTCGCCGACGAGACCCCGGTCGCGAAGGTGTACTACGAGGACGGCGAGCCGGTGGTGCTCTCGGCAGCGTTCGTCATCGAAGGCTGGCCGTGGGTCGTCGGCTTCGATCAGGCCGGCACCGACGGCTACGACTACGTCTCGATCCCGACCGAGCGGATCGTCGGCGTTCGCAGCCCCCGGTACGCCGTCTTCTCGCACAACGGTCGCCGCGTCACCGCCTACGGCGTTATGGACGAGGAGATCAGAGAGTTCCGCGACCTCCTCCCGCTGTGAGGCGCGGCGCCGCCGGCGACGAACCCGAGATCACCAGTCGATGCCCTGCGGTCACCAGTCGATAACCTCGCGGTCGCGCCAGAAGCGCCCGCCCGGACCGTCGCGGAACCGCGCGAGCCACGTCGGCGTCTCGGCGCCCTCGGCGGGCGTTCGCGGCGCGTCCTCGCCGCCCATCTCGGTGTGGACCCATCCCGGGCACACGGAGTTGGCGATCAGTCCCTCGTCGGCGTACTCGCCGTTGAGGTACGTCGTGAGTCCATTGAGCCCCGTCTTCGTCACGCGGTAGGCGGGCGACCCGCCGGACTGTTCCTCGCCGAGCGCACCCATCCCCGAGGAGACGTTGACGATCCGGGGCGTCTCCGTGTTCAGCATCGGCGGGATCGCGTACTTGCACAGCAACATCGGTCCGCGGAGGTTCACCGAGATCGAGTGGTCGACGTGGTGGCTCCGCTCCTCGTGCAGCGCCGCGCCGAAGTGGCCGACTCCGGCGTTGTTGACGAGGACGTCGAGGCCGTCCTCCGACTCGCCGATCCGGTTGAGCGCGTCCTGGATGTCGCCCTCCTGACTCACGTCGAGCGTGACCCGCTCGTACTCGTCCGGGAGGTCGTAGGTGACGCTGCGGACGCCCGCGTAGACGGTCGCCCCCAACTCGGCGAGGTTGCTCGCGATCTCGGCGCCGATGCCGCGGTTGGCGCCCGTGACGAGCGCGGCCTGTCCCGAGAGGTCGTCGTAGAGATCCGGCTCGGTGGGGGAGTCGCCGTCGCGAGCGGGCGTGCCCGCGCCGCCCGCGTCGGCGTCGCTGTCGGTCATACCCGCAGTTGACGGTCAGGACATTACCGCGTTTCGACCCGGAGCGGTTGGAACGACTCGCCGGTCCAGCGGTACGCGACGACCTCCTCCGGCGCGACGATCGCGTAGACGGAGCCCGTCCACGTCGCGCGCTCGCGGTCGGTGTCGGAGGGCGCAGCCGGACCACGCGGGTGACTGTGGTAGAACCCGATCACGTCGCGCCCGCGAGTTTCGGCGTCCTCGATAGCGGCGACGGTCTCCGCGGGGTCCAGTTCGTAGCGGCGCTCGGGATCGTCGGCGACGTTGGGGACGGGGACCGCCTCGGCGACGCGATCTGTCGCGTCCGTTTCGGCGACGCCGTCGCCCCCGCTGTCCGCGTTGGCCGCGCCGTCCGCGTCGCCAACGTCGCCGACGAGCACGCCGCATACCTCCGCGGGCGCGCCCGCCGCCCGGCGTTCATGGAGCGCGTCGCGGACGGCCGCCGGCAGCAGGAGGCGATCGGCGGGCACGGTCGGAGACCTACTCGAGGTCGCGCCGCATGGCGATCTCGAACCACGGGCACAGGCGCAGTTGGCGGTACCACTCGGGATGCTCGTGGAGGTGCTCGTAGTCGACCCACAGCAGGCCCGCGATCTCGTCCTCGTCGGGGGCGAGCGCGTCGTCCTCCAGCGTGACCTTCAGGACGGCACACACCTCCCACTCCAGCCCCGCGTTCTCGAAGTAGCGCTTGTACTCGAAACGGTCGGTGAGCGTCACGTCGTCGTACTGGTCCGGGGCGATGCCGAGCTCCTCCTCCAGGCGCTGGCGGGTGGCTTCCTTCTGCGTCTGGCCCTCGACGGGGTGGGAGGCGACCGTGCCGTCCCAGAAGGTGCCCCACAGGCGCTTGTCGGGCGCGCGCTGGCCCAGTAGGAGCCGACCGTTCGAATCGAAGACGAGGCAGGTGAACGCGCGGTGGCGGATACCGTCGCCGGTGTGGGCGTCCAGTCGGTTCACCGTGCCCTGCGGGTTGTCGTCGCTGTCGACGGCGATCACGTCCTGGAAGGCGTTCTCGTGTTCCGGCTCCTCGCTCGCGGTCGCCGCGGCGTCGCTCGCGCCGGCGTCCTCTGTGCTCATAGCGCGTTCTGCGTCAGGGTGGACCATGACCGCTTCGGTCGACCGCGACGCGGCGGGAGTGGGCGGGTTGCGTCCGCGCGACCTGACGGGTGCCTCGACGGGTCAGGAAACGTCCGGCGGGTTCTCCTCCGGGTGGGTGTCGTACGCCTCGCCGACGGCGAACCGCATGGCTCGGGGGCGACAGCCGAACTCGACGTGGCGGCGTTCCACGAGTTCGCCGTCGAGCGAGAACTGTCTCGGCCTGGCGGCGTCGACGACGAGCGACGACGCCTTCACCCGCGTGAGGTGGGACGCGCCGCGCCGCAGGAACTGGTCGGCGGCACCGCGGGCGAGATAATCGAGCGCGGGCGCGTCCTCGACCACGACGACGTTGAGCTTGCCGTCCTCCATGTTCGCCTGCCGGCGCTGCTCCCCCGGGAATCGTCGGCCGTTGCCGACGAGCAGCATCGCGGCCGTCCCCTCCCACGTCGGGTCGCGCTCGGACCCCACACGGACCTGCAGTTTCATCCCCTCGAAACTCCGCGTGTGCGCCATCGTCGTGAGGACGTACGCGAGCACGCCGAGCCGCCGCTTGGACGCCGGCTTCGTCCGCGCGCTCGACTCGGCGGTCAGCCCGCCGACACAGGAGTTGAGGAACGGTCGCGGCGGGAGCGGGTCATCGTGGTCGATCTCCGGGTCCGCCGGGAGGTCGACGCTCCCCAGGTCGATCCGACGCCGCTCGCCCGATTCCAGCACCTCGAAGGCGTGGTCGACCCCGCGGATCCCGACGTTGTCGGCGAAGTCGTTGCCGGTGCCGGCGGGGACCACACCGAGTTCGGTGTCGGCTAAGCGGTCGGCGTCGTCGACGCCGTGGACCACCTCGTTGAGCGTGCCGTCCCCGCCGCAGGCCGCCACGAGGTCGGCACCCTCCGCGGCGGCCTCGCGGGCGAGATCGTACGTCTCGCCGGCCCTCGTCGAGTCGCGAACGTCGAACCCGCGGTCGCGGGCGAGATCGGCGGCGCGGGCGCTTCGCTTTCCGTCGCCGCTGTTGGGGTTCCTGACGAGGACGCGCATGGCTGTGCTGTCGACGGCGCGGACAAAGTTCTGCCGGCACCCGCAACACCGAAGCCCTCGGGGCGAGCATCGCCGCCGTGACCCGGTTCGCCGTCGACCTCCACAGCCACACCCGCTTCTTCCACGGCCGCGTCGGCCGCCCGACCGCCTACGACCCGGTGGGGCTGCGCCTCCAGACGGCGATGGCCCGTCGACGCGGCCTCGACGCGCTCGCCGTGACGAACCACGACTACGCCTACTCCGCGGAGACGACGTTCCCGACGGTGCCGGGGATCGAGGTGTCGACGACGCGGGGACACGTGCTGATCGTCGGGCCGAACCCGCCGGCGCGGACGACGCCCGGGGAGCACACCCCCGCGGAGGCCGTCGCGCTCGCACACGAGCGAGACTGTGCGGCGATCCTCGCGCACCCGTTCCGCGGGAGCACGGCCCGCAGGAGCGGTGCCGACTTCGACGCCGTGGAGATCAACGGGAAGAACCCCGAGCACGAGGCGCGAACCCGCCGGCTCGCCGACCGACTCGGCCTCCCGCTGGTCGGCGGGAGCGACGCGCACTACCCGATCGAGGTCGGGCGGGCGTACACGGTCGTCGAGGTCGACGGCGACGAGCCGACTCCGCGGGCGGTCGCGGACGCGATCCGCGCGGGTCGGACGGAACCGGCGCTCCGATTCGACGGCCTCCAGCGCGTCGTCGACCGCGCGTACACCGCTATCCACGCCCGACGGCGGGGGACCGGTCGCGATCGGTGAGGCGACGGGCACGGGACGGGGACGACTCGCGGGGGACCCGCGTCAGCCGAGCCGTTCGTCCAGAATGAGCCGCGTCTTCGTCCCCTCGATCTCGTCCAGCTTGCGAGCGCGCGAGATGAGCTCGTTGACCGCGCGGGTGTCGACGCAGTCGACGATGAGCACGATGTCCTCCTGTCCGGACACCTGCCAGACGAAGTCCACCTCCTCCCAGTCGGCGAGCCGCTCGGAGACGGCGCTCGTGTTGACGTTCATGTCGACGGAGATCTCCACCATCGCTTTCACGTTCCCCGTGCGCGTGGTGACGGTGAACCGCTCGATCACGCCGTCGCTGGTCATCCGGTCGACGCGGTTGCGCACCGTCCCCTCGCTGGTGCCGACCTCCTCGGCGATCTCGGTGTACGGCGTCCGGGCGTCCCGTCGAAGGAGATTCAGGATGCGCCGGTCCAGGTCGTCCATGCACGCCCTTTCCCGAGGTCCGGCAAAGAGATTACGAATTTCGTAACGATACTTCGAACGACGCACTTATATTCCGGCCGACGATGTGTATCTCGTAATGGCGGACGCCTACGTCGCCCTGGCCGACGGCCGTGTCTTCGAGGCACGCGCCCGCGCGCCGGGCCGGACACGTGGTGAACTGGTCTTCACGACCGCGTACACCGGGTACGAGGAGTCGCTCACGGATCCCTCCTACGAGGAGCAGGTCCTGACGTTCTCCTACCCATTGATCGGCAACTATGGCGTCCGAGACGAGCGATTCGAGTCAGACCGCGTCCACCCGAACGCCGCGATCGCCCGCGAGTTCACCGACGACGTGGCCGAGTGGCTCGAGTCGGAGGGCGTGCCCGCGGTCGACCACCTCGACACCCGCGACATCGTCACGAGCGTGCGCGAGGAGGGGGCGATGGCCTGCGGTATCGCCGCCGGGCCGGACGCGACTCCCGAGGCAGCCAAAGAAGAGCTGGCGCAGTGCGTCGAGATGTCCGACCATCTCGACATCGGCAAGCAGGTGTCGACGGACGAGCCGTACACCGTCGAGGGCGGCGGCGAGTACGACGTGGCGCTCGTCGACTGCGGCATGAAGGGCTCCATCTCCTCCTCGCTGGCCGAGCGCGGCGCGGACGTGCACGTGCTGCCGTACGATGTGGACGCCGAGACGGTCACGGATCTGGACCCGGACGTGCTGTTCATCTCGAACGGTCCGGGCGACCCCGCGAACTTCGAGTCGGCGCAGGCGCTCGTCGAGGAACTCTCCGGCGAGATCCCGCTGGCGGGCATCTGTCTCGGCCAGCAGATCGTCGCCCGCGCGTTCGGCGGCGACACCGAGAAGATGGCGTTCGGACACCACGGCATCAACCAGCCCGTGCGCGACTTGGAGACGGGGCAGGTCGTCATGACGACGCAGAACCACGGGTACTCGGTCGCCGATCCCGGCGACCTGCAGGTGACGCAGGTGAACGTCAACGACGATACCGCCGAGGGACTCAAAAGCAACGAGTGCGCCGTCGTCACCCGGCAGTACCACCCCGAGGCGAACCCCGGCCCGCACGACTCGCTGAGCTTCTTCGACGACGTACTGGAGATGGCGGAGAACGGGTCGCGGACCCCGGCCACCGCCGACTGACGCGAGACCGACCGAAGGAAGGTCTCGGACGAACGGCGTTCACAAATCGTTTCGCGATTTGTGCGCTCACGAGACCGGAGGTCTCGTGAACGGCGAGCTTGCGGGCGAGCCGCCCACGAAAAACGCGAGGTCGAGCGCACCTCCAGAAATCCCCAGTGTTCTTACAGAAACGACGTTCCGAGAAGCTTCTTCGTGGTTCGTGCCGTCCACTGACACATGGCAGTCGATGACACGGCAGACGGCTTCGCCGAGGCGGTCGACCTCGCGGATCTCCGCGAGGAGGGTCGCGCGCTGACCGCCGTCGACGGGACGCCGATCGCGGTGTTCTACCACGAGGGCGAGGTTCGGGCGGTGAACAACCGCTGTCCGCATATGGGCTTTCCGCTGACGGAGGGCAGCGTCGAAGAGGGCGTGCTCACCTGTCACTGGCACCACGCCCGGTTCGAACTCTCCTGCGGCGACACGTTCGATCCGTGGGCCGACGACGTGGACACGTACCCGACCGAGATCCGGGAGGAGACGGTGTACGTTTCGCCGAAGCCCCGACGCGCAGAGCCGCCGGGGGTCCACTGGCGCGAGCGCCTCGACGACGGTCTCGAGCAGAACCTCCGGCTCGTACTCGCGAAGTCGGCGGTCGCGCTGCTGGACGCCGGTGTCGACCCGGAGGAGGTGGTCGAACGTGGCGTCACCTTCGGCGTCCGCAACCGCGCCGACGGCTGGAGTTCCGGGCTCACGATCCTCACGGCGCTGGCGAACCGCCTTCCGGATCTCGATGAGCAGGACCGAAAACGGGCGCTGTACCAGGGCCTCACGGAGGTCGCCGGCGACTGCGACGGGGAGGCGCCGAAGTTCGACCAGGAGGCGTTCGCCGCCACGGACGTGCCCTTCGAACGCCTGCTGTCGTGGTTTCGCGAGAACGTCGAGGTCCGCGACGCCGATGGCGCCGAGCGCGTGCTGCGCACCGCCGTCGCCGCCGGCTACGGCCGCGAGACGCTGACCGAGTTGCTCGTCACCGCGGCGACGGACCACCGGTACCTGAACACGGGTCACACCTTCGACTACGTGAACAAGGCGACCGAGGCGCTCGATCTCGTCGGGTGGGACGACGAGGAACTCACCGCCGAGGTGCTCTCCTCGCTCGTGCGCGGACTCGCGACCGCGGACCGCGCCGAGGAGACCTCGTCGTGGCGGCAGCCGGACGACCTCGCGGCGATGTGCGAGGACACGTTCGACCGCCTCGACGACCTCATCGACGCCGGCGAGGGGAGGACGTGGAGCGAACCCGACGACTTCACCGAGCGCCTGCACGCAGCCGACCCCGAGGCGGTGTTCGACGCGCTGGAAGGGGCGATCAGAAACGGCGCGACCGTCGAACAGCTCGCGAGCGCGGTGTCGTTTGCGGCCGCCAAGCGCGTCGCGCTGTTCGCCACGAGCAACGAGTTCAACGACTGGAACACGGTCCACCACACGTTCACCTTCGCGAACGCGGTTCACCGCGCGGCCGAGCGGACGGAGTCGACCGCGCTGTATCGCGGCGTGTTCGACGCCGCCGTGAACGTCTACCTCGACCGGTTCCTCAACACGCCGCCGGCTCCGGCGGCGACGGGCGACACCGAGGCGGATCCGGATGCCGCGGTGGAGTCGCTCCGAATGGCGTTCGAGCAGCAGGGGAAGGTACAGCAGGCGGGCGACGCCGTCGCGGACTACCTCGCGGCCGGCGGCGACCCCGACCGGCTGAAGGCGGAACTGGGGAACGCGCTGCTGGTCGAGGACACGAACTTCCACACGTTTCAGGCGTACGAGGCGGCGTGTCGGCAGTTCGATGCCCGGAACGA
Organism: Halobaculum rarum; assembly: GCF_040025155.1. Classification (NCBI taxonomy): domain Archaea; kingdom Methanobacteriati; phylum Methanobacteriota; class Halobacteria; order Halobacteriales; family Haloferacaceae; genus Halobaculum; species Halobaculum rarum. The sequence continues at coordinate 1,858,864 of NZ_CP157275.1, read as the reverse complement.
CCCGGACGACCGCCGCGACTGCCTCGTCGCCGCCGCGCGCTACATGGCCGCCCACTATCCGACGCGCCGCTCGCGCGAGCAGACGTTCTCCATCGCCGCGCGTCTGTTGCGCGGCGAACGGGTCGACGCCGCGGAGAACGCGAACACGGAGAACGCGGAGAACTCGAGTTCCGGGGCGAGCGCGGGCGACTGACCACGTCCAGCGATGTGCCCGATCAGTCGGTCACGTCGCCGTCGAAGCCGGATCCGTCCGCGCGAGCGGCCCCCGATCTCCACACGGCGTCGGCGGTGCCGGCCCGCGGGAGGTCGTCGAAGCTCCATACGCGGTGATCCGCCCGGACGCAGCGCCCCCGCTCCTCGTGCCCGTGGCGCTCGACGTGGACGGCGTCGAGGCCCGCGTTCCAGGCGGCGCCCACGTCGCTGTCGCCGTCTCCGAGGTAGACGCCCCGCTGGCTCGTCGGGTCGACGCCGATGTCGTCCATCGCGATGTGAAGCGGGTCGGGAGCGGGCTTCCACCCCGTCTCGTCCGAACACGAGAGGAACGTGTCGAAGCGGGCGGTCAGATCGAGCCGGTCGGTGACCGGTCGCGCGAGAAACTCCGCGCAGTGGGTGACGAGCCCCACCGGAACGTCCTGCTCGTGGAGGTCGTCGAGCAGCCGCGCGGCGTCGTCGTGGAGGTACGAGGCCTCGGCCCGCGCTTGGGGGTCCTCGACGGCGTGGAACGCCGGCCAGAACTCGCTCGGGTCGAGCCCCCACTCGCGAAGCAGCGGGTCGCGCGCGCCGGCGAACCCGTGCCACAGCACTTCCGATTGCCGGTCGGAGAACTCGTAGCCGATGCGGGATCCGACCCGGTCGAACACCTCGCGGGTGTACGACCACTCCGCGTCGACGAGCGTGCCGTCGAGGTCGAACAGCCAGAAGTCGTACGTGTTGGGGACCATCGGAGGAACCAGGAGTAGGTCGTTCCCGCTGTTATATCTTCGCACCCTAACGGCCGGGTTTGTCACTGCTTACCCGCGTTCCGCGGAATCCGCCGACTCGTCGGTCGGCTCTCCGCTCCCCCTGTCTCCCCGCGAGTCCACCCGAATCGACGAGCCGAAGTACTTGTGCAGCGCCTCGCGGACCGAGTCGGCGCGGAACGCCGCGAGGTCGTCGCCGACGGCGTCGCGGAGCGTCTCGAGGTACGCCTCGTCGGTCTCGAACTCCGAGAACGTCGCCGACAGCACCTCGATGCCCTCCGGAAGGCGGTCGGCACACAGCGCGCGGACGTGCTCGTCGTCGTTCGCCTCGCCGCGCCACAGCGCGTCGCGAAACAGCAGCCACCCCTCCTCGCCCGGCCGCGGCGCGGGGATCCGAAGCACCGTCTCGAAGGCGTCCGGGTCGATCCGCGCGCGCCGCGGCGAGAGGGTGAACCGAACGCGGAACACGTACGACGCGTCCATCGCGTCCCCCCGTCACTCCACGAGTTGGTTCAGTCGCTCTGCCAAGTCTATGTCCTTCCCGGTGACGCCGCCGGCGTCGTGGGTGGTGAGCCGGACCTCGACCTCGCGCCACTCGACCGTCATCGACGGGTGGTGAACCGCCTCCTCCGCGAGGCCGCCCGCGCCGGCCGCGAAGCCGACACCTCCGAGGTACGAGTCGAACTCGAAGGTGCGGGCGATCTCGTCGGCGTCGGCGTCGTGGTGCCAGCCGTCGGGCAGTTCCGCCGCGATCTCGTCGGCCTCGAGTACGTCGCTCACGTGTACACGGAGGGTCGCCCGGGGCAAAAGCGTACCTCGGAGGTTCGTCCCGTGAGAACGGTACGGACGCTCGGACGGAAGCGGTCGGACAGAAGCGGTCGGACAGAAGCGGTCGGGCAGAGCGGGTCGAGACGCGTCCGGGATGCGTCAGCGTTTACACGCGGCCGACGCCAGCGCGGACTTCGCGTCGTCGATCAACGAGAGCGTTCCCGCACCCGCAGACAGCACCGGATACGGTGACGATAACGAACGGTAGAGGTAGTCGAACCAGTGGCGGCGGTCGCCCTCCTCGTCGTGGATTCGAGTCTGCCGATCGGACAACAGCGACTCCACACGTCCCTCGTGCCACTCCAGGCGCTCGTACTCCGCGACCAGATCGGTGTAGGTTGCGCGCGACAGCTCGAGGTCGACGACGCCCTCGCCCGCATCGACCGCGGGCGCGAGCGTCGACTCGGCCGCCTCGATCGAGGACCGCTCGGTCTCCAGCTTCGAGAGCAGATCCGTGCGCTCCTCGCTCGCCCGCCGGGCGCCGCTCGCGAGCGTCGTCCGTAGCGACGGGGTCAGCGTCCCGCCCTCCTCGACGAGCGCGCTCGCGACCGGCGCGGAGAACTCCTCGGCGACGTTCGTCGCGAGCGTCTCGTCGTACTCCTCCTCGTAGTGGGCCGTCGCCATGATAGTCTCGCGGTAGGCTCGACGGGCGTTAGCCAACCCGTCGCCGCCGACGGCGGCCCCGCTGGCCGGCACCGTCAGGACGTTGGTTCCTCCGCCGGTCGGCATTGGACGCCCGCGTTCGCTTGACTCCAGGTTCGCGACGCGGCGCCGGAACCGCTCGAACGCGTCCCGCTCGGCGCGCGTGCGAGTCGCCTCCCGCGCGAGCGCCTCGCGTGCGCCGTCGAGCCGCGTGAGCACCGCCCCCGCGACGAAGACGAGCACGGCCGTCATCCCCAAGACGGCGAGCCCGACGGCGACGTCCGGATGTCCGCACGCCGTGGCCCGGCAGACCGACTCGACCCCCAGTTCGACCGGTTCGGTCGAGAGTCGACCGACACCGTGGCTCGCTCCTTGCATACATCCACGTGTGACGGCATCGCACATCACAGTTTCCCCTAGGGGACACAGGAACGAAATATTCTCTCGAACGTCGGTCGGAAACTGAACGACCGCGGCTCAGTCCTCGGAGAGCTGTTCGAGCACGCCGTCGGGAGCGTCCACGCCGCCGTCGGGCGATCGCGCGCCGCCGGGCGTCGACGGCGGTCCGTCGAACTCGGGGTCGAACAGCTGCATCGCCGTGTGGATGGTCGCCCAGTCGTCCTCGGCGGCCGCCTCGCGGAGACTCTTCGTCGGCGCCGCGAGGAGCTGTCCGACGAGAGCATCCGCGAGGCCGGCGACGATCTCGCGCTGGTCGTCGGTCAGCTCGCCGTGGGTCTCCAGCTTCCCCATCGCCTCGCGCAGTTCGCGCTGTTTCGTCCGCTCGGCCGACTCGTACATCGCGGAGACGGCGTCGTCGGCGCGCTTTCGCTTGAACTCCTCGAGGAGCCGATCGAACTCCGCGTCGATCATCTCCTCGACGGCCGTCGCCGCGGCGGCGCGCCGTTCGCGCGCCTCGTCGGTGACGGTCTCGAGGTCGTCGATGTCGCGGACGGCGACGCGCTCGTCCCCGGCGTCCGGGACGACGTCGCGGGGCTGTCCGAGGTCGATACACAGCGTCTCGCCCGCGTCGGCGAGCGTCTCCTCCCGGACGGTCGGGTCGTCCGCGCCGGTCGCCGCGATGACGACGTCCGCGCGCGCGGCCGCCCCGGACAGGTCGTCGAGTTCGATCGCCGTCGAGTCGGTGTCGAGGTCGGACGCGACGTGCTCGGCGGTCCGGAGCGTCCGGTTTGCGACGACGATCCGAGAGACCGGCGAGGCGTCCAGTGCCCGCGCCGAGAGCAGGCCCATCTCGCCGGCGCCGACGACCAGCGCCGAGGCGTCGGCGAGGTCGATCTCCCGGGCGGCGAGCTCGACGGCCGCCGACCCGAGCGACAGCGATCCCTCGTTGATCGCCGTCTCGGCGCGGGCCCGCTTGCCGACCTGCCGAGCCTTCGAGAGCGCGTCGTCGAGCACGCCGCCCGACAGTCCGCCGGCCCGGCGGGCAGCCTCGGCAGCGTCGCGCAGTTGGCCGAGGATCTGGTCCTCGCCGAGCACGAGCGACTCCAGCCCCGCCGAGACGCGCATGAGGTGTCGCAGGCTGGCTTCGTGGTCGAGGTGACCGATGACGCCCTCACGAACATCGGGAGAGAGCGCCTCCACCGCCGCCCGCGCGACGGCGGCGTCGTTCGCCGCGACGTACGCCTCCGCCCGGTTGCACGTCTGGATGACGAACGCCTCCTCGACCCCCTCGCGCGCGAGCAGATCCGACACGAGCGTCGTCGCGTCCACGGTTTGGGCGGACTCGATCTCCTCGACGGACGCGTTCGTGTGGCTCACGCTCACGCCCGCGATGACGCCGGTGTCAATCATTGGTCGCCTCCATGACTCGGTCCGCTTCCTGCCGGGCGTTGGAGAGTCCCTCTTGTAAAGCCTTCCAAACGTCCGACGACCCGACTACCGCTCGAACCGCCTCCCGGCGGTCGGTCGGCGGGACATCGGCCGCCTTCAGGTCGGCTCTGATCGCCGCGAGTAGGTCGGCCATCGGTCCAGCCCCCTCGATCTCCGATTCGAGCCGCCGCCGCAGCTCCTTCGAGAGCGCGGGCGCCGCGCCGCCGGTCGCGACGGCCGCGACGACCGACCCGTCGCGGACCGTCGCCGGGACGACGACGCTGCCGGCGTCGCGCCCGCCCGCCCGATCCGCCCGATTCACGAGCGCCCCCGTCTCGCGGGCTGCACGCTCGGCCGCCTCGTTCACCGCGTCGTCGTTCGTCGCCGCGACGACCAGCGCCGGAGCGAGGCGCTCGACCCAGTCGGTCACGCCCTCGGGCGCCGGCGCCGCGCGTACCAGCTCCGCGTCGCCGAAGTCGCGATCGGCGAACGCGGGGCTGACGACGACGGTGCGCGCCTCCCGCGCGAACGTGCGGGCCTTGCGCGCGCCCACCGGCCCGCCGCCGACGACGAGCACGGTCTCCCCCTCGAAGTCGTGCAGCAGCGGGATCACGGGTCTGCCTCCGCATTGTCCGGCGATTTCGCCCGAACTACATAAAGGTCGCTCTCCGGATCGCGATCCGTGGACCGCGGGCGAACCTGTTCGGGGCGAGCCGGCGGCCGCGCTCGTTGTCCCCCCGGGGTGGAGCGCGACCGCGTTTCGGTGGGCCCTGACCACGTCCCGATGGACGGCGACCGCGTTTCGATCGCGATCACGCGTCCGTGGGCTCGGCGTCCTCGCTTCGCACCTGTGCGTCGGCGCGCTCGTCCAGCCGGATGCCTGTCTTCTTCAGGATCCGCGTGGAGAACAGCGAGTCCCACTCGTCGTCGTCCACGTCCCAGAAGTCGGTCATCACTTCGCGCACCTGCTCGATCCGGCGCTGGGACTCGGCCTCGTCGCGGCCGTGGGTCATCGCGAAGAAGTTGTACGGCCACACGCCCTCGTGGCGCGGCCGGTGATAGCAGTGGGTGACGAACCCCAGCGACGCGACGGCGGGGCCGACCTCCGAGAGCAGCTCGTCGGGCACGTCCCAGACGGTCATCCCGTTCTCGCTGTAGCCGAGCGCGTAGTGGTTCGGGATGACGCCGACCCGGCGCACCTTCCCCTCCTCGTTGAAGCGCTTGATCGTCTCGATCACCCACTCGACGGGCTGGTCGATCGCCTCGGCCACGTCCGCGTACGGTGTCTCGGTGATCGGCAGGCCGCCCTGTACCTCGACGACGAGGTCGCGCTCGCGGGCCGTGATCCCGCGGTTCTCGGAGGGATCGACCTCGGGACCGAGGTGTGACAGGTCGAGGTCGCCATCGCTCACGGGGCCGTCGAGCAGGAACTTCGCCCCGACGTGGAACTCCTCCCGCTTCGGGAGGTTGTACGTCTCCTGCCCGGTTGCGTCCTCGATGTCCGCGAGCACGCGCTCGACCTCGTCCTCGCTGGCTACACTGACGACGAACCACATGTTGAGGTGGGGGTGCTCGCGTTCGTAGTTGTGCGCCACCTCGCGGAAGCCGTTGACCGTCTCGGCAACCTCCTCGTAGCGCTCCTCGGGCGCGTGCATCGCCACGAGCGTCGCGGTGCCGCCGATCTCCTCGGCGTTCACGAGCGCGCCGAACCGCGAGAGCACGCCGCGTTCGTCCAGATCGCGGACGGTCGCGAGCAGTTCGTCGGCGTCGACGTCGACGCCCCGCTCGGACAGCGCCGCCGCGGCCGGCTCCCACGGGCGTTCGGTCACCGGGAAGCCGCCCTGGAAGGCGTTGACGACGGCGCGCTCGAGCGTCGAGAGGTCGGCGTCCGTCCCGACTTGGTCCATACTCGCGCTCGGGACGCCGTGAGGATAAGCGTCGCGTTCGTGTGACCCGATACCGGACCGCAGATCCCCTCAGGGAACGAGCGTCACGTCGGTGACGCCGTCGAGCGCGCGCACGTCCTCGCCGAGCGCCCCCTGGTCGACGCCCGCCTCGTAGTAGAACACGAGGTCGAACGTCCCCTCGCGGAGCAGCTGCTGGCACTCCCAGACGAACTCCTCGTCCTCGAGGGTGAGCCCCTGAAACTGGTTCGATGAGAAGTCCGTGTCGTCGTTGCCGGCGTAGATGTACGACTCGCCCTTGCCGGCGTGCTCGGCGATGACCTCGTTGAGATCGACGGTGAGCTCCTGCATCTCCAGGTCCTCCTGTCCGCCCAGCGACGTGTGGACCACCATCCCGAGGAGCTCGATGTCGCCCGGCTCCAACAGCGCCTTCGTCCGCTCGTAGAGGTCCTGGTCGATAGCGTCGGTCATACCGCGTTGTCGGTTCACCGGAGTGATACCGATGACGGTTTTCGCGTCGACCGCGCCGTGCTCGCGGGTCGTTCCTCCCCGTTCGCCTCGCGGTGTCCCTTCGGTCGGGCTCGTACTCGCTCGCGGGTCGCCTTCGCTCCCCGTTCGCCTTCGCTCCCCGTTCGCTTCGGGGCCTCGCTTCGCTCGGCCTCGCACTTCTCACGGCTCACCCCGTTCGCCGTTCGCTGTCGCGGTCTCACTGCGTTCGACCGCGCACTCCCCGCGTAGCTTTTTGTTCGCCTCCACCCACGTGTCCGCATGGAGCTCACGCTGAAGTTCTTCGCTACCTTTCGGGAGGCGGTCGGCTCGAAGATCGTCGACCGTTCGTTTCCGGACGCGAGCACCGTCGGGGACGTGCTCACGGCGCTTGAGTCCGAGTACGACGGACTCGCGGGCAACCTACTCGAGGACGGAGATCTCAAGCCCCAGATCAACGTCCTGCTGAACGGCCGCGAGGTCCTCCACATGGACGGCGTCGAAACCGCGGTCTCCGACGGAGACACCCTCGCGGTGTTCCCGCCGGTTGCCGGCGGCGCCGTCGACTGCGACCGCGCTGGCGACGACCCCAGCGGTTCCGGCGCGCGGACCGACGGCGGCGACGAGACCGAGAGCCGAGTCGAGGCGTACCGCGGCATCTCGCGGCGCCTCGCGGTTCGGTATCTTCGGCACCTCGGCGGCGAGGCCGGCGGCCCCGACGAGGAGGTACGGGAGGTCGTCGGCGACGGCTGGCGGGCGTCCGTCGCCGCGGAGAAAGTCGCCGCCGCGGGCGCCATCACGCTCACCGAGGTGACGGTCACCTTCGAGGGCGACCCCGCTGTGCTCGACGACCTGGTCGATCGCTTCGGACAGAAGGCGATGCGCGCCGGTGGGTGATGTCCGGTCGCGACGACGGTGGCGACGGCGACGGTGACCCCGATAGGGCCGACGACGCGGCCGATACGTCGTACGATCCGGACACACGAGCGGCGGGACACCCGATCGATCCCAACGCGCTCATGATCGCGGCGGCGACGGCCAGCGTCGGCGCCGGACGTCTCCCGGAACTCCTCCGGGCCGCCGACGAGCACCTCCGAGCGCGACGCGAGGAGTACGACCGGAGCTACGAGTGCGTCGACGAGGCCGACGACGCCGACGACACCGGCACCGCGACGTACCTCGTCCCCGACGGCCACTGGAGCGAGATCGGCGACGAGCTCGGCCTGAAGCGCCGCGAGACCGACGCGCTCCGACGGGCCCACGAGCAGCACCTCCTGCGGCTCGGGACGAAGCGACGCCGACGGCGGGAGTTCGAGTCGGCGTTAGAGCTTCGCGAAGCGGTCGTCATCGGAGGGTGATCGTCCGCGAAGCGGCAGTCGCCGTCGCCAAGGATCATCTCCCCACAAGCGCGAGCCGTCCCCCGCTTCCGCTGCCGAGACCGGTGCCCCCTTGAGTGCGCGCGCCGCCGCACACACATGGACAGCCGCGTTCCCCCCGACCTGCGCGACGGGATCCGCGACGCGCTCCCGCTGTTGCTCGGGATCGTTCCGTTCGCCCTCGTCGCCGGCGTCGCCGGCGTCGAGGCGGGACTCACCCCGCTGCAGACGGTCGGCCTCTCGGTCGTCGTCTTCGCCGGCGCCTCCCAGCTCGCCGCCATCGATCTGCTCGGGCGCGACGCCGCCCTCGGCGTCGTTGTGCTCACCGTCGTCGTCGTGAACCTCCGAATGCTGATGTACTCCGCGTCGATCGCGCCGTACTTCCGCGAGCTGTCGGCACGCGTGCGCGCCGGCTGCGCGTACGTCCTCACCGACCAGGCGTACGCGCTGGCGCTGGCCCGCTACGCGGGCGACCGCGACCGTAGTACGACGACCCGGCGCCCGTACTACTATCTCGGCGTCGCGCTCACGCTGTGGATCGTCTGGCAGACGGGCACCGTCGTCGGGGTCGTCTTCGGCGCCGCCGTCCCCGACAGCTGGCGCCTCGGCTTCGCGGTCCCGCTCGTGTTTCTCGCGCTGCTGGTCCCCGCGGTCTCCGACGCGCCGAGCCTCGGGGCCGCCGTCGTCGCGGGCGCGGTCGCGGTGCTCGGCGCCGGCCTCCCGTTCAACGCCGGGCTGATCGTCGGTGCCGTCGTCGGCGTCGCGACGGGGATCGCACTCGAGGAGTCGGATCTCGGAAGCGCCGGTGCCGGCGGCGAAGGAGGCGACTCCGACCCCGCGGAGGGACACTGATGGCGACGAGTTACGGGCCGCTGTCGATCTGGGCGGTGATCGTCGCCGGCGGGTTGGCGACGTTCGCGATCCGGCTGTCGTTCATCCACCTGTTCGGTCGCGTCGACGAGGTCCCCCCGTGGCTGGAGCGCGCGCTCGTGTACGTTCCCGCCGCGGTGTTGGCGGCGCTCGTCGCTCCTGATTTCGCGCCCGCGAGCGCGACCGTCGAGGCGGCGCTCACGCCGGAGCTGCTCGGCGGCGCCGCGGCCATCGCCGCCGCCTGGCGGACGGAGGACGTGCTGTGGACGGTCGCCGCCGGAATGGCCGGACTCCACCTCGCGCGCTTCCTGTTGTGACCTCGGAACCGACGACCGGAGCCGGGCGGAGACGGCGGCGCTTGCCGGAGGGCGCGCGTACACCTCCCTCCCGGCGGAACGCCCGCCGATGACCGAGTCGCTGCTGTCGGCCGCCCGACGGGCGCCACGCGAGACGTGGGTGGTCGTCGGCGCCGTCTCCGCCTCGCAGTACCTCAACCACGCGTATCTCGTGTTGTTCCCGCCGATCCTGGCGGTGCTCTCGGGGGAGTTCACCGTCGGGCTGGCGGCGCTGGGCGTCGCCCTCGGCGTCCAGGGCGCGACCAACACCGCGTTTCAGCTCCCGTTCGGCCGGCTCGCGGACCGCTACGACCGAACGATCGCGCTCGGCCTCTCGTCGGTGCTCGGGGCGGTCGGAGTGCTCGCCGCGGCCGCCGCTCCCACCTACGAGTGGCTCCTCGTCGCGCAGGCGGTCATCGGCATCGGCGTCGCGGGGCACCACCCCGCTCACTACCCGCTCATCTCCGATGCGACGCCCGACGACCTGATGGGCCGAGCCTACAGCCTCTACGGCTTCGGCGGATCGGTCGGCTTCGCGACCCCGCCCGCGCTCATCGCGGGCGTCGTCTCGGCGGGCTACTCCTGGCGGATCGGCGTCGGTCTCATCGGCGCCGTCGGACTCGTGTACGCCGTCGCCGTCACGTGGCTGTTCGCCGCCCGCGTCGACGACGCGGTCACCGCGCCGAACGTGGCCGCCGACGGCGACGCGGACGGCGCCGATTCGGCCGGCTCCCGCTCGCGCGGCTCGTGGATCGCGCGAACGCGAGCGTACCTCCGGGAGCTCGCGGCCGCGCCGGGCGTGCTCGCGCTGGCGCTGCTGGCGCTGGTCAGCTCCACCTCGGGCTGGGGATTCACCAGCTACGTCGTCGTCTTCCTGCAGGACGGCTACGGGCTGTCGCTGTCGCGGGCGAACCTCGCGCTCACGGGCTCGTACCTCGTCGGCGCGGTCGCCGTCTTCGTCGGGGGCGACCTCTCGGACCGCATCAGCGCCGGGCCGGTGCTGATCGCCAGCTTCGCGACCGTGGGCGTCCTCGTGGGTGTGTTCGCGCTCGGGACCGTCGGCCCGCTCGCGGCCGTCGGGCTCGTCCTCCTCGTCGGCGGCGCGCGCTCGATCGCCGGGCCGGCGCGCTCGAAGCTGACCGACGCGTTCGCGCCGACGGGGTCGACCGGAACGAGCTTCGCGGTGATCACCGTCGGCGTCATGCTCGGCAACGCGGTCGCGCCGCCGGCGTTCGGCTACCTCATCGAGACGGCCGGGCGTCGGGCAGCGTTCCTCGCGGTCGCCGGCGTCTCACTCCTCGCGGTCGCGCTCACCGTCTGGCTGATCGCCCGGTTCGGCGACGCCTGAGGCGGGACGGTCCACGCCGTCGGCGTCCGTCGGCGCCGGGTCGGCGGTCGCGTCGCCGCCGGCGGTCGACTGGTCCTCGTCGCGCCGCCGGTCGCTCGCGGCGGCCGCGGCGCGGCGCTCCTGCGCGACCGCGATGCGCTCGTGGGCGCGGACGAAGCGGTACAGCAGCCACAGCAGCAGCGCGACCGAGGCGTAGTAGACGATCGCGAGGATCTGCGCCTGTATCAGGATCGCATAGAGACTGACGAGGACGAACAGGACGACCGCTGCGATCCCGGTTCGGGAACTCAGCGACTGTCGGAGGGTGGGCGGGGACTCGCTGGACACGGGTCGCGATCCTCCCGGAGGGGTGATAAATCGGGGCGATGAGCGTCGGACCCAAGAAGCCACTGAGCACCAGCAGTTGTACCGCGAGCGAGGGCCGCCAGGCCCGAGCGAGCGGCCTTTTGATCATCGACGGGTTTTGCGGGGGTCTGGCCGCAGCGCGCCGGAGGCGCGCGAGGACATGCCCCCGGAAAAGTGGTCGCTAGTCGTCAGCGGGCGCGACGCCCGAGTCGCCCGAGGAGACGCCCGTGCCCGGCCCGATGTCGATGCCGAGCTCGTCCAGCTTCTCGTCGGGGACGACGCCGTCGACCCAGCCGCGGACCTCGTAGTACTCCGCTTTCATCTCCGGCAGCTCGCAGTACTCGCCCTCGGAGGCGCCCTGTCCGGGGATACCGCCCTCGAGGAACCGTGCGGGCAGCGAGTCGTCCGCGCCGTCGAAGCCGTTGAGGTTGTTGTAGTAGCGCTCGAGGGTGTAGATCCGCTCGCCCGCCTCGAACAGGTCCTCCTCCGTCACGTCGAGGCCCGTCATGCCGTTGTACTGCATGACGTACTCCTCGATCCCCTCGGCGAAGGCGTTGAACTTGCAGATGTCGAACGAGTCCGAGATGGCGTGCAGGTCCTGGAACGTCGCGGTGAGCTCACCCTTACCCTCGTACTCGTAGGGGTCGACCTTCTGCGGGATGCCGAGGATCTCGGCCGAGGGCGTGTACGCGCGCAGGTGGCACGCTCCCCGGTTGGAGGTCGCGTACGCGATACCCATGCCCTTCATGCAGCGCGGGTCGTACGCCGGGATGGTCTGTCCCTTCACGTCCAGGGAGTTCTCGCGGGCGTCGAAGCGCTCGGAGAGCCCGTTGGCGCCCTCGGCGAGCGCGTCGGGGAGTTCGCCCTCGCGGTGGGCCGTCTCGTCGATGAGGTCGATCATGCGCTCGGTGTCGCCCCAGTCGAGCTGCTCGTCGAGGTCGTCGAGCTTGCCCTCCTCGGACATCTCCATCGCCATGGCCATCATGTTCCCCATCTCGATGGTGTCGACGCCCATGTCGTTGCACCGCTCGATCATGACGGCGATCTCGTCGCGCTCGGTGTGTGCGGAGTTGGGGCCCAGCGCGTACGCCGACTCGTACTCGTAGGACTCGGTGCGGACGTTCAGCTCCTCGCCTTTGTGCATCACCGACACCTCGACCTCCTTCTTGCAGGCGACCGGGCAGGAGTGACACGTCGGCTCGTCGACGAGGATGTTCTCGCGGACGTTCTCGCCGGAGACGCGCTCGGCGTCGATGTCTGCGCCCTCGGCGTCGCGCATCGCGGCCGTGGACGTGTACTTCCCGTTCTTCGTCGGGAGGCCGTCCATCTCCTCGCCCGCGTTCATCAGGACGTTCGTGCCGTACAGCGAGAGGCCGCCCTCGTTGGGCGCGGTCACGTCGGACTCCTGGATGACCTGCATCGCCTGCTGATACCCCTCCTGGAACACGTCGGGCTTCGCCGGCTTGGGCATCCTGGTACCCGACTTGACGACGACCGCCTTGAGGTTCTTCGAGCCCATCACCGCGCCGGTGCCGCCGCGCCCGGACGCGCGGTCGTCCTCGTTGATGATGCAGGCGTACTTGACGCCGTTCTCGCCGCCGGGACCGATCGCCATCACCGAGACGTTGCGGCCGACGGTGCCGTCGACCTCCTCGCCGAGGGTGTCGATGGTGTCGTGGACGCCCATGCCCGCCACGTGAGAGGCGTCGCGCAGTTCGACCTCGCCGTCCTCGACGACGGCGTACACCGGGTCGTCGCTGGCGCCGTCGAAGACGAGGCCGTCGAAGCCGGACCACTTCAGTCGCGCACCCGACCAGCCGCCATGGTGGCTGTCGGTGACGGTGCCCGTCAGCGGGGACTTCGTGACGACCGCGATTCGGCCGCTCATCACGGTCTGCGTGCCCGTGAGCGGCCCGTTCATGAACGCCAGTCGGTTCTCCGGGCCCAGCGGGTCCACGTCCGGTCCCGCCTCGAAGACATATTTCACGCCGAGGCCGCGCGCGCCGATGTACTTCTTCGCGTCCTCGTCGTCGATACCCGCGTACGATACGTCGCCCGCCGAGAGGTCCACGTGCGCGACGTGGTCCTGAAAGCCACCGAGGTCTGTCATGGTAATCTACGCTAGTTATATGGGACCGGATTCTGTTAGCCGTTGCCACAGCGGCGTAACCGTAGTTGGTTACACACTCCGGTCGCCGTCCGCGTCGAGATGGGGTGGGTTTTTCCCGTGCAGTCGCCGGATCCGATCGATGGACACCCGCGTTCGACGGCTCGTCATATTTGCCGCGGTGACGGGTATCGTCGTTACCTCGTCGCTCGTGCCGATGTCGACGACGTCGGGCCAGGCGTCCGCGGTCGACGGAGTTCCGGTGCCGTCGGGGGCGGACAAACTGGTCCACGGCGTCGGCTACGCCGCCGTCGCGTACACCCTGGGGCGAGCGCTCCCGGCGCGGCTCCGGCGCGACGGGAACAGTCTACGACCCGACGGGAACGGGCCGTCGATCATCGTGCTCGTCGGCGTCGCCGCGGCGGCGACGGCGGTCGGCGCGGGCGTCGAGTTCGCGCAGGGTACCGTCCCCGGGCGCGACCCCTCCCTGCTCGACGGCATCGCCAACGCCGTCGGCGCGGTCGTCGGGGCGCTGCTGTGGCGGCGGCGCGGCGGCGACCCGTAGCGACGACGTTGGCGACGCCACGAGGGCGGTGAACAGTCGCCAGTGCGAACCCGCGTCGCGTGAGCGAAGCGGTTTTCCGCGGCTGCCGCCCAGACCAGACAATGAGCCAGCCGAGCCCCGAGGTCCACGAGCGGGACCGCGGGATGGACGCCCACAACGCGGTCATGCGCGACATCCGCGCCGAGCGCGACGAGACGTACGACGCCCACGAGCCCACCCGCGTGTGGCTCGACGAGGACAACACCCCCGACGGCGTCAAGACCAGCCTCACGATCATCCTCAACACCGGCGGCTGTCGGTGGGCCCGCGCGGGCGGCTGTACGATGTGCGGCTACGTCGCCGAGTCCGTCGAGGGCGGCAGCGTCTCCCACGAGGCGCTGATGGACCAGATCGACGTGTGTCTGGAGCACGAAGCCGAGAACATCGGGGCGTCGGAGACGCCACGCGAAGACGGCGACGCCGTCGACGCTGCCGAGCGAGCCGACCTGATCAAGATCTACACCTCCGGTTCGTTCCTCGACGAGCGCGAGGTACCCGCCGAGAGCCGCCGGGCCATCGCCGAGACGTTCGCAGACCGCGAGCGCATGGTCGTTGAGTCGCTGCCCGACTTCGTCTCCGCGGAGAAGCTCTCGGAGTTCACCGGCCACGGCCTCGAGACCGACGTGGCGGTCGGGCTCGAAACCGCCACCGACCGCGTCCGCCACGACTGCGTAAACAAGTACTTCGCCTTCTCGGACTTCGAGGACGCCTGCGCGGAGGCCGCGGACGCCGGCGCCGGCGTGAAGGCGTACCTCCTGATGAAACCGCCGTTCCTCGCGGAATCCGAGGCCCTCGACGACATGATCTCCTCGGTCGAGCGCTGTGCCGCGGTCGACAACTGCCACACCGTCTCGATGAACCCCTGCAACGTCCAGCGGTACACGATGGTCGACGAACTGCACTTCCGCGGCGGCTACCGCCCGCCGTGGCTGTGGTCGGTCGCCGCCGTGCTGGAGCGCACCGCGGACGCCGACGCGATCGTCGTCTCGGACCCGGTCGGCGCCGGCTCCGACCGCGGCCCCCACAACTGCGGCGAGTGCGACGACCGCGTCCAGACGGCGATCAAGGACTTCGACCTCCGACAGGACCCGTCGGTGTTCGAGCAGGTGTCCTGCGAGTGCGAACGGACCTGGGAACTGGTGCTGGAGGAGGAAACCGGGTTCAATCAGCCGCTGGCGCGCTGAGTCCGGAGCGGGCACCCCCGGGTCAGTCAACAGCACCATCGGGCCGGGTTACCGGCGCCGTCGGGTCGGTCGCCCGGCCGGCCCGGACTCTCGGTTCACAGTCGTGATCGACTCGAACAGCCACGGGTTTCGGAATACCGGGTTGTTGGGTGGTTCACACGTCCGTTCCACCGTCGTCAGACGCTCGGCATACAATTATGTACCTTGGCTTCATATGACACGTACATGGAGATAGTCGACCGAGCGATCTTCACCTGCGACGACTGTGGGGCATCGGCCCCGTCGTTCGGGATCGAGTACGATGGCCTCGGCTACCCGGTGTGTCCGGGATGTGGAACGGTCGTCGGACCGCTCGAACGGCACCGCGCCGGCGCCGAGTCGGCCGCGACCGAGCGCGCGCAGTAAGCGGACGAGTCGCCGTATCGGACGCCCGCAGCTCAGACGTCGATAGACTCGTCGCTGCCGACGTCGGCAGCCCCGCAGGAGCTGGCGCCACCATCGTCGTCCGCCGTGCCGTCCGCCACCGTCACGTTTCGCCGGTCGATCCGCGACTCGGTGAGGACGAACGCGTCGCCCGTCACCGACACCCGCGAGTCGACGAACTCCCCGTCGACGTAGTCCGCGTGCAGTCCGTCTCGGTCGGCACCGGGTTGGTGAATACAGATGTCGCGGAAGGACAGCCCGGTCCGGTCGGACGCCTGAATGGCGCCGCCGCCGCTGGCGGTGCCGGTGATAGTGATGGAGTCGCAAACGAACGGCCCGTGCTGACTCTCGGCGTTGGCAGCGCGCTTGATCCGGAGCCCGTTCACGTCGTCGGCGTCGACGCGTATCAGGCAGTTCCTGACGGTCCCGCCACCCAGTTCGGAGGCGAACGTGATCCCGCCGTCACTGGAGGTGACCTCCAACATCTCGACGACGCAGTCCTCGACGAGGACCGAGTGACCCGCACGGAGGCGGATCCCTCGCATGTTCTGGCCGGCCCCCTCCGCGTCGTCACAGCGGACGTGGACTCCCCGAACGATCGCGTCGTCGTCGACCTCGACACGAACGCCGGCTATCCCGTTGTTTCGGTAGCGCCCGCCGATCACGTGGACGCTTCCCTTCGGCGGGTTCGCGTACAGGCCGTTGTCGGGGAAGCCGTCGATCTGACAGTCGACGAACGACACGTCGCCGCGGTTGCTGTCGCCGACCTCACAGCCGGTTACCTTGGTGTCACCCAGCGCGCCGTCGGGGAGGTGGAGCCGCCTGACCATTCCCGAACCGCCCGAGCCGGTCACGTCGACGCGAACGAGGTCCTGGTCGACATCCGCCTCTCCTCGAACCGTGACGTCCTCGATGAAGACGGCGTCGTTCGCGCGCGCGAGTAGCGGCCGTCCGCCTGTGTTCTCGGCGGTGAAATCGAAGGTGATCCCCCGGCAGAACGCCGCGTCGATCGGCTCGGACCAGCCGAACCCGAACAGGACGTCGTCGTTGCCGTCCGGCGGAACGACCGTCGCGTCGTCGCCCGCGAGGCCGATCCGCGAGGCGTCGTCGGCCGCGACCGATCCCTCGAGGCGGTACGTCCCCGGCGGGAGATACAGGAGCGTCTCCGCCCCTATGGCGTCCTCGAACACGTCGTCGATCGGCGTCTCCCCCGTCGGATCCGCGCCCGCATCGACGAGGTCGACCACGTCGTCGAACCCCCACTCGTTGGCGAGCCGTCCGGGCGTCGATCGTTCGGTCGTTCGGGTCGCCCCTTCGGTCGTTCGGGTCGCCCCTTCGGTCGGTGTGTCGTCCTCGCCCGGCCCGGGGTCGGTCACCGACCCGCAGCCTGCGAGACCGACGCCGGCCGAGAGGACGGCAAGTCGACGGAGGAGGGACCGTCGGTCGTCATTCACAACCGAACACCCGGCTCGTATCCGGATTGTTATACAGCCGTCAACGTAGGTAAGGAGCTACTGATACAGCTCGTCTCAGCCCGCGGTCCGAGGGTGATCTACCCGCCGAATTCGGGTGCTTTAGTCAGTAGTATGAACGGCTTACTGCGGTCCGTCTCGCCGTCGGAGTCGCTACTCCGCGAACGCGCGGAGGACGCCCTGCCCGTCCGTCCCGCCCACGTCCGGGAGGGTCGCGCGCTCGGGGTGAGGCATCATCACCGCGACCGTGTCGTGGGCGCCGAGCACGCCCGCGACGTTGGCGGTCGACCCGTTCGGGTTCGCCTCGTCGGTGACGTTCCCGTCGGCGTCGCAGTAGCGGAAGAGGACACGATCCTCCGCCTCCAACGTCTCGAGACGGTCCCCCCGGATCTCGAAGCGACCCTCGCCGTGGGCGATCGGCACCTCGATCACGTCGCCCTCGTCGTAGGCTGCGGTCCATGGCGTGTCCGCGCGCTCGACGCGCAGGTGGACGTGCTCACACTGGAAGCGCGCCGAGCGGTTCGTCGTGAACGCACCCTCGGTGAGCCCGGCCTCACACCCGATCTGGGCGCCGTTGCAGACGCCGAGCACGGGGGTTCCCGACTCGGCTGCGTCACGGACGTCCGCCATGATCGGCTGCCGGGCGGCCATCGCGCCGGCGCGGAGGTAGTCGCCGTACGAGAAGCCGCCGGGAACGACGATCCCGTCGGTGTCGTCCGGAAGGCCGTCCTTGTGCCAGACTCGCTCGGCGTCGACGTCGAGGTGCGCGAGCGCGCGGACGGCGTCGCGATCGCAGTTCGAGCCGCCGAACTGGACGACTGCGACGGTCACGAACTCCACCCCCGGTGGAGTTCGTGAGCAGGGAGTGAAACGACCGTTGTCACGCCGTCCCACCTCCGGGGAGACGGCCACTGAGCGTCGCAGTCGGATGAACCGAGACCGTCATTCGCGCTCCTCGACCGCCACCTCGTAGTCGTGGATGGTCGGGTTCGCGAGCAGCCGGTCGGCCATCTCGCCGGCGCGCTCGCCCGCCTCGTCGGCGTCGGCGGCGTCCAGGTCGATCTCGAAGCGGTCGGCCGAGCGCAGGTCATCCAGTTCGAAGCCGAGCCGTTCGAGCGCCCGCTGCGTCGTCTCAGCCTCCGGGTCGAGCACGCCGTGCTTCAGGCGGACCGTCACCGTGGCGGTGTAACCGGTCATCGTTCGACTCTGCGAGTTCATGCGCAAAATCCGTTTCGGGACGGATTCGATATCCACGTTCGTGTACGGCAGTCGTCGCGCGGAGCGACACCTGTTTACTCGCGGGAGAGGAAACAGTCGGTATGACCGCGGCCGACCGCCCGAATCCGAGGCGCTGGGACACCGAGATCGTCGTCGTCGGGGACGACGCGACGGGACTGGTCGCCCGCGTCACCTCGCTGCTGTTCGAGCGGGGATGCAACATCGAGGACCTGGACCAGGACGTGCGCGGCGGGGTGTTCCGGATGCGCCTGCACGCCGACACCGACGGGATGGTGTGCAAGCCCGCGACGCTGGAGGAGGACCTGCAGGACCTCGGAACCGAGCTCGGCGTCGACATCCGAGTGCGCCTCGCGGACGCCGACGCGGCGCGCAAGGCCGCGCTGCTCGTGACGAAGGAGGCACACGCCCCGCGCGCCGTGCTCGAGGCGTGCGAGGACGGCACCCTCGACGCGGAGGTGCCGGTGATGATCGGCAACCACGACACCCTCCGGTCGCTCGCCGACGAGTACGACGTGCCGTTCGTCGACGTGGGCGACGACGGCGGCTCCCACGACGAGCGCGAGCTGTTGCGCGTGCTCGACGAGTACGACGTCGACTGTCTCGTGCTCGCGCGGTTCATGCGCATCCTCTCGCCGGAGATCGTCTTCCGCTACGAGGGGCGCATCCTCAACGTCCACCCCTCGCTGCTGCCGGCGTACCCCGGCGCGGAGGCGTACCGGCAGGCCGTCGAGGGCGGCGCGCGCGTCCACGGCGCCACCGCCCACTACGTGACGACCGACCTCGATCAGGGGCCGATCATCGCCCAACGGGCGTTCTCTGTCGCCCCCGACGACGGTCCCGAGGATCTGAAAGAACGTGGCCAGCCGCTGGAGGCCGAGGCCCTCGTCGCCGGGCTACAGGCGCACCTCGACGATGCCATCGTCGTCCGGCGCGGCCGCACTCACTTCCGCGAGGGCGTCGATCCGGACGCCTACGATCTGGGCGGCGTCGCGGCGGGACCGGAGTGAGGGCGATCGCCGGCACCGTTTAGCGGCCACGGCCCCTTCACTCGATATCTATGCCGGGGCGCTCCGGTGCGTCGGGGACCGTCGACGCTGCCCTGACACTGTTTCTGTTGGTCGTGGCGCTCGTCGCGCTGGCGCTGCTGCTGTACTACACGACCGACCTGCTCGGCTCGTTGCCCGATCCGCTGCCCGCCTTGTGAGGGAGCCGGATCGACCGCCGACACCGCAATCCGTTCGGCCGCTCAGAGGTTGCGGACGGCGTCGACCGCGTCGCCGACGGCCGGCGCGTCGAACCACTCCCTGCCGGTGTACGCGTTCGTCCCCGCGGCGTACATGTCCGCGACGCGCTCGATCACGCTCTGGTCGAGCGCGGGGGGATCGACCGCACACAGCGGCCGCCAGTCGGCGACGCCCTCCTCGCCCGCGCGCGCTTTCGCGTCGCTCACGGCCTCGACCCATTCGGGCGCGATCTGTTTGTAGTGCTGGCGGACGACCTCCTTGGACACCTCCTGCCCGTCGTACGCGAAGCGGTTCTCGTCGAACGTCCCGACCACGTCGGCGACGCGGACCTCGCCGTCGGCGTACACGCACTCGATCTTGCCGTCCTCGTGGACGAACCCCGCCTCGGCGGCGCGCTCGGTGACCAGGTCGTTCACCTCGCGGGCGACCGATTCCAGCTCCGTCAGCGGCGCCGCGCCGGCGATCCGATCGGCCTCGTCGGCGTCGAGGTAGCGGTCCTGCTCCTCGTACTTCGTGGAGAACTCCACGACCGGATCGGGGAGGTCGACGACCTCGGCCGGCCATTCCTCGTGGTCGAGGCCCACGTCGCTGGGGGCCGCCCGCGATCGGAGGCTGGAGCCGACGGGGACGGTGTTGCGGAAGACGATCTCGAGGGGAACGACGGAGCCGGCGGCTTCGCGGGCTTCCTCGTGAAACGCGTCGTAGTCGTACGCGCCGTCGACGAAGGGGAGATCCGGCACCGTCGCCAGCTCGATGGCGAGCTCGCGGGGCGGTTCGTCGACGGCCGACAGCGGTTCGGCGTTCGGGCCGACCCCGCGGTAGTGCGTGGGGACCCCGGCGTCCTCCAGCAGCTCGAAGTTGTCCGCCCCCATCGTGCACAGGGACGCCCCCTTTCCCGGGATCGGGTCGGGCATCTTCCCCCAATCGAAGACCGAGTAGTCGTCGGTGAAGGCGAACCGGCCGGCGCCGAGGCCGTCGGCGGTCGGCTCGCGCTCGACGACGAACTCCTTGACGCTCGTCATGGTGGAGAGCGCGGGCGGGGAGGGCAAGAACCCTTCCACTCACGTGCGTATCTCAGCGGAGACTGGATCCTATTTATCCACGTTTGTGGGTCGATCGCGGCTGCTGCTCGTCAGGCACGACCTTCCCGGGATTGAGCGTCCCGTTCGGGTCGAGCGCCTCCTTGATCGCCCGCATCGCCCCGACCGCTGCGGCGCCGTGCTCCCGTTCCAAATACTTCCGTTTGCCCGCGCCGATGCCGTGTTCGCCGGTGGCGGTGCCGCCCAACTCCAGGGCGCGCTCGACCAACTCGCCGTAGGCGGCCTCCGCGCGTGCGACCTCGTCGTGGTCGTCCGGGTTCTGCAGGACGAAGTAGTGGAGGTTGCCGTCGCCGGCGTGGCCGAAGCACGGGACGAACAGGTCGTACTCGTCGGCGACGTCCTTTACCGCCCGGATCATCTCCGGGTACGAGCCGATGGGGACGGTCACGTCGCCCGGCTGGCCCATCTCGCGGTCGGGGTCGTACGCCTCCGCCGCGTAGGTGATGTCCTTGCGCGCCTGCCACAGCTCCTCCATGCGCTCGCCGCCGGCCATCTCGAACTCCTCGACGCCGTGGGCCTCGAAGACGGCCCGGCAGAAGTCGATCTCCTCGTCGATCCCGTGGTTCGCGTGGAACTCCACGAAGACCATCGGGCACTCGGGGAGGTCGGCGTCGCTGTAGTCGTTCGCGAGCATCGCCGTCTCGGCGTCGAACAGCTCGATCTTGGCCACGTCGACGCCGGCGGTGACGGCGTCGGAGATGGCGGCGGTCGCGTCGTCGAGCGTCGGGAAGGTGGCCCGGCCGCCCCTGATCTGCTCGGGTCTGCCCGCGAGTTCGAGCGTCGCGCGCGTGACGATCCCGAGGGTCCCCTCGCTGCCGACGATCAGCTCCTTCAGGTTGTATCCGGAGGACGACTTCGCGGCCTTCGAGCCCACGGTCGTGACGGACCCGTCCGCGAGGACGACTTCCAATTCGAGCACCCAGTCTGCCACCTCGCCGTACTTCACCGTCCGCATGCCGGAGGCGTCGGTGGCGATCATGCCGCCGACCGTGGAGATATCGCCCGAGGAGGGAAGCGGCGGGAAGAACAGGCCGTTCGCCGCGACCGCCTCGTCCACGTCGGCGCCGATGGCCCCCGGGCCCACGTCGACCTGAAGGTCGTCCGGCCGGATCTCGTGGACCGCGTCCATCCGGGTCATGTCGAGGCTGATCCCCGCGTGTGCCGGGACCGCGCCGTCCTCCAACCCAGTGCCCGCGGCGTAGGCGGTCACGGGGACGCCGCGGTCGTCCGCGGCGGCGACGACGGCCGATACGTCCGCGGTCGACTCCGGGTACACGACCGCGTCGGGCCGCACCGCGTCGGCGTCGTCGGTGGCGTAGTCGCTCGCGTGCTCCGCGCGGTCGGAGTCGCCGAGGCTGATCTCCCCTGCCAGTTCGAGGTCCGCGAGGAACCCCACCTCGTAGCGGGGTGGATCCGGCGGCCCGTCCGTCGCTCTCTCGCGTGACATTATCACACTCGCGTATCCGAGCGGTCATCAACGCGTCGGTGCGATGGGTCCCACCCCGGATCGATCGCCGTGTGGCTCCCCGCTACGTTTACTCCGGGCGCCGAGAGAGCCCGCACATGGCGACGCAACCGAGGGCGGGAGAGATGCTGGTGGGTGCCTACCTCAAACTGATCGAGGAGTGCGAGATCGTCGCGTACGGACAGCACTCCCCGCTGGAGGGCGAACAGACGGAGGTCGACGTGATCGGCATCCAACCGAGCGGCGACCGGGAGGTCATCCCTGCGAGGTCGCGACCCACCTCCGCGGCCTCGGCTACGGCACCGCCGAGGAGAACGGCGAGCGGGTGGCGAGGAAGTTCAAGCACGCGGAGCGGTACGTCGACCGCGTGTTCGGACCCGCCGAGACGCACCGGTTCCAGTTCTGGAGCCCGAACGTTCCGCCGGCGTCCGAGGCCGCCCTCCGGGAGGTCGCGACCGACTTCGGTTCGCGGACGGACGCCGAGCTCGAGTTGGTCGTCAACGACGGGTACGCCGACCGCGTCGACGAGCTGCGGGCGACGGCGGCCTCGACGTACGCCCAGCGGAACGAGCTCGCGTTCCGATTTCTCCAGATATTGGAACACGTCCGAGCGTGACGGTCAGGGTGGCCGCGACCGCCCCGTTTTTCACACCGTACCCACACCGATCCGACGATGACGCGACCGTCAGCGGCCGACCTCGACCCCGACGATCTCGGGTTCGAGCACGTCCCCGAGACCGACCAGTCGTTCGAGAACGCGCTGGCGAAGGCGCGTGACGGGGCCCGGCTGACGGTCGACGACGCGGTCGAACTGCTCACGACCGGCAGCGACGCCCCCGGAATCGACCGCGAACGCAAGGAGGCGGTGCTGGAGGCGGCCGACCGCCGGCGCGCCGAGGTCGTCGGCGACGAGGTGACGTTCGTCGCGAACCTCAACAACAACGTCACGACCGCCTGCAACACGGGCTGTCTGTTCTGTAACTTCAAGGACACCGCCCACCAGTTCGAGGCCGACTACGGGCACGAGCACGCGGGGTTCACGAAGACGCCGGCGGAGTCGCGCGCGGCGGTCCGGGCGGCCGTCGAGCGCGGCGTCTACGAGGTCACGTCCGTCTCGGGACTGCACCCGGCGTTCGCCCTAAACGACGAGCACCACGAGATCCTCCGTGAGATCGACGACGCCGCGAGCGCGGCGAACTACAAGCCCCCGGAGGCGTACGCAACCGATCCGGGCACCTACGTCGAGCAGATGGCGGCGATGAGCGTCGACGGCGTTCACCTCCACTCGATGACGCCCGAGGAGGCGTACCACGCCCGCCGCGGCACCGACTGGAGCTACGAGGAGGTGTACCGGACGCTCGCTGACGCCGGCCTCGACTCGGCGCCCGGGACGGCCGCGGAGATCCTCGTCGACGAGGTCAGGGACGTGATCTGCCCCGGGAAGATCGACACCCAAGGGTGGATCGACGCGATGGAGGGCGCGATGGCCGCGGGCCTCGACACCACCGCGACGATCATGTACGGCCACGTCGACAACGAGATGCACCGCGCGATGCACCTGAAGCGGGTGCGCGACCTCCAGGACCGCACCGGCGGCATCACGGAGTTCGTCCCCCTCTCGTTCGTCCACGAGCGCACGCCGCTGTACGAGCACGGCGTCGTCGACGGCGGCGCCACGGACGCCGAGGACGAACTCCTGATCGCGGTCTCCAGGCTCTTCCTCGACAACATCGAGAACGTTCAGACCTCGTGGGTGAAGTACGGCGACGAGAAGGCGCTCAAGACCCTCTCCTGTGGCGCGAACGACTTCATGGGCACCATCCTCTCCGAGGAGATCACCAAGCGCGCGGGCGGCTCCTATGGCGAATTCCGCAGCTTCGACGACTACGTCGAGTTGATCACCTCCGTCGGCCGGATCCCCGTCGAGCGCTCGACCGACTACCGCGAACGCCGCCGGATCGACCCCGACGACGGCCCGCCCTTCGGACCGACGCTCGGCCCGAGATCCGACGGGACCCCCCTCCTCAGCGAACGCGAGCGCGCGGAGCGAGGCCGAGCGAAGTGAGGCCTCGATGTGAACGGGGAGAGGGACGACCCGTGAGCGAACGCGCGGGCGACGCGGCGACCGCGGACGACTGACGCGGTTCGACGACGGACCGACTGACCGCGGCTGTTCACGAGTCAGTCCGCCGGGGACGATCGACCGTCCAAGCAACGGGTGGGACTGAAAGGGGCCGGCCGTCTCGCGGGAGACTCCGACGCGAGCACCGCAGGGAGCGAACGGAGTGAGCGACCGAGGAGCGCGGCGAGGACTCGACCGCGAGGCGGCCGGGGGCTTTCGCGGTCGTCGCCGTCGCTGTCGCGGCTGTCGTCGCCGTCGCTGTCGCTGCCGGGGTCAGATCGCCACGAAGACGGTCGACGAACCCTGATCAGTCCTTCCCGAACCGGATCCCGTCGTCCACGAGCCGATAGTTCCGTTCCCGGTCGATGCGCTCGGCCAGCCAGTCGACCTCGTACACCTGCGCCGCCAGTTCGATATAGAGGTCGCGCCACGCGATCGCGTAGATGGGCGACTGCCCCCACGCGCGCAGTTCCGGGACGAACTCGTCGTAGATCTCCGCGCGGTCCTCGGCGTACTCCAAGAAGTCGACCGCGACCGCGGCGGCCTCCGCCTCGTCGGCGGCGTCGGCGAAGCCGTCCTCCAGCGCCTGTCGGTAGCCGACGACGGCGCGCCGGATGTCCTGCTCGGCGGCGCCGTCGTCGTCGGGGAGCGATTCGAGCACGCCGCGCGGGATACCGAGGTCCAGGTCCACGTCCATGCCTCCGGGTTCGGCGGGCGCGAGTAAAGGCTTCCGTCGGGCGAACCGGGTCCGTCCGGCGATTCCGCCGGGTCGTCCGATCACTCCTCGTCGAGGAACCGCGACAGGGCACCCGCACACGACACGCACAACAACGTACGGATCTCCCCGTCGGGAGCGATCCCGTCGACGGCGGCGTACTCGTCGCCGGGGCGGATCGTCGTCCCGCAGCGGTCGCACTCGTGAGGGTTCCGGAGCATCGCTATTCCCCCGGTCGCGTCGCTGCCGCCGGCGGGATCAGATGTACCCCAAGATGCTGGCGACGAGCCCGATGACGAACAGCGCCACCGCCACCGCGGTCAACTCCATGCGCGTCGACCCCTCGCTGCCGGTGCCGCCGATACGCAAGACGATCGCCAGCCCGGCGAGCGCCACGACGAGCACCACGACGCTGTACACCGTATTCAGGAGTGTCGAAACCATAATCGCGGGTCACTCCGCCGCCTAATAAAAGTCCGTACCGAGACGGGATCTTCCGGGGACGACGACCCGCCTTCGGGGACGTCCGGGCCGGTGCCGCGGGGCGAATATATATCCGGACGGGCCGCCGACGCCGGGGTATGCGAATGGAACTGCGCGTCTGTAAGCACTGCCTCGCGGGCGAGCACGGCAACCCGTCGAAGACCGAGGTGTCGAAGGACATGGTCGAGTGCGCCGAGACCGTCCGCGAGTACAAGGACCTCATCGGACTGGACAGCATCTACATCACGAAGGTGACCGAGGGCGACAGCGGCGCCGCCCAGGCGCTGCCGGCGGTCGTCGCCAGCATCGAGGGGAACCAGATCCAGCTGTCGGACACGCAGCTCGTGATGGAGGACGACGACGGCAACATGCTCGTGTATCCCGAGCCGAAGGACATCCTCGAGGTGCTCACGCGAAACGTCGAGCAGATCAACACCCACACGAGCAACGACGTGACGGTCGATCTGAGCGAGGAGGCGCTGCGCCTCGGCGTCGAGGCCTGACCGGATCGTCCGCCGTCCGCGTTGAGCGTTCGATCGGCCCTCAGTCCGGAATCGACACGTCACGTATCCTGAGCCAGTACTCGCCGCCCGCGAGCAGCGCGTACGCGAGGACGTAGAACGGCGCGAACACGAACACGAAGAGGAACCCCGGCGAGTCGCCCTGCCCGCTCCCGAACGGCGGGAACTCGACCAACACGTGCCAGAACAGAAGGATCACCGCGAGCAGCGCAACCGGGCTCCGGAGGTCCGCTCGAATCCACAGAACGATCGGGACGCCGACGGTTCCGAGCGCGAACGTCGACTGTATCACAAGCGCGTGCCACAGCGTCCCCGAGATCGAGACACCCGACGACGGAAGGACGCTGTATCCGAGCACGATCAGGGCGTAGCCGACGGCGGCGGCGACGCCCGCGATGAGCGCGGTCGTCGTCTCGGAGAACGGGGACCGACGATGGAGGGCGTGCACGCTCGGTCGGTTCTCGACGGGATGATAAAATCGTTCCCGCGGGGACCGGACGATCCGGTCCCGCGCGGCGCAGGTCGACGGCACGCCCGTAATCGCCCCGCAGTCATTCCGGGATTTCGCTCCGCTCGCGTCTCGCTGTGTTCGTGGGCGGAGCGGCACGGGACCGCTCCGCCGTCCCTCCGAGACGCTCGCTCCGCTCGCGTCTCGCTCTACTCCTCGGACTCGACGTGCCCGCCGTCGGTGGCGGCCGTCGGCTCCGAGTCCTCCTGCTCCAGCTGCTTCTGCCAGCGGACGCGCAGCAGGTTGCCGTACATCTGGAGGACGAGCCCGAGCAGCAGCACGAACACGCCCATGTTGATGCCGACGGTCAGCAGGATGTCGGCCGGCCCCCCGCCGATCGCGAGCTCACGGGGGACGGGGTACCCCTCGTCGAACAGGCTGCCGAGTAGGACCGACACGATACCGATCACCGTCATCGCGCCGACGACCGTCGACGCCATGTTCCAGGACGGGGAGAGTTCGAGCCGCTCGATGCCCGTTCCCTCGGTGTTGTCGTCGTGGTCCTCGGGGATCATCGACTTCGGAATGAACGCCTTGACCTCCACCGGGTACAGCGCCGGGTGGAAGCCGTGCTCGAAGATGTGGAACATGACCCCCATCAGCATGATGACGCCCAGCAGGCCGTGGAACGTGACGAACGCCGCGGCGGCGGTCTTTGTCGCCATGAGGTCCATCACGCCGGTCTTCGACCAGATGAGGATCCCCGAGATCGTCAGCAGCGCCAGCTCGATCGCGAAGATGAACACGACGCCCTTGCCGATGTAGGTGAGCAGCGGGATCTCGTCGGCCGTGCCGCCCGCGAACTGGCGGGCGTTCGGGTGGCGCTCGTCGGCGTTCCCCAGGAGGAACTGTACGTCCTGGATGAACGCGTCGAAGTCATCCTTCGACGGGAGGATCTCCCCGAAGTTGCCGCGGCCGGTGCCGGTCGTCACCATCATCAGCATCCAGAAGACGATGAGCGCGAGCAGCCCGCCGCCCGCGATGCGGTGAACCGCGGAGACGCCGGTTGCGCCCCCCATGAGGTTCACCATCCACCACAGCTCGTCGTTGAACATGAGGCTGTAGCCCGAGAAGAACAGCACGAACACGTCCAGTGCCAACAGCGTGTGGAACGTGGTCGTCATCTTGCTGAACTTCCCGTGATCGAGCTGCGTCATCGGCGCTCACCTCCGTCGGTTGCGGCATCGTCGCCGGGCACGTCGTCCGCGCCGTCCACGCGCCCGCCGTCGGCGGCGACCGTGCTGTCGGCCTCGCGGTCCTCTCCAGGCTGGCGCATCCGGCCGGCGAGCCGGCGGAACGCGCCCCAGTGGAGGAACACCATGAACAGGATGAACACGCCCATGATCACGTCGGCCGCGTGCGTGATCGCGATCAGGAAGTCGAGCCACGCGACCTGATTACCCGAGGTCCAATCGGATCCGACGCCGGCGTTGGCACCATCGGCGACGGGTTGGATACGGAACAGCTCCTCGTGGAACACCGCGAAGTCCGCAGCCCACCACAGGATCAGCGCTGTTACCGCGAGCGCGACGACCGCGTTGATCGCGATCGCCGTCCGCGGGTAGCCCTTGGTCTCCGGAAGGTGCTCTCGATAGCTCATGCGTTGCTCCCCTCGAACTCGTCGGCGTCCTCGCCGAAGATGATCTCCATGGCCACGCCGTTGAAGAACGAGTCGGAGCCGCGCCGGTCCAGTTCGTTCGAGATCTCCTCGGCGTCACCAACGAGCAGCGCATCGGTCGCGCACTCCTCGGCGCAGGCGGGCCCCTTGCCCACGTCCTGGCGCTCCTCGCACATCGTGCACTTGTCCATCGTCCCGCCGCTGCCGAACAGTTGCGCGGCGCCCTCGTCCGAACCGGGGAACTGCGGCGCGCCGAACGGACACGCCGACAGGCAGTACTGGCAGCCCACACAGAGGTTGTCCCGCACGTCGACGAACCCATCGTCTTTCTTGATCAACGAGTCCGTCGGGCACACCGAGACACACGGCGCTTCCTCACAGTGGTAACACTGCATCGGGATCGCCGTCTCGCCCGGCGAGGCGCCCTCCTGACCGAGTGCTCCGCCACTGTTGGTGTTGTACCGCTCCATCGGCTCGGCGGGCTGTCCCTCCAGCATCGTCGAGATGCTGATGCGCTGCTCGTCTCTGGGCACGTCCCACGTGCGTTTACACGCGACGACGCACCCGCCGCAGTCGATGCAGGCTTCGACGTCCGGGAAGATTCGAACATCGTCGCCGGTGCTCATCACCCCCTGACTCATCACCTGTTTGCTGGTTTCGTTAGTTGCCATTGGGAATCACTGAACCGTGCTGCTGTCGCGGACGTCGTAGTCCTTCTGCCGGCCGAAGCCGTCGCGGTCCTGCGGGAACTCGTACGACTCGATGTCGACGACGTTCTCCGAGAGGCCGTCCTCCTCGACGGGCCGCATCGACAGCTCCTCGACCACCGAGGGCGTCGCCTTCTGAATCCGGACCATCGACGCCTTCGTCTCCTGCATCTGGGTCTCCACGTCGTAGCCGCGGGAGGTGATCGCGTTCACCGACTCGCCGATCGCGTACGGCACGGTGCCGTCGGGATAGCGGTCCTCCAGCGACTCGCCCTTGAACATCCCGCCCCAGTGGAACGGGAAGAACGTCTCGCTGTCGTTCGGGCGGTGCGTGACGCGCGCCTTCAGCAGGATCGACCCGCGGTCGGTCGTCGAGGCGACCACGAGATCGCCGCCGTCGATGTCCAGCCGCTCGGCCATGTCCGGGTTGATCTCCACGTACATGTGCGGCTGGAGGTCGGCGGTGTGCTTGTTCGAGCGCGTCTCGGAGCCGCCGCCCTGGTGTTCGACCTGGCGGCCGCTCGTGAGGATCGTCCACTCGGCGTCGCCCGACTGTTCGTCGAACGCGCCGGCGTCGGTGAGCCGCTGCATGGATTCCTCCTGGACCGTCGAGTTGTTCTGGTCGAGACGGTAGAAGTTCCGCTGCTGGCCGTTCGACGGCCACTGTTCGACCAGGTCCGGTCGCGGGCTCTCGATCGGCTCGCGGTGGACCGGCGTCGTGTCGAGGAAGCTCCAGACGACACCGCGAGCGCGGCCGCGCCCGGTCGGCGCGTCCGGCTGCGGGTTGTCGAACTGGCCGTAGAAGTCCATGTCGTAGTCGGCCCAGTCGTACTTCCCGTTCATCGCCTCGGCGGTGTCGGCGACCGACGTGTCCTCGCGGAGCGCGTACTCGTACGGGATCGTCAGCGCGTCAGCGTTCGAGGGGTCGTCCGGCATCGTCGTCGCGAAGCCGGGGTACTGCGGGACGCCCTCGACCGTTCCGTCCCACCACTCGGGCTCGTAGGAGTCACGTAGCAGGCTGAGTCCTTCCTCTCCCTGCTGGTCGTACGTCGTCTGCATCGGGTACGGCTCGTCCGTCGACATCTCCTCCCACTCCTCGGGCGTGGGCGCCTGCACGCCCCACCGGGTGCGGAAGTCCTGTCCCCCGTCGCGGGGGTCCATGTCGTCGTTCCAGAGGATCGGCGTTCCCGGGTGTCCCTCGCCCCAGCACGGCCACGGGAGCATCCAGTACTCGCCGTCGACGGGCGTGCCGGGCGCGTCGGCCTTCGCGTCCTCGGTGGAGAAGGCGTAGTCGTACTCCAGATGCTGCTGGAGCCGTTCGGGGTCCTGACAGTAGCCGATCGTCCGCATGCCGAGGTTGAACTCCCGGATGACCGCCTCGTACGTCGACTTACCGTTGTGCAGCGCCGGGCCCGAGCCCCAGTCGAAGTGCTCGCCCATGCCGAGGTGACCCGCCAGTTCCTGCATGATACGCAGGTCGGGGCGGGAGTTGTGACCCGGCGAGCGAACCGGCTCGGACCACTGGGTCGCGCGGTGGGAGTTCGTCAGCGAGCGGTAGTGCTCGTACTGGCTGGAGGCCGCAAGCAGGACGACCTCCGTGTCGGACTGGTCCACGTCGGCCAGCACCGACGCCACCGACGGGAACACGTCCACCACGACCAGCAGGTCGAGGTTCTCGATCGCCTTCCGCTGTTTCTCCATCTCGGAGATGGAGTTGAGCGAGTGGCCCCACACGATCGCCGCCTTCAGCTGGTTGGGCTGGTAGATCGGCGTCTCGTTGAGCCGCTCCTCCTGCGGGAGCGCGGCGTCGAACCAGCGGGCCACCGTCAGGCCCTTCTGGAACATCATCGAGTTCTCTGCCGGGAACGACTCGTCGATGTCGTCGGCGTTCTCGGTGTTGGCCGACTGCCGGACGTACTTCTCCGGCGGCATCTGGCCGTACTCGTCGTACAGCTCCTCGAACTCGATGGTGCCCGAGGTCTGTGGCGTGCGCGACCAGACGTCACACCAGTACTGCCACGATCCGGGCGAGCCGACCGAGTAGTAGCCCGGCAGGATGTGGCTCGCGACCGCGAGGTCCGTCGCGCCTTGAACGTTCGCGTGCCCGCGCATGACCTGCAGACCGCCGCCCGACTGGGCCGCCGCGCCGGCGCCCAGCGAGAGCATCGCGTACGAGCGGATGTTCTGGGTCCCGTTGTTGTGCTGGGTCCCGCCCATCGCCCACTCGATCTGCATCTTCGGCTTGTTCTCGACGATGAGGTCCGTCAGCTCCTCGATCTCGTCGGTCGAGAGCCACGTGATGTCGGAGACCGTCTCGAGGTCGTAGTCGTCGAGGTCGTTCTCGACGTCCGGCCACGCCTGCACGCGCCCCTCGAGCATCTCGTCGTCCAGCTCCCCGCGGTCGCGGAGCTGCTTGATGACCCCCATCATGAGGGCCACGTCCGTGCCGGGACGCAGGCGGTAGAAGTAGTCGGCGTGGGCGGCGGTCTTGGTGAACCGCGGCTCGACGACGACGATATCCCCGCCACGCTTCTGGCCCTCGAGGATGTGCTGCATCGCGATCGGGTGGGCCTCGGCGGGGTTCTGCCCGATTATCAGGTTCATATCGAAGTTCCGATAATCGTTGATCGAGTTCGTCATCGCCCCGTAGCCCCACGTGTTCGCGAGGCCGGCGACCGTCGTCGAGTGGCAGATCCGCGCCTGGTGGTCGACGTTGTTCGTGCCCCACAGCGACGCGAGCTTCCGGAACGCGTACGACTCCTCGTTGGAGTGGTGCGCGCTTCCGAGCCACATGGTGCTGTCGGCCCCGTACTCGTCTTTGATCCGGGTCAGCTCGTCGGAGACCGTGGAGTACGCCTCGTCCCACGAGAGCTTCTCCCAGCCGCCGTCGACCTTCCGCATCGGCGACTTCAGTCGCTTCTCGGAGTGCTCCGTCTCGTAGATGCCCGCGCCCTTCGAGCAGAGCGATCCGTTGTTGACCGGGTGGTCCTCCCACGGCTCCATTCCCACGAAGGAGTTGCCCTTCTTCTCGCCGTGGAAGCCACAGCCGACCGAACAGTAATTGCAGATCGTCTTCGTCAGCTCGTTATAATCTGTGTCCGTTCCGTCCTCTTCCTCCTCGTCGCTCTGCGCCAGCGCTTGTCCCGCGCCGCCGCCACCGAGGGCGACCGCGCCGGCCAGCGCGCTCGCCTTCATGAACGACCGTCTGTCTAGGTCCAGTGAGACCGGTTCCGTGCTCATTGTGTTATGTTGACATCCACCACTGGTTGGTGCGCTATCGTGACAGTGCATGTAATCAACCTCCTTTAATCTTCGCCACGAGCGTGACTGAATTATTTTGGGGTGCCTAAAACTACCGGAAAGATCACCCGGGATAAGGCCTTCTTGCGGTTTATCGGCGCAAGGTATATAGGCGCCACTCCGTTGGCTCCGACGATGAACGTCGGGGCATTCGTCTGTTCGTGCGGGGGGACCTGCGACGTGGATCTGGAGTCGGTCCGCGACGGGGTCCGTGATGTCGACGTGGTCGCGTCCTCGGAGCAGTTGTGCCGGGACGCGCTTCCCGCCGTCGACGGACTGATCGACGAGTACGACCTCGACCAGTTGATCGTGGGTGCCTGCGACGACGGCTGCAAGACGAAGTTCGACGACCTCGTCGAGCGCAACGGGCTTCACCCGGACGCGGCCGCCTACGTCGACCACCGCGAGCGGGCCGGCTGGGTCCACGAGCGCGACGACGCGACCGACAAGACCGCGCGGCTGATCAACGCACGCCGAACCGGCCTGGAGTACGAGGCCGCCACGCGCACCGTCTCCCGGGAGGCGGGCGAGCAGGTCCTCGTCGTCGGCGACGCGGAGACCGCGGCCGCGCTCTCCGATTCCGCCGAGGTGACCCTGCTCGCGGACGGCGCGGAGTACGCGGACACGGACGCCGACCTCTCGGACGTTGCCGTCGAGCGCGGCCGGCCCGTCGCCGTCGAGGGCCGATTCGGCGAGTTCGAGGTGCGGGTGGAGGCGCGCGTCACCGACGACTGCATCTCCTGTATGAAGTGCGTGAAGGAGGGCCCGGACGGGATGGTGACGCGCCGCCCCGTCGACATCCACCCGGACGCTCCGGAGGGCGAGTGGACCGACTGCTGTCCCACCGACGCGATCGATCTGTCGGGCGTCACGCACACCGTCGACGCCGACCAAGTCGTCGACCCCGCCGGCACGTCGACCGCCCGGGCCGGCCGCATCGGCTACTACACCGGCCCGGTCGACGCCGGAACGATCGCCGCCGTGGAGTCGCTGTTGGGCGGAGTCGAGAAGCCGAAGTACCTCGATCTGGAGATGGACGTGTGTGCCGCGGGCGAGTCCGGCCAGCAGGGCTGTACCGCCTGCGTCGACGCCTGCCCGCACGGCGCCGTCGAGCGCCCCGCGGTCGACGAGGTGGAGTTCGACCTGACCGCCTGCGAGAACTGCGGCGCGTGCACCTCGTCGTGCCCGACGGGCGCGACGTCGCTTCGGGAGCCGTCGAACGAGCGGATCGCCCGCGAGGTCGAGGCGCTACTCAGCCGCGAGACCGACGAGGGCGGCATCTGGCCGTTCACCGGCGGCGACGACGGCATCGAGACGCCCGTGATCGCGTTCACCTGCGACGAGCGCGCCGCCGCGGCGCTCGACGAGTACGGCCGTCGCGCGGCCGCCGGCGAGGATATCACCTACCCGCCGGTGCTTCCGGTGGAAGTGAACTGCACCGACACCGTCGGCGAGGGGCACGTCATGCACGCGCTCGCGGCCGGCGCCGCCGGCGTCGCCATCGTCGGCTGCGGAGGCGACTGCCTCCACTCCGGTCCGGACCCGAAGGCCGAACTCGTCGACCGGCTCAACCGCGCGACGAGCGATCTCGGCCTGGGCGAGCGCGTCGGCTTCTTCGCGCCCGACCCGCGCGAACCCGCCGCGTTCGCCGAGGAGATCAGCCGGTTTACCGAGCTGACGCTGGACCCGACGCCCGTCCCCGAGGGCGAGCACCGCTCGACGGGCGTCGTCCGCGAGGACAAGCCCAACCCTGCGTTCAACAGCCACGACTGGACGCTCGAGTCGGTCCGCCGTATCCTCGAGTTCGCCGAGCCCGAGCGCGACGAGATCCGCGGGCTGAAGGACTTCGGTGTGATGTCCGTCAACGACGCCTGCAACCTCACGCCGACCTGTTCGACGCTGTGCCCGACCGACGCCATCCGGCGGACCGACGACGGGAACCTCCAGTTCAACCACGAGGACTGCGTCAACTGCGAGCTCTGCGAGGAGGGCTGTCCCGAGACCGCGATCACGATGGAGCAGGGGCTGGACCTCTCGCGGCTGCCCGAGAACCGGACCGCCGGCGAGGGCGCCGTCGCCGACGATGATGCGCGCTGGGAGACCGTCCACGACGGTGAGATGCTCGAATGCGTCAGCTGCGGCGACCCGTTCACCTCGGCGGCCTCCGCCGAGCACATCCAGTCGGAGGTCGGCGACCTCGTCGAGGGGATCGCGCCCAACTCCGACCACAGCGTCTTCGAGTACTGCGGCGACTGTCGCGCGCAACTGCTGTTCGACAACCGATAAGACCCAACCGCCCACCTCCCCACCCACACAGACACCATGAGCACCGACGAACTCGCCGTCTACGACGCCCGGATCGAACTGATCGACTTCTGCATCGAGGTGTTCCACGACGCGCCGACCGAGGAGTTCCTCTCGCATCTCCTCTCGGGCGACATGCGTACCCCGGAGGACAGCGTCAACGACCACCTCGACGCCGGCTTCGAGCACGTCCGGGCGTTCGTCGACGCCCACGAGGGCGACGACGTCGAGGAGCTGCACACCGAGCTCCGCCGGGCGTACACCGAGGTGTTCGTCGGCCCGCGCCCGCCGGTCCTGCTGCACGAGACGCACTACCGCGACGGCACGGAGTTCATCGGCGAGGGTCTCGCGGAGGTGGAAGCCAGCTACGGCGCCGCCGGCTGGACGCCGCCCGAGGAGTACCCCGAGGAGAACGACTTCGTCGCCGTCGAGTTGGCGTTCCTGCGGTGGCTCGTCACCAAACAGCGCGAGGGGCGAGACGAGACCTTCGGTTACGAGCGCGTGTTCCTCGACAACCACCTCATGACGTGGGTCGACGACGCCGTCGCCGACATCCACGAGGAGACGGACGAACCTCTGTTCCTGGCGGCCGCGGAGATCCTGGCGGGCCTCGTCGAGTTCGAGGACGAGATCGTCGCGCAGATGGTGTAGGGGCGGTCGAGACGGCCGACTTTCGATCTTCGGTGTTTCGCTCCGCCGGCTCAGTCGTCCGACGAGCGCCTCGTCGATCCCGCGGTCGACGTGTCCGTCGTGTATACGACCGCGAACCCGCCCAGTACCGACAGCCCCGCGAAGACGACGGCGACGGGGGTGCCGATCGCCATCGCCTGCTCCATCGCGAAGTACGCGCCCCACGTCTTCCGCCCGATCGATTCGGCGGCGATCGCCATCGCCGCGACGCCCGCGACCGTCACGAGGAGTCCCAGCACCGACAGCGCCGCGAACGCCCGCGCGAGCCACGCGCCGGAGAGCCGATCAGACGCCCGGGAGAGGCGGTTAGACATCGTACACCACTCGCGCGGTCAGCGAGACGACGAGGAGGGGGACCAACAGCGCGAGCAGCCCACCCATCAGGATACCCATGTAGCTGATCGTCGATTCGAGGTGGATCGCCCAGTGCCAGGTGCCTTTGACCTCCGCGATGACGGCCACGGTGCCCACCATGAGCAACGAGAGCGCGAGCAGCGACGCGAGCGTGTAGGCGCCGATCCGTACCCAGTACAGCGCGCCGGCGAGTCGACCGCGGTCGTCGCCGGCGCCGTCGGCGACCTCCCCCGGACGGGCGCCGTCTTCGGCGGGCGCGGTCGGACTACTCATCGACGCCGCCCCCCGACGCGTCATCGACGCCCCCCGTCGTGCCGGCGACCTCCCCGGACGCGCCGTCGACGGCGTCCGCCGCGTCGTACGATCGGTACGCGTCGTACGTCGCCAGCGCGAGGACGAGCACGCCGATACCGAGCACGACGAACGCGGGACCGAGCGCGAGCGGGAGGTTCGCGTGTGTTCCGCCCATGATACGGGATCACTCGGTCCGCGCACTCATAGCGCTTGTGTCGGGGCGGGTCGCGTCGCGATAGCTCACCGGGTCCGCGGCGACCGAACGCTTTTGCCCGCGTGAGCCGTGACACGTCATAGAATGCCGTCCCGACGGAGCATGCTGGGGAAGCTCGCGGTCGCGGCCGGGATCGGCGCCGCCGGCTGCACGACCGGCGCGCCGCCCGGGCTCCCGCTCGACGCGAATCCGCACTCGGTTCCGAGCAGACAGTTCGCGCAGCGCGACGTGCTCCGGCGCGACGCCGACGGCAACGAGCTCCAGACGCGCCACCGACGCATCCTCCTGTTGGACCTGAAGCGCGGCCCCTCCGAGGAGGCCGCCGAGACCGTCGAGCGCGCGCTCCGGACCGTGGAGGCGGCGTACGACTGGGCGCCCGACGGGCTGTTTCACACCCTCGCGTGGGGGTCGAGGTACTTCGACGACAACGACGCGCTCGGACGCGTCCCCATCGAGCACCCCGAGGTGCTCACCCGCACCGACGACGAGGAGCTCCAGCGCTTCGACGCGATGCTCGTGCTGGAGTCGGACGTGCAGTCGCATCTCTCGACCGCCGAGAGCGCGCTGTTCGGCTCGCGCGACGAACTGAACGGCGAAGCGATCGAGCACACGTTGGAGGACGTGTTTCGCCGCCGCGACCACCGAACGGGTTTCCTCGGCGAGGGGCTGCCCGCGGAGCACGTCGACGTGGAGGGGCTGGAGGCGGACGCGCCGATGTTCTCGGGGTTCTTCTCCGGACGCGAGGGATCGCAGGCCAGCGAGGACCGTGTCGCCATCGAGGACGGTCCGCTGGCCGGCGGCACCACCGCCCACCTCTCGCACATCACCTTCGACCTCCCGAAGTGGTTCTCCTTCGACGAGGGGAGCCGGGTCGAGAAGATGTTCTCGCCCGAGTTCACCGTCGAGGACGTGGCGGATCTCGGGACGGACGTGCCGTTCGCCGACGCGGTGCGCGAGCACGGCCGCGACCACGGCAGCGTCGGCCACCACGAGAAGGTCGCGCGCGTCCGGCGGGACGGCGAGCCGCTCATCCTCCGTCGGGACTTCAACACCGTCGACCACGGCCGGACCGGCGTCCACTTCCTCAGCTACCAGCGCAAACTCGCGCACTTCCGGCGGACGCGAAAGTCGATGAACGGCTGGTACCTCCGTGACGACCATCCGGACATCACCGACCGAGAGAACAACGGCATCCTCGATTTCATCAGCACCCAGTCACGGGCCAACTTCGTCGTTCCGCCGCGAGAGAAGCGAGCGTTCCCCCTCACGATCACCTGATCGGCGGGAAGTAACGCGCGAGCGCCGCGACGGTCCGACGGCGCCGATTACTCGGCGGCTACTCGTCGTCAGCCGCGACGGCGTCGTCGATCTCGACCTCGCCCTCGCTCTCGCGACGGTTCTCCTCGTGGGGGCCGCTCTCGTACTCCCACACCTTGTGTCCCTTGTACTCCTCCAGTGCGCCCTTCGGTCGCCAGCCGGTGTCCTCCGTGGCCATGCACCTGCGATCAGGATCCGAGAACTTAGCTGTTGTCCCGCCGCGACTCACCGACACGTCGACGCGTCGACACGCGAAGGCCTCGACCGGTCACGCGCCGATCGGCCTCACAGCAGCGTCGGGAGCACTCCCGAGAAGAACGTGAGCGCGGCGATGCCGAGCGCGACGTGTCCGGCGACCCCCGCGGCGAGGAGCGCGCCGACGAGCGCTTTCGTCTCGATCCCGATCTGGTCCCGTCGAGCGATCGTTCCGGTCGCAATCGTGGTAGCCGGCATCCGTCTTCACCCACGTGGGCCTACGGGGAGCCGTGAAAAAACCGGGGCGGGGTCGTTCTCGACGATCGGGAACCGGCGAAACTGTCCGCGCGTTCGACGCGCTCGGTACCCGATACAAGAGCGTGTGACGGCGGGTGCGCTACTCCGTCGGCGGCGCGTTCGGCGGTCGCTCGGCGTCCTCCTCGAGGAACACGTTCGCGAACAGGTCGACATGCAGCCGCAGCAGGCGCTCGGCCGACAGCCCGGACTCCTCGGCCTGTCGCTCGAGGAACGTTTCGAGGTCGTCGCTCGGCGAGAACCGGACACGCTCGCCCCCGTCCTCGACCTCGAAGGTGACCTCCGTGCCGCCGGAGACGAGGTGTTCGATCTCCAACAACGCCTGTTCGACCTTCACCTCCAGCGCCCGTTCGTCCTCCATCATGCGCTGCTCGGCCCACTCGTTTGCGGCCTCGACGAGCCGGTCGCTCGGCTCGAAGGAGATGGCCATCAGAACGACACCCCCTGTCCTTCGAACGCCGGTTCCCACAGAGTTACCGTTTCACACACCGGACACTCCCGGCGGACTTCCTCCTCGGGGGAGCCGACGCGCGTCATCGTGCCGCAATCGACGCACTCGTACTGCATGAACGGACGAACGGAATCCGGCGTGTTAGCCTTGTCCCTCGATCGATCGACGCCGGCGACGGTCGCGCTGCGGCTTACTCCTCGGGCGGCCACGCCCGCGGCGTGGGGTCGGACTCGCCGAGCTCGCCGAGGTAGATGAACAGCAGCGCGACGATACCCGCGAGCACCGCGACGCCGGCGAGCCCGCCGACCGCGTTCGTCCCGACGTACGATCCGGAGAACCCCCAGAGGTTCTCGATCGTGGCGAACGTCTGGACGGCGATGTACGCGCACCACAGCCCGATCCCAGTGGCCAGCGCGGTCAGCATCCAGCTTTGCGAGACGGCGGTTCGAAGTCCCATGTCGCGCGATATTCGTGTGGGAGCGTAAAAGTGTACCCCCAGTCGGCGCCGCCAGATCGGGCGGTTGTCGGGGTGGGTGCTCGTCGAGGCGCCGGCTCACGGAGGCGAGCACTCGTCGCCGCCGGCGGCCCGGCGGCTCACGCGTTGCTCCCCTCGAACTCGTCGGCGTCCTCGCCGAAGATGATCTCCATGGCCACGCCGTTGAAGAACGAGTCGGAGCCCCGCCGGTCCAGCTCGTTCGAGATCTCCTCGGCGTCGCCCACCAGCAGCGCATCGGTCGCGCACTCCTCAGCGCAGGCGGGTCCCTTGCCCACGTCCTGGCGCTCCTCGCACATCGTACACTTGTCCATCGTCCCGCCGCTGCCGAACAGTTGCGCGGCCCCCTCGTCGGATTCCGGGAACTGCGGCGCCCCGAACGGGCACGCCGACAGACAGTACTGACACCCCACACACAGGTTGTCCCGCACGTCGACGAACCCGTCGTCCTTCTTGATCAACGAGTCCGTCGGGCACACCGAGACGCACGGCGCTTCCTCACAGTGGTAACACTGCATCGGGATCGCCGTCTCGCCCGGCGAGGCGCCCTCCTGACCGAGTGCTCCGCCACTGTTGGTGTTGTACCGCTCCATCGGCTCGGCGGGCTGTCCCTCCAGCATCGTCGAGATGCTGATGCGCTGTTCGTCCCTGGGCACGTCCCACGTGCGTTTGCACGCGACGACACAGCCCCCGCAGTCGATGCAGGCTTCCACGTCCGGGAAGATCCGAGTGCCATCGCCGGTGCTCATCACCCCCTGACTCATCACCTGCTTGCTGGTTTCGTTAGTTGCCATCGGGAATCACTGAACCGTGCTGTTGTCGCGGACGTCGTAGTCCTTCTGCCGGCCGATGTCGTCGCGGTCCTGCGGGAACTCGTAGCTGTCCAGGTCGATCGGCTCGTCGGCGAGGCCGCCCTCGTCGATGGGCTTCATCGACAGCTCCTCAACCACCGAGGGAGTCGCCTTCTGGACGCGGACCATCGCGGCCTTCGTCTCCTGCATCTGCGTCTCCACGTCGTACCCGCGTGAGGTGATGACGTTCACCGACTCGCCGATCGCGTACGGCACCGTCCCCTCGGGGTACTTCTCCTCGAGCGACCGGCCGCGGAGGATACCGCCCCAGTGGAACGGGAGGAACGTCTCCCCCTCGTTGGGCCGGTGGGTGACGCGGGCCCGCACCATGATCGACCCGCGGTCGGTCGTCGAGACGACGAGCATGTCGCCGCCGTCGACGTCGAGTTCCTCGGCCATCGACGGAGTGATCTCGGCGTACATGTGCGGCTGGAGGTCGGCGGTGTAGATGTTCGAGCGCGTCTCGGACCCGCCGCCCTGGTGTTCGACCTGGCGACCGGTCGTCATGATCGTCCAGCGTTTGTCCCCGTCCTCGTTGAGGCCGTTGTCGAGGAGCTTCTGCATCGCCTTCTCCTGGGTCCGCGCGTTGTTCTGGTTCAGCCGATAGAAGTTCACCTGCTGGCCGTTGGCGGGCCACTGCTCGACCAGGTCCGGTCGCGGGCTCTCGATGGGCTCGCGGTGGACCGGCGTCGTGTCCATGAAGTTCCACGTGACCGCCCGCGCCCGGCCGCGCCCGGTCGGTACGTCGGGCTGCTTGTAGTCGTACTGCCTGTAGAACTCCTCGTCGTAGTCGGCCCAGTCGTATTTCTCGTTCATCGCGACCGCCGTGTCGTACACGGACGTGTCCTCGCGGAGCGCGTACTCGTACGGGATCGTGAGCGCGTCCGGGTTCGTCAGGTCGTCGGGCAGCGTCGTCGTGAAGCCGGGGTACTGCGGGACGCCGTGGATCTGGCCGCCGTCCCACCAGTCGGCGCGGAAGGGTGCCCGGAGCATGTCGAGCGCCTCCTCGCCCCCCTGATCGTACGTCGCCTGAAGGGGGTACGGCTTGTCCGTGTCCATCTCCTGCCAGTCGTCCGGGCCGGGAGCCTCGATGCCCCAGCGGGCGCGGAAGTCGTGCCCGCCGTTTCTGGGGTCCTTGTCGTCGGTCCAGATGATCGGCGTGCCCGGGTGTCCCTCGCCCCAGCACGGCCACGGGAGCATCCAGTAGTCGCCGTCGACGGGCGAGCCGGGCGCGTCCGCCTGCAGGTCCTCGGTGGAGAACTGATCGTCGTATTCGAGGTGCTGCTGGAGGCGGTCGGGGTCCTGACAGTAGCCGATCGTCCGGACGCCGAGGTTGATCTCCCGAAGACACTGCTTGTACGTCGACTCCCCGTTGTACAGCTCGACGCCGTTGCCCCAGTCGAAGTGCTCGCCCATGCCGAGCCTGTCGGCGAGCTCCTGTATGATCTGCAGGTCGGGCCTCGAGTTGTGGCTCGGCGTCCGAACCGGCTCCGACCACTGCACCGACCGGTGGGAGTTCGTCACCGAGCGGTGGTGCTCGTACTGGCTCGACGCCGGCAGCAGGACCAGTTCGGTGTCGTCCAGGTCGGGGAGCACCGAGGCGACCGAGGGGAACAGGTCGACGACGACGACGAGGTCGAGGTTCTCCATCGCCTTCTTCTGCTTTTCCATCTCGGAGATGGAGTTCACCGAGTGCCCCCAGATGATCGCCGCCTTCAGCTGGCTCGGCTGAAAGACCGGCGTCTCGTTCAGCCGCTCCTCCTTCGGGAGGGCCGCCTCGAACCAGCGGGCGACGGTCAGTCCGACCGAGAACATCATCGACCGCGGGCTGGGCTGTTCGGCTTGGGCCGCGTCCGAACCCTCGCTGTAGTCCACGTACGACCCCGACTCCTCGAAGAGGTCCTCCGGCATGAGGCCGAACCGGTCGCTCAGATCGTCGAACTCGATCGTCCCCGACGTGAACGGGCTCTCGCTCCACACGTCCGTCCAGTACCGCCACGACCCCGGCGCGTCGACCGCGTAGTAGCCCGGCAGGATGTGGCTGGCGACCGCGAGGTCCGTCGCCCCCTGGACGTTCGCGTGCCCGCGCATGACCTGTAAGCCGCCGCCCGACCGGGCGGCGGAGCCCGAGGCGAGCGAGGTCAGCGCGTACGAGCGGATGTTCTGGGTCCCGTTGTTGTGCTGGGTCCCGCCCATCGCCCACTCGATCTGCATCCTCGGCTTGTTCTCGATGATCAGGTCGCCGAGCTCCTCGAGCTCATCGACCGAGAGCCACGTGATGTCGGAGACCGTCTCGAGGTCGTAGTCGTCGAGGTCGTTCTCGACGTCCGGCCATCCCTGGACCCGCTCGTTCAGCATCTCGTCGTCGAGTTCCCCCTGCTCACGGAGGTACTTCATCAGCCCCATCATCAGGGCGACGTCCGTTCCCGGGCGCAGGCGGTAGAAGTGGTCGGCGTGGGCGGCGGTCTTGGTGAACCGCGGATCGACGACGACGATCTTCCCGCCGCGCTTTTGCCCCTCGAGGATGTGCTGCATCGCGATCGGGTGGGCCTCGGCGGGGTTCTGCCCGATTATCAGGTCCATGTCGAAGTTCCGATAATCGTTGATCGTGTTGGTCATCGCCCCGTAGCCCCACGTGTTCGCGAGGCCGGCGACCGTCGTCGAGTGGCAGATCCGCGCCTGGTGGTCGACGTTGTTCGTGCCCCACAGCGACGCGAGCTTCCGGAACGCGTACGCCTCCTCGTTGGCGAAGTGGGCGCTCCCGAGCCACATCGTGCTGTCGGCGCCGTGTTCGTCGTAGATCCGCTGCAGTTCGCGCGACACGCGCTCGTAGGCGTTGTCCCACGAGATCGTCTCCCAGCCGCCGTCGACCCTCCGCATCGGCGACTTCAGCCGCTTCTCGGAGTGTTCGCTCTCGTAGATCGCCGCCCCCTTCGAGCAGAGCGCCCCGTTGTTGACCGGGTGCTCGAACCACGGCTCCTGGCCGACGAACGCGTTGCCGTCGCGCTCGCCGCGGAAGCCGCAGCCGACCGCACAGAAGTTGCAGATCGTCTTCGACAGCTCCGTGTAGTCGGTGTCCGTCCCGTCGGTCTCGTCCTCGCTCTGCGCGAGCGCCCGTCCCGCACCGCCGCCGCCCAGGGCCACTGCACCCGCCAGTGCACTTGCCTTCATGAACGATCGTCTGTCGAGGTCTAGGGAGACTGGTTCCGTGCTCATAGTGGATCAGTGTGGTATCGTTGTTCCGAACCACGCCAGCAACCGACCGTGTGAGCTAGTGACACGGCGAACACGCTTTAATCTTCGTTATAATTATATGTGAAAATTAGTTCGTCACTAAGTGGAACCGGAGTGAACGTAGTCGGATAGAGAACGGACTGCAGATCGGCCGACGGGAAAGGGGTGCAGACGAAGGGGACGCGGAGAACCGTCCGCGAACTGCGGCCGTCAGTCGCTGCCGGCGGGTCGCGGAAGCCGGTATCCGCACGCGGAAGCTACCGGTCGGTTTCGGGAGACGGGGTCGAGAGGCCCGGTCGGGCCCGAGCGTGCGAACGCGGGCGTCTGCCCGCCCTCGGACGAGGAGTAACGGCCGGTAAAAGTCGCTAGTCGGAGCGCTCGACGTCGTCCTCACCGTCGGCGTCGTCCTCGCCGTCGATGTCGAGGGAGACCTCGCCGTCGACCTCGCCGGGGTTGAGTCCGTGTGGGCCGATCTCGTACTCCCACACCTCGAAGCCCTTGTACGACTCCGCTACGCCCTTGGGTCGCCAGCCGGAGTCCTTGTTAGCCATACTCAAGGGTGGGGCCGCGGACCCTTAGCTGTTGGCCCGCCCTCGTCCGGGGACTACGAGCCCTCGTTCGAGCCCTCGGTCCCGGCCGCGTCGGCCAGCTCCCAGCCGGACGCCTCGGCCGCCTCCGCCAGCGGGACGAACTCCCAGCCGGCGCGCTCGGCCCACGCGCGCTCGCCGGCCGACTCGACGCCGACCAGCACCATCCGCTCGGC
This sequence comes from Halobaculum rarum, assembly GCF_040025155.1. Lineage (NCBI taxonomy): Archaea > Methanobacteriati > Methanobacteriota > Halobacteria > Halobacteriales > Haloferacaceae > Halobaculum > Halobaculum rarum. The sequence continues at coordinate 1,815,657 of NZ_CP157275.1, read as the reverse complement.
GTAGAACATCGAGTTCGGGCCGACCTCCTCGAGGCGTTCGCCCGGGCCGGTACCGGTGCCGTTGAAGAAGTCGAGGTCCAGTTGGTTGTCGCGCTGGTACTTGTTGATCACGTGCGCGTCCACGTCGCCGACAATGCCGACGTAGTCGGTCCACGTCTCGGCGTCCGCGAGCGCGGCGTGGAGGTTCGACAGCGACCGGACCGCCCGGTACGACAGCGCCATCGTCATGTCGCTTTTCGTCTCGCCGTGGGGGCCCGTCGCCTCGGGCTGTTCCTGCGTCTCCTCGTCGCGCGCGTCCGCCGAGACGCCGCCTCCGCCGCCGGACTCTCGCGGGATGCCGACGGGCTTGTCGTCGTCCGCGTGCGGCACCCGCGGCGTCGCCGACGACAGATCCGCGCCGAGGTCGTCGTCGTACTCCGGCGGCTCCGGCTCGTTCGCACCAAGTTCGTCCGCGCGGGCGGCCCCCGAGCGCCAGCCGTCGGTCGCGTCGGGTGCGCCGGCGACATTGTCGGTAGCCGAGTCGGAGTTACCGGCGTCGGCGCCGCTCTCGGTCCCGGCGTCGTCGGCGGTTGTGCCCGCGTTGTCGCCGGCGGTCGCTGCCGCGTCCTCGGCGTTGAGCGAGTCGCCGTCGTCGATCGGGTCCTCGCCGTCGCCGCCGGTGTCGTCATCCCAGAACCAGTCGCCGCGGTTGGGTCGCTCGTCGTCGTCGGGCTGTACGTCGAGTTCGTCGAGGTCGATCTTGTCTGGCATCGCTGGGTGTCAGTCGTCGGCTCGCGGGCGGTCGGTGCGTCGATCGGGCGCGTCGGTCGGGAGATCCAGCGCGCCACAGCGCTCGGTCGTCGGGAGCCCGCGGTCGTCCCACCCGCGGGCGGCGTAGTAGGCGTCGAGCAGCCGCTCGAACGCCTCGCCGTCGACGGCGCGGCCGGCCGCGGGCGCCTCGCCGGCCGGGAGCGGCTCGGCGAACTGAGGCGGGAGCGTGTCGGCCTCGCGGTCGAACCCCTCGCGGGCGTTGAACAGTCGCACGAGCGTCCACACGCGGTCGCCGACGCGGCGGAGGTCGTCGTGCGGAACCCCGAGCGCATCGAGCCACTCCGCGCCCAGATCGTCCCACAGCGTCTCGCCGGCGAAGTCGTCGACGACGAGGCTCCACAACACCGCGCGGGCGTTCTGTGCGCCGACGACCGCCTCGACGCGGCGGGCGGTGTCCCAGTCCTCGCGGAACACCTCCTCCTCGATGGGTCGCGCGCGGCGGTGACAGCCGCCGCGGTCGGCGGTCGCGTACGCCAGCGCCATCCCGAGCGCACCGCGGGGGTCGTAGGCGGGCAGCTCCATCGACTTCACCGTCGGTACGTACTCGTCGCCGCCGTAGCGCTCGGCGGCGGCGTCGACGCCCTCCGCGAGCGCGTCCGCGAGGTCGTCGCCGTCCGCGCGCCGGGCGATCCGTTCGATCAGTTCGCGCGCGCCGTCCTCGTCGCCGAAGCCGAACTCGACCTCCCCGGCGCGCACCGCCCACGCGACGGCGTTGCCGGCGGTGATCACGTCGACGCCGAGGCGGTCGCACGCCTCCCCCAGGGCCGCGACCGCGTCGAAGTCATCCATCCCCAGCCCGGCGCCGAGCGTCATCGGCGCGGCCCCGCGGGGGACCGTCTCCCCGTCGTCAGTCTCGACTCGGAAGCCGCCGGGCACGTCGTCGTCCGGGTGTTCGCGTCCGACCGCGGCCTCCGCGGCCGCCTCGATCCCGATGCCGTCGATCTCGTTGGCGGTGTCGCGCCAGCCGTTCGCGGGCAGCACGCCCACCTCGGCGGCGAAGTCGATCGACTCCAGCGTCTCGCCCGCCGTCTGCCACTTCCCGGTGTCGTCGGCGGCGAACGCGTCCGAGTATTCCGCGTGGAGGTCGGCGAGTTCGTCGGGCACCTCGGGTGGGTCGGCGTACGCGACGACCGCCTTGAGGTTCTTCGAGCCCATCACCGCGCCCGCGCCGCCGCGGCCGGCGTGGTGGTCGCCGGCGTCGGAGGCGATCGTCGCGTACGCGACCTCCCGCTCGCCGGCGGGTCCGACGCACGCGACCGCCGCGTCGGGGTACGCCTCCGCCGTCTCGACGGTGTCGGCGCCCGCGAGGTCTCCCGCGGGTTCGAGCCGGGGCTCGCCGTCGCCGACGACCAGCGCCCGCTGCTCGTCGGCTGCGCCCGTTACCAGCACGCCGAGGCAGTCGGGCAGCGACCCCGCCAGTCGGTCGGGAAACGTCCCCCCGGAGTAGGAGTCGAGGAACGCCCCCGTCAGCGGCGACTTCGTCACCGCGGCGTAGCGCGACTCGCCCGGCAGCGCGCCCGACAGCGGGCCGAGCATGAACCCGAGGAGGTTCTCGGGACCCCGCGGGTCGGCCCCGGGCGACAGCTCGTCGTACAGGTACCGGGCGCCGAGCCCCTTGCCGCCGAGGTAGCGGCGCCGCCACGCCTCGGGGACCGTCTCGAACGCGGCGGTCCCGGCCGAGAGGTCGACGCGGAGCACCCGGGTCCGTGTCATCGTCACCGTGGAAACAGTCTACGCCGATAAGGGTTTGCCAGGGGGCGAGCCGCGCTGGCTCGAGTGTCGCGCCCGCAGGCGTTTTCACTCGCCGTGACCCATCTCCGGGCATGCCCCGGTACGCTGCCGTCGTCGCCGGCGGGCGCTCGACCCGCTTCGGCGACCGCGACAAAGCCGTCGCCGATCTGGCCGGCACGCCGATGATCCGCCGCGTCGCCGACCGCCTCGTGGACGTGACCGACCGCTTGGTCGTCAACTGTCGGCCGGACCAACGCGCGGCGATCACGGCGGCGATGGAGGGTTACGTGAACCCCGTCCGCTACGCCGAGGATCCCGATCCCGACGAGGGACCGATGGCGGGCATCCGGACGGTGCTCCGGGGCGTCGAGGGGTGGGGCGGGTCCGACGCCCCCGCGTTCGTCGTCGCCTGCGACATGCCGTTCGTCGACCCCGCGCTCGTCGACGCGCTGTTCGACCGGATCGACGGCGGCGGCCTCGACGCCGTCGTTCCCCGGGTCGACGACGAGTGGTTCCAGACGACCCACGCCGCCTACCGGGCCGGCCCGATGGCCGACGCCTGCGACGCCGCGCTGGCGCGTGGCGACCGCAAGATCATCGCGCCGCTGTTCGACCTCGAGTACGCGGAGGTCGGTGCCGACGACCTCGACTCCCTCGGTGTCGACGAGCGGAGCTTCGAGAACCTCAACACCCGGGAGGAGTTCGAGGCGGCCGCAGAGGCGTTGACGCCGCGGTAGCTACGCGTCGAGCACGTCGACGACCCGCCCCTCCCCGAGCGCAGCGAGCACGACCCGGTCGAGTCGCCCCGCGTTGTCGGCCTCGAACGCCGCGCGGGCGATCTCACGCGCGACGACCTCGTCGTCGGCGTCGTCCACCTTGTTGACGAGCGCGACGACCTCGGCTCCGGGGGGAACGTCCTTCAGTCCGCCCGCGGGGGACGCGAGGACGCGGCCGACCGCCTCGGCGGTGACCTCCTCGCCCTCGTCGATATCCGCGACCGCCGCCACGCGCTCGGGACGGTGAACGCGCTCGTCGGTCAGCGGCTCGCCCACGACGTGTGCGGAGGCGATCGGAACCACGGCGTCGGCGCCTGCGGGGATCTGCGGTTCGCGGTCGCTCGGGGCCTTGAACTCGCGCATGCGCGCGCCGTCGGCCTTCACGAGCACCGGCCCGTCGTGGGCGTCAGTGAGGTCGTCGACGACGGCGGTGTCGTAGCCGAGATAGCGGTCGTCGCGCTCCTGCTCGGGGACGAGCCCGAGCGGGAAGTCGCCGGCGTCGCGGTCGGCAGCCGCAAGCGCGTCGACGGGAGCCTTGGTCACGGCGACGCGCGCGACGTGGTCGTCGAAGATCGGGATACGGACCGTCGCGGTGACGATCGCGCGGTCGAGGCGGTTCGCGAGCGTGTACAGCGTCGTCTTCTTGCCGCCGGCACCGACGACGCAGACGAGCCCCTCGGTCGGGAGGGCGTCCTCCGGTTCGATCGTCATATCCGTGAGTTCGGGTCAGTCGCCGAGTAGCTTGCGCACCGGGCGAGCGAGAGCGCGGCGCCCGCGACGCCGCCGGCGACGAACGGAACCGCCCGCTCGGCGACGCCCGCAACCGCGACCAGCGGCGGGCCGACGCTTCCACCCGGGACGAACAGGCCGAACAGCACGGTCGCAGCCGAGAAGGCCACGACCGAAACGACGGCGAAGACCGCCGCGATGCGCGCGAGCGCCGCCTCCGACGCCTCGGGCATCCCCGCGGCCGCACCGGCAACGGCGGCGATCACGACCGCGACGAGCGTCGAGACGGCTCCCGCCGCCGAGACGAGCCAGACGGTGTCCGCCGTGATCCCGACGACCGTCGGGACCAATCCCGGCGCGGTGGCGACGACCGCGGCGACGGGGGCGGCCGCGAGCGCGAACGCGATCTGTCTGCCGAGGCTTCCGGACGCGTGCGTGGTGGAGGGCATCGTCACGGGCGACGGCAGCCCGTCGTACAAACGTTCCGGCCGAATCCAGCGTTTCCGCGGGAGCGGTGTCCTACTCCACCACGGCGGCCTCAGCCACCGCCGCCTCCACCTCGTCGGTGTCGGGGAACGTCAGCGGCTCCGTCGCCGTCCAAGTGTACGTCACGGTGCCGTCGGGCGCGACGACGAACACCGCGCGGTTCGCGATGCCCCGCATGATCGACTCCTCGCGACGGACGCCGAAGTCGGCGATCACGTCGTTGTTGAACCCCGAGACGAGCGGATACTGGAGATCGTATTCGTCGATGAACGCCAACAGCGACCACGGCGAGTCGACGCTGACGCCGAACAGCGGCGCGTCCATGGCCGCGAGGTCCGCCTTCCAGTCCCGCAGTTCACACAGCTCCTGCGTGCAGGTACGCGAGTAGACGCCGGGATAGAACGCGAGGACGACCGGGCCGTCCTCGAGCGCCTCGGACAGCGAGAACTCGCTCACGTCGTCGCCGGTGTACGAGCCGCGGTCGGTCTCCCGTGCGGCCTCGGGCGTCGCCATCGGTGCGGTTACCTCGGGAGCGTCGTCGCCTACGTCGAGCATGTCCGTGTGGTGTGTGGGCGGCGTGTAAACCCTTCGTGCCGCGGTAGTCCGGTTCGGACGTGTCGTTGCGGCCCGCGTGGTCGATCGGGGAGCAGCCCACGGAAACCCTGTGTCGGGCCGGAGTCGACCCCGGCGGTTCTATTGAGTCATGGTCTTTAGAGACAACTCAACATGAAACAGCCGTTCGGTGGAGATCGCGAAGTTAGCGGTGTGATTCGATTCTGATGCGCGGGTTTCCGCTCTCGTCGGCAGTGATCGTAACCGTCGTTGAATCCGCTTCAAACTGGAGAGTCGTCTTGAGATTGTGTTTGTTGAAGAGCCCGTCGAGTGCGTCCGTGTTAATGTCATCGCTGATGAGCCACTCTTGCGCGAGTACATCTTCATCGTGAGCCTCTGCGACCGCTGTGACGACTGCTGTGCTGAGCAGTTCGTCCTCGTCTGGCTCGTAGTAGAACGAGTGTTGATTACTCACACAGGCCATGTGGACTGTCAACAGGAAACCCATTATTACCAGTTAGTACAGTTTGGTACGTACCTTTGATAGTTCAGGGCGTACCTCAGAAGGCGAGACTGGACAACACGGTGGTCAGTTCACCCGTGGCGGATACTCTATATTCAATATGGAGATGAACAACACAAAACTGAGTTTGTACTGGCTGCACCCTCTGCATTTGTCACGAGCTTGCGCTTGTGACTGAGGAGGACGAGGTTTCGGCGACGATCCCCTGCCCTGAGTGTGGTGAGGGTGAACTTGAGAAGACGGACGATTGCGCGCTCCGTAGGAATTTTTCTTCTCTCCCTGATCGTGAAGTACCTACTCTCGGAGCGTTCGCTTCCGCTCTTTGATTGCCTGTTTGAGAAAGGTTCTCATTTGTTGGCCCGAGGACTCATCGAGTGCGGTTTTGAGTCTATTGAGTCGGTGGTCGTTTTCGTATAGCTGGCTATTGCCGAGAGAGGTCATACCCCGTATAGATGTAGTCACGGCATTATGCCTTTCACCTGAAGGTGAGTCTGTTTGTGTGATGGGCTTCATAGAGGGGTGGGGAGGTTTGCGGATGTGGATGCTCTTGGGGAATGTAGTTGGGAGTTGGCCCCCCTCCTCGAATGGCCGCCCCCCGACTTCGGAACGATGGTTGGGAAAACCACACCTCCCCGCGAAGTGTTACTTATTCTAAACTAATAGAGGTTCGGCTTGATATACGACGGTGAAAATTCGTAGTGTCATGCTCGCCTCCCCTCACCGGAAACAGTGGGGGATTTTCTGCGTGTATGTCCCGGTGCTACTGTCGGCGAAGGGGTTGACTTTCTGATCTTTCTACGTCTCGTGGTGAGTGGCGGGCGCTCCGGCGGAGGTGTCCGTATCCGGAGAAGATTGCGCTGCGACGTCCGTCGTCAGATCGCATGCCAACGTACGGATGGCTTCGTTGTGTTTTTCTTTCACCTGAGCGATTGCGTGTGGATGTGTCTCCAGTTGATCGTACTCTTCGCAGTCGATAGCGTGTTCGAGCTGCTGTTCGTACTCCTCGCGGACTAATGAGAGGAGTTCGTGAAGATGTACGAGTTCTATCTTTCTCATGTGTTGGAACGCATTCACTGCTCGTCACTCGATCTGGTACCCACAGATCGTTCCGTCCCCGTCGAACGGTCGTCACGCTCTTTGTTATTCTCCACTCCTCGAAATTGGGGGTCAGCTTACTCACAGAGTGTAAGAACGTACCCGATTCAGCCGATCACCAAGCACCCGCACACATCAGCGTAAAAGAACTGCTTACTCACCGAGCAGCTGATAGCGCAGACCGATCCGTATGTACAGACCATTGCTTACTGTGCCCTCTGTACTTAGCGAAGCGATTCACCAGGTCGTGGCGAGTTCTCACAACCAGATTCCGAGTGGAACAGTCGCTCAGTGTGTCTACGTAGTTGGTACCGCGGTTGCTTTATTCGATCGATACCTCATACGGAGAACACACGGTCTTTACGTACGAGGTGGAGACAGATCAGTCGTATGCCCTCCCCGAAACGTGTCCGCATCGTGGCTGCGTTCGTCCTGATCGGCATCGCCGCACTCCTGTACTCGGTTCTTATCACCTATCGACCCTTCCTCGGCACGGGCGTTGCGCTCGCGTCCTTCGTCGTCGCGTCGTTCGCGTACTACGGGGATGACAACCGGAAGACGGTCACTCGCGCAGCGATCGTTGTCACACTCATTTACGGGGTTTTCACTCTCCAACTACCCGTTGCTGTCATCGCAGCCTGCGTCGTCTACCTTACCGCGTGGCTCACCGGGTCGGACAGCCCACTCGACGCGCCTGACACGCAGGTATTCCCGGTCGAATCGGCGGCTACCAACGAATCCGACTACAGCGAGTGAACCGGCGACCCGCCGGGTTCTTCGAGCAGCTCAGTCACAAGACCTCGGTTCGCGGGTTGTTCAGTGAGTCACCTGTACGTGCCAACGCACCCTAGAATCCGGTAGCTGACAAGCGTTTCAACGGCGCCGCGGCGGGTCAGTCGTCGCCGTCGGTCACATCGTCATCCGCCTCGTAGTCGTACTCCTCGCGCGCCGCCCCGGACGTCAGCTTCCCGAGTCGCAGGTCGCGCTCGATGGCCTCGTCGGGACGGTCGGCCGGGTCGCCGTAGCCGCCGCCGCCGGGCGTCCTGATGCTGACCACGGTGCCCGCGGGGAGGTCACGGGTGTGCTTGGCGGGCAGTTTCTCCAGTTCGTCGCCGTCGTCGTCGCCGGACTGCGTCCGGCTGCTCGCGGAGCTTCGCTCCGCGCTGCCGACGAGGTACGCCGCGCCGTTTGCGCCTTCCCCACCCCCGTTCAGGCCGTACGGGTGCGACTCGTGGCGCTCGGCCAGCAGGCTGAGCCGCGCCGTGTGCTCGCGCACGCGGATGTCCCGGCGGAGGCCGAGCCCGCCGCGGTGTTCCCCCGCGCCGCCGGAGTCCGGGCGGAGTTCGTACCGCTCGATCCGGAGCGGGTACGCGGTTTCGAGGACCTCGGCCGGCGTGTTCAGCGTGTTGCTCATGTGGACGTGGACGCCGTCCATGCCGTCGCCGCTCGCGCGGCCGCCGAAGCCGCCGCCCTGGGTCTCGTAGAAGGCGTACGGCGAGTCGCCGTCGCCCCGCGGGTCGGTGCCGCCGAGCGTGACGTTGTTCATCGTCCCCTGTCCCGCGGCGGCGACGGCCTCGGGGGCCGCCCCCGCGAGCGCGCCGAGCACCACGTCCGTGACGCGCTGGCTCGTCTCGAGGTTTCCGCCGACGACCGCCGCCGGAAGGGTCGGATTCACGATCGTTCCCTCGGGCGCGACGACCTCGATCGGGCGATAGCAGCCGTGGTTCGGCGGGATATCCGGGTCGGTGACGCACCGGACGGCGTAGTACGTCGCCGACGCGGTGACCGCGAGCACGGCGTTGATCGGGCCGTCGGTCTGGTCGGCGGTGCCCGTGAAGTCGACGGTCACCTCGTCGCCGTCGACCGTCAACGCGACCTCGACCGCGAGGTCCTCGTTACCGCGGCCGTCGTCGTCGAGCGCGTCCGCGAACTCGTAGGTACCGTCCGGCAGGTCCGCGAGTTCGGCGCGCATCCGACGCTCGGAGTAGTTCTTGATCGCCTCGAGGGCGGGCGCGAGCGCGTCGCCGTGCTCCGCCGCGAGGTCGCGGAAGCGTCGCCGGCCGGTGGCGTTCGCCGCGACCTGCGCGCGGAGGTCGCCGCGGCGCTCCTCGGGCGTGCGGACGTTCGCGAGGATCATCGAGAGCACGTCCTCACACACCTCCCCCTCGGGCGTGCCGTCCTCGGCGACCGCACCTGTCCCGGCCTCGAACTTCACCGGCGGGATGCGCAGGCCCTCCTGGTAGATCTCCGTCGAGTCGGCCGCGACCGAGCCGGCCGTCGAGCCGCCGATGTCGGCGTGGTGCGCGCGGTTCGCGGCGAAGGCGATCACCTCGTCGCCGGCGTCGTCGTGTATCGGCGTCACCAGGGTCAGGTCCGGGAGATGCGCACCGCCGCGGAACGGATCGTTCAGGAGGATCGAATCGCCCGGCGACAGCGACTCCGGCGGGAAGGCGTCGACCGCCGCGGCGACGGAGTACGGCATCGCGCCGAGGTGGACCGGCATCGTCTCCGCCTGCGCGATCATCTCGCCGTCAGCGTCGAACAGCGCCGTCGAGCAGTCCTGCCGCTCCTTGATGTTCGGGGAGTAGCCCGTCCGCACGAGCGTCGCGTTCATCTCCTCGGCGACCGCCTCGCAGCCGTTGCGGATCACCTCGAGGGTGACCGAATCGATCGCGGGGTCGGAGCCGTCGGCGCTCATTCCCCGTCACCCCCGGTCTCGACGACCAGATTGGCGTCGCCGTCGACGCGGGCGCGCTGGCCCGGGTGAACGACGACGGTGCTCTCCGTTCCCTCGACGACCGCGGGACCGTCGAAGGCGGCGTCCGTCGGGAGCAGCGACCGGTCGTATACCGGCGTGTCGCGGTCGCCGTCCGCAAAGCCCACGCGCCGGGTCTCCCGTACGGCGTCCGCGGGGTCGCCGGCGCGCTCCTCGACGGTCAACTCGGGCGGCTCGACGAGGCCCCTCGCCCGGAGTCTGACGGTCACCAGTTCCACCGGCTCCTCGGGCGAGGCGTGCCCGTACCGGCGCTCGTGGGCCGCGTGGAAGCGCTCCTCGACGCGGGCGAGTTCGTCGTCGAGATCGCCCTCGACCGGCACCGACAGGTCGAACGACTGCCCGGCGTAGCGCAGATCGAGCGTGCGCTCGAAGGCCAGCTCGTCGTCCGCGCGGCCGGCGTCGCGCAGTTCCGCCCGGCCCTCGGCCTCGAACGACTCGTAGGCGTCGCGGAGGGCCGCCGGGTCGACGTCGTCCCAGCGGCGCACCATCGAGGTGGAGTAGTCGTACACCACGTCGCTGATGAGCAGCCCCAGCGCCGAGAGGACGCCGGCGGCCCGCGGGACGATCACCTCGGGGACGTCGAGGGCGTCGGCCAGCGCGGTCGCGTGGAGGGGGCCGGCGCCGCCGAAGGCGACGAGCGCGAACTCGCGGGGGTCGTAGCCGCGCTCGACGCTGACCACCCGGAGCGCCCGGCGCATGTTCGCGTTCGCCACGTCGAGCAGACCGCGGGCTGCGGCCTCGGTCGCGTCGGGGTCGCCGGCGACCGCCTCCGCCAGCGGCGCGAAGGCGTCGCGGACGCGGTCGGCGTCGCGGGCGAGGGCGTCCGGGAGGAACCCCGAGGGGTCGATGCGGCCGAGCACGAGGTGGGCGTCGGTGACGGTCGGCTCGGTCCCGCCGCGGTTGTAGCAGACCGGACCGGGCTGGGCGCCCGCCGAGCGCGGCCCGACACGGAGCGCTCCGCCCGCGTCGACGTAGCCGACGGAGCCGCCGCCGGCGCCGACGGTGTGGATGTCGACGGTCGGGACCGAGACGGGGTAGTCGCCGACCTCGGTGTCGGTCGTCACGAGCGGGTCGCCGTCGCGCACGAGGCTCACGTCACAGGAGGTGCCGCCCATGTCCATCGTGATCAGGTCGTCGACGCCCCGGCGGCCGGCGACGTGGGTCGCGCCGCGGACGCCCGCGGCGGGGCCCGAGAGGAGAGTGTTCACGGGACGCTCGCGGGACGCCTCCGCGGCCATCAGCCCGCCGTTCGATCCCATCACCCGCAGGGGGGCGTCGATGCCGAGGTCGCCGACGGCGTCGGCGAGCGCGCCGAGATACGCGTCCATCACGGGCTTGAGCGCGGCGTTCATCGCGGTCGTCAGGGTGCGCTCGTACTCGCGGATCTCCGGGAGCACGTCCGACGAGAGGGAGACGCTGGCGTCGACGCCCTCCTCGCGCAGGATCTCTCGGACGCGGCGCTCGTGGGCCGGATGCTCGAAGGAGAACAGCAGGGAGACGGCGACGCTGTCGGTCCCCGACTCCCGGAGGTCGGCGGCGCGGTCGCGGACGGCGGCCTCGTCGAGGTCGCGGAGCACCTCGCCGCGCTCGTCCACCCGTTCGGGAACCTCGAACCGGCGGTCGCGGGGGACCACCGGGTCGGGCTTGGTCGCCTCGAAGTCGTAGATGTCGGGGCGGGTCTGGCGGCCGATCTCGACGGCGTCGCGGAACCCTTCGGTCGTGAGGAGGGCGGTGTCGGCCCACTCGCCCTCCAGCACGGCGTTGGTCGCGACGGTCGTTCCGTGGCCGAGGAAGTCGACCTCGACGAGGGGAACGTCGAGGCCGCGTAGGCCCGTCACGACGCCCTCGTCGGGCGCGGCCGGGGTCGACGGCGTCTTGTCGACGCGGACGCGGCCGTCGCGGACCGTCACGAGGTCCGTGAACGTGCCGCCCACGTCGACGCCGACGCGCGTGCCCGCCGGCGCGTGTTCGTCGGTCATACCCGTGGGTTCGGGGGGACGGTTGTAGGCGTTCGCTTCGCGGACGATCGCTCACCGTCGAGGGAACAATGATATACGGAGATACACATGGCCACATACCACATGGTAAGCGAACACCACGTCGAAACCGCGTCCGAACGCCTCGGCGTCGCGCTCGATCCGAGCGATATCGAGCGGTACGCCGCCGACGCGACCGACGCCGCCGCGATGGCGGGCGCGTTCGAGCCGTCGACGGACGAACGCGATCCCCGCGAGTACGCGCCGGGTGACGACGAGTACAACGCCTTCCGCTACCGGGTGGAGGAACAGAGCGGCGACGGGCCGCTGGACGGGCTCCGTGTCGCGGTAAAGGACAACATGGCCGTTTCGGGGGTGCCGATGACCTGCGGGTCCGCCGGCGTCGACTTCGTCCCGCAGTACGACGCGACCGTCGTCGAGCGACTCGAGACGGCGGGCGCACGGCTCCTCGGCACCACCAACATGGACGAGTTCGCGCTGACGACGACCGGCGAGACCTGTGCGCACGGACCGACCCGGAACCCGGCGACCGACGACGGCGTCCCCGGCGGCTCCTCGAGCGGGAGCGGGGCGGCCGTCGCCGCCGACCTAGTCGACGCGGCACTGGGGAGCGACACGGGCGGCAGCGTCCGGATCCCCGCTTCCTACTGCGGCGTCGTCGGGCTCAAACCGACGCACCGGAGCGTCCCTCGGTTCGGGTTCGGCGACCTCGCGCCCTCGCTGGACCACGTCGGCCCGCTGTCGTCGTCGGTCTCGACGGCCTTCCGCGTGTACGACGCCATCGCGGGGCCGGACCGTCGCGACCTCTCCTCTCGTGCCGCCCGGCCGACCGCGAACACGCACGCGGCGGTCGGCGAGCCCGTCGACGGGACGACTGTCGGCGTCGTTCGGGAGGCGATGGAGGGGGCCGATCCGGGGGTCCGGCAAGCGATAGAGGACACCGTGGCGGACCTCGAGGCCGCGGGCGTCGAGGCGACCGAGGTGTCGCTCCCGCGGTTCGACGAGATGGCCTCCGCCGTCGTCGTGATCGCGAACACAGAGTTCGTCTCGCTGCTCGCGAATCGGGGACTCGTCCGCGCCAGCGGCACCGGCTACGCCGACCCGTGGCGGGCGGCGGCGGCCGACATCGACTGGGACGGGCTGGGGGACGGCGTCGTCGACAGCGCCGTCACCTTCGAGGCGCTGTACGAGGCGACCGAGGGACGCGCGTACGTCGGCGCGCAGAACGTCCGCGAGCGGTTCACCGCGGCGGTCGACCGACGCTTCGACGACGTGGACGCGCTGGCGCTCCCGACCACCCCGACGACCGCGCCGGACTTCGGCGAAGTGACGACGACCGACGACGTGATCGGCACGATCACGAACACGAGTCCGTTCAACCTCACCGGGAACCCCGCCGTGTCGGTCCCGACGAGGACGGTTGACGACCGGCCGATCGGACTACAGCTCGTCGCCGACTGGTTCGACGAGCCGACGCTCGCGCGACTCGGGTCCGCGCTCGAATAGCGACGGGGCGGCCCCAAACGAACCGGGAGAGTATTTGAACAACGGGCCGAATATATTTGGTCCGCGCTACAAAATAACCGAACGATCGAGAGACGATCCGCGTACTAATTCAAGGATCCGGAATAGATCCGGAAATATAGTTCCGGACCCCATAGCTTATCCTCCTCGGATATCCTTGACAAGGTGTGACGACCCATGAAAAAGAGTAGCAAGGAAGAGCACCGAACCGGGGGGTTCGTCCCGGGAACGTTCTCGATCGCCGCACACGATCCCGACGCCGAGGAGTTCGGCGTCGCCGTCAGCACCGCGCTCGTGGGCGTCGGAGCGCTGTGTCCGTTCGTCAGCGAGAACGCCGCCGTGGCGACCCAGTCGTTCGTCAAGGTGTCTCACGGTGCCAACGCCGTCGACCTCGCCGACCGCGGCGTGAGCGTGCCGACGGCGTGTGAGGCGCTGCTCGGGGACGACGAGCACGCCAGCTATCGGCAGCTCCACGGCATCGACGGCGACAGCCGCACGTTCGCCTTCAGCGGCGACGACTGCGTCGACTGGAACGGCCACCTCGAACGGGACGACCACACCGTCGCGGGCAACATGCTCGCGAACGGCGACGTGATCGAGGACATCAGCGAGACGTTCCAGGAGACTGAGGGGGAACTCGCTGAGCGCCTCATGACCGCCCTCGAAGCCGGTCAGGGCGCCGGCGGCGACAAACGTGGGAAGATCAGCGCGGCGCTGCTCGTCCACTCGCCCGACCCCAAACTGTACCACAACCTCCGTATCGACAACTCGGAGAATCCGGTCGAGGACCTCCGCGAGGCGTTCGAGCTGGGCAAGCAGACGGAGACGGACCTGCCCGCGTCGACTGACGAGATGCTCGGGGAGTACCCCGACGAGATACTCGACTTCGGACTGAAGTACTAACGAAACCCAAACACATGACCAACGACAACCAATTCGATCCGACAGACGTCGACCGCCGCCGCTTCCTGAAGGCAACCGGCCTCGCGGGCGCCGGCGGCATGACCGCGATGGCCGGCTGCGCCGGCGGCGGCGACGACACCGAGGAACCGACCGACGCCTCTGACGGCGGCGGCGACGGGGGCGACGGGGGCGGCGGGGAGACGACCACCGAGGACCCCGGCGAGATCCAGGAGGGCGGCACGCTCGTCTGGGGCCACAGCGAGGTGACGCAGAATCTCGACATTCACCAGACGGCGACCGCCAGCACCGGCCGCTTCCTCAACAGCGTGTACGACCCGCTCGTCGGGCTGACGAGGGAGCTGGAGCTGTCCACCGACCCGGACGTCGCCAGTCCCGGGCTCGCCACCGACTGGGAGGTCAGCGACGACCTCATGACGTACACGTTCACGCTCCGGGAGGACGTGACGTTCCACGACGGGACGGAACTCACCGCCGAGGACGTGAAGTACAGCTACGACCGCATCGCCGACTCCGAGACGGGCGCGATCATGCAGTTCGTCTTCGGGTCGACCGACTCGGTCGAGGTCGAGGACGACTACACCGTCGTCGTCAACCAGTCCGAGCGGTACCAGCCCTTCCTGCGGCAGCTCGCGTTCACGGGGACGTCCATCGTCCCGGCTGGCTCGGGCGACCAGTTGGGCGACGAGCCCGTCGGCACCGGCCCGTTCCAGTTCGTCATGCGCCAGCAGGGGAATCGAGCCGAGCTGGAGGCGTTCGACGACTACTGGGGCGAGGGACCGTACCTCGACGCCGTCGAGGAGCGGACCGTCACCGACCCCGATAGCCGACTCACGGGGATCCAGGAGGGGAGCTACGATCTCATCAACGACATCCCGCTGGACGACATCAACAGCGTCGTCGGGAACGACAGCGACGACCTCAAAACGCGGACGTGGTCGCCGCTGTCGTGGGCGTTCCTCAACATGAACAACACGGAGCCGCCGTTCGACGACCCGGACTTCCGGAAGGCCGTCGACTTCTGTATCGACAAGCAGGCGCTCGTCGAGGGCGCCCTGTTCGGCAACGGCGAGCCGACCGCGAGCCCGAGCTTCCCGAACAGCGCCTTCCGCAACAACGACCTCTCGCCGCGCGAGCAGGACTTCGACCGGGCGGCCGAGCTGTTCGAGCAGTCGCAGTACGACGTCGACGAGTTCGACCTCACGTTCAAGGTGACCACGAACTACCCGTGGCACGTCGACGCCGCGACGCTGATGCAGCAGTTCTTCCAGCAGGCGGGACTGAACGTCGAGATCCAGCAGCTCCAGTGGAGCGACTGGCTCTCGCAGGTGTTCGCGAACGGGGACTTCACGCTCTCGATGGTGAACTTCTTCACCTTCTGGGAGCCGGCGTACCTGTACACATCGATGTGGACCAGCGACGGCTCGTTCAACTTCCGCGGCTACGCCAGCGACGAGTACGACCAGGCCGTCGCCGACGCCGCCCAGGCCTCGGGTCGCGAGGAGGCGATCCCGCTGTACCAGGAGGCGCAGTCCATCATCCACGAGGACGTCCCGGACGTGATGCTGTGGTTCCGCGACGGGACGCTGGCCGCGAAAGATCGCGTCAACGGGCTTGACACGGCGCTCTCGCCGAACAACAGCGAGCTCGGCTTCGGCCGGGTGTGGATAGATCAGGAGTGAGCCGAACCGCCACATGAGCCTGACACGCTATGCGGCCCGGCGACTCGTCTTCCTCGTCGGGACGCTGTTCGGCGCCTCTGTCATCACGTTCGCCCTCGTGAACGTCCTGCCGGGCGACGTGGCGGTGATGATCCTGGGGACCAGCGGCAGCCAGGAGCAGGTGGAGGTGCTCCGACAACAACTCGGACTTAACCAACCCGTGTACATCAGGTACCTCGACTGGATCGTCGGGGTCCTCCAGGGCGACCTGGGTCGGTCACTTCGGTTCGGCGACCCCGTCGCGACGCTCATCGCCCAGCGGTTCCCGGCGAGCGCGTTCCTCGCGTTCACGGCGTTGACCATCGCGGTCATCGTCGCCATCCCGATGGGGATCGTCGCCGCCGTCGAGCAGAACACCTGGAAGGACTTCCTGACGAGCGTCGCCGCGTTCACCGGGATCAGCCTGCCGAACTTCTTCTGGGGGATGCTGCTCATCCTCCTGATCGCGCGGTACGCCTCGCTGTTGCCACCCTCCGGGTACGTGAGTCCGACGGAGGACCTCACGGGGGCGTTCGCACACGTTCTCCTGCCGGCGGGTGCGCTCGGATTCAGCCTGATGGCCCACATCACACGGATGACCCGCTCGTCGCTCATCGAGGAACTCCGCTCGGGGTACATCGACCTCGCGCGCATGAAGGGGCTGACGAGCCGCCGGATCGTCCTCCGGCATGCGCTCCGGAACGCGTTCCTCCCGGTGTTGACCGTGATCGGCTTCCAGCTGGGCTTCCTGTTCGGCGGGATCATCATCATCGAGCAGCTGTTCGCGTACCCCGGGCTCGGCCGGCTCGCGTTCAACGCCCTGCTCAACCGCGACGCGCCGTTGATCCAGGGGTCCGTGCTCACCATCGCGGTCGTGTTCATGACCAGCAACCTCGTGGTCGACCTCCTGTACGCGGTCATCGACCCGCGCGTCATCGCCGGAGGTGAGGGCTGATGGCCGCCGAGACCGGAACCGCCCGGTTCGTCGACGAATACCAGCGCGAGCGGCTCTACAGGCTCGCCCGGAGCATCCGGCACAACACGAAGGCCGTCGTGGGCCTCGGCCTCATCATCGCGCTGGTCGTGCTGGCGATCGCCTCCCCGATGCTGATCTCCGAAGAGGCAGCCAACCAGATAAACATCCAAGACCGCTTTGCCTCCCCGAGCGCGGAGCATCCGTTCGGGACCGACAACTTCGGTCGTGACATGTTCTCCCGGACACTGCTGGGGGTGCGCATCAGCCTCTACGTGGGGCTGTCGAGCGTCGCGATCGCCTCGGCGTTCGGCGTCCCGCTGGGCGGGTTGGCCGGCTACGCCGGCGGCGCGGTCGACGACGCGGTCATGCGGACGATGGACGTGTTGATGAGTTTCCCGCCGATCCTCGTCGCGATGACGATCACGGCGGTGATCGGGCCGACGCTCAACAACGCGATCCTCGCGCTCGGACTCGTGTACATTCCGTACTTCGCGCGGGTGACAAGATCGGAGGCGATCTCCGTCTCCCAAGAGGAGTTCGTCGAGGCCGCCCGTGCGCTGGGCGAGCGGGACTCGTACGTCCTCTTCAGGGAGGTGTTGCCCAACGCGGCCGCACCGATCATCGTCCAGGCGAGCATCAGTATCTCCTTCGCCATTCTGGCGGCCGCGGGACTGTCGTTCCTCGGCCTGGGCGCCCAGCCCCCGACGCCGTCGTGGGGGCTGATGCTCCAGCAGGCGAAGCAGTACCTCACGCAGGCGCCGTGGATGGCGATCTTCCCGGGACTCGGCATCGCCGTGACCGTTCTCGGGTTCAACCTCTTCGGGGACGGCATCCGCGACATCCTGGATCCGGACGCGAGCACCGAATTCGGAGTCACCGATGAGTAGTCAATCTACACCGCCGACGGACGCAGAACCGAACACGACCGCGACCACCGCCGACGACCGCCTGCTCACCGTCCGGGGACTGGAGACGGTGTTCCGGACGGAGGAGGGGACGGTCCGGGCCGTCGACGGGGTCGATCTCCACCTCGACCAAGGCGAGATAGTCGGCCTCGTCGGCGAGTCCGGCGCGGGCAAGAGCGCGACCGCCGAATCGATCCTCCGGCTCATCGACTCCCCGGGAGAGATCGTCGGCGGAACCGCCGACTTCGACGGCCGGGACGTGCTCTCGATGAGCGAGGCCGAACTCCGCGAGTTCCGCGGCACGGACGCCAGCATGGTGTTTCAGGACCCGACGGGCACGCTGAATCCCACGATGACCGTCGGCAAGCAGGTCGCCGAGGCGGTCCGGAGCAACGATCCCTCGATGTCCGGCGATGCGGTCAAGCAGCGGTCGGTCGAGATCATGGAGCGCGTCGGGATCCCGAACGCGACCGCCCGGTACGACGAGTACCCCCACCAGTTCTCCGGCGGGCAGAAACAGCGGATCGTCTTCGGGATCGCGATCGCGAGCGAGCCGGACCTGCTCGTCGCGGACGAGCCGACGACCGCCCTCGACGTGACGATCCAGGCACAGATCCTGGACCTGCTGGTCGAACTCCGCGACGAGTTCGGCATGAGCGTACTGTTCATCACCCACGACCTCGGCGTCGTCCGCGAGGTGTGTGACCGCGTGCTCGTGATGTACGGCGGGAGCGTCGTCGAGTCGGGCCAAGTCGAGTCGATGTTCGCCGAACCGCACCACCCGTACACGAAGGGGCTGCTGGCGAGCAACCCCGGCCTCGACGCCGACGCGGTCGGCGATGACACCGCCGAACCGGACCGGCTCCGGGTCATCGAGGGGTCGATGCCGGACCTCACGGGCGGCGGCTTTCGCGGCTGTAAGTACGCCGACCGGTGTCCCGGCGCGACCGAGGACTGCCGGACCGCCCACCCGGACATCGAGACGATCGTCGTCGACGGGGAGACCCGGGAGGTCGCGTGCTACCGCCACGAGGAGATCGACGACATGGAGTACACCTACGACCACGAACCGCGGACGCTCTCCTGGCGTGCCACGGCGACCGACGGCGCGACCCCGGGCGTCCCCGACGCGGACGGCGTCGGGGGACGCGATGACGGACCTGTCCTCTCGGCGACCGGGCTGAAGAAACACTTCGAGACGGGGAACGTTATCGACGACCTCCTCGGGCGCGGCGAGACCGTCCGTGCCGTCGACGGGATCGATCTCGAGATCGGCGCCGGGGAGACACTGGGACTTGTGGGTGAGTCCGGCTGTGGCAAGTCCACGGCCGCGCGGGCCATTCTCCGGCTCCTCGAGCCGACCGAGGGGACCGTCGTCTATCAGGGACGCGACATCACGGCCGCCTCGAAGTCTGAACTCCGGGAGGTTCGCCGCGACCTGCAGGTGGTGTTTCAGAACCCGCAGTCGAGCCTCAACCCCCGACGAACGGTCGGGCAGATCCTCCGACGCCCGATGAAGCTCCACGGCCTCGCGGACGGCGACGAGCGGCGCGAACGCGCGCGCGAGCTGGTCACCGAGGTCGGTCTCGACGAGCGGCACCTGGAGCGAAAGCCGGGCGACCTCTCGGGCGGGCAACAACAGCGCGTCGCGATCGCGCGGGCGCTGGCGGTCAACCCCGAGCTGATCGTCCTCGACGAGCCGGTGTCGGGCCTCGACGTCTCGATCCAGGCGCAGATCCTCAACCTCCTGTCCGACCTGCAGGAGGACCTGGGACTGTCGTACCTGTTCATCAGCCACAACCTCTCGGTGATCGAGCACATCTGCGACCGCGTCGCCGTGATGTACCTCGGTGAACTAGTCGAGACGGGGACGACCGAGGAGGTGTTCGCGCCGCCGTACAACCCGTACACGGAGGCGCTCCTGTCGGCGATCCCGGGTCGCGTCGACGCCGACGACCGGATCGTTCTCGAGGGCGACGTCCCCGACCCGTCGAACGTCCCGTCGGGCTGTCGGTTCCATCCACGGTGCCCGCACAAGATCGGCGACGTGTGCGAACGCGAGGAGCCGGCGGTCCACGAGGCGAGCGACGGCCACGGGATCAAATGCCACCTGCTGCGCGAGGAGTACCGCGACCGGGTCGACTGGGAAGAGATCTGAGCCGGCGGCCGCGGTCCGGCGGGCGCGGTCTCAAAGCGTCCGCGTACTGTTCCTCGCCGGCGACGCTTACCGTTCCTCGCTGTGGCGTACGTCGACCGCGATCCCCCGGGTCGAGGAGCGCATCTCCGCGCCGTGCATCTCCGCGCGGCCGACGGCGAACGCCCGCGGCCCCTCGATCACCACCTCGTCGCCGACGCGGATGTCGTCGTCCGCGTCGACGACACCGGGCGCGAGGACGCTCCCCTGCGGGACGAACGAGTCGATCTCGACGGTCTTCGTCGGTGCGTCGCTGTCGACCCACCGGCGGGCGCCCGCGAGGGTGAACGCCAGCGCGCCGTAGGTGGGAACCATCGTCGCCAGCAGTTCCTCGTCGTCGTCACGGACCTGAAGCTTCGGGTACCGCGAGCGCGTGTTCAACTCATCGAAGAGGTCGTCGCCGGCGCCGTCGCCCAGCATGTAGTCGGCGATGGCGCGGACGGTGTTGTGCTGGCGCTCCCGCTTCGTGTACTTCAGCTCGCCGTCGAGCGTGGCCATGAGGTTCCCGATGGACTCGGTCGTCGTCGGGTGGTCCTCGACGGTGTACTCGAAGGGCACGTCGACCTGCTCCTCGACGCGCTCACAGATCTCTCGGTAGCCGTCCTCGGGGACGTGGGCGACGACGCGCGGGTAGTCGTTGCGCTCCAGATAGCGCCGGAGCACCTCGGCGACGAACCCCTTCTCGTCCTCGGACCACCGGCCCGTCACGACGGTGTCGTAGTGCTGAGCGGGGTAGGTGAGTTCCAACTCTTGGGGAACGACGCCGATAGGCGAGGTCATCGACGCGAGGTGCGCACGAAACTGGATGGCGTCGTGGAACTGCCCGTGGCTCTGGCTCTCGGAGTACGGCTTGCGCGCCGAACACGGGACGAGGACGAGCGGGTTGCGGAATCGGTTGACGTACCGTTCGCTCACGCGCTGGGCGAACCGCTGGATCTCCGGCCGGCGGATTGTGTCGCTCGTCGCCGCCGCGAGTTCGTTGTTGCGGGCGACGGGGGCGCGCTCCTCCACGTAGCCGTACTGCTGGTCCAACTCGCGGAACGCCGCGGTGAGCCACTGTTCGTGACGGGCCTGCCCCTCGACGTAGTCGCGGAGGCGACCCTCCCGAACGCGCCGGCGGACGCGCCGCAGCTCCGTTTCGAGGGCGTTCACGTTGTGCTTCTCGCAGGCGGCGCGGTCGAACTCCTCGCGCGGAACCTGACACGCCGGACACGAACACGGCAGTTCGTCGAGATCCTCCAGGAACCGTTCGCCCTCGTCGGTGAGGTACTTCCCCTGCGACCCCTTCACCCGCGCCCGCTTCGCGTCCACGAGGTCGACGCCGGCGTAGACGAGCGTCGCGACGTTCAGCGGCGTGGCGACGCCCGACAGGTACAGCGCGGTGTCGGCGGGTACCGCCTCGCGTACGTCGATCACCGCGTCGGCGAACGCCGAGGCGTGGCCGACGACGCCCTGCGCGTTCGAGAGAATGTACGCGTCCACGGAGGCGTCGGCGGCGCCGCCAGCCTCGGGCGCGTCGCTGGTTATCACCGCGGCGCTCGGGCCGTCGACGGCGGCGGCCGACTCGGCGTAGTCGGGAGCAAACGCGTCGACGACCTCCTCACGGGTGCCCGCGGGGTACGAACGGTGCGGGAGGACCGTGAGCGCGGCGTCGTCGCCCGCCGGAACGTCGCGCTCGGCGTTCCACAGCGACCCGGCGTCGCGGGTCACGTCGTCCGCGAGCGCCGGGGTCGTGAGCGGGGAGTCGAGGCGGAGTTCCCCGAGTCGGGCGGCCCCGTCCCGCTCGTGGACCTCGAAGTAGTCGGTCATGGGCCGAGGTGTGCGGCGCGGGCGTTATTGGCTTTCGCTTCGGGATTCGGTAGGAACAGTCCCGTCCGCGTCGTCACCGACGGCGTTGCCGTCGTCGCGGTCACGATGCCCGTCCGCGTTCAGGTCCTCCAGCGTCACCGAGTCGGGAACGACCGCCAGCGCGTCCGCGCCCCAGCCATCGTGCGCGAGCGTCACCTCCGTGTCGGGATTCGCCGCGACGAGCGCCCGGATCCCCTCGGCGGCGGCGCGCTCGGCGGCCGCGTCGGTCCGGTCGGGCACCTCGGCGGTCAGCGGATACGTCTCCGAGAGCGCACGGGGAAACGGACCGAAGGGCGGCACGACGCGCCAGACTTCGTCGTAGTCGTGGTCGGAGGGCGTGCCGTATTCCGTACACAGCAGCCGGTCGGGCACCGACAGGCGCGCGAGCCGCTCGTGGTGACGGCGCACCTCCGGCCGCCGTGCGGACTCGTGGGAGACGCCGAAGAACGTGCCCTTGGAGGCGCTGTCGATGCGCTCCAGCTGGTCGGCGTGCTCCAGCAGCGCGCGGTAGCCGTCGGCCATCGCCGGGTGGCCGCGGGCACGCTTCTCGACGAGTTCCAGCAGGTCGCCGTCGCGGATCGCCTGCTTCACGCGACGCAGTTCCTCGAAGGTGACGTGGAGGTTATGCTCGGCGAGCAGCGACTCCTGCTCCTCACCCTGGGCCGCCCGAAGTTCGTCGGGCGTGTGCTCGTGGCAGATGGGGCACGAACACGGGAGGTAGTCGAGGTCGTCCAACTGCTCCGTGCCGGACACGGTGAGGTACCGCCCGTCGCGTGCCATCAGCGCGTAGGCGGCCGAGTCAAACAGATCACAGCCGAGCGCGACCGCGAGGGCGAACATCATCGGGTGGCCCGCGCCGAACAGGTGGACCGGGCAGTCCTCCGCGAGCCCGCGTTTCGCGGCGGCGACGGCGTCGACCATGTCGTCGTAGCGGTAGCTGTTCATCATCGGAACGACCGCGCCGACCGGGAACACGTCGAGGTCAGTGGCGGCGGCCTCGCGGCCCGCCCGCTCGCGGAGATCCGGATACGTACTCCCCTGCACGGGCGCGTTCACGAGCATGTCGCCCACGTCGACCGCCTCGGCGTCGGTCAGGGCCTGGCGAGTGATCTCCAGGTCGGACTCGGCCTGCTCGCGGCTCGCGTCCGGGGGGGTGGGGATGTCGACCGGGGTTCCCACGTCGCTGCCGATGTCGCGCTGGAACTCCAGGATCTCGGTCGTCGTGGTGTCGATCTCGCCGTACTCGGCGAGCTGGAAGCTCCCGGAGTCGGTCATGATCGCCCCGTCGAAGCCGAGCATGTCGTGGAGCCCCTCCTCCAGCGCTCGCTCGCGCACGTCGTCGGTCGTGCGGATGATGTAGGAGTTGGTGATGAGCATGTCGGCGCCGAACTCCGAGCGGAGTCGACTCGGATCGATCGTCTCGATGTTGGGGTTGATCACCGGGAGGAGGGCGGGAGTCTCGACGGTGACGCCGGCGCGGGGGACGGTCAGCTCCCCGATGCGGCCGGCGGCGTCGTGGTCCCGGATCTCGAAGTGCTCGCGCATGGCCGGGGTTCCCGTGGCGCGCGAGTAAGGGTTCCGCTCGGCGGTCGTGGCGCAACGGTGCTGGCGGCGCTGGTGACGGTGGCGGCGCTCGCCGCGTTCTGGTTGTGGCGAACGGACGACACGCGATCGGGCCGGTCCGACGCAGTCCTCGGCGACTGCGGCGGGACCGGCGGCCACGGGGCGGGCGTGTCGTCACGTCGCGGCACGCCCCGTGGCAGGTCAGTGCACTGGTAGCCCGGAGTGGACCCGGGATCACGGAAGAACGTTCGCCCGATTGGCGGCGAGCGGGGAACAGGGACGCGGTGCTCGAGGCGCTAACTGGAAGGAGCGCCGGGGGTCAGACCGCCGGAAGCAACGCCAGCACGTCCCCAATGACGAGTGCCGCCGTCTCGCTGGGGGAGCCCGCCTCGGGACCGTACACGACCACCACGTACAGTCCCGCGAACAGCACGGCGTCGTAGGCGCCGTGGATGAACGACGGGACGACGAGGTTGTCGGTGTACTCGTAGGTCGCGCCGAACACGAGCGTCAGCGTCGAGAGGATGCCGATCGTGACGATCCGACCGGGCGCGGCGCCGGTGAGCGCGACGTAGTGGACCGCGCCGAAGATGACGCTCGCGAGCGGGATGGCGACCCACGGCGAGAACGCCTCGCGGAGTCGGCTCTGGACGACGCCGCGGAACAAGATCTCCTCGCCGGGACCGATGAAGACGAACGCCGCGGGAATGAGCAGCAGCAGCACCTCGGGGTTCTCGGCGCCGAACTGTGCGATCTCGTTATCGGCGGTCGGTGCGCCGGCCTGCTGGACGAGCGTGCTCGCCGCGATCAGGATCGCCAACGACCCGAAGAATCCGCCGACGGCGACGGCAACGTCGCGGAGGGTGGGAACTCGAAACAGTGACAGCGGCGATCGCCCCGTTCGGATCAGATAGATCGAGGCGACGCCGCCGAAGGAGATCCCCTGCACGAGCACGAGCGACAGGCCGATGAGCACCAGCGGCGACGGCTGATAGCCGACGAGGCCGAGCGCGATGAACACGACGAGAACGATGACCCCCGCGGCGGCGATGCCGGAGAAGCCGATCGCGGGCGCGACGACGAGGGCCTGTATCCGCGGGTCCAGCGACCGGAACCACGCGGTCAGCGACTGGAGCGGGCCGAGCGAGACCATACCGGACGTCCGGGTGCCACCGTGAAAGACCTGACCCAGCGACGGCGCCCCGTCGGGGACGGGGTGGCCACCCGGAATCGGTCACCCGCGTCGGTCACTCCGTGCCATGCCCGTCGTGGGTGTGTTCGTACATCGACACGCCGATGACAGCACGGCCATCCCGGACGTTGCCGGCGAACACGGCGTCGCGGAAACGGGCGTAGTCGGCTGTCGCCGGGCGAATACTCTCGTTGAAGTCGAGGTCGAGATCCGCCGTCTCCGAGGGAGTGCACCCGCGCGCGAGGAAGTAGTGGTGCACGGAGTTGGCGAAGCCGTTCGCGGGTTCGACCGCGTTGAGTTTCTCGACGGACTCCGCCTCGTAGCCGGTCTCCTCGCGGAGTTCCCGGTGGGCGGCAGCCGTGAGGTCCGCGTCATCGTCCTCGACGCCGCCGGCGGGGAGTCCGCGGTTCACTCGCCCGACGGCCTGGCGCCACTCCTCGACGAGTACTACGTCTCCCTCGGGAGTCAAGGGAAGGATCACCACCGCCGGCGGCTCGTCGACGTAGTGGAAATCCGTCTCGGTGCCGTCGGAGAGCCGTACGTCGTCGCGTCGGACGTCGAAGCCGGGGCACGAGTAGTCGATGTCGCTGTCGAGCGTCTCCCACGCGAGATCGTCGTCGGGGTCGCTGCTCATTGCGTTCGTGTTCGTACGCGTCGGTAAAAGAGTGACAGAAGTCGAGTCGAGGGCAGACGATCGAGTCCCACGGTCAGCGACTCAATCCCGCGTCAGCGACCGAGTCGCGTGCGCACCGCGGTGGCGCCGCCCGCGAGCACGAGCGCCAGCGACACGAGGGTGAGCCCGACCTGCGTCTCGCCGAACCACACCGGCGCCCACGGCGCGGCCGCGCGGACGCCGACGACGAGCGTCGAGAGGACGGGGACCCCGGACTCGCTCGCCCCGTTGTCGAGGTTCACGCCGTCGCTCGTCGCCAGCGGAAGGTCCCGCTCGGTTCCCTGGAACTCCCGCGGAACGCGGTCGGCCTCGTACGGGATGCGCTCGGTCGGGTACGTCCAGACGGCGGTCCCGTTCTCGTTGATCTCGACGACCCGCTTGTTCAGCGTGTCCGTGATCAGCGTGTGGCCGTTCTCCAGGCGGTCGGCGTCGCGCGGCCAGTGGAGCGAGCTGCCGTCGACGGTCGTGACGACCCACGCGATCTCCCAGTCGCCGTCGTCGGTGCGGTGCAGTTCGACGACGCGGTCGTTGTCGGAGTCGGCCACGAGGACCGCGCCGTCGCCGAGCCACTGCGGGTTGTGCTGGTGGTCGAGGATCGACGGGTCGCCACAGCGCACGTCGCCGTCGCCGTCGGTGTCGCGCAGTTGCCCGTTCCCGGTACAGGAGTCGTCCGAGGATCCCTCGACGTCCTCGTTGATGATCTCGATGACCTCGCTGCCGCCGTCGTCGGTGCGCTCGACGATCACCAGCTGGTTCGCGTTACGCACGGAGACCAGGAAGCGGTCCTCGCCGATGCGGTCGATATCGTTGATGTGGAGCCAGTCGGTCCGGGTGGGATCCTCGGGGGCGTCGTAGATGGTGGAGGCGTTCCACGTCCACGTCACCTCGCCGTCCTCCACGATCATGATCCGCTCGTTGTCCATGTCGGTCATGGCGAACCCGCCGCCGGGGAGGGGCTCGGCGTCGTGGATCTCGCTGTTCGACTGCGAGCGCACGGGGAAGCTGTACTCCTCGACGACCGCTGCCCCGCCGTCAGCATCGGGGTCGATCAGTCGAATGCCCGTGTGGGCACAGGGCGACTCGTAGGGACCGCACTCCTCGTAGCCGCTGTCCATGAACCCCGCGAGCACGCGGCCGTCCGAGAGCCGCTGCACGTCGAAGTAGCTGTCCGCGGATCCCTCGCGCCACTCGATATCGGTGCCGTTGAGCAGGTAGGCGCTGCCGTGTTCGTGCCACCCGGGTCCGCCGCCCTGCGATCCGACGAGCGTCGCGCGCTCGGTGCCGTCGTCGACGGCGGCCGTCGAGCGGTCCGGGGCGACCAGTGCGCTTCCGGCGACGGTCAATCCGAACAGGAGGACCCCCGCGAGGACCAACTCGACCGCGCGTGTTCTCATCGGTGAACGCGAGCCATGCGCCGAGCAAAAGCCTTCGGTCTTGTGAAGTCTCCCGGACCGTCAGAACAAGGTTCGCACCCGCGCCAGTGTCGAGTCGAGGTCGCCCGAGTTGTCGACGACGACCGGGTCCTCGACCGGCTCGAACTCCTCGCGGAGCAGGTCGTACACGTCGACGTCCGCGTCCGAGGGGTCGTCCGCCCGCGACCGGATACGGGCCTTCGCGGTCTGTTCGTCGCAGCTAACCCGAACCAACTGGGGGGCGGCGTCCCGGCGCTCGGCGAGCTCGCGCGCCTCCTGTCGCCGGGCCGCCCGTCGGAACGTTCCGTCGAGGACGACCGGATCGCCGGCTTCGAGGCGGTCGCCCGCGCGGTCGAACACCGCCTCGTACGTCCGTCGCGACTCCTCGTCGGTGTACGATGGGTCGGGGAACAGCTCCTTGCGAACCACGTCGGTACGAACGATCGCGGCGTCGAGGCGGTCGGCGACCGCCGCCGCGACTGTCGATTTCCCGGCTCCCGGGAGCCCGCAGACGACGACGAGGCGCGTGGTGTCCGACATCAGCATCCGTTCGTCGGGTCTGCGCTCGGGGCCGAGTATCCGTCGGTTCGCGCTCACCGAGAAATCAACGCTGATAGCTGCGGCGATAACCATTATACGGAGATTCCAGAACGAGCGAGTACTCCAAGATCGGGAGTGGACGACCATACAATGTTTGAGTTCATCACGGACGAGGAAGCGCGCGGGCAGGTCGGTATCGGGACGCTCATCGTGTTCATCGCGATGGTGCTGGTGGCGGCGATCGCCGCCGGCGTCCTCATCAACACCGCGGGATTCCTCCAGAGTAAATCGCAAGAAACGGGACAACAGAGCAGTAAGCAGGTCAGCGACCGCGTGCAGGAAGTCGCCACCGTCGGCAACGTGAGCGGCGAGGCGGTCGACTTCGTCAACGTGACCGTGACACAGGGCGCCGGCGCCGGCGAGATCGACCTGCAGAACACGACGGTGACCTGGATCGGTCCAAGCGGGACGTACCAGCTGATCGCCGCCGAGAAGTTCAACAACACGTCGGCAGCCACCGGCGATACGTTCACCTACGACGTCGTCAAGGACGGCGACAGCAGTGCACCGGTCCTCAACGACAACGACGACCGACTCCAGTACATCTTCGACGTTGACCAGTTCACCGACGGCCGGGAACTCGGTGAGGGCGAGGAAGTGACGATCAAGATCAACACGATGGCCGGTGCGACCACCGAGATCCGGTTCTCCGTCCCGGAATCGCTCGGAAACAAGGAAGCCGTCGAGCTGTAAGCCGGTTTCTCTCTCTTCTCTCGGTTCACTTCAGGAAGTAGTGGCAACCAGTATCGATCGGTACCTGTCACATACTGTGGTCAGGTCGACCGACTCGCCGGCTCGATCGGTCGGTCGCCCGGGGCAACGGCGCTTCGTCCCCGCAGCCAACGTGAAGCCTCGCAAGCACCGGATAACGAAGTACTGCACCCCCGTGCGTAGACGGGAAGATGGGCAACAATGGCGACGGCGACGGCGGCGGGTTGGGAAGGTGGCACAGACGGGACGTCCTGAGAGCGACAGGGGCACTCGCCGGCGCGGCTGCACTCGGAGGGCCGGCGGCGGCCGCGCAGTCGGCGGCGTCATACGTCGTCGAGCAAGGCTCGACGTGCGTTCCGGTCCGTCCAGTGCAGGGAACGCTCCCGGCCGAACAGTTCTACGAGTACCAACTGCCGTCGCGGTACGTTTCCGAGGAGAACGGTGCGGTTGTCGGCGACAACAACCGGTACAACTCGGCTGGAACGCGCGACCTCCAGCGCGCAGACACCAGTATTCTCTTCTTGTACGACGGCCCAGGCGGCGTGAGTCTGGTCGTCGTCCACGGCGGCCCGGGCAGTTCCGACGGCGGCTCGGCGACGTTCACGATCAGCGGGCTCCCGGCCGATGGCGGGTGGGTCGTTAAGGACGACCTGTATAGCGGTCCGTCGAACTACGACCAGTGGGAACTCGAGGGCGAACCGCAGCGCATCAGCTGGACCTGGGCGGCCGGCCGCACGGACGGGGGCGTCTTTCGCCCCCTCGGCGCCGAGGCCGATGTGACGATCGATCCCGCGTTCAACGAGGCCGCCAACCTGTTCGGGATCTACTACGAGGGCAGCGTGACCAACTGGGAACTCCTCTCTGCGACCGGGAGAGGCATCGAACGTGTGTCGCTCGCGCTCGATGAACCGATCCGCATCAGAACCGGATCGTGCAGCTCCGCCGAAACGACCGACGGCGGGGACGACGACGGCGACGACGACAGCAACGAATCGGACGCGACGAACGACAGCGAGGACGATGACGACGAGACGTCGAACGAAGGGTCGGACCCCACCGATGAGGCCGGGCCGCCTGAAGATGCAGGACCGCCTGATGACGCCGGGCCACCTGAAGATGCAGGACCGCCAGACGACGCGGGGCCACCTGAGGATTCGAATGCACCCGACAACGCCGGACCGCCCGAGGATGCCGGACCACCCGGTAGCGACGCCGAAGACGACGAGAACGACGATGACGATGATGACGATGATGACGATGATGACGATGATGACGACGACCGCGAACGTGAGGAAGAAGATGACGACGATGAGGAGGAAGAAGATGACGACGATGAGGAGGAAGAAGATGACGACGAGGACGACGATGATGACGACGAGGACGACGATGATGACTGAACCGCGCGAGTAACCAACGCACCGACTTGTCGTCACCGTTCAGCGGTCACTAGGCGGTGATGAACGAGTATGCGGGAGAAGTGGGCCGGCGCGAATTTGAATCGCGGTTACGGCCACCCGAAGGCCGAAGGATACCAAGCTACCCCACCGGCCCGCATCCCGAGGAACGCCGGGCGCTCTGTTAAGGCTTCCGAACACAGGGCAGTCGGCGGAGCGATTTCCCCCGCCGGACAGCCTCCCCGGAACTCCTCAGTACCGCTCGTAGCCGTCGGTATCGAGGTAGTTGTTGGCGACCGCGATAGCGTGATCCGCGTGGATCGCCTCGGGACCGAGGCGAACCCGACGGTCGGCGCGGTCGGCAAGGAGATCCGTCTCCTCGTCGGTGAAGTCCGAATGATCCGAGAGGACGAACACCGGGCCCTCGGGCGGTTCGGTCTCGGCGATCGGATCGCCGTCCTCGTGCAGGTTGACGACGGTGCCGTCGATCACGTCGAGCGTCGTCTCGACGCCCATGCGGTACAGTTCGACCCCGGGCGACACCTCCGCGGGCATGTGACCGATCGCCTCATCACGCGCATCGAGCGCGTCGCGAACGCGCGCTGCGGTCGTGCGCTCGTCGGGGTGGAGTCCCCGGGCCGTTGCGCCCGAGAACCGGACGGTGTACTCGTCGCCGAGCACGAGATGGACGCGGCTGTCCTCCCGGATCCCGTGTGAAAGGAACAGTCCGGCGTTCACACACCGACACAGCAGATCCAGCCGCCCCGCCCCGCCGGCGAGGTCGTCGAGACTAAAGTCAGGAGTCGTGGGCGCGTCGTGACCGCAGACGACGAACTGGCGCATGCACGGCATCGGTCCGCGGGGACAATCGGCGTTCCGATCGTTGCGCGCGAGTCTATATACAGAGATTACCGACACCAACAGCAATAAGTATAAATATCGTCACAAACCAAGGTTTCATATCCCACATTGGGTAGCACAACCATGACACAAGACGACATCACTCGCGTATTCGACCGGATGAACCGGCGCACGTTCCTGACCGGGACCGGCGCGGCCGGCGTCGCGGCCGTCTCCGGCTGCCTCGGCGGCGACGGGGGCCAGAGCGACGGCGAAACCACCGACTCGGGCGACGACAGCGGCTCGGACACCGATTCCGATACCGACTCGGGCGACGACTCGGGCAGCATGAGCGGCGGTACGCTCAACTTCGCGCTCGTCAAGAGTCCGCTGGAGTTCGACCCGATCGTGCTCAACGACGTCCCGTCCGACCAGGTGGCCAGCCAGATCTTCGAGGGGCTGTACACGTACGACGAGGGGACCGGCGTGGTCCCCGAGCTCGCGACGGGCGAGCCCGAGGTCAACGACGACGGCACCGTGTACACGGTGACGATGACGACGGAGGCGACGTTCTCGAACGGCGACCCCGTCACCCCCGAGGACGTGAAGTACAGCTTCGAGGCCCCGGTCGACGAGGAGACCGAGAACGCCTCGGAGTTCAACATGATCGACTCGATCGAGACGGAGGGCGACGACACGATCGTGTTCAGCCTGAAGTACCCGTACGGGCCGTTCATGAACACGCTCGCCGCCGGCCGTATCGTTCCGATGTCCGTCCGCGAGGACGACAAGGAGGGGTTCAACACCCAGAGCCCCATGGGCTCGGGTCCGTTCGTCTTCGACGGCTGGCAGGAGGGCGACTACGTCGACCTCGTGCGCAACGAGGACTACTGGGGCGAGCCGATGGCGAACCTCGAGAAGATCCACTTCACGCCGATCACGGAGGCGACGACCCGCGTCACCACGCTCCGCAACGGCGAGAACGACATAGTCGAGGAGATCCCGCCGAAGCTGTACTCGACCGTTCGCGACATCGACGACGCGAGCATCGACGAGGTGCCCGGTATCGGCTACTTCTACCTCGCGTTCAACTGTAACGAGGGCCCGACGGCGGACCCGCGCGTCCGCGAGGCGATCGACTACAGCTTCTCGATGGACACCGCCGTCGAGCAGTACGTCGAGCCGACGGGCGTGCGTCAGTACGCTCCCACACCCGCCTCGATCACCGAGGAGTGGGGCTTCCCGATCGACGAGTGGGAGCAGATCCCCCACGACAAGAACATCGACGAGGCGACCGCCCTCTTCGAGGAGGCCGGCGTCTCGATGGACTACAACTGGAAGATCATCGTCCCGCCGGACGACAAGCGCGAACAGATCGGCATCTCGGTGTCGAACGGCCTCAAGGAGGCCGGCTTCAACAACGTCTCGGTCCAGCGACTCGACTGGGGCGCGTTCCTCGACGCCTACGTCACCGGCAACGAGGACGACTACAACATGTACACGCTCGGCTGGTCCGGCACCCCCGACCCCGACGCGTTCACCTACTACATGTTCGGCCGCACCGACGACACGCTCGGCGTCACCAACGGGACGTACTACGGCGAGGAGGGCAGCGGCGCCGAGGCGACTCAGAAGATCGTCGACGCGCGGCAGTCGGCCGACCGCGACGAGCGCAAGCAGCTGTACACCGAGGCCATCACCACGATCCTCGAGGACCGTGCGCACCTGCCCGCGTACAACCTCAAGAACAGCTTCGGCGTGAAGGACTACGTCAACGACTTCACGTCGCACCCGGTGGACTCGTTCCACCTGGTGACCGACAACAACAACGTCTCGATCGACAAGTAGATCGAACCGCGAATCGGGCGTTAACTGACAGGAGCGGCCTCGAAAACCGCTTCCGCGAATTTATATACCCCCGTGCGAAACGAAGCCACACGATACTAGAGAGATATGGGACGCGCACAGTACACGATCCGACGGATCCTCCAGGCGATTCCGGTCCTGCTCGGAGTCGTCACGATCACGTACTTCCTGATGGAGGCGATGCCGGGCGACCCCGTGAGCATCATGCTCGGGCCGTCGCCCAGCGCCCAACAGGCCGCCGCCATCCGAGCGAAGTACGGACTCGACCAGCCGGTGTGGCTCCGCTACCTGAACTACCTCTGGGACGTGGTACAGCTCGATCTGGGAACGAGCCTGTACTACGAGGTTCCAGTCACCCAGAAGATCCTCGAACGGATGCCGGTGACGATCCTGTTGCTCGTGTCGAGCTTCACGTTCGCGATCGTCACGTCGATCCCGCTCGGGATCATCTCGGCCCAGCGACGCAACAAGCCCACGGACCACGTCGCCCGGGTCGTGGCGCTGCTGGGCGTCTCGACGCCCTCCTTCTGGATCGGCCTGGTCCTCATCATCCTGTTCGCCTACCAGGTCAGTTGGTTCCCCGCGACCAGCCTCGTGCTTCCGTGGGCGTCGCCCGCGGAGGTGGGCGTCGACAGCCAGTTCGACGTGCTCGTCACGTCGCTGCACCACCTGGTGTTGCCGACGATATCGCTCGGCACGCTCCAGATGGCGGCGCTCACCCGGATCGAGCGGTCGTCGATGCTGGAGGTGCTCGGCGAGGAGTACGTCAAGCTCGCGCGCGCCTACGGCGTCAAGGAGACGACGATCCTCCGCAAGCACGCCTTCCGTAACGCACAGCTCCCGCTGATCACGCTGTTGGGGCTCCAGCTCACCAGCGCGATCGGCGGGGCGGTGTTGACCGAGACCGTCTTCTCCATCAACGGGATGGGGACGCTCATCATCACCGCGATCAACAACCAGGACTTCGCGCTGGTCGTCGGCACGACGCTCGTGCTCGGCTTAGTGTTCGTCGTCGGGGTCATCATCACCGACCTCTCGTACGCGTACATCGACCCGCGCGTCACCTTCGAGGACGCAGACTGATGGCGACGACAACCGGATCAGACGCCGACTCGCGAACCGAAAACGAAGCACAGCCCGTCGAGTCCGACCCCGACCAGCCCGCCGCGAACGTCGGGTGGCGCTACACCGTCTCGCAGGTCCGTCGCGACCCGACGGCGCTTGCGGGGCTGGGGATCATCGGGATCGCGACGCTCGTTGCGGTCATCGCGTTCCTCGATCAGTCCGTCCTCCCGCTGTTCGGGATCGAACAGTACGCCATCGCGCAGGCGGTCTGGATGAGTCCCAACGCCGAGGTCGCCCCGCAACTGCTGCCGCCGGCGTGGACGACCAACGTCTTCGGCGAGGGGACGTGGGCCCACCCGCTGGGCACCGACGACCGCGGGCGCGACATCCTCTCGCGGGTGTTCTACGGCACGCGCATCGCCATCTCCGTCGGCGTCATCGCGACGACCATCGCGCTGGTGGTCGGGATGCTCGTCGGGTCGGTCGCCGGCTACTACGGCGGTCGCATCGACGACGTGCTGATGCGTGCCGCCGAGACGCTGTACGCCATCCCGTTTCTCGTGCTCGTCATCGTGTTCATGGTCGCGTTCGGTCGCAACCTCACGTTCGCGATGATCGGCGTCGGGATCGCCAATATCCCGACGTTCGCCCGGCTCATCCGCTCGCGGGTGTTGTCGGTACGCGAGGAGGACTACATCGAGGCCGCACGTGCGGCCGGCGTACGCGATCGCAATATTATCTTCAGACACGTCATTCCGAACAGCTTCGCGCCCGTCCTGGTGCAGGCGACCCTGCAGATCGGCGTGGCGATCCTCATCGTCGCCGGGCTGTCGTTCCTCGGCTTCGGCGCACAGCCCCCCACGCCGTCGTGGGGACAGATGCTCTCGCAGTCGCGCGACTACATGCTGCCCGACCCGTGGTTCAGTATCTGGCCCGGGCTGGCGATCCTCATCACCGTGGTCGGCTTCAACCTGCTCGGCGACGGGCTCCGCGACGCGCTCGACCCCCGTATCAACAACTGATGTCCGAACCACTACTCAAAGTCGAGAACCTGAAGACCCAGTTCTTCACCGAGGAAGGTACCGTCCGCGCGGTCGACGGCGTGAACTTCGAGGTCAACGAGAGCGAACTCGTCGGCCTCGTCGGCGAGTCCGGCGCCGGCAAGTCGGTCGCCGCCCAGTCGATCATGCGGCTCGTCGAGGAACCGGGGCGGATCGTCGACGGCACCGTCACGTTCGACGGGAAGAAGCTGGTCGACATCGTGGAGACCCCCGACGGCCGGATGGAGGAGTCAGACGAGATGCTCTCGAACCGGGAGATGCGCGAGCAGATCCGCGGCCGCGAGATCGCGATCGTCTTTCAGGACCCCATGGAGTCGCTCAATCCGGTGTTCAAGGTGGGAGCCCAGCTCCGGGAGTTCATCGAGTTGAACCGGGGCGTGGGCGAGTCGGAGGCGAAGACGATCGCCGTCGACATGCTCCGGGAGGTCGGCATTCCCGAGCCCGAGGCACGATACGCCGACTACCCGCACGAGTTCTCCGGCGGGATGCGTCAGCGCGTGCTGATCGCGATGGCGCTGGCGTGTGAGCCGCGGCTCATCATCGCCGACGAACCGACGACCGCGCTCGACGTGACCGTCGAGGGACAGATCCTCGATCTGGTCAGCGACCTCCAGGACCGGTACGACACCGCGTTCCTGTGGGTCACCCACGACATGGGCGTCGTCGCGGAGATCTGTGACCGTGTGAACGTCATGTACCTCGGCGAGGTCATCGAGGAGGCCGAGGTGGACGACCTGTTTCATGACACGAAACACCCCTACACAGAGGCACTGCTGCGGTCGATGCCCCGGCCCGACCGGTCCGTCGGGTCTCTCGACCCGATCAAGGGGGTGATGCCGGAGGCGATCAACCCGCCCTCCGGCTGCCGGTTCCACACGCGCTGTCCGGAGGCCCGGGAGGCGTGCAAGGAGTTCCACCCGGAGTACCAGGACGTGAGCGACGCCAACGAGGCGCCGCATTCGGTGGCATGCATCAAGTACGAGAGCGTCGGCTACGAGCACAGCGAGCCGCTGGAGACGGAGGCGACCGGCGCCTTCGCGGGCGGACTCGCCGATATGCGCGGCGACGACAGCCAGGAGACCGCCGGTGTTTCCGGAGGTGAGGTCGATGAGTGAAGCCAGCGGGACGGGGCCGCTCGGCACCGGTGCCGGCGAGACCGACGACGACACCATCCTCAGCGTGCAGGGCCTGACGAAGCACTTCAGCCAGTCCGACGGGATGTTGTCGGCGCTGTTCGACAAGCCGCCCGTGCGTGCCGTCGAGGACGTGAGCTTCGACGTGAAGCGCGGGGAGACGCTCGGGCTGGTCGGCGAGTCCGGCTGCGGGAAGTCGACGCTCGCGCGCACCATCCTCCGACTCGTCGATCCCACGGACGGCGCGGTGTACTTCGAGGGCGACAACCTCGCGGAGCTGTCGGGATCGGACCTCCGCGAGCGTCGGCGTGACCTGCAGATGATCTTCCAGGACCCCCAATCGAGCCTGGACCCGCGGATGAAGGTCGGCCCCATCGTCGAGGAGCCGATGAAGGCCCACGGCCTCTACAAGGGCGAGCGAGAGGAACGCGCCCGCGAGCTGCTGGAGAAGGTCGGGCTCGATCCACACCACTACAACCGGTATCCGCACCAGTTCTCCGGTGGACAACGCCAGCGGATCAACCTCGCGCGGGCGCTCTCGGTCAACCCCGACTTCATCGTCTGCGACGAGCCGGTGTCGGCGCTCGACGTGTCGATCCAGGCGCAGGTGCTCAACACGATGCAGGAGTTGCAAGACGAGTTCGGCCTCACCTACCTGTTCATCGCACACGACCTCAGCGTCATCCGGCATATCTCCGACCGCGTCGCCGTGATGTATCTCGGCCAACTGGTCGAACTCGCCGAGACC
This sequence comes from Halobaculum rarum, assembly GCF_040025155.1. Taxonomy (NCBI): domain Archaea; kingdom Methanobacteriati; phylum Methanobacteriota; class Halobacteria; order Halobacteriales; family Haloferacaceae; genus Halobaculum; species Halobaculum rarum. Next base: position 1,779,856 of record NZ_CP157275.1, on the reverse strand, counting down.
GAGGAACTGTTCGAGCATCCCAAACACCCGTACACGGAGGCGCTGCTCGAGTCCATCCCGGTTCCGGATCCGCGCGCGACGGGTGCCCGGAGCGTGCTCGAGGGCGACGTTCCCTCGCCGATCGAGCCGCCGTCGGGCTGTCGGTTCCGGACCCGGTGTCCGAAGCTCATCCAACCCGACGAGTATTCGATGGACGCCGACACGTGGAGGGCCGTTCGCACGTTCACCCGTGCGGTGGACCGGCGCACCTTCGAGGCCGACGACCGCGGCGCCGTCCGTACGAAGTTCTTCCCCGACGGCACACCGTCGGGACGCGCGGGGGGCGTCGTCGACGATGCGCTCGATCAGGTCGCCGACGATGAGTGGGAGGACGCGACCGAGCAGCTCATCTCCACGTTCGCCGACGCAAGTATCTGTGCGACCGAGGAGCCGTCGTACTCCGTCGAGCCGACGATCGGTGACGGCGAGCACTTCGCCGCCTGTCACCTCCACCGCGAGGACGTGGAGGAGCCCGTTCCGGCCGACGACTGAGGCGACCGGCCATCAGTCGACTTCTCGATCTGCCGACGAGTTCGACAGCGACGGCGCCGTCACTCGATACGGAACGTCGTCCGGCCCTCGGGTCGCTCGCGCCCGGTCGCGACGAACGCACGGATCTCGTGCTCGCCGCGGTCGAGCGGCGACGAGCGAACGCCGCGGTCGTCGCGCCGGGTCACCCGGCCGTCCCACGTCCACTCGTGGGTCTTGCGCTCGCGGGCGCGAAACGAGAGCGTCCCCGAGCCGCCGGGATCGCGCCGGGGCTCTTCGGTGGCCTCCAGCGCGCCGTCGACCTCCCACCCCCACAGCCGGCGCGACGGGGTCGTCACCGCGATCGGCACGGGGAGGCGGTTGCGAAGGACGACGCGCACCGACACGGGATCGCCCGGCGCGTACACCTCGCGGTCGGTGTCGACGGCGATCGAGAGCCCTCGAGCGACCAGCGACGCCGGGAGGAGGGCGGCGACGGCCGCCCCGAGGTAATCGCGTGTCTCGTCGAAGCCGAGGCGGTCGCGATCCTCGCGACTTCGCGGGGACTGTGGCACGGGCGTCGGAAGGGGCGAGCGGCGAATGAGCGTGTCGGTTCCGCACGACCGGACGGCTGCCGCCGGTCAGCGGTCAGCGAGCGTTCGGGACTCGGTCGATGAACGTTCGGCGACCGGTCAGTACCCCTGCGCGTTGCCGTCCTTTCGGGGCTCGGTCGCGGCCGAGAGGACGCCGTCGGCGCTGCGGACGATCTGTGCGCCGCCGAACAGCGCCGGCGGGAGCGTCTTCACGTCGTGGCCCTTCCGGACCAGCTTCGTGGCCATGCTGCCGTCGAACTGGGGCTCGAGGGCCAGACTCCCCTCCTCTCGGTAGCGCCACCGGGCGCTGTCGAGCGCCGTCTGCAGCGGCTGGTCGTAGTCGACGATGTTCGATATCAGCTGTACGTGCCCCTGCGGCTGCATGTATCCGCCCATCACGCCGAAGGCCGCCCAGTCGTCGGTTCCGTCGTCGTCGGGGGCGAAGTCCGCCAGCGCGGGGATCAGGGTGTGGAACGGGCGCTTGCCCGGCGCCAGCGAGTTAGGGTGATCCGGGTCCAGCGAGAACGACGAGCCGCGGTTCTGTAGCGCGATGCCGGTGTCGCCCGCGACCAGACCCGAACCGAAGCCGGCGAACCGGGAGTTGATGAAGGAAACGACGTTGCCCTCGTCGTCGGCGACGCACAGCAACACCGTGTCCGCGTCCTCGGCGTTGGCGCCGGGAACGCCGAAGGTCACGTCGTCGTTGCACTCCTCGCCGACCTCCTGTGCGCGCGTCGCGGCCCACTCCTCGCTCGCGAGCGGCGGGTGCTCCTCGAACGCGGGGTCGGTGATGTACCGGTGGCCGTCGTGGAACGCGAGCTTCAGCGCCTCCGAGAAGTAGTGGACGCGCTCGGGCGAGTCGTAATCGTGCTCGCCGGCGCCGAGCTCCTCGGCGATGTTCAGCGCCTCCAGCGCGATGAGCCCCTGGTTGTTCGGCGGGAGCTCGTACACCTCCGTCCCGTTGTACGTGGTCGAGACGGGGTCGGGGAACTCCGGCTCGAAGTCGGCGAGGTCGTCGGTCGTGAGGAAGCCGCCCTGCGCTTGTACTTCGGCGGCGATCTGCTCGCCGATCTCGCCCTCGTACACCACGTCGGCGCCCTTCTCGGCGATCCGCCGCATCGACTCGCCCAGCTTCGGGAGCGTCACGTGCTGGCCCACGTCGGGCGCCTCGCCGTCGAAGAGGTACGCCTCCCGCGCGTGGTCGGTCTCGAACAGCTCCTCGCCGTGCTGCCACTGTGCGGAGACGACTTCCGAGACGGGGTACCCGTCGATCGCATAGCGGATCGCCGGCCGTAGCAGTTCGGCCAACGACTTCTCGCCGAACCGCTCGGCGGTGGCCTCCCACCCGCGGGCGGTGCCCGGAACCGTCACCGCGTGGGCGCCGGTGTCGGGCATCTCGGCGTCGTCGGGGTCGACTCCCTCCTCGGCGGCGACGGCCTCGCGCACGGTCTCGATCGTCGCCTCGGCCGGCGCCGGGCCGCACGAGCGCATCGCGCCCACCTCGCCGTCGGCGGTGCGATACAGCGCGAACACGTCGCCGCCGAGCCCCGTCGAGGTCGGTTCGACGACGTTCAACGCGGCGGCGGTCGCGACCGCCGCGTCGAAGGCGTTCCCGCCGTCCTCCAGCACGGAGATCCCCGCCTGCGACGCGAGCGGCTGACTGGTGGCCACGACTCCGCGCTGACCGTATACCGTCGATCGGCGGGACGCGAACCGATCGATGTCCGGGTTGTCCATACCCCAGGAAAACACCGGGACGGTGAAAACCTGCTCCCGAATACTTCCGGCTGACGGAGTTTTTATTTATCGTCGAAACGGCACGTTGTGACCCCCCGGTGGTGCGTTCGCACGGAGACGCGGGACCGGCGTTCGGATCGTCGTCGCGACGGGTTCGTCCGCGGCCGGCGTTCTCTCTTGTTAACATACCGCATTTGGCGGCGGGGCGAAAATCCAATATAGACCCAAATATATCAGGGATAGTATGGGCGATGACGGGGACGACGTTCGTTCGATGCGCGAGGTGACACTCAAGATCAAACACGTCGGACAGCCGGAGACGGCGGCGTCCGAGCGCTATCCGGGCGTGACGATGCGGTCGGTGTCGTCGATGACGGGGCGGGAGGACGAGCGCAAACGGATCGTCGAGCTGACCGGCGACCCGGACGACATCGCCGGGTTCATGGACGTGTACGCCGCCGGCGATCCCGTGATCGCCGCCGAGCCGATCACCCCCCTCGGCGAGTCGACCGTCTTCGTCGCGCTCGCGATCGAGGTGCCCCGGTGGGACAGCATCACCGAACTGTTCGCGGAGCTGGGGCTCCACTACCGGACTGGGACCGAGATCACCGGCGGCTACGAGCGATGGGTGGTGTATCTGGACGCCGCCGACGACCTCTCGACGGTCATCGACGCGGTCGAGGCCCGGGGCAACGAGGTCGAACTCGTCCGGCAGCTCGAAATGCACGAGGTCGACGCGGCCCCGCGCTTCGAGACGGCGGGCGTCCTCCACGACCTGACCCCGCGCCAACGCGAGGCGCTCGCGGCGGCGATCCGTGCCGGGTACTACGGGCACGAGAAGGACGCCGGCGTCGAGGACGTCGCCACGGAGCTGGGCGTCAGCACGACGACGGCGTGGGAGCACCTCGCGCGCGCCGAGGGGAAGGTGATGGACGACCTCGGCGAGTTCCTCGGCCGCGACGACTGGGAGGAGTGAGTACCGCGTGGGGTCGCGGACCGGCGTGACGCGGGCCCTCGGTTCCCCCTACTCCAGATCCTCGTAGGGCCAGCGCCCGCCCATCCGCAGCTCCTGTTCGTACCCCTCGTCGATGGCGTCGCGCATCTCCGCGCGAGTCCGGCCCGGCGTCTCCACGTCCGCGGCGGCGAAGCGCGTGACCGCCTCGGCGACCTGGACGGCCACGTCGCGCAGGTCCCGCGAGTCGAGCTTGTCGAGCGTGTCGGCGTGGGTGTGTCCCCAGCCGCGGCCGGACTGGTCGGACGTTGTCGAGGTCATCACCGCCGGGACGCCCTCCTGCACGAACGCCCACTGGTCGCCGTGCGGGGAGATGGTGTCGTCCGTCGAGAGCGTCGCGTCCAGGTCGTCGGTCACCGCCTCGAACACCGCCCCCATCCCCTCGAACTCGTTCGTCCCCACGCGGAGGTTCCGCGAGGAGCAGGCGCCGTCGAGGTTGACGACGCACTTCGTGTCGTCGAGGTCGGTCGTCTCCGCGCAGTGGTACGCCCCCCACAGGCCGATCTCCTCGGAGCCGAAGGTGACGAGGCGGACGCGCGTGTCCAGTTCCACGTCGTCGCGGGCGAGGATCCGCCCGACCTCGGCGACGAGCGCGGAGCCGGCGCCGTTGTCGTTGGCGCCGTCGGCGATGTCGTGGGCGTCGACGTGCGCGGTGAGGAGGACGTGCTCGTCGGTGTCGGGACCGACCTCGGCTTCGACGTTCACCGAGGTCGTCTGCTCGTTGCGGCAGTCGACCGAGACGGTCGCCTCACAGCCCTCCTCGGCGTACCGGGCGAGGCGCTTCCCGACCTCGCAGGAGATGCCGACTGCGGGGATCGGCCCGGGGCGCTCGTGGTAGCCGACCTCGCCGGTCGGCGGCAGCGACCCGTCGAGGTGGTTGCGGAAGACGAACGCGACGGCGCCGTGGTCGGCGGCGTTGACGTACTTCTCCATCCGGTGGATCCAGCGGTCGACCGACTCCGGCGTCGCCGACGACGCCATCGCGATGGCCCCCTCCAGTTCGTCCGCCTTCTCCTCGAACTCCTCGTAGGTGCCGTCGCCCACGTCGACGACGCGCCCGGTCGCCTCCCCCGCGGGACAGCCGGGGAGCGCGAGTACGTCCTGTTGGCCGTCGTGAACGCGCTCGTGGGGTTCGTGGATCGACAGCGAGGACTCGCCGCGCCACCAGCCGGGGAGCTCGAACTCCTCGATCCGGGCGTCCCGTGCGCCGGCGCGCTCGAAGGCGTCGCGGACGACCTCGGCGCCGCGACGCTCGCCCGTCTGGCCGGCCATCCGGCTCCCCACGTCGACCAGGTCGGTCAGCACGTCCCAGCCGAAGCCGCTCGTCTGTGCGTCGCCCACGGCCGCGTTCGGTAGTCGCATGACCCCGGATTCGACGCGACCGCCTTGAGTTCCCGGATCCCGGCTATCCGCCGAGCCGGATCCCGGTCAGCCGCCGAACCGGATCCGCGGACGGCTCGGCGTCGGCGACAGATTCATGTGTCATGGTACCAAATACCACAAAAGATGCCCGAGCCCACGAACCTCTCCGACGCGGACGAACGGGTGCTGCGCCACTTGGCCGACACGAGCGTGGACTACCCGGCGCTCGTCGCCGCCAACACCGGGCTCCACATCCCGCTCGTGGAGCGCCGGATGGCGACGCTCGCGGAGCGTGGGTTCGTTGAGGCGGTGACCGACGAGCAGGTCTTCCGGATCACCGAACGCGGCCGCCGAGCCCTGACTGGAGAGAGTGGCGCGACGGCGTCCGACGAAGTCGAAGCCGACGGAGCCGCGGGTGGCGGGCGCGCCGTCGGGGGCACCGTCGCCGACGGCGGCTCGCCGGTGAACCCCGAGTGAACTCCGAGTAGCCGGGCACACACTGATTCTGCGACATGCCACGATCGGAGAGCGACCGCCGCCGGTGGTTACGAGGGCGGCGACCGCCCGCCATCAGACCCGAGCGCCGTCTCGAACGCGAGTTCGACCGCCCGCTCGTCCAGCGTCCGCGGGAGGCTCGGCTGCACGCTCCCGCCGCGGGTCGCCTCGCCCTCGCTCGCCGCCGTCGCGGCCTGTTCGGGCGTCGCGGGGAGATGGAGGAAGCCGGCGGGCGTGTCCGTCCCCTCCAGCAGCGCGAGCGTTCGATAGAGGATGCCGTTACAGAGGTGCGTTCCCGCGGAGTTTGACACGCGAGCGGGGACGCCCGCCGCCAGACAGGCTTCGACCGTCTCGCGCACCGGGAGCGTCGAGCGCCGCGCGTCCGGTCCCGTCGGGTCGAGCCGCTCGTCGACCGGGTCGTTGCCGTCGTTATCGGGGACGCCGACGGTGTCAGCCACGTTGATGGCGACGCGCTCGACGCAGACGGCCGATCGTCCCGCCGCGAGTCCGGTGGCGACGACAGCCGCCGGGTCGTGCTCGTCGATCAGGTCGGCCATCCGGTCTTCGGCGGCGCCGAACGCGACGTGGAGCACTCGGCCGACGCCCTCGTGGCCCGCGACGGTCCGGCCGTCGAGCGCCTCGGCGACCTCGCCCGAGGGGTTCACGTCGTGGTCGCCGAACGGCTCGTAGCCGGTGCAGAGTACGGTCATGTCCGCCATCGCCGCCGGCGACTCCTAAGCGTTCGTGTCGTCGGTGTGGGTCGCCGGTACGGCTCCGGACGGGGCCATTTGACGCCGGCGGTGCGGCTCGTTCGTGGGCGGAGCGGTGCGGCTCGTTCGTGGGCGGAGCGGTGCGGCTCGTTCGTGGGCGGAGCGGCACGAGGACCGCTCCGCCGGTCCTCCGAGACGCTCACCTCGCTCCGCTCGGTTCACGTCTCGCCTCAGTCGTCGCCGGCGACGGCCGCCGCGTCGGCCGCCGAATCGTCCCGCAGCGTCGTGGCGGCAATGACACCGGCGACGACGACGAGCCCGACACAGGCGAGGTACTCGGCCGACAGACCGATCTCCGCGGCCAGCGGCAGCGCGACCAGCGGGCCGAGCGTCGAGCCCAGATCCCCGAAGACGTTGTAGACGCCGCCGAGCTTGCCCACGTCTCCGCCGGGCGCGATATCGCCGAGATACGCTAACAGCGGCGGGCCGGTCAGCCCGGCGCCCGCGCCGACGAGGCCCACCCCCGCCAGCACGCCCGGCGCAGTCGGCACCAGCGCCGTGAGCGCGAACCCCGAGCCGAACACGGCGAGGCCGGGGACGACGGTCGTGAGCCGGCCCATGCTGTCGGAGAAGCGACCGACCGCGAGGTTCGACACCGCCAACGCGACGACGGAAACCGCCATCACGAGGCCGCTGGTGCCGGCGCCGGCGAACCCGCCCAGCGAGATGTCGTTGGCCTCGGTGTACAACACGACCGTCGACAGCAGGACGCCCGCGTACAGGAACCGGATCGTGAAGTTGACCGCGCCGACGGCGCCGATCCGGGTGTCCGCCCGCACGAGCGCCGGCACGTCGCGCAGGCGGCTCTTCTCCCCGACCTCGGGGGAGACGTTCGGAAGCACGCGGTAGGCCACGGCCGCGGCGAACAGCCCCGCGGCGCCCGCGACGGCGAACGCCTCGGCGTAGCCGTACAGCTCCGTGACGACGCCGCCGAGGATCAGCCCCGTCGGAAACCCGAGACTCTGCCCGCCGCGCATGTAGCCCACCCAGCGTCCGCGATTCGCCGACGTGGTCACGTGCGTCACCGTGGAGAACGCGCCGACGAACACGAACGCCGAGCCGATCCCCCACGCCGCCCGCGACGCGAGGAAGACGACCGACGACGGCATCCCGAACGGCGGGTTCAGTCCGACGAGATAGCCGAAGGGGACGAGCCCCTGCACGACAAACCCCGCGATCATCGGCCGGCGCGTCCCCATACGGTCGAGGATGCTCCCCGCGGGCGTCGACATCACCAGCCGCGTGAAGCGGTTGATCGAGAGGATCAGTCCGACGAGAACCGGCGCGATGCCGAGCACCGACCCCAGCGCCGGGATGGTCGGAAACGCGACGCCGCCGCCCACCCCGCCGAAGAACACGCCGGCGACGAGGCTGAGGACGACGGTCCGCACCTGCTGCTCGGAGTAGACGGGCGCGTCATCCGGGGTGTCAGCCGGAGCGTCGGCCGGATCTGTCGTGTCGGTCACGTCGGTCCTCGTGTCTCGGATGTCGGGGCGGTCGTCGGCGCGGTCGTCAGCGTCGCGGTCGCCGGCGGCACGGTCGCCGGCGTCGCGCGGGGGCGAGTTCGAGTCGAAGCGGAGGGCGAACCGGTACCCGAGCGATCGATACGCGGGAGCGATCCGATCAGTGAGCGGAGGCGCCCGATCGCGCCGGCGTACCGGACGACACCGAGGTATCGGACGAGCCGAGCGCCGGGCGTCCCCCGATCACCACGCGTACTCCTCGCGCGGGTCCACGTCGTCGCGCTCGCGGTCGAACACGACCTCGCCGTCGACGACGACGTGCCGGCTGCGGGTGTTCATCTCGTGGAACGGACCGTCCCACACGACGAGGTCGGCGTCGGTCCCCTCGGCGAGGTCGCCGACGCGGTCGCCGATCCCGAGGATGCCGGCGGGGTTCGTCGTCACGGCGTCCAGCGCCGCCTCCTCGGGGAAGCCCTCGCGGACCGCGAGGCCGACGCACACGTCGAGGTGTTGCTGGGGGAGCACCGGCGCGTCGGTCTGGATGGCGACGGTGACGCCCGCCTCGTGGAGGATGCCCGGCGTCTCGAAGGTGATGTTGCGCAGTTCGTACTTTGCGCCCGAGTACAGCGACGGCCCGACGATCGCGGGCACGTCGCGCTCGGCGAACTCCTCGGCGACGACGTGGCCCTCGGTGGCGTGTTCGATCGAGAGCGCGTCGATGTCGAACTCCTCGGCGATCCGGAACACGGTCATGATGTCGTCCGAGCGGTGCGCGTGCACCCGCAGCGGCAGATCCTCCTCGAGGACGCGTGCGAGGTTCTCCCGTCCCAGGTCGCGCTCGAACGGCTCGCCGTTCTGAGCGGCGTGCTCGCGCGCCTCAACGTAGTCCTCCGTCGCCATGAGTTCCTCGCGGAGGGTGGCGGCGACGCCCGGCCGCGTGGAGGGCTGGCGCCCCTCCCGCTCGCCGTGGAAGCGCTTGGGGTTCTCGCCCATCGCGGCCTTCATGCCGTCCTCGGCGATCAGCATCCGGTCGGCCACGTTGCCGTACGTCTTCATCGAGCAGATGATCCCGCCGATCACGTTGCCCGAGCCCATCCGCGCGGAGACGGTGGTGACGCCGTTCTGGAACGCCCCCTTCAGTTCCTCGTCGCGCGGGTGGAAGCCGTCGAGGGCGTTGACGTGCGGCGTCGTCGCGCTCGTTCCCTCGTTGACGTCGCCGTCCTCGGGTTCGCCCCACTCGGCCATCCCGGCGTGGCTGTGGGCGTCGATCAGTCCCGGAGTGACCTCCATCCTCGTGGCGTCGATCTCGGTCGCGTCCGCCGGGGCGTCGACCTCGCCGACGGCCGCGATCTCGCCGTCGACGACGAGGACGTCTCCCTCGATCGTTCCTCGCTCGGTCTGTGTGTGCACCGTCCCGCCTCGGACGACGAGCGCGTCCGCGTCTGCGTCGCTCATTGGCTCGCGGTTGGCGAACCGCTCGGAAAGTGTTTCGGTTCGAAACGGGCGGGCACGGTGTCTCCTCTGCGGTGAACGGTCAACTAGGGGGATCATCGAGCGTCGATCCTCGGCGGGCGCTGACGCCCCCCCTTGCCAACTCCTGTCACTGCGGAGAAAGTATTAAGAATTCCGCCCTCATCGGCGAAGATACGACGAACTACGGAGGCCCCCAATGACCGACCACACCACCCTCACACCCCGCTCGCCGCTCGGCAGCGGCGGGGATGGGTGGTCGGTCGCCGGCGCCCCCGCCGCCGTCCGTGTCGCGTTCGCCGCACCGAAGGCGAACGCGACCGGGACCGGCGCGGGCGTGGGTGCGGGGAATGCAGCCTCCGTGTACGGACCGTCCGTCTCCATCGCCGCGTGATCCGGCGACGTGTCTCGGGTTCGACCCGAGCGGAGGCGGACGCCGTTTTCCACCTCCCGTTCAGGTCCCCGTGACTCCGTCAGCCGGCTCGCGCGGCCGACCCGCTCCCCCGGGAAGGCCCGCAGCCGCAGCGCGTTCGAGCCGCGCAGGGAGCCTATGTCGGTTCACCGACATCAACTGGCCGACGCCAGCATGACCATCGCAGTGTCCAGATCCGCGCCCGGCGACCTCGCCGAGGGCGCCGAGTCGAAGCTCCGCCGCGCCGACGCGGTCGGCGCCGTCGAGTCGCTCGACATCCGCGGCCTCCAGCCCGGCCTCAACGATCTCGCGGTCGAGGCCGACGCCACCGTCGCGCTCGCGAGCGACGCGAGCGAGGACAGCGAGGCCGTCGCCGACGCGCTCGCCGAGACGTTCGGCGTGACCGACGTGGCGGTGACGGCCGTCCGCTCGGTCCCGCCCGATGTTCGAGAATCGCGTGGCGATTCTCGCGCGGGCCGGAACGCGAAGCGTTCCGGCAACGGCGCCGACGGCGCCGCCGTCGCCGGCGAGTAACGGCGACATCGTCGCCGGGGAGTAGCAGCGGCGTCATCGTCGCCGACGACGGCGATCCGTTCGCTCCGCGGCCGCTCCCGAGCACAGCGAGCGGCCGCGGGACCGAAAGTGCCTACCGCCCGCCGCGACGATTCCGGGTATGACCGACTCCGACGCTCCCGCGGACGCCGGCGGCGACGCCGACTCCACCGGGGAGAGTGCCGTCCCCGACGTTCTCGCCACCGCCCGAGCGCTCCTCGCGACGGGGCCGCTGTGTGACCACTGCCTCGGTCGCCCGTTCGCCGAGCGCTCGTTCGGCCTCGGCAACCACGAGCGCGGTCGGGGACTCCGCGTCGCCGTCGCGCTCGACGACGACTCCGACTACGAGAGCGGTGCCGCCGGCGACTGCTGGGTGTGTGAGGGCGTGTTCGAGCGCGTCGACCAGTTCGCCGAGCGCGCCGCCGACGCGGTCGCGGACTACGAGTACGCCACCTATCAGGTCGGGACGCGTGTCCCACCGCTCGCGGAGGAGAACGACCGACTGCTCCGGGAGGACGCCGGCATGGATCCGGAGATAGGCGAGCCGCTGCGCAAGGAACTCAACAGGGAAGTGGGCAAGCGCGTCGGCCAAGTCACCGGCACCGAGGTCGACTTCGAGCGCCCGCACGTCCAGTTCCTTCTCGATATCGACGCCGACCGCGTCGAGGCGACGGTCAACTCCGCGCACGTGTACGGCCGCTACCGGAAGCTGGAGCGCGATATCCCCCAGACGGAGTGGCCCTGCTCGGACTGCCGCGGCTCCGGTCGCCAGGGACGCGAGCCGTGTGACACCTGCGGCGGCTCGGGCTACCTGTATCCCGAGAGCGTCGAACAGCTCACCGCGCCCGTCGTCGAGGACGTGATGGAGGGCGTCGACTCCACCTTCCACGGCGCCGGCCGCGAGGACGTGGACGCGCTGATGCTCGGCACCGGCCGTCCGTTCGTGATCGAAGTCGACGAGCCGCGGCGCCGCGAGGTCGACGCGGATCGACTGGAGGCCGACATCAACGCCTTCGCGGACGGGAAGGTGGAGGTCGAGGGACTCCGGCTGTGCACCCACGACATGGTCGAGCGCGTGAAGGAGCTCGACGCGACCAAGCGCTACCGCGCGGCCGTCGAGTTCGGCGGGGACGTGAGCGCCGACGAACTGGCCGACGCCGTCGACGAACTCGACGGGGCGACCATCGAGCAGTACACCCCGAACCGCGTCGACCACCGCCGCGCCGCGAAGACGCGGACCCGCGTCGCCCACGAGGTCACGGCCGACCGCGAGGACGCCCGCCACGCCACCGTCGAGGTCCACGGCGCCGGCGGCCTCTACATCAAGGAGCTGATCTCCGGCGACGAGGGCCGGACGGAACCGAGCCTCGCGGGGATCCTCGGCGTCGACGCCGCGGTGACGGCGCTGGACGTGCTCGCCGTCGAGGGGCGCGACGAGGCGTTCGAGCACTCCGGGTTCTTCTTGGAGAGCGATGCGGACGGCGATTCCGACGCCGACGAGGAGTAGGCGACCGCGGGCCGAGCGACCGGCGAGTCCGCCGTCACCGAGTCCGCCGGCGCCGAACCGCACGCTTTTGCCGCCGCTCGCGGACCCTGAGTCATGCTCGGCGCAGACGAGGCCGGAAAGGGACCGGTGCTGGGGCCGATGGTCGCCGGTGCGGTCCGCGCCGACCCCGCCGCGATCCCCGAGGACGTGGACGATTCCAAGCGCCTCTCGCCCGCGAGACGCGAGGAACTCGACGCCGTCCTCCGCGACGACGAGCGCGTCGCCGTCGCGGTCGCCGTCGTCTCGGTCGACCGCATCGACGACCCCGCCACGGACATGAACTCCCTCACGGTCGCGGGACAGGCCGAGGCGCTCGCCGGGGTTGCCCGCGACGGCGACCGCGCGGTCGTCGACGCCGGCGACGTGAGCGAGTCCCGGTTCGCCAACCGTGTCGGCGACGCGGTCGCTGCCGGGAATGGCGTCGACGACGGCGGCGATAGCACCGATGGTGACGGCCAGAGCGTCGACGTGACGGCCGAGCACGGCGCCGACGAGTCGTACCCCGTTGTCGCCGCCGCGAGCGTGATCGCGAAGGTGAAACGCGACCGGATCGTCGCCGAGTTGGACGCCGCCTATCGCGAGCGCGGCTACGACGGGATCGGCAGCGGCTACCCCTCGGATCCGATCACCCGCGAGTTCCTCCGGGAGTACGTGAGCCGCGAGGGCGACCTACCCGAGTGCGCCCGCACCTCGTGGAGCACCTGCGACGACGTGCTGGCGGCGAGCGAGCAGTCGGCGCTGGAGGAGTTCTAGAGCGAAGCACAGCCCGCAACGGCGGTTGCGTCGCCGACGACGGAGAGCACCGTCTCTGAAACTGTACTCGAAGCCGGTGGCTCACCGGAACGGCGGCAGTTTCCAGCCGTAGGCGACGAGCACGCCGGCGGCGAGCAGCGCCGCGACCGCGAGCAGCGGGATCGGAACGCCCGCATCGGCCAGCGTCGAGAGGACGATCCCCGCGAGCGGAAGCAGTACGAGGAGGCCGACTGCGGCACCGACGAGGACGGTCCAGACGGAGCCGGAGCGGTCGTCGCGTGCGGCCAGTTCCTCGCGGACGACACGGCGGGTGACCCGCTCGATATCCGCGTCGGTCAGTCGGTCGCCGCGGTCGGAGCGGTGGTCGTCGCTCAGTTGATCGTCGGTCGAGTCACGAGCGCCCGGATCGTCGCTGCTCGAACTGGAGGGCTGGGAGGGCACAGTCGTCGACTCGCGTGACGGAATCAAAAGCGGTTCGGCGCGACGGAGGAGCCGGGGTCGCCGCGTCGGGCTCAGCGGTCGGTCAGCAGCGCACGGAGGATGTCACCGTACGCGGGCCGCGTGATGAGCACGCCGACGAGCACGCCGAGGATCGTGAAGATGGCGAAGCCCTGGAGGTCGCCCAGCGAGAGCCACGGCGAGGCCAGCGGAGCCATCGCGACGATCGTCGTCGCGGCCGCGGCGCCGACCACCCAGAACGCCTTCCGGAAGCGCGACTCGAAGACGCGCCGGGAGTTCACGTCGCCCTCGGCCATCACCTCGTCGGCGATGATCACGAGGTCGTCCACGCCTGTCCCGATGACGGCGATGAACCCGGCGATGACCGACAGGTCCAGCGGGTACTGGATGAACGCCGCGAACCCGAGGAGGATCAGTACCTCGGAGAACGCGGTGACGACCATCGGCGCGGCGACCTTCGGGTCACCGTAGCGGAAGAACACGACGCCCGCAACCGTGAGCACCGCGAGCAGGCCGATAACGAGCGAGTCGCGCTTGAAGTCGTCACCCTGTGCGGCGCTGATGGAGGTCGCGGTCCCCTCATCGAGCGCCAGCCCGGCCGGGAGCGCGCCGGCGCGGAGGTCGACCGAGACGTCCTGCGCGCGCTCGAACGAGCCGGTGACGAGGATGAACTGCGGGTCCTGTGCCCACTCGCCGTTGCGCATCGACTGCGCGAGCGAGGGGTTCATCCCGAACGAGGAGACGACGCTCCCGTCGCGGATGATCAGGATGCAGGGGTCGGTCGTGTTCGGTCCGTTCTCCTGGCTGTAGGTGCACTCCGAGCCGCCCTGTCCGGCGACGCCCGTCTCGACGAACAGGCGCTGGACACGCTCGGCCTCGGTTTGCTGAACCGACACCGGGACGTGCGGCCCGGGACCCTGCTCGCCCTGCTGGGCGGTGCCGACCGTCTGGAAGTCCTCCTGCCGGATGACGGTCGTGTTCACGTACTCGGTCGTGTTGTTTCGCTGGACCTGATGATACGCCGCGATCTGCACGGTCCCGCGGGAGTTCACTAAGTCGCGCACTTCGCTGAGGTCGTCGTTGGGGACCTCGATGAGCACGAAGTCGCCGTTGCCGATCGTGCGGACCGTCCCGCCGGAGAGGCCCGCGGCGTTGATCTTCGATTCGAGGACCTCGATCGTCTGCTCGCGGGTCTCGTCAGTGACGCCGTCGCGGACGGTGTCGTACTCGAAGCCGGCGGCGTCGAGGGCGTTCCGGAGGTCCGCCTGCGTGGCGTTCTCGGTGACGAGCTCGACCGTACCGCTGGTGTTCGTCGAGAACCGCGCGATCACGTCGGAGCTGTCGCCGGTTTCCAGCTCCGCGGCGACATCGCGTTCGACTTCCGCCGTGCTGCGTCCATCGAACTGGACCTCATCGGCGGTGACGCCGACGAGGGGCGCGCGGATCCGCGACCCGCCCGACAGTTCCAGCCCGTACTGGAGGTTCGTCGCGCTCTCCTGGGCGGCCGGCCCCTGGTTCCCGGACGGCTCGAACGCCGGCGCGAACAGGAACAGCGACGAGAGGACGAGCATGAACACGAGCATGACGACCCGCCAGTTGTCCTTGATCGTCTCCCAGGCGCTCATCGTGCCACCCCCTCGAACTTGTACCATCGAAGCAGCGACACGTTCAGCAGGTACGTGTTCATCAGGTCGGCGGCGAGGCCGAACACGAGGATGGTCCCGATGCTCGCGAGCAGCCCGATGCCGAAGAACGACGCGGCGATCGCCATCACGGCCATCGCCGCGATGGAGGTGAGCGTCATCGTGACGCCGGTGCGCATCGCGCGGTATGTCGACTCGTAGAAGTCGCCCGAGCGCCGGAGCACGCTGTTGTTGAGGAGGATGTCGGAGTCGACGGAGTAGCCGATGAGCATCAACAGCGCCGCGACCGTCCCGAGCGTGAGTTCGATGCCCAGGAGGTTCATCAGCGCGACCGGGATGACGATGTCCGAGAACGCCGAGACGACCACGGCGATGCTCGGGACGAACGTCCGGAACAGCGCGAACACGAGCGCGGCCATCCCGGCGAAGGCGGCGACGACGCCGATCAACGCGCGCTGCTGGGTCTCAGACCCGAAGGCCGCCCCGACACCTTCGATCGATCGGATGTCGAATCCGGCTTCACCTGCCTCCGACTCGAGTTGCTGGGTGAACTCGCTCTGTTCGGTCTCGGATCCCTCCGTCTGGAAGGTGACGATGTACACGTCGCTTCCCCCGACCCGCTGGATGCTGTCGGGCGTCGCGGTGAACGCCCCGCGGATGTCTTCGCGTGCCTGTGCGTCGCTCGGGGCGTCGACGGCGACGCGGAGTTCCGTGCCGCCGGTGAAATCGAGCCCCGGATCGACCGGCGCCCCGGTCGTCGCGTACGCCCCGCCGATGACGAGGAGCGCGACGGCCAACACCGCGAGCGGTATCGCGACGAGTTGCCGGTTCGTGTACCGGGTGTAATCGACTTGCGGTACCTCGAATCGAGCCATGCGTTCCGGTCCCCCCGCGCACCGAATAAGCCTTCTTCTTCACGGCTACCGGCGTTTCGGCGGAATTCGCGGTCCACGGTTTCGCTCCTGCCCGATCCCGTTCACGCCTCCGCGCCGATCCTCAGTGCGCGATAGGGTCCACCACACTTCCGTTTCACAGGCCCCCAGTCAGCTTCGCCTCGTCAGATTCCCGAGCACGTCGCCCTCGGACGAGAGCGATATAGTACGTCGTGCGATACGGAACCCGGTCCCTCCCCGAAAACAGTGGCACCAGCCCGGGGATAACTCGGACGATCACTCCGCTCTCGGCAGGTTCGTCTCCGAGAACCCGGTATGGCGCCTCGCGGACACACCGACGACAGGTCGATGTGGCGACGCCCCGTAGTCGAGGCTATGAGCGACAACGCGGCGCGCGTGGTCCTCTCGTTCCCCGACGGGTTGAGCGAGTGGGGCCGCGACCAGACCCGGACGGATCGCTACCGGAACTACCTCCGACGGATGCTCGACGAGCCACGAGTCGGCGACGAACTGGAGGAGTTCGTCGATATCGGCTGTTGCGGCGACTCGCTCGACCTCACGTTCCGCGTCGAGGCGGTCGACGGCGGAACCCACGTCGGCGACGAAACTGTCGTCGAGCTAGTCGAGCGCGCGGGCGCGGTCGAGGGCGGGTGGCGCGTGCAATCGGCCGCCGGCCCGACCGAGTAAGTATCGGGCGCGCTCTACGATCGAACCCACTATCAGGCGGTCGCGTCCACACGAGTCGTCACGACCGCCGAAGTCGGGCGGATACCGCCGATTCGACCCCCACGACCGTCGGGTCAACGCCGACCATAGGTCGACAGATCCGCGACGGCAGCGAATCGATATCGCGAGATGAAGTTTATTCCTCCGAACGGCGAGGACAGTATCGTATCGATAGTAACGCCGCAGCGCGTCTGAAAAACCCCGTTTTCAGCGGATCACGGCATGTAGCGCACGACGACGACGCCGGGGGCCGACCGGACCTCCACGCGGTTCACGCCGAGGCGAGCCGCGCGGGTCCGGCCGGTGTCGGCGTCGTCGAGCACGTCGGCGACGGCCCGGTCTGTGTCGTCCTCGGGGACTGAGATGACGTGGATCTCACCGGTTCCGGCGCGCTCGGTGCGCGTAAGTTCGCCGACCGCCCGATCGGCAGCGAGATCGAGCGAGTGCTGGGTCGGCGGCTCCTCACTTTCCTCGATAGCGATGTGGCGGCGCTCCTCGACCTCGACGAGCTGCCAGGAGACGTTCATCGGCGGGTCGGGCGCGACGACGCCCTCGACGGCCTCGCCCTCGGCGACGCCGGGGTTCGAGGAGAGCGTGTGCACCTGTCCGGAGTCAACCTCCCGGAGCACGGCCGAGCCGTCGTCCGCGTGGGTGACGAGAAACGTGCCGTCGTGTTCGCCGTCGGCGGTGTCGGCGGGGCCGGCGTCGCCGGCGGCCTCCGCGAGCGCGTCGCGGACGGCGTCCAGTTCGGATCCATCGGAGTCTCGGTCGGTCATGTAACGGAGTAGGTGGGGAAGGCTTTTCCCGGTTTCGTGACCGGCGAGGTCGAGCGAACCGAGACCTGGGGCCACGGCGGAGTACAGTCAGTCCGTCAGCGACGGAGGTAGTGGACCAGCGGGACGAGCAGCGCGGCGACGACGGGGATCACGAGACCGAACAGCCGTGGGAGGTCGTACAGCACCGCGATCAACGGGGAAAACACGCCGGAGGGCGGCGGCCGCGCGACCGTCTCGCCGTCGAGGACGAACGTCTCGGGAAGGGCGGCGACTACGCCGAGGTACAACGACGCGAGGAACAGGTACCCCGCCAGCGCGAGACCGAGTTCGTAGCCGGGGCGCCCGGGGGTTCCGCGGCGGCGCGAGCGCGCGACGAGCAACACGGGGGAGATCGTCGGGGCGACGGCGGCGAGCGCGACGATGACGTAAAACGCCCGGACGATCGAGAAGCGCGCCTGCGCGGTCGCGCCGAACAGCGTGATCAGCGCGAGCGTGAACAGCAACGTCAACAACGCCGCCGCGAGGCCGCCGACGAGGACGTACGACTTGAACGTCAGCGACTCGCTGGCGCGTGCGGCGTACGGGAACGCACCGAACACGCCGCGGTATCCCTCGTCGCCCCCGCCGGGACCCCCCGCGCCGGAGTCGTCTCTTCCGGACGCCGTCGCGGCTTCGGGCGTCGCCTCGGCGTCTGTCATCGCCCGTGGTTGGGTCGCGGCGGTGTTAAGCGCCCCGTCCGCGGTTCCCGTTCTACCTGTTGTCCGACCGGAGTACGGGATCGAACACGGCGCGGCCGACGTGACACTGCCGTCGCGATGCGACCGACGCGAGCCAGCCGCCGCGGCGTCGCCGAGCCGGTGCGGAGGACGGCAAGGTTTTGCCGGCGGCGGACGGCGGTTCTCGCATGAACGTCGACATCGGCAACGCCCTCGACGGCGACCTCGGGCTGGAGCGGACGGATCTCGACGCGCTCGACGAGCGCGTCGCCGACGCCTACGACCGCATCGAACGCGGACGCGCCGAGGCCGAACACGGGTACGCCGCGTTGAATCTCCCCGACACGTGCGACCCCGACACGATCCGGCGGGCGGCCGACGGCTTCGACCCGGACCACCTCCTGACGGTCGGCATCGGCGGGAGCGCGCTGGGCGCCGCGACCCTCACCGACGCGCTCGGAGCGGGCGTCGACTGCCGCTACCTCGACAACGTCGACCCCGAGTGGATCCGCGCGATCGTGGACGACGTGGACCTCTCGTCGACCGTCGTCAACGTCGTCTCCCGGTCCGGGACGACCGCGGAGACGCTCTCGAACTTCCTCGTCGTCCGCGAGGCGATGGAGGCCGCAGGTGTCGACTGGACCGAACGCACCGTCGTCACCACCGGCGAGGCGGGCAACCTCCGATCGATGGCCGACACGCACGACCTCCCGGCGCTCGACGTTCCCGACGGCGTCCCCGGCCGCTTCTCCGCGCTGTCGACGGTGGGACTGTTCGCGGCCGAGATCGCCGGCGTCGATCTGGACGCGGTGCTCGCGGGCGCGGCGGCGGAGGCCGACCGCCTCGCGGGGTCGCTGTTCGAGTCGCCCGCGTACGCCTACGGCGCGACGACGTACGCGCTGGCCGAGCGCGGCGCGGCGACGAACGCCGTGATGCCGTACGCCGAGTCGCTGGAGCGGTTCGCCGAGTGGTTCGCCCAGCTGTGGGCCGAGTCACTCGGGAAGGACGGACGGGGACAGACGCCCGCCCGCGCGCTCGGCGCGACCGACCAGCACAGTCAGCTCCAGCTGTATCGTGCGGGCCCGGCCGACAAGCTCGTCACGCTCGTGCGACCCCGCGAGGCGGACGACATAGGGATTCCCGAAACGGATCTGGAGGGGCTGTCGTACCTCGGCGGCTCGTCGCTCGGGGAGCTGCTCGACGCCGAGTTCCGCGCGACAGAGGCGAGCCTCGCGGCCGCCGGGCGCGAGAACGTCCGGATCGAGATCGACCGCGTCGACGAGCGCGGAATCGGCGAGCTCCTGTACGGGATGGAGGCCGCGTGCGTCCTCTACGGCGAGCTCGCGGCGGTCTCGACGTTCACCCAGCCCGCCGTCGAGTGGGGGAAGAAGGCCGCCCGAGGGCTGCTCGGCGGCGGCGACTTCCCCGAGGCGGAGGCGGTCGCCGAGAAGCGCCGGCTGGAGGTAGAGTAAGGTGACCGTCGAACTCGGACCGCCCGAGGGGACGATCGAGCCCCGTGCGGTCGCGATCCGCGGGGGACAGGCGCTGCTCGCGGTGTTCGCCGCCGTCGTCGCCGTCGGCGCCGTGGTTCCGGCGTTCGAGTGGGTGGCCCTGGCGCTGGGGTTCGGAGCTGACTCGGCGGCGACGGCGGTGTTCACCACCGTCGGCAACGCTGCCGGCTTCACCGCCGCGGCGCTGTTGTTCCTCCTGTACGCCGGGGATCTCGACGTGCTGCGCGTCCGGCGGCCGACAGTCCGCGACGCCGCGCTCGTCGTCGGCGGCACGGTCGGCCTCGTCGTCGCCGGCTACGGGATCCTCCTCGCGTTTTCGGCGGTGGGGTTGTCGCCGAGCACGAACGAGGCGCTCACCAACCCGCCGGCGTACTTCCTGGCCATGATCCCGCTGTCGTTCCTCACGGTCGCCGTCGGCGAGGAGCTGCTCTTCCGCGGCGTCGTGCAGGGAGAGTTGCGCCGCGCGCTCGGCCCGGCGGGCGCCGTCGCGGGCGCGTCGCTGCTGTTCGGGCTGCTCCACTACGTCGCCGGGACGGGGACGCCGGCCGAGAAGCTCGTCTACGTCGCGGTCGCGGCGACGCTCGGGATCGGGTTGGGCGCGCTGTACGAGTACACCGATACCCTCGTCGTTCCGATCCTCGTCCACGGCGCGTACAACGCCGTCCAGTACGCGGTCCAGTACCTGGAGACGGCCGGGATCTGAGGTTACGCGGGGTTCTTCCGGGTCAGATCGCTCCCGCAGATCCGACAGCGGTCGCGGTTCTCGTCGAACGTGCGGCCGCAGCCCGTACACTGGAACTGCCAGTCGCGCTCCTCCTCGATGCCCTCGCGGGCGATGACGCGGACGCGAACGTCCATGCGCTCGGCGACGTTCTGCATGGCGTAGTCGTCGGTGACGAGCGTCGCGTCGAGCTCGAACGCCGCCGCGAGCAGGCGCAGGTCGGTGTCGGACAGCTCCGCGAGGTCGCCGGTCTCCTCGGCGGCGCTGCGGACACGTCCGACGGCGCCCTCGCCGGGGACGTGGATGTGCATCCCGGCGCCCTCCTCGGCGTCGAACCGGAGGGCGGTCTCGCCGGTGAGTTCCGCCTGAACGGCGGGGATCGAGGCGGTCCGATCGTCGCTGTCGTACCCGTGGATGAACGCGGACGAATCGAGGACTTCCATTACGTACGGACGACGATGTAGTCTTTCACGGCCTGTACGTCTCCGACCGGAACGTGAAACCGTCCGGACTCGTCGCGGTCGAACGGAACCTGCGCCGGCGAGAGCTCCTCGTTCGGCGTGACGAGCAGGTCCGACAGCGAGCCCGTCTTCAGGTCCATCGTGATGTTGTACAGCATGCCCAGCTCGGTGCCGTCCGAGCCCATGACGGCCTTCCCCGAGAGGTTCTCGGCGAGGATATCTGCCATACCTGCGCTCACTGACGCAACGGGCATAAACGCCACGCTGGCGTCCGACGCGGGGCGGACGTCGCGCGACCGGCGGCGTGTACACCGTCGCCGCCGGGTGCGAGGTCGCGGCGCGTCGACGGAGTCGAAGCCCTTACTTCACGCGACCGTCCAGTACCGACAAGAGCCGTTCTTCGCCGCAGAGAGGATCTCAGCCATGTCAGACACGAATTCCGACGCCGACACCGAGGAGACGTTCGACGCCGGCTCGCTCCGCACGCCCATCGTTGCGGTGCTTGGCCACGTCGACCACGGGAAGACGACGCTGCTCGACCGCATCCGCGGGTCCGCCGTCCAGGAGGGCGAGGCGGGAGCCATCACTCAGCACATCGGCGCGACCGCCGTGCCGCTGTCGACGATCTCCGAGATGGCCGGCGCGCTCGTCGACCCGACCGACTTCGACCTGCCCGGCCTGCTGTTCATCGACACGCCCGGTCACCACTCCTTCTCGACGCTGCGCTCGCGCGGCGGCGCCCTCGCCGACATCGCGGTGCTCGTCGTCGACGTGAACGACGGCTTCCAGCCGCAGACCGAGGAGGCGATCAACATCCTCAAGCGCACCGGCACGCCGTTCGTCGTCGCCGCCAACAAGGTCGACACGACGCCCGGCTGGAACCCGCAGAACGGCCAACCGATCCAGCAGTCCTTGGAACAGCAGTCCGAGCGCGCGACCTCCCGCCTCAACGAGAACCTCTACGAGCTCATCGGCGAGCTCTCGGACAAGGGGTTCTCGGCGGACTTCTACTGGCGCGTGCAGGACTTCCAGTCCAACATCGGCGTCGTCCCCCTCTCGGCGATGACCGGCGAGGGGATCCCCGACCTCCTCACCGTCCTCATGGGGCTGTCCCAGCGCTACATGAAAGAAGAAATGTCCGTCGACGTGGCCGGCCCCGGCGTCGGGACGGTGCTGGAGGTGAAAGACGAGCAGGGGTTCGGCGCGACGCTGGACGTGGTGCTGTACGACGGCGTCGTCCGCGAGGGCGACACCGTCGTCGTCGGCGGCCGCGACGAGCCGATCGTGACGGAGGTTCGCGCGCTGCTCCAGCCGCGCCCGAACGCCGAGATCCGCACGGAGAAACGCTTCGAGCGCGTCGGGGAGGTCCGTGCGGCCGCGGGTGTCAAGATCGCCGCGCCCGACCTCGACGACGCGATGTCGGGCGCGCCGGTCCGCGTCGTCCGCGGCGACGACGAGGAGGCGGTCAAGCGGGAGGTCCGCGAGGAGCTCGCCAAGATCGAGGTCGACACCGCCGAGGACGGCGTCGTCGTGAAGGCCGACACGCTCGGCAGCCTGGAAGCGATGGCGAACGCCCTCGACGAGGCCGAGATCCCGATCCTCCGCGCGGAGGTCGGCGACGTGGCCCCGCGCGACGTGACCGTCGCCCAGACCGCCAAGGAGGAGACCCATAAGGTGATCCTCGGGTTCAACGTCGACGTGCTGCCCGACGCCGAGGAGGCGATCGAACACGGCGACGTGCGCCTGTTCGACGACGACGTGATCTACCAGCTCGTCGAGGAGTACGACGAGTACGTCGAGGAACTGGAGCGCACCCAGCAGGAGACGGTGCTCGACAAGATCACCAAGCCGGCGCGCTTCCGCATCCTGCAGGACCACACCTTCCGCCAGAACGACCCCGCGGTCGTCGGCGTCGAGATCATCTCGGGAACCGTCCAGAACAACCGCTCGGTCGCGAAGTTCGAGGGCAGCGAGCCGAACCGCGTCGGCACGCTCTCGGGCATCCAACACCAGGGCGACGACGTGGACTCGGCGCAGGCGGGCGAGCGCGTCTCCGTCGCCATCGACGGCCCGACGGTCGGCCGCCAGATCGAGGAGGGCGACGAACTATGGATCGAACTGCCCGAGAAGCACGCGAAGATCCTCGAACAGGAACTCGCCTCGGAGATCCGCGCCGACGAGATCGAGGCGCTGAAGGCGTACCTGGAGAAGCGGCGGAAGGCGGACCCGTTCTGGGGGAAGTAGGGCGGCGAGATCCTGTCCCAAACGCGCCGATTCCCTCGATCGACGTGATTTCGTGGTCACCGGACACCCGGAGAGAGGACACTCGTAACCTACACGAACTACCTTCGTATTATTTCAGCCGTAACAGATTTTACGAACAGTATAGTACCTCTACAGTGGAGAGAGTCGATGAGTGTTCGAGACCCGTCCAACGACGATATCGTCCCTGGGGCCGGCCGCGCCGGCCTCGTATCGCCGTCGAAGTACGACCTCCTGCTCGCGGCCGTGCCGACCCTGCTCCTCGCCGGCGCGGTCGGGGCCGCGCGGTTGGCGCTGCCCGCGTCGGTCGGGACGGGACTCGGCTCGCTGCTCGCGGCGGTGCTCGTCGGCTACGGTCTGTTCGTCGAACCGCCCGGCGGCGACCACGACACCTGACCACACCCGCGACGTGACGAGCGGGTCGCCGCGGACGGTAGTTCTCCGATCCGATGTTGCGTCAGACGATTTAGAACGTCGCTGGCGGGACGGAGAACGAGTCCGAGCGGGCGAAGCGACGCGGCTATCGCGCGGTCGGTTCGAGGTCGTCGCCGACGGCGGACATGACCTGGGCGGCCGCGCTGGCGGCGAGTCCGCGGGCGACCTCCTCGCGGTCCTCGTCGTCGAGGCCCGCCTCGATATCCTCCAGGTCTGGCGAGAAGCCCGCGCTGACGGCGTGGCCGATCGGCGGCTGGACCGCGACGGTGGCCTGCGGTCCGTTCGTGCCGTAGGAGAGTTCGGAGCCGACGGCGTAGCCGTCGGGGAGATACGACTCGGTTCGCGTGACGATGGTGGTGACCGCCTGCCGGAGCGCGTCCTTCTGGTCGGCCGTGAGGTCGACCTCCTCGGGACGGCCCGCATCGACGACGCCAGGCGCCCCCGCATAGGGGTTGTTGCCGTTCATTAGGGTCGGCGGTGATATGGGGGGTCCGCGTAAAAAGGCGTCGGCGATCTGTCGGACGAATACACTGTTTAGGCCCTTAGAACCGGGGCCGAGGGCTCACGCGATCGGTTCGCTCTCGCCGTAGGCGGCGACGACGACCGCGGCGACGTACGCCGAATCGGCGGTCTCGACGGTCGCGCATCGCGTCTCCTCGTGGTCGAAGGTCCAGTCGCGCAGGTCGCGGCCGGCGTCGAGACCGGTCGACACTGTCTCGCGGACCGCGTCGGCGTCGCTGCCGTCGGCCTCGTAGAACAGCCCCGGACCGGGACCGGTCGTCCACCCGAGGCAGGCGGTGACGGTCTCGGTCTCGTGGGCGTCCTCGGGCGAGGCGGCCGCATGCGCCTGCACGACGGTGAGCCGGTCGCCCGCGGGCCCGAGGTCCGGGGCGGTGTCGACCGCGCGGACGGTCGCGCCGGCGGGAACGACCGACGAGACGGTGACGAGGTTGAAGTCGCCGACGCCGGCGTCGGCGAGCGCGGCGTCGTAGGCGGCCAGTTCGGTCGGCCCCCGGCCGACGCCGTCGGCGACGTGGATGTGCATATCGGGGGTGGTGCGTCGGGGCGAAAGTGGGTGTCGATAGCGAGGCGTGAGGTAGCGAGGCCGACCCCCGGGAGGCCTTGAACACGCGAACGGCGAGCGGAGCGAGCCGTGAGCGAAGCGAGCGCCTCGTCCAACGGCGTTCACAAATCGCTGTGCGATTTGTGCGCTCACGGGACCGCAGGTCTCGTGAACGGCGAGGTCCGAAGGGCCGAACCGCCCAGAAAATAGCGAGGTGTCCGCGGGCGAACGTAGTGAGCCCGCGGGGCCCGAGCCGCCCGGAAAATAGCGAGGCGTGAGGGAGGGAGCGGAACCGAGTCGAGAACCGCAAGACGAAACCCCGAATCGGAACCGAGTCAGTACTGGTAGCGACCGAACTCGCCGTCGTTGAACACCGGTCCCTCGTTGCTCGTTTCGATCTTCTCACGAGCGTTGTCGAAGTCCGCGCGGCGGACCGTCGTGCGCTCGTCGCGGATGGCGAACATCCCGGCCTCGGTTGTGAGCGCGGCGATATCGGCGCCGGAGTAGTCGTCGAGTTCCTCGGCGAGGTCGGCGAAGTTCACGTCGTCGGCGACCGACATGTCCGTCGTGTGGATCTCGAGGATGCGCTCGCGTCCCTCGGGGCCGGGCTTGGGTACCTCGATGAGGCGGTCGAAGCGGCCCGGGCGGAGGATCGCGTCGTCGAGCATGTCGAAGCGGTTCGTCGCCGCGATGATCCGCACCTCGCCGCGGTCGTCGAAGCCGTCCATCTCGTTCAGGAGCTGCATCATCGTGCGCTGGACCTCGGCGTCGCCGGAGGTCTTCGAGTCCGTCCGCTTGGCGGCGACGGCGTCGATCTCGTCGATGAAGATGACCGCGGGCTCGCGCTCCTCGGCGAGGTCGAACAGGTCGCGAACGAGGCGCGCGCCCTCGCCGATGAACTTCCGGACCAGCTCCGAGCCGGCCATCTTGATGAACGTCGCGTCGGTCTCGTTGGCGACGGCCTTCGCGAGCATCGTCTTCCCGGTGCCCGGCGGGCCGTGCAGCAGGACGCCGCTGGGCGGGGTGATCCCGACCTCGCGGAACGCGTCGGCGTTGATGAGCGGGTCCTCGACGGCCTCGCGAACCTCGCGCACCTGGTCGTCGATGCCGCCGATGTCGGCGTAGGTGACCTCGGGGTCTGCGTCGACCTCCATCGCCTGGGCGCGGGCGTCGGTTTCGTCGTCGAGCACCGTCTGGACGCTGAAGGAGTCGTTGATGGCGACGCGGTCGCCCGCCTCCAGTTCGTCCTCGAGCTGGGGGGAGAGGTCGGTGAGCACCTCCTGGTTGTTGCCGTGCTGTTTGATCACCGCGCCGTCCTCGGTGAGCTCCTCGACGGTCGCGATGTACAGCGACGCCGTCTTCAGCGCCTCGTTGCGGCGCTTGAGCTCGTCGACCTCCTCGCGGAGGTCCGCGCGGCGGCTCTGGGTCTCATCGAGGCGGGCGTCCAACTCGTCGTTGACCTGGACGATCCGATCGAAGTGCTTGCGAAGCGCCTCCAGCCGCTCGGCCTCGTTCATGTCGGGATCCAGATCGAGGCGTGGCCGGTCGGGGAGGGACGGGCTCCGAGACATTTCTTGCCCGTCCTTAGGTACCGCCCGTAAAGGGGCTTTGGGTGGCGGGAGCGTTCGCCTCCGCCGGAGATCGCCCCGTCGTGGAACGGGCAGAATCGCGGTACTGCGTCCGTACGGGGGAGAAGCGATTAGAGGTCCAGCAGTGCCTCTGCCTCGTCCAGGTAGTCGTCGTACACACCGATGGCGGATTCGATCGGACCGGACTCCGTCATGTCGATGCCGGCGGTCTCGAGCACGTCGATCGGGTACTCGGCGCCACCGGCGCGCAGGGCCGACCGATACTCCTCGGCGGCGACTTCGCCCTCGTTCTCGATGCGGTCGACGATGGCCGCGGCCGCCGAGATGCCCGTCGAGTACTGGTAGACGTAAAAATTATAATAGAAGTGAGGAATGCGCATCCACTCGCGGCGGATGTGCTCGTCGACGTTGGCGTCGACGTGCCCGTAGAACTCGGCCTTCAGGTCGCCGTACAGCTCGTCGAAGGCGTCGGGAGTGAGCGGCTTGCCCGCCTCGTCGTGCTCGTGGATGGCCTGCTCGAACGCCGCGAACATCGTCTGACGGAAGAGGGTCGAGCGGAACCGTTCGAGGTACTGGTCGAGCGCGTGGATCCGAAGCTCGTCGGAATCGGCGTTCTCCAGCAGATGCTTCGTCAGGAGCGTCTCGTTGACCGTCGAGGCGACCTCGGCGACGAAGATCTCGTAGTCGGCGTACTGCCACGGCTGGGCCTCCTTCGCCAGCTCCGAGTGCATCGAGTGACCCAGCTCGTGGGCCAGCGTGTACATCGAGGAGACGTCGTCCTGGTAGTTCATCATGATGAACGGCTGGGTGTCGTACGTCCCCGCCGAGTAGGCGCCCGAGCGCTTCCCACGGTTCTCGTACACGTCGACCCAGCGCGACTCCAGCCCCTCGGCCATCCGGCGCTGGTACTCCTCGCCCAGCGGCGCGACCGCCTCGACGACGTGCTCCTTGGCCTCCTCGTAGCTGATCTCGGGGCCCTCGTCGCCCGTCAACGACATGTACAGGTCCCACATCTCCAGCGTGTCCACGTCGAGCGCCTTTCGCTTCAGATCGGCGTGGCGCCCCAGCGAGTCGAGGTTGTCGCGGACGGTGTCGACGAGCGTGTCGTACACCTCGACCGGAACGTTCGGCCCGTTCAGGGCGGCCTCGCGGGCGGTATCGTAGTTGCGAGCCTCCGCCATCTTCACGTCCTTCTTGACGCTCTTCGCGAGCGTCGTTCCCACCGTGTTGCGGACGGTCTCCCACTCCGAGTAGAACTCTTCATGAACGCGTTGGCGGAACTCGCGGTCCGGCTTCTGCAGCAGCGTCGTGAAGTTGCCCTGCGAGATCTCGATCTCGTCGCCGTCGGGGCCCTCGACCGTCGGGAACGTCATGTCCGCGTTCGATAGCATCGAGTACGCCTCGCCCGCGGCGCCGGTGACCTCGCTCAGGTCCGCGAGCAGTTCCTCCACCTCGGCCGAGCGCGTGTGCGGCTTCATCCGGAGCACGTCGTCGAGGAAGTGCTCGTACTCCGCGAGCGCGGGCTCCTCGTCGATCATGTCCTCGACGTCCTCCCAGTCCAACTCCTGCAGTTCGGGTTCGAGGTAGCTGGACGCGCTCGACGCCTCCGCCGACAGCGCCTGGGCCTTCGAGGACATCGCCTGGTACTCCTGATCGCGGGTGTCCTCGTTCGAGCGAAGCTGCGCGTACGACGTGACTTTCGACACCTCGCGGAACACGCCCTCGTAGGTGTCGAGCAGTTCTCGAAGCGTCGCCGCGCTCTCGGTCGCGCGCCCCTCGTAGGCCCGGAGGTCGTCGAGGCGCTCCTCGACGTCCTCGTGGGCGGCCTCCCACGCCTCGTCGTCCGCGTAGATGGAGTCGATGCTCCACTTGTACTCCTCGTCGATCTCCGCGCGCTCGGGAACCGAACTCATGGCCCGACTTCACCCGTGAGCGGTGGTAAGTCTTGCCAAGCAGACCCGGCAGAATCGCCCGCGAGCGACCGATCCGACCGTATCAGCAGTGGGACCGAGCGCGACGAACTCGACACCGGGTACCGGGGATCCGCTCGTATCCGGCCGGTACCCGCCGCGATTCACTCCCGATCGGCGTACGGCAATTCGACACGCAGCAGCTTGACGCCCGGCGCCCGTCGGAACGTCTCCGTCCCGACGGTCGACAGCCCCGCATCGCCGAGCCACCGATTCACCATATCGGGATCGAGCGTGCCGCCGCCGAGAGTGATCAGGTACGTGAGGTCGATCAGCGCGACACCGACGTCCGCCACCGACGAGCGCCCACCCCGTCCGAACTGGTCGAGGATCGCGAGACGACCACCGGGCGCGAGCACAGCCGCGGCGTATTCGAGCAGCGTCGCCGCCTCCGCGGGAGCGTGTCCGTGGAGGACGTTGAACAGGAGGACGAGGTCGTAGCCCGCGTTCGCGTCGTCGCCACCGGCGGAATCGGCGCCATCAGGATCAGACCCGCCGGAATCGGTGCCGTCGATATCGGAACTGGGGCGGGAGCCGGAGCGGGCGTCGTGCTCGGCCACTCGACGCCATAGGTCCTCCGAGAGGTAGTCGCCGCCGACGAACGTCACGTCGACGTCCGCGTCGGCAGCCGCCTCGCGCGCCGGCTCCAGTGCGGGAGACCGATCGACCAGCGTCACCGACGCTCCGCGGCGGGCGAGTTCGACCGCGTAGGCGCCGTGGCCGCCGCCGAGATCGAGGACCCGCGCGCCGTCGACGTCGCCGAGCGCGTCGGCGACCGGGTCGACCAACAGCGACGCCGCCGCACGGAATCCGGCCTGCGTCGTCGCCCACGCCGCCTCGTCGTCGCCGAGCCAGTCGTACAGCGATTCGCCGGGCTCACCCTCGCGGACGGCGCGCTCGGCGTGCTCGCGCCAGTACGGGAGGACCACCTCGACCCAGAAACGGGCGAACGGCGCGAGGTTCGCGTCGCCGTCGTCGGTGAGCCACCGCGTGGTCGTTCGCGTCCGCCAGTACTCGTCGCCCGACCGGTCGACGTACCCGACCGCGACCAGCGTGTCGAGCAGGCGTCGCAGGGTGTCCTCCTCGCACGCGAGCGCCGCCGCGAGGTCGGCCAGCGTGCGCGGCCCGTCGAGGGCGGCAAACACGCCTAGGTCGTCGGCGAGCGCGACCGCGTGCAGCGAGGCCGCGCCGTGGACGTCGAGGATCGCGACCGGCGCGAGGTTCGCACGAAAGGCGAGCCGGTCGAGGAACCCCGGAATGACCGGCATCAGCCGATCACCGGGTACTGGAGGCCCATAGCCCGTGGTCGATCCGGGCGATGATAACCACCCGTGCACATTTCATGAATTAGATAACGCGATACGAAATGGGAGTTCCGGCGTCGATCGGCGCTCAGACGGTCGAGGGGTCTCGATTGCTCGCCCGGCAGCGTGCCGCGCAGCCGTCCACCCGCGGGTTTTTGCCACAGCTGAGCGATCTGTTCGGTGTGAATCTCAACGACGACCTCGCCGCGGCGGTCGGGCGTACATGGATCGACACCGTGCCGTGGGAGTTCATTACCGAGCTGACGGCGCTTGGCGGTCGGATGGGCGCGAGCGAGGGCGAGGCCCGCGCGGCAGATCTCGTCGCCGACACGTTCGAGAAGACGGGGCTCGACCGCGTTCGACGACAGCGGTTCGACGCGACCGAGTGGCGACGCGGCGAGACGACGCTTCGACTCACAGCGCCCGTCGATCGCGCGTTCGACGCCATCGCGCTGCCGTACAGCCCCGCTGGCGAGGTGTCGGGCGAACTCGTCGACGTGGGGCACGGCACGCCCCAGGAGATCGCGGCGGTCGACGTGGAGGGGAAGATCGCCGTCGCGTCGACGACGACGCCGGGCGAGTCGCGGTTCGTCCACCGGATGGAGAAGTTCGGGACCGCCGCGGAGGCGGGCGCGAAGGCGTTCGTGTTCGTCAACCACGTGCCCGGACAGCTGCCGCCGACGGGGTCGCTCACTTTCGGCGAGGAGGCCGCGGTCCCGGCAGTGGGCGTGAGCAAGGAAACGGGCGCATGGCTCACGGAGTACGCAAACGAGGGTGGGGAAGCCGACCTGTCGGTCGACGCCGAGACGGTGCCCGGCGAGTCACAGAACGTGCTCGCGCGCACGGGGCCGATGACCGACGAGTACGTGCTCGTGCTCGCGCACTACGACGGCCACGACATCTCGGAGGGGGCGCTGGACAACGGCTGCGGCGTCGCGACACTGCTTGCGGCCGCGCGGGTGCTCGCGGCCGCCGACCTCGACATCGGCGTCCGGTTCGCCGCCGTCGGCTGTGAGGAGACCGGGCTGCTCGGCTCCGAACACCTCGCGGCGACGACGGATATGGACGGGGTGAAGGCCGTCGTCAACCTCGACGGGGCGGGTCGCTTCCGGGACCTCGTCGCGATGACGCACACCTCCGCGGCGACCGCGCGGGTCGCGCGCCGCGTAGGCGAGCGGACGCGCCAACCGGTGCACGTGCGCGAGGAGCCGCATCCGTTCTCCGACCAGTGGCCGTTCGTCCGGCGGGGGACGGCGTCGCTCCAACTGCACTCCGACTCCGGCGATCGCGGCCGCGGGTGGGGCCACACCCACGCCGACACGCGGGACAAGGTCGACGACCGGTGCATCCGCGAGCACGGCGTCCTCGCGGCGCTCATGGTCCGCGAGTTGGCGGACGAGGCGACCGAGGTACCGGTGATCGATCCGTACGAACTGGAGGACGCGTTCCGCGAGGCCGACTTCGAGCCGGGAATGAAGGCAGCCGGGCTGTGGCCCGCGGAGTGGGAGTAAGCGGCGATCACTCCGACGCCGCGGCGAGCACGTCGTCGAACACCCGTCCCCGTGCGAGCGCGTCGACGCGGCGCTCGGAGAACACCTCTCGGAGCGGTTCGATCGCCTCGGGGTCGGGCTCGAACTCGACGCCGGGGTAGGCCACGTCGACGAGCACGAGCGGCTCGGGCGCGGCGGGGCCGACACCCTCGGCCCCCGACAGCGTCCCGTCCCCGAGTACCTCGTCGATGCGGTCGAGCCCCGTGTCGCCGACGGCGACGCCCCGGAGGACCGTCGCGAGCCGGCGGACGAACTCCCGCGGGAACCCTCCCGCGGCGACCGTCAGCGTCAGGAACTCGTCGCCGGCGGGAGCGACCGACACCGAGAGATCCCGTCGCGTCTTCGGCCCGCGCGGATCGCTCGTGAGGTTGTGGACGTCGTGCTCGCCGGAGAGCGCCGCGGCGGCGTCGCGGGCGCGGTCGCGGTCGGCCTCGGGCGCGTGGAGGTGATACCGGTACGTCCGCCGGGCCGCATCGTGGGTCGCGTGGAAGTCGGCGGACACGTCGGCGGCGGCCCACACCCGGACGCCGGCGGGGAGTTCGCTGGAGAACGCCCGCGGCGTGAGCCACTCGGGCGCGTCGAAGGCGACGGTCTGACGTACGGCCGAGACGCCGCGGTCGGTGCGGCCGGCGGCGGCGTATCCAGCCGGGGTGTCGGCGTCGTGCGCGAGGACGTCGAGCGCCCGGAGCGCGTCCAGCAGCGTGTCCTCGACGGTCGGCACGTCCGGCTGACGCTGGAAGCCGAAGTACGGGCGGCCGTCGTAGGCGACGCGGTACGCCCGGCGGGTCGCCATTACGCGAAGTCGTCGTACGTCGGGCGGTCGGCCTCGCCCGGGAACCCGTCGACGGGCGCGGTCGTCTGGTCGCCGGAGGCCATGTCCTTCAGCGTCACCTCGTCGTTCGCGAGGTCCTGCTCGCCGACGATGACGACCGTCTCGGCGTTGATCGAGTCGGCGTAGTTGAGCTGCGCGCCGAAGCTGCGGTCGGAAACGTCCGATTCGACGACGTGGCCGCGGCCCCGGAGGTCGCGGGCGATCCGGGCGGCCGTCGTCCGTGTGTCGCCCACCTGCAGCACGTAGTAGTCCGTCTCGATGGCCGCGTCGGGGGCGACGCCCGCGCGTTCCAGGAGGAGTCCCAGCGGCGCGTGCCCGGGGGCGACGCCGACGGCGGGCGTGGGCTGGCCGCCGAAGTCCTCGATGAGATCGTCGTAGCGGCCGCCGCCGAAGACGGAGCGACCGATCTCGCCGGTCGCGTCGAAGCACTCGAAGACGGCGCCCGTGTAGTAGTCGAGCCCGCGGGCGGTGCGCAGCGAGAGGTCACAGTGCTCACCGACGCCGAAGTCGTCGGCGGCCGCGAGGACGGCGCGGAGGTTGTCGACCGCGTCCGCGAGGTCGTCGGGGTCGGACGCGAAGTCGGTGAGTTCGTCGAGGTCGGCGGGGTCGTCGATCCCCAGCAGGTCGTCGAACTCGCGCGCCTCGTCGAAGCCGAGACCGGCGTCGTGGAGCAGGTCGAGGTACTCCGCCTCGTCGACCTTCTTGGACTTGTCGACCGCGCGGATCGCCGCGCGCACGTCCACGTCCGCGTCGAACGAACGCAGCAGCGACCCGAGGATGTCGCGGTGGCTGACGCGGAAGTCGAAGTCGTCGGCCGACAGGCCGAGCTCGGTCAGCGCGTCGGCCGCGGTCGCGAGCACCTCGGCGTCGGCCTCGGGCTCGGCCGAGCCGAAGATGTCGACGTTCGTCTGAGAGAACTCGCGAAAGCGGCCCTGCTGGACGGCCTCGTAGCGCCAGAACGGGCGCGTCGAGAACCACTTCACCGGTTTGGACAGCTCCTGCGCCTTCGCGGCGTACATTCGCGCGACCGTGGGCGTCAGCTCCGGCGCGAGCGTGACGTGGCGGCCGCCGTGGTCCTCGAAGGCGTACAGCTCGTCGACGATGTCGTCGCCGGACTTGTCGGTCCACATCTCCGCCGGCTCCAGCCGGGGCGTGTCGATCTCGCGGAAGCCGTAGCCGCGCGCGACCGACTCCAGCGTGTCGGTCACCTCGCGACGGACGGCCATTTCGGGGGGGTAGAAGTCGCGGAACCCCTTCAGGCGCTCGTAGGTAGGCATTAGCGGGTACGTCGCGGGTCCGGGAGTTTAACCCCGTGGTTCGTCGCCGCGGTCGGCGGGGTCCCCCGGCCACTCCGCGCTCAGACGGCCAACAGCCCGACGCCGACCACCGCGAGCGCGGCGGCGACGAGGCGAGCGCCCAAGCGTCGCTCCTTGAGTATCACGCCGCCGAGCACGACCGCGACGACCGCCTGCGTGTTGATCACCGGCGAGGCGATGCTCGCGGGGAGCGCGGCGAACGCGACGCTCGTGAGGTGTTCGGCGGTCGCAACGAGCAGTCCCAGCGCGAGAAACGTCGGCGCCGGCGTCTCCCACGACCGCGGGCCGCGCCAGTCGCGGACGGCCAGCGGAAGGAGAATGAGCAACACCCCGCCGAGCACGACCACCACGAGCGCCTCCGGCGGGAAGCCGACGCGGTCGAGGACGGCGCGCTTGGAAACGTCGCCGACGGCGTACGCGACCGCCGACAGCAACGCGAGTTGCGCGGGGCGCGCGGAGATCGCCCGCCGGAACGGTTCGAGCGGGTCGCCGCCGCGGTAGTTCGCGACGTACACCGCGCCGGTGACGACGGCGATGCCCGCGAACGCCAGCGCCGGAAGGTCGGCGCCAAGGAGGAGCAGCTCCAGCGGCAGGACGAACACGGGGACGACCTTGTTGATCGGCGTGACGTACGACACCTCGCCCAGCGCGAGCGCGTTCACGAACAGGACGAAGCCGACACCGACGCCCAGCACGGCGCCGGCGAGCGCGAGCACGGCGGGCGCCCCGAGGGTCGCGGGGTCCGGGAGCGCGTCGGCCGACAGCCGGGTGACGGCGACGGGAGCGTACCACGCCAGCGCGCAGACGTTGACCAGCACCGTGAGCACGGTCGCGGGGACGCCGGCGACGTAGCGCTTCAGTGCGAAGAGGTAGACGCCCCACAGCACCGCGGCCGCGACGGCGACGGCGATGCCGGGGGAGACGAGTGCGGGCACGGTTCGGGGTCGGCGGTCGGGCGTGAAAACGACGCGGATGACGGCGAACCCGCCGGGCGTCACCGACGGGGATTCACCGGCCGAACACCCCGACGGCGGCGCAACCGCGGACGCATCGACGCGGTCGCAGCTGCCTCGACGCAGTGCAGTCGACTCAGCGCGTCCCGCGCACGTACGTCTGTTCGTGCTCGGGGAACACGTCGCGGACGGCGTCGTCGCCGGCCTCCTCGCGGAGCAGGGCGCGGAGTTCGCCCTCGTAGTCGGCCTTCGGTACCTCCTCGGAGGGCCCCGACTCCACGTCGAGGGTGGCGTCGACGAGCCGGTCGACGGCGCCGCGGCCGAACCCCGAGAGCGGGGAGATGTAGTCGACGCCGTGGCGGTCCTCCAGCGACTGGGCGAACGCCCGGGAGATCGAGGGGACGCGGTCGTCGCGGCGGGTGCCGTCGGCGACGGCGTCCACGTCGCGGCCGGCGACCGACTCCAGCGCGTGTTCGTGGACGCGCTGGATCCCGTTGCGGGGGAAGCCGTCCGCGCGCATCCGTTCGACGGCCTCCAGGGCGACCTCACGGTCGAGGTCGTGGGTCTCGAACGGGAAGCCGAGCGCCTCCGCGGCTCGGCGGGCGTGCTCGTGGTCGTCCGTGACGCCGAAGTGGGCGGTGACGAGCGTCACGTCGTAGAAGCGATCGAGGACGAGCGCGGCGAGCGAGGAGTCCTTCCCGCCGCTGTAGCAGAGCGCGAGGTCCACGCGTGCGTCAGCGGCGCCGGATGTCGAAACTCTTCTGGTCCGGCTGCAGCTCGCGCAGCAGCTCCTTCATCTGGTCCTCGTCGATGCGGCCGTTCACTCGGCCGCTGCGCGCGAGCGCGGTGACCTGCTGTTTCACCTGCGCGGCGAAGTCGGGCTTGCTCATCTCGACGGCGTTGAGCCGCTGGCGCGCGCCGTCGGTGAGGTACTGCTTGAGCACCGCCTCCTGCTGGCGCTCGGCCTGCTCCTGGGCGGCCTGCTGTGCCTCCGCGTCGCCTTGTCCCTGTCCCTGCGCTTGATCCTGGAGCTCCTGCATCTTCTGCTCGCGCAGCTCCTCCAGCCGCTCGTCGTCGGGGGTCTCGCTCATGTCGCTTGAGAGTTGCCGGTGCGCGGTCAAAACAATTGTGGGTGCGCGAGGTGCAGCGGCGCCCGAGCGGGCGGTAACGACAGCAAGCGCGGCGGTGACGCTCGCCTGCAGTGTCGCTGTGGATATCGCGTTGCCGTGGAATCGCGTGCGGTACCGCTAGGGTCGGGAAATCGGAGAACTCGTCGTGTGCGGGCGTCGGCTTACGCGTAGCGCTCGAGCTCGGGACGGTCGAGCTCCTCGAGCACGTCGCCGGCGGCCTCGTCGAGGAACGAGCGGCCCTCGTCGGTGACGCGGCGGCCCTCGCCCTGCGCGGTCTCGACGAAGCCCTCGTCCTCCAGCTGCTGGAGCGCGACGCGAATGATCTTTCGCGAGCCGCCCTCGTGGTTCGGGGGGGAGACGACGTAGCGGTTCGAGCCGCGCTTGGCGCCGCCGTACTCGGTGGCGAGGCGCTCGACGCCGACGGGACCGCGGTCGGCGACCTTGCGCAGCAGCGATGCCGCGCGACGGAACCAGAAGTCCTCCTGCTGGGGCGGGAGCTCTCGGCTCTGTCCGGACTTGGTGAACTGCACCCACTCCGGCTGCTCGATGCGATCCTCCAGTCGAGCGGCGACCTCGTCGTTGAGGTCCGCCGCCGGGACGTCGTAGAGGGTAACCATACGGTCGATTTCTCCGTCGTTCCGTTTAAAGCCGTCGTATCACCCGCCGCGTGTGAAGGGTCCACGGGGGACCGTGATCGTCGATTCGGGGCCTCATCCGACGCTGTCGGCGCCGATCACGCTCACGACGACCCCGCCGATGATCACTGGGATCCAGTAGACTGCACTGCGGTAGATGACGACGGCGCCCAACGCCGCCGTCGCGGAGACCGACACCGACGGGAGCGCCGCGAGCACGGCCACGAGCACCGCCTCGATACCGCCCGCGCCGCCGGGCAGCGGTGTGACCCCCGCGATCGCGCCCATCGGCACGACGAACAGCATCGCCGAGAACGGGACGGGCTGATCGATCGCCAGGAACGCGAGATACAGGGCGACCATCTGGAGGATCCAACCGAGCGTCGACGCCGCGAGCGAGATAGCGATGCCGGTGCGGTCGGTGGCGACGCGCTCGATAGCGCCGAAGAAGTGGCCGATCCGCGACTCGACCGACTCCTCGGTCGGCGCGGAGAACACCGGGAGAACCTTCGCGACCCGGTGGATCAGCGGAACGAAGGTACCGACGACGCGCGCTTCGAGCGCGTAGCGGTTGCGCCACCCGAGGTAGACGAGTCCGGGGACGGCCAACGCGAGCGCGACGACGACGCCCGTCGCCAGCTGGAGACGAGTGCCGAACGTCGTCTCGGTGGCGAAGTACGCCGCGCCGACGAGCGCGAGCGTGATGGAGGGAACGAAATTGAGCGTGTCCACGCTCGCGATCGCGGCGAGGCCGCGCTCGTACTCCGTGTCGGCCACCTTCGCGATGAGCAGCGCGGTGACGGGTTCGCCACCGGCCTGCCCGAACGGCGTGACGTTGTTGGAGAACATCGCGCCGTTGAACACGAGAAACGACCGAACCACCGACAGCCGGATGCCGAGCACGCCGAGCACGGTTCTGAGCGCGACCGACCAGGCGACGAGCCACCCGAGCGTGACGAGCACGACGAGTCCGACCATCTCGGGCGAGGCCCGCCGGAGCACGTCGAGGAGGTCGCCGACGCCGACGAGATAGAGGAGCACGCCGAGGACCGCGAACGCGCCGAGAAACCCGACGACCGTGGCGCGTAGCTGGTCCGAGTCCATGTCGGGATAGTCGCCCGGCGACCGTTTCAAGCCTCCGAAACGGCGGGGACACGGTGTTTCGGCTCCGTGGTGGGGCCGACGGCACGGGCGCCCCGAAGGGAAACACCGTAGGTGTCGGCGCGGAAACGGGATGTCAATGGACGAACGCGAGGCGCTCGCCCGGTTAGCTGACACACTCCCAGGTGCGGGCGACGACTGCGCCGTCGTCGGCGACAGAGTCCTCACGACGGACATGCTCCACGAGACGACCGACTTCCCCGCCGGGGTCGACCGCTACACGGCCGGCTGGCGGGCCGTCGGCGCGTCGCTGTCGGACGTGGCCGCGATGGGCGCCGACGCGGAGGCGGCCGTCGCGGCCTACGGAGCGCCGCAGTTCGACCCCGAAGAGGTCGACGACTTCGTGCGCGGCGCCCGCGAGGTGTGTGCGGCCGTCGACGCCGAGTACGTCGGCGGCGACCTCGACCGGCACGACGAGTTCACCGTCGCCACGACCGCGCTCGGGCGGACCGACGACCCGATCCGACGCGGCGGCGCCGACCGCGGCGACGCCGTCTGCGTGACCGGGGCACTCGGTCGGAGCGCCGCCGCGGTCCGCGCGTTCGAGACGGGGGACGCCAAGCGTGGGAACGAACTGTTCAGATTCACGCCCCGCGTCGCCGCCGGGGTGGCGCTGCGACCGTACGCGACGGCGATGATGGACTCCAGCGACGGGCTCGCGCGGTCGCTCCACCAGCTCGTCGAGGCGAGCGACGTGAGCGACCTCGGGATGGACATCACCGAGTCGTACGTCCCGGTCGCCGACGCGGTACGCGAGGCGTTCGACGACGCGGACGCGCGTCGGAACGCGACACTGTTCTTCGGCGAGGACTTCGAGTTGGTGTTCACGCTCGCGAGCGACGACATCGAGGCGGCGCGGGCGGCCTCTCCGACGCCGATCTCCGTGATCGGGAACGTGACCTGGGACGGGGTCAGGATGGACGGCGAACCGCTCCCCGATCGGGGCTACGAGCACGCGGGCGACTGAGCGGGGAACGCGTCCCGCCCGCCCCTCCTCACAGGGTCGTCACCTGGATCGGGACGAGCATGAAGCACAACAGCCCCAGCGCGAACGTGAGCACGCCGACGGCCAGCCGTTTCGGGCCGAGCGCCGAGTCGTCGATCGGGTTCGCCGGGCCGCGATAGGCGATGAACGCCGAGAACAGCCCCCAGAACGCCCACAGGCCGACCGACTCGTTGAGCCCGAGGTCGCGAACGTAGTAGAGGTACGCGGCGATGCCGAACAGCGCGGTGGGCACGAACGCCGCGAGCGTCTCCTGGCGCCGTCCAACCATCGCGCGGACGATGTGTCCCCCGTCGAGCTGTCCGACCGGGAGGAGGTTGAGGACGGTGAAGAACATCCCGACCCAGGCGCCCATGACCACCGGGTGGGCCGTCTTCGTCGGGTCGGAGTAGCCGGTCGGCTGGTTCAACGCGGCGGCGATCAGGTCCAACAGCGGCGGGTTGTTGAACACGATGACCTGCCCGCCGCCGCCGCCGAGCACCGACTGCGGGACCGTGAACGGCCCCAGCAGGAGCCCGACCACCGTGACGACGATCGTGGCGGCGAGCCCCGCGAGCGGACCGGCGACGCCGATGTCGAACAGCGCCTCCCGGTCGGGCATCTGCCCGCGCATGCGGATGATCGCGCCCATCGTCCCGAACGGGAGGATGAACGGAATGACGTACGGGAGCGATACGTCGACCCCGTGGTAGCGGCCCAGCGCGTAGTGGCCGAGCTCGTGTGTCAACAGCACCCCGAGGACGGCCGCCGTGAAGGGCCACGCCTGTAGCACGGCGAGCGGGTTCTCCTGGATTACCGGGAGAGGGACGTAGTACCACGCCGTCGCACCGACGAGCAGCGTCGACACCACCGTCGCGACGAGCAGCGCGACGTTCACCCAGGGAACGCCGTCGACGCCGTCGGAGTACGGGCGAGCGACGATCACGTCCAACCCGGAATCAGGGGTGACGACCTGCACCTCGTAGCCGGCCTCGCGGAACGCGGGCCAGACGCGACGGACGAGCTCACGCTCGTCGACGTCGCTGATCCCGTAGTAGAGGATCCGATCGTCGTCGCGCCGGATCTCCGAACAGTGGAAGACAGCGTCGAGTTCGGGGGGACGGGGATAGTCGGCTGCGGCCGCCTCACTCATCGACGGACGTTCGCCGCGAACGGTGATAAGTCCTCGGCGCTGGGTACGTTGTCGACGACAGTGTGAGAAACGGGGAAGAGAATCGAACGGATCGGTCGAGAACCGAAACGGGGACCACCCGTGCGTCGGAGGACCGATCGGGAGTTCCGGGTACGCCTCGTCAGTTAGCCGGTTCGATACGCCAAGTAGTCGCGGACGTGTACGACCACTTCTCGATGGAGAGCCCGCAGGCGGAGTCCTTGAGTTTCACCATCAGGGCGCCGATCTCCTTCGGCGAGAGGCCGACCTCGTCGGCGATGAACTTGCTCTTGAAGTAGAGTTCGCCGTCCTCGGCCTTCTCACGCAGGAACGTCGCGAGACGATCCTCCTTGGAGGGGGTGTCGGTCGAGGCGCGGTCGGTGTCGGAGGGTTGCACGGTTGCGCTCATTGTGTCACCTCGACTCTGTCTACGGACCCGGTAGGGCATATAAAGTCCAGTCCGTTGGGGGTGATTCGGGTCCGTTCAGGGGATTTCTGCCGTAAAACGTGAGATCGATAACGTTTCATGACCGTTCGAGAATACAGTAGAAAGTTTATCCTCGTCTATCAGGCCACAGAATCGTATCGGATACCCGGCCATCAGGCCGGTCCGTATGACGATTGGTTCTATTTATTGGGATTGAAATTATCTCGCGGCGTGCTCTCGCGCGGCGGCGACGCACGACCGACAGGGTCACTCGGAGCGGTCGTGGACCCAGAACTCCTCGGATTCAGTGGTCTCTTTCTTGAAGATCGGGACCTCGTCCTTGAGGCGGTTGATCCCGTCCTCGACGGCCCGGAACGCCTCCGTCCGGTGGCCCGCGAGCACGACGACGAAGACGATGTCCTCGCCGTCGGCGACGACGCCGACGCGGTGGTGCATCCGTACGTCGAAGACGCCCTCGCGTTCGGTCAGTTCGCGCTCGATTCGGGCCATCCGGTCGGCCGCGACACCCTCGTACTTCTCGAACTCCAGCGCCTCGGTGCGGTCGTCGTCCGGCGAGTTCTTCGCGCGGACGCGGCCGGTGAACGTGGCGATCGCTCCCGCCCGGTCGGCGTCCTCGCTCGCTTTCGCCTCCGCAACGAGCGCCTCGAGGGTGACATGCGGCTCAGTCGTCTCCACGACGTCGGCGAGATCGTCGAGGTCGAGGTCGGACGCGTCGTCGACGCGCTCGACCACGTCGCCGGGGACGGCGTCCTCGCCGACGACGACTGTCGGGAGTCGGAGCTTCGAGAAGCCCGCGACGAGCGCGTAATCGAACGTCGGTGCCAGCCGATCGAGTAGATCCGGGAACGTTTCGCCGGCGCCGGCGCCGGTCCACCCACCGTCGTCGCCGAGGCGGTACGCGGCGCCGGCATTCCGCTCCGGATCGGCGACCGCATCCGGTTCCTCGGCTGGGTCGGCTATCCGGGGGGTCGTTCGGGCGGCACTTCCGTCGTCGTCGCGGCGGATCGTCGCCACACGGCCGTCGAGACGCGCCGACAGGGGGGCCAAGAGATCGGCCGCGCCGGGGCCGACAAACGAGAGCGTACGCATATCGGGACGACGGCGAGCGAGCGGCTTAGACCTTCGCCTCGTGGGGTTGGTGGGCGTTGCGGCCCGCCGCGCCGACTCGACGACCGCCCGAACCGCCACGGACGGCCCGAAACGAGGCCGGTTCGGGAGCCTTAAGAGCGAAACGGCGGTATCCGAGAGCAATGAGAGTAGTCCTATCGCTCGGCGGGAGCGTCCTCGCGCCGGAACTCGATGCCGGACGCGTAGCGGCGTACGCGAACGCCATCGAGCGGTTGGTCGACGAAGGGTGTGAGCTGGGGATCGTCGTCGGCGGCGGCGGCGTCGCCCGCGACTACATCGGCGCAGCGCGAGAGCTGGACGCCAACGAGGTCCAACTCGACCAGCTCGGCATCGACGTGACGCGGGTGAACGCCCGGCTGTTGATCACGGCACTCGGTCCGTTCGTGGACCCCTCACCGGCACACGATTACGACGAGGCGGCCGACGCCGTCCGCCGGGGCGACGTATCGGTCATGGGCGGCGTCACGCCCGGGCAGACGACCGACGCCGTCGCGGCGGCACTCGGGGAGTACGTCGACGCGGACCTGCTCGTGTACGCGACGAGCGCGGACGGCATCTACGATGCCGACCCGAACGTCGACGAGACCGCCGAGCAGTTCGCCGAGATGACCCCGGAGGAGCTCGTCGAGGTCATCGTCCCGATGAGCCGGGACGCCGGCGCCTCCGCCCCGGTCGACCTGCTGGCGGCGAAGCTCATCCAGCGCGCCGGGATGCGGACGGTCGTCCTCGACGGGCACGACCCCGAGGCGGTCGAGAACGCGGTACTGTACGGCGAGCACACCGGCACCGACGTGGTTCCCGCCGGCGGGGAGGAGCCGACCTACTGGGCACGATGAGTACCGACAACGAGGACGGAGCCATCGACCCGCACGCGGTCGGGAGCGGCGACGGCGACGGCGAGGGCGACGGCGAGCACCACGCGTTCTGGGCCGACGAGATCGCGGACGAGATCGAGGCGCGCGACCCCGACGAGCCGATCGTGATCAAGGGCGGGGTCTCCCCCTCGGGGATCGCCCACATCGGCAACTTCAACGAGATCATCCGCGGCTACTTCGTCGCCGCGGTGCTGCGCGAGCGCGGCCACGAGGTCCGGCAGGTGTTCACCAGCGACGACAAGGACGCCCTCCGGAAGCTCCCCCGAAAGCTCGCGGACACCGACGGCAACATCGTCGAGTTGGGCGACGTGAACGCCGGCGCGCTCGGACAGAACCTCGGGAAGCCGTACACCGACATCCCCGACCCGTTCGAGGACGGCCACGACTCCTACGCCGCCCACTTCGCGGCGCTGCTGGCGGCCGACGCCGAGGCGCTTGACGTGCCCGTGGAGATGGTGTCGAACACGGAACTGTACGCCGACGGCGCCTTCGACGATGTGGTCGAGCACGTGCTGCGCAACGCCGACGCCGCTCGCGAGACGCTCGGAGAGTACCAGGACAAGGTCGACGAGGACTACGTGCCGTTCATGCCACAGTGCTCCGAGTGCGGGATGCTCACGCAGGACGTGACCGAGGTGGACGTGGACGCCCGCGAGGTCCGCTATCGCTGCTCGGGCATCGAGGCCGGCGACCGCTTCATGGAAGGGTGCGGCCACGAGGGCGTCGCCTCGTTCCGCGAGGGGAAGCTCCCGTGGCGCTTCGAGTGGCCCGCTCAGTGGGAGGTACTCGGAGTCGACTTCGAGCCGTTCGGGAAGGACCACGCCGAGGGCTCCTGGCCCAGCGGCGTCGACATCGCCAGGGCGGTGCTCGGAAACGAGCCGCCCGTCCCGATGGTGTACGAGTGGTTCACCCTCAACGGCGAGTCGCTCTCGTCGTCGGAGGGGCACGTCGTCACCGTCCAGGAGGTGCTGGACCTCATCGAGCCGGAGGTGCTGCGCTACTTCTTCGCGCGCAACCCGAAGAAAGCGAAGGACTTCGACATCGAGCGGTTGGACCAACTCGTCAACGAGTTCGACCGCTTCGAGCGGGCGTACTTCGGCGACGAGGACCCCGACGAGCGCTTCGCGGCGTTCGCCGAGCGGGCGTACCCGTTCGTCGTCGACGAGGTGCGCGAGGGGCGCGTTCGCCTGCCGTACACCTTCGCCGCGGTACTTGGGATGGTCGACGACCGCGAGTTCCGGATCCAGCTCGCACGCGACGAGGGACACTTCACCGAGGACACCCCCGAATGGGCCATCGAGGACGCCCTCGACCGCGTCGAACGCGCCCGTCGGTGGGCCGAGCGCTGCGACAACGAGTACAACTACCGGCTCCAGTCGGATCTGCCCGAGCACGAGTTCACCGCCGACGTCGAGGCCGCCCTCGACGACCTCGCCGACTTCGTCGCGGAGGGACACGACGGCGAGGCGATCCAGGGAGAGATCTACGAGACCGCCCGACGCCACGACGTGGAGGTGAGCGACTTCTTCGCGGCCGGCTACCGGCTGTTCTTCGACGAGACGCAGGGGCCACGCCTCGGGGAGTTCCTCGGGGAATTAGAACGCGAGTTCGTCGTCGCGCGGCTGCATCGCGAGGCGTGAACGGCGAGGCCGGGCGAGAGGAAGCGAACGCCCCGCAGAACGGTGTTCACCGGCGTTCGAAACCGAGTGAAAACAGATCGCCCGCGAGACGAACTGACCGGAGAGTCAGCGGGAGTTTCGGGGACCGAAACCCTTAGTGATCGACGGCGAAACTGTCGGGTAATGCGGAAGAGCGGCCCCCCGCGTGGCCTCATCTCGTTCATCGTGCTGGAGCTGCTCGAGGAGAAGCCGCGGTACGGCTACGAGATCCTCAAAGAGATCACCGACATCAGCGGGGGCCACTGGGAGCCGTCGTACGGATCCGTCTATCCCATCCTCTACAAGTTCGAGGAAGAGGGGTACGCCGAACGGATCGAGCGCGAGGACGAACCGGACCGGAAGTACTTCGCGCTCACCGACGAGGGCCGCGACCACCTCGCGGAGAAGCGGACGGAGATCGGCGGGAAAGCCCGCGACTTCGCGGAGGTGATCTTGGGCTTCTATCACATGTACGTCGCGTTCGCGACCGACGAGCGCTTCGAGGTGAACCCGTCGGACGACGACTGGTGTTT
This sequence comes from Halobaculum rarum, assembly GCF_040025155.1. Classification (NCBI taxonomy): domain Archaea; kingdom Methanobacteriati; phylum Methanobacteriota; class Halobacteria; order Halobacteriales; family Haloferacaceae; genus Halobaculum; species Halobaculum rarum. Next base: position 1,736,283 of record NZ_CP157275.1, on the reverse strand, counting down.
CGACGACGAGTACTCCGGCTGGATCGCCGAGCAGGTGATCCGCCACCACGAGCGGGATTTCGGCGACTTCGAGCGCATCCCGGACACGCCCGAGGAGTTCCACGCCCGCCAGGGCGACGCCGACGCACCGGACGCCGACGCATCGGACGCGGACACGTCGGACGCCGACGACGAGGGGCCGGGAGAAGCCGCCGCCGACGGCGGAACGAACGCCTGACTGGACGGAACCAGTTCCCGCCCTCAGAGGAACTGTGGCGCGAACACGACGACCAGCAGCGCCGTCAGCATCGTGAGCCCGACGGAGGTAGTGAGCGTCGTGACCAGTCGGTTGCGGTTCGACACCGGGAGCCGGGACACGAGCCCCTCCGCACCCATCCGAAGGAGACGACCGCCGTCGAGCGGGTAGCCGGGGATGCAGTTGAAGATCCCCAGCTGGACGTTGATCCACCCGGTCCAGAACAGCACGTTCGCGAGGAGGAACACCGGCCCCTCACCCAGGGGCGCGAGCGGACCGGTCACGTCGTAAAAGCCCGCGAACTCGCCGTAGAAGCCCGCGAAGTTGTACGGGAGCGCCGCCGAGACAGCGCTCGCGAGCGGGAGCAACAGCGCGGCGTACACCAACCCGAGCGGGGTACCGGCGATGCCGCCGAGTCCGGGCGGGAGGTCGCCGGTGTCACCGCCCAACAGCGCGAGGTACGCCTCGGCGGGGTATCGCTGGATCCCGAGGTCGTCGACGACGACGCCGGAGACGCCCTGTGTCACGACGATCCCCACGCGCGGGTCGTCGTCGGTGCCGCCGAGCGCGACGTCGACCTCGCGGAACTGCCCGTCGGCGTACACCCGCAGCGTCACCGTGTCGCCGGCGTCGTAGGCGTCGCCCGAGAGCGTGCGGTCGAGGTCGTCGTAGTCGAGGATCCGTTGTCCGTCGATCCGGGTGACGGTGAGCGTGCCTGAGAGGTCGGTTTGGGAGCCGAGCGGTCCGTCGGCGGAGACGTTCGTGACGTACGCGCCGAGCGGCGCGGTGACCTCGCCCTCGCTGGTGGAGACGCGGGCGATCTCGTGTTCGCGAGCGACCTCGCGGAACGCCGCGACGGTGTGCACCTCGGTACCGTTGACGGCGGTGATATGGACGGCGTCACTCTCCGGGTCGACCGAGAGTCCGAGCGGGTTCCCCAAGTCCCCCTCGACGGCGCCGACGACGGTGACGCGCCTGTCGACCGTGACCGTCTCCTCACCGTTGACAGTCATCTCGACGGACGGGTCCTGAGTCGCCGAGAGGGCCGACTGGAACGCCGCGGAGTCCGCGACCTCCGTTCCGCCGACGGCGGTGATCCGATCGCCGCCCTCGATACCGGCGTCGGCCGCCGGCGCACCCGCGTACGCGCCGCCGACCGCGAGGCCGGCGGCGGGAGTGATCGAGGCGATGACCGGGCCGAACAGCAGCGCGAACGCGACGGCGGTGATCGCGAAGTTGTTCGTGACGCCGGCGGCGAACATCCGGCTGCGCGCGCCGCGGTCGGCGTTCGACTGACTCTCCTCGTCGGGTTCGACGAACGCGCCGACGGGGATGATCGTGAGGAGCACGAGTCCCAGCGAGTCGATATCGATGTCCTCGACGCGACACAGCAGGCCGTGGCCGCCCTCGTGGACCACGAGGGCGATGAGCAGACCGAGGACAATCTCCGGCGCGACCGCCAGCGGGAGGAAGTCGTTGACGCCGGGGATGATGAGGAAGTTCGAGGGCTGGTTCGCCTGCGTCTGGACGGGGCTCTGGAGGGTCGCGAGCGCCGACCACACGAGGAAGGCGAACATCGCGACCATGACGACGACGGCGATGCCGACGCCGAGGTTGCTCCAGGCGCGCCAGAACCGCTTGGGCCCCGAGAGCCAGTTGAGGAACGCGCGACCGCGTTGGGTGTGGATCGTCGCCAGCGGCCCCTGGACGCGCACGGCGTCCGGGAGATACCCCCTCGTGTACAGCGCCATGAGGACGACGGAGTACGCGAGGGCTCCCACGAGGACCCACAGGAGCGTATTCATTATCGGGGACAAGTCACCGGCGGTCAAAGGGGTTCGGGTCTCGCCACGGTCGCCGACGGCGCATCAGCGACTTGTTCGACCGGCGAGGTCGTTGAAGGTCGACCGCGGTCCGGCGTCACGGTGACGCAAGCCACAAGCCCCTCCCACTCGAAGCGCGCGCATGGCGAATCCCCCACGCACCGAAGAGGGCTGGTACGCGCTGCACGACTTCCGGACCGTCGACTGGGACGCGTGGCGCGCGGCACCCGAGCGGGAGCGAGAGTCGGCCGTCGAGGAGGGCGTCGCGTACCTCGCGGAGCACGAGCGCGTCGTCGACGCCGAGGAGGGCGCCTCGGCCGTGTTCTCCGTGCTCGGGCACAAGGCCGACCTCATGATCGTCCACTTCCGCCCGACGTTGGACGCCCTGTCGGCGGCCGAGCGCCGCTTCGAGTCGACGGCGCTTGCGGACTTCACCGAGCAGTCGACCTCGTACGTGTCGATGACCGAGGTGTCCGACTACGTCTCGGACAGCTACTTCGAGGACGGCGAGGAGGAGACCGACGAGGGCATCCGTCGGTACATCGAGGGGAAGCTGAAGCCGGACATCCCGGACACGGAGTACGTCTCGTTCTACCCGATGAGCCGCAAGCGGGAGGCCGAACAGAACTGGTACACCCTCGAGTACGAGGAGCGCGCGGAGTTGCTCTCGGCCCACGGCGAGATCGGCCGCGAGTACGCCGGCAAGATCAAACAGGTGATCGCCTCGTCGGTCGGCCTCGACGACTACGAGTGGGGCGTCACCCTGTTCGGCGGCGACCCCGCCGACATCAAGGACATCGTCTACGAGATGCGCTTCGACGAGGCCTCCGCCGAGTACGGCGAGTTCGGCCCGTTCTACGTCGGCCGGCGCTTCCCGCCGACGGACCTGGGCGCATACCTCGACGGCGAGCAGGTGCCGACGAGCGAACACGAGTCCGGCGGCCACCCCCACGGCGACGCGGACGCCCACGGCGAGGGCGGACACCACCACGGCGGTCACGGCGACGGCGACGCGCACGGCGGAGGCGACGACGGCCACCATGGCGACGAGAGCGCCGACGCCGACGAGGAAGCGTCGATCCGGTCGGAGCTGGAGGATCTCGACATCTACGCCGGGAAGCCCCACGGCGAAGACGTGTTCGCGACCGTCCTCTACTCCGAGGCGGACGCCGACGAGCTGTTCGAGGAAGTCGACGGCCTGCGGAAGAACTTCGACCACTACGGCACCCACGTGAAGACGGCCGTCTACACCGGGACGGAGACGGACCGCGCGGCCGTCGTGAGCATCTGGGAGACCGCGAGTGCCGCCGAGACGGCCGCGGGCTTCCTGTCGGAGCTTCCCGGCATCGTCGAACGCGCCGGCGAGGAGTCCGGCTTCGGGACGATGGGGATGTTCTACACGGTCAAACCGGAGCACCGCGGGGACTTCGTCGAGAAGTTCGACGTCGTCGGCGACGTCCTCGACGACATGGACGGCCACTACGAGACGGACCTGATGGTGAACCGCGAGGACGAGAACGACATGTTCATCGCCAGCCAGTGGGCCTCCCGCGAGGACGCGATGACCTTCTTCCGGTCGGACGACTTCCGCGACACCGTCTCGTGGGGGCGGGACGTGCTGGCCGACCGGCCGCGCCACGTGTTCTTGGCGTGATACTCGCTCCGGTTCCCGCCGGGAACCGCAGGACAGCGTAGCCTCGTTCGCCCCTCCGAATATCCGAGTTGATGCTTGCGGACCGAGGTTTATACTCACCCTGACGAGAGCGTTCGGTAATGACGGCCGACGAGGCCGCGGGCGCCGACGACGACCGGCTCCGGTCGCTGTACGCGGCGACGCGAGATCTCATGAGCGCGACGAGCCGACCGGCGCTGTGTCGGGCCGTGGTCGACGTGAGCGAGCGCGTCCTCGGCTACCCGCTGACCGGCGTCCACCTCCGCGGCGACGGCGGACCGGGGCTGGTGCCCATGGCGTACCCCGAGTCCGTCCGCGAGCGGTTCGAGGACGGTCCACCGACGTACGTCCCTGGCGACGAGGTGTACGGCGTGTACGAGCGGACCGATCCGCTCCGACTGGGCGCCGTCGCGGATCGGCGGTCGGCGTCCCACCGGGGGATCGTGGTTCCGATCCCCGATCACGGCGTGCTGATCGCCGGACACGAGCGGAGCGGCGAGGCCGGCGACGTATGTCTGGAATTGGTCGAGCTGCTCGGGCAGCACGCCGCGGTGGCGCTCGACGCTATCGAACGGGAGTCGCGGCTGAACGGCCTCCACGAGACGACCGGGGAGCTGATGGAAGCGCGCGACAGCGCCGCCGTCGCCGCGTCGGCGACGAACACCGCCCACGAGGTGCTCGACCTCCGCCTGAACGCGGTGTATCTCGCGTCGAGCGACGGGCGCCGGCTCGTTCCCGTGAGCGTGACCGGCGAGGCACGGGCGCTGTTCGGCGACGTCCCGGAGCTGTCGGCCGACTCGCTCGCATGGCGGGCGTTCGAATCGGGCGAGCTGGCGCACCGAGACGACGCCCGGCTGTCCCTCGCCGGCGCGGCGTCCGAGTCGGCGATCCGCAGCGCGTTGGTCGTTCCGCTCGGGAACCACGGCGTGTTCCTCGCGGGATCCGAGCGTCCCGGTCGATTCGACGAGGCCGACGTGGCGTTGACGCAGCTGTTCACGGACACGGTCGAGGCGGCGCTCGATCGCGCCGAGCGGGAGGCGATCGTCCGCCGACGCGAGGGCGACCTCGCCAGACAGAACGAGCGGCTCGACGAGTTCGCGAGCGTCGTCTCACACGACCTGCGCAACCCGCTCAACGTCGCCCAGGGTCGCCTCGAACTGCTCGACGACGACTGCGACAGCCCGCACATCACTCGGATCGAGACCGCCCACGAGCGGATGGAGGCGCTCGTCGAGGACCTGCTGGCGCTCGCACGCACCGGGCGCTCCGTGGGGGACACCGAACCGGTGTCGCTGGAGCGGACCGTCAGCGAGGTGTGGCAGACCGTCGACGGCGACGGGTCGCTCTCGGTTGCCGACGACATCGGCTACGTCGACGCCGACGCCTCCCGGCTGCAGGAACTGTTGGAGAACCTCGTTCGCAACGCCGTCGACCACGCCGGCGACGACGTCGACATCACCGTCGGGAGTCTCGGTGGCGGGTGCGACGCGGACGATAACAGCGCTGCCAGTACCGGTGCCGGCAGCCACACCGCCGACGGTCTCGACGCTTTGGCGGGGTTCTACGTCGCGGACGACGGCCCGGGGATCCCCTCGGAGCGTCGCGAGACCGTGTTCGAACGCGGGCACACGACCGACGACGACGGCACCGGGTTCGGGCTCGCGATCGTCGCCGAGATCGCCGGCGCCCACGGCTGGTCCGTCCGCGTGACCGACGCCGACGCCGGCGGCGCGCGGTTCGAGATCGTGGTCGACGAGTAACCGGGGTGAATGTGAACAATTCTCGAGGACCCCCGGCTAAGTATGCGGGTTTCGAGGCGAAGTGAAGGGGTCGTGAGCCGAGCACACGGGCGGTGCCGAACAGGGGCGTCCGCCGGGGATCGAGCGGTCAGCGACACGGCAGTAACGTAGTAACAGCGCGTCGGCGTCGCGTCAACGACGAAGTCCGGTCACTGGGGGATCGCGGTCGAACGACGGCTCACCGGCGACGGAGGTATCCCGCGAGGCCGAACAGGCCGCCGATCAGCGTGAGCACGGCCCAGCGGCCGCCGGAGACTTCGCGGTCGGCGGCGTCGCGGTAGACGAACCACGCGAGCGCGACGTGGACGGCGGCGGTGACGCCGGCGAGGCGAGCGAGCCGGCGCGCGTACTGCCGCGTTCGGTCGTCAGTCACGTCGCGGCCCTCAGTCGGCGGGTTCCGGCGGGAGCACGCCGGCGCTGCGGAGGTCCTCGCCGCCGACGGACGTGCGGAAGTCCTCGGGGTTCATGCCGTCGTCGCGGTCGACGCCGAAGTTCTCGGCGTACAGTTCGTCGACGCGCCTGCGCTCCTCGTCGCTGAGGCGCGGCGTGTCGGGCGCGGCGGCCCACTCGTCGATGTCGTCGATCGAGCGGAACGTGGGGATGACGCTCGCGACCTCCTCGTCGTCGAGGAGGTACTGGATCGACGCCTGCCCCATCGTTCGCTCGCCGTTCCGTTCGAGGAACTCGATGGCCTCCACCTTCTCCCAGCCCGTCTCGAACCACGCGTCCGGACGGTGGGCACGGTGGTCGCCCTTGCCGAGTTCGGTGTCCGGGCGCACCTGCTTGTTGAGCAGACCCGAGGAGTGCGGGACGCGCGCGATGAGGCTCGTGTCGGCGCCCTCCTCGCGGACCGTGTCGAGGAAGTGCCGACCAGGGGTCTGCTCGAGGAGGTTGTAGACGGTCTGGACCGCGTCGAAGTCGAGTTCGACCGCACGGTCACCTTCGGCGAGCCAGCCGATCGACGGTCCGAGCGCCCACCCGAGCGCGTCGTACAGCCCCTCCTCGCGCATGGCGTACAGCTCCTCCAGCACCTCGTCGGTCACCTCGTCGACGTTCGCGTTGTGGAGGAACAGCACGTCGAGGTACTCCATGTCGAGTCGGTCGAGGCTCCGCTCGACGGCGTCGCGGAGATACTCCGGCGAGAGGTCCTTCGGGATCTCGCCGTGGCCGGCCTGCGCGTTGTTGTAGAAGTCGTAGCCGACCTTCGTGCCGACGGTGACCTCGTCGCGATACTCGCCGAGCGCCTCCCCGATGAGTTCCTCGGAGCGCCCGTGGCCGTACACGTCGCCGGTGTCGAAGAAGGTGACTCCCTCGTCGAGCGCGTGCTGGACCATGTCGACGGCGTCCTCGTCCGAGCGGTCGCCCCACCAGTCGGTGCCGACGACCCACGCACCGAAGGCCACCTCGCTCACTTCGACGCCCGAGTTGCCGAGTTCTCGGTACTGCATGTCGCGCGCTTGGCGCCGCCGCCACTTATCCGACCCGGTTGCCGCGTCGGCCGGGTGTCGCCAGGGCGGTCGTCGGTCGGCCCGACCACAGCCGCGCCCGCGACGCGAACGCTTTTTCGTTCGCGAGTTACTCCGTCGACCCATGCATACGGCCCCGGTTCACGTGGGGGTACTCGCGGCCGACGAGCGCAGCGCGGAGCGTCGGTCCGCCCGCTCGGTCGCCGAGCGGGTCGCCGCGTCGGTCGAGTCGGTGTCGCTGTCGGCCGTCGCCGCCGGCGAGGTCGACCTCGACGTGTTCGACGCGTTGTGGTGGCACCACGACGCCCCGTTCGACGACTGCGACGCCCCCGTCGCCGACGCCGGCCCCGCGATCCGTGCGTACCTCGACGCCGGCGGCGGACTCCTCCTCAGCGCGCGGGCGCTCCCCGCAGTCGTGCCGCTCGGGATCGACTCGGTCGCGCCGGACGCGACCGGCGCGACCCACTCCGACGACGTCGCCGGCTACCGCGTCCGGGAGATCCACCGCGACCACCCGCTGTTCGAGGGATTCGGCGACCCGGACGCCGGTGGGCCGCCGCGGATCCCCCTCGTGGGACCCGGCGGCGGGGCGGCGTACGCCCGTTACGACGACCTGCTCCCGGCGAACGGCGACGTGCTCGCCTGCGCGACCCACGGCGGCCACGACATCCACCCCGAGAAGGCGGTGGTCGAGTGGCGCGTCGGCCGCGACGCGGACGGCGGCGACGCGACCGCCGGCGGCGGTGACGACGCGAGCAGCGGCGACGACGGCGACACCGAGGGCAGGAGCGGCGCGGTACTCGGCCTCGGCGGTACACTGCGGTTCGATGGCCCGGACGACGGCCGCGGGTACGAGCGCGAACGCCTGCTGCGGAACGCGTTCGCGACGCTCGGGCGCGGGACGCTGCCGACGTTCACCGGACGGCCGTCGACGCCCGAGGGGTTCGCCGCGCTGCGTGAGCGCCTCGCGGACGATCACCACCGTCCCGCGTACCACCTCTCCCCGCCGGCGAACTGGCTCAACGACCCGAACGGACTGATCAAACGCGGGGGCAAGTACCACGTCTTCTACCAGTACAACCCCGGCGGGCCGTTCCACAACGCGATCCACTGGGGCCACGCCGTCAGCGACGACCTCGTTCACTGGGAGGACCGGCCTACCGCGCTCACGCCGGACCCCGACGGCCCCGACCGCGACGGGTGCTGGTCCGGCTGCACCGTGATCGACACCGACGGGACTCCCACCCTGCTGTACACCGGCGGACGCGGCCGCGACCAGCTCCCCTGTCTGGCGACGACCGACGACCTCGGGCTCGATTCGTGGGAGAAACACGCCGGCAACCCCGTGATCGAGTCGGCGCCCGAGGTGCTGGACGTGTACGAGACGGCCGATTGGGCCGCCGAGTTCCGCGATCACAACGTCTGGCGCGAGAACGACGTCTGGTACCACCTGATCGGCTCCGGCGTCACCGCGATCGACGGGCCGGCGGATCGAGGCGACGACGGCGAGGGTGCCGTCGACGGCGCCGGCGACACCGACAACACCGGCGAGGACGGCGAGGAAGGCGCAACCGCCGGAAGCGACGATCCCCACGAGGGCGACGGGGCGGCGCTGCTGTACCGCGGCGAGACGCTCGACGAGTGGGAGTACGTCGGCGTGTTTCACGCGGGCGAAGGACCCCGCGGCGCGCCCGTCTGGGAATGCCCCGAGCTCCTGACCTTCGAGGATGCCCGGCTGCTGCACGTCTCCGACGACGACCGCGTGGCGTACTACCTCGGCGACGCGGACCTCGGGAGCGAGGGCGAGCGAAGTGAGCAGTCGGCGCCCGCCGGGAGCGACGCCGCCGCGCCGGAGTTCGACGTGCGCGAGGCAGGACTGCTCGACCACGGCGACTTCTACGCGCCGCAGTCGCTGTGGGACGACGAGCACGACCGGTATCTCACGTGGGGGTGGCTCCCCGAGACCAGAGACGGGAGCGCCCAGTGGGACGCCGGCTGGTCCGGAACGATGTCGCTCCCGCGGGTGATCGACACCGACGAGGACGGTCGGCTCCGGCAGCGCCCCGCGACCGAGTTGACGGGGGCACGCGAGGAGCGGGCACTGTCGGAGACGCTCGCGCTCGACGGGGAGGAACGCCTGCTCGACGTCCGCGGCGCCGCGCTCGAACTCGACTGCAGGCTCCGCCTCGGCGACGCCGAGACGGTCGGCCTGTCGGTGCTGGAGTCGCCCGCGGCGACCGAGCGCACCGCGATCCGCTACGACGGCGAGACGGTGACCGTCGACCGCGGCGACAGCGGCGGCGACGAGCGCGTGAACCGGGCACCGCGCGGGATGCCCGTCGGCGACGGGGACGACGCCGCCGAAGCCGCCGACGCCGATGGCGAGGTGTCGCTGCGGGTCTTCGTCGACGGGTCGACGCTCGAACTGTTCGCGAACGAGCGCCGCTGTCTCACGACGCGCGTGTATCCGACGCGCGCGGACGCCGACCGCGTGTCGGCGTTCGCGGTCGGCGGCGACGCGGAGATCGAGATCGACGCGTGGACGATGGCCGGCACGTGGCCCACGTCGACCGGGCGGTAGGCGGTCGAGGGCGGTCGAGGACGCGCGAGCGGCCGGCCCCGACCGACCGGTGATCAGTGTGAGGCGCCGTAGCCGCCGCGGCCGACGTCCACGTCGCGGGTGACGAGTTCGGGGAGGGCTTCCCCGGGAAGCGGGATGTGGCCGTGCGCGAGCTTCCCGAGCACCCGGGTTCGGTCGCCGTCGAGGTCGATCCGGATCGTCGGCGAGAGCGTGCCGCCGAAGCGACGGAACTGCTCCTCGGGCGGCAGTTCGGCGACCTGGTCCAGCGTCCGGCCTTCCAAGTCGTAGTAGTTGAAGAAGGAGGTGACGAGCAGCTCCTCGTCGTGGGGAAACGCGAGCCACGAGTACGTCTGGAACGGCGCGTTCTCGGGATTCGTGAGCACGAGCCCGGTGTCGTTGAGCGGGCGGTACTCGCCGTGCAACGAGTCGGCGACGAAGCCGTACAGCGCGTCGAACCCGTCGATTCCCGGGGCGAAGGTGTGCCCGTGGCTGGAGACGAACAGGTAGTAGCGACCGTCGCGGACGACGACGTGCGGGCGCTCCAGTTCCTGGTTGACGCACGTGGAGTGCAGCAGCGGGTCCCGCAGTTCCCACTCGGTCGGGTCGCCGGTCGGGGAGTCTGCGATCCCGACGGCGCCGTTGAACTCCTGACCGATCGCGTCGCCGTCGCAGGCGTCGCTCCCCTCCGGGACGGGGACGTTCGCCTCGAACAGCAGGTGTGTCTCGCCGGTCGCGGGGTCCTCGAAGAACCACGGGTCACGGAACGTGTAGATCATCCCGCGCGACTGCTCCTCGGTCTCGTACCGAACGCCGTCCGGATACAGGAGGGACTCGTGGGTGAACGTCCCCTCGACCTCGAGGCCGTCGTCGGAGGCTGTCAGGGTGCCGCCGGTCGCGAGCGCGAGATACTGGGTGTAGCTCAGTTCTTCCTCGCCGGCCTCGCCGGCGGCGGTGTAGTAGCAGTACAGGTCCGACGGGCCCTCGCCGTCGGGGTCCCACAGCGCGCAGCCGGCCCACTGGCGCGAGCCGAGCGGATCGCTTCCCTCGAACACGGGGCCAGCAGACTCCCAGGACTCGCCGTCGGCGGAGTAGAAACACCGGATGGTCGCCACGTCGTGGCGCTTCCCGGGCAGCAGGTCCCGCGGCGCGGTGAGCGCGAAGGCGACGCGGTAGCCGCCCACGTCGGCGATGGAGCCGTCGCGCTCGCGCAGCAGCCAGGTGTCCCACAGGTACACCTCGTCGCTGACGGGCTCCGCGGGCGGGTAGACCACCGGCTTCACCGCGTCGTCGACGCGGGCGAGCCCAGCCGCCTGCTTGCGGGTCCACGCCGGCGTCCGGGACCGGACCGACTCCGCGCCGGTTCTCGTGCGGGCGTCCGCCGTGCCGTCGAGATCGCTCATTATCGGTCGCAGGGAGGGCGGGTCCTAACCGCTGTCGCTTCGTGTGCACGGCGAGTTGGCGGCGACTTCGCATATCCGAACCCCTATGACTCGTCACGGCCAATCGTGGCGGTATGACCAAGCGCCACGTGTCCCTCCCCGTCGAGGCGGACGAGGGGGTGACGGCCTTCACCGAGCAGGTGGACGACCGACTGTCGTCCGACGAGGACGCCTGTGAGATCGTCCGCGACACGCTCGTGGACCTGTTCGGCGACCGCGACGCCTACGAGCGGTGGCAGGCCGGCGGCGACGTGACGCCCGCCGAGCGCGTCCGGCTCCAGGGGTACGATCCGTGTAACGCGACGCTGGAGTCGGAGTACTACGCCGAGAAGGACGAGGAGACGTACACCCGTTCGAAACACCTCCAGTGGCTGTGGCGCCAGTTCGACGCGACGCCGATGGCCGACAACATCGCGTTCGCGCTCCGGTTCCGCCAGATGCTCGCGAACCACCTGTTCGCCGACGCCGGCGAGGACCTCCGGCTGTTCAAGGGGATCACGTTCACCTACGGCCACAACATCGAGATCGGCGACAACACGGTCGTCCACGACGACGTCCACCTCGACGACCGCGGGAAGCTCACCATCGGCGAGCGCGTCTCGATCTCCGACTCCGCGCACCTCTACAGCCACGACCACGACATCGTCGACCAGACGCACGTCGACAACTACCACACGATCGTCGACGACGACGCACGCGTCACCTACGACTCCATGGTCGCGGCCGGGTGCCGAATCGGCAAGAACGCGGTCGTCGGCGCCAAATCCACCGTTCAGGGCGACGTGCCCGATCACCACATCGCGGTCGGATCACCCGCCCGCAGCGTCCGCGTGAAGCCCGGCTGGGAGTCCGTCGCCGACCCAGTCGAGGACAAGCTGACGAATCGCGCGGACGAGCGACAGGTCGAGTTCGACCTCCCCGACGACCTCGACGACTTCGACGAGTTCCAACGCGACCTCACGCCGCCGGACGGTGTCGACGCCCCCGACGCCGAGTAGCCGGCAGTCGCTCCGCGCTCGCGCTCCCTCCGATCTCACTTCCCCCGCGCTCCCGAGCCATGATCACGCCCGTGGGTCCCGATCCGGCCCCGGATACTCCCCGTTCCCCACTTCCGGATACAGCTTCTCGGCGTCGAACAGCGCCGCGAACGCCCGCGGCTCGCGCACGCTCACCGGGAAGCGGTCGTTGAGCCCCGCGCCCGCCCCGGGTGCGGTGAGCCGGTCGTCGAGCGACAGCACGTGCATGGCGCCGCCGCGGAACGCCGACGCCAGCGCCGGGTGATCGTCGAGTGGCTGTGCGATCGGTTCGCGCCACTCGTCGATCCGCTCGCGCCAGTCGGCCGCGAGGTCGGGATCGGCGAGGGACGCGATCACCGCCTCGGCGTCGTCGAGGAGGGCGTCGCTGGCGACGAGCGTCGTCCACGAGTGCGCGCGCAGCCCGTCCAGCGCCTCGCGGGCGTCGCCGCCGACGAGGAGGTCCGCCGCCAGCACGTCCGCGTCGGCGACGACCCGCGCCGGCGAGGAGTCGGCCGGATCCGGGACGCCGTCGGTGTCGTCGCCGGCACGGTCGTCGGCGTCGCTCTCACGCTCGCGCCGCTCGGCGAACGCTGACCGGACCGCCGCCTCGTCGGCGCCGAACGCCGCCGCCCGCTCGAACAGCGCGCCCCACGTCTCCATACTCGACCTGCATCGCCGCGGGACAAAAAGCCGAGCCGTTTCCCCCTCAGGCCGCCGCGAACTGCCGCCGAACCGTGTCGACGCCGACGCCGAGGAGGAACGCCGCGCCGACGTTCCACAGGAGGCCGACGCACCCGACGAGCGCGACGAGCGCGAGCGCGCGCCGGCCGTCCACGTCGACCGCGCGGCGTCCGAGATGGACCGCGACGACGACGAGTAGGACACCGAGGACGGCCATCGGGAACGCCGCGACGACGCTCACGAACGGGACGGCCGCGAGATAGAGGCCGCCGAGCACGAGGTTCGCGCCGCCGGTGCGCGCGCCGAAGGCGTGCTTGCCCGCGAGTCCCCCGGAGCCGTGACACATGGGAATCCCGCCCAGCGGGACCGCCGAGAGACACATCGCGCCCATGCTCCCCGAGAGCCGGTCGGCGGACACGTCCGCGTCGAACAGATCCGACAGGAGGAGGCTCGTCGCGACGGCGGCGTTGCCGACGGTCATCGCCAGTTGGCCGGTCGTCGCCGAGAGCGCGTCGGCCGTGAGCGCGGGCGCACCGGCCGGAAAGACCGCGAGTGCAGGGAGATCGGCGGCGGGAACGCCCGCGTCGGCGACGGCCAGCGCGAGGCCGACGCCGAGGACCGCGAGCGCGGCGCCCCGGCGGTAGCCCGCCAGCGCGACGACGCCCGCGACGCCGGCGGCCGCGAGCGCGAGCGTCGGGTCCGCGACGCCGAGGTCGACACCGGCGCGGAGGAGCAGCAGCGCGACCGCGAGTTGGATACCGCGGATCACCGGCTCGTTCACGTACCGCTGGATCCGCGAGAGCGCGCCCGTCGCCGCCGCAAGGAGGAGAACGGCGCCCGCGAGCAGGCCGGCGGCGACGTACTCGCCGGCGGAGATGGTGCCCGCCAGCGCCAGCCCCGCCAGCGCCTTCATCGGCTCGACCGACAGCGGGAGGCCGTACACCAGGCCCCACGCGACCTGGAAGGCGCCGAAGAACAGCAGCGCGTGCGCCAACGAGACGGGCGTCAGCGCCGCCAGCCCGACGACTATCGGGAGGACCGTAACCGAATCTCCCAACGCACCGGTCCACTCGCCAGCGTCGAACCGGATCGAACGTGACGACGCGAATCGCTCAGAGAACGCCACTACATGCCTGTTCGTCGGATCGTACTTGACCGTGTTCAGAAACGAGATCCGGTCGATCAGGCGAGATAGCGTAACTACTTCCAATTACGCCGTTTCGGCAGTGTACAGCGTCACGCGCTCGGGGGGCACCGACAGCCGGACGCGCTCGCCCGGCGCCGGCGGGTCGTCGGCGACGAACAGCGAGAGGCGAGTACCGCCGCCGTCGGCGACGGCGCCGACCGGAGGCTCGGGGGCGGAAGAGCCTCCATCGGAGAGATCGGCGTCCAGGTCGACGACGACGCGGTGAGCGGCGTCCTCGCGGAGCGTGCGCGCGACTTCGCCCGCGAGGCCGCCGTCAGCGGCGTTGTCGCCGTCGACGAGCCCGACGTGTTCCGGCCGGACGGCCGCCGTCACGGCGTCGTCCGGCAGGTCGACGGTGCCGCGAAGAGCGTCGGCGGCGACGACGTTCGATCCGGTGAACGCCGCGACCATCGGGGAGGCGGGACGCTCGAACACGGCTTCCGGCGTCCCGGTCTGGACGATCCGACCGTCACGCATCACGGCGATCCGGTCGGCAACGGCGCGAGCGGTCGTCCGATTGTGCGTGACGTACACCGCCGTCACATCGTCGAGGACCGCGGCGAGGTCGTCGCGCAGCGCCTGTCGCGTCGGCACGTCCAGCGCCGCGAGCGGCTCGTCCAGCAGCATCACGTCCGGGCGGACCGCAAGCGCGCGCGCCAGCGCGACGCGTTGTTTCTCCCCGCCCGACAGCGTCGGCGGGTGGCGGTCGGCGAGGTCTGCGACCCCCAACTCGGCGAGGAGCGCGTCCGGGTCGTCGTGGTCGTCGCGGTAGCGGGTGCCGTAGGCGGCGTTCTCGGCGACGGTGAGGTGCGGGAACAGCGCGTAGTCCTGGAAGACGAAGCCGAAGCCGCGGTCCTCCGGGTCCCGGTCGTGGATCGCCTCGCCGTCGAGCGAGACGGCGCCGTCGTGGCCGTGAAACCCGGCGACCGTCTCCAGCAGAAGGGTCTTCCCGCTCCCGCTGGGGCCGAGCACGACGAGGCTCTCGCCGCGCTCGACCTCGACTGCGGCGTCGACGACGAACGCGTCGGCGCCGTCGGCGGTGAAGGTGGCGGTGATGTCGGCCGACAGCCGCATCAAACGACACCCCCGGTCGTCGTGCTGTCGTTGGTCAGGTACCGTACGATCAGGAAGATGATCGCCGACACCGCCAGCAGGAGGAACGCGACCGCGCCGCTCTCCTCCAGACCGCCCTGGAGGTACGTGTTGTAGACGAACACGGGCGCGTGCTGGGCGCGGACGGACCCCCCCGCCGGGAGGTAGAAGAACTCGACGGTGTAGGCGACGACCGCGACCGCCCCGAACTCGGAGACGGCCCGCGCCCACGCGAGCACGCCGCCGGTAACCATCCCGCGGACCGCGAGCGGCGCGGTGACGCGCCGGAACGTCTGGAACCGGGAGGCGCCGTGTATCCGCGAGGCGTACTCCAGTCGGTCGTCGATGGACTCGAACGCCTCGCGGGCGGCGTTGACCGCGTACGGCGCCGAGACGAACGCCATCGCCAGCACCATCCCCGTCATCGTGCCGAGCACCGACACCGACGGGAACGCGCCTCCCTCACCGAAGCCGAACAGGACGATGATCCCGGCGACCGAGTGCGGGACGACCAGCGGGAGGTCGACGAGGCTCTCGACCACCTGCTGACCCGGGAACCCGTCCGCGAGCAGACGCGCGAGCGGGACGCCGAAGAGCAGGCTCGCGAGCGCCGCCAACAGCGGGCCGTACACGCCCAAATACAGCACACGATGGACATCGGGGTTTAGCGCCTTCTCGACGATCAGTCCCGGTTGCTGTCTGGCGACGAACAGCGCCAGCGGGAGCCCGAGCGCGACGAGCAGAACGCTGGCGAGCGTTGCGGCGCCGACGACGAACGCACTCCCGTCGAGCGCGTAGGCCGCGACGGCGACGCTGCCGACGACGAAGTACGCATACAGCGTCGGGCTCCCCGACGTGTAGGCGGCCGCGAACGCCGCCAGTTGCACGGCCGCGAACGCGACGACCATCGGCGCGCGGCCGAGGCGCTCCAGTCCGGGGTCGGTCTCAGCACCCGTCGCCATTACAGGGTCTCTCGGTGGGAGTCATTGAACTATCTTCCGTCGGCGACCGCGTTACAGCTCAAGCGGACCGAGCGTCTCCTGGGCGCTCGCGACCGACATGACGTTCTCCGGAACGGCGTCCTCGCTGCCGGCGGGGACGACGATCGGGTCGACGGGGACGAGTCCCAGTTCTTCGAGGACGGAGCGCCCGGGGTCGGTCGCGAAGTACTCGACCCACTTCGCGCCCGCGGCGGGTGACTCGGCGACGCTCGGAGCCGTGATCCCGTACGCGATAGGCGCGCCGGTGAACGTTCCCGAGCCGGTCTCGACCTCCGCCTTCGCGTAGTGTTCGGCGTACGCGCTCGTCGCCCGCGAGAGGTCGACCTCCGGCTGGAGGTCCACGTACGGCAGCCCCGAACTCGCGGAGATCGACTGGTAGTAGAACACGTAGTCCAGTTCGCCCGACTCCAGTTGGGCCTCCAGGTTCGTCTCGGTGCCCGTCGGGACGACCGAGTTCTCGCGCAGCTGCCGGTAAGTGGCGTCGTCGTACAGCCGCTCGCCCTCGAACTCCTCGGCGCCGAGCTGCTGGGTCATCACCGCGCGGTACCCGCCGGGGTCGACCGCCGGGTCGGAGTGGCCGATGGTGATCCCGTCGCGAGCGAGGATCTCCCACCAGTTGCCCGCCGAGATCTCGTCGGCGCCGGGGGAGTCCTCGCGGTACTGAATCGACATCGAGTTCGTCGTGAAGATGGCGTACCAGTCGCCGAACTCGGGGAGCACGCGGTCGCGGACGAGCCGGAAGTCGGAGGTGCCGAGCACGTCAGCCGAGCGACCCTGCTGGGTGATCTTCTGGGTGGAGGCGACCGACCCCTGGGCCTCGCGGGTCACGTCGACGCCGTATTCCTCCTCGAACATCGGCTCGGCCTCCGAGAACGGCGGCGCGAGCGAGCCCGCGTGGAAGATCGTCATGGAGTCCTCCAGGTCCGTCCCCGAGGACGTCGTCGTGGTGTCGCCGCCGTTGCCCTCGGTGTCCATACCGTCCTCGACGGGCGTCTCGGTCGACCCTCCGGAGCCGACACCGCTACCGCCGGCTATACAGCCGGCGAGGCCGAACGCCGCCGCGGTCGCGCCCGCCGCCGTCAGGAACGATCGCCTGTCCGTCGGGCCGTTCCGACCGCCGCGTTGTTTCGACACAGAAACAACGATCGTCGGGAGCCACAAATAGTTGTGGGTACCAGTTACTTCGATGCCGGGAATCCGGGGTACTGGAACTGGTTTCGGTTTCGGAGTACGTCGGCGGCGAGATCCGCGAGGGAGCCGCCGCGCGCAACGGTTTTCCGCCGGGTCGCCGAAGCCACCGGCGATGCAAGCGAACGACGGGAGCGACGGGGACGGGTCCGCCGGCGGCGGCGCGGCGGGGTTCGAGGCGAGCCTCGTCGCCGACGGCGCGACGTTCGACGGGCGCGACGCCGCGCTGTTGCGGGCCATCGCCGCCGCCGGGTCCGTCAGCGGCGCCGCGGCGAACCTCGGTCGCTCCCGGGCGCGGGCGCTCTCGCGGCTGGAGACGCTGGAGAGCGCCTTCGGCGACCTGGTCGAGCGACGCCGCGGCGGCGCCGACGGCGGGGGAAGCAGACTGACGCAGGGCGCGCGGGCGCTGCTCGCGCGGTTCGACCGCCTCACCGCCGCCCTCGCGGGGACGGCCGGCGCCGCCGAGTCCGTGTTCGAGGGCGTCGTCGCGGAGCGGGACGGCGAACTCGCGGTCGTCGACACCGACGCCGGGTCGCTGCGGGCGCTCGCGGTCGGCGACCCGGATCCGGCGGCGGGGGACCGCGTACAGGCGAGCGTCCGCGCCGACGCCGTGACGCTGCACGACCCCGGCGAGACGCCGTCGGCGGACGCGACCAGCGCGAGAAACCGATTTCCGGGCGTCGCCAGCGCGGTCGACCGCGGGGACGCCGTCGTCGAGGTCCGGGTCGACGTCGGCGCCGAGGAGTCCCTCGCGGCTCTGGTGACGGTGGACAGCGCCGACCGCCTCGGCCTGCGCGAGGGCAGGGAAGTGGTCGCTTCGTTCAAGGCGACGGCGACGCGGGCGACCCGCGCTGACGCCGCCGGCGACGCGGACGGACGGGAAACGTAGCGGGTTCGGAACGACCCTCAGAGATCGGCGCGAAGTGCCTCGAACTCGTCGAGGTGGGCGTCGAGCGCCGCCCGTGCCTCCTCGTCGATCGAGCGGTGGGGCGAGCGGGCGTGTCCCGCCGGCGCCCCCCGCCGGCGCATCGCGTACTTCAGGCCGGGGATGCCGTACTCGCCGGTGACCGCGTGGTTGAGGTCGACGCACGCGGCGGTGAGTTCGCGGGCGCGCTCGGCGTCGCCGGCCTCGTGGGCCCCGTAGATCGCGGTCGTCGCCTCCGGCGCGATGTTGGCGAGCGCGAGCACGCCGCCGGTTCCGCCGGCCGCGAGCGCCTGCCCGAGCACGCCCCCGGAGCCGACCATGAGCTCGAAGTCCGCGTCGGCGGTGCGCTCGCGGATCCGCTGGAACGCCGCGATGTCCCCGGAGGAGTCCTTCATGCCCGCGACGTTCGGATGGGCGGCGAGCCGGCCGACCGTCTCCGGATCCAGGCCCGTGTCGGTGAACACGGGCACCGAGTAGAGGTACACCGGGACCGGCGACTCGTCGGCGACCTCGCGGTAGTACGTCTCCAGCGTCTCCTGATCGTGGCCGTAGTAGAACGGCGTCACGACGAGCGCGGCGTCGGCGCCGGCGACGGCGGCGGACTCGGTCGCCGCCAGCGTCTCCCGCTTTCCGGGGCTACCCGTGCCCGCGAGCACCGGGACGGACGCCTCGTCGGCGACGACCTCGATCGTGCGGGCGCGCTCCACGGCGGTCATGAGTTCGGCCTCGCTGTTCGACCCGCAGGGGACGAGGAAGTCGACCCCGCGGGCTTCGACCCAGCCGACGAGTTCGCGCAGGGCGGCCTCGTCGAGATCTCCGTCGGCGTCGAACGGCGTGACGAGCGGCGGTCCGGTTCCGTGCATACGGGGTGGCTCGACAGCCCGCATCAAGAGCGTTCCCGTCGATCGACGGACGGGTGCGATCGACGAGCACGGCGGATCCGCCGAAATCGAGTCGTCCGGGCGTCTGACGGACCGCTTCCGTCTGACGTGGCTTTATACTGGGAGAGTCGGACCCGGCGAACGGGCGCGAGACCGTCCGTCGATCCTCGGTCGTCGACCGCGACTCGGATCGCGACGGTGTGTCCGATCCGAGCGCCGCACACGCTCACCCCGTATCCACGTCGCAGGCGCGTGGACCCCCGACTATCGCCTGCCAGGGCCTCGCCCTGCCTCTTTCCCCACGAGCGATCCACCGGCCGCTGAGCCGCGCCGGCGTCCTACGTCACGCCCAGGGCGGCGGCCGCGTCGCCGGTCACGCCCCGAGCAGCGCCGCGCGCACGTCGACGACGCGCTCGGTCTCGGCGAGCACGGCGAGCCGGTCGCCGGCCTCGACGGTGGTGCCGGGCAACGGGATCGTCAGCGGCTCTCTGGTGCGGCCGTGTGCGTACACGCGGCCGCCGTCGACGGTGAGTTCGTTGACGTGCGCGCCGATCACGGGGGAGTCGTCCTCGACCGCGATCGTCACGAGTTGGAGCCGCTCGGTGAGATCGCTGATGGCGTTGAAGTTGCCGCCGAGCATGGCGGTTTTCGCGCCGGCGGCGCCGAGGCGCTCCGGGTAGATGATCTCGTCGACGGCGCGCTCGAACTCGTCGTAGATCTCCTCGTGGAAGTCCTCGGAGACGCGCATCACGGTTCGACAGTCGCCCAGCTCCCGCGCCTCCATGCAGATCTCGAAGTTCAGTTTCGGATCGCCGGTGATCGCGCCGAGCCCATCGGCGTCGGCGACGCCGGCCTCGGTGAGCACCGCCGGATTCGAGCCGTTTCCCTCGATGACTCGGAGCCCGCGAGCGCGCGCACGCTCGACTTTCGTGTGATCGTTGTCGACGACGGTCACGTCGTGCCCCTCCTCGTCGAGCACCCGCGCGGTGCGGGCGCCGACCCGGCCGTACCCCACGATGACGATATCCATAGCGTGGTATGGTACGTCATGCCACATAGCGCTGTCGCCGATATCGGTGCCGGTGTCGATGGCGCCGCGGGGACCGAGGACGCTGCGCGCCGCGAGGTCTGCCGCGGTAGCACGGGACACGTCTCGCTTTTGAGGCTCCGTCGCCTCCGTGTGGCTATGATGGCGACGACCCACGTCCTCGCGGGCGTGATCGTCGGGCTCGGGACGCTGGCGCTCGTACCGGAGGCCGGACCGGTCGTCCTCGCGGGAGCGCTGGGCGGGCTCGCGCCCGACCTTGACTTGGCGGGCAACCACCGGAAGGATCTGCATTTCCCGGGGTACGGCAGTGTCGCCGCCGTGCTCGCCGTCGTCGCCGCCGCGGTCGCCCCGTCGCCGGCGACGCTGTCGCTCGCGGTGTTTCTCGTCGCGGCCGCGGTTCATGCCGTCTC
The DNA here is from genome assembly GCF_040025155.1 of Halobaculum rarum. Taxonomy (NCBI): domain Archaea; kingdom Methanobacteriati; phylum Methanobacteriota; class Halobacteria; order Halobacteriales; family Haloferacaceae; genus Halobaculum; species Halobaculum rarum. The sequence continues at coordinate 1,715,840 of NZ_CP157275.1, read as the reverse complement.
GGACGTCTTCGGGGGGGATCTCACGCTTCGCCCGTGGGAGGCCACGGGGAACCGGGCGGTGTACGAACACGTGCGCGGGAGGTGGCACCCCCCGCGTCGGTGGATCCGCTACGACGGCGCTCCGGAGGATTTCCTCGTCGGGGTCGCGCTCGCGCTTCCGTCGCTGGCGATGCTTGACGGGACACCCCAGTTGGCGGTGGCCGCGCTCGTGGTCGTCTCGGCAGGGTACGCACTCGTGCGCCGGGTGCTCGTCGACGCCGGCGAGCGCCTCGTCGCGGTCGCGCCCGCCCCCGTGCTCGCGGCCGTTCCGGAGACGTTCATCGAGGACCTGCGGTAGGCCGACGGCTTTTGTTCGGGCGGCATCGAGGAACCGACATGGAGAAGGTGTCTCTCGCGGACGGCTTCGACTCGATCGAGGAGCCGTGGTCGCCGCGCCTCGCCGCCGAGTTGAACGGACAGGCGCTGAAGCTCGCCCGCCTCGACGGCGAGTTCGTCTGGCACAGCCACCCCGACGCAGACGAGCTGTTCTGGGTGATCGAGGGCGGCCCGCTGGACATCGAGTTCCGAGACGCCCCGACGGAGACCCTGTCGCCCGGCGAGCTACTCGTCGTTCCCGCGGGCGTCGAGCACCGGCCGGTGGCGCACGAGGAGGCCGAGGTGGCGCTGTTCGAGCCGTCCGGCACCGAGAACACCGGCGACGCCGGCGACACGGGCGACGACCGGACGAACGACGTGACGGAACTGGAGTCGGGCGTGAGCCGGGGACGGATCGGCGTGGGGGGAGGAGACGGCGTCGAGGTGGGAGGTGACGTCGAGGGGGAAGGTGACGTCGAGGGCGACAACCGCCAGACGACCCGGTAACATCGACGTCAGCGATCGGCTAAGTGGCCGGCGACCGTACTCGGTGTATGGCAACCGACGACGGCGACACCGAGGTACCGGCCGACCAGTCAGACATCCCCGTGACGGCCGAGCGCCCCGACGACAGCGTGCTGCGGACGACGGGGACCGACCACATCACGCTCATCGGGAGCAACGAGGAGGAGACGGTGGCGTTCTACCGCGACGTGCTCGGGATGCCGCTGGTGATGCGCCAGCCGAACCTCGACGCGCCGCAGGTGACGCACCTGTTCTTCGACAGCGGCGACGGCCGTATCATCACGTTCTTCGTCGAGGAGGACCGCGAGAACGCCCCCGGACAGCGCCCCGGCGTCGGTGCGGTCCATCACCTCGCGTTCTCGATCGAAGCCGAGGAACTGCCCGAGATCAAGGCGGCGCTCTCGGAGCACGGCCACCGCTACAGCGAGTTCGATCGCGGCGCGTTCCACTCGCTGTACACCCGCGACCACAACGGCCTCACCATCGAACTCGTCGTCGACAAGTACGAACTGCCCGACGACCGCCGCGGCGAGGTGATGGCGCTGGCCCAGTCGAAGCGCGTCGCCGCCGGCGCGAGCTACGTCGACGACGAGCACATGGAGGCGGCCATCGAGGAACTCGGACTCGACGTGGAGAAAAACGAGGTCCCCGACGCCGCGACGGGGACCGGATTCGAGGGATAGCCACCCGGCGGCCCGCCACGCTGACGATCCGCTGACGCAGCAACTCACGAACGCACCGTTCGTTCAGCACGTGTCGACCAACGCCGACTGTCAGGTCTCGACCGACGAGCGACGGGTCAGCCGACCCCATCGTGGACGACGCGAGCCAACCGATGCGGCCCAACCGACACGCTCGCTGCGAGTCGAACGACTGGCCGCGAGCGCACGTGGACCGCCGGGATCGACGGACATTTAAGAAATACAGTTATCGCCGCCGATTTTATACACACCAAGTTAGCTCAAATCAGTGTCATATTCGACAGAATATTTATGTGATCGGCGGAGTGGTACCGCCAGGGTACCCCGGCGGGTCGCCGTCGGTCGGTCCACCACACACACATGCCCCACGAATCCAACTACGCGTCGGACAGACGCGGCGCGACCGGGCGGACGGGTCGGATCGTCGAACTGCTAACCACGTACGGGGAGCGTGCCGGGAACGCGCTCGTGTACAGTTCCGCGTATCTGGCGGCGATCGCGATGGCCGAGGTGGCGATCGCCATGGTGTTGCTGTCGCTGCCGCCGAATCCGGCGCCCGTGGTCGTCGGACTGGTGACGTTCGCGGTGTACACGAACGACCGGGTCGCCGACGTGGACACGGACGCCGTTTCCGACCCCGATCGGTCGGCGTTCGTCCGGCGGCATCGCGACACCCTGTACGTGCTAGCGTCGATGGCGTACGGCCTCGCGGTCGCGATCTCCGTGCTCGGCGGCCCCGTCGCGCTGGCCGTGACGCTGCTTCCCGGCCTGTTCTGGGTGGCGTACGCCGCCAACTGGGTTCCGAGCGTCGCCCCGAAGCTCCGCCGGTTGAAGCAGGTGCTCGTCGTCAACTCCCTCGTCGTCGCGCTCGCGTGGGCGACGACGCTGACCGCGCTCCCGGTCGCGTTCACCGACGCGGCGGTCACCCCGGCGACGGCAGTCGTGTTCGCGTACTTCCTGCTTCGGTCGTTCGTCGACACCGAGATCCCGAACGTCGGCGACATCGAGGCCGACCGCGCGATCGACGTGGCGACGCTGCCGGTCGCGTTCGGCGTCCCGGCGACGCGGCGGGCGCTGTACGGCGTCGACCTGCTCACCGTCGGTCTCGTCGCTGCGGCGGTCTCCGCCGGCGTGCTGCGGGCCGGATTCGCGGTCGCGCTCGGCGTCGGACTGGCGTACTCGCTGGTCGTCACGGGGCTGCTCGGTCGCGTGGACAACGACGCCCTCGCGCTGGCATCGGAGTGTGAGTACCTCGTCGTCGCGACCGCGCTGGTCGGTCCGCTGCTGCTGGTGTAAGCGGGCCGTCGCGTGATCTATCAGATCGTCGCGGACCGCGTGACGACGGAATTTATTACGGTGCTCCCCACAGCAGGAGGGTACGTGCTCCCGCCCGGAACGCTGACGGCGGTGATGTTGCTCACCGTCGTCGTAGGGACGACCGCCGCGCTCCTCGCGTGGCGCGAGCGACAGGAACCCGGTGCGGTTCCGTTGACGGCCATGCTGGCCGGGCAGGTGTGGTGGTCGGTGTTCTTCGTCCTCGAACACCGCGCCGGAACCCTCGCAGGGAAGGTGTTCTACTCCGATATCCAGTGGCTGGGGGTCGTGGTGATCCCGGTCGCGTGGCTCCTGTTCGCGCTGGAGTACACGGGGCGCGATCACTACGTCCGTCCGCGGTACATCGCGCTGTTGTCGGTCGTTCCGGTCGTCACGGTCGCGCTCGCGGCAACCGACCCGTACCACCATCTGCTGTATCTCGACACGGAACTCGTCACCGAGGCCGGACGGACGGTACTTCACCGGGTCGGCGGCCCCTGGTACTGGGTCGTCACCGGCTACACCTACCTGCTCGGGCTGTTCGGATCGATCCCGCTGCTGGGGCTGGTCCGCAGCGACACGCTCCCGTTCCGCGGCCAGAGCCTCGGACTGCTCGTCGGGACGCTCGCGCCGTGGACGAGCAACGTGTTGTTTCTGGCCGGCGCGGTTCCGGTTCCGAGCCTCGACCCGACGCCGGTGTTCTTCGCGGTGTCGGGCGTCGCGTACCTCGGCGCGATCACCCGGTTTCGCCTGCTCGGGACGAGCCCGTCGGCGAACCACCGCGCGCGACGACTGGTGTTCGAGCGCATGCGCGAGGGCGCCGTCGTCGTCGACCGACACGACTACGTCGTCGACATGAACGAGCAGGCTGCGGAGGTTCTCGACGTCGACCCACGAGACGCGCTGGGGAACCCGGCGGCCGAGGTGATCCCCCGGTACGAGCACCTGCCGGAAGAGGGGCGTGCCTCCCGCCATCTCACGCTCGGCGACGGGCTCCAGAGCCGGCAGTACGACGCGACGGTGACGGCGGTCGCGGACTTCCACGGCCGCTCGCTGGGCGGCGTCATCTCCTTTCACGACGTGAGCGACCACCTCCGACGCCAGCAGCGCCTCGAGGTGCTCAACCGCGTGCTCCGGCACAACATCCGCACGGAGACGAACCTCATCTACGGGAACGCGGACCTCATGGACGTAGAGAACGGGCACGTCGAGGCGGTGAAGGAGGGTGCGATGCGGATCGAGGCGATCAGCGACAAGGCCCGCGACGTCATCGACATCTTCGAGCGGGGCCGCCAGTCCGAGCGGTCGCTAACGCTGACGGCAGTGATCCGGGAGTCCATCGAAGCGGTCCGCGAGGAACACCCGTCCGTCGCGATCGACCTCGAGTTCGGTCAGAGCGACGGCTGCGCGGACGGCACGGAGATCGCGGTCTCCCCGGTGCTCACCTCGGTCGTGAAGAACGTCGTCGAGAACGCCGCCGAACACAACGACGCGGCCGACCCGTGGGTGGGTGTGCGGGCGACCTGCACCGACGAGACGGTCGAGATCAGCGTCGCCGACAACGGGCCGGGTATCAGCGACCACGAACGGGCCGCCCTCGAACGGGGGAACGAGACGCCGCTGGAACACGGCAGCGGCCTCGGCCTGTGGCTCATCGCCTGGGGAACCGAGATGGCCGACGGCGACTTGACGATCGACGACCGCGAGGGCGGCGGCACCGTGGTGACGGTGCGTGTCCCGCGGATCGTGCCGGAGGAGTGACGGCGTCGCCGACGATGTAGGGACAGCACAGCGGCTGGCGGTGTGAGAACGAAGGAAGCCTAGGGCGGGATTTGAACCCGCGCTCTCGTCCTTACCAAGGACGCGCTTTACCGCTAAGCTACCCAGGCGCGGTTACGGATAGCCGGGAGCCGTCTTTATGCGTTACGATTGGGCCCCGTCACAGACAGGCGGTATCACGGGACGACGACCGGACGGGCGAAGTGGCGCCCTGTCCGGGCCTCCGTCACGAGTCGGCCGACGACGCCACGCGGTCCTCGTCGGCGAGGGCGGCGATGCGGTCTCCCGTCGAGTCGGGAAGCGCGCCCACGGCGGGCATGCGGTCGTCGTCGCCGGCGGCGAGCTCGGCGGCGTACGACAGCAGGTCCGCGGGCGCCGACGCGCCGACGGCGGCCGTGCCGGCGACGACCGCGAGCTCGAACACGTCAGCCTCCAGGTTACGGTCCAGCGCCGCCGCGCCGTCGGCGCCCGCGTCGCGCCGGAGCGTCTGGTCGCGACCGAACGCCCGGACCGTCTCGACGGCCTTCCCCGCGGCGGCCGTCCTGGCGAGGAGATAGAAGCCACGCGAGACGGACACGTCCGCCGCGAGCACGTCGAGGTCGGCGTCGATGTCGCCGATCGCGTCGAGGTCGACGCCCGCCCACGGCTCCGTCTGTGAGAGCTCGCGAGTGAGTCGCAGCCCCTCGTAAATGAGCTGGACGCCGGCGGCGTGTTCCTCGATGCCTGACAGGTCGACATCGGGGTCGAGTGCGCGGGCCGATACGAGCGTGAGCGCTCCGGGCGTCATCTCCGCGTCGTCGAAGCGGTCGGTCAGCGCGCTCCGGAGCGCCGCCGGCTCGACGTCGCCGACCGCCCGCTCCGCGGCGGCCCGAGTCCGCACGGCGTCATCCATCGACGCTCGATAGGCCGGGCACACGCAAAGACCTTTGGAAACGGGGGGCTACTCCGTCCCGTGATCCGCGCCGAACGGGCCGCCGACGGGGAGTACCGGACCGTGACGATCGACCGCCCCGAGGCCCGAAACGCTCTCACGCCGGATAGTCTCGACGCGCTGGAGCGAGCCGTCGTCGAGGCCGACGAGCCGGTGGTGCTGCTCCGGGGCGCCGGCTCCGCCTTCTGTGCCGGCGCCGACCTCGGCGTGGTCGAATCGCTCGACGATCCCGCCGCGTTCGCGGGACACGGGCAGCGCGTCGCCGACGCGATCGAGTCGGCCGACGCGGTCGTGATCGCCGCCGTCGACGGGGCGGCCCGCGGCGGCGGCGTGGAGTTGGCGCTCGCGTGCGACCTCCGGGTCGCGACCCCCGAGGCGACGTTCGCCGAGACGGGCGTCTCCTTCGGGCTGTTCGGCGCGTGGGGCGGCACCGCCCGGCTCCCGCGCGTCGTCGGCGAGGGCGTCGCCCTCGACATCGCCTGCTCCGCGCGGGTCGTCGACGCCGAGGAGGCGCGGCGAATGGGCCTCGTCTCTCGGGTCGTCTCGGACCCGTCGACCGTCGCGCGGGAGGTCGCCGACAACGATCCCGAGGCGCTCTCGGCCGTGAAGCGGCTCGTTCGTGCGGGCGCCCGCGGCGCCGAGACGGCGCCCGACGAGCGCGAGGCGTTCGCGCGACTCCACGGCGAGCAGTTCGGCGAGTGACCCGGCACCACAACAGTTGAATCCTCGCGGCCGTGTATCTCGGGTATGACCGACGGACACGACTTCGCGGAACGATCCTCGCTCTCCAGACGCCGGACGCTCGGCGTCGTCGGCTCCGGCGCGATCGCCGCGCTCGCCGGCTGCCTCGGGGGCGGCGGCGGCGGTGAGACCTCGCTGCCCGAGAACGGTGACTCGGAACTGCTCGCGGACGTGGAGTCGTTCCCCAACCAGGGGAACCAACACGTTCAGCGCGGTACCGAGGTCGACTACAGCACACGACCGCCGACCTCCGGGCCCCACTACAGCGGCGTCATCGAGGCGGGGTTCTACGAGGAGCTACAGTCGATGGGCGACATCGTCCACACGCTCGAACACGGCGCGATCGTCGCGTACTACGCGCCGAACGCGCTGACCGACGAGGCCCGGTCGAACCTCCAGTCGTGGGCGAACGACCACACCGGCACCTGGAAGAGCTTCGTCGCGATGCCGTACCCGTACGACGATCCGGAGACGCCGTACACGCTCACCGCGTGGCAGCACCTCCTCCGGATGGACGAGTACGACGCCGACGTGGTGCGGGCGTTCGCCGCCGAGTACATCGGGCGCGGCCCCGAGAACGCGGTTCGGTAACGCAGTTCGGCAACACGGTTCGGTAACGCGGCCGCTCACGCCGGGGCCCGACGCTCCGAGGTCGACACCCCCTGGTCCGCCCCAACGCTGGCCCCGCCGAGGAGGTACAGCGGGACCGCCACGAGGACGAACGCGCCGGCCGCGAGCGTCAGCAGAACGGGAGCGATCAGGAACAGCGTCCCGCCCAGCGCCGTCAGCGGGGCAAGCGCGAGGAGCGCCACGAACAGCGCGACCGCCAGCCCGGCGAGTGTTCGGGTACCGTCGCCCCCGCCCGCGTCAGCACGCCCGATCGCCGCGACCGCCGGCAGGAGCGCCCCGCCCATCGTGAGTGTGACGTGGAAGTCGCCGCCGAGCGCGCGAGGGCCGCCCGTGGCGACAAGCGCCGCGAGGACGACGCTGACGCCCAGCAGCCGACGGACAGTGAGCGCCCGCCGTGCCGCGGGGACGGCGACGGCCCCGCCGAGTCCGAGCAGGACGGTTCCGACGGCGACGCCGAGGAGGAGGTTCCCCGTCACCTCAGGCAGTGCGCCGCTCTCGGCGACGAGCGTCGCGACGAGGACGGCCGCGCCGCCGACGGCGACGCCCGCGCCGAGACGCCACGGGTCGCGGTCGTGAGCGGGATCCGCGATCCGACGGAGCGCGACCAGTCCGCCGACCGCGACGCCGCCGGGAACGAGGACGAACGCGAGGAAGTTGCGGGCGAGGACGCCGGCGAGTGCCTCCAGAACCGCGAGCGTCCCGACGATCCCGGAGGCGGGCGTTCCCGCCGGGGCGAAGACGACGAACGGGCCGTCGCGCACGTCCGGGAGCGCGGTCGCGGTCATCCGGCGGCCGTCGACCTCGCCGAAGCCGCGGGCGACGCTCGTTCCCTCGGGACCGACGACGGTCAGTTCGTCCGCACCCAAGTCCGTGTAGATGTACGCGCCGGGGTCGTCGCGGAAGTAGGTCAGCAGGTTCGTTCCGAGCGGGCCCTCCTCGACGACGCCGAGCGTGCGATACCGGATCAGGAACGCGCCGTCCCGCACGTCGGCCCCGAGGAGCCGGTGGTCGATCCCGCCGCCGTAGCGGACGCCGAAGCTGTCGCCGGCGACGGCGCGGGCGAGCGACTCGTTCTCGGCGAGGCGGTTCAGCGCGGACTCGTTCGCCGGGACGACGCGGACCCGCCACGTCGCGGAGTCGTTGCGGTGGACGCGGACGGTCGCCTCGCTCTCGGCGACGGCGGTGTCGAGGTCGTGCTCCGCGGCGGCGTGGACGAACCCGTCGTCGCACGGCGGACACCCCGAAACCGGGGCCGGGCTGGCGAGCGCCGGGAGGGCGGCGCCGCCGGCGACGAACAGGGTCGCCAGGGCGATCGCGACGGCTGTACGGAGGGAGGGAGGACGGAAGCGGGACACGCCCGGGAGGTCCCCTCCCGGCGGTAAATCTTTTCTCCCGGCTATCGGGCGGTCGAGGGCAGGAGGAGACCGACGCGACCCGGACGCGTCCGGCGGCGCTACAGCGTCAGCTCGGCGGGCGCGGGCGGCATCGCGCGCTTGTGCTTCGAGGACTCGTACAGCTCCTCGACGCGGACGACCTCCTCGGGAGTCACGTCGAGCGCGCGGACGGTGGCCGCCGTCGACAGCGGCCCGTCGACGTGGAGCGCGAGCACCGCATCGAGCGTGTCGTAATCGAGCCCCAGTTCCTCCTCGTCGGTCTGGCCGGTCCACATCTCCGCCGAGGGCGTCTTCATCACGAGGTCACGGGGGACGCCGGCGTGGGCGGCGAGTTGGCGAACCTGCTGTTTGTAGAGGTTCCCGAGGGGGTTGCAGTCGACGGCACCGTCGCCGTACTTCGTGAAGTAGCCCGTGAGCGCTTCGCTGCGGTTGCCCGTCCCGAGCACGAGGCGGCCGTCGGCGTTGGCGGCGAAGTAGTTGCAGACGGCCCGGGCGCGCACGCGGACGTTGCTCTCGGCCATCTTCTCGTCGGCCGCCTCCGGGAGCGCGTCGTAGAACGCCTCGGCGATGGGTTCGATCTCGATCACGTCGTACTCGATGCCGAGCTCCTCGGCGACGCGTTCGGCGTCGCTCATGTTCTCGTCGGTGTTGACCGACCCCGGCATCACCAGCCCGCGGAGGTTCTCGGCGCCGAGGGCGTCGACCGCGAGGTACGCGACCGTCGTCGAGTCGATCCCGCCGGACAGGCCCAGCACTGCCCCCTCGGCGCCCGCAGTGTCGACCTGTTCGGCGATGAAGTCGGTGACGTGCCCGTGCACCCGGTCGAGTTCGGCGTCGGAGAAGCGCAGATCCAACGGAGTCGATTCCTCGTCCAGCAGGACGGATTCGCTCATCGCCTCCGGGTAGGTCGGCATCGGACAAATAGCTCCCTCGTGTCCGCGGATCGTGGACGCGCGTCCAGTTCCGCGGCGACGCCTGCGACCGATTAGTTGAAGTGTTGCGATGGGAAAGGGCGTAATACACACGAGCGCCCCGCTGGTCGGAGATCCCGAGCAGACGAGCGCCGTTGGTGAGCGATTCCGGAGGAATCGCGAGCCTCGGGGCGCGAGTGAGTGGAACGAACGAGCGCGCCGTTGGTCCAGTGGTAGGACATTAGCTTCCCAAGCTAATAGCCCGGGTTCAATTCCCGGACGGCGCATACGGCGCTAACGCGCCTGTTTTCGGCATTTTACGCAAAAAATTCCCTGAAACTCAAGAGGAGCGACCATTGTGTAACACAGCATGATCAAAACCCGACGCCCTCTTGCGATTATCCGCTCGTGTCATGGCCCCTACAAGAAAACAGCCATGTTCGATACCAACGAGCCGGAAGAAGTTGAGTACGAGTTCGAGCCGATAGCCAAGGGAACAGCCGACGCTCTTGAAGACTACGCGCCCCTCTACGCAGAGAACTACGAGGACTTCAAAGACAACCTAATCACCTGGCTGATCCGCGAAGGCAAGACTCCAGACGAAGGAAAGGGGTACGCCGAGGAAACCGCACGCGCGACACACTACCGGATTGATCACGCCTACCGCTGGAAGTGGGAGCAGACAGCAGAAGCGACCGTCGAGTTCACTCCCGACGACGCGGACGAACTCATGAAGGTTCTTGTTCGACTGAACAAGCCCGATAGTGAACTGGCGAAATATCAGAAGTCTCTGAAGCGGTTGTTTAAATTCGCCAATCGAGTGAAAGGGAGGGACTACAGCTGGAAACCCGACGTGATCACAGGCGACTCCGGGGAATCGATGAGCCGCCACTACTTCAAGAAGTACGAACTCGGGAAGATCTACCAAGCTGCTGTCGATCTCTCCGCGTTCAAGTCGTACAACAACCAGAACATGACGCCGAAGGAGCGCCGCCGTCTGAAAATCCATCTCTCTCAGCGGTTCGAAAAACCGAAAGAAGAGGTCGGACCCGAGGACTTCAAGAAAGCAAACTCATGGAAATACCCCTCGATCGTCGCCGTGAGTTGTGACGCCGGGCTTCGACCCATAGAGGTGGGACGCGCAAAGGTCAATTGGGTCAACCTCCAAGACGGAGAGCTTGTGATCCCAAAGGAGGAAGCGACCAAGGGAGACAAGACGTGGGAGGTTGGACTGTCCAGTCGGGCAGTTAGCGCTCTTGAACGCTGGCTCAATGAGCGGGATTCTCTGAAGAAGTACGACGGACGCGACGAGCTGTGGCTTACGAAGTACGGGAACACCTACACTACCCAATCGCTGAACGACTACCTGCCCAAGCTCATAGAGGAGGCGGAGATCGAAGCGCGGAATCGCAAGCTAACGTGGTACTCCATCCGACGTGGTGTGGCGACACTATGGGCGAATGAGGAAGGAATCCACAACGCGAAGGAACAGCTACGTCATGCGAGTATCGAAACGACGGAGCGCTACGTTCACTCTGATAGCGAAACCCGGGCGGAAAAAGCCGATTCCAAGTGGTGAAATAAGCAGGCTTCGGCTGTATTCTTCTCTACTCGGGGAGTTCCTTCTTCCCATCCATGTAGCAGTCAGCACAGGGGAAGTCGCCGTGTAGATCGTCGCAGTCACACTCGTCGGGTTCCGCTTCATAGAAGGAGGGTGACTTCTCGATAATTGCCCCACCGTCAGCTCGAAGGCGATCTTCTAACGTTTGTGGGGTGTTTCCCCGGCATCAATTGTGGGAGTTGGGTAGTCAATAGCGGCTTGTAGAACACTTCTCGTAGATGCCGCTTTTCCGTTCGGTAGCACATAGTCGTCTCTCGCTGCATCTGACTCAGCCGAAGAAAGGTGCGCAGATGTTGAGCGAAAGAGCAACTTCGCTACAAGAGCGTGACGACGAGGATGAACTATCTGCACTCAAACTTAAAAATCCGGTCGTCAGCTGTAGAGTAGATCTGGTGAATTCTTCACTCTCATCTTCTTCTGATAGCAGTGGCTTCAATAACCTAAGTTGAGCAAACAAATGAGTTAATTGGTAAGATGACCGATAGCACACAGAGGGTGTGAAATGTGAATCCGTATAATTATCAAGAGCCTGTTACTGAAAGACCAGAGTTAGCTGACCGTGAAGAGAGCGTCAATGAGATAGAATACTATCTCAACGAAGCAACCTCTGGTAATTTATTCAACATATCTATCACAGGCGAACGTGGGATTGGCAAAAGTAGTTTGATGAATATTGGTCAGAACATCGCTGAAGATCTTGGATTAATGCAAGTTGATATACCAATAGGGCAACTAAATACTGTTGACGAATTAGAATTTTATAGAGGTTTATTTGAGGAGATCCTTTCTCAAGGAGCTAAACAAGAATATATAGAGGAAAGTTGGTTAGATTCATTCAAAGAAGCTATAACTGGTGCAGAAGAAGAGGTTTCAATTGGTTATAGCTCTACGTATTTTAGAATTAAATCTGGTTCAGAAAGTGCGTCTGATCTGCCGAGGAAACAGATAATTGATGATCTCAAAGAGATCCACGGGAGGGTAGAATCTCCCGCGATTGCTATATTTATTGATGAAGCGGATTTACTCATAGAGAATCGGATTCTCTTCAGAAAATTATATTCCATAATAAATAACGTAGAAGGATTCTTTATGATTTTGTCGGGGAATGAGTTGGCAGAGGCGATACCGAAGAGTATAGCTCCGTTGGGTCAGTCATTCACAACAATAGAACTATCTGAATTTGAAGAACAGCAATTTACGAAGGAATCTCTTCTTAAACCTCTGTCAGACTCTGAGAAATCTGCGTTTGACCAAGACAGTATAAGCGATATTCATCGCATCACTGGCGGTCACCCGTACGAGATTAAATTAGTCGCCCATTATATGTATAAAGAGTATCAGCTCGGGTCTGACTCAATAACAATTGGTTCGGATATTTTATCGGATGTTGTCGAGAGCCTTGAATCTATTCGTGGTTCAAAGCAGGAAAGATTGTTTGATAAGATTGAGCAACTGTCCGATGAGCAACTTCGATTACTCGTTTATCTTTTGGAAATCACGGGAGTGTCAGAGGAGTGGCTGGTTCGCTATTCTTTATTAAAAGACATCTCCGAGTTGTCGAGACAGGATATAGAATCAAGGAAGCAAAATCGGAGAAGACTATTAGACCAATTAGAAGGTCTTGGAATAGTTGAGAAATCAGACAACGGTCTTGAGTTTTCTGGCGAGATATTTGACAGACTTTTCCTGAAATATTACGCTGCTGACCAAGGCGTGTTAGATATAGATAACTTCCAACCGAGCAGAAGCAGATCTCCTCGTCAAGCGGTATATAGCGAGATTATTAGCCAAGGTTTCAGTGAATCTGAATTTGACTACCGATTCATTACGAAGTTTGACTTTATTCATGACGCACTCCCTGAAAAGGGAGAAGAAGGACTAATCCAATGGCAGACAATCCACAGAACTGGTGAAATCACGGTAGAAAGTGGTGAGTGGGAAACTATTTTGAAATGGAAAGTAGGTGAATTTTTTGAAGAAAATGAGGATTCAATTTGGTTCAGGTGTAATCTTACTTGGGTACCAACTGGTTTCCTAACAAAAGTAATTCTTCTTGACGATTATCCAGAAGCGAAAGAGCATCTTAAGGAACAAGTCAATCAGCTATCTTCAAAATTAGACATTTTATCTTATGAATTTGTATTGGAGGATGAGATGACACTTTTCAAGCAATCTCAAAGAGCGTTTGAACAAGGGAAACTGGACAAGGCCGAGGAGTTACTTAAAGAGTCGATTGAAGTATATCCACTATTCTATCCTGCATGGAGGAATATTGGTCTAATTTACTCTGAACGTGAACAGAATCAATCGGCAAGAGTCTATTATAGAATGGGATTGGCCCTTGGAGGCAAAAATACGGATATTGCAGAACTATTAGCGGAATCATATAGAGCAGATGGTCTCCACAATAAGGGGACAGAAGTATTAGAGGAATCTCTTACTGGAGAAGTTGCTCGAACTAATTCTATCCTATTGAAGCTCTCTCAAATTCAATTAGAGTCGGGTAATTTAGAAGAAGCAATACAGTCGTTTAAACGGTATCGAAATTTGATCGGTTAAATCTGTAAAGCAGATACCGCTGTCGGAATGATCCGGCTGAAATTAGTGGTACAATGGGGGGCGCACGGCCCTATAGCATAACTGGCATTGTCATTTATAAGTACAGCAAGTGTTACATAATTCCAAGGGCTATCTGAGCAAGATAGCAGAATTTGTTGCTGGTAAATGCTGAAAAATGTCGCCAATTATGACATTAGCTTCCCAAGCTAATAGCCCGGGTTCAATTCCCGGACGGCGCATTCTCCCGACGCTCGAACGAAACAGCCACGGCGCCGCCGGACGTAACGCCGGATATGCGAACCGTCTTCCACGTCTCCACGGTCGATCAGCTCTCGCACGCCGACGCGAAGGTGACCAACCTCCTCGCCGACGACACGCTCGACGTGCGCGCCGTCGCGGTCGTGGTCGACGATCCCGCGGTCATCGACGCGGCGGCCGACAGCGACGGCCACGAGCGCGTCGAGGCCGTCCTCGCCGCCGGCGACGAAGCCGAGACGACGTTCCGGGTCTGCTCGAACGCGCTCCGGGGGGCGGCGGCGACGCTGAACGAACTCCCCGAGGGCGTCGAGGCAGCGTCCTCCGGCGTCGGCGAACTCACTCGGCTGCAAGACGACGGCTGGGCGTACATCCGCCCGTAGGCCCGTCCGCGCCGACCGACGGGGCCGGCGAGCGAGCGCCCGCGAGGTCGGTCGCCGAGCTCCTTCACCGGCGCCAACATATATCATCCCGTCGCGACCACAGCGACGTATGGCCCATCGAACCGGAGCCTCCCACGCCATCGCCGCGCTGGCGGCGATGGTGTCCGCCTCGTACCTGAAGGACGTCCTGAAGCACCTCGTGAGCGCGCGTGACCTCGTCGCGTACGCCAACGCGGCGGGGGTCCAGCTCGCCGACCAAGTCGGCGTGGCGAGCGCGACGGACACGGTCGCGGGCGTGGCCGCCGCGGGGCTCCTCGTCGCCCTCACCTTCGTGTGGGGATGGGCCTACCACCACAGCGTGATCGGGTAGCGATCGTCGCCAGCGAGCCCACCGGAACAACCGGTTCCGGTTACGCAGGCCAGTCGGCCGGGTCCGTATCGATCCGATCGCGCAGCGTCGCGGTCGCGTCGGCGTCGTAGCGGAGGACACGCCGCCACCACGGCCCCTTCCCGGAGTCGTTCGAGAGGTCGGTGACCAGCCGGTTCGCGTCGGCGCCGCCGGCGGGGGTCGACAGCGGGACCGCTCGCTCGAACAGCTCCGACCCGTCGGAGTCGCCGCGCACGAGCACGGCCGCGTCGAACGACTCCCGGTGGACGTGGGCGTTCGAGGCGAACCGGTCCCGGGTCGCGGCGTCGCCCTCGCGGTAGTCGTCGCCGGTGAGGACCTCCGCGACGCGGAACTCCCCGATCAGAAAGCAGCCCCACTCCGGCGGGAGCCACTCGGCGCGGTCGTCGTTCTCGCCGTGGACGGTCAACGTTGCGTAGAATAGGAGCCAGTCGCCCGGTTCCAGCCGGGAGAGCGGACCGGCCTTCACGCCGTGCGGATCGCCGTAGGTGAACGCCTCTCGACCGAGCGCGCCCGCGAACTCCGGGTCGAGATGAACGGGCAGGTCGACCGCGTCGCCGGGAACGTACGCCGCGAGGTCGAGATCGACGTAGGTGGCGACCGGTTCGGCGGTCGGTT
Source organism: Halobaculum rarum (assembly GCF_040025155.1). Taxonomy (NCBI): domain Archaea; kingdom Methanobacteriati; phylum Methanobacteriota; class Halobacteria; order Halobacteriales; family Haloferacaceae; genus Halobaculum; species Halobaculum rarum. The sequence goes on along the minus strand of NZ_CP157275.1, from coordinate 1,700,718 downwards.
CGCGCTCGGGGATCGGGACGTAGACGAACGAGCCGTCCGGGTACACCGGCCCGCGGCGACCCGGGAGGTTCGTGTTGGCGGCGACGTTGATAGCGACCGCGCGGGGCATGCGATCGCGTTGCGGCGGCGACGGCTTAGCGTCGGCGCTCGCAACCCCGATCATGTCGCCTCGCTTGTCTTCCGTAGTTCGCCTCGCTACCGCTCGACGAACCACTCCCCGAACTTCTCTAACGCCCGCCCGCGGTGGGAGATCGCGTTCTTCTCGGCGGCGTCCATCTCGGCGAGCGTCGACCCGTCGTACTCGAAGATCGGGTCGTAGCCGAAGCCGCCGTCGCCGCGCGCCTCGACGATCTCGCCGCGGACGACCCCCTCGAACAGCTTCACCGGAAGCGGCTCGGTCTCCTCGTCGTCGCGCTCGGCCCCGGTTGCGGCCGCGGCGACGCGCTCGTCGCGGTCGACGGGGTCGGGGCTGGCGTCGAACGACTCGCCGTCGCAGTACGCGAGCACGCAGCGAAACTCGGCGCGGCGGTCGTCGAGCTCGGCGTCGACGAGCCGTCGGACGGCCTCGACGCCGAGCGTGTCCTCGGCGTACGCGGAGTAGGGGCCGGGAAACCCGTCGAACCCGCGGACGAACAGCCCGGCGTCGTCGACGAGGACGGGCTCGTCGGCGTGGCGGTACGCCTCGCGGGCGCCACGGGCGGCGATCGGCGCGAGATCGGCGGCCTGGATCTCGGTGTAGTCGAAGTCGAGTTGCGATACCTCGTCGCCGAGGTACTCGCGGGCCTCGCGGACCTTTCCCGGGTTCGTCGTGACGTAGCGGAGCATACCCGCGCTCGGAGCGGCCCGGGCAAAGCCGCGTCGATGTCGCCGGCGATGCCATCACGGTGGCGAGCCGAGGGGCGGCGCGGATCGGGCGGCCCGGAGAAGATATCGACCCGGAAAAGCGGGACGACGGGGACTTCCACGTCACAGATGACGGCGAGATGCACCACCCCCGAGAGCCTTTTGGCCTGCCGGAACGCACCTGTCCGCAATGAGTGACGAACGGCCCGACAGCGCCCGCGAGCGGGCCGAATCGCAGTGGCGTCCGGCCGACCGCGAGGCGGAGGTGGGCGAGCCGGTCGTCCGCGGCGATCCGGCCGTCACCGGCGAGCGCGCCGAACGGGCCGCACGCTTCGATCCCGACGACCCCGAAAGCCTCGAGCGGGCGGCCGACACCGTCCGACGGTTCGCCACCGAGGCCGTCGCCGGCGACGACAACGTCGTCATGTTGCGCGGGGCAGCCGCCTGCGCCGCGCTCGTGCGCGGGCACGGGTCGTACAAGGCCGCCGCCGAGGCCGCCGGCGACGGCGTCCAGGTGTCGTTCATCCGCAAGTGGGCGCGCGTGCACGACCTCCCCGAGTCGATCCGCCGGCACGTCGCCCGCGGGCACATCGCGCCGACTGCCGCCAAGCACATCGCGCGCGTCGCCGGCGACGCGCGCTTCGACCTCGCGTGGGCCGTGCTCGATGCGGATCTCACCGTCCGCGAGGTGCGCCGTGCGGCCAGCGCGATCAACGACGGCACCTCGCCGGAAGCGGCCCTTCGAGCCGAAGGCGCCCGCCCCGGCGAGCTCAGTATCGACCTGCCACCCGATGTCTATCGGTGGCTTCGGGACCGCGCGTCGCTGGAGAACCGGGACCCGGGCGACGTGGTCGCCGCCGCGCTCGACGAGCACCGAGACGCCTGAGTATCTCCGGGACATCCGAGCTGTCGCGGAACGTCGCTTTATGACCCGTTCACACCAACAGTGCCGTCGATATCGTCGACGCCGAGGAATCGAACGGCGGTGTCGCGGATCACCTCTCGGGCAGTCTCCACGTCCGCCCAGCGGATCGTCTCGTCGGGGAAATGCGCCTGGTCGATGCTCCCGGGACCGAACACGACCGTCGGAACCCCGGCGGCAATGTAGTGCCGGTTGTCCGCACCGTACGTCGCCCCCGCGGGAGCGGTGTCGGACAGCCCGGCGTCGGTCATCGCCGCCTGCAACGACCGGACGACCGGCTCCTCGGCGTCGATCTCCGCGGGCTCGAACATGATCGAGAAGCGGTCGAACTCCGGCGGGTGCTCGGAGAGCCAGTCGTCGTCCGCGACCACCTCGGCGAGTCGCGTCTCGAACTCCGCGTCCACCTCGTCGACCGTCTCGCCGGGCGCGACCCCGATCCGCCACTCGGCGGTCAGCGTCCCCGGCACGGTCGACGCCCACGATCCCGCGTCGACCCGACCGCAGACGATGGGCCACGGGACATCGAACGCCTCGTACAGCGGGTGAGTGACGCGCTCGCACCGCTCGGCCTCCAGTTCCATGAACGCCCGCCTGATCCGCTCGAACAGCGGAAGCGTGTCGACGCCGTTCCACCGCGTCGCGGCGTGGGCGCTCCGGCCCGCGATCCGCAGGCGCTTCATCACGGTTCCCTCCGTCGCGGTGACGGCGCGGAGCTTCGTCGGCTCGGCGACGAGGGCGGCGTCGCGGTCGAACGGGTACGGCGAGTCGAGCGCCGCCGCGGCCGCGCCGAGACCACCCTCCTCCTCCCCGGCGACCGCCTCGACGACGACCCGGCCATCGAGGTCGAGATCGCCGGCGTCGACCGCCTCGCGGAGGTCGATGGCGGCGTGGACGCAGGCGGCGACGGCGGCTTTCATGTCGACGGCGCCGCGGCAGGTGAGCGTCTCAGCGCCGTCGTCGGCCTCGCCCCACACGGGGTCGAACGGGTCGCTCGTCCAGAGGTCGTCGTCCGCGGGCACCACGTCGAGGTGGCCGTTGAGCACGATCGTTCGGCCGGCGTCGGGGTCGCCGAACTCGAGGACCCCCGCGACGCTCGGACGCCCAGCGGCGTCGATGTCGGCGGGGTCGTCCGGGAACGAGGGATGTTCCGCGAGTCGATGGGGGTCGGCCTCCCACGTGTGCGTCTCGAAGCCGGCGTCCGCGAGGCGGTCGCAGAGCCACTCGGCGGCGGCAGCCTCGGCGCCGTCTGTCGTCTCGAACGAACACAGTTGCGTCGTGAGGTCCCGCAGGTCCGGAACGGTCATGGGGTGTCGATCGACGGCCGGCGGCAAGGGCGTGTGGGTGGCGGCGGTCGGGTCGGCGCCGGCGTCGGATTCGTAAACGCTTATGCGCGCACGACAGTAAGACCGGACGAGGGCTGGTAGCTCAGTTAGGGAGAGCGTCCGGCTTTTAACCCGTTCGGACGGCGCGTGCGTGCGGGGAAGTCACCGGACGGTCGGGGGTTCGAATCCCTCCCAGCCCGCTTCTGTGCGCCGCACCACGACGAGCGAAGCGAGGAGCCGCGGCGCACGGACGGCGTCCGAGGGATTCGAAGTAGACGACGGCGAGCGGAGCGAGCCGGCGGCGTGGTTCGAACCCCTCCCAGCCCGCTATTCCTGCGAGCGTCAGAGGAGCAGTGAACGACTCGGAGAGTCTGGAGCGCCGCGATCTCACCCCTCCCCGTGGTACGTGCCGTCGTAGTGTCCCTCGTGGTCGGCGGCAGCGAGGACGAACTGCGCCACGCGGGCGCCCGGTTCGATCTCGATCCGGTGGCCGACCTGAAGCATCCCCTCGCCGCGACCCTCGTACCCGGCGTCCCACACCGCGGTGTTCAGCATGCAGGAGTTTCGAAGCAGCGTCGACCGCGGGTAGACGAAGCCGACGTGATCGTCCGGGATCTGCAGGCGCTCGCCGTACTGCAGGACGTACGCGCCGGGGTCGAGCCGGTACAGACCGTCCGCTGGATCGATCTCGGTCCGATCACCCACACGCTTCCCGTCGCGGGTGATCCGGCCCGGTTCGGCCTGCTCGTACAGCGCGTCGACGGTCAAGTCGACGCCGTTCGGCTGGATCTGGTCGTCGTCGACGGGGTCGACGTGGTCGGCGACGGCCGCGCCCGATTCGAACATACCCGAGGGAGAGACAGGCCGACCGAAAAGCCCGCCGGTCGGCAACCGACCGGTAAGACGCGGATGCGGTTGTCCACAAACGGGTCCGTCAACGGATCATTCGAACGGAATACGAGGCAATACTCGCGTCGACTGTGCAAAAATTACCGGACGGAGCGGTGGTCTATCACGAACGTCGGGGTGGAAACTCGCCGGATTTATATCCGCCGAGCGAGGATATGCGGACGATATGGGACAGACGATTACGGAGCAGATTCTCGACGAGCACCTCGTCGAGGGTGAGCTGACACCCGGCGAGGAGATCGGAATCGAGATCGACCAGGTCCTTACACAGGACACGACGGGGACGATGGTGTGGCTGCAGTTCGAGGCGCTGGACCTCGACGAGGTCCAGACGGAGCTGGCCGCGCAGTACTGCGACCACCAGACGTACCAGTTCGACTTCAAGAACACCGACGACCACCGCTTCCTCCGGTCTGCGGCGGGGACCTTCGGCGCGTACTTCTCCCGCCCCGGCAACGGTATCTGCCACCAGGTCCACAAGGAGAACTTCGCGGCGCCCGGCAAGACGCTGCTCGGCTCCGACTCCCACACGCCGACCCCCGGCGGCCTCGGCCAGCTGGCGATCGGCGCGGGCGGCCTCGACATCGCGGTCGCCATGGGCGGCGGCCCGTACTACGTCGAGATGCCCGAGGTCGTCAACGTCCAGCTCGAGGGCGAGCTCCCCGAGTGGGCGACGGCGAAGGACATCGCGCTTCACCTGCTGGGCGAGCTGACCGTCAAGGGCGGCGTCGGCAAGGTGCTCGAGTACACCGGCTCCGGCGTCGAGAACCTCACCATCCCCGAGCGGACGACGATCACGAACCTCGGGACCGAGCTCGGTGCGACCTCGTCGATCTTCGGCACGGACGAGAAGACCGAGGACTGGCTGGCGCGCCAGGACCGCGAGGAGGAGCACGTCGAGCTCACCCCCGACGAGGACGCCGAGTACGCCGAGACCATCGAGGTCGACCTCTCGGATCTCGAACCGCTCATCGCGACGCCGTCGATGCCCGACAACGTCGTGCCCGTCCGCGAGGTCGCGGGCGAGGACGTCGAACAGGTCATCATCGGCTCCTGTACGAACGGCGCCTACGAGGACATCCTCCCCGGTGCGAAGATGATCGAGGGCCGCGAGGTGGCCAAGAAGACCGAGATGATCGTCGCGCCCGGCTCCAAGCAGGCCTCCGAGATGCTGGCCCGTGAGGGCTGGACCGCGGAGATGATGGCGGCCGGCGTCAACTTCTCCGAGGCGACGTGTGGTGCCTGTATCGGCATCGGCCACGTGCCCGCCTCCGACTCCGTCTCGCTGCGCACGTTCAACCGCAACTTCGAGGGCCGCTCGGGCATCGAGGACGACTCGGTGTACCTCTGCTCGCCCGAGGTCGCCACGGCGGCGGCCATCACCGGCGAGATCGTCGACCCGCGCGACCTGGCCGACGAGCTCGGCGACCTCGAGGCGCCCGGTCTCGAGATGGGCACGAAGTACGGCCCCGGAATGGGCGAGTCCGACCCGGACATCATCAGCCCCGACGAGGCCGTCGACGACGACCTCATCAAGGGCCCGAACATCGGCGACGTCCCCCTGAAGGACGTGCTCGCCTCCGACATCGAGGGCGAGGCACTCCTGAAGATGGAGGACAACATCACGACCGACCACATCATCCCGGCGACGGCGGACATCCTCAAGTTCCGCTCGAACATCCAGAAGCTCTCGGAGTTCACGCTCTCGCGCGTCGACGACACGTTCGCACAGCGCGCGCTGGACGCCGACGGCGGCTTCCTCGTGGCCGGCGAGAACTACGGTCAGGGTTCCTCGCGTGAGCACGCGGCCCTGTGCCCGATGTTCCTCGGCATCGAGGGCGTGCTCGCACAGAGCTTCGCCCGCATCCACAAGGCGAACCTGTTCAACTTCGGCCTCGTGCCCCTCACCATCGACGAGGAGACGTACGAGCACATCGACCAGGGCGACGACATCGAGATCGTCGACGACGTGGGCGAGGGCGTCCGCAACGGCCAGACCGAGTTCACCGTCCGCGTGAACGACGACTGGGAGGCCACGGCGCACCTCGACGCCTCCGAGCGCGAGCGCGAGATCCTCGCGGCCGGCGGGAAGCTCTCGTGGACGAAGCAGCAGCACGACACCGACAGCGGCGCGGCGCCCGCTGACGACTAAGAACTGCTTTTCGGATGGGGGTTTCCTCGCGCTCGCTCCGCTCGCGCTGCGGGAACCCCCATTGAAAACCCGTTCATGCCGTCGGATTCCGAAGGAATCCGACTGCTGACGGGAAATCGAAGATTTCCCGTAATGACAAAACTGCCGCTCGCTCGGGCCTAACGGCCCTCGCTCGCGGTACGATACGTCGGCCGCACCGCACCACGATCACCGATTCGGAGTTGCGGCTTCGCCGCTCATCCGCCAGTTCACTTATCCCTGCGAACTCCAAAGGCCGGGTCGTGACCACCTCGCGCGGCTCGGCCGCGAGCGATAACGGGACCGACGAGCCGCGGATCCGCCCGGCCGACCGGGCGGACCTGCTCGGCGTGTTCCGCATCGAGAAGGCCGTGTTCACGCAGCCGTGGCCGTACGCGGCGTTCGAGGGACTGCTCGACGCCCCCGGCTTCCTCGTCGCCGAGGGTGACACCGAGGGCAGCCACGACAGCGGTCGAGACGCCGCGACCGGGGGGACCGCGAGCATCGACGCCGGCGACGTGCTCGGCTACGTCGTCGGCGACGTGACGCCGAACCACGGCCGGGACATCGGCCACATCAAGGACCTGGCAGTTCACCCCGACGCGCAGGGGGAGGGACTCGGCCGCCGGCTGCTCCGGGCGTCGCTGTCGGAGCTGGCGGCGGCGGGCGCCAGCGCCGTGAAGCTCGAGGTCCGCGAGCGTAACCACCGCGCGCAGTCGCTGTACGCCGACGAGGGGTTCCGGTCGGCGCGGCGGATCCCGCGATACTACGGCGACGGCGAGGCGGCGTTCGTGATGCGACTGGATCTGGGCGAGTGGGTCCGCGAGCGCAACGCGGACGAGACGTAACCGTCGGGCGGGCGACGGGGTGGCCGCGGACGGCAGCCGTTTTCACGCTCGACGCCCCATTCGGGGTATGGGATACGCCTGTCCGGTGTGCGAGACGCCCCAGCGCGACGGCGAGCACCTCGCGAACCACCTGGCGTTCACGGCCATGCTCCACGGCGACGAGCACGAGGACTGGCTCGACGAGCACGTCGACGACTGGGGCGACCGCACCCCCGCGGACCTGGCGACGGAGGTGACCGAGTTCGCCGAGGAGACCGAGTACGACGAGGTGTTCGAGGACACTGCGGGGGCGACCGGAGGGAGCCCCCGAGGCGAACGGGGAGCGAACGCGACCCGTGAGCACGCCGACGCCGGTCACGGACACGGACACGACCACGTCCAGGGGGACGAGATCGCGGGTCGCCCCGAGGCGGCCGGCCGCGCCGCCGGCGACACCGGAGAGATGGCGCGGGCCGTGACCGACGAGGCGGTCGAATCGGTGCTCTCGGAGGCGCGAGAGCTCACCGAGGAGATGTACGGCGGCGACGCGACGGGGAGCGGTGACACGGGGGACGACGATGCAGGGGACGACGATGCGGAGGCGACGGAGAGCGCCGACGAGGGGAGCGACGGCGAGGAGTGAACGGGCCGCTACCGGGCGGTCGACACGCCTCAAAAACGGACTCGGGTCGGCGAGCGAGTACTCCGGGCGGTCGTCGCCTCAGAACGAGGAGAGGCCCTGTCTGACCTTCCTGACGAGGTCCTTCTGCTGCAGATAGCCCGCCGCCGCGAACATGGTGGGCGCCCACAGGCCCACGAAGATGCCGCCCTGTTTGTCCCCCTTGGCGTAGAACTTGTACCAGGCGAATAGCACCGATCCCGCCGCGAGGGCGGCGATCGGGTCGCCCCCGGACATGGGCACCGAGTCCGACACCTCCTCGGCTTTCTTCTCGATCTTCTCGCTGGAATTCGCGTCCTGCTGTTGGAACAGGTCCATAGCGTCCGTACGAAGGCCCGGAACGCAGCTCAGTGTTGTGCTGTCACTTGCAAGCCAGTTTTCAGGTCTCGTGTCCCGACCGGCGGCGTCCGACGGGTTGGCGGTCGGCCGCCCGAAGGGAACGACTCTTGACTCGCACGCTCCCAGCGACGGGTATGGACACCGAAGGGACGCTCGCGCCGGCGACGCCGGCGGCCGCGCGCGAGGAGTACGACACGCTCGTGCCCGCCGCGAAGGTCGCCGTCCGCGAGGCGACGAAGGCGATGGAGTTCGACCGCGAGGAGTACGCCGAGCGCGTCACCGGCGAGGTTATCGAGACCGTCCGCGACGCGCTGTTCGCGTCGCTGCTTCGCGTCCACGTCGGTACGCGCGAGGAGTACGAGGCGTGGCTCGACGACCACCCGGAGTACGAGTCAGACATGGCCGGCAGCGACAACGTCGACAACGTCGTCTGGCACCCGGTCGCGTTCGCGCCCGAGGGCGAGGGCGAGCAATGCGAGTCCTCGGGGCGAGCGGGGAGCGACGCGACGCGCGAGCGCACCAAGCCCGTCGTCGCGGCGACGTGGCAGGCCGAGCGCGAGGCCGCGATCGGAACGCTCCGCCGGCGCGCGTTCGGCCGGGCATACCGACCGGTCGTGGACGGCGACGGCGATGACGACGGCACCGGCGGCAACAACGACACGAGCGACGGCGACCTCGACGCCGACGAGGCATAACGCGTTTGCGCCGTCGGCCCCTACCGCGCCCATGCGACCGGTCACGCGGACGTTCCTCGCGGCCATCATCGTCGTACTCGTCGCCCTCCTCGCGCTCGGGGCGCTCCCCTCGTATCTCGGTTCGGGCGATTCGTACTACCTGGAGGCTGCCCCTGCGGCCGAGGCCGACGGCCCCGCCTACGAGCTGAACGCGACCGATGGCGGCGTCGACGAACAGCGGTTCCAGTACTTCTTCTCGGCGGTCGAGTCGAGCGACGGACGCTCCGAAGCGTATCAGCGGGGGGAATACGGCCTGAAAGAGCAGTTCACGCACTCGCCGTTCGACGAGCTGGCGACGTTCCGAGAGTTCGCGCCCCCGGACGCCGTCGACGGCGACGCCGTCTTCGTCCGGTACAACGATACCCGCTACCGCGTAACCGTCGTCCAACCGTGAGCGACGACACCCCTGTCGACGGGAACTGGACCTCCGACGAACCCGACTTCGGCGACGGCCGCCGCCACGACTGGCCGGGCGAGCCCGACTGGCCCGTGCTGGAGACGGTGGTTGAGTACGAGACCGGCTGGCAGACCGCCGGCTACGACCTAGTCGAGCACCCCGACGGCTCGACGAAGAAGTACTACTGGTCGGAGTTGGCGACGGCGGTGGTCGTCGTCGCCCGCGCCGGCGACGACCTCCTGCTGGTCGAACAGTACCGGCCGACCGTCCGCAACACGCAGCTGGAACTCCCCGCGGGCATCGTCGAGGCCGGGGAGTCGTACACCGCCGCGGGCCGTCGGGAGCTCCGCGAGGAGACCGGGTTCGAGGCGGGGTCCCTCTCGCTGCTCGGGGAGGTGCAGTGCACGACCGGGCTGCTCAGGCACACCCGCGGGTTCGTCTTCGCGGAAGGGCTGGAGCCGGTCGGGCAGGATCTGGACGACAACGAGTACCTCGTCCCGCGAACCGTCCCCGTCGACGAGGCGGTCGACGTGGTTCGCTCGCCGCCCACGAACGACGCGACGCTGGAGGGAATCCTGCTCGCTCGCGAGGAGGGACTACTGTAACGGAAGCGGTGGCGGGCCGGGAGCGGTTCGAATCGCCGCCGGCGGAGCGCTTTTCACCGGGCGACGGCACCCCACGGGCATGGACGGCGAGATCACGCCCGAGGAGGTCGAGCGACTCCTCGCCGAGGACGCGGACGTCCGCGTCGTCGACATTCGCTCGCCGGGGGCGTACACGCGCGGCCACATCCCCGGCTCCGAGAACATCCCGTTCAACCAACTCCCGACCCGAGTGGCGTCGCTTTCGGGGAGCGAGCGCATCGTAACGGTGTGCCCGCACGGGAAAGCGAGCGTGCAGGCGGCGAACCTCATCAAGTCGTTCGAGGGGACGACCGACGCGCGCGTCGAGAGCATGGCCGGCGGGCTGGAGGCGTGGGGTGGCGAACTGGAGGCCGGCGCGGCGGACGCCGGCGGCGACGCCGCCGCGGCCGACGACGGCCCGCAGTCACCCTTCTGATCGGCGCCCCCTCAGGAGCGCCAGCAAGAGCGCGACCGCCAGCGACGCCGCGGCCGCGCCGAATCCGAACCCTGGGACGGGGGCGGCGGTCCCGCCCGCTTGCCCGTCGCCGGCCCCACTGTCGGAACCGGTTTCATCCGTTCCGTCTCCCCCGTCCGCCGACTCGACGGCGAACGACGCGCTCGCGTCGCCGACGGACACGGTGTGAGCGCCCGGCTCGCCGACCCGGATCGTGACCCGGAGCGTCGCGGTGTCGTCGGGACCGACGCGGACGCGTTCGGTCGCGACCGTCTCGCCGTCAACGCGAACGGCGAGATCTCCCGCCGCGGGGACCGATCCCTCGGCGACGACCTCGGCGGTCACCAACACGGCATCCCCCGCCGGGACGCTCGTGCGGTTCAGCGACACCGAGGCGACCGAGGGCGTCGACGGCTCCTCGACGAACACCTCGTAGGTGCGCCCGCGCACCGTCAGCGCGTACGTTCCGGGCTCGGTCGGCGTCCACGACAGCGGCACGGTCGCGTTCCCCCCGGCCGCGAGGGTTCCGTTCGCGGCGTCGACCGTCCGGTCGTTCGCCGCGAGCGCGACGCGGTAGTCGCCGGCGGCGCCGCCGACGTTCGAGACGGCGACGGGGACGGTCAGCGTCTCGCCGACGGCGACCGTGACCGGCGGCGCGAGGCTCGCCTTCCGGAAGGGACCCGCAGCGAGGACCGCGGCCGGCGGGTCGACCGCGATGCGGGCCACAGGCGTCCCGAACGCCGCCTCGTGGGCCGACGCCGACCACATTCCGGGCGCGGCGTCCGTCCGGACGTATCGCCCGGTCTCGTCGGCGACCGACTCGTCGCCCGCGTCGGCGACGAGCGCGCGGAACCGGTCGCCGGAGATCGGCTCGGACTCGGCGTTCAGGCGCGCGAACACCGTCGCGAAGGTGGCGCCGCCGTCGCTGGCCAGTCGGATCCGGCGGTCGGTCTCGCCGGCGACGAGCGAGCCCTTCCGGTACGGCGTCCCCGTCGTCCACGTGCCCGGGTCGGCGAGCACGTCGTCCCCGTACGGCGCCTCGGCGCCGCGTTCGAGGTGGTCGGCGAACGCCGGGAAGTCAGTCAGTCCCTGCCGCAGCGCGAGCAGCCCGGCGTAGTAGTCGGCGGAACCCTCCGTCATCCACCGTGTCTCGGCGGTCGTCGCGAACGACTGGCGGGTGTGGACGTACTCGTGGAGCCACGCGCTTTGCGGGTCCTCGAGCGGTTCGTCGGCGCGCACCCACGCGTCCGCATCGCCCGTCTGGAGGCCGCGAACGGCCCAGTCGACACCCGTCGGCGCGGCGACGACGAACACCGACTCGTCGCGGTCGCCGACGCGGAGGTCGCCCGACGCCGCCGCAAACGAGTCGAGTACCCGATCGGGCCGAACCGTCATCGCGCCGTCCGACGCCGCCGGGACGACGAGCCGGAACGTCTGGCCGTTGGCAGTTCGCTCGCGGACGGTGTGCTCGCCGAGGAACGCGATGCGGTCGCCGACGGCGCCGGGGCCGGCGGTCGTCGCCTCCCGCGAGAGCCCCACCGCGTCCCCGCGATAGCGCCAGGAAAGACTCGTTCCCGGCAGCGACACGAGCGCCCAGGGGCCGGCGTCGACGAAGAGGTACCCTTCATCGCCGGCAGCCGTAGCCGAGACGCCGTCCGGACTCGATCCTGCGGATCGCGGTCCGAGTCGGTCGAGCCGTCCCGTTGCTGTGGTTCGGTTCGCCGGCAGCCGGTAGCGGATCGTCGGCGTCGCCGTGTCTCCGTCCCACTCGTAGGTGTCGCCCTCGGTCGCGGAGAAGCCGTCGGTCGTCACTGACTCGGCGTTGCTCACGATCGTCGCCTCGACCGCGGTGACGCGGTCGGGAACGTGGAACCGGAGCGTGACCGCGACCGATCCCGGCCTGTCCGGAGTGAGCGCGAGCGTCGTCGTGAGGCGGATGTCGTCGCCGTCGGCCAGCGAGGCGGCGGGTGTCGTCGCAGGCGCCGCGAGCGAGGCGTGCTCGGTGGGACCGCCGAATGCGGCCGACTGCTCGGTCATCGACGCCGGAGCGGCCGCGACCGCGGGTGCGACGAGCGACGAGATCAGCACGATGACGGCGACCACAGCGAGGCCTCGCTGTTGCATCTGCCGGCGGTAAGTCGACGCTACCTAAAGCCGTTGGCGTCACGTCCGGCGGAGTGACGGCGAATTGACGGCACAGCGGGAGGCAGCGACGATGTATCAGACGGTCGCATCGCTGGCGACGCGGAAAGACGGAAGAACGAAACGCGACTGCTCGAGTGCGGGTGTCAGGTCGGCCCGATGGTCACGCGACGTTGAACCCCTTGTCGCGGAGGAACCCCTCGACGCGGCCGCTGTGGTTCCCCTGCAGCTCGATGGCGCCGTCCTCGACGGTGCCGCCGCAGGCGAACTTGGACTTCAGATCGCTCGACAGCGAATCCATGTCCACGTCCTTGGGATCGAATCCTTCGATGACCGTTACCTCCTTGCCGTACCTGCGCTCGTCGATACGGATCGAGATCTCCTGGGACTCCTTGGCGACGTCCTCGCAGACGCAGAGTTCCTCAGGCAGTCCGCACGTCGAGCATACCTCGGACATTTCCGGTCGAACGTACAAGAGCGCCGTATTAAATCCTGTCGGGTGTTCGCATTCGGATCGGGACGCCACGGCCGCGCGGTCGAGGAGAACCGGATGAAGGTGACGGAGCCGGAACGGTCACGGCGGCGCGCCGGCGCCGCCCAGCCGCCGCAGGACGGGCGCGTGCTGGCGGATCAGGTCGTCGACCGTCTCGATAGCCCGTCGGGCCTCCGCCTCGTCGACGCCGCCGCCGTAGCGGGCGTGCTCGTACGCGTCGGCGACGGCGCGGGCGCGGTCGCCGAACCGCTCGCGGGAGAGCGCCTCGACGTACTGCCGGGGCGTCTCGCCGGGGCGGCGCGGCCGGTAGACGATCGACGCGAGATACTCCAGTCGTCGGAACGCCCGCTCGGCGTCCGTGTTCGGGTCCGCGCTCGACTGATGGAGCAGCCAGACCGTCCGCCGGACCCGACCCGTCAGTCCGAACCGGCGCGCGCCGGCGACGAGCCCGACCAGCGCGGCGGCCCCGACGGCGACGTCCTCCCCGGTGGGCGTCCAGCCCTCGTCGCCGTCGCCGGCGTCGTCGGACCCGCCGCCGCCGGCCGGCGTCGCGTTCGCGGTGAGCCCGCCGCCGGCGGTGGCGACCGTCGCGTTGCCGAACCCGTCGGCGCCGGGGTTGACCGCGCCGAGGTCCGGCGTCGGACCGGTCGAGGGCGTGGATCCGGAGTCGGGCGTCGCGGTCGGCGTCTCGTAGCTCCCGTTCTCGGAGCCCGCGGCGTCGACGTTCTCGTCGCCCCCCTCACGGGCGGCCTCGACGCTCGTCTGCTCGGCGCTCTCACGCGGTCCCGACGGGGTCGGGTCGAACTGGACCCAGCCGTGACCGGGGAAGTACACCTCGACCCACGCGTGTGAGTCGAGCCCGCGGACGACCCACTCGTCCTCGCTCACGCGCTGTCCGGGCGTGTAGCCGACGACGAACCGCGCGGGTACGCCCTGCGTGCGCAACATCGCGACCATCGTCGTCGCGTAGTAGACGCAGTAGCCCGCGTCCATCTCGAAGAGGAAGCTGTCGGCGGTGTTCCCCTGCGGGGCCGGCACGTCGAGCGAGTACTCCTTCGTCCGTTCGAGGTACCGCTCGACGGCGACCGCCGCCTCGTAGGGGTTCGACGCGTCGGCCTGATCGAGCACGTCGGCGGTGCGCTCGCCGACACGGTCGGGGGTGCTCTCGGGCAGTTGGGTGTAGCGCGAGGAGATCGCCGACGGGTAGTCAGTCCCCGCACGCCGGAGCTCCCCGGTCGTCGCGGTCGGTCGCTGGCTGACGACCGTGTAGGTGTCGTTCTCCAGCAGCGTCGTTCCCGGCTTGAGCCCGTCGTGGTCGGTCACCTGCGCGGTGTCGGCCGTGCGGCCGCGGAGCTCGACCGGTTTCCACGCCGCCGGCAGCGCATCGAGCTGTCCGCGAGCGGTCACCCGCTGGACCATCCGCTCGCTCTCGCCGGGCGGCTCGCCGAGCGATCCGGACGTGTATGGGCTGGTGTCGCCCGTCCTGACCCATCTACCGCCGGTGTATCGATCGTAGGAGCCGACGCGCCAGTACGCGGACTCCTCGGCCTGAACGGTGAATCGAACCTCGGGCGAGAGACGAATACTCCCGAGCACGCCGATGGAATCGGTGTTCGCGACCAGGCTCGACTCGACGGTCGGGGAGGAGCCGCCGGGGATCACGGGGTTCGACGCGCTCCCGGGGACGACGCTGACGACGGAGGTAACGACGACCATCGCGGCGACGACCACCGCGATCGTGTCCCACTGTGCGAGCACGCCCGTCCGTCCGGCGGCCGCCAGTTGCGAGAAGCCGACCGCGAGCGTGAGACCGACCGCGGCCGCGAGGCCGACGCCCGCGCCCGCGTCGCCGGTGAGGACGAAGAAGCCGGTCGTGGCCGCGGCGACCGTCGCCGCGGCGACGTGGCGACGGCGGACGAGGAGATACGTCGACAGGAACGTCGGCACCGGGACGAGGAACAGGGCCCACGCGCCGGCGTTGAGCAGCCGCAGTACCGACAGCCCCGTGAGCAGCGCGAGCACGTCGCCGGCGACGCGGCCGACGGTGAACAGCGCGCGCGCCGACGGCGGCACCGACAGGAAGTAGCCGATCAGCGCGAGCGCGAAGCCGGCGGCGGCGAGGCCGACGGCGGTTCGTTCGCGGAGGAAGCCCCCGAGCCACGCCGCCGCCGCCGCCACGAGCGCCACCTCCATGAGGAGGAACGTCGCGCCGCCGACCACGTCGACGACGTGGTAGAACACCGCGAGAAACGACGCGACGGCGAGGCCCACGCCCAGTGTAGCCGGGGAGCGAACCGCCGCGGCGACCGAGTACCGGCCGGGGTCGCCTCCGCCCTCGTTGCCGCCGCCGCCCCGGCGGTCGGCGGCCGCGGCGCCGTCGGCGTTCCCGGAGCCCCTCGAGCCCATGCCGCCGAACCGGTCGCCGACGGGAGTGCTCACGCGGTCACCTCCTCGTTGCGGGTGCGGTCACGGCGGTCGCCGACGCGACGGGCCCCTCCGTCGACGTCGGCGGCCGGTCGCGAGACGCCGTACGTCGCGGGCCGGTCCGAGCGGAAGTCGTCGAACTCGTGGTCCTCCCCGGCCACGGAGACGCGCACGCTGTCGGCCTCGCCGTACACCGTCACGTCGGCGTCCGCGTCGGCGACGCGGCCCGGGCCGATGACCGCGAGCCGTTCGAGCAGGCGGACCTGGCTGCCGCGCTCGCTGGTCACGGTGAGGGTTCCGTCGGGGAGCGACACGTCGACGGGAACGCCGTCCTCGACGAGCGCGAGCGTGAGACTCGCGGTCGCCTCGGCCATGGCGTCGGCGGCGCCGGGCGCCGCGGCGGCGCCGGCCGCGACCGAGACCGCCTCCGTCTCCGCCTCCGCGGAGAACTCCTTCACGATGAGGTCGTCCCGCTTGGCGGTCGATTTCCAGTGCACGTCGCGCAGCGAATCGCCGCTATCGTACTCCCGGAGGCGGTCGAACTCGCGGCGCTCCTCGTGGACGCCCGTCTCGTGGAGGGCGCGCAGATCGCGGCGCGCCCAGCCGGCGATGGCGTGGACGATGGGGTAGACGAGTACCTGGCTCGTCGCCGTCGTCGACAGGTCGGTCTCCGCGAGCCCGAGCACGTCGCGGGCGGTCACGTCCGCCGGGCCGAGGCGGTGGCGCCCGCGCGACTCGTAGGTCACCTCGTACTCGACCGGACCCGCGCCGACGACCGTCTCGAAGACGGCGAGGCCGCCGTCGGCGTCACCGTCGTCCGCGCCGGCGAGTCGGACCCCGTCGGCGACGCGCTCGCGGACGACGCCGGCGAACGGGCGGCCCATCCCGGCCTCGGCGCTCGGGCGGGGGCCGTCGCGGTCGCCGAAGAACAGCCGGACGGGGTACGTCCGGCCGGCGTGGTCGTCCGGCGGCACGTCGCGCGCGACCGCCGGCGGCTCGACCCAGCGCAGTTGGAGGTACGCGGCGCTCAACGCGACGATCGCGGGGACGACGACGGCGTTGAGCGAGCGCGGGCCGAACGCGAGCCCGGAGACGACGGCGACGACGGCGACTGCGACGACCACCTTCCCACGTCGGGTGAGCCGCATGATTACTCGACGGCCACCGACGAGAGGGCGTCCTCGACCACGTCGAGGCCGGACTCGCTGCCCGTTCGGGGGCGCACGCGGTGGGCGAACACCGACCGAGCCTCCGTCTGCACGTCGTCGGGAACGACGTAGTCGCGGCCGTCGATGACGGCGCGGGCCTGGGAGGCGCGCACGAGGGCGATGCTGCCGCGGGGGCTCACGCCGAGCTGGGCGTGCTCGCGGGTGTACGTCGCCAGGTCGGTGACGTACTCGCGTACCGGCTCGGAGACGCCGACCTCGCCGACGGTGGCGCGGGCGCGACGCAGCTCCTCGGTCGTCGCCACCGACTCCAGCGACTCGATCGGGTGCTCGCCGGCCGTGCGGCCCAGCATCTCCGTCTCGTCGGCCCGGTCCGGGTAGCCCAGCCGGAGCTTCTTCATGAAGCGGTCGATCTCCGCCAGCGGAAGCTCGTAGGTGCGTCCGGGCTCCACGTCGTTTTGCGTCGCGATGACCGTGAAGGGGTCGGGGAGCGTTCGGGTGACGCCGTCGACGGTGACCTGCCCCTCCTCCATCGCCTCCAGCAGCGCCGACTGCGTCTTCGGCGGCGCGCGGTTGATCTCGTCGCCGAGGACGATGTTGGCGAACACCGGCCCCGGACGGAACTCGAACTCGCCGCGCTTCTGGTTGTACACGTTGATCCCGGTCACGTCCGACGGGAGGAGGTCGGGCGTGAACTGGACGCGCTTGAACTCGCAGTCGACGGAGGTCGCCAGCGAGCGCGCGAGCATCGTCTTGCCGACGCCGGGCACGTCCTCCAACAGGAGGTGGCCCCGACCGAGCACGGTCACGAGAATGTGCTCGATGGCGGCGTCGTTGCCGACGATGACCTGAGAGACGTTGTCGGTGACGCGGTCGACGAGGTCGGCCGCCTCCGACACGGGAAGCGGGGTGGGTCTGGCCTCCCCGTCACGTTCCGCGGCGGCGGGGTCCGCGGCCGTCCCGGCGTCCGCTTCCTCGTCGACGTCCGGCTCGGTCTCGGGTTCCGCCTCTGCGTCGCTCACGCGGCGCACACCCCGGCGGAAGAATACACCCGGATGCGGGCTGTCTGGGTGCCGTTCACAGGCCACATCAAGGGCCGGACGGACCTAACTCTGCCGCATGTGGACGTGTATCATGCCGGACCGATACTGCGTGATCCCGAGCGCTCCGGACCCGAACGGAGAAGTGACAAGCGGATCTGACTGACCCCGATCGCTTCAGGTGGAGCGACCAAGACGCACACCGATGACGGCGAGGCGACCGGGCCGGTGCGAAACCCTTTCGCCGCTCGCCCGCCCCTCTCACAGGCAAGCACATGGTCACGGGAGCGCCGGCGACGATGCTCGACCGCCGGGATGAGCTGACGCCGATGCTCGCGCAGTACGTCGAGGTCGCCGAGCAGTACGACGACGCGATCGTGCTCTTTCGCGTCGGCGACTTCTACAAGGCGTTCTGCGAGGCCGCCGACGAGGTCGCCCGGATCTGCGAACTCACCCGGATCGAGCGGGAGGACTCCACCGGCACCTACACCGCCTGCGGCATCCCCGTCGACAACGCCCCGAAGTACCTGAAGCGCCTGCTCGACGCCGAGTACCGCGTCGCCGTCGCCGATCAGGTCGAAGAGCCCGAGGAGGCCTCCGGCCTCGTCGACCGCGCGGTCACGCAGGTGCTCACCCCCGGCACCGTCGTCGAGGAGGAGCTGCTCGCGGCGGGGTCGAACACCTACGTCGCCTGCGTGGCGACCGCGGAGGGGAGTTCCGGGACGGAACCGGAAGCAGAGATCGAGGGTCCCGCCTACGGCGTCGCCCACGTCGACGTGTCGACCGGCGAGTGCGCCGTCACCGGCGGCGACGCCGCCGCCGTCGACGAGGAACTCGCGCGGATCGGCCCCGCCGAACTGCTGTGCGGCCCCGGAGCCGACCCCGCCGTCGTCGACGGCGCCGACTGCATGCACACCGAGCGCGACCCGGAGACGTTCACGCCCGACGCCGCCCGTGCCGTGCTCGACCGCTACGCCGATCCGGAGCGCTTCGGCGCCGCCGAGCGCGTCGCCGCCGGCGCACTGTTGTCGTACGCCGAGTACACCCAGGGCGACGACGGCCCGCTGGAGTACGTCCGCCGCGTCCGGCGGTACGACCCGCGGCGCTCGCTGCGGCTGGACGCGACCGCGCTCAGGGGGTTGGAGCTGTTCGAGAACCACGTGGGGTCCGGCCGGACGCTGTTCGACACGCTCGACGAGACGCGCTCGGCGCTGGGGCGGCGCCGCCTGCGCGCGTGGCTGCGGCGGCCGCTCGTCGACCGCGAGGCCATCGAGGCGCGCCACGACGCGGTCGCGGCGTTCGCCGAGCGCACGCTCGTACGCGAGGAGGTTCGCGAGGCACTCTCGGCGGCGTACGACCTCGAACGGCTCGCCGGACGGATCTCCAGAGGCCGCGCGAACGCCCGCGACCTCCGCTCGCTCCACGACACGCTCGCGGCGGTGCCGGGGATCCGCGACGCGGTCGCGGACGTGGACGCGCTGGCCGGGGTCCGCGCCGACCTCGACCCGCTCGACGACCTCCGCGAGCTGATCGACGCGGCCGTCGTCGAGGAGCCGCCACAGGAGATCACCGAGGGCGGGGTGATCCGCGCGGGCCACGACGACGAGCTCGACGAGATCCGGACGACCGCCCGCGAGGGGCGCGAGTGGATCGCGAACCTGGAGCAGAGCGAGCGCGAGCGCACCGGCATCGACAACCTGGAGGTCGGCTACACACAGGTCCACGGCTACTACATCGAGGTGACGAACGGGCAGATCGACAAGGTTCCCGACGACTACACCCGTCGCCAGACGCTGAAGAACTCCGAGCGGTTCTACACGCCCGAGCTGAAGCGCCGCGAGGACGAGATCCTCGGCGCCGAGGAGCGCGCCGACGCCATGGAGTACGAGCTGTTCGCCGACCTCCGCGACCGGGTCGCCGAGGAGTCCGACCGGATCGGCGCGCTCGCGGACGCCGTCGCCCGCGTGGACGCGCTGGCGGCGCTCGCGACCGTCGCCGTCGAGCGCGACTACGTCCGCCCGGAGATGGGCGCCGACGGCGTGTATCTCGATCGCTCCCGCCACCCCGTCGTCGAGGAGACTGAGACGGAGTTCGTCCCGAACGACGCCGACCTCCCGCGGGGGACCGTCGCGCTGATCACCGGCCCGAACATGAGCGGGAAGTCGACGTACATGCGGCAGGTCGCGCTCGCGGTCGTGCTCGTGCAGGCGGGGTCGTTCGTCCCCGCCGACGAGGCCAGTCTCCCCGTGGTCGACCGGGTGTTCACCCGCGTCGGCGCCAGCGACGACATCGCCGGCGGCGAGTCCACGTTCATGCGCGAGATGCGCGAGCTGACCGACGTGCTCCACGACGCGACCGGCGACTCGCTGGTCCTGCTCGACGAGGTCGGCCGGGGCACGTCGACGACGGACGGGCAAGCGATCGCCCGCGCGGCCGTCGAGTTCCTCCACGACGAGACCGGCGCGACGACACTGTTCGCGACTCACTACCACGAACTCACGGATCTCGCCGACGAGTACGACCGGGTCGTGAACCGTCACTTCGCGGCGACCGAGCGCGACGGGGAGGTGACGTTTCTCCATCGGATCCGTGAGGGGGCCGCCTCCTCGTCGTACGGCGTCGAGGTCGCCGACCTCGCCGGCGTCCCCGAACAAGTCGTCGCCCGCGCGCATGATCTCGTCGCCGCCGAGCGCGACGAGGAAGGATCGACACCCGACGCCGATCCCGCCGACGCGACGCCCCAGCGAACGCTCGACGAGATCGCGACGAACGGGCACGATACGTCGTCCCCGTCGACCATCTCCGAACCGCCTCGCGACGACCCCGAGGTCGCCGACCTCCTCGCGGATCTCCGCGACCTCCCGCTCGCGGAGACGACGCCGCTGGAGGCGCTGAACCGACTCCACGAGCTCCAGCGTCGAGCCCAAGAGGCGGGCGATGGCGACGGCAACCGCACCGACCACGGCGACACCGGCGCCGGCGGTGAGCGATCGTGAGCCGCGACGCCGAGACCGACGCTCCCGCCGTCCGCGAGCTCTCCGAGGCGACCGTCGAGCGCATCGCCGCCGGCGAGGTGATCACCCGTCCCGCCCGCGTCGTCGCCGAACTCGTGGAGAACGCGCTCGACGCCGGCGCCGACCGGGTCGAAGTGGCGATCGACGGCGACGGCACCGGCCGGATCCGCGTCGCCGACGACGGGCGCGGCATGGGCCGCGCGGACGCCGTCCGCGCGGTCGAACCGCACACGACGAGCAAGATCCGGGCAGCCGACGACCTCGTCGAGGCGACGACGCTCGGCTTCCGCGGCGAGGCGCTGTCCGCCGTCGCGGACGCCGGCGCCCTCGAACTCGTGACCAACGACGGCTCCGCCGTCGGGACGCGAGTGGCCGTCACAGACGGCGAGAAGACGGTAGAGGACGCCGGGCGCGCCCGCGGCACCACGGTCGTCGTGACCGACCTGTTCGACGACCGGCCCGCACGTCGGGAGTCGCTGGCGTCGCCCGCGCGGGAGTTCGGCCGGATCTCCGAGCTGATCACCTCGTACGCGCTCGCCCGCCCCGACGTGGCGTTCTCGCTCGAACACGACGGGCGCGAGACGGCGTCGACGCCCGGTACCGGGCTCCGCGACGCGCTCGTCGCGCTGTACGGCCGAGAGACCGGCGGCGAGTCCACGGCGGTCACCCACCGTTCCGGGGTCGACCTCGCCGATCGCGCTGCTGACCTCGCGCTCGAAGGGCGCCTCTGTTACCCGTCGACGACGCGCTCGACGCGCGATCACGTCCACGTCGCCGTGAACGGACGGCCCGTCCGCGACGACGATATCCGCCGGGCCGTCGCCCGCGGGTACGGGAGCCTGCTTCCGGCCGGCCGAGAGCCCGTCGCCGTCGTCCACCTCGACCTCCCCGCGTGGGCTGTCGACCCGAACGTCCACCCCGCGAAGGAGCGCGTCGCGATCCGCGGCGGCGACGCCGTCGCAGACGCGGTCGAGGCGGGCGTTCGGGAGGCGCTGACGACCGCCGACCTCCGGAGATCGGGGGAGGTGGCGATGGACCTGGACTCCTCGCTGGCGCCCGTCGGGGCGGCCGAGTCGGACTTCGCCGACGCGACCGTGCTCGGCGTCTTCCGCGACCTGTACGTCGTCTGCGAGTCAGGCGACGACCTGCTGGTGGTCGACCAGCACGCGGCCCACGAGCGCGTCAACTTCGAGCGCCTCCGGGCGTCGCTCGCGGACGAGGCGGTTCCGTCGGCCGAGTTGGACCCGGCGGAGACGGTGACGCTCGACCCGCCGGCGGCCGCCGGCGTTGAAGAGTACCGCGATGAACTATCGACGCTCGGCTTCTCGGTCGACCCGTTCGGCGGGACGACCTACCGCGTGACAGCGGTGCCGGCGCCGCTGGGGCGCGTCGCCGACGCGGGGGCGTTGCGCGAGGTCGCCGCCGACCTGCGCGAGTCGGGCGGACGCGGCGGCACGGACGCCATCCGGGAAGGCCTGTTGGCGGATCTGGCCTGCCACCCGTCGCTGAAGGCCGGCGACGCGCTCGACCGTGAAACGGCGGCCCAGTTGGTCGAGCGGCTCGGCGAGTGCGAGCAGCCCTACGCGTGCCCACACGGCCGGCCGACGGTGCTGTCGGTGGCGGCGTCGACGCTGGCGGAGGGGTTCGAGCGCCACGGTTCCGGATGAGCCCGGCGCGCGTGGCGGGGGCGTCGCCGGCGGCGAAGGCCCGCGCGCCTCACCACTCCTTGCAGTCGGCACAGACGTAGTCGCCGGCGTCGCGCCAGCGGCGCGTCACCCGTTCGCCACAGACGGAACAGGGCGCGCCGTCGGGCGAGTAGTCGTACGTGGCGTTGACGGGCTCGACTGAGTCAGTCGAACTGTCCTCGCCGGCGGTGCCGTCGTCCGAAGCCGCTTCGTCCGCAGGCCCGTCCTCGGGCGCCGTCGCGGTCGAGTCGTCGCCCGCGGCGAACTCCTCCAGCGAGTGATCCTCCGACACGGTCGTTCGATCCGTCGGCGCGAAGTTAACTCCGGCGAGCGGCGCCGCAGCGGCGATCGGACACCGCCCGCAGTCGGCCCCGACACATCAACGCTCAAGTTCCCGCGGGACCGAGCGCCAGCATGGTAACCGTCATCGACTTCCTCACCCGGCTGGTCACCAGCGTCGTCGACCTGATCGTCATCTTCGTGACGGACGTGGCGCTTCGGGACCCGCTGTCGTTCGTCTCGTTCCTGTTCGGCGCCGCGTTCGTCGGCAGCGCGTCGCTGGTGCTGGGCTACCTCGCGCTCGGCGCGCTCGGCTACGAGGTCGGCATCGGCAACCTCCCGGCGAAGAGCCAGCGGGTCCGCGGCCAGCGCTGAACCGGCCGGCTCGAAGCCCAAGCGAACTTCTCCGCCGTTCTACTCCGTCGCGCGAGCGGCCGCCTCGGCCGCCAGCTCGATCGCCGCGTCGAGACCCGGGCCCAACGGCGAGCCGACGACCAGCGAGTCGGCGTGATTCAGCACCGCGGCCATCCGCTCGGCCACCACCTCGGCGTCGCCGGCCATGCAGAAGGCGTCGACCATCGCGGGCGTGACCAACTCGAACGCCTCGGAGAAGTCGCCGGCGGAGATTCGGTCGCCGATGTCGCCCGCGCGGTCCGCGTCGACGCCGTGGCGGTCCAGCACCGGCGGGGCCGCGCCGGCGGCGATGAACGCCACCGGCGGCCGGGCGGCCTCCCGCGCCTCGTCCGGGTCGGCGGCGACGCTGACGGCCGCGTACGCCGCGAGGTCGAACTCCCCACGTGAGTCCGGACGGTCGGATTTCCCCTGCTCGACCTGTTCGCGTGCCCACGCGAGGTCGTCGGGGTGCGAGCCGTTGAACAGCAGTCCGTCCGCGTGTTTGCCCGCCATCCGGCACATGTGCGGCCCCTCGCCGCCGACGTACACCGGGATGTCACTGCCCTGTGGCGGCGTGTAGTTGAGGCCGGCGTCGTCGGCGTCGAACGTGGACGCGCCGTCGACGCGCTCGCCGCCCCACAGGCTCTGTGCGGTCTTGAACGCCTCCAGCACCGGACGGAGGCCCCGCTCGTCGCCGAGCCCGAGGTTGCGCAGGGTGGAGGGGTCGCCGGGGCCGATGCCGAAGACGGCGCGGCCGCCGCTGGCCTCGTCGAGCGTCGCCACCTTCGAGGCGAGCGTCGCCGGGTGGAACTCCAGCGGGTTGACGACGCCGGGGCCGAGCCGGGTGGTTTCGGTTTCGGCCGCCAGCCGCGAGAGCACCGAGAACGCGTCGCGGTTGTTGTAGTGGTGCGAGACGAACAGCGAGTCGAAGCCCGACTCCTCCGCGAGCGTTCCCAGCTCGACCATCCGGTCGACCGGGTGTTCGGGCGCGAGTTCGATGCCGAGCATCGGCGCCGTCGCGTCCGCCGGATCGCCGTCGGCCTCGGTCGGACTACTCATCGAACTCCCACCCCCGGACCGCCTGGCGGATCAGGTCGCCGTCCACGTCGCGGAAGTGCGCGTCCGACTCGCCGTGGTCGCCCCACTCGAAGTCGCGGACGACGACCACCGGGGTTCCGTCGTCGCCCTCGCCGGCGACGAGGTTCGCGGCGGCGGCGAGCTCGTCGGCGACGTTCTCGACGGTGACACCCAACTCTCGACCGTCGCGGTCGGCCTCGCCGCGCCAGTCGCGCGCGGGTGCCATGCCGGCCCAGCCGATGGCGACGCCGCGCTGCCCGTGGCGGAACGGCCGGCCGCAGGTGTCGGTGACGAGCACCCGGTCGGCCGCCAGCCCCTCGCGGATGCCCTCGGCGGACTCGGACGGTCGCGTCGGCAGGAGGAGGAGGTCGTGTTCGGGGACGTTCGAGCGGTCGATGCCGGCGTTGACGCCGACGTGCCCGAATCGGGACTCGGTGAGCAGGAACGGCGCCTCCATGATCACCTCGGTCGACTCCTCCAGGACGGCCTGCGCGAAGCGCGGGTCCTTCTCGTCGCCCGAGATCTCCTCCAGGCGAGCGGCGAGCTCCCGGGCACGCGGGCCGGCGGGGAAGTCGTCGAGGTCGAACGCGCGGCCCTCGGCCTTCGAAACGACCGTCGAGGCGACACACACCACGTCGTCCGGGCGGAGGTCAACCCGGTCTCGAATGAGCGGCGCGAGGTCGTCCCCCTCCCGGATCTCGGGGAGGTCGGGGACGGCGAATAGCTCCATACGACATCTGCGGTCGTCGCCCGCAAAAGCGCGCCGGTGGTGGTACACGTGTCCGGTGTTCGCATCCGCGACGCGTCGACCACGGCGGCGCCGCCGAATGACGCGGTGACGACGATGGGAAGGAGTGATACGCGCCGACCGGATACACCCGACCGGGCGGCCGTGACGAGGGTTACCCCCACCGAGCCCCGTGTGACGAGGGATTCACCCGAGCCGCCCGATATCGACTCCCGAGCCGCGGCTGTGTGGCATACACGTGAGGGCTCGCGGTGTACTACATCGCGAGTGAGTGTCCCCGTCTCCGTAGAAGAACCTTCGCCGCGAGCGTTGCGTCCGCGATCTACTCGGGCGAGTCGTTCTCGGCCGCTTCCTCGCGCGCACCGAGGTGGCTCCGCAGGGTGTCCACGTCCTTGTTACCCGCGCCCGTGTTGAGGAGCACGACCGTGTCGTCGTCGCCGAGATCGCCGCGCTCGGCGAGTTCGAACGCCCCCGACACCGCGGCGGCACACGTCGCCCCGACCTCGATCCCTTCCGCCTGCGCGACATCGATCGCCGCGTCGAGGATGGCCTCGTCGCTGGTGGCGACCGCGCCGCCGCCGGACTCCTCGATCGCGTCGAGGATCCACGGCGACGCCCCCGGATCCGGGACGGCGATCCCGTTGCAGACCGTGGTGATGTCCGTCCACGCCTCGTGTGCCTCGGCACCGTCCTCCCACGCGCGGACGACGGGCGCACATCCCTCCGCCTGCGCGGCGTACATTCCCGGCAGGGCGTCGGTGAGCCCCAACTCGCGGAGTTCGAGGGCGGCCTTGTGCATCCCGATCAGGCCGACGCCGCCGCCGGTCGGGTAGACCACGGCGTCCGGAACGTCCCAGTCCAGTTGCTCGATCGTCTCGTAGGCCATCGTCTTCTTCACGTCGTGGCGGTACGGCGTCACGAACGTCTTCGTTGAGTACCAGCCCGCCTCGTCGCCCTCGGCGCCGGGTTCCATCGCCGCGGCGTACTCGGCGCCGGCGTCGGTGATCTCCCCCTCGGCGATCCGGAGGTCGCCGCCGTGGACCTCCGTCATCGCCTTCTGGGTGAAGCCGGCGCGGTCCGGGAGGAACACGTGCGAGTCGAGCCCCGCACGGGCGGCGTAGGCGCTGGCGGCCTGCCCGGCGTTGCCGGCGCTGTTCAGGGCGATCGACTCGGCACCGTGTTCGACCGCCGCGGTGACGGCGCCCGTCTGCCCGCGGTCCTTGAACGTCCCCGTCGGGTTGCGGCCCTCGTCTTTGATGTACACCGCGCCGACGTCCATCCGTTCGGCGAGTGTCGGGCACTCGACCAGCGGCGTCGCCCCCTCGCCCATGGAAACGGCCGCCTCGCGGGGGAACGGGAGCAGTTCCTCGTAGCGCCACAGCGAGTCGAACGGGCGCGACTCGAGGTCCTCGCGCGAGAGATCGACCGCGTCGAGGTCGTACTCGGGGTCGGTGATGCCGCCGCAGTCGGGACAGCGGTGGGTCACCTCGCTCGGGTCGTGGCGGGCGTCGCAGTCGATACAGCGCAACGCGACGAAGGCGTCGGTGGTTCGCACACGCGCCGTCTCGGCGGGGCACGACTAACCGCTTGTGCATCCGGCGGTCCGCGGGGTGAAGCGAGATCGGTGGCGGTCCGGGCGGTGACAGTGAGATCGGTGGCGGTCCGCGCGGACGGTCGGCCCTACTCGACGCGCGTCACGATCCCGCGGACCTCCTCGCGGTACGCGTCGGGCGTGAGGCCCAGGTCCACGTCGACCGTGACGGTGATCCCCTCCGAGAGGTCTTGCTCGACGGTCCGGGCGACGTTCTCCGCGGGGTACGCCCCGCCGGCGATCAGGAGCCCACCGTCATGAATCCACGAGGCGAGCAGCCCCTCGACGGCGACGCTGCCGCCCTCGATGGTGACTGTCTCGCCGCGCACGTCGAACGACAGCGCGTCGAACGCGAAGGCGGCGCTGTACTCGGTGAGCGAGGCGTCCTCGCCCGTCTCGACGGCGAGCGTCCCGGCGTCGGTGGCCGAGATGTCCGTGAGCCCCGCCGACGAGAGCTGCGACTCGAACTGGCCGCGGGCGACCTCGCCCGCGCGGTCGGCGAGTTCCTCCCGCGCCGACTCTAACGGGACGTCGGCGAGGTTCGGCGAGAAGGCGATCCGGCTGGCGAAGACGGTCGAGAGCGGCGCGTCGAGCGCCCCGAGCGTCTTCTCCGAGACCGCGGCGCGCAGCGCCGCGTCGTCGTACACGCGGGTGACCGCCGTCGCCGTCACGTCGACGCCGGCGACCGTCCGCGAGAGCACCTCCTCGGTGTCCGCGCGCGTGCGCTCCCATCCCCCCTCCTCAAGCCGGTTCTCCGGTACCCGCGGCGGGCGGACCGTTCCCGACGCGGTCCCGCAGCCGGCCAATCCCGCGACACCGGCGGCTGCCGCCCCCGCGAGGAATCGTCGTCTGTCCATGGTCGTCGGAGCGCCCGTCCGACACAAAAGCCCGTCGTCGCGCGTATCACGGCCGATAGCGACCGATCCACCCGGCGGCCGCGTCCGCGTCGCGTGCGAGCGCTTTTGCCCGTCCGGTCCCGCGCCCCGGTATGGAGTTCGGCTTCGAGTTGGCGCTGTGTGCCCACCTCGAGCGCGCGACCGACTGGGTGCTCGCGCGCCAGCTCGGCGGCGCCGTCGCGGCGCCGGGCAGCCGCGTCGTCGACGTCGTCGGGCTCGTTCCCGGGCCGGCGTTCGACGACCGCGCCCGCATCACCGACCGAACGATCCCGCCGAAGGCGGTCGAGTCGACGGCCGGCGTCGGGGAGGCAGTCCCCGTCGCCGAGGCGGTCGACGCGCACCCCGACCGCGCCCGCGGCGTCGCCGACGCCGCCGTCGACTGCGGCTTCTTCACGGAGGAGCGCCGCGGCGGCACGCGCTACGTCCGCAAGGCGACGCGCTACCCCGACGACTGGGTCGGCGAGTTGGTCGCCATCGAGAACAAACCCGACCTCGGGCGCCCGGGCGACCTGCGGCGACAGCTCCGGGTCGACACGAGCCTCGCGCTGTTCGACCGCGTCGTCCTCGCCACCGAAAGCCACGTCACCGGCGCCCACCTGAACCGGCTCCCCGAGGCGGTCGGCGTCTGGCGTTTCCACCCCGACATGGGCGACCGCGAGGTGGTTCGCGAGGCGACGCCACTCGACACCGACGGCCCGGGCGTGGAGCTGCTCACCGAGCACCCCGGACGGACGGACGTGGCGCTCGTGAGCGCCGACGAGAAAGCCCGAAAGCGCCGCCGGATCGCCGAGCGCGCCTACGGGAAGGGCTGGCGAACCTACGAGTTCCCCGGTTGCGGGAACTGCGAGGCGACCGACGACGGCCGTCCCCGGTGTGCCCACTTCGACCGCGTCGTCGACCCCGCGAGCGACTGCGGGGAGTCGTGTCCGGGGTGGGATCCGGACAACGTGGCGACGACAGCCGCAGAGGGCGACGCGCTCCGCGCCGAGCGCACGCCGTGGGTTCGTGACCCGCCGGGAGTGGTTCGCCGACAGGCTGGGCTGGACCGGTTCGGGTAGCCGCCGGCGACACGTCGTCGGTCGAGACTGTGAGGATCGGAGTGACAGCCGCCGTTTTTTGACCTACAGCCAGCGACTATCGTATACACGTCCAGTGCAGCGATCGTTCAATCAAGCATGGTGGATACTACAATGAACCGAGGCGGTCATCAGATTACGACCGATACGGCACTCCGGCTTCTCTCGGATCGCCAGCGGCGCGAGGTCCTCCGCCGACTGACTGGCGCGGACGAGCCGGTCACCGTGGAGTCGCTGACGGCGTCGCTCGCCACGACTGCGACCGGGGCCGACACTGTCCGACTCCAGTTGGTGCACAATCACCTGCCGAAGCTACACGACGCTGAGGTGATCGACTACGATCCCGAGGACCGGACGGTTCGGCGCGGCCCCGGCTTCGACGCGGTCGCCTCGCTCCTGCAAGCCGTCATCCCTCGCCGAGAGGACGGTCACGAACCGGACCAGTCCGGGAGCGAGTGACAGCGACGGCAGCCGTCGCCGGAGGTCACTGTGATCGCGCTATCGAAACCACCCGATCCCGGAATCTGTCGCGACGACGCCGTTCCGATCGACGCTGACGACGACACCGGCGTAGTTGAACTCGATCTGGAGCGATGATGAGGCGGCACCGGCCATCAGTGCGCCGAGAGCGTCGCCGTCGATTGAGTGCTGAAGCGGTGGGAGATCCGTCGGTGAACGACCCGTCGCGTCCGATACCGCCTCGACAATTTTGACGCACAGGTCGCCGCTACTGCCCCATGAGGCCTCACTCACCGTGATCTCCGGTTCGTGCCGCGACATCGGGACAGTACTTGCCAACGTAGTTTTACCATCGCGTGACGAGGTACTGCGTCTACAGGGATAGAATTGTTGTGAGGAGTAGAGTAACAGGTCTGATCTCGCTCGGGAAGTCATCGGCACGGGGTGGCAGCGAGGTTGGGACCAGAACTGCCACCCTGCGCCACGAGGAACGAGTGGTGCAGTGCATTTAGTCTTGTTGTGATTAACTGAGTCACTGCTTGATCACCCTTCATCCGGCGTATACCAGCCGTTCGAACGCTGCACAAGGAGTGTGATTCCGATAGTCACAACTGACCGTCGACCGGTCCGCGTGGGCGCATCGGCCGTATCAGTCGATGTCGGCGCGCTCGAAGCGGTAGTAGCCGACGACGAGCGGAACGATCGCCCACGCCGCCAGCACGACGAAGCCCATCCAGTCGGCGAGGTACCACGCGCTCCCCACAGGGTAGAAGGTGATCGCCCGATACTCCGGGATCACCGCACGCACGGCGTGCATGAACGCCGTCGACGGATTCGCCAGCCCGAGGAACTTGAACCAGTCGGGGAGCCCCGCCTCCGGGATCTCGTTGCCGTAGATCACCAACTGCAGCGCCAGCAACAGCACGTCCCACCCGAGAATGAACAGCGCGTACAGGCCGCCGGCGCCCGACAACGCCCGGATCCGCGAGTTCATCGCCGCGGAGAACCCCGTCGCGAGCGCGACGTACACCGCGCCGTACGCGACCGTGAGGAGCGTGTACAGCGCGAACACCCGCGCGTCGAACGACTCGTACGTCGCCGCCGCGATGGCGCCCGCGACCGCGTAGCCGACGCAGATCGCGACGGCGATCACGCCGGTCCGGCCGAGGAACTTCCCGAGGACGGCGTGACGCCTGGAGTTCGGGAGACCGAGGAGGAGCCGGAGACTGCCGTCCTCGCGTTCGCCCGCGAGGGTATCGTACGCGAGCAGCAGCCCGATCAGCGGGACCATGAACACCGTCGGCTGGCGCATACTGTTCAACAGGGCCAGCGTGTTCGGGTCGACGGCGCTCCCCCGGTACAGCTCGGGAACCCACTGGATAGCGGCGAGGAACGCGGCGAAAACGACGAACACCAGCGTGGTCGACACCAGCGAGAACGAGCGGATCGAGTCCGTGAAGTCCTTGCGGACGACGGCGTGGAGGGACATGCGCCCCCTATCGTCGTCCAGGAGTATTGAACTGATGATACGAAGTCAGTCCGAGATATCGATGCGAATTCCGCCCGACCGGTCGATCCGACGACGCTACTCGCGGCGCCGCGCCACGAGCGCCACCGCGAGCGCGGCGGCCGCGACGAGGCCGGCGACCGCCGCCGGGACGCCGAACCCGGGCGTCTCGACGGTCGACTCGTCCGGAACCGTCGTCCACACACGGTCGGTGCCGTCGTCCGCATCGCCGTCGCCCGAACCGCCCTCAGCGCCGCCGTCCCCGGGCGTCGCCGTCGCGGCGTCGCCCAGCTCGCCGCCGTCGCCCCACAGCTCGTCCTCGGGGACGAGCCGGTCGCGCTCGACGCCGGTGAGGTGCGCGTAACACGACTCGATCTCCTCGGTGTCGAAGATCGTTCCGCCGGTCATCGTCCGGTCGCCCTCGGCGCCGACCTGACGCATCGTCGGGCCCTCGGAGCCGGGGTCGGTGCCGACGCGCTCGGCGTCGTACGGCTGCCACGGGGTGTACACCTCCCAGACGACCTCGCCGCGCGGAGTGACCTCCAGCACGCGGTGACCGCGGCGGTCGGTGACGAGCGTGTTGCCGTTGGGGAGCCGGTCCGCGTCGCGCGGCTCGTGGAGGCCGCCGCCCGAGAGCGACCACGTGCGCTCCCACTCGTCGTCGGCGGTCCGGCTGTACTCGACGACGCGGTCGTTCTCGGAGTCGGCGACGATGACGGTCGTGCGGCCGTCCTCGCCCTCGATGAAGTCGGGGTTGTGCTGCTCGTTCAGGATGCCGTAGTCGTCGTCCTCGCCGAGCGTCCACTCGATCTCCTTGGTGTCGCGGTCGATGGCGATCACCTGATCGAAGTTGCGGACGGAGACGAGCAGCGTGTCGTTGCCGATCGGGTCCACGTCGTTGACGTGGGTCCAGTCCTTGCCGTACGGACCCCCGCCGTCCTCGGGGAAGCGGTCGGTGTGCTCGTCGAAGCGCCACTGCCAGACGATCTCGCCCGAGTCGTCGAAGATCACCACGCGGTTGCGCTCGTCGCCCTTGTCGACGGTGACGAACTCGCCGTCGCCGAGGTAGTCCACGTCGTGGGCGTCCTCGACGTTCTCCAGGTCGGTCGTCGAGGTGGTCTCGCCGGTCGCCGGGTCGATCCGCTCGATCACCGTGTGGCGGTCCTGCGTGGTCGCCATCAGCAGCTCGCCGTTCGGGAGCGGGTCCACGTCGTAGGACCACCAGCGGCCGTCGGCGGTGTCGTTGTGGACGCCGTGAACCGAGCCGTTCGGCGCGAAGCCGACCAGCAGCGCGGCGGTCTTGTCGCCGGCGCGCGCGCCCTGGATCGACACGAGCGTCGTCGTGTCCGGGCGGCGCTCCTCGTCGATCGTGCCGACGCAGGGGTTCAGTCCGTCCGACTGGGCGGCCGGTACGTCGGGTCCGCCGGCGGCCGCCGCCCCGACGGCGGGGGCGACGGCGGCGAGCACGAGCGCGAGCGCCGCGAGGAGCGCGAGACCGCCGGTTCGGCGGCGGCTCATTCGCTCACCTCCAGCTTCACGAGCACGTCGTGGTTCTCCTTGGGGAACTCCTCGCTGGAGCGCCCGTCGCGGTTCGACGTGATCGCGTACAGCTCGCCGTCGACGCCCTGCTCGACGTGGCGGATCCGGCCGAGTTCGTCCGTCAGCATCGGGTGAGCGGTGGCGGTGTACGCGTCGTCGAGCCAGTCGGCGTCGAATCGGCGGCCCCGCTCGCCCAGCGGGGGCAGCTCCGTCTCTGGGGGCGACAGCGTGACGACGATCAGCTGTTGGCTCCCCAACCCGCCGATGATCAGCCGGTTGCCCCAGGAGGGGACGGCCTCGCCCGTGTACCACAGCGCCCCGGTCGGCGCCCACGTGCTCCCGCCAGTGTTGGCGAGCGGGCGCCGCACGTCGCTGTCCTCGGGCAGCCCGCGGTACTCGTCGGCGGTCCTGACGTCCGGCCAGCCATAGAAGCCACCCGGGACCAGCCGGTTGACCTCGTCGCGGCCGGCGGGGCCGTGCTCGGTGGCGACTGGCGTGCCGTCGGGGAGCCAGACGAGTCCCTGCGGGTTTCGGTGACCGTACGTGAACACGCGTGGGTCGCCGCCCGGGATGTCCGGGTTGTCGGGGGCGGGCTCGCCGTTGACAGTGACGCGCAGCACCGACCCGGGGAGTTCCCCGGGGTCGGCCGCCATCGCCTCCTCGCCGGCGTCGCCGGTGGTGATCCACAGGTATCCCCGAGGCCCGAAGGCGATCCGGCCGCCGTTGTGGAAGTTGTTCGCGGCCATGTCGCCGACGACGACGCGCTCGGTCGCGGCGGGGTCGTCGGCCGAGAGGTCGAACCGCGAGACGCGGTTGACCCGCTCGTCCTCCCCGACGCTGGCGGTGTAGTAGACGTACAGCACCTCCACGTCCGGGTAGTCGGGGTGAACCGCGACGCCGAGAGTGCCGCCCTCGCCGCCGTCGACCCACCACTGCTGTTCTTGCGGCTCGGCGGCGATCGACCCGGCGTCGATGGCGTCCTCGGGAGCGAACACCGTATCGAGGTCGCCGCCGGCGACGCGGCTGACGCGGCCGACGCGCTCGGTGACGAACAGGTCGCCGTTGGCCGCGACCGAGACGTCCCAGGGGACCTCCAAGTTCTCCACGAGGACCGTCCGCTCCACGTCGCTCGTCGGCGCGTCGGTCGGGGCGCTCCACTCGCTCGGCGTGAACGACGCGTCGGGTTCGGGAACGGGCGTCGGCTCCGGCGTCGGGGTCGTCGCAGTCGTCGCCGCGGCGGAGCCGTTCCCGTCTCCGTCGGACGAGCCGGAGGGCGGCGAGCCGCTACAGCCGGCCAGCAGCGCCGCGCCCGCGACGGCGAGCGTTCGGCGGCGGGACCAATCGTTCGACATGTGCGTGGGAAGCGAACACGTCCGCAAGTGTCTTCGGGTATTTCCACGGTCGCGGGTCGGTGACGAGTGGTCGGCGAGCCGGGCGGCTCCGGCGTCCTACCCGCGGAGCGATTCGACCGGCGGTTCCCACGCCGCGCGGTACGCGGGATACAGCCCGCCGACGAGCGCGACCGTCGCGCCGAAGGCGAACGCGCCCAGCGCAACCAGCGCGTTCGTCGGGACGAGCACCGCATCGAGCGGGAGGTCCGTGTTGAGCGCGACGAGGACGACGCCGGCGGTGCCGAGCAGGACCCCGACGACGCCGCCGCCGACGCCGAGCAGCGTCGCCTCCACGAGTAGCGTCCGCAACACCTGATCGCGGTGGATCCCGACGGCGCGCAGGACGCCGATCTCTCCGCGTCGCTCGGAGACGGTCATCAGCATGACGTTGAAGATGGACACGCCGGCGACGACGAGCGAGACGCCCGCCACGGCGAGAAGGAAGCCGTTGAGCAGCGCGAAGAACTCCGTGATCTGGTCGAGCACGCTCGTCAGCGAGAACACCGAGACGCGCCGCTCGCGAGCGTTGAGTCGCTCGCGAACATCGCGGGCGACGGCGTCGGCGTCGCCCCCGGAATCGGCCTGCACGACCACCTGCGAGAACCCGTCGGTGACGAACTCGTCGGGCGGGAGGACGACCGCCGAGTCGGCCCGCAGGGGCGTGATGCTCGACTGCGGGGGGAGCACCGCGACGACGCGGTAGGTGTTCGACTCGATCGTGATCTGCGACCCGACGCGGAGGTCGAGCGCCCCGGCGACGTCGGCGCCGACGAGCGCGCCCTGCCGGTGGTAGTCGGGCACGCCCGGCGCGTCGCCGAACAGCGGCCGGGGGTTCGTCGTCCCGTACACCTGCGCGACCGTCCGGCTCCCACCCCCGCTGACGGTCCCCCCGGTCGACTTCAGCGGGATCACCGTCCCGCGGCCGGCGGCGGCGCGCTCGACGGCCACGAGGTCTCGGCTGTCGAGCGTCTCCTCGCCGGACTCGGCGGCCGGACTGACGATCACCTGATCGCCGAGCCCGCCGAGTTCCTCGGTCGCGGCCGTCTGGAGCGCGGTGCCGAGCATCCCCAGCGCGACGACCGCGAACACGCCGATGACGATACCCAGCGCGGCCAGCCCCGCGCGGAGGCGCTGGCGCGAGAGGTTTCGGAGCGCGAGCGAGACCGCCGGGAAGCGACGGCCGAGTCGTGTGATCGCTGTGGCCGGAACGAGCCGCGCGAGCCGCCGAGTCCGGTCACGCATCGTCGAGCACCCCGTCGACGAGTTCGACCGTTCGGTCGGCGTAGCCGGTCACGAGGTCGTCGTGGGTGACGGCGACGACGCCGACGCCGCCGGCGGCGATCTCGCGGATCTCCTCGAGCACCGAGACGCCGGTGTCGCGGTCGAGGTTGCCGGTCGGTTCGTCCGCGAGCAGCACGTCGGGCTCGTTGATCAGCGAGCGCGCGATGGCGACGCGCTGTTTTTGCCCGCCGGACAGCTCGTCGGGTGTGTGATCCAGGCGGTCGCCGAGGCCGACGCGTTCGAGCAGGTCGACCGCGCGGTCGGTGTGATCCGCCGGGAGGAACGCCGTCGGGAGACGGACGTTCTCGACGGCCGACAGCGTCGGGATGAGGTGAAAGTCCTGAAAGACGAACCCGATCGTCTCGCGACGCACGTCGGTGCGCTCGCGCTCCGAGCGACCCGCGACCGGCGTGCCGTGGAGTTCGACACGACCCGCAGTGGGGTCGTCGAGCAGGCCAAGGAGGTTCAGCATCGTCGATTTCCCCGATCCGGAGGGGCCGACGACGGCGACGACCTCGCCGGCGTCGACCGCGAAGTCCACGTTCGACAGGGCGGTCACGGTGCCGCCGCCGCCCTCGTAGCGCTTCGTCACGTCGACGAGGCGAAGCGAGGGGGTCGCGTCGTCCGCGACCGCGGCGTCGACGTCGGTCTCGCGGGGGATCCGGGCCGCCGGGGTTCCGGTGGCGTCGGCCGCGATGCCGAACGGCGACCGGGAGCCGTCTCCAGAGGATGCGTCGACGGCGTTCGCGGAGCGGCCGGCGGCGTCGGCGTTCACGGACCGACCGGCGGCCTCAGTGTTCACGTCGTCGTTCATACGTACCTGCTGACGGCGAACCCGATCGCCAGCGGGATCACGAACCCGATCGCGAGCAGGAGCCCGCCGGCGGGGTCGAGGGCGCCGAACGCGCCGAACAAGCCCGTCGATGACGACCGGTCCGCAGGGAGCGGCACCTCGACCACCGCGGTGGCACGGTCGTTGCCGGCGGTGTACGCCACTGCGACGGGGACGGTCGAGGTGTTCGCGGCGTCGACGCTCGCGGTCACGGTGAAGGGAGCGAACTCGCTGGCGCCGACGCTCCCGACGAAGTAGCTCCGCTGCGGGTACGCCGGGCGGGAGAACTCGCCGTCCGCGGCGCCGACAACGACGCCCGTTATCTCCCCGTCGCCGACGTTGCCGAGGTTGCCCCCGATGGTGACGTGGCCGTCGTCGCCGACGCTGACGTTCAGGCCGGTCAGTTCGACGGCGCCGCGTTCCGGCCGGAAGTCGTAGCGTGCGGCCGCCTCGCGGCGCTCGCCGGCCAGGTCGTACGCGGCGACGAACCGGAGGTCGCCGGCGGCGTCGACGGACGAGAGATCGACGGTGACGGTCGCCGACTCGCCGGGCGCGAGGGCGTCGGCGACGGCGACGCGGCCGAGTTCGTCGACGACGGTGCCGTTGGCTCCACGCGGGACGAGTACGACGCGCTCGATCGCCGCGTTTCCGAAGTTCGTCACCGTCACGTCGACACGGGAGCGGTCGCTCGCTCCCCCGTCGCCGGTCGACGGTTGCAGCGCCTCGCCGCCCGTGCCGCCACCGATGAGGCCGGCGAGCCCGCCCGCGCCGCCGCCGGCGTCCGTGGCCCCGTCGCCCTCGGCGCCGGCGCGAGCGACGCGAACACCCACGTCGGCCGAGAGGGCCGACACGGACACGGCACGCTCGTGGGTCACGGCGGTCCGAGTCCCCGCGGCGGTCGTGTAGTCGACGCGGACCCGGAACGACTGTTCGCCCGCCTCGTCGGGGCGGACGGAGAAGTTTAGGGGCTGGCTGGCTCCCGCCGCGAGCGTCGCCGCAGTGCGGCGGACGCGCTCGCCGTCGGTGGGGTCGACGACGGTGACGGTGAGGTCGCGGAGGGCGGCGGTCGTCGGGTTCGACAGCGTCACCTCGACGGGCGAGTCGGCGCCGGCGACGGCGTCGGGAGCGTCGAGTTCCACGAGCGGCGCCCCCTGTTCGACGACCAGCGAGAGCGGACGGCTCGCGGTCGCCGTCTCGTCGTCGGTGTCGGAGACCGTCGCGACGACCGAGAGGTCGTAGGCGCCGGGGTCGTCGACGACGAGCGTGACGGGAACCGTGATCGTCTCGCCGGGCGAGAGCGTCCCGAGGTCGGTCGCCTCGCCGAGGGTCGTGCCGTTCGCGTCGACGACGCGGACGCGGTCCAGATCGGCGGCGGAGGCGCTGCCGCCCGAGAGGCGGACCGTCGCCTCGACGGTGACGGGCGCCCCGGCGGTCGGAGTGGCGGGCGTGACGGTCGCGTCGGTCACCGCGACGCGGGCGTCCGGCACCGCGCCGGCGACGCCGACGAACGGGGCGAGCACCGAGGTGGCGAGGAGCGCGGCGGCGACGACCGCGGCCGCTCCGGTTGAACGGTCGCTCAAGGTAGCCCGGTTAGGGGTCGGAGCAGCAAATACCTTCGCCGGGCCGGAGCGAGCCGAACGCGGCGGCAGGGCGGCGCCTCGATTTCACAGGTCGTACGTCTCGCCGTCGACCGCCAGCGGTTCCGCGAACGCCTCCTCGGGCGGGTAGTAGTGCGCGAGGTGGACCAGCCGCGTCTCCGCCGCGTCGAGATCG
This sequence comes from Halobaculum rarum, assembly GCF_040025155.1. Classification (NCBI taxonomy): domain Archaea; kingdom Methanobacteriati; phylum Methanobacteriota; class Halobacteria; order Halobacteriales; family Haloferacaceae; genus Halobaculum; species Halobaculum rarum. The sequence goes on along the minus strand of NZ_CP157275.1, from coordinate 1,663,693 downwards.
TCCGCCAGCGCCAGCGCCCCCTCACGGGTCATGTGCTTCGTGCCGAAGGTGTACGGCGTGCCGTCGGGGCCCTCGTCCTTCCCGCCCATCGGGTGGTACTCGCAGAACGCCGCCGGGACGATGCCGTCCGCGAGCAGGAGGTCCGGGTCCGAAAGCGCCGCCCGCGAGTCGGCGGGCACGTCGTAGCTCGTGTCGCCCGACAGCGACAGCTTCGCGCCCGTCTCGGGGTCCTCGACGCACAGCCCGTAGCAGACGAGCGGCGGATGATCGACGGGAACCAGCGTCACGTCGAGGCCGCACACGCGGACCGAATCGAACGGCGTCACGTCCTCGACGGTGACGCGGTCGAGGTAGTCGTACTTCGAGCGGATCGTGTCGGCGACCGACTCGCCGGTGACGGGGTCGACCTCGTCGGCGGCGTACACCGGGAGGTCGTCGAACAGCCGGTAGGCGTTGCCGAGCCCGTCGAGGTGGTCGAAGTGGATGTGCGAGACGATCGCGGCGTCCGGCAGCGCCACGTTGTGGGTGAGAAACTGCTGGCGGAAGTCCGGCGAGCAGTCGATCAGCAGCGACTCGCCGGTGCGTTCGTTCTCGACGTGGACCGAGAAGCGCGAGCGCTCGACCCCGCGATCGCGGGCCTCCTCACAGGTGTCGCAGTCGCAGCCGACGGTGGGCGTGCCGGTGGTGTCGCCCGTGCCGAGGAGGGTGACGCGCATCTATCGGAGGATCGTGGAGGGGAGACTAAGCGGTGTCGGGTGCGCGGTCTCGCTCCGCTCGACCGCGCAAGCGAACGGGGAGCGCAGCGACCCGTGAGTAGGTGCGAGGCCGAGCGGCAGCGAGGCCTCGATGCGAACGGCGAACGGAGAACGAAGCGGCTCGTGAGCGCCGTCAGTGGTCGTGATCGTGGTCGTGGTCGGAGTGGTCGTGGCCGGCGCCGCCGTCGCCGACGACCTCGGCGCCCTCGCCGTCGATCATGTCCATGTTCTTGAGGTTGTCACGCTCCTCGAAGTCCTGGACTGCGTCCATGATGTCCTCCTGGGTGATCTCCATGCGGTCGTCGGTGAGCGCCTCGAGCACTGCTTCCCGGAGCACGAGTCGGAGGTCGCTCCCGGTGAGCCCCTCGGTCCGGTCGGCGACCTCGTCGGGGTCGAAGCTCGCGATCTCCATCCGCCGGGTGATGATCCGGAGGATGTCCGAGCGCATCTGGCGGTCGGGCTTGGGGAAGTTGACGATCTCGTCGAAGCGGCGCCAGGCGGCGGCATCGAGCTGATCGGGGTGGTTCGTCGCCGAGATGAGCAGCACCTCGTCGCGCACCAGCGAGATGTCGTCGATGCTCTTGAGCAGCGTGTTGACGGCGCGCTTGAGCGCGGCGTGCTCGTCGGACTTGCGCGTCTTGGCGACGGAGTCGAACTCGTCGATGAAGAGGATACACGGCGCGAGTCGCTTGGCGACCTCGAACGTCTTCTCGACGTTCTTGGCGGTCTCGCCGAGGTACTGGCTCGTCACCATCGACAGCTTCACCTCGACGAACGGGAGGCCCAACTCGTGTGCGAGCGCACGAGCGGCGGTCGTCTTCCCCGTTCCCGGCGGGCCGACGAACAGGAGCTTGCCGATCTCGCGCAGGCCGATGTCGGCGAGGTACTGGCGGTGCTCGATGGCCTTCATCAGCTTGTGGATCTCGCCTTCCTGGTCGGTCGTGAGCACGAGGTCCTGCAGCGTCATCTCGATCTCCTCGGGCGCTTTCACCGTGACGAGATCGAGCATCTCGGCGTCCTCCTCCTCGTCGAAGTACTCGCCGAGGAGGGCGTCGATCCACACGCGGTCGGCGCGGACGGGGCGGTTCTCATCGCGGGCCTCCTCGTGGGTCACCGAGAACTCGGCGTCGTGGTCGACGTCGGGGTCGCCGACGATCGCCGCGAGCACGGGGTTATCGCGGAGGTTTTCGTCGTCGATCCGGTCGAGGAGCCAGTCGACGGCCATCTCGGGCTGCGAGAGCGACACCTCCCCCGAGAACTCCTTGCGCTGGGTGAACAGCAGGTCCGAGATCGCCTCCCACGGGCGCTCGACTCCGGTAGCAGTCTTTGCGGTCGATTCAGTCACGTGGAGCGGGCGCTCCACGCCGCCCGGCCCCTCCTCGTCCTCCGGGGATTCGCTCCAGAAGACGCGGCGGTACCGCGGCGGTAGGTCGTCGGCGTCGAGGTCGCGGTCCTCGTTGTACCGGTGGACGGTCACGAGAAGCTCGACCACGTCCTCTGCCGGGTCACTCATCCCCAATGGCTTGCCCGCGGAGGCTGTTAAGCGCGTCGAAGAGCCGGACACGCTGCATGAGAGACGCACACACGAGACGGGAACAACCGCCGACCACGTCCCGTCAGTTCTCCCGGATTTATCAGGCAGGACCGCCGAGACAGTCCCATGGCAACACCTGTCATCGCGGCCGCGTACCGGACCCCGTTCGGGAAGCAGGACGGCGTCTTCGCGGACACGCGCACCGAGGACCTCTCCGTCACGCTCATCGACCACATCCTCGAGGAACACGGGCTCGGGGCCGACGACGTGGACGACCTCATGTGGGGGGTCGCCCAGCAGCGCGGCGAGCAGGACAACAACGTCGCCCGCGTCATCGCACTCCTCTCGGAACTCGGTGAGGGGACACCCGCGACGAGCATCAACCGCTGGTGCGCCTCTTCGATGCAGGCGATCATCTCCGCGTCGGACGCCGTCGCCGCGGGCAACCGCGAGTGCATCATCGCCGGCGGCGTCGAGAACATGAGCCGGGTGCCGATGGACGGCGACTCCTACCAGCACCTCCATCCCGAACTCTCGGAGCAGTATAACATCTTCCAGCTCCAGATGGGGATGACCGCCGAGAAGGTCGCCGAGGAGTACGAGGTGTCCCGCGAGGCGCAAGACGAGTTCGCCGCGCGCTCGCACCACCGCGCCGCGGAAGCGACCGAGACCGGTCGCTTCGATGACGAGATCGTTCCCGTCGAGACCGACGACGGCGTAGTGGCGGAGGACGAGGGGATCCGGCCGGACACGGACGCGGAAACCCTCGCGGAGTTGCCGCCGGCGTTTACCGGCGACGGTAGCGTCACCGCGGGCAACTCCTCGCAGCTCACCGACGGCGCGGCGGCGACGCTGGTTTGCTCGAAGGAGTTCGCCGACGAACACGGGTTAGACGTGCTCGCGGAGGTCGGTACGAACAACGTCGCGGGTGTCGACCCGACCGTCATGGGTATCGGCCCGGTCCCGGCCACGCGGGGCCTGCTGGAGCGCGCCGGTTCCGACATCGACGACTACGGGCTGGTCGAGGTGAACGAGGCGTTCGCCTCCCAGTGTGAGTACGCCCGGCGCGAACTCGGTATCGACGAGGACATCTACAACGTGAACGGCGGCGCGATCGCGCTGGGGCACCCGCTGGGAGCCTCGGGCGCGCGCCTGCCGGTGACGCTGATCCACGAGATGATCAAGCGCGATGTGGACCGCGGGCTGGCGTCGCTGTGTGTCGGCTTCGGACAGGGCGCGGCGATCGAGTTCAGTCGATAAGCCGGCTCGCGACGCCGCGGCCGACGAACGACAGCGCCCGTCGCAACCGGCTGCATTGATATGTCATTTGATACCAATCGATATCTCCTCGGCGCGCGTTCGGACCCGTGAGGAACCAGTCGTGATCGAGAACCCGAGGATCCCGGTCGGCGCAACGCCCGTCCCGTATCGGTCGTGGAACGAACACCGCGCGGAGATGAACCACGAGTCGTCGGTCAATCGAGCCAAGCGTGCCCGCCGTGCCGCGTCGTAGGCGGGTCTCCGGCGCCGGCGGTCGATAACGCTGTTTTTCGGTTGTCCGCTTTTCAGTACCGGATCGTCTCACTGCGGCCCGACACCGAGATGTCCTCACACGGACCCGACACGGTTTAGGCGGAACCACCGGAACCGACAGACAATGATCTCGAGGCAGTACCTCCGCGAGCACCCCGAGGAGGTTCGCGAGGGGATCGAGAACAAGGGGGTCGACGTCGACCTCGACCGAATTCTCGAACTCGACGAGGAGTGGCGCGACCTGAAGGGACGCGGCGACACGCTGCGCCACGAGCGCAACGAGGTCTCGTCGAAGATCGGCCGACTCAAACAGGAGGGCAACGACGAGGAGGCCCAGGGCGCGATCGACAGGAGCCAGGACCTCAAGGCCGAACTCCAGGAGATCGAGGAGCGCGCCGACGAGTTGGAGGAAGAACTGCACGAGGCGATGCTCCACGTGCCGCAGATGCCCGACGACGACGTGCCCGTCGGCGCCGAGGAGTCTGAGAACGTCGAGCGCCGGCGTGAGGGATTCGGCGACCTCCGCGACCTCCCCGAGGAGGTGATCCCCCACTACGATCTGGGCGAGGACCTGGACATCCTCGACTTCGACCGCGGGGCGAAGGTGTCGGGCGGCGGCTTCTACTTCGCGAAGGGCGAGGGCGCGATGCTGGAGCACGCGCTGATCCAGTTCTTCCTCGAGGTCCACCGCGAGCAGGGGTACACCGACGTGTTCCCGCCCATCCCCGTGAACTCGAAGTCGATGGAGGGAACCGGCCAGTTCCCGAAGTTCGTCGAGGACGCCTACCGCGTCGGCGACGAGAACGCCGACGAGATCGAGGACGACGACCTCTGGCTCCTGCCGACGGCGGAGGTTCCGGTGACGAACATGTACCGCGACGAGATCCTGCTGGACGACGACCTCCCGATCAAACACCAGGCGTACTCGCCGAACTTCCGCCGGGAAGCGGGCGAACACGGCACCGAGACGCGCGGGATCGTCCGCGTCCACCAGTTCAACAAGGTGGAGATGGTGAACTTCGTGCGCCCCGAGGAGAGCGAGGAGCGCTTCGAGCGCCTCGTCGAGGAGGCCGAGGAGGTGCTCAAGCGTCTGGGGCTCCCGTACCGCATTCTGGAGATGTGCACCGGCGATCTGGGGTTCACGCAGGCCAAGAAGTACGACATCGAGGTGTGGGCGCCCGGCGACGACATGGACGACGGCCCCGAGCAGGGCGGCCGCTGGCTGGAGGTCTCGTCGGTGTCGAACTTCCGCGACTTCCAAGCGCGGCGCGCCGGCCTGCGGTTCCGCCCCGAGCGCCACGAGAGCGCGGAGTACCTCCACACGCTCAACGGCTCGGGCGTCGCCGTCCCGCGCGTCGTCGTCGCGATCCTGGAGTACTACCAGAACGACGACGGCACCGTCGACGTGCCCGAACCGCTCCAGCCGTACATGGGCGGCAGGGAGGTCATCGAGGGCAGCGAGAAGGTCGGCGAGAGTGCCGTCGGCGCCGGCGAGAAGGAGTAGTCGGCCGGCCGCCGACCGGCACCGGAGCCGCCGGATCGTCGTCCGCGACCCCGCTTCTCAGTTTGTGTACGTCGTGAGGTGATCGATAGCCGCGTCCGCATTGCCGTCGCTCGCGAACCGAAACACGTCGACGAAGCCGAACAGTTCCTCCCCGTCGTCGCCGAGGAGTCGCCCGCGGACCGCGACCTCGTCGACGACCGCATCCCCAGCCGCGTCGCCGTCAGGATCGCCGCCGCCTGCGTCGTCCAAGCCCTCCCCCGGGATGTCGTCGCCCGCACCGGACTCGGCGTACACCGCGCCGATCCGGTGTTCCGTGTCCGTCCGCGGGCGCTCCTCGCGCATGAATCGGACGAACGCCTCCCGTCCCGACAGCGTCCGGTCGGGGCGTTCGTGGACGAACTTGGGCGCGAGCAGGTCCGCGAGCGCGTCGTAGTCCGCCGCGTCGATGGCGCTGTAGTACGCCCGGGCGGTCGCCTCGTGTGACACGCCTCACAGGCGGGCGCCGACGGGCTTGAATCGGTCGGCCGGCGGGGTCCCAGCGTCGACCCGTCGGCGCGGCGGGTCACACTATCGCCGCCGCTCCGGGGCGCTTATTCGGTCGCGCGGACTCCGATACGGTGTGGACCTGCACGTCCGGTACGAGGGCGACGACGACCCCGACAAGTGCACGGCGCGGAAGCTCGCGCGCTTCGACCTCGCGGAGCTGCACCGCTCGGACGCGGCGACGCCGTACGGGATCGTGCTCAACCCGCACGCCGAGCGCGCGCTCTCGCCCGCCGACCGGGAGGTGGGGGACGGGGAGACGCTCGTCGCGCTCGACTGCTCGTGGGAGTCCGCCGGGGAGGCGATGTTCTCGCTGCCGGGCGAGCACCGCGCGCTCCCGTACTTGGTCGCCGCCAACCCGGTGAACTTCGGCCGACCGATGCAACTCACCACCGTCGAGGCGTTCGCGGCCGCTCTCCACATCCTCGGCGAAGTGGAGCAGGCGAACCAGGTGCTCGCGAAGTTCACCTGGGGAGAGACGTTCCTCGAACTCAACGAGGAGCCGCTCCGCCGGTACAGCGAGTGCGACGACTCGGCGGAGGTCGTCGCGATTCAGCAGGAGTATCTCGATCGGTGAGGCCGGAAACTACTCGGCCAGCACGGCCCCGATAGCGCCTGCGACGGCGGATTCGAGCGCGAACACGACGGTGATCACGACCCCGAGGACGAGTATCCCCACGCCGCCGACGAGCCCGCCGAACGGACCGCCCCCCGCGAGTCCGAGCACGCCCCCGAGCAGCGCGAACAACAGCGTGTAGGCGATCCCCGTCGCCGACCCCGCGAGCAGGCCGTGGTACGCACCGCTGCCGAGGCCGCCGCCGGCGAGGTATCCCGCGACGGCGCCGCCGACGAGCCCGGCGCCGAGTTGGCCGACGATCGGGATGGCCGTGCCGAACGCCGCGATCACGAGGAACACCGCCGCCCCCCACGCGACCGCACGCCAGTCTGTCATGTCCCGACGTACGCGCGACGACGATATCTACCTGTCGTCGGCATCGGTCGCCCGGTCGCGGTCGTCGTTGCGATCCCCGCCGATGCGGTCGGCGCCGCGGTCGAAGGCGTCCGCGCCGTCGATGAACCGACCGTCGTCGTCCACGTCGGGATCCGTATCGTCGGTGCCCTGAACGGCGTACTCCGGGAGGTCGGCGGCCTCGATGTCGCCCGAGAGCAGATCGTCGGGGTCGATCTCCGCGAGCCGGTCCGGGTCCGAGGTAGCGGTGTCGCCGCCGGGATCCGAGTCGTCGGTGTCGTCTCCGGCCGCGTCGCCGTCGGTCTCGCCGGACGGTTCGACCGCTTCCGCGTCGTCCGTCCGGCCCTCGTCGCCGTCGCTCGCCTCCCGCGCGGCCGCCAGTTGGTCGGTCGTCGGCACGAACAGGCGGTCCGTCCCGGGATCGTACGGCCCGTCGGGAACGCCCTCGCGCGCCTCCGCCCGGAGCCCGTCTGCCGCCTCCGGCGCCGGATCGGGCGCGGCGGCGGCGTTCGCCCGGACGCGATCGGGGTCGACGCCGCGAACCGCCGCCCAGTCGTCGGGGTCGACGCCAGCGGCGTCGACGGCCCACGCGTCCAGGGCGGCCGCCGGCGACGACCCGGACTCCAGCAGGCCGATCAGCGAGCGCAGCGTGCGCGTCTCGGCCTCGCGCCACCAATCGGGCTTCTCGACGTAGACGGGGTAGAAGAACGGCGTGTCGCCGGCGTCCGCCAGATCGCGGGGGAACGAGACGGTCCGGTCGTGGACCTCCTGGAAGACGGTCATGTTGACGGCGGCGACCGCCGCGAGCAGGTCCGCGTCCATCTCGTAGCCGGCGGCCTCGAGTTCCGACCGGAGGTCGGCGAAGGCGAACGCGAACCACGCGGCGTCGGCGTCGTCGATCAGCAGGTGGTTCGGCGTCGAGTCGTCGCGGGCGCGGCGGTACTGCTCGACGACGCGGTCTTGGATCGCGTCGTGAAGGACGCGCAGACCGATCCGCACGTCGTCGACGGCGAAGTCGGTGCGCTCGGCGACCTCCTCGATGTAGGCGTCGGGAACCGCCGGGCGGTGCATTGTGGGTGGATGCGTCGGTTTCCGGGTTAAGGGTTCGTGTTCTCGCGATCGGTTCGATTCGGGGTCGTGACCAACGGTCGGAACAGCATCGGAAACAGCACCTCGGAGACGACGATGTTGACGACCGCGAAAGCCCCCGTCCGCTCGCGGTCGAGCCCTCGCTGTGCTCCTCGGTTCGCTCCCTCCGGTCGCTCACCGTGCGGTGCTTGCGTCGGAGTCTCCCGCGAGCGGACGGCCTCTTTCAGTCCCACCCGATCCCCTGTCGAGCGTCGTCGCCGCGGCGGTTCTTCAAGTCCATCGCGTCACGGACACCCCCCGTGCCGCGGCGGGGTGTCGAGGATCGTCGAAACGGTTCGGTTCCCGACTCAGAGCGACTCGGCCACGTCCTCCGCGAAGTAGGTGAGGATCAGGTCCGCGCCGGCGCGCTTCATCGAGAGGAGGGACTCGTGGGCCGTCTCCTCCAGATCGAGCCACCCACGGTCGGCGGCGGCGTGCAACATCGCGTACTCGCCGGAGACGTTGTATGCGGCGACCGGGAGGTCGACGTTCTCTCGCACGTCGCGAACGATGTCGAGGTACGGCAGGCCGGGTTTCACCATCAGCACGTCCGCGCCCTCCTCCACGTCGAGGCGGGCCTCCCGGAGCGCCTCGCGGCGATTGGCGGGGTCCATCTGGTAGTGCCGCCGGTCGCCGAAGGCGGGCGCGCCGTCGGCGGCGTCGCGGAACGGCCCGTAAAAGGCCGACTCGTATTTGACCGCGTAGCTCATGATCGGCACCTCGGTGAAGCCCGCGTCGTCGAGCGCCTCGCGGATGGCGCCGACCATCCCGTCGGTCATCGAGGACGGCGCGACCATGTCGGCGCCGGCCTCGGCGTGCGAGACGGCCGTCCTCTCGAGCAGGTCGAGCGTCTCGTCGTTGCGGACGGTGAGCGTCGGATCGTCTGCCGCGTTCGCCTCCAGCACGCCGCAGTGGCCGTGCTCGGTGTACTCACAGAGGCACACGTCGGTGATCACGTATGCGTCCGTCTCCGCGGCGATATCGCGGACGGCGCGCTGGACGACGCCGTCCTCGGCGTACGCCCGCGATCCCGTGTCGTCCTTCGACTCGGGGATGCCGAACACCATCACCGCCTCCACGCCCGTCGCCAGCACCTCCTCGACGCGGTCGACCGCCTCGCTCACGGGCACACGGTCGTGGCCGGGCATCGACTCGATGGCGACGCGCTCGTCGGTCGTCGCGTCGACGAACACCGGCGCGATGAGATCGGACGCCGAGAGGTCCGTCTCGGAGACGAGCGGTCGGACGCCGTCCGTTCGCAGTCGCCGCGGACGGTCGGTTGGGAACATACGTGAGCGTCGGCCCGCGTGGGAGGTAAAGCCGACGCTCGCGGCCGTCGACGCGGCGAGGAGCCGGTGTCGAGCGCCGTGAGAGATTCTCGGCGATCGCCGAATCACACAAGCCCTATATCGGGAGCCGGGCAAGCGAGGTTCGTGACGCTCTCGCCCCTCCAGGTCGGCGCGATGCCCCCGTGGTTGGAGTCGATGCTGGCCTCGGAGTACGCCTACCTCGCGCTGTTCGCCGTCTTCGTGCTGGAGGGCGCGATGCTGATGTACTTCATGCCGAGCGAGCTGATCGTCCCCGGCTCGCTCATCCTCTTCGGCCACTCCCCGGAGACCGTCGTCGCGGTGATCGGGATCGCCGTACTGGGCGCGACCGTCGGGCAGGTCGCGCTGTTCACGCTCGCCCAGCGTGGCGGGCGCGAGTGGCTCCTCCAGAAGCGGTGGTTCCGCGTGAGCGAGGACAGCCTCGACCGCTTCGACGGCTGGTTCGATCGCTGGGGTCCGGTCGTCGTGCCCGTCTCGAACGCGCTGTTGTTCACCCGCGGAATGCTCACCGTCCCCGCGGGGTTGGCGGAGATGGACCGTCGGCGGTTCGTCGTGCTGTCGGCGCTCGGCACCCTAATCTTCGAGTCCGCGCTGGCCGGGCTGTACGTGTTCGGCGTCGACCTACTGTGGTAAGGAAGGAACGAGTCGCGGGGATCGACCGCCGTTTCGTCTCAGGACTCCCGGTCGGTCTGTGTCACGTCGACCTGCTCTCGGAGGGCCTCGAGGCCCTCGCTCTCGGTGAGTTCCTCGACGCGGTCGCGGAAGTGCGACTCGCACAGGCCGACCGTGACGCCGCCGCGCTCGGCGCCGTACGCCGCATTCCGATCGCAGTAGTGACACTGCATACCCGATCGAGGGGCTCGCTCGTACTTAACCCCGCGCCTCCGGCAGGCGCTCGCGCACCGCGGTCCAGTGGGCGGCGTCGAGCCCGTCGACCGCGAGCTCCTCGCCGTGGGCGTCCGTCCCGCCCGTCAACAGCAGGTCGTGCTCGCGCGCCAGCGCCTCGACCGCCTCCGGGTCGTCGTCGACCGCGTCGGCGTACGGGTAGAACCGTTCGACCGCGTCGAGATCGTGCTCGACGCAGTGGTCGAACGCTGCCGCCGGATCGTCGTAGCGGAACGGATGCGCCAGCCCGACGACGGCGCAGGCGTCCCGGAGGAGGTCGACGCCGCGCTCGACCGGCGTGACCGCCCGGGGAACGTAACAGGGGCCGTCGTTGCCGATGAGGTCTCTGAAGGCGCCCTCGTAGTCGTAGTCGGACTCACTCTCGTCGATCGCGCGGGCGATGTGCGGCCGCCCGAGACCGGCGCGTGGCTCGACGCCCAGGTCGACGCCGATGCGCTCCTCGACGCGCTCGACGATCCGCCGACCGCGCTCGCGACGATCCGCCTGCAGGCGGTCGCATTCGGCGCGCAGGTCCGGATCGTCGCCGACGCCGTATCCGAGCAGGTCGACGCGCTCGCCCTCGGAGCCGGTGTCGACCCGCAGTTCGATGCCACGGACGACCGTCAGGCCGTCGCGGTCGACGACGGGCGCGTCGAGTTCCGGATGGATCCGGTCGTGATCGGTGACGGCGACCGCGTCGAGTCCGGCCGTTCGCGCCGTCGAGATCAGCGTGTCGAGCGTGAACGTCCCGTCGGAGACGGTCGTGTGCGCGTGGAGGTCCGCGACTACCATTGCCGGATCGCAGGTGGGCGGCGCGCAAGGCCGTTCCGGTCGGCCACGCATCGTGACAGTGGCCGCGGCGACGCCGGCGGCGACGGCTCCGTTGACGGCGGCGACCGCGCAATGAAAGGACATTATAATACGTTATACTCTACCGTTCTCACGAAGGTCGTACATGGACAATCGTTACATACTCGGCTCGCGTCCGACCAGTTGATGCGCCTGAACGGCACGGAAGACGAGCTATCCGCCCACGAGTACCCCGCGACGAGCGGCGAACTCATCGACGCGTACGGCGACACCCGTATCGAACTGCAGGACGGGAGCGAGACGATCGGCGCGGTACTCGGCCGTCTGGGCTCGGAGACGTTCCACTCCGCCGACGACGTGTGGATGACCCTCCGCGGCGGCGTCGGGCACGAGGCCGTCGGCCGGCGCTTCTACAGCGACCGCGACGCGCCGGCGGTCGGCGAGGACGGACCGGACCAGATCTCGTTCTGATCGGATCCCCGCGGCGGCCCGCCACCGCCGCGACGCTGATCGCTGCCATGCCGCCGGCTCCGGGCCGGCTCAGTCACCCGTACTCCGGGGCCACACCTTCTGCGAGAACGTCGCGTCAGACCCACTCCAGCGCCGCGTCCAGTTCCAACGGGACGCGCCCCTTGCTGTACGCCTCCGTCGACCCGTCCGGGCGCGAGCGGAACACGACCGCTGGACGGTGGCCCACCTCGGGCCGTTCCCCGCGCACGGCGAACCAGTCGTCGTCGGGGAACGTCGAGCAGTCGACGAACAGCGTGACGCCGCCGCCGTGTGCTTCCAGCTGCCCGCTCGTCTTCGTCTGGACGGTGTCGCGCACGGCCGCGGAGGGCGTTCCCGCCGAGCGCTTGTTCGGCGCGACCGGTCGGGTTACCTCCACGAGCGTCGGGCGACCGTCCCCGCGGGTCGCGCGGAAGTCGATGACGTGGTCGGTCGACACCTCGATCTCCGGCTGGATGTCGTAGCCGGCGTTCACCAGCAGGCGCGCCACGTCGAACTCGCCCATCGTCGCGATCATCCGGGTGAGGTCCATGTACTCGCTGGTGCCGAGCTTGCTCGCCATCTCCTCGCGGTCGTCGTCGAGCACGCCCGTCGCGAGGAACTGCTCGTAGAAGCCGAGCGCGTCGAACCGGTCGGCGTCCGGAAACCCCGCCGCGTGCTCGCGGAAGAACTCCCGCGTCGTCTCCGCGCCGTCTTTCGAACACAACACCGGGAGGAAGTACCACGCGAGGTGCGGGAAGTCCTCGAGCCACGGCTCCTCCTCGTAGAGGACGGCCGTCAGCTCGCGTTCGGCCCACCGGGTTACAGGAAACGGCACGTCCGCGAGCGCGTACTTCTCGGTGCGCCACAGCGACGACGGTGTCTCCGTGTTCCCCAGCCAGTAGGCGCCGGGACCGCCGCCGACGCCCGCCGGTCCCTCGCCGTCGTCCGTCCAGCAGAACAGCGCGAGGCTCCCGTCGTCCATGTCGAAGCGCCGGCCCTCGTAGCCGGCCGGCGGCGCGAACCACGGGTCGCGCTCGGTCGCCCCGAGGTTGGAGTCGAGCGGTCGGTAGAGGTCGTCGCGGACCCGGGACGCCGACCACGAACCGGGCGCGTATCTGAACCGTAAGGGACGTGCCACACCCGATATCGACCGCCGGCCGGTTTGAACCCACCGCTCGCGAGGACGCCCACCCGATCGGAGTGCCGCAACTCGTGTACAACCGATACATATATTACAGAGAATTTGCTATGTGATGTCGTACCATGTCAATGGGTGCCTATGACGAGGACGAACACGAACGCCGCGAAGCGAAGACGCGTGTCGACGGTGACTTCGCCGAGGAGCGAAGCGAGTACCGCGGCAGAGTCACTTACGACTCCGGCGAGTCGGCGGAGGCACTCCTCGATCAGTTCAAGACGATCAAAGACGACTAACGCTTCCGGCGGCCGTCTGCCGCACCGACTTCTCCGCGCGATCCGACCGCCAGCGACGGTCAGCGTCGCCGGCGACGCTGGCGCTCACTCGTTCCAGTCGGTCGTCTCGGGTGCGCCGCGGTCGACCTCCACCCGGGTCGGATCGGGGGCGTCGGCGACGGCGTCGCCGGGGTCGCCGGCGGCGGCACCCCAGTCGGCCGCGGCCGCGCCGACCCACGAGTCAGCCGCGAGCACCCCCTCACGGGCCCGCTCGTAGCGGTCGGCGTTCACCGCGGCCGTCCCCGGCGCCGACGCCGCGGCGGCGGCGACGAACGTCGCGCGGTCGGCGGGCGTCGCCGCGCCGCCGACGAGCCGATCGACCGCCCCCGAGTCGGCGAGCGTGTCGGGGTCGTGGTGGAGGAACACCGTCGAGCCGAGGGCTCCCCGGCCCAGCGGCGGCGGCGGGAGGTCCTCGGGAACCACGTCGTCGACGAGGCGCTCGCCCGCGTCGCCGTGGACCCGTTCGACGCGCTCGCACTCCGTCTCGGCGTCGAGTTCGAGGTTGTGCCCGGGGTACGTTCGACAGCGGTCGGGATAGCGGTCGGTGCCGTGGATCCGACACTTCAGGGAGTCCGGATCGAGAAAGGCGCACGTGTCGAGCCAGACGCGATCGCCGTCGAACGGGGCGACGGGTTTCGGGACTTTACGGATGCCGACGAGGAAGGCGGGGCGACCGCCGATCGCGGCGACCTCGTGTCCGTCGATCGTCGCCGTCCGGTCGCCCTCGGCCGCGAACAGCCGCGGGACGAGCGCGTCGCCGAGCCCCGAATCGACGAACTCTCGGATCTCGTCGCGCGAGAGCGGAACGAGGTGGTACGTCTCGTCGAGCGCGCGGTAGCGGCCCTCGCGCTCGCGGTCGTCGGGCGCGCCGAGCGGCCGCCAGTCGAGACAGCAGCCGGCGCAGCCCTCGCAGTTCACCTCCATGTCAACGCTAGGCGACGGCGCCTCCGAGCAAGAAGCTGTCCCCGGCCGGTCACGCCGGCGACGTGGCCGCGGACGGGTCGCAAGGATCTGGGGGAACGACGCCGGAGCCGGGGGCTTATCGTCGCGGCCCTCCGAGCGGAGGATATGAGCAAACAGCGCTGTGACGGCTGCGACCGGCGCGTCCGTCTCGGCGGGGGGATCGGGGACCTCTGGTCGTTCGAGACCGGGAGCACCGACGGCCTGACGCTGGAGTTGGCGGACGGCTCCGAGTACTTCCTGTGTTACGACTGTATCGAGGCGCTGCCGGACGACGAGGAGGTAACTCGCGCGCACGTCGAGGCACTTCCGAAGGACGACGACGAGTGACCGTCCGCGCCCGCGGGTCACCCGGGTCGCGACCGGCACCGGATCGCCACGATACCACCATCCGATACGCTTACCCGCCGGCCGCCGATTCGGTCTGACGAGACCGTGGACCCCGATAGGATCGCCTCCGAGTTCCCCGCGCCCTCCTTCCGCGGCGCCCAAGAGCGGGCGCTGTCGGACATCACGGACGCGTTCGCCGCCGGCAACCGTGTCGTTCTCGTGCGCGCCCCGACCGGCAGCGGGAAGTCGTTGCTCGCGCGGTCCATCGCGGGCGCCGCGCGGAGCGTCGAGGAGGCGAGTCCCTCGGAGGCGACGGGCGCGTACTACACGACGCCGCAGGTGTCCCAGCTGGACGACGTGGCGGAGGACGATCTCCTCGACGACCTGAACGTGATCCGGGGGAAGTCCAACTACACCTGTATCCTCCCCGGCGAGGAGGACACGCCGGTCAACCGCGCCCCGTGTGCCCGCCAGCGCGGCTACGACTGCTCGGTGCAGCACCGCTGCCCGTACTACTCCGACCGCGCGATCGCCTCGAACCGCCCCATCGCCGCGATGACGCTGGCGTACTTCATGCAGACCGCCGGCTCGGACGTCTTTCGGAAGCGCGACGTGGTCGTCGTCGACGAGGCGCACGGCCTCGCGGAGTGGGCGGAGATGTACGCGACCATCGAGCTGTCGCCGGGGACCGTCCCCGTCTGGGACGAGGTGGGCGTGCCGGATGTCCACAACGACGAGGTCGGGCCGCTCGAACGCACCGCACGGTTCGCGAAGGCCCTGCTCGGCGTCTGCTCGGACGAGAAGGACGAACTACTCCGGCAGGGCGACCTGAGCCCCGAGGAGGCCGCGCGGCGCGACCGCCTCCAGGAGCTGATCTCGGAGTTGAAGTGGTTCCTCGAGGACTACCGCGACACGCAGTCGGCGACGACGTGGGTCGTCGACCAGCCCGACGGCGAGGGCGGCGCGTTGACGATCAAGCCGCTGGACCCCGAGAAGTACCTCAAACACACCGTCTGGGACCGCGGCAACCGCTTCGCCCTGCTCTCGGCGACCATCCTCAGCAAGGAGTCGTTCTGCCGAGGCGTCGGCCTCGACCCCGACGAGGTCGCGCTCGTCGACGTGGAGCACACCTTCCCCGTCGAGAATCGCCCCCTGTACGACGTGACGCAGGGGAAGATGACGTACGAACACCGCGACGAGACGCTCCCGAAGGTCGCGCGGCTGTGTCTGCGCCTGATGGTGCGCCACCCCGAGGAGAAGGGGTTGATCCACGCCCACAGCTACGCCATCGCGCGGCAACTCGCCGAACGGTTCGACCAGTTCGGCGTCGCCGCGCGCGTCCGCCGCCACGACAGCGACGACCGCGACGCGCAACTGGAGGCGTGGAAAGCCAGCGACGACCCCGAGGTGTTCGTCTCCGTGAAGATGGAGGAGGCGCTGGACCTCCACGGCGACCTCTGTCGCTGGCAGGTGCTGTGCAAGGCGCCGTACCTCAACACCGGCGACTCACGCGTCGCCGCAAGACTGGAGGACGGCCAGTGGCCGTGGTACCACCGCGCCGCGCTCCGCACCGTCATCCAGGCGTGCGGTCGAGTCGTCCGCGCGCCCGACGATCACGGGGCGACGTACCTCGCGGACTCGAGCCTGCTGGATCTCTTCGAGCGCGCCGAGGCCGACACGCCGCCGTGGTTTCGCGACCAGATCGACCGGATGTCGACCCCCGATCTGCCCGAATTCGACCCAGACGCCGCGATGGCCGGGATGGACGCCGACCCCGGCCCGAGTTCGGGCGCCGGTCACGGCGTCGGTCGCGGCCGATCGAGCGCGGCCGGCGGGTCGAACCGAACCGGCGGCGGATCGAGCACGTCGAAGGGATTCAGCGGTGGGTCCGGTGGATCCGGCGGATCGCGTGGGTCCTCGTCGAGATCCGGCTCGACGCGATCATCGGGAACTACGGGGGGCGACGCCGACGAGGGTGACGAGGACGACCCGATGGCGGACCACCCGCTGTCGGACGTGTGGGGAGAGTAGTCCCCCCATTCGAGAACCGGCGGATTCTGAGTACGTCCTTATACTACGTAGTCGGAAAGCCGCACGTCGCAAAGGATATTATGATATATTATCTCACGAAGGATTATGTATTCCCTTGGAGTAGCAGGTTCCATGACGATCCACGGTGTCGACACCGCCCTGACGCTGTTCAAGGCCGGAACGCTCACCAGAACGCAGGCCGCCCGCAAGGCGGGCGTCGACCTCGACCGCTTCGACGATCTGTGTGCGAAACGCGGCATCCCGACGGGCGGCCCGGTCGCCGGTCCGGGCGGTCCCTCCCACGTCAACGCCGACTGAGAACTCGATTCGCTATTTCGCCGCGTTCGACTCCGACGGAACCACGAACAGCCCAGCGTCGGTTTTCACCGCCTCGATGGTCGCGGCGTCCTCGTCGACGCTCGATGGACGCGCGACCGTCACCGCCTCGTACGTCTCCGGGTCGAGCACCTGTACCGCGTTGTCGTCCTCGACGGTGACGACGGTCGCCTCGACGGCGTCGTCCGCCTCGCCGATCTTCTCGGCGTCGGGAGTCTCGCCCTCCTCGAAGCGAGCCTCGTACGGCTCGCCCGTCGCCATGCGCACGCCCTTGAGGTTCCCCTGGACCGAGCGCACGAGCACCGGTCCCTCGCCGTCGTCGAGATCGATCACGTCGCCGGGGCGGAACTTCGGGAGGCGGACCGCGAAGGTGACGCGGTACACCTCGTTGCCGTCGCCGTCCTCGGTAACGAGCGTCGGCGCCTCCGAGTAGCTCCCGCCCAACTCCTCGGTGATCTGGGTCGCGACGGCCTTCCCGAGCTTGTTCGTCGAGAGCTTCACGTCCTTGCCCTCGGACTGATCGATCACCTCAGTGACGAACGAGTCGCGGTCGCCGTCGGCCTCGCGCTCGGCGACGAGCGACTCGGCGATCTCGACGGCCGTCGACTGCTCTTCGGGGTCCGGAACGCGGTCCCGACCGCGGATCTGTACCTCCGCGGCGTAGCTGCCCCCGGAGATGCGTCCGCAGCGGTCGCAGGTGCCGCGGCTGATCTTCACCGGGACGACGACCTCCTCCTCGACGTGGGTTCCGCGGACGACCCCCGCGAACGTGCAGTGCATCCGGATCGTGTTCCGATCGACCTGCTCGGGGTCGACGCCCCACTGGATCTGCTCGGCGTTCAGGTGGACCGCCAGCGCCTCCGACACCTCGTCGACGGCGACGTCGGTGTAGTCGCGCGCGCCGACGTCGACCCAGCGGTTACCGCGGTGGACCGCGCCGCAGTGTGAGCAGACGGTCACCTCGACGCGGTCGGGCGCGTCGACCAACTCGAAGTCCTCGAAGTAGCAGGCGTCACAGAGCACGCGGTCGCGTTCGCGCGGCTCGCCCGGGAGCGGCTCCTCGCGCTCCAGCACCGAGTCGCCGCAGCGCGGGCAGAAGTCCCGCGTGTCGCGTGTCTCACTCATTACCCCCCAGTTGTCGACAGAGCCGGTTAAGCGGCGCGACTGGCGGACCGGGTCGCCGTCGCGGGCGCGACACGTCCGGGCGACCTCCCGACCGAGTCACTCCGCCTCGTAGGTCGACTCCCACTCCGGCTTCGCCTCCGCGCCGTTCTCGGCCTCCGGTTCGAGCATATCGGCGACGGAGTCCAGCCCGAGCAGCTCCCGTTCGTCGTCGTCGAACTCCAGAGAGTCGAGCGCCGCCGAGTCCTGTACGTCC
Source organism: Halobaculum rarum (assembly GCF_040025155.1). Lineage (NCBI taxonomy): Archaea > Methanobacteriati > Methanobacteriota > Halobacteria > Halobacteriales > Haloferacaceae > Halobaculum > Halobaculum rarum. The sequence goes on along the minus strand of NZ_CP157275.1, from coordinate 1,645,706 downwards.
GATCCCGAGAGCTGTTCGCCGTAGCGACCGAGCAGGCTCGTCAGCTCCTGTGGGATGACGAAGGTGGTGGACTCGCCCTGCCCGACGGACGCCAGCGTCTCCATCCCCTTGTCGACGATGGCGCGCTCGCCCATCGACTCCGCGGCCCGGGCACGCAGGACGGTGGAGATGGCGTCCCCCTGTGCCTCCAGCACTGATGCGACCTTCTCGCCCTGCGCGGAGAGGACGTTCGCCGTCCGCTCGCCCTCGGCGGACTCGACGGCGGCGCGGCGCTCGCCCTGCGCCTCCAGGATCATGGCGCGGCGGCGGCGCTCGGCGGAGGTCTGCTCCTCCATGGCGTCGAGGACGCCCCGCGTGGGCAACACCTCCTTCACCTCGACCATCTCGACGTCGACGCCCCACTCGTCGGTCGGCCCCTGCAGGCTCTTCCGGATGCGGCGGTTGATCTCGTCGCGCCGCGAGAGCGTCTCGTCGAGTTCCATGTCTCCGATGACCGCCCGGAGAGAGGTCTGCGCGAGCAACGCGGTCGCCCGGCGGTAGTCTTCGACGTTGAGGAACGACCGCTCGGCGTCGACGACGCGCACGTACACGACCGCGTCGGCGGTGACCGGCGAGTTGTCGCGGGTGATCGCCTCCTGGGTCGGCACGTCGATCGTCTGGACGCGCCTGTCGAACCGGTAGGTCCGGGAGACGAACGGGGGGATCAGGTGGATCCCGGGATCGAGGAGCCCGCGGTAGGAGCCGAACACGGTGAGCGCGCGCTGCTCGTAGGCCTGCACGATCTCGACAGTCGAGAGCAGCGTGACCAGCGCGAGAACGAGCACCATCCCCCCGAGGGCGTACATCATCGGGAGGAGGATCCACGCGAGGAGGGCGAGCACGACGCCGAGGCCGATCTGGAACCGGCCGTCGTCGGGGAGCAGGTCCGGGAGGCCGGCCTCGCCGGCGCTCATGCGACCCAGCGTCCGAAAGAACCGACCGCCGGCGTCGTTCATGGCTTCGGTTTGGACGACACGCTACTTACAGGTTTCGCGGGATCGAACGGGTGCGGGTCGACGCCGTCGGTCGGAGAAGGGACCGATACCGGCGGTCAGGAAATGGATCAATACCGGCGATCGGGGAAGGAGTCGAGGCGAGGTACGCGACCTCAGCGGGGTGTGAGGTACCGCCCGTCGTCGACGTGTCGGTCGTCGCTGTCGTCCTCGGCGATCTCAGTCGGGGCCACGGTGCCGTCGTCCGACTGGTCGTCGCTTGTGCCGCCAGCGTTCCCGCGAGCGTCGTCCGAGTTGCCGCGAGCGTCGTCCGAGTTGCCGCGGGTGTCGTCCGAGTTGCCGCGGGCGTCGTCCGAACCGGCGTCGGAGCCACGGTCGCCGTCGGTACCGTCAGAGTTACCGGGGGCGTCGTCGCCCCGGTCCGAGGCGCCGGAACCGGGTTCGTCCGTTTCGCCGTTCGCATCGTCCGTGGCGTTCCCACGAGCGTCGCCCGCCCCGGTGGCCTCGTCACCGGGAGGACCCGACGTTCCGGCGGCACCCCGGTCGGTGCTGTCGTTCCGGGCGTGCGCCCTCCCCTGGTTGTCCGCCTCGCCATCACCGTCGGAACCCGTGGCGTTTGTGCGGTCACCGGGCGGTCCGTTTCCCTCGGATAGGTCGTCGTTCCCGGGCGGACCGGTATCGTCGTTCCCGGGCGGCCCAGCGTCCTCAGGCGGACCGGTATCCCCCGGCGGCCCAGCGTCCTCGGGCGGGCCCGGATCGCCGGCGAGTCCCTTCCCGGTGTCGGCGCCGCCGATCCCACGCGCGGCCTCGGCGACCTCGCCGCCACCCATCTCCGAGGCGTTCCGGCGCAGTTCGGCGATCGCGGAGGCGTTCACGCCGCGCTCACGCAGCGTCTCCTCGGGGATCCCCTCCGCGACCGCGGCAGTGGTATTCAGGCGACGTTCGAGCGTACGGATCTGTGCGCCGATCCGCGCGAGCTTGGAGCGGTACTCGCCGCGGGTGATCTCGCCGGACTCGTACCGCCGGTCCAGCGTCTCGCGGCGCTCGCGAAGCTCCGAGAGCTGTTGGCGGACGTCCTCAGTCTCTCCGGCGACGACGGAGGCCTTCGAGGCGTTCGACTCCGCGCCCGCGAGGCGCCGGTCGAGCGATCGCTGGGCGACCTCGCCCTCGACCTCCGCTCCCTGCACCCCCACGACGCCGGCGAACGTCGCTCCCGGCTGCTCCCCCGACGACTCCTGCGCGAACGCGGCCGTCGCGGGAACCCCCGCGGCGACGAGCATCGCGACCATCAGGAGCACGGTCGTCCGATTCATATCTCCAGCAACGAGGCCCACCCACTAATACCGTCCACTCGCTCGTCTCGGATTCACCCCGGTTAAGCGACGTTAAGTCGCCGCTGTCCGGCAGTTCTTCGCGAGACCGGGCGAGCCATCACTCGCCCGACTCGTCGCCGCCGCGGGCGGTGTCGCCGGGGTGGGGTTCGTCGTCGGCTTCCGGGATGCGGAGGACGTTCTCGCGCCCGAGCCGGAAGCTCTCGATGTCGCCCTCGTCGCGCAGGTCGCCGACGACCTGGCTGGTCCGAGCGGCGCTCCAGTCGAGGGCGTCGGTCACGTCCGCCTGCTTCATTCGTCCGCCGTTGTCCGTCACGAGGCGGAGCACCCGTTCGTGGGGGCTGAGGAGTTCGTCCGGTGGAGTCGTGGCGTCTGCGGCGGCTCCCGCAGCGGTTTCGTTGGCGGCGACCCCCTCAGCGTCGGCGGCGGCAACTCCCTCAGCGTCGCCGGCGGCATCCCGTTCGACGGACGCCGAGTCGTCCGCGTCTCGGGTCGAGCCGCCCTCGTCCCGGTCGTCTACCGCGGCGCTGCCCGTCGCCGCCACGGCGCCCTCGTCGCCCACGAGCGGCCCGAGGTCGTCACCGGCATCGATCGGGAAGTCGCCGCGTCGACGAAGGATCACGGCGCCGGCGATACCCAACAGCACGACTGCGGCGGCCGCGAGGTAGAGGGGGCGGATCGGCAGCGCCGACGCCGGGGCGAGCACCACGCCGGGCTGGTCCGGGCCGAAGTTTCGCTCCCCGCGCCACGTCACGGCCGTCTCAGAGCGTTGGTCGGCCGCCGGCGACACCGAGCGGACGTCGTACTCCTCGGGCCACGCGATCGTGAGGACGGTCCCCGAGTCGAGATATAAGCCGGCTAACGCGTCGCCGGCGACGACGCGCTGTCCCTGCGTCGCGGCGAACCCCTCCCACGTGAACGTGTAGGCGACGACGCCGTACTCGGTGCTGGTCGGGAAGGGGTTGCGTTGGGCGGTCACCGAGAAGTTCGAGGCGGTCATCTCCCGTCCGGTGGCGTTCTCGGCGGCCGCGACGGTCGTCCCCATCCGCCCCTCGAAGCGGGTGACGTACGCGGACGTGTTCTCACGAATGTCCGCCTGGAGGCTCTCGAACGCCGCGGTCGTGTTCTCGTCGCTCAACTCGATGCGGTACGCGATGCGCCACTGGGCGTCCCCGTCGGGGGCGACCTCCGCCCGGAGGACGACGGTGTCGGCGGCGATATCGCCGGTCTGGGCGAACCCGGCGCCGAGGTCGGTCGGGGACGCGTCGGGCGAGTCGAGCGCGGCGGAAGGACCGGTAGCGGCGGACGGGACAGCAGCGGCCGAAGCCGAACCGGCGTCGGACGCCGTCGCGGCCGCGAGCGCCGGGGCGGTCCCGGCGAGGGCGAGGAGAAACGCGAGCGCGATGGCCGCGGCGGGGCGTCGCATATCCACCCACACCGCCGGGGCGCCCAAAACGGTTTTCGTCGGCGGCGAGCCTACCGGGAGTATGGGACTTGATGTGGAGGATCTGTTGAAGATCGTGTTGCTGCTCGTGATCGTCTGGCTCGTCGTCGAGATCGTCACCGGAGTGCTCGGGTTCGCGATCGGGCTGGTCGCCGGGCCGCTGAAGGGGATCATCGGGCTCGTCATCGTCGTGCTCATCGTCCTGTGGCTGACCGACAACCTCTGATCGACGTGTACAGCGTCAACGTCCCCGTCCCCTGGGCGGTCCAACGGCTCGCCGCGTCCCTGGAACCCGACCTCACTGAGTTCGCGTCGCTCCGGGACCGGCACACGCTCGTGGTCAAGCGCCTCGACGGCCGCGATCTCGACGACCTCCACCGGATCCGCGAGCGGCTGCGACCGGCGCTCCGGGGCGTCGCGCCGTTCGAGGTTCGCGTGGCCGGCGTCGATGCGTTCGAGACTCCCCCGTTGGGGGACGCGCCGGTCGTCTACCTCGCTGTCGAGGCGGTGCCCGCGAACGCGGGCGAGGCCGGCGACGGGAGCCGCGGCGGCGGGACCGGGAACGGCGGCGGCAGCGACGGCGGGACGGACCCGCTGCGGGCGATCCACGACCGGCTCGTCCGCGAGTTCGGCGCGGTGGAGGGGCTGGAGGAGGCGGACTACGTGCCGCACGTCACGCTCGCGCGCGGGTGGGACGGAGTAGGCGACCCGGCCGACGCGGTCGCACGCCTGCGCGAGCGCGGGTTCGATGACGTGCACTGGACGGTCGACGAGCTGGGAGTCTGGACGCGCGAGTACAAAGAGATCGCCGCGCGGGTGCCGCTTCGGGGGTGAGCGAGCGTCGGTCCGAGGCCTGGTTCTCCCTCAGCGCGTGGAGAGCCGCAGCGGCATCGGGTGCCCGGGATGCATCGTCAGCGACCCGCGCAGGTCCAGCTCGGGGCCCTCGTACTCGAAGTCGAACGCGCGCCCGACCGTCGCGAGGATGAGCTTCGCCTCCAACAGCGAGAACTGCTTGCCGATGCAGTGGCGCGGGCCGGCGCCGAACGGGTAGTAGGCGAACCGCGGGCGCTCGCGAGCGCGCTCGGCCGCCCAGCGGTCGGGATCGAACGCGAGCGGGTCGTCGTACCACCGGTCGGAGCGGTGGATCACCCACTGCGGGAGCATGATCAGCGACCCCTCGGGGATCCGGTAGCCCGCGATCCGGGTGTCGACCTTCGACTCCCGGAACAGCGTGTAGACGGGCGGGTACAGCCGCATCGCCTCCGAGAGCACACGGTCGGTGAACTCGAGGGCGCGCACGTCCTCGGCCGTCGGGGCGCCGTCGAGGGCGTCGACCTCGCGCTGGAAGCGTGCCTTCGCCTCGGGGTGTTGCGAGAGGAGGTAGAAGGTGTACGTGAGCGCGAGCGCGGTCGTGTCGTGGCCCGCCAAGAGCATCGTCATCAGCTCGTCGCGCAGGTCCTGCTCGGTCTGCTCGCCCCGGTTGTGCGCGCGAAGCAGGATCGACAGGAGGTCCATCGGCATCGGGGAGTCGACGGCGTCGCCGGCGGGGTCGGGCGCGGTCTCCTCGGTGCCGCGGCGGCGCGCGACGAGGTCGTCGATGACGCCCTCCAGCGTCGCGACGGCGTCGTGGAACTCGCGGTTCTCCCGGGTGGGTGCCCAGTTGGGGATCACCGCGCGCATCGGATTCGGCTCGAACCGCTGCCCGAGCGGCTCGAGGTGCTCTTGCACCGTCTTCACTCGCTCGTCGGTGATGTCCGTCCCGAACATCGCGGTGACGATGATACGGACGGTGAGGCGTGCGAGTTCGAGCTGCACGTCGATCCGTTCGCCGTCCTCCCAGCCAACGAGCGCGTCGTTCGTGTGCGAGACGATGGCGTCGTCGAGGCCGGCGATGCGGCGCGCGTGGAAGGCGGGGTTGGCGAGGTCGCGCTGGCGTTGCCACCGGTCGCCCTCGCTCATGAGGAGGCCGTCCCCGAGCAGGTCGTCGATGGCGTCGTCGAGGGCCGGCTTGCCGAAGGCCGTCCAGTCGGAGACGAGCACGCGCTCGATATCGCGGGGGTTCGTGAGCATGTACGTCTCCCGCGGACCCAAGTCGAGGCGGATGACGTCGCCGTACGCGTCGGCGACGGCGGTCATGAACGCGAACGGATCGCGGGCGTACCGCCGGCCGTTGCCGAGCAGCGGCTCGCCGCGGGGGCCCGGGGGTCGTGTACTCATGGACACAAACAGGGGAGCGAGCCGGAAATAGGCTCGGGCGAGCGCGGGCGCGCGTGCGAGGCGCTGGTCGACGGTGCCGTCGCGTGGGCGGCTCGCCCGCAAGCTCGCCGTTCACGAGACCGGAGGTCCCGTGAGCTCACGCGTCGCCGCGCGATCTGTGAACGCCGCTCCTGTGAGGTCTCCCGTCGGTCGATCGCACGCTTCGTGGGCGGCTCGCCCACAAGCTCGCCGTTCACGAGACCTGCGGTCTCGTGAGCGCACAAATCGCGCAGCGATTTGTGAACGCCGTAGTCCGAGGCGCTCGCTCCGCTCGCGCCTCGCCTCAGTCGTCGGCCGCCGCCAACGCCTCCGTCTCCTCGTCCTCGCCGGCCTGCCGCGCCCACAGGGCCGCGTAGTCGCCGTCGGCGGCGACGAGGTCGTCGTGGGTGCCCTGCTCGGCGACGCGGCCGTCCTCCATGACGACGACGCGGTCGGCGTCGCGAATCGTCGACAGCCGGTGGGCGATGACGAACGCCGTCCGGTCGGCGATGAGGCGACGGAGGCTGCGCTGGATCAGTTCCTCCGTCTCCGTGTCGACATCCGAGGTCGCCTCGTCGAGGACGATGATCTCCGGGTCGTTCAGGAGGGCGCGCGCGATGGCGATACGCTGGCGCTGGCCGCCAGAGAGCTTCACGCCGCGCTCGCCGATCTGGGTGTCGTAGCCGTCCGGGAGGTCCGTGATGAACTGATGGGCCTCCGCGGCTTTCGCGGCCTCGACGATGCGCTCGCTCGGGTCGTCGTCGCCGGCTGCGTCGGTGGCGTCCGCGTCGGCGACGGCGGGTTCGTCGTCCGCGTCAGCGTCGACCGCGTCACCGTCGCCGGCGACGGCCCCGCGATTCAGCGCCGAGAGGTCGCCGTAGCCGATGTTCTCGGCGGCGGTGCCCGAGAACATGTAGGGGTTCTGCTCGACGATGCCGACGTGGTCGCGGAGTTCGGTGAGGTCGTACTCGCGCACGTCGACGCCGTCGACCTCGACGGCACCCGAATCCACGTCATAGAACCGGGGGATGAGCTTGAGGAGGGTCGACTTCCCGGCACCGGTGGTGCCCGCGAGGCCGACCGTCTCTCCCGGATCCACGTCCAGATCGATCCCGGAGATGACCTCCTCGTCGTCGGTGTAGCCGAAGCGCACCTCGTCGAAGGTGACCCGCCCCGCCACCGACTCGGGGACGTAGGGGTCCTCCGGGGAGGTCACTTCGGGATCGTACCCGAGCAACCCGAACACGCGCTCGGCACTGGATTTGGCGAGTTGGTACTTGTTCGCCGTCTTGCCGACGCGGCGCATCGGCGAGTAGAGCCGCCGCAGCAGGAGGAAGAACAGCGCGACCGACCCGGCGGTGAGCGTCGCGGGGTCGGTGTTGCCGAGGCCGTGGCGGATGATGTCGCTGCCGGCGATCCAGAGGATGGCGACGAAGACGACGCCCGTGAGCAGTCGGAGGCCGGAGAAGAACGCCCGGCGAGCGCGGATCGCCTCCACCTTCTCGTCGTGGTAGCGCTCGCTTTGGGCGGCGACGCGGTCAAACTCGAAGTCGTGGCGGTTGAACGCCTTGATGACGCGGGCGCCGCCGATGTTGTTCTCCAGCCGGGAGTTGAGCCGCGAGACGGTCTCGCGGATGCCGCGGTACTTCGGCTCGATCCACGTGAGGAAGCGACCGGAGGCGAGCCCGATGATCGGGACGGGCGCGAGCGCCACGAGCGCGAGTTTCGGCGAGTAGGTGTACATGATCGCCGCGATGCCGCCGACGGTCGCGACGACGCGGATCCCCTGTCGGATCTCCGTGTTGAGGAACTGCTCCAAGCGGTTCACGTCCTGGTTCAGCACAGACATCATCGCGCCGGTCTGGTGGTCCGCGAAGAAGCCCAGCGAGAGGTGCTGCATGTGGTCGTACGTGTCGTTTCGGAGGTCGCGCTGGACTTTCTGGGCGGTCGACTGGAACAGGTACCGCGAGGCGAACCGCGTCACCGAGCGGATCAGGTACGCCAGCGCCGCGATGACGACGAGCCGCTGAAGGAACGCTAACCGTGCAGCGTCGCCCGCGATGGTGCCGCCGGGCAGTAGCCCGGCCTGTGCGAGCAGTCCCGGCTCGCCGCTCCCGAGGATGACGCGGTCGATGGCCGCCGCGACCAAAAGCGAGGGGAGCAGCCGGGCGAGCCGGGTGATGATCGCCGCCACCAGCCCCGCCGACAGTCGAGGCCAGTACGGCACGCAGTACCGAAGCAACCCGGACATCGGGTTGCCGTCCACGGACTCGCGGATCTCCGCGAAGTCACCGTGTTCGTCCTCCGCGTCGCTCATTACGTTTCGAAACACGCCGCCGATACAAAGGCCCACGGGACTCGGAACGTCCGGCGGGGAAGCCGGGAGGCCGGCCCGCGATCCGTCTCAGCCGTCGTCGAGCAGGCGCGTCTGGTCGATGGGAACCGCCGTGAGTCCGCCCGCGTTCGTGCTGTTGTTGGAGTAGGCGTACAGCACGACGCCCGCCTCAACGTCGACGGCACGCTTGAGCGTCCCGCTGAAGTCGTCGTCGCGGAAGTGCGCGCCGACGAGCTTCGAGAGCGGGTCCTCGTCGCCGTTCCCGTCCTCCTCGCCCTCGCTCGCGTCGTCGCCCTCCGCGGTTCCGGGGACCGGCTCGAACGTCGGGGCCTCGGCGGCGTCGGCCGCGTCGGCATCGGCGTCGCTGTCGTCGTCGCTCATGTCGGTGTCGCGGTCGAACAGACCCATGGGTCCGGGGACTCACGGTCGTGTGAAAAGTGTGCTGCGAAGGTCGCGGGGGCGGTCGTCGCAGCGACGCCTCCGCGAGTGTCGGAGAGGGATCGGTCGGGCCGTTGCCTACCGGTTCAGCGTGTGGATCGCCTGCCCCATCGCGTTCTCGGCGGCCTCCATCGTCGCCTCCGCGAGCGTGGGGTGGGTGTGGATCGTCGCGGCCACGTCCTCAAGCGTCGCGCCCATCTCGACGGCGAGCGCGAGTTCGGCGATCAGCTCGGACGCCTCGGGGCCGACGATCTGCCCGCCGAGCACGAAGCCCGTCTCCTCGTCGGCGACGATCCGGACGAAGCCCTCGGTGTGGCCGGTAGTGAGCGCGCGCCCGGAGGCGTTGAACGGCATCTGGCCGACGACGGGCTCGAATCCCTCCTCGGCGGCCTCCGCCTCGGTGAGTCCGACCGTCGCGATCTCCGGCTCGGTGAAGACGGCGGCGGGCACGGCCTGGTGGTCGAGCGCGGCGGGCTCACCGGCCGCGACCTCCGCGGCGACGATCCCCTCCGTGCTGGCTTTGTGCGCGAGCATCGGCTCGCCGGCCACGTCGCCGACGGCGAAGATCGAGTCCACGTCGGTCCGCGCCTCGTGGTCCGTCTCGATGAAGCCATTTTCGTTCGGTTCGAGGCCGGCGCTCTCCAGCTCCAGCGTGTCGGTGACGGGCGAGCGCCCGACCGCGACGAGCACCTGATCGGCGAGGTACTCGGCCTCCTCGCCCTCCTCGGTCTCGGTCGTGACGGCGACGCCGCCCTCGGCGGTCTCCTCCCAGCCGCTGGCGCCCTCGCCGAAGTGGAACTCGACGCCCAGCTCCTCGGCGCGGTTGCGGACGATCCGCTGGATATCCTCCTCGTAGCCGGGGAGGACGTCGTCGAGCATCTCGACGACCGTCACGTCGACGCCGAGCTTCGCGAGCATCGTCGACAGCTCCATCCCGATGTAGCCGGCGCCGACGACGACGAGGCCGTCCGGGAGCGACTCCATCCCCAGCACGTCGCGCGAGGAGAGCACGCGCTCGCCGTCGAACTCGAAGCCGGGGATCTGGATCGGCCGCGACCCCGTTGCGACGATGGCGTGCTCGAACTCGATGGACTCGCTGCCCTGTCCGGCGCCCTCGTGGGCGACGCGGACCTTGTGCTCATTGGCGAACGTGGCGGTCCCCTCGACGAGATTGACGCCGTTGGCCTTACAGAGCTTCTCGACGCCGCCGGTGAGGCGGTCGACGACGCCGCTCTTCCAGCGCTGCATGCGCTCCACGTCGACGGCGGGATCGGCGTAGATCCCCAGTTCCTCGGCGTTGCCCGCCTCGTGGGCGACGTCCGCGCCGTGGATGAACGCCTTCGAGGGGATGCAGCCGTGGTTGAGGCAGACGCCCCCGTAGGCGTCCCGCTCGATGAGGGTGGTGTCGAGCCCCAGCTGTGCCGCGCGGATGGCGGCGACGTAGCCCCCGGGACCGGCCCCGATGACGGCGACGTCCGTTCCGGTCGAGATGTCTCCGACGACCATTACGCGGGTCTTGCGAACCCCGGATGATAAACTGGCAGGAATTGCGGCCGCGACTACTCGGGGTTGAACTGACGACGCGCCTCCTGAACGCCCTCGCGGTCGCCGATGAGGGTAACGCGGTCGCCGAGCTGAAGCGTGAAGTCGGCGTCCGGCACCTGCGTCTCACCGTCGCGATCGACGAGCGCGATCAGGCTACCGCCGGGGAGTTTCGGCCCGAGATCCCGGATCGTAACCCCCACCATCTCCTCGCTGGTGATCTCGGTTTCGATCACGTCGCCCGAGTCCCCGATCTCGCCCATCCAGTTGGCGAGCGCCGGGCGCTCGATGTAGTTGTCGATGGCCTGCGCGGTCGCCAGCACCGACGAGACGGTGGTGACACCCAGTTCCTCGAACGCCTCGACGTTGTTCGGGTTGTTCGCCCGGGCGAGGATCGTCTCGGGACTGAACTTCGACTCCGCTAACTGTGCCACGAGCAGGTTCGCGTCGTCGTCGCCGGTGGCGGCGACGACGATCCGTGCGTTCTCGGCGCCGGCAGACTGGAGCACGTCCGTGTCGGTGCCGTCGCCGATGTGGACCGCGTGGCCCTCGTTTCGTGCGACCTGTACGACCTCCTCGTCGTTCTCGATGACGACCACGTTCTCGCCGCGGTCCTCGAGGCGGTCGGCGAGCGTCCGGCCCACCTTCCCACCTCCGATGATGAGTACTCGCATTGGTATGACGTCGAGCTTCTCCGCGATCTGTCTGGCGAACCCGCCCTCCAGCACCACCGTCGCCATGATGACGAGGAAGACGGTGCCGACGAGCGCGTTGGCCGCGGTCGTCATGCCGTTGTTCGCCAACTCGACGGCGAACAGGGTGGCGACCGAGGCCGGGATGATGCCGCGCGGGCCGACCAGCGACATGAACACGCGCTCGTTGCGCTGGAAGCTGCCCCCGACCGTCGACAGCATGACGAGCGCCGGCCGGATAACGAACATCACTGCGACGACGACGACGAGCCCCCCGAGCCCCAGCTGGATCAGGTTGTCGAACTCCAACAGCGCCGCAAGCGAGATGAACACGAACGAGAGGACGAGCAGCGTGATGTCGCCCTTGAAGTCCGTGATCTGTTCCTCGTAGGGGAGGTCCGCGTTGCCGAGCAGGATACCGGCCACCGCGACCGCCGCGATCCCCGCCTCGGTCCGCACGAGGTTCGCCTCGCCGTACGCGACGAGCGCACCCGCCAGCACGAGCAAGCGCGCGTTCTGCGGGGCGTTGCCCGGCGAGAGGTCGACATACCGGAGCGCGTAGTAGACGACCGCGGCGACGATGACGCCGACGACGACCCCGACGCCGAGTCGTTCGGCGAACAGCGCGACCAGTTCGAGGGGCTCCGTCGTGTCGGAGACGATCGCCTCGAAGATGACGACCGCGAGGATCGCGGCGGTCACGTCGTTGACGATCCCCTCGGTGTCGAGCGCGGTGGCGACCTTGTCACGAACCGGAACGACCTCCAGAATGGGCGCGATCACCGTCGGGCCGGTCGCCACGAGCAGGGCGCCGATGAGCGCGGCGACGAGCCACTCCACGCCCAGCGCGACCCGCACGACCCCGGTCGTCGCGACGAACGCGATCGCGGCGCCGATCGTGACGAGCCGCACCGACGATGCCGGCGCCTGGCGGAGCTCGTCGATCTTGAGGTGGAACGCCCCCTCGAACACGATGATCGCGACGGACAGGCCGACGATGGTCGACAGCCCCGCCAGTCCGAACGTCTCCCGGGTGACGATCCCGAGTCCCTCGGGACCGAGTGCGATCCCGGCGGCGATGAGGAAGATGATGCTGGGAAGCTGGAAGCGGTCGGCGAGGATCTGAGCGGCGACACCCGTCGCGATGATGACCGCGACGATCGCGATCAGTTGTCCGGCGCCTGCCGACATCCCCTCACCTCCATGGTCAGTGGTCGGGGGGGCGACGATAAAAAGGCGGCTACTGCGGCGAGGTGGGTGGGCTCGATCGCACGAAGGTGGCGGCTATCGTTCCGATGCGGGCAGTACGATCCGATCGCCGCGTGCTGACGCCCGCAGCGCTCACGATTCCGCGTACATGCTCCCGATGTCATCCGCGTACCGCTCGAGGATGTTGCGTCGCTTCTTCTTCATCGTGGGGGTGAGCAGGTCGTTCTCCTCGGAGAACTCCTCGGCGACGACCCGGAACTGTTTGATCGTCTCGTGGGCTTCGAAGTCCTCGTTGACGCGGTCGACTTCCACCTGGACGAGCTCTCGCACCCGATCGTCGCGGCACAGCGCGTCGTCATCGGCCGGGAGATCGTGCCCCTGCGCGTCGCCCCACTCGCGCACGGCGGGGGTGTTCACGACGATGATCGCGGAGACGAACTTCTTCGAGTCGCCGACCACCATCGCCTGCTCGACGTACTCGGAGGCGGCGAACGAGTCCTCGATGGCACCTGGCGGGACGTACTTGCCCGTCGAGAGCTTCATGAGCTGCTTGGCGCGCTCGCGGAAGGAGATGTACTCGTCCTCGCGAATCTCGACCACGTCGCCCGTGCGGAACCACTGCTCGCCGTCGATCTCGACGAACGCCTCAGCGGTCGCATCCGGGAGGTTCCGGTAGCCGCGGAAGACGTTCGGTCCGCGAACGAGCAGCTCGCCCACCTCGCCGTCGTCGCCGTCGATCGCACCGACCTCGTCGTCGACGCGGACGTCAACGTCGTAGACGGGCGGTCCGATGGTGCCGACTTTCGGCGCCTCGGGGGGGTTCACGGCGACGACCGGGGCCGTCTCGGTGAGCCCGTACCCCTCCAGGATGGGGACGCCCATCCCGTGGTACAGTTCGCAGAGCTCCGCCGACAGCGACCCGCCGCCGGAGATGAAGAAGTCGACGTTGCCGCCGAGCGCCTCCTTCACGTTCGAGAAGACGAGGCGGTCGGCCACCGCGTAGCGGGTCCGCAGGGCGACGCCGGGGTCATCGGCGCGGTGGTGCTCGCGGCCGACGCCGGTCGCCCAGTTGAAGATCCGTTCCTTCACGCTCGACTCGGACGCCTGCTCGCGGATCGCGGCGTACAGCTTCTCGTAGACGCGGGGGACGCTCGTCGCCGTCGACGGGCGGACGAGCCCGAAGTCCTCCCGGAGCGTGTCGGGCGACTCGGCGTACGCCACGGTCGCCCCCGCGGCGTACATCATGAAGTGTCCGGCGAGGCGCTCGAACACGTGCGCGAGGGGGAGAAACGACAGGGTGACGCTCTCCGCGTCGACGACGGGCACGTCGTCGGGTTTGTCCGGCCGTGGGCCGAACCGGCGCATGCACTGGTCGACGTTGGCGAGGAAGTTCCGGTGGGTGAGTTCTGCGCCCTTGGGGGTGCCGGTGGTGCCCGAGGTGTAGATGAGACTCGCGAGGTCGTCGAGGTCGCGGTCGATCACCCAGCCGTCGCCGGGGTCGACCGCGGCGCCGAGGTCGTGGACCTCCCCGAGCGTGTACACGTCGTCGCGCTCGTGCGCCTCGCCGTCGACGAGGACGACGAACTCCAGATCGAGGTCGTCCTCGACGGCGAGCACGCGCCCCAGCAGGTCGCGGTTCTCGACGACGACGCCGGAGGCGCCGGGGTCGTCGAGGAGGTGTCGAACCTGATCGGTCGACGACGACTCGTACACCGTCGTGACGACCGCCCCCGCACCGAGCAGGGCAAAGTCGGTGTGTGCCCACTCCATGCGCGTGTTCGAGAAGATCCCGACGCGGTCGCCGGCGGCGACGCCGAGTTCGCGGAAGCCGGCCGAGAGCCGGCGCACGAGGTCGCGCATCTCGGCGTACGTGAGATCGGCGTACTCGCCGTCGGGGGCGGCGTCGACGACGCCCGCGCGGACGAGCGTCCGATCGTACACCCCGCCCTTGTATCGCTGTGCCACCCGGTCGGCGTGCTCGCGGGCGCTCGCGTCGAACGTCGCCGCCAGCGAGTCCCGGGTGACCCCCGGGTCGTACTCGCGTTCCGCCTGGCGCCAATCCATGCTACACTCTGGCGCGCCACCCGTAATAAGTCGGTTCCCTCGCGGCGCCCGTTGTTCGGCGTTGTTTTCGTCGCTGTCTCGGCGGCCGTTCGTCCGTACTGCCGGGGCAGCCGTCGTTCGCGCCGGTCTCCCGTCCGCGTGATCGGCGTACCCGGATACGGCCCTCAGATCGTCTCGTCCTGTGTCTCCATGTAATCGAGGTAGCCGAGCACGCCGCGAGTGTTCATCCGCTGTTCCTCCCTGGCCTTCCGCTCGCCCCACACGTCGATGAGGTCCTGTGGCGCGTGTTCGGCGAAGTGATCGAGGACGGCCTCATCGTCATCCAGCGTCTCGCGTCGCTGACGCACCGCCTCAACCCACTCGGCCAGCGTGCGCTTGTAGCCCGCGAGCATGTCGTCGTCGAATTCGCGAGGCCCGAAGTGGCCGAAACAGAGGTACCGGGGGTCGATGTCGCGGAGCATGTCGGCGTCGTCCTGACAGCCGTGGAGGTCGAACTGCGACGGGGGCGAGGTCTGCTCGATGGTGTCCAGTTGCGGAACGTAGATGCCGGCGGCGTCGGCGGTGAACACCACGTCGTCGCCGCGGTCGTGGAAGACGACCTGATGCGGAGCGTGTCCCGGCGCGTAGTGTACGTCGAGATCGCGGTCGCCGAGATCGATCGTCTCGCCGCCCGAGAGCGACTCGATCCGTCCTTCGGGGATCGGCTCCGGATCGACGTAGAACTGCCACTGATCGCCGACGGCGGCCTTGGTCCCCGCGACGAGCCGGCTCGGATCGACGAGGTGCTCGACGGCGGACTCGTGGATCATCACCGTCGCGTCGGGGTAACGCTCCGCGAGGAACCCCGCGCCGCCGGCGTGGTCGAGGTGGACGTGCGTGGGGAGGATGAACTCGGGCGTCATCCCGAGCTCGTCCAGTGCGCCGAAGAGGTACTCGCGGTTGTTGCCGAGCCCGGTGTCGATCACCGCGGGGCGCTCGGCGTCGAGGAGGTACACCGACCCGTAGTTGGCGGTGTCGTACATGTCGGTGTCGAGGTAGTACAGGTCCGTACACTCGGGAACCGGCGCGTACTCGCCGGGCTCGATGTCCGTAGCCATACTCGAACCCGCGTCAGTCGGTACCAAAAGGATTCGGGAGGTGTCACTGCGGGCCGTGTCGGGCGCCGCGGGCCGTGTCGGGCGCCGCGGGCCGCGTCGGTTCGCGAGCCCGCGGCTCGGACCGAGCCACGCGGAGGGCGGGGCGGAGAGCGGCCGGGGGATCGATCGGGGGCGGTGTGGCGGAGGCGGTTCGACGGAGGCAGTGCCGGTGCCGGCGGCGGGGTCGACCGGCGCTGGCGCTGTTTGGTCGAGCGGCGCTGTTTAGGCGTTCACGTCCGGGCCGTCGTCGACGAATCGGACTGTGAAGCGCTCGTAGCCGCCGTAGGCGGTCTCCAGCGATCCGAGCCACCAGTTCCATCGTTCGACCAGGTCGTGGTCGTCGGGGGCGTCCGCCAGGTTCTCGATGACATCAGCCACGGTGAGCTCGTGGCCGCGGTCCGCCTCGATCACGCTGGAGTCGGCTAGGTCCCGCGCCTGGCGAGTGACGGTCCGACGGGCCGCCTCGGTCCCCTCGAACTCGCGCTCGAGGGCCGCCGTGAGTTCTCTGCTGTCCACACCGTCGGTTGGGGGTCCATCGGTTTTAGTTAGTCGGATGCGTGTCAGACGTTCGCACGACCGCCGTCGGACGGTAATCGGCCGACTACCACCGAGTTCGACGGATCCCCGGCGCCGTCGCTGGTACGCACGAGAGCGGCTGAGGGGAGTAAGCCCCCTTCTGTTCGGCCCGACATTCGGCTGAGCGTCCGCGTCAGTCACGGGGCGTGTGCCCCGGTCGCTCGCGCGGGACGCGCGAGCACCCGGACTACCATCGGGGCGGCCGCCACGTGGCGGCCGCCCGTCGACGCGGGCTTGCACCGGCGAGGATTCGCCGTTCCATCCGTTCCCGCCCGTCTCGCGGCGAGGCCGCGGCCCTCGGTGGGTTCACTCCCTTCCCTCTCGGGTCGGTTCGCGCGTCCGTGGCGAGGCCACGGACGCCGGCGGCGACCGCTCGGTCGCCGCGCGCACCTCATCGGTCGGGGCGGGGGGTCTCGTTGCTGTTCCAGAGCCAGTCGTCTCCGACTCCGGGCTTGCGCCCGGTCGCCCGTCCGGGGGTGGGGGGACTTTCCTCATGCGCCGTCGCCGCGAGGGTCGGGCACACGGGGGTCGGGCTCCCTCTGCCGGTTCGAGGTAGGCCGCTCCCTCGGATAAAGCGTTCGGGGGACAGATCCGGCAAGCGTGAGGTGGCCGCGATCGGTCGGCTCACCGACCCTCCGAGGATAGGGTGTGAGTAACTCGCATGAGGAGGGAAGGCTTCAAGTTAGCACGGCTCCCAGCAGTGGTATGTCCGAAGCGAAGGCCGTGCGGCTCACCTACGAGGACGGTGCACGCGCGGTCGAACTCGCTCGGGAGTCGGTCGAGGCGTTCGTACTCCAGGGCCAGCGCGAACAGCCGGGGAGTATGCGCGATGCCTTCTACGCCCGAACGGGCGCGTTCGTCCGACTCCAGTCCACCCGCGGCCGCGGGCGGATGCGAGGGTGTGCCGGATCGTATCGAGGGAAAGACCAACTCGGTCACGCGATCGTCGACGCGGCGATCAAGGCCGCCTCCGAGGACTCCGGCGGCTCCGAGTTGGAGCCGAAGGAACTCGACTCCGTGGTCGTCTCCGCGTGCGTCGTCTCCGGCGTCACGCTCACGAACGACCCCGTCGAGGACCTCGAACTCGGCCGCCACGGCGTCGCCATCGACCACAACGGCAAGCACGGCTGGCTGTATCCGACGATCCCGGTCGAGAACGACTGGAGCAAGGAACGGTTCCTCTCGCGCGTCTGCCGCAAGGCCGGCCTCTCGCCGATGGCCTGGCAGGACGACGACACGATGGTGACGCTCATCGACGGCCAGGTGTTCCGCGAGCGCCGCGACGGCGGCTCCGTCGAACAGCTGTAGCGGCGATCCACCGAGACGCTATCTGAGTACTGTCCACCAACTCGGCGAGCCGTGCGACCGTGTCGGGACGCCGCCGGTCGGGTTAGTCCCCGCCAAATCCGACCGTCGCCGCGTCCGCCACCGCCCGCTCCGCGGCGTCGTCGATCTCGAACTCCCGGACGACCTCGCCGTCGCGGATCAACGGCTCCATGAGCGACTCGCCGCCCTCGGGACCGTCGCGGCCGCGCAGGCCGACGTGGTGGCCCCCGTCGGGCGTGCGGTACACCTCCTTCACCCCGGAGAGCTTCCCGCGCTTGGCCGCGGGCTCGCCGTCGACCTCGACGATGTCGAGCGCGAAGTCGACCGGGTCGGCGTTGGAGACGTGGCCGCCGACGCCGAAGCCGTCGGCGACGTCCCGGAGGCGACGAAGCTCCGCGGGACCGAGGCCGCCGGAGAGGAACACGTCGACGTCGCCGTAGCCGCGGGCGTCGAGCTCCCACTGCACCTCGCGGACGATGTGGCGGAAGTCGCCGCGGCGGGAGCCGGTGGTGTCGAGGCGGACGCCGTCGAGGCGGTCACCGAGCGTCTCGACCGCCCGGATCACCTCCTCCTTCTCGTCGGAGTAGGTGTCACATAACGCGATCCGCGGGACCGACTCGGGGACGGCCTCGTCGAAGGCGCGCCAGGCGTCCTCCTGGTTGCCGCGGCCGAAGCAGATGAGCAGCGCGTGGGGCATCGTCCCCGACGGCTCCCGCCCGAGCACCTCGCCGGCGGCGACGTGCGAGAAGCCGTCGAAGCCGCCGACGAGCGCGCTGCGCTCGACCATCGCGGCGATCGAGGGGTGGACGTGGCGCGCGCCGAACGAGAGCAGGTTCGACTCGGGGGCCGCGCGGCGACACTCCAGCGCCGCCGTGGCGACGCCGGAGGCGTGCGAGAGGAAGCCCAGCAGCGAGGTCTCCAGCGCCGCGAACTCCAGGTACGTCCCCTCGATTCGCAGCACCGGACCGCCGTCGAACAGCGTTCCCTCGGGGATCGCGTCCACGTCGACCGCGTGGCCGGCCAACAGCGCGGCCGCGTCCTTCACGCCCGCGAGCAGCTCGAAGTCGCCGTCGGGGAACTGGTCCGCGGTCACCTCGGCGACGACCGTCGGGTTCCGGTCGGCGTGGCGCAGCGTCTCGACGGTCCGGTCGAAGTACGCGTCCGTCGCCGACCCGTCGCGGACGGCGTCGGCCCCGACGATGTCGAACGCGGGGGGCGGGGAGGTCATGTCACCGGATTCGCCGGGACGACGCAAAAAGTCACGCCATCCGCGGATCGACCCCGTCGGAACCGTCGCGGTCAGCGGCGCCGCCGAGCCAACAGTCCCGCGATCGCCACCGCGACGGCCGCGACCCCGAAGCCGAACCCGGCACCGTCGACCTCGGTCGTGCCGGACGTGGCGTCGCCGGCGGCGGCGTTGTCGCCGGCGTCGTCGCCGGTGTTGTCGCCGGCGTCACCGGCGTCGGTGGCCGTCGCCGTCGCGTCCGTTCCGCCGCCGTCCTCATCCGTACTCGTCTCGGCGGGGTCCATCGTCGGGCGGATGTCCCGCACGTCGTCGACGGTGGGGCCGTTCACGATCGTGACCCGCTCGCCGTCGAGGCGGACGAGGAACGCGTCGGCGAAGGGGCCGTCGGGGACGACGTAGTATCCCTCGTCGGTCTCGCGAACGTCGTGGGCTTCGAGCATCCGGAGGTACGTGTCGTGGAACTCCCGCGCGTCGGCCTCGGTGTCCCACTCGGTGATCCACACGTAGCCGTACTCGGCGTCGTCGCCCTCGCCGGTACGGTACGGGAACAGTCGGTCGTTGGCCCACCCGTTCGAGGGCTCGGCGTCGTAGTTGTACGTGTCGTACGGGCTGTTCGTCTGGAACAGGCCGTTCGGGTTGATCGTGTCGGCTTGGTACTCGCGCGCCTGGTACCAGAACATCGCGTAGATCGACGCCTCGCCCACGGTGTCGGAGCCGTTCTGCCCGAGCTGCGGGTTGTCGCGCGGGAACGTGCTCCAGCCGTTCGTCCCCTCGTCGGTGAACTCGATGGGTCGCGGCGTCTCGTCGGTCCGGTGGATCACCTGCTTGGAGGAGACTGGGGGATTCCGGAAGCGCTCCTCGAAGGCGTCCCAGCCGCCCTCCTCGACGATCTCGTTCACGTACACCGGCCCGTCCGAGTAGGGGTTGAGCAGCGTCAACAGGACGCCGAGGTTGGGCCCCCCGCCGCCGCCACCGCCGCCACCGCTCGCCTGCGGCGTGTCGACGCACTCCCACTCGACGCCGCAGCGCCGGGCGTAGTTCGTCTCGATGTAGTTCGCCTCGCCCTCGACGACGCCGTCGACCGCGAGGTCACCGTCCTGAGTGGAGGCGCGGTAGGTCTCGTTCGTCAGGTCGTAGCGCTGGTCCTGCAGGGCGTGGACCAGCTCGTGGACCAGCGTCGCGTTGTTGATCGTCGGCGAATCCGGCGAGTCGGTGACGATCGTGATCTCGTCGCGCGTCGGCGAGTAGAAGCCGAGCACCGACGACCCGGTGGTCTGGCCGATCGCGTCGCCGGAGCCGGTCGACTCGCCGACGATGAACAGGCCCTCCCACACCTGGTCGTTCCACCGGTTGTACTCGGTCCGGTTCGCGTCTGCGCCGCCGGCGCTCCGGTTGCGGTACTCTTCACGGGTGATGATCGACACCGGAACCTCGGAGTCGAACTCCGCCTCGCGGAGGTACTCGACGCGGGCCATCGCACGAGCCACGTACGCGTCGAGCTCCTCGTCGCTCAGCCCGTCGGACTGGTCGACGTCGATGCTCTCGTTGTGCCAGTAGCCGCCCTCCCACCCGATCACGTCGGAATCGGGGTCCGGCGGGGCTTCCTGTTGGGCTGCGGTCGCACTCCCGTTCACGAGCCGGTCGGTCTCCGCGTCCGCTGCGGGGGGCGTCGCCGCCGCGAGCGGTGCCGCCGCGGCGGTACACACGAGCGCGAGCGCGAGCACGAGGGCGCCGAGTCGCGAGAGCGGGTGCGGGGCCGATCGTCGCATATCTCCGCATAGGCCCGGGGGTAGAAGTACCTTGTCCGCACCCTCGACGCGCACGGTACCCGTTTGTCCGCGCCGCTACGGGTAGGGTGCCCGTACCGCAACGCCCATCGACCACGGCGCCGGAGCGCACGCAGCCACGCCGAGCGCGACGGGGCCGCCCGCCGATCGGTTTTGTGATCCCGGCCCGAAGCGTCGACCATGGTCTCAGATCAGGACGCGTTCGATCCCTCCCGAACCGCCGTCGTCGTCGTCGACATGCAGAACGGCTTCTGTCACCCCGACGGGAGCCTCTATGCCGAGCCCAGCGCGGCGGCGATCGATCCCGTCCGGACGCTCGTCGAGCGCGCGAGCGACGCCGGCGCGCGCGTCGTCTACACCCGGGACGTCCACCCGCCCGAACAGTTCGAGGACGCCCATTACTACGACGAGTTCGACCGATGGGGCGAACACGTTGTGGAGGGGAGCTGGGACGCGGAACTCGTCGAGGACCTCCCGACGGAGGACGCGGATCACGTCGTCGAGAAACACACCTACGACGCGTTCCACGACACCGAGTTGGAGGGATGGCTCGACGCCCGCGGCGTCGACGACCTGCTGATCTGCGGGACCCTCGCGAACGTCTGCGTCCTCCACACCGCCGGCTCGGCAGGGCTGCGCGATTACCGGCCGGTCGTCGTCGAAGACGCGCTCGGGTACATCACCGAGGACCACCGCGAGTACGCCGTCGACCACGCCGGCTGGCTGTTCGGCGAGACCGCGACGCTGGCGGACGTGACGTTCATGTAGCGTCGGCGACCGCCCGGCGACGACGACCCGCTTTGTGCGTTACTCCTCGTCTGTCGATTCGCCCCAATCCTCGGGATACAGCGTCCCGGGGTCCGAGAGCGAAAACACGACGCGCTCGGAGTCGTCGAGCGGGCGGAGGTACGCGCGCAACTCGCCCGCGGCGTCGGCGCGCTCCAGCATCGGCTCGGCCTGCCGTTCGGCGTAGTACAGCGGGAACGCGACCGCCTCGCCGGCGGCCTCGGCTTTCATCACGACGACGAGGAACACCACCTCCGACTGTTGGGCCCGGTAGGCGTCGTACTCGTCGAACGCCGCCTCGGTCCCCTCGAGGAGGTCCTGTGCGGCGGCGAACTCGTCGCCCGGGAGGAGCACGTCGAACCCGGTTCGATCCACCTCGATCTCGGTGCCGTCGGTGGAGACGTTCGGGAGGGGAGTCACGTCGCCCGGATGGAGTTCGAGCACGTCCCAGCCCGCCTCGCGGTACTCCTCGGCAGTGGCCTCCATGTCGGCCATCACGTCGTCCCAGAACTCGGTGTATCCAGCGAGCGGGTGGCTGCCGGCCATACACCATTGGCTGCGGCGCGGGGGGAAAACCGTTGTCGTGTCGGCTCGAGAGAGGCGGAGAATCGGGACAGTCCCGTCGACTACCTTCGGACGTTCTCGCCGACGGCGTCCCCGAACGCCTCGTCGTCGGCGCGGGCGTCGTAGGCGACGTGCCCGCGCACGAGCGTCAACTCCGGGAAGACGGCTTCACGACCTTCGAACGGCGTCCACCCGCACTTCGAGTGGAGGTCTGCGCCGCGGATCTCGCGGGTCGAGTCGAAGTCGACGAGCACGAGGTCGGCGTCGGCGCCCTCCGCGACCCGCCCCTTCCCCGGCACGTCGAAGATCGCCGCCGGGTTCGCGGCGACGAGGTCGCGCACGCGCTCCAGATCGAGGGCGCCCTCCCGAACCTCCTGCAGGAGCAGCGGGAGCATCGTCTCGACGCCGGGCACGCCCGAGGGGGCCTCCCAGACGCTCGCGTCCTTCTCCGCGCGGGTGTGGGGCGCGTGGTCGGTGGCGACGATGTCGACGGTGCCGTCTGCGACGCGCTCGAACACCGCGTTCCGTCGTTCCTCGCTGCGCAGCGGGGGGTTCATCCGGCCGAACGTACCCAGTTCCCCGATGTCCTCGCGCGACAGGAACAGGTGGTGCGGCGTCACCTCGCAGGTCGCGCCGGCGTCGCTCGCGGCGTCGACGCCCTCGGGCGTCGAGGTGTGGGCGATGTGGATGTCGGCGTCGGAGTCGGCGCCGACGTCGAGCGCGCGCTCGACGGCGGCAGCCTCGGCCTCGGCGGTGCGGTAGGCGCTCCAGGCGTCAGCGTCGTCGCCGGCGCGTTCCGTGGCGGACTGATCGAACAGGTCGGCGTCCTCCGCGTGGACGGTGACGACCGTGTCCTCGGTGGCCGCGCGGGCGACGGCATCGGCGAACAGGTCCGCCTCGATCCCCATGTCGCCGGTGGAGTCGGCGAGGAACACCTCACCGAGCGCGAACAGCGGGCGCTCGAACAGCGAGTCGGGGTCCCAGTCGGCGGTGACGCCCCCGTTGATCCCGAAGTCGACGAGCGACTTCGCCGCGAGATCGGCCTTCTCGTCGACCGCCGCGCCCGTGACGGTTGGTGGGTCGGTATTCGGCTGGTCGACGACGGTGGTGACGCCGCCGGCGGCGGCCGAGCGCGACCCGGTGTGCCAGTCCTCCTTGTGCGCGAATCCGGGCTCACGGAAGTGGACGTGTGCGTCGATGGCGCCCGGGAGGAGGTACTTCTCGTCGCAGTCGATCACATCGGCGCCGTCGGCGGGAGCTAGCGTTCCCGCCTCCGTCACCCGCGCGATCGTCTCGCCCTCGACCAGCACGTCACGGACGCGGCCGTCCGCGAGCGTGGCGTTGGTGAACAGCGTACTCATTGGCGGAGGTGTGCGGGCACCGGGCGTAAGTTCGGCGGATCAGTCGTCGCCGTCCGTCGGCAGGTCGGCCACGTCACGCATCTCGGCCTCGCGATCGCCGACGAACCCGGATTCGAGCGCCTCCCGTACCGCGTTCGGGTCGGTTGGGCCGCCCGCCTGCGCCACGGAGCCGACCGACTCCGGATCGAACGGCACGTCGAGCGCGTCGTAGACGGGAGCGAGCACCGCGCGGATCGGCCCGCGCTCGGCGACGGTCACGCATCCGGAGACGAGCGCCGCGTCCTGGCGGACGCGCTGGGCGATACCCGCGATCTTCCCGCCGCCGGCGACGCGGACGGAGTAATCGCCCGGGCAGTACGAGGCCGGCGGCTCCCCCCGCTCCACGTCGGCGCCGGCGTCGCGGAGGGCGGCGACGAGCGTCGAGACCGCGTCCTCGTAGCGGTCGTTCAACCCGGAGCGGGCGTCCGCGCGCGGGACGGCGTGCGCGAACGCCAGCGTCGACTCGGCGTACGCGACCGCCCGGCCGCCGACGGAGCGCTCGACCGGCGGGAAGCCGTGCTCGCGGGCCGCCGCGGTCGCTCGGGCGTAGCCGTCCGCGTGTGCGTCGCGGCGGCCGAACGCGAGCGAGCGACCCGGTGCCCACACCCGGAGCGCCGGGACACCCGACTCTCCGGCCTCCGCGAGCATCGCGGCGGTGGCGGCGCGGTCGGCCTCGCGGGACTCGCGGGACTCACGGGTCGTTCCTCCCCGCTCGCCATCCGAGGTCTCGTTCCCCTCGACCTCGCGCTCGGATCGGCGTCCGCGGTACACACGAACGCGCCCCGATCCGTCGCTGTTCGTCACGCCCGTCGCTCGGAGTCGGGTCGCCTAAGCGCTTGCGTCGCCTGCGGCGGGTATGGAGGAGTCCGGGGAGACGGATCCGGTCGTAGTCCCCGAGTCGCTGCTCGCGCGCTACCGGAAGTTCTCGCTGTACAACTCGCCGTACCCGGCCCACGACCGCGCGTGCGCGGTGGACCTGTATCCGGAGTCGAACGCCGGCGTCTCGCCCGTCGCGGGCGAGGTGCTCGACACCCGAACCGTGGGCTGTCCCGCCCGCGAGTACGCCGTCGACCACGATCACCTGATCGTGATCGACACCGGGGACCATCTCGTCCGCGTGCTTCACGTCGACCCCGCGGTCGAGGCCGGCGACGAGGTCGCCGTCGGCGACGCCCTCGGCGAGCTGGTTCGATCGGGATTCTTCGGCCGCTGGGTCGACAACCATGTCCACCTGGAGTTCCGCGAGCACGGGAGGAACCCCTATCGGGCGTCCGGGTCGATCCCGCTCGTCGTCGACGCCGCGGTGACGCCGCTCGCGTGGGACGGCACCGGGACCGTCCTCGAGACGGGCCCGAGCCACGCGGTGCTGGACACGCCGACACGACCCGAGAACGGGGACGGGACGATCGACGCCGATGCGGCGGGGTTCACCGCGATCGCGGCCGACGACGGTCGCCCGCTCGACGGCGGCCTCACCCATTACTCGGGCGGCGGCGTACCGGGGATACGGACCTCCCGGCGCGACGCGCCCCCGACGGTTTCGCTCCTGGGAACGACCGTCGGCACCCGGGTCGGCCGCCACGTCGACTGGGCGGACGTGGACGTGCTCGCGAACGGCGAGCGGATCACGGGGCTGTCGCTGTTCGTCGCCGGCGCGGACGCCCGTGCCGGCGTGAAGCTGGTCACCCGCCCCGAGGCCGGCGATCCGGCGTTCGCCGTCGGCGACGAGGTGACCGTGTCGATCGTCCCCAGCGACGATCCCGTGCGGCTCGGGTGACGCGCGGCGCGATACCACGGGACGGACTGACGGCGACGGGACTTTGTATTCATAAGACAATATATTGGACGATGAACCGTCGCCTCCGGGTCGTACTCGTCGTCGTCGCCGTCGTCATCCTCCTCGCCGCGGGCGTCCTCGCCGCCGGGGTCTGGCAGTTCACGCGTCCGGCTCCCGAGTCGTACAGCCACACCGCGGAGTATCGGGCGTCGATCCAGCCGGACGCGACGCTGACGAACGTCACGCTGTATCTCCCGCTACCCGCGGAGAACGGGACGAGTTCCGTCGGTGACGCGCTCGTCGCCGGGTCGCCGGGCGTCGTCGACGCGCCGGCGAACTGGTCGTTCGAGATCGCCGAAACCGAGTACGGCCCGATGCTCGCGGTGTCGCTGCCGACGCTGGAGCCGGCCTACCGCGAGCGCCCGCCGCCGCGGCCGATCGACCCCGACGGGGAAACTGCGACGCCGGGCGCGGCGACGCCGACCCCGGACCCCCAGGAGACGCCGATCCGGACGCTCGACGACCACCTCGTGCGCGTCGAACTCGCGTTCGAGGAGCCGATCGACACGCGCTCGCCGGTGGGGTCGGAGCCGGTGTTGCGGCCGCGGTTCGACGCGACCGACGCGGAATGCCCGTTCCCGGCGCCCGAGTCGACCGTCTGTCGCGAGTTCGGGACCCGCATGTTCCTCTCGTATGACGCGCCCGCGGACGCGACAGTCGAGGTCTCCGTCAGCTACGAGGCGCGAAACGACTGGTTCGCCGGCGGGTGGACCGGGAACAGCTTCCGCCAGTCAACCCGGACGAACGTGACCGGCGACGGACCCGGATGGGTGGCGGTTCCGGCCACCGAGGCCGTCGGCGAGGGCACGTACCGCGGCGCGCCGAGCGCGGTCGTCGACGCCGGCGCGGTTGCGGTTGCCCGATAGCAGGTCAGACGACGGGGCTCCGTCTCACGGCCTCGGACCACGCGTTCACTTCTCTGCGGCTCGGGCCTCGCGGCCGTAGCCTCGAACCATCGGTTCTCGGCTACGCGTTCTCTGTGGGCGGCGCGCCCGCAAGCGCGCCGCCGGACATCGTGGTCCTCGGCCTTACGGCCTCGGACCACGCTTTCGTTCCTCTGCGGCTCGGCCCACGGACCTCGCCGCACACGGTCGTAGCCTCGAACCTTCGGTTCTCGGCTACGCTTTCGACGGTCTTTTCTCTCATCGCCGAGCACTACCCCGTAATGGCTGAATTCAAGATCGTCGTGGGCGACGACGCCGGCGACACGCGGCAGTTCGACGTGGACGGACAGGACGCCAACCGATTCCTCGGTCGCGAGATCGGCGACGAGGTCGACGGCGCGGCCGTCGGCGTCGACACTGACCTCACGCTGACCGGCGGCTCCGACAAGGCCGGCCGTCCGATGCGCGAGGAGGTCCCCGGCAGCGAACTGAAGGAGCTCCTGCTCGAGGGCGGCGTCGGCTACAAGCCCTCGCGCGACGGCGAGCGCAAGCGCGTCACCGTCCGCGGCCGCCAGATCTCCGAGGAGACCGTCCAGATCAACGCCCGCATCGGTGGCTCCATCGCCGAGGCGCTCGGCGAAGAAGAAGACGAGGAAGCCGAGGCGGACGAGGAGGCCGAGGCCGAGGCCGACGCGGACGACGACGAGGAGTAACGCGACCCCGTTCCACCGCTCATGAGCGACAGACTCGCCAGCGACGCCGACGACGTCACCAGCCACCGAGCGCGTCTCGCGCGGTCGGGCGGCACCAGGCTCCCGTGCCTGCGGATTCCCGAGGAAGCCGCTCTCTCGGCGGGCGAGGAGATCCGACTCGTCCTCGACGGCGACCAGCGCCACGCGACGGTGACGAGCGACTCGAAGGGACTGCTCGTGCGCGGCGCCTACGACGACCGCAAGCGCATGCGCGAGGGGGGCGGGGCCGGCGGCGACGCCGAGAACCGCCTCGTCGAGTGGGCGCGCGAGCACGACCGCGAACCTGGCGACCCGGTCGATCTCGACGAGATCGACCCCGGCTACCTCTACGGCCTGCGCGTTCCCGGCGAGCGCGCCGTCTACACGGTGACGAAGCGCCCCGACAGGGGGTTGCAGGACATCGCCGACTCGCTGTACGACGAGTAGGCCGGGAGACCGGACCCGACGGCCGCCGGCGTCGTCACTGGTCGACCGCG
This sequence comes from Halobaculum rarum, assembly GCF_040025155.1. Classification (NCBI taxonomy): domain Archaea; kingdom Methanobacteriati; phylum Methanobacteriota; class Halobacteria; order Halobacteriales; family Haloferacaceae; genus Halobaculum; species Halobaculum rarum. The sequence goes on along the minus strand of NZ_CP157275.1, from coordinate 1,618,654 downwards.
GCGCCGGTCACCTCGAACCGGGCTCCGTCGGCGTCGCTGGCCGTCGCCGCGACGTCCCATCCGTGCGCGGTGACGATCTGATCGACGATCGAGAGCCCGAACCCGGTTCCCTTCTCGATCGTGGAGTAGCCGTTCTCGAAGACGGCCTCCCGTTCCGTAACCGGGATCCCGACGCCGTCGTCCTCGAAAAAGAACCCCTCGTCGGACAGCGTTCCGACCGTCACCTCGACGCTTGTCTCGTTGTGTTCGATCGCGTTTCGAAGCAGGTTCTCGGCGGCCTCCTTGAGCCGGGTCGGGTCGCACTCGATCGTCGTCGTGTCCTCGATCGCGAGCGTCGCCTCGGCCATCGCGACGTTGTCCTTGGCGGCCCGAACGACTTCCGCGAGATCGACCGGCCTGGTGTCGCCGATCTCGTCGCCGGTGCGTGCCAGCGAGAGGAGGTCCTCGAGCAGTTCCTCCATCCGGGCGACCGCCCGCGCGCTGGCTCCGAGGTGCTCGTTGTCGAACTCCTCGCGAGCCAAGGCGAGGTGACCGTCGGCGATGTTGATCGGGTTCCGGAGGTCGTGTGCGACCGTCGAGGCGAAGCCGTCGAGCTGCTCGTTCCTGTTCGCGAGTTCCTGTTCGTGGCGCTTGCGGTCGGTGATGTCCCGCGTGAACCCCGTCAACCGCCGGATCGTTCCCTCGTCGTCCCTGATGGGGACGCATTGTGACTCCAGCCACACCACCACCGAGTCGGACTTCCGGACCCGATATTCGACGCTCTGGGAGTCCCCGGCGGAGGCGCGTTCCATCGCCTGCCGCACACGGTCGACATCGTCGGGATGGACCCGGTCGAGGAACGAGTCGGGCGCGGTGTGCAGTTCCTCGATGGGCTGTCCGAACAGCCGCTCGTGGGCCTCGTTGATGAACAGCAGTTCCTCCCAGTCGCCGGAGAACATCCAGAGGGCGTCGTTCGCGACCCCGGCGAGCTCGCGGAGCCGCTCGTTGGTGCGTTGGGCACGCCGCTCGGCCCGGCGACGGTCGACGTAGGTGGCGATCTTCCGCGCCAACAGTTCGTGTTGACCCCCGATGGCCTCCTCGATGACGTAGTCGGTGACGCCCGCGGAGATGGCCTCGCTCGCGACGCGCTCGTCCCCCGTCTCGGCGAACATGACGAACGGGACGTCCGGGTCGATCTCGCGGACCGAGCGGAGGAACTCCACCCCCGTCCCGTCCGGCATCGCGTAGTCGCTGAGGACGCAGTCCACGTCGGCGTCGCGGAAGCGATCGAGTCCGTCGGCAGCCGAGGTCTCCGTCAACACCGTCATTCGGTCCGACTCGCGCTCGAGTCCGATGACGAGCAGCTCCAGCAGGTCGGGCTCGTCGTCGACGTAGAGAACGGTGATATCGTCGTTCCCCTCGTTCATTGCCCGACCGGTCTGGGCGGACGCGTAAAACCGTTCACCCGCGAATATCACCGATGGTACGTGAGGATCGGCCGGTCGAGCGGCGCGGCCAGGCCGGTTGCGACCCGCGACGAACGACCTTATACGACTCGCGCGCCGATTCCGGGGTATGACCGACGACGCCGCCGACGACGCCGAGGGAGGTATCGACGCCGACGACGGGAAACTCGCGGAGTTCCTCGCGGGCGAGCGCCTCGAGGACGTGGCGATCTATCTCACGCACGACCACCTCGACGAACAGGGGAAGATCGCCAACATGGGCCAGGCCGTCGACGAGGGCGTCGTCCTCGTGCTCCCCGGCGAGGACGGACGCACGGCGTTCGCCGCCGGCACCGGCATGGACCCGATGCAGTTCGCGCAGGGCGCGATGGACCGCGACGGCGTCATCTACCCCGACCTGGGCGGCGGCGAGTGCCCCGACGCCGCCGAGGATCCCGAGGCGGACCACCGCGCGGAGTTCGTCTTCGCGTTCGCCGAGGAGCAAAACGAGGGCGTCGGCGGCCTGTACGCCGATGGCGACGTGATGCACGCGTACGCCCACTGCTCGTGCGGCACCGACTACTCCCACAAGTGGATCATGGGCGAGTACGCCGAGGACCCGGCAGTCGAGGAGTGAGATCGAGGCGTGGGAGGAATCGTCACCGGGGAGACCTGCGCCGGGCAGTCGAAGCCGTCGCTCAGGAGTGTAGAGCGACGGAGTAGGTCAGTCGACGGTACCCGCGGCGGAGTGATCCACCTGGGTGAAAGGTGCCGCCTGACCGTGCCGTCATCCCATCGAAGCGGCCGCGCGTACAAAGGGGCTCCGGTCGAGCCGTCGGCTACGGTTCGAGAACGACGCGGAAGCGCGCCTCGTTGTCGATCATCCGGTCGTACGCCTCCTCCACGTCGTCGAGGTCGTACGTCTCGATTTCCGGAGTTATCTCGCGGAGGTCGCTGAACTCCAGCGCGTCCTGAGAGTCGCGGGCGTTGCCGGAGGCCCAGGCGTCGACGCCGCCGCGGACGCCGACGAGCGACTGGGCGTCGACCGACACCTCCTCGCCGGGAACGCCGACGACGACCACGCGGCCGTCCGTACCGAGCCCGTCGATCACCGACTCGATCGCGGGCGCCGACGGCGCGGTCGCGAGCACCACGTCGGCGCCGCCCAGATCCTGCAGCGCGGTCGCGGCGTCCTCCTCGGCCGTGTTCACGAAGTGGTCCGCACCGAGATCGGACGCCAACTCCTCCTTGTCGGGTGACCGCGAGAGCGCGACCGTCTCGAAGCCCGACGCGTGGGCGTACTGGATCCCGAGGTGGCCGAGGCCGCCGACGCCCTGCACGGCGACCAGATCGCCCGGCTGCGCGTCAGTGTTACGCAGCGCGTTGAACGTCGTCACGCCCGCACACAGCAGCGGGGCGGCGTCGACGGCGTCCAGGTCGTCGGGGATCGTCGCCAGCGCCTCCGCCGGCGCGGTCATGTACTCGGCGTAGCCGCCGTCGTACGCGATCCCGGTGATCCGGGCGTTCTCGCACTGCTGGAAGTCGCCGCGGCGACACGCCGCGCATTCGAAACAGTGGCCGCCGTGCCAGCCGACGCCGACGCGGTCCCCCTCGCTCCAGGCGGTCACGTCGTCGCCGACGGCGTCGACCCGGCCCGCGACCTCGTGGCCCGGGACGCGGGGGTAGTCGATCGGGTACGCGCCCTCCTTCACGAACGCGTCGCTGTGACAGATCCCGCAGGCGTCGACGTCGATCCGTACCTCGCCGGGGTCCGGCTCCGGCGTCTCGACGTCGAGGACCTCGAAGTCCGCGCCCGCCTCGGGAACCCGTGCCGCCCTCATCGCGACCCACCGCACGCTGTTCGGTTCATGTGCGGACGATCCGACGGCCGCGGGACGGAAACCCCTGCGGCCGATCGGAGAACCGTTGGAATCGCCACACGCATCTCGATCGTTCGTCGCCCCAGCGGGGAGCACCGACCTGATCGAGTCCGCCCCGAGCGCCGACCTACTCGGCGGCGTCGGCCGCGTTCTCCGCCGCGGCTTCTTCCGCGAGCGACTCGAACGCCCGGATGATGACGCGCTTGGCCGTCGCGCCCTCGGTGCTCCAGTGGTGGCCGTAGTCGAGCATGTCGTCGTAGATGTCCGGCTTACAGCCGGCGGCCTTCGGGTGGCCGCCGCCGTTCACCTGGCCGGCCACCTCGTGACAGCGCTCGAAGTCGTCGGACCCACGGATCGACGCCGAGCCCGAGGGCTTGACGATCACCGCGGCGTCCATCCCCTGCTCGCGAAGCGTGTCGGCGACCTCGTTTTGCGAACACCGGCCGTAGGTGACGCCGACCGACCAGTCACCGATCTCGTGTTCGACCGCGCGGTCGACGGCCTTCTCGATCAGCAGGCGCTTCTCGACGCGACGGTCCTCGACGTACTCCATCGCGACCGGCGGCAGGTCGACGCCGTAGGCGCCGACGATCGCCGCGTACTCCTCGCCCCCTGTCCAGTAGGCGAAGTCGGCGAGGTCGTCGGAGCGCTCGTCCTCCTTCAGCCAGAGGTCGTGATCGCGGGTGACGAGCGCCAGTTCGGTGAAGCGCTCGTCGAACTCGTAGTCGAGCGACCGCAGCGTCACGTCCGTCGAGCACTCCTCGTCGCTCTCGCCGACGACCAGATCGATCCCCAGATCGCGAACCGACGCGGCCAGCTCCTCGTCCCACTGGTGGTGGTCGAACCAGCGGACTGCGTCCGCGCGGTCGACGACCGCGCGGAGGTCATCGGCGATGTACTCGAACGCGTCGGGACAGATGTCGCAGACGAACACGTCGGTCCCCTCCTCCAGAAACTCGGCGGCGTAGCCGAGGTCCTCCTCGAAGGAGTGGGGGCCCGAGGGAAACAGCGCGACCGACGACTCCGCGCGGTCGTCCCCCTCGCCGTCCGCCTCCTCGCCGAACTCCTCTTCGTAGGTGCCGTCGAGCTTCGCGCGGCGGCGCTCCTCGAACGGCGTCGGGTCGAGGGCGGCGTCGTACGCCTCGCGGATCAGCGCGATACAGCCGAGGCCGTCGGCATCGGAGTCGGTGATCACGACCGCCTCGGCGCCCTCGACGGCCTCCTTCGCGCGCTCCTCGGATCGATCCTCGTCCAGCGAGTCCGGATAGAAAAAGCCCGTCCCGGGGAGCCGCGACTTGCGGTCCAGCGGGAGGGTGTGGCTCTCGATGAGTTCGTCGTCCATATCCGGAGGTCGCGACGCGCGGTGAAAAACAGCGGTGGTGTACGCGGCGAGTGGGCCTGTCGAATCGGATGCGGCGAGCGAATCGGAGACGGCGGACGCCGACGGATCAGCTCAGACCGGTGCGCCGCCGTAGCCGTCGTCGTCCTCGCCAGCGAGCTGCCGAACCGTCAACACCGGGACGGGGCACGTGCGGACGACGCGTTCGGCGACCGAACCGATGAGGAACCGATTCTCGCCGTGTCGTCCACGGGTGCCGGTGGCGACCAGGTCGGCGTCGATCTCGCGGGCGTAGTCGGCGATCTCGTTGGCGGGACGTCCCTCACGAACGACGGCGGTCACGTCGAGGCCCGCGCGTTTTTGCACGTCGACGATGGCCTCGCCGCCGCGCTCCTGAAGGGCGTTGCGCATCTGATCGCGGACTTCCTCCGGCGAGGAGTCGACCTCGCCGCTGTCGACGACGTACAGCGCGTGCACCGCGGCGTCGAACCGGTCGGCCAGGTCGAGCGCGACCTCGACGGCACGCGAGACGCTGTCGGAGCCGTCGGTGGCGACGACGATGGTGTCGAACTCGGGCATTACACCGGCGTTCTCCGGGCGCGTGCTTAAAACTCGGCGCTCCCCGTCGCCCACACGGCGCTTGCGCCCCGGACAGTCGGGACTGTGTGGCGGTGACGGCGACAGTGACATCAGTGCCGGTATGGTGACATCGGTGAGGGCCGGCACTCGTCCGCGAGCACGGACCGAGCACGCCGATTCTCAGCCTCGGTACGCCGACGACCATCGCTTAAGTCCCCTCGGCGTCTCTGGCGACAGAAGCAGGTTCCCATGGCCGACACTCACGACCCGATACGAGTGCTCCACGTCGACGACGAGCCGGAGTTCGGCGAGCTGGTCGCGACGTTCCTCGAGCGCGAACACGACCGGATCGAGGTCCGTGGCGTGACCGACGCCGAGGCGGGGCTAGACGCGCTGGCTGACCACGATGTGGACTGCGTCGTGTCCGACCACGACATGCCGGGCAAGGACGGGATCGAGTTCCTCCGGACAGTCCGCGATGAGTATCCGGATCTCCCGTTTCTGCTGTTCACCGGGAAGGGAAGCGAGGAGGTCGCGAGCGACGCGATCTCGGCGGGCGTCACCGACTACATCCAGAAGGGAGGCGGCACCGACCAGTACACGCTGCTTGCCAATCGGATCGTGAACGCCGTCGAGGCGAGCCAGTCGCGACGAATGTTGACCGAGCGGACGCGCCGGTTGGAAACGCTCATCGGGAACCTCCCGGGCATCGTCTACCGCTGCCGCAACGAGCCGACCTGGCCGATGGAGACGGTCGACGGCGAAGTCGAGGCGCTGACGGGGTACACCGCGGCGGAGCTGGAGTCCGATCGCGTCGAGTGGGGGCCCGAGGTCATTCACCCCGACGACCGCGAGGCCATGTGGGACGCCGTGCAGGAGGGGCTCGCGGCGGAGGGCACGTTCGAGGTCACCTATCGGCTCCGAACGCGCGATGGAGACACGAAATGGGTGTGGGAACGGGGACGCGGCGTGTACGCGGACGACGGGACCGTGGAGGCGCTCGAAGGATTCATCACCGATGTCACCGAGCGAAAGGAGCGCGAAGACCAGTTGACGCAGACGACCGCCCGCCTCGAGGCGCTGTTCGAGGAGTCGCCGGACATGATCGATATCCACGACGCCGAGGGGAACATCCTCGACGCGAACCCCCAGTTCTTCGCGGAGACGGGATACACGGAGGAAGAAGTCACGTCGATGAAAGTCTGGGACATCGACCAGACACAGGATCCGACCACCATCCGTGAAGTCTGGAGAGACATGGCGGTCGGCGACCGGCAGGAACTCGACGGCGAGTACACCCGGCGCGACGGGTCTACGTTCCCCGTCACCGTCCACATCAGACGGCTCGACCTCGCCGGCGACGACCGGTTCCTCGTAAGCAGTCGCGACGTGTCCGACCGAGAACGGCGGGACCGCAAGCTCGAACAGCTACGGGAGCGTTCGCGCGCGCTCAACTACACCCGAACCGTCGCCGAAACGGCGCAGTTGGCGACGGACGCCGCCGCCGAGATCATCGGGGCCGAGTTGAGCTCCATCCACCTCGTGAACGACACCGGCGATAGACTGGAGCCGGTTTCGATGGCCGACTCCGTCGAGGCGGTGTTCGACGGATCCCCCGCGTACGATCGATCGGCGCCACCGGGCACCCGGGCGCACTTCGCGTGGGAGGCGTTTCGGGCGGACGAGCCGACACACGTTCGATCGACCTCCGGTACAGAGGAGATAACAGAAGAGACCCCGGCCGAGAGCGTCCTGTTTCACCCGGTCGGCGATCACGGCCTGTTCATCATCTCATCGACGAACGCTGACGCGTTCACCGAGACCGACATCCTCCTCGTCGAGATCCTCGCGAACTACCTCGAGGCCGCCTTCGATCGGGTGGTCCGCGAGGAGACGCTCAGGGACCGCCAACGCCGGCTCGAACTGCTGCACGATGCAACCCAGGAGCTCATTCGGGCGGACTCACGGCGGGCGATCGCCGACCAGATCGTCGAGGCGGCGGAGGAAGTCCTCGGCTTCAGTGTCACCGTCGTTCGGTTCTTCGACCCCGACGCGGGCGAGTTGGTTCCGGTCGCCGAGTCCGACGCAGTCGCGGACGTGATCCCCGAGCGCCGGCCGTTCACCGCCGACTCCGGCAGCCTCAACTGGGCCAGTTTCGAGGCCGACGAGGTCCGGGTGTACGACGACATCGAGGCCGACACCGGGGCGGTCGACGCCGGGAGCGGCCTCCGGAGCCTCATGCTGCTTCCCCTGGGCACGCACGGGACGGTCTCGGTCGGCGAGACCGCCCCCGACGCGTTCGATTCGACCGACGAGTTCCTCGCGCGGATCCTGACGACGGCCGCGGAGACGGCGCTCGACGAGCACGAGCGCGAGCGTCGTCTTCGCGAGAGCCGCGACGAACTCCGGCGACAGAACGAGCGGCTCGAGGAGTTCGTCTCGGTCGTCAGCCACGACCTCCGGAACCCGCTGAACGTCGCGACCGGTCGGTTGGACCTCGCCCGCGACGACTGCGACAGCGAGCACTTCGACGCCGTCGAGCGCGCACACGACCGGATGGAGGCGCTGATCGAGGACCTCCTCGCGCTGGCCCGCGAGGACGACACGGCGACCGACCTCGCGCCGATCGACCCCGCGTCGACGGTCCGTGAGTGCTGGGCGAACGTCGAGACGGGCGATGCGGAGCTCGTCGTCGAGGCCGACCGGCCGATCCTGGCCGACGAGCGGCGCCTCAGACAGCTGTTCGAGAACCTCGTCCGCAACGCGGTCGAACACGGCGGCGACGGCGTCACCGTCACTGTGGGCGGCCTGGACGACGGCTTCTTCCTCGAGGACGACGGCGTCGGGATCCCCGCCGGTCAGCGCGACTCGGTGTTCGAGGCGGGCTACTCGACGAGCGACGAGGGAACGGGGTTCGGCCTCCGGATCGTCAAGCAGGTGGCCGCCGCCCACGGCTGGGAGATCCGTGCGACCGAGGGGCCCGACGGCGGCGCCCGGTTCGAGGTGACCGGCGTGGCCTCGGTCGACGAGTAGCGGTCGGCGGCTCCCGGGGTCTGCCGACGGGTCGAACGGAACCACGACACCTAAGCCGTCGACCCACACAACACACGATACTCGTGCCCCGGTTCGCGTACCCCTGTCCCGGCTGTCGCACCACGAACAGCCTACACGACGCCGACTGCGACTTCGAGGGGACCGAGTGGCACCACGTCGAGCAGGCGTACACGGACGTCCTGACGGTCCTCGTCGACGGCGCGGTCAGCGAGTCGGCGCTGCAACACGCCGTCCACGACGAGTGGTCCGGGCTCCACCGCGCCGCGCTGGAGCTGCTCCGGCGCGAGGGGCGCGTCGAGGAGAACGGCGACGCGCTGGAGCTGCTCACCGCCGAGCGCTACCGTGAGGAGGTGTCCGAGCCGACCCGCGAGCCGATGGCGACCATCTACCGCGAGGGGAGCTATCCGGGCTGCCACGATAACGCGATATTCAGCTTGGTGGCCTGGTACGAGATGGTCGGCCTCTCGTGGGAGGAGACCCGGGGGAACGTCATCGAGTGGCTCCACCGGTCGGGGACGTGGGAGCGCGGCGGCTTCGAGGAATCGAGTCCCGAACAGCTCGTCGACAGCAAGCGCCACGTGTACGAGGCCGGCTACGGGTGGAAGGAGAAGGCGCAGGCGGCAAAGCGCGTGATCGAGCGCCACGGCTGAGTTCGGACTGGTCGCTCCGGGCCAAGAGCCCGGCGGGACACCGCTACGACCGCCAGCGATTGTACCCGAGTGTGGTGATACCGACGAGCACGGTGACGACGCCGACCCCCGCGGCGACGAGCCCGAGCAACAGCCCGTCGGGGAAGTTGAAGTCGTCCGTATGTGACGTGACCTCGACGGCGTAGTACGTCCCCTCGCGCTCGACGATCGGGGCATGCGGCAGGGGCTCGTCACTCCACGGGCGGTAGTCGTACGCCTCCTCCGAGACGGTCGCGTTGCGGATCTTCCGGAACGTCCGCTGCTCGGCGGCCGAAAGCGAACTGTAGTTCGCGATCAACCGCTCGCGGACGACGGACGCGATCTCGGAGTCGTTCACGACGGTCGTGGTGAGTTCGTCGTCCGCGAGCGAGAACGCGTAGTACATGTCGTACTCTGCTGTCAGATACGTGTAGTTCCGTTGGAGCTGTCGGAGGTCGGCAGCGACGGCGTCGGAGTCAACCGACGCGGCCCCGTCGATCATCGTGGTTTCGAGCGCCTCGCGGGTCTCGTTCGGCGCGCGGAACTCCTCGCGAACGTGGCGGTACTCGAGACTCGACGGCCGGAAGGAGAGGCGGTCGACGTAGCGGTCCGCAAGCACCGTGTCGTTCGAGACATCGATCTCGGCCGCGGAGTAGCCCGTCGAGTTCCGGTGGCGTTCCTCCCCGCCGAGATCGTCGAGCGCGAACGCGTACGCGGGGCCGGGGACGAGGAGGAGCCCGACGAGGACGAGCACGAGCGCGGTGCGGTCGGAGGGCATGGAGGGGACACCGGGGAGTGGACACAGGGCCGGTAAGTGTCTTGTCGTGAGAACGCACCACGACCGATAAGTCCTCGCCGGCCGTCGGTCCGGTGTGCCCGCGTCTCCCGATCGATCCTCGGCCGGCGGCGACGACGACATCGGCGCCGGCGGCTCCCGTCGCGCGGTCGCGGTCGTGATCGCCGTCGTCTTCCTCGACCTGCTCGGCTTCGGCGTCGTCATCCCGATCCTCCCCTTTTACGTCCGCTCGTTCGGCGTGAGCGACGTGTTCATCGGGCTCATCGCCGCCGCCTACTCGCTGGCGCAGTTCCTCGCGGCGCCGACCCTCGGCCGGATCTCCGACGAGCGAGGCCGACGACCGGTGATCGCCTTCTCGGTCGCGATGGCCGGGGTCGCGTGGCTGGTGTTCGGCTTCGCGACGGAGATCGGCGCCGTCGCCGGTTCCGCGGCCGCCGTCGCGACCCTGCTGCTCTCGCGAACGCTCGCGGGCGCCGCCGGCGGCAACATCTCCGCCGCACAGGCGTACATCGCCGACGTGACCCCGCGGGAGAAGCGGGCGGGCGCGCTCGGGCTCGTCGGCGCCGCCTTCTCGCTGGGGTTCGTGTTCGGCCCCGCGCTGGGGGGCGTCGCCGCGAGCGACCAGGTCGTCGCCGCCGCCGACGCGCTGCTCCCGGAGATCGTTCCGACGACGCGGTTCACGCTCCCGAGTTTCCTCGCCGCCGGACTGTCGTTTCTCGCGGCCGGCGCCGCCGTGGCCGTCCTGCGGGAGCCGGAGCGTACGCGCCCGAGCGGCGCCGGCCGACGGTCGCTGATCGGGCAGTTCCGCTCGGCGCTCGCGGACGACGCGCTCCGGCCGCTGGTCGCCTCCTACTTCGTCACCTCGGTCGCGTTCGCCGGCATCCAGGTGATGTTCATTCCGTTCGCCGCCGACTTCTACGGCTACGACGCGACCGCGGCGGCCGTCTTCCTCACGTACATCGGCGTGCTCGGCACGATCAACCAGGGCGCGCTCGTCGGTCCGCTGGAGCGTCGCCTCGGCGCGGTCCGGCTGGCCGTGATCGGCGGCACCGCGCTGGCGGCGGCGCTCGCGCTGCTCCCGTTCACGCCGGAACTCGGCGGCCTGCTCCCGCTGCCCGGCGGGACCGGCGACGGCCTGTTGAACGGAGCGATCCTCACCGGACCGACCGTCGCGCTGTTCGCGGTGGGCGCGCTGCTGTCGTTCGGCAACGGCTCGCTGAACGTCTCGCTGTCGACGCTGGTGTCCGAACGCGCCAGCGACGAGACCCAGGGGGCGGCGTTCGGCGTCACCCAGGGCGCCGGGAGCCTGGGGCGGACCGTCGGCCCGCCCGTCGCCGCCGCGGCGTACGTGCTCGCGTACTGGTCGCCGTTCGTCGCCGGCGCGGTGCTGTTGGTTCCGGTGGTGTGGGTGCTGAGTCGCGGCGCGGCGACCGAGTCGGCGGGCGCGTGGTGAGCGCCCGTAGATCGACCCCGCCGAGACCGCGAACGACCGGGCGCGAGGCCCATCCGGCTCGCTCGACAGCCGGGCTGGAACGTGCCCGGGGATATTACCCGTCGGGCGGCGACCGTCCGGTATGCATCCGGGGCGACCCTCCACCCCGCAGCGGGCGGCGAGTCGATTGTTGAGCACACTCGCGACGGCGGCCGCGATCGGCGCCGCCGCGTCGATCCCCTCCCCGCGGCCGTTCGTCGACGTCTTCGCGGCCCTGCTGGTCGCCGGCGCCGCCGCGGCCGCGCTCGTCGGTTCGGGCGCCGCGTGGACCGACAGCGGGCGGCTGTTGTGGGGCGCCGCGCTGGCGATGACCGGCGTCGCGCTCGCGGCCGCGGCGACCGTCGGCTTCGCGTTCGCGCCCGCCGCCGCGTGCCTCCTGAGCGCCGCCTTGGTGTCGGGGGCGGTCAGCGTTCCGGCCGCCCGTCGGGACGAGCCGGCGTAAGCCGCCGGGCTGGGTTCCCGGTCTACCGGCCCACCGCTTCACCGATCCCGACCGCCTCGCAGGCGGTCGCGAGCACCGCTCCGTAGTCCGGGAACGAGACGAGCGTGCCGTCGAGGTCGAACCAGATGGCGGTCGTCACGCTCGGGGGCGCGGCCGACACGACCGAGAAACCGTCGGTTCCGCCTCGGGAGTTCGCGCGCGACGGAATAGGCCGGAGCGTATTACTCATCCGACAGTCGAGACGCACATATGGTCCCCTCACCCCCCGCAAACGCGCGGCGGAACGCGAGTCGCCTCCTCGGCGTGCTCGCCGGCCTCGCGGCCGCCGTCGCCGCCGTCGCGGTGCTGTGGCCCCGACCGCTCGCGGACGTTTTCGTGACCGCCTGGCTGCTCGGGGCAGTGCTCGACGCGCTCGTCGGGACGGCCGCGGCGTGGACAGGGCGACGGGCGCTCCTGTGGGTCTCGACGGTGCTGCTTGCCGGGTTCGCCGTCGTCGGGATGTTGACCGTCGGGTGGCTGTTCGCCCCGGCAGTCGTTCTCCTGCTCGTGTCGGCGCTGCTCTCGGGATGGGCCGGCCCGGTCCTCGACCGGCCGGAGCCGTCGGCGACGGGACCCCGCAGAATCGCCGGCGGGACGCTCGCCGGCGCGGCCGCGGTCGGAGGCGGGGCGGCTGTCGTCCGCGTCGCCGCGTTCGACCGCGAGCTGTTCGGGTCGTGTGCGGCCGAGACCCCGGCGTGCGTGCTCGCGACGACGAACTGGCCCGCGGTCGCCGCGACGACGCTCGCGCTGGCGACGGTGGCACTCGGCGGCCGACTCCTCGTCCGTCAGGCGCTCGCGACATGGGCGCTCATCGGTGAATCGACGGCGACGTAGAATCGAGGGCAACGGAGGATCGGCGGCGAGGGAGCCGGATTCGATACATCGACGGCGACAGGGTTGAGGACGGCGTAGCCGGCGGGCGACGACGACCGGGCAGTGACGGAGGCAGCGGCGGCAGCGGGGAAAACGATCCGCGGGAAACCCTCCGAGAGGTGGTTCCGGTACGGCAGTCTATTCGCTCTGGATGCGCGGCGCGAGCATGTAGGTTACCTGCCCCATCCCCTCACTGAACTCGTAGTGCAGCTTCACCGGGAACTCCTCGCCGAGTTCGACCCGGACCTCCGCGTCCTTCGGGATGGCCTTGTTCATGTCCTTGAGGTAGTCGAGGCTGAACAGCGAGTCGGCGGGGCCGGCCTGCAGGTCGATGAGGTCCTCGCGGTCGAGCCGGAGGTCCACGTCGTCGGTGTCGCCCTCGGCCTCGATGAAGAACGCCTCCTCGGCCTCGTCGACGCGCAGGCGGATGTGGTCGCTCACCATGTCCGCGGCGGTGATACCGCGGTTGATCTGGGCACCCTCCAGCACGATCTCGGCGGGGAGATCGAGATCGGGGATGTCCGGCTCCTGGCGGATGGAGTCGGGGTCGATGAGCGCGAGCGTGTAGCTGAGCCCCTCGATGTGGATGTGGAGCTTGCGGGTCTCCTCGTCGAGTTCGAGCTGGATCAGGTCGCCGGTGTTAGCCATACCGGCGATGTCCTCGAGCCTGTTGAGGTTGACCCCGATGACCCCCCCGTCGGCCTCGTAGGACTCGAACGCGGCGGCCTCGAGCGTGAGGTCGACCATGCCGACGTTGGCCGGATCGACGGCGCGGATCGCGAGTTCGTCCTCGTTGAGCCGGATCTTACACTCGTCGACCAGCACGCTCACCGAGTCGAGCGCGTCGCGGAGGGTAGACGCACTCACGATGGCCTTGAACATATATCGCGGGCTACGAGTGTGCCCGTAAAAATACCCGCGGTTCCCGTTCCGGTTCCGGGCGACCTCGGTCGCCGACGTAGCTGCGGACGGCGGCGTCGCCACGGCCCGGGGTCGTCCGGTGTCAGTCGTTCGATCGGGTGACAGGGAGAACATAGTTTGAAGACAATATGCTGTGAATCGGTAGCTAGTACCATGAGTGAATCAGGAGCTGGCGTGCTCGCGTCGACGTACCGAGAGCGGTTCGGCGAACCGTTCACGAGCGACGAGGTGTACGGGTATTGGCTGTTCGTCGCCGGGACCGTTATCGCGGTCGTGGGGATGGCGGTGTTTCTCACGTCGATGGGGGCGGGGCAGACCGGAACCCGGGGGATCGCGTACCTCCTCTCCGGGGTCGGACTCGCGACCGCCTTCGCCGGCCTCGTGGTCGGCCAGTCGTTCCACCGGACCGCCAAGCGGCTGGTATACGTCGGGCTCCTCGTCTGTCTGGCCGCAATGGCGTGGTTCCTGACCGTCTTCCCCGGACAGTGGGCGCTCGGCTCGGGGAGCGCGCAGGGGGTCGTCGCGGTGTACACCCTCGGGCTGGCGCTTATCACCCTCTCGGGTGCGCTCGCACCGATCTCGGTCGGTCAGAGCCGTGCTCGACAGGCCGTCGAGGAGCAGTTGGCCGACGCCCGCGCCGACGACGAGGCGGACGACCAGCGGATCACGGAGCTGGAGGCGGCGGTCGCCGAGCGTGATGACCGGATCGACGCCCTCGAATCCGAGCTCGACGAGTCGCGGGCGGAGACCGCGGAGGCCGATCGCGCGGCCGAGGAGGCCCGCGGGGAAACCCAAGCCGTGACCGCGGAGACTGCAGCCGCACGCGAGGAGACGGCGTCGGTACGCGACGACCTCAACGCGGCGGCGTCGCACGTCAACGCGCTCTCGAAGAGTTCGGCGACGTTCGACGTGTACCGCGATAAGTCCGGGCAGTGGCGCTGGCGGCTTGTCCATCGCAACGGTAACATCATCGCGACCTCGGGTGAGGGGTACAGTTCCGACCGGACCGCCCGCCGCGGGATGCGCAGCGTCAAGCGTAACTCGCTGGGCGCGGCGGTCGTCTGGCAGCGCGACGAGGAGGATCCCGAGCCGGTCGCCGACCCCGTCGCCGAGGACCCGAGCGCGCGGTTCCGCCTCTACCGCGACGCTGACGACGAGTACCGCTGGCGGCTCCGCCACGACAACGGCGAGACCATCGCGGCGGGGACCCGTGGCTTCTCCTCGCGGTCGGCCGCCGAGAACGGCATCGAGTCGGTCCGCTCGGCCATCGGCCCCGCCGACTACCTGGAGTTCGACCCGGCGGGGATCGAGGTGTACGAGGACGCAGCCGGCGAGTTCCGCTGGCGACTCGTCCACCGCAACGGGAACATCCTCGGCGACTCGGGCGAAGGCTACGCCAGCCGGTCGAACGCCCGCCGGGCGGCCGACCGCGTCCAGGAGGTGGCCGGTGACGCCGCCGTCGACGCCGACTCCGGGGTCCGGTTCGAGACGTTCGAAGATGCCGCCGGCGGCCACCGCTGGCGACTGGTCGCCGCCAACGGGGAGACCATCGCGGACTCCGGCGAGGGGTACAGCTCCCGGTCGAAGCTGACGGACGCGATCGAGCGCGTCAGCGAGTACGCCCCCGACGCCGACCGGCTCACGATGACCACCGCCGCCGTCGAGGTGTACGAGGACGCCGCCGGCGAGTTCCGCTGGCGGCTGCGTCACCGCAACGGGACGATCCTCGGTACGTCCGGCGAGGGGTACACCTCCCGGTCGAAGGCGCTCGACGCCGTCAACAGCGTGAAGCGACACGCGCCGAACGCACCCGTCGAGGAGGAGAGTGAGGAACTGCCTGACGATGAGGTGGAGACCGAGAAGGAGGAGTAGACCGCCGCGGTCGGGTGGAACCGAGTGGGAAACGACTTCGCTGGGGATCTCTCCGGATCCCGTGGGCGACGTTAGTTGTACTCCGAGAGCGTCGTCCGCCGCTTCTCGGCGTCCGAGACGTTCGTTATCAACACCTCGGCGACTTCCCCGCGGTTGTCGCCGTCGCTGTTGATCGATCGGGTCGCGCCGACGACGGTGACCGTGAACTGGTCGTACTCCTCGTACAGCTCCGCGACCGGCGGTGAGTTCGAGAGGACGACCGAGACGCCCTTCTCGTCGAGGTCGACAGCGAGGTCGCGGAGGCGTTTCTGGTCCTCCTTGCCGAATCCCTCGGCGTGATAGTCTGTGAAGTCCGCCGTCGTCGAGACGGGTTCGTACGGCGGATCGAAGTAGACCAGATCCCCGGCGGCCGCCTCCTCACGGACGTACTCGAAGTCCTCGTTGTGGATCGTCGTGTGCTGCAACACCTCGTGGAGCGTGCGGATCCGGTCGGCTTGCACCCAGTCGGGGTTCGCGTAGCGGCCGACGGGGACGTTGAACTCGCCGCTGTTGTTCTCGCGGTAGAGCCCGTTGAAACACGTCCGGTTGAGATAGACGAACAGCGACGCCTCACGGAGGCGTTGGTCGTCGGTCTTGTCGTCGACCTCGTGGAGGTCGTTGAACTCGTCGCGGACGTCGTAGTAGTACTCCTCGGAGTGCTCGTGCGTCTCGTTCTCCGCGATCAGGTCCTCGGGATCGCGGTCCCGGATGACCTCGTACAGCGTCACCAGCCGGTCGTTGAGGTCGTTGATCGAACCGTCTTCCGGCTCCAGGTGGAAGTAGACGGCGCCGCCGCCGACGAACGGCTCGTGATAGCGCTCGAAGTCGGCGGGGAACTGCCCCGTGATCTCGGAGAGCAACTGGCGTTTCCCCCCCGCCCACTTGAGGATCGGCTCGACCATGCTGTTGGTGGCACTCGCGCGCCGCCGTTCTTAAACGCTGGCAAGCGTCACGTCGGCGAGCCGAACGCGTGCACCACCCGCGGTGGGGCATCCCGGCGGCTACGTCGTCGAGGACGGGTCGCCGACGCCGGTGTTCGACGCATACGCCGCCAGCGCCGCGACGCCGAGCGCCAACCCGCCGAAGGACTCGCCCCAGGTGTGGGCCCCCGTGAGGGGACGGGCGACAACCATCCCGAGCGCGACGAGCGCGAGCGGCGCCGCGCGCCGGTCGACGAGCGTGAGGAAGCCGGCGGGAACCACCGCGTACAGGACGTGACTGGACACGTCCCACACGGGCGTGATCAGGAGATGCGGGACGGTCACGGCGACGAGCAGGAGCGCGTAGTCTGGGACGATCGGTCCCCAGTCGGCGCGTCGCCACCAGCCCCAGATGACGAGCAGGCCGACGCCGAGCCCCACGCTTCCCGTCGCGTCCGTCGCCCACGCCGGCGCGGTGGCGAGGATCCGGGGGATCCCCTGGTAGACGGCGAACGCGACCGCCCAGCCGAACCCGAGTACACCGACTCGGGCGGCGATCCCGATCCACGACTGCCAGTCCGATCGCCACCACTCGTAGCAGACGGCCGCCAGCCCACACACGAGCACGAACAGCTCCGGCGCGAACGCCGCGGAGTACGTCGACGCGATCGACGCGGACATACGGTGACGCGGACGGCGGGAGCATGGTGGTCGTTTCGATCCACCATCGCCTTGAGGGCGTCTAGGCCGCCTCGGCGACGGTGCTGACCGCCGAACGAACGAGTTACCCGCGTCCACGCGAAACAGGCGGGTAATTGACCATGGCTCGCAAGGACGACTTCTACAACCGGGCGAAACAGGAGGGCTACCGCGCCCGCTCGGCCTACAAGCTCCGCCAGATCGACGAGGAAATCGGCCTGTTCGACCCCGGCGACACCGTCGTCGACCTCGGTGCCGCCCCCGGCGGCTGGCTCCAGATCGCCGCCGAGGCGGTGACCGAGGCCGGCCGCGTCGTCGGCGTCGACCTCCAGCGCATCGACGACCTCGATCACCCGCACGTCGAGACGGTCCGCGGCGACATGACCGAGGAGCGCACGCGCTACTACCTCCGCAAGGCGCTCGGCGTCGATCCGGACCCCGACGACGGCGACGATCCCGAGCGCCCCGTCGACGTGGTGATCTCCGACATGGCGCCGAACATGACCGGCGAGTATCAGCTGGATCACGCCCGCTCGATCCACCTCAGTCGGCAGGCGTTCGACACCGCGCTGGAGCTCCTGAAGCCGGGCGGCGACTTCGTCGTGAAGGTGTTCGACGGTCCCGACCTCGCGGACTTCCGCGACGACGTGGAGGCGGAGTTCCAGTACGTCCGGGCGTACACGCCCGAGGCGAGCCGGAAGCGTTCCTCCGAGCGCTACCTGATCGCTCGCGGACGCACCGACACCCCGGTCTCGGAAGGCGACCGGCTCACGGTCGAGGTGACCGACGTCGGCGAGGAGGGCGACGGCGTCGCCCGCGTCGACGGCTACACGCTGTTCGTCCCCGGCGCCGAGGCCGGCGAGACCGTCGAGGTCGTCGTCGACGACGTGAAGCCGCGGTTCGGCTTCGCCGAGCGCGTCGACTGACTCCCGTTCCTGCTTCAGGCGCTCACAGCGGCAGCGCCGTCCTCGTCGCGGCGGACGAGCGCGACCGCCGCGTACACCAACGGCGTGTCGACCAGCGCGATGAGGAGCTTGAGGACGTACTGCCCGACGACGAGCGACACGAGCACCGGGGTGGGCAGCGCCGCGCCGACGCCGAGGACGGCGGGCGCGACCGCGAACGCGACGAGCGTGAACACGACCGTGTCGATGAGCTGACTCGACGCCGTCGATCCGACGTTGCGCAGCCACAACGCGTCGCCGTCGGTGAACTCGCGGATGCGGTGGAACGCGATCACGTCCCAGTTCTGACTGATCACGTAGGCGGCCAGCGAGCCGAGCACGACGTTGCCCGACAGTCCGAGCACCGTCTCGAAGGCGGCGGGGTCGACCGACCCCTGCGCGGCGGGCGTCGCGATGGTCGCGAACACCAGCGTCAGCAGGACGAAGTTCATCGCGAACGCGACGTTCACCACCTTCCGGGCGTACGACTTGCCGTACAGCTCCGAGAGGCAGTCGGAGGCGAAGAACGTGACCGCATACGCGAGCGTCCCGCCGGGCGCGGTGACGGCGCCGAGCACGGGCAACGAGACCGCGAGCAGTTTTGCCGAGATTACCTGTGCGGTAACCAGCGCCGACACGAACAGCGCGGTGAGCACGACCGCCGCGATCGGTACGTGCAGCCGGCGCGGCTCCGCGGCGGCGCCGTCGACACCGCTCATTCGGCGTCTTCCTCCGCCCCGTCTCCCCCCGATTCTTCGTCGATCAGCCGACCGTGGCGCGCGTCGATCTCGTCGAGCACGTCCAGCGTCTTGCGCACCGACGCGCGGATCGCGTCGCTGCGGTTCACGAACTTGCCGTCGTCACCGACGTGTTCGTCGAGATCCGTGAGGAGTTCCCCGGGCATCTCGACGCTTATCTTGGGCATACCGCTATCACCACTCAGAGATGTACGTCGCGATTCGGACGGCAGTACTGCGGTCGCTGTGATGGTCTGCTCCCATGGTATTCTCTGTGGAATATCTGAATCGGACCATTAAAACGGTACTGCTTACGGATCTCACGTCGGTCCGGCGATCGAACGGCGTGTGATCGTCCTCGGCCGAGCCTTCCGTGCTGGCGTCGGTGTTCCGCCGATACCGGAACAACCTCACTACAACTCTCACTACAACTTTCACTACGGGAGTGTATCTTCAGACAATGGAACTCGGCGCGGAACTGCGGGAGCAGGGGCGGGGGATGGCGGGCGCGCTCTTGGTCCTCGGCATCTCCTTCGCCTACACTGTCGAAACCTGGCGGCTGGCCGTCGACGTTCCGGTCGTTCACCTGCTCGGGTTCGTCGTCGCCGGCCTCGCGCTGGTCGTTTTGATCACGCGCAGCGTCGGCTTCAGATCCGACGAGGACACCGAGGCGGGAGGGACCGACACCGGACTGCGCCGGAACGGCGGATCACCCCTCTGGGTCGAGTTCGCCGAGGTCGTCTTCCAGAGCCTCTTTATCGGGTATACGACGCTGGCTTTGCTCGGGGTTATCGATCTCCAAACGCCGTTTCCCGTAGTGGCCCGGATGGGACTGATACAGGTCGTCCCGCTCGCGGTCGGCGCGGCGTTGGCCAACGAGTTACTCAGCGGCGATCAGGAGGAGATACCTGAGGCGGGGTTCCCGCAGAACCTCGGCGTGTTCGCGCTGGGAGCGATCTTCTTTGCCGCCCCCATCGCTCCGACGGACGAGATCGGGCTGATCGCCGCACAGATCGACTGGACGCGAGTCGGTGTACTCCTCGTCGTCACGCTCAGTGTGACGTATCTGATGCTCTATGAACTCGAGTTTCGCGGCCAGTCCCGACGGCTACAGGGTCGTTCGCGCTGGCGACGGGTCGGCCAGACCTGTATCGTCACCGTGGTGGGACTCCTCGTCGCCTTCGGGCTTCTCGTCGCGCTCGGGGGTATCGAGAGCGAACCGGTCGCGACCTGGGCGCGTCGGACGGTCGTCCTCGCGTTTCCCGCCGCCGTCGGCGCAAGCGGCGCACGGGTGATCCTCGGATGACATCCGACGAACCGTCCGAGGCGGACGTGTCCGATACTGACGACGACACCGCGACCGAAGAGGGGATCGCGGGCGGCGATCTCCTCGAGGCCAGCATTATGGTCGTCAGCGCCCTCCTGCTCGTTGGTCTGCTCGGGTATATCGCGTCGCAGGCCATCGTCGCGCCCACTGCCGCCGAGCCGACCGCCACCATCGACTCCGTCGAGCGATTGCCGTCCGAACGCCCACAAGCGGGGAGCATTCGTGTGACAGTCAGTCTAGAAAACGAAGGGGAAACCGGCCTCAGTTCGGTCGAGGTGGCGGTTCGGTGCGGAAGCACCGAACGCTCTCTGCTGTTCACGCACGTTCCTGCGATGGGACACCGGACCGGGACCGTCATCTGTCCACAGGGGACGGCTCCGGATGCCAGTGTCGTGACCTGGATCGAATCGTGAGCGTGCAGTCGCCGCCTGACAGGTTCGGCCGAACGACCCGTCGGAAACCGGTGATGGGGTGACCAGGAGGGGAGGGGACCGGGGAGATCGAAGAACGCGAACGAGTTGCGAGCGTGGATCGACGTCGGGATCGTCCTGAGCAGCGGGCTCCCACTCGCCTTGGTGAGACGTGGACTGACTCGGAGGCTGTCCGGGGCGTCAGCGAGTCAGATCGACGGTCGGCTCGACGAGGTTGCGCCGACCGCCGAGCGTCATCACCCAGAGGATCAGCAGGCCGACGCCGTAGGCGGCCATCAGCGGAATCGTCACGAGGAACATCGTGAACACGTCCGCCGGGGTGAACAGTGCCGCCACGAGCATGATGGCGACCGTTACCTCGCGCCAGCGCGAGCGCATCGCCTGGTACGACACGCCCGTGGTGTTGAGCAGGACCATCAGGATGGGAACGTCCGCGAGGAACCCGATCCCGACGGTGGTGAAGAACACCAGCCACGCGAAGTCGCTGATGCGGTAGCTGATCACCATGCCCGCCGCCAGCGCGTCGCTGACGAGCCACGAGATGACCGCCGGCGCGATGACGGTGTAGCCGAGCGCGAGCCCGCCCAGGAGGCCCGCCAACAGCGCCGCCACCCAGCCGAACACGACCTGACGGCGGCCGCGGACGAAGCCGCGGTCGCGCAGCGCGGGCCACGCGTAGTACGCCATGAAGGGGAGGACCGCCACGGCGCCCGCGATGGTCGAGATCTTCACCTCGAAGATGAGCGCCTCCACCGGGTGGAGCACGATGACGCCGAAGTTCTCGGCGCCGACGCCGACGATCTCCTCGGGGATGCGGTTCACGAAGTTGTTCTTCACGTCGCCGATCCCGCCGAGATAGAGGAACGCGAACACGCCGGCGAGCGTGAGGCCGAACACCGACACCAGGACGAACAGCCGCGAGCGCAGCGAGGCGGCGATGAACGCGAGGTCGTCGTAGTAGCCGCCGATGTCGTCCTCGTCGCGCTCGCCGTCGGTGATCCCCTCGAGGAGCGTCCCGGTCGCCCGCGACGTCCGGTCGCTGGCGTCGTCCGACAGGCCCGGGATCGACGGGCCGTCAGCGCCTCCGGCGGTGCCGGCCGTCTCCGAGGAGTCGGCGGCCTCGCGGGCCGACTGGATCTCGTCGAAGCGGTCCAGCACCGCACGCGCCTTCGCCGAGTCGCCGGCGGCGGCCGCGCGGTCGGCGAGGTAGTTCGCACGTCGCTCGGAGATACCCGCGAACACGGTGTCGGGGGCGCGGCGAACCTCCTCCGCGGTGAGCACCTCGATGTCGACGGCCGTCGGATCCGTGCCCGCGACGTACGCGAAGTAGACGGCGAGCAGCACGCCCAACAGGACCGCGAGCGCGATCCCGGCGGCGACGAACGCGACGAGTGCCGCGGTGCCGCTCACCCCGACGACCGCGAGGATCGCGGCCGCGCTCGTGCCGTACTCGACGAGTATCGAGTCCGCGAGCGCCGGCCGCTCGACGAGCACGTAGCCGACCGCGGCGACGACCCCCGCGATACCGAGCAGGACGTTCCACAGCGAGCCGAACCGACCGCGCCAGTCGACGAATCCGGCACCGCGGCGGGTCGCCCCGATAACGCCCGTGTCGTCGGCGAACAGATCGCGGGGCGGACCCGACCGGGCGGCTTCGTTCCCGGCGGTTTCCTCGTCGGTCGCGCCGGCGGTCCCCGCCGCCGCGGCCTCGTCGAAGCGGTCGAGGATCGCCTGCGCCTTGCCGGGCTCGTCGGCCTCCATGGCGGCGGAGGCAGCCTCGAGGGCCTCGGGCTCGGTCATGCCGTCGAACGTCTCCGGCGGCGCCGCGCGAACGCCAGTCTCGTCGAGCGCCAGGAGGTCGATCGCGTCGGGGTCGCCGGCGTCGCCGACGACGGCCGTGGTCTCGTCGAGTTCGGCGTACACGAAGTACGCCAGCGTCGTGGCCGCCACGGCGGTTCCGACGCCGGCAGCCAGCGCCGCCAACGCCGGCGGCGCGAGGCCCGTCGCGAACTGGTAGCTCGTCAGCCCCGACCCCGCGACGAGGTCATTGACCGCCGCGGCGCCGCCGCGGGTGTAAAACAGGTAGACCGCGGCGGCGGCGGCGACGCCGACGCCGGCGAGCACGTTCCAGTGGAGCCGCGCGGTCGCGGCCGCATCGATACGCTCGCTCCCGCGCCTGGCGGTGACGACGACCTTCGCGAGGTACAGCGACGCCCCGTACAACAGGAGCAGCGGCGCCGCCCACATCACCTGGGTGAACGGGTCCGGCGGCGAGAACACGGCGCCGAACACGAAGATTCCGACGACCGCGTGGCGCCACTTCTCGCGGAACGTCTCGTAGGGGACGATCTCGGCGTACGACAGCGCCGTGATGGCCAGCGGCATCTGGGCGGCGAAGCCGAACGAGAACGTGAGCAGCGCGATGAACTGCGCCCACTTCACGATGGAGTACGTCGGGAGGATGCCCGCCGAGAGCGCGTTGTTCGCGAGGAACGCGAACATGAACGGGAAGAACACGAGATAGCCGTAGGCGACGCCGCCCGCGAACAGACCGGCCGCTAACACCGCGATGACCGCGAGCTTCCAGCGGGCGACCGGCGTCTGCGGCCAGGCGCCCCGCTCGCGGAGCGCGTCGCGGGAGAAGTACAGCAGCGGCGGGATCCCGACGATGATCCCGACGATGAGGCCGATCTTCGCCTGAAGCAGGATCACGTCGAAGGGCGTCTGTGCGATGATCTCGACCTCCTGGCCGGCGGCCTCGCTGAGTTGCGCGCGCGTGACGGACTTCAGGAAGTCCCAGACGTACAGCCGGAGGGCGTAGAACGTCCCCATGAACCCGGCCAGAAAGACGAGAAACACCTTCTGGAGGTCCTTCTGTGCGGACCGAAGCATCGCGCCGGCGGCGGCCCTGCCGTCCGCCAACGTCTGTTGGGTGTCCTCGTCGAGCGCGCTCGACATACCGCATGAGAGCGACTTGCCGGTTATCAACCTTTTCAAGAGACGCGTCGCGTCGGCGGCGGGACCCGCGGGGATCCGTCGCCCGGGCGGGTTGAGGGCCCGCCGGTCGTGGGACCGCGGCCGCCCCCGGTGGCGCCATCAGAAAAGGCCTATAACGGACCGGGGGCGAACCCAACCCATGACCGCGGACTCGGATCCGCCCGAGGAGCCGTCAACCGAGGGCGACGGCGACCACGACGCCGGGACTGCCGAGTCCGCCGACTCCGCTGAGTCCGACGAGCCATCCGAGTCCGAGGACCGACCCACCGACGAGGAACGGGGGATCGACCGCCGCAGTCCCTTCGAGGACGCCGACGACGGCGAGGGGTCGGACGACGAATCCGACGAGCCGGCGAACGGCCCCGACTCGGACACGAGCGACGGTGGCAGCCGCGAGAGCAGCGATGGCCACGACGACAGCGACATGGGTCCCGACGGCGACCGCGACCGCGACGACGAATCCGAACGAGAGGCGCTCGAGCCGGCCCCGATCGCCGGCGACGCTCCCGAGATCGACGACTCACAGCCGGTTCCCGACGCGGTCGCCGGCGAGCGATCCGGCGAGAGCGGACAGCCGGCCGCGAACGGAGGGGGCGAACTGAGCGCGGCCGAGAAGGGGATGCAAGCGGTGAACAAGGGCGTCGGCGCGCTCGGTGGCGAGGGCGGCGGTCCGGACACCGACCAGGAGATGCCGCTGGCCGAGCACATCGAGGAGATGATGCGCCGCCTCGGCATCGTGTTCGGCATCGCCGGCGTCGTCGTGGTCGTGGTGCTGCTGATCGGCACCGTCTCGCCGACGGTCCCCAGCGCCGAGCAGATCATCGAGTTCCTGTGGGACTCTCACGTCGGGTTCGAGCAGAACCAACCGCGCATCTACAGCCCGCTGGAGTTCCTGCTCACGAAGCTGAAGGTGGCGTCGCTCGCGGGGCTCCTCGTGGGACTACCGGTGTTCGTCTACGAGACGTACCGCTTCATGCGTCCCGGCCTGTACCCACACGAGCGGCGTTACTACCTCGCGGCGGTGCCGACGAGCCTGATCCTCGGGATCATCGGCGTCGCGTTCGCGCACTTCATCGTCCTCCCGGTCATCTTCGACTACTTCATCAGCTACACCGAGGGGAGCGCCGAGCTGGCGTTCAGCCTCCGGGAGACGTTCAACCTCATCCTCCTGTTGATGGGCTACATGGCCATCGTCTTTCAGATCCCACTGTTCATCCAGCTCGCCATCATGATGGGGTTGGTGACCCGCGAGTGGATGGAGGACCGCCGGCTGCTGTTCTGGTCGGCGTTCGTCGGGTTGGCGTTCATCGTCTCGCCGGACCCGACCGGGATGGCGCCCATCATCGTCGGCGCGACGATGATCGCGCTGTTCGAGGGGACGCTCGCGCTGTTGCGCTGGACCGGGAACTAGCCGCGGCCCGGCTCCCGCCCGCCACACGTATTCGACTCGAAACTCGGCACGTTCGGAACGCGCCCGTCAGCGACGGAGCAGTCCCAGGATCCGACTCCGAACGTCGTCGGCGGAGCCGTACGTCCGGTCGTCTGTTCCCGCGAACACGTCGTCGAGCGACTTCACCCCGTCCTGCGTTTCGACCTCGTACTCGCCGTACTCCTCGACCAACTCGTCGGTCGTGGCCGGGTACCCGTGTGTTTCGAGCGCATCGTCGAGTTCGCCCAACTGGTCCTCCGGATCGTCGCCCACGGGCTCGGGTTCTTCGGCCCTGGTGCGCGCCTCCTTCATGTCTCGCTCCTGTTGGCGTTGCTCCTCGTCGGCGGCCTGGTCTTCCCGCCCCTGTTTGTTGTCGGCCATATGCCCGATTGGCGACCGAGCCCGATAACGGTATGGTCGTGTGACACGATCGGAACCCAGTCGGCTCTCGGGGCGTAGGTGGAACGGAGTCGGGCGACGAGGGGACCCGCCGCGCCGGCCATCCTCGCCGGCGGTCTTTTCTCGTCTCCCCGTCCATCCACGCTCGATGGGAACGATCCTGCTGTGTCGCCACGGCGAGACGTCGTGGAACCGCGACCGGCGCGTCCAGGGCTGGGCGCCGACGGAACTGACCGAACGCGGCCGCGAGCAGGCGACCGCGCTGGCAACGTTTCTCGACGCCGAGTACGCCGTCGACCGGATCGTCGCCTCCGACCTAGAGCGCGCCGCCGAGACCGCCCGCGCCGTTTCGCGGACGACGGGCGCGGAGACGACGTTCGACGCCCGGTGGCGCGAGCGCGACTTCGGCCGGTTTCAGGGACTCACTTACGACGACCTGTTCGGCACGTACCCCGAGTACACCCTCTCGGAGATCGGGTACGCCGCGGCCGAGACGACGCCCGAGAGCGGCGAGTCGTTGCTCGACATGTGGAAGCGCGTGGAGGGGGCCTTCGCGGACCTCTGTGCGGGACTCGGCCCCGACGAGACCCTCGCCGTCATCGCTCACGGCGGCCCGCTGTACGCCGTCACCGGAGATATCAAGGGACTGGACGTGGTCGCCGCGGTGCTCGATCAGGAGCAGGGAAACTGCGCGGTCAACGAGATCCGGGTCGAAGGCGACGCCGGGACGACCGAGTTGGTCCGCGGGAACGTCACCTCGTTCCTGGCGGAGGCGACGACCCAGGAGAACTACTGAGCGAACCGTGAGCGGCGGACAGGCCGTCGACGCGGCCGGCGCGATCGACTGAACGGCGGCGGCGACGCGACCCTACGAGGTCGGGTAGTCGCGCGCGAACACGTCCTCGACGACCGGCTCCCCGTCGCGATTCACGGCGTTCTCTCCCTCGCCATCGGCGTCCGCCTCGCTCGCGGGGCTGACGCTCCCGGTCTCGTACCCCTGGAGGTCGAGCGTGACGTGGTCGAAGCCGAGCTCCAGCATGTGGTCGCGGGCGGCCGCGACGAAGTCCGGATTCAACGCGGCCTCCAACTCGTCGGCGCCGACCTCGATGCGCGCGAGGCCGTCGTGGTCGCGGACGCGGAACTGCGAGAACCCCCACGTACGCAGCAGGCGCTCGGCCTGCTCGATGCGGGTGAGTCGCTCCTCGGTCACCTCCAGCCCGGTCGGGATACGCGAGGAGAGGCACGCCATCGAGGGCTTGTCCGCCACGTCGAGGTCGTAGTGCTCGGCGATCTGGCGGACCTCCGCTTTCGTGATGCCCGCCTGCAGGAGCGGGGAGACCACGTCGAGTTCCTCGACGGCCTCGAGCCCCGGCCGGTGCCCCTCCCCGGGATCGGAGGCGTTCGTGCCGTCACAGACCGTGCCGATACCGCGTTCCGTGGCGGCCTCGTACATCCGCGAGAGACGCATCGTCCGGCAGTGGTAACAGCGGTCGTCGCCGTTGGCGACGAAGTTCGGGTCGTCCAGTTCGGAGAACTCCACGATCGCGTGGTCGATGCCGATGTCGTCGGCGACGCGGGCCGCGTCGTCCAGTTCCTCGGCCGGAAGCGTCTCGCTTTTCGCGGTACAGGCGACCGCGTCGTCGCCGAGGGCGTCGCGTGCGAGCGCCGCCACGACCGACGAGTCCACGCCGCCCGAGAAGGCGACGAGCACGCCGTCGCGCTCGGCGAGGTGCTCGCGCGCGGCCGCCGCTTTCGCCGCCACGTCGTCGTCCATGACCGGGACGAGGAGGTGACGGCCCAAAAGTCGTCCGAACGGGGCGAGGCGACGGTACGAACGTGTTCGCGTCGGTCGCGAGTCACTTCGTTCCTCGACCGCGTACGCCCCGCTCACGGCTCACTCCGTTCGCCGTTCGCGTCTCCGAGGCGGTCGCTACGCTCCCGCCTCGCCCCCGGCACGGTTTTGACCCCCGCCGCGCTACCGGGTGCCGAATGCAGTTCACGTCGGTCCCCGGCGTCGGCGAGAAGACAGCCGACGCCCTCGCGGATCTGGACGGCGCGGAAGCGGCGCTGCGCCGCGGCGACGTGGCGACGCTCGCCCGGGCACGTGGCCTCACCGAGGGCCGGGCGGCCGCCATCGCCCGCGGCGCCATCCGGGAACGCCACGACGACCCCGGCGGCTGGCTGGCGACCGACCGCGCCCGCGAGGTGTACGAGGACGCCCTCGGCCTCCTGCAGGAACGGGCGGTCACCGACTACGCCGAGAAGCGCCTGCGGACGATCTACCCCTCCGCGACGACCTCGCGCATCGAGGAGGTGCGCGAGTGGGCCGCCGAGGCGGTCGAGCGCGAGCCGAGCGACGAGGTGCTCGCGGCGCTTTCGGGCGTCGAACAGCCGACCGAGCCGCGGGGGCTCCGGGTGCGCGAGCGGGCGCTCGCGACCGCCGACGCCGAGCGGTACGCCGCCGTGAAAGACGCGTTCCCCGAGCTCTCCGTCGAGGTCGTCGAGGACGCCCGCGACCTCGCGGAACTCGCGCGCTCGTACGCCACCGTCGTCGCGGTCGACGAGGCGTTCGCCGGCGTCGACGTCGAGGGCGACGTTCGAGTCATCACCGACCCGGAGAACCATCCGGAGGAGGTCGTTCCCGAGCGGCTGCTCGCGTTCTTCGCGGAGAACCGCGCGGAACTGCTGGCGGCGCTCGACGTGCACGAGGCCGCCGGCATCGACACCGCCCTCGAACCCGAGGCGCTACGGGACGCGCTCTCGCGGCTGGACGACGACGGCACCGTCCGCGGCGACGAGGAACTGGAGCGGCTGTCGAACGCCGTCGACGACCTCGACGCCGCCGTCTCGACGGCCGAGTCGGTCGCCAACGATCACCTCCGCGACGCCATCCGCGAGCAGGACGTGACCATCGAGGGGACCGACTTCCTCTCGTTGGTCGAGCAGGGCGCCCGCGTCGACAGCCTGCTCTCGCGGGAGCTGGCCGACGAGTACGACGCCGCGATCCGGAGCGCACGCGACCACCTCGCGGACGCGCTCCGGCTGGACGAAAGCGAGGCGGAGTTCACCGAGCGGGTCTTCGCGGGCGACCCGACCTTCCCGACCGAGCACAACGAGGAGCCGCTGAACCGCCTGCGCACCGAGTTGAAGACCGCTCGCGATCGACGGGCGGCGGCGCTCAAGTCGGGATTGGCGGAGGATCTGGCAGCGCTGCGTGAGCCCGCCGACGACCTCGTCGCCGACGCGCTCGAACTCGACGTGGAGCTTGCGGTCGCACGCTTCGCCCGCGACTTCGACTGCGTCGTCCCCGAGATCGACGACGAGGGGACCGGGTTCGCGATCGATGGCGGGCGCTCCCCGCTACTCGACGTGTCCTTCGACGAGGCCGAACCCGTCGACTACACGGTTTCGGGGGTGACGCTCCTGTCGGGAGTGAACTCCGGCGGGAAGACCTCGACGCTCGATCTCGTCGCGCTGATCGTCACGCTCGCGCACATGGGCCTGCCCGTTCCGGCCGACTCGGCCCGCGTGGGGCGCGTCTCGGAGCTGCACTACTACGCGAAGTCGCAGGGAACGCTCGACGCCGGCGCGTTCGAGTCGACGCTGCGCGACTTCGGCGACCTCGTGTCGGGGGCGTCGGGCCGGCTGGTGCTCGTTGACGAGCTGGAGTCGATCACCGAACCGGGCGCCTCCGCGAAGATCATCGCGGGCATCCTCGAAGCCCTCGACGAGCAGGGCGCCACGGGCGTGTTCGTCTCCCACCTCGCGCGGCAGATCCGGGAGGCCGCCGCCGTCGACGTCGCGGTCGACGGTATCGAGGCGGTGGGCCTGGAGGACGGCGAGCTGGTGGTGAACCGCTCGCCGCGAAAGGACCACCTCGCCCGGTCGACGCCGGAGCTGATCGTCGAGAAGCTGGCGCGGGAGGCCGGCGCCGACGACCCCGACGGGTCCGGCGCGGACGCCGACCCCGCGTTCTACGAGGGGCTGCTGGAGAAGTTCTGAGGAGGCGGGGAGGAGATGAGAGGAGGGAAGGAGAGCGACCCGAGCGGCGGTGAACGCGTCAGGCGTACAGGTCGGCGGGAGAGTCGTGACCGTCGTCCTCGAGGCCGCGAAACAGGAGCTCGTAGTCCTCGTGGTCGAGCCGCGCGTGCAGGTCGTCGATCCCAGACTCCAGCGCCTCGCGACGGTGGGCGAGCTCGCCGTACTCGCCGTCGACTCGGTCGATTCCCGCGTCCTCGAGGGCGACCTGTTTGTGCATCACCGCGAAGTACTGACGGACGCGGTCGTCGTACCGGGCGACCCGGACGAGCCGGTCGACCGCGTCCCGGAGGTCGGCGGAGTCGACCGGCTTTTCGAGGTACGCGTCGACCGGAAGTCCGACCACGTCGAGACCGACGCTGACGCCGGAGACGGCCGCAACACGTACGTCGACTCCGGACGTGCGGATCCGTTCGAGCGTGTCGTCGCCGTGTAGTCCGGGCATCCGACGGTCCAACAGGACCACGTCGACCGAGTCGTCGAGCACGTCGAGCGCCTCCGCCCCCGACGCCGCCGTCGACACGTCGTACTCGCCGGTGAGCTGGTCCGCGTACAGGTCGCGGACATCGGCGTCGTCGTCGACGACGAGCACGTGTGGACGGCTCTCGTGCGTCGAGGATGTAGTTCGTTCCTCACCCACGATATCGCTCCCCGGATTGGCATCCCCCGCAGTCGGCTCCCCGACACTCGGCTCTCCGATAGACTCCTCCCTCATTGAGGTACCCCACGATCGGTACCCTCGTTAACCCGGTCGACGCGTTCGCCGGATTAAGCCGGATTCACCCGACGAAAGCGCCCGACAAGACTGGGAAACCGTGATCTCATCGTGTCCCGGGTGGTCCGGGAAGAGCGGACGATCACCGCGTCGACGACCGGGGCGGTACTGAACCACGTTCCGGTCGAATTCCGCTGGGCGTGGCGTCTCGAAGGCGGTTTCACTTTCACTCCGCCGCCGGGGAACGATTAAGTGGTCGGGCGAGCGAGGGTCCGGTATCATGGCCGGGGACCCCGAAGACGGGATGCTGTCGTGGGACGAGTCCGTCTTCCGGGACGAACACGTCTTCGAGATCGACTACGTCCCCGAGACGTTCCGCCACCGCGAGAGCCAACTGGAGTCGCTGAAGTACGCGCTCCGACCGGCCGCGCGCGGGTCGCGCCCGCTCAACACCGTCGTCCGCGGCCCGCCGGGCACCGGCAAGACCACCTCCGTACAGAAGCTGTTCTCGGAGCTGCGCGCCCAGACAGACGTGCGCACGGTCCGGGTGAACTGCCAGGTCGACTCGACCCGGTATGCGGTGTTCTCGCGCATCTTCGAGGGCATCTTCGACTACGAGCCTCCCTCGTCGGGCATCTCGTTCAAGAAGCTGTTCGGCCAGATCGCCGACCGCCTCGTCGATGACGACGAGGTGCTCGTCGTCGCGCTCGACGACGTGAACTACCTGTTCTACGAGAACGAGGCCTCGGACGCGCTGTACTCGCTGTTGCGTGCTCACGAGGCCCACGCCGGCGCGAAGGTGGGCGTCATCTGCGTCTCCTCGGACCTGTCGCTGTCGGTCATCGAGGAGTTGGACTCGCGCGTACAGTCGGTGTTCCGGCCCGAGGAGGTGTACTTCCCGAAGTACGACGTCGACGAGGTGGGTGACATCCTCCGCGAGCGGGCGAAACGCGGCTTCCACGACGGTGTCCTCGGCGCCACCGAGCTCGACCGGGTTGCGGAGCTGACCGCCGAGTCGGGCGACCTCCGGGTCGGCATCGACCTCCTGCGTCGGGCCGGGCTCAACGCCGAGATGCGCGCCTCCAGAACGATCAGCATCGAGGACGTGGAGGAGGCGTACGACAAGTCGAAGTACGTCCACCTCTCGCGCAGTCTTCGGGGCCTCTCGGAGTCGGAAACGGCGCTCGTGGAGGTGCTCGCGGAGCACGACGGCGAGCAGGCCGGCTCCGTGTACGAGGCGTTCCACGACCGGACCGATCTGGGCTACACGCGCTACTCGGAGATCGTCAACAAGCTGGACCAGCTCGGGATCGTGGAGACGGAGTACGCCGAGGTGGAGGGCCGAGGGCGCTCGCGGTCGATCTCGCTCGCGTACGACCCCGAGCCGGTGCTCGAACGGCTCGAGGGGTAGTCAAGGAGACGAGGAGCCGCCGACCGACCGGAACGGAACCGCCGGCCAACGGCTCGCACACATCCGAAAGACATACTCGGCCCACGCGACACCCTCGGGTATGGATGCCCACGATCTGATCACCCGGAACGCGACCGAGGTGGTCACCGAGGAGGAGGTACGCGCGCTAGCCGAGGACCCGGAAGGCAAGCGGGTGTACGTCGGATACGAGCCGTCGGGCGTCCTCCACATCGGGCACATGCTGACGGCGAACAAGCTCATCGACCTGCAGGAGGCGGGTTTCGAGGTCGTCGTCCTCCTCGCGGACGTGCACGCGTACCTCAACGACAAGGGGACGTTCGCCGAGATCCGCGAGACGGCCGAGCGCATGCGCGACCAGTTCCTCGCGTACGGCCTCGGCGCCGAGTCGACGGAGTTCGTCTACGGCTCGGAGTTCCAGCTCGACGAGGAGTACGTCCTCGACACGCACGAACTGGAGGTGTCCACGACGCTCAATCGCGCCCAGCGCGCGATGGCGGAGATCCAGAGCGGCGACACCGCGAAGGTGAGCCACCTGGTGTACCCGCTGATGCAGGCGCTGGACATCGTCTACCTCGACCTCGACCTCGCCGTCGGCGGCCTCGACCAGCGGAAGGTCCACATGCTCCACCGCGAGCAGATCCCCGCGATGGACGGCGAGAGCGACCACGACTACGAGGCCCGGCCGTGTCTGCACACGCCGATCCTCGCGGATCTCGACACCGGCGTCGGCAAGATGTCCTCCTCGTCGGGCACGACCATCTCGATGGAGGACTCCGCCGAGGACGTCGAGGAGAAGATCAACGGCGCGTTCTGCCCGCCGACGCGCGATCCCGACCCGGACGACGAGGGCAACGAGCGCGAGAACCCCGTGCTCGAGATCTTCGAGTACTCGGTGTTCCCGCGCTTCGACACGGTCGTCGTCGAGCGTCCCGAGCAGTACGGCGGCGACCTCGAGTACGACGACTACGAGTCGCTGGCGGCGGACCTGGAGTCGGGCGAGCTTCACCCCGCGGACGCGAAGGGCGCGCTCGCGGACCACCTGAACGAGCTCATCGCTCCGGGACGGGAAGTGCTGCGAGAACTGGACGGAGAGTAGTCGGCCGACGGGTCGAGCCCGGGACCCCCTCGCCGCGGTCCGATCGGCCCCCGCCGGGATCGGATCAGTCGAGGTCGAACCGGTCGGCCCGCATGACCTTCGTCCACGCATCCACGAAGTCGTTCACGAACTTCTCCTCCTCGGCCTCGCTCGCGTACACCTCCGCGATGGCTCGAAGCTCGGCGTTCGCCCCGAAGACGAGGTCCACACGTGTGCCCGTCCGCACGAGTTCCCCCGTCTCGCGGTCGTACCCCTCGTAGACGTGCTCGGCCTCGTCGGACTCCTTCCACTCGGTCTCCATGCCGAGCAGGTTCACGAAGAAGTCGTTGGTCAGCGTCCCCGGCCGGTCGGTGAAGACGCCGAGGTCGGAGCCGTCGTAGTTCGCGTCCAGCGCCCGCATGCCGCCGACCAGCACCGTCATCTCGGGCGCCGTCAGGTCCAGCAGCTCCGATCGGTCCACCAGGATCTCCTCCCCCGGCCGCTCGGCCTCCTCCCCGCGGTAGTTCCGGAAGCCGTCGGCCTCCGGTTCGAGCGCCTCGAACGAGTCGACGTCGGTCTGCTCCTGAGAGGCATCCGTCCGGCCCGGCTCGAACGGCACGTCCACGTCGTAGCCGGCCTCGCTCGCCGCCCGTTCGACGGCCGCGTTGCCGCCCAACACGATCAGGTCGGCGAGCGACACCTCGGTCGCGTCCGAGCGCGAGCCGTTGAACTCCTCGCGGATCCCCTCGAGGGTGTCGAGCACCGTCGACAGCTCCTCGGGGTCGTTCACCTCCCAATCGCGCTGGGGCCGAAGGCGGAGCCGCGCGCCGTTGGCGCCGCCGCGCTTGTCGCTCTTGCGGAACGTCGACGCCGACGCCCAGGCGGTTCTGACCAGTTGGGGGACGGTGAGATCCGAGTCGAGGACCGCCTCCTTCAGCTCGACCGCCTCCGTCTCGCCGATCAGGTCGTGATCGACGTCCGGGAGGGGGTCCTGCCACAGCATCTCCTCGTCGGGGACCTCCGGGCCGAGGAGCCGAGAGGGCGGACCCATGTCCCGGTGTATCAGCTTGTACCACGCCTTCGCGAACGCCTCCCGGAACAGCTCGGGGTCCTCCTGGAAGCGCTCGAGCACCTCCCGGTAGTCCTCGTCGTGCTTCAGCGCGACGTCCGTCGTCAGCATCATCGGGGTCTGCGTCCGCGAGGGGTCGTGCGCGCCGGGCACGGTGTCCGCGAGCGCCTCGTCCGTCGGCGCCCACTGCCACGCGCCGCCGGGGCCGCGCTCGGCCTCCCACTCGTAGTCGAGCAGGTTGTCGAGGTAGCCCATGTCCCAGTTGATCGGCGTCCGTGTCCAGGGGCCCTCGATGCCGCTGGTGATCGTGTCGGCCCCCCGCCCGGTCTCGTGGTCGCTCTCCCAGCCGAACCCCTGCGACTCGATGGGCGCCGCCTCGGGCTCGGGCCCGTGAGCGTCGGGGTCGTCCGAGCCGTGGACCTTCCCGAACGTGTGGCCGCCGGCGATGAGCGCGACCGTCTCCTCGTCGTTCATCGCCATCTGCTCGAACGTCTGGCGGATGTTGTGCGCCGACCCCTCGAGGTCCGGCTCGCCGTTCGGCCCCTCCGGGTTCACGTAGATGAGTCCCATGACGGAGTTGGCGAGCGGGGCCTTGAGTTCGCCCTCCTCGTCGAAGCGCTCGGGGGAGCTCACCCCCATCTCCTCCTCGGGCCCCCAGTCGACGGCCTCGTGGGGCCGGAAGGCGTCCTCGCGCCCGCCGCCGAAGCCGAACGTCTCGAGCCCCATCGACTCCAGGGCGACGTTCCCGGTCAGCACCAGCAGGTCGGCCCACGAGAGCGTGCGGCCGTACTTCTGCTTCACCGGCCAGAGCAGCCGCCGAGCCTTGTCGAGGTTCGCGTTGTCGGGCCAACTGTTGAGGGGTGCGAACCGCTGTCCGGCGCGGGAGGCGCCGCCGCGGCCGTCGGAGACGCGGTACGTGCCGGCGCTGTGCCACGCCATCCGGATCATCAGCGGCCCGTAGTGGCCGTAGTCGGCCGGCCACCACTCCTGAGAGGTCGTCAGCACGTCCTCGATGTCCGCCTTCACCTCGTCGAGGTCGAGTTCCCGAAACGCCTCGGCGTAGTCGAAGTCCGGGCCGCGCGGGTCCCGCTGGCTGTCGCTGTGGTCGAGGATCTCCAGGTTCAGTCGGTTCGGCCACCAGTCGCGGCTGGTCCTGTTCATCGTCCGGAACCGTCGATACTCGCACGGAAGGCTCCTTCTCCGATAGGAGCGCCTCGCGATCTTCCGAAACACACATATATGTTGAGAACACGGTCGCCGCGGCGCCGAACGGACCGGCGGCGCCACCGGCCGGTCGACGGCCGGCCGACGGTCGGCCGACGGTCGAGCGCCGTCCCCCCCGCTCGCCGCTCAGGCGAAGCCGAACTGCCGCAGCAGATTGGTTGCGAGACCCTTCACGACGAGGCCCGTGCCGGCCAGCACCAGCGCGAGGCCGACCGCGACGATCGGCGCCGACCACGCGACGAGCGCGAGGCCGGCGAACAGCAGGACCGCGCCGGCGATGCCGGCGGTTCCGAGTTTGTCGATCATACCCGGTCGTGGCGGTAGCTCCTGAAAAGGCCGGCGGGTTCCGCGCGGGCGACGTTCGCTCACCGTTCGCTGTCGAAGCCCCACTACGTTCGGCCTCGCACCCCTCGCGGGTCACTTCGTTCCCCGCTCGCACCGCGGTCTCCCGCCGGTCGACCGCGCACCCACCGAGTTTAACTGTCGGACGTGAGAACACAGGAGTATGAGCGACGGCGACGGGACCGGTCGCAAGAACCTCCGAATGCCCGACGACGACGAAGTGTTCGCCGAGGTGACTGAGATGCTCGGCGCCAACCGCGTGAAGGTCCGGTGCAACGACGGCGTCGAACGCACCGCGCGGATCCCCGGACGGATGCAGAAACGGACCTGGATCCGCGAGGGCGACCTCGTCCTCGTCAGTCCCTGGGACTGGCAAGACGAGAAGGCGGACATCGAGCACCGCTACGAGAGCCAGGACGCGGACCAACTTCGCGACGAAGGCCACATCGCCTGAGTCGTCCCCGGTCGCGGCGCGACGGCGCCCGCGGGGTACCGGTGCTTTTCACTCCCGAGCGCGTACGTAGGACAGAGATGACCGGAGAGTTCGGGTTCGTCGAACCCGACGAGGCGGACGCACCGGGCGACGAGTGGGAGGACCTCGACCTGGACGACATCGCCCAGACCGAGGCCGACAAGATCGCCCGCAGACAGGACGACGAGTTCGACGAGTTCCGCAAGCGCGTCAAGAACACCGAGCAGTTCAAAGTCGAGGCGTCGGTGTTCGACGACGCCACCCTCGCGGCGCTGTACAAGCTCACCCGCGACGGCCACATCGTCGCGTTCGGCGGCCCGGTCTCCACCGGCAAGGAGGCGAACGTGTACGAGGCGCTCGGCGCCGACGAACGCGAGGTGGCCGCGAAGGTGTACCGGATCAACACCTCGAACTTCCGGCAGATGCGCGACTACCTCGAGGGCGACCCCCGGTTCGAGGGGATCGGCTCCGACAAGAAGCAGGTCGTCGTCGCGTGGGTGCGCAAGGAGTTCTCGAACCTCTCGCGGGCTCGCAAGGCCGGCGTGCGCGTGCCGGAGCCGATCGCCGTCCAGCGCAACGTCCTCGTGATGGAACTGGTCGGCCACGCCGAAGACCGCGCCCGCCGGCTCGCGGAGGTCGACGTGGAGAACCCCGAGACCGCCTTCGAGGTCGTCCGCGAGTACATGCGCCGGCTCTACTCGGCGGGGCTGGTCCACGGCGACCTCTCGGAGTACAACCTCATCATTCACGACGGCGAGCTGGTCGTCATCGATCTGGGACAGGCGGTGACCGTCCACCACCCGAACGCCGACGAGTTCCTGAAGCGCGACTGCCACAACGTCGCCTCGTTCTTCTCCAGACAGGGGCTCGACACCGACGCGGACGACCTTCACGGGTACGTCACCACGCCCGAGGCGGAGCCGAGCGCCGAACCCGATCCCGCGACGGACCCGAATCCACCGGACTCGAACCCGCCGGATCCGAACCCCGCGGACCGCGACGGCGACGACGGGTAGTCGAGGTGCGATGCCGTCGGACAGTCGACGGTTCGCGCGTGTGACCCGCTCACGCGGCGGGTTCCCGAGGGAACGCTTAACCGCGTCCGGCCGGAAATCACGTGTATGCAGCACGTGAAGGTTCCGCAGGACCGCATCGGCGTGCTCATCGGCGAGGGCGGCGAGACGATGCGGGAGATCGAAGACCGCGCCGAGGTTCGACTCGACATCGACTCCGAGTCGGGGTCGGTCGCCATCGACGCCGTCGGCGACCCGGTCGCCGGCCTGGTCGCTCCCGACATCGTCCGCGCCATCGGGCGCGGGTTCACCCCCGAGGTCGCCCTCTCGCTGTTGGAGCACGACCTGCGACGGTTCGAGTTGGTCGACCTCGCATCGAAGACGCGAAACAAGAACGACCTCCAGCGCCAGAAGGGCCGCCTCATCGGCGAGAACGGCCGCACTCGGGAGCTGATGGAGGACCTCTCGGGCGCCGAAGTCGTCATCAAGGGAACCACCCTCGGCGTCATCGGTCAGCCCGAGGAGGTCGAGGCCGTCCGCCGCGCGACGGGGATGATCCTCGACGGCGCCCCTCACGGTGCAGTCTACTCGTTCCTGGAGCGCAAGCACAACGAGATCCACGGCGCGCCGGACCTCTCGGCCCCCTCCGGCAACGCCGAGGAGCCGCGGTAACGAACGCGGCGAGCCCGCCAGCGACAGTTCTGCGGCCCGCGATACGGTATATAAACTGTCCTTGACAACTCGTCACACACGCTCGAATCAGGGTCGTGCGAGGTGTTGACGAGCCTTCGCCGATACCTTTTTATAGAATCGGAAACAATCACTGAGTGACTCATGTCTCAGCGCCAGCGAATGGGCAATCAGCCCATGATCGTACTTTCGGAGGAGAGCCAGCGAACGTCGGGCAAGGACGCCCAGTCGATGAACATCACGGCCGGCAAGGCCGTCGCGGAGTCCGTCCGCACCACACTCGGACCGAAGGGGATGGACAAGATGCTCGTCGACTCCTCGGGCGGCGTCGTCGTCACGAACGACGGCGTGACCATCCTGAAGGAGATGGACATCGACCACCCGGCGGCCAACATGATCGTCGAGGTCTCCGAGACTCAGGAGGACGAGGTCGGCGACGGCACGACGACGGCCGTCGTCATCGCCGGTGAGCTGCTCGACCAGGCAGAGGAGCTCATCGACTCGGAGGTCCACCCGACGACCATCGCGCAGGGGTACCGCCAGGCCGCCGAGAAGGCCAGAGAGGTCCTCGACGACCGCGCCATCGACGTCACCGCGGACGACCGCGAGACGCTCGAGAAGATCGCCGCGACGGCGATGACCGGCAAGGGCGCCGAGTCCGCTCGCGACGCGCTCGCCAAGCTGGTCGTCGACGCCGTCCTCGCCGTCCGCGACGACGACGGCAGCGTCGACACCGACAACGTCTCCGTCGAGACGGTCGTCGGCGGCTCCATCGGTAACTCCGAGCTCATCGAGGGCGTCATCGTCGACAAGGAGCGCGTCGACGAGAACATGCCCTACGCGGTCGAGGACGCCAACGTCGCGCTGTTCGACGGCGCCATCGAGGTCAAGGAGACCGAGATCGACGCCGAGGTCAACGTCACCGACCCCGATCAGCTCCAGCAGTTCCTCGACCAGGAGGAACAGCAGCTCAAGGAGATGGTCGACAAGCTGACCGCCGTCGGCACGGACGTCGTCTTCGTCGGCGACGGCATCGACGACATGGCCCAGCACTACCTCGCGCAGGAGGGCATCCTCGCCGTCCGCCGCGCGAAGGACTCCGACCTCAAGCGGCTGGCCCGCTCGACGGGCGGCCGCGTCGTCGCCAACCTCGACGACCTCGAGGAGAGCGACCTCGGCTTCGCCGGCTCCGTCGCCCAGAAGGACATCGGCGGCGACGAGCGCATCTTCGTCGAGGACGTCGAGGACGCCCGCTCGGTCACGCTCGTGCTCCGCGGCGGCACCGAGCACGTCGTCGACGAGGTCGAGCGCGCGATCGACGACTCGCTCGGCGTCGTGCGCACGACGCTGCAGGACGGGCAGGTGCTCCCCGGCGGCGGCGCGCCCGAGACCCAGCTGGCGCTGGAACTGCGTGACTTCGCCGATTCCGTCGGCGGTCGCGAGCAGCTGGCCGTCGAGGCGTTCGCCGACGCGCTGGAGGTCATCCCGCGCACCCTCGCCGAGAACGCCGGCCTCGACCCGATCGACTCGCTGGTCGACCTGCGCGCCCGCCACGACGGCGGCGAGTTCGGCGCCGGCCTCGACGCCTACACGGGCGACGTGATCGACATGGAGGCCGAGGGCGTCCTCGAGCCGCGCCGTGTCAAGACGCAGGCCATCGAGTCCGCCACCGAGGCGGCGACGATGATCCTCCGCATCGACGACGTCATCGCCGCCGGCGACCTGAAGGGCGGCGGCTCCGACGCCGGCGGCGACGACGAGATGCCCCCGGGCGGCGGTGGCATGGGCGGCATGGGCGGTATGGGCGGCATGGGCGGCGCGATGTGAAGTAGGCCCCCAGCCAACACCATACCCCACGACGCCGACACGCACCGTCTCTCGACCGATCTTCGATTCTTTCGACGCCGCGACCGCGAGCCGCGGCTCTCCGTGTCGCGATCGCACCGAGAACAGTCTCGCCTACAGCCCCGGGCCCGTCCCGCCTACAGCCCCGGTATCACGCCGCCGAGCACCAACACGAGCGCGACGGTGACCACGAACAGCCCGAGCGAGAACACCCGCAAGCGTGCTCGACGGCTCCGAGCCACATCCGGAAGGTCGTCGTCCGCGCCGCCACCGCCGCCATTCCCACCGAGGCCGAGGATCCCGCGCTGCTGCTCACGTCCCCGGTCAGCCTCCGGAGGCCGCATCCCGCTCGTCTCCGAAAGCGTGACACCCGCCAGCGTCGCCGCGGCGGCCATCGACAGCGCGAGGACGACGATCCCCGGGTCCCACCCGAGCACCCACGCGAGCCCAACGGCGGCGGCGACGCTACCGACGGGGTAGGCGACCCCGACGCGCGCGTACGCCAGCGCACGTCTTCTGTCCATGTGCGCCGGTCCGGCCGGCGGACCGATAGCCGTTGCGCTGTCGGGCGCGGGCGCGCCGGGCGCCGGCCGATCGAC
This sequence comes from Halobaculum rarum, assembly GCF_040025155.1. Taxonomy (NCBI): domain Archaea; kingdom Methanobacteriati; phylum Methanobacteriota; class Halobacteria; order Halobacteriales; family Haloferacaceae; genus Halobaculum; species Halobaculum rarum. Next base: position 1,578,839 of record NZ_CP157275.1, on the reverse strand, counting down.
GCGCCCGGCGCGCCCGCGATGGCTTTTCGTCCCCACAGATATACTGGGTGGTATGAGCAGAGAATCGCAGGACATCGCGGGCGATACCTTCGACCGGACGGCCGAGCGGGGGTCGCCGTTCGGTCGCGACGACGCCCGCGCGGTCGCCGACGCCCACGGCGACGCGCTCGCGTCGCTGGCGGCCGCGCTCGACGGCGATGGGACACCCGCGCCCCGCGACGCCGTCGGCGACTGGCGGACGCTGTTCCCCGGGGCAGTCGTGACGCCAGCGGACGAGCGCTACGACGACGCCCGGCGCGTCTGGAACGGGCTCGTTTCCGCGTCCCCGGCCGCCGTGGCGTATCCCACGACCTCGGAGGGCGTCGCCCGCGTCGTCGGGACCGCTCGGGAGACCGGGTTCGGGATCGCGACGCGCTCGGGCGGACACTCCTCGGTCGGTACCTCGACCGGCGACGGCGTCCTCGTGTGCGACGTTGGCGCGATGCGAGAGGTGACAGTCGACCCGGACGCGGAGGTCGCCGTCGTCGAGCCGGGCGTCACTATCGGCGAACTCGACACGGCGACGACCGTGCACGGCCTCGCGACCCCGCAGGGCGTGGCCCCGGAGGTCGGGGTGACCGGCCTGACGCTCGGCGGCGGCACGGGCTATCTCTCTCGGGCGCACGGCCTCGCGTGCGACCGTCTCCGGCGGGTTGAGTTGGTGACCGCCGCCGGCGAGCGCGTCACCGCGAGCCCGGACTCCAACCCGGACCTGTTCCGGGCAGTGCGGGGCGCCGGCGGCGACTTCGGCGTCGCCGTCGAGTTGGCGTTCGACCTCGTGTCGGTCCCCGACGAGGTGGCGATGTGCGACACGTGGTTCTCGGTCGACGACGCCGACGGGATCGCGGCCCTCCTCCGCGAGTACCGTCGGCTGCTCCGGGACGCCCCCCGAGAGACGAACGTCTCGCCGTACGTCGCGCGGGTGCCCGACGGGCCGGGGTTCCCCGACGACCGTGCGGGCGACCTCGCGCTGTGCGTCCTCGGCGCCCACGCCGGAGATCCCGACGCGGGAGAACGGGCGCTGGCGCCGCTTCGAGCGCTCGGCGGCGACGATATCGATCCGCTGTTCGACCACGCGAAACGAGTGCCGTACCGGGAGCTGCAGGCGTACCTCGGCGGCGACTCGGATGCCGGCGACCGCTACTACTGGAAGTCCGTCGCCGTCGAGACGTTCACCGACGACCTCGCCGACCTCGTCGCCGAGCGGATGATCGCGTTCCCGGGCGATCCGGACACGGAGCCGGACAGCACCGTCGTCGTCTGGCCGATGGGCGGCGCGATCGCGGACGTCGACCCGGCGGAGACGGCGGTGCCCGAGCGCGACGCCGAGGTGGTGCTCAACTTCGAGGCGTGCTGGGCCGACCCGGCCGGCGACGACGAACACGTCTCGTGGGCGCGAGAGTCCGCCGAGTCGGTTCGCGAGATCGGCGCAGTGACCGGGGAGCTGCCGAACTTCTCGGGAACCGAGCGCGGCGAGGCCGCCGCCCGCGACGTGTACGGCGACAACTACGAGTGGCTCCGAGAGGTGAAGCGACGCCGGGACCCCGACGGTGTGTTCTCACCGAGCGGACGGCTGTGAGTCACCCACACAGATCTGACGGTCTCAGCGCTGAGATCCGGAGAGACGCCGTTATCCGTCCAGAGGACATCGGTTTAGTATGGACACACCCTCCACGCAGACTCGACGACCGCCTCCCAAGAACACGCTGTTTTGTCCCGACTGCGGTCACGCCGCGCCCATCGGCGGCGACTGGATCGTCGAGGAGCGTCGCGGCGGCGAGTCGCTCGTGTGTCCCGACTGCGACGCCCTCGTGACAGTCCGTCAAAGACTCCGTCCGATCCCCGCCTGAGCCCCGCCCGAGTCCTGTCCGAACCCCGCCCGAGTTCCGAACACCGGCGGATCTCGTCGGTCGAGGACGATGACCCGGACCCGGGGGCCGCTGAACGCGTCGCCGCCAGGCATGGGTTGAAACCGCCGGCGACCGTCGGCTCGCTCATGCGCGCAGCAGTGTTTCACGGCCCCGGCGACATCCGGGTCGAGGAGGTCGACAAGCCCGAGATCGAGGAGCCGACCGACGCTATCGTCCGCGTGACTCACACCGCGGTCTGCGGGTCGGATCTGTGGTTCTACCGCGGCGAGAGCGACCGCGACGCCGGCACCGGCGTCGGTCACGAGCCGATGGGGATCGTCGAGGAAGTCGGCGAGGACGTGCGCTCGGTCGAGCCGGGCGACCGCGTGCTCGCCCCCTTCGCTATCTCCTGCGGTTCGTGTGAGTTCTGTCGCAAAGGCCTGCACACCTCGTGTGAGAACCGCGACTCCTGGGGCGGCGCCAACGGCGGCGGACAAGGGGAATACGTCCGCTCGACGCACGCCGACGGGACGCTCGTCCGGGTGCCGGACCGCTACGCCGACGACGAGGAGGTCCTCGAGTCCCTGCTCCCGCTTACCGACGTGATGGGGACGGGCCACCACGCCGCCCGCTCGGCGGGCGTCGAGGCCGGCGCGGACGCGGTCGTCGTCGGCGACGGCGCCGTCGGCCTCTGTGGCGTCGCCGCGGCGAGGCGGCTGGGCGCCGAGCGCATCGTCGCCGTCGGCCACCACGAAGACCGTCTCGATATCGCCGAGGAGTTCGGCGCCACCCACACGGTTGCCGAGCGCGGCGAGGCGGCCGTCGACGCGGTACTCGACATCACGAACGGCGGCGCGAACCACGTGCTCGAGTGCGTCGGCGCCGCCTCCGCGATGGAGACGGCCGTCGAGGTCGCTCGGCCGGGCGGCACCGTCGGGTACGTCGGCGTCCCCCACGGGATGGAGGGCGGCCTCGATCTGTTCCCGTTTTTCGGCGACAACGTCGCGCTCCGCGGCGGCGTCGCGCCCGTCCGTGCGTACGCCGAGGACCTGATGGCCGACGTGCTTCAGGGGACGCTCGATCCGTCGCCGATCTTCACCGAGACGGTCGGCCTCGACGGCGTCCCCGAGGGGTACCGCATGATGGACGAGCGCGAGGCGGTGAAGGTGCTGGTGAAACCCTGGGAGTGAACGTCGAGGTGGAACCACACCGACGGCGAGTGAGTTATGTTACCGCGTGGCAAGCGCTAAGCCCCGGGGCGCGAACGTACCCGTATGGAGGTCGCAGAGCGACCCACGTTCGAGTCCGAGGTGAGCAAGCGGATCTACGAGTACGTCGAGCGACACGGGACGGCGAATCGCCACATCGTCCAGCAGACCGTCTCGGCGCCGGCCGAGGAGTTCGAGCGCGAACTCGACCGCCTAGAGTCGCGAGGATACCTGGACGACGACGGCGGGACGCTTCGGGTGGCGCTCGACGTCGGCGCCGTCGAGGAGTACGAGGGTACCGACACGTCGTTCACGATCCGGCCGGCGGGACAGGACGACTTCGAGGGACTCGTCGCGGCGATCCGTGCGGTGACCGACGAGGAGACGTACGTCGTCGCCGAGAGTATCGCCGAGCAGCTGCTGTACGAGGAAACCGTGACGCGGCACAACGCGGTGGAGTCGCGGGTGTTCTTCGTCGCCACGGTCGGCGGGGCCGTGGTCGGATGGACGCACCTCGACCTGCCGCAGGTGTCGCGAGTGCGCGAGACCGCGAAACAGACCGTCGGCGTCGTCCCCGAGCACAGGCGGGCGGGGATCGGGGGACGGCTCCTGCAGCGCGGGCTCGATTGGGCCGAGGCCAACGGCTTCCGGAAGGTGTACAACAGCGTCCCGGTGACGAACGCCGCCGCCTTGGAGTTCCTCGGCGACCACGGCTGGGAGACGGAAGCGATCCGGCGCGACCACTACACCATCGACGGCGAGTACGTCGACGAGGCGATGATGGCGTACACGTTCTGAAACCGGACGGACGGGAGATGCCGCGACGATCGGAACGCCGAGAGACAGCGTGCGGCCGGACGCGGCGGGAGTCGCTACGTCAGTGGCCGGTACCGTGAGTTCGCCCCATCCATACCGAGTGGAGACTCTCCGATTTCCGCCGTTTCAGAGCCTCGAGACGGGGGTATGATTGGTGTCGAAACGAAGGGTACGGTAACGAGCGGCGAGGGATTTGGATGATCCCCCTGCCGCCACCCCGCCCCAATCGCAAGCCGGCGTTACGATAGCAATTCGACTCATCGCTGAATCTGCCTCCATCGACGAGCTGCCTTCTCCCGTTCAGACGCGCGATCGTAATGCTCATCCAGAACATTCGCCGACGCGTCAAGCCGATCCGACACCACCCCCCGCTGCACTCCGTCATTCCGATACTTCGTCACCCGAGCCTTCCGCATATTGTGCGGAGACCGTGACGACGGGCACTTGCTCGCCTTCTCGTAGTACGTCCACTCGCACGTCTCCGGGTCCTTATCGTGAGGACACCCCTCACCAACCTCACACGGCCGCGTCCACGCATAGAACGCATTCCGGACAGCACCGCGCGAGATACGCCCATGCTGAGTCGTGAATAACGGAGCACGCTGGTTCTCATCGAGCTGATCAACCCGCGGACCCTCGATGTAATCCAGAACAGTCTGAGCCACCCGGTCGCTGATCCGGTTCACCCGCTCGCTCTTCTCGTCATTCTTCAACGGCGTATCCGTCTCTGGACGATGCCTGAACCGAATGGACGGATCCGCCTTCTCCAACTCCACGTCCTCGAGGTCAAGCCCCCGCATTCCGCTCAGGCGCGCGCCCGTATGCCACATCAAGAGATACAGCACATGGACCCGACTCGCGTACTTGTACCGCTCCAAGTACTCGAGGATCGGCGGCACCCGCTCGGGGACCATCGTCGTATCACTGACGCGCTCCCCCTCCGAGAGATCCAGCAGCGGGACCTTCAGATATAGATCCTCGGGGACTGCGTCGAACGTTGCACACGACCGAAGGAACGACCGGATCACACTCAACGCGGAATCCAGAGTCTTCGGCGCGATCTCGTCGTTCTGCCCCTTCGAGTAACCACCCTCTCGACGCCACACCCGGAATCGGAACAGATCACGCCCGCCCAACTCCGTCATGTCGTCAACTCCGCCGTCCTCGCGGCACCACTCGACAAATGCCCGAAGGTGGGACTGGTGAGATCGACGCGTCCACTTCGCAGAGTCGTCTTTCATCGCCTCGAGGTGGAGCTCAACCGCTTCCGAGGGAGAGATCGGGCGCAGGTCATCAGTCGGCACGGTGGCTGACCTCCGAGCCCGCAAAATTCCCGTCCTCATCGCGCAGCGGGTTGTACCCCGGACCACCGCGAGGGCCGCCGGTCGGCTCAACCGACTCGGGGCGATGCGGACACCGACCGTCATACTCCTCAGGGAGCGGGTCGTCTGCACCGCGCCCGCGCCGCTGGTGGCCGTACTCGGTTCCATCCGGACCGACGGTCACGTACCGCCGGCACGTCCTACACAACGTTCTGTTGCGCTCTGCGTCCCACTTCAGATAGGGACGCGATTCGACTACCTGCATCATCACAATGGGCATGCAGTTAGCACCGGAAGGGACTCGCCGGGATAGTCGCGAGCCGTCCGTGCGCGGTGAAAGTGTACGAATCGGCGGAAGTGAAGCGGTTCTCTCGTCGGTGCGGGGTCTATTTCCCCGCGCATTCCCCTGGTGTACATGGATCGGTCGTTGGCGCGACCACCCGGACCGACGCCCCTACCGTCGGTCCGCTTGCTTCTCAGGGACTCACGTCGATAGCGACGCAGCCCGGATGAATCGTGCTCGATACCCTCGATGTGGCGTATGCTTATAATTGTGTTCCATATAGCACAGAAATAGGCCATATGGGCACGAGTAGATTGCAGTTCGGTGGGTTGATTCAGAGTATAGTTGACGAGAGTATATGCGACCGAGGGTACCAGGGATGAACGAGGTAGATGACGCTATTCTAGAATTCTTCGCGGCTCAGGATCAAGGTCTGGCGCTTCCTCCAGCCCCTGTCTGGTATAACCTCACTCAGACATATGGGGTTCTGGACAAGAGCAAGGAGACTGTAGCACGCCGGATGCGGAAGCTGCCAGAAAGGGGATTGCTTGAAAAGATAGACGAGAAGCGTGGTTACTACAAAATAACAGAGAAGGGCCGAGCGTACCTAGCGGGAGAAATAACTTCTTCGGACCTCAAAACCGATGAGGAGTAATCTATAACCGAAATTAATCTTTGAGTCTCCAATTAGTAGCGGGTCTTACTCATTTCCGTCGATCACGTCTTCCTGTGAGGGCCCTTGAGGAGGAATGGGGAAGTTGCTGGGGCCTCCACGTACAGCGTTTGACCCTCCTTGTGGCTGGCCCTGATTAGGGAGGCCAGACACGTACGCGTTTCCTTCATGGTTTTCGATGATCTTTGCAACATCTTCCATGTGATGGGTGTGAGTAGCGATATGATAGATAGAGAGAATTATATCCTGAAGCTCTTGATCATCCTCAAGAGCGGAAACGTTGAACCCAAAGTCAGAGGCTCTATCTCGGCTTATATGCCTCCCATGGCTTTTGAATATATCCCAGTCGGATAGGGTACTGGCTAGTTTATCCGCCTTTTCCTCTGCATTTGGCTCCCCAGCCAGCATGTACTTCTTCGCCCACATCTCTGCAAGCTCGGCAGAGAGGTTGAGTGCCTGTTCACACTCAGAAAGCAAACCAGGTCCATACTGCCGGAGGATAGGGGTCCAATGAGCGAGGTTACTTTCATCTTCTTGGATTTCCATTTTTGCATCATTAAACTGGCTGAGAATCGCTTGTGCAGGAACCGATCTTAATCCCGTCGGCGTATCGAGAGTGATCTGCGGATCAATTGGACCTAAGAAGGAGTGTTTGCCCATCACGACTTCATCCGCAGCACAGCAAATCATCGTTGCTGCCGACATCGCCGCGTGGGGGACGAAGATTCTGATGTCGTCATACTTGGACCTGAGGTAGTCTACAACACCTTCTGCAGCTGTGGGGGTACCACCTGGGCTGTGGAGAATGATGTCCAGCTCATTTCCATCGAGCCCGTAGAAGGCCTCCATCAGCCCTTGGAGATCATTCTCCTTGATCGAAAACTGGGCAGAGGACTGGTCAATATGCGTCCACCCGCTAGAGTAGAGGAGTACGTCTCTGTCGGTGTATTCGTGTAGCTGCCTCAGGTAATGACGACGGATGTTGTCATGAGGTGTTGAATCGCGTGGCTGTGTCCGGCTTCGGATCTCGTTAAGAATTTCGCCCCAACTTGCCATTCCGCCTGAATTTATTCACGACCTATTAGTAAATCTGGCGCTGTTGTTGACAGGATTTGTTTTGGCCTCGATCCGCTCAGCTCTCTTTGAAACCCGCTCGTATTCTTCTACGAGCTCGTTGTAGTCCGCAACACCGAAACTGTCATCATCCGATTCACCCTCCATCTTCTCGAATAGTTCTTCGTTGTCCATCATGTCAGCCCCTATGACGACCTAAACACCGAACGGGCTTAGTTATGGGCTTTTCGATCAGTGTATCAGTGTTTGAAATTGGGGGATGATTCACCATATTCCACCTATATCCCAAGTATAACTGACTGCCTGTTTGCTCTAATCTCCCAAGGGTTGTAATTAGATCACCTTCGAAAGCGACTCTCGACGCGAGTTCGGTACCTCAATCCGATGATCGACGTGTTCGCCACCTTCTGAATCGTCGTAGGGGCGACCTCATCGCGAGCGTCCTCAATGTTCTCTTTCGACTCGATCAGGTGTCGGAGTGCGGCGTCGATCACCTTCGACCGCGGCGGATCGTCGTCGGCGCCGGCGGCAACAATCTCGGCAGCTCGTTCGAACTCTCGTTTCCGCTCGTCGGTCAACTTCAGGCTGGTTCGGTCGGTCATGTAGTCACGAGTATGCACGGGGGGTCGAAGGCCGCGGTGCTCGGGTTGCTTAACGGGCCGATACTTATGAACGCGAGTCGCAGGTTGGTTGTGATCGGGCCGGCTGTCAGCGCGCAACCCCGCCAGAATATGCACGATTCACCTCGGCCGCGAAGCGCGAGGTATGCACATCGGGGGTGAGCGTTACTTCTGAGTGGGACCCCACGGGGTCGCGGCTCAGACCCCCTCCGCGCGGGGTTACTCCGAGGAGACACCGGCCGGAAGCGGCGGAACCTCTCCGTCACGCACGTCGCGGATGACGTACACGCCGGGGGCGAGCCGCTGGTAGTGAACGTGCTTCCCGCTCGGAACTTCCCCATCCTCGAGCACGCCGTCTAACTCCAGGTCGGACTTATCGAGCGACACCGTGGCGGTCCCGTCTCGGTCGCTGAGTGAGCGCAGGCCCATACGCTCACACCTTCATCCGGTGTACTTAGTGACCGTACAATAGGACACTCGTCGGCTACTCGTCCCCCATATTCGCGGGTTGCTACGGGCGCATCTCTAGTACGGACGCTCGCTGCATGGCATACCAAGAATTCGACGCGGAGGACATCGGGGCGCTGGTGCTCGCGATCTTCTCGGCCGCAGTGATGACCGGGATCGCGAGTGTGGAAGCGTTCGGCGTTTCCATGTCTGACGGGTTCACAGTCGCAGGAATCAGTACATCAATCGCATGGCTCGTCACCGTGGGGACATTCGCGGCGGTCGTCGTCACGAACGATCACACGGACCTGCTGAGTGCGGACGGGCTCGACAAAATGAAAGAGGACATGGACGACGTGTACGCCTACGCCGTGATCGGCTCGGCCGCGCTGCTCGTCGGATGGGTGCTGTTCCCTGATGTTGCCTCGTTCTTCCAGTCACAAGATCTGTGGGGAGTGATCTACATCGCTGGCGTCGCTGTCGCGCAGATCGGACTGGGGTGGATGCGCTAATGGCGGACCTTCGCAACCCCTACGACAGCGACGAGTCGGCGGTCAAGGTCACAGCGTGGCTACTCTCGGGGTTCGGGGCGATAAACTGGGGCCTGATGGAAGCGGCCGATCTCAACATCGTAACCGAGCTACTCGGGGGCGGGGCAGCCGGGCTCGTCTACATCGTGATCGGCGCGGCGGGCGCGCTGTCGCTCGCACCACACTTCGGGATCGAGGTGCTCGGAGGTGGGGACGCATGAAGCGCGGGCTCGCGCTGCTGGCGGTCGTGATCGTCGCGACGGCGGGCCTGATCGGGGCGACCGGCGGCGCCGTCGCCGCCGACGTGGAGATCGCGAACGAGACGGTCGCCGTCGACGGCGACACACGCTCGGTGTACGCGGACCTGAACGCGACTTTGGACGTGAACACATCGGCGAACTTCACGGTGGAGTTCGTCGGGATCGACGCGGACGGGAACGAGACGGGGACGCTCGACACCAGGAACGTCACCGTGGATTCGGGGAACGCGTCGCTCGTAGAGTACACGGACGTGAACGCCTCGGCGTACTCTGAGGTCACGGTCATGGTCCACGTGGACAACTCGACCGCTTCGACCGAGAACGTCTCGGCGGAAGTCGGGACGATCGAGATGGTCGCCGGCTCGAGCGGCGGCGGGCTCGGCTCGTCGCTTTCGTCGGTTGGAACGGGCGGGATCGTCGCGGTGCTGTTGATCGGCGCCGTGCTCGTGCTCGGTCGAGAGGAGGAGTAACCCGATGCACTGGCATCGACTCGGTCTGACATACTCGGCCGTCGCATCGCTCGCGGCGGCCGGGCTCCTAACTCTCCGGGGTGAGTGGATCGCTCCGACTGTCCTCTCAGTCGTGGCCCTGGTCATGGTCATGGTTCGTTTCGGGATCGACGCTGATCTGCGCGGGCTCGTCGCCTCGATCACGCCGCGGCGCGAGCGAGTCGGCGGCGTGCTCGTCGCCGGGCTGCTCGTGACGGCGGCACTCGGGGCGCCGCTCGCCGGGTCACCGGTTGGACCGGCGGCAGCGACACACGACTGTACCGAGACACAACGGCTCGCGACCTTCTCGTTCGGACTCGGTGGCTACGCCGCTGACAAGTTCCTGTTCGATGGCAAATGCACGGAATCACACCGAGCTGAGGCCATCCAGACGATGGAGGAGTCAGACGCCAATCAGACGCACTTGGACATCTACAACGCTGCGCTCGAACAAGACGCACAGACGGCCACCGAGACGGCCATCTACGATAACTACCTCAACGACACCGAGGCATCTGCGTGGATGCAGGCTGAGATGGCTATCGCTGAGGCCTACCAGAACGGTTCGTCAAAGGCCGTTGCGAAGTCCAAGGCGCGACAGGCTATTGCAGAATACTACGTCGTCAAGCAAAAGAACCTGATCGAGAGTTGGAACCAGTCGGCAGCGTCGCTGAATACGACGATCTCGGTCGCCGAGAACGAATCCGAACTTACCGCTCGGAATGTCGTTTGGCCAACTGGCGACTACTACTCGACCGGCGGCAACGATTACGTCGGTGATGAAGAGCGCCGTCTAGTTCACCCTGATCGACAGGGGACCGTCACTCTCGTCGACGGCTCGACTGCCTCGACGTGGAGGATCGGCGCGGAGTTCTACATGTACTCTGGGACCAGCGCCGTTGCGTGGGCGACTCCTGAAACCGGAACAGCGTATAAGGAGACCTACGACAGCAATTACAACGTCTACGCTGTCGCGAACGCGACGGGCTACAAGGTCCTGAAACCGAACGACAACTACGACGATCTCCAGTACATCTGGTTCAACGACTACAAGAGTCGTTGGGACCGGATTGAGGAGCAGAATAACGCCCTTCAAGATGAGGTTGACCCGTTCGTCAACAATACGTGGGAAGCGTATCAGAGCGGCCAAATCGACGCTTCTGACGTGCTCTCGCGGAACACCCAAATGTTCCGCTACGGCCAATCGGCCGTCAACGGTACGAACTCCACCTACGATGTGGTGGCCGCGCTCTCATCGATGGGGCTCGATTCCCCGGAACTCAACGGAACCGGGACGATGGAGGTCCAGTACAAGGGCGCGACGTACAATGGCTTCCTGATGGCGCGCAACGCGCCGAATGGCTCGTGGCAGGCTGGAACCACGTACAACACGTCGAACATCGACGGGCCGGTGCTGCTCGCTCACACGGGTGGCGACACCAAGGAACTCGACGGCGAGTTCACAGTCTCGTCAATCACAAGCGAATCTGGGGATGAGATAACCGAGGTGAAAACCACGAAGATCGTCTACAAGACGAGCAACACGAGCGAACAACTCGAAAAGATGAATCGCATCCTCGAACTCCGCGAGGAGATCGAGAGCCGCGAGCCGAAACCCGGCGGCGGGGGAACGAGCGGCGGCGGGGACGGACCGCTGCAAGCACTTGCGGCGGCACTCGGTATCGGAGTCGGAGCGGTGGCAGCCATCGTCGCGGTCGTCGGCCTGATCGCGCTCAAGGTCTACTCGCCGTGAGCTAGCTCTCGGCGGACCCATTTTCTTGACCAGGACCATGAATTCAGAGAACTCAGAAGCGACAGAAACGACGCGGAGAACAGTCCTCGCGGCGCTCGGTGGAGCGGCCGCGACGGTTGCCGGAGCGGAAACGGCGAGCGCGCAAGAGGCGAACGAGACGGTGCCGACCGAGACACCGGAGGGTCCGGAGATAGCGGTAGAACTCGGTCCGGTGGTGAAGGTTCGAACGTGGGAGTATACGGACGGGAGTTTTGTCTTAGAACTGGAAGCGGACTACCCGACGAGCATCAAGATCACCGACACAGGAGCGGTGATGCGGGCGATGACTGAGGGGAGCGGCGCGACGGCGACGAAGATCCCGACGCGGGGTTACTCGCTCGGGAGTGACAGGACGCGGATCACGTTCGAACCCGTGGAGTTCGACGGGGCCTATGCGATCACGATTGCGTCGGCGAAGGGCGCGGCGCTGCTCCGGACGGACTCGGTGGACGCGGGAAGTCCAACAGTCGCGTATTCGACTGCGGGAGCACTCACGGCGGGCGCTGCCGTGGGAACGGGATACTACTCGTTCAAGCGGTCGAGAGAGAAACTCGATGAATCGGACGACCCCGAGATAGACCGGATCGCATGACCATGACCGCGAGAGAATCACTCATCAACGCGGTATCGGACAACCTACGGACGATCCTCGCGGTCGGCGGCGGGTACGTCGCGCTGGTTGAGACGGACGTGATCGAGGCGGGGTATCCGTCGATCCCGTCGCTTCCCGAGTGGTGGACGCTCGGGGTGCTGGCGGTCGCGGGGACGGTCGCCGTCGCGTGGACGGTAGGCGACAAGATAGCCGATCTGCTCCCGGACCCGCCGGGACATATCATCGTCGCGCTGGACGAGACGACCGATCAGGGACTCGGCGCGTGGGAGTTGAACGATCGAGCGTGGGAGGAACTGGACGTTCACGAGGGGACGCTGTACCCGTGGACGGACTCCCCGCTGGACACCTACGAGGCACGGATCTACAACCCGGAGACGAACGCGGCGGTGGCGAACTGGCGAGAGGCAGCGCCCGCGTCTCGCGTACTCGGGGAAACGGAGGAGTCGGCCGTGCGGGCGATGGTCGGCGAACTACGGGACCAGTACGAGGAGGACGCGAGACACGCTCGGGCGCTGCGGCGGCGTATCCCGTCGATCCTTCGGCGCCTCGATGCGCGGCGGGCGACTGACCAGAACGCGGCGCTGGAGCCGCACCTATCACCGTCGTTCGGTGACGAGACAATCGACGACGTGATCGCCGAGGAACTCCCGGCTGAGTCGCTGCCGTCACACCTCGCACCTGACGACGAGGGGACGGGCGAGCTAGATATCGGCGACGAGGGGGACGGCGAGATGTTCTCGCTCGATCTGCTCGAGGATGACGAGGCGCTCGAGCCGACCGGACCGATCGCCAACGACGGAGGGACGATCGAATGAGTCGCTCGGGGTCGGACTCGAGCGTGTACGCGGCGGCGCAAGGGCGCGAGTTCCTCCGAGGCGCGCTCGAGGACAAACCGAACGAGTGGGTGCGCGAGTTCGCGGGGTTGATCGACGACGCGGAGACGCTCGATCTCCTGAACTACTACGCGAGTCTGTGGGAGAGTGGGCTTGTACCTGAGGAACACGGACCGTTTCTCGAGTCGGCGCTCGCGCGGAACATCATCCGATCGGCGAGCACGCGTATGGCAGATCGTGCCTTCACGGAGGGGAACGTCTCGCAAATGCAGGGGATGGTCGGGCTGACGAACCGGAACCGCGACGGGAAGGACTTGCTGACGACGGCCGCCGAGCAGCTCGAACACGAGGGCGCGATCGGTCTGATACTCGGACCGCCGGGTTCGGGAAAGACAGCGACGACGCTCGACGTGGCGCGTACTTGGGCGGCGAGAACCGGTGGCCATATCATCGGAAATACCGCGTGGGACGGGTTCGACCGTATCGTTCGCTCCGACCGAGAGATGCTCGAGGCGATGGCAGAGATAGAAGGCCAAGTGCTCGCGGTGATAGACGAGACAGCGCAGGAACTCTCGGGCTACGGTGAGGACGGACCGAAGGCAGAGACGTTCGCGAACGCGCTGACGTTCATCCGGAAGAAGGAGGGAAGCCACGGGCCGCATGCGAAACGCGGCTCTGTGCTGATGGTGAACCACACGCGCAAGCGGACGGCGGCGGCGTTCCGGCGGCTCGCGACGTTCGCTATTGAAAAGCCGAAACGCGACGATCCGGGATTCGCCCGGCTGCTCGAAACCGAAGGCGGACAAGACACCTTCGAGGACGGTGCGGACTATCAGGGACTCACAGACACTCGAGAGTCTTACTCGGAGCATGAGGCATCTGAGTTCGCTATCCTCGGAGCGGACGGCGACGATGACGATACAGAGGATGGACCGAGCCCGGACGAGATTCGCCGTCGCGAGCGCGTCCGGTCGTACCTGCTGGATAGTAAGCCGTGGTCGGACTCAGAGGGAATCTCGCAGAAAGATGCGGCTGCGAAGGCCGGATACGGCACGTCGTGGGCGACTGACCGGAAGAAGGAGTGGGAGCGTGGCGAGTGGAACGATCTCGAGGACGTACTGGAACCGTCGGAAGGTGAAACCGTATGACAGCGCCGCGTTCCGTGCATTCCGTCCGCTCCCCTCCCCCCGGCTGTCATATACCTACTTACTACGTGGTGGGTCTGCGGAAGCACCGGGCGGAAACCCGGGGTGATTGGTGTGGGAAAGTCGGGGTCACGGTCAAGAATCGGGCTCGAAGTAAGGTCATGGGTCAAAAGACGTCATGGTGAGGACGAATCGCTCGCAGAACGCAGCTCGGTACGGGGCGCTGGCGGAGAAGGTGGCTCGCGAGCGGTACGGACTTGAGGTAGATCACTCGTCGTGGCACGACGCGAGAGACTCGGAGGGCGACCCGTGGGATGTGAAGGCGGTGATGGTGACACGGAAGGCGCCGCGGTTCCGTCTCTGGAAGGAACAGCACACGCGGCTTGTGCGCGCCTCTGGTGGATACGTGTTTGTCGCGTATCGACCGGTCGGGCGTGGGATTCGCGTGCTCGAAACGCGGACGGTCCGGGCGCGGTCGCTCCGGCTCCGATTCTACGGAGCGGGGGCACATCAGAAAGGCGAGCAGGTGAAGATCGCTCCGTCTCGGGTGCTTGGGTAGCCCTACAGATTGTAACAGGGACTCGCAGAACCGGACGTTAGATCGCTACGTACAGATACTATTTATTGCAATTCGGCCAGACAAGAGTGTCTACGAGCCCCCGTCGATAATTAACAATACGTGACACGGCCTCTTGCCAGCCTCAGCACGTCATTCAGAGTGTTTTCGGATATGCCCACATACTAATTATATCTCTGTGTCAAGAACGAGATAGATACGATGTATCGGCGCGAACTCATCACGACTGCCGGACTTTCCTCGCTAGCTCTCGCGGGATGTCTGAGCCGCCGGCCCTCTCGGTCTCTCGGCGATATCGACTGTACATCCGAGACGACCGACGGCTCCGGTAGCGAAGCGCCCCAGCCGAAGTCCGTATCGGGGTCGTGGCACTCGTTCCAGTACGACCTCGGGAACACCGGATTCAACCCGGACGCCGATGGGCCGAGCGACTGCCCTGATCTGCTCTGGCGGTTCCGAGTTGATCCCAATGAGCCGGCGACCGAAGTCAATTACTCCATCTTGAGTGGTCCGATCGTTCACGACGGGGTCGTCTATACCCGCGATAACGAGGGCACACTCTATGCGCTCGATGCGACGAGTGGATCCATTGAATGGACCTTCGATATTCCAAGGTGGGATATCTACGGACCGACGTACGACGACAGCACATTGTACGTTACAGCACAACAGTACCTCGTCGCTATCGACAGCGAGTCGAGACGGGAACGATGGACGCTCACCCCGTCCGTTCTTGAGCCACACCCGATGGGTGACGATCGAGAGTGGATGTACGCGGAGGTGGCCGCGAGGGACGGCCGTGTGTTCGTCGGCACCATCGACAACACGTTCTGCGCGATCGATACCGCAACGAGAACTCCGCTGTGGCAGGTTGATCTCCCTCGACTCGCGTCGTCTCCGATCGAGGAGAGCAGCGATGTGTACATCCGCGGACAGCCGGTGATTCACGACGACGTCGTCGCTGTCGCGTTGTCAGCCGGCTACCTCTTCGTGCTCGATGTAGACACCGGGGGCGTGGTATGGACCCACGAGGTCTCAGGATCTATCGTAGCGGCACCATCGATCCGAGATGAAACGGTGTATGTCGTCGGATTCGACGGCATTCAGGCGCTCTCATTGACCGACGGGGCGGTGAAATGGACGTACGGGAACGACGACCACGTGAGCTGTTCACCCGCCATCACGGACGACGTGGTCGTCGGTGTGGCAGGATCCAGCTTCGGGAACCGAATGCTCGTCGGAATCGATGCACGAACCGGAGCGCGTCGATGGAAACTCCCGGCGGCGACCGAGCTCTTGGCAGCACCGAGTGTCGCCGGTGAAACGGTCGTGATGGGGTTGACGAACGGCTTACTTGCCGTCGATCTTGCGACTGGAGACCAGCGGTGGCAGGCCCAAACGAACAATATCTTGGGGTCGCCAGCGCTCGTCAACGACATGGTGATCGCCGGAGACAGCGACGGGTATGTCTACGCGGTTCGATGAGCATAGAGATCGAAGCCACTAGGTAAGTTCAGGTCAGACCTTTCTCGGGGAACGACGACGGGTCGCTACGAGAACGAGACCCAGAACTATCCCAATGGGGAAAGTGAGGGGACCACCAAAGAATAGACTCGCACTCAACCAGGCCATCTGCTGGTGAAGTGGAGGAATTACTGTTACAGGAACATCACCCCGAATCACTGGAAGATGGAGCAAACCGGCCACGGGAAGATTCAACAAATGAGCCAACACAACAGTTAGGATCCCGAACAACACCCCGCGTGGATACGTTGGTTTCGCCGGTCGCTCGATAAGGAGCCACCAAAACAGCGGTGCAGAGATTGCTGCTGAAATACCGGCTGAGAGACCGAAAAACACGGCCCCAAGAAAACAGCTGATTCCCGCAAGAAGCATCCACATCTTCGATGAACGAGGGTACCAACCTGCAGAGAGGAACAGGACAGTCACGTGTGATCTCAGACTCCTGAACTAATTAGATAGTGTCCTACTACCGAGAAGTATTATACTTGCAGATCCACTTAGAGGCTGTTTCATCGGCTGAAGCTCAAAAATTTCGCGCACCCGCAGGGGGCGCTTCGCGTGGCGACCGCGATGCGGTCGCGGTGGTCTGTTGATGGGGTGGCCTTAGCCACACCCCTAAGCGGGAATAGAACCCCCCGGGTTCGGTTCGAGTGCGAAGAGCGGTCCTCGAGTCCGGCGATCGGCGCTCTAAAACTCCAAACGAAACGGGGGTATGGGCTGAATCGGCCCTAAATCAGCCGTTTTCGAGGGTTCCGAAGAGAGTGGTCACTACCCGTCGGCCCCCGCTCACCAGGAACCGACGGGGCGACTGCCGGCTATCCGCCGCGGAGCTCGAGGAGCTGAGCAGCGTCGATCGCCTGACGCTTCCGCCGGTCGGTCCGACGGAACAGAACGGTGGCGTGTTTGAACGCGGCCGGATCACGGCCGGCGTCGGTCCAATAGCGGAGTCCCTTCCGGAGTTCGGAGATCACCTCTGCGTAGCCGTACTTCCCGGCAGGATCGAACTCGCCGAGTCGGAGTTTCTTGACCGCCTGACCGCGAGAGTCCGTCTCACAGTCGTGCGCAGCGAGCCACGTCCGAAGCGCGCTGGTGGTCTCATCGAGCCCGCGTGTCGCCGAGAGTAACGCCTCACCGGTCGCTTCGGAGAGGCGACTACTCGCGTCGCGGAGTTCGGACACGGCTGAATGGAGCATCTCTGCGATGTGGTTAGATGCGAGGGCTACCTCGCCGTACTGGCGGTCAATCAGATCGTCCATGCGCCGGAGCGCCCGCCGGACCGAACCGACGTGGCGGCCGTGTTCTTCAGCGATGTCGGCAGCGCTCGAGGTACCGCCGTCCGCGAGGAGATACTCGATAACCTCTCCCTCGACGGGAGAGACACCGCCGGTTTTCGCTAGCTCACGGATGACGACGTGTTCTTGCTCGGATTCGAGTTCGGCGAGATTCAGTTTCGGCGGTTCGACATGCTCGCCGATCGTCGCCGGGAAGTACGGGTCCGGCTGGTAGGGAGGTGAGCCGTCGCCGCCCGGCGGATCGAGCGGGATGCCGGCTTCCCTGAGCACCGAGTGAACCGCTTCGTCTAGCTCGCGTTCTAGGCGAGCGAGATCGTCATCGGTGACACCAAGCGATCCATCCCAGCGGTTCACCTGATAGGACGCGCCGACCTTCGGATGTCGGAGCGGATTATCCTCGTCGAGCGACTCCGCATGACGGACTCGGTAGTGCTTGATCTCCTTCGGGAGTTCGTGATTCGGCCACGCTTCGGAGACGCGCCCTGGACCGAGCGTGACGGTGTGGTAGTAGCCGGGAACGTCGTTGCCTTCGCCGTCCGTGTCGTTCTGAACGACCTTCCGGTAGCCGCTCCGGTCGTTCTCGAGTAGGTGGCCGAGTTTCGCGATCGGTCCATCTCTCGCGTGGACGGGACCGCTGGAGTCCTCGAGGAGCCGGACGTAGCGTTCGGCGTCGCGGACGGTACTCGAGTTGTCGGGCTTGGTGAAGTAGTCGGGATTCAGGTCAAGAGCTCGAGCGGCGGCACGAAGGAGCGGGAGGTAGCGCGTCGGCCGGATGTTCGAGCCGGTGACATGGATATTCACTCCCTCGCGCATTCCTGGCGGGAGCGCTAGCTCTTGGGTCTCTCCGTCAGAACGTTCGACGCGCATCCCCTTCCAGCGGGGACGGAGGTGCGCGTTGAACGACTGCTGGCCGGGCTCATCCTCGTCGCCGCGACGCATGACCTTGACCCGGAACTCGCGGACGGTATCTAGGTCCCACTCGGTGCCGGTCGGGAGTCGGACACCGGGATGCTGAATCCCGGAACTCTGGTAGTAGAGCTTCGCGAGCCACGTCTCGCCGTCGTGGGAGAACTCGATTTTGCGCGAGCCACCGCTTGCGCGGACAACGGCGTGTGCGGCGAAGTAGGGATCGAGCCCGCCGGAGAAGTTGAGTTGCATGGCGAACTCGTGCCATGCCGGCGTGACGGCTCTCACTCGTCCACCCCCTCGATCGCCGCGTGAACCTCGGCGTCGGTGGATTCAGCCGCAGGGTGTAGTATTCGATCGCCGGTCGCGACGTTGTAGAGGCGCGACGCACGTACGAACGACTTCACCAAGCACCACCACCGGGATTTGTTCTGGAAACTGCCAGACGTAACGGGGGCGCGGTAGCGGGGCTACTGGTATCGAGATTCTGACCCCCCAACACCGAATCGGTATTAACAGAATATAGCCGTTTCAGACACTCATGCCTGTCTTTGGGATTAGTGTCGAAACGAAGGGTGAGGTAGCGGGCGACGAGGGATTTGAACCCCCGACCTCTTGGTCCGGAACCAAGCGTTCTGTCCGCTGAACTAGCCGCCCTCACACCCCAGTATCGCGGCCCGGCGAATAAGCCTTCGGAACCGTCACGACCCCGCGACAGGCGAGACACGAGGCTGTCAGGGGCGGAATCGGCGACGTGGAAAAGTGGGTCGGCGAGAAAGCGGGCGCAGTAGGCTACGGTGCTTTACCGGTCTCGATCGTGAAGTCGCCGCGGGGGTACGCGACGCAGGTGAGGGTGTACCCCTCGTCGAGTTCGGCGTCGTCGAGCATCTGCTGGTTGTCGTGTTCGACGTAGTCCTCGGCGTTGCCGCCGGAGGTGATCTGTCCGGCACACGAGACGCACTGGCCCTGCCGGCAGGCGTACGGGAGATCCCAGCCGTGTTCTTCTCCCTGATCGAGGATCGGCTCGTTGTTGGCGAGCTCGATCGTCTCGCCCTCCTTCACGAACTCGACCTCGAAGTGCTCGATCTCGTCCTCCGGGATGTCGCCGGGACCGGCGTCGTCCTCGCTGGCCGCGCCTTCCTCCAGTTCGCCCTCCTCGCCGGCCTCGACCGCGCCCGCGGGGGCGCTTCCGCCCCCGATGGCGCGGCTCCCCGGCTCGGGGAACTCCGTCTCCTCGACGGTGGAGGCCCGCCGCTCGATGACCTCCTCGGAGATGTCCGCGGTGGCCTCCCAGCCGGTGCCGCGGGCGACGTGCAGCGCGACGAAGACCAACATGAGGCCCGCGCCGAACCCGATAGCCACGGGGTCTACCATGATCCCGGCTTGGAAGCGGGGGGTAACAAGGGTTGTGATCATCCACCGGCGGCGAGAACGGAGCGATCCCTCGACGGCGAACGTGTTCGGCGGGTCTTACTCGCCCGTCCGCGGTACCTCGTGGCGGCCGAAGCCGTACCGCAGCCGGCTGGCGAGGCGGCGGCCGAACCGCTCCTCGCGGGAGTCGAAGCGCTCGGCGAGCGCCTGATAGATGAGCGGCACGGGAACCTCCTGTTCGAGCGCCTCCTGGACGGTCCAGGTTCCGGTCGAGCCGCCCTCGATGCGGTCGGCCACATCGCCCAGGTCGTTGCCTTCCTCGCGGAACGCCTCCTCGCACAGTTCGAGCAGCCACGAGCGGATGACCGCGCCGTTGTTCCACGTCCGCGCGACCGCCTCCAGATCGAGGTCGTAGCGGCCGTGATGGAGCAGCTCGAACCCTTCCCCGTACGTCTGCATGAGCGCGTACTCGACGCCGTTGTGAACCATCTTCACGTAGTGACCCGACCCGGCCGGGCCCATCCGATCGTGGCCGTCGGGGCCGGTGGCGACGGCGTCGAAGACCGGTGTCAGCTCCTCGTAGGCCCACTCGGGGCCGCCGACCATCAGCGAGAAGCCCAACTCGGCGCCGGCGGGGCCCCCGGAGGTGCCGCAGTCGAGGTACGCCGCGGCGGTCGCCTCCGCGCGGCGGACGGAGTCCTCGAAGTAGGAGTTACCGCCGTCGACGACCACGTCGTCGCCCGTGAGGTGCGGTTCGAGTTCGTCGAGCGTGGCGTCCACCGGGTCGCCGGCGGGCACCATCAGCCAGATGCGCGCGCCGTCATCCCCGCCGTTGTCGTCCTCACGGGTCGCTCCGCTCCCCGTTCGGTTCGAGGGCTCGCCGTGCTCGCCCTCGCTGAGTCGTTCGTACAGATCGTCGACGGAGTCCGCCGGTTCGGCGCCGGCCTCCGCGGCAGCGGCGGTCGCCTCCGCCGAGAGGTCGAACGCGACCACGTCGTGGCCGGCGTCGAGGACCCGGTCGACGACGATCTGTCCCATCCGACCCAGCCCGATCACGCCGAGTTGCATGCTCATACCGGCGCGTCGACGAGGCGCGGCGTAGGCGTTGCGATGTGCGGGAGGGGCATCGCGGCGTGCAGCGTCACGGCGTGTGGAGGCGACAGCGCAGCCAACGGGATCGCAGCCAGGCCGCCCGGAAGCGCCGGACTTACGCGCTCGCCCGTCGCACCCGCCGACATGGACGATCGAGTGCGCGAGCACGCCGAGGTACTCGTCGACTGGAGCGCCCGCGTCGAGGCGGGCGACCAGGTCGTGATGGACGTCGCCGAGGGTGCCCACGACCTCGCGGTCGCGGTGGCCGCGGAACTGGGGAAACGGGACGCGACGCTGCTGACGACGTACGGGTCCGGCGAGGTGGGCCGTGCGTTCCTCCGCGCCGGCGACGACGACCGCGAGTTCGCCCACAGCGAGCCGGAGCTGGCGATGCTGGAGGCGGCGGACGTGTACCTCCGCATCGGCGGCGGACGAAACACCACGGCGCTGGCGGACGTGGACGGCGACCGCCGGCAAGCGGCACGGAAGGCGACCACGGCGACCCGCGAGGCACGGATGGACACCGACTGGGTCTCCACCGTTCACCCGACGCGATCGCTGGCCCAGCAGGCAGGGATGGCCCACGAAGAGTATCAGGACTTCGTGTACGACGCTGTCCTCCGCGACTGGGAGTCGCTCGCCGAGGAGATGGCGAACATGAAGGAGATCCTCGACGCGGGGTCGGAGGTCCGCATCGAGAAGGAGCGAACCGACCTCACGATGTCTATCGAGGGGCGGACCGCGGTCAACTCCGCCGCCAGCGTCGCGTACGACTCCCATAACCTCCCATCCGGCGAGGTGTTCACCGCCCCGCACGCCACGGAGGGCGAGGTGTTCTTCGACGTGCCGATGACCATCGACGCCACGCGCGTGAAGGACGTGTCGCTCACGTTCGAGGACGGCGAGGTGGTCGACTTCGCGGCCGAGCAGGGCGAGGAGGCCATCGCGGACGTGCTCGACACCGACGACGGCGCCCGACGCCTGGGCGAACTCGGGATCGGGATGAACCGCGGCATCGACCGCTTCACCGACTCGATCCTGTTCGACGAGAAGATGGGCGACACGGTCCACCTCGCGCTGGGGCGCGCGTACGACTCGTGTCTCCCTGAAGGAGAGTCGGGGAACGACTCGGCGGTCCACGTCGACATGATCACGGACATGGCCGAGGACTCGCGGATGCTCGTCGACGGCGAGGTCGTGCAGCGGAACGGGACGTTCCGGTGGGAGGACGGGTTCGGATCGGCCTGATCCGGGATCGGTCGAGAGTCGACCGGGAATCGGCCGGAAGGCGACCGGCAGTCGGCCGGCGGTCGACCTGAAGCCGGATCGGGACCCGTTCGTATCGCCGTCACTGCTCCTGCGTCGGCGTCGTGAACGGAACGATCGCCGCCGTCCGGCGGGTGACCGTCGCCGTCCGGAGGATGTACGTGAAGAGCAGGACGAGCGGGAACAGCCCAACGGCGACGACCGCCGGCACGAGGTACTCCAGGACGCCGCGAGTGACGGTCGTTCCTCCGGGGCCGGTGAAGAGTAACAACGTCGCGGAGATGGCCGACACCGACAGAAGTCCCGTATAGAGGAGCACCTTCGAGAGGGACGCGAGCTCCTCCTGGAGGTAGATCGTCTTGAAGTACTGCCGAGCGATGTCCATGTTCTGGAGGTTCGCGATGAGGTCCTCGCGCCACTCGTTCAGGTATCGGGGGAAGTCGTCCGTCTCCCGGTCGAGCCGGCGGAGCCGGTTGATCTCGCGGGCATAGTTCGTGCTCAGCGTCGTCGAGAGGACGTTGAACATCGAGGGGTCCGACTCGCTGAGCAGCCGGACGACCTCGTCGATGTTCTCGGTGATCTCCTCGACGATATTGTCGATCTCCTCGTCGACCGCCTCGCCGGCCTCCGTGGTCGAGAGCCCGCCGAGCTGCTGGGCCTTCCGGCGGGTGTTTTCGGTGAGGAGCCGGAGGAACCCCAGCGGCTCGGCCGGCGCGACCGTCCGGGCGGAGTCCTCGACGTCTTGGCGGTAGTCGATCGCCCCCTCGATCTGCTGGCGGAGCTGGTCCGGCGTCATCAGTTGGCGCCCCAAGAGCAGCTGGTTGATCGACACGACGACCGTGATCAGCGTGAGGTTGCCCGATATCAGCGAGCCGTAGATGTAAAAGATCGGCTGGAGGTCCGTCAACGGGGTGAACCCGGAGCGGCTCACCGCGGCCAGGAACGCGAACAGCGCCGCCGCGATCACCACGGCGAGTACGGTCCGGGAACCGTCGAGCAGCACCCACCGCCGCCACCAGTCGAGCGAGAGGACGTCGTCGTCGGCGTCGAGCCTCCCGAAGTCGAAGCGCATTCGGATCGGTCGGACGGGCGCCGTATCAATAGCCACCGGGCCGTTTCCGCCACCGCTGAAATCGCCGCCGACGGCGATTCGTCGGGCGTGGCCGCCAGGCGACCGGCGACGTGGCCGCAGTCGGGCGGTGGCAGGCGCCGGCGCTGCTCGGGGCAGGCGTTCCGTCGGGCTCGACACCGTCGCGCTTAACACCCGCGCGCCGTCACGGACACGCAGCCATGGAGCCGCGCCACGCCCGCTACCCCTTCTTCGCGTCGGCCCGTGAGGCCGTCCGCGAGTCGGGCGTCGACCTCGCCGCGCTCGTCGCCGACGGCGACCCCGCCGTCGATCGCGGGCGCGAGCGGGTCGAGCGCGCGCTCACCGAGGGCACCGTCGAGGCGGCGGAGCCGCGCGAGTGGGACACACGCGACGAGCTGCTCTCGTACCCCATCGCGCGGATCCTCGTCTCGCTGCTCGACTCCCGCGCGGCCGTCGAGAAGTACGCCGAGGCAGAGGCGGCCACCGCCTACCGTCGCTTCACCGAGGACCTCCAGCGCGCCCGCGACGACGGCGCCCGCCGCGAGCCCGCTCGAATCGACCAGCCGGCCCTGCTCCGGGAGTTCGACCTCGACGGCGCCGTCCGCGTCGAGGAGCCCAAACCCGGACAGGTCGAGGGGAAGTGGCTCTGGCTCGGCGTCGGCGCGTACCTCTCGTACGTCGACCCCGGCTGGGGCGACGACTGGCGGCTCGTCAACCGCGAACTCGTCGACGGCGAGGTGCGCACCGAGCGCGAGGAGCTGTACCGTCTGCTCCGGGAGGCCGTCGAGGACCGCGTCGCCGAGGGGCTCCCGTTCGAGGGCGTCGGCGACGAACTGGCGGACGAACTGGAAGCCGAGATAAGCGACCTGCGCGACCTGCTCGCGGATCGGAGCGTGGCCGCCGACCTCGACGTTGTCGCGCCCGAGTACTTCCCGCCGTGCATCGGGAAACTGCTCGGCCGGGCCCAGGGCGGCGACGACCTCGACCCGTACGAGCGCTTCTCGCTGCTCGCGTTCCTCGCGGGGCTCAACCTCGACGCGGAGGAGGCCGTCGCGCTGTCGGGGCTGGATCCCGATCTCGTCGCCGACCGATTCGCGTACCTCCGCGACGACTCCGGCGCGCAGTATCCGCCGCCGTCGTGCCGGACGCTCGGGGAGTACGGGATCTGCGAGAACGAGCACAACCACCGCAGCGTCGCGCCGCACCCGCTCGAGTACTACAGCCGGAAGCTCCGCGAGGCCGACGAGGTCGTCGACTGGCGCGACAGGGAACGAACGGACGCCGGCGACGCCGCGGCCTGAGCGGTACCGGCTCGTGGTGCGAACACGGGTGAAAGCGGGAGGCGGTGCGGACCGCGTCGCTACTCCCGCCGGTCGAGGAGGACACCGGCCGCGGCCATCAGCGCGACGAACAGCCCGATCGCGGCGACGAAGTAGTACGCGCCGACGCTCGAGAGGTCGTGTCCGTCGGTGTACTGGAACCCGATAGCGATCAGAAGGGCGATAAAGACGACGACTGCGCCGACGGAGACGGCGATCATGCGGCGCATCTCGGCGTCGATTTCCATGCACCGCCGTATCCGTGGACCCGGCAAAAGGGCTTCGAAGCGTTCGTCAGGCGCCGGATCCCGCGAACCGTCCGCGAAGCACCGACCGAGCCCTTAGGTTCGCTCGACGCGTAGTTTCACTGACCAATGACACCCCCACTCACCACCGGCGAGCAGCCGGACCGGAGCCACGACGGAGACCGGTACGTCGGCGGCCACAGGGGCCACAGAACGCGCGGACGGAGTATCCTCCCCGAGGACGTGCCGGACGCGCCGGACGGACCCGATGGACCCGACCGGCCGGGCGGTCCGAACGGCGCCGACGCCGCCGCCGATCCCCGCGACTCCGGGCGGACCGCCCGCGCCAGAACGGAGCCGATGGCGGTGTACGCCCTCCGCGACGACGACCGGTACCTCGTCGACACCGAGGGCGGCACCTACGTGGTCGACCTCGGGAGCGACACCTGCACCTGCCCGGACCACGCGATCCGGGGGAGCCGCTGCAAGCACCTCCGGCGCGTCGACATGGAGGTCGGGATCGGCCGCGTGCCGGCTCCCGGCGAGCGCGTCGCCGCCTGCGCCGTCTGCGGGGACGGCGTGTTCGTTCCCGCCCGCGAGACGGGCACGTTCCTCTGTGGCGACCACCGCCCCGCCGTCGGCTCGTTCGTCCGCGATCGCGAGACCGACAAGCTGCTGGTCGTCACGGGCGTCACGACCGACCGCGCGGACGAGTACGCGACCGAGGAGGGGACGCTGATCGCCGACTACGAGACCAACGCCGACTACGGGAATCACGAGCCGGTAATCGAGGCGGTGTACGCCGGCAACGCCCCCGCCAGCCCCGGCCCGCTGGACGTGTCCGGACGCAAGCGCTACGGCTTCCCGGCCTCGCGGCTCCGCCGGCTCGACCCCGCGGAGCGGCCGGAGACGCCCGTGATCGGCATGTAAACGACGCGGAGTGGCAACTGAAATCGGGAGCTACAACATCTCCTCGGCTTCCTCCGTCGAGAGAACGCCCTGCTCGACGGCGTTGAGCACCTCGCTCACGCTGGTGTCGGATTCGGTGTCCTCGCTGGCGGCCAGCAGGTCGTCGATCGTCTCGCCGTCGTCGAGCGCCGTCTCCTTCTTCACCCGGTAGTTCCCGCCGTCGGTGACGTAGAGGTCGCCCGGATGGAAGAAGTACCAGTCCTCGCGGTCGAAGCGTACCCCGATCTTCGGCGAGGCGCCGAAGTTTCGCGAGAAGTAGATGAGCGCCTCCACCTCCTCGCCGCGGAGGTAGATCGGGTCACCCGAGGAGGACTTCGCCTCGACCGCGTAGAACACCCGGCCGTCGCCCGCGAGCACGTCCGGCAGCTCGCGGTCCGTGGAGGAGCCGCTGGCGGGCGCGCGCATCACCGCGAAGCCGGCGTCGTGGAGCCTGTTGACGAGTTCGCGCTCCCGGCGGTCGCCCTTCGGGTTGCCCGGCATGGGAGAAGGTGAACCGCTGCCGGGCATAACCCACACGGTCGCGCGGGACCCCGGAGTGTAAGTGAACGCCGGCGGCGGAGCGCGACGCGGCGCGGCGGCGCTCGCGGATCGTCAGTCCCGCCGTGCGATCACCGACTCGCCCGCACGAACCGCCTCTCCCCGGCTCACACGGACGTCCTCGGCGGTGTAGCCGGTTGGAAGCACCACGTCGGCCCGCGAGCCGAACGCGATGTAGCCGATCCGTTCGCCCCGTGTGACCGAATCTCCATGCGAAACGTAGGGGGTGATCCGGCGGGCGAACCACCCCGCGATGAGCGCGCCGTCGACGCCCCCGGCGTCGCCGTCCAGCTCGGCGGCCGGTCCGCCGTCCGGCTCGGCGGAAGCTCCGTCGTCCGCGGCGTCGTCCGCCCCGTCGACTTCCTCCCGCAGCGTGTACTCGAACCGTTCGTTGCGCTCGGACTCCTTGGCGAACGCCGGCCGGTGGGCGGCGCCGCGGTGGTCCAGGCGCGTCACGGCGCCAGCGGCGGGCGCACGACAGACGTGCACGTCGAACGGGCTCATGAACACGCCGACGCGGACGCGGTCGCCGTCCTCGCGGATCACCGAGACGTGGCCGTCGGCGGGGGCGAGGACACCCTCGCCCGCGGGCTCGCGCTCGGGGTCGCGGTAGAAGTACGCCGAGAAGGCCCCGACACCCAGCAGAAGCAGCCCCAGCGGCGGCACGAGGAGCAGGAACGGGACCGCGAGCGCGAACGGAGCGAGCACGCGACGTTCGCTCCCGGGGGCGAGGTCGGGGAGTGGGCCCGGAAGCGAGCGCGGTTCGGTCGGAGTCCCCGCGCTCATGCGTCGACGGGGTCGCGGACGGTCGCCTCGGTCGTCGTCCGACCCGCTCCCCACGCCGCGAGCAGGTGGGTAAGGTGAATGCGGTCGTCGCTCCCCTCGACGAGGTCGAGGTCGACCTCGCCCGCGAGGGTGTGGAGGCGCGCGACCGCCTCGGGGGAGGCCTCGGACTTCGAGCGTGCGACGCGGAGGATCTCCCGCAGGAGGTCGCCGCCCTCGTACCCCTCGTCGTGCAGGAGGTCGTCGAGCGTCGAGCGTGCCTCCTTCAGGTCGCCAGCCTGCGCGGCCGACAGCGCCGAGAGGACTTCCTCGTCGGTACCGACCTCGCCGAGCGTCTCGTATGCGGCCGACATCGTCACCTCGTCGTGTTCGACGGCGGCCGTCTGCGCCGAGAGGATCGCCTTCCGGAGGTCGCCCGCGGCCGCGCTGGCCACGAACTCCAGCCCGTCATCGTCGTGGGCAACGCCCTCGGTCTCGCAGATCCTGCGGAGGACCTCGATCGTCTCGTCGGTCGCCGGCGCGCGCACGGGCACCGGGAAACACCGCGAGCGGATCGGCGGGATGAGCTTCGCGGGCTGGCGCGTCGTGATGACGAACTGCGTCGTGCGGTGGTACTGCTCCATCACGCGGCGCAGCGCCTGCTGGAAGTCCTCGCGGATCGCCTCGGCGTTGTCCAACAGGACCGTCTTGTACGTGCCCGACATCGGCGCGTTCGCCGAAGACTCCTTCAACACGCGGTTGATCATGTCGCGTTTGGCCATCCGGCTGCGTCCCTCCAGGAACGAGGCGAACCGGGGGTCCTCGCGGATCTCCTTTTTGGTCCGTCCGAAGAAGTCCGCGACGTTGATCTCGATGAGGTCGTTGTCGGGGTCGTCGTGGGCCGCCTCCGCGAGCGCGCGCACCGCGGCGGTCTTCCCCGACCCCGTCGGACCCTGAAGCACGAGATTCATCGGCTCGTCCACCGCCCGCGAGAGGCGCTCACGAACGTCCTCCTGCGGGAGGTCGGCGAGCGCGGGGGCGTGCGTGTCCGTCCACAGCGGGGCGTCCATTACCCCACGGTAGCGGTCCGGGCGGCTTGAACCCTGTCGTTGGCGAGGGCGAGGCTTCCGGGCAGGGTCCGACTGGGGCGACGGCGCCGTCGCTGTGGATCGAGCGCGGCGCGAAAAGCGGCGGTCGGAAACCGGATCGACCCGCGCGGTCGACACGGCGGTCGTCGCGTCGTCTGCAGTTGGTTCGCGGACGGTCGTCGCTTAGTCCGCGGTCACTTCCTTCGGCGTGCGGTCGGCTCCGGTGTCGGGCGTGGCCGCCCGGTAGATGCCCCAGGCGAACAGGACTGCCAGTCCGAGCAGGACCAGTCCGGTTCGCAGCGTCGGGTCGATCGCGGGCGTCGCGATCACGTCGCCCGCCTCGTTGGTCAGCGGGACGGGGCTGTACGGCTGCCCCGCGACGATCTCGACGAGGCCGAGCCCCACGATGCCGAGCAGCATCAGTCCCGCACCGAACGCCGTCGCGATCTTGTCCGTGATGTCGAATTCTTGCATTGGTGTCACCTCCTTAACCGAGCAGGTAGCGGAGTTTGGGGTACGCCTTCACCACGTCGAGGCGCTCGATGAGCGCGTCCAGGCCGTAGTAGCGGCCGGCGGCGAACACCATCATCGTGGCGAACAGGAGCAGCCCCATCAGGTCGCCGTTGACGAGGCCGTTCCCGAAGCCGGCGTTGCCGACCCAGAACAGGGTCATGAAGATGACCCCGCCGAAGGCCGCCAGTCGGACGAACGCGCCGGCGATCAGCGCGAGCCCGATGAGCGTCTCGAACAGCGGGACGCCGGGCGCGATGAGCCACCCGAGGTTGTTGCCCATCCACACCGGGATCGGACCGAGCGCCGTGCCGGTCATCCCCTGCATGTACATCGTGCCGTAGGTGAAGCTCAAGCCGTCCTCAATGAGCTTCGTGACGCCGGCGTGGAAGAACCACCAGCCGGTGATGACGCGCAGGAGCGCGATCCAGTACGCGGCGAGCGGTCCGCCGATGTCGAAGCCGAAGTCCTCGGCCATTGGGTTGGTTTCCGAGTATGCCATAGGTCTCACCTCACAGGTGTGGATTGGACGGCTATCCCGGTATAAACGACACCCGGTTCCCAGTCGGTGAAAGCCGGCGAAAGTGGGCGCGAGCGGTGCTATACTGCCTGATCGTTGATCGACGATCGGCGGTCAGACTCCGGCGGCGCGCAGCGCCGCCGCGTCGGATTCGTCGTCGGCCCCGTCACCGCCGTCCCCGCCGGTCGTCTCGAACTCCCGTTCCAACTCGACGTCATCGTCGCCGGCGGTCACCTCGACCGTCAACTCGGTCACGTTCGCGTCGACGGCGAAGGTGACCGTTCCGTTCGCGTCGGTGGTGTACGTCTCGGTCGTCTCTTCGCCGTCGATCGACTGGGTGACTTCGACCGTGGCGTTCTCGACGGCCGAGCCGTTGCGTGTCACCTCGACGGTCGCGTTCTCGCCCGCGGTGACGCTCCCGACGAACGAGGCGTTCAGCTCGAGCGCCTCGGGCTCCTCGTCGGTGTCGTCGTCGGAGTCCTTCTCGTCGACGTCCTCGATGGGCACCTCGTCGCCGGTGCCGGACTCGCCCACCACGGGCTTGAGGACGTACTTGCCAGAGTTGCCGGCCTTGAACACCGACATGTCGTAGACGAAGTCCACCTCCTCGCCGTTGCCGACGGTGAACTCCTTGTTCAGCTGGAGCTTGTTCGACGGCAGCTTCACGTTCGTCGAGTCGCCGTTCTCCAGCGTCGCGTTGATCTCGTCGACGTGGACGAACACCTTCGTGTACGTACCGTTCTCGACGCCGAAGGTGCCGAGCTTCGTCGCGTTCGCGCCCGGCAGCGTCGTCAGGTCGATCGTCCGGTCGTCGACGTCCTTCTCGACCCAGCCGCCCGACTCGCCGCCGCGCTGGAGCCCGACCTCCGTCACCGTGACGTTGAGGTGGGCGAAGTCGCCCATCGCGTTCTCCTCGTCGCTGAGGTAGAAGTTCATCGAGGACTGGTCCGACGAGTCGTTAGCGGTGTCCTCGCCGCGGTCAGAGTCGTCGTCCGCGTCGGAGTCGTCCGTGTCGTCCGCGTCCGGCTCGTTCGCGTCGTCAGCGTTGTCCGCGTCGTCGTCGTCACGGTCGACGTCGCGGATCTCGACCTCGTCACCCGTGCCGGACTCACCGGCGACCGGCTTGAGGATGTAGCCGTTAGGACCGCGCTCGAACACGGTCACGTCGAAGACGAAGTCCACCTCCTCGCCGTTGCCGACGGTGAACTCCTTGTTCAGTCGGAGCTTGTTCGACGGCAGCTTCAC
Source organism: Halobaculum rarum (assembly GCF_040025155.1). Lineage (NCBI taxonomy): Archaea > Methanobacteriati > Methanobacteriota > Halobacteria > Halobacteriales > Haloferacaceae > Halobaculum > Halobaculum rarum. The sequence goes on along the minus strand of NZ_CP157275.1, from coordinate 1,548,533 downwards.
GTCCGCCGAGGAGCCGTCGGTGAGGGTGCCGTTCACCGACTCGACCTCGATAGACACCTGCGTGTACGTGCCGTTGGGCACCGGCACCGAACCCAGCTTGGAGGCGTTCGCGCCCTGCAGCTCGGTCAGGTCGAGGGTGACGTTGTCGACCTCGTAGGTCACCTGCTCGCCCTCGTCGTCGTCCGCGTCGCCGTCCGCGTCGTCGGCGGCGTCGGCGGCGACGGACTCGGGCGTCCCGGTCGACTCCGTTTCCGCGGGTTCAGTCGTCTCCGTCTCGTTCTCGTCGTCTGCATCGTCCGCGTCGTCAGCGTCGTCTGCATCGCCGTCGTCCGCCCGAACAAGCGTGACCTCGGTGATCGTAACGTTCAGGTGTTCGAACTGGTCGATCGCGTTCTGCTGGTCGCTGATGTAGAAGTTGACGGTCCCCCCGTCGTCCCCGCCCGTGCCGTCTGCGGTACCGGCGTCGCCTCCGGAGGGCCCGGAGGGAACGCCACCCGCACAGCCGGCGAGGACCAACATCAGAGCCGCGGCGACGGCGGCCCAACCGGTCGTGTGTCGTGACATCGTGTCCGGTCCTACCGGCGGCACCAGCATATACCGGTACGGCCACGAACCGGGATTTCCTCTGGATTCATCCGAATTAATCCCCGGACGGCGACGACTTCTGCTGCGTCCGGTTCTGGAGACGAGAGCGACGGTGCAGTCCGGGCGGCCACACGCCGCTTCGACAGCGTTTCACCGTCGGCACCACCACTCCGAGGTATGATCCGGGTCACCTTCCTCGGGACGAGCGGCGCGGTGCCCACGGTGGCGCGCGCGCCCAGCGCGCTGTACCTGAACCGCGAGGGCGACGAGTTCCTCTTCGACTGCGGGGAGGGGACCCAGCGGCAGATGATGCGCTTCGGCACCGGCTTCGGCTTCTCGCACCTGTTCGTCACGCACCTCCACGGCGACCACGTGCTCGGGATCCCGGGGCTGATCCAGAGCCTCAGCTTCAACGACCGCGAGGCGCCGCTCGCGATCCACGGTCCCCCCGGGTCGAAACGCCATCTCAGGGAACTGGTCCATGCCGCCGGTCACGACCCGTGCTTCCCCGTGACGATCCACGAAGTCCGCCCCGGCGCCGTCGCGCTCGATCGTGAGGAGTACGAGATACGGACCTTCGAGACGGAACACCGGACCTCATCGGTCGGCTACGCGCTCGTCGAGGCCGACCGGAAGGGCCGCTTCGACCGCGAGAAGGCCGAACGAGAGCTGGATATCCCGCCCGGCCCCGCGTACGGCAAGCTCCACGACGGCCAGTCGGTCGAACTCGACGACGGCCGCGTCGTCGAGCCCGAACAGGTGGTCGGGCCGCCGCGTCCCGGTCGTCGGGTCGTCTACACCGGCGACACCCGTCCGGTCGACGCCACCGTTGAGGTCGCCGAGGGGGCGGACCTGCTCGTCCACGACGCGACGTTCCTCGACGAGGACGCCGACCGTGCCCGCCAGACCGCCCACTCGACGGCCGTCGAGGCCGCGCAGATCGCCGGCCGTGCGGGCGCGAAACGACTCGCGCTCACTCACGTTTCCTCGCGATACGCGGGGCGGGCCCGATACCTGGAGCAGGAGGCGCGAGAGGCGTTCGACGGCGAGGCGTTCCTTCCCGATGACGGCGACGAGATCGAGGTTCCGTACCCGGACGCGGACGAGGAGTGACCGGCGTCGGCGGAGACTGACCGGCGACGATGGGACGCGACCGGCAGCGAGAAGGAGTGACCGGCGCGGAGTTTTTACGCGCCAGCCGCCAACACGCGGGCGTGAACGCCCGGACGAGCGCGCTCGACTCCCTCGTGTTCGGAGTCGACATTCAAAGCGGCGACATCCGGGGCGACGCGCCCTCCTACGCGCTCGTCGTCTTCGACGGCGAGTCGATCGAACGGGACGTCGTCTCCCACCGAAAGCTCCGCCGGCGGATCGAGGCCGACGAGCCCGCCGTCGTCGCCACCGACAACGCCTACGAACTCGCCGCGGACAAGGACGACCTCGTCCGGTTCCTGCGGTCGCTCCCACACGGAACCTCGCTCGTGCAGGTGACCGGCGCCGAGCGTCCGGAACCGCTCTCGCGGGTCGCCTCGCGCCACGGCGTCCCGTACGGCAAGAAGCCGATGCAGGAGGCGGAGGCGAGCGCCCGCCTCGCGGCCGCGAACGTCGGCTACGAGGTGACCGCCTTCACCGACACGACGACCGTGAAGGTGTCCCGCGGCCGCTCGACGGGAAAGGGCGGCTGGAGTCAGGACCGCTACACGCGCCGGATTCACGGGAACGTGAAGCGGCAAGCCCGTGAGGTGGAGTCCGAGCTGGACGACGCGGGGCTCGACTACGAGGTCGATATCACCGAGAAGTACGGCGGCTACTCGAACGCCGTCTTCTCCGTGTCGGCGCGGCCGCAGGACATCCCCGTGAGCGCCCATCGGTCGGGCGACACCCGCGTCGAGATCGAACGCGAGCGGCGCGACGGCATCGAGTTCGAGCCGCTGGTGAAGCGTCGCGACCGCGTGATCGTCGGCATCGACCCGGGGACGACGACCGCCGCTGCCGTCATCGGTCTCGATGGCACGGTGTTCGACGTGTACTCGACGCGGACCGCCGACACCGCCGAGGTGATCGAGTGGCTCGTCGAGCGCGGCCGCCCCGTCATCGTCGCCGCCGACGTGACGCCGATGCCCGAGACCGTCGAGACGTTCCGGCGGAGCTTCAACGCCGCCGGATGGACGCCCGGCAGCGACCTCCCGGTCGACGAGAAACTCCATCGCACGCGCGATGAGGCGTACGACAACGACCACGAGCGCGACGCGCTCGCGGCGGCGCTGTTCGCGTTCGACAGCCACGAGGACCAGTTCGAGCGCGTCGGGCGGAAGACGCCCGCCGGGATCGACCGCGCGGAGGTGATCGCCCGCGTCGTCGCCGACGAGCAGTCCGTCGAGGGGGCGCTTTCCGACCTCCGGGACGACGACGGCAAGGAGGAAGAGGAGTCCGGCCCGGAGCCGCGCGAACTCACCGACGAGGAGAAGCGCATCCGAGATCTGGAGTCGCAGGTCGACCGCCTCCAGGCGCACGTGGACGACCTCAAGGACGAACTCGACGAGAAGGACGACGAGATCGAGGGGTTGGAGGAGGAGCTATCGGACGCGCGCCGCGAGGAGCGCCTCGAAGCCCGCCGCGACCGCGAGGTCACGCGGATCCGCCGCGAGAACAGTCGCCTGGAGCGCGAGCGCGACGAGGCCGAAGAGACGGTCGAGGAGTTGGAGGACAAACTCGCGCGCATGAAGACGCTGTGGAAGCTGGATCACGACAACTTCGCGGACGTCTCGAGGGGACGCGATCTGGTGCCCGTGAAGGCGGTCGAGCAGTTCACGAAGCGCGCGATCGAGCGCGCCGACGAGCAGTACGGCCTCGCCGCCGGCGACGTGGTGTACCTCCGCGACGCCTCCGGTGCCGGGCGCGCCACGGCCGAGCGCCTCGCGGAGACGGAGCCCCGGGTGATCCTGCGGAACGGGGGACTCTCCGGCGCCGCCGAGGAAGTGCTGTTCGACCACGAGATCCCCGTCGGTCCGGCCGACGACGTGACGATGCAGGAGGTGGACGAGCTGGCGGTCGCCCGCGAGAGCGACGTGGAGGCGGTGATCAACGACTGGAAGCGACGCGCCGAGGAGCGCGAGCGCGAGCAGACCGAGGCGATGATGGACGAGATCATCTCCGAACATCGGGCGGGCGAGGGCGAGCGAACGTAGTGAGCGAGCCCTCGAAAGACGGCGGCGAGACCGAGCGAACGACGAGCCGGTCACCCGCTCCCGAAACGGTCCGTCGGCGAGGACGCGGTGAGGACCGACGTGTCGACGACGACGAACGCGTCCGTCGAGCGTGGGTCGTCCGCAGGCCCAGCGTCAGTCGGTCGTCGGACAACGAGAAACGGGAGCCTTATTTAAAATAGATCGTCGAATCGACGGACTTCGCGGCGACGACCCCTTGGTTTCGACTGGAATGGTGGTCGGTACCACGCGGCGAGTAAACGTTCGAACCGCCCGCGTTGTGGGCGGGGACCCGACCCTCAGTTGACCCGCGCGACCTCGTAGCCGCGGTCACGGATCTCGTCGATGAGCTGTCCGGCGTGCTCGCGGCCCGCCGCCGCGACCTCGAACACGAGGTACGCCTCGCCGACGCGCAGGTCCTCGACGGCGCGGTCGTGTCGGACGTGACGGACGTTCGCGCCGCGATCCGCCAGCACCGTCGAGAGCGTCGAGAGTTCGCCCGGCTCGTCCTCGATACGGACCCGCAGGCGGAGAAGCTGGTCGCGGTCGGTCATCGCGTGTTCGAGCACGATATCGAGCATCGACATGTCGATGTTGCCGCCACACAGCAGCGGGACGACCGTCTCGTCGGTCACGTCGATCCGGCCGGACAGCAGGCCGGCGACGCTGGCGGCGCCGGCACCCTCGACCAACTGCTTGGCGCGCTGGAGCAGCGTGAGGATGGCGTGGGCGATCTCGTCGTCGCTGACGGTGACGACCTCGTCGACGTGGCGCTCGATGAGGTCGTAGGTGAGGTCGGCGACACCGCCGGTGGCGATACCGTCGGCGATCGTCCGAGTGTGCTCGCGATCCACGGGCTCGCCCTTGTCGAGGCTCTCGGGCACCGTCGCGGCGTCCTCGGCCTGCACGCCGACGACGCGGACCTCGGGGGCGACGGCCGCGAGCGCGGTGGCGACGCCCGCGATCAGGCCGCCGCCGCCGATGGGAACGATCACCGTGTCGACGTCGGGGACCTGTTCGGCGACCTCCAGCCCGAGCGTTCCCTGGCCGGCGACGATGGCGGGGTCGTCGTAGGCGTGAACGAAGACGGAGCCGGGCTCATCCGCGAGGTCGCGGGCGTGCTCGACCGCCGCTTGGAACTCCCGGCCGCGGAGGACGACCTCCGCGCCGTAGCCGCGGGTCGCGTCGACCTTCGCCTGCGGGGCGTCCTCGGGCATCACGACGACGGCGGGGATGCCGGCGTTCGAGGCCGCGAGCGCGACGCCTTGGGCGTGGTTGCCGGCGCTGGCGGCGACGACGCGCTCCGCGTCGCCGGCATCGATGATCCCGTGAAGCTTGTTCGAGGCGCCACGGGTCTTGAACGAGCCCGTGCGCTGGAGGTGCTCCATCTTGAGGCGGACGTCCGCGCCGCCCATCTCCGAGAGCGATCGGGAGCGCTCGACGGGCGTTTCGCGGACGATGTCGGGGTCGAACCGCTCGCGTGCGCGCCGGATGTCGGTGATCGTGACGGAGGAAGTCATTCGTTGCTGGCGGTGTCGCCAGCGCGGTGCAAAAATTGCGCGGATCGGAAGTCGGTGTCGGCGGTCGGAGAGCGCCGAGGGACGGGGGAGGGACGACGGAGGGCCGAGCCGAGCTACTCCAACAGCAGCAGGCTCGGGTTCTCCAGCCGCTCCATCACGAAGTTCGTGAACTGGCCCGCCTCCGCGCCGTCGATGACGCGGTGGTCGATCGACAGCGACAGCGGGAGCGTGTGGGCCGCGCGGACCTCGCCGTCCTCGGCGACCGGGCGCTCGTCGATGGCGCCCAGCCCCATGATCGCCGTCTCCGGGTAGTTGATGATCGGCGTGGCGTACTCGCCGCCGATGGCGCCGAAGTTGGTGATCGTGAACGTCCCGCCCTGCATCTCCTCGCGGGAGACCTTCCGCTCGCGAGCGCGCGAGGCCAGGTCGTTCACCTCCGCGGCGAGTTCGAGGATCGACTTCTCGTCGACGTGCTTCACGACCGGGACCATCAGCCCCGCGTCGGTCGCCACCGCGATCCCGAGGTTGTACTCCTTCTTCAGGAGGATCTCCTCGTCGTCCTCGCGGAGCTCCGAGTTAAGGTACGGGAACTCCTTGAGCCCGGCCACGAGCGCCTTCATGATGAACGGCATGTAGCTGAGTCGCACGTCGCGCTCGGCGGCGCGCTCCTTCAGGTCCGCGCGCACGTCGACCAGGTCGTCGACGACCGCCGTGTCGTGGTGGCTGACGTGCGGCGCCGTGTACTTCGAGGTCTCCATCTGCTTCCCGATCGTCCGGCGCACGCCGCGATAGGGAACTGACTCCGGCTCGCGCGAGGCGGCCGCGCCGTTGCCCGCCGCGGCGGACCGGGCGGGCGCGCCCGCCCCGTCGCCGCCGGCCGCGGCTCCCTCGGCCTCGGCGGCCTTCGCCTCCTTCACCGCCTGCGCGTACCCCTGGACCTGCTCGGTCGTCACGAACGCCTCGCCGTCGCGCGTCTCGTCGGTCGGCACGTCGTCGAGGTCGACGCCCGCGTCCTCGGCGGCCTTGCGGGTCGCGGGAACCGCGAGCGTGCGGTCGCGCCCCGCGGCCTCGACGGACGAGGGAGTGGAACCCGCAGCGGCCTCGGCCGCCGCTCCGCCGGCGTCGCTCGCACCTTTCCGGGAGACGGCGGACTTCTTGCTGCCCATGTCGACCTTCTTCGGACCGGACGACTCGCCCGCAGCGCCGTCGTCTCCGGACTCGCCCGACTCCGCGTGTGCGCGAACGTCGCCCTCGCTGACGCGGCCGCCGGGGCCGCTCCCCTCGACGGCGGCGATGTCGACGCCGAGTTCCCGGGCGAGGCGGCGCGCGGAGGGGGGCGCGAACACGCGGCCGGAGGACGGTGCGGGCGCCTCGTCGACCGCTCCGTCGTCGGTTGCGGCAGGTTCCTGATCCGGCTCGGTGTCCGGTTCCGTCTCCGGACCCGACTCCGATTCGGCGACCGGCTCAGTGGACTCGTCGAGCTCGTCTTCGCCCTCCTCGGGCACGTCGTACGTGACGATCACGTCGCCGACGGGGACCATCTGGCCCTCCTCGACGTGTAGTTGCTTCACCGTCCCGTTGTACGGGGACGGGACCTCCACGAGCGCCTTGTCGGTCTCGACCTCGGCGACCGGCTGGTCCTCGGTGACCGTGTCGCCGGTGGCGACCAGCCAGTTGACGAGTTCCCCTTCGGCGACGCCCTCTCCGACGTCGGGGAGCTTGAACTCCTTCTCTGCCATGGGTTAGAACTCCGCGGCCTCCTTGATACCGTCAGCGACTCGCGCCGCGTTCGGGAGGTAGTAGTCCTCCAGCGCGTACAGCGGGTACGGCACGTCGTAGCCGGTGACGCGCTTGACCGGCGCCTCCTGGTACAGCAGCGCCTCCTCCTGGAGCGTCGCGGTGATCTCGCCGGCGAGCCCGCCGGTCTTGGGCGCCTCGTGGACGACGCACGCGCGGCCCGTCTTCTTGAACGACTCGACGATCGCCTCCCGGTCCATCGGAGAGACGGTTCGCAGGTCGACGACCTCCGCGTCGATGCCCTCCTCCGCCAGTTCCTCGGCGGCCTCCATGGTCGGGCGGGTCATCGCGCCGTAGGTGAACACCGACACGTCCGAGCCCTCGCGGCGGGTTTTCGCCTCGCCGATCGGTACCTCGTAGTCGCCCTCGGGCACGTCGCCGCGGAAGGCGCGGTAGATGAGCTTCGGCTCCATGAAGACCACGGGGTCGGGGTCGCGGATCGCCGAGATGAGCAGCCCCTTCGTGTCGTACGGGGTCGAGGGGATGACCACCTTCAGCCCGGCCTCGTGGGTGTAGAACGCCTCCTTCGACTCCGAGTGGTGCTCGGGCGCGCGGATACCGCCGCCGTAGGGCATGCGCAGCGTCATCGGGAGCGTGTAGCGGCTCCGCGAGCGCGTGCGCAGTCGGGCCATGTGGCTCACGATCTGGTCGAATCCGGGATAGGCGAACCCGGAGAACTGGATCTCGGGGACCGGCTTCAGGCCCATCGCGGCCATGCCGACGGCGGTGCCGATGATACCCGACTCCGCCAGCGGCGTGTCGATGACGCGGTTCTCACCGAACTCGTTGTACAAGCCCTCGGTCGCGCGGAAGACGCCACCGTTCTTGCCGACGTCCTCGCCCATGACGAGGACGTCGTCGTCCAACTCCATCTCGGTCGCGAGCGCGTCGCGGACCGACTGTACCAGCGTCAGGTTCTGTGTGGCCGTCTGCTCTCGATCTTGGTCTTGCGTGCTCATGATCTCACTCCTCGACGAACGCCTCGTCGCCGTACTTCTCGCGTAGCTGTGCGAACTCCTCGGCCTGCCGCCGGAGCTCCGGCGTCTGCTCGGCGAACACGTGGTCGAACATCGACCCCGGGTCGGGCCGCACGGTCGACTCGGCGGCGTCGATGGCGTCGGCGACCTCCTCGCGGACCGACTCCTCGACCGCAGCGACGCGCTCGTCGTCGAGGACGTCCTGGTTCCGGAGGAACTGCTCCAGTCGTGGAATCGGATCCTTCCGTTTCCACTCCTCGACCTCGTCGTCCTCGCGGTAGACGCTCGGGTCGTCGGCGGTCGTGTGTGCGCCGAAGCGGTACTGAACCGCCTCGATCAGCGTCGGACGACGCTCGCCCTCGCCGGGGGTTTTGGCCTTCTCCAGCGCCTCCGTCGTCGCCTTGTACACCGCGAGCGGGTCCATCCCGTCGATCTGGACGCCCTCGAAGCCGTAGGCGACCGCCTTCTGCGCCAGTGTCTCGCTGGCGGTCTGGCGCTCGCGCGGGACCGAGATGGCCCACTGGTTGTTGTTGCAGAAGAACACGTTCGGCGTGTCGAACACGCCCGCGAAGTTCAACCCCTCGTGGAAGTCGCCCTCCGAGGTGGCGCCGTCGCCGAAGTAGCAGATGAACGCCGTGTCCGTCTCGCCGTCGTGTTTGAGCTTGTCCGCCCAGGCCATCCCCGTCGCGTGCGGGATCTGGCTCGCGATCGGGACGGCGGGGGTGAAGACGTTCGCGTCCTCGGGAATGAGGCTCCCGCGCTCGTCACCCATCCAGTACAGCAGCGTCTCCGTGAGCGACAGTCCGTGGACCATCGCGGCGCCGTGCTCACGGTAGGAGGGGACGAGCCAGTCGTCCTCGGCCAGCGCCATCGCGGAACCGACCTGTGCGCCCTCCTGTCCGGACAGCGGCGGATACGTCCCCATCCGCCCCTGGCGCTGGAGCGACACCGCCCGCTCGTCGAAGTGGCGGGCGAGTTTCATGTGGCGGTACATCGCGACGAACTCCTCCTCGGAGAGGTCCGGAACGTCACCGACGACGCCGCCCTCCTCGTCGATGACCTGAACCATCCCGTCGCCGGGGTCGCGCTCGAGCGTGCTCACGGTACCCACCTTCGCATACCAGAACGCTGTCCGCCCCGCCTGATAGTGTTTTCGTAAATAGTTTACTGTGAACAGAAATACTGCCAAGAATTGGCAGGGCGTCGAATGTACACCCAGCTACTCGAACGTTCGTCTGAATTGTGTTGAGTATTCCCGATGTCGGTTTGCGAACGGCCGAAAAGGAGCCGGTATTCTTGACAATCGTTAATGCAGTCTGGAGACACGGGACGGGAACGCACCGTGTGGGCTCAGTGGGTACTGCCCTGCGGACGACCCGCGACGGAGTGTACGCTACTGGGGAACTCGGCGTTCGCAGCGAGAGTTCGGGGTCAGTCGGCGGCGTGTGCGGCGTCGCGGGCCTCCTCGAGGCTGGCGCCGTCGCGGACGAGCGCCTCGACGAAGAACTCGCCCGCCTTGTACGACGACCGAACCATCGGCCCGGAGGCGCAGTAGAGGAACCCCAGTTCCTCCTCGGCGATGCGGGCCCACGTGTCGAACGCGTCCGGGTGGACGTACTCGAACACGTCGAGGTGCGAGCGCGACGGCTGGAGGTACTGCCCGAGCGTGACGATGTCGACGTCGACCCCCCGCAGGTCCCGCAGCGTGCGGTACACCTCGTGGTCGTACTCGCCGAGCCCGAGCATGACGCTCGTTTTCGTGCGGATGTCGGACGTACGGTCCACCCGCTCGAGCACGTCGAGCGTCCGCTGATAGCCGGCGCGACGGTCTCGCACGGGCCATTGGAGTCGCTCGACCGTCTCGATGTTGTGAGCGATCACGTCCGGCTCGGCGTCGATGATGCGGTCGACCGCCGCGGGATCGCCGCCGAAGTCGGGGATGAGCACCTCCACGAGGATCGAGGCGTCGCGACGCTTGATCTCACGGATCGTCTCCGCGAAGTGACGCGAGCCGCCGTCGGCGAGGTCGTCGCGGTCGACGGAGGTGAGCACGACGTAGTCGAGCCCGATCTCCGCGACCGCGTCGGCGACGTTCGCCGGCTCGTCGGGGTCCAGCGGCTCCATCCCGCCAGTCTTCACGTCACAGAAGTTGCAGCCGCGCGAGCAGCGGTCGCCCAGCAGCATGAACGTCGCCGTCCCGGGACCGCTCCCCCCGGACCAACACTCCCCGAGGTTCGGACAGTTCGCCTCCTCGCAGACGGTGTGGAGGTCGCGGTCGCGGAGGGTTGACTTGATCTCGGTGAAGCGCCGGCCGGACGGCGGGCGCATCTTCAGCCAGTCCGGCTTCCGCCGCCGACTACTCATACCGCACCGTTCGTCGCGGGGGGCAAAAACGTGCGGTATACCCCCGATCGGGGTGCGGGCGGGGAACGGCCGCGGTCGATGGTTCGGTCGGAACCGGCGGGTGGACAGGACCGACGGATGGGCGGGACCGAAAGTGAACCCCACGCATCGGAAATGATAACAGATTGAATCGACAGCGATTTATTATGTCCCTAAGAGTGTGGAACAGACCCACGAATGTTCGACGTCTCCCCCGAGGAGATCACCGAGGGGCGGCTGGGGAGAGCGCTCGCGTTCCTCTCGATTCCGATCGTCGCCCAGCAGCTCGCCGTCACCGCCCAGAGCATCGTCGACGTGCTCTGGCTCGGCCGCCTCAGCGGCGAGGCCGTCGCCGCCGTCGGCCTCGTGGCACCGCTGATCGGGCTGATGACGGCGGCGGTCGGCGGCGTCTTCACGGGCGAGCACGTGCTCGTCTCCCAGCGCATCGGCGACGACGACGAGCGGGGCGCGAGTCGGGCGGTGTTCCACGCGCTCGTCGCCGGCGTCGCAGTGATGCTGGCGATGGTGCTGATCGCGAACGCGTTCGGCCGCCACCTCACGGCGCTGTTCGACCCGGGGGCCGAGGTCGCACGGCTCGGTGCGATCTATCTCGGGACGATGGCGGTCGCGTACACCGTCTCGACCGTCAGCGACGTGTTCGAGTACGGCTTCATCGGCGCGGGCGACTCCCGCACCCCGCTGCTGGTGAACCTCCTGTCGATCGGGATCAGTATCGGCCTCGACCCGGTGCTCATCTTCGGCTACGGCCCGATCCCCGGGTTCGGGATCGCGGGCGCCGCCTACGCGACGGCGATCGGCTTCGGCGTCGGCGCGCTCGTCATGATCGCCGCCGCGCGCTCGGGACATCGGGGGTTCACGTTCCATCTCGACGCCGTCTCGCTCGACCGCGAGGAGTTCCGCGAACTCGTCTCCGTCGGCGTCCCGAAGATCGGCCAGGGCGTCGCTCGACAGGTCGCCCGGCTCGTGGTCGTCGCGATCGTCTCGCTCACCGGCGGCGCCGCCGCTCTCACCGCCTACACGATCGGGGCGCGGATCGCGACCGTGGTGTTCGTTCCCGCCGCCGCCATCGGCTCGGCCGGCACGACGCTCGTCGGACAGAATCTCGGCGCCGACAAGCCGGGCCGTGCGACGCGGGCGACGTGGCTCGGCGTCGGCGTCGGCGCGATCGGCCTCGGCGCGATCGGCGTCGTCCAGTACCTCCTGCCCGAGGCCGTCGCCACCCTGTTCGTGCCCGGGATCGCGGGCGAGGCGCTGACGCTGACGGTCGCGTACCTCCAGATCCTCGCGTTCGGCTACTGGGCGCTCGGGGCGATCTGGACGGTCGAGGCCGGGTTCAACGGCGCCGGTCGCACGGACGTGAGCATGTACGCGACGATGCTGCAGTACTGGGGCGTTCGGGTGCCGATCGCCGCGATCGGCGCGTTCGTCCTCGGGTGGGGCGCGCTCGGCCCGTTCTGGGCGGTGACGATCTCGAACGTCGTCGCCGCCGTCGGGCTCGTCGGCTACTTCCGCTACTCCACCGGCGAGGGGCTCCACGATCGCGCGGCCGACAGCGCCGGTCGCGACGGTGACGCCGGGGTCGCGGCCGACGACTGAATACCCGGATGCGTCCAAGTCCGTCCGGGCCGGTCGGATGACTGGACCCGCCCGGATCTGACCCGACCCGCCAGAGGGTCAGAAGCTGTCGTCGTCGACGGGCGCGATCCCCTCGTCGTCCTCCGCGGGCGGCTCGATCCCGACCTCCTCCGGGTCCACATCGAACTCCCGACGCAGGTCCTGCATGCGGTCGCGGATGTCCGCAGCTAGTTCGAACTCCAGGTTGCTCGCGGCCTCCTCCATGCGCTCCTCCAGCGCCTGAATGCGCGCTTGTGCCTCCTCCTCGTCGGCGACATCGTCGCCCGAGACGCCCGAGGTGTCGGTCTTCGATCCGGGGAGGTTCGTCTCGCCGATCTCCTTTTCGATGGTCCGAGGCTCGTAGCCGTGCTCCTCGTTGAACGCCCGCTGGATCTCGCGGCGGCGGTTCGTCTCCTCGATGGCCGCCTCCATCGCGCTCGTCGTCTCGTCGGCGTAGAGGATCACCTCGCCCTCGACGTTGCGGGCGGCGCGGCCCATCGTCTGCACGAGTGTCGTCTCCGACCGGAGGAACCCCTCCTGGTCGGCGTCGAGGATGGCGACCAAGGAGACCTCGGGGATGTCGAGCCCCTCCCGAAGGAGGTTGATCCCGACGAGCACGTCGATCTCGCCGAGCCGGAGCGAGCGGATGATCTCGTGGCGTTCGAGGGTGTCGGTCTCGTCGTGCATGTACGCCACCTCGACGCCGGCTTCCTCGAGATACTCCGTAAGGTCCTCGGCCATTCGCTTCGTGAGGGTGGTGACGAGGGTACGCTCGCCGCGCTCGATCCGGTCGTCGATCCGGTCCATCAGGTCGTCCACCTGCCCCTGTGCCGGTTCGACGGTGACCTCGGGGTCGACGAGGTGGGTCGGGCGAACGATCTGCTCGACGATCTGCTCGGAGCGCTCGCGCTCGTAGTCCGCGGGCGTCGCCGAGACGTACAGTCGGCGGTCGGTCTTCTCCTCGAACTCCTCGAAGGTGAGCGGGCGATTGTCGTACGCCGTCGGCAGGCGGAAGCCGTTGCCGACCAGCGAGTCCTTGCGCGATTTGTCGCCCTCGTACTGGCCTTTGATCTGCGGGAGCGTCTGGTGGGACTCGTCGATCACCGTGAGGAAGTCGTCGGGGAAGTAGTCCAGCAGGGTGTAGGGCGCGTCGCCGGACTCCCGATCCGAGAGGTGGACGGAGTAGTTCTCGATGCCCGAGCAGTAGCCCGTCTCCTGGAGCATCTCGATGTCGAAGGTGGTGCGCTCCTCGATGCGCTGGGCGGCGACGAGGTCGCCCTGGCGCTCGAAGTGCGAGACGCGCCGCTCCATCAGTTCCGAGATCTCGGAGACGGCCCCGTCGATCTGTTCCTCGGGGAGCGAGTAGTGCTCGGCGGGGTGGATGAGAGCCGCGGGCTCCTCGCTGACGACCTCGCCGTTCACCACGTCGACCTTTCGCATGCGGTCGATCTCGTCGCCCCACAGCTCCACGCGGACGGCGTGGCGGCCGTACATCGGGAACACCTCGACCGTGTCGCCGCGCACGCGGAAGGTCCCCTGCTGGAAGTCCACGTCGTTGCGCTCGTAGTTCAGGTCGACGAGCTGCTTGAGCAGTTCGTCGCGACCGATCTCCTGTCCGACCTCCAGCTCCAGCGCCATCCCGCGGTAGTTCGTGGGATCGCCGAGCCCGTAGATGGCCGAGACGGAGGCGACGACGATCACGTCGTCCCGCGTCAACAGCGACCGCGTCGCGGAGTGCCTGAGGCGGTCGATCTCGTCGTTGATGGACATCTCCTTGTCGATGTAGGTGTCCGTCTGCTCGACGTACGCCTCGGGCTGGTAGTAGTTGTAGTAGGAGACGAAGTACTCGACGGCGTTGTCGGGGAAGAGGTTCCGGAACTCCTCGTACAGTTGGGCCGCGAGGGTCTTGTTGTGGGCGATGACGAGCGTCGGGGTGTTCAGCTCCTCGACGACCCACGAGACGGTGTTCGTCTTCCCGGAGCCGGTGACCCCCAGGAGGGTCTGCTCGGACATCCCGGACTCGAACCCGTCGACGAGCTGGCGGATCGCGTCGGGCTGATCGCCCGCGGGGTCGAACGGGGCGTCGACGCGGAACGGCTTCTCGGCCTCCGGTCTGTCCGGGGAGAGGGGGCCCTCGGATTCGCTCATTGGCGGTTTGTGGGGGTCGAGGCACTTGACGAGCGCGGTCGAGTGAGTGAACGAAGTGAGCGAGCGAGACCGCGGCCGGCGGCGGAGCGGTCTCCGTGCCGCTCCGCCCACGAAGCGTGCGCACGAACGAGACCGCGCTCGGAGGAAGCGCCGCTCACAGAGAGCGCGAGCGAGGTCACGGGCGACGACTGCACCCAACGAAACGCCTACAACTCGGACCCGAGACGTGTGAGCCATGACCGTAGACCTACTGGCGGATGCGGGCGAGCACCTCCGGCGTGCCGCCGAGGCAGCCGAGGGCGACACAGCAGATCGATTTGACCGGGTGGCAGACGTGCTGACAAAGGCCGCGGCCGACGATAGCGGCGTCGATCACGGCTGGCTGGCGAAGCACACGCACACCATCCGCGACGCCGCCGGCGACGCCGACGAGGAGGCGCAGGGACACGCCGAGGCGGCCGTCGACTGCATCAACGAGTACCGCGAGGGCGTCCCCGGGGTCTGATCCGGGACGGGAACCGAACGCGGATCGGGACCGCGATTTATCACCCACGCCGATAACGCCCGGGCATGAAGGTTGGACTCATCGCCGTCGGACAGGCGGGCGGCAAGATCGCCGACGCGCTGCTGCGGTACGAGCGAAACGCCGGCGTCGACATCGTCGCCGACGCGGTCGCGGTCAACACCGCCCGCGCGGACCTCCTCGGGTTGCGCGAGATCGACCCCGAGCGGCGCGTGCTCATCGGCGGCGACCGGGTGAAGGGCCACGGCGCCGGCGCGGACAACGAACTCGGCGCCGAACTCGCCCGCGATGACATCGACGAGGTCCGCGACGCCGCCGACGCGATCCCGACGAGCGACGTGGACGCCTTCCTCGTGGTCGCCGCGCTCGGCGGGGGTACCGGCTCCGGCGGCGCGCCGGTGATCTGCCGGGAGCTTCGGCGGATCTACGAGGAACCGGTGTACGCCTTCGGCGTGCTCCCCGCCCGCGACGAGGGCGGGATCTACACGCTCAACGCGGCCCGGTCGCTCAAGACCGTCGTCCAGCACGCCGACGCGACGCTGTTGTTCGACAACGACGCCCACCGCGAGTCCGGCGAGAGCCTCGCGGGCGGCTACGGTCGCGTGAACGACGAGGTAGCGCGACGGCTGGGCGTTCTCCTCTCGGCGGGGGAAGCACGGGGTCCGACCCCCGAGAAGGTAGTCGACGCCAGCGAGATCATCAACACGCTCGGACGCGGTGGCGGCGTGGCCTCGCTCGGGTACGCGTCGGCGCCGTTGGAGCGCAAGCGCGGGCTGTTCGGCGGTCGTAAGACGATCGAGGAGGACTCGCTCGCGTCGACGACGCGCGTGACCGCGACGGTCCGTCGGGCGGCGCTTGGCGGGCTGACGCTCCCGTGCGAGCTGTCGAACGTCGAACGGGCGCTCGTCGTCGTCAGCGGGCCGCCGGAGACGATCTCGCGTGAGGGAGTCGAGGACGCACGCCGGTGGCTGGAGGAGGCGACCGGCACGCCGGAGGTGCGCGGCGGCGACTACCCGATCCGGGACACCGATCACCTCGCGGCCACGGTCCTTCTGGGCGGAGTGACGGAGGCGCCGCGGCTGGCGGAGCTACGCGCAGCGGCCATCGAGGCCCAGCGCAACGTCGTCGATATCGCGGAACGGTCCGGGTTGTCCGCAGGGATCTGGGACGCGGAAGGGCTCGATCCGCTGTTTTGAGCCACGATCGGGCCGGCGGACGGATCGGCGGGCGATCGGTCGACGGGTGGTCTCAGCAGACGTTCTTCGGCTTGACGCCCATTCCCTCGAGCGTCGTCACGTAGTCGTCGTAGGCGGCCTCCACGACGGCGTCTGCGGCGTCGCGGGCGTCGCTCCAGTCCTCGTCGCCGTCGCACACCTCGGCGAGCACGTCGAGCGCGTCGTCGAGACTGTCCGCCAGATCGTCGCGGATCCCGCGGAAATCGTTCGAGGACGCCGGGTCCGCGTCGCCGACGAAGAAGCCGACCGTCTGTTCGGCGCGGGTGTGGGCGACGACCAGTCGGCCGTACAGCCCGCCGACGCGCTCGACGGTGCCGGTCAGGTCCCCGAGCACGTCGTACTCCGGGTACTCGTGGGGCTCGTCCGCCTCGGCGTCGAAGTCGGGGTCGGCCACGTCGCGGTGTCCGCGCGCGTCCTCTGCGGCGTCACCGAACAGCGCCGCGGCGTCGCCGTTCGCCTCGTCGGCGCTCCACGACTCGAAGGTCCGCCCGGCGAGCGCGAACTCGGCGGCGACGGCGGTTCGCACGGCGTCGGCGTCCATCTCGCCGCCGGCGAGCGCGTACAGCGACTTCGAGGAGCCGAGCCGCGAGAGGGGGGTTTCGTTGTCGTCGCGGAACTCCTCGGAGAAGGCGTCTGGGTTCATGCACGGACGTACGCCCGTGCGGCGCTTGAAACCCTCGCCGGCGACACGCTTACCACTCGCGCCGGAGAGTCGGGACCATGTCGCGTCCCTCCGGCGAGTCTCGGTCCGTCTCGACCGCTCTCGGGGCGGCCGGGCGGCTCCTCCGCGACCGTCCCGCCGCGGTCCTCCCGGCGTATCTCCTCTCGATCGGTCTCACTGCCGCCGCCCGCGTCCCGCTGACGATCGGGATCGGCGTCGCCGTGGCGTCGCTGGCGGCGACCGGTCGACTCGAACCGCTCGTTCGCGCCGCCGTCGAGCTACAGGAGGCCGTCCGCGACGGCGACGGGTCCGGCGCCGGCCTCGCTCCCGGAGCGGGTTCCGACCCCGGTGCCGGCGCCGGTGGACTCCCCGCGGGCGCCGGCGAAGCGTTGACCGACGCCGCGGCCACCGCCGTGACTCCAACGGTCGTCGCCGCGGTCGGGATCGGCGCGGTCGGCGCGGTCCTGGTCGGCCTGCTCGCGGGCGCGCTCGGATCCGCGGTGACGTACGGGACCGTCTGGGGTGGGCTCGACGGACGCGCACCGCTCGTCTCGGGGGTCCGATCCGCCGGGCGCTGGCGAACGTTTCTCGGACTCGCGCTCGTGCGCGCGGTCGTCATACTTGTCGCGGTGGGAGTCCCGCTGTTCGCCGGGGTGAACCTCGCGGTCTCGCCGACGGTGATCGCTGGCGACGCCGCCGAGAGTGTGGCCGCGGTCCTGCTGACCGTCGCGCTCGTCGGCCTCGGCGTCGTGTTCGTCCTCCTCGCGTACTTCCTCCTCGCGTTCGCGGAGTCGGCCGCGATCGTCGACGACGCCGGAACCGTCGGGTCGATCCGCGCGAGCCTCGGGTTCGTCCGCGACCACCCGGCACACACGCTCGGGTTCGCGCTCGTCGCCGTCGGCGGCTACGTCGCGGCCGCGGTCGCCGTCGGCGTCGCCAACGCCGCGGGGGCGGGAAGCCTCGGCGGCATCGTGCTGCCGCTTTTCGTCGCACCGCTGCTCGATACCGGCGCGACAGCGCTGTACGCGGGAAGCGACGGACCGGAACCCGTCGAGCGCCGGGGGGCCGGCGCGCGCGCCCGGCGGGCGCTCCGACTGGGGTGGAGCGAGCTGGCGGGGTTCGTGCGCGGCCATGCGATCGCGGTGCTCGCCGCGCTCGCGACGCTCGCGGGCGGGATCGCCGCGGGGTACGCCACGACCGCACCGTACGGCGTGACCGCGTCGGGCCCGAGCGACGTGGCGGGCGTGTTCGGGGCGGTCCCGATCGGGCCGTTCGTCACGATCGCGGCGAACAACTGGCTCGTGAGCGCGGGACTGGCCTACGGCGGCCTCGCGCTCGGCGTCCCGGCGGTGTCGGGGCTGCTGTTCAACGGCGTCCTCGTGGGCGCGCTCGCGGGCGTGTTCGACCGGACGGCGTTCCTCGCACTGGTGGCGCCCCACGGCGTGCTCGAGCTCCCGGTGATCGCCGTCGCCGGGGGACTCGGGCTCCACCTCGGCGGCGTCGGCTGGCGCGCGGTGCGGGGCCGCGCGGACGCCGAGACCGTCGCCGGCGAACTGGAGCGAGCGGCGTACGTACTCGTCGGGATCGGGGTTCTGCTGGTGATCGCCTCGGCCATCGAGGCGTTCCTCACGCCACAGATCGCGGCGGCGGTGGTGGGCGGGTAGGGCCGTTGCCGCCGAGCAGAGCCATCGGCATCGTATCAGCCATGAGATATCCGCGCACACCTTTTTATCGTCTCCCTTCACGAACTCGCGTATGAGCGACCTGCCGCTCGGTGAGATGCTCCTCGACCGCGCGCAGGACAAGATCGCCGTGATAACCGAGGACGGTACGTTTACGTACGTCAACGCCGCCGCCGAGACGATTCTGGGGTACGATCCGGACGACCTTTTCGGCGAGAACGCCTTCGAATACATCCATCCGGACGACGCGCCGATAGTGCGCCAAGAGTTCACCAGAACGCGCCAGTCGGACGGCTATAACGAGGCGACTGTCACGTACAGGCACCGGACTGACGACGGTGACTGGGTGTGGCTCGAAAGCCGGATGTCGAACCTGACGGACGAGCGGATCGACGGCTACGTCGTCAGTTCCCGCGACATCACAGATCGGATCGAGGCAGAGGAGACGCGGGAAGAGGCCGCCACACGGCTGAACACGATCGCGTCGGTGTCGAGCGACGTGCTCTGGCTGTTCACGGGTGATTGGTCGGAGACACTGTTCGTGAACGATGCCGTCCAAGATATCTACGGGATCCCCCCGGAACAGCTGTACGACGACCCGGTTGCGTTCCTCGATGCAGTCCACCCGGACGACGTGACGCGGGTGATCGATGCGATGGAGCGACTCAGCGACGGGGAGTCCGTCGACATCGAGTACCGGGTCAACGCCGATGAGGACTTCAACAAGTGGGTGTGGGTGCAAGCGATCCCGATCGTCGAGGACGAGGTCGTCACACGGATCGCGGGGTTCAGTCGGGACGTTACCGAGCGCCACCGCCGGGAGCAACACCTGGTCGTGATGGACAACCTCCTCCGGCACAACCTCCGGAACGACCTCAACGTCATCCTGGGTACGGCCGAGCAGATCGCCGGGGAGCATCCCGAAACCACGACGCTGACGGAGCAGATCCGGAAGACGGGCCGTCGGTTGCTCCGGACCGCGACCAAGGAACGACAGATCATCGAGCTGCTCGTCGACCGCCAGTTCCGGGAGCGGATCGATCTCGTTGACGCCGTCGAGACCGCCATCGAACGCGCTCGGAGCCGGTACCCCGGTAGCGTCGTCGACTGCTCGCTGGAGTTCGACAGCGACGACGAGCTGCCGGTCGTCCCCTCGCTGACCAGAACCGCGGTGGCCGAGTTGATCGAGAACGCCATCGTTCACTGCGACGACGAACAGCCGCGGGTCGACATCGCGGTCCAGATCGGGGACGGAGTCGTGGAGATCGATATCTCGGATGACGCCGCTCCACTCCCCGACATCGAGGTGAACGTGTTGACCGGGGGCCACGAATTCGGCAGGGACCCGATCCGACACAGCGGAGGACTCGGTATCTGGCTCGTCTACTGGTGCATCGAGCTCTCGAACGGAGATATCACGGTGGAACGCGCCGACGAAAGCGGGAACAGTGTCCGGATCAGCGTTCCGGCTCGCACGGGCGAGGCGCACGAACGGACCGCCGAGTGGTCGGCAACGTAGCGGGCGGGAGCGGCGGGTACGGGGGACAGGTGTCACGCGACCCGCGTCGTTCGTGACCGGAGCGGCATGGAGACCGCTCCGGCGTCCCTCCGAGACCTCGCTCTCCTCGCGTCTCGCCTTACTCGCCGCCGGGCTCGCTGCCCTTCACGATCGGGGCGCGCACGAGGTTGCCCCACTCGGTCCAGGAGCCGTCGTAGTTGACGGTCTGGTCGGCGCCGACGAGCTCGTGGAGCGCGAACCACGCGACCGACGAGCGCTCGCCGATGCGGCAGTACGCGACGATCTCGTCGTCGCCGTCCGCGAGCACGTCCTCGTACAGCTCCTCCAGCTCCTCTTTCGTCTTGAACGTCCCGTCGTCGTTGGTGACCGAGGCCCACGAGATGTTGCGGGCGCCGGGGATGTGGCCGCCGCGCTGGGCGGTCTCCTGGAGTCCAGGCGGGGCGAGGATCTCGCCGCTGTACTCCTCGGGCGAGCGAACGTCGACGAGGGGAACGCCCGCGCCGATGGCGTCGTCCACGTCGTCACGGTACGCGCGGATGGACTCGTCGGGTTCGTCGGCCTCGTAGCTCGTCTCCGAGAACGACGGTACCTCGTCGGTGGTCGGGTAGTCGTGCTCCAGCCAGTACTCGCGGCCGCCGTCGAGCAGCTTCACGTCGTCGTGGCCGTAGTACTTGTACTGCCAGTAGGTGTAGGCGGCGAACCAGTTCGAGTTGTCGCCGTAGAGGACGACCGTGGAGTCCTCCGAGATACCGTGTTCTGCGTTCAGCGCCTCGAAGTCCTCCTTCGTGAGCACGTCGCGCTGGGTCTGATCTTGGAGATCCGTCTCCCAGTTGAAGCCGATGGCGCCGGGCGCGTGTTCGGCGTCGTACGCCTCGGTGTCGACGTCCACCTCCACCAGTCGGTACGCCGGGTCGTCGGACTGGAACTCGTCGAGGTGTTCTTCCACCCAATCGGCGTCGACGAGTACGTCCTTCGCGTAATTTGACATTGCGATCGCCTGTACGTCTCCCGGCCGTATAATACCCGCAGCCCCGGCAGAGGCGGCCATTCGTCGCCTGAATCGGAACATATTGCCCCATCATTCCACCGCCATACCGGGAGACGTGTCACCGGCGACGACCACGACCACCGACGGAGCGAGGCTGTGTAGAAACAAGCAATACTTTCCGGTTTCTCTGACGCCGCGCGGGCGTCGCCGGGTCGGCGGGCCTTTTGTTCGCGCCTCGCGAACGGCGGGTATGAGCGACACCTTCGTGTCCGCGGCGTGGCTCGGGGACGGACTGGACGACCCCGACGTCCGCGTCGTCGACGTGCGCGACGCGTGGGAGTACGACGGTATCGGGCATGTCCCGGGCGCCGTCTCGATCCCGTTCGACGAGTTCCGTTCAGGTACCGGCGACGAGGGAATGCTCCCCTGCGTCGACCGCTGGGCGCAGCTGTTGTCCGAGGCGGGGATCGACGAGCGCGACGAGATCGTCGCCTACGACGACGAACACGGCGTGTTCGCGGCGCGGTTTCTCGTTACGGCGGAGCTGTACGGCCACGATCCCGAGCGGCTGCACGTGCTCGACGGCGACTACAGCTCGTGGAGCCGCGAACACGAGACCGCACGCGAGGCTGCCGACGTCGACCCGACGGACTACGAGCCCGGCGAACCGGCGAACTCCCCGCTGGTCGACTTCGAGGGCGTTCGCGACCGCCTCGGCGGCGACGCGGTGATCGTCGACACCCGCGATCCCGAGGAGTACGCCGCGGGCCACCTCCCGGGCGCAGTGAACCTCGACTGGCTGGAGTTGGTTGATCCCGACACGCGCGGGCTGCGGCCACGCGCGGAGTCGGAGACGACGCTTCGCGAGCGGGGGATAACCCCGGATCGGGAGGTCCTCCTGTACTGCAACACGGCCCGTCGGATCAGTCACACCTACCTCGTCCTTCGTCACCTCGGGTACGAGGACGTGCTGTTCTACGAGGGGAGTCTGACCGAGTGGGAGGAACGCAGCGGGGAGATCGTCGCCGAGTAGGCGCGCAGATCAGGGGGCCGACTCGTCGTCGGTCTCCGACGGCGTTCCGTCGACCGTCGGGTCCGGATCCGTGCCGATCCCCGGGAGCCGTTGTTGGGTTGCAATCCCGTTCTCCGAAAGCAGCCGCACGGTCTCCGCCAGCAGCGCGACGACGAGCGGCCCGACGACGAACCCGACCGCGCCCAGCGTGAGCAGGCCGCCAACGAAGCCGACGAAGTACACCGAGACGGGGAGGTCGGTGGCGCCGCCGGCGAGCCGGGACCGGATCACCGCGTCGGGGACGAAGCCGACGAGGATCAGCCCGACGACGAGGACGATCATCGCGCGGAAGGCGTTGCCGGCGACGACATCGACGACCGCCAGCGTGACGATGACGACACTCGGCCCCAACACCGGGACGAACTGGAGCACGCCGGCGACGACCGCGAGCGCGAACGGCGAGTCGTATCCCAGCGCCGCGAAGGTGACCAGCGCGAGGGCGAACGTCGCCACGGCGGTCGCCCCCTGAAGCACGTAGATCGCCCGCAGCGTCGACGCCGTGCGGCGATGGAGCGCGAAGAGCACGTCGTGGTACTCGCTCGGACACAGTCGCAACGCGGCCACGCGCGGCGCGTTCGGCTTCAGGAGGAGCCCGTAGACGAGGATAACGAACACGACCGACTTCAGCGCGATGACCGGGGCGGCCCCCGCCAGCGAGATCGCGAGACTCCGGAGGGCCGACTGCGCGGTCTGGAACACCGGCGCGGTCTCCAGCACGTACACGAACGCCCCGAGATCGACGACGATCCGCTCGGGGATCGCCTCGAGGAACACGAGGAGGTCCAGGCGGCGACGATACAACACGTACGCGAGCGGCAAGGCGAGCGCCACGACCCCGAGAAAGCCCGCCGCCGTTGCGGCACCGGCGGCGATCCGTCCGGAGTAGCCGTACTCGCTCACCATCTCCCGGAACGGGTACAACACGTACGCGACGGTGATCGCGAACACGACCGTCGAAAGCACGCTTTGGAGGACGAACGCCGCGAGGACGAGGAGCCCGGCCAGCAGCACCGCGAGTGCCGTCCGCCGACTGGGCTGCATACGCCTACCCCGAACCCCTCGGTACAAAACGATTGCCCGTACGCGCCGGTCCAGTTTCGTCTCCGAGCTCCGACGCGAACCGCGAGAATTAATTATCTCCGAGTGTGACCACCGGGTAATGACAGACACGAACGGACGAAGCAGACGGCGGTTCCTCAGGGCAGTGGGCGCCGCCGGGGTCGCCGGACTGGCCGGGTGTTCGGCCGAACCCGCCGGCGACGAGGCGACGAGCGAGCCGCCGGCCGGGACCGACGACGACCAGATGACGACCGCCGGCACGACGACCGGCGAGCCGACCGAGTCGATGGCGGACACGCTCGTGGTCGCGACGTACCCGCCGTTCGTGAACGCGCCGTCGACGAGCCCGGGCGCGTGGCTGAAAGAGGAGTTCGAGTCGGCGTTCGACGCGACGCTCGTGTACCAGACCCCCGACAGCGAGCTCAACTACTACATCGAACGCGCGGTGCAGGGCGTCGACTTCGAGGCCGACGTGTACGTCGGACTCGACACCGGCCAGCTGATCGACGTGGACGGCCAGCGCGGCGAGGGGCAGTTCACGGGACCGCTGTTCGCGGAGGCGGGGGCCATCGAGGGGCTCGACGCCGTCCGAGACGGCCTTCAGTTCGACCCCCAGGGACGAGCAGTGCCGTTCGACACCGGCTACGTCTCCCTGGTGTGGAACGCGACGATGGACGACGGCGAGTTCGTCGCCCCCGAAACGTTCGAGGAACTGACGCAGTCCGAGTTCGCGGACGATCTCATCGCGCAGAACCCGACTACCTCGACCACCGGCGAGGCGTTCATGCTTCACACCATCGACGCCTTCGGCGCGGACGGCTACCTCGACTACTGGGAGCGCCTCCAGGACAACGGCGTCACCGTGCTCGGCAACTGGTCGGATTCCTACTCGGCGTACCTCAACGAGGAGGCGCCGATGGTCGTCTCCTACTCCACCGACCAGGTGTTCGCCTCCGCGGAGGGCCAGGACCTCGACAAACACCAGATCCGCTTCCTGAACGACCAGGGGTACGCCAACCCCGAGGGGATGGCCCGGTTCGCCGACAGCGACGCCCCCCGCCTCGCCGAGGCGTTCATGGAGTTCATGCTCCGGCCGGAGATCCAGGCCGGGATCGCCCAGCGGAACGTCGCGTTCCCGGCGATCGCGGACGCGCCGCTGCCCGACGACTACGCGCAGTACGCCAAGCAACCGCCCGAGTCGGTCACCTTCACGTACGACGAACTCGAAGCCAACCTCGGGACATGGACCGACCAGTGGGCGCGGCGCTTCGCCGGCGGGTGAGCGGGGTCCGGACGGCCAGTCCGACCGCCGCCGCCGAACGATACGCGTTGCCCCTGCTGGCGGCCGTCACGGCCCTCCTGCTCGCGCTGCTGTTCTACTACCCGATCGCGACGGTGTTCGTCGACGCCGTCGTCGAGGACGGCCGGGTCACCTTCGGACCGCTCGTCGAGGTCGTCACCGACGAGTTCTACCTCGTACGCGTGGTGGGGTTCACCGCGTATCAGGCGCTGCTGTCGACCCTGCTGAGCGTCGTCCTCGGGCTGCCGGGGGCGTGGGTGCTCGCCCGCTTCGAGTTCCGCGGCCGCGACACGCTCCGGTCGGTGACGATGGTGCCGTTCGTCGTCCCGTCGGTGCTCGTCGCCGCGGCGTTCTACGCCACCTTCGGCGCGAACGGAACCCTCAACGCCGCGCTCTCGGCGCTCGGCCTCCCGGAACTCGATCTGCTCCCGTCGCTGGGGGCGATCCTCGTCGCGCACGCGTTCTACAACGCGCCGCTCGTAACCCGCGTCGTCGCCGCGGCGTGGGAGTCCGTGGACGCCGGCGCCGTCGAGACGGCGCGCTCGCTAGGCGCCTCCCGGCGACGGGCGTTCCGCGACGTGGTGGTGCCGCAGTTGCTCCCGGCGGTCCTGACGGGCGCGACGCTGACGTTCGTGTTCACGTTCGCGACGTTCGCCATCCCGCTGGCGCTTGGCGGCTCGCAGTACGCCACCATCGAGGTGTTCATCTACTCGGCCCGGCGGCAGCTGGAGTACGGGCGCGCCGCGTCGCTGGCGGCGCTGGAGACCGGCGTCTCGCTGTCGCTGATGACGCTGTACCTCCGGTACGAGCGCGCGCAGGCGGCCGAGCGCCGCGGGGTCCGGACGCTCGCGCGTCAGTCGCTGTGGCCCGACTCGTGGAACCGCGAGCGCGCCGTGCGTCGGCTCGCGATCGCCGGCTACGCTGTCGTCGTCGCGTTCGTGTTCATCGCGCCGATCGTGAGCATGCTCTACGCGAGCGTCAGCGTCGACGGACGGTTCACACTCGACGCCTATCGGTTCCTCCTGGAGCGGCAGGCGACCGGCGCGACGTTCCAGGTGAAGCCGTTCCCCGCGATCGTCAACTCGCTGCTGTTCGGGGCTGCGGCCCTCGCGGTCGCACTCCCGCTCGGCGTCGCGATGGGCGTGCTCACGACCCGTCGGTTCCGCGGGCGCTGGCTCGTCGACGCGCTGTCGATGGCGCCGCTGGCGGTGTCGGGGATCGTCGTCGGCCTCGGGCTGCTCCGCGGGCTCGTGTTCGGTGTCGAGGCGTTCGGCTACCGGTTCACCGTCACCGGCGCCGTCGCCATCGTCGCCGCCCACGCGGTCGGCGCCTACCCGTTCGTCGTGCGGACGGTCGCCCCGCCGCTGGACCGCCTCGACCGGGCGCTCGTGGAGTCCGCGCGGGCGCTCGGCGCCTCGCGGGCGCGGACCGTCCTCGACATCGAGCTGCCGCTCGTGTGGCCGGGCGTCGTCGCCGGCGCCGCGTTCGCGTTCGCCATCTCCATCGGGGAGTTCGACGCGACCGTCATCCTCGCGGAGGGCGGCGGAACCTACACCATGCCCGTCGCCGTCGAGCGGTTCATCGGTCGGCGGCTCGGCCCCGCGACCGCCATGGGGACCGTGTTGCTGGCGGTGACGGCCGCCTCGTTCGTCGTCATCGAGCGCGTCGGGGGTGAGTTCCGTGGGTGAGGGATCCGGGCCGGCAGAGCGGTCCGATCCGGCGGTTCAGGTGGAGAACCTCCGGGTCGAGTACGGGTCGACGATCGCGCTCGACGGCGTCGACGTGACCGTCGAGGAGGGCGAGTTCTTCACCCTCGTCGGCCCCTCCGGGTGCGGAAAGACGACCACGCTCCGGTGTCTCGCGGGGTTCGAGGAGCCGACCGCGGGGTCGATACACATCGCCGGCGAGTCGATGGCCGGCGTTCCACCCGAATCGAGGGGGATCGGCGTCGTGTTCCAGAGCTACGCGCTGTTCCCGCACATGAGCGTCGGCGAGAACGTCGCGTACGGCCTCCGCTTCTCGGGGCCGCCGGAGGGAACCACGAGAGACGAGCGCGTCGCGGAGCTGCTCGAACTCGTGAACCTCCCGGGATTCGCCGACCGCGACCCCGACACGCTCTCGGGCGGCCAACAGCAGCGGGTGGCGCTCGCGCGAGCGCTCGCGCCCGAGCCGCGACTCCTCCTGCTCGACGAGCCGATGTCGGCGCTTGACGCGCGCCTGCGCGAGCGCCTCCGGGTGCAGGTGCGGGAGATCCAGCGGGAACTGGGCATCACGACGGTGTACGTCACCCACGATCAGGAGGAGGCGCTTTCGGTCTCCGACCGCGTCGCCGTCGTCAACGACGGCCGGATCGAGCAGGTCGGGCCGCCACGCGAGTTGTACGACGCGCCGGCGACGCAGTTCGTCGCGGAGTTCCTCGGCGACAACAACGTGTTCGCTGGCGTTGTCGACCGCGCCGAGTCCGGGAGGCGGGGGAGCGAGGTCTCGGAACACGTGAACGAACCCACGGGCGGGGCGGCCGCCGGCGACGACCACGACCTCGTGCTCCGCATCGACGGCGGCGGGTCCCTGCCGTTGCCGGCGGTGGACGAATCGACCGCGAGCGTCCCCGACGGCGGTCGAGGGGTCGACGGCGACCGGCAATTCGATGTCGGCGACCGCCTCGTCGTCTGCGTGCGTCCCGAGCGACTCTCCGTCCGTCGCGGGGGCGACGGCGACCCGGTCGGCAGCGACGACCCGACGGCGGATCCAGACCGAACCCACGACGCCGACGCGTGGCTGCCGGCGACCGTCGAGAGCACGGAGTTCCTCGGCGACGCGACGCGGCTCCACTGCGACTGGAACGGCGTCGGCGTGACCGTCCGGACCGACGGGAGCCGGTCGTTCGAGGCGGACGAACCCGTGGCCCTCGGCGTCGCCTCCGCGGACGTTCGAGTTGTCGACCGCGAATAGGTCCGCGGGGGCGAAGTTCGGCTGGCGCCCGACCGGTCCGAAACCAGCGTCGCTGGAACGCGCACGGCGATTATTCTTCCAGCGGCGCGATCCGGGACCATGAGCGACGAGCGCGACGAACGTGACGACACGACCGACACCGACGACGCTCCGCTTCCCGGAACGCCCACGTCACTCTGGCTGGCGACCAGCGAGTCGACCGACTACGGCCCGCTCGCCGAACGCGTCGCCGCCGACGTGGCGGTCGTCGGGGGCGGCATCGTCGGCCTCACGACGGCGACGCTGCTGGCGGAGGCCGGCCGCGACGTGGCGCTCCTCGAGCGCGACCGGATCGTCGCCGGCGTCACCGGGAAGTCGACCGCGAAGGTCACCGCCCAGCACGGACTCGTCTACGCCGACCTCCTCGGCCGGTTCGGCCGGCCGACCGCCGCCCGGTACGCCGCCGCCAACGCCGCCGCCGTCGAGCGGGTCGCCGAACGCGCGGAGCGCCTCGGCGTCGACGCCGGCCTCCGTCGCCTGCCCGCCTACACCTACACCCGCGACCCCGAACGGAAGGCGGAGTTCCGGGCGGAGGTGCGGGTCGCCGAGTCGCTCGGCCTGCCCGCGTCGTACGTCGAGGGCGTCCCCGGTGTCGACGGCGCCGTCGCCGGCGTCCGCTTCGACGACCAGGCGATGTTCCACCCGCGCCGGTACCTGCTCGCGCTGGCGGCGCGGTTCCTCGAGGCCGGCGGGCACCTCTACGAGGACACCCGCGCGGTCGACCTGGAGGACGGCCGTCGCCCGCGGGTGACGACCGACCACGGGCGCGTCGTCGCCGACCACGTCGTCGTCGCGACCCACTTCCCCGTCTTCGACCGCGCGGGCTACTTCTCGCGGCTGTACCCCAAGCGGTCGTACGTCGTCGCGGTGCGCGCGAGCGACCCGCCGACCGAGGGGATGCTCTACCGCGACGGGACGCCGTACTTCTCGGCGCGCTCGGCGGAGGTGGACGGCGAGACGCTGACGCTCGTCGGCGGGCAGAACCACAAGACCGGACAGGGCGGCGACACGAAGCGGCGCTACCGGGATCTGGAGGCGACGGCCCGGCGCCACTTCGACGTGGAGGAGGTCGTCTACCGCTGGTCGACGCAGGACTACGTCTCCGTCGACGGGCTCCCGGTCGTCGGCGACCTCGGGCCGACGACGCGCAACGTCTCGACGGCCGCCGGCTTCGCCGGGTGGGGGATGAGCAACGGCGTCGCCGCGGGGATGATGCTCTCCGACCGGGTGCTCGGGGAGGAGAACCCCTGGATCGACGCGTTCGACCCGGGGCGGTTCGCCCGGGCGGCCGGCGCGAGGGACTTCCTCTCGGAGAACCTCGACGTCGCGGGGCACTTCCTCGGCGACTGGCTCTCGAAGCCCCGGAAGCGGGAGCTTCGGGACCTCGCGCCCGGCCAGGGGACCGTCGTCCGTGAGGGGACGCTCCCGGTCGCGGTCCACCGCGACGAGGCGGGTCGCCTCCACGCACACTCGGCGGTGTGTCCCCATCTGAAGTGCGTCGTCGACTGGAACCCCGCCGAGGCGTCGTGGGACTGCCCATGTCACGGGTCGCGGTTCGACGCCGACGGGGCGGTCATCGACGGGCCGGCGGTGTCGGACCTGCCGAAGCACTCGTCCGACGGGGAGTAGGTAGCCGGAGATCCCTCGCGCCGATAGTACTAGTGGCCGACGCTCTCGAATCGTCGATTCCGCCGTTCAGGGCGCGACGCCCACGGTGAGCAGCGTCCCGAACTCGCGGTAGCGCTCGACCATGGCCTCGCGGGTGTCCCAGTTCTCCGTCGGGAACTCCTCGGCGGCCGGGATGTCGATGTCCCTGTCGGCGACGTTGTCCTGCTCGGCGACGTGGAGGCCGGCTTCGCGGAAGGCGGCGCGATACTCGCCGGCGTCCCAGCGGGTCATGTCGACGGAGATGTGCTCCTGCCAGTCGTGGCTGTGGACGTTCTCGTCGTAGTAGTTGACCGCGCAGTAGAACGTGCCGCCCGGCTGCAGGACGCGGGCGATCTCCCGGAGCGTCTCGTGCGGGTCGGCGCTGTAATAGAACGCCTCCATGGTGAACACGTGATCCAGCGAGTCGTCCGCGAACGGGAGCTGTCCGAAGTCGCCGACGACGAAGCCGAGATCGGCGGCCGACGACGCGTCGAGGGCGTACTCGCGGGCGTTGTTCGCCATCTCGGGAGCGCCGTCGAGGCCGTACCCGCGGGCCATCCCGGTCGACTCGGCGAGCGCGCGCAGCGCGTACCCGCTCCCGGTGCCCAGATCGAGCACGCGGTCGCCGTCCTCGACGGGCATCCGCGCCAGCACGTGCTTCGCGGTGTGCCAGTGACGCTCCTCCATCCCCTTGTCGCGGCCGTCCGCGGCCCAGGCGTCGAACTCCTCGCGAACACTCATGGACTCGAGTTCGCACCCGCCGTGTAATATCCCGCCGGTGTCGCCCGAGGCGAGGTGGACCTGTGACGTACTGGGTGGGACCGTAGCGTGCGGGGTGAGACTGTAGCGTGCGGGGTGAGGCTTTAGGGTGGACGCGAGCCAAGCGGGGGGTATGCACGTCCGGGACGCGGTGGAGGCGGACGCCGAGGCGCTGGCAGCTATCGCCGACGCGCCGTCGGACGCGATGCAGGGGCTGGTCCACGACCGGACGGTCCGCGTCGCCGCCGATGAGGAGGCGGCGACCGACCCGAACGAGGACGTCGACGCGGATCCCGACGACCTACTGGGGTTCGTCAGCTTCGACGTCCGCGGCGACACCGTTCACGTCACGCAGTTCGGCGGTACCCGCGAGGCCGCCGAACAGCTGCTCGCCGAGCCGCTTCGATTCGCGGCGAACGAGGGAATGGCCGTCGAACTACTCGTGACCGAGGACGAAAACGACCTCCGGGACGCGGCCGAGAGCGCCGGGTTCGCCGAGTCGGGACCGGGGCCACGGTTCGAAGGGCGCGCGACGACGCGCTACCGCGTCGAGGAGGCCTGACACCGGTCGCTACGTCCACCTCGAAGCCGGCGCCGTGGGTGCGAGCGAGGGGAAGCCCGTCAATACGGGTTCACACGAACTTCCTGACGGTCATGTCGAGCGTATCCAGATCCAGGATCGGCGCGTGGGCCACGTCGGGGTCGATGTTGACCGACTTCTGGAAGTCCGTTTGCGCCTGCCAGCAGCCGGAGTTGACCGCGAGGACGTTGTGGTACTTCCCCCACCCGAGCTTGTGGACGTGGCCGGTGTGGAACACGTCCGGCACCTCGTCGATGACGAGGTAGTCGCGCTCCTCGGGGGCGACGCGAGTGCGTCCGCCGAACTGCGGGGCGACGTGGCGCTTCTTGAGGAGCTGGTACATCGCCTTGTGCGGCTCGTCGTAGCTGGCCTTCTCCTCCGGCAACTCGGCGATCACCTCGTCGAGGGAGACGCCGTGGTACATGAGGATGTTCACACCCTCGACGTCGACCACCGCGGGGTTGCTCACGATCTGCGGGTCGTGGGCGCTCATGATCTCCCGAAGTTCCTCGTCGAATCCGGGCTGTGGCTCGGCCAGCCGGACGGCGTCGTGGTTCCCGGGGATCATGACGATCTCCATGTCGCCGGGAACCTGCTTGAGGTGCTCGGAGAACCGCTCGTACTGCTCGTAGATGTCGATGATATCGAGCTCCTCGTCCTGGTTCGGATACACGCCGACGCCCTCGACCATGTCGCCAGCGATGAGCAGGTACTCGACGGGTTCGGCCTCCTCGGTGTGGAGCCAGTCGGCGAACCGGCCCCACGCGTCGGCGAGGAACTCCTGAGAGCCGACGTGCACGTCGGAGATGAGCGCCGCCTGTACGTGGCGGTCGGCGGTGCTCGGGCGGTACGTCCGGGGCACGTCGGGGAAGTGGATCGCGTCGACGAAGACGATGCCCGCGTCGTCCGCGAGCGTCCCCGACACCGCGATGCACTCGTCCATGAGGAGCTCGTCGACCAAGTCCGCGATGTCGCGGTCCTTCATCACGAGACACGGGAACGTTCCGGTCGTGTCCTCCAGTTCGATGAGCCAGTGGCCCGACGCAGTCGATCGGATGTCGTTGACGAGGCCGATCGTCTCCACGTCGGCGCCGCCGCCCATCGCCTCGATGGAGTCGGCGGGACGGTGGTTGACGCGACCCCGTAGTTGCCCGGAGAGCCGCTCGTATCGGTCACGGAACACGCCGACGAACTCGTCGTAGGCTCCCGTCCCCGTCGACGCGCCGGTCATATCGTTCGCGACGACGGGCGCCTGCGGGGAGCGATCGCCGACCGCAGACCCCATCGTTTCGTCTGGAATCCCCCCGGTGTCTTGTAGTGATTCCCCGTCAGCGTCTCCAGTCGAAACAGAGGGGTCGTCGTGAGCGGTGTCGTTTGTCGTCGCCGAGGATGCGGCGGCAGTCGACGCGGGCGATCTGGTCGCACCGTCGATCTGTTCGGGGTCCGGAACGGGGTCCGTTTCGAGGGCCTCACGGACGTGGTCCGCGGTGAGAACGAGTGCGTCCTCGGGAGCGGTCTCGATAGCTGCTTCGAGGGCGAGTTCCGGCGTCGCCGACTCGGCGATGAGTGTGACGGCCTCCCGCTCGGCGTTGTACCCGCGACGGGTGAGCGCCTGCACGACTCGGGAGGACGTCTCCAGCGGCACGACAGGTGGTCCGCCGGGGGCGGGCAAAAGGATAGCGGATGGGCGGACAGAACGATGTCGACGGTGTCGACCGTGCGATCGGCGATAATGACAGGTGAACCGACTCACGGTGTCGAGATCGCCGCGGGAGCGAGTTCCCAGCGGAGGCGGTAACAGAAAGTTCAACATCGGTCGCCGGGTTCATGTGAGTAATGAGCGACGACGGGCGGTCCCCCGACGACCCGCTGTCACGGTTCCTTCACGCCGAGACGGGTGCGTCGGCGTTCATCCGCGAAGTGCTTACCTCGGTGCTCGCGGTCGCGCTGATCGGCCTCCTGCTGTTCGCCGTCTCGGGCGTCTGGCCCCCGATGGTCGCCGTCGAGTCCGGCAGCATGGAACCGCACATGGAACGCGGCGACCTCGTGTTTATCACGGAACCCGATCGGTTCTCGCCCGAGTTCGCGTACGGGGACTCCGGAATCGTTACCTACGAGACTGGCGCCGCGGAGGGATACGGCACCTTCGGCGATCCCGGCTCCGTGGTCGTGTATCACCCGCCGGGATCGGGCGGCTCGCCGATCATTCACCGGGCGCGGCTGCACGTCGAGGAGGACGAAAACTGGGTCGACCGTGCGAACCCCGACTACCTCCCCGCAACCTCGTGCGAAGGCGTTCCCGCCTGTCCAGCGCCGTACGACGGATTCATCACGAAGGGTGATGCGAACGCCGAATACGACCAGGTGAGCGGTATCGCTCCCGTCGTGAAATCCGAGTGGGTCCGCGGCGTCGCGCGTGTTCGCGTCCCGTACCTCGGGTACGTTCGGCTCGTCTTCTCGGAGGTGGTGCTCGTGCAGGCGGACGGCGCTGGGAGCGGGCTTGCAACTGCCGCCGAACTCGGCGGCCAGCGAACCCCGCAGCCGAACCCGAGTACGAGCGGGAACAGCAGCATTTCACGTGGAACTGTACTCTAAGCGAAATACGCGTACTGAAAGCGGACTCTGGAGTCGAAAGAGAGGGGGTAGCAACTGCATCCGTAGCCAGCGGTCGAGCGGGGATCTCGTGAGTCGGATACCCCGTCCGACACACGGGTGTGTCGAGTGGTTCCGGACGCCCGGTTGTGTCCGGAATCTCAGTTGTCGAACCGGGCCTGGACGAACGGCTGAACGTCCTCGATGTCGCCGAGACGGGAGTCGGACAGGAGGACCGCTTCGGTTTCGTCGATCGGGACGGACAGCGAGATCTCCTTCGTTCGACCGTAGCGACCCTTCGAGACGACGACCGCGTTGACGATCCCCAGCATGTCGAGTTCCGAGATGAGGTCGGTCACCCGACGCTGAGTGAGCACGTCGGCGTCGATCTCCTCACAGAGGCGCTTGTAGATGTTGAACACCTCGCCGGTGTTGACGTTGTGGACGCCGTTCTGTTCGAGGAGGATGATCGAAAAGAGGACGATCTTGCTCTGTGTCGGGAGCGTGCGCACCACCTCGACGACGCGATCCAGTTCGATCTTGTCCTGCGCCTGCCGGACGTGTGCCTCTTCGACGAGGTCAGCCTGCGAGCGTTCGGCGAGTTCGCCCGCGGTACGCAGGAGATCGAGCGCGCGCCGGGCGTCGCCGTGTTCTTGCGCGGCGAAGGCGGCACACAGCGGGATCACGTCCTCTGTGAGGGCGTCCGGCTTGAACGCGATGTCCGAGCGGTGCTGGAGGATGTCGCGCAGTTGGTTGGCGTCGTACGGCGGAAAGACGATCTCCTCCTCGCCGAGGCTCGACTTGACGCGAGGGTCGAGGAAGTCGGTGAACTTCAGGTCGTTCGATATCCCCATGATGGAGATACGTGAGTTGGCCAGTTCCGAGTTCATCCGCGAGAGGTTGTACAACGTGTCGTCGCCGGACTTCTCGACGAGCTTGTCGATCTCGTCGAGCATGATGACGACGACGCGCTCGTGATAGTCGACGGCGTCGAAGAACGTCGAGTAGACGCGATCCGTCGGCCACCCCGTCATCGGTACTTCCTCCATCTCTTCGCGGTCCGACTCGAGGTCGGCGATACGCTCGTCGACATCGGCGACGGACGCGAATTCGGTTCCCTCGAGCGCGCCGCCGCCGTCGGCAGCCGCAGAGCGGAGGTCGCGGAGGTCGTCGAGACGATCGCCGATCACCCGGTCGTTCTTCTCGATAAACTTGTTCGCGAGCTGGGCGAGCACGCGGTACTGGGTGTCGGTCACCTCGCAGTTGATGTACTCGACCTCACAGGGAACGTCGTACTTCTGGCTGGTCGACTCGAGTTCCTGTGAGACGAACTTCGCCGAGGCGGTCTTTCCCGTGCCTGTTTTCCCGTAGATGAGGATATTTGACGGCGTCTCCCCGCGCAGCGCGGACACGAGGATCGTCGCCATCTTGTTGATCTGGTCCTTCCGATGGGGAAGCTCGTGGGGGGTGTATGAGGGACGAAGCACCTCCTTGTTCTCGAAGATGGGCTCGCCCGAGAGGAGATCGTCGAACAATCCGGTGCTCGCTTCGTCGTCCTCGTCCGCGAGTACCTCGTCGACGTCGAGATCGACGTCCGTTCGCGACCGCGATCCGGACCCGAAATCGAACGACGTTCCGCTCGTGCCGACGTCAGTGTCGCCGTCAGTGTCCCGGTCAGTGCCGTCGTCGTGATCGGCGCTTTCTCCGTCGTGATCGGCGCTTTCTCCCCCGTTATCGTCCGCGGCGGTGGTTCCGATGGAGGTGGAATCCGGCTCCGTCTCCGATCCGGACTTGACTCCGGAACCGGATTGGTCGGAGCCGGTGCCGCCGCTCTCCGACTCGGACGACCGCCCGTCACTTCGGGTGGAGTCGTCGTTCTCATCGGAATGCGCCGTCGCATCCGACCGGTTGTCGGTTCCGCCGTCGTTCGTACTGTGTTCCGGCTCGTCGTCCCGTGTCATCCGTTCCTTATACCCCTTTGTTTCGACTGGAAGTCACATCGGACACCTGCCGAATCGGAGGTCCTCACCCGGTGTATCGGGAATATTGAGCTCGGACAGGTAACCGACCGCTCCAGATGATGCAACCGAAGTGGATGGGCAGCCTATTAAAAAACGTTACTGTTCGGTCGAAACAGAGTTGGGCGTTTTGACGTCAAAATAATCCGTTCGAGGAGAACGATCGGAGTACTACAAGCGGGAGTTCAGATATGTGGTCGATCTCGGGCCGGGGAGATAGACTGATCCGACGTACGGGCGTGTTCGCTCGGTCCGTGACTGAGACGGCGACTCCGACAGTTCGACCTGCTTTGTATGTAACCGGATTCGACTAGAAACGTTCCTCTTGGGGCTCACTCGTATCCATTTGCAAACCCGTATGTGAGCCACGTTCTACGACCCCCCACCCCTTCGTTTCTGGTGGAGACGGTCGTCGCAGGGAGGGGGGAGGGGAGACCTTAGATAGCGGTATCTTTATTACATATAGAGACAAACGATACCCGAACGACTAGCAAATATATTTTATTTACTGTGTTGTGTGGTCTAGAAAACCAACTGCCGTTCTCCCCCGCCCCCACGGTCGGCGAGTTCCACACGAAACAGAGGGGTGGGGGTGTGCAGATACGGGGTCTTCTTCACCGGTATCCGGCAATTCTTTCTGACATCTGACAGTGAACCACATCGACTGGACAGATTGTGAACAAGTGTCGCGCCAGTGCGTCTATCCGATCGGACATCAGATATGTTCCGCGAGCGCTAGCGATCTTTCCTAGCATCCGCTTCGAGTGTGTTCCACCCTACTGCTTCACTCCAAGTGTACACGGCGGGCATCCCGATTCAACAACAAGCGTCCCGATTGTAGTCGCCTCGTACTTCGTGGGTTTCTATTAGTTCCACTCGCAGTCTGCCACTTCCGAGGCTTCTACTCGTGATCGGATGCATACCGGTTTGCTGTTCGTACTACCCGTTCGTCGGCAAGAAACCTTGGCGTAACCTGACTGACGTAGTGCTTAAGTGGCACGGATGGTTTGAGGCGATAACGCCCTCCACACGGGACGGAGGGAAACGGAGGCCAGGATGGGTCTACTCACCAATCTCAGGGACAGTATTACACGGGCCACCGATCGGCTGTTTGCCGACGACGAGCCCAAACGGATCGGGATATACGGCCCGCCGAACGCGGGCAAGACGACGCTGGCGAACCGGATCGCCCGCGACTGGACCGGCGACGCCGTCGGTCCCGAGAGTCACATCCCGCACGAGACGCGTCGCGCGCGAAGGAAAGAAAACGTCGAGATCGAACGGAACGGCAAAACCGTCACTATCGACATCGTGGACACGCCGGGCGTGACCACGAAGGTGGACTACAAGGAGTTCCTCGACCACGACATGGAGAAAGAAGACGCCGTCAAGCGGTCGCGGGAAGCGACCGAGGGCGTCGCGGAGGCGATGCACTGGCTCCGCGAGGACGTCGACGGCGTCATCTACGTGCTCGATTCCACCACCGACCCGTTCACACAGGTCAACACGATGCTCATCGGGATCATCGAGAGTCAGGACCTCCCGGTGCTCATCTTCGCGAACAAGGTCGACCTCGACGACGCCGACGTGAAGCGCATCGCCGACGCGTTCCCGCAACACGAGACGGTGCCGCTGTCGGCGCTGGAGGGGGACAACATGGACGAAGTGTACGAGAAGATCGCGGAGTACTTCGGATAATGCCCGAAGCAACCGCTCCCGACGACGGGGACGGCGTCCGTATCGACCTGATCAGCGGCGGCCGGATGGAGGGGCTCACCTCGATGGAGAAGATCCGGCTCATTCTCGACTCCGTCCGCGACGGCGACATCGTCGTTCTCGAGGCCGGCCTCTCGCCCGAGGAGGAATCGAAGCTCATCGAGGTCACGATGACCGAGATCAGCCCCGACGACTTCTCGGGCATCGAGATCGAGACGTACCCGTCGACCCAGCAGCCGAACCAGGGGCTCGTCGGTCGGCTCCTCGGCAAGGAGGAGGCCGCGAAGAAGCTGACCGTGATCGGGCCGGCAAACCAGATCGAGACGCTGCACAAAGACGAGGACCTCATCAGCGCGCTCGTCTCCCGCAAGTAGCAATGCCGCACCAGTGTACCAACTGCGGACGGACGTTCGCCGACGGATCGAAGGAGATGCTCTCGGGGTGTCCCGACTGCGGCGGCAACAAGTTCCAGTTCGACCCGGCCGGCGGGAGCGACACGGCTCCACCCGAAGCGGAGGGCACCGCCGACCACAACACTTCGACAGCCTCGCGCGACGAAACGAACGCTGACGGCGTGGCGGAAACGGACCCAGACGACGTGACGGGAACCACCACGTCGCCACGGACTGCGCCGGATACGGAGGACGGCGCACAGGCGAGCGCCCGCTCCGATGTCGTGTCGCCCGACGAGTTGGCGGCGGCCGCGGAGTCGACCGAGCCGGCAACCGATCGGGCCGAACAAGGGGAGGTATCCTCGTCAGCCGACGACGCCGATTCGTCGGACGCGGAGGCCTCGGACCCGAACCTCGATGCCCTCCGGCAGAAGCTCAACGACCAGTTCGAGTCCATCCGGATCGTCAGTCCGGGACAGTACGAACTGAACCTCATGGAGCTGTACGACCGAGAGGAGTACATCATCTCGCTGCGCGAGGACGGGCGGTACGTGATCGAGATGCCCGAAGGCTGGGACGACCGCTGAACGCGGGTCCGAACGCCCTGTTCCACCCGAAACGGCTTCCTTTCGCAACCGGACGAGTCGGCTGATTCGACCTGCCTCACATCGGTCCACCCGAATCGCACCCTTCCAGTGGAATCATATCCTCCACTCGAACTAGACCCCTCTCCCGAACGACACCACCCCACTCGAACTGGACCCCTCCTCCCGAAATACACCACCCCACTCAAACGACACCATCACACTCGAACCATCCGGTTCCACCTGAGTCAGCTTCTGGTTTCGATACTCCCTTGCTGTCGGGCTCACCGATCCGAAGTGGATGCTCTCCGCGCTCCGTGAGCGCCTCCGATCGGCGCTGTTCGCGTTCCCCTCCGTGTTGGCCACGTTCGGGCTGATCGATCGGAAGAAAGGCCAGGAAGCGTTCGATCTGGCGGTCCCGGTGATGGTGACCGGCGGCCTGCGGACGCTCCTCCGCGTCGCCGACTTCCTGATGGTCGGGATGTACGCCGGCGGCGCGGCGATCGCGGCGCTGGAGTTCGGCTTTCAGTACTACTTCGTTCCGTTCGGCCTCGCGCTCGCACTCACCTCCGGCACGATCAGCGTCGTCTCCCGCCTTCAGGGGGCGGACGATCCCGCGGAGGCGAACTTCGCGATCAAGCAGTCGCTGTGGCTGGCGATCGCACTCGCGGTGCCGATCACCGTCTTCACGCATTTCTACGCCGAGGAGCTGATCGGCGTCCTCACCAACGACCCGCGCACGATCGCCCTCGGTGGCGACTACCTCCGCGTCGTGATGTACTCCGTCGGGTTCCGCTTCTGGTCGATGATCGCCGCCCGCGCGCTCGCCGGCTCGGGCGATACCCGCACGCCGATGTACGTCCGCCTGCTCACGCTCCCGACGAACGTCGGCCTCAACGCCGCGCTCATCTTCGGGCTCGGGCCGT
Organism: Halobaculum rarum; assembly: GCF_040025155.1. Lineage (NCBI taxonomy): Archaea > Methanobacteriati > Methanobacteriota > Halobacteria > Halobacteriales > Haloferacaceae > Halobaculum > Halobaculum rarum. Next base: position 1,510,039 of record NZ_CP157275.1, on the reverse strand, counting down.
TCCCGGAACTCGGCGTCGTCGGCGCGGCGTGGGGGACCGTCGCCGCGACGACGCTCGCGGGGGTCGTGTTCGCCTGGGCGCTGGTCTCGGGTCGCTACTCCGTTCGGCTCCCGATCCGCGGCAAGCAGTGGGACACCGGGATCGCACGCGAACTCGTTCGCGTGAGCCTCCCGCTGGCGGGAACCAGGCTCTCCCGGACGTTCGGTCGGTTCCCGTTCCTGTTCCTGCTGGGCGTGCTCGGGACGGACGTCGTCGCGGCCTACGCGATCGGCCGCCGGGTGATGCTGCTCGCGTTGATGCCCGCGTGGGGCTACTCCACCGCCGCCTCGACGCTCGTCGGGCAGGCGATCGGCGCCGGCGACCCCGACGAGGCCGACGAGTACGGCTGGCAGACGCTCCGGCTCGCGCTCGTCACCCAACTGGTCATCGGCGCGGTGATCGCAGTAGCCGCACGACCGATCTCGGCCGCCTTCGGATCTGAGAACCTCGACCTCACTGTTACGTTCGTCCGCGTGTTCGGCCTCGGCGTCGCCGGCTTCGCTATCTCGCGGACGATACGCGGCGGACTTCGCGGCGCCGGCGACACGCGCTGGCCGTTCTACGGTGGCATCATCAGCACGTACGCCGTTCGACTGCCGATCGCGGCGCTCGCGCTTCCCGCGGGGTACGCCGTTACCCTGTTCACCGGTCCGCTCGCGGCGACGCTCGGGATCGACCCGCTGGCCGTCCCGCTTCCGGGGATGGGCCTCGGACTGGTCGCGGTGTTCGCGGCCATCCTCGGCGACATGTACGCCCGGGCCGCCGTCAACGTCGTTCGCTACTACAGCGACGCGTGGAAGACTGTCGCCCGCGAATCTGGCGTCGGCGCGTTGGCGGACTGATCGCGTACTGACCGCCCGATGACCCGATCGTCGGGGCCGGCGCTTCGCACTCGATTTCCGGGGCTGGCGCTTCACGGCCGTCCGCGTATCGGGTGTCTCGCCGTCCGCTGACGGCGACGGAATGAAGCCTTTATGCACCACGCCTTGCCACGTCGAGGCATGAGCAAGGCGACGAAGATCGTGCTCGGTACCGTCGGCGTGTCGGCCGTCCTCGCGGTCGGCATCATCCTCGTTCTCGCGTTCGGGTAGATGGCCGGCTTCGAGCGACGAACGCTCGCGCCGCCCGTCGCGGCCGTCCGCGAGGCGTACGCTCCGGAGTGTGTCGTCCTCGACGCGGGGGCGGACTTCGAGACGCTCCCGCCGGAAGCGGCCGAGGAACTCGGCCTGCTGGTCGACGCCCTCGATCCCGCGGCGTATCCCGCGGAGTGGCTTCCGGACGACGCGCCGTCGCAGCTGCGGCGGTACGCCGGCTCGGACTTCACAATCGGGATGCCCGGCGACGGCACCGTCGTGTGGACACGCCAGACGACCCCGCAGACGGTCATCGCGAAGAAGCGGGCCGAGGGCACGCCCGAGGACTTCCTCGGATTCCTGCTGGCCGAGGCGTTCGTCGAGCTGTCGCTCGACGTTCCCGAGCACTTCCTCCCGTTCTTCGGGGAGTCGTATCGCGATCTCGCGGCGGCGACGCCGCTGGGCCCCAACGAGACGTATCAGCTCGCGGCAGCACTGTTCGACGCTTGGGTCGGCATCCAGACGCGCGAGGTGTTCCGATCGTGGGGGGAGGATGCCGGCACCGACACCGGCACTGGCGACACTAGCGACATCGGCGGTACTGGCGACACCAACCATGACACCTCCCCACACCCTGATATCCACGCTGCATGGGCCGACGCCGGGGATCGCCTCGTCGGCCGTCTGGAGAACCTCCCGGCGGAGGTGGCCCGCGGCGACCTCTCGTTTACCGCGGCGACGGAGTACGCCTGCGCGGCGGTGAAACACGACCTCGACCTCCCGGCGCCGTTCTCGGCGCTGGATACCGAAGTCTACCGCGACCACGGGCCAAGCTACGCGGTTCGGTGGGCCGAGAAGACGTTCGAGAAGCTCGGCGAGTAACCCCTCAGATCGCCGACCGAGGCGTTTCAGCTCCCGTCCGAGGAGCTACTCCCCGGGAAGTTCGACCGTCACATCGCCGTCGTCGGTGAGATCGATAACCACGTCGAACAGCTCGCGGAACCGTCGGATCTCGTCGTCGTCGTGAACCTCTCGCGAGAGGTGAAACAGACCGACTGCGTCGTGCTCTGCCAGTAGGCCGAGCATTCGCCCCGTTGCATCGTAAACGCCGTCGACATCGGCGTAGTAGGCTAACTCGGTGAGCGAATCGACGCTGATCCGGCGCTTCCCGACGTGGGCGGCGAGGAAGTTCTCGACCTGTTCGACGACACCGTCGAGGTCGTCCGGCGAGGAGACGTAGTGAAAGTGGTCCGAACTCCGCCGAGAGTAGCCCCGTTCGACGGAGATCGTGTCGAGGATCTCCGCGCGCGACTCGTCTACATCGTAGTGCTCGAGCTTCTGCTCGACCTCGCGGGCGGTGGTTCGCGTGGAGACGACGAGGAAGTTGTCCGTGTCGGCCTTCAGGAAGTCCGTGTCGATGCGGTCGGTTTCACCGATGCTCGGGTGGAGAAGCAGTACTCCCGTCCCGCCGGGGATCGTCGTGTCAGTGTCGCCGACGGCGAGCGTGTAGTCCATGTACCTGACAGCGACCGCTCGAACTTAAATTCCGTTGCGGCTCCGGCCCCGGCGGCCGTTCGGTATCCCGCCGATCGAACGCCTCGACGATCAGAACTCGCCTTGGACGATCTCGAGCACCTCCTCGCGGTCATCCCAGGAGACGAAGATCGCGACGGACGTGGCGGAGGTGATGATATCGTGGACGTTGATCCCCGCCTCGGCGATGGGGCCGACGATGTCCGAGACGACGCCGGATCGGTTCGGGAGCTCCCCGCCCATGACACGGATGACGGCGTACTCGCCCTCCGTACTGACCGACGACAGCGAGCCGTCGCCGACGACTTCGTCGTGAAGCGCCGCCTCGGCGCGGTCGGATGCCGCCGTGTCGACGTAGAACGTCACCGAGTCCATCCCGGAGGCGACGGCGTCGATGTTGATCTCCTGCTGACGGAGCGACTCCGAGAGATCGGCCAGAATCCCCGGTCTGTTTCGGATCGCGCGCCCGGCGACCGTGATGCACGAAAGCGGGTCCTCGCGCATGTCGATGAGGTTCTCGAAGCTCCCCTCGATGCGGGTGCCGCCGCCGAGGAGGTCGCCGTGCTGGTAGTGAACGACGCGAACGTCGAGGCCCTCGTCCTTGTACACGAGCGCGGACGGCGCGATCACCTCGGCGCCGCGGAACGAGAGGTTCCGCAGCTCGTCGACGGTGATGGTGGCGACGTTGCGCGCGCCCTCGACGACGTGGGGGTCGCCGGTCATGACGCCCTCCACGTCGGTGACGATGACGACCTCGTCGGCGTCCATGTACTTGCCGAGCATCACGGCGGTCGTGTCCGAGCCGCCGCGGCCGAGCGTGGTCACCCCGCCGTCGAGCGTCTGCGCGAGAAACCCCGTGATGACCGGGACGACGCCGTCCATCTGCGCGGCCAACGCGGCTGCGCGCTCTTTCGTCGCCTCGACGTCGACCTCGCCGACCTCGTTGGTGATGACGGGCCACTCGTCGCGTCCCGGCTCGAGGAACATCGCGTTCACGCCGCGGGCGGCCAGCGCCGCCTTCAGCATGCGCACGGAGGTGCGCTCCCCCATCGAGACGATCTCGGCGCGGTCCTTGTCGCCGATCTCGAAGGTGATCTCGTCGAGGAGGTCGTCGGTGGTCGACCCCATCGCGCTCGCGACGACGGCGATCTCGTGGCCCTGCTCGACGGCCGCGGCGATGGAGTCGGCGGCGCGCTCCACCCGGTCGCCCGACCCGAGCGAGGTGCCGCCGAACTTCGCGACGACGCGCATTACGATCGTACCCCGGCTGAAAGCGGTGGACGTACGTCAGATTCTCCGCGATTCATGGCGCCGGATAACACCGGTTCGCGTTTAACGCTGTCCTCTGTCGCAAGGGTCGCCGGCCGCGGCACTCGCGGCCTTCGCGGCCCTCGCGGCCGGGCACGGTTGCAACTCCGGGCCGCACTCACCCGTCCGGTCACTTGCCGGACCGCGGTCGTGTGGATCACTTGTTGGTCCGCGGTCACGGGGAGTTTTTCACCCGTCCCCGCAACGAAGCGGCATGGTCGGACGCAGTCGGCGGTTCGCCCTCGCGGACACCGCCCAACAGATCGTCGGCGGGTTCCTCCTCGCGGGACCGTTCGTCGTCACCGACGAGGTGTGGGGGCTCGCCGTCGGGATGGAATGGTATCAGGTGGTCGTGACCGTCGGCATCGTCCTCGCGGTCGGGTACGGAGCGCTGTATAAGGCCGACGACGACCGTGACCCCGACCGGGAGGCGGAGGTCGCCGGGGTTCCGTTGCGGTTCGTCTCGCTCATCACCGTCTCGTACCTCTCGGTCGGGATCCTCGCGCTGTCGTTCGACGCGCCGGCGACGCTCATCCCGAACCACGTCGATCCGCCGGTGGCGATGCGCGATCAGGTGTACATCACCCTGAAGGCGATGAGCGTCGGCTCCGTCTTCTCGGTGATCGGTGCGGCGACGGCCGACTCCGTGTTCTGATCTCTTTCGACCGTCTGAATCGCGTTTCAGTAACGCGGATTACTGAACTCGGCTTCCGAGAACGCCTTTTTCGCGGCTTCGAGTAGCGCCGATATGGGCTCGCTGGTCCGCCGCTACTACCTCTACCGCACGTCGCTCTCGTCGGGCTTCTACATCCCCGTCTCCGTGATCTACATGGAGTCGAACGGGCTCGGCCTCCCGGAGATCGGCCTCGTGCAGGGGACGTTCCTGTTCTCGATGGTCGTTTGGGAGCTCCCGACCGGTTATCTCGGGGACCGGCTCGGCCGCAGGACGGCGCTCGCGCTCGGAAGTGTCGTCACTGTCGCCGTGATGACGGGGTTCACGCTCGCGAACTCGACGTTCGAGTTCGCCGTCGTCTACGCGCTGTGGGCCGTCGGCTGGACGTTCAAAACCGGGACCGCCGACGCGTGGCTGTACGAACTGCTCGCGATCCGAGACGACAAGGACGAGTTCTCTCGTATCAACGGCCGCGCCGACTCGGCGTTGCGTCTGGTCTCGGGCGGCGCGGCGCTGTCAGCCGGCCTCCTGTACACGGTCGACCCGGTGCTTCCGTTTCTCGCTAACGCGGCGTTAGCCGCGGTCGGGCTGCCGGTGTTGTTCACGCTCCCGCGGACGAATGGAACCCACGCTGGGACCGCGGACGCCGTCGGCGACGGAGCTCCGTCAGCAGAGGCGGATCCGTCAGCAGAGGCGGATCCGTCAGCAGAGGTGGATCCGTCGCCGATCGGCGTCCGAGAGGCCGCTCGTATCCTCCGGGAACAACTCTTCCGGCCGTCGATCCGCTGGATCGTCGCGTACGCGGCGCTGTTCAATCTCGTCTTCTCGGTGACGCGAGTGTTTGAGCAGCCGGCGATGCGGACGGTCGGCGTTCCAGTCGCCGGGCTGGGTGTGTTGTACGCCGGGTTCAAGCTCGTCTCGGCGATCGCATCGAGCCTGACCGGCGCGATCCACGACCGGCTCGGCACTCGCGGGGTGTTGTTCCTCCTCGTTCCCGTGGTCGGGATCACCTACGGCGCGTTTGCCGTCGTCCCGGTGCTGTTGGTCCCGGCGCTGTTCGTCCGTCGCGGGCTCCAGCGCATCACCCGTCCGGTTCGCACGGAGTACGTCAACGACCGTGTCGAGGACGTGGGACGCGCCACGGTGCTGTCGGGGGTTTCGATGGCGCTCACACTGGTCTCCGGCACCGCGAACGTGCTCGGGGGCCGCGTCGCCGAGGCGGTCGGTCCGGTGCAGTTTCTCTCGACGGTCGGCGTCGTCGTCTCGCTGGCGGCCGGACTCCTTTGGATCGGGATGCGACCGGTTAGAGACGTGTCAACGGATACAGCTGCGTCGTGAATCGGCTTCGCTCAGAATCACGCGCTCCGAACTCATCGTATTCAGTTCGCCGGAGAGTCGTGGACCGATGACGATAGGGAGTCGGGTGCAGCCGACGGTCACGCGCCGTACTTCCGGTGGAACTCCTCGTCGGACTTCGTGAGGTAGATGAGGCCCTCGATGAGCGCGACGAAAAGCGGAATGAACGTCCACGACAACAGGAGGTAGACGATCCCACGACCGGTGTTCCCGAGGTAGAAGTGGTGTGCACCGAGCCCGCCCAGAAAGATGGCGAGCAGTGCGGCGCTGGTTCTGTCCTTCGACCCGGAGGCGGACGCGCTCGACTGTCGAACACCGCACTCAGGACAGATCTCGGCCTGCTTTTTGATCACGGCGCCGCAGGTGGTGCAGTATCTCTCGTCGGCGCCGGCAGTTGATCTCGCGTTTCCGCCGGCACCGTCCGTCCCGTCGCCACCGGCAGTTGAACTCGCGTTTCCGACGGCTTCCGGAGTGGGGTTCCCGGCCCGGGAACCTTCATCGCGCGGTTCGGATCCGCTGTTCTCGTCCGTGGAATCCGGATCCCCGTCGCCGTCGCTGTCGCCGTCACTGTCGCCGTCGCTGTTCTGGGTGTCGGCACCGGTATCAGGGTCGTTTTCGGATCGGCTCCGATCGGCGTCCCGACCGCTGCCGGTGTCCGGTGGGTCCTCGTCGGCCACATCTGTCGGTTCGATCTCATCGGCCGCCGTCGAGGTGGTGGCGGCACTGTTCGTGTGCGACTCGTCGTCGGAGTCGGTATCGTCGTCGCCGAACCCCCAGCTGTTGTCGGCTGACGACGACGAATCGGCGGTATCGCCGCCGGTGTCGACGGTGCCGACGCTGCCGGTCGCATCCGCGTCGTCCGTTCCGTCGTCGAACGCCCAGGCGTCGCCACTGTCGGTCGAGGCTCCGCCGAACCCCCAGTCGCCGCCGTCGCTACCGAACGCGTCGTCGCTCGTTTCGGCCGCCGCGAACGAATCGACGCCGCCGACTCCACTTCTGCCTCCGGCGGTCGAAAACGCGATCGTGCCCGCGGCGATCGTCGCGGAGACACGACCGGATCCCTCGTCCGGATCGAACCGCTCGGTTGCCTCCGGACCGCCCCTGACTTGTACGCCGATCTCGACGGCGCCGGCGACCGACTCGGTCCACTCGCGTCGTTCTCCGGGGTCGAGCGTCACCCGATCGACGAACAGAACGTCCCCGTCGGTTCGACAGCCGACGTTCGCCGTCGTCCGCGATCCCGTCTCGTTGACGACGGAGATCTCGAGATCGTCGGGGAGGTTCTGATCTATCCAATCCATTAGTGGGGGCGATCCGGTTGGACGGTCTTAATTCCCCGACATGACCGGGAGATCAGGCCGGCACAGCGGCCGAGAGTTCCCCGGTCGCGATCCGGAATCGGCCGGTCGGTTTCCCGTCTCGGCCGCTCACCGTCCCTCCGCGAGCCGACTCCCGATCCGTTCCGGAAGTCCGGCGTCCGCGACCGCCGCCGCGACGGCCTCGGTGTCGTACTCGACGCGCCGTTCGTCGACCGTTCGCTCGTCGACGTCGAGGACCGCGTAGGCCGCGCGGGGGTCGCTGTCGCGCGGCTGTCCGACGCTTCCTGGGTTGACGACTACACCCTCGGGGAACACGCCGTGGTGCTGCACATGGGTGTGGCCGAGCACGAGCGCGTCGAGGTCGCCGTCATCGACGCCGAGACGGTCGGCGGCGCTGCCGATCAGGTCGCCGGCGAACTCCCGCGGCCGGGTGTAGTGGTCGGGATTATCGGGGTGACCGTGGACGACGGCGACGCGCCCCTCGGCGACCGTCCGGCGTTCGGGGAGTTCGTCGAGCCACGCGATCGCGTCGCCGCCGAGCGCACCGCGCGCGTAGTCGACGCCCGCGCGGGCCATCGCGTTGAACCCGGGTGCCGAGCCGGCGGCGACCGCGCGGTCGTGGTTCCCCTGTACGGTCGGGATCGAGCGATCCCGTACCGCCGTGACACATTCGGCGGGCCAGGGGTTGTACCCGACCACGTCTCCCGCACAGACGAGTCCGTCGACGGGCGGCATGTCGTCGAGCACCGCTTCCAACGCGATCCGGTTGCCGTGGATATCCGAGAACAGGCCCAGTCGCACGCCTCCGTACACGGACTCCGCAGTAGTAGTTCCGGCGCCGATCGGTGCCGACCGCCAGGGGATCGACTCACCCTCGATCGAGCCGCTCCAGGTACTCGAGGTGGGCCTCCAGCGCGGGATTCGGTCGGTACGAGACCGTCTCCGCGTCCCGGTCGAACCGGATCACGTTCGTCTCCTGTAGCTTCGGGAGGTGCGTGTGGAGCAGTCGGAGCGCGATCTTCCCGGTGGTTCCCGGGTTCCCCGAAGGGCTCGCATCGATTCGGCTGTCCACCACGTCGACCAACTCGTCGAACGAGATCTCGCCTTCGGGTCGATCCTTCAGCTCGTACAGCACGATCCGCCGGATCGGGTCGACGACCAACTCCAACACCGTGTCGAACGAATACGGCAACGGAGCCACGTCCGGAGGGACGGATTCACGGGACGAGCGTCCGCTTCGGCTGTCGACGGTTCGCCGGAACGACGGCTCGACGGCCGACTCGGCGGCCGTCGAGACGGTCCAGCCGTCCCCCTCGCGTTCGACGACCGCATCATACAGCGGGCGGAGCATCGCGAGCAGCGACTCCGGGCAGTCGTCCGGATCCACGTGATGGTGTGCGAACACGCGGAAGTCGTCACACAGTGTGTTCAGCGCTCTCACGAAGTCGACGACATCCTGCGCGGCGTAGCGGCTCACCAGCGTGTTCAACGAGTCCAGACACAACTGGGTCGGCTCGCTGGTGTCGGTCCACGCGCCGATCTGCGCCGCGATCGTGACGGCGAGATCCAACAGATCGGCATCCTCGGGGAGCGTTTCGAGCTTGATCGAGGGAACCGACGCGACTGCGGCTGCGCCCGCTCGGCCGCCGTCGGCCCGAGCGTCGACGATCGCGGCCCGTTTCGGTAGCTCGTCCCCGACGTACTGCTGCCAGACGCCGAGCCTGTCGTCCGGTCCCTTGTTCAGTGTGACACAGATCACGTTCGGGTACGTCGGACTGCCGCGCGTGAGCAAGTCCGTACACGCCGTCGAGTCCGCACACGAGTCGGACGGGGCGACGAGCAGGAGGGTCGACGCGTCGCCGATCGATTCGGCGACCGCGTCGGTAATCCCGGTCATGGATATGGCGCACAACATGCAACCGGATAAGTGTATACCGAGCGAACAATTCCGTCGGCCCGTGGCTGTCCCGGCGTCTCGCCTCGTTCGCTCGCTCCCGCTCGCTCCCGCTCGCTCACGGGTCACTTCGTTCCCCGTTCGCAACGAGGCACTCACTTTGTTCGTGCCTCGCTTCACTCGTCCTCGCTCTTTGTGGGCGGCTCGCCCACAAGCTCGCCGCCGCTGTCCCGAGGAGTTCGCCTCGCTTCGCCCGGCTCACTCCTCGCTCTTTGTGGGCGGAGCGGCACGGGACCGCTCCGCCGTCTGTCCGAGGACTCGTTCGCTCGCTTCCGCTCGCTTTACTCGTCCTCGCTCGTGTTCTGCACGGCGAAGGAACTCCCCCCGTCGCCCACGTGGACTCCCGCCGCACAGACAGTGTGCTCGTAGTCGAGTCCGTACGCCGTCCGTGCGGCCGCCACCGCGGTCCGGGGCTCGAACTCGAACGCCCGGGGCTCGTTCTCCTCGTACGTCGCCACGAGGTGGGGCTCGTCGACCTCGCGGACCAGCAGTGCGTCGCGACGGACGATCCCGATGTAGCCGGCGTCCTGCTCGATCACGCCCGCGACACGCGGGGTGTCGTAGTCGTCCTTCTCGTAGTCCATCGCGTGCAGCGCCTCGACGAGCGCGTCGCGGGCGGGGTAGCCGCGGTCGTACTTCTCGGCGACGGGGTCGACGTGTGAGCCGTTGCCGACGACGGCGCCCTCGCCCGCCGCCCGCGCGCAGTTGTACGAGACGTACGGGTTGTCCGTCTCCTCGGCGTCGGCGGTCGGGACCACGGTGAGCGTGTCGTCGCCCCGCCGCGTCACCTTCCGGTTCGGGAACGACCGCGAGGAGACGCGGTACGCGCCGACTTTCGGACCGATGACGACGAATCGTCCGATATACATACACGACCGTGTACCACGAGCCGATAAGTAGGTGATGATATATGCATGTGTGAGGTCCTCCTGCGACTTTCACACGACACGCCGGTGCTGAACGAACGTTCAGAACGCTTATCGGGGCGGGCGACGAGAATCGACTGAAACCCGTGCGAACTCCTTCAGCTTCCGTCGTCGCCGTTTGTCTGCTGCTCGTCGTCAGCGGGGTCGCGGGCGTCGCCGCGCCCGCCGCCGCCGACACGTTCGTCACGATGACCACCGACGTTTCCACGGAGGACCCGGTTCCCGACGAGGCGTTCACGGTCACGACGACGCTGGCGAACGACGACGACAGCGACGACACGTACCGCGTCACCGACCTCTCGGTCGCGGAGGTATCGAACCGTAACTACGACGAGGACGACGAGGAGTTGGCGGTTCTCGACGTTTCGGACCCGCTCGAACCGGGATCCGAGCGGACCTACGACTTCTCGGTCACGCTCGAGGACACGGGCGAGCAGACCGTCTACGTCCACGCGACGCTGCTCAGCCCCCGCGGCGAGCGCAAGCATATCGTCCAGCCGGTGACCGTCGACGTCGACCGACCCGACCCGCAGCTCGAACTCGACGTGAGCGACGCCGTCGTCGGCGCCGAGCGGACGGTGAACGTCACTGTCGCCAACGGGCTCGACACGGCGGTCAGTCAGATCGACGTGCGCGTCTCCTCGCCCTCCGAAGCGCTGGCGTTCCGAACGAGCGGCCGCGTTCGCGCGACGCTCGCCGGCGGCGACACCGCCGCGTTCTCCTTCCCGGTGAAGGCGACCGAGTCGGGACAGTTCCCCGTCGAGGTGACGCTCGCGTACTCCCTCGAGGGCGACCGTCGAACCGTCACCCGGACGTTCGACGCCGACTTCTCCGAGCCGCAGAACCCCGGCGAGATCCGACTCACCGGGGTGAGCGTGACGCGCGGTCCCGGCGGCGTGCTCCAGATCGCCGGCAGCGCGGCCAACGTCGGCAGCACCGACGTGGAGAGCGTCCTCGTCAGCGTCGTCGACGGCGACGGGGTCCGGGCCGCCGACCCGCAGCCCGACTACTTCGTCGGCGGCGTGGAGGGCAGCGACTTCGCGTCCTTCGACCTCAACGCCGAGCTGACCGGCGATCGAACCACGGTTCCCGTCCGCGTCGAGTACGTCGTCGACGACGTCCGGCGCTCGTACACGACCGACGTGCGCGTGAGCCAGGCCGCGCTCGCGACCCCGACGCCCGAACCGCAGGGCGGCCCGCTCGGGGGGCTCCCGCTGCTCCCGACCGTGCTCGCCGTGCTCGTCGTCGTGCTCGGGGGCGCGCTCGTGCTCCGCCGGTGATGGCGGGATCCGAGGACATGGGCGCCGCCGACGCGGACACTGACGAGGGGGTGACCCGCCCGGTCATCGCCGGCCACGACGTGGTGAAGGAGTACGTCACCGGCGGCGAGACGGTGCGCGCGCTGCGCGGCATCGACTTCCGGGTCGACCCCGGCGAGTTCGTCGCCATCGTCGGTCCCTCGGGGTCGGGCAAGTCCACCCTCCTGAACATGCTCGGCCTGCTCGACGTGCCGACGAGCGGGCTCGTCGAGTTGGACGGGGTCGACGTGGAGACGTTCGGCGACGCCGAGCGCACCCGCAAGCGGAAGGAGACGATCGGCTTCGTCTTCCAGAGCTTCCACCTCATCCCGACGCTGACGGCCGTCGAGAACGTCGAGGTGCCCCGGCTGCTCGACCGCACGCCCCGGAAGACCCGCGACGCCGCCACCGACCTCCTCGAACGGATGGGGCTGGGAGACCGACTCGCACACTCCCCGGACGAGCTGTCCGGCGGGCAGAAACAGCGCGTCGCCATCGCCCGCGCGCTCGTGAACGAGCCGCGACTCCTGCTGGCGGACGAGCCGACCGGGAACCTCGACCGGGACACGGGCGACCAGATCCTCGCGGAGTTCGACGCGATCACCGACGAGGGTGTTGCGGTCGTCACCGTCACCCACGACGACTACGTCGCACAGTCCGCCGACCGCGTCGTCAACCTCATCGACGGCACCGTCCGCGAGGACGAGGAGGCGGTCACCGGATGAACCCCCTCGACCGCCTGTGGGGGTCGTTCCCGGCGTTCCTCATGGCGCGCCGGAACGTCGCGCGGGCGAAGACGCGCTCGGCGCTTGCGGTCGCAGTCATCCTCATCGGCGTCGTCGCCATCGGCGCCATCGGCGCCGGCGGCGTCGCCTTCCAGGCGTCGCAGTTCGAGACCCTCGGCTCCATCGGGGCGGACATACAGGTCTTCGCCGGCGAGGACAACGAGAACGGCTATCTCACCGCTGCCGATGTGGGCCGGATCGACCGCGTCAGCGGGCAAGCCGAGATCGTCCCCCTGAAACAGGAGAACGCCGACGTGATCCGGGGCGGCTCGACCGCCGGGAGCGCGACGCTGTACGGCGTCGAGGAGCCGTCCGCGCTGTACGAGGTGCGCGAGGGGTCGATCCCGGCGAACTGGCGCAAGGGCATACTGGTCGGGTCGACGCTCGCCGACCGGTACGACCTCCGACCCGGCTCGAAGGTGACGCTCCGCCGCACGGTCACCGAGGACGGGGAGACCGTCCGTCGGACCGAGGAGTACCGCGTGACGGCCGTACTCGCGCAAGGCGGGCAGGCCGACATCGCCAACCCCAACGAGGCGTTCGTGCTCCCGCCCGGCGAGTTCGACGACGACGCCTTCGCGCAGGTGATCGTCCGCTCCGAGGACGCGACGGCGGCCAACGAGACGGCGATGCAGATCAAGCGGACGTTCAACGGCCGCCGCCAGCTGGTCGCCGTCTTCGAGCGCGGCGACATCGCCGAGCAGATCGACGAGGCGTTCCGGCTGATCAACCTCTTTCTCGTCGGTATCGGTGCCATCTCGCTGGTCGTCGCCGGCGTCTCCATCGCCAACGTGATGCTCATGTCCGCGATCGAGCGCCGCGAGGAGATCGGCGTGTTGCGCGCGGTCGGCTACCAGAAGCTCGATATCGTCCGGATCATGCTCGCGGAGGCGACGCTGCTCGGCGTCGTCGGGTCGCTGCTCGGCGGGGCGGTCACGCTCGGGATCGTCGCGGTGATCAACGACGCGTTGCTGGGGGGCCCGTTCGCGTTCCCGCCGGGATCGCTCCAGTACGTCGCGGTGGGGATGGTGTTCGGCGTGATCGCGAGCCTGCTCGCGGGGATCTACCCCGCGTGGACGGCCGCCCGCGAGCGGCCCGTGGAGGCGTTGCGTGGCTGACATCGCTGCGACCCCGCGGCGTCCTCCCCGTCGACGGCTCCGCCGGCTTCGCGGAGTTCATTACCGTTCGTCCGCGAGAGGTGGCGAGGGATGAGCGACGGCACCAACGACGGACCCGACGCGGGCGATGAGCCGGACGTGGACACGCTCATCATGGAGGCAACCTACCGCGCCCTGTGTGAGCACGGCTACGCCGAGTTGAGCGTCTCCCACATCGCCGCGGAGTTCGAGAAGAGCAAGTCGCTGCTGTACTACCACTACGACTCCAAGGACGATCTCATCGCGGGCTTCCTCCGGTTCGCGGGCGATCACTTCCTGGCGATGCTCGACGAGGCGGAGCGCGAGGCCGACTCCCCGCTGCATCGGATCCACGCGTTCGTCGACATCTACCTCGGCGCCGAGGTGGACGACCTGATGGCCGAGGCCCAGCGCGCGATGATCGACCTCCGCGCGCAGGCGGTCTCGGAGCCCCGCTTTCGCGAGGAGTTCACGCGCATCGACGACCACCTGCGCGAGCGACTCGCGAGCGCGATCGCCGACGGCGTCGAGTCGGGAGCGATCGACGAGACGATCGACCCGGAGGAGGCGGCGACGTGGCTCCTGTCGACGCTTTCCGGCGCGATGCTCCAGCGGCACACGGCCGACTACGACGTGGTTACGCCCGTCCGGACGATGCTTCACGGCTACGTGGACGAGTTCGCCCGCGCGCCGTCCGAATCAGCCCACGGCGACCGGCTCGACGAGGGGACCGGCGCGCCGCGGGAGTGATCAGCGAGCACAGGCTTTTGACGCCGGCGGAAGTGTCATCGATAATGGCAGACGACCCGACCGCGGACTCGCCAGCGTCGACGACCACTCGCCTCTCTCGTCTCGGACGCGTGCTGTTCGGGCTCGGCCTCGCGCTGCAGGCCTCCGAGGATTTCCGCGACATGGAGGACTCGATCGAGTACGCCGAGTCCGCGGGCGTGCCCGTTCCCGAACTCGCGGCCCCGTTCGCTTCGGGAATGATGCTGGTCGGCGGACTCGGCGTTGCCCTCTGGCGACTTCCACGGATCGCGACCGGCGCGGTCGTCACGTTCCTCGCGGCGGTGACGCCGACGATGCACGACTTCTGGAACGAGGAGGGCGACGCGGGCGGCGAGCGGCTCGCCTTCTTCGGCAACCTCGCGATGTTCGGCGCGGCGCTGGCGTTCCTGCGGGAGGCGTATCGGTCGTAACACCGTCGCAACGGCGGATCAAACGTCCCGGCGGGCGAACAGCGCGATCGCCGCGAGCAGGAACAGCGTCGTCATGCCCAGCAGCACCGCGACCGAGTCGAGGGCGTACTCGCCGCGAACGAGGACCGCGGTCGGGTCGAGATACCGCGCCGGCGCGAGCGCGCCGAGCCACTCGTAGTCGCTGCCGGTGACGACCGCCTCCACGATCCACGTGGCGAACACGGTGCCGAGGGCGACCCTCCCGGCGGTGCGTCCGCCGTCGACGACGACGCCGAGGAACAGGCCGACGGCGCCCCACACGAGGAGATACGGTACCGACAGCGCGTGGAGCGCGAACAGCCGGATCAACGAGAGGGCATCGCCTACGGCGACGGAGACGCCGTACAACGCCAGCGGGACGACGAGGTTCACTACGGTGATCGGCACCAGCAGCGCGAGGAACGTCCCGACGAGGACGCTCGCGCGCGACGTCGGCGCCGACAGCGTCGCGTCCAGTCGGTCGGTCGCGACGCCGCCGGCCACGCGCCCGGCGGCGACGTACGCGACGTACGCCGCGAGGCCGACGATCCACCCCAACGTGTAGAACTCGGACGCGAGCAAACCGGCGACGCTTCCGAGCGACTCCAAGCCGAACAGCGCGCGCAGCGCCGGCGGCAGCGCCTCGGTCAGCGCCTCGATGTCGACGCCCGCGGTGACCTGTGGGCCGATCCAGACGTACAGCGACCCGAACAGCGACAGCGCCACGGCGGCGGCGACCGACGGCACGACCAGTCGCTCCGCCTCGTAGCGAGCGATCGTCAGCGTCGCGTTCGACGGCGTTCGGGGGTCGGTCGCGTCGCCGCCGCGTCGCCGCCGCGCGGAGTCCGGGTCCGCCACGTCGTTCGTCACACGTCCACCTCGTGGAAGCGGAGTGTCGCCACCGCGAGCAGGACGACGGTCGCGCCCAGCAGTACCCCGGCTCCGGCGAGATCGTACTCGCTCGCGGTGAGCACCGCGACCGGGTCGTAGTAGTGCGCCGGCGCGACCATCGCCAGCCAGTCGAGGTCGGTGCCGGTCACGGCGACGCTGACGACGTACGTCGCCGCGATCGCGCCCGCGCTGACCCCCTCGGCGACCCGTCGGCTCGGCGCGAGCACCGAACACAGCGTCCCGACCGCGACACAACACAGGAGGTACGGCACCGACAGCGCGTGGACGGCGACCACGTCAGCGATCGGGAGCGGGTCATCGATCAGCACTGACCCGCCGTACACGACGACGGCAACGACGACGTTCGCGAGCGCCACCGGGAGGAGGTGCGCGACGTACGTCTCCGCGAGCAACTGTGTCCGCGTGATCGGTGCCGCGAGCACCAGTTCGATCGTGCCGTCGTCGATCCGACCCGAGAGGCTCCCGGCCGCCAGGTACGCGACGTACGTTCCCAGTCCGAACACCCAGCCGAACACGTACAGCTCCGCCGCCATGAACCCCGCGAGCGTCCCGATCTGCTCCAACCCGAACGACTCGACGAGCGACGGCGGCAGCTGCTCGGCGTACGCCGTCAGGTCGACCTGTTCGAGCAGGCCAGGGGCGACGAGCAGCATCATCCCGCCGAAGGCCGCCAGCGACGCCGAGGCGACCACGGCGCCCACGATCCGGCGCTCGCCCTCGTAGCGGGCGACCTCAAACATCCGTGGACCCCGTGGGGCGTTCCCCACGCTCGCCGTCACGTTCGCGTTCGGGTTCGCGCTCGCGGCCGTCGGCTGCGTGCTCGGCGCCGCGGCCGTCGGCTGCGTGCTCGCCGCCGCGGTCGTCGGCGTCCGCCCCGGTCGGTCGGCGGGTCGCTGCGCCCTCGCTTTGCCCCTCGTCGTAAAACCGCATGAACACCGCCTCCAGCGGCGCCTCCTCGACGGTGAGATCGAGCAGGTCGACCCCGCCGAGCCACTCGAGCAGCAGCTCGTACGCGCCGGTGTAGGTGAACGAGACCGTGGAGGCGCCGTCGTCGGCCTCGGCGGCGGTCTCGGTCACCTCGACGTCGTGGGCGTCCGCGAGCGTGACGTCCTCGGGTGCGAGCGCGTTCGCGGCGTGGACCCGGACGGTCTTCCCGCTGCGTTCGAGCAGCGCCTCGACGTCCTCTAGGGCCGCCAGCCTGCCCTCCCGGATGATCCCCACGCGGTCGCACACCTTCCGGACCTCGCTCAGCACGTGCGAGGAGAAGAAGAACGTCGTCCCGCGGTCGCGCTCGTCGCGGACGAACCGGTGAAACTGCTCCTGTTTCAGTGGGTCCAAGCCGGTCGTCGGCTCGTCCATGATCACGAGGTCGGGGTCGTGCATGAACGCGATCACGATCGCGAGCATCTGTCGGTTGCCGCGCGAGTACTCCCCCACGTCGCGGTCGAGCGGCGGGTCGAACAGATCCAGCAACTCGTCGCTTCGGACGTCGCCCCGGAGCCCCGCGTGGTACTCGAGGATGCGCCGGCCGGCGACGCGGTCGTCGAACGACGGCTCGCTCGGGAGGAAGCCGACGTTCGCGCGGGCCCGACGGAGCGCGCCCGCGTCGGTGATGTCGGCGCCGAGTACCCGCGCGGTGCCCGCGGTCGGCGACTGAAAGCCCATGAGTGTCCTGAGGGCGGTCGTCTTTCCCGCTCCGTTGGGACCGAGGAAGCCGAACACCTCGCCGGATCCGACGGCGAACGAGAGGTCCTCGACGCCGCGGACGTCTCCGTAGTACTTCGTGAGTCCGTCGAGTTCGAGCGGGGGCATCTCTCCGTACACGTGGACCGCGACGGGGCATCAGTATACCGTCGCTACCCGAATACGACCAAACACGGCCGTATTCGTCCGCAGTCGGCCGATCTCGACTTCGCAACACTCATAACTCCCACCGACATACAATCGATGCCGAAAGGCGTACGCGGATCGGCAACGTCTCAGTCCATTGGGGTAGCTGGCCAATCCTGTTGCCTTCTGGGGGCAACGACCCTGGTTCGAATCCAGGATGGACTACTTCTCACTCGACGCTTCCGGTAGAACCCGTTCGTACCGTAGCCGCGGGGTTTCCACACGAAACAAGGGGGTCTACCCCGTCCTCGATCCAGCGCCTGCTCTCCGTGGGTGCGATCGTCCTCGCCACACAGGCCGCTGTCGGTCCCGTCTGTGATCCCGTTGTCACGGTGTCCCCGACCGATTTACGTCCCCGGCGTCACCTCCGCGCATGGTCGCCCTCGATCCGCTCTCGCTCCCGGTCGTCGGGGCGGGTGTCATCCTCGTCTTACTCGTGTGTTCGGCGTTCTTCTCCAGCAGCGAGATCGCGATATTCAGCGTCGAGCGTTATCGCGTCGGCGTCCTCGCCGAGGGAGGCGGGAACGGCGCCGTGCTGGAGGCGCTGCGCTCGGACCCCCATCGGCTGCTCGTGACGATCCTCGTCGGCAACAACGTCGTCAACATCGCCATGTCATCGGTAGCGACGGCGATCCTCGTAGCGGCGCTTCCCGCCGGCGTCGCCGTGACGGTGTCGACGGTCCTCCTCACGGTCGTCGTGCTGGTGTTCGGGGAGATCGTCCCCAAGTCCTACGGCGTGGCGAACGCGGAGTCGTGGGCGCTGCGGACGGCGCCGACGGTCCGGCGGTTCCAGCGGCTCGCCGGCCCCATCGTGACCGCCTTCGACCTCGTGACGCGACGGCTCAGCGCCGTCGTCGGAGGCGAGCCGGCGATCGAGGCGCCGTACGTCACCCGCGACGAGCTGGCGGCGCTGGTCCGCTCGGCCGAGCGCGGCGGCGAGATCGACGCCGACGAACGCGGGATGGTGGAGTCGGTGCTGGGGCTCCACGAGATCACCGCCGGCGACGTGATGGTTCCCCGGGAGAACGTCGTCGCCGTCGACTCGACCACCTCGATCCGCGATGCGGCGACGCTGGCGGCCGACGAGCGGGTGACCCGCCTTCCGGTGTTCGACGGATCGCTGGACGACGCCCGCGGGATCGTCGACCTCCGCGATCTGGAGCGGACGCTCGCGCTGGACGAGTCGGTGCCCGTCGAGCGGCTCGCGACGCCGACGCTGTCGGTCCCGGCCTCCGAGCCGATCGACACGCTGTTGACCCGGATGCAGGACGAGCGCGTCCGGATGGCGCTGGTCGTCGACGACGGCGGCGCGGTCGTCGGGCTCGTGACGACGCAGGACGTGCTGGAGGAGGTCGTCGGCGACCTGTTCGACGTGGGGACCGAGGCGAGCATCCGCGCGGTCGCCGACGGCGTGATGGTCCGCGGCGACGTGTTCCTCGACCGCCTCGACGCCGTCTTCGGGACGACGCTCTCGGCCGACGCGCCCGCGGACGCGGGAACGCTCGCCGGCTACGTGTACCACCGGCTCGGGCGCGTCCCTCGCTCCGGCGAGCGGGTCGACCTCGGCGGAATCGCCGTGACGATCGAACAGATCGACGGCGAGCGCGTCCGCCGCATGTTCGTCGAGCAGACCGGGCCGACGGAATCGCGACCGGGCTCCGAGAATCGCCCGGAATAATCTTCCCTGCGGTCACAGACACACGGGCATATGTCGCTTTTCCAGACGGGGGGCGGCGCGGTCGCCATCGACCTCGCCCTCGTCGCGGCGGCCGTCGGCGGTCTGTGGGTCGGGGCGAACTGGTTCGTCGCCGGGGCGACGAGGCTGGCCCGCCGCCTCGGTCTCTCGGGACTCGTGATCGGGCTCACGGTCGTGGCGTTCGGAACGTCCGCGCCCGAGTTCGCGGTCACGGTCGACGCGGCGGTCGCGGGCAACCCGGACATCTCAGTCGCGAACGTCGTCGGGTCGAACGTCGTCAACCTCGGGTTCGTCCTCGGGGGCGCGGCGCTCGTCCGGGCGCTGCCCACCTCCCGGGAGCTGGTGTGGCGCGACTCGCTCGTGCTCGTCGGCGTCACCGCGCTCGTCCTCGGACTGCTGTGGGACCTCCGGCTCGAACGGGTCGAGGGCTTTCTCCTGCTTGGCCTCCTCGTCGGCTACCTCGCCGTGCTCGTCCGGTCGGGGTCCGCCGGCGTGGCCGTGGACACGGCCGGGATCGAGCCGTTCGAGCGGACGGACGCCGCTCGGTTCGTCGGCGGGCTCGGGATCGTCGTCGTGTCCGCGCACCTGCTGGTCGCCTCGGCGGCCGATCTCGCGGGGGCGGCGGGGGTCTCCGATTGGGTCGTCGGTGCGACGGTCGTCGCGCTGGGCACCTCGGCCCCGGAATTCGTCACTTCCGTCGCGGCCGCACGCCGGGGCCGCGCGGGACTGTCCGCCGGGAACCTCGTCGGGAGCTGCGTATTCAACTTCCTGGGCGTCCTCGGCGTCGCGGCCGTCGTCGCCCCGCTCCCCGTGAGCCCCGCGGCCGTCTCGGGAACGACGTGGCTCCTGGCGACGGTCGTCCTCGTCGCCGTCCTCTTCGGCACGCGTCGCGTGCTCTCGAAACCCGAGGGAGCGCTGCTGATCGCGGTGAACGCCGTCAACTGGGCCGTCGACTTCCTTCGGTAGCCTCTCCCGGTTCGATCGCCTCGTACGGGCGGCCGACTACTTCCGCACGTCCAGCAGCGCGACGCGCTCGTGGATCACGTCCGCGAGCGTTCCCGCGGTCGCCGCCAACTCAGTCTCGGTCACGTCGAAGTACTCCCGGACGAGCGCCTCGTCGTAGTCGCCGAGCGTGTCACTCGGCGTCAGCAGGTCGCGGACGGCTGACGCCGCCGCGGCCTCGTCGCTGGTGTCCTCGTTGCCCTCGGTTTCGTCGCCGCCCGCCTCGCCGTCCTCCTCGGCGGCGACGAGCACCACGACGGAGCACTCGCCCTCGGAGACACCGAGGGTGAGCGCACGGTCGATCTGCCGGCGGCCGGCGGCGTACAGCATGACCTCGACGCCCCGGTCGCGGGCGACGTTCTCGCCGCGGTCGATGGCGCGGTCGGCAAACTCCAGTGCGCGTTCCAGATGCGTGCGGTCGACGACGTAGCGGGCGTCGAACGCCTGAACGGTGCAGCCGGTTTCCTCCCCGATCGTGGTCAGCTCGCCCAGGAACGCGTCGAGGTCGTCGATGGTCGCGACGCCTTCGACGAGTCTCACGAGAAATCACCGAAGGTCGCCTGTCCGCTCCCGTCGTCGTCCGCGTCGCTTCCGGCGGTCGCCGCGGCCGACGCGGTCGCGTCCTTCTCGACGCCGTCCATCGAGGGGTCCTGCCGGCCGACCGCCCGCAGGACGTTCTCCGCGGTCTTCTCGCGCCCGCGCAGCGCGCCGAGCACGACCGACTTGTCGGCCTCGCGCAGCTCCGCGCGGGTCTCGATGCCGGCCTCGAACAGTCGCCGGGCGCGCTTGCGGCCGACGCCGCGCACGCCCGCCAGATCGAGCAGTTCCTCGCTCACACCGTACTCCACGCGCTTTTTCGCCTCGCGGACGTCGAGCACCACGTCGAGGTCGAGCTCGTTCGCCAACTGCTCCGCGGCGCCGAGGAGCCACTCGGCGGTGTCGACCTTTCCGCGGATGTCCCCGGGGCCGACGCCGTAGCGCTCGGTGATCACGTCCTCGTCCAACTCGCTGGCCCAGTCCTCCAGCAGGCGCGCGGTCTTGAGCGCCGCCAGCCAGTCCTCCCACGCCACGTCCTCGAACTCCGAGGGCGCGTGTCCGAGGAACTCGTCCTCGCGCTCGTAGAACTCCTCCTCGTACGTCTCGCGGTCGCCCGACTTCAGGTACAGCTGGTACATGTCGGGCGTCCGCGCGACGAGGTGGAACAGACCGAGCGGGGTGATCGTCGGGTCGTCGCCGCCGCTGTCCCCCTCCTCGCCTCCCTCGCCGTCGCCGGGGTCGTCCGCGTCGTCGCCGGGGCCGTCCGCGTCGTCGCCGGGGTCGTCCACGTCGTCGTCCGCCCCGTCGTCGGCCATGAGGTCGTTCCCCGTGACGAAGCCGGCGTCGGCGGCGTTCTCAGGTACCTCGGCGGTGTCGCCGGGCACCTCGTCGTCGTCCGACGGGCGGCTCCGGCGGTTCGCGGCGACCGCGTCGACGCCGCCGGAGTCGACGCCCTCGCGGAGGCCGTCGACGATCTCGGCGGCCGACATCGGATCGAGGTAGAGCCGGGAGACGGTGTGGCCGATGCCCGTCGCGGTGAGTGTCCCGTCCTCGCGTTCGAGGAAGTCGTTGACCGCGAGGTACTCCAGCACGCGGTCGGTTACCTCCGCGAGGCGCGCGTCGTCGCCCGTCTGGCTCGCGTACAGGGTGCGATCGAGGAACTCCAACAGACCCTCGCGCGTCGTCGCGAACCCGGAGGCGACGGTCGCGAGGACGTGCGTGCGCAGCGCGGGCTCGGCGGCGAGCTTCGAGCGAACGTCCTCCGGTTCGGCCCAGACGTAGCGCTCGAACAGCTCGTCCATGGTGTCGCGGTCCTTCGCCAGCAGGACGGCCTCGCCGTACGGGTCGAGGCCGGGGCGGCCCGCGCGCCCCATCATCTGGTGGACCTCCAGCGTGTCGAGCGGCTGCATCCCGCCGAACTCGCCGTCGTAGCGCTTCCAGTCGCGGACGACGACGCGGCGGGCGGGCGTGTTCACCCCCGCGGCGAGGGTGGGGGTCGCGCAGATGCACTTCACGAGGCGGTCGCGGAAGGCGTCCTCGACGAGCGAGCGTTGTGTCGCCGAGAGACCCGCGTGGTGGAAGGCCGCCCCCTTCCGGACGCAGTCGGCGAGGTCGTCGGAGGTGTCGGTATCGGAGTCGTCGCGGATATCCCGCGCCAGCCCTTTCAACTCCGCCTGCTCGTCGCGGTCGAGCCGGCTTGCGGTCACGTCCGCGAGGCGCTTGGCCGCGCCCTCGGCGTTGCGCCGGGAGTTGACGAACACGAGCGAGGAGCCGCGCTGGCCGTCGACCTCCTCGTCCAACGCGTCGGCGACGAGCGCCGCCGTCTGCTTTTGTCCCTTCCCGACGGGCACCTCGCGCTGGCTCCCGTCGTCGAAGTTGACGGCGTTGCCGTAGTGGACGCCCATCTTCAGGTCGATGGGGCGCCAGTCGGACTCGACCAGCTCGGCGTCGAGCCACGCGGCCACCTCGTCGGCGTTTCCGACCGTCGCCGAGAGCGCGACGACCTGCAGGTCGCGGTTGATCTTCCGGAGCTTCGCGAGCGTCACCTCCAGCGTCGGGCCGCGGCCGCCGTCGTCGACGAGGTGGACCTCGTCGGCGACGACGCAGGTGAGGTCGTTCACCCACGGCGCGCCGTTGCGGATGAGCGAGTCGACCTTCTCGCTCGTGGCGACGATGATGTCCCGGCTCGCGAGCCACTCGCCGTCGGACTGGTAGTTGCCGGTGGAGACCCCCACGTCGACGCCGAACTCCTCCCAGCGCTCGAACTCCGTTTTCTTCTCGCTGGCGAGCGCCCGGAGCGGGACGATGTACAGCGCCTTTCCGCCCCGCTTGACCGCGGAAAGCATCGCCAGTTCCGCGATGAGCGTCTTGCCGGATGCGGTGGGAACGGAGGCGACGACGCTCGCGCCGTCGGCGACGCCCTTCTCGATGGCGTCGGTCTGGGGCGGATAGAACTCCTCGATCCCCTCCGCCTCCAGCGCCTCGGGGACGCCGTCGGGCAGGGTCGAGAGATCGGAGGGTCTCATTACCCGAGGTAGCGGGGTTCTCGGGTTTAACTTGTCGGAGCGGCGGTCGACACCGGTCGGGTGAGCGGCCGGCGAACGGCCGCTCGCGACGTGGTGGGGTCGGTGCTGCTCAGTCGGCCGCCTGTCCGCCGTCGACGGGGACGGTGTGGCCCGTGATGTAGGAGGCGTCCGACGAACAGAGGAACGCCACAACGCCGGCTATCTCCTCGGGATCGGCGATGCGCCCCATCGGCGTCTCGCGCATGGCCGCGGTATCGAACGGGGAACGGAGGGTCCGGACGACGAGCCGCACCGATCGGACGGCGGTCCGCAGCCACCCCACGAGCGAGGTGTCGCCGGTCCCGAGCACTCCAGACTGGATGTTCGTCCGCGTCGGCCCCGGTGCGACCGCGTTGACGCGGATCCCTCGACTCGCGTACTCCAGGGCGACCGACTTTGTCAGTCCCACGACCCCGTGCTTGCTCGCGGTGTAACTGGAGAGTCCGGGGATGCCTACCAGCCCGCTCTCGGAGGCGGTGTTGACGATGGCGCCGCGTCCCTGTTCCTCCATCACGGGCAGTTCGGCCTTCATGCACGCCCAGGTACCCTTGAGGTTGACGTCGATCAGTCGGTCCCAGTCGGCCTCGGAGACGCCGGTCGTCTCGACGAAGTCGGTGAGAATGCCCGCGTTGTTGTGCGCGATGTCGAGGCTCCCGTACGTTTCGACGGCGACCTCGACCATGTGCTGAACCGACTCGGTGTCGGACACGTCGACCCGAACGAAGGCGGCGTCGCCGCCGGCGTCCCTGATCCGACCGACCGTCTCACGACCGCCTTCCTCGTCGATGTCGGCGACGACGACGTTCGCGCCTTCCTCGGCGAACCGACACGCCGACGCCCGTCCGATCCCCGATCCGGCGCCCGTCACGAGCGCCGTTTCGTCGGTCAATCCTCGCATGCCCTCCCCATCGCGACGCTGACTACTCAAGCGTGTGGTCCGAGCGCTCGTCGCCCGACAGTTCGACGAGGAGTGGCCGCCCGCGCTGTTGGAGGGGAACCACCGAGCGTGTGCCGCCCACCGAGCGGCTCGCGAGGGATCGTCGGTCGAAGTGACGGTTCACCTCGGGCACGAGACGACCATCGAGGACCTCCCGATCGCGCCCGAGTAACCGGGTTACGGCTCGTGGACGTGCCCGCACTCGGGGCACTTCACTTCCTCGCCGCGCACCTCCGCGCTCGCCTCGCGCACGTCGCGCATTACCGAGGAGATCTTGTCCTCGGCGGCGAGTTCCTCCTCGACGGTCAGGTCCGCGCCCTCGACCTCCAGCAGGAACTTCGCGACCTCGGTCGACTCGTACATCACGTCGTCCAGATCCTCGGCAGTGAAGAAGCCCGACATCGCGCCGTAGAGAAACGTCGCGCCCGCCTTGCGCACCTTCTCCTCGAAGGAGGCGCGCGCCTGATTCACCGCCTGCGGGGTGTAGGTGTCCGTCATGAACGGTACCAACTGCGGGAGGTTCTCGCCGATCTTCGTCATCTCGACGCCCGTCTCCGTCCGGAAGTCCGCACACAGCCGCGCGATCGCCCACTCCCGTGCAGTCACGTAGGTACGGTCGCGAAGGAACTCGTTGACGCGGTCGTACTCCGCGCGCTCCATCTTCTGGAAGCGGTCGTACTTCGCCACATCGTCGGGTACGTCGTCGGCCGCGTCCTCGGGGGCGTCGACTGCGTCGTCGCCGACGTCCGGCCCGGGAACTGACCCTGACGCGTCGCCGTCGACCGCTCGGTCGGTGTCCGTCTCGGCCGCCCCGTCCGTCGCGGTCGCTTCCTCCGTCGCCGCCTCGTCGTCCGGGGACGCGCCGCCGACCTCTTCGCCGGCGCCCTTGCCGCCGTCGGTGGCCCGCTCGTCGTCACCGCCGGCGGCGGTCGCGTCGGCGCCGCCAGCCTCGTTCCCCGTGTCGTCGGTCATGGCGCCCCGTAGCCGAGCGACCGTGAAAAACCCGTCCCCCGCGCGTCCGACGGTCGGCGGACGACGCGGAGGATCGACGGAGGAGTCGGCGGCACGCTTTTGTCCGGGCCTCCCGACCGTCGGCGCATGAAGGTACTGCTGGGAATCGGCGGAAGCGACGACTCCCTCCGGGCGCTCGAGGACACCGTCGAGCGCGCGAAGGCCGCCGGCGACGACCTCACGGTCGCGGTCGTCGAGAACCCCCGGTCCGAGCGCTCCCCCGAGGAGGTCGACGACCGCGTTCGAACGGTGCTCGCGGACGCGGGCATCGACGCCGCCGTCCGCCACGTCGAGGGCAACGCGGGCAGCCAACTCGTCGCGATCGCCGAGGAGGAGGGATTCGACATGATCGCCATCGGCGGCGGCGAGACCAGCCCGATGGGGAAGATCAACCTCGGTAGCATCGCGCAGTTCGTCCTGCTGAACTCTCACGTCTCGGTGAAACTGGTCCGATGAGCGGCGACCGTGTCTACCCCGACGAGCCCGCCGGCCCGTTCGAGGCGCCGCCGCTGTCGTTCGTCGACGGCGAGGGTCGCGACATCGAGATCCGACCGTATCCCGACGACGCCGACGGCGAGTCCGGCGAGGACGAGTTCGAGGCGCTCGTGGAGATGTACACCGAATTCGACCCCGCGGACCGCGCACAGGGGATCCCCCCGGGCCGGGAGTCGGACGTGCGCTCGTGGCTGGAGACGATCCTCGGCGACGACGGCTACAACGTCGTCGCGTGGGACGGCGACACCGTCGCGGGCCACGCCACGCTCGTCCCCGACGGCGACGCCTACGAGCTGGCCATCTTCGTGCTTCAGGCGTACCAGGGCGCCGGCATCGGCACGCATCTCATGAAGACGTTGCTTGGGTACGGCGCGGCCAACGACGTCGACAGGGTATGGCTCACCGTCGAGCGGTGGAACCGCGCGGCGGTCGGCCTCTACAAGAAGGTCGGCTTCGAGACGAGCGACGCCGAATCGTTCGAGCTGGAGATGACGGCGATGCTGGCGGATCCGGCGTAGGTCCACGCGTTACTTCCGGCTTTCCGGCCGTGGCGTTCGGTGTCGTGTTCTTCCGCGTCGGTCACACCGACAGCACGGGCTGACTCGCGTACAGCAGCACGTACTCGGCGGCCTTCTCCAGCACCTCCCCGGGCTCGCCGGTGAGCGGCTCGCGCGGGATGACGATGAAGTCGGCGTCGATGTCCTCGGCGGTGTCGAGGATGACCGAACCGGGATGAGTGGTCTTGCGCTTCGTCGAGAAGCCGTACGCGATGGACGAGGACACCTCGACGTCCTCCGCGTGGGCGAGATCCCGAACCGTGTCGGTGAACGCCTCGGTGTCCTCGGCGACCTCCGACTGGTCGATGACTTCCTCCTCGATAGCGCGGACGACTTCCTCGCCGAGCACGTACACGGCGTGGACCTGCGCGTCGTATCGCTTGGCGACGGCGACGGCGTACTCGACTGCCGTCAGTGACTCGTCGCTCCCGTCCACCGGGACCAGCACGCGTTCGACGGTCAGGCTCATACGGATGCCTGCGACGGATGGCGTGAAAGGTGTTCCCCTCGCGTACGTTGCGATCGCTTGCAGTCCGTGGGTTCGGACTGGAGACCCCCCGCCGTCGCGACGATCGGTCACCCGGGGTACGCCAGCGCTGACAGGGCACTTTCGCGTCGACGAGGTACTCCAATGCCGGCAGACTACTCCAGCGCCGACAGCGAGAACTCGAACGCGGCCACGGGCACCTCCATGTCCCGGTCGACAAGCACCTCGGGGTGGAGTTCGCCGACGACGCCGACCGAGTCGCCGCCGATGGCGACCTCGGCGACGCGGCCGTCGAGGAAGCTGGGATGCTCGGTCGCGGGCGTCTCCAGCTCCGCGTCGAAGTCGTCGCAAACGGCCTGGAGCCGCGCCTTCGCGTCCTCGTAGGTGGCGTCGGTGCGCGCGAGCACGCCGGCGACGCGGTAATCCTCGGCGACGCGGGTGTTCACGTCGTCGTCGCGGTGGGCGACGAACCCGACCTCAGCGAGGTCCTGCGGGTAGCTCCGGTGGGTGTTGTTCTCCAGCACCTGCACCAGCGAGGGGAGTGCCCACGTCCGCAGCTGGGTGTAGTCCTCGCTGTACGGGCTGGTGATCTCCGCGCGCGGCTCGGCGCCCAGCGGGGCGTCCGACAGGTCCGCGCCCGCCTCGCGTTCGTCGAGGCGCATCCGGTCGTAGTTCTCTCCTCCCGAGGTCATGTGGAAGTTCAGCATGTCCTCGAAGCCGAGCCCGATGAGGCTCGTGCGCACCGCCCGCTCGAGCCGTGAGCGCTCGTGGCGCCCGCCGATGGTGCCGATGTCGGGGTACGTCGGCTCCAACTCGTTGAAGCCGTACGCGCGTCCCACG
This sequence comes from Halobaculum rarum, assembly GCF_040025155.1. NCBI lineage: Archaea > Methanobacteriati > Methanobacteriota > Halobacteria > Halobacteriales > Haloferacaceae > Halobaculum > Halobaculum rarum. Next base: position 1,482,494 of record NZ_CP157275.1, on the reverse strand, counting down.
TCGTCGATCAGGTCCAGCGGGTGGAGCACGTCGACGCGGTACGGCGGGACCTCCACGTCGTAGACGGTCTTCTCCTCGCCCACCTCGGCGGAGTCCGTTTCCGCCTCGTCGCGACGCAGCGAGTAGGCGGCGTCGAGGCCGGACCGCTCGAACAGGTCGACGACCTCGTCGCGCTCCAACTCGACGCCGAGCATCGTCTCGATGCGGCCGTGGGTGACGGACTTCTCGTCGACCTCGAGGTCGGGCCGGAGCAGTTCGGGACCGTACTCGTCGGGGTACGTCGCGCCCTCCGTGTAGTCGACCTGCACCTCCTCGACGGTGCCGCCGCGCGCCGAGAGAGCGTAACAGAGGATGACGCACATCTTGTCGATGGTCCACTGGTCGGTCCCCGTCAGTTCGATGAACAGGTCCCGGGAGCCGGTGTCGACCTCCGTGCGCTTCCCGTTGATCACCGGCGGGAACGAGAACAGGCCGAGTTCGTCGTAGATCGCTGGATAGCGCTCCAGTCCCCTCACGAGGTCGGCGTACGTTTCGCCGGTGGGATGCTCTTTCAGCACGTCGCCGGGCGTCATCTCCGCGTTCGAGTCGAGCGGGACGAACCGGTCGCCCTGGGGGTCGACGCCGCGGTAGGTGATCGTTTTCTCGGTCGCACTCAGGTCCGCGGAGGCGGCGTTGATCGTGCCCGAGGTCTCGCTCTCCTCGTCGAGCCCCTGTCCCTTCAGCATCGTCAGGTCGTGGACGCCGATGGCGCCTTTCGCCCGTCCGCGGCCCATCGTCGCGTGCAGCTTCTCCTGCAGTTGGATGAGCGAGTCGAGCCCGGACTCGTCGAGGTCGACGCCGCGGACGACCGCGCCGGTGACGTACGGGCGCTCGTCCGGAACGGATGAGTCGACCTCGATGGTCCAGTCGGCGTCGTTCGTGTTCGGGACGTACACGCCGCGGTCGGCGCCGTACTGGTAGCGCAGCGAGCGCGCTACCCCCTCGACCGAGAGCCGATCCAAGCGATCGGGGCCGAACTCGAACTGGAGCAGGCCGTCGTCGGTGTCGCCCTCGTACTCCAGCCCGAGCGCGAACAGGTCCTCCGTGAACTCCTCGTCGCTCTTGTTCTCCTTGCCGGTCAGTCCTCGAAGCTCGTCCGTGTCGATGTCGACAACTGGCATCAGTAGGTCACCTCCGCGTTCCGCAGGAACTCAAGGTCGGCAAGGGTTCCGTGCAGGTCACGGATGTCCTCCGCACCCGTCGTGAGCATGGCGAGGCGCTCCAGCGCGAGCCCCCATGCCATCACGTCACACTCGATCCCGAGCGGTTCGAGCACCTCGTCGCGGAACATGCCCGAGTTCCCGATCTCGATCTCTTCGCCGGTCTCGGGGTGTTCGCCGAACAACTCGAAGCTCGGCTCCGTGTAGGGGTTGTAGTGCGGCTTGAACCGGATCTCCTCGATGCCGAACTGTCGGTAGAACTCCTCGAAGGTGCCCATCAGGTCGCGCACCGAGAGGTCCTCGGCCATCACCCACCCCTCGATCTGGTAGAACTCCAGCAGGTGTGTGGCGTCGAGCGTGTCGTTTCGGTACGCCTTCTGGACGGAGAAGTAGCGCTTCGGCGGCTCCAGATCCGCGTCAGCGTAGCCGGAGAGGTAACGCATCGACAGCGACGTGGTGTGCCCGCGCAGGGCGATGGCCCGCGCGAAATCCTCCGACCACGGCGAGTGGTAACCGTCGCCGTCCTCGCCGACGCCGTCGCGGTGGGCGCCCTCGACGCGGTCGACCAGCCCCTCGGGGAGGTCGGCCACCGGCGGCACGTCCAGCGCGAAGCGGTCCCAGTGGGTCCGCGCCGGGTGGTCCTGGGGCATGAACAGGCAGTCGTTGATCCAGAAGTCCGCGTCGGCGTGGGGGCCGTCCATCTCCTGAAAGCCCATGCCGACGAGCACGTCCTTCACGCGTTCGGACATGCCGCGGAGGACGTGCTCGCGGCCGCCCTCGACGGCCGGCGCGTCCGCTTCGACGTTGTACTCGGCGAACTCGACGTCCGCCCACTCGCCGCTGGTCAGGAGTTCGGGCGTGAGTCGGTCGACCGTCTCGGCGGTCTCGACGCCCTCCATCAGCGCGGTGACGCCCTCGTCGGTGAGCGTGACCGAACGGACCGTGCGCTCGTCGAGGTCGACGAGTCCCCGGCTCTCCAGTCGGTCGAGCACGTCGTCGTCGTCGACGGCGTCACCCGACGCGAGTGCTTCCAGCGCGGCGGCCTCGGTATCGGCGTCGGGGTCGGCGTCCGCGTCGGCCGAGACCTCGCCGGAGTCGACGACGCCGTACCCCTTCCGGGCGTAGTTGGCCAGCGCGATGTCGACCGCCGGGCCCTCCAGCCCGGCGGAGCCGATGGCTTCGCCCATCGAGATGTCCCCGCCGGCGTCGTGGGCGGCGCGGAACAGGCGGACCTCGGGCAGCCCCTCGCCGCGGTACGTCTCGCCCTCGTCGGTGAGCGTCGCCGACTCCTCGACGCGCTCCTCGACGGCGACGAGGCCTTCGTCGCGGAGATCGAAGGCGGCACGGGTCACCGTTTCCGGCTTCAAGTCCGTCTCTTCTGCGAGCTGTTCGATCGTCTTCGCGTCGGTCGCGCTGGCGGCCTCAAGCAACGCGACCTGCGCCTGTGGGAGTCGCATTCGGTTGTGTGCGTGTCGGTGTGGTCGGTGGTTAGTCGTGTCGTTCCGGTGCGCGCGCGGTCCGGCAGGAGCCGGCCGATACCCGCGTGCGACGACCCGCTTTCGGTTTCACGCGTCGGCGACCTCTCGGCCGCCGCCGCGCTCCGCCGGGGTCAGCGACGCGGGAAAAAGAATCCGGACCCGTCCCCGTCGGCGGTCGGGTGCGGTGCCTGTGTCGTCGCGGCGGGTCTGGTCACCATGCTGAGCAGGGCGGTCGCAGCCGGCAAAAGCGTTCGGTCGATGTGCCCGTCGCTGTCGGCTGCTACCTCACGTCGCAGCGGATCTTATCCTTCCAGCGGTCGTACAGATACGCATGGACTCCTCCACTGTGGACACCCTGAAACACGCGGCTATCGGCGCAGCCGTCTCGCTCGTGACGTTCTTCCTGCCGTTCTCGCCGGTGATCGGCGGCGGCGTCGCCGGCTACCTCCACGGCCCAGACCGGACAGAGGGCGCGAAAGTCGGCGGGCTCTCGGGGCTGCTGGCGGCGGTCCCCGGCGCAGTGCTCGTCACGCTCGTCGCGTCGATCTTCGTCATCGTCGGTCCCGGCCAGCGCTCGGCGCTCCTCGTCGCGTTCGCCGTCTTCCTCGTCGCGTTGCTGTTCACCGTCATCTACGGCGGGATCCTCGGTGCCGTCGGCGGTTTCGTCGGCGCGGTGCTCAACGAGGAGTTCGACGGTCCCGTCGAGACGGATCCTGCCCGGCTCCGCGGTGACGCTCAGGGCTCCGAGTCGGGATCCGACTCGGACCCCGACTCGGAACTGACCGAGTTCGACGAACCGGTCGAGGAATCGGCGAGCATCTGATCGGGGGGCCGACGCTCAGTTCTCGGCCGTGCGCTCACCCGAAGCCCTCTCAGCCGTTCCGATACTGCTTCACGCGACGTTCCGTTCGGTCGGGCCCTCGCCGCGCTCGAAGCGACCCCTGTCGAGCCCCGACACGTCCACGGTCGACGACTCGCCGTCGAGCACTAGCTCCGCGACGACCCGCGCGGTCGCCGGCGCGTGCTGGAAGCCGTGGCCGGAGAACCCCGCGGCCGTGACGACACCCGGTACGGACTCCTCGACGATCGCGTGGTGATCGGGCGTTACCGCGTATAGGCCGGCCCACCCGCCCGCGAGACAGCTTTCGGGGCCGAAGTAGTCGGCGACCTCGCCGGCACGCTCGACCGCCTCGACGGCCCAGTCGGTGTCGGGCGTCTCCGAGAAGCGATCGGCGTCGACGACCGGGTCCGTCTCCGAGAAGTGGCCGCCGACGAGCGCGCGCCCGTCGCGCTCGGGTCGGAAGTGCGCGGTCGTGTCCGCGTCGATGACGAGCGGATCGGACTCGGGGACCGGGCGCTCCGGCTCGACGACCGCGGTCTGCCTGCGGTGCGGCACGATCGGGAGATCATAGCCCGCGGTTTCGGCGAGTCGCGGCGCCCACGCGCCGGCGGCGTTGACGGCGGCGTCGACCGTGACGCTCCCGCCGGGGTCGTCGGCGAGTTCGACCCGAACGCCCGACTCGCGCGGGTCGAGCCCGGCGGCGGGCGTGTTCGTGCGGATCTCGACGCCCTCCTCCCGCGCCGAGCGGGCGTATCCCTGGAGCGCGAGGTGCGGGTCGGCGAAGCTGTCGTCCGGGCAGTACGTCCCCGCGACGAACTCGTCGGCGCGGAGCCCGGAACACAGCTCGGTGGCTTCCTCGGGGGAGACGGTCCGACTCTCGACGCCGTACTCGTTCTGTATCGCCACCTGATCGGCGAAGACGTCGGCGGTGTCGCCGTCGCGGGTCACGAAGAGGTAGCCCGTCTGACGGCGGTCGATATCGACGCCGAAGCGCTCCTCGAACTCGTCCCACACCTCGATGGAGGCGACGGAGAGCTCGACGTTGGTGTGGGTTGAGAACTGCGCGCGGATCCCGCCGAGCGCGCGGTCGGTGCTGCCGGCGCCGAGGCTCCCACGCTCGAACAGCGTCACGTCGGCGCCACGGACGGCGAGTTCGTACGCGCTCGCCACCCCGACGATCCCGCCGCCGACGACCGCGACGTGCATGTCCCGACCCATGGTACCGCATTACATGAACGTTGCCGCCGGCCCGGCCGGCGGGCGGCCCGACGACGTTTCGAAGCGCGAGGAAACACCGAAGTCCGCCGCCAGCGACCTATCGTCCATGCACGTCTACGACGACGATGCGGTCGCCTCGTTGCTCTCGCTGGACGACCTCCTCGGGGTCGTCGAGCGGGCGTTCCTGAAGCAGGGTCGCGACGAGGTCGAGCGTCCCGACCGGCCGCACTTCCCGGTCGGCGAGGGGCTCGACGGCCGCGATGAGCCGGCGGGCACCGGGCTCGCGATGCCCGCGTACATCCACGGCGACCCGGCGTACGCGACGAAGCTCGCGTCCGTGTTCCCCGGTAACGCCGCCGCTGAGGTCGACCGGCCGACGGTGCAGGCGCAGGTGCTGCTCACGGACGCGGCGAACGGCGAGCCGCTCGCGCTGTTCGCCGGCGAACGGATCACGAACGCCCGGACGGGCTGTATCGGGGGGCTCGCGGCTCGGGAACTATCCGCGGGAACGGGACCGGTCGACCTCGCGGTGATCGGCGCCGGCCAGCAGGCGCGTTGGCAGACCCGCGCGATCGACGCGGCCCGCGGTGTCGACGGGGCGCAGATCTACTCCCCGACGCCCGATTCGCGCGAGGGCTGTGCGGCGGACCTCCGCCACGAGGGGATCGACGCCGTGGCGGTCGACTCGGCGGAGGCGGCCGTCCGCGACGCGGACGTGGTCGTCACCGCGACGACGAGCGAGACGCCGGTGTTCCCGGGGGACACGCTCGCCGACGGGACACTGGTGGTCGCGGTCGGCGCCTACGAGGCCGGGATGTGCGAACTCGACCGCGCGACGTTCGAGCGGGCGGACCGAGTGTTCGCGGACGTGCCCGACGAGGTCGCCGGTATCGGCGACATCGTCGACAACGGCGTCGACCCGGAGCGGTTGCGACCGCTCTCGGACGTGTTCGAGGGCGAGGCCGGGCGGGAATCGGCCGACGAGGTGATCGTCGTCGAGAGCGTCGGCTCGGCGGTGTTGGACACGGCGACCGCGAACTACCTGTGGAGGGACGCGAGGGGGAAAGACGGGATAGCGATCGCGTTCTGAGCGCGGGTGCGAACGGCTGAGGGCTACTGAGCGGGAGTCTGCCGGCTACTCGCCGCCGCTCTGGATCGCCGTGATCGTGAGTCCGTAGGTCGTGCCACACTCCTCACAGACCGCGACGGTGCTGACTTCCACGTCGCCTCCCCGCGTGAAGTCCGACACCTCCTCGCCACACTCACACTCGAACGTATACTCCATTTACCCCTACCTTACACGACGTGTCAATATCTCTTTCGGTCGACGACTCGGATCCGATATTCGGCTGCCGGTCGACATCGGCGGCTCGGCACAGAGCCCTCGCCGCCGTCCTTCCGAGGCGCTCGCGTTGCTCGCGCCTCGCTATCCTTCTGGGCGGCTCACCCGAAAGCTCGCCGTTCACGAGACCGTCGGTCTCGTGAGCGCACAAATCGCGGAGCGATTTGTGAACGCCGTTTCCCGCGGCCTCGCTCACTCCGTTCGCTCGGCCGCGCTACTCCTCGTCGCCGGGGATCCCCCGCCGCGACCCGTCCACGTCGAGATCGATGTCCAGCTCCGCGAGCAGCTCCTCGGCCTCCTCGCGCTTCTCCTGGTGCTCGGCGAGGAACTCCTTCATCAACGTCGCCGCCTGCTCCTTGCAGCCGCCACAGAGGCGCTCGCCGCCGACGCACTCCTCGTACACCTCCTCGGCGAAGTCGTCGTCGTCGCCCGCGAGCAGGTAGGCGTACAGCTCGTACACCGGGCATTCGTCGGCCTTCCCGCCCAACTCGCGCTGCTTCTCGGCCGTCTCGCGGCCGCCGGTCGTCGCCGACTTCACCTTGTCGTACCCCTCCTCGGGGTCGTCGAGCAGCGAGATGTGGCTCGCCTCGATGGAGGAGGACATCTTCCCGCCCGTCAGGCCGGTCATGAAGCGGTGATAGATGGACGAGGGCGTGTAGAAGCCGAACCCGCCGTTGTCGACCTCGACCTCCCGCGCGAGCTCTTCCGCCTCCTCGCGGTCCAACTCGAAGGAGTCGATGTGGGCATCGAAGGCGCGCTTCTCGCCCGGTACCGCCTCGATCAGCGCCTCGAAGGCGTCCTCGTCGGCGTTGCGGTCGAGGAAGCGCGTCCGGGGACGAAGCGGCTCCATGCCGGCGTTCTCCAGCTTCTCGACGGCGCCGGTGCGGGCCGTCTCGAACTCCGCGTCGACCTCGGCCTCGCGCAGGTAGTCGGCGGCGTCCTCACAGCGCGGCGTCTCGGGGTCGTCGGCCCACGCCTCGCGCTCGTCGTAGATACGGCGGACGAGCACGCGCTCCGGGGCGTCGAACTCGGGGCTGGCGAACGCCTCGGTCACCTTGAAGTACCGCGTTTTGCGCGCGATGTCGCGCGCGAACCGGACGTGCGGGTCCTGATCCGGCCCGACCGGGATGACGGTCGGCTTCGGCTCGTCGAGCTGCGGGTAGAGGATGTCCGCCATCTGGGTGACGACCGACTGCATGTGCGAGACGGACGTCTCCCCGCCGAAGCCGTAGATGGACTCGAACTCCGCGAAGCGGGCGTTCGATCCCAACTCGAACGCCAGGTCCTGCAGCCGACGGTTCGTCGACTGGCGGTACAGCTCACCGTCCTCCGGGTCGAACCCGAGCGCGAGCAGCGACAGGAGGTAGTCGCGGGCGTGCTCGTCGATCTCCTCCCACGTCAGGCCACGGGCGGAATGAGCTTCGAGGTCGGCGATGAGTCCGTACGTGTCGGCGCCCTGCCCCTGGTGGTAGATCAGCTCGTCGAACACGAGCTTGTGACCGATATGGGGATCGCCGGTGGGCATGAACCCCGAGAGGGCGGCGGCGGGTTCGTCGTTGGCGAGCGCGCGGGCGACGGCGCCGTAGTCGCGGTGGCCGAAGATGACCCCCCGGCGCATGAGGTAGTGCGGCTCGGGCACCTCGTCGATGATCGCCTCGAACTCCTCGATGCCGAACTCCTCGAACAGTTCGCGGTAGTCGGCGACGGTCGCCGAGCCCCACGGGTCGAGCGCGACGCCACCGTCGGGCACGGCCCGACGTCCCTCGGAGCGCGAGCGCTCCTCGTCTCCGCCTGTTCGCGCCCGATCCTCCTCGCTGTCGGCTCCGCCGGTGCCCCGTGCGGGGCTGGTGTCGTCGTCGCTCATGGGGTGAGTCGCTCGACCGTCAGGTAGTCGTTCGAGTCGTCGCCGGCGAGCGCAAAAACCATTCGCTTCCGCACGCCGCCGGCGAGGCGGACGTCCAGCGCGAGCTCCCGCGGATGGAAGCGGTGGTCGGGCGTCACCACCCGCACGAGACACTCGGAGTGAGGAAGATCTGCCACGGACTCCACCGCGTCGTAGGTCCGGAAGTCGGCGCCGAACTTGTAGCCGGTCTTCGGGACGACCCCGCGGTTGCGAAGCTCGCGGTACACCGAGAGCCGGCGGTCGAACCGCTCGCCCTCGACCTCACGGCCGCGGTCGATCACCGCGTCGGCGTCGAGGTCGACGGCGCCGCGGGCTGCGAGGTCCGCGGCCTCCAGCAGCGACAGCTGAAGCGCGTCAACGTCGGCGTCGTCGCGGCCGGAGACGGGCTGGCCGTAGAACGCCGACTCGTACAGGGCCGCCGGCGGCGACCAGCAGACGACGCGGTCGTCCAGCAGGTCAGCCTCCTGGTCGACGGGCAGATCGTACTCGGTGCGGCCGTCGAAGCCGCCGCCGGCCGCGCAGCCGAAATACGACACCTCGCTCTCCTCGTCGACGACCGCGAGCGTCCGGCCGACGAGGTCGGCGGTCGTCAACTCCTCGCGCTCGCCGACGACGCGGACGCGGTGGGCGACTGGTCCGCCGGGCTTCTCGCCGCGCTCGAACACGAGGATGTCGGCGTCGGAGCTGCCGTCGCGGCCCGCGTCCCCGTCGGCTCCGCCCGCGCTCCCCGGCCACCCCGCACGAGCGGGCGCGAGGTAGAACCCCCGTTCGCGGAGGTCGGCGTACACGAGGAACCGGGCGGCGAAGCCCGGTTCGCTCGCGACGCTGTCGCGGAAGAACGCCCGGAAGTTCTTCCCCGACACCGACTCGAGGTCGCCGCGGTACAGCAGGTGCGCCGCCTCCACGCGTGCGAGGGTCACGTCCGGGCCGTCGGCCCGTCCGTACCCCCGGGCGTCGTGGAAGCGCTGGCGGGCGTCGCCGCGCGTGCGGACGACGTCGCCGTCGAGTGTCGCGTTCATTGTGTGTACGGGTGGGTGGTCGGCGTATAGGGGCTGTGATCGTGTGTCTCGCCGTGTCACGCCGTGTCGAAGCTATCGCTGCCGCGGATGCGTCGCGTCGTCGACGGTCGCTCAGGGCTGTCGGTCCGGGTCGGCCGGCCGGTCCAGTTCGCAGGTGCCGTCGAGACAGCGCACCCCCGTCGCGGTCTCGAAGCGCGGGAGGCCGCAGGTACACTCGCCGGCAAACACGCCCGCGGGCACCGAGAACGCCGTCTCACAGTCGGGGTAGCCGTCACACCCGAGGAACGCCCGGCCGCGGTGCTCCCGAACGCGGAGGTCCCGGCCGCAGTCGGGACAGTCGAAGCGGCGGTCGAGCGCGTCGCGGACGGCCTCGGTCATCGAGTCGCACGCGTAGTCGATACACAGTCGGAGCGACTCGCCGCGCTCGACGGTCATCAGCGGGAGCCCGCAGTCGTCGCAGGTGTCGTCGTCGTGGACCGTCGCGCCCGACGGGAGACCGTAGCCCTCGTCACAGCCGAGACAGACCACGTCGCCGCCGCTGCGTACCAGCGCGGCCCCGCAGTCGGAGGTTGGACACTCGCCGACGGGGACGCCGGCGTCGCTGACCGGCAACTCCACAACCTCGCCGGCGTCGTGCGATCGGACCGAGAGGGTGCGGCCGGCGTCGTGGGCGGTGACGGCGAAGCCGTCGTCGTCGGCCTCGACCGTGAGCGAGTCGGCGCGCGTGAGCCACGCGACCGGCTGATAGCCCGAGCGGTCGTGAACCAAGAGCGTGCGGTCGGGCTTCGTGAGGACGATGACGCGCCCGCGCTGGGTGCGGGTGTCGCCGGTCGTCGTCTCGAACCGCGTCGTGCAGTCGCCCGCGAGGACGGTGGAGGTCGCTGGCATAGGGTGGCTGGTGCCGTTTCCCTACTTGGACTCTCGCTTCGTGCCGGGAGATCGGGCGCGCCAGTCGGTCCCGGTGGCCGGGCCGGAACGCCCATCCCCGCGCCCGAGCATCGTAGGGATATGTCTGAGTCATCCGACAGCGATGCCCCGGAGGCGGCGGACGGGACCGACGCTCCCCAAGCCACCGACTCGGCGGACACGACCGACTCCTCGACGGCCGACCGTCCCGACTCCACGCCGGGGACCGTCCAGACGGAGGCGAGCGCCGCCGCGTCCGTCGTCGTCTGCTTCGACATGGACGGCGTGCTCGTCGACTCCGAGGACTACTGGCACGTCGCCGAGCGCGAGGAGATCCTGCCGCGGGTGCTCGCCGACGGCTCTCCGACCCCGGAACTGGACGAGGTGACCGGGATGTACTACGGCGAGATCTACGACTATCTCGCCGAGCACTACGAGGTGACCGTCGACAAAGCCGAGTTCATGGCGCTGTACGAGGAGACGGCGAAGTCGATCTACGGCGATCAGGTCGAACTGCTGGCGGGCGCCCGAGCGTTCGTTGACGCACTGCGCGACGCGGGCGTCTCCGTCGCGCTCGTCTCGTCGTCGCCGCGCGACTGGATCGAGGTGGTACTCGACCGATTCGATCTGGCATTCGATCTGATCGCACCGGCCGAGGAGTTCGACGGTCCGGGCAAGCCCGAGCCGGGCCTGTACGAGGAGGCGATCCGCGACATGGGCGGGACGGTCGACCGCGCGGTCGCGATCGAGGACTCGGAGAATGGGGTGCTCGCGGCCGCTCGCTCGGGCGCGTACACGATCGCCGTCCGCGACGACCACAACGCGGACACCGACCTCTCGGCGGCGGATCTGGTGGTCGACCGGGACGACCCGGAAGCGCTGTTCGCCGCGGTGCGTCACAGGGTCGATCGTACGTCACTTCGGGAGTGACCGCACGCCGGCGTGCGGTCGACCCGATACGTAGGTGCGACCGACCTTATCAGTCCACGCGGACGATCCGCGAGTCCGTCTCGGGGAGCAACGGCAACTCGGGGTAGACGATCTCCACCTCATAGCGCATCTCCGCCTCGCCGGGCGCGCCGAACACGCCGACGGGGACGGTCGTCTCGTCGCTGAGGTAGAGCGTCTTCTCGGTCATCTCGACGCCGTTGGCGGTGACGCGGATCCCGGCGCGGGCGCTGCCGCCGACGTTCCGCACCGTGACCTCCAGTATCTCGTTTTCGCCGACGCCGATCGAGTCGGGGAACGCGCCCCACTCGACGACAGCATTCGGGAGGTCCTCCGCCTGGCGCAGCACGCGCTCGGCGACCCCCTCCGAGAGACCCGCCCGAGTGAGTCGGTCGGTCCCGGCGGCGATCACGTCCGCTGGGGTGGTGAGCCCGCCAGCCGACAGCGACTCCGCGCGTCCCTCGCCGACGCCCTCGATGGCGGTGAGGCCGACCGCCTCGCGCTTGACGCCGTGTTCGACCCTCGCTTCGACGCGACGCACGAGGTTCGCCGCGCGCGGGCCGGCGACGGCGTCGGCGAACTCCCGAAGCGCCGCGAGCAGGCGTAGCGCGTTCTGCTGGATGATCCACGCGTCAGACCGGAGATCCGAGGGCATCGATCCGCGGACCGCCGCGTGGAGGATAGCGAGCACCTTTCGGTTGCCGTCCTCCAGGTCGGTGTCCACATCCGAGAGCACGCGGTCGACGGCGTCGGCCTCCGAGGAGCGCGAGGAGGCGGAGTCGAACTCGGCGGCCGAGGCGACGACGTGCAGGACGGCGCTCTCGTCGATCGTCTCCCGCTCGCCGAGCTCGGCGAACCGTTCGGCCGTCTCCATCCGGAGGTAGTACTTCGATGCGAGCCGGCCGAGTGTGGTCGCCGCTACCCCGAGCTGGTCGTCGGTCTCGACGAATCCCCGATCCACCAGCGAGTCGAGCGTGTCGCGCACGCGGTCGCGGACGCCCTCGAAGTCGTACGCGTCCGGCTTCGTCTCCGCGCGCACGTAGTAGAACGTCGTCTCCAGCCACGACATCACGTCGTCGAGCCCGGAGATGGTTCCGAGGGCGATCTCGGCGTTCAGGTGCGAGTCGAGGTCCTCCGCGAGCCGGGACTCGATCTCCTTGCCCTCCCGCAGCAGGGTCCGGTACTTGTCGGCGTCGGAGCGGTCGCAGACGACCCAGCCGTACCCCACGTCGTCGTACCCCGGTCGACCCGCCCGCCCGAGCATCTGGAGCACGTCGAGCGGGCTGATGTCGACCTCGCCCTCCAGCGGGTCGTGGTACTTCGTGTCCCGGATAACGACGCAGCGAGCGGGGAGGTTCACGCCCCACGCGAGCGTCGAGGTGGAGAAGAGCAGCTGGATCTTCCCCTCCTTGAACCACCGCTCGACGCGGTCCTTGTCGTTCTTCGAGAGCCCCGCGTGGTGGAAGGCGACGCCGTCGACGACCGAGTGCCGGAGCGTGTCGTTGTCCAGTTCCTTCGCCGCGGTGTGGAAGTCGTAGTCGCCGCGGGCGCCCATCTCGAGGTCGCGCTCGCCGACCTCGTCGCGGGCCTTCTTGGCGGCCATGACGGTGTCCTGTCGGGAGGAGACGAACACGAGCGCCTGCCCCTCCTCGCGGATGTGGGGCTCCGCGAGATCGAGCGCGCGGTAGAGGCGGCGGTACTTGTCCGCGAAGGAATTGTCGCCGTGGGTGTACGTCTTGACGCCGGTCTCCAGATCGACCGGGCGGTAGTCGTCACCGAACTCGAACGTCGTCTCCGGCGGGGCGTCGAGCCACTCGGCCACGTCGCCGACGTTGGGCATCGTCGCCGACAGCGCGACGACGCGGGGGTCACAGATACGGCGCAGGCGCGAGACCGTGACTTCGAGGACGGCGCCGCGCTTGTCGGAATCGAGCAGGTGGACCTCGTCGATGACACAGCAGTCCACGTCGTTGATGAAGTCGTAGCGGGCGGACTCGTGTTTGCGCGTCGCCGAGTCGGTCTTCTCGGGCGTCATCACGAGAATGTCGGCGCGCTCGGCGCGCCGGGGGTTGAGGTCGCGCTCGCCGGTGACGACGTACACGGAGTAGCCGAGGTCTTCGAATCGCTCCCATTCGGCCTCCTTCTCGTTGGTGAGCGCGCGCATCGGGGCGATGAAGAGGGCGGTACCGTCGTCCTTGAGCGTCTCACAGATCGCGAGTTCGGCGAGCGCGGTCTTGCCGGAGGCGGTCGGGGCCGCGGCGACGACGTTGTCGTCGCGCTCGAGGATGGCCGGCAGCGCCTCCCGCTGCATGCGGTTGAACTCCTCGAAGCCGAACGCGTCGGCGAACTCCGGGACGGCGTCTGCGACTTTCATTCGTTGGGTGTCGTCATGGGCGGTTGGATCTCGGGGTGGCGCGGTCCGCGGTCGGTCGGGGTTGGGGGATCGGATCGAGTCAGATCGCGTCGGCGGACCGCGCCGGCAACTACGAGTAGGTCGGGGCGCTTCGGCGGATGAACCTTTCCCTCTGCGGTTGATCGGGCGGGGTCGTGTTCGTGTACGTATCCGCCGTGTCCGAGTAGGAGCGGTCGATTCGCGAAAGCCCCCGCGAGTGTGCGCTCGCGCGGCCCTCCTCACTACGGTCACTTCGTTCTCTTCGCTGCGGTGCTTACGGGACCGGGCTTCCCGCACACTCGCGGCCCTTTTCAGTCCCACCCGACCACGACCGCACCGCCACACGTACGTCGGAGCAAGCTCCGACGAACTCACGCTCGCTTTGCTCGCGTGAGCCTCCCCAGCCGACTCACTCGGGCTTCGCCCTCGTTCGTCCCTCGCGCGCGTCCGACGGGCACGGAGGCCCGTCGGCGCGCGCCCCTCCGGTGTCACCAGCAGTTGTACCGCGAACGAGGCCGAAGGCCGAGCGAGCGGCCTTTTGATCATCATCAGAATCGCGGAGCGATTCTGATTAGCAGTCGGATTCTTCGAATCCGACCGCATCACCAGACGCCTGCGGCGTCTGGTTAGCAGCAGGAACGCTTCGCGTTCCTGCAGCATCGACGGGTTTTGGCGGGGGTCGAGCGCGCCGAAGCTCCCGTGAGCGAAGCGAACGGGAGCACGGAAGACCGAGCGTAGCGAGTCTTCCGGAGGCGCGCGAGGCCCCCGTGAAAAGTGGTCGGTTAGAACTCCTCCACGTGCGGCCGGAGGTCCAGCTCCAGCGTCCACGCGCTGCGGTCCTGTTGCACGAGGTGCCAGTAGCTGTCGGCGATCGCGTCGGGGTCGAGGTACTCCTCGGGCGTGTCCGTCTCCACCTCGGGGCCGAGGATGCCGCCGTCGATCACGGCGTGGGCGACGTGGACGCCCTCCGGGCCGAGCTCTCTGGCTATCGACTCGGCGAGCCCCCGGGAGCCGAACTTCGCCATCGAGAAGCCCACCGCGCCCTCGCGCCCGCGCACGGACGTGGTCGCGCCCGTGAAGATGATCGTCCCGCCGCGCTCGTCGGCGGGGCGGTCCTCGTCGAGCATGTCGCGGACGGCCGCCTGCGAACACAGGAAGTCCGCGCGCGGGCCGACCTCGTAGGCGCGGTCGAACGCGTCCAGCGAGGTGTCTCGCAGTCCGGTCCACGAGGCGGCGCTGGCGTGGTTCACGAGCACGTCGACGGGACCGAGGTCGTCACGGACGCGGTCGAAGGCGGCCGCGATGTCGGCGGAATCGCACAGATCGGTCGCGACGCCGACCGCGTCCGTCGGGAGATCCGCGACCAACTCGTCGAGATACCCGCCGCTGCGCGCGAGCAGTCCGACCTCGCAGCCTTCGGCGGCGAAGCGCCGCGCGATCGACTCGCCCAGTCCCGGTCCGACGCCCGCGATGACTGCTGTGGTCATGGGAGGGGCGTCGGGGGGCCGGAGCATAACCGTTGGCCGGACGGTCGCCGCCGCCGCGGTGGCGGATGCCGCCGCTGCGACACCCGACCGTCCGTCGGTCGTGGCACACGCTTCCCCACAACCGAGTCGCTTAACAGGCGTTCCGGGGAAGTACGTGTGAAATGCCCAGTGGGGATTACGACCCGGAGACCACAGAGCCCGAGTGGCAGCGGCGCTGGGTCGACCAGGAGACGTACGCGTACGACGAGGAGGCCGCGACCGACCCGAACACCGTCTTCTCCATCGACTCCCCGCCGCCGACGGTATCCGGCGACCTCCACATGGGCCACCTGTACGGGTTCACCCTGCAGGACTTCGTCGCCCGCTTCGAGCGCATGAACGGGGAGACGACGTTCTTCCCGTTCGGCTACGACGACAACGGCATCGCCTCCGAACGGCTCACCGAGGACGAACTCGACATCCGCCATCAGGACTTCGAGCGGAGGGAGTTCCAGCGCAAGTGCCGCGAGGTGTGTGCCAACTACGAGGAGCAGTTCACCGAGAACATCCAGGGACTGGGCGTCTCGGTCGACTGGAACCACACCTACCAGACGATCGAGCCGCGCGTCCAGCGCATCTCCCAGCTCTCGTTCATCGATCTGTACGAGCAGGGCCGAGAGTACCGCGAGAAGGCGCCCGCGATCTGGTGTCCCGAGTGCGAGACCGCCATCTCGCAGGTCGAGACCGAGGACGACGAGCAGGACAGCCACTTCCACGACATCGCCTTCGGCGTTGCAGGGAGCGAGGAGGAGTTCACTATCTCGACGACGCGGCCGGAACTGCTCCCCGCGTGCGTCGCCGTCTTCGTCCACCCCGACGACGACGACAACCAGCACCTCGTCGGCGAGTCCGCCGAGATCCCGCTGTTCGGCCACGAGGTCCCGATCCTCGCGGACGACGGCGTCGACATGGAGACCGGGTCGGGGATCGTCATGTGTTGTACGTTCGGCGACCAGAACGACATCGAGTGGTACCAGATCCACGACCTGGACCTGCGCGTCGCCATCGACGAGTCCGGTCACATGACCGAGGTCGCCGAGGGGTACGAGGGGATGCACTCGACGGAGGCCGGCGAGGCGATCGTCGAGGACCTCGACGACGCGGGCGCGCTGCTGGACCGCCGCGCCATCACCCACACGGTCAACGTCCACGAGCGCTGCGGGACGAGCGTCGAGTTCCTCGTCACCGAGCAGTGGTACATCCGGATGCTCGACAAGGCCGACGAGTACTTGGAAGCGGGTCGGGAGATGGAGTGGTTCCCCGAGAAGATGTTCACCCGGTACAAGCACTGGGTCGAGGGGCTCCAGTGGGACTGGCTCATCTCCCGCCAGCGCTCCTCGGGGATCCCGTTCCCGGTGTGGTACTGCGACGACTGCGGCGAGGAGATCATCGCGGACAAGACCGACCTCCCGGTCGACCCGCTGTCTGACGACCCGCCGGTCGACGCCTGCCCGGAATGCGGCCACGACGAGTTCGAACCCGAGGAGGACGTGCTGGACACGTGGGCCACATCCAGCCTGACGCCGCTCATCAACGCCGGCTGGGACTGGGACGGGGAGGCAGAGGAGTACACGATGGAGCACCCGGAGCTGTACAAGTTCGACATGCGCCCCCAGGGCCACGACATCATCAGCTTCTGGCTGTTCCACACCGTCGTCAAGTGTTACGAGCACACCGGCGAGGTGCCGTTCGAGCAGACGCTCATCAACGGGATGGTGCTCGACGAGAACCGCGAGGCGATGTCCAAATCGAAGGGGAACGTCGTGCTCCCGCGGGAGGTGCTCGCGGAGTACCCCGTCGACGCCGCGCGCTTCTGGGCCGCCGGATCGGCCATCGGCGACGACCTCCCGTACAACGAGAAGGGGCTCCGCGCGGGCGAGAAGCTCCTCCAGAAGCTGTGGAACGCCTCGAAGCTCGTCGAGTCCTTAGTCGGCGACGCGCGCGAGGACCGCCCCGACCTCGGCCACGAGGACCTCCGCGAACTGGACCGCTGGCTGCTCGCGGAACTGGACGATCTCACCGAGACGCTCACCGAGCAGCTCGAGAACCGGGAGTTCTCGAAGGCCCGCGACGACCTACGAGGGTTCTTCTGGCACACGTTCTGTGACGACTATCTCGAGGTCGCCAAGACCCGCGTCCGAGAGGCGGAGGACGACAACCCGGCCGCCCGATACACGCTGTCGGTCGCCCACGAGCGCTTCCTGAAGCTGTTCGCGCCGATGATCGCACACGTCACGGAGGAACTGTGGCGGGACATGTACGCCCAGGACCGCGCGGGCGACGACTTCGACTCGATCCACTTACGCGACTGGCCCGAGCCGCTGGGCGTCGAGGCCGACCACGAGGCCGGCGTCGCCGCGATGTCGGTCGTCGGGGCGCTCCGTCGGTACAAGAGCGAGCGCGGGCTCCCGCTCAACGCCGAATTGGGTCGCGTTGAGGTGTACGGCGAGGGCGACCTCGCGGCGTTCGGCGACGACGTCCGCGGCGTGATGAACGTCGGCGAACTCATCGTCCTCGACGAGGAGCCCGAGATCGAGTCGGTGATCGTCGGCATCGACCTCGACTACGCGCAGGTCGGTCCCCAGTACGGCGAGCAGGTCGGCGACATCGAGGCCGCGCTCGCACAGGAGGACTACGAGATCGTCGACGGCGAACTCCACGTCGCCGGCGAAACGCTCGGCGCGGACCTGTTCGAGGTCGAGCGCGAGCGGCGCTACTCCGGCACCGGGGAACTGCTCCAGCCGGAGGACGCGGTCGTCATCGTTCACGACGGGGAGTAGCGTTCCCAGCGTCAACCGCTCACCGGGAAACTCCCTCGCCGTCGACCCCAACCGTCTTCTCGACGTGGTCGCACCTTCACCCGTGAACCGACGTGCCCTCTCGCTGGGCGGCTTCGTCGTCGCCGGCGTCTCGCAGGTCCTCCTCGGCGCCGCCATGTACGCGAGCACCGACACGCCGGCGAACCCACTGTTCTCCGTCCTCGGGGGGCTGCTGGTCGCCGGCGTGTTCGTCCGCGCGCTCCTGCGCGGTGACGACCTGAACGGCCTCGCGACCCGGCCCCTGTTCGTCGCTGTCGGCGTCGCGTCCGGCGTCCTCTCGGCCGTCCTCACGCTCGGGGTGTTGTTCGCGTGAGGCCGGATCCGCGTGTCCTCTCGCTCGGCGGCTTCGCGTTCTCGGGGGCGTGCCAGATCGCGGTCGGCGTGGTCGAGTACACGAACGGCGCGCTCTCCGACGCCGGACTGTCCCTCCTCGTCGGACTCGGCGTTCTGTGGATCTTCGGCCGACCGCTGGTCCGCGGGGACGACCTGAACGGGGTCGCCTCTCGGCCGGCGTTCGCGGCCCTCGGAGTCGGCCTCGGAGCGATCTCGGCGGCAGTCCTGCTCGTCACGCTCGGTGCCTGATCCGGCTACAAGTCCGCGCCGACCGCGTCGGCGACGGAGTCGAAGCCGTCGCGCTCCAGCAGTTCCAGCAGTCCCTCGTTGATGTCGCAGGCGATGCTCGGTCCCTCGTAGACGAGGCCGGTGTACAACTGGACGAGGCTCGCGCCGTTTCTGATCTTCGCGTACGCGCCCGCGGCGTCCGAGACACCGCCGACCCCGATCACCGGCACGTCCGTGCGCTCCGCGATGAACCGGACCGTGCTCGTCGCCCGCGCTTCGATCGGTTTACCCGAGAGTCCGCCTCGTTCGGCCTGCTGGGGGCTCCGGAGGGTGTCGGGCCGTTCGGTCGTGGTGTTCGTCGCGATGACGCCGTCGAGACCGAGGTCGTCGACGACGGCGAGCGCCTCCTCGACGGCGGGTTCGGGAAGATCCGGGGAGAACTTCACGAGGAGCGGGTCAGCACCGGCGTCTGAGAGGGTCCCGAGGATCTGTTCCAGCGAGTCACGGTTCTGGAGCGAACGGAGCCCCGGGGTGTTCGGTGAGGAGACGTTGACCGCCACGTAGTCCGCGTGTGCGCCCACACGCTCGTACGTGTACAGGTAGTCGGTGGCGGCGTCCTCCAGGGGAGTGGCTTTCGACTTGCCGACGTTGACGCCGAGTGGGACGTCGGGCGCGGGCTCGCGGTTGAGCCGGTCGCCTACGATGTCGGCGCCCTCGTTGTTGAACCCCATCCGGTTGACGATGGCCTCGTCCTCGCGTAGGCGGAACATCCGCGGACGCGGGTTTCCGGGCTGGCGTTCCGCAGTGACGCCGCCGACCTCGACGTGGCCGAAGCCGAGCGCGGCTAGCGCGCGGGGGACGCGGGCGTTCTTGTCGAATCCGGCGGCGACGCCGACGGGCGTCGGAAACCCGACGCCGAACGCGTCCGTCTCCAACCGTTCGTCACTGACGGCGTATCGATCGCGGAGGAACGACTGGATCGGCGTTCCTTGGACGGCGCGCAACAGTCGTTGGATGGTCTCATGGGCGGTTTCGGCAGGAAGTGCGTACAGCGCCGGCTTCGCGAAATCGTAGGCCCTCATTGCGGTGCTTGTCGGTGTCTCAGACCGGGCACGCTCTTGAACTGCGGGGGTTACCTGGCGTCAGAAGTCGTGTTCTACCTCGTCGGCGTCCGCTTTCTGGATGATAATCTTGCCGTCGCGGACGCGAACGAACACTTCGTCGCCGATCTCCATGCCGGCGACAGCGAGCTCGTCCTCGTGCAGGTTCACGTGGACGTTGTGGTACTCGCCGTTCTCGTCCTTGGCGCCACTCGGACTGAGCGTCTTCTTCCGGACCATCGCCTTCGGTACCCCGTGAGTCCCCCGACGAGACACATAAGTGTTGTTTACGCCCGTCCGTGTCCGACGGGCGGGCACGCGTCGCCCTCGGGCACGCCCCTGAGAGATCCGACACAGGGAGTCCATCGTCGCGGTCAGACGCCGCGATGAACCCCGGAAGAACCGGCGTTCGTCGCACCGAACACATGAATCTTTCCCCGAAGATGCAGTAATTTCCCCGATACGTTTATCATACAGTGTGTGTTCGCTTCACACGGAGGCGAAAAACCATGGTACGTGAGGACGGTAAGCGGAACTTCGCGCTACGCGAGGGCGACGGCACCGAGGAGAGCGTCTTCTCCGGCAACACGCCGCGACAGGCAGCGCTGAAAGCCGCCCGGCGGCTCGAACCGGCGAGCTCCGAGGACGCGGCCGAACGCATCGAACTCCGGCTCCGAGAGAAAGGGACTGACAAGGTCCACATCTACGAGGGGTGGTCCTGGCGAGAGTCCGCACCGGACAATAAGCCCGACTGGATGCCCGACGAGATCACCGAAGCCAACGTGGCTAAGAAGGGTATCGAGCACCTCGAGAGCTGATCTGCGCACTGTCCGTTCTTTGGATCTCGGTCCATCAGTCACGACGCCGCCGACCGTCGGAGCGGTTCGAAGTCCGTGTGGGAACGCCCTCGGGGGCGGGATCGACTGCAGTCACTGCCTGTCATACACGATCGTTCACAACGCCGATCCGTGAAACCGCATGACGTGGCGGGTCCGAGACGACGGCCTTTTATGTTCCCCTACCATCCGATGAAATGCGAAGGTCGCACGGGACGCCCCGGGCGACACGGCACACCCTTCCGGGGTGTGTCGAAGTTCGTTCCGATGCCCTTATCAGCGGCAAAGGCATCGGATGTAATGCGAAGACACGACGCGAGTCGAGGCGGTTCAACCCCGCCGCGGTTCGCCTCGTCAACGGGCTTCGAAGGGGTTAAGTCCTCACGCGAAGTACGTTGATATCCGCAAGAGATGAGGATTCCGCCCCTGCGGTCCGCCGCAAGACGGTATCTGATGTGAGCCTCGATAGTTCGGTGTCACCCGATCGGTGTCGCCGAACATGGACCACGCAATGGTGAAGTCACGCTTTGCGCGTGACTTCCCGCCACCCCCTCCCTTCACGGGGAGGAACATTCCGGTTGATCCTGCCGGAGGTCATTGCTATCGGAGTCCGATTTAGCCATGCTAGTCGCACGGGTTCAGACCCGTGGCGAATAGCTCCGTAACACGTGGCCAATCTACCCTACGGACCGGTATAACCTCGGGAAACTGAGGCTAATCCCGGATACTGCTCCCACGCTGGAACGCCGGGAGCCGGAAACGTTCCGACGCCGTAGGATGAGGCTGCGGCCGATTAGGTAGACGGTGGGGTAACGGCCCACCG
This sequence comes from Halobaculum rarum, assembly GCF_040025155.1. Taxonomy (NCBI): domain Archaea; kingdom Methanobacteriati; phylum Methanobacteriota; class Halobacteria; order Halobacteriales; family Haloferacaceae; genus Halobaculum; species Halobaculum rarum. Next base: position 1,461,583 of record NZ_CP157275.1, on the reverse strand, counting down.
TGCCAATAATCGGTACGGGTTGTGAGAGCAAGAACCCGGAGACGGAATCTGAGACAAGATTCCGGGCCCTACGGGGCGCAGCAGGCGCGAAACCTTTACACTGCACGACAGTGCGATAGGGGGACTCCGAGTGCGGAGGCATAGTGCCTTCGCTTTTGTGCACCCTAAGGCGGTGCACGAATAAGAGCTGGGCAAGACCGGTGCCAGCCGCCGCGGTAATACCGGCAGCTCGAGTGATGACCGATTTTATTGGGCCTAAAGCGTTCGTAGCCGGCCGGGCAAGTTCGTCGGGAAATCTACCAGCTCAACTGGTAGGCGTCCGGCGAAAACTGCCCGGCTTGGGACAGGGAGACTCGAAGGGTACGTCCGGGGTAGGAGTGAAATCCTGTAATCCTGGACGGACCACCGATGGCGAAAGCACTTCGAGAGAACTGATCCGACGGTCAGGAACGAAAGCTGGGGTCTCGAACCGGATTAGATACCCGGGTAGTCCCAGCTGTAAACGATGTTCGCTAGGTGCGACGCAGACTACGAGTCTGTGTTGTGCCGTAGGGAAGCCGAGAAGCGAACCGCCTGGGAAGTACGTCCGCAAGGATGAAACTTAAAGGAATTGGCGGGGGAGCACTACAACCGGAGGAGCCTGCGGTTTAATTGGACTCAACGCCGGACATCTCACCAGCCCCGACTGTTCGAATGACGCTCAGTGTGATGAGCTTAGCAGACGATCAGAGAGGAGGTGCATGGCCGCCGTCAGCTCGTACCGTGAGGCGTCCTGTTAAGTCAGGCAACGAGCGAGACCCGCGTCCCTAATTGCCAGCAAGACCCACGAGGTCGTTGGGTACATTAGGGAGACTGCCGCCGCCAAGGCGGAGGAAGGAACGGGCAACGGTAGGTCAGTATGCCCCGAATGGGCTGGGCTACACGCGGGCTACAATGGTCAGGACAATGGGTTCCTACCCCGAAAGGGGACGGTAATCTCAGAAACCTGGTCGTAGTTCGGATTGTGGGCTGAAACTCGCCCACATGAAGCTGGATTCGGTAGTAATCGCGTGTCACAAGCGCGCGGTGAATACGTCCCTGCTCCTTGCACACACCGCCCGTCAAAGCACCCGAGTGAGGTCCGGATGAGGCCTGGGTTGCCAGGTCGAATCTGGGCTTCGCAAGGGGGCTTAAGTCGTAACAAGGTAGCCGTAGGGGAATCTGCGGCTGGATCACCTCCACAGATCGAGACCAGGGCGACGCCCTGGCTCACCTTTCGGTCCGTTCCCGACGCCGATCGGGCACCTTCGAACTATCGAGGCTCGCTCACGCCCCCTGACGGGGGTGGGCCCATAGCTCAGTGGTAGAGTGCCTCCTTTGCAAGGAGGATGCCCTGGGTTCGAATCCCAGTGGGTCCATGTCTTCGGGGTCATCGCGAACCGTGTGCCTTATACGGCCGACGGCGATACGATGATACCCGACGCAAGACCGATGCACCATTCCGCGAGAGCGGGGATGGGAAGGGTTGAGCACGCTCGCGTGACACCCACGTGACGTGCGATGACGACCGTATGTACGTGCAATCCAGACGTCCACTGGACCCGTTCACTGGGTCACAGTGTACCATCAGTCAATTGGCTACTGTGCCAGTTGGTGAATGGCTCGGCTCGAGAGCCGACGACGGACGTGCCAAGCTGCGATAAGCCGTAGGGAGCCGCATGGAGGCGAAGAACTACGGATCTCCGAATGGGAATCCCTCTACAATTGCTTTGCGCAATGGGGAACGCTCCGAATTGAAACATCTCAGTAGGAGCAGGAAGAAAAATCAAACCGAGATGTCGTTACTAACGGCGAGTAAACGCGACACAGTCCAAACCGAAGCCTCGAGGTTCACACCTCGCAGGCAATGTGGTGTTCGGGCTGATACCAAGCAGCTCGGATTCGTGAGAAGTCTCCTGGAACGGAGCACGATACAGGGCGACAGTCCCGTATCACGAATGCGGTCTGCGGATCAGTTCCCAGAGTAGCGGGGGTTGGATATCCCTCGTGAATATCTCAGGCATCGACTGAGAAGACTAAACACTCCTCGAGACCGATAGCGAACAAGTAGCGTGAGCGAACGCTGAAAAGCACCCCGAGAAGGGCGGTGCAATAGGGCCTGAAATCAACTGGCGATAGAGCGACGGGGCTTACAAGGCCCCACTCAGAATGACCGAGACGCGAGTCTCCAGTAAGACGAGTGGGGAGCCGAAGTCGCGTCGTGCGTTTTGAAAAACGAACCAGGGAGTGTACTTCTCCGGCGAGTCTAACTCGATCATCGAGGAAGGCGCAGGGAAACCGATATGGCCGCAGTCTTACGACGAGGGCCACCGTGTTCAAGCGCGGGGAGTCGACGAAGTACGACCCGAAACCGAGTGATCTACTCCGAGGCAGGATGAAGCGTGCCGAAAGGCACGTGGAGGTCCGTTAGCGTTGGTGTCCTACAATACCCTCGCGTGATCTTGGAGTAGGGGTGAAAGGCCCATCGAACTCGGCAACAGCTGGTTCCGACCGAAACATGTCGAAGCATGACCTCTCCTAAGGTAGTTCGTGCGGTAGAGCCACCGATTGAGAGACCCGCCTCCGAGAGGAGTCGGCCTCTCTGTCGAACTCCGAACGTACGAACGCTGTCGACGGAGGGAGTCCGGTGTCCCGGGGTAAGCTTGGGCACCGTGAGGGGAACAACCCAGAGTTAGGTTAATGACCCAAAATGTGGATTAAGTGTAATCCTCAGAAGGTAGTCTTGAGCCCTAAACAGCCGGGAGGTGAGCTTAGAAGCAGCTACCCGCTAAGAAAAGCGTAACAGCTTACCGGCCGAGGTTCAAGGCGCCCAAAATGAACGGGACTCAAATCCACTTCTGATACCTAACCGCCCCCATCACAGGGGGACCGTGTAGGTCGGCGTACTGTGCGGATGGAAGCGCGGGCTAGAGCTCGCGTGGACCGCTCAGTAACGACAATCCTGGTCACAGTAGCAGCGATATTCGGGTGCGAACCCCGAAGGTCTGAAGGGTAAGAGTTCCTCGGCACTGCCAATCAGCCGAGGGTTAGCCGATCCTAAGTCCGGCCGCAATTCGAACCGGACAAACGGGGAACTGGTTAATATTCCAGTGCCATCACGCACTGAAAGTCGACGCTTTGGAGACGATCGAGCCGGGCATTCGCCCGGTCCAATCAGGGAACCGCGTGGAAGCCGTAATGGCACGAAGCGTGAGAAGCCTGAGACAGCGCAAGTCGGTCCTATCTAGAGCCCGTGAAAAGACGAGCGTGATGTTCGTATCGAGATCCGACACAGGTACCCTGGCAGAGCAAGCCAAGACCAACGGGAGCAACCGACGTTAGGGAATTCGGCAAGTTAGTCCCGTACGTTCGCAATAAGGGATGCCTGCCCTCGACGGGGCAGGTCGCAGTGACTCGGTGGCTCCGACTGTCTAGTAACAACACAGGTGACCGCAAATCCGCAAGGACTCGTACGGTCACTGAATCCTGCCCAGTGCAGGTATCTGAACACCTCGTACAAGAGGACGAAGGACCTGTCAACGGCGGGGGTAACTATGACCCTCTTAAGGTAGCGTAGTACCTTGTCGCTTCAGTAGCGACTCGCATGAATGGATCAACGAGAGCCACACTGTCCCAACGTTGGGCCCGGTGAACTGTACGTTCCAGTGCGGAGTCTGGAGACCCCCAAGGGGAAGCGAAGACCCTATAGAGCTTTACTGCAGGCTGTCGCTGAGACGTGGCCGCTGACGTGCAGGATAGGTAGGAGTCATCACACAGGTACCCGCGCCAGCGGGCCACCGAGACATCACTGAAATACTACCCGTCAGTGGCTGCGACTCTCACTCCGGGAGGAGAACACCGGTAGCCGGGCAGTTTGACTGGGGCGGTACGCGCTCGAAAAGATATCGAGCGCGCCCCAAGATTTCCTCACGCGGGACAGGAACCCGCGGAAGAGCGCAAGAGCACAAGGAAGTCTGACAGTGTCATTCCAAGCGAGTGACGCTGACGCGAAAGCGTGGTCTAGCGAACGGATCAAGGGCCTCAATGGCCCGGATTTACGACAGAAAAGCTACCTTAGGGATAACAGAGTCGTCACGCGCAAGAGCACATATCGACCGCGTGGCTTGCTACCTCGATGTCGGTTCCCTCCATCCTGCCCGTGCAGAAGCGGGCAAGGGTGAGGTTGTTCGCCTATTAAAGGAGGTCGTGAGCTGGGTTTAGACCGTCGTGAGACAGGTCGGCTGCTATCTATTGGGGGTGTTACGGTACTTGACGGGAACGTTCGTATAGTACGAGAGGAACTACGAATGGTTGCCACTGGTGTATCGGTTGTCCGAAAGGGCAGCTGCCGAGAAGCTACGCAACACGGGGTAAGAGCTGAACGCATCTAAGCTCGAAACCCACCTGAAAAAGAAGTACCACGGAGGTCACTCGTAGAAGACGAGTTCGATAGACTCGGGGTGTACGCGTCGAGGCAACGAGACGTTCAGCCCGCGAGCACTAACAGACCAAGCCACACTCATATGCACTGGGACCCATGAACGGGTCCAGGCGTTACCTGGATTGCACGTACATTATCGGTCGGAGACCGACGCAGGCATCACATCGGATCGTTCCCGATGGTCGGCCTTCGGGCGGCCACAGCGGCGGGGCACCACCCGTACCCATCCCGAACACGGAAGTTAAGCCCGCCAGCGTTCCGGTAAGTCCTGGAGTGCGAGAGCCTCTGGAAACACCGGTTCGCCGCCCACCACTCATACTACACAAGCCCACCAGCATCCCGCTGGTGGGCTTTTTCCATTTACAGCAGTCGTGAGCGACAGCGATCACAAACAGCACCGCCTGATCACCCTACGACACACGGATCCGCTACACTTAACCGCCTCACACGACTTTCTTCATCTGCGCCAAGGTGGCAGAGTCCGGCCATACGCATCTCCCTGCAGAGGAGAACCACGCCGGTTCAAATCCGGCCCTTGGCTTGATACCGACTTTATATACTTAGTTCAAAGCCATACCTGTTGTATGGTGAGATGCCGCGCGCGCAACTCAGAGTGGGTGCTCAATCTCCCAGCCGATACACCTAATCAACGATTGATAATATTTCCCCTCCCGGTGGTAGGTACATCAACTACGAAGAATTTCAACAGAGTCATTTCAGTCCTACAAGTAGAACGGATAGGATGAGTATCGACTTCGGGGAACTCCGCGATCTAGAACTCGGACACGAAGAGCAACGGGAGTGGTGGGAAGCCAATCGCCAAGAGCTCACCCGAAGCGAGAAAGACGAACTGTTCCACTGGATCTTTGACGAACAACCCTTCCATTACCTCAGGCTGGTAACCGAACTCTCCCTGGACAACCTCGACAACCCACCGAGACTCGTCGAGGATCTCGAACGACTAGCTCCTCATATCGACGGCGACCTGGCCTGGCGAGAACTCCACGACGCATTTAGAAGCCGAGTGGACGGGAATGAAGACTTGACGTGGGACATCTACGAGATCCTCATCGAAACGGATGACGAGTGGTTAACGTGGATGGCCGGAGTAGCACTGGCTCAATTCCAGGAGAATCAAATGCGTGAACCCACTCTCGACCTCCTCCATGCAGATGCAGGTGCAAAGGTGCGAGCTGGGTTCCAAGCAACACTTGAGCAGTATCAGGGACAGGAAGTTCCTGAGGAATATATCTCAGCATTTCGAGGATTGGCATTAAAACCGGAACCCGCGACGTTACAGGAACTGATCCGAGCAAATGCCGTCCTCTTCGAGGAAAACAACCAACTCTGGGATATGACAGTGGAAATTGCGGAGCGGAACCCGAAAACGATTCCTTGGATCTGCCGACGCTTTGCGAACAAAATCGAGGATGAGCACCTTGAGGAGTACATCCAGATTCTCAAGCACGGGATCGAAAACGGCCAAGACGTAGACTTAACGCACGCAAACCATTTCCTCCAATCCAACTTCGCCCATGCAACCGATACCTTAGCCAAGTTCACCATCTGGCTCGACAATCGAGATGCGCTGAGGTCGAACCGGTTGGCGGAGGATGTCTCTCGGGAAAACCCAGAGTATCTCCCAGAACTCTTCAGCCGGCTCGACGACTACGAACACCCGCTCAAAGGAGAGTTCTCGTTTATTCATGCAGGCAGATCCAGACCGGACGAACTCGTACAGCTCGTCCTGGACAAATATGACGAAGAGAACTCACTGTTCTACATCGAACTGCTGCGAAAGGCGCTCGGTGAATTATTTGAGCACGAGGACACGCATCGTTCCACTGTAGCGGACATTTACGAGTTCTTGGTTGAACACTTTTCCAGCGAACAATTCGTTCACGAGCTTGACCGTGACCGGCTAAATCTGGATGATCCGGACGCATACGATGAGGAACGAGCCCTTGGGGAGCTGAGAGAGTTCCTCATCGAATTGCACACCATCCGGGATTTTGACGATGAACTCTTGGACACGCTTGATGAATATGAGTCGCTGTCAGCGCATTTTTATGATCTCGTGGAAACCAGGATAGAAACAGGCACCCCACATTCCTTCCTGTATCTGCTCCGCGACGAAAGGAGGGAACTCGATTTCCTTGAGGACAACTGGGACCGGATACCCCAGGATAAGCGTAACGATCTGCTAGCCAGCACCGGATTCTACGATTTTCTCTCCGAAATCATGTTCTACATCCACTTGGACAACCACAGCGTTGCGTTCGAGCCGGAGGTCCCATTACATGATTGGCAGACGGATGAGCCGAGGGGAAACGTCGACTTGGTGGTCGACGACATCTTCATCGATATTTACCGACCTGAAGCATGGACTCCACTGGCATTGTCGAACCGGGGCAGGTTCATCCCGAACAACGCTGAGAGCAAAATTCTGGGCAAGTTCAAGAGTAAATTCCTCGGGGCACGGGAAATGGCCGAAAACCCGTGTTTCATCGCTCTCGATATCGATCGGTCCGAGATTGACCGTGAGCAAGTTGTAGCAGCGCTCCTCGGCTCGATGCAGGTGAGAATCTATTACGATGAGGAGACGGGAGAGACCGTTGGCGAGGACTACGTTAGAAACCCAGATGAACGTCTCGAAGGCGACTATTATCTGTTAGACAAGCATCTCAATGGTGTCATCTGGTACGAGACTGGCCTCGTTGAAGGAGAGGATGGGGTCAGGCCTGCTCTAGACCTTGGCGTTGTCCCGAATCCGGAACACGAAACCGGAGAGAGTAATTTCGACCTTTGCCAAGAACTTGAACGTTCACTTACTGGGGATAGCTGAGGAGATATCACACCATATCGGGCTTGAAAGGCCTCTTCGAGTTACCACGTCTTCGTTTGTTGACTAACTTGGCCCTGCTCAATCCGCACCCTGTATTCCGCAGGGCTGTGTGGGCATCAACGAAATTTAGCAGAATCTGCAGAGATACATACGCAAACCCACTTGACGGCTGTTTCACCGAGGACAGTATCGAACTAATAGGGTTTCAACAGAGTCGCCGGAGATTTATCGACACGACCGCTACGCGTCGGTCAATGGGACGTTTCTCCGAGGGAGACCGAGTACGGATCGACATCCCCCACGAAACGCCGCGGAGGACACAATGGTGATCACAACCCCGGCGACGACCAGACCCAGCTGGATGGTCGACGGGATCCGAGTCCCAGTGTTTCACTTCGAAGGGCGATGAGAGCGAACTTGCGGTAGTGACGCCGGCTGTCAAAATCCCGTTAGGCCGTGTTCCTAAGCCGGCGAATCCGATACCCCCACCCCTACCTTTGAGAAATTTCCATCTGAAACGGGGGTGTTACTCCTACTTTTACCGGGAGAAATTGGGGTCAATCCACCCGCGAGAGAGTGTTGCCACTCGTCAGTCAAGTGTCAGCGGAGGGTGAGACCCTGGTGTGTCACCAGCGTCTCGTCAGGAAGGGTGTATTTGACCTTGGCAATCTTGAATCTACGCGGCTCGTTTCCCGCCGCTCGCCACTTATGGTATCCCTCACGGAGAATCTCGTCGGGATCTGCATCCTCAGAGAGTTCCCCGAGGTCAATTTTGAGTTTCGGATGCCGGTCATCGAACGACGAGACGTACTTCGCAAGCCACATCTGCCACGCCGATTGAGCCTCGTCGTCTGAGTCAGGTTGTTCGTCCGTGTCGTCGTCGTCGCCTCGCACGGCGTCAAGGATACGACCCACACGCTCCCGAAGGCCACCGACCGCGCCACGCACGACCTCGGTCGCGAAATCGACGACGCTGTCACGCACCGACAGAACCTCAGGGTTGTCCCTGGCGGCGCGGTACACCGTCCGCTTAGAGACATCCGCCCGGTCAGCGACCGTCGATACGCTGGCGGACCCACCGTCGGCAACCGCGTCCAGCACGTCCATTTCGGCGTCCGTCGGCCGGGCCTCACCATACAGCATCGCTTCGACCCACGATTGCTGGTCGTCAGCCAGCGCCTCTGTCGGGTCGTTGGCGAGCGTCAGATCCCGGGGAGCGTCCTCGACGCGGAAGTAGTCGTCCGCGACATAGTACCGTTCGTCGCCCGTCGGCGTGAGCCCACCCCATACAAGTGTGTTCGTGAGGAGCTCGTCTATCTCACGAACCAGCCGGTCACGGTCCCCCCACGGGACGGTCCCGCTCTGGTTCTGTGTCTTCGAGAAATACACCTCTATCTTCGGGTGGGCCAGCGGGTCCTCGTCTGCCTCAGCGGTCGCGTCCGAACGTTGAAACTTCGGGTAATAGTGCTTCAACGTCTTTGCATGGCTGTGGCCCTCGATGAGCGACGCCGCTCCGTCGGCAGTTATGGGTATGATGTGCTGGTTGCCCGGGACGCCCCGGTCGTCGCGGAGCGTCCCGTCGGCGGTCTCGACAGTCTCAGCGATACGATCGAACACTCCTCCACCACGAACAAGCTGCTTCGTCCGCTCGCGGCGGCCCCGGACGTACCGAGCGAGCCGGAGGATGGACGAGGAAGGGAGGGGGTCACGGAGATTGCCCGGATGGAGACCGAGCGCACGGAGCGCGGCCCGCAACAATTCGGGATACGCGTCCGGGTCGTGATTCGATCCCTGAGCGAATACGCCCACACCGACGTAATCCGGGTCGAAGGCGATCGGCTCGCCGTTGGCGGTCTGTCCCGGCCATCGGGGCTTTAGGTAGAACCGGAGCGGATTCGTGTCGGTCTCGCGGTGGTTCACCGTTACGATGGGTTCCAGTACCTCGCTCGTATCGAGCATGAACCCATGCTCGTCGTTTGGCGCATCGAGGCCCGACGATTTGGGTTGAAGCGATACCTCATAGGTCCGTCCGTCGCGATCGAACGACGCCAACACATCCTCGGGGGCTATCCCTTGCGCCCGTTCAACAACCGCGTGATAGAGGTCGAGCGACCCCGTGTCGTAGTTTAGATACACCTGTAGTTCGTGCGTCTGCGGCACCAGCACACAGGGTCGAAGCCCGCACCGCTCCATCTTCATAGCCTATCCTCCGGTCGTCCGAACTCGCGGTTCGGAGCGCGTTCGATTCGACGGAGGTTTCGAACCGGCCTACCATGAGCCAGTCGGAACGCTGGGCGATGCTCTCGGGGGTCGGGGATGACCCGATACCGTCTCCCGTTTAGCCCCTTGACGATGATGTACGAGCCGAAGGTGGTTCGAACGACGGTGTGCGGCCAGTTGCGTTTGTCCCAGATCACTTCGTCCCCTTCGTTGAGGTTTCGTAGATCCCAGATGGGCTCGGCCCCACCGTCGGTGCACAGGTAGACGGAATCGGTGTCGTGCTCTGGACAGTATTTCCGGGGGATACCGCCTCGGGTCGAGCCCATCCGAAGACGGGTCCCGCATGTCGGGCAGTATCGAAGCGTCACGCTGATCCTCCCCCATGTTCGTCAGCCAAGTCAAGGAGTGTCTGTGCGTGCTTTGCGCACCGGAAGTCACTGTCGGCGATTGCTTCGAGGTCGTCGCGATGCTCGTTGATCTTCTCGGCAACGGACCTCTCCCGGGAGGTCATCGCTGATCACCAGTATCATCTGCCGGATGAGTGCGGGAATCCGCCGACTGGATGGGCCGGACATCGAGTTCGACCAACGATCCCTCCTCGATACCGAGGCCGTCGCGTATTTCGACCGGTATCGTGATTTTACCCGAGTCAACTACCCGTGCTGTCGTGCGCATACATGACCAGAGGGGCCGAGAGATGGATTTATATCATGCACGAGATTATCTTACGTCGACTCTTATATGTCCTCACAAGACAGCGACAGTCGGAGAGGTCCGAAGAAAAGTTACCGTCTCTCGGCCGGAGAGCGCGAGTATCTCGAAACGGGCGAGGCAAAGGGAGGGTATAGCAAGCCGAAAACCGAGGAACTCGTCCAGCAGAAGGTCGACAGTCTCCCCGTGAGGATACAGCATCTCTTCGAAGATGTGGCCTTGCTCGACGAGAGCGGGCGGCTCGATTACGAATCGTGGTCGTCGGGCTGGTATGACCTGCTGGGATTCCCCGATGAACCGACACGCGAGCAACTGGATACTGGGTTCACCTTCCAATCGCCCCCGAGCGGAGCGAGCCCAACCTCGAAGCCGACGGAACTGGGACGGAATTTTGGTGAGCTGGTGGATCACCTGCTTCTCGCACCCGGCGCAGTCGACCGCGACCAAATTCGCCAAGATATTCTGTGGGGAGTTTTCTCCCAACTCTTTATCGAGAATCGGCCCAGCCGAGAGATCCTCGGTGAGGAGTTGCCGGCCTATGTTCCAGAAACCATAGAATTGCTGGATCGCCGAAGCCAGAGCCGGAAACAGCGCCACGATAAATTCTGGGCCGACTCCGACGACGCCGACCGATGGCAAGACCACAAACGGGCAATGGAAATCCGCGTGGTTGACCTCCTACGCGACGGCGAAGTCACCGTTGCCTCCACAGACGTTGAACACTATCGACTGGCAGGACGTATCGTCGACTGGTTCATCGATTCGATGGTGGACGGCGGTACACACGGATCTGCCCAACAGTGGGCTGCCTTCTGCGGTGAGTACGATTCCACGGAGTTCGACGTGGCATCGGAACTTACGGCACAGCGTGTCCAGTCGTTGCTCGACGACTATCGGATTGTCGAACGAATTGAGCTCAAAAAACAGGTACAGGGAGATATCAACGACCTGAGCGACCAGAAGTGGAAAAGCGTCCCAGCTCAGGATGTCCTCCTGTCCATCGCCGGGCACGAAACTGCGTCGTCGGCCGAAGTGAGCACTGATCTGGATATGGAGAACAACCAGAGCGGGGTGACCCGTATAGCACGAGATCTGGCAGGGGTTGAACGAGATGGAGGCCTGATCTGGAAGGAACGCCCTCTGCTAACGGGCGGCACCGATCGGTGGACGACGACCGCTTACGGCGACGTGATTGCCACTCGCTTGATGGGGGACTCTATTTTCCTGACTGAAGACCTCGTCCCTGAGAGGGTGCTTATCGACGCCCTGGATGAACTCCGTAGTTGATGCCACTTTCGAGCAACCGCGTGACCGGCTTCGACGACCTCCCGCCGTTTGACGACAAAGATCGCGCGCGCGAACCGTAACATTTGGGGCGAGAAACGACAGCTTTCGCCGGAGTGCCATGTCGGGTTATTAAATACAATAACTACAGAAAAAGTGGTCGTATAATACATGTGTGAACTATGTGACTCTATTGAAATCCTATTAGTCCGATACTGGTAACGGTGAAACAGCCGGTAAGTGGGGTTGCTTACCGAACAAGAATATTCCTGCAGGAAACCTTATCTGCCATAGATGTGATTATTCGGGTGACAGGAGTAATCGTATGCAGAAATCCCAACCTACCGACAATTTGTTCGAGATCTTGGCGAATCCGTACCGACGCCAATTACTTGTGGCTCTGTTAGACCACAACCCGCAGGACGACCGTGATCTGGACCCGTTGGGTGTTGCCTCTGATGAAGTTGACCCAGAAGTACTTGAAATTGAACTCGTACACACCCATCTCCCGAAACTCGCCGATTTAGGGTACGTAAGTTGGAACCGAGATACCAATGAGATCAGTAAGGGTCCAAACTGGGAAGAGATCGCGCCACTACTCCAATTGATCCATGACCATCAGGATGAACTTCCTGATGACTGGCTGTAAGCGATCCCTCACATACTGAGTGATTAATGGGTTCGCTGCACTTATCTCTGCCAACCCCGTGGTTCAACCCCACAAGGGTTCGTCTGAAACGGGTATCACGCAGGCGGAGCTTGACCGGCGGCGGCTTCAACCCCACAAGGGTTCGTCTGAGTGGGAAGATGGTGCAGGCCGCTCGCAGCGTCGACGAGAAGGAGATTGAACGCCGCCTTCTCAACGATGTCGACGACAACTTCAAGCGGTCGCTGGCCTTGCGTGGGGATCTAGACAAGCTCGCACAGGGCGACTCAACCATCACGAGTCCGAGGTGTCCGACCAACTCTGCGACCAGGAGTTCGTCACGCTCGAACGCATGACCCGCGCCGCACGCCCGGAGAACGGGGTTGAGGCTGGCGGGCGGGGCACAGGCGGACGGAGGGATGGATTGAGCCCCTGTCGCCGCTGCGGGTCACCGACCTCACCGAGACTGAGGCCGACCTGATCGAGGCGGTCGTCCTCATCGCCGTCGACGAGGTAAACCCAAAGTAGACCACTCTATCTGACCATCTGCTGGGTGTTGAGTCTTTACTCGGTAGCCCCCATCCGTTCGAGGAGGGCGGATTTCACATCGGGGTCGTCGAGTAGGGCGTCGATGGTCTCGATACCTTCCTGAGTGCTGATGTCGTCGGGGTCCGTATCGGCGTAGTCGTACTTGATGTCGTCCTGCAGGTCCTCCGTCTTGCCAGCGGCCTCGACGCGCATGGCTTGGCCACACCGGGAACAGAAGTGGGCCTCGCGCTTTTCCTGATACCCACACCTCGGGCAATCCACCGGTCCGATGTGTTGGGTCTCCCCTTCGTTCACTTCGAGACCGTGGAGCTTCGCCAGTTCGTTGTCGGCGTCTTCACCGAAGATGGTGATGTACCGGCTGGCAGTCGTCGACCCCCGGACCCATCCGTATCGGCTTTCGAGGTGTGCCTGACTCAGTCCCTTGCTGGCGTGGTAACTCGCGCTGCTCTTGCGGAAATTTGTCAGTGTGACGGGCTTGTCCACCTCGGCACGGGCAGCCGGCTTCTTGAACACTTTTGTGAGCATCCGGTAGCTGATCTTCTCGCCCTCGGTGAGTTTCGACCACAGCGGTGCGTCGCGGTCGGACGGCGTGGGGTGTTCGTCGAGCCAGTCCCGTACGTACGGGACACTCGGGATCAGTAGCACGGTCCGTCGGCCCTGTTTCCCGTCGGCGGTCACTTGGAGCCCGTGTTCGTGGTCCGTCACGTCGCCGTACGTGAGGTCTTTGAACTCGAATCCCCGGAGTCCAGCGTCGAATTGGAGTGCAATCGCGGCGGCGTCACGGGCGTGTTCCGTCGCCTCTATCATCGGCAGTATGTCGTCGTGCCAGTCAAGCATGTCGCTTGGCTTCGGGGCCGGGTCGTAGTTGTTCGACGTACTCGACTGAATCCAATCGAGCGAGGCCGGCGGTTCGTACGGATCGCCGCCAACACCTTCGTCGCTCACATGTCGTCCGAACACTTTCAGCGCCACCCGATAGTCTTGGTTCGTCTCCTCGTTGTCGTAGTTACGGTGAATCCATCGAACGATGTTCTTGGCGGCCTCCTTGTCCGTTAGTGCTGCATTGACGCCGCCCACACGCTCCGCGAGGATAGTGACGTGTCGGAGCAGTTTGAGGTGGCGGTAGGTGGAGTAGTTCGATTTCATCAGGGTCAGCGCGTCGTCGAACTCTCTGATAGATTCACGATCTCCGTCGTCGATTTTATGGGAGCTTTCGATACGATCGCGTAGATTTTCGAGTTGAGTCTCGGGTGTGGTCATAGTTTACACTACGTGAGCACCCACATTATGGTTTGGGTGTGGCCTTGAACCATACTTATATACCTCATTCAGGGCCGGCCCTTGGCTTCCTTACGACGTACGCGTGACGGTTACTCGGTGAGGCTCGTGTCACCCGAAAGAAAACGGTTAAACTCCGGGCGGCCCGTGACTCACGTATGCAACGACGCGCCGCGGCCATCTACGTCGCGTTCTTCCTCGTTGTGGGGGCGGCTTCGTTCTCGCTCATCACGACAGCGAGCGCGCCGCAGCTCACCTTCGAGAACCCGGATCACGAGCTGAGTCAGGGAGACACCTTCACTGTCGATGGACAGGAGTTCACCGTCTCCGGTATCTCCGCGGAGGCCGAGGAGGGGGAGGTGACCCGGTCCGGAACCGTTGAATCGACCAACGAATCGGCACGGTACACTGTCGAGTGGGCGAACGATTCGACTGTCACCTACGCCGGGCAAGACTGGACCGTCATCACTGACAACGAGTCCGAATCGTTCACCCTGACGGAAGTCGTCGATCGCGCGGCAATCCTCCAGAACGATTCCGACGTCGAGAACGAGACGACGACCGTCGACGGCCAAGAGTACGTGGTCGAACGTGGCGACGGGAACCGGACGCTGATCGCTGCGGACGAGTACTTCCCGGCGCCCGAGACACGTGAGTACACCGTCGGCGACGAACTCGAGAACATCGAGGACAACACTGCGACGGTCGCGTCCGTGAGTTCGGACGCCGCGACGCTGGAATACTTCGCGCCACGGACCAACGAGATCTCGGTTGCCGACGAGACGAACGTTACGGTCGGTTCAACGACGTACTTCGCGTACTTCCCGGACAACTCGACGATGCTGCTCACGCAGGAGTTCGACACCTATGAGCAGTACCAACAGGGAACCGAGACGCAGACGACGATGACGAACGGACTGTGGGGCGTTACGATCCTCAGCGGGCTGTCCGCGTTCCTCCTTCTGGGGATGGCGTACATGCCCTCGCGGTACTGAATCGGCCGTCCGGCACTGCTGATCTCAGCTTTTGCGCCCGCTTCGCCCGGGACCGACGGGTCAGCCGTTGAACCGATACAGCGACGTGACGAACGGGAGCCGATTGAACATCCAGTATGCGACCGGCAGGCCGACCACCGTCACCGCGAGGAACGCGGCGACATTAGCCCACAGGAAGCTGAGCCACCAGCCGACGAAGACGAAGTAGAGTCCCCGAACGACCAGCGACCGCTGTCCGCGCGATCGGTCGGGTGCAGATAGCGACCGAGGCTCCTTGAGTGACAACACTGTCGGCACGAGGTTGATCAGTTTGATTCCGATCGGCAGGCCGACGATCGTGGCGTTGAGGAACCACGCGACGTTGACGACCGCGGGGGTGGCCCACCAGCCGATGGCGACGAACCACAGCGCGCGTGTGAACAGCGAGCGTTGTGCCATGTCCGGGGAAACGCGCTCAGGCGGTGAATCCCTTGTGTCGACCGCTCGCTTCGCTCCCTGCTTCGAATCCGATCTCACGAACGGTTCCGGTCGCTCGCCGTCGCTCGCGACACGATGCTCACGGGTCGCATTGCTCCCCGTTCTCTAGTTCAAATCGCCGTATACCCCCCTCCAGGTCTCGCTATCGCTCGACCACTACGGGCGCGACGGGATTTGAACCACGCCGAGACGTGCTCGCTTCGCTGCGCCCGTCTCGTCTACTTCCGATCCCGCCGTGCCGGTTCACTCGTCACTACGTTCCTCGTTGCACGGGCGCGACGGGATTTGAACCCGCGACCGTCGGATGGCTCCCCCCACCGGAGTCCCGGCGCGGTTAGAAGTCCGACGCTCTGAATCCGGACTGAGCTACGCGCCCACGGATAGGGGCACACACGGGGCAGTCAAAAGCGGCGCGGTCCCGGGTGACCCTGCACGGTCGTGCGCGAGCGAGCGGGGGAGGTCGGTCGTCTCGCAGCCTTTAATCCGACCAGTGCCGAACGGACGGTGATGCGAGTTATCGGAACGGTCGGCCTGCCCGGTAGCGGGAAAGGCGAGGCCGCCACGGTCGCCGAGGAGGAGGGCGTCCCCGTAGTCACGATGGGGGACGTCATCCGCGCGGAGTGTCGCGACCGTGGACTCGATCCCGCCGAACATCACGGCGAGATCGCCCGCGCGCTGCGCGAGGAGAACGGCCCCGCGGCCATCGCCGAGCGGTCCGTCCCGCTGATCGAGGATGCGGCCGGCCAGGCCGACGCGGACACTGTCCTCGTCGACGGTCTCCGAGCGCCCGTCGAACTGGAGCGCTTCCGCGAGCGCTTCGGCGACGACTTCACGCTCGTTGCCATCACCGCGCCGTTCGATCTCCGCGCCGAACGGCTGGGCGAGCGCGGCCGCGACGACTCCGATGTCGACGTCGAGGCGTTGCGCGACCGCGAGGAGCGCGAACGGGAGTTCGGTATGGGGGCGGTCATCGACGCCGCCGATGTGACCATCGACAACACCGACACGCTCACAGTGTTTCGCGACCGCGTCCGCGCGGTGCTCCGCGGGGACGCTGCCTCCGGCGTCGTCGACGCCGCTTCCAACGACGGCGCGGAGGTGGAGAAGTGACGACCGTCTACAGCGTCGACGCGCGGATCGAGGCGCCGGTGCGCGACACCGAGGTGACCGACCGCGTCCGCGACGCCGTCGAGGCGCTGTTCCCCAACGCCGAGTTCGTCTCCGAACCGGGGTTGCTCGTCGCCGAGACGCACACGCTCGACGACTTCTCCGACAAGCTCCACGAACAGGAGATCCTCGATACCGCCCGTCGCGAGTTCGAGCGCAACCGCACCGACGACGGCTTCACCTTCAGCCTGAAGAAGCAGGCCGCCTTCCAGGGGGTCGTCAACTTCGCCGTCGGCGAGCCCGACGAACTGGGCGAGATATCGGTCGAGGTGACTGTCCGCTCGCCGTCTGCCGAGGAGTACATCGACCACCTCGCGCCGCCGACCGAGGACGGCGCGCCCGTCGACCCGGACCGTCGCTGACGCCTACGTGAACGCCACGACCGCGGCGAACAGGACGACGACGCCGAGCACGTCGCAGACGTTCGTGACCACGGGGATGACCACGTCGTCGGGGTCGAGCGAGAGGCGATAGGCCGCGTACGTCGTCGCAAGGGTCACCGCGACCGCGAGGACGGCCAGCGCCACCCCCGCCGACAGCGCGACCACGAGCACTGTCCCGGGCGCCAGCGTCGTCTCCCCGACGAGCGCCGCCAACGACCACGCTGCGAGGCCGATAACCGGGAACAGCGTGACCGCGAGCGCGACGGTGGCGACGGCGTTTCCCGCGAGGGTGTCGTCGCCCGGGTCGAACGACAGCGTCCCGAGGTGGAACGCCGTCGAGAGCCGCGCCGCGAGGATCGAGCCGAGGTTGCCCGCGGTGCCGATGGTGACGGGCACGAGCACAAGCAGCGACGGCGACCGGAGCAGCCGGTCCTCCAGGATCCCGAGCACCAGCCCCGATCCCAACTCGACGAGCGCGAGCACGAGCAACACCGGCAACATCGCACGGGTGATCGCATGAACGGACCACTCGGTCGGCATCTACGGCCCACCCCCGAACGCACCCACTAGCGTGAGAACGGTCCGCGCCGCGACCAGCAGAAAGAACACGCCGGCCACGTCGCCGGTGGTCGTCACCACCGGGCCGACGAACGTGTCGGGGTCGTACCCCCGACGGTAGCCCGCGAACACGACCAGCAGGACGACGGCCGTCAGCCCGAGCCCCGAGAGGACGCTCGCGATCAGCGCGACGCCGAGCATGACCGGCAGCGGCGCGACCGGACTCCCGAGCAGCGTGAGCGCCGTGACGGTGAGCACGGCGGCGACGAGCGACACGAGCACGCCGTTGGCGAGCGCGGCCGTCGCGGCCGCGCGCAGCCGTTCGTCGCCGAGATCGACCCGCGGCTCGACGACCCCCTGGTGGAGTCCGGTCGCGATCCGGGCGCCGAAGCTGCCGAACACGCTTCCGCGGGTCGCGAGCAGCGCGGGCACGAGCACGAGCAGTCCCTCGATCGCCCGAAGCTCGGCGCGCATCCCGCCGAGGACGACGCCGGCGAACAGCCCGCCGACCGCGCTCATCGCGAGCGCCGGAAGTGCCTCGCGATACGCCTCCTCGGCCGTCTCGCGGATCCCCATCGCGCGTACCGACGACCCCGGAGACCAAAAGTCGGGTGCCATCGTCGCCTCCGCTGTGACGGTGTCGCGTTCACGTTCGCGTCTCCGCCGCGTTGCTGTCGCGTCGCCGTCGTGGTACGATCTCGACCTGGTTGCGAACTGACCGACCGATGCGCACTTGGTGGCGAGCGACCAGACACGGTACATGACCAACTCGCAGGCGCGGGTGTTGCTGACGAACGACGACGGCGTCGATGCCGCCGGCCTCGCGGCGCTGTACGAGGAACTGCGCGCCGTCGCCGACGTGACCGTCGTCGCGCCGGCGGAGAACCAGTCGGGTGTGGGGCGGGCGCGCTCGCGCGCCGTCGACGTGGACGACCACGAGTGGGGCCACACGGTCCACGGGACGCCAGCTGACTGCGTCGCCTACGCGCTCCGGGCGCTCTCGACCGACTTCGATCTCGTCGTCTCCGGCTGCAACCACGGCCCCAACTGCGGCGAGTACATCATGGGCCACTCGGGCACCGTCGGCGCGGCCGTCGAGGCGGCGTACCTCGGCGTGCCCGCCCTCGCGATCTCCGCGTACCACCGCGAGGAGTTCTTCCCGCCCGCGGAGTTCACCTTCGAGACGCCCGCGCGGCTCACCCGGCTGCTCGCCGAGCAGGTCCTCGAACGAGGAGGGGCCGCCGATCACGTCGACGCTGACGCCCGCGACGACGGCGCAGGTGCCACCACCGGCGGTGGCTCCGCCGCCGGCGACTCCCGCGCGGACCTCGCGGACGCCGACCTGTTCTCGGTGAACGCCCCCGTCGACGCGGGTGACTGCGACTTCCGGCTCACGGAACCGCTCGCCGACTACGGCGTCGACGTGCGCGAGGCGTCCGCCGAGGAGCGCGAGACCCACGACGGAGACTGGCGACTCGAGTCGGACTTCTGGGCGCGCCTCGACCAGCCGGGCCGGCACCCGACGCTGGAGCAGGTGGCCGACTCCTACCCCGCGTGGTCCGACCGCGCGGCCGTCGTCGACGGCGACGCGAGCGTCTCCCCGCTCCGGGTGCCGCAGACGCCGGTCCACTCCGAGCGCTTGGACGACCTCATCGCCACCGTGAACCGCGACTGGCGCGCCGAGCGCGAGACCGCGGCGGCCGCGGACGACGACTGAGTCGGCACCGGCGGCATCGGCGGCCGCGACCCGCCACCGTTTACCGATCGACGACCGCGACGACGCCGGTAAGTCCCAGCGCCGCGACCAGCGCGGCCGCGAGCACGCCGAACGCCGCGCCGAAGCCCGTCGCGTCGGCGACGCCGCCGACGACGGCGGGCGCGAACGCGCCGGCGCCCATCAACAGCGTCCGGACGACGCCCAGCCCGCCGCCCGCGGACGCCTCCGGGATGACGGCCGCAAGGTACGCGCCCCGGACGGGCCGGAAGCCGTGGGAGCCGAGGCCGAACGCCAGCACCGCGGCGCCGACGGCGACGACGCCCGAGACCGACAGCAGCGCGAGCAGCCCGCCGGTCGCGAGCGCGAGCGTCGCGGCGATCACCGGGAGCTGCCCGACGCGATCGGACAGGTCACCCGTGACCAACTGGACGAGCGAGACGACGAACAGCCCCGAGTACAAAAGCGACGCCGTCGTCTCGGACAGCCCGGCGGCGTCGGTGAGATACAGCGGGAGGAAGGCGACGGCGCCGTTGTACGCGAACGAGAAACAGATCGTCGCGAGGACGAAGACGGCGAAGACCGGCTCGCGAAACAGCGCCGCGTAGCGGCGAAGCCCGTCGGCGTCGTTAGCGGCGCCGTCGTCGGTGCCGCCGGTGTCGTTGGTGTCGTCGGTATCAGCTGGGTCCGCGGTGTCGCCCGTGTTTCCGTCGTCGTTGAGGTCGGTCGCTCCTGGGCCGGGCGCGCTGCGACCGAACAGGAGCGCGAGGCCGCCGGCAGCCAGCGCGCCCGCGAGGAACAGCGTGTGCCAGTCGAGCCACGGGACGGCGACGCCGGCGACCGTCGCGCCGGTGACCGCGACGACGGCGGCGGGCGCGGCGACGCCGCCGAAGGCGCCGAGCGTGTCGAGCACCCCGAGCGCACGGCCGGTCCGCCCGGGGTACAGCCGCGAGAGCAGGCGGACAGCGACGGTCTTGTGAACGCCCGTGCCGAGCCCGACGAGCAACATCCCGCCGCCGAGGACGCCGAGCGCGAGCGGCTCGGGGACGGGAACCGCGAGCACGAGCGCGCCGACGCCGGTGACGACCGCGCCGGCGACGATCACCCGCCGCGCGCCGATCCGATCGGCGAGCGCGCCGCTGGGGAACTGCATCGCGGCGTAGACGGTCAACATCGCGGTGAACGCGACCCCGAGAACCGCGTTGGAGACGCCGAGCGTGTCCCGGAAGGCGGGAAACAGCGGCGGAAACGCGTACCGCAGGAACTTCGCGAGAAACCAGATGAGCGCCGTGAGCGCGAGCACCTCGTACTCCGCGAGCGTGCGGAGGCTGCGCTTCATCGCGGTTCCGGCTCCCATTCGATTCGGGGGACGGCTGTCGGGGTCAAAAGGCGAGCGAAAGCGGTCGTTCGGGGCGGTTCGCGGGGGACGACGTCCGCGCTACGGCGCGCCGGCGAGCACCAACGTACTCTCGGCGTCGCCGTTGCGGATCTGCCGGGTCGCGTCCGGCGAGATCCGGACGGCGTCGCCGGGCTCCAACTCGAGCTCCTCGTCGTCGACGGCGACCGTCGCGGCGCCCTCGACGAGGAGGTACACCTCCTCGTGGTCGCGCTCGGCGTGGTCGTGTTCCTTCCCGGTCCAGCCCGGGTCACAGTCCACGACCGTGACGCCGACGTGGTCACACTCCAGCGGCTCGCGCAGGAAATGCATCGCGCCCGCGGCCGGTTCGACGTCGTGGTAGTTGACGGTCGTATAGCTCACGGTCGATCGAACCCGCGAAACGTCTATTTAGTTATCGGCGGTTCCAGCCCCGCACGAATCGATCGCACCGCCGGTCGGGCTCGCTCGGAACCGCACCGCTCCGAACTCCGTCTCGCTTCGCCTCACCCGAACGGACCCATGCCGCCCATGCCGCCGCCTCCGCCGCCGCCGCCCTGCTGTTGCAGCTTCTTCATCATCCGCTGCATGTCGCCGTCGCCCATGTTGCCGAACTGATCCATCGTCCGCTTCATCATGCTGTGCTGTTCGAGCAGCTCCTCGATGCGCTCCTCGGGGACGCCGGAGCCGCGTGAGATCCGCTCCAGCCGGTCGCTCTTGATGATCTCGGGGTTCTCCATCTCCTTCTCGGTCATGGAGTCCATCGCGATCTCGAACGAGCGCATGCGGTCTTGGGTCACGTCCATCGCGTCGTCCGGGAGCTGGTCCATGATCCCGCCGCCCATGCCGGGGATCATGTCGAGCACCTGATCGAGGGGGCCCATGCGGTCCATCGCCTTCATCTGGTTGCGCATGTCCTTGAGGGTGAACTCCCCCTCCATCATGTCCTCGGGGTCCCAGTCGTCCTCCTCTTGCGTCTCGGTCATCGCGCGCTCGACGCGCTCGGAGAGCTGCTTGAGGTCGCCCATCCCGAGCAGCCGCGAGATGAAGCCGTTGGGCTCGAACCGCTCGATGTCCTGGACCGTCTCCCCCGCGCCGAGGAACGCGATCGACGACCCGGTCTCGTTGACGGCCGTCAGCGCCCCGCCGCCCTTCGCGGTCCCGTCGAGCTTCGTGATGACGACGCCGTCGATGCCGATCGACTCCTCGAACTGGCGCGCCTGATCCTTCGCGCCCTGCCCGATCGCGGCGTCGAGCACGAGCAGCGACCGGTCCGGGTCGACGGCGTCGTCGATCCGTTCGATCTCCTCGATGAGGTCGTCCTCCAACGCGTGGCGGCCGGCGGTGTCGACGATGCGCACGTCGGCGTCCTCGGTCGCTTCGAGTCCCTTCCGCGCGATGTCGACGGGGTCGTCGTTGTCCGGGTCGCCGTAGAACTCCACCTCGGCGTTCTCGGACATCTGCTTGGCCTGGTCGTAGGCGCCGGGGCGGAAGGTGTCGGTCTGGATGACCGCCGGCCGGAGGCCCTTCTTGGAGAACCACCACGCCATCTTGGCGGCGGTGGTGGTCTTCCCCGAGCCCTGGAGGCCCGCGAGCATGATCGTCTGCTCCTCCAGCGGGATCTCGGTCGATTCGCCGATGAGGTCGACCATCTCCTCGTAGACGATCTTGAGGACGTGGTCGCGGGCGGTCGTGCCGCCGGGGGGCTCCTCCTCCAGCGCGCGCGTTTTGATGCTGTCCGACAGCTCCATCACGAGGTCGACGTCGACGTCGGCCGCCAGCAGCGAGCGCTGGATCTGCTTGACGACTGCCTGCACGTCGTCCTCGTCGATGTGGGACTTCCCGCGGAGCGAGTCCATCGTGCTCCGGAGGGAGGTCCCCAGATCGTCGAGTACCATTGGTCTTGGTTGCGGTAGTCGGTCCGTGCGGTAAAGGCTTCCCTGTCCGTCGGTGGCTCGTTCGCGTGTTCCAGCGTACGAATCCGTCCGCGGTTCGGTACGTCGGGTCGTCTTGGCCTCGAAAGCCCCTGGCCGTGTCGTCGGCTGCGACTCGCTCGACGACACGGCCAGCCCCTTTCACTCCCACCCGCCGCGACCGCACCGCAGCCACGACCTCCCCAGCCGATTCCGCTCCTCGCGTTCGCTTCGCTCACGCTCCGGTGCTCATCCCTCGCGCGCTTCCGCCGCGGTCGAAGCCGCGGCGGCGCGCGCCAGATCCGATCCCGAACCTCACCGAAACGCCTACCGTCGGTCCCGCGAACAAGGCCTCGTGTTCGCCGTCGAGCCCGCCACCCTCGCGGCCTACGTCGCCGCCGCGGGCGCGCTGATCCTCGTTCCCGGGCAGGACACGCTCGTCGTGCTCACCCGCGGGTTCGAGTCCGTCCGTGCCGGGGTTGCGGCCGCGGTCGGCGTCGCCGTCGGCGTCCTCGTCCACGCCACCGCGGCGGCGCTGGGGCTGGCGGCGATCTACCGCGCGCTCCCGACGGCCGCGACCGCGGTGACACTGCTGGGCGCGGCGTACCTCTGCTGGCTCGCGGTTGACACCCTCCGCGGGGACGGCTTCGCGTCAACCTCGAGAGAGACCGATCCGGCCCGCACCGACGGCGGGACCGACACGGGGACTGCGGCGGCGGGCTTCCGTCGCGGCCTGCTCACGAACGTCGCGAACCCGAAGGTCGCGCTGTTCTTCCTCGCGTTCCTCCCCGGCTTCGCCGGCGAGGGTGAGACGGCGACGATGCTCGCCCTCGGCGCGGTGTACGCTCTGCTCACCGTCGCGTATCTCGGCGTCGTCGGCGCGCTGGCCGGACGGATCGGCGGGTTGCTCTCGGGCCGCACCGCCCGCGCGGTCCGGGTCGCGTCCGCCGCCGTGCTGGTCGCGCTGGCGGCGGCGCTGGTCGTGCGGGTCGCATGACCCGACGGTTGCTACGACTCGCCGTCGTCGCTGCCGGCGGCGCGCTCGCGGAGGCGATCGATCCGGTCACCCAGGGGGACGTTCGCCGACAGCGGGTTCGGGACGCGCCGCCGCGACAGTTCCATCGAGTGCATCTCGGCATAGCGCTCGAACGCGTCGGCGACGGCATCGGCGCCGAACAACTCCGCCGCGTGGTCGTCCGCGGCGACGATCCCGCGGCGCGCGTACCACAGCCCGCCGACGAGCGCGACGCCGGCGACGGCCACGAGCGGGCCGGTCGGGCCCCCGGCGCCGAACGCGGCGAGCAGCGGCACCGCGGCGGCGACGACCGAGCCAAGTCGACGGCCGAGCGCTCGCGACCTGACGCGGCCGGCCTGCACTCCGAGCAGCGCCGCGGCGTCGGCGTCGTCGAAGGCGTCGAGGAACGTGCTCGTCACGAACAGCCGTCGGGTCGGGCCGAGCCCCCGGACGAACGCGTTCGCGGTCCCCTCGTCGTCGGTGTCGAGCACGCGCACGTCACGGACGAGGCCGGCGCCGAGGCCGACGCGCTCGCGGAGGCGGGCGATCCGCGCGGCGTCGTCGCCGGCGGGTCGATCCGTCGAGCGCAGCGCCGCGATCGCCCACGGCGACGCGGCGAGGACCACGACGACGAGCGTCACGACCCCGACGCCGACGGCGGCCGTCGAGGTGCCGGAGCCGATCCCGAGCCGGAAGGGCGTGAACGCGAGCGCGAACACGACGCTCGCGCCGAGCAGCCACCGCGCCATCCGGGCGACCGCCCGCCCGGTCCCGAGGTCGATGTCGCGAACGGCACGGACGCCGCGTACCGTCGGCGCGTACCCGACGAGCGCGACGGTGCCGGCGGCCGCCATCGTCAGGAACTCCGCGAGGAACACGTCGACCGCCGCGACGCCGGTGGCCGCCCCGACGAGCGTGGCGCGGACGGCCGCACCCAGATCGAGGATCGATAGGAGGCCGTACGCGAGCACGCCGAGCGGGAGCACGGCGCCGACGTACAGCATGCGGTACTTTCCGACGGGGTTCGAGAGCCGGCGCGCGACGGCGCTGCCGACGGCTCCCCCGACGAGCGCGAGCAGACACAGGAGGAGCCAGAACGCCAGCGGCGGGCCGAGATCGGGCGCGGGGGAGGACTGGAGCGGGACCATGCACCCCGGTGTCGTCGCCCGGACCAAAACCGTGCCGCCCGTCGACGAGGGGCGGCGTCGCTGGTCGTCCGACTCGCGTGGAAAAACGGTGTGCGCCCGCAGTCTACGCCGAGGTCGTCGCCGTGACGTCCTCGTAGGTGACGGTCACCTCGTCGGCGACCGGCCGCAGGAGGTAGCTCCCGGAGCCGCCCTGCTTGACCGGCGTGAAGTCCGCGGTGAAGGAGGCGGTCTCGTCGGCGCGGATCTCGAACGTCTCCGACTCCTCGCCGTCGACGACGAACGTCTGGAACTTCAGGCCCGCCTCGCCGGCGGTGTCGACACTCGCCTCGCTCCCGTCCGAGAGCGTCCCCTCGACGTTCGAGATGCCGAGGTGGACGTGTTCGTAGTCGCCGGGCTCAAGCTCCGACTGGGCGACGAGCTTCTGTTTGTCGCCCTGGAGCTTCGTCAGATCCGCGGTCACGTCGTCCACGGACTCCGTGATCAGTTCGCCGTCGGCCGGCTGGATCCGGACCTCCGACACCGTCACGACGAGCGACTCGAAGTCGCCGATGTCGCCCGGCTGGTCGCTCACATGTGTCGCCAGCGTTCCCGTTCCGCCCGATCCCCCCATACAGCCGGCCAGACCGACCGTCCCCATCGCCGCGAGGCCGGCCGTCGACCGGAGATACTCTCGTCGGTTCATCGACCCCTCATCCTTCGTTTGGGGACGGAAACTGGTGGTGATTCGGCGGTGATCCGCGGGACGCTGTCGGCGGACGCTCCGCCCGACGGACTCAAGGACGGCGCCACCGTCACCCCGTCCATGCGCATCGCCGTGCCCAACAAGGGCCGCCTGCACGAGCCGACGATCGACCTGCTCGAACGGGCGGGCCTGCACATCGAGAACACCGCCGACCGGCAGCTGTACGCCGACACGGTCGATCCGGACGTGTCCGTGCTGTTCGCGCGCGCCGCCGACATCCCCGAGTACGTCGCCGACGGCGCCGCCGACGTGGGGGTCACCGGCCTCGATCAGGCGCGCGAGTCGGGGCACGACCTCGTCGACCTCCTCGACCTGGGCTACGGCCGCTGTCGGCTCGTGCTCGCGGCGCCCGAGGACGGCGACATCACCGAACCGGAGGACGTGGCGGGGCTGACGGTCGCGACCGAGTTCCCCCGGATCACCCGCGAGTACTTCGAGCGGAAGGGTATCGACTGCGAGGTCGTCGAAGTGACGGGCGCGACCGAGCTCACCCCGCACGTCGACATGGCCGACGCGATCGTCGACATCACCTCCACCGGGACCACCCTGCAGGTAAACCGCCTCGCGATCGTCGACGAGGTGCTCGCCTCCTCAGTCCGGCTGTTCGCTCGCCAGGACGTGGCCGACGACCCGAAGGTCAGGCAGGTGACGACGGCGTTCGAGTCGGTGATCGCCGCCGAGGACAAACGCTACCTGATGATGAACGCCCCCCGCGAGGCGCTCGCGGACGTGAAGGAGGTACTTCCCGGGATGGGGGGACCGACGGTGATGGACGTCGCCGACGGCGACACCGAGCAGGTGGCCGTCCACGCGGTCGTCGACGAGCGCGCGGTGTTCGAGGTCATCGACGAGCTCAAGCGTGTCGGCGCGAGCGACGTCCTCGTCACCGAGATCGAGCGGCTCGTGGAGTAGCGCCGCGCTGCCGCGCTTAAAAACCGGGATTCGATCCGCCGTTGGGCTTCGATTCGCCGTTCGATTCGCCACGAGTCACCGATCGCCGCGGCGGCCGACGACATTACGCTCTGAACGTTCTCGCTGCCTTATCTCTCGATCGCTTGCTGCCAGGCAACGGTGTCGGTGTAGTCGACGAACTTGATCAGCTGTCCGTCCCGGAAGTCACACACGTGCGCGAACGGTGTCTCGAAGGACTCCCCCGAGGAGCGGACCGTCCCGCGGTCGGTGCCGAGGACGACGATCGTGTCGCCGCCGTCGATGAACCGCTCCGGGTCGGCCGCAAACGTTTCCATGTCCTCCATCACCGGCGCGAACACGTTCTCCGTGACCGCCTCGGGGCCGTGGTGGGTACCGGCGTATCGCGACCCCTCCGGCTCGATCCACTCGACGTCCGGGTCCATGTGCCCGAGCACCGTCTCCACGTCGCCGTCGTTGAACGCGCTGTACATCTCCTGGACGACCTCCAGGTTGCTCCGTGCCGCTGTGCTCGCCATTTTATATCACCAACGATCATGTACGACTCGCGAGGATAAATAGGAGCGTTACCAGATGCGCTCACGATGCGGCCGGATCGTCTCTGTGTGGCCGGACTCTACGGGTCCCGTCCGAACTCAGTCCGCTCGCCACCGCAGCGCCGGCGCCACCACCCGTGGATCGATCCCGATTCCGTGGTCGTCACCGTCGCGGTAGCGGACCCACGCGCCCGTCGCGAGGGCGCCGAGCACGATTGCGCCCATCCCGAGCAGTCCCGCCTCGGGGCCGAACGACCCGCCGGTCACGAGCGCCGGGCCGGTCGGTTCGAGGTCGACGACGGCGGCGTCGACGCCGAGCCCGCTGACGGAGAAGCCGTACAACAGCCCCTGTGCCGCGTTCCACGAGATGTGGACGCCCACAGGAAACGAGAGTCGACCGGTGAGCACGAAGCCGACGCCGAGGAACGCGCCAGCCAGCGTGATCCCGAGCGTCGACGCGGGCGAGGCTCCCGGATTGCCCGCGTGGAGCAGGCCGAAGACGGCGGCCGAAACGGCGAGCGCGCCCCCGACCGCTACGCGCTCGCCCGCGAACCGGAGCCCCTCGGCGACGTTGACGAGCAGGAGCCCTCGCGAGAGCAGTTCCTCGTAGACGCCGACGACGAGGAACACGAGGAGGACGGAGCCGAAGCCGGCGGCCGTCCCCACGAGCGTGTCGGCGACGCGGAACCAGCCGGCGGCGAGGCCGACACCCGCGATCAGCGTCTGGAGAAGCACGCCCAGCGCGAGCCCGGCGGCGAGGTCGGCGAGCCACCCGGACTCGCGCCGGAGCCCCAGATCCGAGAACTGTCGGCGGTCGACGTATCGCGCCGAAAGCAGTGTGGCCCCGGCGACCGCGAGCATCGGGAGGACGGTCGACACCGGGACGGGGACGCCGAGCGTGACCGCGGCGACGCCGCCGACGAGGAGCGCGAGCCCGACGAGAACGAGCGCGGCACAGAGGCGGACGGGCGCGCGCGGGCGGCGCTCGGCGTCGTTCCAGACTGCAGACCGAACGGCGTCGACGACCCCGGTCATCCGGGAGCTGTCTGGTAGATCGCGAGGATCTGTTGGATCCCGATGGCCGCCAGGACTGTCAGCGTGTAGTGCATCGCCGTGATCATCGCGGTGCCGCGACGGTCCAGCCCGTACGCGAGGCGCACGACGACGAAGTCGACGACGAGCGCGATGGCGATGACGCGAGCCGGCGATAACACGGCCGCCGACAGGCCGACGAGCGCCATCGCGACGCCCGGCGGGATCGCCTGCCGGAGTTCCGCCTCGTTCCCGAGCACGAAGTAGGCGGCCGTGTTCGCCAGAAGCGTCGACAGCACCGCGATGAGGAGGAATCCGCCGAGTATCCCGGCGGGAGCCAGCTGCAGCAACACGCTAGCCGAGGAGCCCCAGTTCCGAGAGTCGCTCGGAGATGACGCGGACGGCGGCCTCGGCGTCGGCCGGCTGCTTCCCTCCCGTGATGACGAGCTTCCCGGAGCCGAACAGCAGCGCCACCACGTCGGGGTCGTCGATCCGGTAGACGAGCCCGGGGAACTGTTCGGGCTCGTACTCGATGTTCTCCAGGCCGAGCCCGATCGCGATCGCGTTCAGGTTGAGATCCGCACCCAGATCCGCGGAGGTGACGATGTTCTGGACGGTGATCTCGGGGTCGTCCTCGATCGGGATGTCCAACGCCCGCAGTTCGTCGAACACCATGTGGAGCGCCTCGTGGACGGCGTCGGTGCTCTTGGCGCCCGTGCAGACGATCTTGCCCGAGCGGAAGATGAGCGCCGCGCTCTTGGGGTCGGTGGTGCGATAGACGAGGCCGGGGAACTGCTCGGGGTCATAGTCGGCCCCTTCGAGGTCCATGGCGACCGTCTGGAGGTCCAATTCCTGATCGATCCCCGTCGACGCGACGACGTTCTCGATGTTGATCGACTCCGTGGGGTCAGCCATTCTTGTCCGAACTGACGGTTTAAACGGATAAAGTAGTACCGCCATGCCCGATGCGGGTTCGCTCGGTTCGATCGAACGATACCGACCCCGATCCGAACCCGTGCGTTCAAGCGCCGCGGCGTCGCACACCTGTTCGTGTACGGCTTGGAGTTCGTCGGCGACGAGGACCGCTTCGCGGCGCTGGAGGCGGGCATCGCCGCGGCGACCGGGGTCGAACGCGTCGCCCCGGGGCTGGCGGTCGCCGACGCGGTCGACTCCGATCGGGTGCGCGGGCTGGCGTACACCAGACGCGCGCTCGACCTTCTCGGCCGGGCGGACGCCGACCCGCACAGTGCCCGCGCCGTCGTCGAGGCCGCGGGCATCGAACGCGAGGGAACCGTCGCCGTCCGCGCGCGCGTCCTCCGCGACAGCGCCGCCGTCTCGACGAGCGAGGTGGAACGCGAGTGCGGGAGCGCGCTCGTCGCGCGCGGCTTCGACGTGGACCTGGACGACCCCGACCACACCCTCCGCGTGCTGTTCGCCGACGACACCTGCCTCGCCGGGTGGGTGGTCGCCGAGTCCGTCCGCGACTTCTCGACGCGTCGGCCCACGGATCGGCCCTTCTTCCAACCGGGGAGCATGGCGCCGATGGACGCCCGCGCGTACGCGAACCTCGCCGGCGCGGGACCGGGTGCCCGCATTCTCGACCCGATGTGCGGGACCGGCGGCGTGCTCATCGAGGCCGGACTCGTCGGAAGCGACGTGGTCGGCAACGACGCGCAGGCGAAGATGGTCCGCGGCGCCCGCGAGAACCTCGCGCACTACGTGGGCGGGGACGCGGAGTCGCCGACGGGCACGGACGACCCGCCCGGCGGGTTCGACCTTCTCCGCGGCGACGCGACCGCGCTCGCGCTCCGGGGCGACGTGGCCGACGGCGTCGTGTTCGACGCGCCCTACGGTCGCCAGTCGAAGATCGCGCGCCACAGCCTCGATGACCTCGTGAGCGACGCGCTCGCGGAGGCCGCCCGTGTCGCGCCGCGGGGCGTGCTGGTCGCGGATCGGTCGTGGCACGAGGCCGCCGTCGACGCGGGCTGGCGGGTGACCGACACCTTCGAGCGGCGGGTCCACCGGAGCCTCGTTCGACACGTGCACGTGTTGGAGCGGTCGTAGCGGGCGGGCTTGCTACCGGAGACGGTATCTCCGCAACTGCGGTGACCTGCTCGATCGAAGGAACTGACGGCGATCTGAAAACGGAGCGTCGCTAGTGCTCGCCGAGCAGTTCGTCGACCAGCTCCTCGGGGTCGAACCGCCGCAGGTCGTCGTACCCCTGCCCGACGCCGAGGAAGAGGATCGGCTTGCCGGTCACGTACGCGATGGAGATGGCGGCGCCGCCCGAGGAGTCCGCGTCGGCCTTCGTGAGGACCGTGCCGTCGATCGCCGCCGCGTCGTCGAACTCCTGGGCGCGCTTGACCGCGTCCTGGCCCGCGACCGCCTCGTCGACGAAGAGGGTCATGTCGGGGTCGACGACGCGGTCGATCTTCTCCAGTTGCGCCATCAGGTCGTTGCTGGTGTGGAGCCGCCCCGCGGTGTCGCCGAGCACCACGTCGATGTCGTTGGCCTCGGCGTACTCGACGCCGTCGTAGATGACGGCCGCCGGGTCGCCGCCCTGCTCGTGGGCGATGAGCTTCCGGTCGAGCGCCTCGGCGTGCTCGCGGATCTGTTCGTTCGCGCCCGCACGGTAGGTGTCGCCGTTCGCGAGCACCGACGAGTAGCCGCGGTCGTCGAGCCACTCCGAGAGCTTCGCGATGCTCGTGGTTTTGCCGACGCCGTTGACGCCGGTGAACACGATGGTAACGGGCTTGTCCGCCTCGGCGATCCGCTGCTCGAAATCGAACTGCCCGACGCTGATCACGTCCAGCAGCGCGTCGTGGAGCGCCTCGGTGACGAGTTGGTCCGTCGTCTGGACCTGCGCGCGCGCCTCGCCGAGCATCTTCTCGCGGACGGTGTCGAGAATTCGGTCGGCGACGCTCATCTCCACGTCGCTGGACAGCAGCGCGAGTTCCAGATCCTGAAGGGGCGCTTCGAGGTCTTCCTCCTCGATGATGACTTTCCCGGTGGCGAACGCCGCCGCGCGTTTGAGCCGTCCCGGGCCTGAGGACTCGTCGTCGGCCGCCTCGTCTCCGTCGGGTTCGACCGCCGATCCCTCGTCGGCCGTCGGGGCGCTCGACGCGTCGGTGTCGACCGCGTCGGGGGCCGCTTCGGCGTCCGCGCTCGTCGCATCAGCGTCAGCGGCAGCCTCCGCCTCGGTGTCGACCGCGTCGGCCTTCTCCTCGACTTCCTCGGCGGCGTCCTCCCGGAACGAGGAGAGCTTGTCCTTCAGGCCGTCGAACATCCCTTACTGGTCCCCGTCGTCGCCCTCGTCGGCCATCTGCTGCATCTGCTGCATCTGCTGTTGCTGCATCTGCTGTTGCATCTGCTGGGCCTGCTGTTCGAGCTGCTGGCTCTCGGCCTCGAGGTCGGCCTTCTCCTCGCTGACGGTGTCGATCTGGTCGTCGAGGGTGTCCTTGCGCTGTTCGAGGGCCTCCACGGCGTCGTCTTCCTCGAGTTCGGCGGCGTAGTCGCCGCCGAGACTCACGACGATCTCGTCGAGGTCCTGAATCTCCGCGCGGACGTACGCGCCGCCGCCCAGCGGCACCTGCACCGTCGACCCGGTGTCGATCTGGCCGATGGCGTCGATGGCGTCGTCCATGTCACGCTGCTCCTGTCGGAGACTCTCGATCTCGCCTTCGAGCTCCTCGATCTCGCCCTCGATCGCCTGGATCTCCTGGGAGATCTGCTGGAGCTGCTGCTGACCCTGACCGCCGCCGCCGAGACTCATTCGGCGACCACCTCGCCGATCTCGACCTGGCTGCGATTCAGGTTGTGCTCGGCGCCGAACTTCGAGAGGACGTGCTCGCGCGCGACGTTCTCGTTGACCGCGTCGAGCGAGCGGGTGAACGCCTGCATCCCGTCTCGGGTTTGGAACTCGCCGCTAACAGTGTACTGGCTCATGTGCCCAAAAAACCGCTCGGGAGCGGGAAGTACCTTCCGACTCGGGGTCCCGAACCCAACCGACGCCCGCGGCGACGACGACCTGTCCGGTCGGTTTCGAGGTCGTTATTCGCTCCGTCTGTTGGCGGCTCGCCCACAAGCTCGCCGCCCTTCTTCCGAGGCCTCCCTGCGGTCGGCCTCGCCTTACTCGATGAACCCGAGCGTGTCGTCGATCCGACCCAGTTCGGGCCCGGTCGTGTCCCCGCCGACGGCGTATCCGTCGTCGTTGGCGAGCAATCCGGAGCCGACCAGCGGCGCGCCGTAGTTGACCGTGCCGAGGTCGGCGTACACGTCGAGGTGCTCCTCCAGCGCCTCCAACTCCGGCTCCTCGCTGTGCGGGTGACAGAGGACGCCGGTGTTGTTGGCGACCGCGGCGGTGCCGACGGTGTTGACGTCGCCGAGCGACCCGCGCTGTACCGGTACGTCGAGCACGTCCTCGACGACGTCGACCGCCTCATCGGTCAGCTCGGGGTGGACGTACGAGCCGTAGTCGTTCGCGAGGACGACGTTGCCGGCGGCGTTGAGCTTGCCGGGGAGGCGCTCGACGGGATCGTCGGTCGCCTCGCGGAGCGCGTCGATCTCGCGGTCGGTCGCCTGTCGGGAGACGAGCGTCCCGTTCTCGTTGCCCGCGACCAGCGAACCGACCGTGCCGGAGCCGCCGACGGTCGTGGCCAGCACGTCGACGCCGAACTCGCGCTCGAGTTGGTCGGCGAGATCGTCCTCTACGTCGGGCCGCACGACGAGGCAGTCGCTGGCGGCGTGCGCGTAGACTCCGACGTACGACGACCCGGCGAACGAAACGCGAAGCACGCCCTTAGGCCGGCTCCGCTTCGACGACGACCTCGCCGTCCTCGTCGAAGCGAGCCGCGCGCAGGCGAACCTTGCTCGGCGGCTTCTGGCGCCCGCGCGCCCAGACGGTCTCGTTGACCGCCGGATCGAGGCGGACGTCGGCCTCGTCGACCGAGAAGTGCTTCGCCAGGTGCGCCCGGATGAGCGACATCGCCTTGTCGCCGCGCTCCTGGGACGGCGCCTGCTTCGCCTCGCGGAGCGGGACCGTGACGACGCGCTCCTCGAAGTCGTTGGCGCTCATTTACTCGTCGGTGTCCGAGCGCCGCCAGTGGCGTCGCTTCGGGTTGCGGGTCACTTCCATGTCGGTCTTCATCATCACCCACGCCGGCACGCGGCTGTTCTGCCGCTCCAGCTTGGCAAGGCGCTTCTTCTTGGCCTTGGATTTCTTAGTCATGGTATCCGGCAGATTCACCGTCGGAAGGGAAAACCCTGTCCATCCGGACCGGCTCCCTCGACGTTGGCGGCGCATTTTTGTTCGTGCTCGAACAGGACTCCCCCGTGCACAGACGTGACGCGCTTCGGGCGGCCGGCGGACTCGCGACCGCCGGACTCGGATCGCTCGCCGGCTGCGTGGTCGGCCGTCGCCCCCCGCCGGCGCTGTCGGACTCCTTCGAGGACGGGATGGACGCGTGGACGACCGGCGCCGCCATCGGTCCGGAGGTACCCCTCGAGGAGTTCGAGCGGTCGATCTCGCCGTCGGCGGCGCGGGCCAACACCGGCGCCCGAAGCGTCGAGGTGTTCACCGAGGGCGACTACGACGACGGGATCGCCTGGCTGACCCGAACCATCGACACGACCGATCTCGACGCGGACGTGGTGCGCGTGTCGGTCCACGCCTGGAGCGAGTCGGAGAGCTTCAACGTTCTCCGCAACCTCGCCGTCCGGATCGGCCCCGAGCCGCCGACGACCGAGGAGGACTTCCCGCCGCCCGAGACGGTCACGACGCCGGAGACGCCGACCGCGGTGGGCGGGCTCAGACAGCCGCTCCACCGCGTCGAGGGATGGGACGAGTACCGGTTCGAGTGGCGCCCGAGCGACGTCCCGGACGAACTCCACCTCTCGGTGGGCGTCGCGGTCGTCTGGGAGGCGGACGCCACCCACTATCTCGACGACGTGCGCGTGGAGGGTGTTCGATAGGCACGCGGATCCGAGGCGGGAGTCGCCCGGCTCACAGCCCCGCCAACGACCCGATCCCCGCGCCGACGGCGACCGCGAGCGCGCCGCCGAGCGCGACGCGCACCGCCGTCTCCAGTGCGTCGCCGCCGACGAGCCGGACGCGCAGCCCGGCGACGACCGCCAACTCGACGGCGACGACGGCGACCGCGAGCAGGAACCCCAATCCGATCTCCGCGAGCACCACCAGCGACGGGAGCGCGCCGGCGAGGAACGCCCCGCCGCCGGCCAGCCCCGCCCGGCGGACCGAGTCGCCGGCCGCCGAGAGCCCGCCGTCGTCGGCGTCCGCGGCCGTGAACGCCGCGTGCAGCGCGACGCCGACCGTCGCCGCGAGCCCGACGAGCCCGGCGGTCCACCCGCCGACGGCGACGGCCGCGGCGAACAGCGGGGCGGGGACGACGACGGCGCCGGCCGCGAGCCCCGTCAGCGCCGGCTCGCTCACCCGGTGGCGAATCGTCGTCTTCGTCTGCCCTCGGCCACGCATTCGCGGTTGATTTCACAGCTGACAAGATAAATCCGCCGCCCCAATAAACGGAACGACTGCGCAGGGGCGGCGCGACGGGGCGTGTCGGCGCGGCGAAACCGGCTTGTCGTCCGCGCCCGGAGTGCGTCCATGGACCCCGTCGGCGCCGCGCTCGTCGCGGATCGGCTCCCGGCTCCCGCGGAGTTCGTCTCGGTTCTCGTGGACCTCCTCCCGCTCGTCGCCGACGCGGTGGCGCGGGTCGCGCGCATCGCGCTGCTCATCGCAGTCGGGGTGTTTCTCGCGAACGTCGCCGTCGAGTTCGGGCTCGTCGAGCGGATCGCGGGGTTCTCGCGGTACCTCACCGGCCCGGCGAACCTCCCGGACGAGGCCGGCACCGCCATCGTCACGACCGCGGCGTCGACGACGGCGGGCTACGGCATGCTCGCGGACTTCCGCGAGTCCGGTCGGCTGTCGGACCGCGCGACGATGGTCGCCGTCGTCATCAACACGTTCTTCGGCTTCGTTCAGCACCTGTTCACGTTCTACGTCCCCGTCGTCATCCCCATCCTCGGCCGCGAGACCGGCGTGCTGTACGTCGGCACCCGCGGCGCTATCGCGCTCGCGATCACGTTCACCGGGGTGCTCGCCGGCGCGCTGTTGCTTCGTGGCGAGGCGCAGAGCCGCCCGGACTCCGAACCGCTCCGAGAGGCGACCGACGGCGGTGCCGCGGCCGGCGGGTCCGGTGGTGACTCCCCGGATGCGGATGACACCGACGCTGACGCCGTCGCCGACGATCCGGGGGACGCCGACACCGACGGGGATGTCGACACGGGGCTCCGCGACAAACTTGCGGCGGCCGCCGAGTCGACGTGGTCGACGCTCCGCCGGATCGTGCCGCGACTCGCGCTCGTGTACGTACTCGTCACGGTGCTCGTGGCTCGCGTGGACCTGCAGGCGCTGTCGAGCGAGGTCGCCGGGCCGTTCGCCGAGGTCGTCGGCCTGCCGGCGGCGGTCGTGCCCGCGATCATCGTCTTCGTCTTCGATACGACCGCTGGCGCAGCGGCGTTCGCGCCGCTCATCGGCTCGACGCTGACGCCCGAGCAGGCGGTCGCCGGAATGCTGATCGGCGGGATCGTCTCGTTTGCGTTCTCGACGTTCAAGCGGTCGATCCCGTTCCAGTACGGCGTTTGGGGACCGGAGTTCGGCTCGAAGGTGATCGCGGTGAACACGGCGCTGAAGGTGGTGTTCATCTCGGTCGCGCTGGTCGTGTTCCTCGCGTGAGCGGGGCGGTTGGCCGCCGCATACTTGCGCGACGGTTTCGTCGTGCTCCCCCGCACCGATCCCGCCACATGCTCGCGTGCCGATCTCGACGCATTCAGTAGCCGACCCCCGCGATCCACAGGCATGACCGACACACTCGCCGTCACCGACGGGCGCGTGCTCACGCCCGCGTTCGACGTGATCCGAGCCGACGTGCTGATCGACGCCGACGCGGGCGAGATCCTCGAGGTCGGTCCCGACCTCGCCGGCGACGCGGACGAGACGCTCGATGCGACCGACTCGCTCGTGATGCCGGGGCTCGTGAACGCCCACGGCCACGCGACGATGACGCTCCTCCGCGGCTACGCCGACGACAAGAACCTCGAGGACTGGCTGCAGGAGGACATCTGGCCCGCGGAGGCGGAACTGACCGCCGAGGACGTGGCCGTCGGCACCCGACTCGCGGCCGTCGAGCTGATCCGGAGCGGGACCACCGCGTTCGCGGACATGTACTTCCACGTGGGCGAGGTCGTCGACGCGGTCCGCGAGGCCGGCCTCCGCGCCCGCGTCGGCCACGGCGTCGTCACCGTCGGCAAGGACGACGAGGCCGCACGCGACGACTTCGCCGAGTCGATCGCGGTCGCCGAGGAGTACGACGGCGCCGCCGCCGGCCGAGTCCGGACGGCAGTGATGCCGCACGCGCCCCACACCGTCGGCACCGAGTACTTCGAGGAGTTCGTCCCGAAGGCCCGCGAGGCCGGCGTCCCGCTACACTTCCACCTGAACGAGACCGAGACGTACATCGACGAGATCGACGCCGAGGCGGGCGTCCGGCCGACCGAGTACGCCGACGACCTCGGCCTGCTCGCCGAGGACACGTGGGTCGCCCACGGCGTCCACACCGATGCCTCGGAGATCGAGACGCTCGCCGAGCGCGGCACCAGCGTCGCCCACTGCCCGGCCTCGAACATGAAGCTCGCGTCGGGGATGGCGCCGATCCAGGACATGCTCGACGCGGGCGTGACCGTCGCGCTCGGGACCGACGGCGCCGCCTCGAACAACGACCTCGACCTCTTCGACGAGATCCGCGACGCCGCGATGCTCGGCAAGCTCGCCGCTGATGACGCCGCGGCGGTCGACGCCGAAACCGCCGTCCGGATGGCGACCGAGGGCGGCGCCGACGCGCTCGGCTTCGACTCCGGCCGGATCGAGGCGGGCGCGAACGCCGACCTCGCCGTCGTCGACCTCGAGGCCGCTCATCTGACGCCCGAACACGATCTCGTCTCGCATCTCGCGTACGCCGCCCGTGGCAGCGACGTGCGCCACACGGTGTGCGACGGCAAGGTGCTCATGCGCGACCGCGACGTGCTCGCCTTCGACGGGGACGCCGTGCGCGAGCGGGCGCAGGAACACGCCGAGACGCTCGTTGCGCGGGCCGAAGACTAACAACCGAGCCGCGTCGACTCCGGCGGGATTATACCGTGCCCGGCCCACCCTGATCACATGAGTACGCAGTCGTATCCGCCTGTCACCGACCACCTCGACGACCCCGAATCGGCCCGCCAAGAGGGCCGCCGGAAGATGGACTGGGCGCTCCAGCACATGCCCATCCTGAACCACCTCCGCGAGGAGTTCGAGGAGACGCGCCCCTTCGAGGGCCAGACCATCGGCATGGCGATGCACGTCGAGGCGAAGACCGCGAACCTCGTCGAACTGCTCGCCGACGGCGGCGCGGAGGTCGCCATCACGGGCTGTAACCCGCTCTCGACGCACGACGACGTGAGCGCGGCGCTGGACGCCCACGAGAACATCACCTCCTACGCCGTCCGGGAGGTCGGCGACGAGGACTACTACGCCGCCATCGAGTCGGTTATCGCCCACGAGCCCACGATCACCGTGGACGACGGGATGGACATGGTCGCCGCGATCCACGAGGACTACCCCGAACTCATCGACTCCATCGTCGGCGGCGCCGAGGAGACGACCACGGGCGTCCACCGTCTGCGCGCGATGGACGAGGACGGCGAGCTCCACTATCCCGTCTTCGCGGTGAACGACACCCCGATGAAGCGGCTGTTCGACAACGTCCACGGCACCGGCGAGTCCTCCCTCGCCACCATCGCCATGACGACGAACCTCTCGTTCGCCGGCAAGGACGTCGTCGTCGGCGGCTTCGGCTACTGCGGCAAGGGCGTCGCGAAGAAAGCCTCCGGCCAGAACGCGAACGTCATCGTCTGCGAGGTCGACTCCCGGAAGGCGCTGGAGGCGCACATGGAGGGCTACGACGTGATGCCGATGGAGGACGCCGCAGAGCAGGGTGACGTGTTCATCACCACCACCGGCAACCGCGACGTGATCACCGAGGAGCACTTCGAGCGGATGCAGGACGGCGTCCTCCTCGCGAACGCGGGCCACTTCGACGTGGAGATCAACCTCGATCAGCTGGACGACCTCGCGGTCGACCGATACGAGGCCCGCGACGGCGTCGAGGCCTACGAGATGGCCGACGGCCGCCGCCTCAACGTCCTCGCGGAGGGGCGCCTCGTCAACCTCGCGGCGCCCATCGCGCTGGGCCACCCGGTCGAGGTCATGGACCAGAGCTTCGGCGTGCAGGCCGTCTGCGTCCGCGAACTCGTCGAGAACGGCGAGGCCTACGACGCCGGCGTCCACGAGGTGCCCGACGAACTCGACCGCGAGGTCGCCGAGGTGAAGCTCGCGGCCGAGGGAGTCGAGTTCGACGCCCTCAGCGACGAGCAGCGCGAGTACATGGGCTCGTGGCAGCACGGCACCTGAGGTAGCCGATCGGTCGGCGCGGCGGCACACCGGCCGTCGTACTCGTCGCCGCGCCGTATCCGCCGGCACCGTTCTCCAGTCCTTCGGTCAGTCCGTTCACCCGGCCGTCTCGCTCGTCACCCGGACTCGTCGATGTCGTCGGCCCACTCCGAGGGGAGCACGCGCAGCATGCCGTCGGCCGAGAGGTCGTCGGTGGTGACGAACAGGATGTCGTCGCCGCCGGCGACGGCGGTGCCGCCGCCGGCTACCTCGTCCCAGTGGTCGAGCACGGTGTCGGGGATCGGCAGTTCGCGGACGTCCTCGCCGATCTGGGTGCTGGCGACGTACCGCATCCCGTCGCGGTCCTGAATGGCGTCGTAGTTTTGGGAGACCACGACCGCGTCGTCGCCCGCACGGATCCCCCAGAACGCCTCCGCCGAGTGCGACAGGAAGCCCCGGTTGAACGCCCGCTGAGGCACCGGGACCTCCCGGCTCTGCCTGTCGAGGGCCGCCTCGCCCAGCCGATCGATCTTCTCGGGTTCGACGCCCTCGGCCGCTACCTCGCCGGTGCCCCTCGCGCCCGTCGCCGCGCCGTCGGTCGTTCCGTCCGTGTCGCCGATGGCCCCCGTTTTACGCTCGATTTCCTCCGCCACGGTTTCGGTGTCGCCGACCTCGCGCTGATCGACCGCCGCCGACTCGGCGCCGGTGTCGGACTCGGGTCGGGGCTCGGATTCGGACGCAGGTTCGACCCCCGACCCCACGTCCTCGGTGTCCGGGGACGTGTCCGTGACGTCCGTCTCCGCGTCGCGGCTTCGGGACCGTCGGGCGAGTGCGGTCGCTAGGAGCGCGGCGCCGACGGCGAGCCCGGCGAGTCCGCGCCCCCGGTTCCCGCGCCGGAACGCTCGGAGGCCGGCGAGGAGGCCCGCTGCGCCCACGACCGCCATCGCGGTCCCCGTCGAGAGGGATTTGCGGGCGCGGTTCGCAACGTCTTTCGAGGGGTCGTCGTCCGATTCCCGCTCGGTTCGTGTGCTGGTATCGACAGAGTTCACACCGGACCATGGGTCGCGACGCACAAATCCGCACTTTCATCTTACTCACCTGAAACGTCGGGCTCGACCGGTTCGGTGAGTGCTCGGCTGTCTCGATCGTCCGATGGATTGTGCGAGTTGACAACGATCTATCTCAGGGACGGAATCTGTACGAGACGGTGAACGCCGCGATTACGCAGAACGTCGGGACGTTCGTCCGGTCACGTATCCGGTGGACGTAGTTCCGTGAACTCGTCCTCAAGTGGAGCGCTTATGCACGCACGCAAAAGGTACCCTACTCTTCTTCTTGGCGTATTCGCCTGACGAACGGGACTGACTAGTGTCCCGGCTTACCATGTTACGTTTCGGGCGAGCACGAACACCAGCAGTGCCGCCAAGAGCGCGCCGAAAAGCGACTC
Organism: Halobaculum rarum; assembly: GCF_040025155.1. Taxonomy (NCBI): domain Archaea; kingdom Methanobacteriati; phylum Methanobacteriota; class Halobacteria; order Halobacteriales; family Haloferacaceae; genus Halobaculum; species Halobaculum rarum. The sequence continues at coordinate 1,421,658 of NZ_CP157275.1, read as the reverse complement.
GACCCCGGCTATCAATCGCGCTATCTCACCGACTGGTCGAATGTCACCGTATCCCAGTGTAGCGAACGTGATGACGCTGAAGTAGAGGCTCTTGAATAGGACGGTGCCGATCCACCACTGGGAGGCGTCTCCCGGATCCTCAAACGCGAACGTGACTGCTTGGTCACCCGTCAGCTCTTCAACCCCGCCCGTGAGGGGATAGAGAACTGCAGCGACGACGATCACGGTGAGTGACGTAAGCAGTATGCGAGAGGAACTACTGCCGTACCGCATCACCCATCGGGACAGCTCCCACCGGATCGCCTCCCCGTAGTTGGTGCGGTCCCAGGCGAGTCTCCGGCGGCTGTCCTTTTCCTGAATATAGCTCTGTCGGGCCAGTTTGGGATGGGCGTTCTGCTGATATATCTGTTGCAGCTGGCGATACACCCAGGAGGCAGCCTCTAACGGGTTGTCGTTACTCAACACTGGTTGAACGTTCGCCTGCTCATACACTGAGCGATCTCCGAGAGCGGTATCGTCCCCGATGTGTACGTTAGTGAGGATCGTCTCATAGAGACGTGCGTATTCGAGCGTCGCCCGGCGAAGATCGGCGTCCTTGAAGATCGCTCCTTCGAGGTTTGCGCCCCTGAAATCCGCATTGATTCCGGACGCGTTCGTCAGGGTCGCAAGCATCAGATCGGCCTCCGAGAAGTCGGAGCCGTTCAACCGAGCGTCGGTGAAGTCGGCGCCGACTAACGACGCACCCGCCAACCAGTCCACGCCAACCAACTCGGCCTCTCGGAGATATGCTCCGTCGAGGGTTTCTCCCGATTTCGGCCGGGCCGCTTCGAGCACATCGATCGGTTTGCCGTTCACCTTTGCATGCCAGACACAGCGATCGTGGTCCTCCCAGACGGGCCGGCCACAGGGTTCGGCGGAGAGGTCTTGATCGGCTAAGCCGACTTCGAGTTGATAATCACAGCGGTCATCTGTCACAGCGGACATACCTTCGCTACGACCCGGATCTCCAAGTCATCTCGGGCCCCGAGAACAGGTACTGGACCGGTATGCGCTATTCTGCTCTGTATCCAGCACGGTTCCCGGAACCGATCCGTATTGAGGGTTTCAACAAGCCGATCATCCCTGTTGTCCCGGCCGTTTCATCCGCGTTTCCCCGACCGATCCGATACCGACTCCGCCTGCCGCCGACCGTTACAGCGGCACCCGCGCCCGCGTCTCGTACTCGGGCCCATCGCTCGTCAGCGTCGACTCGGTGAGGCGGATCTCGTCGACCTCGAACCGGCCAACCGTCGGGTCCTCGTTCAGATACTCCAGCACCCGCCGTTTCCCGCGGGCGTCGTCCATCCGCGCGAGGGTGAAATGCGGGGTGAACTCGTGGTCGGCCTCGTCGAACCCGAGCGAGACCGTCTCGCGCTCGACCGTCTCGGCGAGCCGGGCCAACTCGGCGGCGCCGTGGCCCTCACGCACACCGACCCAGACGACGCTGACGTAGTCGGTCGACGGGAAGACGCCCAGGCCGCCCACCTCGAGTTCGACCGGCCCGACACCGGCACCGCCGGACTCCGTCCGGCTCTCCGTGGGGCTTCGTCCCGCGCTCGCGACGGCAGCTTCCAGCGCCTCTGTCACGTCGCCGACGCGTGCCTCGTCGGCGTCGCCGAGGAATTTCAGTGTGCAGTGCGCCTGCTCGGGATCGGTGAACCGGAGGCTCTCGACGTCGCGAAGGGGCTCCTGCACGGCTTCGAACGCGTCCGCGAGCCGGTCCGGCAGGTCGACCGAGACGAACAGTCGCGGCATACGGGTTCGTCGTCGTCGGGGAACAAAAAATCGGGGCGGACCACCCGGTCCGCACGCGCACCTCCCGGCCCGCGGCGCACCTCCCGGTCCGCACGCGCAACATACATCCGTCCACACGGTCGAACTCGTAGCAATGAGCGACGACGAGTCCGAACGCAAGCCACACAAGTTCTCCGAGGGGGAGGGCCTCGACGAGGACTACGAGGAGTTCACCCTCGACCCGGAAGAGCTGCAGGCGGACCCCTCCCAGGTCGACCCCGTCGACACGCGCGTCCTCACCGACCTGCTCGACGAGCGCAACATCCCCAAGGACCGCGTCGACGTGGAGAGCCTGATGGAGGTCGGGCTCTCCTACATGGGGATCAACCGCTTCGAGGAGGCGACCGAGACGTTCGAGCGCGCCGCCCAGTTCGCCGAGGACGACTCCCTCGAACAGCAGGAGGCGTGGGTGAACAAGGGCGTCGCCCACGCCCAGTTGGAGGAATGGGACGAGGCCATCGGCGCCTACCGCGAGGCGTTGCGCATCGACGACGACTCCGAACACGCCGCCAGCGCCGAGACGAACCTCGCGTACGCGCTTCACGAGAACGGCCAGGGCGAACAGGCGCTCGAACACGCCGAGAACGCCGTCGAGATCGACCCGCGATTCCCGCAGGCGTGGTACAACCGCGGGTTCTTCCTCGTCGAGCGCGGCCTGCTCGAGGACGCCGTCACGGCCTTCGACAACGCGATCCGGCTGGGGATGCGTAACGCCGAGGTGCTCGAAGAGAAGGCTCGCGCGCTCGACGAACTCGGCCGCGAGGACGAGGCCGAGCAGGCCGCCGAGCGCGCCGAGGAGATCCGCGAGGAGGCCGAACAGCGGATGGTCGAAGAGCAGGCCGAGGGCGGCGCGGGATCGGCCGGCGCGATGGGCGGCGCCGGCGGCGGACCGGGCGGTCTCGGCGGCCGCGACGGCGACGACGACCTCGATCTCGGGGGCCTGTAGATGAGCGACGACGCCGGGGACGCCGACGGGGGCCTCGGCGACCACGAGGACGGCGACGGCGACCCGGACGCCGAGTACCTGATCACGCGCCGGGAAACGCCCGAGGGTACGCTCGTCGCCGTCTGCGACGCGGACGTGCTCGGCGAGACGTTCGAGGACGGGGAGGTAACGTTGGAGGTGACCGAGGCGTTCTACGGCGGCGACGAGGCCGAGGCCGCCGACGCCGACGCGGTCATCGAGGGGCTGTACGACGCCGACACCGCGAACCTCGTGGGCGCCGGCTGCGTCGGCGTCGCCGTCGACGCCGGCGTCATCGACGCCGACCGCGTGCTGGAGGTCGGCGAGACGCTGCACGCGCAACTGCTCTGGCTCTAACCCGCCACCGGTCCTCAGGGCTGGCGGCGACTCGTAGCCGGTTTCGGTTACGAACCGGCGAAACGACCGAAGGGATGTTACCCCTCCGACCCCTCATCTCCGGTAATGGAAGCGCCTGAGCAGGAACCGTACCCGCTCGATATCGAGGCCGTCCGCGCCGATTTCCCCATCCTCCAGCGGAAGGTCGGCGGCGACGTGACGGTCCCCGGCGAGGACGAGGGGGACACGAAGCCGCTCGTCTACCTCGACAACGCGGCAACGAGTCACACGCCCGACCAGGTCGTCGACACGATCGCGGACTACTACCGCTCGTACAACTCCAACGTCCACCGCGGCATCCACCACCTGAGCCAGGAGGCGTCGGTCGCCTACGAGAACGCTCACGACCGCGTCGCCGAGTTCATCGGTGCCGAGGGACGCGAGGAGGTCGTCTTCACGAAGAACACCACCGAGGCGGAGAACCTCGTCGCCTACGCGTGGGGGCTCAACGAACTCGGGCCCGAGGACAACGTCGTCCTCACCGAGATGGAGCACCACGCGTCGCTGGTAACCTGGCAGCAGATCGGCAAGAGAACCGGCGCTGACGTGCGGTTCATCCGCGTCGACGGGGACGGCCGCCTCGACATGGACCACGCCCGCGAACTCGTCGACGACGACACCGCGATGGCGAACGTCGTCCACGTCTCGAACACCCTCGGCACGGTGAACCCCGTCCGCGAACTCGCGGATCTCGTCCACGACCACGACGGACTGATCTTCGTCGACGGCGCACAGTCGGTGCCGCACATGCCCGTCGACGTGGCCGAGATCGACGCGGACTTCTTCGCGTTCTCGGGGCACAAGATGTGCGGCCCCACCGGGATCGGCGTGTTGTACGGGAAGGAGCACCTGTTGGAGGGGATGGAGCCGTACCTCTACGGGGGGGAGATGATCCGGAAGGTCACCTTCGAGGACTCCGAGTGGGAGAACCTCCCGTGGAAGTTCGAGGCCGGCACGCCCGTCATCGCGCAGGGGATCGCTCTCCACGCGGCGATCGACTACTTGGAAGATCTCGGGATGGAGAACGTCCACGCCCACGAGCAACTGCTCGCGGAGTACGCCTACGATCGGCTCACCGAGCAGGACGACGTGGACATCTACGGGCCGCCGGGCGACGACCGCGCGGGGCTCGTGGCGTTCAACCTCGACGGCGTCCACGCCCACGACCTCTCCAGCATCCTCAACGACCACGCCGTCGCGGTCCGCGCCGGCGACCACTGCACCCAGCCGCTCCACGACAAACTCGGGATCGCCGCCAGCGCCCGCGCGAGTTTCTACATCTACAACACGCGCGAGGAGATCGACACGCTGGTCGAGGCGGTCGACGACGCGCGACAGCTGTTCGCGTAGCGATCGGGCTCGACGGCCCGCGATACGGTCCAGATCGCTGCCGGGGAACAACCGCCCGGCATGAACGACCGTCCGACTGACCGGTACAAACGGTGCAGTCGGCGTCAGCCGGCGTTCTTCGCTTCGGTTCCTCCGGTGGATCGGCGAGATGTATTTATTCGCCAACCGCTAGAGAGGCGATGTGAGTCCATTAGACGAGGTATTTCGACTCCTGAGTGAGGAACGTCGACGGTACGCGCTCTACTACCTACATCAACAGGACGGGCCGGTCGCCATCGAGCAGCTCGCCCGGACGATCAGCGAGTGGGAACGCGATCCCTCCGAAGCGGAGATACCCGACGAGACGTTCGAGCACGTCGTTCTGACGTTGAATCACACACATCTCCCGAAGATAGCGGAGGCGGACAGCATCGAGTACGACCGTGAGAACCGGCAGGTTCGCATCACAGACACCTCCAGCGAGGTCGACATCATCCTCTCGATAGCGAACGGCCTGGAACAGCCATCGACGGATATCGACGTCCACGATCTCATCACCCGATTATAGCCAACCAGATTTTGGCTGTTCGTCTCTCACATAGCGACCGCGATGGCCCCCCGATCTCCCCAGAACTCTTAACCGGCGCACTCGCCAATTCCCGCCAACAATGGGCATTGGCGGCGGCTCCGACATGTATCGCCAGCAGATCCTCGACCACTACAAGAACCCACGGAACCACGGCGAACTCGACGACGCCACGTTCTCCCACACCGGCGAGAACCCCTCCTGCGGCGACACGATCACCGTCGACGTCCGGCTGGAGGACGACGGCGAGACGATCGAGTACGTCGCGTTCTCGGGCGACGGCTGCGCCATCTCGCAGGCATCGGCGTCGATGCTGTCCGAGCGCCTGCAGGGGATGAGCCTCGACGAGTTGCAGGCGATGGACACCGACGACATCACGGAGATGCTCGGCGTCGACATCTCCCCGATGCGGATCAAGTGCGCCGTGCTCGCCCGGCAGGTCGCGCAGGACGGCGCGAAGCTGCACGAGGGCGAGATCGACGACCTCGACATCACCAAAACCGAGGACTGACGCCGACTCGCGGGTCCCCGTTCGTTCGTCCCCCCCGTTCGCTCCGCCGACGATTCACGGAACCCGTCCGAACAGATCGCGGTTCACGGCGACGTAGCCGAGTGCTCCCCGTTCCAACTGCGCGGTTCTCGTTTCCGTCCACGCCGACAGCGTCGCCGCCGGCACCGTCCCCGACTCGCGCACGGACGCGACGACGGTGTCGAGGACGATCCGCAGGAACGTCGCCTCGTCGCCCGGGTAGGCGGTGCCTCCCCGCTCCCCCGCCCCATCGGCGGCCCCGCCGACGACCCAGTCCGCGCGCGCGTCGACCGCCGGCGGCGTCCCGGCCTCCCGGAACCGCTCGGCGAGCAGCGTCGCCGCCCGCCCGCGGTTGCGCATCGTCCCGTGGAAGGCGTCGATCACGGCGTCGTCGGCCGGGTGCTCGGGCGCGAACCGCGTCTCGCCGTCGAAGGTAAGCGGCAGGTGATACCAGCCGTTCGGGGCGGCCGTACGGAGGAGCGCGAGCACTTCCTCGGGCGCCAACAGATCCGCGAACGACCGCGCGACCACGCCGTCGAAGTCGCCCCCGAGGTCGTCAGCGACCTCGCGAGCGTCGTCGACCGCGAACCGGACGCGAAGCGTCGCGTCCCCGTCGGGCTGGTCGAGCAGGAGCTTCGGCCCCTCGGGTTCGACTCCGTACCCCGCCTCGCGTGCCTCCTCGTGCAGCCGCTCTCGTCCGGCCGACAGCACCCGCTCGTCGGTGTCGACGGCGACCCACTCGCCCGCCGGCAGCACGCGGTCGGCGAGCAGACGTCGAAGCATCCCGCAGGTGCCGGCGCCGGCTTCGAACACGCGGATCCCGTCCACCGAACCCGGCTCCTCGTCCGCCCGGAGCGTCGGCCGCCCCAACGCCGCCCGGAACGCGTCGGTCGCGGCCTCGCTGTGGGCGCGCGCGTCGACCGTCCGCGCCGCCTCCAGATACGCCACGTCGTCACCCTTCATCGACAACCTCCGCGAGGAAGCCGCGGACGCCGGCGACGGTGTCCTCCCAGTCGGGGTGGGCGTCGAACCGCCGGAGCGCCGCCTGTCCCATCCTCGCCAGCCGGTCGCGGTCGTCCGCGAGCGCGCCGAGCGCCTCTCGGACGCCCGCAACGTCGCCGGGGTCGACGAGGAAGCCGTTCTCGCCGTCGGCGACGACCGAGGACGCACCCCCGGCGGCGGAGGCGACCGCCGGGAGGCCGAAGCCCATCCCCTCCAAGTACGCCATCCCGAACCCCTCGTACTCGGAGGGGACCGCGAGGACGTGCGACTCCCGGAGGACGTTCGCGAGGTCGGCCGTCGACAGCTTCCCGCGGAACGACACGCGGTCGGCGACACCGAGGTCGGCCGCGAGCGCGCGCACCGTGCGGGCGTAGTCCGGATCCGGTTCGGGGCCGACGACGGCGAGTCGCCAGTCCGGGACCGGGCCGGCGTCACCCCCGCTCGTGCCGTCCGAATCGAATCCCGCGAGCGCCCGCAGCAGCGTCGGGTGTCCCTTCCGCGGGACGAGCGACCCGAGCGAGACGACGCGGAACGGGGACTCGTGGGCGCGCCGATCCACGTCGGCCGCGGTGACCTCGGGTTCGAACTGGTCGGCCGGCGGGCGTGCGACGTGGGTGGGAATGCCGTCGACGAGGGCCGTCACGTCGCGCTCGGTCGCCTCGCTCACGCAGACGGCGGCCGAACACCCGCGCAGGAAGAGTCGTTCCAGCCGCGTTGCGATCGGCGTGAGTCGACCTCCCTCGGCGTGTCGAAGGTGGTGCACCAGCGCGACGACGGGCGTGCCTCCGCGACGGAGTCGGCGGACGAGCCCCCACGTGCTCGGATGGGCGAGTTCGTCGACGACGACCACGTCGGCGTCTCGCAGGCCCGCCGGTATCCCGGTCGCGAGCCCCGGTGCATCGAGGACGCCGAGGGGGTAGCGGCGCCACGGCACCGAGAACACCCGGACCGATGCGCCGGTCGCGCGGAGGCCGGCGACGAGGCGCCGGTCGTACCGGAAGCCGCCGGAGGTGGTCGCGGGGTCGCCGGGGACGACGAGCGCGGCCGCGAGACTGTCGCCGGCAGGGCCGTCACGCTCGCCGTCGCGGTCGCCGCCGCTGTCGCCGTCGACGGGCGCGGTCGGTCCCGCCGGCGCCTCGGGCTCAGCCATCGGTGTCGGCGTCGTCCGCGGCGACGGCGTCGGCGCCGGCGATCGGCCCCTCGTAGCCGGCGGCGGCCTCGTCGTCCTCCCAGACGGTCACGCGCAGCGACTCGGCGGAGTCGCCCGCGGCGGCCGGCGCGAGACGGTCGTGGAGGACGCGCGCGAACCGCTCGACGCTGGGGTTGTACCCCTCGAACTCGGGCAGGTCGTTCAGCGTCGCGTCGCGGTAGCGCGACTCGGCCTCGTCCAGCGCCGCGCGCACGTCGTCGATGTCGACGAGGTAGTCGTACTCGGTGAGCGACGGGCCGGCGAAGGTAGCCTCCACGGAGAAGACGTGCGAGTGAAGATCGCCCTCGGGGCCGGGATCCGGGACAGTGAGGTAGTGCTGTGCGACGAACTGCCGCGTGACGGTCGTTCGGTATGTCATGTGTTGGGGCGGGCGGGACGACCGCGGTCGGGGACGCCCCGTCGCGTCGGGACGAGCGCGCTCCGCGTCGCGTCCGTCGATCTGACGAGCGATCACAGCGACTCCGCCACCCTAAACGTGTCGTAGGCGTCCGGCGACGGCGTACGACGTTCACCCGACGAACTCCTCGACGATCGGCGGAAGGCGACGACGGACGGCGGCGTACGCAACGCCGAGGACGACGCAGGCGGCCGCCACTGCCGGCAGCGGCGCGGGGTAGAACGCCACGACCGGGGTCGCGAGCACAGCGGTGGCGACGACGTCCTCGGGGGCGCCGTCGTACCGGATCCAGTAGCGCGGCCGGATCCACCGACCGCGGAGGTGATCGTAGACCGCCTCCGCGGAGGTGCGTTCCCACGGCCGGATCTCGTCGCCTGCGCCGAGGGCGTCGGTTCCAGCGTGGACGGCGAACGACGCGGTCCCCACGGCCGCCGCGACGGTCGCAGCCGTCGGAGCGACCGCGGCGATGCCGATCGCCGGGAGCGCCAGTGCCCACCCCAACACGGGGAAGTGGAGTGTCCGCCGATGGCGTCCGACGAACAGGTCGAGATCCGGGAGGAGTCCGCCGACGATCCCCGCGACTGCGGCCGGAGCGGCCAACTCGGGCGCGACCGCGACCACGGGAGCTGCCAGCACTGCGCCCGACAGGGCGTGCGTGAACGCCATCACGGCCTACGACTCGCGTCTGTAGAGCACGACGAGGACGACGATGAGAGCCACCTGCACGACCTTGTCCGCGATCCCGGTCGCCCCGAAGTCGGGGGCGTTCGCGACGTACCACAGCGGGATCTGCCCGGCGGTGAACGGGATCCCGAGCACGTAGAACAGGCGGCGACGGTAGTTGAACAGCACCGCCGCCACGCCGCCGAGAAAGCCGACTCCCGCGATCAGGAACGCGACGGCCATCCCGGTCTCCGAACTGAACGCGTACGCGAGCCACAGGTGGATGGCGCCGGTGATCGCCGCGAGCGCGACCCCGAGCCAGTGTAGCCCGGTCATCGTCTCCGTGTGGAGGGCGAACCCCTCGGACGCCGTTTCGGTGCTCATACCTGTACCGAGGGCGGGAATCGTGTTAAAAACTCTCACGGATCTGGCCACGCGGTACTCCCCTTCTGGAACGAGGGTGAACGGCTTACTCGGGCTTGAGTCCGCCGTCCTGCACGCGCATCACGGCCTCGCCGTCCGCCAGGTTCGGGGCGTCCACGAGTCGCACGATCCGCTTGTCGCCCTTCGACTTGCGGAGGTAGATCCGGAACGTCGAGGTGTGGCCGAGGATGTTGCCGCCGATCGGCTGGGTCGGGTCGCCGAAGTACGAGTCGGGGTTGGAGGCGACCTGGTTCGTGACGAGCACGACGCAGTTGTAGAGGTCGCCGATGCGCATCAGGTCGTGGAGGTGCTTGTTGAGCTTCTGTTGGCGCTCGGCGAGTTCGCCCCGGCCGACGTACTCGGCGCGGAAGTGGGCGGTGAGCGAGTCGACGGTGAGCATCCGGACGGGCCAGTCGGTGTCCTCGGCCTCGCTGGCGAGTTCTTTCGCCTTCTCGGCCAGCAGGATCTGGTGGTTGGAGTTGAACGCCTTCGCGACGTGGATGTGGTCGAGGAAATCTTCGACCAGCGTGCGCATGTCGTCGTCGTTGCCGGGCGATCCCTCGATCTCGCGGCGCTCGAACTCGCGCTCGATGATCTCGTCGTCCAGCCCGCGGACCATGTCGTCGATCCGCTCGGGCCGGAACGTGTCCTCGGAGTCGACGAAGATGGCCGATCCCTCCAGTCCGCCGTCGTCGCGGGAGAGCTGGACGTTCACGGCCATCTGGTGGGTCACCTGCGACTTGCCGGCGCCGAACTCGCCGTACACCTCGGTGATCGACTGCGTCTCCATCCCGCCGCCCAGGAGGTCGTCGACCTCGTCGATCTGCCACGAGAGCTTGCCGATCTCCTCGCGTCGTTCGAGCACCTGCGCGCCGGACTCGAAGCCGCCGACGTCGGCCGCCTCGCGGGCGCCCTGGATGATGTCGTTCGCCGTCGAGTCGCCGATGTCGGCCGTGTTGCCCAGTTCGGCGGGGCTCGCGACCGCGATGCTCTGATAGCTGTCGAAGCCTGCGTCGACAAGTTTGTCTGCGGTCGCGGGGCCGACGCCGGGGAGTTCTTGGAGATCGTCTTCTGCCATCGTATCTCCTCCTTGCTCGGCTCCCCCCATAAACCCTCGTTAACACCAAAGTGAAAGTGAAATCGCGGTACGTGAACCACTCACTCACGATCGGTGTGCGAAGATTCAGAAGGGATGGGGCGGTCGTCGACGGGGCCGCGTTCGGCGTAACTGTCGTGTTCGCGGGATCTAGCCCCAGGGGTGGCCGTTCGGGCTGTCCGGCCACAGGGGGTACCAGTATTCCTTGTCGGATTCGACGCCGAGCTCCCCGTCCAGCACCGACTCCAGCTTGAACTCGGTCTTGTTGTCCCGACTGCTGGTCCCCGTCGGCGCGAACGGGTAGTACGCGCCGCGGCGGAACGAGTAGATCCAGTAGGCGTGGCGGTCGGGGTCACGCTCGTCGGCGAAGCCGAACACCGCCGCCAGCAGCCGCGAGCCGTACCCCCGCTCGACGAACTCGTCGGCCGCGAAGTGGACGGTTGTGACGAGGTCCTCGGGATCGTCGTCGGTGAGGACGACCCAGTGGTAGCCGTGGTCGTCCTCGCGGCGGCGGAACGTCGTCCCCGTCTCCTCGGCGCCGGCGTCGAGGATCGCCTCCACGGAGTCGACGGTGTCGGCGAAGTCGGTGGAGTCGACCGACGAGAAGCACAGCGCCGCCTCGTCGACCGACCGGAAGCCGAGATCCGCCTCCATCGTGACGTAGGCGGTGCTCATGCCGAACAGGTCCTCGGGGTCGGCGTCGCTGACGGCGTCGGCCTCCGCGCGCGAGCCGAGCACGGATCTGAGTGTGTCGAGAATCCCCATTGGCGCTGTCGGTACTCCGTGGGGAGCCGTGTTCAAGCCGTCGCTCGCGCGGGCGGTCGCTCCTGGGTCGACACCGTCACATCGCCGGCGTCGTCAGTTCCCCTGGATCGCGTCGATCACCATCGCGGCGGCGACGACCGCCTCCTTCGGCACGCCGCCGGCGTCGTCGATGGTGATCTCGTAGGTGTCCGCCAGGGAGAACTTCCCCGCGATCGTGCCGACGTGGGCGCCGTTCGCGTCGGTGATCTCGTAACGGTGCGGGATCCAGTGACCGAACGGGAGGACGTTCCGTGCGACCGTCGCCATGGCGCCGCGGGAGTCGATCCTCGCGAGTGCCGCCTCCGTGTCGGCGTCGCGGATCGTCCACGTGTCCTGGAGGATCGAGTAGTCGTTGTCGAGGATCACCAGATCCTCGCCGGTCCGGGAGTCGGTGAGGACGTAGTTGCCGGCGACGTCGAGCATCCCCGCCGCCTTCACCGAGAACACCTCGGTTCCGTCGGCGTCGACGAACGGGAACTGCTCTTTCAGCTTCAGCATCTTCTGTTTTCCGCGCAACACGACGTTCCCCGCCGAGTCCTCCGCTCGGTACTTGTTGCGCACGAGGCTCTGGACGACGGTGTAGGTGTCGTCGGTGAGTTCGATCCCGGAGATGTCGTACGTGCGGTCGCTCATACGGTCCCTTCCGCGGAACCGTATTTCAAGCTTCACACCGGCGGGACGGGTCGTCCGGCGAGGACCGTTCAGGAGTCGGAGGGTGAGGCCCCGCTCAGGCGGTCTCGAACTCGCGTTCCAGGTCCTGGAGCCGCTCGACGCGCTTCTCGGTGCTCGGGTGCGTCGAGAACAGCTTCCCGACGAACCCGGACCTGATCGGGATGACGAAGAAGGCGTTCATCTCCGCGGTGTCGCGGAGGTCCTCCTTCGGGACGCGGTCCATGCCGCTGTCGATGGTGACCAGCGCGGAGGCGAGCGCGCCCGGCTTCCCCGTGATCGCCGCGCCGCCGCGGTCGGCCGCGAACTCGCGATAGCGCGACAGCAGGCGGATGAGCATGAACGAGATCACCCACACGACCAGCGAGACGACGATGGCGACGATGACCGGCGCCTGGTTGCCGCCGCCGCGGTCGCCCCCGCCGCCGAAGAGCCAGCCCCAGCGCACGACGATGAACGCCAGCGTCGAGAGGAACGACGCGATGGTCATCACCATCACGTCGCGGTTCTTGACGTGCGCCAGCTCGTGGGCGAGCACCCCCTCCAGCTCCTCGTCGTCGAGCGTGCGAAGCAGTCCGGTCGTCACGCAGACGGTCGAGTTCTTCTGTGAGCGCCCGGCGGCGAAGGCGTTCGGGACGCGCGTGTCCGCGACCGCGACCGTCGGCTTCGGGAGGTCCGCCTGTTGGGAGAGGCGGGTGATCTTCCGGTGCAGTTCCGGATACTCCTGTTCGGACACCTCCTTCGCGCCCATCGAGTACAGCGCGAGCTTGTCGCTGAAGAAGAACTGTCCCAGCGAGAAGAGGCCCATCACGACGACCATCCAGAACAACCCCGCGAACTCCGACAACACCGCGATGAACACGATGTAGAGGGCGAACAGCAGGAACCCTGTCAGGACCATCCGGCCCCGCAGGCCCCAGTCTGTCTTCCATTCCATACCCCGTAGTATCGGACCCATGGTTTAAACGCTGTCGCGGACCGGCAGGGATCGACCGGACTTATGGGTCGATGGCGGGAGTGCGTGCGTGTGGTCGAGGCACTCCTGGCCGTCGGCGTGGTCGTCGCGGTGTTCGTCGGCTTCAACATCGGCGGCTCGTCGACGGGCGTCTCGTTCGGCCCCGCGGTCGGCAGCGGCACGCTCTCGAAGACGGCCGCGGCGGCGCTCATGTCCGCGTTCGCGCTCGCCGGCGGGTGGACGGTCGGTCGCAACGTCATCGACACGATGGGCGGGGAGATCGTCCCGTCGTCGGCGTTCACGCTCGCTGCGAGCGTCGGCGTGCTCTTCTTCGTCGGGCTGGCGCTGCTGATCTCCAACACGTTCGGCGTCCCCGCCTCGACGTCGATGACGGCCGTCGGCGCCATCGCGGGCCTCGGCGCGGCGACGGGGACGCTCAACGCCGATGTCATGTTGCGGATCGTCGGCTGGTGGCTCGTCGCCCCCGTCGTCGCCTTCTGGATCTGCGCGGTCGTCGGTCGGTACTTCTATCCGCATCTCGACGCCGCCTTCGCGCTCGACCGGTCGACCGGCGGCGTCGTCGCGTTCGACGGCGTGCGACCCACGATCGCGCCCGGCGCGACCGGCCGGGAGGTCGTCGGCACGGCCGGCGTGGTCGTCATCGCCTGCTACATGGCGTTCTCGGCGGGGGCCTCCAACGTCGCCAACGCGGTCGCGCCGCTGGTGGGCAACGGCTCGGTGACGGCGAGCCAGGGCGTGGTGCTCGCGAGCGCGGCGATCGCCGTCGGCGCGTTCACCATCGCCCGCCGGACGCTCGATACCGTCGGAAACGACCTCACCGACCTCCCGCTGTTGGCGGCGCTCATCGTCGAGGTGGTCGCGGCGAGCCTCATCACGTTCCTCTCGGCGATCGGGATCCCGGCGTCGCTGGCCGTCTCGGCGACGATGTCGATCGTGGGGCTCGGTTGGGGGCGGGCGACCCGGACGACGACACTCGGCGACGCCGTCAGCGGCGCGGTCGGCGGCACGATCGGCGGCGACCGAGAGCAGGTGGACGCGCAGCGCCCCGAGGTGTCCGTCGACGCGCTCGCGGCCGACCGCCCCGACGCCGCCGACGGCGTCCCGCGGATGGGCGAGGAACACGGGGGCGAACTGCTCGCCGAGGACCTGTTCGACCCCGGTACGACCGGTCGCGTCGTCTCGTTTTGGATCTTCACGCCCACGGTCTCGTTTATCTGCTCGTACGCGCTGTTCGCGGTCGTTCCCCTGTGATTCGCCTTTCGATGACTCGCCTTCTCGTGACCCGTTTTTCCCGTGACTGGGCTCGGTGTCGGGTCGCTGTGCTCCTCCGACGTGGCGAGACTCGGCCGATCGTGTCGGCGGGGTCCTCTCAGATCCGCAGAGCGGTTGTTTTGGCCGGCCTAAAGCCGTCTGACGCGGTTGTGCTCTACGAGATAGCAACAACTAATGGTGCGGCCGGCGAATTACGGAACGAGATGCCCACGGTCGAATACCTTAACTACGAAGTACTTGACGACAACGGCTGGGAGATGGACGACGACGACCTCTTCGACAACGCGGCCGACGCCGGGTTGGACGGGGAGGACTACGGTGAACTCGAGGTCAATCAGGGCGAATACATCCTCGAGGCCGCCGAGGCGCAGGGCTACGACTGGCCCTTCTCGTGCCGCGCCGGCGCGTGTGCGAACTGTGCGGCCATCGTGCGGGAGGGCGAGATCAGCATGGACATGCAGCAGATCCTCTCGGACGAGGAAGTCGAGGAGAAGAACGTCCGCCTGACCTGCATCGGCTCGCCGGAGACCGACGAGGTCCGGATCGTCTACAACGCGAAGCACCTCGACTACCTCCAGAACCGCGTCATCTGAGGCTCGAGTGCCCGCGTACGGGCACGCGGCGACGCGTTCGCGACATGCAACCTCCTTCGTTTTTTTCGACAGTCCAGTCTCGAGTACGTCACCGATCCGTACGCCGGACGGACGGACACGTCGGAGATCGATCGTACTCCGTTCCCGGAGGGACCCGCGCTATCCCGGCCCGAGTTCCCTCGCCAGCCGTAAGTGCGTGGTGAGGGGGAGGTGAACCGCGTGAGTCGCCGGAACGCCGGTCGGACCGGCCGTTCGAACGGCACAGAGACCGCCGTCGCGCTCCCGAAGCGCGATCGGCGGTCCGGAACTGAATACGATCGGTTGTCCCGGTACTGGAGCCGGTAGCGGAGGGCTCGGACGCCGCCCCAGGCGTCGCGGATCCATTCTCCACGTGACTGGCTCACACGTATCTCCACGACCCCGACGTTTCGACAGTGGAGCGGCCGACTGCGTGCTCGGAGCCTGGTGTGCCGGTAGGCCGAACGAAGCCGGCGGTAGGATCTGGTAATCGGGGCTCCCGACGTCGAACGTCGACCTAGGGCCGATCGGGCGACCCTACCCGACACCACCGTGTCGTCAGGATTCCATAACAAAGAGTCGGGCCCGCCACCAGAATATCTGCGATGAGACACACTCGAACGGCCGGAAAGCGGCGGGACGTACCTGAGAACACCGACTCGATCACACTTCGGACGCGTCGACGGGGATCGGCGGCCGCCGTCGAGTCGGCGTCCGAGGGAGTGGGATCAGACGACCCCGGCCGACAGGTCGTCTCGCGGCGGACTGCGCTGAAGACGCTCGGCGCGGTCGGCGTTCTCGCGACGGGCGCGAGCGGGACCGCGCTCGGCCAAGAGGGATCGCGCGGAACCCAGCAGCAGGACGGCCAAGAGGGATCGGGCGGAACCCAGCAGCAGGACTCCGTCGCGGACGCACGCGCGGCGACGGTTCGGCTGGATGTCACCGGCGACTTCAACTTTCCCGACATCGGTCAGGTGGACGTCCGCAGCGGCGGCGGGTCGGGGTTCCTCATTTCTCCCGACGGCGTCGTGCTGACGGCGAACCACGTCGTGAACGGCGCGGACAGCATCACGGCGTACGTCGGCGAGGACCGACAGCGGGCATACCGCGCCCGCGTCATCGGCCGCTCGGACTGCTCCGATCTCGCGGTCGTGCAGCTCCAAGGCGCCGGGTTCTCGACGCTCTCGTTCCGGAACGAGCCGGTCGCACCTGGGACTCCCGTCACCGCCCACGGGTTCCCCCTGGGGTTGCCGCTGTCGACGACGTTCGGACGGATCTCGGCGACGGGTCTCGACGGGAACACCGATTGGGCGTCCGTCTCGACCGTGCTGAGCCACTCCGCAGGTATCGCGCCCGGCAGCTCCGGCGGGCCGCTCGTCGACGATCAGGGGCAGGTGGTGGGCATGAACTACGCCGGCAGTTCCCTGTACAACGTGAACCTGGCGGTCGGGGCCGCGGATATCGTCGCGGAACTCGACACGCTCCGACAGGCCGACGCCCCCGACTGGTTCGGGATCAACGGCGTCGCCGTCGAGACGCCGACGCCGATGACCGCTGGCGGCGTCGACCGGGCGATCCACGTGGTCTCGGTGAACAACGACTCGCCGGCGTTCGACGTCGGGCTCGAGCCGGGCGACCGCATCCTCCGGATCAACGGTACGCTGGCGGTCACCCCGGCCTCGGACGAGCAGTTCCCGACGAAGAGCGCCTACTGTTCGCTCATGTTCAGCAATGCGGCCGGGCGGTTTACGATCCAGGTGCACCGCGAGCAGATCGACGGAAGCAGCGTCGTCCTGGAGGGCCGCGTCCGGGGCGAGCCGCTGTCGGTCGTCGAGGGACAGGCGCCCGGCGGCGCGTACACCTTCGTGCCGGTGTCGAACGCCGCGGGGACGATCAGCGCGGAGCTGCCGACCGAGTGGACGGACGTCCGCGACGGCGACCTGGCGGACGGCCCGTTCCTGGCGGCTTCGCCCGACGTGGACGGGTTCACTCAGACGTGGACGGTGCCGGGGGCGTTCATCGTGGCCACCGACAGGCGTGGAACTGACACGAACGCGGTGCTCGAGGGGCTGTCGACGAACGTCTGCGGGACGCCGTCGCGGAGCGACTACACCAACGCCCAATTCGCCGGGAGCGTCGAGCGCCTCGAGGGCTGTCCCGAGGGCGCATCCCTGGTGAACTTCGCGGCGCTCACCGGCGACCGGTCGTTCATGGTGTACGGGCAAGTCCAACTCGTCGACGACCGAGACGAGGAGGCGCTCTCGCGGCTCCTCGGGTCGCTATCGGTGCAGGGATTTCCGGGGACCGGCGGTGACGGTGGCGGTAACGGCGGCGACGGCGGCGGTGGTGGCGGCCGCGGCGGTAACGGTGGCGGCGACGGCGGCGACGGAGACGGTTCCCCCGCCTCGCTCGCCGAGTGGCTCCCCGGCCGCTGACCCGTTCTCCCCGTCCCCCCGTCCGTCCGTGCCGCTTTCACGAGCGAGATCCGGACGGCAACGCCTAACTACCCGGCCGCGTGCGACCCCGTATGACCGTGCTCGGCGTCGCCACCGCGGCCGACCTCCTCCGGCTCCTCGTCCTCCCGGGGTTCGCGTGGGCCGCCTACCGCGACATCCGGACCCGCCGCGTCGCGAGTTCCCTCTGGCTCCCGCTGCTCGCGATCGGCGCGCTCGCGCTCGTCGTGGAGGGGGCCGGCGCGTACCCGTTCGACGGCTACGCCGGCCGGGTGTTCCTCGTCCGGGTCGGGTTCTCGATCCTCTTTTTGATCCCCTTCTCGGTACTCGCCTATCGGCTGGCCGCCTTCGGCGGCGCCGACATGAAAGCGCTCGTCGTGCTCGCGGTCGCGTTCCCGACCACCCCCGGATACGTCGTCCCGCTGTCGATCCTGCCGGACGTGACGTGGCTTCACACCGTCGGCTTCCCCGTTCACCCCTCGGCGCTGGGCGTCACGGCGATGTCGGCGCTGACGAACGCGGTGCTGTTCGGCGCCGGCTACGTCGCCCTGCTGTTCGTGTCGAACGTCGCCGCCGGCCGGATCTCGTCGGCGATGTTCGTCGGCCGCTGGACCGCGGTCGAGGACCTCCCGGACGTGCACGGCCAACTCATCCGCGCCGATGGGCTCCGCCCGCAGCGGGGCCTCGACCTCGACGCGCTCCGGATGTACCTCCGGTGGCGCGGCACCACGCTCGCGGCCGTCCGTGCGGATCCCGAGACACACCGCGATCCGGCGTCAGTCGGCGAGAGGCACCCGCCGACCGACGGCGCGGTCCATGACGGACCCCGGACGGACGGGGGCGTCGACGACGGCGGGTTCGAGTTCCCCGAGTCGGACGCGACGGCCGATGACGCCGCCGGCGACCCGAACGCCGATGCCGGAGTCGACGCGGACGCCGCCGCCGGCGACGTCGACGACCCGTGGGCCGCCGAGCGGTTCCTCGACGACATCGAGGGAACTGCCTACGGCACGACGCCCGATACGCTCCGTGAGGGGCTGGACCGCGTCGCCGCCGAGGAGGCGCTGTGGGTGTCTCCCGGGCTCCCGTTCCTCGTGCCGCTGTTCGGGGGGCTCGTGCTCGCGTTGACGTACGGCGACGTGCTCACGGTCGCGCTCGGGGCGCTCGGGCTGGTCTGACCTCGCCGAGACTCCTCTGTCCCCGACCCGCCGCGGGGCCGAGGTCGCGCCCGCCACGCACAAGACCTATTCGCCGCAGCCCCGACGTTCGGATCGATGAGTGATCCCACGCCCGATGCCGAACCCGACGACCGGATCGCGGTCGACTTCGGAGACGACGGGCTCATCCCCGCCGTCGCGCAGGACGCGGACTCCGGCGAGGTGTTGATGCTCGCGTATGTGAACCAGGAGGCGCTCGCCCGCACGCGCGAGACCGGCCGTGCACACTACTACTCCCGTTCCCGGGACGAACTGTGGGAGAAAGGCGCCACCAGCGGACACACCCAAGAGATCCGTGAGATCCGCGTCGACTGTGACGCCGACACCCTCCTGTATCTGGTCGACCAGACCGGCGGCGCGTGTCACACCGGGCACCGCTCGTGTTTCCACCGCACGGTCGACGGCGAGCACGTCGGCGAGCGCGTGTTCGACCCCGACGCGGTGTACGAGTAACGGATGGCACGCGACGCCGACGCGGCCCCCAAGCCGAACGCGACCTCCGAGCCGAACGCGACGCCGGACCCGCTCCCGGACGCCGAGCGCGACGCGGCCGCGCTCGCAGCGACGCTCCGTGAGGCGCGTGAGCGCCGTGCCGACGCCGAGGCGGCCGTCGAGGAACACGGCGAGTCGACGCTTTCGACCGTCCGCGACGCGGTTCAGCGCGCCGACCGCCTGCTGGACCGGTACGTCGACTCGGCGACCGGGACGGGCGACTTCCAGGCGTACGTCGAGTTCCAGGGCGAGTTCGCGGCCGTCGTCGAGGGCCTCGACGAGGACGTCCCCGGACACGACGCGTTCGAACGCGCCAACGAGGCCGTCGACGGCCGCCGGCTCTCGGAGTCGGACTTCCAGCGCGCCCGCGAGGCGCTTTCGCCCGCCCGCGATCTCGCCGGACGGCTGGCCGAGCGCGAGGCCGCCGAGACCGCAGTCCACGACGCCGAACGCGACGCCACACGTCGACTCGACGCGCTGGACGACCGCATCGCGGAGCTGGAGCGGCTCGTCGAGTTGGGGGAGGCGGACCTGACCGCCCCCACCGAGGAGCTTCGCGAGCCGATCGCCGCCTACAACGACGCCGTCCGCGACGCGTTCGACGACTTCCGTCGGGAGGCGCCCGCCCGCGAGCTGCTGGCGTTCGTCGCGGACGCGGCGGAGACGCCGTTCGTCGACTACGCCGCGCCGCCGCCGGAGCTGCTCGCGTTCCTCGACTCGTCGCCCGCGGACGGCGCGGCGCTTCCGGACCTCCTCGAGTACGCCGACTACTCCGCCTCCAAGCTCGACCACTACGTCGACGACTCGGGGACGTTCACGGCGCGGGTTCGACCGCACCGGACGTACCTCGAACGGCTGTCCGCGGCGCCGCTCACGGTCGACTGGCCGCCGCTGGCCGCCGAGACGCTCCGGTTCCAGCGCGAGGAGCTCGTCTCGGTCGTCGCCAAGTTCGCGCCCGAGGAGACCGTCGCCCGCGCCCGCGAGCTGCGCGAGGCCGCCGACCACCCCGACTACGAGCGGCTCCGCCGCGCCGCCGAGGCGGAGGCGGAGCTGTCGGACGCGGAGTTCGAGCGGGTCGCCTCGGGCGAGGCGGCCGCCGAGCTGGCCGAGGCGCGTGAGCGACGCGAACTGCTGACGGACGCGCTTGCGGACGCGGACTCGTAAC
The DNA here is from genome assembly GCF_040025155.1 of Halobaculum rarum. Taxonomy (NCBI): domain Archaea; kingdom Methanobacteriati; phylum Methanobacteriota; class Halobacteria; order Halobacteriales; family Haloferacaceae; genus Halobaculum; species Halobaculum rarum. Next base: position 1,401,571 of record NZ_CP157275.1, on the reverse strand, counting down.
CGCGATCGTTCACAGTGGTCGGTTACAGCGGCCGCGCGTACACCGCCGTCGGGTACGACTCCTCGCCTACTTCGAAGGCCGAAGCGCCGACCCGCTCGAACCCGCGCGCCTCGTAGAACTCCCGGGCAGCGCGGTTCTCGGTGAACGTCTCGAGAGCCAGCCGCGAGCACGCGTCGGGGACGCGCTCGACCGCGGCCTCCAGCAGCGCCGAGCCGACGCCCGCGCCCTGCGCGTCGGGGTCGACGTAGATCGCCCGGATCTCGGCGTCGTCGCGCTCGCAGAACGCCTTCCGTTCGTCGTCCCACACCGCGTCGCCGAAGCCGACGACCGCGCCCGGCTGTCGGTCGACGGCGACGAGGAACGCCCGACCGTCGGCGGTCGCGCGGTCGTACCGCTCCTGGAGCCCGACGCCGTCGGGGACCGCCATCGCGTCCAGTCGCTCGTCGGGGAGGATATCGGCGTACGCGTCGCGCCAGGCGGCGCGGTTGACGGCCATGGCCGCACGGAACTCGGTCGGGGAGGCGACGGGCCGCACCTCGATGTCCATGTGCGGGTCTCGGGGTCGACAGGAGGAAAGGATTCGGGGGTGTGCGGCCGAGAGAGGATGGGTGGTCGAGGAACGGGCGACCGATGGGCTCGCGACCGGAGGGCGAGGGTCGGTCGGCTACCCCACGACGTCGGCCTTCGCGTCCTCCAGCGCCTCGCGCACGTCCCGCACCAGCGTGGCCGCGCGGTCGGCGTCGGCGGACTCGGCGTACACACGCACCTTGGGTTCGGTCCCGGAGGGGCGCACGAGCACCCAGGCGTCGCCGTAGTCGAGGCGGTACCCGTCCTTCGTGTCGGGCTCGGCGTCGGCGGCGTCGGCGTACGCCTCGGCGGCCGCGAGCATCGCGTCCAACTCCGCGTCGGTGTCGTACGTGAGGTTCTCGCGGACGTTCGTGTAGTCGGCGTACGGCGCGATGATCTCGCTGACGGCGGCATCGCGCTCGGCGAGCAGTTCGAGGAACTTCGCGGCGATGAACCCGCCGTCGCGCACCAGCCGGTAATCGGGGAAGAAGACCCCGCCGTTGCCCTCGCCGGCGATGGGGACGGACTCGCCCTCGCGCCACAGTTCCTTGATCCGGGTGATGATGTTGGTCGAGCCGATGGGGGTGAGTTCGAGGTTCGCGTCGGCGGCCTCGCACACGTCCACGAGGCGCTGGGAGACGTTCACCGCGGCGACGGTCGTGTCGCCCTCGCCCAGATCGCGGGCGGCAAGCGCCGCCAGCGAGGCGTCACCCTCGACGTACGAGCCGGTCTCGTCGAAGAAGATGGCGCGGTCGGCGTCGCCGTCGTGGGCGATCCCCACGTCGGCGTCGGTCGCGCGCACGAGCCGCCCGAGGTCGTCGAGGTTCGCCTCGACGGGCTCGGGGTCGCGGCCGGGGAAGTGGCCGTCCGGCTGGGCGTTCACCGTGACGACCGCACAGCCGAGTTCGCGGAAGAACTCGGGCGAGGTGAGCGCGCCGGCGCCGTGGCCGGGGTCGAGCGCGACCGTGAGGTCGGCGGCGGCGACGGCGTCGCGGTCGATCGCGTCGAGCATCTCCGCGACGTAGTCGTCGTTGGCGTCGGGAATGCGGCGGGAGTCGCCCATCCGGTCCCACGACACCGTCGTCGGCTCCTCCGCGAGGAGGCGGTCCTCGACGAGCTCGAGCCGGTTCACCGGGAGCTCGATCCCGTCGTCGCCGACGAGCTTGACGCCGTTGAACTCCGGGGGGTTGTGCGACGCGGTGATCATCACGCCGGGCACCGATTCGACCTCGCAGTAGCGCACCAGGCTCGGCGTGGGGACGACCCCGACTCGCTCCACGTCGACCCCGGCTGCGGTGACGCCGGCGGCGGCGGCGTCGGCGAACGTCCGCCCCGAGGTACGGGTGTCGCGGCCGAGGGCGACGCGCTCGGCGTCCCACGTCGCCGCCGCGGCCGCGGCCACCCGGGAGACGAACTCCGGGGTGAACTCCTCGCCGACGACCCCGCGGGTGCCGCTCGATCCGAAGACCTTCATTCGGTTCGTGGCTCCGACGGCCGTCGGGATAGTGGTTCCGAACCGGCGCGTGGCGCTCTCGCCCCGATCTGCCGACACGGACGGCGACACACGGTGGTCTGTGACACGCCCACCGACAGCGGGATTTACGACCCTCGCCGGGAAACCCATGCGTATGATTCACGCGACCGGTCCGCTGCTGTCGGTCGACCTCGGCGCCCGCGAGACGACTGAGGAGGACATCGACGACGTGCTCGGCGAGTTCGCCGGGGGTCGCGGCGTCGCGACGAAACTGGCGTTCGACCGCGTCCCGTTCGACGTCGACCCGCTCGGCCCGGAGAACCGCGTCTACCTCGCGACCGGCCCCCTCCAGCACTCGCAAATGAGCTTCACCGGCCGGATGAACATGACGAGCGTCTCGCCGTTGACCGACGGCGTCGCCTCCTCGAACGCCGGCGGCTTCCTCTCGCGGAACTTCACCGGGACGGGGTACGCCGCCGTCGAGCTCCGCGGCGTCAGTGACGTTCCCCTGGCGGTCCACGTCCGCGACGACGGCGTCGAGTTCGAGGAGGTTCCCGACCTCGCGGGCGCGGAGGTGCCCGCGGTGACCGAGTGGGCCGAGGACACGCACGATCTGGAGGCCGAGCATCTCGCGTGTATCGGTCCCGCCGGCGAGAACCTGGTCCGCTACGCGTGCGTGTTGACCAGCGAGACGCGCGCGTTCGGGCGGACCGGGATGGGCGCGGTGCTGGGAAGCAAGAACGTGAAGGTGCTCACCTTCGACGGCGACAGCGAGGCGGACGTGGAGATCGACCCGATCGGGACGGAGATCCACCGCGAGGCGGCCACGTCGGACCACGTGATGAAGCGGCAGGGTACCACCAGCGTCACCGAGTACGCCAACGAGGTGGAGGCGCTGCCGACCGACTACTTCTCGGCGCTGTCGTTCGACGGCGTCGAGGGGATCGGCGGCGACGCGGTCGAATCGAAGAAGTACAAGAAGGGCACCTGCTCGCAGTGCGCGTTCGCGTGCAAGCTCCCGACGAGAGACGAGGAATCCGGCGTCGAGACGGAGGGGCCGGAGTTCGAGACGGTGATGGCGTGGGGGTCGAACCAGCTCGTCGACGACGTGGTCGAGGTGATGAAGGCCAACGAGCTGTGCGACCGCCTCGGCGTCGACACCATCTCCGCGGGCGACACGATGGCCGCCTACCTGAAGAGCGAGGACGACCTCGCGAACCCCGAGCGCGCCCGCGAGGCGCTCCGGAAGGCCGCCTACCGCGAGGGCGAGGTCGGCGACCTGCTCGCTGAGGGCGTCCACCGCGCCGCCCCCGAGCTGGGCGTCGAGGACTGGTCGGTGAAGGGGCTGGAGTTCGCCGCTCACGACGGTCGGACGCTGAACGGGCAGGGCCTCTCCTTTGCCACCTCGAACCGCGGCGCCGACCACATGTACGCCAGCTTCTACCCGAAGGAGTACCCGCTCGTCGACAAGGAGCAGGCCGTCGACAAGCGCGGACTCGACGGGAAGGCGCCGATGGTCGCCGCCGCGGAGAACCACAACGCGGTCCTCGATTCGGCGGTCGCCTGCAAGTTCAGTCGCGACTTCATGACCGAGGAGCGGCTCGGTTCCCTGCTGGAGGCCGACTACGACGACCTGCTGGAGGTGGGCGCGCGGGTGGTCGAACTGGAGCGGGCGTTCAACAACCGCCGCGGCTTCGACCGCGCGGACGACGCGCTCCCGTACGACATCGAGGGCTTCGATGCGGCGCTGGACGAGTACTACGAGGCGCGCGGCTGGCGCGAGGACGGCGTCGTTCCGGGACTCGGCGAGGCGGACACGGACGTGGGCGCCGCGAGCGCCGACGACTGAGGCGCGATGGTCGACGCCCCCACCGCGGGTTCGCCAGGGTCGGACCTGTCGGAGACTGATCCGCCCGAGGCCGATCGGACCGACCGTACCGACGTCGCCGTGGTGGGCTGCGGTCCCGGCGGCGCGGTCCTCTCGTACCTGCTGGCACGCAGCGGCGTCGACGTGACGCTCGTGGAACGGGAGGGCACCTTCGAGCGCGTGTACCGCGGATTCGGCTGGAACCCCGGCGTCGTCCGCTTGTTCGACGAGATGGACGTGCTCGAGGACGTGCTCGACCTCGCCCACGAGACGGTCGCCGAGGGGGCGTTCTCGCTGTACGGCGAGCGCGTTTCAGTCCTCGAGTTCGACCTGCTCGACACCGACTACCCGTACGCGCTGATGATGGAGCAGCCGGCGCTGCTCGAACGCCTCGTCGACCGCGCCGGTGCCTTCGACGGCTTCTCGTTTCATCCGGCCACGACCGTTACCGGACTCGTGACGGACGACGACGGAGCCGTTCGCGGCGTGACCGCCCGCGACCGCGCGGCCGACGAGACGGTCGCGGTCGAGGCGCGCTGTGTCGTCGGCGCGGACGGCCGCTACTCGACGGTCCGCGAGGAGGCGGGGATCGATCCGGGCCTGTTCGAGTCGCCGATCGATCTCGTCTGGTTCACGCTCCCGGCCGGCGCGGTCGACGCGGGCACGCAGGGGCAGATCGCCCGCGAGGGGGTCCTCGTCCACTTCGGCCTCGGCGGCGGCGACCTGCAGGTCGGCTATCTCCTCCGGGACGGCGAGTGGCCGGCGATCCGGGCGGCCGGCTTCGACGCCTTCCGCGGGCGCGTCGCCGCCGTCGACCCCGATATCGCCGCCGCCGTCGACGACAACCTCAACGGCTTCGCTGACACGACGTTACTGGACGTCTCGCCGGGGATCGCCGACACCTGGACCCGCGACGGGCTCCTGATCCTGGGCGACGCCGCCCACGTCGCCAGCCCGATCGGCGCGCAGGGCAACCCCCTCGCCGTCGAGGACGCGGTCGTCGCCCACGACCGGATCGTCCGTGCGCTCGCGTACTCGGAGGGGGTCGTCCCGCGGTCCCGGCTCCGCGCGTTCGAGGCACGCCGACGGCCGACGGTCGAGCGCGTGATCGCGCTCCAGCGGCGATCCGCCGCGAACCTCGCGTTCTGGCTCGACCACGGGCGGCGCGTTCCCCCGTCCCTCGTCCGCGTCGCGGCGGCGCTGTTCGGCCGCGGTGCGGCACGCTCCCGGATCGCCCGCCGGGCGATCGAATCGTTCGCCCTCGGCGACCGCTCCGTCACGGTCGCGCGGTCGCACTTCGTCGAGTGACGGTCGCCGCGCGACCCCCGTCGCGATCTCGATTTTACCCCTGATACGGGGGATCGAACGGCTATGTGGCGACTCCTCGCCGGATCCCGGTATGAACATGAATCGGCTGTCGACCCTCTCGGTCGGCGTGCTGTGCGTGCTGGCGCTGGGGGCAGCGGCGCTGGTCGCCGTCCAGGTGATCTGAGAGCGCCGCCGTCGTCGCCGTCGTTGCCCCGCCCGTGGGGGCCGTCGCGGCGTCGTCCGCCGGCGTCGGTTCCCCTCGTCCATCCCGAACCGACGAAGCCAACCACTCGGAGCGCCTCCGTCCCGCCAATGGAGATTCAGTTCCTCGGCGGCGCCCGCGAGGTGGGCCGCTCGGCGATTCTCGTCGACGACGCGCTCCTCCTCGATTACGGGATGTTGACCGGGGAACCGCCGCAGTACCCCGTCGGCCGGCCGGAGCCGGACGCGGTCGTCGTCAGCCACGGCCACCTCGACCACGTCGGGCAGGTGCCCGCCCTGCTGCGTGGCGACCGTCGGCCCTCGATCCACTGGACGCCGCCGACGGCCGAGCTGGCGCGGGTGCTCGCGCGCGACACGCTGAAGCTGCGCGGCTACGAGTGCACCTTCACCGAGAACCACGTCCAGCGCCTCGGCGAGGTCGAGCAGCGCCACGGCTACGGCGAACCGTTCACCGTCGCCGCCGGCGGCACCGAGTACGAGATCACCTTCCACAACGCCGGCCACATCCCCGGAAGCGCCCACGTCCTCGTTACTGACGGCGACACCCGGCTGCTGTACACCGGCGACTTCCACACCGACGACACCCGCCTGCTGTCCGGGTCGACGGCGCGCCCCGACGCGGACGCGGTCATCTGCGAGAGCACCTACTCGGACGTGACTCACGAGGACCGCGCCCGTGTCGAGGAGCGGTTCGTCGAGACGGTCCGCACCACGCGCTACGAGGGCGGTACCGCGCTGATCCCCGCGTTCGCGATCGGCCGTACGCAGGAGGTGCTGACGGTGCTGGAGGACACCGAGATCCGGCCGTACCTCGACGGGATGGGCCAGCGTGTCACCGACATCGTCCGGCGGTACCCCGAGTACGTCCGCGATCCGGAGGCGCTCCGGCGGGCGAAGTCCGGCGCGCGGTACGTGACGGGGAGTGACGGCCAACGAGAGCGCATCGCCGCCGACAACGAGGCCATCGTCACCACCTCCGGAATGCTCTCCGGCGGGCCGGTGATGCGCTACCTCCCGATGCTCCGCTCGGATCCGACGAACCGCGTCTGTCTCACCGGCTATCAGGTCGAGGGGACGAACGGCCGACAGCTGCTCGAACACGGCCGCTGTGAACTCGACGGCGGCGTCGTCCCCATCGCCGCCCGCGTCGAACTGTTCGACTTCTCCGCGCACGCCGACCGCGACGGCCTCCGGTCGCTCCTCGATGACTACCACGGCGCGACGGTCCTCGTCAACCACGGCGACCGGTGCCCGACGTTCGCCGAGGAGTTGCGCGCGGACGGCTACGACGCCGCGGCACCCGACCTCGGCGAGACGATCGCCGTCTGATCACTGTCGCGATAGCCTCACACGACCGCCTCGCACCGCTCACCCGGCCGATTCCACCGAGACGGCGACCTCGTTGCGCCGGAGGAACGGCAGCGTCCACGGCGCGTCGTACCCCATATAGAACGGCTCTCCGTCCGTCGGCACGTCCGCCGCCGCCAGCGACTCACGAAGCCGGTCGGTCTCCCGCTCGATCCGCTCGTCGGTCGGCCGCCACGAGAACCGCCGTACCGCGAGCGTTCGCTCTGGCACCGCCACGAGGGTCACGTCCTCGTCGGTCGGTCGTGGCGCCGACTCCGCGTCGTAGTCGGCGGGGAGAGAAAACGCCATGCGGGCACCATCGCCGGGGGCGTCCGTTCGCTCGACCGGCGCTGTCATCGGGATGGAGACGCCGTCGGAGTCGTCGTTCGCGCGGCCTCCGTCGCCTCGGCTCTCGCTGTCGCTCACGTTCACGGGCGCGGTCATCGAGATGTCGTCGCTCGCCTCGTTGGCGCCGGAGATGTACCTGAATAGTCGCCGGAAGGCCTCGTGCTCGTCCTCCGCGACCGTCTCCGCGAGGACTGTCGGCGGGTACCGGCGAAGCTCCGTGTCACCGATGTGCGCGACGACGGTGTACGGCACCGTCTCGGTCGTGTATCGCTGGTAGAGGCCCCATAGCCCGACAGCCGCTGCGAGTCCGCCGGCGGCTCCGAGCGCGATGGACGTCGTTCGCTTCATGCCGAAATGTACGTTCCGTGGCACCATACCGTTTCCCGTGAGCCTGAACCGGCGACGGGTATTCCCTTCGACGGCTCGTTACCGCGGTCATGAACCGACCCGAACGGGGGAAACTGCTCGATCGTCGGTCGTTCCTCCGGCGCACGGGGGTCGCGGGCACGTTCGCGGCGACGGCCTTCGCGGGCTGTGTGGGCGCTCCCGGCGGCGGACAGGCGACCGATCCGACCGACGCATCCGACACGACCGCCGGAACCGACACCGCCGACGCGACCGAGGGAACCACCACCGACGGGGCGCCCGTCGGTCCCGGCTCGCTGGCGACCGAACCAGTCGCCGAGGGGTTCCCCTCGCCGCTGGGACTGGAGGCGCCCGCCGCCGTCGACGGCCGCCTGTACGTCGTCGATCAGGGCGGCACAGTCACCGTCGTCGCGAGCGGGGGGGACGACGGCTCCGGCGGCGACCGGTCGCCGTTCCTCGATGTGGCCGACCGACTGGCCCGGGCGGGCGGCGAGATGGGACTGCTCGGGCTCGCGTTTCACCCCGAATTCCCCGACGAGGACCGAGTGTACGTCCGGTACAGCGCCCCTCTGCGCGACGAGATGCCGAGCGACTACAGCCACACCTTCGTCCTCTCGGAGTTCCGTGCGACGCCCGACGCCGCCGTCCCCGACAGCGAGCGCGTCCTCCTCGAGATCGCGGAGCCGCAGGCCAACCACAACGCCGGGTCGATCGTGTTCGACCCGGACGGACTGCTGTACGTCGGCGTCGGCGACGGCGGCGGCGGCGGCGACCGGGGGACCGGCCACGTCGAGGACTGGTACGACGGCGTCGCGGGCGGCAACGGCCAGGACGTGGCGGAGAACCTCCTCGGCAGCGTTCTCCGCATCGATCCGCTCGGCGGCGACGACGTAGGGATCGGCGACGGCGGCGACCCCTACGGCGTTCCCGACGACAATCCCCTCGTCGACGGCGAGGGACTTCCGGAGCAGTACGCGTGGGGCTTCCGCAATCCGTGGCGGTTCAGCTTCGATCGCGAGACGGGCGACTTCCTCGTCGCCGACGTGGGACAGAACCGCTACGAGGAGGTGAACCGCGTCGGTGTCGGCGGCAACTACGGCTGGAACGTCCGGGAAGGGTTCCACCCGTTCGACGCCGCGGAGGCGCCGACGGAGACGCCCGACGGCGACCCGCTGATCGACCCGGTGATCGAGTACCCCCACTCCGGCGACGGCGAAGTGACCGGGATCTCGGTCATCGGCGGCTACGTCTACCGCGGCGACGCCGTCGCCGACCTCGCGGGGACGTACGTGTTCGGCGACTACCGCCCGGGCGGCGACCTGTTTCTGGCCGAGCCGCGCGAGTCGGGTCGATGGCCGACCCGCGCGGTCGCCACCGACGGGCTCGGGGGCGGGCTGCTCTCGTTCGGGGAGGGGCCCGACGGGGAGTTGTACGTCTGTACCGTCGGCGACGACGGCGGGTCGGTGCGGCGGATCGTCGACGGGTGAGCGTCACGCGGCGGCCGGCGGATCGACTCGGCTCTGGCGGCGGACCGGTCGCGCCGTCGACCCCGTTCGGATCACAGCCACCCCTCGCGCCGGAAGTACGCGACGAGCACGAGGGCGATGCCGGCCATCCCGAGCATCGTCGCGTGGTACGCGTACGGCCAGCCGAGCTCCGGCATCGACTCGAAGTTCATCCCGAACACGCCGGCGACGAACGTCAGGGGGAGCACGATCGTCGCGACGACCGTGAGCCGGCGCATCACTTCGTTCGTCGACTGCGACAGCGTATTGAGATAGATGTCGCGCGCGCCGGCGGTGAGATCGCGGTACGTTTCGGTCAACTCCACCACTTGCACGAGGTGGTCGTACACGTCCCGGTAGTACTTCTCGGTCGCCTCGGCGATCTGGTCGGCGTCGCCGCGCGAGAGCGCGTTCACCGCGTCGCGTGTCGGCCACACGACCCGCCGGACCGACAGCAGCTCCCGCCGGAGTTCGTTGATCGCCGCGAGAGTGCTCGGGTCGGGCGCCTCGATGACGCGCTCTTCGACGGTCTCGATGTCGTCCTCCAACTCGTCCAGCAGGCGGAAGTAGCCGTCCACGATCCGGTCGACGACGAGGTAGCCCGCGAAGTCCGCCCCGCGCGCCAGCGCCCGCCTGTCGGCGCCCGCGAGTCGGTTCCACACCGCCTCGACGGCGTCGTCGCTGTCCGTCGTCACCGTCACCAGCCAGTCGTCGCCGACGAACACGCCCACCGGACGCGTCCGGAGCTCCTCGAGAAACGTCGTCTCGCCGACGCGAAATCGCGCGCTCTTCACGAGCAGGAACGCGTACTCGTCCAGCAGCTCCGACTTCGGGCGGGCGTCGCCGAGCACGTCCTCGACGTGCAGGGGGTGGATGTCGAACCGTTCTGTTACCGTCGCGAGGTCGCCCGTCGGTCGCGGAACGCGCCCCGCGCTCGCCTGTTCCTCCCGGGCTGCGGCGGCGTCCCCGTCCGCTGCGTTTACCCACACCCACGTCGTGCCCGGCGCCTCCGCGGCCGCCGTCACCTCCTCGAACGTCGCGGCCTCCCCGTCCGTGTACGACATCGCGCGGATCACCGCGACTCACTCCCCTCGTGTGCCTCGCTCCTGGGCTCGGTCGCTCCCGCATCGCTCCTGGGCTCGGTCGCTCCCGCATCGCTCCTGGGCTCGGTCGCTCCGCCGCCGCTCCGACCGTAGGTCACCGTCGAGAGCGTCACGCCCACGAGTAGTCCCGCGATACTCGCCTCCCGACCGGGGTACGGTGCGACGGTTCCGAGGACGTAGCCGGCGAGCGACGACACCATCAGCGCCGCCGACGCGAGGAACGGCCCGTTCATGCGACCTCCCTCGGCGTCGGTCCCCCTAACCGTTCGGGCGCACAACGCCCTTGGTGTGTGGTGACGTAACCCAAGGTATGTCCGTCGACGAACCGGCTTCACCCGTCCCCGACCTGACGGCCGACGAGCGAGCCGCGCTGCATTCGGTACAACTCGGGATCGAACACGCATACCGCGCGTACGCCGATCTGCTCGGCTGTCACCATAGAACCGGCCACGCGATGGACCGCTTCGCGGAGGCGGAAGACCTCCTCCGAGCTGCCGGCCACGACGAGTACGCCGACGAGATCCGCGACCGACTGCTCCCCGCGGGCGTCGTCGAGGACCGCTGGACGTACGAGCTCGTCACCGCCTATCGGCGGAACCTCCTCGACGAACTGGACGCGTTCGAGGCGACCGTCCGCGAGGACGTCGCCGACGGGGTCGACCACGTCTCCGAGCGCGCACAGCAGCGCGCCTGGCGGGATCGCGCGGAGTCGGAGAAGTGGACGGAGTAAGCGTCGAATCCCGACGCTCAGTCGTCGTCGACGACGACCTCGACCGGCTCGGCCTCCTCGTCGGCGTCGCCGTCGCCGCTCGAGCGCTCCTGGTACAGCAGCGCGCCCGCGACGACGAGGACGAGCCACGAGCGCCAGTTCGCGAGGTTGAGCGTGTAGCCGATGCCGAACGGCTTCTTGACCAGCATGCCCTTGCCGGGCTTCCAGTACGAGGACAGCAGGCGACCGACGCTCGGACGCTCGAAGTTGTACGGGATCCCGAAGAGCTCCCCGGTCTGCGGTTTGTCTGCCATGACTCGGATAACAACGCCGTCGGATAAATCGTTTTGGCTCGTGCCGGACAGTTCGGCGCCGAAGGTTCATCCGGGATGGCGACCCGGTCGTCCCGATGCGTTGACCATCGGCGGCGCTACTGATAGCGACCGCGTCCCTCGACGCCGCGGAGCCGGTCCAGCACGGCCGGGTCGCCGACCGCCCGATAGCCGTCCTCGACCGCCGCGACGAGCCGGCCGGCCTCGCTCGCGGTACCCTCGATCGACTGCTCGAACACGTGCAAGTCCATCGCGTAGTCCTCGACGTGATCGGAGCTGAAGCCGAGGCCGAAGTCGATGAAGAAGAGCCGTCGGTCTTCAGATCCGCCTGTACGCCCGACTCTGACGTTGCGCGTCGTCGGGTCGCCGTGGGCGATCCCGGCGTCGTGGAGCCGCGCGAGGTGCTCGCCGACCGTCCGTGCGCGGTCGGCGGTGAGCGCCGCCGCCAGATCGCGCTCCCCGACGAACTGCATCGTGATCGTCGCCTCGGCGACGTCCACGTCGCGCACGAGCGGCGTCGGCACGCCCGCCTCGCGGGCGGCCGCGAGCAGGCGCGCCTCCGCTACGGTCCGGTCGCGCCGCAGCGTCGCGTCCAGTTCCGGATGGCGGTACCCCTTCGGGAGCCGCCGTTTCACGACCTCGTCGCCGCGGACCTCGACGGTCGCCTCCGCGCCGCGCAGGTCGGTGGCGTCGCGGTCGTCCCTCTCGCCATCCTCCTCGCCGGCCGCGCTCGGCACCCGCGCGACCGACTCGCCCGTGCGCCAGGTCACCGGCACCTGATCCGGGCGGAAGTCGGGGTCGATGGCGGACTCGGCCACCGCGACGGTGTCGCCGGCGGCGGCCATCTTCGCGCCGAGCACCGCGATCATCCCGGCGTTGTCGCGGAGAAAGCGCGGCTCGGGGGCGTGGAAGTCGGCGCCGCGCTCGGCGCACATTCCCGCGAGCATCTCCCGAAAGCGCGCGTTCTGCCCGACGCCGCCGCCGAGCACCAGTTCGTCGGTGCCCGTCAGCGACAGCGCCCGCTCGGCCACCTCGGTCAGCATGGCGAAGACGTGCTCCTGCAGCGAGAAGCAGATGTCCTCGACGGGAACGCCGTCGTCGGAGGCGGCCTTCGCCGCCGACATGATCCCCGAGAACGAGAAGTCCATCCCCTTCACGACGTAGGGCAACTCGACGAACTCGCCGTCCTCGGCGTGTTCCTCGATCTTCGGGCCGCCGGGGTGGCTCCAGCCGACGTGGCGCGTGAACTTGTCGAGGGCGTTGCCGACGCCGGTGTCCATCGTCTCGCCGAGCACGCGGTAGCGACCGTCGTGAAAGCCCAGCAGGTGAGCGTTCGCGCCCGAGGCGTTCAGACAGACGGGCGAGTTGAAGCCGGCGCGGTGGCGGCCGATCTCCAGGTGTGCGACCATGTGGTTGACGCCCACCAGCGGCACGTCGAGCGTCCGCGCCAGCGCTCGCGCCGCGGTGGCGACGATTCGCAGGCACGGACCGAGCCCCGGGCCGCGCGAGAACGCGACGGCGTCGACCGGCGGCTCGTCGATAGCGCGGTCGTCGTACTTCTCGCGGGCGTGTTCGAGAGCGGTCTCGACGACCCGCGGGATCGCATCGCCCATGTGTTCGGCGGCCTCGCGCGGGTGAATGCCGCCGCTGTCGGGTTCGTAGGGATCGGACTCGATAAACACGGAGTCGGCCTCGGCGTCGAACACCGCGGCGCTGGCGCACCAGGCCGTGCCCTCGACGCCGAGGACGCGCATCCGGCGTTAGGCTTCCTCTGCCTCGGCGTCCTCGTCGCCGGTGATGGCGTTCCGCTCGAGGACGTAGTCCTGCTCCACGTCGGCGGCGTGATCGGCCGTCTCGTACACCTTCGCGTAGCCGACGGTCTTGCGCATGCCGAACTTCGTGTCCAGGTCCTGGATGACGACCTCGTCGGAGCCCTTGTCGAGCTTGGCGGCCAGCGAGTCCCGGACCTGCAGACGGGCGGGGGTTGCTTCGTCGTGTTGCACCTCGAACCGGACGTCCGTCCGGTGGAGCATGGGGTTCTCGTCCTCGGAGATGATGTCGATGTCCATGGTTCAGTTGTCAGTGAGTGCGCCCGAGAGGCGGAAAAGGATTTCGAAGGGGCTGTACCCCGATTCAGCGGCCGCGAGCGGAGCCCGGCGTGTGCGACTGGCTACCCGTCGACGCCCAGCGCCGCCAGCGCCCCAGCGGTGTCGCCATCGAGCTTCCCGAGGAGGTCCCGCGCTTCCCGCTTCGACTCCGTGGTCACGTCTACGAGCACCATCCCCTGATCGGGCTGGCCGTAGACGACGCTCGCGCCCTCGGGGGCCGCGACGATCGCGGGAACGGTCGCGAGGTCCTCCTCGCCGGTCACGTGGATCACGATCGGGTCGTCGCTCGCGAGCGCCTCGACCAGCGCGTCGAGCATCGCCGTCGAGAGCGTCGCCGGCTCGTTGTCGACTTCGAGCCGGCGATTCTCCCCGTCGAGGACGGCGGCGATCTCCTCGCCGACGGCCTCGCGCTTCGTCTTCCCGTCGATCACGGCGACGTCGGGGTCGCGGCCGGCGACGCGGAGGTGGTAGGTGACGACGTCGCCGACGGCGACGATCGGGTGGCCGGCGTCCGCGAGCAGTCGCTCGGGGTCGGTGTAGACGGGGCCCATGGGATCTTTGAACGCGCCGCGAAGGTCGTCGGGGAGCGTGAGCATGGCGTTCGTCCTCGCGCTCGCCCGTTACCGGACCTTCAGCGCGTAGCTGCCCGGCTCGCTCACGTTCATCTCGGGGGCGATCTCGGACTCCTCGGGGTGGGGAATGATCACATACCCCGCCCAGTCCTCCGTCAGCGAGGAGGAACCGCAGTTCTCGCAGGTCTGAGCGTCCGGGCCGTTGACGAAGTGGCACTCGCGGCAGGCGAGGCGGTCCTCCGCCATCAGTTACCCTCCGCGGGGGCCCCCTCGGCACGGCGTCGAACGTCCGCCTCCAGCCAGGCGTGCTTGCCGAGCCCGGGCTGTTTGGCGGTGAGGCCGATCTTCGAGTCGCGCGGATTGCGCTCGTCGATCGACTTCGTGACGACGCGCACCCTGACGGCGTCGTCGACGCCGAGCGTCCGGTCGGACTCCGTCGAGGCGAGCTGCTGGTTCTCGCCGTCGTACGCGAGGTACTCGTCGGAGATCTGCGAGACGTGCAGCAGGCCGTCGACGGGGCCGATGCCGACGAAGGCGCCGAACTCGACGACCTCCACGACGTTCCCGTCGACGACCTCCTGCATGTCCGGATCGAAGGTCACGGCGTCGAACTCCGCCTGATAGTAGACGCCCGGTCTGTTCGGGAGGACGGCGCCGTCGCCGATGTCTTGGACCTCGATGACGCTGACAACGCTGCCGACGTCCTCGTCCATGCGTCCCTCCAACTTGTCCTGCAAGAGCTTGCGGACGCGGCCGCGGCTCACGTCCGCCAGATGCTCCGGCGGGACCTCGACCGTGTCCTTGAGTCGTACCCGTTTGTACATGCTATGGTTCTGTTATCGCGAGTGTGTTCGCGCCCCTTAAACCGATTACGCGTACGCCCCGAGCGAGGAGGCGCTCGCGCAGGGGGCGGTCGTTCGTGACGACGTAGCCGTCGACGCTCGCGTCGGCGCCGGTGTCGGCGCCGCCCGCGACGAGCTCGACGACCGCGTCGTCGGCGTACTGATCCGTCGTTTCCACGACTCGACACCGCTCGGCGAGGTCGCGGCCGACCGACGCTGCGGTGGCCTCCTCGCCGGCGCCCGCCGCGAGCTTCTCCAGCTCGGCGACGACCGCCTCCGGGGTGACGAGGTCGGGGTCGTCGACCAGTCGGTCGAGTTCCTCGAACACGCGAACGCCGCACTCGACCGGCATCATGAGCGCGTTCGTGTCGAGGACGACCATCGTCACCGGCTTCGTTACTCCGTGAGGGTCCCGACGCCGATGAGGCGCCAGCGGGCGCCCATCCGGCGGTTGATCGCGATCTTCGCTCCCTCCTCGGCGCAGACGGGGCGTTTGAGGTTGACCTCGCACTCGCCCGTCCGGGCGCTCGTCACCGCGCCGACCGTGGTCGCGGTGCCGACGGTGAGCATCAGCGGCTCGCCGGTGGAGATCTCCTCGACGTCACCCTCGCCGACGACGCGGTCGAGCAGTTCGACTTCCATCTCGAACGCGTTCCTGGTCGGCGGCAGCGTGCCGGGCTCGCCGGCGACCTGGCCCGCGAGCGCGTCGCCCTTCGTCAGGCTGGGGTCGAGCCCCGTGCCGACGCCGAGCAGGCCGCCCGGCCCGACTTCGTCTTGGGACTGGCCGCCCGCCTGCAGCGAGCGCACGGAGGTCTCGATCGAGTGATACTCCGAGGAGCCGCCCTCCTCGATCTCACGGCCCGGGCGGAGTTCGAGTTCGTCGCCCTGCGAGAGGGTTCCCTGCGCGAGCGACCCGCCGATGACGCCGCCGAGGAGGTCCTTCGCCGTCGTTCCCGGGCGGTTGATGTCGAACGAGCGGGCGGTGTACATCTTCGCCGGGAGCGTCTCGTCGCGCTCGGGCGTGGGGATGCGCTCCTCCAGCGCCGAGATGACGAGGTCGACGTTGACCTCCTGTTGGGCGCTGACGGGAACGATCGGTGCGTCCTCGGCGACGGTGCCCTCGACGAACTCCCTGATCTGCTCGTAGTTCTCGCGAGCGCGCTCGTCGTCGACGAGGTCGATCTTGTTCTGGGCGATGACGATGTTCTCGATGCCGATGATGTCCAGCGCCATCAGGTGCTCTTCCGTCTGCGCCTGCGGGACGTCCTCGGTGGCGCTCACGACGAGCACCGCGCCGTCCATGATCGACGCTCCGGAGAGCATCGTCGCCATCAGCGTCTCGTGGCCCGGGGCGTCGACGAACGAGACCGTCCGCAGGATCTCGGTGTCGACGTCGTGCTCCGGGCACGTCTCCTCGACGGTGTAACACTCGGGCTCGGCACAGTCGGGGCACCGACGCAGCGTCGCGTCGGCGTACCCCAGACGGATGGAGATCCCGCGCTTCATCTCCTCGCTGTGCTGGTCGGTCCAGTCGCCCGACAACGCTTGCACTAGCGTCGTCTTTCCGTGGTCGACGTGACCGACGAGTCCGATGTTCACCTCCGGTTGTGTTTGCTCCGTCACCATGAGCCTCCGAGAGTAGTCTCGTTGGAACTTCGCTTCGTGCGACTGATAAAGGTGCTGTTCCGACGATGACGGCTTCGCGTGCGTGTCTCTCTGTTTCAGCCGCGCCGCGCGGGCGCCGTTTCGGGTGGAACCGCTGCCATGGCCGCGGTCTGTCTGCCCGGAGCACGCGAGCGATCTCCGCGTTGCGCTCGGCTGTCGCACCGCCACGTCGTCCTGCCCGCCCGTCACTGCGACTCCGCCAAACACACCCGAGAGCACGCGAAACCCGAACGAACGGGCTTATACGCCGTCGTCGTCAACTCCCTGCAACTGACTATGACATTCGAAGACCTCCCCACCACCCCCCGCGCGGAGGAACTCCTCGACAAGGCGTTCTCCCGCGCGTCCCGGACGGGCCGCGCCAAGGACGGCTGGGACGCTCAGGAGTCGATGCTGATCACCGCCGCGAACATCCTCTCGGACAACCTCGCCAACGTCTCCACCTCCTGGCCCGACTTCGAGTTCGAGGTCGAGCCCTTCTACTACGAACTCGCCGACGCGGTCGTCGACGTGGACGAACTGCGCCAGGCGCTCTCGGAGGTCAACTGGGCCTCCCGCCGGATCGACGAGCTCCGCTCGGAGTACCAGGCGAAGATGCGCAAATCGGGCGTCGAGACCGCACGCAAGCACCGCAAGCAGGCGTTCGCCCGCATGGCCGACATCATGGACGAGATCGAGGACGATCTCCTCACCGTCGGGGAGGCGCGCGACGCGCTCAAGACGCTGCCGGATATCCGGCCCGACGAGCCCGCGATCGTCGTCGCCGGCTACCCCAACGTCGGCAAGTCGTCGTTCGTCAACCACGTCACCCGCGCCTCCAACGAGATCGCCTCCTACCCGTTCACGACGAAGGCGGTCCAGATCGGCCACTTCGAGCGCGACCGCATCCGCTACCAGATCATCGACACCCCCGGCCTGCTCGACCGGCCCGAGGAGGACCGCAACGGCATCGAGCGACAGGCCGTCTCCGCGCTCACCCACCTCGCGGACGCCGTCCTGTTCGTCGTCGACGCCTCCGGGGACTGCGGCTACCCGCTCGCTGACCAACTGGAACTGCTCGCGGAGGTCGAGGAGCGGTTCGACGCCCCGGTCCTGACTGTCTGCAACAAGAGCGACCGCTCGAGAGACGTGGATGCGGACGCGTACATGAGCGTCACGGAGAACGAGAACGTCGACGCCGTCCTCGACATGGCCGTCGAGGCGGTCGGCTTCGAGCCGGACCTGCCCTCCCGCGGCGAGAACTGAGGCGCTACTCGGATTCTCGGGTCCGGGTTCGCGATTCGGTTGCGTCGAACTCGCCAGTCTCGATCCAGCTGTCGGCGTCGAGTAGGTGATCGAGCCGCCGTTCGAATTCCTCATCGGAGACTTCCCCGTCCGCGTAGCGGCGCTTGAGGCGCTCGACGGGATCGGGCTCTCCGTCCGTTTCCGCTCCGTCCGCCGGCGTCGCGCCCATCCCTGCTGTCGCATCCGCTGTGTTCGTCCCGAGTTGTCGGAGCCGAACCCATCGGACGACGACCCATAGCGAGAAGGCGCCGAGAATCACCGACGTCGTGCCGACGACGGTCGTCGTTGGAACCCGACCGACGTACCACAGCGCGGCGACGATCACGATGACGTCGACGCCGAACGCGAGGAACAGTCCGAGCATCGCGCCGGTAACGATTCGCGGGTCCGAATCCGTCACGTCGGCGTGTCGTCGGCTAGATCACTTGGCTGTTCCCCTCGATCCGCCATGGTCGGCAGTGGAGAGTTCGACGCGACTCGTCACTCCAACTCGTAGGTCACCGTCACCGAGGCCGACACGGTCACCGGGCCGGGGTCGAACGACGTGGAGGCGCCGGCGTCGGCGGTCTCGTAGACGACCCGCGAGTCGTACGGCGAGACGCCCGCCGAGCCGACCCGCATCGACAGCTCGGTTCCGACCGACCGGTCTGCGGCGCCGGCGGCCGTCTCCGCGGTCGCGCGGGCGTCGCCCACGGCGGCCGCGAGCGCCTCCTCGCGGAGCTCGGCGCGCCGCTCGTCGCTCAGCGTGAAGCGGACGTCCTGTACGGCGGTCGCGCCGTTGTCGACCGCCAGGTCGACGGCGCTGCCGGCGTCGTCGGGGGTTGTCTCGAACGCGAGCGCGTGGTACGCGCGGTAGCCGACCAGTTCGCGCTCGTCGCTCCGGTGGTCGTACTCGGGCGACAGCCGGAAGTCGACCGTGCGCACCTCGTAGCCGGCGTCGGTCAGGGCCTCGCGGAGCCGCTCGACGTCGGCGGCGACCTGCGAGCGGGCCGCGCTGGCGTTGTCGGCGGTCGACTCGACGGCGACGGTTATCTCGGCGCGGTCGGGCGAGGCGCTCACGGTCGCGGTGCCGTCGGCGGTGATGCTGTTCACGTCTGTCGCGTTCGCGCCCGTCGCGGCCGCGGCCGCGTTGGTGGCGCTCGATCCGGTCGTCCCGGCGCAGCCCGCGAGCACGAGCATGGCCGCGACGAGTAGCGCGGGGAGTGCTGTAGTTCGGTTCATGCCCGAACAGACGACCGCGCGGACCGTTAAGCTATCTTACACACAAATGCGCGTTTGTGTCACGCTGAGTCCCCGCCGGTGCGCGACTCCTCGACGGGAACGTACCGCACCGACACGTCGGCGGTCGCGGGCTCGCCGATCCCGAACGGCGCCTCGACGTCGTTCGCTAGGCGTGTCGCGAGCGCCTCGGCGATCCGCGGCGGCGTCGTTCCTGGCGGGTGGCCGACAGTCACCGTCACCGCGGTCGGCTGTCGGAAGGGGAACCCGCCGTACGTCACCTCGACATTGAGTACGCGCGCGTCGCCCTCGAGCAGGGCGTCGGCTTCCTCTTGGGCGGCGGTCTCGAACTGCGCGCTCTGATAGGAGGCGACCGTCACGCCCGCCAGCACGGTCGTCGACAGCAGGATGGCGACGCCGAGCACGGCGACACGCCGGAGGGTCGTCGCGCGCGTCTCGTCGAGGCGCCAGAACGACTCCGGGCGGTAGCCCTTGTACCACAGCGTCGCCAGCGCGGCGAAGTTGATAGCGGCGAAGTTGACGACGACTAACAGCGCCGCCCCGGCGACGGTGCCGGGTTGACCCCACGCGATCCCGATTCCGACGACGGCGGTCGGCGGGACCAGCGCCGCCGCGATCATAACGCCGACGAGCGCCGACGAGACGCCGGAGGCGAGCGACAGCGCGCCGGCGACGCCCGATCCCAGCGCGATGGGCAGCGAGAGTACGTCCGGCGCGAGCCGCTCGCGTACCTCCGCGATCGAGAACACCTCCTCGACGCCGAAGGGGACGACCCGCCCGTATCGGAGTACCGCCGCGAACGCGGCCGCGCTCGCCACCCCTAGAACGGCCCCGAACGCCTGGAGCTTCACCCCGCGAGCGAACAGCTCCTCGTTGTCGAGTACGGTGCCGACGCTGGCGGCCATCGCCGGCCCGATCAGCGGCGCGATCACCATCGACCCGACGACGACCGCCGCCGAGTCGAGCAGCAGTCCCGCCGTGGCGACGACGGTGCTGATGACCGTCATCGTCACGAACGCGCCCAGCCGGGGCGACATCTCGGTCGCCCGTGCCTCCAACTCCTCGCGGGCGATCCGGTCGCCGTTGCCCTCCTCGTCGTTGGCGTATCGCTCCTCCAGCTCCTCGAACCGCTTCGAGACCACGGTCTCGGCGGTGAGGACGACCGTGTAGGCGTCGCGTTCGAGCCCGGCCTCCCGAAGCTCCGCGAGCACGGGCTCGACCGCCTCCGTCGGCAGTGGGAACGAGACGACTGCGGTGTACTCCCGCCCGCTCGTCTCGTCGGAGAACACGTAGTCGATACCCTCCTCGTCGAGGGTCGAGAGGACGGTCTCTTGCTTGCCCGCCGGCACCATCACCTGAACCAGTCGCACGGGGGAACCTCAACGGAGCGAACAGTTATAATCGACGGGCGGTGTCGGCCCCGGGAGACCGTCCGCCGACGTGGTTCATTTCGGCTGCAGCCGCTGCAACACCGGGATCGACTCCAGTTTCTCTGCGGGGAGCGCGTCCCAGTCGACGCCGTCGGGGCGGGCGAGGCGGGTGTCGCTGCCGGCGACCACGCCCGGCCGGATCGTCCGCTCGGGGGTGCAGATCAGATCCAGCGGCACGTCGTGAGAATCGAGATTCACCTCGTCGCTCACGACCTGCCGTTCGTGGACCGTCGTCGCCACCGCGGTCGCGTCGTCGACGGCGCCCAACTCCGACAGCACGGCGAACTCCAGATCCGCGAACCCCTCGCCTTTCCCGACGCGGCCGCCGGACTCGGTGACGGCGACGCTTCCGGAGACGATCAGATCGACGTGGGGAACCTCGTCGGGGCCGACGGGGACGCCGTGGTTCGAGGAGCCGGAGACGGTGGTCGCCTCGTCGATGTCGGGCACCTCCTCGGGCGCCAGCCGGAGGAACGGGTGCTCCTCCCGGAGCCGGGGGACGGCCATGTAGACGGTCTTGCCCGCCCGGAGGGCGGCGCGACGGACTGGAAGCTGGGGGGCGTCGGGATTCGCCTTGAGCGTCTCCGCCGACTTCCACTCCGGGGTGTCGGTCAGGCGGTCGCACGCCTCGTCCGCCCCGGCGAAGTTCGGGATCCGGCCGTGCGGCGGGAACGGGAAGCGGGCCTCACCCGACTCCTCCAAGTCGTCCCAGATCCGCTCACGGAGGGGCTGTTTGTCCATGGAGCGTGTCGGGATCCTCACGGGATAAGCGTCGTGCTCGATCCCAGTGTTGTCGACTCCTGATTCTTCGGCGCCGCCCTGCAGTTTGCTCCCGCGAACGATCGATGATTCTCCCGCTACTGAGTAACTTTTTTATGCAGGTCAGCTCATCGTTTATGGGATATGAGATCACGTTCTGATTCGGACAGCACTGACGGCGGATCGCGCTCCGAGCACGCCGAGCGGTCGGTCGACCGGCGAACCCTCCTCTCGTCGGGCGCGGCCGTCCTCGGCGGGACGGTCCTCGCCGGCTGTACGGGCGGCGGCAACGGCGACGGCAACGGTGGCGACGGAGACGGCGGGGACGATACCGGCAGCGACACCGACACCGACGGGAGTGACGGAGACGGTGGCGGAACCGGCGATACGACGAATGTCGCGATCGTCTCCAGCCCGGCCGGCTTCGACGACAACGCGTTCAACGACCTCGCGCTGGAGGGACTCCAGAGCGCGGCCGAGGAGTACGACATCGAGATCAACCAGGTCGAGGAGACCGCGCAGGCGCAGTACCAGTCGACGCAGTCGGAACTGGCCGCAAGCGGCGACTACGACCTCATCGTCCTGGTCTCGTACAACCACACGGAAGCGCTCACCCAGAACGCCGTCGACTACCCGGACCAGAACTGGATGCTGATCAACGACCACGTCGACGAACCGAACGTGGCCGGCTACACGTGGGCCAACCACGAGATGTCGTATCTCGCGGGCGTGCTCGGCGGGACGATGACGACCGAGGAGCTCTCCCACGAGGGGAGCGAGACGGACCCGGGGAGCGCCCAGATCGGGTTCGTCGGCGGGGTCGACGGGTCGCTCATCAACGCGTTCGAGCGGTCGTACGTCGCCGGCGCCGAGTGGGTCAACTCGGACGTCGAGGTCAACGTCGGCTACATCGGGGACTACACCGACACGGACACCGCGGCCGACATCGCGAGTTCCCAGTACGACGACGGCGCGGACATCGTCTACCACGCCGCCGCGGCTGCGGGTCGGGGCGTCTTCGAGGCCGCACAGAGCAAGGGGCGCTTCGCGATCGGCGTCGACGCCGACCAGTCCGTGACGCTGTCGGACTTCCAGGACGTCATCATCGGCTCGGCGGTCAAGTACATCAACGAGGGGACCCGCGAGGTCGCCGTCGCCGTCGCCGATGACGAGTTCGAGTCGGTCACCGGCGCGAACACCCTCGGGCTGGCCGAGGAGGGTGTCGACTGCGTCATCGGACAGGCGTTCGAGGGGGAGCTCCCCGACGCGGTCTCACAGAACCTCGAGGAGGCCAAGCAGGGGATCGTCGACGGCGACATCGAGGTGCCGTGCACCGCCTCCGGCTGTAACTGAGCCGTCAGCGGTCGATTTCTCCATGATCGAGGTTTGCTATGACTGACGTATCCCACTATGACCGGTAACCAAGCAACGCCAGCTGTCCGACTCGACGGCATCACCAAGCGGTTCGGCGATGTCGTCGCGAACGACGGGGTCGACTTCACGCTCGAACGGGGGTCGGTTCACGCCCTCCTCGGCGAGAACGGGTCCGGAAAGACGACGCTGATGAGCGTGCTCTACGGGCTGTACGACCAGAACGAGGGGACGATCGCCGTCGACGGCGAGGAACGGACCTTCGACTCGCCGCGAGACGCGATGGACGCCGGGATCGGCATGATCCACCAGCACTTCCAGCTCGTGGGGCCGATGACCGTCCTCCAGAACGTCGTCCTGGGCCACGAGCCGACCGACCGCGGCCTCGTCGACGAGGGGGCAGCGCGCACGGAGATCGAAGCCATCTGCGACCGCTACGGCTTCGACGTCGACGAGCACCTCGACGAGCGCGTCGTCGACCTCGACCTCGGCGTGCGCCAGCGCGTCGAGATCGTCAAGAGCCTCTACCGGGGCGCGGAGGTGCTGATCCTCGACGAGCCGACGGCGGTCCTCACGCCGCAGGAGGTCGACTCGCTGATCGACGTGATGTCGGATCTCGCCGCAGACGGGCGGTCGCTCGTCTTCATCACGCACAAGCTGGACGAGGCGCTGTCGGTCGCCGACGAGGTCACCGTCCTCCGGGACGGCGAGGCGGTCGGCACCGTCGACGCCGCGACCACCACCGAGCAGGAGCTCGCGCGGATGATGGTCGGTCGGGAGGTGCTGTTCGAGCGCCGTCCGCGCGAGACCGAGCCGGGCGACCCGATGCTCCACGTGGAGGGGCTCCGCGTCACCGGCGACCGCGGCCTCGAACGGGTCAGCGACGTGGACCTCGCCGTCCGCGAGGGTGAGATCCTCGGCGTCGCGGGCGTGCAGGGCAACGGACAGACGGAACTGGTCGAGGCGCTCACCGGGCTTCGGCCCGTCGACTCGGGCACCGTCGTCTTCGACGGCGACGATGTCACCGGAACGAGTCGTCGCGGGCGGATCCGGGAGGGGCTCGTCTACATTCCGGAGGATCGGCAGACGGAGGGGCTGGTTCAGGACTACGACCTGGTTCGGAACGCGTTGTTGGGCAACCAGACCGTCGAGCCGTACGTCACCCGTGGACTCATCGACTGGCCGACGGTCCGCGAGCACGCGAGCGACATCGTGGACGAGTACGACGTGCAGCCGCCGACCGTCGACGTCGAGGCGGCCTCGCTCTCGGGCGGTAACCAGCAGAAGTTCATCGTCGGCCGCGAGATCGAACACGACCCGGACGTCATGGTCGCGGCACACCCCACTCGCGGGGTCGACATCGGCTCCATCGAGTTCATCCACGACCGCCTGCTCGATCTCCGTGACGAGGGGCTCGCGGTCCTGCTCGTCTCCTCGAAGCTGGAGGAGATCCGTACCCTCTCCGACCGTATCGCGGTCATGTACGAGGGGGAGTTCATCGACACGGTCGACCCCGACGCCGTGACCGACGAGGAGCTCGGCCTGCTGATGGCCGGCAGACGCCTCGACGACGGCGGCGCTGCCGGCGAGGGCGGCCACGCCGCAGCCGACGCCGGCGGGACCGGGTCCGCGACGGCCGCCGACTCCGAGGTGGAGCGGTGAGCGACGCCGACCCCGGCCGAGGTCGGGCGGTCCTCGACGCGGCGGCCGCCCGGATGCTGGACGCGACGGTGCTCCAGCGGCTCGGGATCGCGACCGCCTCGACCGCGCTCGCACTGGCGATCGGTCTGGTCGCCGTCACGCTCTCGGGATACGACCCGGTCGCGTTCCTGGCGAACGTCGCCGAGGGCGCCTTCGGCGACGCGAACGCCGTCGCTCGGACGTTGCGGTTCACGACGATATTCGTCCTCGTCGGCGTCGCCGTGGCCGTCGCCTTCCGGGCCGGCGTGTTCAACATCGGCGTGCAGGGGCAGTTCGTCGTCGGCGGGTTCGCCACGGTGATCGCCATCCTCCAGTTCGCGCCGCTGTTGCCCGGCGGCACCGTCGGCGGCCTCGCGTTGCTCGTGGTCGGTACGGTCGCCGGCGTCGTCGCGGGCGGCCTCTACGGGGCGCTCCCGGGCGTACTGAAGGCGTACGGCGACGCCAACGAGATCATCACGACGATCATGCTCAACTTCATCGCCGTCGGCGTCGTCGGCTACCTCGTCGAGGGGCCGCTCCGCGGCGAGGGGAACCGGGCACCCAACACCGCCCGGATCCCGGAGTACGTCGGGTTGCCCTCGATCGTCTTCGACAGCCCCGACTTCTCGCTGGTCGGGCTCGCGGTCGCGCTCGTCGTCGTCGCGGTCGTCTCGTTCCTCATGGTCCGGACGCGGATCGGCTACGACATGGTGACCAGCGGTCATCAGGCCGCGGCCGCGACGTTCTCCGGCGCCGACGCCCGGCGGACCGTCGTCACGACGATGACCCTCTCCGGGATGGTCGCCGGCGTCGCGGGCGCGATGTTCGCCGTCATGATTCAGGGGTACTACAGCGACCCGAGCGGGGTGGCGACGTACGGCTTCGACGCCATCGCCGTGAGCCTCCTCGCGGCGAACAATCCGCTGGGAGTCGTCCCCGCCGCGCTGCTGTTCGGCGGGCTCGACTCCGCCGGGACCCACATCGGTATCAACAGCGACGTGCCCCCGCAGCTGATCGACGGCGTCGTCGGGCTCGTCGTCCTGTTCGTCGCCGCCCCGGAGCTGTTCCGGATGGCGGCCCGTCGGACCGGTCTCGGGGGTGAGAACCGATGAGCGTCGCCGGCTACGTCGAGCGCAACCGGTTCCGGATCGGGGGCGTCCTCGCGGCGCTCGTGCTCGCGGCGGCGCTCGCGGTCCTGCTGGACCTGCCGGTCGTGAGCATCGTAACGGTCGGCTTCGTCGAGCGCTCGATCCAGGCGGCCACGCCCATCGCGCTGGCGGCCATCGGCGGGCTGTACGCCGAGAAGAGCGGCGTGTTCAACATCGGCCTCGAGGGGTTCATGATCCTCGGCGCGGCCAACGCGGCGGCGTTCGTGTGGCTCATCGGCGGCGAGTCGCCGACCCAGGGCGACCTCTGGATCGCCGTCGTCGCCGCGGTTCTCGCGAGCCTCGTGTACACGCTACTGTTCGCCGTTCTGCTGATCCGGTATCGGGCCGACCAGATCGTCGCGGGCCTCGCCGTCTGGTTCATCGGCCTCGGGTTCGGACCGTTCTCGGCGGTCCTGATCTGGGGCAACCGCAACAGCCCGGGACTGGTGAGCGTGAACGACGTGACGGTGCCGGTGCTGGCGGAGTTGCCCGTCCTCGGACCGATCCTCTTCGACACGTCGCCGTTGGTGATGCTCACCGCGGTCGTCGCCGTCGTCGCCTGGGTGGTGCTGTACCGGACCCGGTACGGCTACTGGATCCAGGCGGCGGGCGAGAACCCCGAGGCGCTGGACACCGCGGGCGTGAACGTCGCGCGCGTCCGCTACGCCGCGGTGATCTTCTCTGGCGCGATGGCGGGGCTCGCGGGCGCGGTGCTGCTCGCACACGCCGGGTCGTTCACCGGGACGGGGGACACGATGGTGAACGGCCGCGGCTGGATCGGTATCGTCGCGTACCTGTTCGGCAACTACAACCCGCTCGGTGCGGCCGCCGCCGCGCTCCTGTTCGGTGGGCTGGACATGCTACAGATCCAGTTCCAGACGGCCGGCATCGAGCTCTCGAACCGGCTGGTCAACCTCTTCCCGTACGTCGCCGTCGTGGTGGTGTTGACCGTCTGGGGCTCCACCCGGATGCCCTCGGCCGTCGGGGAGTCCTACGAGAGCGAGGAGTGAGCGTCTCCTGCCGGCGAGGAGTGACTCCCGCCCGCCGGGGCCTCACCCGCGTCGCTTAACCGGCCTCTCGTCCAACCGAACGCTATGACTTTCGAGGGGCGACCGAACCGGGACGCCGAGGTGGTGCTCGTCGGGCGCTCGAACGTCGGCAAGTCGACGCTGATGCGCGAGTTGACCGGCCACGACGTGTCCACGGGCAAGAAGCCGGGCGTCACGCGCAGGCCGAACCACTTCGACTGGGCGCCCCAGTCGTTCATGTTCACCGACCTCCCCGGCTTCGGGTTCATGACCGGCGTCGAGGAGGGCAAGCGCGAGGCGATCAAGACCGACGTGATTCGGTACATCGAGGACAACGCGGACTCGATCATCGCGGGCGTGCTCGTCGTCGACGGGAAGGCCGTGATCGATATCATCGACCGCCACAGCGACGCGGGCGATATCCCCCACGACGTGGAGCTGTTCCAGTTCCTCCAGGACGTGGACGTGGCGCCGGTCGTCGCGGTGAACAAGATGGACAAGGTTGACGACCGCGACGAGCGGCTGAACGAGCTGTGCGAGCGGCTGGGGCTGTACCCGCCGTGGCAGCAGTGGTCCGGCGAGGGCGGAACGATCGCGCCGATCACCGCGAAGAAGGGCTCCATCGAGCCGCTGAAGGAGGCGCTGCGCGGTCACTTTCGCGAGGCGAAGCGGGACGACCTGCTGCAGTTCGTGAAGTAGTCGTATTCGCCGTGTCTGTGTGTGGTCGTTGGTACAGCACTCTGCGGTAACAACGAACCCGAAATTCCCCTCCCCGCCACGCGCCCTCCGCTGCACGCGTCCTCGCTGCCGCTGTCGGAGTGCGAGTGTTTATCCCGCAGAACGCCCCACCCTCCCACAGCAATGGCCAGCGCGGACGCCGACGAAACGCGGTCGGAACCGGACGAGAGGGACGGCTTCCCCGTCCCGGAACTCCGCGAGCGCGCCGAAGCGTGCGCCGCGCGCCTCCGCGAGGCCGGCGAGTTCCTCCTCTGTTCGCACATCGACGCCGACGGCCTCACCAGCGCCGCGGTCGCGACGGCGGCGTTCGAGCGTGCCGGCTTCGACTTCGAGACGGCCTTCTTCAAGCAGCTCGACGCCGACGCGGTCGCCTCCATCGCCGCGACCGACTACGACGTGGTCTGTTTCACCGACTTCGGCAGCGGCCAACTCGACGTGATCGCTCCCCACGAGGAGGCCGGCGATTTCGCCCCCGTGATCGCGGACCATCACCAGCCTGCAGAGGCAGAGACCGAATATCACCTGAACCCACTCCTCGAAGGGCTCGACGGCGCCAGTGAGCTCTCCGGCGCGGGCGCCTCCTACCTCCTCGCGCGCGCACTGGGCGACGCGACCGGGACGGACAACCGCGATCTCGCGGCCCTCGCGGTCGTCGGCGCGGTCGGCGACATGCAGGACGGGGACGGCGGGCTCTCGGGCGCCAACGAGAGCCTCGTCGCCGACGCGGTCGCCGCCGGCGCGCTGGAGGAAGTGACCGATCTGGCGCTGTACGGCCGCCAGACTCGCCCACTGCCGAAGCTGCTGGAGTACGCCAGCGAGGCCCGGATCCCGGGTATCTCGAACGACCAGGCCGGCGCGATCGAGTTCCTCTCGGGACTGGACGTCCCGATGAAAGACGGAGACGGCGAGTGGCGCCGGTGGGTCAACCTCGACGCCGACGAGCGCCGGACGGTCGCCAGCGCGCTCATCCGACGCGCCGTCTCCTCTGGCGTCCCCAGCGAGCGCGTGGACTCGCTCGTCGGCACCACCTACGTGCTCGCCGACGAGGAGCCCGGCACCGAACTGCGCGACGTGAGCGAGTTCTCGACGCTGCTCAACGCCACGGCGCGCTACGAGCGCGCCGACGTGGGGCTCGCGGTCTGTCTCGGCGACCGCGAGGAGGCGCTCGACCGTGCTCGAACCCTGCTTCGGAACCACCGCCGGAACCTCTCGGAGGGGCTCCAGTGGGTCACGAACGAGGGCGTCGAGCGCGAGGAGAACGTTCAGTGGTTCGACGCCGGCACCAGGATCCGCGAGACCATCGTCGGCATCGTGGCCGGAATGGCTGTCGGCGCCGACGGCGTCTCAGCCCGCAAGCCGATCGTCGCATTCGCGGACAAGGGGGACGGCGAGACGAAGGTCTCGGCGAGGGGAAGCGGCTTCCTCGTGGGACAGGGACTCGATCTCTCGGCGGTGATGCGGGAGGCAAGCCGCGCCGTCGGCGGTGACGGCGGCGGACACGACGTCGCCGCGGGCGCGACGATCCCCGCCGACGAGCGCGAGGCGTTCCTCGGGGCGGTCGACGAGCTCGTCGGCGAACAGTTGGACGGCGAGTGAGTGCGTTCGTCGTAGGGCGGAGGGCGACCCCGAGATCAGGCCGACTCGGATGTGGACGTGGACGACGAGCCGAGATCGCGGAACAACATCCGGTAGTCGTCCGGCGAGAACGCGGCCGCGAGGTCCTCCATCTCCGACTGCAGCGAGTCGATGCTGTCGAGTAGATCCTCGTACTCCGGCGAGGAGCGGAGTTCGGCCGGGGTCCGCTCGGCCTCGAGCACCGCCCGTTTCGTGACCAGCGAGGCGGTCCGCTGGAGCGTGTCGTCGTACTGCGCACGCGTCCCCAGGCGCTCGACGGCCGATTGGATGTCGTCGCGGGTCGCGGGTTTCACGAGGTATAGGTCGAACCCCATCTCGACGATGTCGACGTCCGGCTCGACGGCGGTCACCATCGCGACGCGACAGTCGAGGCCACGCCCGCGAATCGCCGCGAGCACGTCCGCCCCGGAGGTGTCCGGGAGCCGCCGGTCGAGGAGGACGGCGTCAGTCGAGTCGTCGACGAGATCGAGCGCCTCGGCGCCCGTGTTTGCGACCGTGACGTCGTAGGTTCCCGAGAGGTAGCCGCAGTATAAGTCGGCCACCTCGGGTTCGTCCTCGACGATGAGCACGCGCCGTGTCACCGTAACTGACCCCCGACGTGCTCGATCCCGCCGTCAATCATATTCGTCAACCGGATGTGTTTGTGCTTAAAGCTATCGCACACAGATCCGGCCGCAGAAAGCTGTTACTGTGTATATGTGTTCGATTGGACATTTGCGGCGGCGCGGATCCGGCCGCGTTCACGGCACCGGTACACGGCGGAACCGTTTTCATTTATGAGGACGGCGGATACCAATATGGTAGCCACTGTTCCGACCGGAATTGACGGACTCGACTCCGTTCTCAACGGCGGTCTCGTCGAGAACGCGACGGTGCTCGTGAGCGGAAACCCCGGGACGGGAAAGTCGATCTTCGGGATTCAGTACCTCTACGAGGGCGTCACGGACTACGACGAGCACGGCATCTACATCTCCTTCGAGGAAAACGAGGAGGACATCCGGCAGGCGGCCGAGTCGATCGGCTTCGATCGCTGGGGCGACCTCGTCGACGATGGCTCGATCAAAGTGTACGACAAACAGCACATGCTCCGGGAGGGCGATTTCTCGTCGGCGCTCGACACGCTGCTCGAGGACTTCGCGAACGCCTCCTACGATCGGCTGGTGCTCGATTCCCTTACGATGTTCTCGCTGTTCTTCGACGACGAGAAGCAGAAGCGCACGTACCTCCTGAAGTTCTCGGACATCCTGAAGCAGAACGGCCTCACCTCGCTGCTCATCAACGAACAGGGAGCGGTGTTCCCGGAGACGGAGATCGGGCTGGAGAACTTCCTCACCGACGGAAATATCTACTTCATCCAGACGCCGACTGACTCCGGCGTCAACCGCTACGTCTGGGTGGCGAAGATGCGCAAGCAGGATATCGATACGGATATCTTCCCGATGGAGATCGGGGAGGGCGGGATCAAGGTGTATGAGCGCGCGGGCGGCTTCTCGATGATGGGCCGCGACAGTCCCGACGGCGGGTTCTGAACGGCGCTCGGTCGAGGTCGGGGAGGCGCGACGGCTGTCAGGCCTCCGATCACCCGTCGGTCATCGTCCGCCACACGTCGTCGAGTTTGTTCTTCACCTCGGAGCGCTCCTCCAACTCAACGGTCAGCCCGTCGCGGAAGGTCACGTTTACGCCGTCGACGCACCGCCGGTACACCTTGATTCGGCGGTGTTCGTCGGAGAGGGGACGGTCGTGTAGCTCCAACAGTTCGGTGTCCTCCAGTTCGTTGATCCGGCGGTAGCAGGTGGCGATCGGTACGTCCAACTGATCGGACAACTCCTGTGCTGATTTCGGTTCACCCGCCGCGTCGAGGATCTCGGGGTTGTACTTGTTCCCCAGCACCTCGATGATCTCTTCGTCGTCCGCAGACATAGATCTCAATACTGAGAGTGTGTGCAATAAGCGTACCGCCTCGAATCCGCTTCTGTCTCCCGAATTTTTGTTCCCCCCTCTGTCGATATCTTTCTCGATAGTCTCCACATAGTTATCTGTTCTGATAGCTAGCGCCGCAGATTTAATACACGATCCCGAGTCGTCGGCGCCACCGCCCGGCCCGCTATGGGCTTGGGACCGAGAGAACCACACAATGTTCGAATTCATCACGGACGAGGAAGAGCGCGGGCAGGTCGGAATCGGGACGCTCATCGTGTTCATCGCGATGGTACTGGTGGCGGCGATCGCCGCCGGCGTCCTCATCAACACCGCGGGATTCCTTCAGAGCAAGTCACAGGAAACCGGACAACAGAGTAGCAAACAGGTCAGCGACCGCCTGCAGGAGGTCGTGACTGTCGGACAGGTGTCCGGCGACCAGGTCACGGCAGTGAACGTGACGGTGACGCAGGCACCCGGCGCCGGCGAGATCGACCTGAAGAACGCGACGATCAACTGGGTCGGACCGAGCGGAACCGAGACGCTGGTCCACGACCAGGCGTCCGGCACCGATTGGAAGTTCAACACCACGGCGGTGAAGAACACCGACGACTCGACGACCGTACTCAACGACCCGGACGACCGCTTCAACATCAACTTCGACCTCGCCAGCGGGCCCGGTAACCTGGATGAGGGGCAGTCGGTGACGATCAAGATCAACACGATGGCCGGCGCGACCACGAGCATCCGCTTCACGGTGCCCGAATCGCTCGGCCAGAAGAGCGCGGTCGAACTGTAACCATGTTCGAGTTCATCACGGACGAGGAAGCGCGCGGGCAGGTCGGTATCGGGACGCTCATCGTGTTCATCGCGATGGTGCTGGTGGCGGCGATCGCCGCCGGCGTCCTCATCAACACCGCCGGCTTCCTTCAGAGTAAATCGCAAGAAACCGGACAGCAGTCCAGTAAACAGGTCAGCGATCGCGTCCAGGAGGTCGTTACCACCGGGACGGTCGATCAGGAGAACAACACCATCACCGCGGTGAACGTGACGGTGACACAGGCGCCCGGCGCCGGCGAGATCGATCTGGAGAACGTGACGATCACCTGGGTCGGTCCGGACGGCACGTTCATCCTCAACCACGATAACGCCAGCACGCAGGTCGACGACTCGTTCACCACGTCGGTCGTGAAGAACGCGGAGGGTTCGTCGACCGTGCTCAACGACCCTGACGACCGCTTCAGTATCAACTTCGATCTCTCCGAGGGGAGCGAAGATCCGAGCCTCCTCACGGAAGGTGACGAAGTGACGATCAAGATCAACACGATGTCCGGCGCGACAACGACCATCCGCTTCACGGTGCCCGAGTCACTCGGGCAGCGACAGGGTGTCGAGCTGTAACCCGGTCCGTTCGATCGCGACTACACTTTTTACCGCACGCCACAGAACACCGAGCCATGAGCGACGACGCGCCGCGCGGGAACCCCAGTGTCGACCCGGACGATCTCGACATCTCGAAAAGCGAGTACGTCCGCGAACTGGGCGACGACCGGTACGTCGTCTCGCCCGGCCGCCGT
The DNA here is from genome assembly GCF_040025155.1 of Halobaculum rarum. Lineage (NCBI taxonomy): Archaea > Methanobacteriati > Methanobacteriota > Halobacteria > Halobacteriales > Haloferacaceae > Halobaculum > Halobaculum rarum. Next base: position 1,369,430 of record NZ_CP157275.1, on the reverse strand, counting down.
CAGCCGCAGCAGCCCCCGGCGGAGAACCGTTCCGACAGTGCGGAGTCGGAGCACGCGTCGGAGGACACGAGGACGACCGCGACGACGGACGCCGCCGCGGATGACCCCGGGGACCCCGACGTCGCCTCGACCGCCGAGTCCGTTCGCGAGGGGCTCTCGCCGGCGGAGGGTCCCGGAGCCGCCGATACGGAGGCGAACGCGGCGTCATCGACGACGCCGTCGAGCGGGCGAACGCCTCCGACCGAACACGATCCCAGCGAAGACGCTCCTATCGGTGACGTCGACGATTCGCCCCGGGCCTCGCAGTCGGCAGCCACGAGTGTCGACGACGGCCTTCCAGGTGACCCGACGAGCGATGACGGAACCGACGGCGACGACTCCGCAGCCGCGTCCGAACGGCCCGCCTCCCACGCTCGACGGGGCGCCCCGCGTGGAGAGGCAGCCGGTTCGTCGTCTGATCTCGACGCCGGCGCGGTCGGTGAGTGGCTCGCCGCCTCCCTTGCCGACACCGAGTTCGCGTACGGCTTCGACGCGACGCTGTCGCTCGACGGTCGCACGGCGCGCCACCGGATGGCCTCCGACGACGTCGGGGAGACCTTCGAGACGCTCGCTACCTGGTTCGCGGACGCCGCTGGCGGCGACACTGCCACCGAGGACGCGCTCGGGATCCTTCTGGCGGGGATGGGCACCGCCCCGCGACTTCCGCCCAACGCCGTTCGGTCCGCGCTCGCCGGACTCGGCGTCTCCCGTGACGACTCCGTCGAGGACGTGCTCGCGGCAGTCGACGAGGCCGGCGGACTTCGGTTGGAGTAACTCGTCCGGACGGCGACGCGCCGCTGACGCTTCGGCGCCGTCCGGTTTTCACGGCTGATAGTCGCGGGGATGCGTTTATCATCGCCGCCGGGCCGGTATCGGCTATATGCCGACTAGCGTGCTGATCGCGGACGACTCGGAGTTCATGCGGAACCTCCTGCGGGAGATCCTCGAGGGCGAGTTCGAGATCGTCGGCGAGGCCGAGAACGGCGTGGAGGCGGTCGACCTCTACGGCGAACACGCTCCCGACATCGTGATGATGGATATCGTCATGCCGATCCGAAACGGGATCGAAGCGACCACCGAGATCACGGAGGATCACCCCGACGCGAGCGTCATCATGTGCACCAGCGTCGGACAGGAGGAGAAGATGAAAGCCGCGATCAAGGCGGGCGCCGAGGGGTACATCACGAAACCGTTCCAGAAGCCGAACGTGCTCGAAGCCATCAACGACGTCGTCCCCGCGTAGGGATGTACGTCGACATCCAGTCGCTGGGGGAGTTCTCCGATCTCGCGAGTCAGGGCGCCGACCGAGCGGCGGACGCGCTGGGACAGCTCGCCGGCGCGAACGTGTACGTCGACGTGACCGACGTGACGCTGATGGCCGCCGGCGACCTGCGCGAGTCGTTCGCCGGCCGGGAGTTCGTCGGTGTCGAGATCGGACTACAGGGAGGGATCAGCGGCCAGACCGTGTTGGCGTTCGAGTTGGACGCCGCCGAGAGCCTCGTCGAGCGGCTCATGCCCGGCGGCGGCGACGGCGAGTTCGTCAGGAGCGGCGTCACCGAGGCGGGCAACATCATGACCTCGGGGTTCATCGACGGCTGGGCCGACCACCTCGGCGTCGGCATCGACATGACGCCACCCGCGTACGTCCGCGCCTCGGGGACCGACATCCTCCCGGACGGCGTGTTCGACGACGACAGACAGGGCGTGTTTATGTTCGAATCGCAGGTCTCCTCGATGGACGAGGACCTCGAGTTCGCGATCTACATGCTGCCCGAGTACGCCGGGTTCACCGACATGCTCGGCCACGACGGTCCCGTCGGCGAGGCCGGCGACGCGGTCCCGGTGAACAAGCTGCCGACGTTCAACCGGATGACCGAGCAGGGCGCCGCCTCCGCCGCCGACAACATCACCATGATGACGGGCACGGAGACCGACGTTGACGTGTCCCGACTCCGGTTCGTCCCCGTGCAGGACGTGCCCGCAGAGTTGGGAACGGAGACCGTCGCCGGGACGGTGTTCGAGCTTCACGGCGACCCGAGCGGCTACCTCGCCATTCTCTTCGACGAGGCGTCGGCGGAGGAGGTCGCGGGCGGGATGATCCCCACCGAGACCGAACCGGGGATCGGGGACGTGGAGAAGGGGGCGCTCCGGGAACTCGGCAACATCATGACGTCGGGGTTCATCGACGGCTGGGCGAACGTGCTCGGTACCAGCATCGAGCACACCCCGCCGCAGTTCGTCCACGACATGGGCTCGGCGGTGATGAGTCCGCTCGTGACCCGGCTCGGGAAGACGCAGGACCACGCGTTCATCATCGACTCGACGGTCCGAACCCCGGACGGCAACGTGCGGTGCGACATCTACGCTCTCCCCGACCAGCGCGAGCTGGCGGCGGCGCTGGATCGTATCGAACCGGCGGCGACCGACGGCGGGCTCCCCCGGTGAGGCGATCGTGAGCCCGACCGATTCGTCGAGCGCGGGCGCGCCGTCGGTACCACCGACGTCCGAGCAGTCCGCGCCGCGACTGAAGGTCGGACTCTCGGACGCGGTCGTCGCCGATGACGGTGCGGTGCTGGTCACCAGCGGGCTCGGGTCGTGTCTCGGCGTCGCGCTCTCCGATCCGAGCGCGGGTGTCGGCGGGCTCTTACACGCGATGCTTCCGGCGGCCGACGACCGACCGGGCGCGCCCGAGAAGTTCGTGGTCGACGGTATCGACGCGACCGTCGCTGCGATGGTCGACGCCGGCGGCGACCCCGACGAACTCCGCGCGAAGATCGCCGGCGCCGCCGAGATGATCGAGTTCAACGCCACCGGCGCGGACGGGTCGGTCGGCAACCGCAACGTCGCCGCCGCGGAGGCGGCTCTCAGCGAGCGCGGTATCCCCGTCGACGGAGCCGACACCGGCGGCGACCGCGGACGGTCGCTCCGGTTCGACACCGCCACCGGTACGCTCCACGTCTCGTACGCCGGCGGCGAGACGATCCTGTTGTAGGGTGGACTCGCGGTCGACGTTCGATCAGCACACGGTCACGTTCTCTAGGCGCTGCAGCCCCGATATCGGGCGGGAGGTCAGTCGTACAACTGTTATCGAGCACGATAATCCGCGGAGTGGCTTTAAGTTCTGTTCGGGGGTGTTCAGGCGTAATGGGTCTCCTCACCGCGCTACCGGGAGCAGGAGTCGGCGGGATCCCAGGGGCCGACGCGACACTCCTCGTCTCGTTCGGGCTCTTGGGGGCCAGCCTGCTCGATCGCTTCCGCGACGGCGACGACGGGCCCGGGGACGTCGACGACGACGGCGACGATCTGCTCGGCGGCGACGACGGCGCGTTCGGCGGCGCCGACGGCGGCGACGACGACCTCGGTGACCTCGGCGGCATGGACGACTGGGACGACGACGACCCCTTCGGCGGGGACGAGGGCGGCGGCGACGACGGCGTCGCCGAGCTCGAGAAGCGCGTCGACGACCTGGAGAACGAAGTCGCGAGCCTCTCCTCGACGGTCAACACGGTTCGCTCGGAGAACGAGGAGATCTCCGGGAAGGTCGAGGACATGGGGGAGGACGTCCGCAGCCTGCTCGACATCTACGAGATGGTGACGCGGGGGATCAACCCCTTCGTCGACGACGTGCAGGGCGGCGGCGGCGACTTCGGCGGCGAGGGCGGCTTCGGACTGTTCGACGACGCCGACGGCGAGGAGGAGAGCGAGGACGATCTCGACGAGGACCTCGCGAGCGCCGACGCCGAGGGGTTCTTCGACGAGGATCTCGCCGGCGATGAGATGGACGATCTCGAAGAGGACCCCGACGACGACGGAATGGACGATCTCGACGAGATGGACGAGGCGGACAGCTTCGACGACGACCTCGACGGCTTCGGGGACGACGACGCGGATGACACTGATTCAGACACCATGGCGACCGACAACGGCGGCGGAAAGAGTTTCAGTGAACTGAAAGACGAGTACGAGTCGGGCGACGCCGACTGGGACGGGGACGCCGCCGAGGCTGAAGCCGCGGCCGACGAGACCGGGGGCCCTCTCGACGCGCTCGACACTGAGCCGGAGTCCAACGGGCACGACGAGACCGGCGCCCTCGGAACGGGGGGCGGGCCGGAGCCGGAACCCGATCCGGACCCGGCGCCCGAGTCGACGGCCGGGCCGACGGACCCGAGTCGCCGCGGCGCCGGGGTCGACGAGAACGGCGGCTTCGAGTTCGTCGAGGAGGACGATCTCTCCGACGAGCCGGACAAGCCGTACCTCACGAGTCTGCCGGGCGACTACGTGGGCGACCTGATGGTGATGGAGTGGCTGGAGTTCCTCGTCGAGGAGTCGACCACCACCGACGCGGTGCGCGCGGTCAACTACTACGAGCGCGTCGAGTGGATCGACGAGGAGGTCGCCGACCAGCTCAAAGGGTTCCTCTCGGGCTTCGGCGACATCGACCGGAACCTCATGGATCGCCCCGGGACCGACCACCTCGATCTGGACCACCACACGCGGTCGCTCAAGTACATCATGCAGTTGACCGACGCCACGGCCGAATCGGTCGTCATCGACCGGTGGCCACAGCTCTCTGGGGGCATGCATGGGCATCAGCGTTAGTGCCTCCGCGGGCGTCGTCTTCCTCGGCGTGTTCCTCGCGGTCGGTATCGTCTACCCCGCCGCAGCCAACGGCTTCGAGCAGGTGAGCGACGCGCGCCACGACGCCGCCGACCGCGCGCTCGCACAGGCGAACACGGACGTCACCGTGACGAACGCGACGTACAACACGACCACCGGGACGCTCGTCGTGAACGCCACCAACGACGGCACCACGACCGTCGACGTGAGCGACACGACGCTGCTCGTCGACAACGAGATCCCGGCGCCCGCGGACACGACCGTCGCCGTCGAGGGCGACACCGGCACCGACGTGTGGCTGCCGGGCGAGACCGCGCGCTTCGAGGTCGACCTCGCGAGCGCGCCGAACCGCACGCAGGTCGTCGTCGATCACGGCGTCCGCGACGCGAGCGATGTCGTCGAGGTGAACTGAGATGGCGGGCGGGAGCGCCGCCGAACTCATCCTGTTCATCGCGGCCATCGTCATCGCGGCGTCGGTCGCCGGCACCCTGACGAGCGAGGTCGACCGCGTCAGCGACGCCATCTCGGCGAAGTCGCTGGACGTGGCCGGCGAGATCCGCGCCGACGCGGAGATCGTCTCCGACGCCGGCGCGCAGGTGTACAACCGTTCGGGCAACGAGAACGTCACCATTCACGTCCGTAACACGGGTGCATCGGATCTCCCGGCGGATCCGGGGACGGTCGACGTCCTCCTCGACGGCGAGTATCAGACCGGCGTGAACGTCTCCGTTGTCGGCGGGGGCGACACCTGGCACCGCGGCGACGTGGTCCGCCTCGAGTTCTCCGCGCCGGACCTGCCCGACGGCGACCACCGGCTGAAGCTGGTCGTCAGCGGCGACGAGGAAGTGTTCCGCTTCAGAAGCTAAGCTGCACCACACTACCCACCTCCCACAACTCACCTCTCACAATGTCACGAGCACAACAAAACACGCTGCTGTCGATCGGCTTGCCCGAGCGCGACCAACTGAACAAGGAGCTCGGCGGGGGGATCCCGCGCGGCTCCATCGTCCTCATGGAGGGCGATTACGGCGCCGGGAAGTCCGCGCTGTCCCAGCGGTTCGCGTACGGCCTCGTCGACGAGGGCGCATCCGTCACCATGTTGTCGACGGAACTGACCGTCTCGGGGTTCATCGACCAGATGTACTCGCTGCGCTACGACGTGACGAAGCCGCTGCTCGACGAGGAGCTGCTGTTTCTCGCGGCCGACTTCGACTCGGGCGGGAACTTCTCCGACACCGATGCCGACCGAAAGGAACTGCTCAAGCTCCTGATGGAGGCGGAGACGATGTGGGACTCCGACGTGATCATCCTCGACACGTTCGACTCGATCCTCCGCAACGATCCCACCTTCGAGGCGCTCGTCCGCAACAACGACGAGCGGCAGGCCGCCCTCGAGATCATCTCGTTCTTCCGCGACATGATCTCCAGCGGGAAGGTGATCGTCCTCACAGTCGACCCCTCGGCGGTCGGCGACGACGCCATCGGCCCGTTCCGCTCCATCGCCGACGTGTTCTTCGAGCTGCAGATGGTCGAGGTCGGCTCCGACGTGCGTCGCAACATCTCCGTCAAGCGCTTCGCCGGGATGGGCAGCCAGGTCGGCGACTCCATCGGCTTCTCGGTACGCTCGGGTACCGGGATCGTCATCGAGTCGCGCAGCGTCGCCTGACCGGGTGTCGCCGCCCGCGGACGCGCTCTTGCGCGTTCGTACACACTGCGCGTTGTTATCGGCGGTGATAGCTCGCGGGGAGGGTTTAAGACTCGTTCGCGGGTGTGTCGTCGTAATGAGCAGCACCCTCGCTGGGAGCCGGGGGCGCGGTGCCGTCACGTCCGACGGCGGACGCCGGTCGTCGCCGGCACGGAGGTGTATTCGATGACAGACCAAGGACAGGCGAACCCCTCGAGCGAGCTGAAGCAGCTGGCCATGAAGCGCCCGCACCTGCGTGAGCACCTGCAGAAGTTCAAACAGATCACGGGCGAGTTCCCGATGTTCGTCGACGAGGTCGAGGGCGAACACGAGGCCCGCCGTCCGAACGTGTTGTACCCGGTCGGCGGCCCGATCTTCTGTCACGTGTACGGCGACTTCGGGCAGGACACGAAGTACTACACCGTCGAGCCGACGCTGTCGGGCGCCGAAGAACAGGTGCTCGACACGGTGAAATCGAAGCTCCTGCGCCAGAGCGGCCACAAACCCGCGCCGGAGGGCGAGTCGGGATACGACGATCTGATCGAGGAGCTGTTGGAGGATGTTACCGCCGTCACCGAGGAGCAGGGGCGACGCAACGTGCTCTCGTCGATCAAGAACTTCGGGCGCGTCGAGGTGTCCAAGCAGACGTACGACAACATCCGCTACCGGCTCAACCGTGATATCGTCGGCTTCGGGCCGCTGGAGCCGGTCATGCGCGACCCGGAGAACGAGGACATCCACGTCATCGGGCCCAAGGAGTGCCACGTCGACCACGGCGTCTTCGGCATGCTGGAGACGACCGTCGACTTCGGCACCCCGACGGAGTTCGATAACTGGCTGCGCAACATGGGCGAGCGGATGGGCGACCCCGTCTCCGACTCCAACCCCATCATCGACTCGACGCTGCCGGACGGCTCGCGTATCAACATCATCTACTCCGACGACGTGTCGATCAAGGGCTCCTCGCTCACCATCCGCCAAGGCGACGAGGTGCCCCTCTCGATCAACCAGATCACGAAGTGGGGGACGCTCAGCCCCGAACTCGCGGCGTACCTCTGGCTGTGCCTGGAGAACGAGCAGACCGTCTTCGTCGTCGGGGAGACGGCGTCGGGGAAGACGACGACGCTCAACGCCGTCCTCTCGTACATCCCGCGGGACTCGAAGATCTACACCGCGGAGGACACCGCGGAGGTCATCCCGCCGCACAGCACTTGGCAGCAACTGCTTACCCGTGAGGGCGACGGCGGCGACTCCAACAGCGTGGACATGTTCGACCTCGTCGCGGCCGCCCTGCGCTCGCGCCCCGACTACATCATCGTGGGGGAGGTCCGTGGTGCGGAGGGTCGCATGGCGTTCCAGGCGGCCCAGACGGGCCACCCGGTCATGCTGACGTTCCACGCCTCCGACATCGTCTCGATGATCCAGCGGTTCACCTCCGAGCCGATCAACGTCCCGGAGACGTTCATGGACGTGGCCGACGTGGCGCTGTTCCAGAACCGCGTCAAGCAGGGCGACGACGTGTTGCGCCGGGTCACCTCGGTACAGGAGATCGAGGGCTACTCCAAGGAGATGGACGGCGTCGTCACCCGGCAGGTGTTCGACTGGGACCCCGTGGAGGACGAGATCGTCTTCCGCGGGCGCAACAACTCCTACGTGCTCGAAGAGCAGATCGCGACGCTGCTGGGGTACGCCGACACCCGTGACATCTACGACGACTTGAGCTTCCGCGCGGAGCTCATCGAGCGGATGATCCAGGAAGGGATCCTCGGCTACCACGAGGTCAACGAGGCGATCACCTCCTTCCAGCGCGACGGCGTCGACGGGCTCCCCTTCGACATGCACCGCACGACCTGAGCGCCGCGTATGAGCACGAACAGCGCGTCCGCGTCCGACTTCTTCCCCGACTCCGCAGCGGAGCTCGCGGCGGATCTCGTGGAGTCGTACGACGCGCTGGACATGTCCAAGCGGAAGTACGTCGGCTCCATTCTGGCGCCCTCGGCGGCGTTCTTCCTGCTCACGATCGTGGGCGCGTTCCTGCTGCCGCTGCCGCTGACGGTCCGCCTGCCGATCCCTGCGCTCGGGATCTTGATACTCGTCGCGGCGGTCTTCTACCCGAAGCTCTACCTCAACGGACGACAGGTGGCCATCGAGAACCAGCTCCACCTGGTGATGACGCACATGACGGTGCTGTCGACGACGAACATCGACCGAATGGAGGTGTTCCGGACGCTCGCGACCGAGGAGGAGTACGGCGCCGCGGCCGCCGAACTCGCGCGCGTCGTCCACCTCGTCGACACGTGGAACCAGTCGCTCGACGACGCGCTGCGTCGCCGGGCGAAGGAGGTTCCCTCGGACGTGTTCTCGGACTTCTTCGATCGGCTCGGCTACACCATCGGCGCCGGCCAGACCCTCGACGACTTCCTGCTGTCCGAGCAGGACGCGGTCATCCAGAACTACATCACGGTGTACGAGGGCGCGCTGGCGAACCTGGAGGTGATGAAGGACCTCTACATGTCGATGATCCTCTCGATGACGTTCGCGCTGGTGTTCGCCATCGTGCTCCCCATCCTCACCGGTGACAACCCGACGCTCACCGTCTCGGCGGTCATCGTCCTGTTCATGCTGGTGCAGCTCGGCTTCTACGTCGTCATCCGGGCGATGGCTCCCCACGACCCCGTCTGGTTCCACTCCGAGGAGGGGGCCCCCTCGGACTTCCGACTGTGGGCCAGCTTCGCGGTCGGCGTCTTCGGCACGGTCGCGCTCGTCGTCTTCGTCGGCGCGGGGCTGTTCAACGTCGGACCGGGCCTGCGGGGGCTGCTCTTCTTCCTCGAGGACATCCCCCTTGCGCTGTACATCTGCGTCCCGATCTCCCCGATGGCGATCACCGGGGTGATGCTCCGGTTCGAGGAGCGCAGCATCGAGGAGCGGGACGGGGAGTTTCCCTCGTTCATCCGCGCGCTCGGCGCCGCCGAGTCGGCCAAGCAGTCGACGACCGGCGACGTGCTCGCGACGCTCCACCAGAAGGACTTCGGCGCACTCACCCCGGCCATCGTCCGCCTGTACCGCCGGCTCAACATCCGGATCAGCTCCGAGCAGGCGTGGTACACCTTCGCGACCGACACACGCTCGTATCTCATCCAGAAGTTCTCCGACATGTATCTCGAAGGACGGTCGATGGGCGGTCGGCCGAAGCTGCTCGGGGAGCTCATCTCCCAGAACATGAACACGGTCATGCAGCTGCGCGAGCAGCGCCGGCAGGCGACGGTGACGATGATCGGACTGCTGTACGGGATCACGTCCGCCTCCGCGTTCGCGTTCTTCATCGGCCTGCAGGTCGTGAACATCCTCGCGGATCTGTCCCAGCAGTTCAACATCACCAACGCCGGCGGCGTCGGCAAGATCATCTACGCCGGGGTGTACGACATCGCGCTCATCGAGTTCCTGCTCTTGCTCGTCATCCTGTTCAACGCCGTGCTTTCGTCGGTGATGATCCGCACCATCGACGGCGGCAACAAGGCGAACGCGTACCTCCACTTCGTGCTCATGACGTGGCTCGGCTCGGGCGTGGCCATCTTCACGAAGCACCTCGTCAGCACGATTCTCACGATATGAACGGCCGGAGTCGACGAACAGCCGGATACCGGGCTGTACCCAGTGTCCGTCGCTGTGGCTCTTCGCTGGGACTCCGCGCGGAACGGTTATATCGCTGTGACACCGATGCGCAAACAGCGGCGGTAACGGGGCTACGGGAGTCGACCGCCGTCGGGTCGCGGCGAAGCCATGGGTAGGGACCTGGCGTTCGACGCGTCGACCCGGCCGGGCGCCTCGATTTGAGGCGTCCGGGTGGTCCGTATCTGGTTCTCGGCGAGCGCGTGCTCCGCCGAGCCGTCGGCGTCACGTCACACTCGGACCGCCGGCGCGTCGACGGGGCCGCCGCTGGCCGTCGAGCGCGTCGAAAAATGGACCCGACCGCCGCGGCAGTCGGCCGTTCAGTCGTCTGCCTGGCCTCCGTCGGAACTCGTTCCGACGAGTTCAGGAATCGCGTTGCGATTCCCGACCGCCGTCGGCGGCGACCGCGCCGCCCGTGCCCCTGCGGGCCTCCTTGATGTTCTTGTACCCTATCTTCACCAGGGACAGCGCCAGGTAGATCAGGGTGAACGCGAGGGCGATCTGGACGACCGCCGACAGCATCGCGAAGGCTCCGGCCTCGGCCATCCACGCGTCGTTGAGGAACTTCGCGTAGACGTTGTCGTGGAGCGCGAGCCACAGCAGGCCGAGGACGGTGATCGTCACCATGATCACCATCGGGCCGCCCGTGGAGATGAGCTGCTTCGAGTCGCTCCAGTTGGCCAGCCACACCGTCGCGGTGAGCAGCGCCAGCGCCGCGAGCAGCTGGTTCGCGCCGCCGAACAGCTGCCACAGCGTCAGCCACGAGCCGCTCGTGATGAGGACGTACGCCGGTACCGCCTGCACGACGGCGTTGCCGTATCGGTCGGCCGCGACCGACTCGATCGACGACTCGGGGGTTCCGATGATCTCCTCCATCATGTACCGCCCGAGGCGGACGGCTGTGTCAGTCGACGTGAGCAGGAAGCTCACGAGCACCAGCGCCATGAACGGGCCGCCGAAGGAGGTCGGGATCCCGAAGCTGGTCAGGATGATCCCGCCGCCGGTTGCGAACGTCGGCAGCGCGAGGCCGATACCGCCGCCGACCTCGGGTGCGACGAGCGCGACGGTGATCAGCGCGACGGTAGCGAGGAGACCCTCGCCGAGCATCCCGCCGTAACCGATGGCGCGCGCGTCGGTCTCCTTGTTCAGCTGCTTCGAGGTGGTCCCCGACGACACCAGCGAGTGGAACCCGGAGATGGTCCCACACGCGATGGTGATGAACAGCAGCGGGAACAGCGGCGCGCCGGAGCGGCCGATGAACCCGTACCACGGTTCGAGCTGCGTCACGAGCGGCTGGCTCGGCGTGATCGCGCCGATGCCGAGCGCGCCGCCGAGCGTGCCGACGATGATCGCCAGGAGCGCTCCGCCGACCCCCGTGTACAGGAGGAACGACGAGAGGTAGTCACGGGGCTGCAGCAGCACCCATACCGGAAGCGCGCTCGCGAGCGCCCCGTACAGGAGGATGATCGGCACCCACGCGGCGGTGTTGGAGCCGAGGGCCCCCGCGCCGGGGATCCACGAGCCGCCGCTTCCGAGCAGCACGAACGTCTGAGCGGGCGCGCGTGCGGCCGGCTCGAACAGCGCGACCGGGTACAGCGTGCCCACGTACACGCCGACAAACATCGCGGCGACGAACGCGATCGTCCCCGCGATGAACGAGAGGTTCAGCTGATACAGGTACACGCCGAACAGCACAGCGAGCCCGATGTAGATCAGGCTCGCGGTCGCCGCCTCGGGATACGCGTTGAACACGATCGCCACGACGAGCGCGAACACTGCGACGACCAGGATGATCGTGAGGAACGCGAACCACAGCAGCATGTTCTTGCCGCGTTCGCCCACGTACTCGCCGATGATGTACCCGATCGACTTCCCCTCGTGTCGGAGGCTGGCCGACAGCGAGACGAAGTCGTGGACCGAGCCCATCAGCGGGTTGCCGATGGCGATCCACAACAGCGCTGGCACCCAGCCCCACACCACACCCGCGGTGATGGGGCCCACGATGGGCGCCCCGCCAGCGATACTCGAATAGTGATGCCCCAAGAGTACCGGCTTCTTCGCCGGAATGTACTCCTGTCCGTCCTCGTATTTGTGTGCCGGCGTCTCGCGGTCGTCGTCCAGTTCGACGAACTGTGCGAGATACCGTGAGTACCCGAGGTACCCCGCACTGAACAGTACGAGCACCCCGATCACCAGCCACATTGCTGCCACCATGCTTGTTACCTCGTCACAGTCGTGTGTAGAATGAATATAAAAACATTAACCTTCGACGGCGGACTGTCGGCGTCGAAACGACCAGTTCCCCACCCTGAACGGTCGTTCTCTCTTCGTTTCTTACCTTTCGGATCTGGATTTTGTGGGAACTTTGCCGTTGAATACTTTGTGGTCCCACCCCGCGGCTCGCGCGCACTCCACAATACTCTCACGCGCGATCGATTGCGACGTGTGATCGTCCCGTCCGACGACGGGTCACCCCGAACGGTCTTGCGGGGTCGCGGGTGCGGCGGTGTCGATGTCGAGTTCGGCGGCGACCTCGGTGAGGAAGTCACCTTTCACCTCCTCGACGCGGGTCTCGATCTCGGCGACGACGGGCTGGTCGAACTCCTCGCGGAGGGTTCGGAGGTGGGCGTCCTCAGTCGTGACGCGGTCGCGGAGATACCGCGCGCCGCGCCCGTTCTCGTCGTCGTCGGGTTCGGGCGTAAGTCGGTTCACCGCGAGCCCGCGGACGGCGAGCCCGCGGTCGGCGAGCCCCTCGACCGCGCGACGCGTCTCCCGAACCGAGAGTTCGTCGGGGTTGACGACGAGGAAGAACGCGGCGTGCTCGCGTAGCGTCTCGCCGGCGTACTCGAAGAACTCCTTGCGCTCGCGCAGCCGCGCGAGGATCGGGTCGCCGTCCATCACCCGTCGGGGCTCGTTGTTGCCGATCGCGGCCTTCTCGAACAGGTCGATCGATCGTTCGCGCTTGCGCGTGAGGCGGTCGATCCACCCCTCCAAGAAGTCCGGAAGCCCGAGCAGCCGGAGCGTGCCGCCGGTCGGGGAGGTGTCGAAGACGACGCGGTCGAAGTTCTCGCTGGAGCGCATCACGTCGACGAACCGGTCGAACAGCGCGGCCTCGTAGGCGCCGGGCGTCTGGTGGGCCATCTCGATCTGGCGGTCGATCTCGTTGACCAACGCCGCACTCACCTGGTCGCCGAGCGCTCGTTTCGTCTCCATGAGGTGGTGTTCGACCTCCTCGTCTGGGTCGATCTCCATCGCCCACAGGCCGTCGCGACCGTCCACCGCCTGCGGCTCGTCGCCGAACTGCTGATCGAACACGTCCGAGGTCGAGTGGGCCGGGTCCGTCGAGACGACGAGCGTGTCGAGGCCGGCGTCCGCGCACTTGACGGCGTACGCCGCCGACATCGTCGTCTTGCCGACGCCGCCTTTCCCGCCGAAGAACACGAACTTCTCCATGTGTGTGTCTCCGGCCATTAGAAGTGGTACTGCTGTCCTTTGCGTTCGAGCATCGAGCCGCGGTCCCACATCCGCCGCTCCCACGCCTCGAACTCCGATTCGAGGTACGGGAGCAACTCGGCGGTGTAGTAGGAGACGGGCGAGGGGATGCCGAAGGCGTCGGGGAAGCACGCCAGCATGAACGTGTCCTCCAGGTCCTCGGCTTCCTTCTCGATCTTCTCGTAGGCCGGGTGGGTGACGAGCCCGTGGTACAGGCCCGTGGCCCACTCGCGGAGGGCCGCGAGGAGGCGGTCGATGCGGTCCGCGAGGGGGGCCTCGCCGTCGCCCGTGGCGTCGCTCATCAGCCATGTGTGTGGCGCTCCCGTGGTTAAGGGTATCGCGATCGTGCGTCCGTCGTTCTCGATCCGCCGCGACCAACGGGCACAAGTACCACACGCGCGGATCGTCCGTCAATGACGCCCGGACGCGGACTCGGCGGCGGACCCGGCTCGGCCGACGACGACGCGATCCCCGTGACCGTCCTCTCGGGGAGCCTCGGCGCCGGCAAGACGACGCTCGTGAACCACCTGCTGTCGAACGCGGGCGACAGGGACATCGCCGTGCTCGTCAACGACGTGGGCTCGGTGAACGTCGACTACGACCTGCTCTCCTCGGACGATCTCCCGGCAGTCGGGGTCGCCGAGCTGTCGAACGGCTGTATCTGCTGTGAACTACGCGACGATCTCGAGCGGGCGGTCGTCCAACTCGCCGACGGCAAGGAGTTCGACCTCCTCGTCGTCGAGCCCTCGGGGATCAGCGAGCCCGGCCCGGTCGCGCGGCAGTTCACCAACGGTCCGGCGGCCGCGCGGTACCGGATGGACGCGGTCGTCACGGTGCTCGACACCCCGCAGTTCCTCGACGCGTTCGCGGGCGAGGGAACACCCGAGCGACGGGGCGTGCTCCCCTCGGACGGTGACGACGCCGACGGCGCGGGCGACGACGTTCGTCCCCTCTCGGATCTCCTCGTCGAACAGGTCGAGGGCGCCGACGTGGTCCTCCTGAACAAGGCGGATCTGTGTGACGAGGCCGAGCTCGCCGAGGCCGAGGAACTGGTGCGCGCGCTTCGACCCGGCGCCGAGATCATCCCCACCAAGCACTCGGCGGCGCCGCTGGACCGGATTCTCGACGTGGACTTGTACGATCACCGCGGCGACCGCGAACACCGCCACTCGGGCGACCGCGAACGTGACCACCCCGACGAACACGAGGACGGTGGGACGCACGAGGGCCACGACGGTCACGAGCGCGGCCAGGAGGGCCACGAGGCTCACGATCACGCCCACCCCGACGAGGTGTACGGGGTCACCTCCTTCGTGTATCGGGAGCGTCGACCGTTCCACCCCGAACGCGTCGCCGAGGTCCTCTCGGACCTGCCCGAGTCGGTCGTCCGCTCGAAGGGAACGCTCCACGTCGCCGGGAGCGATCAGCGACTGCACTACAGCCAGGCCGGCCCCTCGGTTCGGGTGGAGGCAGTCGGCCCGTGGGTGGCGGCGATGGACGAGGCCGACCGGGAGCTGTACCGTGCGAACCGCCGGGGCGACGCCGACTGGGACGACGAGTGGGGCGACCGGCACACCGAGGTGGTCGTCATCGGCGTCGACCTCGACGAGTCCGCGGTTCGCGCGCGGCTGGACGCCTGTCTGGTCACGGACGAGGAACTCGGGGATGGCGACGCGGAGGTCGATACGGACACCGAAACGTGGGTTCCGACCGTGTCCGACGACGCCGACGACGGCGACGGGGACGACGACGCGGTCGTCTCGCTGTCGTAGCCGTCAGCAGGCGCAGCCGGTCGAGCCGGGCGATCGCTCGAACGTCATCTCGTCGCCGCAGTCCGGACACGACGGAGGATCCTCGCCCGTCACGTCGAGATCGAGCAGGCGCTCGTCGCAGTCGTGACACCAGTACGCGCCCTCCGATTCGGCGGTGCCCCCGCCGCGGTTGGGCGACTCCGTCGAGGCCTTCGGCGTCTCCGTGAGTGTGCCGAGCAGTCCCATATGTACGGTACTCGGTAACTCGCGTATAAATCTCGGCGCGGCTTCCCGGTCGTGACACACGACCGCCCCGCCCGGATCGATCTCGCCCGGATCGATCGCCTCAGGCGTCGTCGGCGACGGCGTCGAGCAGCCGTCGGAGTTCGCCGCGGCGCTTCCACCCGGCGACGCGGTCCGCGAAGGGGATCGGCAGCCCCAGCGAGACGCGCGAGACCGCCCGTATCCGGCTGCCCTCGTTCGCCGCCGTGACGGTCACCTCGGTTTCCATCGCGTCGAACGGTCCCTGCTGGCCGACCTGCTCGTAGCGCCAGCCGTCCGCCGTCTCGGTCACCCGGAGATCGAACTCCAGACCGCCGCCGGCGACGGTGACGACCGTAGCGTCACCGTCGGATCGGGTCCCGCGGGCGACGAAGCTCCCCTCGTACTCGACGAGCGTCGCCGGGGAGAGCAGCCGCCGGAGCGCGTCCGGGGTCGCCGCGACGAACCGCTCGGCCTCGACTTCGCGCATGCCGCGGCGTGGGCGCCCCCCGTACAAAAGCCCGCGGGGAACCGCTTCCACCCCTTCTCCGTCTCCGTCGACCTCCTCGAACCGTTCGCACCGGGCGGGCTCACCAGTCGACAAGCGGGAGCGTCAACAACACGAGCAGCAGCCCGAACGCGATCGCTGCGTACCACAACCGGCGGAACCGCCACGACGCCGGGAGCTCGCCGCGGAGGTCCGGCCGGGCGGATCGGACGAGCTGATGGTACGCGACGATCGCGACCGGAAGGAAGGCCGCGGCGGATCCGGCGAGCGCGGTCGCCACGTCGACGCCGAACAGCGCCATCAGGTAGATCGGTCCGGCCGAGAAGACGATCATGAACCCCATACCCGCGACGACGAGAAAGGGGACGGGATCGACTGGGTCGCCCTCACGGTTCCGGAGACGCATATCCCGACTACGACCGCGAGAGCCAAGTAGGTGGTACCCGCACGCCGAGGCATGGCAAGCGACGGCGACCCCCGCGTGCTGCTGGCGATGAACATCGTCCTGTCGACCGCGTTCTCGACCGTCGTCGTGTGGGGACTGTCGTACCTCGATCTGACCGCGCTGACGCTCGAGAACGTCGCCGGGCTCGCGCTCGTCGTCTTCGCGGCCACGTACCTGCTCGTGTTGCGGTAGTCGGAGCGCCGGGGCGAGACCGGTCGCCCTCGCACCCTCTCGCGCCCCGTCAAATGAGGTCCTCAGGCCGCCAGCAGGAACACCGCGGTCATCGCCGCGCCCGCGGCGGGCGGGATCGTGAGGTTGTCGTCGACCACGTAGCCGCGGATCACCGGCTTCAGGCCGTCGGCGACGGTTGCGCCCAGTGCGCCCGCGGCCGCGGCGGCGACGCCGACGACCGTCCCCGCGTGGAGGACGGTCACTGGAACCGCGAGCGCGAAGCAGACGAGGAACATGACCGCGAGCACGCCGACCTCCTTGGCGGTCGTCGCGTCGTTGCTCCCGAGGTACCCCGAGACGGGGTCGCCGATCGACAGCATCAGGATCGCCGACACCGCCAGCGGCGGCTCGAACGCGACGATCTCGGGTCCGTACGGCGGGGCGAACGCCAGCGCAGCCAGCGTTGCTCCGACCATGAACAGCGCGTAGCCGGCGACGTTGTCGGCCTCGTACTCCCGCGTCAGCTCGTCGTACACGCGGTCCAGCGGCCACCACTCCACGCCGACGACGAGCCGGAGGAACTCGAGGACGAACACGCCGGCAGTTGCCAGCAGGAGGAGGCCCTGTAGCTGCCGCCAGGTGACGAGCCCGAGCAGGTAGATCGCCGGGAATCCGGTCCCCGAGGCGTGAACTGCCCGCCGCTTCAGCTCCCCCATCGGCGTCTCAGGCCGTCTCGACGTCCGTCTCGATCTCGTCGTGCGACTCCGCCAGCGCGTCGAACGCCCGATCCTCCTCGGGGTCGAGAAGACGCGCGATCTCGTCGGCGACCTCGCTCATGGGCACGCGGACCTGCCGCGCGGAGTCGCGCTCGCGGACGGTGACGGTGTCGGGGCCCTCGCCCTCGACGCCGTCGCGGTCGACGGTGACACAGAACGGCGTGCCGACCTCGTCCTGTCGACGGTAGCGGCGACCGATCGAGCCGGAGTCGTCGTACTCGACGGAGAGGCCCGCCGCGCGCAGGCCGTCGGTGACCTCGTCGGCGAGGTCGAGCAGGCGCTCGTCGTTGGAGACGAGCGGGAAGACGGCGGCGTCGGTCGCGGCCATCTCCGGGTCCAAGGCGAGGTAGGTGCGCTCCTCGCCGTCGACCTCGTCGGCCCGGTAGGCGTGCTCGATCACCGTGTAGACGATGCGGTCGATACCGAACGACGGCTCGACGACGTGCGGGGTGATGTGCTTGCCGTTCTCGGTCACCGTCTCGACCGAGAAGTTCGCCACGTCCGTGTCGACCGTGTGGGTCTCGCCGTCGACCTCGACCTCGACTTCAGCCGCGTCGAAGGCGTCGGGGTCGCGCTCGCCGAGCGTCTGCAGGGCGTCCGCGACCGCGCCGGCGTCGCCGCCGAACTCGGGGCCGAGCGTCGCCATGTCGGGGTCGACGGTCGCCCGCTCCACCGTCTTGGGCTCGTCGTACTGCTTGAACACGGTGAACGACTCGCCGGAGTGCTCGGCGTGCTTCGTGAGGTCGTAGTCGCTCCGGTACGCGAAGCCGGTTATCTCGATCCAGTCGCCGCCGACCTCGCTTTCCGCGTCCCAGCAGTCGGCCGCGTAGTGGGCGAGTTCGCCGGGGAGGTGCTGGCGGAAGCGGAAGCGGTCCATGTCGACGCCGACGCGCTCGTACCAGCCCTGCGCGACGCCGAGGTAGTAGCCGACCCACTCGGAGCCGATGACGCCCTCGTCGACGGCCTCGCCGACGGTCGTGGTGTACGCCTCGCCGTCCGTGCTCGCGGCTTCGCCGTCGTCGTGCGGCTTTGCCGCTCGACTGTCCGCGGAGCTCTGCTCCGCGCTACTCGCTTCCGAGGCGCTCTGCGCCTCGCTCGCCTCCTGTTCGTCCGCCGGGTACAACGTCACTTCCACGTCCTCGACTTCGTGCAGGGGCGGCTCGTCTTCCTCGGGGTCGATGAACGTCTCCAACTCGGCCTGCGTGAACTCGCGCACGCGGATGATGCC
The DNA here is from genome assembly GCF_040025155.1 of Halobaculum rarum. NCBI lineage: Archaea > Methanobacteriati > Methanobacteriota > Halobacteria > Halobacteriales > Haloferacaceae > Halobaculum > Halobaculum rarum. Next base: position 1,350,789 of record NZ_CP157275.1, on the reverse strand, counting down.
CTTCCGGGGGCTGATCTCGTTGCGGTAGGCGGGGCCGATCTGGGTGACGCCGAACGGAAGGCGGTTTCTGGCGTACTCCTTCAGCCGCGGGAACTCCACGAAGATGCCCTGCGCGGTCTCCGGGCGCATGTAGCCGGGCTGGCCCGAGCCGGGGCCGATGCTCGTCTCGAACATGAGGTTGAAGTCCTCGACCGGCTCGCCGCCCAGCGGCGCGTCGCAGGAAGGACAGCGCAGGTCGTGCTCGCGGATGAGCTCCTCGACCTCCGAGATCGGCAACGACTCCGCCTCCTCGATGTCGGTGTTGTCCTCGATGAGGTGGTCGGCGCGGTGGGACTCGCCACACTCGGGGCACTCGACGAGCATGTCGTCGAAGCCGTCGAGGTGGCCGGACGCCTCGAAGACGGCCTCCGGCACGATCGTCGGCGCCTCGATCTCCATGTTTCCCTGGCGGACGGTGAAGCGGTCGCGCCAGGCGGACTCGAGGTTGTCCTTCACCGCCGCGCCGTTCGGGCCGTACGTGTAGAAGCCGGCGACGCCGCCGTAGGCGCCGTTGGCGCCGAAGAAGAAGCCTCGGCGCTTCGCCAGTTCGATCACGTCCTCCTGTGTGACCATCCTACAGCGCCTCCAGCAGGTGCACGTCCCGGACGATACCGACGAGCTCGCCGCCCGCCTGCAGCGGGATCTGTTCGATGTCCTCCGTGATCATCTCCTGGGCGGCCTCGGTGACGCTCCGCCGGCGCGAGACGGTGACCACGTCCTCGGTCATGAACCCCGAGACCGGCTCGGCGGGGATCTCGACGTTCCGTGTGGGTACGTACGCGGCGCCGATGGCCTTGATGCCCTCCCACTTCCAGTCGTCGTCCTGGTCGGCGATGGAGTCGCCGGTGTCGTCCTCCCCCTCGACGACGCGGGCGACGTCGAGTACGTCGACCTCGGTGAGCATGCCGGCCATGTCACTGTCATCGCCCAGCACGATCGCGTACGGGACGTTCGCGAAGAACAGCTGGCGCTCGGCCACCGTCAGCGGCGTGCCGATGTACACGGTGTTCACGTCGGTACCGGCGACGTCGCCGCAGGCGGCGTCGGTGTCGACCTCGCCGCGAGCGATCGCGGCGACGATGTCCGTGACGGTGATGATGCCGGTCAGCGTGTCGCCGTTGTCCTCCTCGACGACGGGGACTCGCCGACTGCCGCCGAGCATCACCTGGGCGGCGTCGCGAAGGTTCGTCTCCGGGGTGACCGTCGGGGTCTCGCGCATCAACAGCGCGAGCTGATCCTCGTCGGGCTTGTCGATGAGATCGTCTCGGGAGACGAGACCGCGGTACACCTCCTCGTCGCCCTCGCCTTTCACGACCGGAACCGACGAGAAGCGGTACTCTTGCAGGTACGTGAGGACGTCGTCGCGACTGCCCGGGAGCGACACCGTGACGAGGTCTTCCCGCGGCGTCATCGCGTCTGCTACGTTCATACCCCGCAGTGCGCCCCGACGCCTCTTGTATCATGCGAAGGTGTGGTGCCGACTCTTCGTCGGCCCAGTCGCCGTCGCAGTCGGCGTCACACACGCCGTCGGCACGGCGTCAGTGCGGCGTCAGGTAGTCCGAGCTGACCCTGTGAATTGCTATCAATCCGACGAGTTTATCAGTACGCATGTGAGAGGTATACATATGGCAACGAGGCACACGGGGCGTGAGCCCAGTGAGGTGATGGCGTCGGTCGACGAGAGTTCCGCGGAGTTCGTCATCGCGGACCTCGCATGCGACGACGCGTGGCTCTCCGTCGGCGAGGCGGACGCCCCGGTGCTCGAGAACTGGTGTTGACGTCGAGGAATCGCTTCCCCTACACTGCTTTCGGTCGATTTTGTCGCCGCGATACCCCAGTTCCTCCCAGCGACGGCGCCGTCAGATCTCGTCGTCCGGGTCGTGGTCGGCGGCCATTCGCTCGGCCTCCGCGGCGTACCGGTCGCGCCGCTCGCCGTCGTCGACGCCGTCGGTGTCGGCCTCGTCGCGGTCGATCGCGGCGGTGATCGGCTTCCGCTGGAGCAACTCGATCGACGCCTGCCGGGTGTACGAGCGTCGGCCGTCGACGCTCGCGTAGGTAAGCGTCACCGTCTGTCGGGTGTCGTACTCGCGGGAGACGAGCCAGAGGCGCATGGCTCCCGGTTCGGCCGCGGACGAGAAAGGCTGTGGGGGTCGGAGGAGCACGATCACGGGAACTTGACACGGGGAAGCGAGCGACCAACGCGTCGGTTCCGGCCGGTTCGATACGAGCCTTCTCAGGCGTCGAGCCTGCAGAGAGATCGATTCCGGTCAGACGCCGAACTCGAACCCGCCGTACTCGTCCTCGGCCGTCTCTTCGGTGGTCTCCTCGCTCGGTTCGATCGTGACTCCGCCGTCGGTTCGAAACTCCAGATCCTCGGTCTCGAACGGGGCCGTCCGTCCGGCGTGGTCGGTCGATCGTCCGCCGTCGGCACGGAAGCCGGCGCTCTCGGCGTTTTCTCCCCGGAGCTCGGCGACGCGCTGGGACAGCTCCGCGATCGCCTCGCTCTGGTCGTCGGTCGCGGCGACGATACGGTCGGCGGCGTGTTCGGTCTCGTTCGACCGCTCGCGGACCTCCTCGATGGTCGCGGTGAGCTCCTCGACGGTGGCCGCCTGGTCGTCGGTCGCGCGCGACACCTCCGCGATGCCGTCGGCGGCCTGGTCGATGGACGCCGCGATGTCCTCGAACGCCTCCAGCACGTCGTCGATCTGGTCGGCCGCGTGGTCGATCTGCTGGTGGCTCTGCTCGGCGGCGACGACCGTCGAGTCGGTCTGGCTCTGCAGTTCCTCGATGTTGCCGGTGATCTCTTCGGTGTGCTGACGGGTCTCGTCGGCGAGGGTTTTCACCTCCTCGGCGACGACCGCGAACCCGTCGCCGTCCTTGCCCGCGCGGGCGGCCTCGATGTTCGCGTTGAGCGCGAGCAGATTCGTCTGCTCGGCCACGTCGGAGATGACCTCGACCACGGCCTCGATGTCGTCCATCCGATCGCCGAGATCCGTGACGGAGTGAACGAGCTCCTCGCCGATATCGGTCACTTCCTCGGTCGCCTCGCGGGCGTCCTCGCTGGCGTCGAGGCCCTCGGTCGCGGCGTCGCGTGCCTGTTCGGCGGCCGTGTCGACCTCCTCGGCGGTCGCGGCGACCTCCTCCATCGACGCGGAGAACGTCTGCATCTCCGAGACGCCCTCCGAGAGCAGTTCGTTCTGCTCGCCGACGTTCTCGGCGATCTCCTCGGCGGCGTCGACGGCCTCCTCGACGGAGTCCTCCAGTCGGACGGTCCCCTCGTCGACGCCGGCGGCGGTCTTCTGGAAGGCGTTCGCCATCTCGTTGAACTCGCAGATAACGTCGAGCAGCCGGTCGTCGAGACAGTCGTTCTCGTCCTCGAACGACGCCCGCGCGCCGAGGTTCCCCTCCGTTAGCGACCCCATCGTCGCGCCGAGTTCGTCGACGAGCCCCTCGACCGCCTTCTGCCGCTGGACCTGGTCCGTTCGATCCCGAACCGTCTCGAGGACGGCGACCAACTCGCCGTCCTCGTACAGCGGCATCGCCGTGAAGTAGATGTCGCGGTCGACGCCGTGCTGGTCGGTCATCACGCTGGTGTCGGCGTACAGCCACATCGACTCGTCCTCGAGGTCGACGCCGAACTCCTCGTGAACCGACTGGGGGTGTTCGAGCACCTTGTCGGCGAGCGTCTCCGCCCGGCGACCGTCGGGGTAGAACATCTCGCTTGCGTGCTCGTGCCCGACGGCTTCCTCGGCGCTCGCGCCAGTCAGCTCCTCGATCGCCGAATTCCAGGCGACGATCTCTCCGTCTGCGTCGAGCATGAAGACGGGCGATCCCATCCCGTCGAGCAACAGGTCGTCGTCGACGTTTAATTCGTTGTCCTCCTCGTCAGTGGTGTCTGACTCGGGTATTTCCGTCGGATCGGCGCCAGATCGGACGGTGACCCCGCCGTCCGCCAGCGGCTCGTTCGGATCCGTCCCCGTGGCCCACGCACGGAGGCGAGCGAGTAATGGCATGCATCTACGACTTTGTGAATCGCGTTTAATCATTACCGTCCAGAAATCGCATATGATACTATCGGTCGCGCGCATCCCTTTGGTGTGGTGCGTCGACGCTCTCGACGCGTCACCCTCAAACGCGCGGAGTTCCCACCTTCCCGCGATGGACGCGACCGCCGTTCGCGAGCGCGCGGCAAACCTCCCGCGTGAGCCGGGGATCTACCAGTTCCTGGACGGCGACACCGTCCTCTACGTGGGGAAGGCGGTCACCCTTCGTGACCGGGTACCGTCGTACGCCGACCCGCGGTCCGCTCGGGTCCGACGGATGGTCGACCGCGCGGACGCGCTCGATTACGCGGTCACCGATACGGAGACGCAGGCGTTGCTGCTGGAGGCGAACCTGATCAAGCGGCTCAACCCGCGCTTCAACGTCCGTCTCAAGGACGACAAGTCGTATCCGCTGGTCCAACTCACCGACCATTCGGTTCCGCGGATCGAGGCGACGCGAGACCCCGACGAGGCGGCCACCGTCTTCGGCCCGTTCACCGACAAGGGCCGCGTCGACACCGTTATCAAGGCGATCCGCGAGACGTACGGGCTGCGCGGCTGCTCGGATCACAAGTACGAGGGCCGCGATCGGCCCTGTCTCGACTACGAGATGGGGCTGTGCTCCGCGCCGTGCACCGGCGAGATCGACGAGGCGTCCTACCGCGAGGACGTCGAATCCGCGGTCCGGTTCTTCGAGGGAGAGACGGGCGCGCTCGCCGACCCCCTGCGCCGGGAAATGGAGGCGGCCGCACAGGCGAAGGAGTTCGAACGCGCGGCGAACCTCCGCGATCGCCTCGCTGTCGTCGAGGCGTTCCACGGCGAGGGCGAGGAGGCCGTCGCCGACCGCTCCGACGAGCGCGCGGTCGACGTGCTCGGCGCTGCCGTCGAGGGCGACTCGGCAGTCGTCGCCCGTCTACACAGCGAGCGCGGTCAACTCGTCGACCGGTCTCGCCACTCACTGGACGCGCCGGACGCCGAGGATCGAGTCGCCGAGGTGTTGTCAGCGTTCCTCGTTCAGTACTACGCGGAGCGGGAGTTTCCCGACGCGATCCTGCTCTCGGAGCGTCCGGCCGACAGCGACGTGCTCGCGTGGCTCGAGACGGAGGGCGTCGCCGTCCGCGTCCCCGGCACCGGCCGAGAGGCGAAGCTCGTCGACCTCGCGCTGAAGAACGCCCGCAGCGGTCCGACGCGTCGCGACGAGCTGTCGGCGCTCGCGGACGCGCTCGGGATCGACCGCCCCGAGCGTATCGAGGGGTTCGACGTGAGTCACGCGCAGGGAAAGCAGGTCGTCGGCTCGGACGTGTGCTTCGTCGACGGGAGCGCCGAGACAGCCGACTATCGTCGGAAGAAGCTCACTGACCGTAACGACGACTACGCGAACATGCGCGAGTTGGTGACGTGGCGTGCCGAGCGCGCCGTCGAGGGACGCGACGACCGCCCCGACCCGGACCTGCTGCTCGTCGACGGCGGCGACGGCCAACTCGGTGCCGCCCGCGACGCGCTCGCCGAGGCCGGCTGGGAGGTTCCGGTCGTGGCGCTCGCCAAGGAGGAGGAGTTGGTGATCACCCTCGACGGGGTGCACCGTTGGGACGACGACGCCCCGCATCTTCACCTCCTTCAGCGCGTGCGCGACGAGGCCCACCGGTTCGCCGTCCAGTATCACCAGACGCTCCGCGACGACGTCTCGACGGTCCTCGACGATGTCCCCGGGATCGGCCCCGAGACGCGGCGGCGACTCCTCCGCCGCTTCGGCTCCGTCGAGAACGTCCGCGCGGCCAGCGAGTCCGATCTGCTCGACGTGCCCGGCGTTGGCGAGGAGACGGTGCGTGCGCTGCAGGCACGGCTGTAGTCGGGGGACTTCACGGCTTCTGGCTGACAGGTGGCCCGGATCGCGAGCGCCGCCGTCGGGGGTGGACCACACACCCGCCTCGTCCCCCGACGGCCGCAGTTACGTCACGCGACGGGATGGTCCCGGGTTCGGATAAGAAGGTTCGGCTGAACCAAGAAGGAGTTCCGCGAGTCCGGATTACTGCGTCCGGAACGCGCGGTCGCCGGCGTCGCCGAGGCCGGGGACGATGAACCCCTCGTCGTTGAGTTCGTCGTCGATGGCGACGGTGAGGAGGTCGGCCTCGGGGACCGCCTCGGCGACGCGCGTGAGCCCGTCGGGCGCCGAGACGGCCGAGAGCACGAACAGGTCCTCGGGCTCCGAGTTCTCGGCGAGCACGTGATCGAGGACGGCGCACATGGTCGAGCCCGTCGCGAGCATCGGGTCGGCGACGATGACGGTGTCGTCCTCGGTGATGTCCGGCAGCTTCGTGTAGTCGATCTCGATGGGGAAGGTGCCGTCCTCGCCCATGCCGGCCTCCTCGTTGCGACCGGCGGAGATGACGCCCTGTTTGGCTCGCGGGAACGCCTTCAACAGTCCCTCGACGAACGGCGTCGCGGCCCGGAGGACGTTGATGATCACGACGTTGTCCAGTCCCTTCACGCGCTCGCCGGTCGTCTCCGCGAGCGGGGTTTCGATGGAGACGAACTCCGTTTCCATCGCGCCGTCGATGATATCGTACCCGCAGATGCGACCGAGCTTCACCAGCCCCTTGCGGAACGCGACCTGCTCAGTCTCCACGTCGCGCAGCCGAGAGAGCGTGTCTTTCGCCAGCGCGTGTGTGATGAGGTGTGCGTCCCCTCGCTCCTCGATAGCCATTGTTGCTCGAAGGTAGCTATGCGGGCGGTGATAATCCCGTTGGCTCGCGCGCCCCGTGCGTGAGTCTCTCGCGCGCTTCCGATTCACAGTCGCGCGCTTCCGACTCACGGCGTCGGGATGTCGTCGATCGTCGAACCTGTCTACGTCGTTCAGCACCCGAGATCGTCGGTTTCGAAACGTTTACTGGCGACTCGGTCCGCTATGTACGTGATATGACGAAAGTCAGCGTGATCGGCGCGGCGGGAACCGTGGGCGCCGCGGCCGGCTACAACATCGCGCTTCGGGGTATCGCGGACGAGCTGGTGTTCGTCGACATTCCCGACATGGAAGAGACGACGATCGGCCAAGCCGCCGACACCAACCACGGAGTCGCGTACGACTCCAACACGCGGATCCGGCAGGGCGGCTACGAGGCCACCGAGGGCTCCGACGTGGTCGTGATCACGGCGGGTATCCCACGCAAGGAGGGCCAGACTCGGATCGACCTGGCGGGCGACAACGCGCCGATCATGGAGGACATCGGCGAGTCGCTGCGCGAGTACAACGACGACTTCGTGTCGATCACCACGTCGAACCCCGTGGACCTGCTCAACCGCCACCTGTACGAGAGCGGCGAGCGCGCCCGGGAGCAGGTGATCGGCTTCGGCGGCCGCCTCGACTCCGCGCGCTTCCGGTACGTCCTCTCCGAGCGCTTCGACGCGCCCGTGAAGAACGTCGAGGCGACGATCCTCGGCGAGCACGGCGACGCGCAGGTGCCCGTGTTCTCGAAGGTCCGCGTCGACGGGACCGACCCCGAGTTCACCGCCGACGAGAAGGAGGAGATCCTCGGCGACCTTCAGGAGTCGGCGATGGACGTCATCTCGCGCAAGGGTGCGACCGAGTGGGGCCCGGCGACCGGCGTCGCCCACATGGTCGAGGCTGTCGTCCGCGACACCGGCGAGGTGCTCCCCGGCTCGGTCGCGCTGGAGGGCGAGTTCGGTCACGAGGACACCGCCTTCGGCGTCCCCGTGAAGCTCGGCTCCGACGGCGTCGAGGAGGTCGTCGAGTGGGATCTGGACGACTACGAGGTCGACCTCATGGACGAGGCGGCCGGGAAGCTCGCGGACCAGTACGACGAGATCGCGTAAGCGAGCACCGCGCCCCGACTCGGACACGGAGCCTCGCCCGAGCGACCGCGCCCCGACTCGGACACGGAGCCTCGCCCGAGCCGCCCCCGGTTCCGAGTAACCGCCCTCGTTTTTCACGCTGCCGTCCGACCGCGAACGTATGATCCCGACGGTTATCGTCACCGGCGGTCTCGGACGCTCGGGCCGCTGGATCGTTGACCGGCTCGCCGACGACCACGAGGTCGTCTGCGTCGATCTCGACCACCCCGGTTACGAAGTGACTCCACGCGAGAACGTCGACTTCCGCGCCGTCGACCTCACTGACGCCGGCGAGACGTTCGACCTCGTCGGCGAGGTCGACCCGGACGCGATCGTCCACTGGGGCTCACACCCGTCGCCGACGCGCCACGCGGGGAGTCGCGTCTTTCAGGACAACGTCGCCGGCGCGTACAACGTCCTCGTCGCCGCCGGCCGTGCGGACGCGACCGTCGTGCAGGCGTCGAGCGAGAGCGCCTACGGCCTCGCGTTCGCCGATGACACGCCGCTTCCGGACGAACTCCCGATCACCGAAGATCATCCGATGCGGCCCGAAGATCCATACGGGACCGGGAAGGTCGTCGCCGAGGAGATCGCGGACATGGTCCACCGCCGCCACGGCGTCCCGGTCACGTCGATCCGCCCGTCGTGGATCCAGTATCCCGGCGAGTATGCCTGCCGCGATTTCGACGCGCTCGCCGACGGCGCGGGCAACTGCTGGTCCTACGTCGACGTTCGCGACGTGACCGCGCTCGCCGCTCGCGCGGTTGCGGACCCGCCCGGAAGCCACGAGGCGGTCCACGCCGCCGCCGCTGACAACTACCTCGGCCGACCGACCGCCGAGGCGGTCGAGGAACACTTCGGGGGACTCCCCGACGAGTGCCGGCTCTCCGGGGAACAGTCCGCGCTGTCGACAGCGAAGGCGGCCGAACTGTTCGACTGGAGTCCGGAGCACGAGTGGCGAACCGCGCGCGAGGAGGACGTGCCGGCGCCCGAACTGTGGAGCTAGCGCGCGAGGGTTCATATCCGATGGCGGGACCAGTCGTGTCGTGACCTGACCCCGGCCGTGGCGGGTTCGCGGGTGCGCGGCGCCCCCGTCACGGTTCGACCGTGCCGCCTGTCAGCCCCTTCGCAGCCGTCGCTTCGTCGACACCCCGAGGCAACGACTAAATCGCTGGCTCGCACAGCCGAAGGTATGTCCGACTCCTGTGACGCGTGCGGATCGTCGGTGGAGGACGCGCTCGCCCGAACGATCCGGCTCTCTGTCGACCGCTCGACGGTCGACGAGCAGCGCCTGTGCCCGGGCTGCTTCGCCGACTGGATCGATCGCTACGAACAACAGATGCAGTCAGAGCCGGACGTGACGATCGACGAGGAGAACGACATCATCGTCGACTAACCTGATCTGTCAGCCCCCGATCGAACAGGTCGTTCCGAGCGCGAGTCCCTCCTCCTCGATGTGCGCCGACAGGCAGCCGTAGTTGCAGTACGGCGTCTCCCCCTCCGAGCCGTTCTCGCGGACGTACACCGGATCGTGTGCGGTCACGTCGCAGCCGCAGTATGCGCAGTCGACAGCGTCGGTCATCGGCTGTGTCTACGACGACCGGCCGCAAAAGCGGACGGCAGTCGTGCGGGCCGGTAGCCACCGCGCTCGACGCGTCGGTTGCTTATTCGCCGTCGCCGCCGTCGTTCCTGTCGCCGCCGTCGTCTCCGTCGTCCGTGCCCGCGCTGAGTCCCTCGTCGTCCGGACGGTCGAGCGCGCGTTCGGCGTCGTGATACTCCGAGTAGCCGTCGAACCAGCGGGCGATGCGCTCGATCCGATCGACGATATGCGCCGGTTCGCCGGAGCGCGACAGTTCGTGGCCCTCGCGCGGGTACCGCACGAGCCGCGTATCGACGCCCGCCTTGCGCAGGATGCGGTGGTACAGTTCCGCCGTGTTGTCCGGCGTCCGGTAGTCCTGGTCCGAGTGGATCAGCAGCGTCGGCGTTTCGACTTCGTTCGCGTACGCGACCGGCGAGTGCTCCCAGAGAAACTCCGGTTCCTCCCATGGCATCGTGTCGTAGTCCCCTTCGACCAGCTTGTATGCCCCGTCGGTGGAGCCGTAGAAGCCTGTGAAGTCGTACACGCCGCGCTGGGAGACGGCCCCACGGAAGTAGTCCGTCTGCCCGACGGCCCACGAGGTCATGTAGCCGCCGAAGGAGCCGCCGGTGAGGAAGGCGTTCGTCTCGTCGACGTACTCCCTGCTCGCGACTTCCTCGACGCCGGCCATCACGTCGGTGAGGGTCACGTCGCCCCAGTCGCGCTCGATAGCCTGCATGAACTCCTCCCCGAAGCCGCTCGACCCGCGCGGGTTCGACCAGAAGACGACGTAGCCGCGTGCCGCGAGCGTCTGGAACTCGTGCCACATCGTCCCGCTCGTGGTCCACATCGCGTGTGGACCGCCGTGGATCTCAACGGCGAGCGGATAGGTTTCGGTTTCGCTGAACTCCGGCGGCGTCAGCACCCACCCCTCGACGGGTCCCTGCTCGGACTCGAACGCGAGCGGTTCGGGCTCGCCGACCGCGACCGAGTCGAGGTACTCCCGATTCAGGCGGGTAAGCCGGCGTTCCTCGCTCCCATCGAGAAGGAAGAGATCTCCGGGGTGGTCCCACTCGCTTTTCGTGATCGCGGTCACGCCGTCGGCGACGTGTGCGCCGTTGACGGCGCCGCCGCGGTACGCTCGCTCGGGCGACTCGCTCGCGTCGCCGGGGGCCGACCAGAGGCTCGTCGCTCCCTCATCCGGCGTCGCGAAGTGGACGCGCTCCTCGTCGGGACCCCACTGCGGGGCCGCCTCATAGCCCAGCCCGCGATCGAGGTCGGCGGTGAGGTCGTACGTCTCGTCGGCCGCGCGGTCGTACACGTGGAGTTCGGTCGGCTGAATGCTCGCCTGCTCGGCTTCGGTGTACGTGTAGGCGATCTGGTGGTCGTCTGTGACCGCAAGCGACGCGCCCCAGCCCGTAGTCCGGTGGACGTCCTCGGTCTCGCCCGACTCGGTATCGTAGGCGACGATATCGATCTGGTAGTTGTCGTCCGGGTCCTCGCCGGCCTTCTGCGCCGTGAAGTACAGCGTCTCGTCGTCGCCCCACGTCGGCCCCGCGTGATCGTGGTCGCCGTCGGTGACGCGCGTGAGATCGCCCGATTCCACGTCGAGCACGTACACCTGCGGCCGCTTTCCGTCGAAGTAGTCCGTGCCGGTGCGGTAGACGGTCCGGTCGACGACCCGCGGGTCGGGCTCCTCGGACTCGTACTCCTCGGGTACCTCCAGGTCGCGCTCCTCCTCGCGGTCCTCCTCGGTGACGGACTGGAGGAACGCGATCCGGCTCCCATCGGGACTCCACGCGAGCGAAGTAACGCCGCCGACCACGTCGGTCGCCTGCTCGGCCTCGCCGCCGGGGCCGTCGAGCGGAAGCAGCCACAGCTGTTGGGTGTCGTCGTCCTTCCCGCGCGTCGAGGTGAACGCGAGTCGGTCACCGGACGGAGAGAATCGGGGCTCGGCGTCCGTTCCCTCCTCCAGCGTCAGCCGTCGGGGATCGTCGTCGCCGTCGGTCGGTGCAACGTACACCGTCGACTCGTAGGACTCGTCGTCGTCGGGAACGCTCCGAACGAACGCCACGTGCTCGCCGTCCGGCGCGACCCGCGGGTCGCTCGGCTTGGCGATGTCGTGGAAGTCGCTCGCCTGAACATGGTCCATACCGCGGCGTCGGAGTCGCGCGCAAAGTACGTTCGGAACCCGGAACGGGACGGCGGCTTCCGAGCGTGCGCTGTGGGAGGTCCGGCTACTCGATGTCGACGCGGCCGCTCGTCGCCGACCGGAGTCGATCGCGCAGTTCCGGCGCATCGACGACGGGCACGCGCGCGTCGAAGCGGACCTCGACGTCGTAGTCGGCGTCGAACTCGACGCCGGTCGATTCGAGGACGCTCCTGACGGTCCCGGAGTCGTCGTACGCGACCGTGAGCGAAACGCGTTCGTGCGGTTCCTCCTCGACGACGCCGGCGGCGTCGAGGCCGTCCTTCACCGCGCGGGAGTAGGCCCGTGCGAGCCCGCCGACGCCGAGGTTCGTCCCGCCGTAGTACCGCGTGACGACGGCGACGACGTTTCGGATCTCCTGCTGTTGGAGCACGTTCAGCGCCGGATTGCCGGCCGAACCGGTGGGCTCGCCGTCGTCGCTCGAGTACTCCCGGAGCATCACCTCGCCCGGCGCCGACGACGGTCCGTCGCCCGCCGGGACGCGGTAGGCGGGGACGTTGTGCGTCGCGTCGTCGTACGACGCGCTCACTTCGTCGACGACCGCCTCCGCCTCGTCGACGGTGTCCGCGGGCGCGAGGTGGCCGATGAATCGCGACCCCTGTACCGTGAACTCCGCGGACGCGCGGTCGGCGACGGTGCGGTACGGTTCGGGGGTCCCCATGGCCTTCCTTCCCGACGGCGCGTGAAAGGGCTACTCGTCTCCCGCCACGGCGGTCGTTGGCTCGCCGGCGTCGTCGGCTGCGTTCGCCGGTGGCCCGGGGTCGGCGACGAACAGCGAGAGGAACGCAGCCGCGCCGAGCGCCTGCGCGGCGAACGAGACCAGCGCGATCGGGTCGCTCGCGAGGTGCGCGGCGATCTCGCCGATCGGGTCGCTCACGTCGTGTCTCGGGAGGAGGCCGCCGTGATCGGTGAGGTGCCACCAGGCGTACCCGGCGGAGTAGGTGAGCAACACGCCGGCGCTCAGCGAGTAGAGCCGCCGGTTGTGCGAGCCGCGGACGATGACCGTCGCGAGCGCGACGAGCAGCAGCGCCGAGGGGACGAACAGGTACGGCCGGGGGTCACGAACCGACAGTATCGGGAGGTAGACGAACAGACTCGGGAGCCCCTCGATCAGGTGGATAGCCGCCGAAACGAGCGCCGCCTGCACGCCGAGCACGCGCAGGAGACTCGCGGTTCGGTCGTCCATATCCCGACTCGGCGAGTCGCGGTGAAAGCGCCGTCGGTTCGAGCCACGTCGCCCACGTTCGTCACCCCCACATGTCGTCTCTACCGGTCGCCGTTACCTCGACCGTCAAAAAGTGGACGCTCCGTGGAGACGAGCCTGTAGGGACCGACAGTTGGTGTCGGTCTCGGTATCGGTGCCGATCTAGGTTCCGTCGTCGCTGTCGCTCTCCTCCCACCAGTCATCGTTATCGAGGAGGAGGTCCTCCTCGTCCTCGTCGACCGGGCTGACGTTGACGGTGATAAGCTCTTCGTTGTCCCCGAAGGGCGTCCACTCGCGGTTCATTTCGAACAGTTGGGGCTGCTCAGCGTCGTCGTCGGCGTCGGTGACGAAGCCCAGGTCGTCGTCGTACTCGCCGATCTCGGCGTCTTCGGCGACGAACAGCCGCATCGTCTCGCCGGTGTTCTCGTACCGGATCATCCGAGTGTTGTAGTCCGAGAAGAAACTGTCTCGGACGTCGCCGTAGTTCGGCACCCACTCGACGACGGGCGAAACGAACGAGAAGCGCGCCCTCGGGTTGAACTCGTTGATGAACATCAGTCCCTTCCACTCGTCCGTGAGGATGTCGCCGTCGTCCTCCTGTGCGGCGGCCGTCCCGGTCGAGGCGGCTCCGGCGGCGACAGTCGCCGCGGCACTCTTCTTCATGAACGAACGACGCGACTCGTCTCCGAGTAGCTGGTCGATGTAGTTTTGATCAGTCATGATCGGGTCCCTCTCGGGAATGAAGAGAGGGGAGATGGCGGGAAAAGCAGAAGAGATAGTTAACCCTCGTAAGCTCGGTCTGCGGCTCCAAACGTCACCTTTCCGTCGAACGGGGGGACGATGCGTCGCAGTCGCGAACGCTCGGCTTAGCCGGGACGTGCCGGTTGCTAACTTCGCGTCCCGGGGAGAGAGGGGTCGAGCCATCATCCGTTCCGGCCCGGTTGGGACGGCTGAGACGGCTACGACCCGTCCGGTGGCGAGCGGACGGACGAAGCATACGGATAACGGTTCGGCTGGCGTCACGATTCGACCCGATCGGCGCTCCAGTGGGTACACTATCGCGTCGAACTGGGCAACTCCCGCCCCCCGCGACTCGCTCGGGCGTGGCGGCCGGTCAGAACTCGACGCTGTGAACGTACTCCAACTCGCGGATCGACACGAGCAGGTCGCCCGGCAGCTTCTCGTCGGTGATGAGGTACAGCTTCGGCTCGTCGGCGAACTCGGGATCGTCGGAGAGCACCTGCCGCAGCGAGAGTCCGGCGTCCGCGAGCAGTCCCGTGATATCGGCGACGATGCCGGAAGCGTCGGGGTCGCCGACCTCGACGGTGAGCACGGTGAGCCCGAGCACCGGCGCTAGGTCCATCAAGCTCGGCACCGAGGTGATGTTGGCGAAGATCCGCCGCAGCTCCTCGTCCTCGCGGATCGCGGTCGTCGTCGCGTCGACGACCCGGCGGTCGACGCCCGCCTCGCGAGCGATCCCGGTGTCGGGGATCTCGATGCCGCCGGAGACGACACGCCCCTCCTCGTTGACGGAGAAGCCGCGCGCGAGCAGGAGCCTGACCACCGCCTGCTGCCCCGGCGACCCCTCGAACTTTCCCAGGATCTCGTCGAACATTCGTGGTCATCGTCGCCCACCTGCGGGCATAACTGTTCGGTGTTGGGCGATCGAACGTCGTGGTAACCGTTCGCTTTCGAGGTGCTCGCTTCGCTCACACCTCGCCCGCAACGCCCTTGTCGCCCCCCACCTACGCCCCGCACATGCGCGAACTCGACTGCGACTTCTGCGGGGCGACGGCCGCGGGCGCCTACGAGGTCCTCCCCGCGGATCTCGATCCCGCCTCCGACGAACAGATGCGCGTCGTCCTCTGTGATTCCTGCCGGGAGACGCTCGACGGCGTGTTGGCTCCCCTCCTCGATCGCCTCGGTGCCGGCGGCACGGGCGCTGGCGGCACTTCGCTCGCCACGGACGCGGCGGGACACGGATCCCCGTCTCCTGCGGAGCAGGACGCGTCGACGGCGGACGCCGACCACACGGCGGCGGACGACACCGCGGACGCGACCGACGGTCCCGCGGACGACCACGGCGGCGCGGCGGCGACGGAGGACGACGGCTCGGGCGCGACAGAGACGGACGCGGGCGAAGAACCGGTCGACTTCCGGAAGGTGATGCGCTTTCTCAACAACCGCGAGTTCCCCGTCGACCGCGCCGAGGTGGCCCAGTTCGCGGCCGGCGCCTACGACCTCGAGGACGAGGACGTACGGGAGATCTTCGACTACGCGATCGAGCGCGGGGTCCTCGCCGAGGAGAACGGTCAGTTGATAAAGGAATAGCGGACTCGGCGAGTACGCTGTCTTTCCGGCTCAAAGGTCGCCCTTGGTGCTGGGTGTGTCGCTGCGGCGCCCGTCGAGGCGGGTCGCGTCGTCCAGCGCCCGCGCGAGCGCCTTGAACAGCGCCTCGACCTCGTGGTGGGCGTTGACGCCGCGCTCGACGTCGACGTGCAGTGTCAGCCCGGCGTTCATCGCCAGCGAGTACGCGAAGTGTCGGGCCATGTCGCTGGTCAGTTCGCCCACCTCCGTCTGCGAGAACTCGCCGGAGAACTCGAAGTACGGCCGGCCGCTCACGTCGACGACGACGCCCGCGACCGCCTCGTCGAGCGGCACGCGCCGGTCCGCGTAGCGGCGGATGCCCCGCTTGTCCCCCAACGCCTCCGCGAACGCCTCGCCGAGGGCGATCCCCACGTCCTCGACGGTGTGGTGGTCGTCGATGTGTGTGTCGCCGTCGCAGCGGACGGTCAGATCGAACAGGCCGTGCTTGGCGAAGGCGGTCAGCATGTGGTCGAAGAAGCCGACGCCGGTGTCGACCTCGCCGTCGCCGTCGCCGTCGATCGCGAGCGTGAGGTCGATGTCCGTCTCGGCCGTCTCCCGACTGACGGCCGCCGTGCGGTCGCTCATGGCCGAGGCCTCGGCGGCGGCGGTCAAGACGGTTCCGGCTTCGTGGGTCGCGGTGCCGGACGTGCGCCTCTCCGGATCCGCTGCCCGCCTGCCGTCCAGTAGCCGTCCGCTGTTGCCTACTACCGTCCCGCCTGGCGGCCGCCTGCTGGTCGCCTGCCGCCCGTCCAGTGGTCACCTGCTGGCCGCCTGCCGGCCGTATGACGGCTGTTCGACGGGGATTCAAGTCGATCCATCCATGTTATCGACACACATGAACGAGGGGATCCCGGCAGCGCTCGCGTTCGCGGGCGGCTCCGTCTCGCTCTCGTCGGCGACGTACACGGGGCTCGTGGTCGGGCTGGTTCTGATGGCGGCCGCGACGGTTCTGGCGGTCGCGTACGCGTCGCGACGACTCGGGGACTGAGCCGTCGTCTCAGGCCGACTGCGCCTCGGCGAGGGTGAACCGTCCCTCGTACAGCGCGGTGCCGACGACGACGGCCGCGGCGCCGGCCTCGCGTAGCGCGCGCACGTCATCGAGCGTCGTCACGCCGCCGGAGGCGACGACCGGGACGTCGACGGCGTCGACGACGCGCTCGACGATCTCGCGGTTGATGCCCTCCAGCTGCCCCTCCACGTCCACGTCGGTGAACAGGATCGCGCCCGCGCCGAGGTCCTCGTAGCGGCCGGCGGCCTCCGCGGGATCGAGCCCTGTCCCCTCCGTCCACCCGGAAACGACGACCTCCCCGTCTTTCGCGTCGAGGCTCACCGTCACGCTCCCGGGGTGCTCCTCGGAGATCTCCGCGACGATGTCGGGGTTCTCGACGGCGGCGGTGCCGAGGATGACCCGGTCGACGCCGCGGTCGAGCAGATCGATCGCGTCGTCGGCGGTGCGGATCCCGCCGCCGAGCTGGACGGGCACGTCCACCGCGTCGAGGACGGCGTCGACGGCGGCGGCGTTGACGCGCTCGCCCTCGAAGGCGCCGTCGAGGTCGACCAGGTGGAGCGTCCGGGCGCCCTCGTCGATCCAGCGTCGGGCGGCCTCGACGGGGTCGCCGTAGCGGGTGGCGGTGCCGCGCTCGCCCTGCACCAGCTGGACGACCTCGCCCTCCTGCATGTCGACGGCGGGGATCACCTCGAACTCCGGGAAGTGAGTCATGCGATAGCCTGTGTCGGGGCGGTTGGTAAGTCGTTCGTCACCGGTGACTCTGAGCGCCGGGCTCAGGGGTCGACCCCGTCCGCGACCGGTGGGTCGTCGTCTCCCCGCCGCCGTGTTTATGCGGTGACCGCCCTCATCACCCACGCATGACGGTTTACGAATCTGACCTCCCCGGCGTCGGCAAGAAACACGAGATAGAGTTGGGTGGCGAGGAGCGACTCATCGTCGTCACCCACAACACCGGCAAGCGGGAGGTGTTCCGACGGGCGGACGCCGACAGCGACGCCGAGAAGCTGTTCGTGTTGTCCGACGGTCTCGCGCGGACCGTGGGGACGGTGCTGGAGGGGGCGTACTTCCAGCCGGTGGCCACCGAGAACATCGACACGGTTCTCGGCGGCGACGCGCTCATCGAGTGGTACGAGGTGCCCGAGAACTCCGAACTCGCGGGCGAGACGATCCAGGCCGCGGACGTCCGCCAGCGCACCGGCGCGTCGATCATCGCGGTCGAACACGGCGACGAGGTGACGCCGAACCCCGACCCCGGCGCGGGCGTCCGCGCCGGCGACACCGTCGTCGTCATCGGCTCGCGCTCGGAGGTCGATTCCTTCCACGCCACGTTCATCGAGTCCGGCGGCGGGAACGGTGTCGGCGGCGACATGGTCGGCGGAACGGGTGACGGCGACGTGGTCGATGAGTCCGACGACGGCGGGAGCTGATGGCGGCGGGATCGACCGCCGCGGCCGGCGAGCTCCACGGCCTGCTCGCGCTCGGCGTCCTGATCGCGGCCGCGACGCTCGCCGCCGCGGTCGGCCGGCGCGTCGGGATCCCGACGGTCCCGCTGTACGTTCTCGGCGGGGTGCTCGTCGGCCCGCACGTTGCCGGCGCCGTCGGGCTCCCGTCGATCGCGCCCGCCGAGGTGCTCACGCTCGCGGAGGTCGGGGTCGTCCTCCTCTTGTTCTTCCTCGGACTGGAGTTCAGCATCGACCGGCTGATCGCCGCCCGGAAGAAGCTCTCGGCGGCCGCCGCCGTCGACCTGTTCGTCAACTTCCCCGTCGGCGTCGCGCTCGGGCTCCTGTTCGGGCTGGGCCCGCTCGGGGCGTTCCTCGTCGGGGGGATCGTCTACATCTCCTCGTCGGCGGTGATCACCAAGTCGCTGGTCGATCTGGGCTGGATCGCGGACCCGGAGGCCGAGCCGGTGCTCGGAACGCTCGTCGCCGAAGACCTCGTCATCGCCGTGTATCTCGCGCTGGCAGTCGCGCTCGTCGCCGGCGGGTCGCCCGTCGACGCGCTCCCACGGATCGCGGTCGCGCTGGGCTTCCTGATCGCGTTGGCGCTCGCCGCCCAGCTACTCGCGCCGCGGCTCGCCCCCTATCTGGGCACCAGTGACGAGGACCTCGTCGTCCGGACGCTCGCGGTCGCGCTCGTGATCTCCGGGCTGGCGCTGTCGGTCGGCGCCAGCGAGGCGGTCGCGGGCTTCTTCGTCGGCGTCGGCGTCGGCGCCACCCCGCTGCACGACCAGGTCGCCGACCGGATCGCGCCGCTTCGGGACGCGTTCGCGGTCGTGTTCTTCGCGTGGGTCGGCCTCAACACCGACCCCGTCGCCGTCGCCGGCGTCGCCACGTTCGTGCTCGCGGCGGCGGCGCTGTCGGGGCCGGCGAAGGTGATCAGCGGCGGGATCGGCGGCCGGCTGTACGGCCTCTCGCCGCGGCGCTCGCTGCGAACCGGGCTCGCGCTGGTGCCGCGCGGGGAGTTCTCGCTCATCATCGCCGCGTTGGCGGCGACCTCGCCCGACCCGACGATCGCCCGGGTGATCCCCGCGTTCGCCGTCGGCTACGTGCTCGTGATGTCGTTCGCGGGCACGCTCGCGATGAGCGAGGCCGACCGGATCGAGCGCCTCTTCGGCGTGGGCGACAGCTGATCCGGCGCTGTCACGGACGGCTGACCGATCGCCCTCACAGGCTGCGGGTGTCGCCGGGCCGTCCCGGTTTTCATCGCTGAACACCGGTGCGAAACCGTCAAGTCGACCGACTCACTGTCGACAGCTATGAGCGAGACGGTCGTCGCCGACTTCGTCGGTCGGTTCTTCGCGCCCGGCGTCGAGGGCGAACCGCCGACCGGCCGGATCATCCTGAGTCAGCGACGGCTCGTGCTCGCGGCCGACGGCTCCAAGGAGACCATCCCGCTGTCGTCGGTGTTCGACGTGAAGGTGGGGCAGGTGCCGCCCGAGATGGCCGGCTACTTCAACGACACTGTCACCGTCGCCTACCGCACGGACGACCGGCGCGGCGTCGCGGCCATCGAGGGGAACGACACCAACATCGACCGCTTCGCGACGGTCCTGTTCAAGGTGCTGCTCAACGGGACGAAGGCGCTGGTTCGGCATCCGGCGAAGATCGGCGGACGCGTCGTCGAGACGGACGCCCACACTGCCCGCCTCGACGTGACCCAGGGCGCGCTCTCGTTCGAGGGCTGCCCCGAGCCGTTCACGGTCGACCTGCGCGGCGTCGTCTCGGTCGAGCGCACCCAACGCGACCTCGGCAACGGCACACACCCCGTCATTTCCTTTCGACACATCGAGGACGGAACCGCCGTCACCTCGCAGGTCGGGCTGGACTCCGAGCGCCTCACCAACGTGCTCGGCCGGTATATCCGGCTGCGCTACGCCGACGTGCAGGAGGAACTGGCCGACGTGGAACTCGGCGAGGCGGAGACGGAGGTGCTCGTCGCCGCCTACTCCGCGGGCCCGGGCGTCTCGCTGGCGAAGGTCGTCGACATCGAGCCCCAGCGACTCACCATGCTGCTCAACGGCCTCATCGACGAGGGACTGCTCGTCGACACGGAGGAGGGAACGGCGCTCACCGCCAAGGGCCGCGTGGTCGTCGGGCAGCGCATCGAGGACGTGAACACCTGAGAGAACTGCTCCGTCGACCGCGATCGGCCGGACACGACTCTCGGTGAAATCACCGGTGAGTGGGCCCGCTTATCTCACGCCGCTCAGGCGAGTTCGGTTTCGGGCTCGAAGAACTGGCTCAACACGGCGAAGGTGGTCCCCATGACTCCTCCGATCAGGAGCCCCTGCCTGACGTCGCCGAAGAACGCTCCCAGGACAGCGGGGATCACGAAAGCCACTACGAAGAACACACTCGCGCGAACAACCTTATTTTCTAACATATCCTACGATGCTATTCGGATCGTAAGTATCTGACTGTGAGGAGTCTACTGCTCGTTCATCGCCTCGCTGGCGATGTTGCGCCCGCGGGGCTCCAGCGCGACCTCGCGGCGGGTGCGCACCTCCTCCAGCACCTCCGCCTCGATGAGCCGCTCGAAGATCTCTTCGACGCGGTCGACGCTCATGCCGAGGAAGTTCGGCACCTCGAACGAGGAGACGCCCGAGTACAGCGCCATCAGCACCTCCCGCTCGGACTCGGACAGCTCGACGGCGCCGCGGTTGCGGTCGTGACCCCGCCCGAGGTACGACTTGATGACCGCGACCAGCCACGGCTTTCCCGAGAGGTACGTCTGCACGCTCGTCCCCTCGTCGTCGGTGTGTTCGGCCTCGATGACCGGCGCCTTCTCGTCCGTCACGGTCCGCTCTGTCTCCTCCAGCGTGCCGATGTCGTCGAGTTCGAGCCGGACGAACGCGCCGCTTTGCTGGGCGACCGAGATCCCGTCGGCCTCCACCTTCAGGCGCGCCTGCTCCCACTCGGTGTCCTGGACGACGCCGCCCTTGATCGCGGGGTGGCGCGCCCTGATGACCTTTCGGTCGAGGAACGCGCGGTAGAGGTCCGTCCGGAACTCCTCGTGCTCCTCGGCGGCGAGGAGGAACACGTCCTCGCCGATGCGGAGGCTGACGTAGTTGGAGACGCGCTGGATCTCCTGGTTGGCGTCGTACCGGCCGCCGATGCCGTCGACCGACGACAGCGCGATCGTCCGCTTGCCGCCGTTGCCGACGAGGACGACCCGCTTGTTCGAGAGGACGATCCGGCCGGTGGTCCACCCGACGTCGTTGAGCTTCCGTCCGCCCTTCATCGCCTGCGCGAACTTGCCGCGGGTGTCCGCGACCTTGTACTCCTCGTCGCCGCGCTGCTGTCCACCACCGCCGTTCCGCTGGCTGCTGTCGCTCACTGTCTAACACCTCCGAGCTTCGACAGCGACGCGAACGCCCGCTTGCGGATCTGCTTGTCCACGTCGCTGTCGGTTATCACGTCGAGCGTCTCTTTCGCGCGGTCGCCGCCCACGTCGCCGAGGGCGTACGCCGCCTTCGCCCGTGCGTCGACCGACGCGTCGTCGTCCTTTACCAGGTCGATGAGCGTCGACTCCACCGCGAGTCCCTCCAGGTTGGTGATGCTTGTCGCCGCGAACTGCGCGGTCATCTTGTCGTCGTCGTCGAGGGCGTCGACGAGCGCGTCGAGCACGTGGTCGGGCGGCTCCGCGCTCGTCACCCGCCCGAGGAACCAGACGGCGTTGCGCCGCTGGCGCGCCTGCGTCGCGTCCTCCAGGATCTCTACGAGCGGACCGGTCACCGTCTCGTCGTCGGCGTCTTGGAGCTCGGAGACGACCGCATCGCGCACGGCGTGACTCTGCTTGGTCGGCGCGTTCGCGAGCAGTTCGATGATCGAGAACACCGCCGCCCGGCGCACCGTGTCGTGCTCGTCCGCGAGCGCCCCCGCCAGCTTCGGCACCGGCTTCGCCGAACTCGCGTTGCCGAGCGCCGAGGCCGCGAGCCGCCGAAGGCTGACGTTCTCGTCGTCCAACAGGTCCAACAGCGCCGCGAGCGCCTCGCCGCTGGCGATGGTACCGAGCGCGTCGGCGGCGGCCGACTTCACCGCGGGATGGTCGTCGTCCAATCGCGCCTTCAGCCGCCCGACCGCGCGCGGATCGCCGATACGCCCGAGCGCGAGACAGGCGCGCTCGCGCACCCTGGGGTCCGGATCGGCGAGGCGCTTCGCCAGCGGGCCGACGGCGTCCCCGTCGCCCATCCGACCGAGCGCGTTGGCGGCGGCCATCCGGTACTCCGGGACGTTCGCGCCGCCGAGCACCTTCGCGAACGCGCGGACGGCGGCCCAGTCGGCGGCGTTCGGATCCACGCCCGTCTCCTTGGCGATGAGCCGCTCGAGCCCGTTGCCGCCCAGTTCGTCGAGACCGTCGACCGCCGCCGCGCGGACGGCGTCCTCCTCGTCGTTCCGGGCGAGGTGGATGAGCACGTCGACGGTCCGGTCGTCCTCGGGATCACCCACGTCGCCGAGCATCTCGGCGGCCCGCCGGCGCACCGCGGCGCTGTCGCTGTTCTTGGCGGTATCGGTGAGCTGCTCCATGTCCCCGTCGCGGGCGAGCGTGTACAGCGACATTATCCCGTGTACTGGTAGATTCGGCTACGCTTCGCGACCGGTTCGAACGACTCGCGCATGTCCGGGGGCACCGTCTCGGTCTTCCCGAGCACGAGGTAGCCGCCCGGCCGGATCGAATCGCGCAGGGTCTCGAACAGCCGGCCCTTGTACTCGCTGTCGATGTAGATCAGGAGGTTGCGACAGAACACCAGGTCCATGTCCGCCTTCGGTCCGTCGCGGATGAGGTCGTACGGCTCGAACGTGACTCGCGACTGCACCGACTCGCGCACCCGGAAGACGCGCTCCTCCTGTTCGACGTACGCCTCCGGGTCCGACAGCGGCGACAGCTCCTCTCCGATGTCCGTCGTCCGCGTCGTCTCGTACACGCCCGCGCGGGCGGCGTCGAGCGCCTCCTCGCTGATGTCGACGGCGGTGATCTGAAGGTGGCGCTCGTTCACCTCGTCGTCGTCGGCCGCGAGCATCGACAGCGAGTACGGCTCGCGGCCGTCCGCACACGGCGCGCTCCAGGCGTCGACGCCGGCACGTCCGTTCTCCTCGGAAAGATCCCGCAGCACCGAACGAAGGTCCGCCCACATGTCCGGGTCACGAAAGAACCCGGTCACGTTGATCGTGAGCGCGTCCAGCAGCGCCTCGCGCTCCTCGTCGTCGTCCTCGAGAATTGCGCGGTACTCGGCGTGGTCGTCGGCGTCGCGTCGTTGTATCCGCGCGGCGATCCGCCGCCCGAGGTACGCTTCGTTGTAGTAGCCGGGCTCGAACGGGACGCGGTCCTCCACGAAGTCGATGACGCCCTGCAGGTCGCCGGCGTCGCCGCGCGCGCGGCTCATCGCCGTCCCCCGAGCGTCTCCACGTCGAGAATGCTCACCACGTCGCCGTCGCCGAGGACGGCCGTCCCCGACAGCCCGGGGATCCCCGAGAGGATCCCCTCCAGCGGCTTCACGACGACTTCCTCTTGATGGAGCACGTCGTCGCAGTGGAGTGCGACCGGCCGCTTCTCCTCGTGGATCCGCAGGAGCATGCCGTCCTCGTCGCTATCGTCCCCAGTACCGTCGTCTCTCGAACGACTTCGTTCGACCTCGCTTCCCCCGTCGGCGAGCGCACTGCCTGCTCCGCCTCCGGCGGCCGCGCCGGCGGTGCCGAGCACCTCGCGCAGCCGAACGACCGGGTAGATGTCGTCGTCGTGGCGGACGATCTCGTCGCCGTGGGCCACGTCGATGCCGTCGGCGCGGCTCACCTCCGCGATGTTCTTGATCGGGACGCCGTACTCGACGCCGTCGACCTCGACGAACATCACGCGGACGATGGCGACCGTGACGGGTAGCTTGATCTCGAAGCGCGTCCCCTCGCCGGGCGTCGAGTCGAGGGTGACGCTCCCGTCGAGGTCCTTCACCGTCGTCCGCACCACGTCCATCCCGACGCCGCGTCCGGACACGTCGGTCACCTCGTCGTTGGTGGAGAAGCCGGGGTGGAAGACGAGTTCGCGCGCCTCCGCGTCCGACATCGCCTCGACCTCGGCGCGGGACTTCACGCCCTTCTCGACGGCCTTCTCGCGCAGCGCGTCGGCCTCGATGCCGCCGCCGTCGTCCTCGACGACGATGGTGACGTGATCGCGCTCGCGGTCGGCCCGCAGCTCGATCGTGCCGGTCGGGTCCTTTCCGGCGGCCTCGCGTTCCTCGGGCGACTCGATGCCGTGGTCGACGGCGTTGCGGAGGATGTGAACCAGCGGGTCGCGGATCTCCGTGAGGATGGTTCGGTCCAGCTCGATGTCGCGGCCGTCGATGTCGAAGTTCACGTCCTTCGACTGGTCGCGGGCTAAGTCGCGCACGAGTCGGGGGAACGTGTCGACGACCGCCGACAGCGGGATGAGCCGCATGTCCATCACCGTGTCCTGGAGGTTCGTCGAGATCTTGTCCAGTTCGTCGAGGTTGTCGGAGTCGATGGCGGCCTCCTCCATCTCCCGCCGGAGCTTGATCCGGCTCGTCACCAACTGCTCGACCAACCCGTACAGGTCGTCGAGCTGCTCCACGTCGACCCTGACCGACGAGATGTTGTCCGACGACGACGTGTTCGATCCG
Organism: Halobaculum rarum; assembly: GCF_040025155.1. Classification (NCBI taxonomy): domain Archaea; kingdom Methanobacteriati; phylum Methanobacteriota; class Halobacteria; order Halobacteriales; family Haloferacaceae; genus Halobaculum; species Halobaculum rarum. The sequence continues at coordinate 1,326,362 of NZ_CP157275.1, read as the reverse complement.
CCGCTCCCGCCGGATCCGGATGACGAACGGCTGTCGTCGTCGTCTTCGCTGTCTTCGCCGTCATCATCTCCGCCGCTCCCGGCTTCTGCAGCGTCGCCCGTGTCGTCAGTGCCGGCGTCGTCGACCGCATCGGTGCCAGTCTCGTTCGCGTCGATGCCGGTCTCGTTCGCGTCGATGCCAGTCTCGTTCGCCCCGGTTCCCGCGTCGTCGCCGGGGGCCGGATCGACCGCGCTCACCTCGACCGACTCGACCTGGCTCACCGCGTCGACGCCGGCCTCGACGGTCGCGCCCGCGTCGGCGACGACGTACAGGTCGAACGTCCCCTCGAACTCGCCCTCCTCGATCGCCTCGCGGTCGGGATCGCACGCCATCCCGCCGAAGCCGTCCTCGACGGCTTCGAGCACGAACATCGCGTCGATGCCGGGCATGTCGGCCCCGCCGAGGTCGACGCGGGCGCGGTAGACCCCCTCGTCGTCGCCGAGAGAGAGTCCGTGGTCGAACTCAGGGTCCACGGCGGCCGTGTCGTCGCCGGCGTCGTCGGCTTCACCATCGGAGCCGCCAGAATCGGCAGCTGAATCGTCGTCCGAGTCACCGTCGTCGGACCCGGTCACGGCGTCGCCGGGCTCGGACGCGCCGTCCCCGCTCTCGCTGCCGAGGGCCTCGGCGCCCTCCTCCGCGAGCACCCGGAGGTCCTCCTCCACGCCGGTCGGGTCGATGTTCGTGTCGCCCGATTCGTCGATCTCCCCGAGCATCGCATCGAGCAGGTCGACCGCCTCGAACAGGCGGTCCATCAGGGCGCCCGACACCGCCATGTCGCCGCCGCGGACCTCGTCGAGCAGGTCCTCCATCGCGTGTGCGAGCCCGGAGAAGTCGCCGAAGCCCATGGCCGCGGCGTTCCCCTTCAGCGTATGTGCGGTCCGGAAAATGGCGTCCATCGCCTCCGGGTCGTCCGGGTCCGACTCCAGCGCGAGCAGGGAGTTGTTCAGCTCGGTGATCCCCTCCTCGGACTCGCGGACGAACGCGCGGATGTGGGCCTCGCTCACGCGGACCACCTCCGGTGGGCCGTGTGCGCTCGACGTGAATCGTCGTCGCTCATGCGCGCTCACCCGCGATTCCCGCTGCGATGTCGTCCAGCGGAAGCATCGAGTCGACCGCGCCGGTCGCGGCCGCGCGTTTGGGCATCCCGTACACCACGCAGGAGTCCTCGTCCTGCGCGAGCACGCGGGCGCCGGCCCGCGAGAGTACCTGTACGCCGTCGCTCCCGTCGCCGCCCATCCCGGTGAGGATCACGCCGATCAGCGGGTCGTCCACCACCTCGGCGGCCGACCGCATCGTCACGTTCACCGACGGGCGCACGCCCTCCCCGCGCTCCTCGTCGATCACCTTCAAGCGGAGCCGACCGTTGCGTGCGTTCGTGATCTCCAAGTGGTGGCCGCCTTTGGCGACCGCCAGTTCACCCCGGCCGAGCCGCATCCCGTCCTCGGCTTCCCGAACCGAGAGATCGCAGGCGTCGTCGAGGCGGTTCGCGAACCGCCCGGTGAACGCTTCGGGCATGTGCTGGACGACGACGCCGCGGAGGTCGGCGTCGGCCGGAAGCGCCGAGACGACCCGCTCGACGGCGTCGGGGCCGCCGGTCGACGAGCCGATGATCAGCGTCGTGTTCGGCTCGACGGTCGTCCCGGCCGAACTGCCTGCGGACGACGCGTCCGGCGACACCGGCGCGCCCCCGCCCGCGGCGGCCGTCGCGGCATCGTTCCGCCGGCGTCGCCCCGTCCGCGAGACGTCCGCGCCGGCGACCGATCGAACGGTCTCGACGAGCTGCTCCTCCAGCCGGGAGACGCCCATCGACACCTCCCCGCCGGGCTTGGCGAAGAAGTCGACCGCGCCCGCGTCCAGCGCGGCGAACGTCTCCTCGGCGCCCTCGGCGGTGTACGCCGACAACATCAGCGTCGGCGTCGGGTTCTCGGCCATCAGCCGTTCGACCGCCTCTATCCCGTTCATCTCGGGCATCTCGACGTCCATCGTCACCACGTCGGGGTCGGCGTCGGCGACGACCGACAGCGCCTCGCGACCGTCCGCGGCCTCGCCGACGACCTCGACGCCCCCGGACTCCAGGATGTCCGAGATGAGTCCCCGCATGAACCGCGAATCGTCCACCACGACCGTTCGCGGCGCCCGCGCGCTCACGGCGCACCCCCCGCCGGTCGTGCGGCGTCTCGAATCATGCTCTCGCCTACCGATACGCCGTTATTGAAGTCACCGTCCCGAATTTCACTGCTGATACCTCGTGCGCTACCGTTAAGCGAGCGGATTCGGGGATCGGTTGTATGGCAAGCAGTCAGCGCGCAGCCGACGGAGACGCCGTCTCCGCCGAGGAGACGACGCAGGTGCTGGAGTTCGGGCTCGGCGACGAGACGTACTGTCTCGACATCGCCTACATCGACGAGATCGTCGACGCGGGCGATCTCACGGCGATCCCGAACTCGCCGCGACACGTCGAGGGGGTGATGGATCTGCGCGGCAAGACGACCACGATCATCGACCCGAAGACGCTGCTCGGCGTCACCGGCACGGGCGCCCGCGAGCGGATCATCGTGTTCGATCCCGAGGAGATCGACGACGGCGGTACCGTCGGCTGGGTCGTCGACGAGGTCTATCAGGTTCGCGACGTACCCGCCGATCAGGTCGACGAGGCGACAACCGCCGGCGACGACGCCGTCCGCGGCATCGTGAAAGGCGACGACCGCTTCGTCGTCTGGGTGGAACCGCGCACGGAGTGAGCGCGCCCCTACCCCGGAGTATCACTGCTGAGTATCGGGGAGTAGTCCTTATCTGACCCCTCGTTCCGTGGTGTGGTATGCGCGTTTCGAGCGGCGTTGTGGGATTCGACGACCTCGTCGGCGGGGGGCTCCCGGCCGAACGGCTCTACGTCGTCTGCGGACCGCCCGGAAGCGGAAAGACGACGTTCTCAGCACAGTTCATCGCCGAGGGCGCTGCCGACGGCGAGCGCTGTCTGTTCATCAGTATGCACGAGAGTCAGGCCGACCTCGAGCGGGACATGGCGGCCTACGACTTCGGCTTCGAGGGGGCGCTCGATTCCGGGTCGGTGACGTTCCTCGACGCGTTCTCCTCGGAGGGGAAGCGTTTCTTCGGTATGCCCGGGGACCGTCGCGACGTCAACAGCGTCACCAACCGGATCAGCTCGTTCGTCGAGTCGCGTGACATCGATCGGGTCGTCATCGACTCGACGATGTTGCTGCGGTATCTCCTCGACGACGACGACGACACGACCATGCGGTTTCTCTCGGCGCTCAAGCGAACCAGCGCGACGACGTATCTCATCTCCGAGATGACGGACCCCTCGGCGTACGCCGACGAGCATTTCCTCGCGCACGGCGTGGTGTTCTTCCACAACTACATGGAAGACGACGGGATGCGCCGCGGCGTTCAGGTGGTGAAGATGCGCGGCGCGGACGTCGACACCGACATCCAAGACCTTCGGTTCACCAGCGACGGCCTCGTCGTCGGCGACGACCGGACGGTCACCCATTGATGTACGAGACACGACTGGGAACCGACTGGGAGGACATCTCCGGAACCGAGGCGATCCGCCGGGCGTACGCGCTCGGCGTCGCGGCCGCGTTCGGCTACGAGAACCGCGAGGAGTTCGACCGCCTCCGGGACGCGCTCGACACGTCCTACGATCGGAGCATCATCGACCTCGCGTACCAGGAGGGGAAACACGAGGCGGAGGTGATCCATGCCGACAGCGAGGCGACCGACGGCGACGCCGTCTGGAAGCAGCTGATCGAGGGTGCCGCCCCGCCCAGCGACCTGTCCGATCCCGACAGCTCCGCCGAGGGATCGCCGACCGGCCGACCGATCACCGCCACGGAGTTCCCGCCGGCGCTCGGGCGCGCGGGACTGCTCGACGGTGGCGACGACCTCGGCGCGCTCGGCTTCCCCGCGTTTCTCGGCTCGGCACCGAACTCCGGGAGCCCGGATGATGAGTCGTGATCCTGCGCGGGACGGCCCGATCGGTCCGCTTCGAGCTGAGCCGACGGGACAACCGCCGTCCGGGTCGGCGGACTCGCTTCGAGCCGAGCGGACAGGTTCATTTCGGGCCGGGTCGACAGGCCCGTTTCAGCTCTGAACGACCGCAGCGTCCCTCGTTGACTGCCCCGACCGGTTCAGCCAGAGCGGGGTCGTCCGTCGTGACTGCGGAACACGACGCTTCGATCGCCCGTGACGGAGGAAACACGTGAGCCTGTACCGATCTGAGCTGTCGTTTCCGTCGGTTTGGACAAAGGTTTTAGCTGTCCGACGCATGCTGACGCGTATGCTGGAGGACGCCCCGCTGTCGCTTGACGGCGGTGGGGGAGGCGAGAGCCTCCTCATCGCCGGTCCGCCCATGACCGGCAAGTACGCGCTCATGCTCCGCCTGCTGGCGGAGGCCGGCGATCGCGGCGTCCTCATCACCACCGGCGATCCCGCCGAACAGGTTCGCGCGGACTACGCGGATGTCGCCGGGGTCGCGCCCGAATCGGTCGGTGTCGTCGACTGCGTCTCCAAGCAGCGTGGCGGCGACCTCATCGAGGACGACCTCGTCAGGTACGCGTCCTCCCCGAAGAACGTCACGGACATCGGAATGAAGTTCACCGACCTGTACGAGGCGTTCCGCGAGACGGACGGATCCGTCAGTGTCGGCATCAACTCGCTGTCGGAGCTGTTGATGTACCTCGACCCACAGGACGTGTACCAGTTCGTCCGCGTGCTTACCCGCCAGACGCAAAGCGAGGGGTGGACCACCATCGCGGTGATCAACTCCACGATGCACGACGAACAGACGCTGCACACGATGTACGAGCCGTTCGACACCGTGATCAACACCCGCGAGGAGAACGGCGCCCGCGAGCTCCGCGTCCGAAACCGGACGCAGGCGGCGACCGCGTGGACGACGTTCTGACGCTGCCTTCGTTCTGACGCTTCCTTCGACGGCGGCGAGCGCACACGTTCGACAGCCTGACTTCTCACTGATACCCGCACAGTGACCTCTCACTGACTACCCGCACAGTGACCTCTCACTGACTACCCGCACAGTGACCTCTCACTGACTACCCGCACAGTGACCTCCCACTGATACCCGCACAGCGTCGACCGCGCGCACGTCGTTCGTCGGGCGTACCGCGGTCACCCTCGGCCTCCTCCCCGCTAGCGTTGCAACCGTCCGCGCTCCGAACAGGTCCGACTGCCCGGGACTCGGAGGGGCTTTCGACTTGGGGGCAGCCCGGCACCGGAGTTGAACACGCCGGTGAGCCGTCGCCGGCTGCTGTCGATCGTCCGGAACGACACTGATTCGATATCGCAGCATACCATTTACTACTGCCGACCGTCGCCCTTACACCAGTCCCCGTGGATCGTCCGATAATGGCCGAGTTCGACCCCGAACTGTTCGAGGACAAGTACGCGAACTACTTCTCGGAGCTCCAGCGGGCGTACAAGAACGCCTTCGAGACGATGAACGACCGGTTCGACTCGGAGCTGATCCACGCCATCGACCAGCAGATCCTCAACGAATCCGAGCCGTTCTACGACGAGGACAGCGGGGCGTTCACCGTCGACCTCCCAGAGAACCCGACCGAGCGCTTGACAGCCATCGTCGTCGACGACGAGAAGGTGGCCGAGACGCTCGACCGGTACGTCGCGGAGATCGAATCGGAGCTGTACCGCGTCTTCAGCCTCGAGCCGCCCGAAGATCGGTGATCGCACGACTGCGAGACCCCGCCGAGCACAAGGTTGAAACCCTCGTGCCGCCAAGCAGACGGTAATGAGCGCCGACTCTCAGGACGACGGCGGCGAGGACGAACTGCGCGAGCGCGTGACGAACTTCCTGCGCCGTAACTTCCCGCAGATACAGATGCACGGCGGCAGCGCAGCCATTCAGCACCTCGACCGCGAGACGGGCGAGGTCCACATCTCGCTGGGCGGTGCCTGTTCTGGCTGCGGCATCTCGCCGATGACGATCCAGGCGATCAAGTCCCGGATGACCAAGGAGATCCCCGAGATCAACGAGGTCGTCGCCGACACGGGCATGGGGTCGGGCGCCGACGGCGACCTCGGCGGGATGGGGCACTCCGACGACGGCATGTCCCCCTCGTTCCCCGGCGAGTCCTCGGACGGCGAGGACGACGAAGGGCCGCAGGCGCCGTTCTGATCGGGCGACTCGTCTCCGTTTTCCTCTCTCTTTCGTCTTCGAACCGCACAGCGACCCGCTCGGTTCTCGTTGGGTCTCGACCGACCAGCCGCTGATTTCGGAGCCGCGCGTCCGTCTCTCGACTGTCCTCGCCGTGTCGCATGCTGACCGTGCGCAGCAAGCATAAATTGGATACCGCGATATCGAATGTCGCCCGATCGAATCCGGGTGCCGTCGCAGCGCCGTGAAGACCAGAAGAGAGATTACTCGCGAGCGGGATTCGGGGCACATGAGCGACGATTCGCCCGAGAACGTGCTGTTCGTCGTGCTCGACACGGTCCGGAAGGACCGGCTCGGGCCGTACGGCTACGACGGGGGGACCACGCCGGGGCTTGACGCGTTCGCCGAGGAGGCAACGGTGTTCGAGAACGCCGTCGCGCCCGCGCCGTGGACGCTTCCGGTGCATGCGTCGCTGTTCACCGGGATGTACCCGCACCGGCACGGCGCCGACCAGGAGAACCCGTACCTCGAGGGAGCGACGACGCTCGCCGAGACCCTCTCGGCGGAGGGATACCGGACGGCGTGCTACTCCTCGAACGCGTGGATCACGCCCTACACCCACCTCACCGACGGCTTCGACGATCAGGACAACTTCTTCGAGGTGATGCCGGGGGACTTCCTGTCGGGGCCGCTCGCGAGGGCGTGGAAGGCGATGAACGACAACGAGGCGCTGCGAACAGTCGCCGACAAGCTCGTCTCGCTGGGCAACGTCGCCCACGAGTACCTCGCGAGCGGCGAGGGCGCCGACTCGAAGACGCCCGCCGTGATCGACCGCACGAAATCGTTCATCGACGACAGCGAGGCCGGGGGCGACGACTGGTTCGCGTTCATCAACCTGATGGACGCCCATCTCCCGTATCACCCCCCCCAGGAGTACGTCGACGAGTACGCCCCGGGCGTCGACTCGACGGAGGTATGCCAGAACTCCAAGGAGTACAACGCCGGCGCCCGCGACATCGACGACGAGGAGTGGGCGGCGATCAGGGGACTGTACGACGCGGAGATTGCCCACATCGACGACCAACTCACTCGGCTGTTCGACTGGCTGAAGGAGACCGACCGCTGGGACGACACCGCGGTCGTCGTCTGTGCCGACCACGGCGAACTCCACGGCGAACACGACCTGTACGGCCACGAGTTCTGTCTGTACGACCAGCTGATCAACGTCCCGCTCATGGTCAAGCACCCGGCGCTCGACGGCGACCGGCACGAGGACACCGTCGAACTCCTCGACACCTACCACACGGTGCTCGACGCGCTCGACGTGGCGGGCGGCGAGTCCGCCGGCGCCGGCGAGGAGGCGGTCGCGCTCGACCGCACGCGCTCGCTGCTGTCGGCCGACTACCGCGAGTTCGCCGGCGTCGACGAGGCCGACCGCGACCCGGGCCAGCGCGCGTCGCCCGAGGGCGAATTCGGCTTCGTCGAGTACTCCCGGCCCGTGGTCGAACTGAAGCAGCTGGAGGAGAAGGCGTCGAGCGGGGGGATCGAGCTGCCCGAGAACTCACGCTTCTACTCGCGGATGCGCGCGTCCCGCGCCACGGACGCGAAGTACGTCCGCATCGATCGGGTCCCGGACGAGGCGTTCCGGCTCGACGAGGACCCCGAAGAGGACAGCAACCTCGCCGACGGCGACGACGACCGGATCGCCGAGGCCGAGGCCAGATTGGGGAAGTTCGAGGCGGCCGCCGGCGGCGCGTGGACGGACGCCGACGAGGCCGAGGTGACCGACGATTCGCTGGCGGAGATGGACGACGAGGCGACCGAGCGACTCCGCGACCTGGGCTACGTCGAATAAGCTCCGTTTCGGGGTTCCGTACGGGGGTTCCCCGAAAATCCGATTCTACCGAGCGATCGCTTGCCGTAGTCGGGATTCGGAGAACGCACCGCGGTTCGTCCGACCGCTGTTCACTCCTCGATCCGCTCCCGTTCCCACGTTCGGATGAGATCCCCCATCGTTCGGTTCGTCGGCGTGTCGATCCCCGCGGTTGCGCCGCGGTCCACGACGGCGCCGTTGATCGCGTCGACCTCGGTCCGACTCCCCGACTCGATATCTTGGCGCATCGACGAGCGGTTGGCCGCGGTCTCCGCGACGACGGTGTCGACGGCGGCGGCCGCCTCGTCGTCGGCGAGGTCGACACCCTCGGAACGAGCGACGCGCGCGGTCTCACGGGCGGCGCGGTGGGCGACCGCGCACCCCGGGCCGTCCGCGAGCGCTCCGTTCGTCACGCGCGCGAGCGCGGTCACGGCGTTGATGCCGGCGTTGACGGCGAGCTTCTCCCAGCGTCGCCGCGGCATCTCTGCGGCTGCCGTGCAGTCGAGGCCGGTCTCGCGGAACGCGGCGGCGACGCGCTCGGCCCGGTCGCTCGTGGCGTCGGCGTCGTCTGTGAGCCGGTCGTCCGCGAACTCACCGACGTGGATCCGCCCGATTCCGGTACAGCGCACTTCGCCGGGACCGACGAGCTCGGCACCGTAGGTGGCGGACCCGGCGAGCACGCGGTCGCCGAGGTGCTCCGCGAGCGTCTCTTCGGTGAGGCCGTTCGAGAGCGAGCAGACGAGGTCGGGATCGCCGGTTGCAAGCGTCCGGGCGGCCGCCTCGGTGTCGTACGCCTTCACCGTCACGAGCGCGAGATCGCAGGTCAGGTCCTCGGGCGTGGGGGCGGTCGTCGCCCGCGGTCGGGTGTGGGCGTCGAGTTCGCCGACGATGCGGAGCCCCTGCCCGGCGATCCGCCGGGCGTGCGGGTCGCGGGCGACGAGCGTCACCTGGTGCTCACGGGCGAGCAGTCCGCCGACGAGACTCCCCAGCGCGCCGGCGCCGAACACGACGATCTCCATGACCTCGGGTGGGTCGGGGACGAAAAGAGCGGTTCGGTCGACCGGTCAGTCGTATCGTCGGTTCGGCCCGCGGATCAGTCCTCCGTCCAGTAGTAGAGGTCCTCCTTCGGGCTGTCGCAGTTGGGACAGTTGTCCGGGAGCCCCTTGCCGATCTCGCCCATCTCGCCGCACTGCGTGCAGCGCCACATGAGGTGCCCCTCGCCGAACTCGTGGCCGGTGCGGGCGTGATCGACGCTCAGCGCCTCGTACCCGCCGCGCATCGTGACGTAGAACCCGGCCTCGTCGAAGCCGCGGAGGGTCCCCAGTTCGGTGCCGTCCTCGTCGTAGACGCTCATCCCGAGGTTCAACCGCTCCAGTTCCTCCTCGGTCACGTCGCCATCTTCGGGCTGCTCCCCCGAGTCTCCGACCATACCGGAAGGGCGGTCGGATCCGTGCTAAAGACCCACGTCGGTTCCCGGGATCCACGAAACCGCCGTGGGTCGGCCGATTCGCGGGATCCGCGCCCGTTTCGCCGGGAGATCGCGGCACCGGGGCGAACGGAGACGGCGCGACCGCCAGCTCACATGAAATCCGCAATGCTCCCCTGCTTGTTCTTGTCGTTCTCGAACACCGACTCCAGCGAGCGTTCGAGGATCTCCAGCCGCTGGATGGTGTACTCGCGGCAGCCGAACTCCTTGGCGACCCGCAGCGCCACGTCCATGTACTTGTTCACGGAGCCGCGGTGGACGGTGAGCGTCATGTCGCCGCCGCACTCGCGGCAGTCGCCGGTGAGCGGCATCCGGCGGTACTTCTCCCCGCAGTCCAGACATCTGGTCTCCTGTCTGGAGAACGCCCGGAGGTTCCCGATCAGGTCCGGCAGGAAGTGGTACTCGATAACGCGCTCGGCCACGTCCGTCTCGTCGACGGCACGGAGCTTTCGGGCCAGCGCGAGCTGGGCGTCCATCTTGTCCATCATCGACCCGAGTGTCTTGTACGCCGACAGATCCGGCCCGAGCGCGATGTCGGTCGTGTCGTGGGTGTGGTCGAAGCCGCGGTACTCGTCGTCGGTGCCGAGGGTGTCCTCGCCGATCTGGATCAGGTCCTCGACCTCGCCCGGGTCCGCCATGTCGAGGGTCGCCTCGTAGAACTCGCGGGGGTACTGCCGCACGATGTCCATGTTGTGCGCCTCGTCGTCGATCTCCGAGGGGTCGATCCGCGAGGACATGACTAGCGGCGCGTCCATCTGCCCGCCGCGCTGGTCCGGGAGGAACGCCTTGCTGAAGTTGAGCAGGCCGTCCATGAGGAGCATGACGCAGTCCTCGTCGCCGTCACAGTTCCGGCGTTTAGCCGCGTGAAAATACGGGTGCGCATAGCCGACGGCCGCGCTCGTGAACCCCACGACCCGACCGACCACGGCCGCGCTCGTGTGTGGCGCCATGCCGAACACCAACTCGCCCACGAGGTCGTCGCGCTCGTTCACCTCGTAGAACGGTTCCAGATCGTAGAAGTCGGTGAGGAGTTCGTCGACGAAGTCGGCGGTCTTCATCATGTGCTCGGCGGCGCCGTTCGAGAGGACGATGTCCTGCACCTTCAGCTCGATCAGCTGGTCGTCGTGGACGAGCGGCTCGCCGTCGATATCGGTCTCGTAGCCGAGCTCGCGGAAGTGGTCGGCGGTCACGTCCAGTTCCTCCGGCCGGACCGACGTGACCGGGAGGTCGGTCATGTCGTAGCGGACCGTCCCGTCCTTGAACGACGTGACGCCGTGTTTCGCGCGGAAGATCCCCTTCTCGATGGGCTCCGGCGTCTTGTCCGCGGAGGACAGCCCCTTGACGCCCTTCAGGATCTCGAAGCTCGCCTCGCGCTCGTCGGTCCGCTCCAGCGCCGACCAGTACTCCTCGTTGAGGTCGATCTCGTGCCAGTCGGGGCTCTCCACGTCGCGTTCGCAGCGCGGGCACTCGACGCGGCCGGACTCGTCCGGCTCACACAGCGTCCCGCACTCGTCGCACTCGTAGTAGGGTTCGGTGTGTGCGCCGCAGTCGGGGCACTCGGGCTTGAATGTATGTTCCCCGCAGTCGGGGCACTCCCGCTCGCCGACCAGCACGTCGTAGACGCCCTTCCCCTTGTCCGTCCGATTTCGGGCGGCCTCGCCGACGGAACGCTGGTTGCCCCCGAGTTCAGTGATCGGAAAGAGCGTGTGGACCGCCGGCGAGAGGTCGCGGCTCTCGGACTTCTCCGGGCGACCCATCCGGTTGCCGATCCGCGTGGGGGCGCGCTCGCGGACCTCGAAGTCCGTCACCTCGTTGACCGCACGGATGGCGTTGTCGCCGCCGTCCCACTCGCGCGCCTTCTCGGAGAGGTCCGAACGCGCCCACTCGCGCCGGAGGCCGTCCGTGACCCCGAGCTGCCGGAGCAGCGGGCGGAAGTCGGGGATCCGGAGGGCGTCCTCGGTCTGGGTGTGCTCGACGAGCAGCGTCTCCAGCGCGGGGCGCACCGTGTCGGTGTTCTCGACGACGAGCAGGTCGCCGGTGACCTCGCCGGCGGCGACCGCGGCGGCGACAGCGTCGTACTCCGCGACGGAGATGTCGTGCCAGCAGTAGGTGTAGGCGGGGTGCAGCGGCGCGTCGTACTCGTCGACCCACGCGAGCGCCTGCTCGGCGTCGGGGTCGTCGAGGTCCGTGGTGAGGTCGTCCTCCAGCGCTTGGAGGTCCGCCCCCGCCTCGGCGAGGTCCTGCTCCCACCACTCGCGGACGTAGGAGGCGGGCGCAAGCGGGTGATTGTTCTCGATGAACTCGCCGAAGTTGACGAGATACTCGCCCAGGTCGAGCACCTCCTCGACGCCGTTTCTGACCTCCTTGGCCTCCGCCGGGTCGTCGATGCGGCGCACGTCGCCGTTCGCCAGCCTGACCGTCGGCCCGTCGATGGAGTCGACGGGGACGACGCCCCCGGCCTTTCCGGGGCGCTCGGTCTTGATCTGGGTGCCCGTCGCGAGGAAGTCGTCGACGATGTGCATCGTCGCCGGGTGGACGCCGGCGGTCGCGAAGCCGTGGTTGCGTGCCCGACCGTATCGGAGTCGGAACCCGCCCGACTCGGAAGGATGGCCGAAGACGGGTCTCCCGGCGATCAGGTCCCGCAGGAACTTCTTGGACGGCTCCGGGCGGACCGGACCGGCCGGTCCGTCCTCACCATCGTCTGCGTCGCCGTCGCCCGCGTTCTCGTCGCCGTCGCTGCCGCTGTCGCCCTCCTCACCGCCCTCGACATCGTCGCCGGCTGCGTCGTCGGTGTCGTCGGCGGCGGCCGCGTCATCATCCGCGTCGTCGTAGTAGGTGCCGTCGATGAGGTCCTGGAGCCACGGCCAATCGACCTCGTCGAGCTGGCGGGTGTAGCGCTGGATCTTGGGCGCCTTGAGCGCGATCCCCTCCGCGAGGACGAGACACATCCCGCCGCGGGCGTTGTTGGTGTCAACCCGTTCGAGGTCGCGGAACCCGGAGACCTCCTCGTCGCCGGTGGCCTCCCCGTCCAGCATGATCGGCATGTGCTCGGCGATGAACTTCGTCTCCTTGTCCTTCGGCGTGTACTGAAGGCCCGTCTCCTTGTCGTAGAGGCCGATCTCCTCGGCGTAGCGTTCGACCTCGTCGTCGCGGGCGCGGTACTCCTCGATCCCGAGCAGCGCGCGGGCGTAGTCGCCCACGAGCACCGATAGCGCCTGCGCGGTCCCGCCGGCAGAGCGGATCGGGCCGGCGTAGTAGACGTTGATGAACTCGGTGCCGTCGTCGTTCTCGAGGATCTCGACGCGGTCGATCCCCTCGATGGGCGCGGCGACGACCCCCTCGGTGAGCAGGGCGACGGCGGTCCGCACGGCGCCCTCGATCTTGCCCGCCCGCGAGTCGAAGTCGCCGACGGTGCCCTCGACGAAGTCGGTGACGAGTTCGAGGGCGGCCTCCTCGCGGGAGAACTCCTCCTCCAGTTCGCGGACGCGCTCGGCGACGCCCGGGATCCCGAGGATGTTCTCGACGCGGTCGGCCATGTCGCGGGCGACGGGGATCTCGATCTCCGTTTCGGGGTCCTTTCCCTGTGCCTTCGCGGCCTCGGCACGTTCGAACGCCTCGTCCAGCCTGTCCTCGATCCGTGTGAAGTAGCGCTCGTCGTCCGGTCTCATGTCGTCGCCTCCGTCGACCCCTCGCTCGCCTCTTCCGTCGATCGCCCGCCCGTCTTCTCGATCGCCTCCACGGTCGTGACGCACCGCGGTCGCGTCGTCGGTGACGGCCCCGGAGCCGGCGTCACGGCGGCGACGAACGCGTCGCCTCGGCCCGCGTGTCGGGGTCGTCGGTGCACGTCACCTTCCTGTGCGGGGGAAGGTGATAAGCGGTTCGTCGTCGCCGGCGGATCACCGGCGTGCCGCCTGCCTCCGATCCTCCACAGCCTACAACCAGAGGTCGAGGTCGGTCACCTCGTCGTGTTCGCGCTCCAGCGGCTCCTCGAACGCGCGGAGGTACACCTCGCCCGCGAACACGGTCCCCCCGTTCAGGTGGCCCGCCAGCGCCTGCCCGCTGCGGCGCGACAGCACCGCGTGGGTGTGGGCGAAGCGGTCGCCCTCCAGCAGCGCGATGTTGCCGACGCAGGCCGCGACCTCAAGCGGCTCGTCGAACGTCACCGACTGGTACTCCTGATCCTCCTGGTCGTAGAACCACACCTCGGCGTCCTGGACGGCGCCCATGGCGTTGAACCACGCCGCGTCCGTATCCACCTCGTCGGCGAGCGACTCGATCTCCTCGCGCCAGTCGGCGCCGTTGTCCAAACTCGCCATGTACTCGCCGGTGACCTCGACTTCTCGGTAGTTCATACCCGATGCGTCGACCGACCGGCAGTAAAACGTTGCCGCCGCGGTAGGGGAGACGTCGCGCGCGTTCGGCCGACGCCCCGCCCGGCGGGCGAGGGTTCAAATCCGATGCCGGGACCAGCACCGGCGATGCGACGCTGAGAACTGTCGCCGACGGCGAGGCGGGTGCGCGGTCCGACCGTCGGCGCGCGGAGGTGGCTCGATCGACACTGCAATACTGCGGTCGATCTGGTCACACAGGCCGCCTGTCAGCCCCTCCGGAGCCGCAGCTATCGCGTCGCCTGGGCGATGGCCCGGTCGAGGTCGGTCACGATGTCCTCGGGGTCCTCCACGCCGACCGAGAGCCGGACCATGTCGTCGCTGACGCCTGCGGCCAGTTGCTCCTCCTCGGTGAGCTGCTGGTGGGTGGTGCTCGCGGGGTGGATGACGAGCGTCTTGGCGTCGCCGACGTTCGCCAGCAGCGACGCCAGCTCCGTGTTCTCCACGGTTCCGCGCGCTGCCTCGTAGCCGTCGGCCAGCCCGAAGGCGATCATCCCCCCGTAGCCGCCGTCGAGATATTCCGACGCCTCGGTGTGCGTCTCGTGGTCCGGGAGCCCCGGGTACGTCACCCACTCGACCGCCGGGTGGTCGGCGAGGTGCTCGGCGACGTGCTGGGCGTTCGCGCAGTGGCGGTCCATCCGCATCGGCAGCGACTCCAGCTTCTGCATCGTCGCCCAGGCGTCGAACGGCGACTGCGCGCTCCCCAGGTCCCGCAGGCCGCGAGCGATGGCTCCGTACGTGAGCGCCGCGTCGCCGAAACGCTCGGCGAAGTTGACGCCGTGGTAGGCAGGATTGTCGGCGCCCAGTTCTGGGAAGCGATCGGCGTGTTCGCCCCACGAGAACGAACCACCGTCGACGAGCACGCCGCCGACCGTCGAGCCGGAGCCGTGGATCCACTTGGTCGTCGACTCCCACACGAGGTCGGCGCCGTGCTCGATCGGCCGGCAGAGATACGGCGTGGCGAACGTGTTGTCGACGAACAGCGGCACGCCGTGCTCGTGGGCGATGTCGGCGATCCGCTCGATATCGGGCGTAACGAGCGCCGGATTCCCGATCGTCTCCAGGTGGACGAACGCCGTGTCGCCGTCGATCGCCTCCGCGTAGGCGTCGTAGTCGAGGGTGTCGACGAATCTGGTTTCGATCCCTCGACGCTCCACCGTGTGCGTGAGGTAGGTGTACGTGCCGCCGTACAGCGACGACGACGAGACGATGTTGTCGCCGGCGGAGGCGAGCAGGAACGTCGCGAGATCGAACGACGCCATCCCGGAACTCGTCGGCACGGCGCCGACGCCGCCCTCCAGCGACGCGAGCCGCTCGCCCAGCCGTGCCACCGTCGGATTAAGCAGCCGGCTGTAGATGTACCCCTCCTCCTCCAGCGCGAACAACCGCGCCGCGTGGTCGGCGTCGTCGAACACGTAGGAGGTCGTCTGGTGGATCGGCGGGGCCCGCGCGCCCGTCGCCGGGTCGGGTTCCGCGCCCTCGTGCACGCTGCGCGTCCAGAAGCCGTAGTCGTCGGTGTCTTCATCGGGCATCTCGCTCAGTCGTACCGAGGCCGACGGCTAAGCACTGCCGCCGATACGGAAATTCGCCGGCGTCCGTGACGTCACCGACCCGTTCGAGCCGTGCGGCTACCCCGGGAACAGGCTCGCGTGGACGGGCGCGCGGTCGGGCCCGCCGGAGTGGCCGCCCGAGCCACCGCGATCGTTGCGCTCGTCTCCCTCATCGCGGACGGCGCGTCCGTCGACGCCGTCGGCGAGGAAATCGCGCAGCGGCGGCCCCACGGACTCGGGTTCGACGAGGAACGCGTCGTGGCCGTGATCCGATTCGACGACGTGGTGTGCCGTCGGCACGTCCACGTCGCGGGCGGCGTCCGCGAGCGCACGCGACTGCTCGACGGTGAAGTGCCAGTCGCCGGTGAACGACAGCGCGAGCAGTTCGCCCTCGAAGGCGGCCAGCGCCTCCGCGTCGGAGCCGTAGTCGGCGGCGAGGTCGTACTCGTCCATCGCCCGCGTGAGATAGAGGTAGCTGTTGGCGTCGAACCGCCCGGTGAACGAGTCGGCGTTGTAATCGAGGTACGACTCGACCTCACGGTACGGGAAGAACCGATCCGTCGGGTCCGCTGGGGCGTCGCCGAAGGCGCCGCGACCGGCCGTGCGGCGGCCGAACTTCCGGCCCATCGACGCCTTCGAGAGGTACATGATGTGGCCGATCCGACGGGCTTGCGCGAGGCCGTCGTCGGGGTTCGGTCGGTCGGCGCCGTAGTAGTCGCCGCCGTTCCAGTTCGGATCGGTGGTGATCGCGCGGCGCGCGATGGCGTCCAGCGAGAGGCATTGCGTGTCGAGGCGCGCGGCCGTGGCGACCGCGGCCACGCGGCGCACGTCGTCGGGGAAGCGTTTCGCCCAGTCGAGCGCGTTCATGCCGCCGACGCTGCCGCCGACGACGGCGTGCAGGCGGCCGACGCCGAGACGGTCGAGGAGCCGGCGCTGTGCGCGCGTCCAGTCGCCGACGGTGACGGGCGGGAAGTCGGTGCCCCACGGTTCCCCATCCGGCCCCTCGGACGGCGGGCCGGAGGAGCCGTAACAGGAGCCGGGGACGTTCACGCAGACGACGTAGTACTCGGTCGTGTCGATGGCCTTCCCCGGGCCGACCACGTCGTCCCACCACGCGCGGGCCTGGCCAGCGGTCTGGACGCCCGTGTCGCCGTCGTCGCCCGCGTCGCTCCCGTCCACCGCGTCGGCGTCGTGGTCCTCGCTGCGGGGCGCGTTCGAGACGTGCTGGCTCCCGGTGAGCGCGTGGCAGACGAGGACCGCATTGTCGCCGTCGAACTCGCCGTACGTCTCGTACGCGAGCGTCAGGTCCGGCACCGACTCGCCGCACTCGAACTGGAACTCGCCGACCGACTCAACGGCGGTCATCGCGTCGCCTCCGCGATGGCGCGGTCGAGGTCGCCCACGATGTCCCCTGGGTCCTCAATGCCGACCGACAGGCGCAGCAGATCCGGGCTCACGCCGGCTGCCTTCTGTTCCTCCTCGGAAAGCTGTGCGTGCGTCGTGCTCGCCGGGTGGATGAGCAGCGACCGCGCGTCGCCGATGTTCGCGAGGAACGAGATCAGCTCCACCTCCTCACACAGACGTTTCCCGGCGGCGAAGCCGTCCTCCAGCCCGAACACGACCATGCCGCCGAAGTCGTCGAGGTACTCTGCGGCGGACTCGTGAGTGGGGTGATCCTCGAATCCGGGGTAGGTGACCCACGCGACCTCGGGGTGGTCACGGAGATGCTCGGCGACGATCCGGGCGTTCTCGCAGTGCTTCTCCATGCGGATGGGGAGCGTCGAGAGACCCTGGAGCGTCTGCCAGGCGTCGAAGGGGGACTGCGGGTTGCCGAGCGTGCGGACGCCGCGGTGGCGCGCGACCTGCGTGAACGCGCGCTCGCCGAAGTGTTCCGAGAAGTCGACGTCGAAGGCGGGGTTCTCCCCCGACAGTTCCGGGTAATCGGCGTCCGGGTGGTCCCACGGGAAGGTGCCGCCGTCGACGAGGACGCCGCCGACGGTGGTGCCCGCCCCGTGGATCCACTTGGTGGTGGAGTTCCACACGACGTCGGCGCCGTGGTCGATCGGGTTGCACAGCACGGGGGTTCCGAAGGTGTTGTCGACGACGAGCGGGACCGCGTGCTCGTGAGCGATCTCGGCGATCCGTTCGAAGTCGGGCGTGACGAGCGACGGGTTCGCCAGCGTCTCGACGTGGACGAACGCGGTGTCGTCGTCGATGGCGTCCTCGTAGGCCGCGTAGTCGGTGGTTTCGACGGTCCGCAGGTCGACGCCGCGCCGGGAAGCCATGTGTCCGAGATAGGTGCTCGTGCCGCCGTACATGTCGGCGCTGGCGACGACGTTGTCGCCGGCGCGCGCGAGCAGGCTCGTCACCGTGTCGATGGCGGCCATTCCGGAGGCGGTGGCGACGGCGTCGACCCCACCCTCCAGGTCCGCGAGCCGCTTCTCCAGCACCCGCGTCGTGGGGTTGGAGATGCGCGTGTACACGTCGCCCTCGCGTTCGAGGGCGTACAGGTCCGCGGCCGTGTCGGCGTCGGGGAACGAGTAGGAGGTCGTCTGGTAGATCGGTGGCGCCCGAGCGCCGGTCGCCGGGTCGCCCGTCCAGCCGGTGTGGAGCGCCCGCGTCCGCGAGCCCCACTCGCCCGTCGGCGCGTCGGCGTCGTCAGTCATGTACTACAGGAATATTCACTCAAACGGATATGCACGACAGTTACGGCAACGTCTGCCGGGTGCGAACGGACTCCCAAAGCCTAAAGCGGAGACCGGCGGAAGCGGGCGGTATATGGCCGCCATCGAGTTGGACGGCGTCACGAAGCGGTACGGCGACGTAACGGCCGTCCGCGACCTCGACCTCACGGTCGAGGAGGGCGAAGTGTTCGGCTTCCTCGGCCCCAACGGGGCGGGCAAGTCGACGACGATCAACATGCTGCTCGACTTCGTCCGCCCCACGAGCGGCAGCGTTCGGGTGCTCTCGCGGGACGCGCAGGCGGAGTCGGTGGCGGTGCGCCGCCGGACGGGTGTCCTCCCGGAGGGGTACGACGTGTACGAGCGGCTCACCGGCCGCCAGCACGTCGAGTTCGCCATGCGCTCCAAGGAACTCGACGGCGACGTGGACGCCGTGCTGGAGCGTGTCGGGATCGCCGACGCGGCCGACCGCCGCGCCGGCGGCTACTCCAAGGGGATGCGCCAGCGGCTCGTCCTCGGCATGGCGCTCGTCGGCGAGCCCGAGATCCTCATCCTCGACGAGCCCTCCTCGGGGCTGGACCCCGCCGGCGCCAAGGAGATGCGCGAGATCGTTCGCGACGAGGCGGAGCGGGGGGCGACGGTGTTCTTCTCCAGCCACGTCCTCGGTCAAGTGGAGTCGGTCTGTGACCGCGTCGGCATCATGCGGGAGGGCGAACTCGTCGCGGAGGACTCCATCGAGGGCCTCCGGGAGGCCGTCGGCGGCGAGGAGCAGCTCGTCGTCACCGTCGACGCCGCCAGCGAGGAGGACCTGGAGGGCGTTCGCGCGCTCGACGGGGTCTCCTCGGCGGCGACCGACGGCGGTACCGTCACCGTCTCGTGTGAGAGCGACGCGAAGACGAAGGTGATCGGCGCGCTGGAGGACGCCGGCGTCACGGTGAAGGACTTCTCGACGGAGGAAGCGAGCCTCGAGGACCTGTTCCTCACCTACGCGGAGGGCGACGGCGCGGGCGCCGGGACCGGCGGCGACGCCACTACCGCCGATACGGAGGTAGCCGAATGAGTCTGGAGGCCGTCGCGCGCAAGGACTTCCAGGACGCGGTGCGCTCGCGGTGGCTGCTGGGGCTGACGGCGTTCTTCGTCCTGCTCGTGTCGGTGGTCGTCTACCTCGTCCGTCCGGGCGAGGGCCAGACGCTCTCGACGAGCGCGCTGCTCGGGTCGGTGTTCATCCGGGACGCGCTCGTCACGACGCTCATCCCGCTCATCGCGCTGGTCGTCTCGTACAACGCGGTCGTCGGCGAGCGCGAGACGGGGTCGCTGAAGCTGCTGCTCGCGCTGCCGCACTCGCGGGCGGACGTGGTGTTCGGCAAGGTCGCCGGCCGCGCGGGCGCCATCGCGGTGCCGGTCTCGGTCGGGTTCCTACTGCCGGGGCTCGTGGCCGCGATCGGGCCGCTGTCGCTGCGGCCGTTCACGTTCCTCGGCTACATCCTGCTGACGCTGCTGCTGTCGGCGGCGTTCGTCGCCATCGCCGTCGGCTTCTCGGCGGCAGTGTCGTCGAATCGGCTCGCCATCGGCGGCGCCGTCGGGCTGTACTTCCTGTTCGTCCCGCTGTGGGGCGCCATCCAGTTCCCGCTGCGGCTGTACCTCGGCACGGGCGGCGGCCCGAGTTGGCTCCCGATCTCGGGGTCGTCGCTGCTGGAGGTCTTCCGGCTGGTGAACCCCACCGGGTCGTTCAAGATCGTCGCCGGCGAGTTCGTCAACGGCGTCCTGTTCGCCGCGGGGCAGGCTGGCACCGAGGCTGCCGGGCAGTACGCGACGCAGATGGAGATCGCGGCGTTCGCGATGCTCGGCGCGTGGCTGCTGGTGCCGCCGCTGCTGGGGCTGTGGCGGTTCGAGGGCGCCGATCTGTAAACTACTAATCAGCTGTCTGCTCCTTCGATTTCTCCGTTTCTTCGGTTCCCGGCGGCATCGGGGGTTCTGGCTCGACGACCGAGAAAGCCCCCGGCCGTCTCGACTCCCGCGACACGCGCTGCGCTCCTCGGCTCACTCCGTTCGCCTGCGGTGCTTCCGGTGTTGGGGTTCGCCGAGACGGCCGCCCCCTTTCAGTCCCACCCGCCACGACCGCACAGCGACCACAACCTCCCCAGCCGATTCACTCGTCGCTCACCCCGTTCGCTCCTCGCTCATCCCTCGCGCGCGTCCGGCGGGCACTACCCGGAACCTTCGGTCCCGTGAGTTCACACTCGCATCGCTCACGGCTCACTTCGTTCGCCGTTCGCTATCGCGGTCTCATTCCATTCGACCGCGCACCGCTCGCGTGAACGGAGGCCCGCCGGCACGCGCCACCGCGGGTGATCAGCCCTCGTCCTCGGGCGGCCACTCGATCCCGTGCTCCGCGAGGCGGTCGGCGAACCCCTCCTCGTCCAGTTCCTTCACGTCGTTCGCCTCGGCGTCCTCGCGCTTGCTCGTCCCCGGGTTCTCGCCGACGACGAGGTAGTCGGTGTTCCCCGAGACGGAGCCGGTGGCGTTCGCGCCGTGCGCCTCCACGAGCTCTTGCGCCTCGCTGCGCGCGGTCGAGAGCGACCCGGTGAACACGAACGTCAGGCCGTCGAGGGCGTCGCCCGTCTCGGTGTCGTCGGACTGTGGGTCGACGAACCGGAGGAGGTCGTCGATGACACGAGCGTTCTGCTCGGCCTCGAAGAAGTCGCGGACGGTTCGGGCGACCGTCTCGCCGATGTCGTCGACCGCCTGCAACTCCGCCTCGCTCGCGGTCCGGACGGCCTCGAAGGTGCCGAAGTGGCGCGCGAGGTTGCGGGCGGTCGCGGCTCCGACCTCGTGGATACCGAGCGCGGCGAGGAACTCCGCCAGCTCCGGCTCGGTGCTGGCCGCGACCTCGCGGATCAGGTTGTCCGCGCTCGTCTCGCCCCACCCCTCCAGCTCGGCCAGCTCCTCGCGGCGGTCGGGCAGGCGGTAGAGGTCGGGGAGCGTCTCGACGAGCCCCGCCTCCCGGAGCTGCTCGACGGACTCCTCGCCGAGCCCCTCGACGTCGAGCCCCCCACGGCTCGCGTAGTGGACGACCGCCTGCTCGGCCTGTGCGGGACACGCGAGCCCGTTCGGACAGAACGCGAGCGGCCCGTCGCGCTCCACCTCGGTCCCGCAGACCGGGCACTCGTCGGGGAACTCGTAGGGCGCCTCGCCGCGGGACTCGACGACCTCGGCGACCTGTGGGATCACGTCGCCGGCGCGCTTCACGCGCACCTCGTCGCCGACGGTCACCCCCAGCGACGCGATCTCGTCGGGGTTGTGCAGCGTCGCCCGCGACACCGTCACCCCGCCCACGTCCACCGGGTCGAGAAGCGCCACGGGCGTCAGGCGGCCGGTCCGACCGACCTGCACGACGATGTCCTCCACGGTCGTCACCTCGTGGCGCGCGGGGAACTTGTAGGCGAACGCCCAGCGATAGCTCCGGGACTTGGTCCCCAGTTTCTCGCAGGCGGCGCGGTCGTTCACCTTGATCACGACGCCGTCGATCTCGTAGTTCAGGTCCTCGCGCGCCTCGGCGAGACGGTCCCGGTAGTCGATCGCCGCCTCGATGTCGGCCGCGAGTTCGGCTCGGTCGTTCACGTGCAGGCCGAACGAGCGCAGCGCGTCGAGCTCCCCGAGGTTGGTGTCGGGGCGGGTCGGGGCGTTCGGATCGGCGTCGCCGTCCGGCTCCCACCCGAGCACGTCGTAGAAGAAACAGTCGAGGGGCCGGTCGGCGACGGCGTCGATGTCGAGCTGGCGGAGGGTGCCGGCGGCGGCGTTGCGGGGGTTCGCGAACGGCTCCTTCCCCGCCTCGACGCGCTCGCGGTTGTGTTCCTGAAAGGCGTCGCGGGGGATGAACACCTCCCCGCGCACGGCCAGCGTCTCGGGCGGGTCGCCCGCGAGGCGCTCCGGGACCGAGCGGATCGCCCGCACCTGTTCGGTCACGTCGTCGCCGACGCGGCCGTCGCCCCGCGTGGCCGCCTGCACGTAGCGGCCGTCCTCGTACACCACCTCGACGGAGAGGCCGTCGAACTTCGGTTCGCAGGAGTAGGTCACCTCGGCGCCCTCGCCCAGCGTACGGCGCACGCGCTCGTCGAACTCGCGCACGTCCTCAGCGTCGCCCGACTGGTCGATCGAGAGCATCGGCGCGGCGTGCTCCACCTCCCCGAGTTCGTCCAGAGTGCCGCCGCCGACGCGGCGCGTGGGAGAATCGGTGGTGTCGAGGTCGAAGGCCTCCTCCAGTTCCGCCAGGCGGGCGAACAGCGCGTCGTAGGTACGATCGGCGATCAGCGGATCGTTTCGGGCGTAGTAGCGGTGGTCGTGTTCGCGCAGCGCCGCGCGCAACAGGTCGGCCTCGGCCGCCGCCGCGTCGGCGTCGAGCCCCTCGACCGGCGCGAACTCGGTGTCCGGCTCAGTCAGATAGGGGTTGTCCGGGTCGGCGTAGCGGAGGTCGTCGTCGTCGACCTCGGCTGGCTGGCTCATTGACGGCAGTTGGCGGGGCGGGGGCTAAAATGGGACGACCGGCGCCGCCCCGGTGCTCACCTCACCGCTCGTTTTGCACGTCGGGGACGAGGACCCCCTCGTCCTCGAACAGGTCCGCCAACTCGTACATCGAGTTGACCACCACGTCGCAGGACGGCTCGACCGCGGGCTTGGGCTCGTAGCCGACCGCCAGCCCCGCCACCTCCAGCATCGGGAGGTCGTTGGCGCCGTCGCCGACCGCGACGGTCCGACTCATCGGGACGCCCTGCTCGTCGGCGACGCGCTCCAACTGCTCGTCCTTCGTCCCCTCGACGAGCGGCCCCTCGACCCCGCCGGTGAGGCGGCCGCCCTCGATCGGCAGGCGGTTGGCGACGATCTCGTCGACCTCCGCGCCGGCCTTCTCCAGCGCGGCGGCGACGCCGCGCTCGAAGCCGCCGGTGAAGATGGCGACGTAGTGGCCGCGCTCGCGCAGGCGCGCGATCACGTCCGCGGCGCCCTCCCGGAGTTCGACCTCGCCGTAGGCCGCCGCCGCGTCCTCCTCTTCGAGGTGTTCCAGCAGCGCAGCGCGCTTGCGCAGGCTCTCCGCGTAGCTGAGTTCGTCGTTCATCGCGCGCTCGGTGATGTCGGCCATCTCCTCGGCCACGCCGCACCGCTCGCCGAGCAGCACCGTCATCTCCGAGTCCGAGAGCGTCCCGTCGAAGTCGAACGCCACGAGTCGAGTCATGCGCGTCCATTGGAGAGCCGCGGCTTCAACTCCTGTGGTTCGCGCAGGTTCGCGACGACCCGCCTGTCGGATAAATATCCCATATACGTGGAGTTTCCACTCGAAATGAGGGGTAGTATATTCAGATGTGTGGATCACATCGCCGGGCGAGTTCCGCCGAGGTGGAAAGCCTTTACCTCGCGCCGAAACTCCGGTCGCGCATGAAGGTACTCGTCACGGACCCCATCGCGGACGCGGGGATCGAGACGCTCCGAGACGCCGGCCACGAGGTCGTCACGGGCTACGAACTCGAGGGGCAGGACCTCCTCGACGCCGTCGCGGACGCGAACGCCCTGATCGTCCGGTCCGGAACCGAAGTGACCGCCGAGGTGTTCGAGGCGGCATCCGAACTCGTCATCGTCGGGCGCGCCGGCATCGGCGTCGACAACATCGACATCGAGGCGGCGACCGACCACGGCGTCGTCGTCGCGAACGCTCCCGAGGGGAACGTCCGCGCGGCCGCCGAGCACACCGTCGCGATGACGTTCGCGGCCGCCCGCTCCATCCCGCAGGCGCACGGCCGCCTCAAGGACGGCGAGTGGGCCAAGGGCGACTACCTCGGGCGCGAGGTGAACAACAAGACGCTCGGCGTCGTCGGGCTCGGCCGCGTCGGCCAGGAGGTCGCCAAGCGGCTCGACTCGCTGGGCATGGATCTGGTCGTCTACGACCCGTACATCAACGAGGAACGCGCCGCGCAGTTCGGCGCCGAACTCGTCGACGACCTGACCGACTGCCTCGCCCGTTCGGACTTCGTCACGATCCACACGCCGCTGCTCCCCGAGACGGAGGGGATGATCGGCGCCGAGGAGTTGGAGGCGATGGGCGACGCCTACCTGATCAACTGCGCGCGCGGCGGCATCGTCGACGAGCCCGCGCTCGCCGAGGCCATCGAGAACGGTCCGGTCCCCGGCGCGGCGCTGGACGTGTTCGCCGAGGAGCCGCTTCCCGAGGACTCGCCGCTGCTCGACGTGGACGACGTGATCGTCACGCCCCACCTCGGCGCGAGCACGGAGGCCGCCCAGGAGAACGTCGCCGTCGACACCGCCAAGCAGGTGCTGGCGGCGTTCGCGGACGAGCCGGTCATCAACGCGCTCAACGCCCCCTCGGTGGACGAGTCGGCGTTCCCGCGCATCGAGCCGTACCTCGACGTGGCCGACACCGCCGGGCGGATCGCCGCCCAGCTGCTGGGCGAGCGCATCTCCGGCGTCGAGGTCCACTACGAGGGCGATATCGCCGGCGAGAAGGTCGACCTCGTCACCGCCAGCGCGCTGAAGGGGGTGTTCTCGCCGCTGGAGTACGAGGTGAACGCGGTCAACGCCCCGCAGCTCGCCGAGGACCGCGGCATCGAGGTGACCGAGAGCAAGACCCGTCAGGCCGAGGACTTCCAGAGCCTCGTCACGGTGACCGTGAAGGACGGCGACACCGAGCTGTCCGTCTGCGGCACCCTCTTCGCGGGCGACGACCCCCGTATCGTCCGCATCGACGGCTACCGCGTCGACGCGCGCCCGTACGGCCACATGCTCGTCGCGCGCAACCGCGACGAGCCGGGCGTTATCGGCCTCATCGGGACCGTGCTGGGCGACGCCGGCGTCAACATCGCCGGGATGTTCAACGCCCGCGAGACGATCGGCGGCGAGGCGCTGACGGTGTACAACCTCGACGAGCGCCTCCCCGACGACGCCGTCGATCGCCTGCTCTCGGACGACCGGATCATATCAGTGAACCGGATCGTTCTCGACGACGCGGAGAACGGTCGCTGAGACGGCTGTCGCGCCGTCGCCGACGCCGACGCTGCCCGCTCCGCCTTCTCCCGATCACGTTCTCCGTAGCCTGTCGAACAGCCGCGCGACTATCGACCGCTGTGCGTCGTTCCCCTCGGTCCCGTCGCTCTCGTGCGCGGCGTCGAGCAGCGTCTCGTAGTGGTCGACGATCCGCTCGCGCTCGCGTTGCTGCTCGGCCACGCGCTCGCGGAGTCGCTGGTTCTCCCGTCGCAGCTCCGTTACGACCATCGAACGCGGGCGCTCGCCGTCACGGGCGTCCTCGCTGACGCCGCTGCTGCCGCGGTCCGCACGCTCATCCCCCATGTCACACAGTACCGCGCGAACCCAGAAAAAGCTTCGTCGGACGGACAGGTGACGGGCGCCGTTCGCCGGCGCCGCGCCCTCACTCCGAACTTGCGCTCGTTTCGACTCCCCTTCGCCGCACCGTACTCCCTTACTCCGCGCCGATGTGCTTCAGCACCGCGTCTGTGGAGTTCGCCACGGGCTCGGGGTCGCCGCCGGCCTCGTAGGCGGCGTCGGGATCCTTCAGCAGGTGCCCGGTCGTGAGACAGACCACGTCCTCGTCGGCGTCGACAACGCCCTGCTCGCGGAGCTTCCGGAGGCCGGCGACCGAAGCCGCGGAGGCGGGTTCGACGCCGACACCTTCGTGAGCGAGGTCGCGCTGGGCCTCGGTGATCGCCTCGTCGTCGACGGCGACGGCGGTGCCGCCGGTCTCCCGGATCCCCGGCAGCGCCTTCGGGGCGTTCACCGGGTTGCCGATGCGGATGGCGGTCGCGATCGTCTCCACGGACTCCCAGCGGCGGACCTCGTCGGCGCCGTTCTCGATGGCCTCGACCATCGGCGCGGCGCCGGCGGCCTGCACGCCCGTCAGCTTCGGCACCTCGTCGGCGTCCATCGCGCCGGCGGCGACGAGTTCGCGGAACGCCTTGAACAGCGCGGAGGTGTTGCCCGCGTTGCCGACGGGGAGGACGATCCGGTCGGGGAAGCGACCGTAGTCGTCGCGGAACTCCTCGAGGATCTCGAAACCGATCGTCTTCTGTCCCTCCAGCCGGAAGGGATTCAGCGAGTTGAGGAGGTACACCTCGCCCTCGTTCGCGAGGTCCTGCACGATGTCGAGACAGGCGTCGAAGTTGCCGTCGACTTCGAGGATGCGCGCGCCGTGGAGGCTCGCCTGCGCGACCTTGCCGGCGGCGACCTTCCCCGCCGGGAGCAATACGAGCGTCTCCAGCCCCGCGCGGGCGCCGTAGGCCGCCAGCGCCGCGGAGGTGTTGCCAGTCGAGGCACACGCGAGGCGGTCGACGCCCAGCTCCTCGGCGACCCGGACGCCGACGGTCATCCCGCGGTCCTTGAACGAGCCCGTCGGGTTCATCCCCTCGTGTTTCACGCGGAGGCGGTTCACGCCCAGATCCTCGCGCAGGCGGGGGACCTCGTGCAGCGGCGTGTGGCCCTCGGGCAGCGAGTACCACGCTCCGCCGCCTCCGGCGGCTCCGTCCGAGGCGCTCCGCGCCTCGCTCTCCTCGAAGGGGAGACCGGCTGAATACCGCCAGACACCCTCGCCGGAGAAGTCGTCCCAGGTCGGCGGGTCGGCGTAGCGGACCTCGAGGAGGCCGTCGCAGTCGTCGCAGGTGAATCGGACGTCGTCGAACGGGGCGAACTGTCCGCCGCAGGCGATGCACTCCAGCCAGACGCCGTCGTCGGCGACGGACGGGGCGTCCTGTGTCGGCGCGTCCAGAGAGAGGCTCATGGGTAGGCGTCGACCTCGCGGGCTAAAAGTCGGCCGTTCGTGGCGGGTAGTGCCAGCGAGGCCGACCGGCGGGAGGCCTCGACAGACGGCGGAGCGGTCCTGTGCCGCTCCGCGCAAAAACGAGGTCGAGCGAGGCACGAACGAAGTGAGCCGTGAGCGAAGCGAGGCCTCGGAGACGCGAACAGGGGGCGTAAGCGACCCGTGAACGGAGCGAGACCGCGATGGGGTGCGGTCAACAGTCGCCGCTTACTCGTCGTCCGCGTCGCGCTGCTCGTCGAACGTCTCGATGACGCCGTGGACGGTCTCGGCCCACTCGTCGAGCGCCTCGTGGAGCAGTTCCTTCGCCTCGGGCAGCGGCGTCGCGGTGTACTGGTACACGTAGCCCCCGGGATCGAGCAGCCGCCGCTCGCGTTCCACCAGCCCCTTCTCCAGCAGCGTCGTGAGCGAGCGGTTCACGTTCGAGCGGTCGCGCTCCAGCACGCCGGCGAGCTCCTCGACGGTGCTCCCGGGATTGTCGAGCAGGTGGAGGTACGTCCGGCTCTCGTGCTTCTGGATACCGAAGACACACGCCATCACGTGGCCGAAGCTGGGGTCGTTCGTGTCGATGAGATCCTCCATGTCCGGCGCGTCGCTCATGTCGAGTCACCCGACGGCCGCGGCGCGAATAAACCCCGGCGGTCGCGGCGACACCGCGGGTCCGTCGGCCGCCGTCAGCGCGCTCGGTCGACGACCTCGGTCGCCGGTATCGACCCGCGCCGGCATCGCTTCAGTCGTCGTCCCCCTTCGCGTAGCCCATCTTCTCGATGCAGGTGAGCATCCCGGCCTCGTCGTCGTGTTTGTGCAGGCGCGTCGGCGTGTCGCAGTAGAACGTCTCGCCGTCGTGGCGGAGGGTGAGCGTCTGCTCGCTCCCGAACAGGTCCGCGGTAACGACGACGCGCCGCCCTCCCCGGATGGCGTCGATGATCTCCTCGGCGGTGAGTTCGCCGGCGTCGACCTCGAGCGGTGTCATGCCTGGGCATGGGAGAGGGGCCGTAATGGTTCTTGTCTCCCGCCCGCGTGTCTCTCTTGTGAACGTTCGCACCATCGATCACGTCAACCTCCGCATCCCCGCCGACGGGCTGGCGGACGCCCGCGCGTTCTACGGCGACGCGCTCGGGTTCGAACTGGAGGGTGTCGACCGTTTCGAGGCCGGCGACAAGCCGTTCTTCGACGTACGACTCGCCCCCGAGCACGTGATCCACCTGTGGCCGACTGACGCGTTCGACCCTCCCGAGGCGACGAACTACGACCACGTCGCGCTCGTCGTCGACGAGGGGATCGAGACGGTGACCGAGCACCTCGCCGACGCGGGAGTCGAGGTGGAACAGGAGCTCGCGAGTCCGCTCGGCGCGACCGGCGAGGCGCCCGCGGTGTACGTCCGCGACCCGTTCGGCTACCGCGTGGAACTGAAAGCGTCGGTCGAGTGAGCGCGCTCACAGGATCGGGCGACGGAGCGCCCTCAGTTGGTCGTCGGATTCGACTCCCCGTCGGTTCCGTCCTCGACCGTCTCGACGGGCGCCTCAGCGCCCTCCGCGGCCTCGGACGCCTCGACGACCTTCGGGGTGTCGACGTGCCAGCGGTCGATGTCGTCCTCGTACGACGACAGCCGGTCGGACACCGCGGACTTCAACTGGTCGTCGTTGACGTTCACCTCGAAGATGAACTCCGGGCCGCCCTCGCCGCGCGTGGACTTCTGGATGTTCGCGGAGACGAGCTCGTTGTCGAAGTAGTACGGCGCGATCTGGGTCATCACGCGCTGGTACACCGTGTTCTCGAGCTTCCGCACGGCCTTACGTCCAGCCGAGTCGGCCGCGCGCGCGACGTGGTCGATGGAGTCCTTCCACGAGTCGAGTGCGCCGCCGTTGTCGCCGTCCTCGACGCGATCATACGACTCGGAGAGTTTCTCACCGGCGGTCTGAAGGTCTTCCTCCGGGCTTTTCCCTTCTTGCTCGCCTTTCCCTTCGGCGACGCTCGCCTGATCGGCGGTCTTCTCGTTCACGTCCTCGCCGAGGCGCTCGTGGGCCTTGGGTCGCCACTCGTCCCACGCCGTGAACGCCTCAGGATACTCCTCGGAGGCATCCGCGTCCCGGAGCGCGTTGGTGATGCGTTCGCCGTGCTCGACTGCGTCCCCCCACTCTCCGCGCAGCTTGAAGCCGGAGATGCTCTCTTCCATGCGATTAGCAGCCGCGTACGTTCTGGAGCGGTATAAGGGTCCCCCTGTCGGCGCGCGTCCGTCGGCTCGCGCCGCCATCGGCCCGGCTCACCGCCGGCCGTACGTGAGCCGCGTTCCCATCTCGTCGAGCGCCGAGACGACGCCGGTGAGCCACGCGCTCGGCGACGTCCGCCGAAGCTCGTCGTCGTCGAGCTCGATCCGTTCGTCGCCGAAGGGGTCGCGGTCGGCGACGCCCTCGCCGTCCTCGGTCGCGTCCACGACGGTCGTCATCGAACACCGACCGCACGCCTCGCGATCACCGGATCCCATGATAATTGATCACAACGTCGTGCACGACGCTGATAAATCCTCGGCTCCGGCGGCGTCCGCGGCGCCGCCGTCGGACGACGGGCTTTTCATCCCCGTGAGCCTCCCGCGAGGTATGGGTTACCACGTCATCGATCCCGACGGACTGGCGGCCGTTCCCGACCGGCCGTGCGAGCTTCGCCGCGTGAGCGAGGCGGCGGGATTCGAGCGGATGGCCGCCAACTGGTTCCGCGCGGAGCCCGGCGAGGACGTCCCCCTGGCGTATCACTACCACGACGATCAAGAGGAGCTGTTCTACGTGATCGCGGGGACGCTCCACGTCGAAACGCCCGAGGAGACGTTCGAGGTTCCGGAGGGATCGCTGTTCGCCGTCGAGCCGGACAGCCCCCAGCGTGCGCACAACCCCGCCGACGCCGACGATCCGGTGACGCTGTTGGCGGTCGGCGCGCCCGCGGTCGACGACGTCCACCCGTACGAATCGGAGGTGTGAGTATGGGTGGGGACGGCGAGGAAGACGGGACGCCCCGTATCGAGCCCGACGGATCCGGCGGCGGCGTCGACCCGGAGACGGCCAACGACGCGGCCGTCGCCGAGGGCGAGGAGCTGCGGACGGACGAGCAGGGGCGGATCCTCGACGGCGCCGCCTACGATGACGTCCCCACGTGGGACGACACGTACCTCGACCGCGTGAGCGACCGGCTCATGTTCAACTACGACCTCGAACGCGACTACCGCGTTCGCGGGGAACGCTTCGATCTCTACGGACTGATGCGGATCGAGTCGCAAAAGCAGTTCTTCCACCCGTCGCTCGGTTACGCGGACCACCACAGCGACGAACACCTGTTCGCCAGGCGCCAGTCGTCGGTGACGGTCGACGAACTGAAGCGGATCGTCCAGCTGGGCCACGCCCTCGCCGACGAGCGCGTCGAGGGCGACGAGGAACACTACGGGACGGACCTCTCGTTCGTCGTCATCGTTCCGGAACTCACCGATGAGGTGCGGGAGTTCGTCGTCGACTTCCGCGAGCGACAGCTCCTGAAGTACGGCTACTTCGGCCACTACGAGATCAACCTCGGCGTCGTCGCGCCCGAGCGCGAGGCGGCGGTCGCGAGCCGCGAGGCCGACGTGGTGTCGGCGTTCGCCCTGTGGGACGAGGTCCCCGAGCGCCGCTCTCAGCGCGGGTACATCACGCGGCTGGTCGGGACGGTCCGCGAGAAGCTGCTCGGGTGAGGCGCTCCCGCGCCTTACAGCGCGTCCTTGTACGCTTCCAGCGTCTCCTCGATGTCCTCCTCGGTGTGGGCGTACGAGACGAACTGCGACTCGAACTGATTGGCGGTGAGCCAGACCCCCCGGTCTTTCATCTCCTGCCAGAACACGCGCTCCCAGCGCTCGGTGGCGGCCGCCGCGGTGTCGGCGCCGGTCTTCGGGCAGATCTCGTAGCGCGGGCACGACTCGCGTTGGCGACAGCCGCCCCCGCAGTGATTCTCGAACGTCTCTGGCGCATCGCGGGTGAACACCGTCTTGAACATCGAGTCGCTGCCGACGACGGTGTACTCGGGTGCTTGGTCCTCGCAGATGTCTTGGATCCCGGACCGGAGCTGATCCCCGAGGTCGTTCACGTGGTCGTACACGTCGTTTTCGGCGGCGTAGCGGAGGTACTCGTGCCCGGCGGCCATCGTGACCGGGTGGCCCGAGAAGGTCCCCGACTGGAACACCTCCCCGCTGGGCGTGAAGTGCTCGAGTATCTCCGCGGGGCCGCCGATCGCGCCGACCGGGAAGCCGCCGCCGATGATCTTCCCGAAGGTGGTGAGGTCGGGCGTGACGCCGAATTTCCCTTGGGCACATTGGAGGCCGCCGACGCGGAAGCCGGTGATCACCTCGTCGAAGACCAACAGCGAGCCGTGGTCGTCACAGAGGTCCCGAAGCGTCCTGTGGTAGCCGTCGACGGGCATGACGATGCCGTAGTTCGCGAGGATCGGCTCGGTCAGCACCGCCGCGATCTCGTCGCCGCGCTCCTCGAAGACCTCGCGGATCGCCGCCTCGTCGTTGAACGGGACGGCGATCGTGTGCTCGGCGAACTCGTCGGGGATCCCCGGCGAGGAGGGGTGGGTGTGGTACGGGTCGTCGCCGGCCTCGACGAGCGTCGACTCCTGGGCGCCGTGGTAGCCGCCCTGCATGACGACGATCTTGTCGCGGCCGGTGTACCCCCGCGCGAGGCGAACGGCCGAGACAGTCGCCTCCGTTCCGGAGTTGACGAACCGGAGCATCTCGACGCTGGGGACGTGGCGCGCGACGAACTCGGCGTGGTCGATCTCGATCTCCGTCGGCCCGCCGTACATCGGCCCCTGGCTGGCGTGGCGCTGGATCGCCGACTGCACCTGGTCGGGGGCGTCGTGGCCGTATAACAGCGGGCCGTACCCCATCACGTAGTCGAGGTAGCGGTTCCCGTCGGCGTCGATCACGTGCGCGCCGTCACCGCGTTCGATCACGAACGGGTACGGTCGCGTCGCGCGGACCGAGGAGTTCACTCCGCCGGCGAGCACCGAGAGCGCGCGGTCGTACAGCTCCCGCGAGCGGTCGTGGTTCATATGCCGCCCTTCGAGTGTGACCCCGAAAGTAGTTACTGGGTCGCGGCGGGCGCCGCCGCTATCGGCGTCGTGTGTTCGACAGGATCGGGTGACGACCCGCGACGGGCTGGCGGACCGTCGCGGGCGTGGCCGGACGCGTCACCCGGCAGGCGGCTGCGGCGGCCGCGGGGGCGGTGACACGGAACGTGGCACGGTGGCGGGCGCGAGGAGGTGAGCACCAGTACCAGTGGGGTCCTCCGTCGCGTGCCCCCGGCGGCCGCGTCCGCGCCGCGTGCGAAGTGGGCGTCCGGTTGCAGTGGTGTGTCTGTGCGTCGATCGCTCGGAACGGCGGCCGAGCGGTGCCGCGAGGCGGCGATCAGACGGCGCTGCGTCCCACCTCTCCGGTCCGGATCTGGTAGGCGTTCTCGACGGGGAGGACGAACACCTTGCCGTCGCCCTTCTCGCCGGTCTGTGCGGCCTCGCTGATCGCCTCGGCGACGTCGCCCGCGGGGATGTCCGCGACGACGCACTCGATCTTCACCTTCTGGTGGAGATCGACCGTGTACTCCTCGCCGCGCCACTGGCCCTTCTTGGCGGGCTGGCTGCCGCGGCCGGAGACGTTGGTCACCGTCAGCGACGGCGCGCCTATCTCCGCGAGACCGGTCTTGACCGCCGAGAGCTTGTCCGGGCGGATGAAGCCGGTCACCAGCTTGATACCGCCGTCGTTCGCCTCGCCGCCGTCGGCGCGGATGATGCCGTTCTCGTCGTCGGTGCCGCCGTCAGTCACGGCCGTGTCCGGACTGCCGAACTCGGGGTAGGTGTCGACGCCGTGCTCGGAGGAGTCGAGCCCCTCGAGCTCGTGGTCGCGGTCGACGCGGATCTCGCCCAGCGCCTTGATGACGCCGAACACCACGGCGGTGGCGGCGATGGTCCAGGCGGCGATGACGACGACGCCGACGATCTGCGAGACGAGCAGCCCGACGCTGAAGCCGTTGACTGTGAAGAACGGCAACAGCAGCGCACCGAGCACCCCGGCGGAGCCGTGGACGGGGAACACCGCACAGACGTCGTCGATCTTCAGGCGTTTCTCGACGAACTCGAAGACGATCGGGAGCTGCGCACCGGCGAGGAGGCCGATGACGATAGCACCGGGCCAGACGATCAAGTCGGTGTTCGAGGTGACGCCGACGAGTCCCGCCAGGAGCCCGTTGGCGACGTACAGGGTGTCGACCTTCCCGGTCTTGAGCAGCGACAGCGCGCCCGCGCCGATGGCGCCGGCGGCCATGCCGAGCGTCGTCGTCAGCGCGACGCGGCCGACGTAGGAGAACGCCCCGAGCGTGAGTTCGCCGTTCTCGACGGCGAACACCGAGGCGGCGGTGCCGACGTTGAAGCCGTACCAGCCGAACGCGAGCACGAGCGTGCCCAGCACCGCGAACGTCAGCGAGTGGCCGGGGATGACGTTGGACGACCCGTCCTCGTTGTAGCGGCCGAGACGGGGACCGACCATGTACGCGGCCGTCAGGCCGGCGATGCCGCCCATGCCGTGGACGATCATCCCGCCCGCGAAGTCGGTGAAGCCGAAGTTGAACAGGAAGCCGCCGCCCCACGTCAGACCGGTGACGACCGGGTAGATGACCGCCGCCAGCAGGATCGTGTAGCTCACGTACGCGCGCAGCTTCATGCGTCCGGCGACGGCGCCGGAGACGATGGTCGCCGCCGTCATCGCGAAGACGGCGCCGAAGAGCCAGCCGACCCAGTCGGCGGTGTTCTCGGTCGTCAATACGCCGAACGACTCGGCGATGGAGTATCCCCCGCCGCCGGTGAGCCCACCGGCGAGCGAGGAGACGCCCGCGCCGACGAGGAAGAACGCCGTCACGCCGACGCTCCACGTCAGGAGGTTCTTCGTCAGCTGGTTGGCGACGTTCTTCGAGCGCACCTGCCCGGCCTCCAGCATCGCGAAGCCGGCGTGCATGAAGAAGATGAGGAAGGTGACCACCAGCACCCACATCATGTTTATGCCCTCCGCCAGGACCGCCGGGTCGACTTGTAAGAGCGTCACTGTTCCACCCCACTCGATCCACAACTGTTCAGCAGTGCCGTGAATTCCGTGTCGTTCTGGTACATCTCGACGCCAGACAGCCTGATCCGGACGTACATAAAGATTGGAGTTGAGATTCGAAAATTATGAAGGAGGTATTCAGTCGAGCGTCGAATATCCAAGTAAATATAGGTCATATAAGGATGTAACAGCGTCACATGTGTGGCAATTGTTGCACTCGGCGTTGACAAATATAGTATACACTTATTGATATATAAGGCAAAACGGCCGCCGATCCCGTCGGAATCGCTCGCGCGCGCTTCCCGATTCGGCGTGAAAAACGGCGATCCGTGCGCTCGATCCGGTCCGGTAGCCGCCGCGGGCCGATCAGGCGTCCAACTCGGCGACGACCGACTCCGCGAGCGCCTCGAACGTCGCCTCCGCGGGCACTACGTCGACGGCGACGCCGTGTGATTCGGCCGTCTCGCGGGTCGGGTGACCGATACAGCCGACGACGGCGTCGTCCAGCCCCGCGAGCGCCTCGTCGCGGACGCCCCGCTCGTCGGCGGCGTCGAGGAAGTGTTCGACCGTGAGCGAGGAAGTGAAGCACGCGCCCGCGAGGTCGCCTCGGGCGGCCGCCTCGGCCGAGTCGCCGCTCCCCTCCGGTCGGACGAGTTCGTACAGCACCGTCTCGTGGACGGTCGCGCCGGCGTCGCGGAGGCCGTCGAGCAGTACCTGACTCCCGTGGTCCGACCGGGCGACCTCGATACGGACGCCGTCGACGCCCAGCGCGTCGAACGCGGCGACGAGGCCCGTCGAGGAGTACTCGTTCGGGATCAGATCGACCGGCCACCCGGCCTCTCGGACGGCCTCGGCGGTCGAAGAGCCGATACACGCGATCGCGGGGCCGCCACGGTCCTCGGTGGCTGCTCCGTCTCGCCCGTCGCCGCCGGCGTCGGCGGGGGACCAGCCGGCCTCGTCCGCGAGTTCGACGCCCGTCTTCGAGGTGAACACGATCCAGTCGGCACCCTCCGGCACCGCGCCGGTCGGACGGATCTCCAGCATCGGGTCCGGGAGGGCGTCGACCCCGAGCGCGCCGAGCGTCTCGACCGCCGTCGAGAGGCGCTCGTCGTCGGGACGGAACACCGCGACGAGGGGGCGGTCGGCGCCGTCGTCGTCGCCTCCGCTGTCGCCCTCGCCGCTCATACGTCGTCACCTCCGGTGTCGGCGGGGCCAGCATCGACGTCCGCGGTCGCGGCGGCGTCGCCGCGGCCCCGGAGGAACTCGACCACTCGCTCGCGCGCGCCGGCGACCTCGCCGATCACGGTGATCGCGGGCGGTTCGATCCCCGCCTCGTCACGCACGTCGACGATGTCGGCGAGCGTGCCGGTCGCGACGCGCATGTCGGGCCAGGTGCCGCGCTCGACGAGCGCGACGGGCGTGCCGGGGGCCATCCCGGCGTCGAGCAGTTCCGCGGTGTACAGCGGCAGCTTCCCGACGCCCATCAGGACGACGATGGTGCCGCCGGTGGCCGCGAGCGCCCCCCAGTCCACGGCCGATTCGTCCTTCGTCGGATCCTCGTGACCTGTGACGAACGAGACGGAGGAGGCGTGGTCTCGGTGAGTGACCGGGATGCCCGCGACGCCCGGCGCGGCGATGGGCGAGGTGACGCCGGGAACGACCTCGAAGGGAACGCCGTTCGCGGCGAGGTGTTCGGCCTCCTCCCCGCCGCGCCCGAATACGAACGGGTCGCCGCCCTTCAGCCGGACCACGTGCTTACCGGCCTCCGCGAGTTCGACGAGCCGGTCGTTCGTGTACTCCTGGCTGGTGCGCTCGCCGCCCGCGCGCTTGCCCACGTCCTCGCGGTTGTCCTCGGGGATGGACCCGAGGATCTCGGGGCCGGGGAGTTTGTCGTGGAGGACCACGTCCGCCTCGTCGAGGAGTCTGCGCGCCTTCACGGTGAGCAGTTCGGGGTCGCCGGGACCTGAGCCGACCAGCGAGACGAACCCCTCGGCGCCGTCGGCTTCGTCCGCGTCGGCGTCTGTGTCGGCGGACATCTACTCCTCCACGGCCTCCGCGGCGTCGTCGCCGGCGGAGCCGTCGTCGTCATCGTCCTCCTCCGCGCGCTTGGCCGTCTCCGTGTCCGCGGCACGCTTCGCGGCCTCGATGAGTTCGGCGGCGCCCTGCTCGCGCAGGGACGCGGCGAACTCGGCGGCGGCCTCGCGGTAGGTGCGCAGCGGGAGGTCGCGCGTCGCCGCCACTTGGGTGTCGCCGTCGGCCGACAGCACCCGGACGCGAGCGCTGACGTGCTCGCCCTGGACGAGCGCGTTGACGCCGATCGGGGCGATACAGCCGCCGCCCAACTCGGCGAGGACCGTACGCTCGACGCTGGTGGCGACACGGGTCGGCTCGTGGTCCATCGCCGACCGGATCGTCTCGATCACGTCAGGGTCGCTGGCGGTGACGGCGACGGCGCCCTGGCCGGGCGCGGGAACGTGGTCCGCGCGGTCGAGGCGCTCGACCTCGTACTCGTCGCGGTAGAACAGGTCCGAGCGCCGGAGGCCCGCCTCCGCGAGCACGATGGCGTCGTACTCGTGGTCCAGGTCGTGTTCCATCGCCCCGCGCTGGAACTCGGTGAGGTCGTCGAACCACTCCTCGACGGTGCGCTCGTACTCGCGGTCCTCTTCGCGTGCGCCGGGGTCGCCCTTGTGGTCGGCCTCCGCCTCGACGCGGGCCTCGTGTTCGGCCTGCAGGTCGGGCGCGATCAGTTTCTGGAGCCGCGTGTCGACGTTGCCGCGAAGCGGGCGAACCTCCAGGTCGGGGCGCTCGGCGAGCACCTGCGCTTTCCGCCGCAGCGACGAGGTCCCGACGACCGAGCCGCGGGGGAGGTCGGCGAGGTCGCCGCCCTCGCGGGTGACGAGCGCGTCGCCGGCGGGGGCGCGCTCGCCGACGGCCGCGACGACGAGGCCGTCTGGCATCTCGGTGGGCATGTCCTTCAGTGAGTGGACCGCGGCGTCGACCTCGCCTGCGAGCACGTGTTCGTCGAGCGCGCGCACGAACGCGCCGGTGCGGCCGAGTTCGGTGATGAGGTCCTCGTCGAGTCGGTCGCCGCGCGTCTCGACCTCGACCAGCTCCACGTCGCGGCGGCGCGTCGAGAGTTCGTCTCGGACGCCAGCCGCCTGTCGGAGCGCGAGGTCGGAGCCGCGGGTTGCGAGCCGCAGCGTCCCAGTTGTCATGCCCGAAACTCCGGCGCCGCCGGGGAAAACGGGTTCGCTTCGCCAATACGGCGGGATACGGCACCAGTGCACAGTCACTCCGCGGCGTCGTGCCACGTCCGTCGCCAGGGTCCGTCATCGCCCCGTGTCGCAACCTTCGCCGGACCGGTACCGTTTTTACCGATCGAGGGTGTATCACCGTGTATGACAGCGGACGCCGTCGCTCACGTTCGCGCCTCATTCGAGCGACGCGTCCGCGGTGCCGCGGCCCGGAACCGAGCCTCCGCGCCGCGACGACCGGGCCGCTAGGCCCACCAACACCACTCCTCATCGACTCGATCCGCTCGCCTTCCTCCGGGTAGCGTGCAGTCCGCGATTAATTTTCAAAGTTTACAAACGCCGAATTTATGGGTGTCGACGTGCGAGCGTGAGGTATGACGAAACGCGTTGCGCTCGCATTCAGCGGTGGACTCGACACGACCGTCTGCGTCCCGCTCCTCGAGGAGGAGTACGGCTACGACGAGGTCGTCGGCGTCACCGTCGACGTGGGCCAGCCCGAGGAGGAGTTCGACGAGGCCGCGGAGACGGCCGAGGCGCTCGACTTGGAGCACTACGTCGTCGACGCGAAGACGGAGTTCGCGGAGCTGTGTTTCGACTCCGTGCGCGCGAACGCGACGTATCAGGGCTATCCGCTCGGGACGGCGCTCGCGCGTCCGGTGATCGCCGAGGCCATCCTCGACGTGGCCGAGGAGCACGACTGCGACGCCCTCGCCCACGGCTGCACGGGGAAGGGTAACGACCAACTGCGCTTCGAGACCGTCTGGCGCGCCTCCGACAAGGAGGTCATCGCGCCGGTGCGCGAACTCGGCCTCACCCGCGAGTGGGAGATCGAGTACGCCGACGAGAAGAACCTCCCCGTCGAGGGCGGCAACGAGGGCGCGTGGTCGATCGACACGAACCTCTGGTCGCGCTCGGTCGAGGGCGACGACCTCGAGGACCCGACGTACGTCCCGCCGGAGGACATCTACGACTGGACGACGACGCCCGGCGAGGTCGACGGCGAGGAGCTGGTGGAGATCGGCTTCGAGATGGGCTACCCGGTGACGCTGAACGGGGAGACGGTCGACTCGGTCTCGCTCATCGAGGAGCTGAACGAGATCGCGGGCGCCTACGGCGTCGGCCGCACGGACATGATGGAGGACCGCATGCTCGGGCTGAAGGTGCGCGAGAACTACGAGCACCCCGCGGCGACCGTCCTCCTGACGGCCCACGAGGCGCTCGAACAGCTCGTGTTCACGAAGTCCGAGCGCGACTTCAAGCAACAGATCGACGACCAGTGGGCCCAGCAGGGGTACAAGGGCCTCGTGAACTCCCCGCTCGTGAACTCCCTGGAGGGCTACCTCGACGCCGGCCAGGAGAAGGTCACCGGGACGGTCACCGTCAAACTGCAGGGCGGCCAGTGCCGCCCCGTCGCCCGCGACTCCGAGTACGGCGTCTACTCCGAGTCGGCCGCCTCGTTCAACACGGAGACGGTCGACGGCATCGAGCAGGCCGACGCGACGGGCGTCGCGAAGTACCACGGCTTCCAGGAGCGCCTCGCGAACAAGGTCCTCGAGAACGTGAAGGCCGGCGAGGGCGGGGAGACGCTGGCGGCCGATGGCAGCGGCGAGGACGAATCCGGTGAGGCCGACGAGTAGATGACTGACACCGGCGAGAGCGAGGCCGAGCCCGGCGACGCCGAGGCGGACACCGAGACGGTCGTCCGGCGCGACCGCTTCGCCGGGGGCCCGGCCCGCGGCTTCATGTCGAGCCTCGCGGCCGACGAGCGCATCTTCGCGGCCGACCTCGCCGTCGACCGCGCGCACACGGTCATGCTCGTGGAGCAAGGGATCGTCGGCGACGACGAGGCCGGCGAGATCCTCTCCGGGCTCGCCGCCGTCGAGGCGGCTGGCCACAGCGCGCTCCCCGACGGCGAGGACGTGCACGAGGCGATCGAGTCGGCGGTCGTCGCCGAGGTCGGCGCCGTCGGTGGAAAGATGCACACCGCGCGCTCGCGCAACGACGAGGTCGCCGCCTGCATCCGCTACCGCTACCGCGCGGACCTGCTGGCGGCCGCCGAGGCGACGCTGGCGCTGCGTGAGGCGCTGCTGGACGCGGCCGCCGAACACGCCGACACGGTCATGCCGGGGTTCACCCACCGGCAGTACGCCCAGCCCGTCACCGTCGGGCACTTCCTGTCGTCGTACGCGGGTGCGGTCGAGCGCGACACCGCTCGGCTGCTCGCGGCGTTCGACCGGACGAACGAGTCGCCGCTGGGCGGCGCGGCGTTCGGCGGCACCACCTTCGACATCGACCGCGAGCGCACCGCCGACCTGCTCGGGTTCGACGGCATCGTCGAGAACTCGACGGACGCAGCCTCCGCGCGTGACTTCCTCGTTGAGGGGACCGCCGCGCTGGCGAACCTGACGGCGACGCTGTCGGGGCTCGCCGCGGACCTGATCGAGCACGCCAAGGACGGCTACTTCCTCCCCTCGGACGACTACGCGTCAACGTCGTCGATCATGCCCCAGAAGGTGAACCCGGACACGCTGGAGTTGGCCCGCGCGGTCACGGGCGACGTGTCG
This sequence comes from Halobaculum rarum, assembly GCF_040025155.1. Classification (NCBI taxonomy): domain Archaea; kingdom Methanobacteriati; phylum Methanobacteriota; class Halobacteria; order Halobacteriales; family Haloferacaceae; genus Halobaculum; species Halobaculum rarum. The sequence continues at coordinate 1,286,438 of NZ_CP157275.1, read as the reverse complement.
GGCGACCTGACCGGACTGCTCACGACGCTGAAGGGGTTGCCGCGGGCGTACAACCGCGACCTCCAGCGCGCGACGCCGCACGCGTGGGACGCCGTCGACGACGCGACCGAGGCGACCGAGGTCGTCGCCGGCGCGGTCGCGACCGGCGACTGGGACGCGGAGTCGTGCGCGGCCGACGCGGGCGCGGGCTTCTCGACGGCCACGGGCGTCGCCGACGCGCTGGCGGCGGCGGGGATCCCGTTCCGGACGGCTCACGAGGTCGTCGCGGCCGCCGCCGCGACCTCGCCCGCCGACGCCGACCCGGAGACGCTCGCTGCAAATCTTGACGCGGCCGCACAGGAGGTACTTGGGGAGTCCCTATACGAACACGTGAGCCGCGAGGACCTCGACGCCACGCTCGACCCCGTCGGGAGCGTCGGCTCCCGAGCGTCGCGCGGCGGCCCGGCACCCGACGCCGTGGCCGACTCCCTCGCGCGCATGACCGAGACCTACGACGACCACGAGGCCGCCGTCGACGCCCGCCGCGACGCGCTGGCGGCCGCCGAAACGGACTTGGCCGATGCGGTCGAACCGTACGTCTGACCGACGACCGACCACGACCCCACTCATGACCGGACGCCCGACGACCCGACGAATGCGAGGCGCGAAGCGCCTCGGACAGTCGAGCGGCGAAGCCGCGAGACGACCGCTCGCCCGACTGCGAGCGGCCGCTCCGGCGGTCGGCCGGCTTCCGCGACTCCCACGACTTCCACGACCGCCGCGACGACCGCGGGGCGGCCGACCGCGACCGGGGGCCCGACCCCGACCGGTCCCGGCCGTCGCCCCGCGACCGCCGGCGGCGGTGGCCCCGCCGGCCCCCCTCGGGGCCTACACTACTCAGATTTCGAACATCGGATTCGAGATCCGCGCCGACTCGTCCGCTCCCGCTCGATAGCGACGACTCCGACAATAATTTTCGCTGACAGAATCGACGGATTAAAGGTGCCTTCCCCGATAGAGAGGAGTACACCATGACCGAATCCGAATGCGTCGAGTGCGGGGGAACGGTGACCCTGCACGACGACCTGGAGGTCGGAGAGATCGTCGACTGTGAAACGTGCGGAGCGGAGTTGGAGGTCGTCGACGTCTCCCCGCCGGTCCTCGATCGAGCCCCGGAGCTCGAAGAGGACTGGGGGGAGTGAGATGAAGCTCGGCCTGCTCTACTCCCGGATCCGCAAGGACGAGAAGCTCCTCCTGTCGGAGCTTCGCGACCGCGGCCACGAGGTCGCCAAGATCGACGTGCGCAAGCAGCGGTTCGGCCTGAACGAGACGACCGCCGAGATCGCCGACTGCGATCTGGTGATCGACCGCTGTCTCGCGACCTCTCGGTCGCTGTACGCCACGCGGTTCCTCTCGGCGTACGGCGTCCCGGTGATCAACAGTCCCGAGACCGCGGCGGTCTGTGCGGACAAGGTGAAGAACAGCCTCGCGCTGGAGTCCGCGGGCGTCCCGACGCCGGCGACGGAGGTGACGTTCACGAAGGAGGCGGCCATGCAGTCCATCAAGGAGTTCGGCTACCCCTGCGTGATCAAGCCGGTCGTCGGCTCGTGGGGCAGGCTGATGGCCAAGCTCGACACCGAGAACGCCGCCGAGGCCGTTCTCGAACACAAGGCGACGCTCGGGCACTATGAGCACAAGGTGTTCTACGTGCAGGAGTACGTCGACAAGCCCGGCCGCGACATCCGCGTGCTGGCGTGCGACGGCGAGCCGGTCGCCGCGATGACGCGCTCCTCCGAACACTGGCTCACCAACGCCGCGAAGGGCGGCGAGACGGCCACGTTCGAGCTGGACGACGAGGCGAAAGAGCTGGTGAGGAAGGCGAGCGACGCCGTCGGCGGCGGTCTCTTGGGTGTCGACCTGATGGAGACGAAGGACGGCGAGTACACCGTCCACGAGGTGAACCACACCGTCGAGTTCAAGGCGCTGAACGAGGCGAGCGACGTCGACGTGCCGGCGGCGGTCGTCGACTGGCTCGAACTGAAGGCTGAGACGGCGAACGAAGCCGTGATGACGGCGTGAGCGAGAAACTCACCGCCTCCGTCGTCGGCGCCTCCGGCTTCGCGGGCGGCGAACTGTGCCGCCTGCTGACCGGCCACCCCGATTTCGAACTCGTGCAGGCGACCAGCCGCGAATACGAGAACAAGACGCTCGGCTACGTCCACCCGAACCTCCGCGGCGTCGACGTGCGCTTCTCCTCGCCGGAGGAGTTGGACTCGGTTGACGTGCTGTTCGCGTCGACCCCCCACGGCGTCTCGATGGAGCACATCGACGCCTTCCGCGACGCCGCGGGCACGGTGGTCGACCTCTCGGCGGACTTCCGCCTCAGCGAGGAGGCCGACTACGACGAGTGGTACGACGGCCACGTCGCGCCCGAGCACCTCGCGGACGCGGCGTATGCGCTCCCCGAGTTGGGACGCGAGAAACTGGAGGGCGCGGACCTCATCGCCTCCGGCGGCTGCAACGCGACGGCGACGATGCTGGCGCTGAAGCCGCTGGTCGACGCCGGGATCGTCACGCCCGACGATCAGGTGGTCGCGGACCTGAAGGTCGGCTCCTCGGAGGGCGGCGCCGGCGGCGGCGCCGCCTCCAGCCACCCGGAGCGCTCGGGCGTCGTGCGCCCGTACGCGCCGACCGGGCACCGCCACGAGGCGGAGATCCAGCAGGAGCTGGGTCTCTCCCTCTCATTCACCGTCCACGCGGTCGACATGACCCGCGGGGCGGCGGCGACGTGTCACGCCTTCCCGAGCGAGCGCGTCACCACGGGCGACCTGTGGGGCGCCTACCGCGAGGCGTACGACGACGAGCCGTTCGTCCGCCTCGTCGCGGGCGGCGGCGGCGTGTACCGCTACCCCGAGCCGAAGGCCGTGGCCGGGACGAACCACGCCGAGGTTGGCTTCGAGCTCGACCCCGAAAACGGTCGCGTGGTCGCGTTCTCGGCCATCGACAACGTGATGAAGGGCGCGGCGGGGCAGGCGGTCCACGCCGCCAACGTCGCGCTCGGGCTCGAGGAGACCGCCGGTCTGGAGTTCCAGGGGCTCCACCCCGTGGGCGCACCGTGACCGGCTTCGGATCGACGCCGCTGACCGACGGCTCGGGCGACGTTCCTCCGGTCGTCGTGAAGCTCGGCGGCGCGCGCGCGGTCGACCCCGCGGGCGCCGTCGGCGACGTGGCACATCTCGTCGCCAACGGGCGCAGCGTGGTCGTCGTCCACGGCGGCTCGACCGCCGTCGACGACCTGCTCGACCGGCTCGGGATCGAGTCGGAGTACGTCGAGACGCCCTCGGGGGTCACCGGCCGCTTCACCGACGCGGAGACGATGGAGGCGTTCACGATGGCGATGGCCGGGGGGGTGAACACGGACCTCGTCGCCGCGATGAAGAACGCCGGCGTCGACGCGGTCGGCCTCTCGGGCGTCGACGGCGGACTGCTGACCGGCCCGCGCAAGTCCGCCGTTCGCGTCGTCGAAGACGGCAAGAGGAAGATCAAACGCGGCGACCACTCGGGCACGCCGAAGCAGGTGAATGCCGACCTGCTCGACACCCTGCTCGCGGACGGGTACACGCCGGTCGTGTCCCCGCCGATGTTCGGTATGGAGTCCGAGAGCGAGGGAACTCCGGTGAACACCGACGCCGACCGCGCGGCCGCGGCGGTCGCGGGCGTGCTCGGCGCCGAATTGGTCGTCCTCACGGACGTGTCGGGTGTGTACGCGGACCCGGACGACCCCGACACCCTCATCGAGTCGGTCGCGACGAGCGAGGAGTACGACGCGCTGGCCGCCGCCGCCGAGGGGTTCATGACCCGGAAGGTGATGGCGGCGACCGAGGCGCTCGAATCCGGCGCCAGCGCGGTGACCGTCGCCGACGCGAACGTCCGCGATCCCATCGTCGCCGCTCTCGACGGGGCGGGGACGCGCATCGAGCGGTCGGCGATCGCTGAGCAGGGGGACGCCGTCGCCGACACGGAGGTGGACGGATGACCGCCTTCGAGGACCTGAACGGCGCGGGCGAGGGGTTCGTCTTCTCCGAGAAACCCATCCAGATCGAGTCCGGCGAGGGCGTCCATCTCACCGCCGACGACGGCACCGAGTACCTCGACTTCGGCGCCAGCTACGCGTGCACGCCGCTGGGTCACTGCCCGCCCGCCGTGGTCGACGCGGTGCAAGAGCAGGCGGCCGAACTGCTGTACGTGCAGGCGTCGTACCCGAACGGCGCCCGCACGGAGCTGTACGAGCGCCTCGGCGCGGTCGCCCCCGGCGACATCTCGAAGGTGTGGCCCTGTAACTCCGGCACGGAGGCGAACGAGGCGGCGATGAAGTTCGCGCGCTCGGCCACCGGCCGCGAGAAGATCGTCGCCACGAAGCGCGGCTTCCACGGCCGGACGCTGGGCGCGCTGGCGATGACGTGGAAGAAGAAGTACCGCGCCCCCTTCGAGCCCGTCGCCGGCGGCGTCGAGTTCGTCGACTACGGCGACAGCGAGGCGCTCGCCGAGGCCGTCGACGACGAGACGGCCGCGGTGTTCCTCGAACCCGTGCAGGGGGAGGGCGGGATCAATCCCGCGGACTCCGAGTACCTGCAATCCGCGCGCGACCTGACCGAGGACGCCGGCGCGGCGCTGGTGTTCGACGAGATCCAGACGGGGATGGGCCGCACGGGCGACCTGTGGGCCTGCGAGGGCGCGGGCGTCCACCCCGATATCCTCACGACGGCGAAGGGCGTCGCCTCCGGCCTCCCGCTGGGGGCGACGCTGTGTGCCGACTGGATCGCCGACGGCGCCGCCAGCCACGGCTCGACGTTCTCGGGCAACCCGGTCGTCGCCGCCGCGGCCAACGCGACCCTCGAGGAACTGGTCGCCAACGACGTGCCCGGCCACGCGGCGATGGTCGGCGACTACCTTACCACCCAACTAGAAGAGGCGGTCGCGGAGCACGACCTCCCCGTGCGCGAGGTGCGCGGCGAGGGCCTGATGATCGGCATCGAGGTGAAGCGCGGGGCGAACCGCTACCTGCGCGAGTTGGCGCTGGAGCATCAGATCCTCGCGCTGCCGGCGGGGCGTTCGGTGCTCCGGCTGCTCCCGCCGCTGGTGATCAACGAGGGCCACGCTCGCGAGGTCGTCGACGCCCTGACGGAGGTGCTGTGATGGCAGTACCGACCCTCGTGACCGCGTCCGAGGTGTCCGGATGATGGCGGTGTCGAACCCGCTGGACCCGACGGAGGCGCTCGACACCGAGGGACGCCGACTGCTGTACGACCTGGTGTCGACCCCGTCGGTCTCGGGCGAGGAGGCCGACGCCGCGGCGGTTCTCGTGGAGTTCTTCGAGGACCACGGCCGCGAAGCGTACACGGACGAGGTGGGGAACGTCCGCGCGCCCGGCGACGACTCGCTGCTGCTCACCTCCCACGTCGACACCGTCCCGGGCGATATCCCGGTCGAGATCGCCGACGGCGACGAGGAGTTGGGCGCCGACGGCCTCGTGCTGTGGGGTCGCGGCAGCGTCGACGCGACCGGTTCGCTGGCGGCGATGGCCGTCGCGGCCGTCGAGACGGGCGTCTCCTTCGTCGGCGTGACCGGCGAGGAGACGGATTCGCGCGGCGCGCGCCACCTCGTCGAGACCCGCGGCGCGCCCGAGGCGGTGATCAACGGCGAGCCGTCCGGCTGGGACGCCGTGACGCTCGGCTACCGCGGCCTCATCTCGGGCACCTACGTCGCGACCAGCGAGTCGGGACACACCTCCCGGCCGGACCCCAACGCGGTCGAACACGCGATGCACTGGTGGCGGCGCGTCGAGGACGCGTTCGACTACTACGACTACGGGGCCGTCTTCGAGCAGGTGACGACCAAGCCCGTCGATATCGAGGGCGGGCTCTCCGACGACGGGCTCTCGATGGAGGCGACGATGGACGTGCAGTTCCGCGTCCCCCCGTCGCTCGACCCCGAGGACGTCCGCGAGCGCGCCGACGCCGAGTTGGAGGCCGGGACGGTCCACTGGAACGAGCCGATCCCGCCCGTGATGGGAAACCCCCGAGATCCCGTTGCGACGGCCATCCGCGGGGGGATCCGCCGTGCGGGCGGCGACCCTCGCCTGCTCCGCAAGACCGGAACCGCCGACGTGAACATCTTCGCCGGCGCGTGGGACGTGCCGATGGCGACGTACGGCCCCGGCGACTCCTCGCTGGATCACGCGCCCGACGAACGGCTTCCCCTCGCGGAGTTCGACTGCGCCGTCGAGGTGTTGGTCGACGCAGGCCGACGATTGCGAGGCCGAACGGACGACTGACTCACGGCGGACCCGGCGGCCCCGACCGTCGCCCGCTCCCGTTCTCACGCACCGTCACACGACACCGACTCACCACACCCGACACCCACCCCACGACCAACGATCACGATGAGCACTCACACGACATCGACAGCAACCGACGAACCCGAGGAGTTCCCGAGCGACTTCCTCGACATCGACGACCTGACGACCGACCAACTCGCGGGCGTCCTCGCGCGCGCCTCCGATCTGAAGGCGGGCAAGGACCTCACGCAGCTCCCGCGGACGACGCTGGCGATGCTGTTCGAGAAGCCCTCGACTCGGACGCGCGCGAGCTTCGAGACGGGGATGACCCAACTCGGCGGCCACGCGATGTTCCTCGGTCCCGAGGCGATCCAGCTCGGCCACGGCGAGCCGCTGAAGGACACCGCCCGCGCGCTCGGCGGCTACGCCGACGCTATCATGGTGCGGACGTTCGCCCACGAGAACGCCGAGATACTCGCGGAGTACGCGGACGTGCCGGTGATCAACGGGCTCACCGACGACGCCCACCCCTGCCAGACGCTGGCGGACCTGCTCACGATCCGCGAGTCGGTCGGCGACCTCTCGGAGGTGCAGGCGGCGTGGGTCGGCGACGGCAACAACGTCGGGCGCTCGTTCGCCGTCGGGGCAGCGCTCGCCGGCCTCGATCTCACGGTCGCCACGCCCGACGGCTACGGCCTCGGCGACGACGTGTACGAGCGCTGTGCCGAGCTGGGTACCGAACCCGTGGCCGTCGACACCCCCGAGGAGGCCGTCGCCGACGCGGACGTGGTCTACACCGACGTGTGGGTGAGCATGGGGGAGGAGGACCTCCGCGAGGTGAAGCTCCCCGACTTCGAGGGGTACCAAGTGAACGAGGAACTCCTCGACGGCACCGACGCGGCGTTCATGCACTGCCTGCCCGCCCACCGCGGGGAGGAGGTGACCGAGGCGGTGCTGGAGTCGGAGCGCTCGCTCGTGTGGGAACAGGCGGAAAACCGGATGCACGCGCAGAAGGGGCTGCTGGTGGAGCTGTTGGAGTAGTCGTCCACGCGTCGTTCTCGTTCTCGCGACCCGCTACGGCTCCGGCGGCTCCCCGTCGTAGGCCGCGTGGTCGGTGAAGAAGTTCAGCATCGCGAACTTCAGCTTCTCCGGGCCGATGTCGATCAGCTCCTCGCGCTCCTCCGGCGGGAACGTGTCGCGCACGGAGTACTTCCCCATGTCGGCGGACGTGTAGCGCTTGTCCAGCAGCGCGCGCACGCCGAAGTCGTCGGGCGAGCGTATCACCCGCCCGAGCGCCTGCCGCGTCTTCCGGACCGTCGGGATCTCGACGGCGTACTCCCAGCCGGCGTCCCGAGAGCGCTCGGCGAACGCGCGGTCGTACGCGTCCTGCACCGCCTCCATCCGCTCGGAGAGATGCGGGTACGGCACGCCGACGACCGCGACCGTCCGGGCGTCGTCGCCGTCGAAGCTCACGCCCTCCGCGAGGGTGCCCCACAGCGAGGTGAACAGGGTCGAGCTATCGCCCTCGACGAGCCGGCGGCGCAGTTGCTCGGTGTCGGGCTCGGAGCCGTCGAGCAGGAGCGTGCCGAGGTTCGGGTCACCCGAGAGCAACTCGTGGTAGCGTTCGGCCTCGGCGTACGACGGGAAAAACAGGAGGCTGTTGCCGGGCGTGAACCGCACGACGTCCGAGAGAGTCGCCGCGATCGTCTCCTGCGTGGCGGGATCGTCGCGCTCGGAGGCGAACAGCGCGGGCGTCGCCACCGAGAACGTCCGGCGGTTCGCCTCGGGGTACGCCATGCCGTACGCGAGCGTCGCCGGGTCCGATAGCCCGAGCACGTCCACGGTCACGTCGAAGGGTCGAAGCGTCGCGGACATGAGGACGCTCGCGTACACCTCGTCGAACAGGTCCGCGGTCACCTCCCGAGGGATGCAGGTGTACAGCTCCGCGCGGCCGTACACCTCGTCGGTGCCGGCGTCCCGTCGGACGGAAACGACCGGATGCTGGCCCAACTCGCCGCCGCCGTCCATCCACGCCGAGACGAACGCGGCGGCCTGAAGGGTCTGACACTCGCGTCTCGTGGTGGTCTCGCCCTCGCGGTACGCCTCCTCGTACTCCTCGTCCAGTCGCTTGCCGAGTTGGAGCGCGAGGTCGCACTCCGCGCGGATCCCGCTCCCCTCGTAGCGCTCGAGGAACGCGAGCGTCAGGTCGTCGCGGCGGTCATCGTTCGCGATGCTCACGTCCTCCCAGTTCTCGCCGATCCCCTCGCGCGCGCCGAAGCCGAGGGTGTCCTCGTAGGTGTCCCGCAGCGCCTCGGTGAACGCCCGGAGGACGTTCTCGGCGGGTTCCGCGCGGGAGTCGTCGCTCTCTTCCAACTCGTTGAGCGCCGACTCCAGGGTGTTCTCGGTGAGCGTCTTCGAGGCGTGGTCGCGGGCGGCGTCCTCGACGTTGTGCGCCTCGTCGAAGACGGTGATCACGTCCTTCGGGTCGCGGTCGAGCCACCGGAAGAACTGCTCTCTGATCTGCGGGTCGAGCAGGTGATGGTAGTTACAGACGACGAGCTCGACCTCCTCCATCCCCTCCTTCAACAGTTCGTAGCCACAGAAGCCGCGGTTGCCGGCGTATTCGTACACCTCGTCGGGCGTACGCACGTCGTCGAACAGCCACGAGAAGAACTCGCCCGTGTCGCCGGTGAGGTTCTGGAGGTAGTAGTCGCAGGTGTTCGCGGCCTCGTCGTCGATCTCCTCGTCGAGGCGCTCCACCTCCTCTTGCACGGCCTGTCTGGCCTCGGCCGCGTTTCCGGCACCGCCGCTCTCGCCGGCGCCCTCTGTCCCCTCGCGCATCTCGTCGGTGAGGTCGTCCAGCCGTTGCTCCAACTGCTCCTTGTCGGACTGGTCCTCGACGAGCGAGCGCGTGGTGTCCCGGAGCGTCTGGCACTCCTGATAGTCCACGTCGATGTGACACATCGACGACTTCCCCTTGAACACCGTCGCGCGGATGGGCTCGGTCTCGTGGATGGCGCGGGCGTCCTCGACGAACTGCCGCATCTGCTGGTGAACGTTCGTCGTGATGACGACGGTGCGGTCGTGATCGCGGGCGTGCTGCAGCGCGGGCACGAGCGCCGAGAGGGTCTTTCCGGTCCCCGGCGCCCCCTCGAACAGCACGTCCTGCCCGCGCTCCAGCGAGTTGGAGATTCGGTCCATCGCCTCCTCCTGGTTCGGATACGGCTCGTCGTACGGGAAGAAGCGCAGGTGGCCGTCCGTCGTCGACACATACGGTCTTTCGCCTCATCGGCTTTGAACCTACGGGTGCCGCGGTGCGGACGAACCGACGCCCGCTCGCGGGGTCGGGGCCGCCGCCGCATCGGCGGCCGTCGCTGACTTTTTCGCCGCTCGTGCCCACCCCTCGGACATGAGCGACACCGCCGAGGACGACTCCGGCTTCGACAAGGAGGCCGAACGGGAGAAGCTCCGCGAGAAGTTCGCCCGCGACGAGGAGAAGCGTGAGTCCACCCGCCGGATGAGCGAACTCCTGCTCAAGGGCGCGACGATGACGAACTCCCACTGCGACGCCTGCGGGTCGCCCGTCTTCCGACAGAACGGACAGGAGTTCTGTCCGGAGTGTGACGGCGGCGACGGCGGGTCGAGCGAGGATGCCGCCGCGGCCCGGGAGGAGGGAGCCTCGGCACCGGACGAGAGGGATGCCGCAGCCGGTACCGCACCCGACCCGAAAGTTGGCTCCGCCCCCGCCTCCGAACCCGGGGAAACAGATCCGACGGCGCGGACCGGTCCGACGGACGGATCGGCCCCCGCCGATGCGACCGCCGGCGACGCCTCCGGCGCTCACGACTACACGGGCACGGAGACACGATCGACCGCGGACCCGACGCGACAGTCGGGGACGCCGCAGCCGGCGGACGCGACCCGAGCGGCCGCCACGACTTCCGCCGCCGACACCGGAGACGACGCGCTCGCCGCCGCCGGCGACGCGCTGGCGACGACACTCCGGCAGCACGCCGAGGCCGCCCGCGACGCGACCGATCCACGGACGGCGACCGCGCATCTCGAAGCCGCCCGTGAAGCGGCCGACGCGCTCGCCGCGCTGCGTCGCTGACGGCGATCGGCCGTCCCGGGAGCGCTCAGTTCACTCCGGGTAGTTGCTCCCGATGACCTCGCGGATGCGCTCGGCGGTCACCTGCCCGACGCCGGACACCTCCAGCAGGTCCTCCTCGCGGGCGCACATCACTGCCTCGACGGTGCCGAAGTGCTCCAGCAGCGCCCGCGAGGTGACGGGGCCGATGTCCGCGATCGACGAGACGACGTACTCCTGTTGCTCGGCGAGCGTCTTCGCGCCCTTCTCGCCGTGCGCTGACACCTCGCGGTCGTTCTCCTCCTGTTCGCGCCGGGCGATCACCTCCAGCAGGTCGGCAGTGTCGGCCTCGTCCTCGGTCCGAAGGACGCTCGCGTCGAAGTCGATCGCCAGCGACGACAGCGCGCCACGGACGGCGTTCGGGTGGACGTTGCGCTCGCCGTAGAGGTCCTCGCCCTCGATGATCACGACGGGCCGGGCGTACGCGCGGGCGGTGTCTCTCACCTGTTCGAACATCGAGCGGTCGCCGCCGACGAGCGTGTCGAGGAAGTCCGCGACCGACTTTCGCTCGACGGCGACGCGGTCGGAGAGCACGTAGTCGCCGACCTCCAGCGTCTCCAGCCGGGTGGTGATCCCCTCGCGGGTGGAGAGATCGCGCGCGATGGTCGACTCGAGCTCGCGCTGGTCGATGACGATCTCGGTGCCGTCGGCGTCGGTCCCGGCGGTGGCGACGACGCCGTCGTCGGCGTCGGGTCCGTTCTCGTCGCCGTCGGCGTCGCTGGCGTCGTCTGTCGTCGCCTCGTCGTCGCTCTCGGTCGTGTCGCCGTCGGGCTCGAAGTCCGTCAACCCGGGCTGGCCGTTCGTGGCGGCGACCGCGGACGTCGAGGCGGTCGCGGTGCCGGCGTCGCTGTCTTCGCTGCTGGCGCTTCGATCGCCCGTCTCGCGGGTCGTTTCACTCCCCGCTTGTCCGTTCGAGGCCTCGCTTTTCTCGGCCTTGCCCTCGAACTCCTCCAACCCGGCCTGTCCGTCGTCGAGTTCGTCCGTCAACTCGTCGGCGACGCCCTTCAGTTCGCGCAGTTCGTTCTCCATCTCCTTCTCGCGGCGCCGCGAGATCCAGAAGAACGCCTCGTCGCGCGTGTCGTTGGCGAGGAGAACGACCACCTCGCCCTCCGCCTGCCGGCCGGTCCGGCCCTTCCGCTGGATGGAGCGGATCGCTGTCGGGACCGGCTCGAAGAACAGGACCAGATCGACCTCCGGCACGTCCAGCCCCTCCTCGGCGACGCTGGTGGAGACGAGCACCTCGAACTCCCCGGCGCGGAAGGCGTCGAGCGTCTCCTGTTGCTCCTTTTGCGTCATCCCGTCGGAGCCCTCCTTGTCGCCCTGCCCGACGAACCGTCGGGTGTCGAAGGAGGCAGAGAGGAACTCGGTGAGCGCCTCGGCGGTGTCCCTGGACTCGGTGAACACGATGACGCGCTCGCCGCCGCCGATGCCGAGCGTCTGTGCGAGCAGTACCCGCGTGCGCCGGAACTTCGGGTGAAGGTCGTCGAAGCTCTCGGCCTTGCGCATCGCCTCTCTCACTTTTGGCTCGGAGACCATCCGCTGGCTCGCCTTCGAGGCGCCCGACGAGCGCGCGGCGTTGCGCTGGCGCTCGAAGTACCGGCATAGCGCCTCCACGCTTTGCGTCTCGACCAGTTCGACCGCCCGCCGGAGCTTCATCACCTCCGCGTGCACCGACATCCCGGTGTAGGCGTCGGAATCACCGCCGTCCATCATGCGCTGGAGCTCCCCGCGCATCTTGTTGAGGTCCTTCTGGGAGACGTCCGGCTGGGTGGTGTTCGTGACTCCCAACTCCTTCAGGCTCTCCAGCCTGTCCGTGATCACTTCGTTGAGCGCGTCGCGGATCTCGACGATCGGCTCCGGGAGGTCGATGCGCTCCCACTGCACGTCGGTGTCGTGGGTGTACTCGCCCACGTCGGCGTCGTCCTCGGTCATCACCTCCACTTGGTCGATGCCGAGGTTCTCACACACCGCCGTGATCTCCTCGCGGTCGCCGCCGGGCGAGGCGGACATCCCGGTCACGAGCGGCTGCTCGGCGTCGGCGTGGTAGCGCTCGGCGATGTAGACGTACGCGTAGTCGCCGCTCGCGCGGTGGCACTCGTCGAACGTCAGGTGGGTCACGTCCGCGAGCGAGATCCGGTTGCCGACGAGGTCGTTCTCGACGACCTGCGGGGTGGCGATGACGATGCTCGCGCTCTCCCACAGTTCGGCGCGGTCGTCGGGCCGGACCTCCCCGGTGAACACGACTATCTCCTCGTCGGCGATGTCCAGCGCCTCGCGGTAGAAGTCCGCGTGCTGCTGGACAAGGGGTTTCGTCGGCGCCAGGAACAGCGCCTTTCCCCCGGTCTCGTACAGCCGGTGGGCGGTGACGAGCAGCGAAACGGTCGTCTTTCCGAGGCCGGTCGGGAGGCACACGAGCGTGTGGCCCTCGCGGGCGGTCGCCGCCAGCTCCGTCTGGTAGCGGCGGTCCTCGATGAACCCCTCGACGAGCAGGGGATGATCGACGTACTCGGTCTCCGCGGCGGCCTCGGCCATCGCTCACACTTGCGCCTCACGCGGGGTAAACCTTCGCGAACCGCGGCGGAAGTGAAACCCGCCGCGTCGCGACCCGGAGGGCCGGCTCAGCGCTCCTCGCGCGGACGGAACTCGAGCCGACGCTCGTCGCACGCCGTCTCGGGCACCGACTCCTCGAGGAGCGCGGCCCACTCCGTGATGTGACAGCGGTCGGATGTCATCGGTCGGGCCAACACGAGGATCCCTGATAATCGTTTCTCGCGTTCTCAATCGCTCGGGGGCGGACGGCCGCTTCTTATCGGGGGCCTTCCGGACGGCCCTCTCAGACGCCCTGTCGCGCGTCTATCCACGTGACGACGGCGACGTGCGACAGCGTCAGCACCGCGATGGCGACGAGAGACACCGAGAGCAGCGTCTCCGATCCGACTGAGGGCCGCGGCGCGACCGCCCGCGGCGAGTACCGTGCGCGCATCCGGGTCGAGCAGTTCCAGCCGGGCGACGTGGCGAACCGCGTGCCAGAAACAGACCGTGTGCCGTCCGCAGTCGAGCGGTTGCGGCCGCCGTCCCCGTCAGATCAGCTGCTCGCCGTCGTCGTCGTACAGTCGGATCGCGTCGACCGGACAGGTGCGTGCGGCGAACTTCGCGTCCAGCTCCTCGCCATCCGGTACCTCCAGCGAGAACACGTCCTCGTCGGTCTCCTCGCTGCCGACGAGCGCCGCCTTCCCGGCGTCCCTGTCCGTCTCGAAGGCGTCCCACTCGGCCACACACTGGTACATCCCGACGCAGACGTCGCGGTCGAACTCGACGTGCATACCCTGCCCTCGTCGCCGGCGCTCCTAACGTCTTCGTCCCGGCGCGCCACGCGTCGGGGCGGACGCGCCGTGCGCCCGTCTCGACGGGCAAGCGTTTTGCGCGCCCCGGTGGAGCACCCGGACATGAAGAACACCGCGGGGACGGAGGCGGCGAAGCGTGCGGCCGGTGAGGCGGCCGCCGCCGAGGTTCGCGACGGCGACGTGGTCGGCCTCGGTACCGGCTCGACGGCCGCACACGCGATCCGCGACCTCGGGGAGCGGGTGACCGAGGGGCTCGACATCGAGAGCGTCGCCACGTCCTACCAGTCGCGGGCGCTCGCCAAGGAGGTCGGGATCCCGTTGCTGTCGCTGTCGGACGTGGCCCGAGTCGACCTCGCGATCGACGGCGCCGATCAGGTCGCCCTCGGGGCGAACGCGCTCGTGAAGGGCGGGGGCGCCGCCCACGCCCGCGAGAAGGTGGTCGCGTCGGCCGCCGACCGCTTCCTCGTCGTCGCCGACGACTCGAAGCTCGCGGATCCGCTCGAATATCCGGTGCCCGTCGAGGTGCTGCCGGACGCGCTCGCCCGCGTCGAGCGGGCGGTCCGCGACGCCGGCGGCGACCCCTCGCTCCGGGCCGCAGAGCGCAAGGACGGCCCGGTGATCACCGACAACGGAAACCTCGTGTTCGACTGCGACTTCGGCGCCGTCGAGGAGCCCGCGTCGCTGGCACGGACGCTGTCGGGGGTCGCGGGCGTCGTCGAACACGGGCTGTTCGTCGGGATGGGCGACGCGGTGTTCGTCGGCGACGACGACGGCGATGTGACTCGGCGGTCGCTGTGACAGTCAGGGGGGACTCGACGAGCGGCCGATCACGACGGCGCCGCGGCTACGCGGTCGCTGAAAGAAGTGGAGGAACGTCGGCCGAGTTTACAGGTCGCGCGGCTGGACCGTCTTCCGGTCGTTCTCCTCGGCGCGGCGGGCGGCGTCCTCGAGCAGCTCCTCGACTTCCCCGTCGAGTGCGTCGTAGAAATCGGACGCGACGTTCTTCTCCTCGAGGTACTCCTTAACGGCTGCCTTGACGATGAGGTCTGCCATGCAACCGGGTTTTCCCGATGCCTCCTTATAAGGTTTCCCAAGTTAACCCGCGAGGCGGGGCCCCTCGCGGCCGCTCACGGGGGTTTCCGACTCCGAGTTTATATACTGTCCCCGGTCGGAGGGTTCGAGTCGCTCCGTCGCGCAGGTGCGGGCATGCGCGAAACGCTGGAGGCGGTCGCCGCAGGCGAGCTCACACCCGCACAGGCGGAGGCGGCGCTGCGCGGCTACGCGACCACGGAGGCCGGCCGGTTCGACGCCGCACGTGAGCATCGCCGCGGGATCCCCGAGGGGATACTCGCGGAGGGGAAGACGCCCGCCGAGGTGGCGGCGATGGCCGACGCCGCCGTCGACTCGACGGGGCGCGCGCTCGTCACGCGCGCGGACGACGACGCCGCCGAGCAGGTGCGCACCTACATGGACCAGGAGCACCCCGAGGCGACGGTCGAACGGGACGCCCGTGCGCGCACCGTCGTCGTTCACGCGGCCGACTACGAGCCGCCCGGCGTCGACGCCGACGTGGTCGTCGTCTCCGGCGGCACCGCCGACGCCCACGCCGCGCGCGAGGCGGCCGTCGTCGCCGGCGAGGCCGGCCCCCGCGTCGAGACGATCGAGGACGTGGGCGTCGCGAACCTCACGCGCGTCCTCGACGAGATCGACACGCTCCGGTCGGCCGACGTGCTCGTCGTCGCCGCCGGGCGGGAGGCGACGCTCCCGACGCTCGTCGCCGGACTGGTCGGCGCGCCCGTGATCGGTCTGCCCACGTCGACGGGGTACGGCGTCGGCGGCGACGGCGTCGCGGCGCTGTTGGGACTGCTCCAGTCGTGTACCGTGCTGTCGGTGGTGAACGTCGACGCCGGCTTCGTCGCCGGGACGCAGGCCGGCCTGATCGCGCTCGGCGTCGACGGTTCCTCCAACGAGTCGGATCGTTGACCGGCCGATTCGGCGCCGCTGCACGCCGCTGCCCGCCGTGTGAGCCGTGAAAGGGTATATGTGTCATGCTCCCGTATGACTGTTACCGGCAGCGGTGGATGCCGGTCGATCACATGCCACGCTGCGACCACTGCGGGTCGCACGTATCCGACCGCTTCGCCCGCGTGTTCAGCGACGAACGCGGGAACCTGAACGCGTGCCCGTCCTGCTCCGCGAACGCGGGCATCGCCGAAGCGGCACGAGAGCGGACCCGCGCAGACGACTGAACCGCGCCGCGACCACCTCACCGCGCCGCGACGGCCACCACCCATCCGTCCCCCGTTCCCCCGCGGACTCGGGACCGGCGGCGCCGTGCCGCACCGCGTCAGTTTTTCACCCGTGCCTCGAATCCCGTCCCGTGAGCGATCGAGATCCGACCGGCGACGGCGTCGGCGACGACTCCGAACGCGTCGAGGGGCCCGACAGCGTCGACGGCGTCGCCGTCCCGACGGCCGACCACTACGTGTACGTCCTCGAGTGTGCGGACAGTTCGCTGTACACCGGCTACACGACCGACGTGGTCCGCCGAGTCGCCGAGCACGACGCCGGCGAGGGCGCGAAGTACACCCGCGGGCGGACGCCCGTCGAGTTGGTCCACGTCGAGGCGTTCGACTCGAAGTCCGAGGCGATGAGCCGGGAGTACGCGATCAAACAGCGGTCGCGCCGGGAGAAGGAGTCGTTGGTCGACTGACCGCGCTCGCGTCGGCCCCGCTACGTCGCGCTCGCGACGATTGCCACCGTCGCCTCCCCCTCGATCTCGACGTCGACAGCCCGAAGCCCGCTCCCGTCGATCGACTCCGACCACTCCTCGCCGGCCATCGTGATCCGGACGGTGTACGTCGCGTTCGGTTCCGCGACCTCAAACTCCCCGGTACTCCGGGCTCCCGGTTCCAGCGACTCCTCCATCGAGAGCAGCGGATCTCGGGAACCGTCCGTCGTCACCGTCAGGCCGTACTCGCGGACGGCGTCGCTCGCGTTCGTGACCTCGACGGGGACCGAGTCGGGCTGGCCGCCGATACCGCGGCTACAGCCGGCGAGGGTCGCGACTACGGAGGCGACCGCAGCCGAGACCGCTCTCCTGCGCCACATGCGTCCGCCTCCACACGACGGGGAAATAAGTCGACCGTTCCCTACTCGGGAACGTCGAGGAACTCGTCCTTGTGGCCGGCGTAGTGGGCGATCCGGCGGCCAAGCTTCTCGGTGCGCTCGCGCAAGTCGTCGTCGACGAACTCGTAACGCGTCTCCGACCCCGCTGCCCCTGCCGGCGGGTGCTCCCCGTCGTCCCACCGCTCGAAACGATTGCGTGCGTTGCGGATCCCGACTTGGAGCGGCGCGACCCAGCCGTGGACGCCGCGGATCGTCGCGCGCATGTGTTCGAGCGTGCCGCCGTAGGAGCCGCCGCCGGCGACGGCGAACAGGCCGACGACGGTGTCCTCGTACTCGTCGAAGCTGCACCAGTCGTGAAACGAGCGGAACGCCGAGGAGTACGAGTCGTGGTACACCGGGGAGCACAGCAGCACGCCGTCGGCGCGGCGCATCCGCGCGAGCAGGTCGGGTACGTCGCCGGCGTCGGCGGCGTCCACGTCCGGGTGATACAGCGGAACGTCGAGTTCGGGGTCGCCGAGGTCGATGAAGTCCGGCTCGGCGCCGTACTCGGTGGCCGCGTCGAGGGCGTACTGCAGCGTCGCCCGGCCGTAGCTCCCGTCGCGCCGCGAGCCGTTCACGGCGAGGACGGTGGGCGTCTGCGACATGCCCAAGGGTTCCCGGGCGCGCGCAAAAGCCCGTCGGGTCGCGGCGGCGGTCCGGGGCGGTCGCGGCGGCGGTTCGACGGCCGGGAGGCTCTCCCGCGGTCCGATCGCCGGCACCCGGGTTTTTGCCGTCCGGCGCCGACGCCTCGCGCATGGACGAGATCTCCTTCGGAACCGACGGGTGGCGCGCCACCCTCGACACGTTCACCGACCGACGCGTCCGGGTCGTCGGCCAGGCCGTCGCCGACACGCTCGCCGAGTCGGAGGCCGACGGCTCCGAGCGCCCCGTGATCGTCGGCTACGACGCCCGCCCGACCTCCGAGGGGTTCGCCGAGTCGCTCGCCGAGGTGCTCGCGGGCAACGGTTTCGACGTGCTCCTTCCCGAGCGCGACTGCCCGACGCCGCTCGTCGCACACGCCATCGTCGAACGCGACGCCGCGGGCGCGATGATGGTGACTGCCTCGCACAACCCGCCGGAGTACAATGGCGTGAAGTTCATCCCGGACGACGGCGCGCCCGCGCTGCCTGAGGTCACCGAGCGCATCGAGGCGAACCTTCGCGAACCCGCCCTCGACGCCGCCGGGACCGCCGACGAGGGCGACATCCGACGCGTCGACCTCGTGACGCCCCACGCCGAGCACGCACGCGACCTCGTCGCCGGCGAGGGGGGGACGCTCGACCTCTCGGGGCTGACGGTCGCGTACGACGCGATGCACGGTAGCGGCCGCGGCGTCACCGACGCGCTCCTGGAATCCGCGGGCGCGGAGATCGAGCGCATCCGCTGTGAGCGCGACCCCGAGTTCGGCGGCGGGTCGCCGGAGCCCTCGGCGGAGAACCTGAAGGAACTCGCCGCGCACGTCCGGGAGGGCGACGCGGATCTGGGGATCGCCAACGACGGCGACGCCGACCGTCTGGCGGTCGTAACGCCCGAGCGCGGCCACCTCGACGAGAACCTCTTCTTCGCGGCGACGTACGACCACCTCCTCGAGGACGACTCCGGACCCGCGATCCGCACCGTCTCCACGACCTTCCTGATCGACCGCATCGCCGAGGCGCACGGCGAGGAGGTGTACGAGACCGCGGTCGGGTTCAAGTGGGTCGCGCAGGCGATGGGCGAGCACGACGCGCTGATTGGCGGCGAGGAGTCCGGCGGCTTCTCCGTCCGCGGGCACGTCCGTGAGAAGGACGGCGTGTTGATGGCGCTGCTCGCGGCGGTCGCCGCCGGCGAGGAGTCGTACGACGACCGTGTCGACCGACTGGCGGCCGAACACGGCCGCATCGTCGCCGACAAGGTGAGCGTCGACTGCCCCGACAGCGAGAAGGCGCGCGTCATCGACGACCTCGCCGATCACATCCCCGACGAGGTCGCCGGCGAGGCGGTGGCCGACGTGGTGACGGTGGACGGCTTCAAGCTCCTGCTCGCGGACGGTTCGTGGCTGCTCGTGCGCCCGTCCGGAACCGAGCCGAAGATGCGCGTGTACGCCGAGTCGGGGTCCGAAGCGGACACGGCGGCTATCCTTGCGGACGGTCGCGAACTGGTCGAGCCGCTGGTCTGAGAGCGCGGCGCTCGTCCGGAGCCTGCCGCCCGGCCGCGGGTCGTCGTCGCTTCCTCGACCGATCGTCGGATCCCTGGGTTTGACGGCGAAGTCGTCGCTACGGCCGACATGTTCGACAACGAGGTCGCCGCCCGCATCCGCGACGACCGCGAGCGCGACGGCTCCCTCTTCCCCGACTACGGCCGGTACTGCTTCGCCGGCGTCCCCGCGACCCTCGGCGGGGTGCTCGGCGTCGACCTCCCGGGCGACCCGCTCCCGGACGACGTCGTCGCCGACGTTCCCGGTCTCGCCGGCACCGCCCCCGGCGACGACGCCGATTACGACCGCGTCTGTCACGTGCTCGTCGACGGCTTCGGCTACGAGCAGTGGCGCCGCGAGGTCGCCGCCGGACGCGCGCCCGACTGGATATCCGACCTCGCCGAGACCGCCGGGGTGACGCCGCTCACGTCCGTGTATCCCTCGGAGACCGCGGCGGCGATCACGACCGTCCACACCGGCCGAACGCCCGCTGAACACGGCGTGATCGGCTGGGACATGTACCTCCCCGAGGTCGACCACGTGATCCAGACGCTGCCGTTCACCGCCAAGTCCGGCAAACCGGCCGACGAGGCGTACGGCGTCGACGCCGGCGACATCTTCGCGGGCGGATCGATATACGAGACCCTGGCGGCGGAGGGCGTCGATTCGGTCACCGTCCAGCCGACGAAGGCGGCGACGGGCGCCTATTCCGCGCACGCGCTCGCCGGCGCCGACTCCCGCGGGTACGAGGACCTCGACGGCTTCCGGTCGCTACTGACCGAGGCGCTCGCCGAGTCCGACCCCGGTACCTACTGCTACGCGTACCTCTCGAACGTGGACGGCGCGGCCCACGAGGCCGGCACCGACTCCGACCACTACCGGGAGACGCTGAGCGCCGTCGCGGACGCCGTCGCGACGGCGCTGGCGGGCGTTCCCGACGAGGTCGCCGACTCGACACTGTTCGTGCTCACTGCGGACCACGGCCACGTCGACACCGATCCCGAGACCAACGTCGACATCTGGGAGCACGACTTCCTCACCGACCGCATGCGCCGCTACGGGACCGGCGACCCGCTCCCGCCGGTCGGCGGCGCGCGCAACGTCCACCTCCACCTGCGGCCCGGGACGACCGAGGAGGTGATCGAGTACCTCGATCGGACCTTCGACGGACGGGCGTTCACCCGAGAGGAGGCCCTCGATCGGGAGCTGTTCGGCGACCGCGGCGTCTCCGATCGGTTCCGCCGCCGCTGCGGCGACGTGGTGTTCGTCCACCGTCGGAAGGCGGTCTGGCGCGGCGACGAGCCGGAGAAGCTCGGCTACGTCGGTTGGCACGGCGGACTGACGCCCGAGGAGATGGTGACGCCGTTCGCGGCCGCGCCGCTGTCGGACGTGATCTGATCTGACCGCGGCGGTCACCGCGTCACGTCCGGGTCGGCCGGGAGCGTCCCGAACAGTCGGTCGTCGCGCTCCTCCACCTCGAACCCGAGCGCCTCGTAGAACGGCCGAACCTGCGGTCGGAACGTCGCCGTCAGCGGCGCGTCGGTTCGCTCGGCCGCCGCCGCGACGAGCGCGGCGCCGACGCCGTCGGCCCGCCGGTGTTTGCGCACCGCGACCGCCTCGATGCGGGTGTCGTCGAGCACGAGCGCGCCGACCACGTCGGGCGATTCGGCTCCGATCCCTTCGTCCACTGCGACCAGCGCGTCGCCGCCGGCGACGCGGTCGGGGAGGTTCGCCGGAACGGTCAACATCGCCGCGTCGAGGAGGTGCCTGATGGCTTCCATCTCGTCCCCGCGGGCGGTCCGGATCGACACGTCGGTATCGGGGATGGTGTCGCCGTCGGGACTGGTGCCGACGTCCGCACCTCGGTTCGACGTGCCATCGTCGCCGTCGGTCATCCGCCCTTGATCAGCCTGAGCACCTTGACCTCGCTTGCCTCGACTGGGGCGTCCTCCGGGACCGGGTTCCCGTCGACGAGCACGGTCACCTCGTGGGGGGAGTAGCCGGTCGCCCGGCACACGTCGGCGTAGGTCGCGTCGGCCGCGAGCGAGAGGGTCTGGGTCCCCTCGCCGACGACCTCGCAGGTCACGTCCATGTCCGCAGTCGCCGCCGCGCGGTTTTCAGCGTTGCCGTCGCGTGTGGACGAGGCGGTCGACGCCAGCCCCCGGTCGTGGATCGCCGGGTCGATATCTCGGGGCGTTTATCCCCCCGGGCCGCCGACCACCGTCCATGAGCGAGGCCGACGACGGCGAGGCCGAGTCCTCCCCCGGGCGGGAGGTCTGGATCGAGAAGTACCGCCCGCAGACGCTGGAGGACGTGTACGGACACGAGCAGATCGTCTCCCGACTCCGCAGTTACATCGAGCAGGACGACCTGCCGCACCTATTATTTGCAGGTCCTGCTGGGGTGGGAAAAACAACGTCGGCGGTCGCCATCGCCAAGACGATCTACGGCGACGACTGGCGGACGAACTTCCTCGAACTCAACGCCTCCGACCAGCGCGGCATCGACGTGGTCAGGGACAGAATCAAGAACTTCGCGCGCACGTCGTTCGGCGGCCACGACTACCGGATCATCTTCCTCGACGAGGCCGACTCCCTCACCGACGACGCGCAGTCGGCGCTGCGGCGCACGATGGAGCAGTTCTCCGACAACACGCGGTTCATCCTCTCGTGTAACTACTCCTCGAAGATCATCGACCCGATCCAGTCGCGGTGTGCGGTGTTCCGCTTCTCGCCGCTCTCCGACGAAGCCGTCGAGGCGCAGGTGCGTGACATCGCCGCCGATCAGGACATCGAGATAACCGACGCCGGGCTCGACGCGCTGGTGTACGCCGCCAACGGCGACATGCGCCGCGCGATCAACTCCCTACAGGCGGCCGCGACGACCGGCGAGATCGTCGACGAGCAGGCCGTCTACGAGATCACCGCGACAGCCCGACCGGAAGAGATCGAGGCGATGGTCGAGGACGCGCTCGCGGGCGACTTCTCGAAGTCGCGGGCGACGCTCGACACGCTGCTCACCGAGACCGGGATGGCCGGCGGCGACATCATCGACCAGCTCCACCGGTCGGTGTGGGAGTTCGGGCTCTCGGACCGGGAGGCGGTGCGGCTGATGGAGCGCATCGGGGAGACCGACTTTCGCATCACCGAGGGCGCCAACGAGCAGGTGCAGTTAGAGGCGCTGTTGGCGTCGTTGGCACTGGCGAACGAATAGGCTGCGAGGGGTTTTCGCGTTCGTATCGGGTTCGACTCCGCCCGCGAGCGGCGACTCACACCTCCGGTTCGATGTAGACGATCCCGACGCGGTCGTCCATCTCCCGGAGCGTCGCCTCGATCTGTGTGATGTCCTCGTCGACGCCGCGGGCGGCCGCGTCGCCGTCGAAGCTCACGTCGGCGGTGACGAGCGCCTCGCCGGGGCCGACGAACACCGTCCGGAACCCGTCGATGTGGACGACGCCGTCGTGCTCGGCGATCGCCGTCCTCAGATCCTCCTCCACGTCCGCCGGCAGCGACTCGCCGAGGATGAGCCGTTTGTTCTCCCACGCCAGCGCGACCGCGAAGAACATCAGGAGCGCGCCGATGACCACCGAGGCGATCGCGTCGAAGATCGGCATCTCCAGGAACCGCGCGAGCGAGATACCGACGAGCGCGATGACGGCGCCGGCGAGCGCGATGGCGTCCTCGGTGAACGCGGTGAGCGTGGTCACGTCGCTGGTCTTCGAGAACGCCTCACGGAGCCCGGACCAGCCGTAGGTCTCGATCTGTCGGTTCAACTCCGCGCGCGCCTTCTCGAACGCGTAGACCTCGAACAGGATGGCGCCGAGGAGGACGGTGACGTTGATCCAGAACGGGTCGACCGGCATCAGCTCGGTGAAGTTGATCCCGGCGAGGATCACGTCCGCCCGCTCGCCGCCGTGGGCGGGGTGCATGATCGCCTCGTATCCGTGGTTCAGCGACTCCCACCCGGCGATGCCGAACAGGAGCACGGAGACGAGAAACGCGTAGAAGAACTGCGCCTTGCCGTAGCCGAACGGGTGCGCCCGGTTCGCCTTCCTGCTCGAGTAGCGGATGCCGATGAGGAGGAACACCTGGTTTCCGGTGTCGGAGATCGAGTGATACGTCTCCGAGAGCATCGACGGCGACCCGGTGAGCAGGAAGCCGAAGAACTTCAGCACCGCGATGGCGCCGTTGGCGATCAGCGCGGCGATGACGACGGATCTGCTTCCTCCAGCCATTGCCGATATGTCTCCGTCGACCGTAATCAACCCCATGGAGCACGGCGGACAACTTCTTCCGAGCGCACCGCATCGCCGTCGTCGGCGTCGACACCGCCTTGTCGACGCCGCCGGCGACGGTGGGCTCCCGAACCGTTAGTATCGGCCGTCCCGACCGCATCGGTATGCTCGTGGTCATCTCCGACACGCACGCTACCGACGGCCATCAGCTCCGCGGACGGACCCTCGACGCGGTCCGGGAGGCCGACGCCGTGATCCACGCGGGCGACTTCTCTCGCGAGGCGGTGCTCGACGACCTCCAGCGCGAGGCATCGACGGTGTACGGCGTCACCGGCAACAACGACGACGACGCGCTGCGCAAGCGGCTGCCCCGCGAGCGCGTCGTCGGCTACGAGGGCGCGACCGTCGCGGTGCGGCACCGGTCGCGAAGCGGCGCGACCGGCCTCGTCATGTTCGGTCGCGAGCGCGACGCGGACCTCGTCGTCTTCGGCCACAGTCACCGTCCCGAGTTCGATGATTCCGGGGAGATACCGCTGCTCAACCCGGGAAGTTACGCCCAACCGAGAGGAAATCGCCCGGCACACGCCGAGGTGACACGGACCGAGGAGGGACTCTCCGGGGAACTCGTGACCCCCGACGGCGAGGTGTTCGAGCGGTTCTCCGTCCCGATACGGTCGCCGTGAGATCGCTCGGACCGGGCCGGTCGAGACGTGTGCCGGGGGAGTCGAAACATGCGTCGTGACGGTCGAGAAGCGCGTGACGGAACCGTCTCGCTCGTGTCAGTCGCGTCAACGGGGACCGGGTTCCCGGGCCGCCGGCCGCCCGCGCACCCGTTCGGGGGTGTCGGGGGAGACGGTAGCTGGTGGCGACTCGGGCGCGGCGGTTGGAGGGCCGATGCGGGAACCGCGAACGGAGGGCCGGCGCGCCACCGGGAACCGGTACCAGTTCATAACAACCCTCGTGTCAAGTACTTTCTCTATGGTCAAACGCCGTTTTTAGTCACCGCGCCGGCGGCCCGGACGAACGAACGGACGAACGGACGAACAGACGAACGGACAAACTGACGAACGGAGGCCGCGGCTCACGCGCCGCCGCGACGGCGGGCGACAACCGCGACGACCGCGAGCGCGAGCAACCCCCCGCACAGGAACAAGAATCCCGGCGAGGCGGCGAGCTGGTCGATCAGCGTCGGTCCGGCGTCGCCGGCGACGGCGTACGTCGTCTCGCGCGCCAACTCGGTCGCGGTCGACTCGGGCGCCGGCGACGCCGTCGGAGCGGGCGTCGCCGTCTCCGCGGCGGTTTCGGTCGCCTCCTGGATACCCATTCCGCCATCGTCCGCGGACTCGGTGGGCGTCGGCGTCGCCGCGTCGTCGGCGGCTGCCTCGGTGACCGTCGTGTTCGTCGACTCGACGCTCACGTCGGTGCCATCGCCGCCCGAGGCCCCGCCGGCGCCGTCCGCGCCGCCGGCCGAGCCGAACCCGACCGTGGGCGCGAACGGACCGTCGAGGACGGTCTCGACGACGACGGCGCCGAGTCCGACGGCGCCGATCCCGCCGAGCAGGCGACTGAGCGTCGCGCGGATGCCCGACGCCTCGGACTCGGGGCCGGCCACGAGCACGAGCGGCCCGTCGGCGGGGGCGTACACGTCCATCTCGCGGCCCTTCTGGGAGTAGACGGTGTCGACCACCTCGACGACGCCCGCCTCGCGCAGGCGCTTCAGGTGGTACTGGGTGTTCTGCAGCGACGTGTCGACGCGGTCGGCCACGTCGCTGGCGGGGCCGGGGCTGTCGTGGAGGGCGGAGAGGATCGCGCGGGCGGTGTCCGACGACAGCGCCGCGAGGACGGCGTCGGCGTCGTCGCCGTCGACGCCGATCACCCGCGGGTCGCGGTCGCCGTCGTCGTCGCCGCGGGACCACGGCCCGCCGATCCCCGGGATGGAGGAGGGCATGTCGGCCATTCGTCGTTCCTCTTTCGCGGTGGAGTTGGTAAGCCTTCCGTGCGACGTGCTCACGGGGCCGATCCCGCCCGGAGGATCCCGGGCGATCGAGCGCGTCCCTCACGAAGGATCCGGCAGATCCCGACATCCCTTTGTCGACGTGTCACCGAGTCCTCGTATGCTCGATTACGTCGGTCTGGAAGCGGACCTCTCGGCCGAGGAGAAACTGATCCGGGACACGGCCCGGGAGTTCGTCGCCGAGGAGGTCGCCCCCGGCATCGCCGACCATTACGAGGCCGGAACCTTCCCCACGGAGCTTATCCCCGGGATGGGAGAGCTGGGATTCTACGCCCCGAACCTGGAGGGGTACGGCTCCCCGAACGTCTCCGAGCGCGCGTACGGGCTGCTCATGCAGGAGCTGGAGGCGTGTGACTCCGGCCTGCGCTCGATGGCGAGCGTGCAGGGCGCGCTCGTGATGTACCCGATCCACGCGTTCGGCAGCGAGGCCCAGAAGGAGGAGTGGCTCCCCGCGCTCGGACAGGGGGAGGCCGTCGGCTGCTTCGGGCTGACCGAGCCGGAGCACGGCTCGAACCCCTCGGGAATGGAGACGCGCGCCGAGCGCGACTCCGACGGGTTCGTCCTGAACGGGGAGAAGACGTGGATCACCAACTCCCCCATCGCCGACGTGGCGGTCGTGTGGGCGAAGCTCACCTCGGAGGAGGGCTCGCCCGTGCGCGGCTTCCTCGTCGAGACGGACCGCGACGGGGTGGGGACGCCGAAGATCGACGAGAAGCTCTCGATGCGCGCCTCCGTCACCGGCGGGATCGTTCTCGACGACGTGCGCGTCCCCGAGGAGAACGTCCTCCCGGAAGTCGAGGGGATGAAGGGGCCGCTGTCGTGTCTCACGCAGGCCCGGTTCGGCATCGCCTGGGGCGCCGTCGGCGCCGCCCGCGACTGCTTCGAGACGGCCCGCGAGTACCAGACGGAGCGCGACCAGTTCGGCGGCCCGATCGCCCGCTTCCAGATCCAACAGGAGAAGCTCGCGGAGATGGCGACGCAGATCACCCTCGCACAACTGCTCGCGTATCGACTCGCGGACCTGAAGGAGCGCGGCGACCTGCGGCCCCAGCAGGTGTCGATGGCCAAGCGCAACAACGTCCGAATGGCCCGCGATCAGGCGCGCGTGGCCCGCGAGATGCTCGGCGGCAACGGGATCACGACCGACTACTCGCCGATGCGACACATGAGCAACCTGGAGACGGTGTACACCTACGAGGGAACCCACGACATCCACTCGCTCATCCTCGGGGAGGATCTGACCGGTCTGTCGGCCTTCTCGTGACGTCGTAGGCGGCACGAGCTGTGCTTACAGGCCGGTCAGCGACCGGGATTTCGGCCTTCTCGTAGCGAGGCGACACAGTCGCCTCGAACGACCGACGACGCATCGTCGCGCGCGACCCGCAGATCGCGCTCGTACGCCGATAGTCACCGGCTTACCGCTCACGTCGTTCGATCGTGTCGATCCGGTCCGCGGCGCCGCCACGTCGTCGAGGGGACTCGATCCCGTACCCGCCGTGCTAACGGCGTGATAACCATGATCATAGCTAAGTAGGTAGACTCTGAGGCGCCAACCGAGATGGCCAAACCAGTCGAGGACGGATGGTGGACGCTCACGTTCTCCCGCGAGGAGGCGTGGGTGGTCCACGTCGCGCTCCTCGACCGGGTTCGCACGGCGGTCGAAGCGGGGGATTCCTCGGAGGGATATCCCGAACTCGACGCGCTGACGGCGATCGAGTGCGGGCGCGAGCGGTTCGATCCCGAGGAGCTCACGGTCATTCGTCGGGCGCTCGAGGCGTACCTCCAGCACGCACCCCCGCGGGACCTGGCGCCCGGGCAGGCGGCGCTGCGACGGACCGCCGCTCCGGCCGCCCCCGACGCGTGACCGCTACGTCGAGCCGTTCCCGTTCGACAGCGAGTCATGCCGCGCGAACGTCCCCCACAGCGCCCGCCGATCGGCGGCCCAGTGATAGAGCGTCTCGCGGGCCTCCGGGTACTTCGGCAGCCCCTTCGCGGCCGCGGTGAGCCACCAGCCGGCTGCGCCGGTGCGCTTTGTAACCTGTTCGAGCGCCTCGCCGCAGGAGTACACCGCGGTATCGGTGACGAGGTGCATGCACTCCTCGTAGTCGTCGGGAAGACGCGCGCGGAGGTCGTCGTCCTCGGCCAACTCCGAGAAGCCGACGGCCTCGAACTCGCCCAGTTCCAGCGCGTGCGAGACGACGAACGTGCAGAACCCGCAGTCGTCGTCGTACACGAGGCGGGGGACGGACATACCCGATCTACGGGCTCGGTAAATATGTGGCTTCGGGCGGCCTGACCAGCCCGTCTCGCTATTCTTCCTCGCCGTCCCAGTAGTCGACGGCATCGCCGCGGTGGAAGTACGCGTCCACGTCGCGCTCGTTCTCGCCGCCCGGCGCCGCGCCCGCCATCGCGCCCACCTTGTCGGAGTCGGGGTACACGAGCACCTCCGGGTCACGCATCGTCGAGACCGTCAGGTACCGGAGCGCGCCCTCGGAGTCGTTGATCACGCGGTGGGCGCCGTCCTCGCCCGCCGGGAGCGCGACGTAGTCGCCGGCGCGGAGGGCGCTCGTGCCGTCAGCGTGGCGCAGCGTTCCCTCGCCCGCGAGGACGTACAGCGCCTCCTCGTTGCCTGCGTGGTAGTGGTACGGCCACGCGCGCTTGCCCGCCGGGAGTTCGTAGAGGCTACAGCCCAGATCCTCGCCGCCGGCTGCCGCGGCCAGCTTCTTGCGCCGCCAGCCGACCGACTCGCCGCGGTCGGTCTCCTCCCAGTCGAGGTCGTCGGCGTTGACGCGGTTCACGCCCCTGAAGTCTCCCGCGTCGACCGTAATCGTATCGCCCGTCGCGCACGCGTTCGCCGTCGCTTCCGGAGCACCCGGATGCCGGCGTTTTTGTACGTGTCGCGGTAAACACCGGTAATGGGAATCGATCCGAACTTCGACGACAACCGCGAGCACGTCGGCGAGGAGAACGGCCTCGACGTGTGGGGGCCGGTCGACCCGCCGGAGAAGCTCGGCATCCACGGCGCCCACGTCGCCGTCGACTACGACATCTGTATCGCCGACGGCGCGTGTCTGGAGAACTGCCCGGTCGACGTGTTCGACTGGGTCGACACGCCCGACCACCCCGAAAGCGAGCGGAAGGTCGAGCCGACCCGCGAGGACCAGTGTATCGACTGTATGCTCTGTGTGGATATCTGCCCGGTCGACGCGATCGACGTGGACGCCTCGCGATCGTGAGCGAGAAGTTGGATTCGCTCCCAGAGAGCCAGAAGCATTGCCTGGTGCTTCCGTTGCTTTCGCACTGTGGGTCGAGTTTCCCGGGGTCGATCACTCGCTGACTTCGTTGAGTGCCTCTTCGAGCGCACCGTCCGCAAGTTCTTCCGCCGTCGCGTCTACGTCGTCGAACTCCTCACGCAGCGCGGCGAGCGAATCGTCGCTCATACCCTGACTCACGATCGGAGGAAGGTTCAACGTTTCCGCCACCCGATGTTCCCGGAGATCGGACTCGGATCCGTCAGTCGGCCGCCGCTGGCGACGTATCCCCGTCGGCGTCAGCGTCCGCCGGCGCGTCGACGGCGACGCCGTCCTTCGCCGCGAGCGCCTCACACAGCAGTTCCGCGATGTCGACGATCTCGATGTCGTCCTCGAAGTTCCCCGTCTTGCGGCCGTCCTCGTACATCGTCCCGCACATCGGACAGGCGACGACGAACTTCTCGACGGCGTCGCCCGCGTCGGTGTCCTCCAGCGCCTCGCGCAGGCGCTCCTCGCTGGGTTTGGTCTCCTCCTCGTGGTCCATCCAGAGGCCGCCGCCGCCGCCGCCACAGCAGAACGAGTCCGCGCGGTTGCGCGGCATCTCGGACAGCTCGACGCCCGTCGCGCGGATCAGGTCCCGCGGCGCCTCGTACACGTCGTTCATCCGGCCGAGGTGACACGGGTCGTGGTACGTCGCGGTGTAGTCGAGTTCCGTGCCGTCCAGTCCGAGGCGACCCTGCTCGACGAGGGTCTCGACGACCTCGGTGTAGTGGAAGACGGGGTCGTCGAACTCCGACACCTCCGGGTACTCGTTGCGGAAGGTGTTCATCGAGTGCGGGTCGGTGGTGACGACCTTCTCGAAGGTCGCCGACTCGAACGCCTCGGTGTTGTCCTCGACGAGCATCTCGAAGAGCCCCTCCTCGCCGACGCGGCGCACGTCGTTGCCGTCGTGCTGTTCGTCCTCGTAGAGGATGCCGTAGGAGACGTTCGCGCGCTCGAACAGCGTCGCCAACGATCGAGCGACTCGCTGGTTGCGCTCGTCGTAGCTCGGGTACTCGCCGACGTACCAGAGGAACTCCACGTCCTCCTCGCGGGCGTCGGGCACCTCGAAGTCGAGGTCGTCGGCCCAGTCCGGCCGCTTACGGGCGGGGTCGCCGAACGTGTTGCCGTTCTGGAACACGTTCATCATCGCGTCCTGCACCATCTCGTCCATCTGCCCCGTCTCGGTGAGCCGACGGTTCATCTGCGTGAACTCCGAGACGTGTTCGATATCGACGGGGCAGGCGTCCATGCAGGCCATGCAGGACATGCACGACTCCATCGACTCGGCGGCGATCACGGAGTCACCGCCGTCCGCGACGATCTCGACCTCCTCGGTCTCGCCGGCATCCAGCGACTCGCGATAGCTCTTGAGATCGAGGATCACGTCGCGCGGGTCGAGAGGGCGGCCGGAGGCCTTCGCGGGACACACGGAGGAACAGCGGCCGCACTTCGTGCACGCGTCGTGGTCGAGGATGTGGCGCCAGGAGAAATCGTCGATGGAGGCGTAGCCGATCTCGTCGGGGCCGGCGTCCTCGGGCACGCCGGGGAGCCGGACGCCCGCCTTCTCGTCGCGGGTAACGACGTTCGCGAACGAGGAGATCATGTGGAACGGTTTCGCGTACGGAATGAGCGCGATGAACACGAACGCCAGCAGGGCGTGACTCCACCACGTGACGGTGTACAGCGTCTCGGCCATCCCGACCGTGACGCCCGCCTCCGCGAACACGCCGGCGAGGAAGAAGCCGACGAACGACACGCGCTCGAACGCGACGAACTCGGCGGAGCCGATGATGCGGAACGCCTCCAGCACGTAGCCGCCGACCCCGAGCGCCAACAGGGTCCAAACGAACGCATCGTCCTCCAGGGAAGTGTGCTTGCCCCACAGGCGACCCTCGCGCTCGGTGTAGCGCCGGTAGATGGCCATGCCGACGCCGACGACGAACAGCAGCCCCATCGCGTCCATCACGAACGAGTACGAGAGGTAGAAGTCGCCGACGAAGAACGACTCGCCGGTGACGGGGCGCCAGAAGTCGAGGTCGATGCCGAGGATGGTCGTCCCGATGAGGAGGGTGAGAAAGCCCCACAGAATGAACGCGTGCATCACGCCCGCGTACAGGTCGCGGTCGAACTGTCCCCGGTTCGATGCCACGATCCGGGCGGCCCGCAGGACCCGCCCCGGCAGGTCGTCGAGGCGGTCGAACCAGTCGTCCTCGCCGGCGGCGTAGCGCGCGAACCGCGCGTACGTCCCGTAGAGGAACACCGCGATCGCGACCGCCGCGAGGTAGTAGAACGCGGCCTTCCCGACGGGACCGATCGTCCAGAAGGTCTCGCGCGTCACGTCGGCTTGCATGTCGATAGCCCGTCGCCGGCCCCGATTAAATCTTCCCACACCATCCGCGTGAAGGTCCGCGACGACGGTCGTCGTCGCCGGCAACAGCCTTTTGTCCGACGACAGTCATCGTTTCAGTCTATGGACGAGAAGACGGAGGAACTCCGCGACATCTTCCTCGACACGACGGGCGGCGACACCGTCACCGAGCGTCAGGAGGAGGGGCACGGCTCGCTCGCGGGCGAGAGCGACGCCGCCGAGCGGGTCTCGGACCTCGTCGCGCGGATGCGCGAGCGCTACGAGTTCGACTCCGGCTGCTCCGAGGACGACCTCGTTCGGGTCGTCAGGCTGTACTTCGACGACGCTGACGACGCCGCGATCGCCGACGATCTGGGTGTCTCCGAGGACGCGGTGTTCGACGCCCGGATGGACCTCCACCTCGTGCGCGAGTCGGACCGCGAGGCGCCGTTCGATTTCTCGCGTCTCCGCTCGCTGGTCGTCGACGAGGTCCCGCTCGCGGAGCGCGCGGCCGCGCTGGGCGCCGACGAGGAACTCGTCGCCCACTACTCGGCGGTCGTCGCTGCGGACGTTCGCTCGACACGGGCGAACGACCGCTTCCGCGACGAGTTCGCCGAACTGCTCGCGGAGCAGGACCTCAGGGGCGGCCACACCGAGGACGCCCGCGAGGACGGGCTCAGGGAGGCCGCCGAGGACATCGAGACGAACGTTTCCTTCTGACCGACCGCTTTTCGCGGGGGCCTCACGCGCCTTCGGCGCGCTCGACCCCCGCCAAAACCCGTCGATGACAAAAGGCCGCTCGCTCGCCGGCCAGAGGCCGGCTCGCTCGCGGTACAACCGCTGGTGACTCCGTGCCGCGGCGGCGACCGCACCGCCTCCGCACGCACTCGCCTCGTTCTCCTTTCCATGGCGAACGTTCAAATACGAACCCGGAACCACCACCCACGTGCCCCGGGAGAAGGCGACGTTCACGGATCTCGCAACGGCGACGTACTGCCCGCGCCAACTGTACTACGACCGCCGCGAGGACGACCGCGAGCCGCCGCCGGAGGCGACCGCCCGGATCGACCTCGCCTTTCGGTACCCCGAGCTGCGCGAACTGGACGATGCGGCGCTGGCGGCCGAGCCGATCGATCGATCGCCGGCCGAGTACCGCGCGGCGCTCGATCGACTGGCCGAGCGGTCGGACTGGAGATCGCTGTCGAGGCCAACCGACACTCGCGTCCTTCTCGACGGGAAGGACGCTCGCGGTGTCGCGCACAAGGTGCTCGGCGCTATCGGTGCGGACGCGCCGCGAGACGACGAGGGGAACCCGACTGGGGATCCGCCGGTTCCGGTGATCGTCTCGCCGGGCGACCCTCCCGAGCGGGGCGTGTGGGAACCACAGTCGGTGAAGGCGGTCGCCGCGATGCACGCGCTCTCGTGGCAGGAGGGGCGACGGGTCCGGCGGGCGCTCGTCGAATACCCGACCCACGGCGTCGTCAGGGACGTGTCGCTGTCCGTACGCCGCTCCGGAACCTACCGGCGGGTGCTCCGGTCGGTTCGGGACATGGACGGCCCGCCGGCACGGCTGTCCGGTAGCCCGAAGTGTCGGGAGTGCCGTCATCGGACGAACTGCGGGGTAAAAACGCGGAGCCTGCGGAGTATGATCGGGTTGTAGGTCCGGAGCGGCGAGCCATCCGGCTCAAGGCTGGCTCGCCAGCCACTCGCGGATCTCGTCGGCCAGCGGGCCCGCACGGTGGATGACGCCGCGATCGGGGTCGACGACGGTGCTCTCGCCGCCCGGCGTCTCGCCGCCGTCGAGCACGACCGCACAGCCGTCGCGAATTCGGGGATCGAGGTCGGCGACCCGGCGGACGCTCCCGGCGCCCGAACGGTTCGCGCTCGTCGCGGTGATCGGGCCGGCGGCGTCCGCGAGCGCCCGCGCAGTCCGGTGATCCGGCACGCGGATCCCGACCCGCGGCTCGCCGTCGGTGAGCTCCGCCGCCAACGCGCCGCCGCGGTCGGTGACGACGGTCACGGGGCCGGGAAGGAACGCCCGCGCGAAGCGGGCGGCGCGGTCGCTCGCGGGCACCAGCGACAGCGCCGCCTCGACGCTCCCGAACGCGACCGACAGCGGCTTGTCCCGCGGGCGGTCCTTCAGCGCGAACACGCGCTCGACGGCGGCCGAGTCCGTCGCGTCGGCGCCGAGCCCGTACACGGTCTCCGTCGGGTAGACCACGGCCTCCCCCGCGCGGACCGCCTCGGCCGCGCGCTCGATATCGTCGTCCGTCTGCTCGGGAGTCGGCTTGTCGTCAGGCTCATGATTCGATCCGTCGGCGTTCATGGGAGCGTCTTACAGACGTTCGATGTGCGCTTCGACCTCGTCGTAGTCCGGGAACTCCGGCCATTCGGCGGCGACCCACGCGTACTCGACGACGTGGTCCTCGTCGAGGAGGAACACCGCGGGACGGTGCTCGCGGATCCCCGTCATCCCGTCGAGGTCATGGACGACGCCGTACCGCTCGCCGACCTCGGCCGAGGGGTCCGAGAATAACTCGTAGTCCATCCCGCGCTCCGCAATGAACGTCTTGTGCTCGTACGGGGTCGAAACGGAGACACCCACAACGGTGAGATCGCTCGAACTCCCCCACTCGCGGTCCCGGATCTCGTTCCAGACGTACGTCGCGGGGAACGCGCCGTCCATCGGGAAGAACACGAGCGCTACCGGCCCGTCGAGATCCGACAGCGCGGTGTCGCTCCAGTACTCGTCGCCGACAAGCGGGCGGGTGAAGTCGGGCGCCTCCTCGCCGACAGCGACGTGGTCCGTCTCCGGGAGCTCGACGACGTCGAACTCGACCATTCAGGCACCCCCCGTTGCGCCGTCGCCGTAGGTGTTGTCGAGGTACTCCACGATGTTGCCGGACTCGGACATCGTCACGCCGGTGTTCTCGTCGCGGATCGCGGGCACCGAGCGCTTGCCGGTGAGTCGTGCGACCGCGTTCCGGTCGGAGTGCATCGGCTCGACGAACCGGGACTCGTAGTCCAGTTCGTACTGCTTGAGCTTGCGAACGACTCGCTCGCAGTAGGGACACGCCTGGAGCCGGTACAGCGTGATATCGGGCGTTGTCATGGCCACGGCTACGACGGCGAGTCTGGTAACGTCTTCGCCCGCGGCACTCGGCGCGCCGTGCCGTAGTGCGTTCACGACGCGGCGGCGTCCCCATGAGGCGGACGGTCCGGCCGAGAACAGACGACGGCGCCGCGCCACCCGAGGACAACGCTTAATTCGGGGGGCCGTCAAGCCATCGTATCGCATGGGTTTGTCGCCGGTACACGCTCCAGTAGTCGCGCCCGCGCAGTTCGCCGGGCTCACGAACGTGGTGCCGATCAACGACGCGACCGTCACGATCGGTGGCGTCGTCGCCATCGCCGTTCTCATCGCACTCTCGGCGTTCTTCTCCTCCTCGGAGATCGCGATGTTCTCGCTCGCAGCCCACCGGATCGACCTCCTCGTCGAGGAGGGCCGCCGCGGCGCCAACGCGGTCGCGGAGCTGAAGTCCGACCCGCACCGGCTGCTGGTGACGATCCTCGTCGGGAACAACCTCGTCAACATCGCGATGTCGTCGCTGGCGACGGCACTCGTCGGGATCTACGTCGAGAGCGCCGGCGCCGCCGTCCTCATCTCCACGTTCGGGATCACCACGCTGGTGCTCCTGTTCGGGGAATCCGCACCCAAGAGCTATGCCGTCGAGAACACCGAGTCGTGGGCGCTCCGGATCGCTCGCCCGCTCCAGCTCTCGGAGTACCTCCTCCTCCCGCTCGTCGTCACCTTCGATTACCTCACCCGCCTCGTCAACAAGGTCACCGGCGGCCGGTCGGCCATCGAGACCTCGTACGTCACCCGCGACGAGATCCAGAACATGATCCAGACCGGGGAGCGCGAGGGCGTCATCGAGGAGGAGGAGCGGGAGATGCTCGACCGCATCTTCCGGTTCAACCAGACGATCGCGAAGGAGGTGATGACGCCCCGGCTCGACGTGAACGCGGTGCCGAAGGACGCCTCCATCGACGAGGCGATCGAGACGTGTGTGCAGGCCGACCACGAGCGCGTCCCGGTGTACGAGGGGAACCTCGACAACATCATCGGCGTCGTGAACATTCGCGACTTGGTCCGCGCGCGCTACTACGGCGAGGGAGAGAACGACCTCGCGAGCGTCGTGCAGCCGACGCTGCACGTCCCCGAGTCGAAGAACGCCGACGAACTGCTCGAGGAGATGCAGGACACCCGGATGCAGATGGTCGTCGTCATCGACGAGTTCGGGACAACCGAGGGAATCCTCACCCTGGAAGACATGGTCGAGGAGATCGTCGGCGAGATCCTCGAGGGCGACGAGGAGGAGCCGTTCGAGTTCGTCGAGGACAACACCGTTCTCGTGCGCGGCGAGGTGAACATCGACGAGGTGAACGAGGTGCTCGACATCGACCTTCCGGAGGGGCAGGAGTTCGAGACGCTCGCCGGGTTCGTGTTCAACCGCGCGGGTCGCCTCGTCGAGGAGGGCGAAGAGATCGACTACGAGGGCGTGAAGATCCGCATCGAGGAAGTCGACAACACCCGTATCATGCGCGCCCGCGTCACCGTCACCGACGAGTACTTCCAGACGGACGAGCACGAGGGCGACGAGGCGGAAGTCGAGAACTGACCGGTGCGCTCGATCCCGCCGGATCGACGGGTGGTGTTCCTCGGACTCGCCACGGTGCTCTCGGCGGTGATCTGGATAGGTATCGAACTGACGCTTCTCGACGTGACCTTCCGAGCGCGGCAGTCCAGGCCGTCGCGTGCGGGCTCGCCGTCGGCGTCGTCCTCGGCCACTCCGGCTAAGCACCGGCGCGTCCTGTCTCTCTCCCTGTCCAGCGTCGCGCTCCGACGTCTCCTACAGCACCGCGTCGACCGCGGTGAACGCGCCGTAGCCGATCCCGAGCGCGAGCGCCAGCGATCCGACCCACGCAAGCACGGTGTAGGCCATTTTCCGTGTACTCACGCCGGAGCCGCCGGCGGCGTACCCCGATCCGATGATCGCGGAGACGATGATCTCGTTGAACGAGACGGGGATGCCGAACGCGACGGCGGTCTGGGCGATGGCGAAACTGGGAATAAGCGCGGCGATCGAGCGGCGCGGCCCCAGCGATGAGTAGTCCTGCGCGAGCGCCTTGATCATCCGCGGGGCGCCCGTCCACGACCCCGCGAGCAGCCCGATCCCCCCGCCGACGAGCACGGCGATCAGTGGGATCTGCACGGCCGCGCCCTCCCCGCCGATCAGCGGGACGAGCGGGCCGATCGCGAGGCCGACCTGCGACCCGCCGGCCGAGAAGGCGACGAGCCCGCCGAGCGCGAGCAGGAAGTGCCGCTGGCCGCGCGCCTCGTCGAGCGTCATGTCGCGAAACAGCGCGAGCGCGACGAGGACCGCGAACGCCACCGTGACGACGATCCTCCCGAGATCGACGCCGGCGACGCCGACGGCGGGGAGTGCGGCGGCAGCGGCGCCCGCAAGCGAGCGCTGTACCCCCGGCGGGCCGAGCACGGTGAAGCCGATGTTGGCGACGAGGGCGGCGACGAGGGCGGCGAGCGTCGGCACGGCGACGCGTTCCGGAACGCGTTCCGCGCGCAGGAGTCGCGCCGTGGCGTAGGCGATGCCGCCGCCGATGAACGGCGTCGCGACCCACAGCGCAACGATCTCGCGGTACTTCTCCCACGCGGGGTCGCCCCCGAGCGCGAGACCGACGCCGACGACGGCGCCGGTGACGGTGAACGCGGTGGCGATGGGGTAGCCCGCGAACACGCCGATCGCGACGAGCACTGCGGCGGTGATCAGCCCGACGATGGCGGCGGTGGCGGTGATCGACACCCCGACGACGAGGTCGTTCCCGACCGCCTCCGTGACGTTCGCGCCCTGGAGCACGGCCCCGAGAAATCCGAGTATCCCGACGATCAGACCGGCGCGCATCACCGAGATGGCGTTGGCGCCGACGGCGGGGGCGAACGGCGTCGATCCCGACGATCCGGCGCCGATAGCCCACGCCATGAACAGCGATGCGAGCGCGGCGACGAGGAGCGTAGCGAGGGTGCCGGCTGCGACCATACCCGGGCGTCAGGCCCCGCGGGTAAGTCGTTGTTGGGTCCGGTGTCGGGCGGTCGGACTCCGGGCCGACGCGGGAGCGTTCACTGTCGCCCCTGATCGTAGCCCTCGGCGACGTTGACGACGATCCGGCGGATGAACAGGTACGCGCCGAACACCAGCGCGAGCAGCACCACGAGGATGATCGTCAACCCGGGGTTCGCGGCGACGGCGTCGATCAGCGTGTCGACAACTGCCATGCCCGCCGATGCGACGCTGCGGGCCATAGGGGTTTCGACAGGGTGACCGCGGACCGGCGCGGCCTCACGCCTCGACGCCGTCGCCCGACGCCGCATCGCGGACGCGGCGGCAGTGCGCGGTGAAGTTGTCGAAGAGCGTCTTCGCCTCGCAGGCGGCGTCGTAGCGCTCGGGAGTGATCTCCGCGAGCACCTCGTCGACCCGTTCGTCGCCGATGCGCTCGCGTTTCCCGTCGGTCACGGTTTCGGCGGTCTCGATATCGTACTCGGGATGGAACTGCACGCCCCAGCAGTCGCCCTTCCGGAACGCGTGCACGCCGAACTCGTTTTCCGCGAGCAGCTCCGCGCCCGGCGGAAGCTCGACGACGGCGTCGCCGTGGGTGGTGAAGACGGTGAACTCGCGGTCGATGCCGGCGAACAGCTCGTCGTCGCCGCGGTGGGTGATCTCGTTGTAGCCGATCTCGAAGTCGTCCATGCCGCCGACGCGGCCGCCGAGCGCCTCGGCGAGCACCTGATGGCCGTAGCAGACGCCGAGGATCGGCAGGCCGCGCTCGGCCGCTTCGGCGGTCCACTCGACCAGCGGCGGGATCCACTCCTCGTCCCAGTACACCGAGGAGCGCGAGCCGGTGATGACCACCCCGTCGAACGGCGACGCCGTTCGGCTCGACGAGGTTCCCTCGTCGTTGTCGAAGTCGAAGAGATCGGGCAGCTGCTGTGCGTTCGCGTCGAACTCGACGAGGTCGGCGTCGAGCTCCCGGCGGAAGTTCCGGGCGGTGTTCGCGCCGTCGTGGGCCGCGTTGAGCAGCGCGAGCCGGAGACGTGTCATTGGCGATGCTGTGTCGCTCGCGGGCAAAGGGTTTGCGCCCCCGCCGAGTTCCGCCGGCGTCGCGGACGCGGTAGACGCGGCCGGGGACCTGCCGAGCGGAGCCGTGGCGGGCGGGAGCGCGTCACTCCTCGTCCTCGAAGAACGCCAGGACGCGGTCGTTCACCTCGCGGCTCGCCTCCACGTTGGCGAGGTGGCCCGCGCCGTCGACCGCGACGAACTCCCCGCGGGGCAGCCCCTCGGCGAGTTCCTCTCCCTTCGCCGGCGGACACACCGCGTCCTCGCTCCCGTGGAGCACGAGCGTCTCGTTCGACACCTCGTACAGCCGGTCGGCGACGTTGAACTCGCGAACGGCCGACCGCGCGGCCTCCCACGCCCCGCGGTCGGCATCCTCGACGGCGCGCCACTCGACGATCCGCGAGACGACCGACGGCTGGTACTCGAGGAACTCGCCGGTCACGGCCGCCCGAAGCGACGACTCCAACGCCTCCGGGTCGGCGGGATCGGCCCACAGCGAGTCAGGGTTCATCCCATCGCCGTACGCGGGCGTACCGACGAGCGCGAGCTTCCGCACGCGCCCGGAGTGTAGCGCCGCGTGCAGCGCGACCATCCCCCCGAGGCCGACGCCGACGACGTGGGCCGCGCGGACCCCCGCGCCGGCGAGCACGGCGTCCAGATCCGCGGCGAGTTGGCCGACCGTGTACGGTCCCGGCGGCGCGTCGGAGTCGGCGGTGCCGCGGGTCGCGGGGACGACCGCGCGGTACGGCCCGGCGACGGCGGCGTGTTGCCAGCCCCACTGCCACGGTCCGTACCCGATCTCGCCGCAGAACACGACGGCGTCAACGTCGCGGTCGTCGCCCTTGCCGTCGACTTCGTAGTACAGGTTCACGTCTCCGTTCGCTGCGTTGGGCACGCTCGGGCGTTCGTCGCCGCGGAGTGTCAATCCCGGTGGTCGGTCGCGGCCGGCGGTCGTCCCGGGCGGCGCCGCGGTGCCGCGTCCGCCCCGTGACCGGACCGTATTTCCGCGACGAGAGCCACCCGACGCACATGATCGACTTCCGGTCGGACACGGTGACCCGCCCCAGCGACGAGATGCGCGACGCCGCCCGCGACGCCGCCGTCGGCGACGACGTGTACGCCGACGACCCGACGGTCAACGAGTTGGAGGCGCGCGCGGCAGATCTCGCCGGCTTCGAGGACGCGCTGTACGTCCCCTCCGGCACGATGGGTAACCAGATCGCCATCCGCACGCACACCGACCGCGGGCAGGAGCTGCTGTGCGACGAGCAGGCGCACGTCTACAAGTGGGAGCTGGGCGGCATCCCGCAGCTCTCGCAGGTCCAGCCGCGCATTCTCGACTGCGGCGACCGCTGCGTTCCGACGCCCGAGCAGGTACGCGAGGGGTACGTCGAGGAGGACCTCCACCGCCCCGGCACGGGCCTGCTGTGTCTGGAGAACACTCACAACTCCCGCGGCGGCGTCGCCGTCCCGAAGGCGCACCTCGACGAGGCGGCCGAGGCCGCCCACGATCTGGACGTTCCGGTCCACCTCGACGGCGCGCGCTTCCTCAACGCCTGCGTCGCGCTCGACGTCGCCCCCGAGGAGATGACCGAGTCGGTCGACTCCGTGATGTTCTGCCTCTCCAAGGGACTCGGCGCCCCGGTCGGCTCCGTGCTCGCTGGCTCCGCGGAGTTCATCCAGCGCGCCCGCCGGACCCGGAAGCTGTTCGGCGGCGCCATGCGGCAGGCGGGGATGATCGCCGCGCCCGGCCTGCTCGCGCTGGAGAACGTCGACCGGCTCGGGGAGGATCACGCCAACGCCGCCCGCCTCGCGGAGGGGCTGAACGGCATCGAGGGGCTGTCGGCGCCCGTCCCCGACACGAACATCGTGATGGTCGACAGCGAGGCCGCCGGCCTGACCGGCGAGGAACTGTCCGCGGCCTGCAAGGACGCCGACGTCTCCTTCAGCGCCTTCGGCGAGTACACCTGCCGGCTGTGTACCCACCTCGACGTGGACGAGGACGACGTGGACGAGGCGCTCGACCGCATCGAATCGGTCGTCGCCGAGGCCTGAGTCAGCCCCCGTCTCCACCGCGTTCTCTGGGATGTCGATTCCGACGACCACTGAGCTGCCGGCTCTCCGTTTTATGCCGTCTGGCGACGTACGAGCGTCCATGACCGACACATCGACGACCCGCGGCTCCGGCGGTCCTAGCGGTCCCGGCGGTCCGATCTCGGCCCTCGACGACCGACTCGACGGGGTCGCCGGACTCGCCGCGCTGGTCCTCGCGGTCAACGTCGCCGGCGCGGTCCCCGCCGTCGTCGGCGGACCCGACTCGACGTGGTTCGCGGCGCTGACGAAGCCCGCGATCTATCCGCCGTCGTGGCTGTTCGGCGTCGTCTGGACGGCACTGTTCACCCTGTCGGGCGTGGCGGTGTGGCTTCTCGTCCGCGCGGAGCCGTCGCGTGCGCGCCGCCTCGCGCTCGGCGCGTTCGTTTTCCAGTTCGCGTTCAACGTCGCGTGGACGCCGACGTTCTTCGCGTTTCAACGGATCGCGGCGGCGCTGGC
Organism: Halobaculum rarum; assembly: GCF_040025155.1. Classification (NCBI taxonomy): domain Archaea; kingdom Methanobacteriati; phylum Methanobacteriota; class Halobacteria; order Halobacteriales; family Haloferacaceae; genus Halobaculum; species Halobaculum rarum. Next base: position 1,245,656 of record NZ_CP157275.1, on the reverse strand, counting down.
GATCATCGTCGTCCTCGCGCTCGCGCTCGCGGGCACGATCGTCGCGTTCGCCCGCGTCGACCGCCGCGCGGCGGCGCTCTTAGTGCCGTATCTCGCGTGGGTCTGCTTCGCCGCGGTGTTGAACTACCGCTTCCTCGCGCTGAACTGAGCTGCGGCCCCCTCACGTCCCCGAGCGTTCGCCTCGGTCGCGTCACGGACCGCGAGTCACGGATTCGCCGCCGCCGACCCGGCGTCGGTTGCGAACTCGAATCGCGCCCCCCCGTTCTCCCCGTTCGCCACCGTCACCGACCAGCCGTGGGCCTCGGCGATGCGGCGGACGATCGCGAGCCCGAAGCCTGTGCCGTCCTCGACCGTGGAGACGCCGACCTCGAATATCTCCTCTCGGCGTCCCGCAGGGACTCCCGACCCGTCATCGCTGACGGCGAACCCCGCGGGCGTCGCTTCCACGCGGACGGCCGGCGCGTCCCCGCCGTGCTCGATACTGTTGCGGAACAGGTTCTCGAACAGCTCGCGCAGGCGGTCCTCGTCGGCCTCGACGACGAGGCCGTCGTCGACGGCGAGCGTCGCGTCGCCGGTGTCGACGCTTCCCCACGCCGCGCGGGCGGCGACCGACACCTCCACCGGATCGGTGTCACCGACGACGCGGCCCTCGCGGGCGAGCCGAAGCAGGTCGTCGACCAGTTCACGCATGCGCTCGACGGCGTCCGAAACGGTGGTGAGGTGGTTGATATCCCCCGTCTCCCTGACGAGTTCGAGGTACCCCTCGGCGACGGATAGCGGGTTGCGCAGGTCGTGTGAGACGACGCTCGCGAACTCGTCGAGCCGCTCGTTCTGTCGGCGAAGCGCCCGCTCACGCTCCTTTCGCTCGGTGATGTCCGAATAGATGGCGTAGCCCCCCACGTTCTCGGTGCCCAACTCCAATGGGACGACGTACATCAGGAAATCGCGCATGCCGTCCGCCGTCTCGCGACGACACTCGGTTCGGAGGCTCTCGCCGTTGCGGAGCCGTTCGTTGAACTCGGTCGCCTGTGTTTCCGCTTCGGAGTTCTCGGGGACGATGTACTCGTCGAGCGATTCGCCGATCACCTCCTCCCCGTAGCCGAACGTGTCGACGAACGCCGAGTTGATATCGCGGACGACGGGATCGCCGTCGACCAACTCGAACGACAGCGCCGCGTCGGGGACGTTCTCGAACAGCGCCGAGAGACGGTCGTGTTCGGCGCGAAGGTCCGCCTGTGCGCGAACCCGCTGCAGTGACACTGCCACGTGTGCCATCAGCAACTCCGCGTGGTTGAGGTCGTCGCGGGTGAACGAACTGGGGACGGTTGCCACGGCCTGAAACACGCCGAGATCGCCGATCGGGACCGACAGCCCGGAGCGATACTCTGCCCGTACCGGGACCGCATCGTCGTCGTCCGCGACATCGTCCACGAGCAGCGACTCGCCGGTCCGAAACGTCCGCCCGGCGACTCCCTCGTCGAGGTCCATCGGCCGGGAGCTGTCGGGTGGGCTGCCCGTGGAGTCGGCCTTGGGAACGAGCTTGTCGCCCTCCTTGAGCGTGATCGTCGACTTGTCGAACGAGAGCACCTCCTCGGAGGCCCGGATCGCGCGCTCGATCAGGGTCTCCTCGTCGTCGGCGGCCGCGAGGTCCGCGGTCGCCCCGTGGAGCTGCTCGGTCACGCGACGTGCATCACGGAGCGCCGTCTCCGAGCGGATCCGCTCGCGGGTCGCGGTCGCGTACGACGTGAGCAGCTCCGCGAACTCCAGATCGCCGTCGTCGAACGCACCGACGGGCTCGGTGACGGCCTGAAAGACGGCGTCGCCGGCGAACGGCACCGAGATGAGCGCACGCGGCGTTCCGTCGTGCGACTCCGCGAACTCGCTGTCGGTGACGTCGTCGATGACGAACGAGCGGTTCTCGGTATGGCTCACCTCCATCGCGCCGAACCCCCGCGGGAACTCTTTCGGGAGGTCGGTGTCGGTCGTCGCCCGCATCGTGAACCGTTCGCTGTCGACCGTGTACACGCACGAGCGATCGAACGCGAGCACCCGCTGGGCGATCTCGACGACCAGCTCGTACAGGGCGTCCTCGCCGTCGGCGTCGACGAGCCGCGGGGCCGCCTCGTGGAGCTCCGTCATCACCCGTTCGCGTCGCGTCAGGTCGGCCTGGGCACGCAGGCGCCCGTACGCCTGCCCGACGTGCGTCGCCAACAGCTCCGCCAGCTCGCGGTCGGTCTCGTCGAACGCGTACGGCGTCGTCGAGATCGCCTGAAAGACGGCATCGCTGCCGAACGGGACGGAGATCCCCGACCCGGTCGCGTCGGGGTCGTAGATGTCCCACGTCGAGATGTCGTCGACGTGCATGGTCTCGCCGCACTGGAACGCCCGTCCGCCGACCGACTCGTCCGCGTTGACCCGGGAGCGGAGCCAGTCGGCGTCCTGTGACCGGGCGTGAACCACCATCTCGCCGTCCTCGTGGACGGCGATCGCGCAGTGGTCGAACTCGAGTACGCGCCGTGCCACCGCGATCGTCCGGTCGAACAGCTCCGAGACGGTCTCGGCGGCGGCGATGTCGGCGGTTCCGGCGTGTAGCTCGGTCATTCGTCGCCGCGCCGCTCGCAGCTGTCGGCGCGTCTCGCCGGCGCGCGCACGGTCGATCTCCTCGACGACCCGGTCGGCGTCGGCCGCCCGCGTGACGTACCCGTCGACGTACGACGTGTCCGGATCCGGCTCGCGCTCCGCGTACGCGACGACCAGCGCGGTCGTCGTCGACAGCGCGTCCAACACGTCCGCCGAAAGCGGCGGGTCGCCGACCAACACGACCGCCTTCGGACACCGCTCTCCACTGAGTCGCCCGACGAGCGTAGCAGGATCGACCGTTTCGACATCACCGCCGACGCGGTCCGCGAGCGCGTCGACTAATCCGTCGGGAACCGTCGCGTCGGCCGCCGCCACGACGAGGACGACGATCGACGGCTCCGCGACAGAATCCGCCATAGTTACTCGATGTTGTCGGTTCCTCATTTAACAGTAACGGGGACGCTCCGACCGACGAACGCGGCCCGGAACCCTTTTGCGCGGCGACGGGGCACAACGTGGTAATGAGCGACCTTACCGCGGAGTATCGCCTCGACTACTTCGAGGAGGAGGGGTTCTCCCGAGGGGAGTGTTCCTCCTGCGGGGACCACTTCTGGACCCGCGACGACGAGCGGGAGCTGTGCGGCGAGCCGCCCTGCGAGGACTACTCGTTTATCGGCGACCCCGGATTCGACGAGCCGTACACGCTCGAGGAGATGCGCGAGGCGTTCCTCTCGTACTTCGAGGCACACGACCACGAGCGGATCGAGCCGTACCCGGTCGCGGCGAACCGCTGGCGCGACGACGTGCTGTTGACACAGGCGTCCATCTACGACTTCCAGCCGCTGGTCACCTCCGGGGAGACGCCGCCGCCGGCGAACCCCCTCACGATCAGCCAGCCGTGCATCCGGATGCAGGACATCGACAACGTGGGCAAGACCGGCCGCCACACGATGGCGTTCGAGATGATGGCCCACCACGCGTTCAACGCGAAAGAGGAGGTCGGCGACAAGTACGCCTACTCCGGGGAGGTCTACTGGAAGGACGAGACCGTCCGCCTGTGCGACGGCCTGTTCGAGGAAATGGGCGCCGACCTCTCGGAGATCACCTACATCGAGGACCCGTGGGTCGGCGGCGGCAACGCCGGTCCCGCCATCGAGGTCATCTACAAGGGCGCCGAGCTGGCGACGCTCGTCTTCATGTCGCTGGAGCAGGACCCCGAGGGCGACTACGAGCTGAAGGACGGCAACACCTACTCCGAGATGGACACGTACATCGTGGACACGGGGTACGGGCTCGAGCGGTGGACCTGGATGAGCCAGGGCACCCCGACCGTCTACGAGGCCATCTATCCGGACACGATCGCGTTCCTGAAGGACAACGCCGGGATCGACCTCACGGACGAGGAGGAAGAGCTGGTGCGCCGCGCCTCCACGCTGGCGGGCCACCTCGACATCGACGAGGCGGAGGACATCGAGGCCGCCCGCGACAACATCGCGGACAAGCTCGACGTCGACACCGCCGAGCTGACGGCCCTGCTCGAACCGCTGGAGGACATCTACGCCATCGCCGACCACTGCCGGACGCTCGCGTACATGTTCGGCGACGAGATCGTCCCGTCGAACGTCGGGACGGGCTACCTCGCGCGGATGGTGCTCCGACGGACGAAGCGCCTCGTCGACGAGGTCGGCGTCGACGCCCCGCTCGACGAACTGGTCGACATGCAGGCCGACCGCCTCGGCTACGAGAACCGCGACACGATCCGCGACATGGTGCGCACCGAGGTCGAGAAGTACCGTGAGACGCTCGAACGCGGCGGACGCAAGGTCGAAGCGCTGGCGGACGAGTACGCGGGCACCGGCGAGGCGATCCCGGTCGAGGAGCTGATCGAGCTGTACGACTCCCACGGCATCCAGCCGGACATGGTCGAGGAGATCGCCGCCGAGCGCGGCGCGACCGTCGAGGTGCCCGACGACTTCTACGGGCTCGTCGCCTCCCGACACGACTCCGCGCAGGCGTTCGACCCCGAGGCCGACGCCGACGAACGGCTCGATGACCTCCCGGTGACGGAGCGCCTCTACTACGACGACCAGGAGCGCACGGAATTCGAGGCGGTCGTGCTCGACGTGTTCGAGCGCGAGGACGGCTACGACGTGGTGCTCGACCAGACGATGTTCTACCCCGAGGGCGGGGGCCAGCCCGGCGACCGCGGGACGCTCTCCACCGACGACACCACCGTCGAGGTCGAGGACGTCCAGATCCGCGGCGACGTGGTGCTCCACCGCACTGACGCCGATCCGGGGAAGGGCGAGTTCGTGACCGGGCAGGTCGACGGGGAGCGTCGCCGGCGGCTGATGCGCCACCACACCGCGACCCACATCGTCGGCTACGCCGCCCGGCAGGTGCTCGGCGAGCACGTCCGCCAGGCGGGCGCCCAGAAGGGGCTCAACTCCTCGCGGCTCGACGTGACGCACTACGATCGCGTGACGCGCGAGCAGGTCAAGGCGATGGAGCAGGTCGCCAACGACATCGTGTGCCGGAACCTCCCGGTGAAACAGGAGTGGCCCGACCGCCACGAGGCGGAGTCCGAGCACGGCTTCGACCTCTACCAGGGCGGGATCCCGCCGGGCGAGCAGATCCGACTCATCCGCGTCGGCGACGACGTGCAGGCGTGCGGTGGGACCCACGTCTCCCGGACGGGCGACATCGGCGCGATCAAGCTGCTGAAGACCGAACCCGTGCAGGACGGCGTCGAACGGCTGGTGTTCGCCGCCGGCGAAGCCGCGCTGGATGCGACCCACCGCACCGAGGACGCGCTGTACGACGCCGCGGACGTGCTCTCGATCGACCCACAGGAGGTTCCCGAGACCGCCGAGCGCTTCTTCACCGAGTGGAAGGAGCGCGGGAAGACGATCGACCGCCTGAAGGAGGAGCTGGCGGAGCTTCGCGCCGCCGCGGGCGGCGAGGAGGTCGAGGTCGGCGACGCCGTCGCGGTCGTCCAGCGGATGGACGCCGACAGCGACGAACTCCGGGCGGCGGCCAACGCCCACGTCGAGGACGGCCGCATCGCCGTGCTCGGCTCCGGCGGCGGCGCGGCGACGTTCGTCGTCGGCGTCCCCGACGGCGTCGGCGTCAACGCCGGCGAGGTCGTGGGCGAGCTCGCCGGCCGCGTCGGCGGCGGGGGCGGCGGCCCGCCGGACTTCGCGCAGGGAGGTGGCCCGAACGTCGACGCGCTCGACGACGCGCTCGACGCGGCCGAGGATATCCTCCGGCAGAAGCTGGAGGCGTGAGTCCCCGCCTCCGATGTCGCTGATCGACGCGCTCCCGTACCCGCTGTCGGCCGCGGCGGTGCGGGGCCTCACCGACTCCGACCGGATCGTCGAGGCCCACCACGAGGTGATCGCCCAGCGCTCCGGGACCGAGGTCGTTCCCGCCCTCCTGATCACGACCGAGGCGAAGTCGTTCGCCGTCGTCGAGGACCGTGAGGCCGAGCGCTATCGTGTGCTGGCGTCGGGCGACCGCGACGACCGCGAGTCGGTGTACGCCGAGCTTCGCGAGTGGGCGACCGAGCAGGGGTACGGCGGGCCGTAGCCGGCACGCCCGGTTCGGGTCCCGACCCCTTCGCCGGCCCGCGACCGAAACCCCTACTCCGCCGGACGGCAAGCGCGTGACATGGACCCGCGCATCCGCGAACACGCCGAGATCATCGTCGACCACTCCATCGAACTCGAGGAGGGCGACGACCTCGTCATCCAGCTCCCCGCCGAGGCCGAGGACCTGGCCGTCGCGCTCCACGAGTACGCCGGCGACATCGGCGCGAACCCCGTCTACCTGAACAACTCCCAGCGCGCCGCCCGCGCGTACCTCCGCGCCCGCGAGGACGACTTCGAGCTACCCGAGCACGAGCTGGCCCTCTACGAGGAAGCTGACGCGTTCGTCATCGCCCGCAGCGGCGGCAACGTCTCCGAGAAAGTCGACGTGGACCCGGAGACGACCGCCGACTACAACCGAGCGCGGCGGCCCGTCCAGAAGGAGCGGCTCTCGAAGACGTGGTGTCTCACGCAGTTCCCGACGAGCGGGCACGCCCAGCTCGCGGGCATGAGCAGCGAGGAGTACGAGAACTTCGTCTACGACGCGGTCAGCCTCGACTGGGGGGCGCAAGCGGAGTTCCAACGGCAGATGGTCGAGTTGATCGACGACGCGGAGGAAGTCCGCATCAAATCCGGCGAGGAGACCGATCTCACGATGTCGGTCGCGGGCAACACCGCGCTCAACGACGACGGGAAGGCGAACCTCCCCGGCGGCGAGGTGTTCACCGCGCCGGTCAAGGACAGCGTGAACGGCGAGGTGTACTTCGACCTGCCGCTGTACCGCCAGGGTCGCGAGATCGAGGGCGTCCGGCTCACCTTCGAGGACGGCCGCGTCGAGGAGTTCTCCGCCGAGCGCAACGAGGACGTCTTGGAGGGCGTGTTCAACACCGACGAGAACGCCCGCTACCTCGGCGAACTCGGGATCGGGATGAACCGCGCGATCGACCGGTTCACGTACAACATGCTGTTCGACGAGAAGATGGGCGACACCGTTCACATGGCCGTCGGTTCGGCGTACCCCGAGACGGTCGGCGAGGGCAACGAGGTCAACGAGTCCGCCGAGCACGTCGACATGATCGTCGACATGAGCGAGGACTCCGTGATCGAGTTGGACGGCGAGGTCGTCCAGCGGGACGGGACGTTCACGTTCGAGGAGCGCGAGGTCTGAACGAGCGGTAGCGAGTGAGGACCTCGGAGAGCGAACGGCGACCAGCGGGAGCCGTGAGCAGCGAGGCGTGAGGGAGCGGTAGCGACTGAACGCCTCGCGAGGAACGCGAGGAGGAGTGAGCGCGTAGCGCGAAAGAGCCCTCGAACCGGCCTGACGCTCCAGTCGAAGTCATGGGGACTGTTCGGGATCCATCAGTCGGTTACTGTGAGAACAACTCACAGCCGGTGTCGATTTTGTCGTCTCAAACGCCGCAAAACACGGGTATCGACAACGTTCACGGAAGTGCGTGTACTAATAGATTTCTCTCTGTAGTCCGGTGCCGGGATTTATGCGTGTGTGACCGTGTCACTCGGACGTGCCCAAGGTGAACTGTCCCGACTGCGGCCGTCAGATCGGAATGCACGAACTCGAGGCGAAGACGACGGCCCAGTCCGGTGGCTTCTCGACCCGGTACCGCTGTCCGTTCTGTCAGACGGACATGGAAGACGTGACCGAGTTCATGGTCTGAACTCGGCGTTCGATCGGCTCGACCGTTCTCACCTGTTTGCGTCCGCGGCCCGCCGCGAGCGACGGCTCACTCCCTGACGTCGAGGTCGAACTGCGCGTTCTCGACGACGCTGTTGAGCACGACCGAGGTGTTCGTCTCGCGGATGTCCTGGTCGGCGAGCAGGCCCTTGATCCCCTCGTTCATCTCGTCGGTGTCGTGGAACTTGCCGATCGCGATAACGTCGTAGTCGCCGGTCACCTCGTAGACGGAGACCATCTGTTTTTGATCGCGCAGGCGGTCGACGATGTCCGGCAGCGCGCTCCCCTCCACTTTCAGCTGGACGATCGCCGTCACGTCGTAGCCGAGCCGGTCGTAGTTCACCCGCGGGGTGTACCCCTCGATCACGCCCTCGTCTTCGAGATCGCGGAGGTGGTTCGAGACGGTCGTCACCGACACGTCGAGATCCTCACCCAGCGAGCGGAGACTGGCGCGACCGTTTCCTAAGAGGGCGTTGACGAGCTTGGCATCGAGATTTTCGTACGTCATTACACTCGTCGACGGGTGCCTCCCTTTAGAATTTGACGGATGTCCACTACGAGCGAGCGGAAGGGGAAATTGCACTGACCGTCAACTCCTATATACCGGGAGTGTATGAAGGCAAACGTCACAACATGACGGACGGAAACACCAAGCCGGACGGCGGGCTCAGCGCCGTCGAACAGGACGTCATCGACGAGATCGACGAGAAAGGGATCGACTTCCTCCGCCTCCAGTTCACGGACATCCTGGGGACGGTGAAGAACGTCTCCGTTCCGGCGACGCAGGTCGAGAAGGCGTTCACCGAGGGCATCTACTTCGACGGGTCCTCGATCGACGGCTTCGTACGGATCCAGGAGTCGGACATGCGTCTCAAGCCCGACCCCGAGACGTTCGCGGTGCTCCCGTGGCGGACCCGCGACGGCGGCAACGGCGGCGGCGCCGCCCGCCTCATCTGCGACGTGATCAACACCTCGACGGGCGAGCCGTTCGAGGGCGACCCCCGTCGCGTCCTGAAGGACGCGCTGAAGCGCGCCGAGGAGATGGGGTACGAAGTCAACGCCGCCCCCGAGCCGGAGTTCTTCCTGTTCGAGGAGGACGAGGACGGTCGCGCGACGACGAAGACCAACGACGCCGGCGGCTACTTCGACCTCGCGCCGAAGGACCTCGCGAGCGACGTGCGCCGCGACATCATCTACGGCCTCGAGGACATGGGCTTCGAGATCGAGGCGTCCCACCACGAGGTCGCCGAGGGCCAACACGAGATCAACTTCGAGTACGACGACGCCCTCACCACCGCCGACAACGTCGGCACCTTCCGCACCGTCGTGCGCGCCATCGCCGCCCAGCACGACCTCCACGCGACGTTCATGCCCAAGCCGATCCCGAAGATCAACGGCTCGGGGATGCACACCCACATCTCACTGTTCACCGAGGACGGCGAGAACGCCTTCCACGACGGCGACGACGAGTTCGACCTCTCGGAGACGGCCAAGCAGTTCACCGCCGGTATTCTGGAGCACGCGCCCGCGATTGCGGCCGTTACGAACCCGACGGTGAACAGCTACAAGCGGCTCGTCCCCGGCTACGAGGCGCCCGTCTACGTCGCGTGGTCCGACCGCAACCGCTCGGCGCTCATCCGCAAGCCGGCCGCGCGCGTGCCGGCCGCCTCCCGCATCGAGGCGCGCTTCCCCGACCCCTCGTGTAACCCGTACCTCGCGTTCGCGGCGCTCATCCACGCAGGCCTCGACGGCATCGAGGACGAACTGGAGTGCGACGACCCCGTCCGCGAGAACATCTACGAGTTCGACGAGCAGAAGCGCGAGGAGTACGGCATCACCACGCTCCCGTCGAACCTCGGCGAGGCCGTCGCCGAGCTCGAGGAGGACGAGGTCGTGCAGGACGCGCTCGGCGAGCACGTCACCGAGAAGTTCATCGAGGCGAAGTCGGCCGAGTACGACGAGTTCCGCGTCGACGTCTCCCAGTGGGAGCTCGATCGCTACCTCGAGACGTTCTGAGGCTTCGCCGGTCGGTCATCGGTCGCTCGTTTTTTCTCTGCTGATCGACGCTTGCGGCCGCTTACTCGGACCGGTCCGGTCCGACTCCGTCGGGTTCGGCCTCGGTGATGAGGTCATCGACGGACTCCGCGTCCCCGTTGTCGGCTCGTGACGCCCGAACCCGGGCAACGATCGTCGGCCACGCGATCACGAGCGCGACGCCCGCGAACGACAGGGGAACGGCCGCCAGCAGACGGAACGGGGTAGTGTCGGGGACGACCCCGAACACGTACGGGAGCCCGATCGAGGCGACGGCGTACGCCGAGCCGAACACGACGGCGATAACCGCCACTCCCACGATCGTACCGACGACACCGACGGTCGTCGGGTCCGTACCGCGAACCCGCCAGACGGCGTATCCGCCGAGCCCGCCGCCGACGACGATCCCCGCCTCGAGGACCTCGCCGCCGTGGCCGCCAGCCGCGGCGAGGATCAGCGCCGCCACGCCGAGTACGGCCGACAGGAAGAACGCCCGGTCCGGGTTCGGCCGGAATCCCTTCCGGGCGACTCGGTGGAACAGCCACAGCCCCGCGAGTCCGACGGCGATGCCGACGACGACGTCGGCGAGGTAGTGGACGCCGAGCGCGACCCGCGTGAGCGCGATGACGCCGATCAGGACCGCGGCGACGCGGCGACGGGTTCGCCGTGTTCCCACGTCGAGGAACGTCGCGAGCGCGCCGTACACCATCGTCGCGCCGATCGCGTGGCCGGAGGGGAAGCCGAACCCGTCGCCGGTGGCGGTGTTGACGTAGACGCCGTGGAGCAGTTCAGGGAGCCACAGTGGGACGGTCGCCTCCCCGGCGCCCGGCGGCCGCGGGAACGCGAACAAGCTCTTGAAGCCGACGGTCACCGCGAGCGCGCCGAGGCCGACGGCGACGACGGTCGCGCCGACGCGTCGGGGGTTGGCGGCCAGCCGATCGTCGGCGAGCCAGTACAGAAGCGCAAGGCCGAGATAGAGGAACCACGCGTCGCCCAGCTGCGTGAGGAGAGCAGCGATCACGACCAGCCAGTCGGGTAGCGCGGCCGCGCCGGCGGTGATAGTGCGGAACATCCGCCCACCTCACCGCCGGTCCCGGACGGCGTCGACCGCGCGTCCGGGCACCTCCACGAGGTTCAGCCCGACGCCGACGAGGACGAACAGCGTGTACAGCCCGAGCGTCGAGAGGAACAACACGAGCATCGCGGCGATCGCGACCCACCCCTCCAGGAAGTAGAACGCGCCGAGCGTCATCACGGTGCCGTACAGCAACACGAGGTACGGTCCCCACCCGCGAGCGTGGCCGCGGCGCATCCGCCGGCGGACGTACCGCTTCAGCTCGGCCTCCAGCGCCGGCTTCTCTACGGTCCGGTCGTCGATCGCGTCGAGGTCCGCGCGGAGCTCGGCGACGCGCTCGTCCAACTCCCCGATGTCCGGCGCCGGACGGCCGTCGTCCTCCTCGCCGTCGACTTCCGTTTCGGCGCTCGAGGTCTCGCCGCTCATTCGTCACTCCGCACGCGTGTCTGTCCCTTTATCCTGCCGGTCTCTCTCGTCGACACGGCCGGGTCGTCACCGCCACTGCCCCGGCTCCCCCGGCTGTCGGCACCGAGTACGACGTTGACGACGGCGCCGACGAGCACGAGTGTCGCGCCGAAGTAGAGGAACGTCACGAACAGCAGCACGGCGCCGAGCACGCCGTATACGGTTCCCTCGCCGCCACCGCCCCCCCCGGCGAACTCGACGTACACCTGAAACGCCACCCGGAGGACGGTCCAGCCGACGCCCGCGAAGACGGCGCCGGGGAGCACGTCGCGGAGGGTCACGTCCGTGTCGGGGAACACGTAGTACATCGGGAGAAACGCGGCCGAGAGGAGCGCCGGCAGCGCGAGGGCGTTCGCGACGACGGTCACAGCGACGACGTCGACGACGGCGACGACCGCCCCGAGCAGGATCATCGCACCGAGGCTCCCGCCGACGCTCGCGGCGACCACCAGCGAGTCGCGAAGTTGGTCCACGAGCCCGTCGTCGCCCTCGACCTCGTACACCTGCGAGAAGGCGATGTCGAGGCCGCGAAACACCTTCAACGCCCCCCACAGCGTCAGCGGGAGACTGATGAGCGTCACCGACCCCTGTCCGGGACCGTCGACGAGCGCGGTGACGAGTAGTTCCTGCCCGCTGGCGGTGAGGACGTTCGCGCTCGCGTCGACGACCACGGCCGCGAGCTGCTGTCCCCCGATGGTCACCGCGATGACCAACGCTAGGACCGCCGCCGGCAACAGCGAGACGAACGCGTAGTACGCCACGCCCGCCGCCAGGAACGTGACGTTCTCCTCGCTCGTCCGGGTGGCGATCTCGCGGGCGAACGACAGTGCCCGCCGGAGCGCTCCCGTCGCCCCAGCCGATTCGGATTCAGCCTGCACGTCACGGTGTTCACGCGACCGCGAGAAAAGCGCACGGTTCGTGTTGACATGATGAGAACTGCGCAGGCGGGAGGGTCGGCGGATCGGCGGATCAGCGGTCCGTTCTCGCTCGACTCGACGGGATCGTAGCACGACACACCGATCAACTCAGACGTGCCCGGCCAACACGGCGTTCGTCGCTGCGCCGACGAGCACGAGCAGGTTCGCCACGTATAACCACGCGACGAGCACGATGAGCCCCCCGAGGACGCCGTAGATCCCGACGTCGCTGCCGGCGGAGGCGTACGCGCCGAGCACGGCTCCCGTGACCGTCCATCCGACCGCGGCGACGAGCGTCCCCGGGATCACCTCCGTGCGCGACACCGGCGTCGCCGGCAGCGAGTAGAACAGCGGGAACAGCGCCACGGTCGACAGCAGCAACACCGCGACGGGGACGCCCCCGCGCGCTATCGACTCGTTGGTGTACAGCGACAGGGTCCCCGCCGCGAGCAGCACCGCGAGAACGCCGAGCCCGCCGACGCCGATCGCGAACGCCGTGTCGTGGACGCGCGAACGGATGCCCCGCTTCTCGACCCCGTAGACGGCGGCGAAGGCGCGATCGAACCCCCGAAACAGCTGCACGACCGAGAAGCACGCCAACGTTCCCGCGACGACGACGATCCCACGTCGCTCCGACACGTCGGCGAGCGAGGCCCGGAGGAACGCTCGCCCTCGGGGCGTCAGCAACTCTCCCCCCGCGGTGACGGCTCCGGGGGCGACGACCCCTTCCCCGGTCCGGGTGAGGAACGCGACGATCAGCACCGCGACCGGAAGGGTCGCGACGCCGCTGTAGTACGCGAGGCTCCCCGCCACGAACGTGGCGTCCGCGGCGCGGAGGGCACGGACGACGGCGCCCGCGACCGCTATCGGACCGTCGGCGTCGGCCTGTGATCCCCCGTCGCCGGACGGCCCGGGATCACGAGCGTCGTTCGACATACCGGCCGCGTTGGCGGCCGAAGTCAAAGAGGGCGACGGTGAGGGTCACGATGATCGCCGTCGGACCCTCGGACAGCGTTGTGGTGGCCCGCACGCGATGGTTGAGGTGCGGTAACTAACGCGCGGTAACTGACGCTCGGCGGCTCACGCGAGGTCGGCGGTCGCCTCACGCATCTCGGCGACCGTGGCGTCGCTTTTGAACGCCGTCCCGGAGTAGTGGGCGTGGGAGGCGTCGAAGCCGGCCTCCCGAAGGACGTCGACGAACTCGTCCATGCCGACCGCCGGACGGCCCCACTGCTTGCACAGGCGGTGCTGGTCGTAGTGCGTCGGCGTGTCCAACTCCCCGGCGACCGTCGGGAGCAGCTTCCGCGCGCGCTTCGCCTCGCCCATGTCGTCGGTCACCTCGGCGTCGACCCGCTCGGTGAACTCGGCGTCGGCGATCGGTCCCAGCCAGATCGGCCCCGCGGTGAGGATCCTGTTCGACCCGCAGTGCGGACACTCGTCGGGTACGTCCGGTAGTCGGCCGAACTCGTGATCGCGTTCGAGGCAGTCCTCGCAGTGGTGGACGAACCCCAGCGAGCCGAGGGTCGCCGTCGCGTCGGTCGCGTTGGCCTCCAACTCGAGATAGGTTCGCGCGTAGTGCCGGGAGACGTGCGAGCAGATCGGGACCGCGGCTTTGTCCCGGCTGGCGGCCCGGCGAACCAGCGCGCCGATCAGCACGCGAAGCCCCATCTCGGGGTGGTACTCGGTGTTTCGGGGGACCGTGTCGTAGCGGCGGACACCCGACTCGAAGTGGGCGCCGCACAGCGGCGCGGTGTCGGTCGCGGTGACACACAGGAGGTTCCGCGTGCCGGCGACGGCGGCGTCGACGAACGGCATCGGCGAGCCGTACGGGTCGATATCGACCACGTCGAAGAAGCCCTCGTGCAGGAGCGCGTTCGCGTCGCGGTGGACTGCCTCCCCGCCGTAGGGCGCGAGGTTCCGCTTCGCGAGTGTGACGGCGTCGTCGTCCATGTCGGCGGCGGTCGCGTCCCATCCCTCGGCGGCCGCACGGGTGGCGCGGACGCCCGAGGCGGCCATCGCATCGAGGTATGTCTGCGCGCGCGACTCGCGGTCCGCGTAGGCTCGCAACACGGCGACGGTGATGTCGCGGTTCAGTTCCATCTCGGGGTTGTAGAACACCTCGTCGGCGCGGCCCTCGCTCGCGCCGTCGCGCGCACCCTCGATCTCGACGGTGACGCCGCCCTCCGTGACCTCCATCGTTGGCGGACGTGCGCCGCCCGCGGGGTTAACTGGCGTGGAATCGGCGCGAGCCCCGAGCCGACGGCGACTCCGCCCGCCCGCTTCTGCCGGGTCCGAAGCGTTTTGCCGCGGCCACGCGAACCGACGCGACGTGACCCGAGGCGACGGCGACGCCGACCCGGACGCGGCACCCGAGGCCGCCGCCACCGACGAGGGACCCGCCACGACCGGCGGGGACCCTGCCGCCGACGAGGAACCCGCCGCAGCGGACGCGACCGATCTCGACCCGGGCGAACTCGCTGACCTCGCGGCGGACGACTGGCGCGCGGCGCTGGCGGCCGCCGGCGAGCTTCGTCCCCCCGTCGTCGCCGAGATAATCACCCTCCACGGCGACCGCGGTCGCCGGGCGATCGAAGCCGTCGCGGAGGGCCGAGTGAAACGGTACCGGGACTTCACCGTCGTCGTTGGCTATCGAGACGAGCACATCGTCGAGGACGGCGGCTGTGACTGCCGGGACGCCACCTACAACCTCGACACCTCCGACCCGAGCGAGCGCTGCTGGCACGCGCTCGCCGTCGACATCGCCGACCGTGTCGACCGCGTCGACCGCCACGACATGTGGTACTCCGAGGTCGCCGAATTTCTCTAATCGAACCGCGGCGCAGCGAGGCCAGCCGAACGTTCATATCCGATCACGCGGCCAGTGCCCCCGATGCGCTCACGCCGGGCAACCGGTATGCCGTGAGCGGGGCCGCCTGTCAGTTCCCGTCGACAGCGACGCGACTGCGCGCACCACTCGAACGACGCCGAGCAGTTCGTCACTCGAACGACGCCGTTTCGACCGTGAGCCCGTAGTACACCGCCGGAGCGAGCGCCAGTGCCACCGCCGAAAGGACCGCCGCGGGGGACACCGAACCGGCGAACAGCGCGGCGAACAGGACGGCGACGCCGAGGACGACGCCGCCGGCGACGGCGCCGAGTCGGGCGGTCGGCGTCGCGGTGAACCCGGCGGCTCGGGCGGCGATCGCGCCCGTGATCCACAGCACCAGCGCCGCCGCCGCGCCGAACGGCGTCTCGACGTAGAACCCGGCCAGCAGCAGCGCCGCACCGCTGACGGCGCCGGCGAGCAAGAGCACTCGGCCGGGGGGGAGCGCACGGGCCGGTGTGTACATGACTGCATACGTCCACGCCGGCGCGGCGACGAGCAGCCCGAGGAAGGTGCCGCGCAGCGTCGCGTCGGCGACTCCGACGGTCGCTGCCGCGTCGGCGACGAGTACGGCACCGGCTATCGTGCCGGCGACCGCCACGGCCCGCGGCGGCAGCACGCCCGTCGGGTCGTCGTCGTGATAGATCGCGTACACCGCGAACGGGTACAGGAGACCCACTCCGGTGAGCAGCGACCGGGACAGGTCGCCCGTCGCCCACAGCGCGAACGCGCCGATGGGGGCGGCGAGGAGCACCCCGGTCAACAGCGCGAGCTCTGGAGCGCGGCGGTTCACGGTCGCGGTACGGGCGGAGCGAGCAAAAGCTCCTCGTCGCCGTTTCTCCGCCGGATCGCCGTCCGCTCGCCGGTCCTCGCGTGCGGTCGACTCGTTCAGACGGAAGCGTTTAGACGATGCCGGAGGTATTCTCCCGCATGGCGGACTGTCCACTTGCGGATGACTGCCCCCGGTTCTCCGAACGGATCCAGGGCATGGGCTGTCAGCACTACGGCGACCGCGGCGGCGCCGAGTGGTGCAACGACTACAACATGCCGATCTCGGATCTGAAGCAGCAGCCGGTAAAACCCGGCGAGGAGGTCGTCGTCGAGGTCGACGACATCCACGAGAGCGGGGCGGGCGTCGGGCGCACCGACGACGGCTTCATCGTCATGGTCGACGGGCTGCTCCCCCCCGCGCGGGCGGTCGTCCGCATCGACCGAGTGAAGCAGAACCACGCGAAGGCGAATCGCGTCGTCGAGCGGCTTCCGGACGAGCCGGAGGACGGCGAAGACGCCGCCGACGGCGAGCACGAGAACGCAGAGATCGACGAGGAGACCGAAGCGAAGCGAGGCGAACGGCTCGGATCGCGCGACAACTTCTGGGGATCGTAGCGTCGACTCGCCCCGGAAGGTCGCGGCTGGACAGTCCGTGCTATCCTTTTTGTGTGCCGGGGTTCGAGGCCTTCGTATGACTACCGAGGGGAGCGTCGACGCGGTCGACGTCGCCGAACTGCTCGACCGCGCCGGCTTCGACGCCGAGCACAGCGTCCTCACCCGTCGGCAGGCGGAGGTACTCGCGCTGCGCGAGCGCAACGTCAGGCAGGCCGACATCGCCGACCTGCTGGGGACGTCGCGCGCGAACGTGTCGAGCGTCGAGTCGTCAGCCCGCGACAACGTCGAGAAGGCACGCGAGACGGTCGCGTTCGCGGAGGCGCTGTCGGCGCCCGTCCGGATCGAGATCGCCGCGGGAACCGACCTCTACGACGTGCCCGACCGCGTGTACGACGCCTGTGACGAGGCCGACGTGAAGGTCAACCACACCGCGCCCGATCTGATGAAGCTCGTGAGCGACGACGCCGGCGACGCGGTCCAGGGCCGAGAGGTCGTCGCGCCGATCCTCGTCGGTATCACCGGCGGTGGAACCGTCCGGGTCCGACGCTCGGAGCAGCCGAACACCGAGTAACCGCACGTCCTGCCGCCTCTGGCGGCTTTTTGATGCAACGGTCGAAATCGAGGGTATGGACCTACGACTCGACGGAAACACGGCGCTGGTGACGGCCAGTTCGAGCGGCCTCGGCTTCGCTTCGGCGGCGTCGCTGGCGGCCGAAGGCGCGAACGTGGTGATCTGCGGGCGAACGCCCGATCGCCTCGACGAGGCCGAGGCGGCGCTGGCGGAGGAACCGGGCGAGGTGCTCGCGGTCGAGGCCGACGTGACCGACCGCGACGACGTGGCCGCGCTGGTGGAGGCGACCGTCGGCGAGTTCGGCGGCCTCGACCACGTCGTCACGAGCGCGGGCGGGGTCCCGCCGGGCACCTTCGACGAGATGACCGACGAGCAGTGGCGCGGCGCCTTCGACACGCTCGTGATGAGTGCCGTCTGGACGCTCCGGGAGGCGCGCCCGCACCTCACCGACAGCGACGCGGGAACGGTCACGTGTATCACCTCGACTTCGGTTCGGGAGGCCATCGACGGACTGGTGCTTTCGAACGCCGTCCGCCGGACGGTGATCGGGCTCGTGAAGACCGTCTCGCGGGAGTGGGCGCCCGACGTGCGCGCGAACGCGGTGCTCCCGGGCGCACACGAGACGGCCCGCATCGAGGAACTCGTCGAGGACGCGCTCGACCGTGGCGAGTACGACAGCTACGAGGAGGGGGTCGCCGACTGGGCCAGCGACATCCCGCTGGACCGCATCGGCGACCCGCGCGAGCTGGGCGACGTGGTCGCGTTCCTCTCCTCCGAGCGCGCGTCGTTCGTCAACGGCGCGGCCCTCCCCGTCGACGGCGGTCGCCTGCGGTCGTAAGTCGTCGCCGTCGCGGTCGTCGCTGCCGTCGCGGTCGTCGTTGCCGTCCCGATGACTCGGGGTCGCGCCCGCGCTCAGAACCGCCCCGCGTCCTTCAGCCGATCGACCGCGTCGCGGACGCGCTGGGCCTGCTCCTTCGGGACGACGAGCACGCGGTCGTCGTAGGCGACGACGCACAGTCCCTCCACGCCGACCAGCGAGACGTGCGCGTCGTCCGCGGCGACGACGTTGTCCCCGGCGTCGACCGCCAGCGCCTCGGCGCCGCCCGCGACGACGTTCCCGTCGGCGTCCGCGTCGAGCACGCGGTCGAGCGCGTCCCACGCCCCGAGGTCGTCCCACGCGAAGTCCGCCGGCACGACCGCCGCGCGCTCGGCCCGCTCCATCACCGCGTAATCGATGCTGACGGGATCGACCGCCGCGAAGCCGGCTTCCGGATCCGGGTCGTCGCCGTCGAGCGCGTCCACGAGCGGCCCGAGCGGCGTGTCCCGTGCCTCGCTGAACAGCGCCGCGGGCGTCCACGCGAAGATGCCGGCGTTCCAGTAGTAGCCCGAGGCGACGTACTCCGCGGCGGTGTCGGCGTCGGGCTTCTCGTGGAACGCGGCGAGGTCGAGGTAGTCGGCTGCGGTGCCGTCGCTGCTGCGTTCCTCGCCGGGTTCGATGTAGCCGTACCCCGTGGCGGCCCGGGTCGGCTCGACGCCGAAGGCGACCAACCGGCCGCTATCGGCGGCGACGCGGGCCCCTCGCGCCATCGTCGCCTCGAAGGCGTCGCCGTCGGGGACGTGGTGGTCCGCGGGGAGGACGACCACGACCGGGTCGCCGTCGACGGCCTCGCGTGCGCGGTGAGTCGCGTACAGTATCGCGGGGCCGGTGTCCTTGCCCGCCGGCTCGACGACGACCTCGGCGTCCCGGGCGTGTTCGGGCACTTCGTCGGCGAATTCCGGGCGGGTGGCGACCAGCGTCGCGTCCGCGAAGCCCGTGCGGGCGGCGGTTCTGGCGAGGAGGCTCCGGTCGTCGTCTGCGTCACCCAGCGCGAGGAACTGCTTCGGTCGGTCGCTCCTGGAGGCGGGGTACAGCCGGGAGCCGGTACCGCCGGCGAGGATCACGGCGACGACGGGTCGATCCATTGTCGTCGTGTGGGTGGGGGTGCTGATAAGGACGGTGGGGACCGAGCCGATCCTACGCTGTCGTCCATCCCGCCTCGCTCACGGCTCACTCCGTTCGCCGTTCGCATCCGCGGTCTCGCTCCGCTCGACCGCGCTCATTCCGTGGGCGGCGCGCCCGCAAGCGCGCCGCCGTTCGTCGAGGCCTCGTTCGCTTCGCTCACTCGGCCTCGCCTACCACGTCTGCACACGCCCCTCCCGCACGTCCTCGGCGCACCCCTCACAGTCCGGGTGGTCCGACTCGAAACACGCCGGCTCTCCGTCGGCGTTCACGGCGACGTGGCGCTTCTCGGCGTGGCGGCGACAGACGATGCGAGCGCGGTCCTCCCCGTCCGTCGGGAGGTCGAAGTCGCCGGCGTGGTTCTCACCCCACTCGCGGCCCTCCTGGTAGGCGCGCTTGCTGCGCGCGTACTCGCGGCCGGCCTTGCGCGCCTGCTGTTGGAGGACGCGCCGGAGCCTGTCGCCCAGTCCCATGTCCACCCGTGGGAGCGCCCCGACTATCAGTCCGTTGCCCACGCGCGAACAGTCGCGGCGGCGGCTCCACGCTGTCCCCGATCTCCACTTTCACCCCGGTCACGGAATACTAAATAGGATCCCGAACCAACCACCGTACGCCTCCCACTGAACACATACCCGGAGGCAGGAAAACCATGGCAGACCTGCAAACCCACGCGGAAGAGATACACGAGCAGTTTTCAGACCACTTGGACCTCACCGTCGGGGAGATCGAGGAGCGCCTCGCCTCGCTGGTGAACGAGTACAGCGTCCCCGTCGACGAGGCACGCCGGAGCGTCGTCAACTCCTACCTCGACGAGGCGGGGCTGGAGCGAGACGAGATCGGCTCCGGCGGCGCAGAACAGGCGCTCGTCGGCGATATCGACCAGGACGAGCAGTGGGTCGACCTTCGCGTGACGGTGGCCGACCTGTGGGACCCCAACCACGACTCCATCGCGCAGGTGGGCCTGCTCGGCGACGAGTCCGGCACGATCAAGTTCGTCTCCTTCTCCACGAGCGAACTGGAGGAACTCGAGGAGGGCAAAAGCTACGCGCTCTCGAACGTCGTCACCGACGAGTATCAGGGCAACTACTCGGTGAAACTCAACCGGACGACCACGATCACCGAACTCGACGAGGAGATCGAGGTCGGCGACGACAGCGACGAGGTCGAGGGCGCGCTGGTGGACATCCAGTCCGGCTCGGGCCTCATCAAGCGCTGTCCCGAGGACGACTGCACGCGCGTGCTCCAGAACGGGCGCTGCAGCGAACACGGCCAGGCCGACGGCGAGTTCGACCTCCGCATCAAGGCGGTGCTGGACGACGGCGACGCCGTCCAGGAGGTCATCTTCAACGAGGAGGCGACCGCCGAGTTGACCGGTATCGGCCTCGACGAGGCCAAGGAGATGGCCCAGGACGCCCTGGACACGACCGTCGTGGGCGAGGAGATGTCCGACCGCATCGTCGGCCGCTACTACCGCGTGCGCGGCCCGACGCTGGGCCGGTACGTGCTCGCCGACGACTTCGAGGAACTGTCCGGCACCGACGACACCGTCGATGCCGAGTCGCTGCTGATCCGCGCGAGGTCCCTGTAATGAGCCAATCCGTTCCATCCCGAGAGGTCGCACGCCGCGTCTTCGCGGCCGAGTACAACGACGCCAGCTACACGTTCAAGGAGTCCGACGACGAGCGGGCGCCGCTGTACCTGCTGCTCCCGACGGGCGAGCGCGCCAACCGCGTGTTCATCGTCGGAACTCTCACCGAGAAGGAGGACGTCGGCGAGGACAGCGAGTACTGGCGCGGGCGCATCGTCGACCCAACGGGGACGTTCTTCACCTACGCCGGGCAGTACCAGCCCGAGGCCGCCAGCGCTCTCCGGGAACTGGAGCCACCCGCGTACGTCGCCGTCGTCGGCAAGCCCCGCACCTACGAGACGGACGACGGCAACGTGAACGTCTCCGTGCGTCCCGAGTCGATCACGACCGTCGACGCCGCCACGCGCGACCGCTGGGTCGCCGAGACGGCTGCGCGGACGCTCGACCGGATCGAGGCGTTCGACGACGAGGGCAACGAGTACGCGCGGATGGCCCGCGAGCAGTACGACCTGCCCGTCGAGGAGTACCGCGACGCCGCCGTCGCGGCGCTGCAGTCGCTCGACGACGCCGACGAACTCGAGGACGAAGCGCCCGCGTAAGCCGGTAGCCGGTTCCTTCGTTTTTCGCGCTTAACCGGAGAGCGGCGTGTGAGCGTCTGACGAACCGTTAAGTGGCGACGCGAACGAGCATTCGGCAATGGGGAGCAAGAACAAGACGGTCTCGTTCCGCGTCAACGAGGACGCCTTCGAGGCGCTGCGCGAGATCGCCGACGAGCGCGACCTCTCGCTGTCGGCGGTGTTCCGCGACTACGTCGACACTCTCGTCGCCCACGACGGGCAGGTGGAGGTCGTCCCGGAGAACCGCGTCGAGGAGACCGACGCCGACGGCGAGTCGTTCCCGCCGACCGTCGAGGTGCCCAAGAGCTTCGTGCGCGAACACGAGCGGCTGGAGTTGGAGGCCGAGCACCTCCGCGAGCAACTGGACGAGTACAAGGCGTTCGTCACGTACCTGCAGGACAGACTCGAGGAGGCCGACGACGGCGAGGAGGTCGTGTTCCTCGAGGAACTCGACGGCGACCGCGACGACGACGAGCCGTACCAACTCGGATAAGCGCGCGTCGGTCGATCGACCGACGACTCCCGGGAGCCGGCCGACTCCGACTCGTGGCTCTTCGTCTCTCGGGGACGCGTCGCCGCCCCCCGCGGGACGAACGTCTAGTCGATCGACCGGACCGACACCTCGAGCGTCCGGCCCTCGCTGACGGTCACGAGGTACTCGCCGAACCGAAACGTCACTTCCACGTCCGGCGACCCGCTTCCGACGATGCTATCGAGCGCCTCCGAGTCGATGGCGTCGTACAGGCGATCCTCGAGGGCGGCCGGCGATACCCCTTCAGCGGCCGCGACGTGCTCGACGACGCGCTCGCTCGGACGACGCCCGGAACCCGCTCTCAGTCTCGCTTCCTGCCTCGACATGTCTACGACTCCTCCGTGAAGAACGGTAAACACCGAGCGTTACAAACTCGGGTTTACCCGTATTAAGCCCATAGTCCGTCGTCGAAGGGAGATAGCCGGCGCCTACCGAGCCAGTTCGTTCCGCGCATTCCGTGCTCGCTGTCTCGCTTCCTCGTCACCGTCGACGGCCGCGAGCGACTCGGTCGCCTCCAGCGTGCGCACCGCCGAGTCGAGGAACGAAAGCACGTCGCCGGGGTAGGCGTACAGCATGTAGTCGTCGCCCATCACGTCGACGATGGCGTCGGGGCCGAGTCCCTGCGCGCGCAGCTCCAGCAGGTACCGAATGAACTTCCGCTCGGGGTGTCCGCAGTACGGCGCGTCGTCGCAGGCGCAGTCGAGGAAGTCCTCGGCGAACTCCAGCACCCGGTCCCGGGTCGTCTCGTCGAGTTCGGCGAGTCCGTCGCCCGAGAACACCAGATCCAGCGTCGCCCCCGAGAACGCGCCTTTCGGAACGTTGGCGTCGAGCTGTGAGGCGATCTGCCGGTGGTTCTTCAGGTAGATCTTGTCCGTGATGGCCACTGCTACCTGATCTACTCGAGCGGGCGAGAAAAGCGCGACGGTCATCCGTCGCCGTTGCCGTCGCGGACACCCGGCCGAGTCGTAACGTATTTGAATCGCACCGGGCTACCTACGGGTGCGTGTCCGGGTTGGGGTAGTGGACTATCCTTCAGCCTTGTGGAGGCTGAGACGCGGGTTCAATTCTCGCACCTGGACTGATTCTCTTTCGGCGTCGACGTTGTCGCGACCGTCGCGGTCAGACGCTCCGACCGCCAATATCCGGCAGAACGCCCGTGTCGGTACTGATACCGATCGACTCTCGACCGCCCTGCTGAATGATGTTGAAGGCGGTCATGAGGTCGGTCCTCGAGATGAGGCCGACCAGCTCCCCGTCGCCGTCGACGACGACGAGGCGACCGACACTGTGCCGTTGCATCGTCTCCAGCGCCGTCACCGCGTCCGCGTCGGGCGTCACGCTCGCGAGGTCCGTCTCCATCACGTCCTGTACCGTGTAGGCGTCACGCTCGACCTCGCGGACGCCTTGGGCGTCCTCCAGCGTCACCATCCCCAGGAGGGTGCCGCTTTTCACCACGGGGTAGCCGGTGTGGCGCTCGCGAAACATCCGCTCCATCAACTTCGCGACGCTGTCGTTCGGATGGACGACGTTCAGTTCCTCGCGCGGTGTCATGATGTCGTCGACGCTGACCCCTTCGAAGGCGGCGCGCATCGTCGTCTGCTGTGCCTCGCTGGAGGCGGCGATGTAGATGAAGAACGCGAGCCCGACGGTGAGCCAGTTGCCGCCCAACAGGCCGAACAGGCCAAGCAGGAACGCGAACACCTTCCCGACCTCGGCGGCGATCTGGGTGGCGCGGGCGTGGGGGCGGTTCCGAGCCAGCAGCGCCCGGAGCACCCGTCCCCCGTCCATCGGGAAGCCGGGCAGCATGTTGAACGCCGCGAGCACGAGATTCATCAGCGCGAGATAGCCGACGACGAACGCGACCGTCGGTGGGAGCGCCACGCTGATGAGCACGACGTAGGTGACGACCCCGAGCGCGACGGAGACCACCGGGCCCATGATCGCGACGGTGAACTCCTGTTTCCAGTCCTCGGGCATCTCCTCGAAGGAGGCCACGCCGCCGAACAGCCACAGCGTGATCGACTCGATCTCGTAGCCGTAGTGCATCGCCGTCAGCGAGTGGCCGAACTCGTGAAGCAAGACGGAGACGAACAGCCCCAGTGCCGCGGCGGTACCGAGCACCCACGGGAGACTCCCGCCGGTCAGGGCGGCCGCAGGGATGGCGACGCCGAACGTGTCGCCGACGATTCCGGCGAACTCCCCGACCTGACTCCCGATGAGATACGCGAACAGCGGGAGGATCAGGAGAAACGTCCAGTTCAGTTGGATCGGGATACCGGCGACCCGCCCGATACGGATTCCTCGCATACTCCGGGGTAGTTCCTCACGGTGTATAAACCCGGCCGCCGAGATTTATCTCCTATCGCGCGAAAGCGACAGCCATGAGCGAACCCGAGGCGACGACGGACGACCCGACGACGGATGGATCGACGACGCCCCCCGTGGTGAAGCGCGGCGACGACCTCGCGATGAGCGAGGTCGACGCGGGCGAGGGGATGTCGAAGGGCGTGCTCATCGACGACGCCGATGACGCTCCGCACTTCGCGATGCGGCGGTTCGAGCTCGCGCCCGACGCGCACGTCCCGAACCACACCAACGAGGTCGAACACGAGCAGTACGTGCTCGCGGGTGAGTACACCGTGGGTCTCGACGGCGAGGAGTACACGGTGGCCGAGGGCGACGCGCTGCTCATCCCTGCGGGCGTCCGGCACTGGTACCGCAACGACGGCGACGAACCGGCCGCGTTCATCTGTGTTGTCCCCCACGGCGACGACACGATCCGCGTCATCGACGAGGAGTAGGCCGCTTCTACGACTACGACAGCGTCCGCGGTGGCGCGCGCCGCCGGGCCTGCGTGCCCGGCGGACGCGCGCGAGGTTCACGCGAGCGTAGCGAGCGTGAGTTCGTCGGAGCCCGCTCCGACGTAATTGCGGCTGTGGTGCGGTCGCGGGGGAGGGACTGAACGATGCCGTTGCACTCGGCGAGACGGCTCGACAACGACCCCGGCAGTGACAACGACGGCTCGACAACGACCCCGGCAGTGATCACGATACACACCCACACACGAGAGCCGAATCCCTGAAATACCGCATCCGCCTACCCCACACCAAGCGATCACCGTGTCCGAGCAACTCCCGCAGGTCGAGACCCTGTTCCTCCACGAGCGCAGCGACGCCGACGAGTTCACCGTCGTCGTCGAGCGCGACGGCTCGCGCGTCCTCCAGGGCGTCCTCGAACTCAAGGAGGCCGACGCCGGCCCGCGCCCGCGTCGCTTCCGCGTCAAGCAGAAGGGCGGCGAGGAGCCACGCCAACCCGACCAGTTCGTCGATCTGGCGCGCAACGCGCGCCGCATCCGTATCTCCGAGCAGACTGCCGCGGGCGCCCGCGACCGACTCGTCGAGATGCTCGACGCCTATCAACTCGACGCAAAGCAGGTCCGCACCTGCCGCTACTGCGCCAACGCCGGGCGCTACTCGCCGGTCACCTCCGACACCGCGGTGAAGGCCGACCGCGACTGGATCTGCCCCGACTGCGCGAAACGGGAGCTCGAACGGGAACTCTCCTACAAGGGACAGTTCACCGGTAACGCACAGGAGCGCCTCGAGGACCTCCTCTTCGAGGTGCAGGACCTGGAGCGCATCACGAACCTCCTGCAGGGGAACCTCGACCCCGACCTCACGAAGTTCGACACTATCTCGGCGACGACCGACGAGATCGACCCCGTCCCCACGGACTCGCTGAACCTCCACCCCGCGCTCCAGGAGCGCGTCGAGGGTCGGTTCGACGATCTGCTGCCGGTGCAGAGCCTCTCGGTCGAGAACGGCCTGTTCGACGGCGACGACCAGCTCGTCGTGAGCGCGACGGCGACCGGGAAGACGCTCGTGGGCGAACTCGCCGGCGTCAACAACGCGCTCAACGGGAAGGGGAAGTTGCTGTTTCTCGTCCCGCTGGTCGCGCTCGCCAACCAGAAACACGAGGACTTCGAGGAGCGCTACGGCGACGTGCTCGACGTGACCATCCGCGTGGGCGCCTCGCGGATCAACGACGACGGCACCCGCTTCGACCCGAACGCGGACGTGATCGTCGGCACCTACGAGGGGATCGACCACGCGCTGCGCACCGGCAAGGACATGGGCGACATCGGCACCGTCGTCATCGACGAGGTCCACACCCTGAAAGAGGAGGGCCGCGGCCACCGCCTCGACGGGATGATCTCGCGGCTCAAATACTACTCCGAGAACCGGAACTCCTCGGCGCAGTGGGTGTACCTCTCGGCGACCGTCGGCAACCCCGAGTTCCTCGCGGGGCGACTCGGCGCGCGGCTCATCGAGTTCGAGGAGCGCCCGGTCCCCATCGAGCGCCACGTCACCTTCGCCACCGAGCGCGAGAAGATCGACATCGAGAAGAAGCTCGTCAGACGCGAGTTCGACACGAAGTCCTCGAAGGGGTACCGCGGGCAGACGATCATCTTCACCAACTCCCGCAGACGCTGCCACGAGATCTCCCGGAAGCTGGAGTACGATTCCGCGCCGTATCACGCGGGTCTCGACTACAAGCGTCGCAAGACCGTCGAGCGCAAGTTCGGGGACCAGGAGCTGGCGGCCGTGGTCACCACCGCCGCGCTCGCCGCCGGCGTCGACTTCCCCGCCTCGCAGGTGATCTTCGACACGCTCGCGATGGGGATCGAGTGGCTCTCCGTGCAGGAGTTCGAGCAGATGCTCGGCCGGGCGGGCCGCCCCGACTACCACGACGAGGGGAAGGTGTACGTGCTCGTCGAACCCGACGCCAGCTACCACTCCTCGATGGAGGGAACCGAGGACGAGACCGCGTTCAAGCTCCTGAAAGGAGAGATGGAGGACGTGACGACGGTGTACGACACGACCTCCGCGGCCGAAGAGACGCTCGCGAACGTCGTCGTCGCGGGCAAGCACGCCAAGAAGCTAAACGACCGCATGATCGGCGAGGTCCCCACCACCCACGCCATCGGCAAACTGCTGGAGTGGGAGTTCATCGACGGCCTGTCGCCGACACCGCTGGGTCGGGCGGTCACCGAGCACTTCCTCGCCCCCGACGACGCGTTCCGCATCCTCGACGGGATCCGGAAGGATCACCACCCCTACGAGATCGTCGCGGACATGGAACTCGCGGACCAAGAGCTGTAGCCGGGCGCGACCCGCACAGCGGCCCGGCCGTTCGATCGTCGGATCGGACGCGGCCCATCACGTTCAGAACCTGCCGAAGATCGTACCAAGGTTGATTGCCGTCGCTGTCGTCGTCTCGGTATGGCCGATGCTTCCGACCGCAGACAGCTCGTTCTCGAGGTTCGATCCCAGCTTGACGGATGGACGGCCCGCGCCCGCGCCGAGGCGTACGCCGAACTGTTCGAGGGCGACGATCCGATCCTCTCGGAAGAGGAACTCCGTCTGCTCGATGCGATCGACTCGCGCTTGGAGCGCCACGGCGGTGACGGCGTCTGGGGAACCGACCAGTACGGCGTCCACTCGGCCGACGGCCGGGGGTCGACCGACGCGCTCAGGGTCGTCTGTGTGTACCATCCGCAGGTGACGAGCGACTCGGTTCTTCGCGGCCTCGACGACCTCGACGACGAGACCGAAGAACAGATCAACGCGGCGCTGTGGACGTACGCCGAGCGCGTCACGGAACTCATCGAGGAACGGCTCGACGAGTATCTCGATCGGGACTGACCCGCAGCCACGGGGACGGATTCGGCTTCGGTCACACGGGACGCGGCGCTCCCGTCAGACGCCGAGCCACTCGTCGTTCCGGACCTCGTAGCCGTTCGCCCGACAGAACTTTGCCGCCCTTCGACGGACCGACCGTGACCCGGGAAGTTTGTCCTTCTCGCGGATCTGCTCGACGATCCAGTCGGCGACGACCGGGATCCCCTCGTTCTCGTCGACCGGATCGATCTCCACGAGTTCGCGAAACGTTCGCTCGTAGCCGTCGCGCTGCGACCCGGTGAAGTCCGTGTCCCGGAGCGTCCCGACCGCCTCGACGACCCGCTTCATCGCCGCGGCGACCGTCGGTCGCTGTATCCGGACACGGACAGCTGCAGGGGAGTCGAACAGCTCCTCGTCGGTGTCGGGGAGCAGCGCCTCGGCGGCGTACGTCTCGGCGTCCGTCGGGATCTCGCGCTCACCGACCACCTCGACGACCTGGGCTCCGGTCGCGGGGAATTCCACCGACTCGAGATCCCGTTCGATCGCGGCGAGGACGTCCTCGTGGACCGGCGGCTCCTCCTCGTCGTACCGCTCCAGATACGTGGCGATGGCTCGCTCCTGCCGGCGCTTCTCGGCGTCGTGCGCCTGCTTGTCGCGTCCCTGTTTATCATCTGCCATTCGCCTCACGTTGGCGCCCGGTCCGGATAACTCCGCGTCCGATTGTCGGGCCGTACGAACGCGGACCGCTCGTGGATGCGGTCCGTCGCTTCGTTGCTCCGTCGCTCCGTTCCCTCACCCTTTTTCCTCACCCCGGGCGTCGCACTCGGCGTGCTCGCGCCCGAGATCTTGTTCGTCCTTGCGGTGATCCTCGCGGCGCTCGTGTTATTCGTCACCGAGCCGGTTCCGGTGGACATCACCGCGCTCGGCATCCTCGTGGCACTGTTGCTCTCCGGACCGGTCACGACCGCGCTCGCCGGCGCCGGCGTGCTCGCGGAGTCGTTCGCGCTGGTGTCCGTTGAGGAGGGGCTGTCGGGGTTCGCGAACCCGGCCACCCTGACGGTGCTGGCGATGTTCGTCCTCTCGGAGGGAATCCGCATGACCGGCATCGTCCAGCGGCTCGGCTCGTACATCGCCCGGATCACCAAAGGCGACGAGACCAAGCAACTGGGCGCGACGATCGGCGTCGTCGGTCCGGTTTCCGGGCTGATCAACAACACCGCCGCGGTCGCAATTCTGCTCCCGATGGTGATCGACCTGGCCGAGCGCGGGAAGACCTCGCCGTCGAAGCTGCTGCTCCCGCTGAGCTACGCGTCGATGTTCGGCGGGACGCTCACCCTCATCGGCACGTCGACGAACATCCTCGCGTCGGATCTGTATGCGACGCTCGCGCCGGCCGCGGTGGCCCGCCCGTTCCGGATGTTCGAGTTCCTCCCGCTGGGCGCGGTGCTGTTGGTCGTCGGCTCGCTGTACCTGCTCACGATCGGGCGGTGGCTCACGCCGGCCCGGATCCCCCCGCGTGGGGACCTCACCGAGGAGTTCCAGATGGCGGAGTACCTGACGGAGGTCGTCGTGCGCGAGGGCTCTCCGCTGGTTGGCCAGCGCGTCGAGACGGCGCTCTCGGAGACGGAGTTCGACGTCGACCTTGTTCAACTCGTCCGTGACAACCGGACGTTCCTCGAACCCCTCGGCCAGAAGGAGATCCGCGCGGGCGACGTGTTCGCCGTGCGAACCGACCGGACGACGCTCGTCGAGTTGCTCGACGTCGAGGGGCTCGACCTCATCCCCGAGGTCGTCGACGGGGCGGAACTGGAGACCGCCGAGGAGGCGCAGAACCTCGTGGAGGTCGTTGTCGCTCCGGGGTCGTCGCTGGTCGGCGAGTCGCTCGCCTCCACAAGCTTCCGCCAGCGTTACGACGCGACGGTGCTTGCGCTCCGCCGTGGCGGGGAGTTGTTCCGCCAGCGCATGGACCGCGTCCCGCTGCGGGTGGGCGATACCCTGCTCGTGCAGGCGAGCGAGGCGTCCGTCGACCGACTAGACACGAACCGGAACTTCATCCTCGCGCGGGAGATCGAGCGCCACGACTACCGCCAGTCGAAGACGCTCGTCGCCGTGGGGATCGTCGCGCTCGCGATCGGGCTCGCCGCGGTCGATGCGGTCCCGATCGTCGTCTCCGCGCTCGCGGGGTCGCTCGCGATGGTCGTCACGGGCTGTCTGAAGCCCGGAGAGGTGTACGATGCCGTCGAGTGGGACGTCATCTTCCTGCTTGCCGGTGTCATCCCGTTGGGGATCGCGATGCAGACGTCCGGCACCGCGGGCCTGCTGGCGGAGGCGATCGTCGCGAGTGCGGATCTCCTCCCGCCGTTGGCGCTTTTGGGAGCGTTCTACGTGGTGACCGCGTTGCTCACGAACGTCATCTCGAACAACGCGAGCGTCGTGCTCATGATCCCCGTCGCCTTGCAGGTGGCTGCGACCCTCGGCGCGAACCCACTCGCGTTCGCGATGGCGGTCACGTTCGCGGCATCGACGGCGTTCATGACTCCCATCGGCTACCAGACGAACCTGTTCGTGTACGGCCCCGGCGGATACCGCTTCACCGACTACCTGCGGGTGGGGGCGCCGCTACAGGCGATTTTTGCTGTCGTGACGACGCTGGGCATCCCGATCGTGTTCGGACTGGGGCTGTGAGTCGCTCCCGGAGATAATGCGAACGGAACGGTTTAGTTCGGCCGGCGGAGAGAGGACAGCACGGGACCGTGGGTTAGCCTGGTATACTTCGGGCCTTGGGTGCCCGTGACCCCGGTTCAAATCCGGGCGGTCCCACTTCCGATTCCGTCGTTCTTCTACCGTTGGGCCTCGCTGCGGAGAGATCTCTCGGCGCGCCACTACTTCCACCCGGAGGCGACAGTTCTTACCCGATGAGGTGGCTACCTCAGTGTAATGAGTCAGGTCTCCGAGGGCCAAGATGTCGACGCCTTCCTGAGTTTCTATCGGACCTACTACGCCGACGACATCGCGCGCCTCGCCCAGAACTACCCGAAGGAGCAGCGGTCGCTGTACGTCGAGTACGACGACCTGTACACGTTCGACCCCGACCTCGCGGAACGCTACCTCAACCGCCCCGGCGAGATGCAGAAGGTCGCCGAGGAAGCGCTACGCACGTACGACCTCCCGGTCGACATCTCGTTGGGACAGGCGCACGTGCGCCTCCGAAATCTCCCCCGCGAGAACACCCTCGATATCCGCGGCATCCGCGTCAGCGACGACCACATCGGGGCGATGGTCGCGGTGATGGGGATCGTCCGCAAGGCGACGGACGTGCGCCCGAAGATCGTCGAGGCCGCCTTCGAGTGTCAGCGCTGCGGGACGATGACGTACATCCCGCAGAACGACTCCGGGTTCCAGGAACCCCACGAGTGCCAGGGCTGTGAGCGGCAGGGACCGTTCCGCGTCAACAACAACGAGTCGAAGTTCATCGACTCCCAGCAGCTCCGGGTACAGGAGTCGCCGGAGGGCCTGCGCGGCGGTGAGACGCCCCAGAGCATCGACGTGAATCTGGAGGACGACATCTGTGGGAAGGTGACGCCGGGCGACCACGTCACCGTTGTCGGCCGCTTGGAGATGGAGCAGGTGACGAGCGGGCAGGAGAAGACGACGGTGTTCGACCCGTACATGGAGGGGGTCTCGGTCGTCATCGAGGACGAGGAGTTCGAGGACATGGACATCACCGACGAGGACAAACAGGAGATCCTCGAACTCTCCACGCACGAGAACATCTACGACGAGATGGTCGCCTCGGTCGCGCCCTCCATCTACGGCTACGAGCAGGAGAAGCTCTCGATGATCCTCCAACTGTTCTCGGGCGTGACGAAGCACCTTCCGGACGGGTCGCGGATTCGAGGGGACCTCCACATGCTGTTGATCGGGGACCCGGGTACCGGAAAATCGCAAATGCTGTCATATATACGAAATATTGCCCCACGTTCCGTCTACACCTCCGGGAAGGGTTCCAGTTCGGCCGGCCTCACCGCGGCGGCGGTCCGCGACGACTTCGGCGACGGCCAGCAGTGGACCCTGGAGGCGGGGGCGCTCGTCCTCGCGGACAAGGGGATCGCGGCGGTCGACGAGCTGGACAAGATGCGCCCGGAGGACCGTTCAGCCATGCACGAGGCGCTGGAGCAACAGCAGATCAGCGTCTCCAAGGCCGGTATCAACGCGACGCTCAAGAGCCGCTGTTCGCTCCTCGGCGCGGCCAATCCCAAGTACGGCCGCTTCGACCAGTACGAGCCGATCGGCGAGCAGATCGACCTCGAACCCGCCCTCATCTCCCGGTTCGACCTCATCTTCACCGTCACCGACAGCCCCGACCCCGAGCACGACGCCAAGCTGGCCGACCACATCCTGACGACGAACTACGCGGGCGAGTTGAACACCCAGCGCACGGAGATGGCGACCTCGAACTTCACCCAGGAGCAGGTCGACGAGGTGACCCAGGAGGTCGCGCCCGTGATCGAGGCCGAACTCCTCCGTAAGTACATCGCGTACGCCAAGCGGAACTGCTACCCGACGATGACCGACGAGGCGCGGGCGGCGATCCGCGAGTTCTACGTCGACTTGCGCGCGAAGGGCGCCGACGAGGACGCGCCCGTCCCCGTCACCGCCCGGAAGCTGGAGGCGCTCGTGCGCCTCTCGGAGGCGAGCGCCCGCGTGCGCCTCTCGGACACTGTCGAGGAGGAGGACGCCACGCGCATCATCGAGATCGTCCGCTCGTGTCTGCAGGACATCGGCGTCGACCCGGAGACGGGGCAGTTCGACGCCGACGTGGTCGAGACCGGGACCAGCAAGAGCCAGCGCGACCGGATCAAGAGTGTCAAGGACCTGATCCAGACTATCGCCCAGGAGTACGACGACGAGCCCGGCGCACCGGTGGACACGATCCTCGAACGCGCCGAGGAAGCCGGTATGGATACGGACAAGGCCGAAAAGCAGATCGAGAAGTTCCGGACGAAAGGCGAGATCTACGAGCCGAAGCCGGGGTACGTCCGGACGACGTAATCGCCGATGGATCGCATCTCCGCCCTCCGAAACGTCGAGGACGCCATCCGCGCGTTCGAGGACGGCGACGCCGACCTCGCCGACACCGAGCGTCGCGTCGCGACTGTCCTACGGACGTACGCCACTGAGTTCGAGGTCGAGAACCGCCGAGCGTACCGCGCCGTCGACGGTCCCGGTGAGGGGCGTGTCGTCGTCGCCGCCGACCCCCTCGAGGCCCGCGAACAGATCGCCTCGCTCGCCGCCATCGACGACGAAGTGGACCCAGCAGACGTGACGGTCGAACCGTTGTAGGGCGCGACGGTCTCGACTTCGATACGCGGCTCCGAATATTTATATTTCATCTCGAATCTGTGAGCATATGCTACTCGTCGTGACGTACTCGCGCGGGGCGCGGACGACGCTCCGAAACGCCTGTCGCAGCCACGGCGACACCGTCGTCCGGCGGTTCGGTCGGGCGGCGCTGTTCGCGGAGACGGAGCTGGGCGCGTTTCTCGCGTGTCGCCTCCGGGCGAAACACGGCGCCGACGTTCAGGTCGAGCGAACGGAACCGTTCAACGAGTTCGAAGCGGTTCGACCGGCGGTGTACGAGGCCGCCGTCGCCTACGAGGGCCGCGAGACGCCGAGCACGCCGTACGCGAAGTTCGCCGTCGGCGACGACCACCCGGACCCGGCGGCGATGCGCGACGCCGAGCTGTGACCGAGCGCCTCGAGGACTGGTTCGCTCCGGCGGGGTCAGCGGCGCTTCGGCGTGCCGCCGCCGAGGGGACCGTTGACGGCGCGTGCGCTACGCTCGACCTCGACCCGGATGACCCGCTGGCGACGCTGACGGATCGGCCGCCGTCGCTGTGGCGTGCGCTCGCCGCCGCGGCTCGCGAGCGCGGACTGGAGCATCCACGGGACGACGAGCGCCGTCGGCTTCGGGCTGAACTCGACGCTGTCGTCGCGGATGTCGAGGCCGCGGGCGACGCGAGCGACGCGCTGGCCGCAGCGCGTCGCCGTGCGGCGGCGGCCGGCGCGGACGTGGAGCGGCTGCGCGAGCGGGCGGCGACGCTCCGCGGCCGGCTCGCCCAAGCGCGCGAGCGGACGGATACCGACACGGGCGCTGACGCCGACGTAGACGCTGACGTAGACGCTGACGCCGACGTAGACGCTGACGCCGATACGAGCGCCACGGAAGCGACAGTCGACGCGCTGCGAGCGGAGTTCGCGGCGGCGACGCGGGCGCTGAGCGAGGCGGAGACCGAGCGCGTCGCGGCCGACCAGGCGCTCGCCCGCGCCGCCGAGCGCTCGCGGTCGGTTCGTGACGCACGCGAGCGCCGCCTCCGTCTGCGCGACGCGCTCGCCAACCGCCGCCGTGAGGCGCGTCGTGATCTCGCTGGCGAACTGTATCCGGCCTTCGCGGACGCGGTCGAGGCGTTCCGCTCGGACGCAGAGCGCGTTGTCTCCGGGGACTCCGTGGCTGCCGACGACTCGCTCACTGGCGACCCTCTCGCCGTTCGATCGGATGACGGCCCGGAGAATTTCGATGGCGACGCTGTCGTCGCACACGCGGCCGCGGTACGAATCGCCCGTCGGACCGATCCCGTCGTCGTCGCTGTCGATCGGTTTTCGTCCCCGGAGGGGGCACGCGAGTGGCTCCGTGCGCCGGTCGTGTTCGTCGGACCCGAGTGACGAGCGTCGCGCCGGGCGGACGTTTATCGCCGATGACGGAACCACCCGGTGTATGCCGGTCTCGCTCGACTCCACGGTCACGACCGCAGCGGGCGTCGCGCTCGTCGCCGTCCGCGTACGGAACACGGAGCCGGTCGCCCGCCAGATTACCGTCGAGAACCGTCTTCCTGGCTCGGTGCTCCCACCGCGGCGACATGGCGTGCCCGAACCGGGCTGGTCGGCCGACGGATACACTGGCGTCATTGACGCGCACGACGAACTCGCGCTCGGCTACGCCTGTCGAGTCGCCGGGAGCGACGCCAGTTCCGACGGTAAGGGGCTTCCACGGAACGCATCAGATGCTTCGGACGCTCAGGACGCTTCGGAGACGGAGGACCCGGTCGAACTCGTCGCCGTTTCGGCCCCCTCGACCGGTGAGACGGACCCGCTGGACGACGCGCTCGCCGCGCTGCCGGATCACAGGCCGCCGCCGGACGCGGTCGGTCCCGCGGTCGGTACCGCGCGCGGCCCGTCGGAATCCAGCGGCGTCGTATCCGGGGGATCGCCAGCCGATGGATCGGATTCTGACGGAACGGCGGCCGGTGAGTCGAACTCGGGTGGAGCGAGTCCCGGCGGATCGACGCCCCGTGAGCCGCGTTCGGCTCCGGCGACGCTCCCACCGGGGGTGATGCGATACCTCGAGGAGGTGGACGGTCGGATCGCGCGGGCCGAGACGCTCGCCAGCGGATCGGTGTCGGACGCGACGGCGGTGCTCGAGGGAGGGGTCGCTCCAGTCGGACTGGAGGAACTGATCGCCCTCGACGCCCGGGCGTTGACACAGATCGCGGAGCGAGCCGAGTCGCTCGCCTCGAGGGCGGAGGCCGTCGACGTGTCGACGAGCGCGCTGGAGCGGCTCGCGTGATCGTCGCAGTCGCCGGCGGGAAAGGCGGTGTCGGCAAGTCGACGCTGGCGTACAACGTCGCGGGCGCGCTCGACGCGCTCGTCGTCGACGCGGACCTCGCGATGGCGGACCTGCCGGGTGGTCGCGAGCGCGGCCCGGACCTCCACGACGTGCTCGCCGACCGGGCGACGCCCGCGGAGGCCGTTCGGCCGGGCCCTGTGGACGTGCTCCCGTGCGGCCGGACCCTCGCGGGTGCGCGACTGGCCGACGTGCGCCGGCTTCGGGAGGCGGTCGCGGTCACCGGGTACGAGCACGTCGTCGTCGACTCGCCCGCCGGGCTTCGCGTCGACGCGGGTGCGCCGCTGGCCGTCGCCGAGGCGTGTCTCCTCGTCGCATCATCGACGCGGTGGGCGCTGGCGGACGCGATCTCGGCCCGCGAACTGGCCCGGGAACTCGACTGCGGGCTCGCGGCCGTCGCGCTCAATCGCGTCGTCGATGACCCACCCGCCGAGGCGGTCGGACGCGCGCTCGGCGCGCCGACGACGGCGGTGCCGGCCGACCCGCGGCTCGGGCAGTCGATCGCCGTCGAGGAACCGGTGGGGACGACGGCTCCGGGATCGGCCGCGGCACGGGCGGTCGATGACCTCGCCGGGGCCGTCCGTCGCTGTGCGCTCAGGTAGGTGAGAACGACGACTCGTTTACCTTCGAGGCGCTGATCGTCCGGCCGGTCACTCCTCACGTAGCTCGACGTACGACGAGCGGAGCGTGACGGGCGTCACGTCGGCGACGTCGGCCGCGGCCGCCTGTGTGCAGTCGGCGCCGGCGTCGCGCGCGGCGGCATACAGACACGCCGCGGCGACGCCGCAGGGGTTCCGCCCGTTCGTGAGTCCCTCGTTGCGGGCGAGGCTCAGGTACTCGCGGGCGGCGCGCTCGATCCCGGTGTCGAGTCCCAGCTCCGTGGCGAACCGCGGGAGATACTCGACCGGGTCGATCGGGCCGACGGGGAGACCGAGCTCGCGGTTCATCGCGTCGAAGGCGGCGCGAAGCTCGTCGGCGTCAGCTTTGGCGTCGGCGACAAGTTCGCCTCGGGTGCGCGAGACGCCGGCGACCCGGCAGGCGACGTACACCGCTGCGGCCGCGAACCCCTCCAGCGACCGTCCTCGAAGCAGGTCCGCGTCTTGCGCCGACGTGAACAGCGAACACGCCTGATCGCGCAGCGAATCGGGAAGCCCGGTACACGAGACGATCCGTCGGATCTCGGTGAAGCCGTACACCTTGTTGCGGTCCCGCTTCGAGGAGATCTGCGCGCGCGTGTGCTGTCTGCGCATCCGTGCCCACTGGCGACGCTTTCGACCCTTCACGCGCGTGTGACCGATCTCGGTCGAGAGCCCGCGGTCGTGACGCGAGCGCGTCAGCGGCGCGCCCGTCCGTCTGGGATCGCGGTCGTCGTCCGCGAAGCTGCGCCACTCGGGACCGCGGTCGATACGGTCCGCCGAAACGACGAGCCCGCACTCGCTGCACACCGCCTCGTCGCCGTCCGCATGCACTCGACCGTCGCATTCCGGACACACCGTCGTGCTCGTTGCCATACTCGAACGTCGGTCCCGAACCCATACTTATGTGTGGGGGGATCGGGAGCACTCCGACCGTTCGAGCGCGCTCGAACGTACCGATAACCGGTACGTTGCGCACTCAGTACCTGTTATCATAGTTCGATAGAAGATCGAATTTATATCGCATGCCGATCGAGAGTAGCTATGGCGCTCTCCGACATCGCCGCCGGTATCGAGGTGACCGCCCGCCAGGAGGTGCGCGGCGTCGCCTCGGTGGACGACACCGGCGGCGACCTCGCGTCCCGGCTCGCCCCACACGCCGACGCACTGGCGTGTACGCCCGAGGCGGCTGCGGTCGTGCTCGAGCACCACGCCCGTGGCGAGCGTGTGGGTGCGAGCGCGCGCGAGGCCGGCGTCGCCGCGATGACCGCCGCGAAGGTGCTTCACCGATGTGGCGTTCAGGGCGTTTCTCCGTTCGCGCCGACGGCCCGTCGCGTGGTCCGCGACTGGCTCTCCGGCGACATCCCGCGTGCGGACGCGCTCGAACTGACCGGCGGCGACGAGGCGGCGTTCGCGCTCGCGAGCTACGTCGAGTCACACGAGCCGGTTCCAGAACTGGCCGATGTCGCCCGCGGCGCGCTCGCTGACGGCGGAAACGCGAGCGTGGAGAAACGGGACGCGCTCGGGGAGACGATGACTGATGCCGCGGACCTGCGCTGATGTCGGTCAGCGCGCCCGTTCGCGGCATCGGGCAATGAGTTCCGTCTCGGACCTGCGCTGACGTCGATCTCCGCTGTCGTCAGTCACCGGCCTTCACAGCGGCGCTGATGTCGGTCGTCAATTGATGCTCAGTCCGTCTCACTCCTCACCGCGGACGCGGTCGACGCCGGCGCTGAGACGGCCGATCACTCCGCTCTCTTCGAACTCGACACCCAGCTCCGTCTCGAACAGCGTTTCCGTCGCGGCGACGACGCCGGCGGCGAACGCGTCCGTCCCGAGACACGCGGGCGCGGCGGTGAACTCGACGGGACCGCGCGGGATCGTCGCATCCGCGTCGGCCTTGCCGTTCCCGTTCTCGCCGCTTCCGTTCCCGTCGCTTCGATTCGCAGACCCGGGGGCGGCGACCGCAACGCCCGCAGGGTCGCCGTCGGGCGCGTCGATGTCCCGAAGCACGTCGTACTGTCGTCGTCGGCCGTCGGCGCCGTGTTCGGTGTCGGGTGCGACGATCGCGACCCGGTCGACGGCGTGGACCGCGGCGATCGCCGGGTTGGCGGCGACCGGCGGCACGTCGACGAGGACGTGATCGAAGCGGGCGACGGCCTCCGCCACTCTGTCGGCGAGCGCCTGTGCCGCGTCGTCGTCGCTCGCGCGGGCGACGCGTTCGAAGGGCGCGTGTGCCGGCGCGAGCACGACCCGGCCGTCGACCGCCGCATCGAGGTCGTACAGTCCGTCGGCGAGCGGACGCCGGGGATCGAGACACAGCGCGGTCACGTCGGGATCGATACGGCCCCGGACGAGTTCGCTGAGTCCCTGCGTGGCGTAGGCGGCGTCGAGAACGGCGACCTCGCGGCCGTCGCGAGCGAGCGCGGCGGCGCACTCGACGGCCGTTCGAGTCGTGCCGGCGCCGCCGACGGCGCCGACGATCGCGAGCGATCGGATGCTGGCCATGCGGCTGCTGTGCCCGCACCAGATAAATAGTTGCGTGTGTTCAGGCGTGGAACAAGCTGAACTACTCGGCGATCGCGTCGGCGATCTCGTCCAACTCGTCGTCCCCGACCTCCGGCCGGTCGCCGGTGGCGACATGGATCGGTCCGCCCCCGTCGTTCTCGAAGCGCGGGATGATGTGCACGTGCGCGTGAGGAACCTCCTGGCCGGCGTCCGGGCCGTCGTTGACGCCGATCGTGTGGGCGTCGGCGTCGACCGCGTCCTCGATCACGGGGGCGAGCTCGTGTACGAGGTCGAAGACGGCGCGCGACTCCTCGTGCGAGAGGTCCGCGACGCGTTGGTGGTGCGCCTTCGGGATCACGAGGGTGTGTCCGCGTGCCATCGGGTTCGCGTCGAGGAACGCGAGCGCGTCGTCGGTTTCGGCGACCACGCGGGCGGGGATGTCGCCCGCGACGATCGAGCAGAAGATGCAGTCGTCGCTCATGTCCGATCGGTGCGTCGGCGTCACGCTTCAATATAGGGGCCGCTCGTTCCGACGGGCACGTCCACCTCCGCGGGTGCCGGTTGTTCTCGCGCAACGCTCTCTCGGCGGCCACGCCGTCGGACACACGGTTCGTCGACGAACCTGTCGACCCCGCCGCGTCGTGTCCGCTACGTCGAAATGAACTCGGTGATGGACTCGGCCACGGCCTCGATGTCGGGCCTGTTCGGTTCCAACTCGTACTCTGTCGAGTTGATCTCGACGACCGTCCCACCGACGACGAGGGACAGACTGTACCGGAATCGATCCTCGGTCTTCGTCCGGATGATCCCGTACGTCGTGGTGTCCCAGACGCCGTTGTGGCCGACGGCGTCGATCGACCCGAACGGAACCGACCACGAGTACCCCTCCTCGGAGACGATGTCGACGCGGGACTCGGTGATCACACACATCCCGTTTTGCGAGTACCGGTGGGTCACCACGTTCGTCTTGAACGACGTTCGCATCCCGTCGTGTGCTTCGTACGGGATCGCCGCGCCGGCCCCGCCGACCACGAACTCGACCTCGGAGACGGCGAACAGCTCCTCGATCTCGTCGGGACCGTAGCGGTCGGAGACGTCGAAGAACCCATCGGTGTTCCCGTTGATCCGGTTGGTGATATAGGGGTCGGCGGGGGGCATGAGCGAAGTCCGTCGGACGCCTAGTTATCCGTTGCCATCCCGTCCGCGCGGTCCCGCCCCGTTCGCTCGTGATGGAGAGGCATCGCCTTCGAGCGGTACAGCGCACGCACATCACGGCTCGGCGACAGCCGACGTCCGCTGGATCCTGCGAGCCGGCCGTTTAATCGCCCGCCACGGGGGTGTCAGGGCTCGCCGAGCACCTGGTGGCGCCGGTAGAGATAGGCCGCGCCGGCGGCGATGTTGATGAACCACACCGCCGTCAGAATCACCCAAAGCACGACGTTCGGTTCCCACTCGGAGTTCGCCCGGACGTACTGGCTGTCGAAGTACACCGATAGCGGGAGTCCGACCCAGCCGATCAGGACGAGGAGCCCACCGGCGGCGCCCAGGTTACCGTTCGTGGCCGAGGCGAGCACGAGCAGTACCCAGATACCCGTCCCCGCGGCGACGCCGTACCACCACGTGTCGGACACCGACGTCTCGTGCTGCGTGAGGTCGTGGCCGCCGTCCCCGGAGCCACCTCCGGCGGAACTGTAGTTGTCGTTGCGGACCCCGCAGTTGGGACACAGCTCGGACGCCCGTTTGATCGGCTCGCCGCAGGAGCGACAGAACACCTCGTCGGCTGCCTTCTGTTTGGTCATCGGTTGGTCAGTGCTGTGATCGGCGATCGGCGGTCTTGAGGCTTGATGGATCGGCGTACATCGAAAAACTCCGGCGGATCGGACAGTCAGTTGACGTACTTCTGCTGGAACTCCTCTTCGGACTTCGTGAGGTAGATGATCCCCTCGATGAGGGCGACGAGGAGCGGGATGAACGTCCACGAGAAGACGAGGTAGATGATCCCGCGACCCGTGTTTCCGAGATAGAAGTGGTGTGCACCCAGTCCGCCCAGGAAGATGGCGAGCAGCGCCGCGCTCGTTTTGTCCTTCGAACTGGAGGACGGCGCGCTCGACTGGCGGACGCCGCACTCGGTGCAGATCTCCGCCTCCTTCTTGATCACTTCGCCGCAACTACTGCAGAACTGCTCGTCCGCGCCGGGTGTTGCATTACTCATCTTCGTTTCAAACCTTTCAGGAACTCTGATAAGTATACTGGTTGAATATCGAATACGATACACGAAATATACGGGAGACAACCGATCAGTACCCGGACACGGGACGGCCGCTGCGGGACGGCGGCTGTGGGGACGATGGCAACGGCGCCCGAGATCGCGGCAGTCGACGCCGTGATCGGCGCGCTCGCCCCTTCTGGGGTATGTACCTCGTCGGCTACAAGCAGGTTCTTCCCCGAATGCATCGCGCGTTTGCATCTCGGTAGCGACGCCCCCCTCCGGTCGGCCGCGTTCGTCGCGTCCGCGACTACAGCGCCTCCGCCACCAGCGGCGCCACCGACACGTCGCTTTCGGCGCGTTCGAGCGTGTCGCTCGCCACGACGCGCGTGACGCCGGCGGCGGCGAGCTTCGTGCGGGCGTTGCCCGCGAGCATCCCGTGGACGCAGACGGTGTACACGTCGTCGGAGTCGCGTTCGTGAAGGGCGGCGACGGCCTCGCTCATCGTCGACCCGGTCGCGATGATGTCGTCGACGACGACCACGTCGCGGCCGGCAACGTCGGCGTCGCTGGGCGTGACGGTCACCTCGCCGGTGTCGTAGTCGCGCACCTTCTCGAAGAAGTCCGTCTCGCCGCCGCCGTAGGCGTCGCGGACGGCGACGGCCAACTCCTCGGCGGAGGCGTCGGGGCCGAGAAACAGCGGTTCCGAGAGGTCCGCGGGGAGCGGCTCCGCCAGCAGCGACGCGGCCTCGAGCACCTCGACGGGCACGTCGAAGTAGTCGGCCACGCCGGCCTCGTGGGGTGTCACGAGGACGACGCGGTCGGTTCCGGTCGAGACGGCGCGGGCGACCGCCCGCGCGGAGACCGGCTGTCCCTCCTCGAACGCGCGGTCCTGGCGGGCGTAGCCCATGTACGGCAGGACGGTCGTGACGGTCTCGGCGCCGGCCTCGCGGACGGCGTCCTGCAGCTGGAGCAGTTCGACGAGCGCGTCGTTGGAGTCGGTCGCGGCGACGACGACGGCCTCCTCGCCGGCGAAGTCGGGTACCGAGGCGCACTCCTCGCCGTCCGGGAACCAGCGGTACTCCGGCGTGGCGAGCGGACGCCCGGTGTGTTCGGCGAGCGCGGCCGCGAGCGCCTGCGACGCGGACCCGGGTACGATCATACACGTCGTTCCCGCGGCCGGATACAAACGCGTTCCTACTCGGACGACGCGTGTGGCGGCGTCACAGCCGGCGGAAGCGGCGATGACGACGGACCAGCGAGCAAGCCGACGGCGACTTCCCCAGCCGATCAGGGATCAGTGTTCGCCCGGCACCGCGACCGCCCGCACGTCGGGCAGCCCGAGCGTCCGTCCGCGCCACCCTCCGTCGGCGTACACCCGGGCCTCGCCGCTGTCGGTAACCGCGACGAGATGGCGGCCCGCGAACGCGGCGTCGACCACGCCCGACTCGTCGTGTCGGACCCAGTCGGTCGCCGTCGCGTCGGCGCGCTCGTACAGCGCCGCGCCCGTCGCGGCGACCGCGCGCTCCCCCTCGGGGTCGGCGGCGACACAGCGGAACCCGTCCCCCGTCCGACGGGTCGGGTCGGCGGGCTCCTCCTCGTTCGGTTCGAGGTCGCGCATCCAGCCGTTGCCGAGGGTGTACAGCGCCTCGGCGGTCACCGCCAGCGGTACGCCCCGGTCGCTCACGTCCCTCGCGTCGTCCAGCCCGGCGTACTCCAGGCTCCCGCCGGTCAGGCGGTGGACGCCGTCGGCGGCGGCGACGAGCCGGCCGTCGAGCCGGCGGGGGTCGTCGACCGAGCCGACGACGGTCCACGCGTCGTCGTCGACCGCGTTGTCGGCGTTCGAACCGTCGGCGTCCGCGTCGCTGGCGAGCACCGAGACGGCACCGTCGGGCGCCGTCGCGATGACGCCCGCGTCCGCGACGCTCACGGTGACAGCGGGGCCGTGGCCCGTCGGCTCGAAGTCGCCGACGAGCACGTCCTCGTCGGTCGCGACGGCGACGGCGTCGCCGCGGGCGGCCACGTCGCGGGCGTCACAGCGGTGTTCGATCCCGAACTCGCCGACGATGTCGCCAGAGAGGGACACCCCGACGACGCCCATCGAACTCGCCACGAGCGCCCGAACCACGTCGTCGCGCTTCGTGAACACGCGCTTCTCGGCGATAGTTGGCATACGCGGGCGTCCGTCGGCCGGGTGAATAAGCGCCCCGAAGGGCGAGCGCCGACCCACTCAGTCGTCCTTGGTCTTGATGTCGGCCGAGAGGCCCTGGGCCATCTCGATCTCCTTGGAGTTGTTGAGCGTCCACGCGGTGCGCTCGGTGACGGCCTCGATGACCTCTCGAGCTGACGGGTAGCCGTTGCCGGACTTCTTCACGCCTCCGAACGGGAGGTGAACCTCCGCACCGATGCACGGCAGGTTGCCGTACGCCAGTCCGATCTCCGCGTTGTCCCGGAAGTAGTTGATCTGTCGGTAGTCCTCGGAAATGATCGCTCCCGCGAGCCCATAGTCCGTGTCGTTGTGGATCTCGACCGCTTCCTCGATGTCCCCGCTGTACTTCAGCAGCGCCACATGCGGCCCGAACACTTCCTCATGGGTGCACCGCAGGTCCTCGTGGGGGTCGGCCTCGTACACGAACGGCCCCGTCCAGTGGCCCTCCTCGTGCCCGTCGGGGATCTCTGAATCCTCCAGTTCCTCGCGGTCGACGAGCACGTTCACGCCCTCGTCTTTGGCGAGCTGGTTGTACTCGGAGACCTTCTCTTTGTGCTCGGGTTCGATGAGCGGCCCCATGAACGTGTTTTCGTCCAACGGGTCGCCCACGGCGACGTTCTGGGCGTTCTCGACGAACCGTTCCTTGAACTCGTCGTATACGTCCTCGTGGACGACCAAGCGCTCGGAGGAGACACAGCGCTGGCCCGTGGTTTTGAAGCTCGACATGACCGCGGAGTGCACTGCCGTATCCAAGTCTGCCTTCTCGGTGACAACGATATTGTTCTTACCGCCCATCTCGCAGGCGGCGAGCTTGCCGGGTTCGCCGCCGACCTTGCTCGCGATCTTGTGGCCGACCTCGGCCGAGCCAGTGAACAGAACGGTGTCGACGCGGTCGTCCTCGACGATGGCGTTGCCCGCGTCGCCGAAGCCTTGCACGAGGTTGAACACGCCGTCGGGAACGCCCGCGTCCTCGAA
The DNA here is from genome assembly GCF_040025155.1 of Halobaculum rarum. Classification (NCBI taxonomy): domain Archaea; kingdom Methanobacteriati; phylum Methanobacteriota; class Halobacteria; order Halobacteriales; family Haloferacaceae; genus Halobaculum; species Halobaculum rarum. Next base: position 1,201,833 of record NZ_CP157275.1, on the reverse strand, counting down.
CATCTCCGCGAGGATCTGCGCGCACCATGGCGTCTGTTCGGCGGGCTTGAACACGACCGTGTTGCCCTCGACGAGCGCGACAGCCATGTGCCAGAACGGGATGGCGACGGGGAAGTTCCAGGGCGTAATGCAGCCGACGACACCCCGCGGTTTCCGCCGCATGTACGCGTCCTTGCTGGGGATCTCGGAGGGCACGACATCGCCTTTCGGATGGCGGGCGTCACCGGCGGCCCACTCGACCATGTGCCACGCCTCGGTCACGTCTGCCTTCCCCTCGGAGATCTCTTTGCCGCACTCCTTGGTGACGATCTCGCCGAGTTCGTCGTGGCGCTCCTTGAGTTCGTGATAGATGTCCCAGAGGTACTCCGCGCGGTCAATGTGGGAGAGTTCCTTCCAGTCTTCGAACGCGTCGTCGGCGGCCGCGACCGCGTGGTCGACGTCGGCCTCGGTGCCGCGGCGGAACTCGCCGAGTTCATCGCCGTTGGCGGGGTTCTCGCTGGTAAACGTCTCCTCGCCCGCCCCGTCGGTCCACTCGCCGTCGATGTAGTGCTGGTAAGCTGCCGGCATGGATCTGACACCGCCACCGGCGGTGGTAACTCCCGAGCCGTCCATGGTCGGGCCGACTGACACCCGACTATGGTCGGGTTGGGGTTGGTAACCGCTCACATATATATCTCCACGTGGTACTTACGTTATGATGCGGCAGGAGATGAACGCCGGAACTCGGCTCACGCTCGATCTCTGGCATCCGAACTGCTGGGCCATCGAGGCGACCGAACGGGCCGGGGGCGGCGTGTTGGCCCACGCCATCTACGACACGCCGAAGATGGCGCCCGAGTCGGTCAACGGACTGTTTACGGCCTTCGGCGACACGAACCGGGAGGTGGAGGCGCTCCTCGAGGAGATCCGGGCGTCGGACTACGCGGGGGAGGTGCTCGAACTCCAGGAGCGATTCGGCCGCGCCCGTGACGCCCCGGGCAACGTCGTCCGGGAGTTCTTCCTCGAGTACGACCCGAACGACATGGTCTGCCCGACGCTGCTGCGCCACGGTTTCGTCCACAGCGCGCCGGTCCGCATCGAGGACGGTCGCGAGGAGTGGCAGCTGTGTTTCACCGGCGAGCGGTCGGACATCGAGGCGGCCCTCGACGACGTCCGCGAGGACGCCGGCGCGGAGGTATCCGTCGTCTCGATCACGGCCGCAGACGGCGCGGCCGACCGCACGGAGCGCGAACAGCGCCTCGACACGCTCACGCCGACCCAGCGGGAGGTGTTCGAGGCGGCTCGCGCGGCCGGCTACTACGAGTGGCCCCGCGGCTGCTCGACGCGAGAGTTGGCCGACCGAGTGGGCCGGTCGAAGACGACGCTGCTCGAACACCTGCGAAAGGCCGAGTCGAAGCTGCTGGACCCCTGAATCACCCGAGGACCGCCCGCAGCGCGAACAGCGCGTTCTCCTTGCGCTCGCGCACCCGCCGCGAGAAGTACTGGAACCACTTGCCGCCGTACGGCACGTACTGGTTCACCTCGATCCCCTCGGCGGCGAGGTCGACCTGCGCCTCCTCGCGGACGCCCATCAGCATCTGCACCTCGTAGGGCGTCCCGTGTTCGGCGTGGAGGTCGCGGGCGTGGTCGATCATCGCCGGATCGTGGCTCCCGACCGCGACGCCGGCGTCGAACTCGCGGAACATGAACGCCAGACAGTCCCGGTAGGCCTCGTCGACCCGCGACTTCTTCCGGTGGGCGATCGCCGCGGGCTCGTCGTAGGCGCCCTTCACGAGTCGGACCTTCCCCGGGAGCGACGCCAGCCGTTCGAGGTCCTCCGGGGTCCGTTGCAGGTTCGCCTGCACGCAGACGCCCACGTTCCCGTCCGTCTCGACGGCGTGGCGCTCGAAGGCGTCGAGCGTCACGTCGGTGGTGTCGTGGTCCTCCATGTCGATCCAGACGAAGCAGTCGGCGGCGTCTCCCGGGCTTCGCCCGGTCGACCGGTTCGCGTCGCCACCCGACGCGCTGTCGACGATGCGCGCGAGGTTCTCCTCGAACGCCGCCGGCGAGACGCCGAGCCCGATCTGCGAGGGCTTCACCGAGACGCAGCCGTCGAGGTCGCGCTCGGCGAGCGCCTCGACCAGCGCGACGTACGCGTCGGCGTCCGCGTCGGCGGCGTCCCGCTCGTGGTAGTGCTCGCCGAGGAGGTTCAGGATGGCGCCGACCCCCTGCCCGTTCAGGTCCTCGACGTGGGACAGGGCCGCCTCCGGCGTCTCCCCGGCGACGAAGTTGTTCGCGATAGGCGGTATCATGTGTCGCCATCGGACCGGCTTCCCCATCAATCGAAACCCGACCAAATAATCCGCGTCGGTTAGTATGAATACAACGACATCGACGGACCAGTTCGGCGCGACCGCCGGCGTCGCCGTCGCGGCTCCGACCATGGTCGGGGAGGGATATAGGGATAAGCTTGTGGAGACAGATACCGTTAGTCATGGTATCGGATGACATCGGACCGAACCGGCGGGACGTACTGAAAGCGTCCGGGGCCGCGGGCCTCGCAGGGCTGGCGGGACTCGCCGGCTGCAGCACAACCGACGACGCGGCGACCGACACCCCCACCGAGGAATCGGGCGGCGGCGGTGGCGACGGTGGCGGCGACGAGGAGACGACCGCCGACGACGGCGGGGAGACCGGACCGTATTCCATCGGGATGGTCGACTCGCTCACCGGGTCGCTGTCGGCGTTCGGCCAGCGCAACCAGCGCGGGAAGGACCTCGCGCTCGCCGACGTGAATGAGGTCGGTATCGGCGGGCGCGACCTGGAGATAATCGTCGAGGACTCCGAGAGCCAGTCGCAGTCCGGCGTCTCGGCCGCCCAGAAGCTCGTCAACCAGGACGGCGTCCCGTTCGTCATCGGCGCCGTCGGCTCCGGGGTGTCGCTGGCGATCTACGAGTCGGTGATTGAGGGAACCGACGTGGTGCAGTTGAGCCAGAACTCCACGAGCCCGGACCTGACGAACTTCCCCGGGCTCCTGAGGATGTCGCCGACGGGGAGCACGCAGTCGGCGGCGCTGGCGCGCATCATCGAGGAGGACGGCTACGACTCGGTCGCGCTCGCGTGGGTGAACAACGACTACGGGCAGGGACTGGCCGAGACGTTCCGCGAGGAGTGGGGCGGCGACATCGCCTACGACGAGCCCCACGACCAGGGGCAGTCGTCGTACTCCTCGACGGTGTCCGGGATGGCCAACTCCGACGCGGACGCGTGGCTGTTCATCACCTACCAGCCCGAGTTCACCTCGATGGCACAGGAGGCGTACTCCAACGGCTACGAGGCGCAGTTCTACGGCGCCGACTCCGTCCAGGGGTCGGACGTGCTCGGCAACACGCCCGAGGGGAGCCTCGACGGCATGAAAGTCGTCGTTCCCTCCGCGGCCGTCGACCAGGACAACTACCAGACGTTCGCCTCGGAGTTCGAGTCCGAGTACGGCGAAACCCCGTCCTCGTGGTCGGCGTTCGCCTACGACTGCGTGGTCACGGCGGCGCTGTCGATCGCGACGGCCGACGAGTTCACCGGCGCGGCGCTCCAAGAGACCGTCCGCGACGTGACGCGTCCGGAGGGTGAGGAGGTGTTCACCTTCGAGGAGGCGATGGAGGTGCTCGGCGACGACGGCTCCCCCTCCGACATCGATTACCAGGGCGTCTCCGGCCCGATCGACTTCGACGAGAACGGCGATCCGGTCGGGTTCCTGCAGGTCCTCACCGTGGAGAACCACGAGTACGTCTCCTCGGGCACGATCGAGGGCTAACCCTCGATGTCGGTTCTCGAATACCTGGCGAACGGGCTCGTGTTCAGCAGCATCGTCGTGTTGTCCAGTATCGGGCTCTCGCTGGTGTACTCGATCGCCAACTTCGCCAACTTCGCCCACGGCGACACGATGACCGTCGGCGCCTACAGCGCGTTGGTGACGTTCGGCTTCGTGGGCACGCTCGGTGCGGAGGTGCTCGGACTGCCGCTCGGGTTCTTCCTCGCGCTGGTCGTCGGCGTCGCGGTCGCCGCGGCGGTCGCGGTGGTCACCCACAAGATCGTCTACGAGCCGCTCGAGGTCGGCTCGATCGGGCTGCTCATCACGTCGATCGGGGTCGCGTTCGTGTATCGCGCGATCGTTCAACTCGGCTTCGGAACCGGGTTCGTCGAGTTTCAGATACCGCTGTTGCGACCGATCGAGGCGCTGATCCCGTACGGGATCCGGATGACGCTCCACGACGTGGCGATCGTCGCCAGCGCCGCCGTGCTGGTCGCCGGCCTCCACGCCCTGCTCCAGTACACTGATCTCGGCCGGAAGATGCGCGCGACGGCGGACAACCCCTCGCTCGCGCGCGTTTCGGGGATCCGGACCGATCGGATCGAGATCTGGACGTGGGTCATCGGCGCCGGACTCGCCGGTGCCGGCGGCGTCTTCCTCGGGCTCTATAACAACATCTCGCCCCGGATGGGGTTCAACATCCTCCTGGTCGTGTTCGCGGCCGTCATCCTCGGCGGGATCGGCTCCGTCTACGGCGCGATGGTCGGCGGCTTCCTCATCGGGATGATCAACCAACTGACGCCGATCCTCCCGCGGCTCGGACAGGAGATCCCGTTCGTCCCCGAGAGCTTCGGCATTCCCATCGGTATCGAGTACGCGAACGCCATCGTGTTCCTCATCATGGTCGCCGTGCTGCTCGTGCGACCGTCCGGCATCGCCGGGGAGGAGGCGACGTGAGCGTCGCAGACGACGCACGTGGACGGTTCGGGGACCTCACCCGTGCGGAACAGGGCGTCGTCGGCTTCATCGTCGTGCTGGCGGCGCTACTGTTGTTCGGGCTCGTCACCGGCGGGCTCGCGCCGACGTACTTCCTGTATCTCGTCGGCCTCGTCGGGATGTACGTCCTGCTGTCGTTCGGGCTGAACGTGCAGTGGGGGTACACCGGGCTGATCAACTTCTCGGTCGCGGCGTTCTTCGGGATCGGCGCGTACGGCACGGCGCTGTTGACCGCCAGAAACTCCCCGATCGGGGCCGAGGGGTGGCGATTCAGCCTCGCCGGCGTGGAGTTGGTGTGGGTCTCGGGAGCGCGGCTCTACGGCGTCGTCCCGCTCACCGTCGTCGGCCTGTTGGCCGCGGTGGCACTCGCGGCGGTCGTCGCCGTCGCCATCGGGATCCCGACGCTACGCCTGCGTGCGGACTACCTCGCGATCGCGTCGCTCGGGCTCGCGGAGGTCGTCCGCCTGCTGTTCTTGAACCAGCGCGGCGTGACCAACGGGAGCGCCGGCCTGCGGGGCCTCCCGGGGTTCTTCGACGGCTGGCCGGTGCTGGGAACGCTCCCGCAGACGCTGCCCGGGATCCAGGTTCACGAAGTGGCGGTCCCGGGACTCGGATCCACGCGGCTGCTCGGGTTCACGCTCGGGGCGCCGTTCTGGCAGGCGCTGTTGAACGTCGCGCTCGTGCTCGCGATGGTCGCCGTCGTCTTCGCCGTCCTCCGCCGAGTCCACCGCTCGCCGTGGGGTCGCGTGCTCCGGACGATCCGCTCGGACGAGGACCTCGCGGAGGCACTGGGGAAAGACACCTACGCGTTCAAGATGCAGGCGTTCGTGCTCGGGAGCGTGATCATGGCGCTGGCGGGCGTGTTCTACGCGCACCTGAACCTCTTCGTCAGCCCGGGCGACCTGGAGCCGATCAACACGTTCTACGTGTGGATCGCGGTGATCCTCGGCGGGAGCGGCTCGAATCGCGGGGCGATCTTCGGCGGCTTCGTCGTCATTGCCATCCGCGAGGGAACTCGCTTCCTCGGGGAGGTACTGCCGGCGTCGTTCCCGCTCGACCTGCCACTCGTGACGAGTGCGTACGCGAGGATCGTGAACAACTTCGCGTCGACGCGGCTGCTCGCGGTCGGCCTACTCATCGTTCTGGTAATGCGGTTCCGCCCCCAGGGCGTGCTCCCGCCCCAGCGGGAACTCATCTGGCCGGCGTCGGTCGCCGGCTCGGCGGGACCGGGAGAGACGAACCCCCGGGAGACGGTCACGGAGGACGCCGCCGCGGGCGCGTCCGAGGCCGGTTCCGATCCCGACGCGGAGCTGAATGATCCTGCGACCCGCAACGGAGGTGAGGACCATGAGTGAGAGCGAGACACCCGCGCTGACCGACGGCCCGAACCTCGACAAGGAGGACGTCGTCCTGCGCGTCGACGGGCTCCGGAAGACGTTCGGCGGGCTCGTCGCCACCGACGACGCCTCCTTCGCCGTCGAGCGAGGGACCGTCACGGGCCTCATCGGTCCGAACGGCGCCGGAAAGTCGACGATCTTCAACCTCGTCTCGGGCTTCTACGAGCCCGACGGGGGCACCGTCACGGTCAACGGGGTCGACGTGACCGGCGCCGAACCCCACGAGGTCGCCGACGAGGGACTTATCCGGACGTTCCAGACGCCCCGAACGCTGGAAGGGATGACCGTCCGCGAGGCGATGCTCGTCGGGCCGCAGCGCCAGCCCGGCGAGTCGTTCGTGAAGCTGTTCACCAGCCCCGGGGCGGTCGAAGCCGCGGAGACGCGCAACATCGAGGACGCCCAGCGCATGCTGGAGCGGTTCGAGATCGACCACCTCGCGACCCAGCCCGCGACCGACCTCTCGGGCGGTCAGCTGAAGCTGGTGGAGCTCGCGCGGGCGATGCTCGCCGAGCCCGAACTGCTCATGCTGGACGAACCGGTCGCGGGTGTCAACCCGACGCTCGCGAACAAACTGCGCGACCACATCGCCCGACTCAACGAGGAGGGCGTCACGCTGTGTATCATCGAACACGACATGGAGTTCATCATGAACCTCGCCGACCCGATCGTCGTTCTCGACCAGGGAAGCGTCCTCGTCGAGGGAACACCCGACGCCGTCCGCAACGACGACCGCGTCATCGACGCCTACCTCGGAGGGCCGGGCGAATGAGCGACCGAGCGACTCCGTCCGGGACCGACGGCAACGCCGAGGACAGCGCCGAAGACAACGACGACACCGCCGCCGTCGACGACACCGCTACCGTCAACGACACTGCCGGCGTCGACGACACTACCGCCGCCAACGACACTACCGCCGTCAACGACACTGCCGGCGTCGACGACACCACCACCGAGGAGACCGTGCTCTCGGTGGAGCACGTCGACAGCGGCTACGGCGACGTGCAGGTGCTCGACGACCTCTCGCTGTCGCTGTCCGCCGGCGAGATCGCGTGTCTCATCGGGCCGAACGGCGCCGGCAAGTCGACGGTGTTGAAGACGGTGTTCGGGCTGTTGACGCCGTGGTCGGGGCACGTCCGCTACCGCGGCGACGACATCGGCGGGCTGGCCCCCGAGGACATCGTCCGCGAGGGGATCGGCTACGTTCCCCAGACCGAGAACGTGTTCGGGAGCCTCACGATCGAGGAGAACCTCCGCATGGGCGGGGTCGCCCGCGACGACGACCTCGGGCCGGTGATCGACCAATTATACGACCGGTTCCCGATCCTCACGGAGAAGCGGAACGCGAAGGCCCGGACGCTCTCGGGCGGCCAGCGGCAGGTGCTGGCGTTCGCTCGCGCGCTCGTGATGGAGCCGGACGTGCTGCTGATCGACGAGCCGTCGGCGGGGCTGGCGCCCAACACGGCCGACGAGGTGTTCGACGACGTGCTCGCGGTCAACGACCTCGGGACGGCGATCCTGATGGTCGAGCAGAACGCCCGCAAGGGGCTGTCCATCTCCGACTCGGGGTACGTGCTCGACCAGGGGACCGTCGCGTACGCCGACGAGGCGGACGCGCTGCTCGACAACCCCGACGTGTCGCGCCTGTATCTCGGCGGGTAGGCGTCGTCGCTGCCGCGTCGTCACGGCGTCGCAGTCGTCACATCGTCGCTGCCGCGTCGCTGCCGCGTCGTCGCTGCCGCGTCGCCCGGAGACGCGCGCCATCGAAACCCTTAGTGTATGAACCCGCCAAGCCGGGCGCATGAAGAAGCTCATCGTCCACGGCGACCCGGGACTCCGCAAGGACGGCGTCATCGACTACGACGGCCAGGAGCTGCGCGTCTTCTCCATTCAGCGGCAGGGCGACTACCACGGTCCCGACGAGCCGCAGCTGTGGTGCACCATCGGTACCGACGACGAGCGCGAGGACTTCGAGACGAAAACGTACGTCCCGCACTGGCTGGAGGTCGACACGATCGACGCCGAGGCCCTGGACATCGTGAAGTCCGGCGGCGACCTCAACGTCTGAACGCCCGCCGCCGCCCCCGATCTCCCGTCCGTCAGTTCTCTTCGTCCCGCAGCGACGACGCCGCCGGCAGCTCCGACTCCGTCACCCGGAACACCGTCGCCGACGGCGTCGACGCCTCCTCGACCACCTCGACGCCGTCGATGGACGCGAAGTCGATCATGCCGCGGCCGTCGTAGCGCTCGCGCTCGGCGGGGCCGACCCAGACGTAGCGCACGTCGTACTCTCGGAACGCCTCGACGGCGGCCGCCTCGGACGTGTACGCGTCGTCGACCGCGCGGACCCGCGCGAAGTACGCCTCGGGACCGCGGTAGCCGACCTCGTGGTGCCAGCCGGCGACCGTCGGCAGCCCGGTGAGGCTCGCGGCGGGGCTCGCGTCCCACTGGTACATCGTCGGTGAGTGGCCGTACCTGGAGTCTGCGCCGGGGTACACGCCCGTCGCGGGAGCCGAGAGGATCGCGGGCTGCCCCTCGCGGGCGTCCAGCCAGTCGATCGCGCGCTCCTCGCTGGGATGGAACGCGCCGACGAAGTGGGTGCCGTCGAGCGTCGGCTTGTCGGGATACCCCTCGTTCACGTGCGCCGGGACGGCGAAGGCGGCGTACATCCCCGTCGACACGAGCAGGCCGGCGACGAACACCGCCGCCGCCACGTCGCGCGTGCCCTCCCCCGGCCACAGCACCGAGGCGTCCGGGCGCGGCACGGCCTCCAGCATCCCCGCGAGGACGACGCCGGCGGCGGCGGCCCACAGCGGCCACACCTGCGCGTACGTCTTGAACACGGTGTTCATTCGGCCGGGTCCGGCCTGCTCGTTCAGATAGACGACTTCGACCACGAGCGCCAGCCCCGCGCCGCCGACGATCAACACCGTCTCGAAGCCCGCGCGGTCGGTCCGGAGCGCGACCCAGCCGGCGACCAGTAGGACGCCGAAGAGCCCGAGCGCCGGCAGCCCGACGGCCACGCCGGCCAGCGTGAGCGCGCCCATGCCGGCGACCACCGTCAGCGGCCGCTCCCGGCCGACCGCGCCGAGCAGCCCCGCGAGGAACGTCGCGAGGAAGGCGCCGTGGACGACGAGCAGATCGCCCAGCGACGAGCGCATCTCGAGGGGAAGCACCGCGAGCTCGCGCTCGCTCCCGCCGCCGGCGACGGCGACGAGCAGGAACGGCGCGGCCACGGCGACCGCGAGCAGTCCGGCGCCGGCGACGAGCGCGGCCGCGACGACCGGGCGGCCGAGCTCCGCGGGCAAGCGTGCCGAGTCATCGCCGGCGCCGAGCCGCGCGTCGAGGCGCCGCCGGATCGAGGCGGGGAGCAGCGTCCGTGGCGCCGGCGGCGCGGCCGCGAGCGCGAGCCACGCGAGTCCGAACACGCTCGGGAAGCTCCAGGTGTCGAGCACGACATGGAAGCCGCCCACGAGCGGGACGGCGCCGAACAGGAGGAGTCGCCGGCGGCGCGGCTCCGATTCGGGCGTGCGATACAGCGCGAACGCGAGCGCCGCTCCGAGCAGGAGGAACGGCGTCATCGTCATGTGCGCGTGGAGGTCGCCGTTGAGCCACGCGAACAGCGGAAACTCGTTGATCGTGCGGGGGATGACGCGGCTGGCGGTCCAGTAGGAGAACTCCCGCGTGACGAGTTCGCTCGCGTCGAATCCGATGAGGCCGGCGACGGACCCCCGGAGCCCCGGCGGGAGCGCCCGAAGGAACACCCAGCCCGCCGTGTGGAGGTTCCCGGCGATCCCGACGAGGAATGCCCCGAGCAGGCCGGCGGTTCGCCGCGAGCGCCCGCGACTCGCGGCGACTGACCCCGCGAGGTCGTAGACGGCGGCGACGAGCATCCCGAAGAAGCCCGCGAGCGCGAGGTTGTATCCGAAGCGCGCTGATGTCGCCGTCAGCGTCGTGAACAGCGCCGCCAGCAGGTGACCGCCGTAGTAGTAGCGGACGGGTTCGCCGGCGAACCACATGTCCTCCGGCGGGAGGGTCCCGGCCCGCAGCAGCGACTTGAGGATGCCGTAATCGAGGAACTTCTCGCCCGCGCTCGGGTCGACGCCGGGGTCGAACGCGCGGATCAGGACGACGAACAGGAACGCGACCGCGAACACCGCGGCCGTCTCGGCGACGACACTCCGGTCGGGCAGCCGGTCGACCGCGTCGTCGTCGAACGCGACGGTCCCGTCGCGGAGCGCCCCGCGATCGACCATCGCGAGCGCGGCGAGCGCGAGCAGGATCAGCAGGGCGACGGCGAGCGCGATCGGTCCGAACGTGACGCGGCCGACCCAGAAGGAACCGAGACCGAGCGTCAGCGCGGCGATGGGCAGCGCGAACCCCGCGCCCCGCGTCGCCGACCGTGGGAACAGTCGGGCGGCGATCGGGACGCCGACGGCGCCGAGCGCGAGGAGGACCACGAGCCAGCGGACGACGAGACCGTACTCCATCGCTTCCCACGGGTAGCCGCCGGGGTAAGTTCCTTTCCCTCCGTCGCGGTGTCGTCGTGAGTGCGCCCGTTTCACACGGTTTTTATCCGACGACGCGGAAGCCACCGGTATGCAGCCGACCGTCGGCGTCGTCGTCCCCGCCTACCACCCGGACCCCGGTCGGCTCCGGACCTACCTCCACGCGATCCGCGAGACGATCGACCCCGACGAGCTCCGCGTCGAACTCGACCTCCCGGACGGCGCCGACAGTGTGGACGCCGACTCCGCAGCCTCCGACGCCGCAGCCTCCGATGCCGCAGCGCCCTTCGACCTCCCGGACGGCGTGGACTGCCGCGTCGTCCGCCGCCGCCGCGGGAAGGGTGCGGCCGTCACCGCCGGATTCGAGGCGCTCTCGACGGACGTGTACGCCTTCGCCGACGCCGACGGTGCCACCCCGGCGCCGTCGCTGGCGGACGTGATCGCCCCCGTGTGCGACGGCGAGGCCGACCTCGCGGCGGGGTCGCGACGCCACCCGGATTCCGTGGTCCGCTCCCATCAGACGTTCGCCCGGCGGTTCCTCGGCGACGGGTTCGCGTGGATCGCCCGTCGCCTGCTCGACGCGGAGCTGTACGACTACCAGTGCGGCGCGAAGGCGATCACGGCGGCGGCGTGGGAGCGCGTCCGCGACCACCTGTACGAGCCGGGGTTCGCGTGGGACATCGAACTCGTCGCGGTCGCGGCGGCGCTGGACTACCGGATCGCGGAGGTACCGATCGCGTGGGAGGACCAGCCCGGATCGACCGTCTCGCCCGTCGGCGACACGCTCGACATGGGCCGCGGACTGTTGGTGGCGCGCCACCGCGCCCGGCTCATCCGCGACGACCGGCTCCACCGCCTGATCGACCGCGCGGAGGGCGTCGCGTTGATCGACCGATCCGACGACAGCGGCGCCGTGAGCGACGGGGGCGCGACCCCGAGAACCACAGCCGAACGCGACGCCGACGGGGATACCGTCGGTGACGATCGCGACACCAACGGGACCAAGTCGCGATGACCGACGACGGTGCGCTCGCGGCCCTGGCCTCCGGAACGCGTATCGGCCAGTTCGTCTCCGTCGGCGTCGTCGGCTTCGCCTTCGATATCGCGACCTCGACGGCGCTGCGCGAACTCGGCGTGTTCCCGGAACTCGCCGCGTTCGTCGGGATCGAGGTGGCAGTGGTCGTGATGTTCCTGCTCAACGACCGTGTGACGTTCGCCGAGGAGGGACTCGGTGGGCTCGCTCCGACCCTTCGCCGGCTTGTGAAGTCGAACCTCGTGCGCGCCGGCGGGATCGCCGTCCAATTGCTCGTGTTCACGGCGCTGTTCCGCGGGATCGCGCTCCCGCTGTCGGTCGCCGGGATCGACCTCTGGTTCGTCGTCTCCCGGGCCGGCGGCATCGGCGTCGGGATGGTCGTCAACTACGTCGCCGAGAGCCTGTTCACCTGGCGCGTGCTGGAGTGACGTTCGGCGACGTGCTCGCGTCCCGGTGCGGCCGATATCGTGGGTCAAACTCCCACACGGCGGCGGGATGTGAAACACAACTCTTACAAGTGCAGGTCGTTTTGGCTCTGGTAGCGGGATGGGATAGCCAGGAGATTCCGCCGGGCTCATAACCCGGAGATCGGTAGTTCAAATCTACCTCCCGCTAGTTTTCATTCGTTGACAACACGAAACATGTGTTGAGCAACGAACTACCGTATTGGGTGTTTGTCTGTTCCCTTCGTGGCCGAATATCTAATCGACTTGGTGATTCACTTTCACTGTGGTTAGATCAAATACATACACAATGCCGACATACTGGCTATCGCGGTGGTGGAATCACAGACTCTCGTCAAAACACTGGACTTCCAGATCGATATTGAGAGCGACAACGAGAGTCTGTTATACGACGCTACTCACGAGTCGCGGACAGCGTACAACGAGGCTATTCGACTCGCAAAAGCCGGTATCGATCGGAGGAAGATACCGGATCGGGTTGCCGATGGTGTCGATCTCGTAAAGAACACCACGCAGCGTATCGTCGCAAAAGCGCTCACCGCGATGGATAGCTTCCATGAGCACGACGACATCGGCCTCCCGAGTCACACCAAATCTGGTCCGTATCCGCTCCGTGCCAATTACGGCGAGGGATACACTCTCTCCATGACTGACACAGGAGACGTTGCATTTCGGATCAGCGCGAAACCGTACAAACACGTCACCGGTTTACTCGACGGTAGCGGGGCGCATTTCGATATCCTGAAAACCGCACTCACAGGCGACTGTTGGAGCATCGGGACGGCGGAAGCGATGTTCCACAACGGCACCCCGGAATTACACGTTACTGTTACCAACACCGAACAGCGGGTTCGGGACAAGCAGGGCTCACGAACCGTTGTTGGAGTCGACGTGAACGAAGACAATGTCGCTCTCACGGCAGTCTCGAAAAACGGCGTTGAGGACACGGTGATCATCGATTTCCCCGAGATCAAATTCGAGCGTCACCGATACTTCACTATGCGTAAGCGAATCCAGAAAGCGGGGAAGTGGAGTATGCACGACGCATTGACGGGACGTGAAGAACGGTTCGTCCGGGACCGACTGCATAAGGTCAGCCGATCTGTCGTCGAGTGGACCACCCGATTTGAAAGACCGTGCATCGTCTTTGAAGACCTCAAAGAGATGCCCGACCGGATCGATTACGGAGCGCGCATGAATCGTCGCTTGCATCGACTACCGTTCCGTGCGTTGCAGTTCTACATGTCGTACAAGGCGGCATTCGAGAATATACCTACTGTCTGGATCGACCCGGAATATACGAGTCAGCGATGTTCATTGTGTGGCCATATCAAACGAGCGAACCGCAACAGGAAGCGGTTCAAATGCTGCTCGTGTGGACGACAGGACCACGCCGATCGGAATGCAAGCGTCAACATCGCGCTGAAAGAGGTCAAGCAACACCAGTCTTGGAATGTGCCTGCTCTCAACAGCCTTCCACAGGTCCGGAAGGTGCGACGGCGGGCATCGGGGGCTGTGGACGCCCCGTCCGTGACCCACCCTACCGCCCGAGGTCATCAGACCGACGGTAGCGTGGGGGTTTCAGACTAACCCACGGGAAGCTCTGGGTCTCAATCCGGAGCGGTTCACCTCCCGCTATGTTCGACCCACGCCGCCCCGAGTCCCGAGGAGACCTGGGGCCGTGGTACGTCGCTCGACCACACCGACACAACTCCTCGCTCAGACGCTCGATGACTGACCGACGGTGTTTTCACGCACCTGCCGAAATCCGATGCCATGCCAGGGGGTGACGCGGTCGTCTCGTTCGACGTCGACGCCGCGACGGCGGCCATCCGAGACGCGCTCGACGACGGCTCGGACCTCCACGTCGTCGCCGCGTTCACGCCGGACACGTACGAGATCGTCTACTGCGACGAGTTCACACGATCGTTATACGCCGACGCCGAGGAGATGACGGAACACTTCGACCGGGTCCACCAGTACGCGGGGATCGATTTCTCTGAGATCGGGCTGTTCGTCGACGAGCTGTTCCCCGTCGCCGGCGGCGTCGAGTCCATCGCCACCGGGATGGAGCACCTCACGGTCGTCCGCGTGTACTCCGGGCGCGAGGGCCTGTTGCTCACGCTCGATCCCGACGCGAACGTGACGACGGCCGTGGAGGCAGTCCGGGACGCCATCGACCCGGATCTGGGCGCGACGGGCGACGCGCTCTCGTCGTCGGACGTCTGAAGGGAATTTCGTCTCTCGGCCCGGCCGACGGATCAGTTCCCGGTGAAGTCGATCCGACTGTCGCCGCCGTCGCCCCTGTCGACGCCGCTGGGGCCGAGCTGCTCGAAGGTGTACTCCTCGTCGTCGACGTACACGCCGCCGTCGGCGACGGTCACGTCGACCTCCTCCATCACCGAGCCCTCACAGGGGCCGAAGTCGCAGTAGCCGGTGTCGAGCTGGAAGGTGGCGCCGTGTTTCTGACACCACACCTCGCCGTTCGTGACGCGCGCGCCGTCGCCCTTGTCGAGGCGCACGTCCGTCCAGTGCTGGCAGTAGTTGCGGTACGCGACGACCGTCCCGTCCGCCAGGCGGGTGCAGAACGCCTCCGCCAGCTCGCCTTCCTCGTCGCGGACGGTGAACAGCAGCGTCTCGCCCTCGGGCACGTCGTCGGCGTCGGCGACGCGCGCGGCCTCGTCCATGCGGTGGGGGTAGGGCGGCGCGCTTGTATGCCTCCCTATTCCGGACCGTGGTCTCCGTCGCCGTCGGCTTGCTCGTTCGAGTTATCCGCGTAGCAGGCGGCCTCCACGCGCTCGTCGTACAGCCGCGATAGGAGCGTCGTCACCGGTCCGCCTCCCACGTCGACGCCGTCGTAGGTTCCGACCGGCCGGATCTCCCGTATCGAGGAGGCGATGAACGCCTCGTCGGCGCCGCGCACGTCGTCGGGCGTGTAGGCGCCCGCCTCGACGGGGAACCCCTCCTCGCGGGCGATATCGAGCACCTCGGCGCGGGTGACGCCCGGGAGGACCGGTCCGTCGAGCGAGGGGGTGTGGATGGCGTCGTCGGCGACGAAGAACAGATTTGCTGTCGCGCACTCGGCGACGTGGCCGTCGTCGTCGAGCATGACGGCCTCGTCGGCGCCAGTTACGCGCGTCTCCACGCGAGCGAGGACGTTGTTCAGGTAGTTGTGCGTCTTCGCGTCGCTCGGGATCGCACGGTCGGACACTCGGCGGGCCTTCACCGTCTGGATCGTCGCCGGCCCGTCCCAGACGGACTCGCCGCCGGCGTCGGGGCTGCCGCCCCGCGGGAGCGGCTTCACGAGGACGACGACCGTGGGATCAGTCTCGTCGGCGGCGGGCGGCGCGAATCCCGGCGTCTCCCCGCGCGTCACCGACAGGCGGACGTATGCGTCCGCGAGGTCGTTCGCGCGAACCGTGTCGCGGACGCGGGCCTCCAGATCCAGCGCCGACAGGCCGAGTTCGTCCGCCGGCATCCCGAGGGCGTCGAGGCTTCCGAACAGGCGCTCGACGTGGGCGTCCCACCGCCACAGCGTCCCGCCGTACGCCCGGACCGTCTCGAAGGCGGCGTCGCCGTACTGGAACCCGCGGTCCGTCACCGACACCGACGCCTCGCTCGCGGGAACCAACTCGCCGTCGACGTGGTAGGCGCGGTCGGTGGCGGCCACGCGGTCATCGTCGCGGTCGTCGCTCATTCGAACCCACCTCGCTCGCAGACCCCGAGGAAGTTTCGGATCATGCGCTTGCCGTCCGGGGTGAGGATGCTCTCGGGGTGGAACTGTACGCCGATGTGGGGCCGTTCGGTGTGGCGCACTCCCATCACCACCCCGCGCTCGTCGTCGGTCCAGGCGGTCTCGGCCAGCTCAGGCGGGATCGCGTCGTGTTCGACGCACAGCGAGTGGTATCGTCCGACCTCGACGCGGTCGGGCAGCCCTGCGAACACGCCGCGCTCGTCGTGGCGCACGTCGGAGGGTTTCCCGTGGACGACCTCCGGCGCGAGCGTGACCGCGGCGCCGTTGGCCGCACACAGCGCTTGGTGCCCCAGGCAGACGCCGAGCGTCGGGTACGTCAGGTCCTCGAACACCGGGATCGAGACACCCGCCTCCTCGGGGGTTCCGGGACCGGGGGAGACGACGATGCCGTCCGGGTCGAGGGCGCGGATGTCGTCCACGTCGACGCGGTCGTTGCGCCGAACGACCACCTCGGCGGCCAACTCGCCGACGTACTGGACGAGGTTGTACGCGAACGAGTCGTAGTTGTCGACGACGAGGACGCGGGTCACTCGTCCACCTCCGTGCCACGCTCCGCCGTGCCGCGCCCCTCCGCGTCGCGCTCCTCTCCGCCCATGCCGCCCTCCTCGACCGCCATGCCCGACTCAAGCGCGTCGTCAACGGACCTGACCAGCGCGCGGGCCTTCGCGAGCGTCTCCTCGTACTCGGCCTCCGGGTCGGAGTCGTGGACGACGCCCGCGCCCACACGGAGGTGATACTCCTCGCCCGTGCACACGAGCGTTCGGATGACGATGTTGGCGACCAGGCGGCCGTCGAAGCCGGCGGCGAACATCGAGCCCGTGTACGGCCCGCGCTGGGTGCCCTCGAGGGCGTCGATGATCGCCATCGTCTTCGGCTTCGGCGCGCCCGTGATGGTGCCGCCGGGGAACACCGCCGCGAGCGTGTCCGCCAGCGAGCGATCGGGCCGCTCGGTTCCCTCGACGAGCGAGACGAGGTGCATCACCTCCGAGTAGCGGTCGACGCGGCGGTACTCCGGCACCGAGACGCTCCCGTACTCGCTGACCTTCCCGAGGTCGTTGCGCTCCAGGTCGACCAGCATCGCGTGCTCGGCGCGCTCCTTCTCGTCGCCGGTGAGTTCGGTTTCGAGCCCGGCGTCGGTCTCCGGGTCGGGACCGCGCGGCCGGGTCCCGGCGATGGGCTCCGTTTCGAGTCGAGCGCCGTCCTCCCGACTGTCCTCCCGGTCGTCCTTGTCCACATCGCCGGCGCTGTCCGGTTCCGCCCCGGGAACCCGACGCAACAGGAGTTCCGGGCTCGCGCTCACGAGGTCGACGCCGGGGAACTCCGCCAGCCCGGAATAGGGCGCGGGGTTGCGCGCCCGCAGCGCCGCATAGGCCGTGACTGGGTGGACCGCCGCCGGCGCCGCCAGGCGCTGACTCACGTTCGCCTGGAAGGTGTCGCCCGCGCGGACCGACTCCTTGACGCGGCGGACGCGCTCGGCGTACGCCTCGCGGCCGCAGTCGCTCTCGAACGTCGCGGACGCGGCGTCGCCGCCGGCGGCGGGCGCGGGGCCGACCTCGGGGTCGCCGTCGCGTATCCGGTCGATCAGGTCGCCGGCGGCGGCGAGGCCGGCCTCGTAGGCCGCGTCGCCGTTCGGGTGGTCGTCGAGCCGGGGGCAGGACGTGACCCGGAGGGAGACCTCCCCGTCAGTTCGCGGCTCCTCCCACGACGCGAGCGTCGCGTACACGGCGGCCTGAAGCCGCGGTAGGCCGCGATCGTCGACCGCGCCGTCGGCGGGAAACGACTCCAGCTCGCGGGCGACGTCGTACGAGAGCCAGCCGAAGGCGCCGCAGGGGTACGGCACGTCGCAGCCGCCGCGCACGAGCGTCCCGGAATCGAGCAGCCCCTCGAGCGCCGACAGCGTCGGCGACGGGGCCGCATAGTCGCCGTGGCCGGAGTGGTTCGGGTCGCGGACGACCGCACCAGGACCGACTGTCAGCGTCTCCGCGGGGTCGACGCCGAAGTATCCCCAGCCGGGCTGGCCGCCGGTGGTCTCGTAGAACACGCCCGGCCGACCGCCGTGTCGGGCGCGACGGTAGGCGTCGAACGGATCGTCGATCGCGACCCGACGCTCCACGGGGATCCGGGCGTCAGCGGGGGCGTCGGCCGCGAGGCGACGGAACTCATCGCGGTCCGTAACCGTCTCCATGGGTGGTGGTGTCGCGGCTCCGAAAAAGCGGGTTCGGTTCCGACCGGGACGCTCGTCCCGACGGCTTGGATCGCTACGACTCGAAGTCGACCGCGCGGTCGATCCACCGCCCGACGCGCTTTTCAGAGACGCTGGTCTGGTCTGCGACTTCCCCGGCGTCGGCGGCCGCGAGATCCGCGACCGTCTCGATCCCGATCTCCGTGAGGCGCTCGGCGTACGCCGGGCCGATCCCCTTTATCCGGTCGACCGGGACATCGGCATCGCCGTCGTCGCCGTCGTCGCCGTCGTCTGCCACTTCGTCCGGCTCCTCTTCGGCGCTGTCTGCGCCGTCGGGCTCGCCGTTGTCGTCCGCCACTTTGTCGGCCGCTGGCTCACTCTCGTCGGTCTCCGCTTCCATCTCGTCGACGTCGGTCGTGACGTCCTCCGAGTCGGGACCGGCGGCCTCCGCGGGCTCGGCCTTCGTGGCGGCGTCGTCGCTCGCTTCCGCCTCGTCGACCAGCGAGTCCGTGGAGGCGGCGGCCTCCGTCTCCGTGGCGACGGGCTCGTCGTCGTCCGCCGGCTCGTCCGCCTCCGCGACTTCGTCGGCGGTTTCGTCGTCGTCGACCGACTCCGTCCCGGGGCTGGCGGCGGCGTCGGTGCCGGCGGCGGCCGCGTCCTCGTCGCCGTCTTCGCTGTCGTCGTCGGCCTCGGTGTCCCCGTCGGTCCCCTTGACGGCGTCTTCGGTCGTCGTTTCCGGCTCCGTCTCCGGCTCGTCGCGTTCGCGCTCCACCGTCACCGCTGTCTCGGTCGAGTGACTGTCCGACTGATCGCGCCCGATACCAAGCAGTCGTTTGATCTGCTGAAGGAGTCCCATTTGGCGAACCCACGCCGCCGCTTTTTAAAAATCCAGCGCAGATCTCAGAGAAAACACCGGGGAGGAGCGGTGACACCCCGGTGTCACCGGAGTTTCGCGCGGAGCGCCTCGTTCATTACGTCGACAGGCGCGTCCTCGCCGGTCCAGCGCTCGAACGCCTCGACGCCCTGATACAACAGCATCCACGCGCCGTCGATCGTCGTCGCTCCGGCGTCGGCCGCCTCCCGCAACAGGCGCGTCTCCAGCGGGGCGTACACGGCGTCCAGCACCGCTAGGCCGTCGTGCAGATACTCCGCGGGAACGGGTGTTTCGTCGGCCTCCATCCCGACAGTTGTCGCGTTCACCAGCAGGTCCGCGTCCGGGATGCGCTCGGCCAGCGAGTCGAGTCCGCCCGCGGAGACGGCGGTCGGCGTGTCGCGGTCGTCGGGAAGCGCCGAACGGACCTCCGCCGCGAGCGATTCCGCGCGCGAGGCGGTGCGGTTGGCGATGTGGAGCGAGACCGCGTCCTCCGCGAGCGCGAACGCCGCTGCCCGTCCCGCCCCGCCGGCGCCAACGACGACGGCGGCGGCGTCCTCGTGCTCGACGCCGTGGTGATCGAACGCTCGGCGGACGCCGGCCACGTCGGTGTTGTACCCCCGCGGCGGATCCGCGGCGTAGTCGACGGTGTTCACCGCGCCGACCTCGGCCGCGAGACCGTCGGGCTCGACCGCCGACAGCACGTCCTGTTTGAACGGCACCGTCACGTTCAGTCCCGCGACGCCGAGCGTGGCCGCGGCCTCGACGGCGGCGGCCCCGTCGTCGGCGTCCGGCTCGAAGGTGACGTAGCGGGCGTCCATCCCGAGCGCGTCGTACGCCGCCTCGTGCATCGGCGGCGACAGCGAGTGCTCGACCGGCGTCCCGATGAGTCCGTACACGTCCATACGAGTTCCTCCCGGAGCGGCCGGAAAAGCGTCCCGGGGACGAGGTGGGCCGGTCCGAGTGGTCGCGCTGATCGACGGGTATCTCGTGTTCTTCCATCTGCTCCTGCCATGAGCCATCGCCTCCAAACGGTACACTAAACGGGCTGATCGGGTGATATCATCCGATATTCGACGGATCAGCGCGAAGCGCAAGAGTAAGGGAGAGCCGCTGGCTCCGTGGCGATAATGAGTTCACGTCTTCGAAGTCCGCTCGTCGCGCTGTTCGGCGGGCTGGCGCTGACACTCCCCTGGATCCTCTCGTGGGCGACCGGGCGAGCCGCGGGCTTTTCGACGCTCGGAACGGTCGCCGTGAGCGGCGTCGCCGTGCTCGGGGCGTCGTTCCTGCTCGCGTGGGGCGCCGAAACCGCCGAGAAGGACGTGCCGCGCGCGTTCGCGATCGCCGTGCTGGCGGTGCTGGCGGTCGCGCCCGAGTACGCCGTCGACGCGCTGTACGCCTGGCAGGCGGGACAGGGCGACGCGCAGGCGGCGAACCTCGCGGTCGCGAACATGACCGGCGCGAACCGGATCCTCATCGGCATCGGCTGGTCCGGCATCGCGCTGTTCTCCATCTATCAGGCGTACGCCCGCGGCGACGACCCCAACGTCGTCACGACCGACAACCTCCTCGGCGACTACGTCTCGCTCGACCGCGACATCTCGCTCGAGATCGCGTTCCTGTTCGCCGCGACCGTGTTCGCGTTCTTCGTTCCGCTGGGCGGCGGGATCGGCGGGATCGACACGCTGGTCCTCGTCGGGCTGTACGCCGCGTACATCCTCGTCATCATCCGCGGTGACGTCGAGGAGGTCGAAGAGCAGGTCGGCGTTCCCGCGTACCTCCAGTCGAAGCCGTTCGCGGTCCGCGCGACCTCGGTGCTCACGCTGTTCGGCTACTCGGGGATGCTTATCTTCACTGCCGTCGAGCCGTTCGCCCACGGGCTCGAAGCCCTCGGCCTCCAGTACGGGATCCCCGAGTTCTTCATGATCCAGTGGATCGCGCCGCTGGCCTCCGAGAGCCCGGAGCTCATCGTCACCGCGTATCTCGTCAACAAGGCGCGCGCGACGGCGGCGTTCAACGCGCTCATCTCCTCGAAGCTGAACCAGTGGACGCTGCTCATCGGGACGCTCGCGGTCGTGTACAGCATCTCCGCGGGACAGTACGGCGTGCTCATGTTCGACGAGAAGCAGGCGGCGGAGATCTGGATCACCGCCGCACAGAGCTTCTTCGCGCTCGCAATCCTGGTCAACTTCCAGATCTCCGTGCGTGAGGCGTTGGTGTTGCTGGTGCTGTTCCTCTCGCAGGTGGTGACCGAGTTCTACTTCATCCGGACGATGACGGAGGCGGCCGCCGAGGCCAGCTCGATCCTCCTGCTCGAGGCGTACACCGTCCTCTACCTCGTGCTCACGGTCGGGCTCCTGGCGACCCGCCGCGACGAGATGCGGGCGGTCGCATCGCTCACGGGGACGACCATCCGCGAGGCTGTCGGCGGCGAGTCCGAACAACCGGCCGACTGACGGACCGGCGTCTTCGTCCGTTCCAGCGTTCGTCCGTTCCACCATCTGTCCGTTCCAGCCCGCTCGTCCGGAACCGACGCGTATTCCAGCGCCACGCCGCTACGTCCCCTCAGTGATCGGTATCGTCGTTTCCAGAGCTGACCGCGCCTCGACCCACATCGCCGAGCGATTGCTCGCGCATGCGGAGTGGACCGAGCGGACGGACCCCGCCCGCGACGACGCCGACGGCGGCGGCACGTTCTACACGCTCGACGGCGGCGACGCGGGCGGGAACGGCGACGGGGATGTCGCCGCCGACGCCTCGGTGCGCTTCGAACTCCGCAGCTTCGACGACCTGCACATCCGACTCGACGACCCGACCCCCGCCTTCTCGGAGGATCCCGAGTACCTCGTGTTCGTTTCCCGGCACTCCGGCGACACCGGCCCGCTCCTGACGTGCCACTTCACGGGGAACTTCGGCGACGCGGAGTACGGGGGGGAGCCGGGGTCGTTCGCACCCGCGTGTCCGGGCGTCCAGCGCGCGCTCGTTGCCGGGTTCGACGAGCACGCCCCCGAGGGGTACGGCGTCGCCATCGAGGGAACCCACCACGGCCCCACCGACCTCGCGACGCCCGCGGTGTTCGCCGAACTCGGCAGCGACGACGAGCAGTGGGACGACCCCGACGGCGCCGACGCGGTCGCCCGGGCGGTGCTTGATCTCCCCGCTCGTTGCGCGAGCGTCGCCGTCGGCGACCCCGACCGCCCGCGCCACGTCGTCGGCTTCGGCGGCGGCCACTACGCCCCACGGTTCGAGCGGGTGGTCCGCGAGACTGCGTGGGGCGTGGGACACATCGCCTCGGACTGGCAGTTGGAGGAGCTCGGCCACCCCGAGGAGCACCCCGACGTGCTCGATGCGGTCATCCGCGCCAGCGACGCCGACTTCGCGCTGGTCGAGGGCGAGTCCCCCGTCCTCCGCGAGGCGCTCGTCGAACGCGACGTGCGGATCGTCGGGGAGTCATGGGTCCGCGCGGTCGGCGACCGGCCGCTCGCCCTCGTCGACGCGCTGGAAGCGGACCTCCGTCCGGTCGAGGACGGACTCCGGTTCGGCGAGCGCGCCGGCGGCGTCGAGGTGTGTGAGCGCGACACAGCGGACGGCTACCGCGTCGTCGACCTCCCGGCCGACCTGCTCACGGAGGCGCAGGGAATCGACGCCGACGCCGCCCGCGCGGCAGTCGAGCGCCACACCGTCGCGTTCGGGACCGAGCAGGCTGGAACGCGTGCGGCCGGCCGCGCGGCGCTCCCGACGGCCCGAGGCGACGAGCTGCCGGCGGGCGCCGACGCGGGGGCGGATCCGTACGACGCGCTCGTCGCCGACCTCGCGGCGGTGTTGGCCGAGAAGTACGACGAGGTCGTCCGCGAGGACGACGCCGTTCTCGCGCGCGTCGAGTCGTTCGACCCCGGGCGGGCGGCGACGTTGGGCGTTCCCGAGGGACCGAAGTTCGGCGCGCTCTCGGCCGGCGAACCGGTCGAGGTCGACGGGAAGACGATCCGGCCGGAGACGGTCGCTCGCGAGCGCGAGGAAGTGTTCTCCGTCTGACCAACGCAAGTACCGGACGGTCGTCGGTGCATCGGAGTCGCCGCCGTCCCCGCCTTCGGCGCCGTCGGAGGCCCGGCGAACGGCGTCTGACGGAGGCAAGACGCGAGGGGAAGGATAATAACTCTCCGTCGGCAACGGCTGCCCATACCTATGGACTCCATCGTTGAGGACGCGATCAACGAGGCCGAGGAGGCCGGGGAAGCGGGGGAAAACGGCACCTCCGCTGACCCGGCGTCCGGCGAAGCGGGTGGCGACACCGCGGCGGAGTCGTCCGGATCGGGGGACGGCGCTTCGCGCACAGGCAAGATGACCGACGAGGAGCTTCAGGACGTCCTGAAGGACCTCCAGACGAACATCACCGTCGTCGGGTGCGGCGGGGCCGGCGGCAACACGGTGAACCGAATGCACGAGGAGGGCATCCACGGCGCGACGCTCGTGGCGGCCAACACCGACGTGCAGCACCTCGTCAACATCGAGGCCGACACGAAGATCCTCATGGGCCAGGAGAAGACCCAGGGCCGCGGCGCCGGGTCGCTCCCGCAGGTCGGCGAGGAGGCGGCCATCGAGTCGCAGTCGGAGATCCGCGAGTCGCTGGAGGGCTCGGACATGGTGTTCGTCACCGCCGGACTGGGCGGCGGCACCGGCACCGGCTCGGCGCCCGTCGTCGCGAAGGCGGCCCGCGAGATCGGCGCGCTCACCATCGCCATCGTCACGACTCCGTTCACGGCCGAGGGCGAGGTTCGACGGACGAACGCCGAGGCGGGCCTCGAACGTCTCCGCGACGTTGCAGACACCGTGATCGTCGTCCCCAACGACCGCCTGCTCGACGCCGTCGGGAAGCTCCCGGTGCGCCAGGCGTTCAAGATCTCCGACGAGGTGCTGATGCGGAGCGTGAAGGGGATCACCGAACTGATCACCAAACCCGGTCTCGTCAACCTCGACTTCGCCGACGTTCGCACCGTGATGGAGAAGGGCGGCGTCGCGATGATCGGGCTCGGGGAGTCCGACTCCGACACGAAGGCACAGGAGTCCGTTCAGTCGGCGCTGCGCTCGCCGCTGCTCGACGTGGACATCTCCGGCGCCAACTCCGCGCTCGTCAACGTCACCGGCGGCTCCGACATGTCCATCGAGGAGGCCGAGGGCGTCGTCGAGGAGATCTACGACCGGATCGACCCCGACGCGCGGATCATCTGGGGAACCTCGATCGACGAGGAACTCGAGGGCCAGATGCGCACGATGATCGTCGTCACCGGCGTCGACTCCCCGCAGATTTACGGCCGCAACGAGGCCGCGCAGGTCGCCGCCGGCGACAACCTCGAGGACATCGACTACGTCGACTAACGCGGCCGCTCGTCGCCGACGACGGAGTCCCGCGGCGGTACCCCGTTCGCGGCGCCCTCCTCGGTTCGGTTTCCCGCACGCCACGCAGCGCACGCAGTTCTCCTCCCCGGCGCGTGCGTCGCCGTGACGGGCGCTTCGGGGTCAGAGCAACAGATATAGAAGGTGCGGCGAAGTACGCCCGGTAACCATGGATGTCAAGTACGACCTGACAAGCTACGTCAGGGTGCTCAAACTGGCGAGCACGCCCTCTTGGGAGGAGTTCTCCCAGATCTCCAAGATCGCCGGTGCAGGCATCTTCCTCGTCGGGTTCCTCGGATTCATCATCTTCGCGGTCATGTCCGTCCTCACCGGAGGGATCTGACGGTGCCGATCTACTCAGTGAAGACGACGGCCAGCCAGGAGCGCACGGTCGCCGACATGATCGCCAGCAAGGAGATGGCTGAGATCCACGCCGTGCTCGCGCCCGACCAGCTCACCAGCTACGTGATGGTCGAGGCCGACGACGACGCCGTCATCCGGCGTGTGCTGGAGGAGGTCCCGCACGCCCGCGGGCTCGTCGAGGGCCCCGGCGGCGAGGCCGGCCGGTCGTCGATGTCGGAGGTCGAGCATTTCCTCTCGCCGACGCCCGACGTGGAGGGTATCGCCGAGGGCGACATCGTCGAGCTGATCGCCGGCCCGTTCAAAGGTGAGAAGGCACAGGTGCAGCGGATCGACGAGGGCAAAGACCAGGTGACTGTCGAGCTGTACGAGGCGACCGTCCCGATCCCGGTGACGGTTCGCGGCGACCAGATCCGCGTGCTCGACTCCGACGAACGGTAGTTCGTCGTACCATGCGAGCGGGCCTTCGGCCCGCGAGCAGCCCCCGACGAACGGTAGTCGAACGGACGCTCTCGAGTTCTCTGTCAGAGCTGTTCTCCGGACGCCAGTGTGATCTGTGTCCGACAGACCCCGGCCGATTCACACGTCGCCGTCGACGCGCTCGACGATCCGGTCAAGATCGGCGATCTCCTCGATGTCGGCTTTGATCCGCTCGCGCTCGCGGACGTCATCGGAGTCGGCGTCGTACGCGCGAACGAACTCGGCGCGGGTGTGTTCGTCGAAGGCGTGACGGATGGCGAAATAGCCGTCGGGGACGACGGCGCCGCACACCTGACACTCGTGTCGCTCGTGTGCGGTCGTCTGGTGGACGACGGCGTCCTCGACCGCGTCGAACGCCGCGTCGCACCCTTTGAGGCCACAGGCCCACCGGGACATACCCGGATGCAGACGACAGGCTCGCTTAAACGTTCCCGTGAGACCGCGTCTTCTTCTCCGTCTCCATCACCGTCCACGGCCGTCGGTCCCCGCGCTCGCACTCGATCCCAAAGCGGAATCACTAACGTCGACCCGACGTACCTCCGCGTGTGACCGCAGGACCGACGCGGGTCGACCCTCACGTGAAAGTGCTCGACGAGCGCGTCGTAGAGCGGGCGCGACAGTCGGGCGTCGACGCGCTCGTGTACGCCCCACACTTCACGCGGCTCCCGGAGATCCGCGGGCGCGCCGAGCGCTTCTCGACCGAGGACGTGACGGTGGTGCCGGCGCGGGAGGTGTTCACCGGCGACTGGGGGAACCGACGCCATCTCCTCGCTGTCGGACTGGATGAGCCGGTCCCCGACTTCATCACGTTCGAGGCGGCGTTGGCGGAGTTCGAACGCCAGAGCGCGGCCGTGCTCGTTCCGCACCCGGAGTTCATGAACGTGAGCCTCACTCGGGCGGAGGCGGGCGCCTATCGCGACCGGATCGACGCCGTCGAGGCGTACAACGCGAAGCTGTTCGGCCGACAGAACGACCGCGGCCGTCGGATCGCCGAGGCGTTCGACCTGCCGACGTTCGGTTCCTCGTATGCACACCTCCACGGCACTGTCGGCACGGCGTGGACGGAGTTCGAGGGCGACGTTCGCGGGGAGGAAGCACTCGTGACGGCGCTGAAAGAACGGAGGCCCCGCACGGTCGTCAGGCGACGCGACCCGGCGACGCGGCTGCGACGGCTGGTGGAGTTCGCCCACCTCGGCTACGAGAACTCGTGGGGGAAGTTCGACCGTCTCCTGCTCTCGGGGATGGAGGCGACACACCCCCGGCATATCGCCTACGACGGACGCTTCGACGACGTGGCCGTGTACTGACCGGCGGTCGGGATCGGTGCTACCGATCGACGATCTCGAGGGCGATCACACCGGAAGACTGGCGATGGCGGTCGCGACCACCGCTCTCGGCGTCCCTGTGTTGAGGTCAACGAGGTAGAACTGGACAGCTGTCAGCGCCGCGAGTTCACCGAGCGTGATGACGACCGTGAACGTGTCTGCCCACTTGCTGGAGGTCGTTACGCCGACCGGAAGGCCGTACTCCGTCGACGAGAGCGGGTAAAACAGCGCGATACCGCGCTTGCTCCCGACCACGTCGAGGAGGTAGTGGGTGGCGACGCCGATCCAGACGAACTGGAGGTTCCCGAAGTAGATCGGGTACGCGAGGAGCACCCCGAGGACGAGGAGATTATGCAGCGTCTTTCGGTGTTTGCCGAAGGCCGTGTCGACGTCCGGAAACAGCGCGCCGAGCACGATAGGGACGAACAGCTCGGCGATGGTGCGAAACGTCTCCACGTCGCCCGACGGCTGGAGAACGTACCCCAGTCCGATCGAGAGGAGGATCGCGTTCAGCACGTGGCCCTTCTTGTTCACGTTTCCCCGTGGCGCCGCGAGCGACCAAACAGTTTCGGCTCTCCCGAATCGATCACGTCGGTGTCGTGCGGTAGGACAGTCTTACCTGTAGCCGCTCCGTTCGCGTCCGTCGATAGCCGCGAGGAGGTCCGCGAGCGCCTGCCGCGCGATCTGTGCTTTGATCTCCGTTCGTGTTCCGTCGAACTCGTAGCGGTCAACGGCGGCGTCGCTCTCGCCGGTTCCCCACGCGCCGGCGTACGCGATGCCGATGTACACCGTTCCAACCGGCTTCTCGTCGCTGCCGCCGTCGGGACCGGCGATCCCGGTCGTGGAGACGCCCCAGTCGGTGCCGGCGGTGTCGCGGACCCCCTGAGCCATCGCGCGAGCGACCGGCTCGGAGACGGCACCCTCTTCGTCGAGATATTCGCGCGGGACCGCCAGCTCCTCCAACTTCGCGTCGTAGCTGTAGGTGACGACCGAGCGGTCGAAGTAGTCGCTGGACCCGGGAACGTCCGTCAGCACCGACCCGATCAGGCCGCCGGTACACGACTCGGCGGTCGCGACGGTCCGGTCTGCGGTCCGGAGCGCGTCGCCGACGCGCTCCTCGATGGGCGGATCGGATTCGGATTCACGCGTATCGGACTCGGACATACCCGTCGATGTCCCGGCTGCGGCTTAAGACCGCGGGAGTCAAGGAGCGACGGCTCACAGTACCGCCGACAAGCCGTGCACTATCAGCGCCCGAAATTCTTCCACGTGATGCAGTACGCCGCGTCCGCCGACCGCGACGTGGTCGACATGGTGTCGGGTAACCCCGACTGGGAGCCGCCCGCCGCGCTGCGCGACGGGCTGCGCGAGTACGCCGACGCGAGCCCGGACGAGTTCCAGTACCCACCCAGCGAGGGGCTGCGCGACCTGCGCGAGGAGATCGCCGCCCGCCGGAACGTCGACACCGACCGGATCGTCGTCACCAACGGCACCGGCGAGGCGAACTACCTCGCGATGGCCGCCGCGCTGGATCGCGACGTCGGTTCGGAAGTGCTTCTGGCTGATCCGGTGTACCCGTACTACCCGGGGAAAGCGGAGATGCTCGACGCCGACGCGACGCTCGTGCCGACCGAGCGCGACGGCTCCATCGACCCGGAGCGTTTCCGCGAAGCAGCCGGCGAGGAGACGGCGCTGATCTTGGTGAACATGCCGAACAACCCGACCGGCGCGGTGTACTCGCGAGAGACGATGGCGGAGCTCGCGGCGATCGCCGAGGAGGTCGACGCGACGCTCGTCGTCGACGAGGTGTACGACCACTTCGACTTCACCGGCGAGTTCGAGTCGGCGCTGACGCTCGACAGCGACCGGGTGATCGTGACGACCGGCTACTCGAAGTCGATGGCGATCACCGGGTTTCGCGTCGGCTACGCGGTGCTCCCCGAGCATCTCGTCGACGGGGCCAAGACCCGGCACATGCTCGTCAACGTCGCCACCTCGCGCCCGCCCCAGGCGGCGGTACTGCGCGCGCTCCGCGAAACGGACGCCGACTACTACGCCGACGTGCGCGCGATGCTGCGCGAGCGCGTGACGACGTTCACCGACGCGCTCGACGCCGCGGGCGCCGAGTACACGACGCCCGAGGGCGCGTTCTACGTGCTCGCCCGCTTCGATGACTTCCCGGGCACGATGGCGAACGCCAAGCGGCTGATCGACGAGGCCGGCGTGGCGGGGATGCCGGGCGAGACCTTCGGCTCGGCGCGCGACGAGTGGCTCCGGTTCGCGCTCGTGACTCCGCGTGCCGAGGAGGCGGCCGCGCGGCTGGCCGACTATTTCGCGTAACGGACGGCGGAACCGGTCGCTCGCTCTCGTTGCTCGGCCCCGGGCGCTCCGACGGCACGCGAGGGGCTACGCGGACTGTGGGTCGCGGGGGCAGCCCTGAACGTCCGAGATGGGGTGGTGCCGTCATCGTACTTCAACCGTCGGCTGTTCCGACGGCCACGTTTCGGTCGCCCCGCGACCAACGGATAGACAAGTTCTCGTCTCCTCCATCCCGGCAATGAGCGATATCGACGTGGAGCCGGTCGACGAGATCGACGACGACGACGGGGGAGACGGCCAGGCGCCCGAGCCGGACGCCTCACGGATGGGCGCCGAGATCGACATGAGCGATTCGGCGGGACTCGCCGGCCCGGACGATCCGAAGTACGTCCTCTACGGCGGGAAGGGCGGCGTCGGGAAGACCACGTGCGCGGCCGCGACCGCGCTCGCGAGCGCGCATGACGGCGTCTCGACGCTCGTGGTGTCGACCGACCCGGCGCACTCGCTATCGGACACGCTCGACACCGATATTCCGGCGCAGCCTTCCCGCATCCGCGAGGACGTCCCGCTGTACGCCGCCGAGATCGACCCCGACGCCGCGATGGAGGAGGGGCTGTTCGGCGCCGGGATGGCGACCGGCGGCGAAGGCGACGACACTGGGGCTGGAACCGGCGACGCGGCTCCCGACGAGAGCCCCCTCGGCGGTCTCGGCGGCATGGGCGAGGCGATGGCCGACTCGCCGATGGGCGGAATGCTCGGCGGGACGATGCCCGGCGCAGACGAGGCCGCGGCGATGCGCCAGCTGCTCGAACACCTCGACGACCCCCGGTTCGACCGCGTCGTCGTCGACACCGCCCCGACGGGGCACACGCTCCGCCTGCTGCAACTGCCCGAGACGCTCGATTCGATGATCGGGCGGATCATGAAGCTCAAGCAGCAGTTCTCCGGGATGATGGAGGGGATGAAGGGCATGTTTGGGATGGGCGACGGCGCGGGCGAGGAGCCGGACCTCGACGAGCTGAAGGCGCGCATCACCCGGCTGCGAGAGACGTTACAGGACCCCTCGAAGACGGACTTCCGCGTCGTGATGGTTCCCGAGGAGATGAGCGTCGTCGAATCCGAGCGGCTCGTCTCTCGGCTCGACGAGTTCTCCATCCCGGTGAACACGCTCGTGGTGAATCGCGTGATGGAGGACCCGCGCGAGGTCGCGGCGTTCGGCGACGGCGTCGACCCCTCGTGGATCGTGACGCCGAATCTGGAGGACTGTGAGTTCTGCCAGCGACGCTGGGAAGTCCAGCAGAACAGCCTCTCGAAGGCGACCGACCTCTACCGCGGTCGCGACGTGAAGCGCGTCCCCCTGCTTGCAGATGAGGTGCGCGGCGAGGACGCCCTGCGTGTCGTCGCCGCCTGTCTGGCCTGAGCGGGCCGACTACGTCGATTCGTCGTCGCGGTCGGTCGGTTCCGCGATCAGCCCCTCGGCGATCTCCAACGCCGCGGCGACGTGTTCCTCGGCCGCCTCGTCCTCGGTATCGCCGGCCTCACGAAGGAGCCGGCTGACGTGGCCCACGCGCTCGTGGACGGTGTCCGGGTCCGCGGGTCGTTCCGCGAGGTCGCGTGCGACGGCCTCGGCCTCCCCGAGGTGGGCGCTCGCGGCCCGCGCGACCGGTCGCTCGGCGGTCGCGGCGAGGTGTTCGTGGAGCGCGTCGAGCCGGTTGTCGAC
The DNA here is from genome assembly GCF_040025155.1 of Halobaculum rarum. NCBI lineage: Archaea > Methanobacteriati > Methanobacteriota > Halobacteria > Halobacteriales > Haloferacaceae > Halobaculum > Halobaculum rarum. The sequence goes on along the minus strand of NZ_CP157275.1, from coordinate 1,171,249 downwards.
GGTCGGATCGTCGCCGTCGCTCACGGGCTCACGACAGCTTCGACGCGAACGACCACAGCGAGTCCGCGATCCGCGTCGGGACGAATCGACCGATCTCCGCGACGGTCGCGAGCGGGCCGACCGGGTAGCGCGCGGGCGGCTTCGTCGAGCTCGCGGCGTCGACGACGTCCTCGGCGACACGCTCGGGCTCGACGGCCGCGAACCCGCCGCCGCCGATGGCGTCGTAGTCCTCGACCAGATCGTAGAAGGATTCGTAGGCGCCCGAGCGGTCGAGACCGTCGATCTCGGATTCCACGCGGTCATCGAACCCGGTCTCGACGGGGCCGGGCTCGATCAGCGAGACGGTGATGCCGTACTCGCGAACCTCGTTGCGGAGGGCGTCGCTCATGGCCTCCAGGGCGTGCTTCGAGCCGCAGTAGACGCCGCCGCCGGGGAACGCGATCCGACCTGCCACCGAGGAGACGTTCACGATGGCGCCGTCCTCTCGGCGGCGCATCGCCGGCAACACCTCGCGGATCAGGCGATGGGGGCCGTACACGTTCACCTCGAACTGGTCGCGGACGGCCTCGGTCGGCACGTCCTCGATGGGGCCCATCTGGCCGTAGCCGGCGTTGTTGACGAGCGCGTCGATGCGACCCTCCTCGTCGAGTATCCGGTCCACGACGCGCTCGATGTCCTCCTCGTCGGTCACATCGAGGGTCGCGATCTCGCAGTCGTCGTGGTCGCCGAGCGTCTGGATGTCGGCCGGGTTGCGCGCGGTCGCGTACACCGTCCACTCCTCCTCGAGGAACGCCTCGGCGCTCGCTCGGCCGATGCCGGACGAACACCCCGTGATGAGCACGGTTCTGGTCATGTCAACGTCGTCGGGGGCCCCGAAGTTAACTCCCGTCCTCTTGTCGTCGTGGCCTCGTCGTCGTCGATCGCTTCCATCGCCGCCGGTCGCGGTCGTCGGCGAGCGGTCCGGGGTCGTCGATGAGCGGTCAGCAGTCGTCGTCGACCTCCGATTTCGCCTCGTCGGCGTACGCGTCCGCCAGCCTGGTCGGCTCGGGCAGCTTGTATCCGTCACACAGTGCCGCCACGAGGTCGACCGCGGTCCCGGCGCTCACACGATGACCGGGGCTCACGTACAGCGGATTGATCACCGGCGAGGAGTCGTACTGACGCGACTGGTACGCGTACCCGAGCGTCGTCCCCGCGGGCGCGTCGACGCGTTCGTCGGCGAGGATCGGCGTTCGCCACCCAGCGGGACGACCGTCGACGTCCGCATCCGGCGTTCCGCACAGGAGGCTCTTGGCGACGCCGATCGCGGGCACGTCGAACAGCACGCCGACGTGGGTGGCGATGCCGGCCTGCCGGAAGTGGATCCGACCGCTTCCGTCCAGCACGTACAGGTCCGGATCGGACTCCAGCGTCGCCAGCGCGTCCACGATCGGACCGCCCTCTCGGAACGCGAGCAGGCCGGGAATGTACGGGATAGACAGGTCCGTCACCGCGTACGTGCGCTCGACGACCTCGCCGCCGCGAGTTACGACGACCGCCGACACCGCGCGGTCGTCGAGGAACGCCTGATCGACGCCGGCGACGAGCGGCGGTTCGCCCGGACGTTCCTCGGGGCTCGCCGCTTCCGTCAGCGTCGGCGTCCGCGGAGAGTCTGCGCTCGCGGCGTCATCGACCTTCACGCTCGCGGGGTCGAACGGGAACTCGTCGACGAATCGGGCGGCGTCGGCGATGTCACGCTGGAGCGTCTCCATCGCCTCGCGGTCGAGTTCGGGATCCGGGAGGAACTCCGGGCGGACGGGCTCGGGCATCGGGTCAGAACGGCCCGCGGCCGCCGCCGAGTCCGCCGCCGCCACTGCCGATCTGGTCGGGAACGCCCCGTCGACCGTCGGCGACGGTCGCGTAGAGGACGCCGAGCACGAGTCCCGAGAGGTGGGCGGCGTGGGCGATGCCGCCGGCGCCGCCGAGGATGCTCCCGCTGGAGACGACGCCGAACAGCGAGAAGCCGGCGTACAACAGTGTGATCGTCCGGATCTTCAGGGGGATCGGCGGGATGAGCAGCATCACCTTCAGGTTCGGATTCACGACCGAGAGAAAGCCCATGACGGCCATGATCGCGCCCGAGGCGCCGAGGACCCCGCCGGAGGGCGACGCCCCCAACAGCGCGCCCACGCCGATCTGTGAGAGTCCGGCGACCGCGCCGGTCACGAGGAACATCACGGTGAAGCGTTTCGACCCGAGGTAGCGCTCGACCAGCGGACCGAAGAAGTACAACGCGATCGAGTTGCCAGCGATGTGGAAGAAGACGGTCGGGGAGTGCGAGAAGATCGACGTCACGACCGTCCAGACGTACCCCTGCAGGAGGGCGGTCTCGCTGAGCACGAAGATATCGCGCCACGGCCCCCCGGTGAGGATCACCGCCCACTGGGCGGCGAACGTGACCCACATCAGCGCGAGGAACACGTACGTCATGTTCCCGCGGAACGCGCCCATGATACCGCCGGTACCCGTCTCGCGATCGATTCTCGACTTCACCCGTGCGCCGACGCCGCCGGAGTCGCCGCCCTCGACGCCGTCGTCGAAGCCCGAGTCGAAGACGCCGCCGGGATCGTTCCACTCGCTCAGCCCCGGACACTGGTGGTTCTCCGGGAGGCGATGTTCCGAACAGAAGGTCTGCCCGCAGCGTCTGCACTGGTACGGGAGGTTCTCGTACTCGCCGCACTCCGCGCACTTCGCCATTACCCGCCCTAGCCGCGGGCGGGGTATATGTCTGCCCCTCTCGGGAACGCGAGCGCATGTCCGGAAGCCGGCGATCGCGGTTAGAACTCCGACGCCCATCCCGCCCACTCAGGTGTTCTCGGACCCGTCGTTGCCCTCTCAGGCGTGCTCGATCACGTGTCGTCGTGGGCAGAGTCGTCGCCGTCGTCGTCGCGCTCGGCGGTTCCCTCCTCGTCGCTGTCGGCGGTCGGCCGCTCGTCGTCGGTGTCGGCGTTCGTCGGGACGACGGTGACGTGGTCGATGCCGACGGCGGGCTGTTTCGCGGCCATGTTCAGGTACACATTGCCGGTTGTGCCACTAAAGATTACCCATGCGCATAATGTATGCGTGCGAACGGGGCGATGCTCACGGCTAATCCGGGAGCATCGAGAGCGCGAAAACGGGCGGTTCGACGCGTTACGCGAACTTCTCGTCGTAGAGGTCCTGCGCGTGCTCGATCGCGTCCATCGCGGCCTGTTTGTCCTCCCAGCCCAGCGTCTCGACTTCCTTACCCTCCTCGAGATTTTTGTACGTCTCGAAGAACTCGTTTATCTCGTCGAGTTGCTGCTGCGGGATGTCCTCCAAGTCCTCGATGTGGTCGTACCGCGGGTCCTCGGACGGGACGGCGATGACCTTGTCGTCCTGCTCGCCGTCGTCGTCCATCTTCATGAGCGCGACCGGGCGGGCCTCGATGACGCAGCCGGGGAACGTCCGATCCTCGACGAGGACCAGTACGTCGAAGGGGTCCTCGTCGTCGTAGTACGACTGCGGGATGAAGCCGTAGTCCGATGGGTAGTGGACGTTCGAGTGGAGAACGCGGTCGAGCATCACGCCCGGGATGTCCTTGTCGTACTCGTACTTGTTGCGCTCGCCCTTCAGACATTCCACGACGGCGTAGATCTCTTCGGGAGCGTTCGGTCCCGTCTCGAGATCTTCCCAGAGGTTCGTCATGCGCCCGACGGTTCCGCCAACGCGAGCAAAGGCCTTTCGGCACGCGATGGCACCGTCTGCTGGCGGTCCCTCTCGGCGGCGATGCGGGTCTGACGGGCTGCAGTCAGGGTGGCCGAGATAGTCCCTCGAGAGGACGTGAATCCGAATACCCGAATATAGACGGCAAGATGCTTATGTTTGTTACCCGTCTTCTGAAATAACGAACGGTTGGTAGTCTGGGGGATGGCCGATCACGGATCGCCCGAATAGTTGCTTCTCAGCCCTTGTACGTGCCGAATCTTTCGTTTAGTTGGCAACAATTAAATACTCCCGTGACCTCTCATCGGCTGACCATGTCAGAGGCACAATCGAAAACCGAAGTGGTCGACATCGCGCGCGATCTCACCGCGTTCCAGCAGAACATCCTCGTCATCCTCTCTGAGGAGGCGATGTACGGGCTCGCGATCAAGCGTGAGCTCGAGAGCTACTACGACGCCGAGGTCAACCACGGGCGACTCTACCCCAACCTCGACGACCTCGTCGAGCTCGATCTGGTCGAAAAGAGCGAGCTCGACAAGCGGACGAACCAGTACGAGCTGACCGAGAGGGGCCGCAAGGCTGTACTCGACCGGCTGAACTGGGCCGTTGGCAAGTACGTCACCGACGAGTCGCGCGCGGGCGATCTCCGTACGCTCGTCGACGACGCGCTCGACGCGTAGACGGAGAGAGACGCACAGATCACGAAAACGGTTCGCCGAACCGACCCTCGCGGGACGTCATCGCCCGGACGAGCTTACAAGGGAGTCCGTTCGTCCGCGGCATCGAAGACGTACCGCAGCGACGCTCGAACGGCGTCGCGCTGTTCTTCCGACGGCCACGCGTTGCGCGGGAAGTACTCGTCGAGGAACTCCTGTACTTCGTCGGCGTCGGCCGAGTCCATCGGCCGCGCGTAGTGATTGCCCATGAAGTCGGCGAACGCCCGCGCGTTCGCGGCGTGAACCTCGGTGTGATCCTCGGCGACCCGCTCGACGAGTGCGGCGTTGTGCGCTTCGATCTCGCTCCAGTCATCCGGATCGCCCGGTCCCGATAGCGACACCTCGACGGCGCGGTCGGTATCCTCGATGCGGTCGATCTGTACGGTCCCGTCCTCGATCCACTCGTCAGGGTAACACACGAGTGTGTCGTCGTCCTCACGAACGCGGGCGGTGAAGCCGTGCTCGGCGAGCCGTTCGGCGCGGTCCTCACGGTAGGCGTCCGCTTCCGCCTCGTCGACGACTTCCCGGGCCAGCCGGGTGAGCCGCTCGGCGGCGTCGACGGTCGGCTCCGGGAGCTCCTCGTCCCATCCGTCCTCGCCCGCCTCCATCTCGTCCGGTTCGACACCGTCGGCTTCGGCGTCGTCGGGTTCGGCGCCGTCCGTGTTCTCGTCGGTCGATGCCGCTCGCGTCGCGTCGGTAGTGTCCTCTGCGTGGTTCATTTCAGCCCTCGAACGCCTCGTTCGCTAACTCGTCGGCGCGCTCGTTTATCTCTCTCGGGACGTGCTCGATGCTCCAGCGATCGAACCGCTCCAGCAATTCCAACGCCCGAACGCGCCGCTCGCGGAGGCCGGGGTCGTTCACGTTCCACTCTCCCCGGACCTGCTTGACGATCAACTGTGAGTCGCCGCGCACGTCGGCGTCGTCGAGTCCGTAGTCGACGGCCGCCTCCAACGCCCGGACCAGCGCCTCGTACTCCGCTTTGTTGTTGGTGGTATCGTCGATCCGCTCGCTTCCCTCGGCCACAATGCCGTCGCCCGTGACGATCGCCCAGCCGATGGCCGCGGGGCCGGGGTTTCCCCTGGAGGCGCCGTCGAAGTAGACGTGCCCCCGCCCGCCTCCCTCGCGGACGAGCGCGGCGAGCCGCTGGGGGTCGCCGCCCTGCACGACGACCTTGTCGTCGTACGCCACCGCGACGGCGCCGTCGCGTTCGGCGCGCCAGCGTTCGTGGTCGGTGTTCCCCGCGAGCACCTCGACGCCCGCGTCCGTCAACCGTCGGCGGGCCGCCTCGGGGTCGCAGTCGATGACCGGCATACCCATCCATGGCGGGCGACGGGGAGAAAGGGTTGCCATCGCCACGAAGCCTTATCTGTCTTCATTGCGACAGCTTGTAAACACGATGACAGGGCCCACTCGGCAGCGGGACGAACGCGAGCACCGGCAGTGGACCGACGACGCACGCACCGGGGAGTCCGAGTCGACCGACGCGGACGAGCGAACCGAGGACGGCGACGAGATCGACGTCGACGACCTCGACGAGGAGGACCTGGTTCGCACGGCCGACGGCGAACTGATGCACGAGCCGACGGGGCTCATCGTCGAGGAGGATCACGTCGACCGCGGGCCGGAATGGCGGGCGTTCAATCACTCCGAGCGGCAGTCGAAGTCGCGGGTCGGGGCGCCCGTAACTGAGACAATGCACGACAAGGGGCTGACTACGACTATCGACTGGAAGGACAAGGACGCCTACGGTCGCAGCCTCTCCTCGGAGAAGCGCTCGCAGATGCACCGCCTCCGGAAGTGGCAGGAGCGGATCCGAACGAAGGACGCCGGGGAGCGCAACCTCCAGTTCGCGCTCTCGGAGATCGACCGGATGGCCTCCGCCCTCGGTGTCCCCCGTTCGGTCCGGGAAGTCGCCTCGGTCATCTATCGCCGCGCGCTCAAGGAGGACCTCATCCGCGGCCGCTCCATCGAGGGCGTCGCCACGGCGACGCTGTACGCGGCCTGTCGAAAGGAGGGTATCCCTCGCTCGTTGGAAGAGATATCCGAGGTCTCGCGCGTCGAGCGCAAGGAGATCGGCCGGACGTACCGCTATGTTTCGCAGGAACTCGGGCTTGAGATGAAGCCGGTCGACCCCAAGCAGTACGTTCCCCGGTTCAGCTCGGAGCTCGACCTCAGCGAGGAGGTCAAATCGAAGGCCAACGAGATCATCGAGACGACCGCCGAGCAGGGACTGCTGTCGGGGAAGTCGCCCACCGGCTTCGCGGCCGCCGCGATCTACGCGGCCTCGTTGCTGTGTAACGAGAAGAAGACCCAGCGCGAGGTCGCCGACGTGGCGCAGGTCACCGAGGTCACCATCCGCAACCGCTACCAGGAACAGATCGAAGCGATGGGGATCCACGGATAAGGCGGCCGTCCACTCGGCGGCCGTCGCCTCCCATGTGCTCGTCGCCACCGACGCGACGTAGGTTCAAATCCGATGGCGAGGCCACACCACGCGTGACCTGACGACCGCCGCGCGGCGGCCAGCGGGTGCGAGGGCGACGAAACGGAGCCCTCGATGCGAACGGCGCGAGCCGTGAGCGCGTGCGGTCGCCCGTCGCGCGATCCTCCAGGCCGGATCGCCGGCGTTTCCGGGAGTCACAGACCGCCTGTCAGCCACTTTTTGAGCGATGCGGTCGCCACCGCTGGGTCCGCGCGGGGAACGTTCATGTCCGCGGAGCGGCTACGCCGAACCGACCGTGAAGCTGGACGACTACGTCGACTTCGAGGAGAACGAGCGGGCCGAGCGCCGACGGCTCGCCCAGGAGAAGTCCTACGAACTGATGGACCACCTCGAGTCGTTCCAGCACCGCTTCGACGAGGCCACCGGCGGCGACTCCGTGTTCGGCTCCGTCTCGCCGTCGATCTTCGTCGGCTCGTCGAACTACCCGAACCTCTCGACGGGGCTGCTCTCGCCGGTCGGCCACGAGGACGACGCCGCGACCTATGAGACCAGCGGCGCGTGGTACGAGGAGGGCGTCTCCATCTCGGACGTCTTCGAGCGGCGCACCTCGCTGTTGAACTCGACGCAGGGCGTCGACGCTCGGGACGTCGGCTCCGTCCACGACGCGTGGGACGGCTTCCTCGGCGTCCAGCGCGAGGTCGCCATCGCCGACCGCCCGGTCGACGTGGAGGTGTTCCTCGACGACGGCCCCGACATCGACTACGACGTCTCGCCCGACGACATCGCGACGCCGACGGGCCCGCGAGCTCGCGCCGCCGACGCTGACCTGACGGAGAACCCCCACGTCCCGCGACCGGTGAAGAAGACGCTGGAGGACGACGACTGGCGCGCGGAGGGAGCGATGAACTACCTCTATCGACGCGGGTTCGACGTGTACGACATCAACACTGTCCTCTCGGCGGGCGCGCTGGGGCGGGGCGACCGGCGACGGCTCGTACCGACGCGGTGGTCGATCACCGCCGTCGACGACACGATCGGGAAGTACCTGCGGGGGACGATCCGCGACCGGCGGAGCGTCGACACCGTGCAGGTGTGGCGCAACGAGTACCTCGGCAACGCCTTCTGGGTGATCCTCGCGCCGGGCGACTGGGAGTTCGAGCTGGTCGAGATCAAGTCGCCGGGGAGCATCTGGCATCCCGATCCCGAGGGCGACACGTACCTCTCGTCTGCCCACGAGAACCGCGAGGGGCGCACGCGGTACGTCGACGAGACCGCCGGCGCGTACTACGCCTCCCGGTTCGGCGTGCTGGAGCACCTCTCCGAGCGCGGCCGACAGGCGAAAGTGATCGTCCTCCGGCACGTCTCCGACGACTACTGGGGTCCCGTCGGCGTCTGGCAGGTGCGCGAGAGCGTCCGAAACGCGTTCCAGGGCGAACACGGGGAAGCCGAGACGTTCGAGGACGCCGTCCGCGGCGTGAGCGAACAGCTCCCGGTGTCGCTCGCGCGGCTCCGAAAGAAGTCGACGATGGTCGCGGGGCTCCAATCGAGCCTTGCGGACTTCACGACGTAGCTGTCGTCGCCACGTTCACACCCCGGAAGCGGTATCCGCGTCGGTAGAGCGAACCACAGTCTTACCATCCCCTACAGCGACCTGTCACACATGGTCCCGCTGTTCGGCGGCGTTCCGGGCGGTCCCGAGCTGTTGATCATCCTCCTGATCCTCCTGTTGCTGTTCGGGGGAACCGCCGTGCTGGTACTCGTTCTCGGCCTCGGGGGGCTCAGGCTCTTGGGCGGCGAAGACGACGGCGCCGGTCGAGGCGACGACGAGCGTGTCGCCGCACTCGAACGCGAGCTCGCCGAGACCCGTGCCGAGCTCGCGGAACTTCGTGACGATCATGACGCCGAATCCGAGGAGCGGACCGCAGCCGAGCACGCAGTCGACGCCGATGACCGCGGAGACGACTACGACGAGTCGAGGTCGGCGTAAGCGGCCTCGACGAGCTCGCCGGTCTCGCCGATGATCTCCTCCATCGCGTCGCTGTCGGCGTCGAGCCCGAGCAGCCGCGCGAGCCGCATGATCGAGACGTGGTACACGGTCTGAACGCCGGGCTCCTCCTGCCACACGACGACGTTGCACGGCATGAGCGCGCCGAGCCTGTTATCGGTCGCCTCGAGCGCGCGGTCGGCCACCGAAGGGTTGCACGCGCCGAGCACGTGGTACGGGTCGCGACCGGCGTCGACCTTCTCGTTGAGCATGTCCGAGATGGAGAACTCGACGGGGATCCCGAAGCCGTTCTCGGTGAACACCTCGCGGACGTGCTCGATAGCCTCCTCGTGGTCCATCTCGAGGGTCGCGCGCTTTTCACCGATGTCGCCGGCCTTGACCGCAGCCGGATCGATTGGTAGACTCATGGTTCACGGTTCGACGGGGACAGTGGAAAAACTGGCGCCAGTGCGTGCGGCACGCCCGCACGTAGTCTGTCGATCTGGGCCCGTACTCGGTGGTCTCGTCGCGGCGAGTTACTCGGCCGTCCGGACGGAGCCGCGACCGATCACGTCCTCGACGGCGTCGACGAACGTCTGGCGGCGGTCGAAGTAGGTGACGCCGATCTCGCTCAGCACCTCCGAGAGTTCCTGCGGGCCGTCAGGTGTGCGGATAGTCGCGTCTCCTTCCTTGTCGAGTACCTTCGATTTCTCTTGGGGCCACGTGAGTCGCGAGGCGACGCGCGCCAGCGGCGCGCCCTCGACGGTCGGACCCTCGCCGAGTTCGACGGCGGGCTCCTCCTCCTCGGGTTCGTCGTCGTCAGCCATGTCTCCGGGTTCGCCCAGGGTCCGCCTAATCCTTTCGGAGCGCCGCTGCGGGTCGTCTCTCGCGCCGCGCGGTCGACGCTGGCTTGACCGCCGACGATCGCAGCCGAATCAGTGGACTGGACGGCCGTCATGCCGATGTCTGACGTACCCTTTTAACTGATCGTGCTATAACAGGGGTGTATGAGTAGCCTCGCCGAGGTGTATGAGGGGCAGGTCGGCGAGTACGCCAGCCTCCGACGACTGTATCTCGGCGTCGGACTGTTCTCGCTGGGTGCGCTCCTCGTCGTCGTCGGCATCGTCATCGCGGCAACGGACCTGACGACGGCGACGCTCGGTTGGAACCTCGGTCAGGCGCGCGAGACCGCCGGGATCCTCGCCGGACTCGGGCTCCCCGCGACGTTCCTCGGCGTGCTGGTGGTGATGCCGACGAGCCGTCGGACGCAGGCGGCCGCGGTGGTCGGCGCGGGCGTCGCCGTCCTCGGCGTGGCGATGTTCGCCCACGCGTACCCGTGTCACTGGTCGGGTGCGCGCTGTGTCGGTGAGTACGCCGACCTCACGCTCCCGACGGCGGGCGTGTACTTCCTCGGGGCGTTCACGACGTTCTGGTGTCTGTTCACCGGCGTCGCGAACTTCAAGGCACGCAACAACCCCGGTGGGACGGTGACGTTGGAGATCACCCGCGAAGGAGAGACCAAGGTGATCGAGGTGCCGAAATCGACGGCCGAGGAACTGCGCGGCGCCAAGGGGACCACCGGAAGCGTCGGCGGCGTCGGCCTGCTCGGCACCACCCCGGACGGGAACGTCGAGACGCAGACGAACCGTCCTGATCTCAACGAGCGCCGCGATCGGACGGCGCAGTCGGCGTCGGCCGCCGCCGGGTCCGGCGACGGCCGCGTTGGCAGCTCCCGATCGGATACCGGGGCAGCCGCGAGCGCGGCGAGCGACGGCGGGGCGTCGTCGTCCGACATCACTCCGCTGGCGGAGCGGCAACAGCCCGAATCGGCGCCGGGGGTCGATCGTATCGGTCCGTCGGCCGAGCGTCCCGCCGTCGAGTCGTCGGCCGCTCCGGAGCGGGAAACGGCACGGTCTCGATCGCCGGGCGACTCCTACTGCGGTTCCTGCAGCCACTTCCAGTACGTCCGAACCGATCAGGGGATGCAGCCGTACTGTGGCCTCCACGACGATCTGATGGAGGACATGGAGGCCTGCGACGACTGGCACCCGCGCTGACCGGCGCGAACGGTACTCTTCCCGTTGTTGTTGCCTCGTGCTTACAGCCGTTCGATCGCTTCGGTCAGGTCGTCCCAGTGGCTCCCTTTCCAGAAGTACTGTCCACAGTCGACACAGCGCCACACGAGTCCGGTTTCGGGCGCGTACTCGGGCCGGAATCCGTCGTCCTCGGCCGATTCGAGCTGGCCGTTGCACGTGCCGCACCGCGTCGGACGCTCCGTCGGCGTTAGCTCGACTCCCGCGGCACGCAGTTCGCGGAGCTGGTCGACCACGTCGCGCGCCGTAAGGAGGACCGAGCCGGGAGTCGCGGCAGCCAGGTCGCGATCACGCGTGATCAGGCGGCGTCCGTCGGCCACGGCGCGCTCGCGGACCGCGTCGTCGTGCTCGATCCCCTCGTCCAGCGCGTACAACGCGTCGTAGCCACACACGCGGAGGTACGTCGCGAGCCTCCCGAGCATCACGTCGAGCAGTAGCGCGTCGTGCTCCGGGGTGATCGTTGCGGGCGCGCCGTCGTTGGTGTCGTCTGTCGCGTCGTCCATTACACGAGGCCGTCCGTCACTCTAGGAACGCGCGCAGCCCGTCGGCGTCGCGTGCGTTCACCACGTCCGCCGTCTCGGCCCATCCTCGTCGGGCGGTGTGGATGCCGTAGCGAACGTTGTCGAGTTCGGGCGGCGAGTGCGCGTCGGTGTTCACCGCGATCGGCGCGCCGGCCTCGACGGCCGCCCGCACGGCGTCGCCGTTGCAGTCCAGGCGGGAGGGATTCGAGTTGACCTCCAGCGCCGTCCCGGCCGCCGCGGCGGCCTCCGCGAGGCGCTCGAAATCGACGTCCAGGCCCGGCCGCTGGTTGATCAGTCGGCCGGTCGGATGGCCCAGAACGTCGACGTGCGGGTGTTCGACCGCGCGGATCAGTCTGTCCGTCGCCTCGCCTTGATCCAACGCGGCATGTGGGGAGGCGATGACGATGTCGAGGTCGGCCAGCACGTCGTCGCTCGTCGTCACGTCACCGTCGGCATCGATATTCGCTTCGAGGCCGTGATGTACGTCGATCTCGGCGTCCTCGCGGACCGTCGCGACCTCCTCGGCCTGCTCCCTGGCCGCTTCGTCCGTCAGTCCGGTGTCGCCGAAGACCCCCGGTCCCTCCGCGTGATCCGTGACGCAGTGGTACTCGTAGCCGCGATCGGCGGCGGCCTCGACCATCTCCGCGATCGTGTTGGCCCCGTCGGACCACGCGGTGTGGGTGTGGAGGTCGCCGCGGATCTCGCCCTCGGTGAGCAGGTCCGGCAGGTCGCCGTCGAGCGCCGCCTGGATCTCGCCGGTGTCCTCGCGTATCTCGGGGGGGATCACCGGGAGATCAAGGGCGCCGTACATCTCCGACTCGTCGCCGCCGCCGAGGCGCTCGCCGACGCGCTGGCCCGAATCCGGATCGTCCACGTCGCTCACCTCGAACACGCCGTACTCGTTGAGCTTCAGCCCGCGATCGATCGCGAGGCTGCGGAGGGTGACGTTGTGCGCCTTCGAGCCGGTGAAGTACTGAAGCGCCGACCCGAACTCCTCCGGGACGACGACGCGGAGGTCGACCCGGATCCCGTCGACGCGGACGCTCGCCTTCTGTTCGCCCGCCTCGATCACGTCGTCGGCGTCGGGCCAGTCGGTGAACAGGTCGACGACCACATCGCTGTCGCCGCTGGCGACGAGCACGTCAACGTCGCCGATAGTATCCTTCCATCGCCGGATCGACCCGGCCACGTCGATCCGCTCGACGGCCGCCTCGTGATCGAGATGGCCGATCACGTCCTCCGCGAGCGGGCGTGCGTCGCCGAGGCGCTGGCGTTGCCCGGCCTCCTTCGCGAACGCGACGTTGTCGAGGATGTTCCCCTCGGTCTTCGCGCCGAACCCCTTTATCTCGCGTATCTCGCCGGCCTCCGCCGCTGCCTCTAGCTCATCGAGCGTCGTGATATCGAGCTCCTCGTACAGCGTCCCGACGGTCTTCGGGCCGACGCCCTCCACCCGCGTCAGGGCGGCCATCTCGACCGGGAGTTCCTCGCGGAGATCCTCGAGTTCCCGCATCTCGTCGGTTTCGAGATACTCCACGATCTTCGCGGCGATGGCGTCGCCGACGCGGTCGATCTCGGCGACGGCGTCCTCGCCGCCCTCGTCCGCGAGGTCCTCGATCGCGCGCGGGTGGTCGCGGACGTTCTCGGCGGCGCGGCGGTAGGCGTTTGGTTTGTACTCGACGTCCTGCGCCTCCAGCAGGTCCGCGAACTCCTCCAGTAGCCCGGCGACCTCGGCGTTTCGCATATGGGTGTTCGTCCGGGCGGCTGGGACTTAGAACGAGTGGCCGGATCGTCGACGGGAACGGCCGTGGGATCCGTCCGTCGCCGCGTCGGCCATGCGAGCGCTCCCGACGAGCACCGCAGTCGAGACGGGGGTCGGTCAGCCGGAATCGCGCCCGTGACGGACGGGGTCTACCACCTTGCGATAACAGGGATACTCCTTTTCAGTCTGCTCGGCTATCACTAGCATGGACCGTCCCTTGACGGACTCCGTCTCCACTCCCATAGTCGGGTGACGAACCGCCCGAACGCATCGAGCATCGAGAACTGCATGGAAGGGGACGGAACGATCGACCGTGGCGGGGTACCTCCCGGACGGGTCACGAGGCGGGATCAGCAGGCCACAATGAACCGACGAAATCTCATCCGGATGACTGGTATCGCCTCGGCAGGTATCGGCCTCGCGGGCTGTAGCGGAGCGCCGGAAGCGGACGATACGACGGATACGACCGACGGAGCCGACGAAGCCGAAAGCAACGCTCCCGACGTCTCGGTGGCCGTCGTACGCAACGCCTCCGAGGACCCGGAGCCCTACGAGGACCCCTCGGGCACCGTGGTCCCGCAGGAGTCCGACGCGATCGGCCTCGACGGGGTCATCTTCCAGCGGGCGGGAGACAGGGGGATCGTGGTGGCCGGCGACGTGAACAACACCAGCGACCGCCCGTTCGGGACCGTGGCCGTCGAGGTGACCCTCTACGACGAGAACCCGACGGAGGACGGCATCCTCGACTCGGCGAGCAAGGAGACAACACACGGGAGCCTCGGCACCGGCAGGACGTGGCAGTGGGCGACGACGTTCGACGAGCCCGAGTTTGAGATCGACTACTACTCGGTCGAAGCGACCGCAAGCTACGGCTGAACGGTCGGTTCGGGTCGTCGATCGGAGCACTTCTTCGGAGCCGGCGCCGACGGGTCAGTACCCTCCGCGCTTGCTCCCGCTGGCGTCGTCCCGCCCGAGCGCCTTCTTGAGGAAGCTCATCCAGCGCTTCTGGTCCATCGCCTCCTGACGCTCGGCCTCCGTGTTCACGTCGGCCGGCTGGAGGGTATCGAGCGCCTCCAGCGCGCGGTCGATCCCGATGATCGACGCCGCGAGCTCCTCGCCCGTCTCGAAGTCGACGCGGTTCTCCTCGATCCGTTCGAGGCGTTCGAGGCGTTCGCGTCGGAGGTTGCGCTTCGCCTCCTCGACGCGCTCGCGCTCGCCGTCGGGGATCGTGTCTCTGCGCTTGATCTCGAAGACGAACGTCCGGAGGTCAAGCTCCTCGCCCTGTACCTCGATACGGTCCGGGATGTCCGCGCCGATGGTCGCGCTCTCCTTGTTGACGCGTTCGAGGAGCTGCTTACGTTGGTACTCCTGCACGGGTTGTCATCGGGGATTGGGTCGCCGGTGTGTTTCGTGTTTCGCTCGGAGTGAATCGAGTCGCATGTTTCGCCCGGGTAGCTCAAGTCGTGCGGCTCGCAGCGTTCCCCGCCACCCGAATCGTTAATGGTCCTTCCGGCAGTTGTTGCGTACATGTACAATGAGGATGACCTCGCGGAGATCCGCGAATCCCGCGAGGAGTGGGAGGAGGAGACTCGTGACCCGGTTCTGGACGCGCGCGGCGAGCGCAAGGACCGGTTCGCGACGGTCTCGAACCTCGAGATCGACGATCTGTACACGCCCGAGGACGTGGCCGACATCGACTTCGAGGAAGACATCGGCTTCCCCGGCGAGGAACCGTACACGCGCGGGCCGTACCCGACGATGTTCCGCGGACAGACGTGGACGATGCGGCAGTTCGCCGGCTTCGGTACCGCAGAGGAGACCAACGAGCGCTTCCACTACCTCACCGACAACGGGCAGACCGGCCTCTCGACGGCGTTCGACATGCCGTCGCTGATGGGGAAAGACTCCGACGACCCGCTCTCGGACGGCGAAGTCGGCAAGGAGGGCGTCGCCGTCGACACCCTGCGTGACATGGAGATCCTCTTCGACGGCATCGACATCAGCGAGGTCTCGACCTCGTTCACGATCAACCCCAGCGCGCCCGTGATCTTCGCGATGTACGTCGCGCTCGCCGACCGGAAGGGCGTCCCGCGCGAGGAGCTTCGGGGTACCTTCCAAAACGACATGCTCAAGGAGTTCATCGCGCAGAAGGAGTGGGTGATTCCCCCCGAGCCGTCGCTGGATCTGGTCACCGACACCGTCGAGTTCGCGATCGACGAGACGCCCGGCATCTACCCGATCTCCGTGTCGGGGTACCACATCCGCGAGGCCGGATCGACGGCGATTCAGGAGCTCGCGTTCACCCTCGCGGACGGCTTCGCGTACGTCGAGGACGCCGTCGAGCGCGGCATGGACGTGGACGACGTGGCGCCCCAGCTGTCCTTCTTCTTCAACTCTCACAACTCCATCTTCGAGGAGGTCGCCAAGTTCCGCGCCGGCCGGCGCATCTACGCGCGGATCATGGACGAGTGGTACGGCGCCGAGACGGAGGCGTCCAAGCGCCTGAAGTTCCACACGCAGACGGCCGGGCAGTCGCTGACGGCCCAGCAGCCGCTGAACAACATCGTCCGCGTGACGATCCAGGCGCTGGCGGGCGTGCTCGGGGGGACCCAGAGTCTGCACACGAACTCCTTCGACGAGGCGCTGGCGCTGCCCTCCGAGCAGGCGGTCCGCGTGGCGCTGCGGACCCAGCAGATCATCGCCGAGGAGTCCGGCGCGGCCGACTCGACGGACCCGCTCGCGGGGTCGTTCATGGTCGAGAGCCTCACCGACGAGGTCGAGGAGAAGACGATGGCGTACCTGGAGGAACTCAAGGAGATGGGCGACGGCTCCGTCCGCGACGGGGTCCTCGAGGGAATCGAGCAGGGGTACTTCCACCGCGAGATCCAGGAGGCCAGCTACGAGTACCAGGAACGCGTGGACGACGGCGAGGAGGTCGTCGTCGGCGTCAACAAGTACACTGTCGAGGACGACCCCGAACCGGATCTGCTCCACGTCGACGAGGAAGTGCAAGACCGGCAGCTTGCGCGGCTCGCCGAGGTGAAAGAGGAGCGCGATAACGACGCCGTCGAGGAAACGCTCGCGGCGCTGGATTCGGCCATCGAGAACGACGAGAACGTGATGCCGTACGTCGTCGACGCCGTGAAGACGTACGCGACGATGGGCGAGATCATGGACGTGTTCGAGACGCACTACGGCGCCTACCGCGAGACGATCGGGCTCGCGTCGTAGTCGCCGCCGGGGCGAGGTCGACACCGCGGAGTCGTCCGAGTCGCCACGGGACTCGGCGGGGTTGCGTCGCCCGCATCCGCCCGGCTCGAGACCACGAAACCGTCCGACGACACGTGGATGTTGACGGAGTAAGGCAGTTTTATCACGGTCGATTGCGACGTATCGCGTGAGTATGTCTGACGAAGACGTGGAACTGGAGGCTCGGCTCGAGGAACAGGAGGTGTTCGAGCCGTCCGACTCGTTCGTCGAGCAGGCGAACGTCTCGGACGCCGCCATCTACGACGAGTTCGATGAGAACTGGCCGGGATGTTGGGAGCAGGCGGCCGATCTCCTTGACTGGGAGGATCCGTACGACCAGGTGCTCGACGACTCGAACCCGCCGTTCTACGAGTGGTTCACCGACGGCACGCTGAACGCCTCGACGAACTGCATCGACCGGCACCTCGAGGAGCGCGGCGACGAGGCGGCGATCGAGTGGGTCGGCGAACCCGTCGACGAGGACAACGTCACGCTCACCTACAACGACCTCCACGAGAAGGTGAACGAGGCGGCCGCGGCGCTGCGGGAGCTGGGCGTCGGCGAGGACGACGTCGTGACGATGTACATGCCGATGATCCCGGAGCTGCCGATCGCGATGCTGGCGTGCGCGCGCATCGGCGCTCCCCACTCGGTCGTGTTCGCCGGCTTCTCGGCGGACGCGCTGGCGACCCGGATGAACTCGGCCGACTCCGAGTATCTGGTCACGTGTGACGGCTACTACCGCCGCGGCGACCCGCTCGACCACCTCGACAAGGCCAACGAGGGCCTCGCGGGCGTCGAGCACGACACCGACACGGTCGTCGTCGACCGCCTCGGCCCGAACGGCGACGACTTCGGCCACGATCTCGCGGACGACCAGCACGACTGGGGCGAGCTGATGGCCGCCCACGAGGGCGCCGAGGTGGAGCCGGTCGATCGCGACGCAGAGGACATGCTGTTCCTCATGTACACCTCCGGCACCACCGGCCAGCCGAAGGGGGTGAAACACACCACCGGCGGCTACCTCGCGTGGACCGCGTGGACCTCCCAAGCGGTGCTCGACATCAAGCCCGAAGACACGTACTTCTGCTCGGCGGATATCGGCTGGATCACCGGCCACAGCTACATCGTCTACGGCCCGCTCGCGCTCGGCACGACGACGATGATGTACGAGGGAACGCCCGATCACCCGGACCGCGACCGGCTGTGGGAGATCGTCGAGGACTACGAGGCGACGCAGCTGTACACCGCGCCCACCGCGATCCGCGCGTTCATGAAGTGGGGGTCGCAGTACCCCGACGAGCACGACCTCTCCAGTCTTCGGCTGCTCGGGACGGTCGGCGAGCCGATCAACCCGCGCGCGTGGAAGTGGTACTACAAGCACATCGGCAACGAGGAGTGCCCCGTCGTCGACACGTGGTGGCAGACCGAGACGGGCGGCATGATGGTGACGACGCTGCCGGGCGTGAAGGACATGAAGCCCGGTTCCGCGGGGCCGCCGCTGCCGGGGCTCGACGTGCAGATCGTCGATACGAACGGCGAGGAGGTCGAACCCGGCCGCGCGGGCTATCTCACGGTGAACAAGCCGTGGCCCGGGATGCTCCGGACGCTGTACAAGAACGACGAACGCTTCATCGAGGAGTACTGGGCCGAGTACTCCGACACCGACTCCTCGGACTCCGACGACTGGGTGTACTTCCCCGAGGACGGCGCGAAGATCGACGAGGACGGCTACATCACCGTGCTCGGCCGCGTCGACGACGTGCTCAACGTCTCCGGCCACCGCCTCGGCACGATGGAGATCGAGTCGGCGATCGTCGGCGTCGAGGGCGTCGCCGAGGCCGCCGTCGTCGGCGGCGACCACCCGGTGAAAGGCGAGGCCGTCTACGCGTACGTCATCGTCGAGGACGGGCAGGAGGAGTCCGAGGCGTTCCGCGCCGAGATCGTCGAGGCCGTCGAGGACGCCATCGGGCCGATCGCCCGCCCCGAGCAGGTGATCTTCACGCCGGAGCTCCCGAAGACGCGCTCCGGGAAGATCATGCGCCGCCTGCTGGAGGACATCGCCAACGGGGAAGAACTCGGCAACACCTCGACGCTTCGTAACCCCGAGATCGTCGAGGACATCCGGCAGGTCGTCCAGGGCGACTGACCGCGCCGGATCGCACCGCCGCGCCGATCCGCCGTTGATCTCTCTTTGTGTCGGCTACTCGTCCGTAAGCCACGCCGCCACGCACCGCTTATCGCAGAGGTGGTGGCGCTCGTCGCCGCCGATCTCCACCGAGAGGGTGATGAGGGCGTGCCGCTCGGACAGCTCCAGCTCGGCATCGCAGTTCGAACACTCGCTGTGCGTGCGATTTCCCGGCGACCAGCGGTACTGGGTCGCGGCGTGGGCGACGGTCGCTCCGTTCGGGTGGCGTCGCCCGACGTACTCCCTGAGCGTCATACTGTCCGCCGCGCACTACTTATCGATTATCTGGGTAGTGGTTCGTGTGGGTACCCGGGGCTCGCTATCGCTCGGGAGCGCCCGGTATCGCTCTCGGCCGTGGGTAAACCGGCCGGACGCTGTGAAAACCCACTCGTGGCAGGTGGTACCGTCCCCGCAACGATTATCACGAACGTGCCTGAATTTCTCATGTCTATGGAAAAACCGCTGTTAGTAACCGACTTCCTCGACCGCGCTCGCCGCAACTACGGGGGCCACGAGGCGGTCATCGGGGTCGACGGGGACCGATTCACGTACGACGAACTGGGCGAGCGCGCCGACGGGTTCGCGGCGGCGCTGCAGGCGCGCGGCATCGAGAAGGGTGACCGCGTGGCGGTACTGGACCCGAACACGCACTACCATCTGGCGGCCGCCTACGGGAACTTCCAGGCGGGCGCGGTCCACACGCCGCTGAACTATCGGCTCGTCGAGTCGGACTTCGAGTACATTCTGAGCGACGCCGGCGTCGACGCGATCTACGCCGACCACGCGTACGCCGACAAGATCGAGGGGATCCGCGAGGACGTGCCCACGGAGACGTTCATCACGAACGACGCCGACGCCGTCGAGGGCGACTGGGAGGAGTTCGACGAGGTGATCGCCGAGTCGACCGACTACGACCGCCCCGAGATGGCCGAGGACGACGTGATCACGATCAACTACACCTCGGGTACCACCGGAGACCCGAAGGGCGTCTGCCGGACCCACCGGACGGAGACGCTGCACGCGTACATCATCACGATCCACCAGGAGATCCGCGACGACGACACGTACCTCTGGACGCTCCCGATGTTCCACGTGAACGGCTGGGGGCACATCTACGCCGTCACCGGGATGGGCGCACGACACGTCTGCACACGCGGCGTCGACCAGGCGTACGTGTTCGACAAGCTTCGGAACGAGGACGTGACGTACTTCTGTGCGGCGCCCACGGTCCTGAAGATGCTCGGCGACCACCTCGAGGAGCACGGCGGCGAGCCCGACGCCGGCCAGGACGTGCGCGTCGCCACCGCGGGCGCGGCGCCGCCGGAGGCGACGATCCGGACGATCGAAGACGAGTTCGACTGGTATCTCAAGCACGTGTACGGGGCCACCGAGACTGGGCCGCTCATCACCACCAGCGACGCTCGCCGGTACTTCGACGACGACTCCGACGACCGCTTCGCGGTGAAGAAGACCCAGGGGATGGGCTACATCGGCACGGAGATCCGCGTCGTCGACGACGACGGCAACGACGTCGCCGAGGACGGCGAGACCATCGGCGAGGTCGTCGTCCGCGGCAACCAGGTGATGGACCGCTACTGGAACAAGCCCGAGGCGACCGAGGAGGCGTTCACCGACCGCGTCGAGGGGTACTACCACATGGGCGACCTCGCGGTCGTCGACGGGAACGGGATGATCTCGATCCAGGACCGGAAGAAGGACATCATCATCTCCGGCGGCGAGAACATCTCGTCGATCGAGGTCGAGGACACCCTCTTCAGCCACGACAAGGTCGACGACGTGGCGGTTATCCCCTCGCCGCACGACGACTGGGGAGAGACGCCGAAGGCGTATATCGTCCCGACCAGCGGCGACCCGGACAATCCCGGCGTCACCGCCGACGAGCTGATCCAGTACGCCCGCGACAACATGGCCCACTACAAGGCGCCGACGCGGATCGACTTCGTGAAACAGCTCCCGAAGACCTCCACCGGGAAGGTCCAGAAGTACGAGCTCCGGCAGGAGGAGTGGGAGGAAGAAGACCGGATGGTCGGGGAAGGATAGTCGCTCCCCGGTGACTGCCGCCGCATCGATCGACGGTCACACCGACCGACGCCCGCCCCGCACCCCGTTTTTCCGACGCCGACACCCGGTACCCGAGCCGCGAACGCGTCGCCTCGGCTACCCGAACGGGTTCGTGAAGCCGTCGTCGCGACCGCTCGGGTCGCCGTCGCTGCCGCCGCCGTTGCCGTCGTCGCCGAAGCGGAACCCGCCGGCGTTCGTCGTCACCGTCATGCCGAGCATGTCCGGGCGCTTTCGGAGGGCGGCCGCCACCTCGCGGTACGCCGCCGCGGCGTCGCTGTGCGGGCGGTAGGTGACGGCGGGCTGGCCGGCGTCCTGCGCCTCCGGGATCGACTCGTCGTGAGGGACGTGTCCGAGTAGTTCGGTGTCGAGAAACGCCGCGATGCGGTCGGCCGGCGGGGAGCGGCCGGTGCCGGACTTCGTGAGCACGACGCCGCCCACGGGAGCGTCGGCGCGCTCGGCGACGGTGATCGTCTTGTCGGCGTCGCGGATGGAGGCGACCCGCGGCGTCGACACCAGCACCGAGGCGTCCGCGCCCGACATGGGAACGACCGTCTCGCTGCTGACGCCGGCGGCGGTGTCGACGAGCACGGCGTCGTAGCGGGCCTTCAGCGCGGCCATCGCCGACGGGAAGCGGCCGAGGTCGGACTCGACGAAGCCGTCGAGGGTGACGCCGCTGGGGACCACATCGAAGCCGCCCGGTGCGGGGTAGGTGGCGTCGGTGACGCCGGCGCCGCCGGCGAGCACGTCGTGGAGGGTCCGCCCGCCGTTGACGCGGATGTCGAGGAAGTCGACCGCGTTCGCCATCGCGAGGTCCGCCTCGACGACCGCGACGGCGCGCCCGTCCTCCGCGAGCGCGGCCGCGAGGTTGAGGCTCGTCGTCGTCTTGCCGACGCCCCCCTTCGCGCCGACGACGGCGAGCACGCGTCCGTCCATGTGTCTCCGACGACGACGACGCAACTTAACTGCCGCCCCCGAAGTATCGCGCGTGAGACTGTCGGTGCGGTCGCCGGGTGCCGCCAGCCGATGCTTCTGCTCCCGGCCCGATGTCCACGGTGTCCGCGTTCACCACCCCGCGTCCCAGCGGCTCGCTTTCCGCTTGTTCCCACACTCGCTGCACTGCACGCGGTCCATGGTGTCGACGCTCACCGCGAACCCGCCGCAGTTGCCGCAGACGTAGCCCATCCGCTCGCTTCGCTCGCGGTCGCCGTACGTCGCGTAGAAGGGAGCGATCGACGCGCGATCGGCCTCGTCGTAGGCGACGTACACCTGCTCGCCGTCGTCGGTGACGCGCGCCTCCGTGAGCACCTGCTCGCCGTCGCCGCCCGGGAAGCGGGCGAACACGCGCTCGAGGAACTCCTCGCCGCCGATCTCGACGGTTCGCTCGCCGATCTCGGAGAACCCCTCGCCCTCGTAGAACTCGCCTCCCGCCTCGTTGGCCGCCAGCACGCGCCCCTCGAGCCGCTCCGCGCCCAACTCCAGCAGCTCGGTTTCCGCCCGGCGGAGCAGGTCGTCGCCGATCCCTTTCCCGCGGTGGTCCGGGTGGACGTGGAGCCAGTCCAACTCCCCGACCGGCTCACGACGCTTTGCGAGTTGACTCTGTGCGAACCCGACGACATCGCCGTCCTCGACGGCGACGACGAACACCGCACCCTCGTCGGTGAGCGAGTCGGCGAGCGTCTCGGCGTCGTACCACGACTCGACCGCGTCGGCGATGAGATCCGCCGAAAGCGCGTGGCCGTAGGAGGCCGACAGCGACGCGCGTGCGGTCTCGCGGATGTCGTCAACGTCCTCGGTCGTCGCGTCTCTGAGGTCCATGTGGATGAGTAACACGGATGGCACTTAATCACCCGGGCGCTTACTCCCCCGTCTACCGGGTATGCTTCACATACCACCCGCCGCGGACGGGGAACCGGACTCCGCCGTTACAGACACGGGCGCCACCGTCACGAACCGCCGCCTCCCGTGGTACTATGACGCACGATGCGGATCGGTGGTGTATGCCCGAGACGCTCTGTTTCGACATGTACGGAACGCTGTGTGACACGAGTAGCGTGACGAGGACGCTCGCGGACGAGCTTGATGCGCCCGAGGCGCTCGTGTCGGAACTGGACGCGACCTGGCGGGCGAAGCAGCTCCAGTACTCCTACCAGTCGGCGCTGATGGAGGAGTACCAGCCGTTCTGGGACGTGACGGGCGACGCGCTCGCGTACGCGCTCGACCAGTGGGGCGTCGACGCCGACGAGGCGACCCGCGAGCGGCTCCTCGCCGCCTACGAGCACCTCGACCCGTACCCCGACGCGATCGAGACGCTGACCCGGCTCTCGGAGGCCGGCCACACGGTGACGGTGCTGTCGAACGGGAACCCGGAGATGTTGGAGACGCTCGCGGACAACGCGGGGCTCGCCCCACATCTCGACGACGTGATCAGTGCCGACGAAGTGTCGACGTTCAAGCCGAACCCCGCGGTGTACGAAAACGCCGCCGGCCGCACCGACACGCCGATCGACCACTGTCGGCTGGTTTCCGGCAACGCCTGGGACGTCGCGGGCGCCGGGAGCGCGGGGATGCGGACCGCGTGGGTGAACCGCGCGAACGACCCGTTCGAGGAGATCGGCGTCGATCCCTCACTCGAGGTAACGGGTCTCGCCGGCGTCGCCGACGAACTCGCCTGATTGACACGGTCGGCGGGGACTAACTCGTCGAACGTTACCGTTGTTTCTTCCCTGATCGACCGACTGAAACATCCTACGTGTGATAACCATTATCATAGGGAATGTCGGCTTCCCATATTATCAATATTAACATGATTTAAGGAGATATGGCGGAACGTTCATTAAGGTTGCTTCCGGCGATCGGAGCATGGCACGAGACACCACCGCACTCAGCAGACGTGATGTGCTTAAGGCGTCCGGGGCGGCCGGCGCCGCAGGATTGACGGGACTGGCCGGCTGCGCCGGCGGCGGCGGCGGCGATTCGGAGTACCCCGCGATCGGGAACTACCCGGTCGAGGGCGACGAGGTCGTCTTCGGCTTCAACGTTCCGCAGTCGGGGTCGTACTCCCAGGAGGGCGCCGACGAGCTTCGCGGCTACAACCTCGCGAAGGAACACCTGAACAACGGCGGCGGCTGGGTCGACGACTGGGACGGCCTCTCCGGGGACGGCGTCCTCGGCAAGACCGTCGCGTCCGTGGAAGGTGACACCGCGACCGACCCCGACACGGCGCGCCAGTCCGCGACGCGGATGATCAACCGGGACAACGCGATCATGATCACCGGCGGGTCGTCCTCCGGTGTCGCGATCGCGGTGCAGGGGCTGTGTCAGGAGGAGAAGGTCCAGTTCCAGTGTTGTATCACTCACTCGAACGACACGACGGGCTCGGAGTGTGTGCGCTACTCCTTCCGGGAGATGTTCAACGCGTACATGACGGGGCAGGCGCTCGCGCCCGTCCTCGCCGAGGAGTACGGGGAGGACCTGAACTTCTACCAGCTGTACGCCGACTACTCGTGGGGACAGACCCAGCAGGCGTCGATGGAGCAGTTCTTCACGGATGTCGGCGGCTGGAACCAGATCGAGTCGGTGCCGACGCCGCTCGGTACCTCCGACTACTCGTCGTACCTCTCGGACGTCCCCCGCGACGAGACGGACGTGCTCGTGCTCAACCACTACGGGCTGGACGCGGCGAACTCGCTCCCGCAGGCGATCGAGGCGGGACTCGACGAGGACATGGAGATCGTCGTCCCGCTGTACAACCGGCTGATGGCCGAGGCGGCCAGCGGATCCATCGACGGGATCTTCGGGACGGCCGACTGGAACTGGCAGCTCGAGGACGACGCGACCCAGTCGTTCGTCGAGTTCTACCGTGAGGAGCACGACCGCGCGCCCAGCTACGGGGCCCGCATCGCGTACACCCAGACGCTCCAGTACGCCGCGGCAGTCGAACGCGCGGAGACGTTCTACCCGCCGGAGGTCATCAGGGAGATGGAGGGTCACGAGTACAGCGGCGCCGGACTCGGCGACGAGACCATGCGCGGCTGCGACCACCAGGCTCAGCGTGACGTGCTCGTCATGCAGGGCGCGAGCGAGGAGGAGCAGACGGAGGACAAGCTGCTGAACATCGTCTCGACGACCTCGCGCGATAACCTCGGCTACGCGTGCGATGCCGGCCCGGCCGCGGAGTGTGAGCTGGGCGACTACGGCGACGAGGAGTGACCGACGGCTAGGTCCTCCCGGTCCGTACCGGCACGTTCTTATTCGATCCGCGGAACCACGTCAACGAATGTCAACACCGACAAGTACTAGCAAGCGGACCACACCGCACCTACACGAACGATAATGTTGCTCCTACAGTCCGAGATCGCATCGATACTCCTCAACGGCCTCCAGCAGGGCGCGATATACGCGTTGCTGGGTATCGGCCTCACCATCATCCTGGGGACGATGGAGTTCCTGAACCTCGCGCACGGCGCGCTCTATCTCGTCGGCGCGTACACGGGACTGATCGTGTTTCAGGAGACGGCCCTCTCGAACGGGCTGTTGTACAGTTCCGGAATCACGACGCTCGGCTTCGAGGGAGGATTCCTCGCGGCGCTCGTCATCGTTCCCATCGTCGGGTTCGCCGTCGGGCTGCTCATGGAACGGTTCGTCGCGGAACCGTTCTACGACCGTCCGGAGACGGACCAACTCCTCGTGACGTTCGGCCTCGCGCTGATCGTCGAGGAGACCGTCAAGAACGTCATCGGCGGGAACACGTTCCAGTCGATCGCCCCCTCGACGATCTTCGGCGTCAACGTCTCCCAGCCGATCAGCCTGCCGCTCGTGGGACTGTTCCCCTCGTGGCGGCTGTTCATCATCGGCATCGCGTTCCTCGTCATCGGCCTGACGTACCTCGCGATCGAGCGGACGGACTTCGGGCTCGTCGTCCAGGCGGGTACCCACGACTCCGAGATGGTCCGGATCCTCGGGATCCCGATCAACCGCTCGTACAGCCTCGTGTTCGCCCTCGGCGCGGCGCTCGCGGCGTTCGCGGGCCTCATCGGCGCGTCGATCCAGACGGTCAGCCCCCAGATCGGCACCCAACAGGCGCTGGTGCCGGCGTTCCTCACCATCGTCGTCGGCGGCGCCGGCTCCGTTCGCGGGGCCATCGCCGGCGGCCTGGTGTTGGGGCTCATCATCTCGGCGATGACGCAGACGTACAGCCAGTGGGCGCAGATCGTCCTCTACCTGTTCGTCGCGCTCATGCTCGTCTTCAAGCCCGAGGGGCTGTTCGGCTCCGCGGAGGTGGGCGAATGAGCGATGACCGCCGCGGCGACGCGACCGAGCCGGTCACCGACGGCGGTACCGTGACCGAGGAGACTGCCGGCGGCTCCGGCGGCTCCGCGCTGGCGGGATTGCGCGACCGCGACGACTTCGTCGTCATCGGCATGGCGGCCGCGCTGGTCGTGTTCCCGTTCCTGCTGATCGACGTCCTCGGGGCGGTCGGGGAAGTCATCGGCACCTCGATCGGCGGCTACACCGGCCTGCCGTCGCTGGTGCTGATCTACGGCATCATCGTCATCGGGTTCAACCTCCTGCTGGGGTACACCGGCCTGCTGTCGTTCGGCCACGCGGCCTTCTTCGGCTCGGCGGCGTACTCCGCGGCGCTGTTCAGCCAGGTCGTTCCGAGCCCGCTCCTCATGGTGGTCGTCGGAACGATCGTGGCGACGCTGCTCGCGTGGCCGATCGGGTTCGTGTCGATCCGGCGGTCGGGCGTCTACTTCGCCGTCCTGACGCTGACGTTCGGACAGGCGCTGTACTTCTGGGCACTCGGTCCCGGGTCGTGGCTCACCAACGGCGACAACGGCTTCTCCGGGATCGAGGCACACGGGCTGTTCCTCGGGGCGATCCCGCTGGACGCCCAGTTGGTTCCGGTCTTCGACTCCTACACGGTGATGTACGCGTTCACGGCGGTCGTGATGCTTATCGCCGTCTGGGTCGGCAACCGGATCATCAACTCGCCGTACGGCCTCATCTTCGAGGCGCTCGGCGAGAACGAGGAGCGCGTCGAGTTCGTCGGGCT
Source organism: Halobaculum rarum (assembly GCF_040025155.1). Taxonomy (NCBI): domain Archaea; kingdom Methanobacteriati; phylum Methanobacteriota; class Halobacteria; order Halobacteriales; family Haloferacaceae; genus Halobaculum; species Halobaculum rarum. Next base: position 1,144,436 of record NZ_CP157275.1, on the reverse strand, counting down.
CAACGTGTTCCGCTACAAGCTGATGGCGTTCATCATCTCCGCCGTCTTCGCGGGCGTGGGGGGAGCGATGTTCGTCATCCACGAGCAGTACATCCACCCGACGACGGCGCTGTACTGGATCCAGTCCGGCGACTTCGTCATCATGACGGTCCTCGGCGGTACCGGCAGCCTCGTCGGGCCGGTGCTCGGCGCGCTCGTGTTCGAGTACGTCGCGAACGTCGTCTCCGGCGTCAGCCTGCCGGTGGTCGGCTCGATCGGGTCGATGTGGCGGTTCGTGCTCGGCGCGGTGTTCGTGTTCATCGTGTGGGTGTTCCCGCGGGGCATCTACGGGGCGTTCGCGGACCTCGCGGCGATGCTGAACGGTGGGAGCGGCGGCGACGGCGACAAGCCGGCCGCGGCCGACGGGGGTGAACGCGAATGAGTCTCCTTCGTACCGACGGGCTCACGAAACAGTTCGGCGGCCTCGTCGCCGTCGACGAGGTGAGCTTCGAGGTCGACTCCGGGGAGACCCGCGCGGTCATCGGCCCCAACGGGGCCGGCAAGTCGACGCTCATCAACTGCATCACCGGCGCGCTCGAACCGACGGCCGGCACCGTCGAGTTCGACGGGGAGGACATCACCGGCCTCTCGCCCCACGAGACGGTGCAGGCGGGGATCTCGAAGTCGTTCCAGACGGCGTCGATCTTCCCCGAAATGACCGTCCGGGAGAACGTCGAGATCGCGGCGCTGGCGTCCGAACACGGCTCGTTCAGCGTCGACTTCCTCAAGCGACTGTCCGGGTTCGACGCGGTCCACGACACCACCGACCGGATGCTCGAGTCCGTCGAGCTGCTCGGAGACGGCGACGTCGAGGCGGCGAGCCTCCCGTACGGCGACAAGCGCCGCCTGGAGATCGCGATCGCGTTGGCCTCCGAGCCGGAGCTGTTGCTGATGGACGAACCGACCGCCGGTATGTCGCCGGACGAGACCGCCGCGACCGTGGAACTCGTGGAGGAGCTTCAGGATACCCTCGACCTCACCATCCTCATCGTCGAACACGACATGGAGATCATCTTCCAGATCGCCGACCGAATCCTCGTGTTGAATCGTGGGCAAGTCATCGCCGACGGCACTCCCGAACAGGTGCAAGAAAGCGAGGAAGTTCAAGAGGCGTACCTCGGGGGGGTGGAGCTGTGAGCTCCGACGCCTCCGGGCCGGCCGAGGACACGCCCGAGGAAGCTGCGGAGGCCGCCGCCGCCACCGAGGTCGCCGACGATCACGCCGCGCGGGCGACCGCCGCGGCCGCCGAGGGCGACCACATCCTCTCCGTCGAGGACGTCGACGCCTACTACGGCCAGAGTCACATCCTCCGCGACCTCTCGTTGCACGTCGAGGAGGGCGAGGTGTGTGCGCTGCTCGGACGCAACGGCGCGGGTAAGACGACGACGCTGCGGTCGGTCGCCGGCGCTCGCCCGCCGGACGTCCGCGACGGCCTCGTCCGGTTCAAGGGCGACGAGATCACCGACCGAACGACCGAGGACATCTCCTCGCTCGGTATCTCGCTGGTACCCGAAGAGCGCCGCGTCTTCCCGAACCTCACGGTCGGAGAGAACCTTCATCTGTCCGACGTGGCGCGCAACTGGTCGAACACGTTCGGGCGCGACGTCTCGATGGACCACCCGGGCATGACCACCGAGGAGGTGTTCGAGGTGTTCCCACGGTTGGAGGAGCGCGAATCACAGAAGGCGGGAACGCTCTCGGGCGGCGAACAGCAGATGCTCGCGATCGCGCGCGCGCTGAAGCAGGACACGGACCTGTTAATGCTCGACGAGCCGTACGAGGGGCTCGCCCCGCAGATCATCGAGACGGTCGCGGCGGCGATCGAGCGGATCGCCGAGGCCGGAACGACGATCCTGCTCGTCGAGCAAAACGCCGTGGCGGCGATGAACATCGCCGACCGCGCGTACGTCATCGACCAGGGAAGCATCGTGTTCGCCGGCAGTTCCGAGGAACTGCGCGACGACGAGAAAACACGCGAGCGATATCTGGGTGTCTGAGAATGAACGCCAACTCCAATCCCGGTCCGCCGGTCGACCAGCCCGACCCCGAAGCCATGCTCGATCGGCTCATCGAGGTCGGCGCGATCCGCGAGGACGACGACGGCACGCTCCGGATCTCCGCGGCGCTTCACGACATCCTCGACCTGTACGAGCAAAGCTACGGTGACCTGTCCGAGCAGGACTTCACCGAGGCCGTCGCCGACGCGTTCGGCCTCGACTACTCTGAGGCGGTCCGCAGGATCGACGAGGAGGGCGTCACTCGCGAGGAGTTCGTCGCGTACCTCTCGCTTCGCGCGCACTTCGAGGACGAGGACGAGCCGGTGCCCGACTCCCTCGAACGCGCGACGATGGCATCCCTCGTCGTCGATATCGCGCCCGCGACGCCCGTTCCGCAGGGGATGCGCGCACTCGAGGACGACGAGGTCGAGTCGTTCCTCGACGCGAACGACCGCGCGGTCGTGTTCGTCTGGCGCCTCCGGTGTGACCCGTGCGATTCGATGAAAGCCGAACTCGAGGAAACCCTCGATCTGCTCCCCGACGACGTGGCCGTCGCGGGCGTCGACGGCGAGGCAGCACCGACCGTTCGCGAACGGTTCGAGATCGACGTGGCGCCCGCGGTGGTGTGCGTCGCCGACGGTCGGCAGGTAGGGATCGAGACCGGGTACCAGTCGCCGGCCGCCGTCGCCGATCTGGTGGCGGGCGCGCTCGGCGACGACTGACCCGGTCGCCGTGTTCGGGGCGCGTTCGCGCCCGCGTACTTCCCGTATTTCACGCCTTACTAAGGCTTTTCAAGCCGATCTGTCGGCCGATCATGCCACAGATCAGCGACGCGGTCACGTACCCGACCGAGCACGACGACTGGGTGACCACGATTCTCATCGGTGGGGTCCTGTCGACCTTCGGATTCCTGCTGCTCCCGTTGCTGCCGGTGTACGGGTACGTCGTTCGCGTCATCAGACACTCGCTGGAGGACGATCCACGGCCGCCGACGTTCGGCGACTGGGAGGAGCTCGTCGTCGACGGGGCGAAGGCGATTCTCGTCGGCGCGGTGTACATGCTGATTCCCGGGATCGTGGGTGTGGTGACCGTCGGCGGCTCGATGGTTGCCATCGCGACGGGCACGAGAGGTGGCGCCGCCACGGGGATCGCCGGGCTTGTCGTCGGCGGACTGCTCACGGCCGTTCTCTCGCTTCTCTTCGGCTATGTGGCGGTGGCCGCGGTCGTCGCCTTCGCCGACGAACAGCGCGTCGGCGCGGCGTTCGACCTCGATGTCCTCAAACCGGTCGTCCTCAGCGGGGCGTACGCGACCGCGTGGGCGTTCTCGGTCGCCGTCTTCATCGGGGCGAGCGTGTTGGTCGGCGTGTTGAACGGTATCCCGATCCTCGGCGCGGTCATCGGCGCGTTCGTGTTCTTCTACGCGCAGGTCGTGGCCGCGCGCCTGTGGGCCGGCGGCTACGTCGACGCTCGCACCGAGGCCGACGGAACGACCCGTCCGGACGTCGGCGGACCGGTCGCCTGAGCCGGCAGGTCAGTCGCCCGACGCGGACGACGGGTCACTCCGGCATCCGTCCGTCACGTGGGTCCCGATCGTCCGGACAGTCGCAGCCACCGTCGGGGCGGTCGGCACCGCCCTCGACGGAGCGGTCACGTTGGGCTTCGATCCGCTCTGCGGCGACGACACTCACGACCGCCAGCGCGATCCCGGCGACCACGTCGGTCGCCCAGTGAATGCCGAGATACATCGTCGAGACGACGACCGACGCCGCGAGCACGACCGCGACCGGCGTCCATCGGGTCAACGAATCCCCTCGCCACGTCAGGAGCGCGACCGTCACCGCCAGCGACGTGTGCAGCGACGGGAAGACGTTGGTGTTCTCGTTCACCTGGCTGGTGAGCAGCTGCGACCGCGGCCAGCTCTCGAACAGCAGCGAGTCGACCAGCTCGGGCATGAGGTTACGGGGCCCGTACGCGACGAAGAGGACGTAACAGCCCAATCCGATCCCGTAGTTGACCCCGTACGCGATCAGGAGCGTCCGTAGCCCGCCGGCATCCTCCCGGAGCGCGTACGCGATCGCCGGGAACGTGAGGAGGTACACGTATCCGAACACGTAGACGAACCCGAAGTACGCCGTCGCGGTGGGCGTCGCGTACGACTGGACGACGGCCACGAACGTACCCTCCAGCGCGTAGATCGCGGCGGTGATGTTTACGCCGACCAGCCACGACAGCTCGACGCCGATCCGTCGGACGATGCCGTTGGCAGCCAACACCGCTAACAGTACAGCCAGCGGCGTGATCGCGGCGCGAACGGTCGACCGCACCGATCGCGGAGCCGTCAGGAGTCGGTCGGGGCCGACGAACACGAGGACCGACGCGAGGTGAAGTACCCCGACGACGGCGACGACCTCGAGAACGACATCGAGCAGGCTCATGGCGGTCAGTCCGTCCGGACGAGCCGTCCCTCGTCGTAGCTGTACCCCGCCGTCGTGAACGCCTCCATCGCGTTCGTCGCGTCGACCTCGCCGTCGCTGCCCAGGAACGGCGCCACGGGATCGACGCCGTCCCATCGGAGCTCGTCGGGGACCCACTCGGTGTTCGCCAGCGGAGTCACCGCCGCTCGCGCGTAGCCGTCGAACACGTCGGCGACGAGCGTCGAGCGGTCGATCAGGCGCGCGAGCGTGTGGCGAAACTGCGGATTGGACAGCGGCGCCGCGAGCGCGTTGTAGCCGACGACGTACGGCGGCGTGCGGCTGTCGACGACCAGGTCGGTCTCGTCGGACCGGCCGATACGCGGCACCGTGTCGGCGCCGACGGCGGTACCGGTCACGTCGGCGTCGCCGTCGGTGACGACGCCGACGGCGCTCACGTCGGAGCCGACGACGCGCACCGAGAGGCGGTCGAACGCGGGCGGACCGTCGACACCGTCGGGCAGCGTCGTCCCCTCGGCGCCGACCAGGAAGTGGTCGTCGAACCGTTCGAGCGTGAGTGACTCCCGCGGGGTGTTCCGGACGAACTGCAGCGGTCCGCTCCCGACCGGCGGGATGTTGTTCGTCACCAGCGCGTCCGTCACCGACCCGATCTCGATCCCCGCCAACGCGGCGGGATCGGTTCGGTCGCGCCAGACGTGTTTCGGGAGGACGGGAACCGTGAACGCGTGCACGGCGATCTCGGGGGTGCACTCCACGAACCGGATCTCGACCCGTCGGTCGTCGATCGCCCGCGCCTCGTCGACGAGACTGCTCCGTCCCTGGAACCGCGGCGACGGGACCGCCTCGTCGTCCGGGAACCCTTCCGTGTCGTCGGCCTCGGACCTGTCGCCGGTGGTCCCTCTGTCGCCCTCACCGTTCCCGCCGTCGTCATCGTCGTCGGAGTCGAGCGACGTGTCCGCGAGCAGGTCGTATGTGAACGCCACGTCCTCGGCCGTGAGTGGCGTTCCGTCGTGCCACGTGGCGTTCGCTCGCAGCGTCACGCGAGCGACCGGCGGCTCTGTGTCGTCGAACGACCACGACGCCGCGAGCCACGGCTCGACGGTTCCGTCGTCGGCGACGTGCCCGAGGGTGTCGTATACGAGCCCGGTCAACACGCCGCTGCGACGGAACTCGACGGCGAGGGGATTCAGATTCGACGTTCCGCGCCGGTCCGTCACGGCCAGCCGAAGCGTCGACGCCGAGGAGTCGTCCCCCGAGTCGGACTCCGTGGCCGCCCCCGTCGTCGTCGTTCGCGGGCTCCCTTCGGCTTCCTCGGCTGTCGTCCGGTCCAGCGAGAGGTAGCCGGCCGACGACCGGAGGTCCGCCTCCCGCCAGCCGTCGAACCTGTCGGAACGGGCCGCGCGGATGTCGTCGGGAAACGCGACGACGGTGAACGGCTGGGTCCGCGCGATCGCGTACTGGAGCCGTTCGATCGCCTCCTCGCGCTCCCGTCCGGTCGCTCGGCGCTGCGTCTCGAGGTGTTCGTTGGTACTGAGGTCGCTGTACCCGAACGGGTTCTGCCACCCGGGCGTCTCGACGAACCGGGAGTGCAACAGCGAGTAGAGGCTGTCCGGTCGCTCGAACCGCGTCGGCGTCTGCGCGACGAACAGGTCGAACTCTCGGTTCAACAGCACCTGTCTGAACAGCTCCTGCTCGGACACCGGGGTGACCTGCGCGTCGATCCCGGCGGTTCGAAGCCACTCGGCGATCTGCCGTCCAATTCGGAGGGCGTACGGGTCCTCGTCCGCCGGGGCGGCCTTGATAGTGAGCGTTACCTGGTTCTGTGACTCCCATCCTGACATCGCGCGAATCCGGCCGACGCACCCGCTCGCGGCGACGGCGGCACCGCTCGCGATCGTCGCGAGCGCACGCCGGCGCGGCAGCCCGGGGGACGGACGGTGATCCATCTGCTGTCTGTTTGGATACCTGGTCGAATATGCCTTTGGAGTTTCCAAGATCGGGGAACGATCGGTCCCCGACGCGTCGGGGGACCGAGCCGCGTCACGGAGGGGAGGCGTCACGATGGCTATATGTGGGACCCAGTCGGAGCGTCGAACATGTCCCCGGGACCGTCGATACCGTCGGCCCGCGTCCTCCTCGTCGCGGTCGTCGTCGTCGCGGCAGCGACGCTCGTCGTCGGCTACGTCGAGGCCGAGCGCGCGAGCGAGGACGTCACCGGGGACCCCGCCGTCGAGCGGGCGCTGCGTACCGGCGACGACTCCGCGGTCGTCGGGCCCCGCGACGAGATCACCGTCGTCGCGACCGACTCGAACGCGTTCGTCGCCGACGAGAACGACGGCCCGAGAGCCCAGGCGGAGCTGATCGCGTTCGCGCCCGACGGCACGATCCGCTACCACCAGAACGAGCACACCCGCTACTGGGACGTCGACCCCGTCGAGGGAACCGACGCGACCGTCGAGTTCGTGTACGCCGACCACCTCGACGCCGACGAGTGCGGCGGGAGCGTCTGTACGCGAAACGGCGTCGAGCGCGTCAACCTCACCACCGGCGAGTCGACCGACGTCTTCAGTCGGATCACGCCCGGGAAACACTCCACCCGCTGGCACGACGTGGACCGGATCGACGACGAGCGCCTGCTCGTCGCGGACATCCACCGCGACCGCGCGTTCATCGTGAACACGACCACCGGACTGACCGGGTGGGAGTGGGACGCCCAGTCCGCCTTCGACCCGACCGACAGCGGCGGCCCGTTCCCCGACGACTGGACGCACATCAACGACGTGGAGTACGTCGAGATCGACGGGCGCGAGACGGTCATGGTGAGCGTCCGCAACCACGACCAGGTCGTGTTCGTCGACGTGGAACGGGGAATCCGCGAGGACTGGTCGCTCGGGAGCGACGGCGACCACGACACGCTGTACGAGCAGCACAACCCCGACTACATCCCGCCCGAACGCGGCGGCCCCGCCCTCCTCGTCGCCGACTCCGAGAACGGTCGCGTCGTCGAATACCAGCGCGAGGACGGCGCGTGGGAGCGCTCGTGGACCTGGAGCGACGAGCGCGTGCAGTGGCCTCGCGACGCCGACCGCCTCCCGAACGGCCACACGTTGATCACCGACTCGAACGGCGACCGCGTCGTCGAGGTCGACACCGAAGGGGAGGTCGTCTGGACTGCCGATATCGGCTTCCCGTACGAGTCCGAGCGCCTCGGTACGGGCGACGAGAGCGCCGGCGGCGAGTCCGCGGCGTCGTTGGGGCTCGACTCACGGACGTTCGACCCCGAGACGGGCTCCGCGCTCGACCGGGTCGCGGCCGCGGCGCCGCCGACGCTCGTCAACGCGATCGCGTACGTCCGGCCGCGCTGGGTCGGACTCGTCGAGGGCGCGGCGATCCTCGCGTTGCTCGTGTCGCTTCCCACGCTCGCGTGGACCGAGTACCGCCGTCTGGGCGTCTCTGCGTCGCTTCGATGGCCCCTCACGTTCGAGCGCAAATGACGGCGAGAACCGTCGCACTCGACGCGTTCGACACGCTTCCGGTCGACGCCCGCGACCGCCCGTGGCTCGCGCTGGCGTTCCTCCCCGCCTGTGTCGCCGTCGCGGTCTACCTCGCGACGAACCCGTACCCGGCGTACGGCGCCGGCCTGTACGCCCAGATCGCCGCCGAGATCGTCGCCAACGGGTACCACCCGCCGGCGACGATCCCCGGCTACACCGCCGAGGGTGTCCCGTTCGCGTATCCGCCGCTGCAGTTCTATGTGTTCGCGGTCCTGCTGGATCTGGGCGTCGACCCCGTCACGGTCGCCCGGTTCCTCCCGAGCGTCGCGGTCGTCGCCCTCGCCGTCCCCGCGTACCTCCTCGGACGCGATATCACGGGGTCACGGCCGGCGGGCGCCGCGGCGGCGACGCTGATCGCCGTGAACCCGCAGATCCTGGAGTGGCACGTCTCCGCCGGTGGCGTCGTCCGCGCGTTCGCCTTCCTGTACGCGCTCGCCTCGGTCTACGCCGGGTACCGGGCGTACGCGACGGGATCGCGTCGAGCGCTCGTCGCCGGGGCGGTCCTGTTCGGACTGACGGCGCTGTCGCATCCGACGTACACGCTGTTCGTCGTCGCGAGCTACGTCGTCCTGTGGGCCACGCTCGACCCGTCGCCGGCGGGGGTCGTCCGCGGGCTGGCCGTCGGACTCGGCGGGACGGCGATCGCCGCGCCGTGGCTGGCGTGGGCGGTCGCCACCCACGGCCCCGCGGTGTTCACCGCGGCCGCGGGCACCCACGGCGGCGTCGGCGGCGGCGCGGCGCTGCTGGCCGGGGAGCTGTCCCCGTTCACGCTGGTGCCGCTGGCCGCGGCTACGTATCTCCTCGCGCGAGGCGACCGGCTGCTCCCGGCGTGGGTCGTGGTCTCCGAGCTCCTGTTCAAACAGCCGCGGTTCGCCTACGCAGTCGGCGCCGTCGCGCTCGCCGCGGTCGCCGTCGACCTCGCGGGTCGCGTCCCGGAGCGGTCGATCCGACGGTCGCTGCCGTCGTCGCTGTGGCCGTCGACTCTCGGGTCCGCGCGCGAGACGGACCGCCGGCGCGCACGTGCTGCGCTCGCGGCGGCGCTGCTCGTCGCCACCGCGGCCGCGGGCGGGGCCGCCCTCGCGGCGGAGATGACGCTCGTGAGCGACCCGTCGACTCCGGAGTTCCTCGACGGCGACGACCGCGAGGCGATGACGTGGATCGCGAGCGAGACGCCGCCCGACGCGACGTTCGTCGCCGTCGGCGACGCCGCCGAGTGGCTCCCCGCGTTGACCGACCGCACGCTGCTGGTCGGCCCGTGGGGGGTGGAGTGGCGGGACGCCGGCGAGTACGAGCGCCACTTGGAGGCGTTCGAGACGCTGTCTACGTGTCACAGCGCCGCTTGCGTCGAGTCGACGGCCGCGACCGTCGGCGCGGCCCCGACGCACGTGTACCTCCCGAAGGGGCAGTACACCGTCCGCGGGGAGTCGACCGTTACCTTCGGCACACTCGACCGGTCGTTCGCGGCCGCCGACGGCTGGACGCGCGTCTACGAGAACGACGGCGTCGTCGTCTACCGCTCGGTGCGGACGACGGCCGACTGATCGGTGACGGCCGGTCGGCGTCCGTGGACGGGTCGGCGGACGGGAACAGCGACAGCCCGGAGGCGGGCGCATTCGGGTCCCCAGTCACACGTAGCCCGCGAGCGGCGTCGCGAGCGCGAGCAGCCACGCGAGCGCGCCCGCAGCGGCGGTCCGCCGGTCGCCGCGGGCGATCCCCAGCGCGAACAGCCCGAGCGCACAACACAGCGCGAACCGGTGCACCGTCAGTCGGATCGGGATCTCACGGACGCCGACGCCGACGAGATCGAGCACGACCCCGGTGCCGAGCCCGCCGCCCGCGAGCAGCGCCGTCCGCTCGGGCGGCCGATCGCCCGCGAGCCACGCCACGAGCGCCGGCGGCCCGAACGCGAGCACCGGATACAGCCCGGCGGCGAAGATCCGTGGGTCTGCCGCGGGGACGGTGCTCTCGACGGCCAGCCCGAGCGAACGGACGCCGAGCAACACGCCCGCGAGCGCGATCGGCAACGCAAGGTCGACGGGCGACCAGTTCCCGTCGAGCCACTCGCGCCTGTGCCCGACGGCGACTGCGCCCACAAGGGCGACGGGGGCGGCGAACTCGATAGTCGTCACCCACCCGTCGCTGCCGCCGCCGGGGAAGCCGTGATACTCGCGGGCGACGCGCTCGACGAACGGTTCGTCCCTGAGATCGCGCTCGATGAACCGCGCGCCGGGGCGGATCCCGGTTACCGTGTGACGCATCCGGAACCAGTCCCAGTACTCCACGTGCGCCTGGATCGCGCTCCAGTTCCCCGACGGGGCCGGATACACCCGGATGTGGACGCGGCGCCCGAGGTACGTGCCGGTTCCGAGCTGGTGTTCCGCGCGGACCCACGTTCCCGTGGCGTTCCGGTCCGGCGCGACGTACGTGTACCGCGCCGCGCCGCGTGCCGGTTGCCACGGCGACGACGCAGCCACGAATTCGTCGTCGCTCTCGACTGTTGTCCAGTTTTGATCCGATCGATCGAGGAACGCCGCCTCGAGCTCCTCGGGGTCTGCCCGAACGACGACGTTGATCGCAAGCGTTCGCCCCTCGATCGACCGCGTGCGACTGGTGTACGGCCAGAGGTGGTTCCCGGTTCCTTCAGGCGCATACAGGAGTTCGGCGGCCGGATTCTGTCCCGTTCCGGGCGCCGACGGATTGACCGCGACGCTGGCCAAGAGGGCGAACACGACGATGGCGACGAACGCGATCAGCCTGGCCCGCATCGCACAGCAGTCGCTACTGAGTGCATGACCATACGTGTACGGGTGGGTAGTAGATACGCCCCGTCGACCACGACTGGAGCGTCTCCCCCCGTTATTCGTCGTCGACGACGCCGGTGACCATCACGGGACGCCCGCCGTTGAGGATGACCGTCTGGGTCACCGAGCCGAACAGCGCCTTGCCCGCCGGCGAGCGCTTGCGCCCGCCGACGACGATCAGGTCCGCGTCCGTCTCCTCGCTCGTCTCGATGATCGCGTCCGCGGGGTCGCCGCTGGACTCGGTCACGTCGACGGCGATCCCCGCGTTCTCCAGCACCTTCTTGGCCCCGCGGACCGACGCGACCTGCGTCGCGGAGGCGCCGCTGGGGTTGTCCTGAAAGACGTGGACGATCGTGACCTCGGTTTCGCTTCCGTCGCCCGGCAGGTTTGCGACTTCCTTCGCGGTGGCGCGTGCGTGCTCCTCGTCTTCATCGACGCCGAGTACTACGTGATACATACACCGCACCACTCCCGGGTAGGGATTAGTCCTTTCGCCGTCGGCGACGGGGCCCCGCAGCGTCGCCGGCGTCCGTCGTCAGCCGTTCGAGTGTGGTCCCCTCACTCGTCGATCGCGTCCGGGTCGTCGATCCGCCGGGAGACGTACACCACGAGCGCGAGCGGGATCCCGAGAACCGTCGCGATCGTGACGGCACCGTACACGCCGAACCCGAGCGGGGTCGGGGGAAGCGGGATCACCGCGTACAGCGCGGGCGCGCTGAGACCGTCGACGAAGGTGGCGACGAGCACGCCCGCGACGCCGCCGACTGCCGTAAGGAGGACATAGAGGGCGATCACCAGTCGCGGGCCGTCGAACCGCCCGTTCCGGCTTCGGTCGGCTTCGGCCGCGGAGTCGCTGGACGCGGTCACTGTAGCACGAGGATCAGGCCGGTCACGAACATGAGCAGGGCGATGCCGCCGAGCACGAGTCCGAGGAGGTCCTTGTCGCTCATACCCCCGCTCGGGGCCGCGCGAACAAAAGCCCGGCCGTCGCGGCCGGCACGGACGCGTCGCTTGTTGTGGATAAAAACGCTGAAAAACCGCCGAACCGCCGCGTTACTCCGCCGCGTCGTCGTCCTCGCCGTCGATCTCCTGCCCGCCGTCGGCCTTGACCTCCTCCCCGCCGTCAGTGGCCGCCAGCGAGGTCTCACGTTTCGCCTCGAACCAGTCCCACTCGGCGGTGTTGAGGTTCGTCTCGTCGAGGTTCCACGGGTCGCCCGACTCGACGCGCGGCCCCTCCATCCACGAGACGAAGACGTTGTACACCCAGATGACGCCGCCCACGAGGAGCAGGAACGCCCCGAGCGATGCGATCTGATGCAGCGTCGCGAACTGCGGGAGGTACGTCGCGTACCGGCGCGGCATGCCGCCGTAGCCGAGCAGCACCATCGCGAAGAACGTGATGTTGGTGCCGATCATCCACAGCCAGAAGTGCGCCTTCGCGAGCCGGCGCTGGTACCAGCGGCCCGTCACCAGCGGGAACCAGTAGTAGATGCCCGCCATCCCGGCGAAGGTGATGGCGCCCATCACGATGTAGTGGAAGTGGCCGACGACGTAGTAGGTGTCGTGGAGCACGAGGTCGACGGGGATGGACGCGAGGAACACGCCGGTCACGCCGCCGATGATGAAGTTGCTCACGAAGCCGATACAGAACAGCATCGGCGTCGTGAGGCGGATCTTCCCGTTCCACATCGTCGTGATCCAGTTGAACGTCTTCACCGCGGAGGGTATCGCGATGGCCAATGAGACCGCCATGAACGAGGCGCGCAGGCGTGGGTCGATGCCGGTCGTGAACATGTGGTGTGCCCAGACGCCGAAGGAGAGCACGCCGATCGCGAGCGTGGAGTAGACGACGAACTTGAACCCGAACAGCTTCCGCCCGGCAAAACGCGGGAGCACGTAGCTCACGATCCCCATCGGCGGGAGCACGAGGATGTACACTTCGGGGTGGCCGAAGAACCAGAACAGGTGCTGCCACAGGATGGGGCCGCCGCCGTCGACGGCGAAGAACGTCGTCGCGAAGTTACGGTCGAGCAGGAGCATGACGAGCGCCGAGCCCAGCAGGGGGAACGCGAAGAGGATGAGCCCCGACTGCGTCAGGATCGTCCACGAGAAGATATCGAGGTTGGCCCAGGTGACCTCCTCGGCGCGCTCGGTGAAGATGGTCGCGATGAAGTTGATCGCCCCCATCGTCGCCGAGACGCCGGTGAGGTGCAGGCCCAGCAGCATCAAGTCGACCCCGACGTTCATCTGGTTACCGTTGCCGACGCCCGCCGACAGCGGCGTGTACATCGTCCAGGCGGTCTGGGCGGGGATGACGTCCGGCAGCGGGAAGAATCCGGCCCAGATGAGCAGCGCGCCCGGCGGCAGCAGCCAGAACGCGATGGCGTTGATCCGCGGGAACGCCATGTCGTCGGCCCCGATGACCAGCGGGATGAGGTAGTTCGAGAACGCCGCGATGATCGGCGTCCCGAACAGGAACAGCATCGTGATGCCGTGGCTGGTGAGCAGCGAGTTGTAGAACGTCGCCGAGCCGAGCACCGCCGTGTCCGGGGTGGTAAGCTCCGCGCGCATCAGCACTACCATCAGCCCGCCGACGACGAACGCGACCGTCGCGTACGCGCCGTACAGCAGCCCGATGTCCTTGTGATCGACCGTCGTGAACCAGCGGATGAGCCCTGCGGGCTTCTCCGAGTGCCCGTAGCCGGACTCACCGACTGCGCCGCCGCCGGCACCCAGGGGCGTGTAGGACCGCCAGTCCTCGACCCGCGCGAGGAAGGCGGCCACGCCCAGGAGGAACGCCCCCATGAGCACCGTCAGCAGTAGTTGGCCGGAAGTCTCCATGGACACGCTTCAGCAGCGAATGCACAAGAAAGATTCGGGTCGCCCCCGGGCGCGGGCCCCCGGTTCCGGGGTCGTTCGGAGGTCAGATTCGACTACGCTTCGTCGTCGTTCGCGTCGGTCTCGTCGGCGTCGTCGTTCGCGTCGGTCTCGTCGGCGTCGTTGTCAGCGTCGGTCTTGTCGGCGTCGTCAATATCGCCTTCGTCGTCAGCGCTGGTCTCGTCGGCGACGTTCGCGTCGGCTCCGTCGTCGGCGTCAACGTCGCCTTCGTCCTCGGCGCCAGCATCGGCCCCGTCGTCATCGGATCCGCCGTACGGGTCCTCGACGTCGGCCTCGCCGGTCGCCTCCGCTTCGATCGCCTCCTCGACCTCGTGTTTCTCCGGCGCGTCGCCGAGCGTCGCCTGTCCCTGAAAGAACACCGCCGAGCGCTTCTCGTCGCCGGCGATCGCCTTCCCGGAGACGTACGTCAGGATGGCGAGCGCGACGAACGGGAACGCCAACAGCCCCATCTGGAGCACGCGGCCGTAGAAATCCAGTCCGCCGAACGGGTCGATGAGGACGAACGCCGCGACGAAGAACAGGATGATGCCCAGCGGGATGACGTTGACCGTCAGATCCAGCAGGGTGTCCCTGTCGAAGATCTCTGCCATGCGCGGAACGTACACCGTCGCGACCTAATACCTTGCCCATTTCGGCGCTCGCGGGGGACTCCCGGTCGGTCCGTTGCGACAGCGCTCGCGGCGGCCGGCTCGCGTCGGTCTGCAGGCGTTCACACGCTCGGCTCGACGTCGCGGGCGAACAGGTCGCCGCCAACCCCGGCGAGCAGCATCAACACGCCGGTACCGATCATCGAGTACGCCCGGATCAGCAGGTCGGAGGCGGTCGTCATGTCCGCGTACCACAGCGCCAGCCCTCCGGCAATGACGAGCACCGACAGCCCGGCGAGCCCGCGCCAGGTCGAGGACACGTATCCGTTCTCGCGGAGGATCCCGGCGATCGACCCGCAAAACAGGAGCAGGCCGCCCACGGCCAGCGGAACCAGACCGAACAGGATCCCGACCTCGGCGATCGGGAGCCCCAACGCGACGAACAGCGGCCACGGGCTGACCATCCGGTACTCCTCGCTCAACCCCGGATTCTCGTCCATATCACATCGACGGGCCTGCACGTCCAAAGGCTGTCGGTCGCCCCCGATGGCCTCGCTCAGGGAATGGTGACGCCGTGACGGGCGAGGAACTTCGACACCGCCTTGATCTCGACAGGACTGCCGATGATCCGGTACTGATCGTCCGTTGTGAACACCGAGACGGTGAACTCCGACTCGATCGTAGACCGGATCCCGTCCAGTTCCTGCTTCGGGAGAACGATCTGCGTGCTGTCTCGGAGGCTGGAGGGGTCCGGCATGCCGTCCTTGAAGCGGTGTCGCGTCCGCCACGACATAGTGGTATCGAAGTCCGTCTCGCGGGCGGAGCGGCCTCCCACGGAGGGGTTTCGCGGCCGTGTCCGTCCGCCTGTTAGACCGGCCGTCCCGGCATCGCCGCCGCGAGCGGACGCGTCCAGCCGTCGAGTGTCCGTCGGTGGGTGCTCCCCGTCACGGGGCGCCTATCGAAGGCAGTTGCCCGTCGAAGGGAAGCGTTTAGGCGCGCGGACGGCCCACCAGCTAGTGATGGGACTGGAGGACGAGATCGAGGAACTCCGCGAGGAGATCGCCGAAACCCCGTACAACAAGTCCACCGAGGCCCACATCGGGCGGCTGAAGTCGAAGCTCGCTCAGAAGAAGGAGAAACTGGAGAACCAGTCCTCCTCGGGCGGCGGCCAGGGATACGCCGTCGAGAAGACCGGCGATGCGACCGTCGCCCTCGTCGGGTTCCCCTCCGTCGGCAAGTCCACGCTGATCAACGCGCTCACCAACGCCGACAGCGAGATCGGCGAGTACGAGTTCACCACGCTGAACGTCAACCCCGGGATGCTGAAGTATCGAGGCGCGAACATCCAGATCCTCGACGTTCCGGGGCTGATCGAGGGCGCCGCCGGCGGCCGCGGCGGCGGCAAGGAGGTGCTCTCGGTCGTCCGCACGGCAGACCTCGTCGTATTCGTCCTCTCGGTGTTCGAGATCGACCAGTACGAGCGCCTCCGCCACGAACTGTACGAGAACAAGGTCCGCCTCGACACGGACCCGCCGAACATCTCCGTCCGGAAAACGCACAAGGACGGTATCCAGGTGACGATGCGCGACACCGTCTCGCTGGACGAGGCGACGGTGAAGGACGTCCTCCGAGCCCACGGCTTCGTCAACGCCGACGTGACCATCCCGCACGACCTCACCATCGACGAACTCATCGACGGCGTGATGGACAACCGCGAGTACCTCCCCTCCATCGTCACGGTGAACAAGGCGGACCTCATCGACGAGGACTATCTCCCGACGGTCAACGAGGACCTCCGCGAGCACGACATCGACCCCGACGACGCGATCTTCATCTCCGCGGTGGAGGAGAAAGGCCTCGACGTGCTGCGAGAGCGCATCTTCGACGCGCTGGGGCTCATCCGCATCTACATGGACAAGCCGAGCCGCGGCGTCGACTACGAGGAGCCGCTCGTGCTCCGCGAGGGCGACACCGTCGGCGATGCCTGCGCGAAGCTCGGCGGGAGCTTCGACGAGCGGTTCAAGTTCGCGCGCGTCTCCGGCCCCTCCGCCAAACACGACGAACAGCAGGTCGGTCAGGGACACGAACTCGCCGACGAGGACGTGCTCCGGATCGTCGCGCGCAAGTAGCGTGGCCGGCACGGCTCCGCGGCTCCCGCGAGCGACGCCGTGGCGTGTCCTCGCGGCCGTCCTGTCGTGTGGATTCGTCCCGTGGTCGGTCCAGACGTTCGCCGATAGCGGCGTTCCGTTCCTCCGGTTCGTGTGGGGCGGTCTGTCGTTCACGCCCGTCCTGTACGCACGGACACTCCCCGAGTACCTCGCGCTGTCGGGGTCGCCGCTGGTGATTCCGTGGGTCGTCGCCGCGGCGTGTTGGCTCCTCGCGGTCGCGTCGGCCGCACTCGGATTCGTCGACCGCGAGGACCCGCGGGTCACCGTCGGCCTGCTCGTGCTCGCGGGGACGGTGAACGCCTCCGTCGCCGTCCGCTTTGGACTCCAGCCGCTGCGGACGGGCTACCCCGTGGGGACGCTCGCGCTGTGGGCGGTCGCGGCGTGGCGGTACCGGGCCTGGGCGCGGGAGTAACCGTCTCATTCGGCCATCGACCGAACGTTCTCGTGGTACCGGTCATGGCGCCACACGTCCCAGATCAGGTCCGTGAGCACGTGTACGTACAGCACCACCGCCGTCGACAGGGCGGCCGCGGTCGCGGTCACGCCGAAGCCGGCGTCGCCGAGCGCGCCGCCGAGGAGCCACGCAGCGAGCATCGCGATCGGGGCGAGCACCGCGTGGCTGAGCAGGCGGTGGAGCGGCCACAGGTCGCCCGGATCGAACAGCTCCGACTGGTCGAGGACGGCCGCGCGAGGGTTCGTGAGTGCTCGTCGCGCGTTCGCCCAGTCGCCGCGGACGAGTCGCGCCATCAGGAAGTGATCGAGGTCGATCGCGACGCCGGCGGCGGTGAGTAACGCCCACCAGCCAGCCGCGACGGCGGGCGTCGCCCCGAGCGGCAACGCGAGGACCAGTCCGGCGGCGACGACGGCCGAGATCGCCGCGTGGTGTCGGGAGTACACGGCGATGGCGACGGGTCGGGTCCACAAAACAGTCGGGTTCCACCGGTCTGCGTGACCTCGGACCGGACTATTTGTCGCTGTTCGGGAGGGAGGTCAGGTCATACAGATAGGCGCCGCTCGCGTCGTCGTACACGGGCGCGCCGAGGAGTGCGGCGCCGCCGGCGAGGGCGATGTCCGCCCCGAACTCGGCATCCGGGTGGCGACGCAGCCAACGTTTGGAGGAGGACTCGTCTGGGGACCATCTCGTTCGCGGCTGTTCGCCCCGCGAGTAAGGCCTTTTGGGCCGATCGGGCAACAACATCTCCGATCGAGTCCGCGACATGTTCCGGTCGACGGCTGGATGTCTTGACGGGTCAGGAGACGCTGAAGCCGGCGTCACTTCGGTCCCCGGAGAATCGATCTTGATATTCAGCGCCGAAGCGTTATCCCCGCCCGCCCGGCTCCCTCAGATCGAATGGAGTCCGACGCGCTCGTGTGTTTCCAGCAGACTCGCCGGGGTACCGGCGAGCGGTGGTACAAGGTGTACCGCGTCGGCGTCGACTCCCCCGACGGCTTCGTCGACCGCATGGAAGAGTACGTCCGTCGGACGCACTTCGACGGCCCCGTCACGGCGCCCCACTGGTTCGACACGGGTGACGGCCCGGCGGTGAAGTGCCGCCTCGCGGATCTGGGGGAGAAGTTCGTCCCGTTCTCGACGCCCGACGTGTTCGTGGTCACCCACAAGACGGTCCGACCGCTGCTGGTCGTGCCGATGGCGATCGAGATCGTGCCCGTCCTCGCGGAGGGGCTTCGAACCCGGGAGTACGCCGCGAGCGACTGCGACATCGAGGGAACCGACCCGACACTTGCTCCCGTTTCCGACGCGACGCCGACCCGCGTCGTCGACGCCGACGCGTTCGACCCGCCGCTGTCCGGGGAGGCGGCCGCCGGTGGTCGGATCGAATGGTTCCACCTGTTCGCGCTGCAGGCCGCCTACCGGCTGGCGGTCGGTCCCCGGACCGGCGTCGTTGATACGGACGGCGACAACCCGACGATGCGCGTCCGCGACGGCGACGGCGTGCTGTGTCTGGATCTGCTCGACACCGGCGCGCTCAAGCGTATCGACCGCGATCTGCTGTTTCTCGACTACGCGCCTCCCGAGGACGGGGCTCGGTCGCTGGACGAGTCGCTCACGCTCGCGTTGCGCGACACCGCCCGGCTCCGGTGGCAGTACGCGAGCCACCTCTGGCACGTCCGCCACGGCGAAACGGACGAGCGGTTCGCCGCGATCGCGCGCAACGAGACCGAGCCGGAGTACGCGGACGAGGTGGCGGCCACGCGCGGGGAGTTCCTCGAGGCGCTGGCCGACGAATACGGCGCGTCGCTGACGCCGTTCTCGACCGGCGTCGCTGGCGCGGCGCTCCGGTACGAGACGGGCACGCGCGCGGACACCTTCTCGCTCACCGAGGAGCCGTCGTTCACTCACGACTCGGCAGCCGAGATCATGGACCGAGTCGATCCGGGGTACGTGCCGGAGAAACGCAAGAAGCGGTTCTGAGGGCGCTTCGACGCCAGTCGGCTTCGGGCAGCTGGCGACCGTGTTCGACCGTCCGCCGACCGTGTGGCCCCGTGTGTCGTCAGGGTCGAAGGTACGCGTACCCCTCCTCGCTCTCGAGTCGAGTCACCTCGACGGCACCCTCCGGAACGGTCTCGACCCCGTCGATGAGGTCGGACTCCGCCATGCCCATCGCCTCCAGCGTGTTGCTGCACCCGCTGATCGCGACGCCGTCGTCGAGCAGCGACGCCACCTGCTCCGTGTGATCGCCGGCCGAGGAGACGGCCTCGATCCCCTTCGCCTGGGCGACGATCGCGACGTCGTCGATGCTGCCGCTCTCGTCGGCCAGCAGGTTCTCGGCGATATTGAGCGCCGTCTCGTGCTCGGACTCGTCTCCGGAGACCAGGTGAACTACTGTGTCCATGTGTGACAAGAGGCGCGCCGACGGGGCTTATTCGGACTGCTTGCGTATTCAGGGAGAGGACTCACTCCGGCACGACCGGGTCGCCGAGGCGGACGCCCGTCGGCCTCGGCCCGGGCAGTTCGCGTCCCTCCGCGAACCACCGTCGAGGCGAAAAACAGGTGGCCGGGAACGCGCGGAACAGCCAAACGACCACGCGTCGTAGCCGTTGAGACCGCAGATGTCCGACTTCGATATCGTCGTCCTGGGCGGTGGCACAGGCAACATCGTCGCCGCGGCGGCGGCCGAGGCGGGGAAGGAGGTCGCGCTCGTCGAGCGCGGTCGACTGGGCGGAACCTGCCTCAACCGCGGGTGCAACCCCTCGAAGAAGCTCATCCACCGGGCGAACGTCGCCGAGACGGTCCGAGGGGCCGACTCCCTCGGCATCGAGGCCTCGGTCGAGGATATCGACTTCGAGCGCATCGTCGACGACGTTCGGACGACGATACGGGAGGTCGCGGAGGCGAAGGCCGAGCGCGCACGCGAATCAGAGAACGTCACGTTCTACCAGTGCGAGGGTCGGTTCGTCGACGAGCGGACCGTCGAGATCGACACCGACGAGCGATCGGACGGCGGGGGGCCCGGTGGGGACCGTCTCACGGCCGAGACGGTCGTCCTCGCGGGCGGCTCCCGGCCGATGATCCCGGACTCCATCGACGGCACCGACGAGACGGAGTACCTCACGAGCGACGACGCCCTGTGGCTGACCGAGCGTCCCGACCGCCTCGTGATCGTCGGGGGCGGCTACATCGCGGCGGAACTGAGCCACTTCTTCTCGCAGATGGGCACCGAGGTCGTCATCGTCGGCCGCAGGGACGTCCTCGTCGACCGCGAGGACCGTGCCGTCGCGGAGCGGCTCACCGAGGCGTATCGGCGCGACCACGACCTCCGACTCGGCTACAGCGCGACGGCGATCGAGGAGGTCGACGGCCGCAAGCAGGTCACGGCCGAGGACGAGGACAGCGAGGAGATCCGGGTGTCCGGCGACCGCCTCCTCCTGGCGACCGGCCGACGACCCAACTCGGACACGTGGAACGTCTCGGCCGCCGGGATCGAGACGACGGAGGCGGGGTTCGTCGAGACCGACGAGTACCTGCGCACCTCCGCGGAGGGGGTGTACGCGATCGGCGACATCGCGGGCAACTACATGTTCAAACACTCCGGCGACACGGAGGCGAAGTACGTCGTCGAGAACGCCGTCCTGGGCGGCGAGTCGCCGGTCGAGTACCCCGGGATGGCCCACGCGGTCTTCGGCTCCCCGCAGGTGGCGAGCCTCGGGAGGAGGGAGGAGGAACTCGAGGACGACGCCTACGAGGTGGGAACCTTCGCGTACGACGAGACGGCGCTCGGCTCGGCGCTCGACCACAAGGACGGGTTCGCGAAGGTCCTCGTCGCCCCGGACGGCGAGGTGCTGGGCTGTCACGTCGTCGGCCCGGAGGCGTCGACGCTGGTCCACGAGGTGAGCACGGCGGTCGCGGCCGGCGCCGACGCGACGACGATCGCGGAGACGATTCACGTCCACCCCGCGCTCTCGGAGGTCGTGCAGGGCGCCTTCCGCGACGTGTGCGACGTGGCGCCGACGGGGATCTGACCTCACCGCTCCCCCACCGTTCGAGATCCGAGCTCGGCGCCGACATGTCCGAACCAATCCTACGGCACGAGCAAGGCCGCCTGCGAGGCCCCGACGAAACGCTACGCCGATCGGGACTGTGACACACCCGCATCCACGGTCGGTATCCTTTTCGAGCGCGCGGCCGGTGTGTCGTGTATGGCGTACACGCTCGACCACGTGATGATGCGGATCGAGGACGAGGAGGAGTCCCTCGACTGGTACACCGAGCACCTCGACTACGAGATCAAAGGCGAGATGGAGGGTGGCGACTTTACGAACTACTACCTCGGGCCCGAGGACGTGCACGAGGACGGCGCGCTGCTGGAGCTCACCTACAACCACGGCGACCACAGCTACGAGATGGGCGACGCGTGGGGGCATATCGCCGTCCGCGTCGAGGACGTCGAGGAGGCCTACTACGAGCTGATGGACGAGGGCGTCGAGGACTACCGCCCGCCCGAGGAGAACCCCGGCTACGCGTTCGTCAAGGACCCCGACGGCCACGAGATCGAGATCGTCGAGCGCGACTACGGCGCCCCCTGGTCGATCGACCACACGATGATTCGCGTCGAGGACGCCACCGAGGCGCTGGGCTACTGGATGCGCACCTTCGAGTACGAACACACCGGCCGCTGGGAGGCCGACACGTTCGCGAACTACTTCATGAAGCCCGAGGACGCCGCCGAGGAGGCGATGGCGATCGAGCTCACGTACAACTACGACGGCCGCGAGTACACGATGGGCGACGCGTGGGGCCACGTGTGCGTACGCGCGGACGACTTGGCGGACGACTGGGAGACCCTGATGACGCGCGAGACTGCGGACTACCGCGACCCCGAGTCGTGTGACTACACCTACGGGTTCACGAAGGACCCGGACGGGCACGAGATCGAACTGCTGGAGCGGTAGGACGACGGCGTCCCGTTCGACTTCCGACGCCGCCAGTTCGTGATCGATAGCGATCCGGGTCGACCGTCCTTCCCGTAGAAACGTTTACTCGGTTGCAACCGATACTACCGGTAATGACGACCGCGGTCAAAGTGGACGAGGACACGAAATCGCGGCTGGAGGAGTTACAGGCGGAGATCAGACTCGAAACGGGAACGCGTGTCACCCAACAGGAACTGCTCTCGCGGATCATCGACGACGCGTACGGGTCCCGAGAGGAGGTGATCGACTCGTTCAGGGACACGACCGTCCCGCTTTCAGCGGCGGAGAAGGAGGCCATGACGAAGGGTCGGTTCTCCTCGGGCGTCGAGACGGACGAGGACGATATCGACGAGATCCTCTACGGATGAGCGCGATCGTGGACACCGGCGTACTCTACGCCGACCACGACACCGACGCCGCCAGACACGAAGTCGCGGCTGACGCCCTCGAGGCAGTATACGACGGGACGGTCGGACAGCCGTACGTGAGCGATTACGTGTACGACGAAGCGATCACGCTCACGCTTCGACGGGGGTCGTTTTCGGCGGCGAAGCGACTCGGCGAACGACTTCGCGGCGTCGATCCGTTCCCGCAGGCGTACGAACTCCTTCACCTCTCGGAGTCGACCTTCGAGGAGGCTGTCGACGTGTTCGAGCGGTACGACGACCAAGGGCTCAGCTTCACCGACGCGGCGACGATCGCGGCTGTACAACGCCACGACCTCGACGGTGTGGTGAGCTTCGACGACGACTTCGACGGACTCGTCGAGCGGTTCGACCCGGCGACGCTGTAGTGGTCTTCGCGCTCGCCTCCGGATCAGTTAAGTCAGATTGCTGACCTTCGTATGACGTGAACGAGAAGCGGCTCGTCGTCGCGCTGTTCGGGCTCGCGGTCGCGGTCGTCATCGGGGCGCTCGCGTACCGGTTCATCGCGGCGTTCACCGTCTCGGTGTTCCTCTACTACTCGACGCGGCGGTACCACCGATTCCTGGCGCGGTTCCGGCTCCCGCCGCGGGTGCGGGCGGGAGTCGTCCTCGCGTCGCTGGCGATCCCGTTGATCTTGCTCATCAGCTACGCGGGCGTCCTGCTCGTCGTCGAGGCGCGGCAGTTCGTCGCCGACACCGCGTTGGTGAGCGCGGCGGCGTCGAACATCGCGTGGTTCGCCGCGATCGAGCGCATCCCCGAGTTCACCGTGCAGGGGATCTACGGGGCGTATCGCTCGGGCGACCTGGAGCCGTTCGTCGAGTTCGCGACCGAGAACGCCGCCTTCCTCACGACGGTCGTCTCGGAGTTCCTGCTCAACCTCTTCGTCGTCACCATCGTCACCTACTACCTCCTCGTCGACGGCGACCGAATCAGCGACTGGCTGCTCCGGTTCGACGACGACGCCATCGTCCGCGAGTACCTGGAGGCGGTCGACCGCGAACTCGAGGCGGTGTTGTTCGGCAACCTCCTCAACGTGGTCGCCATCTCGCTCATCGCGATCGCGACGTTCAGCGTGTACAACGCGCTCGTCCCCGCGGGCGTCCGCGTGCCGTACCCTGCGCTCGCGGGTGCGCTCACCGGGATCGCCAGCTTGGTTCCGATCGTCGGGATGAAGATCGTCTACCTCCCCGTCACCGCGGCGATGGCGGTCCCGCCGTTGCTCGGCGGGTCGCTCGCGGAGCTGGGGTACGTCCTCGGGTTCCTCGTCGTCGCGGTCGTCGTCGTCGACACGGTCCCGGATCTGGTGCTCCGGCCGCTGTTGAGCGGCGACGAGACCCACGTCGGCCTGCTGATGCTGGCGTACACGCTCGGGCCGGTCGTGCTCGGCTTCTACGGGCTGTTCTTCGCGCCGATCGTGCTCGTGATCGGGCTCACGTTCGCGAACACCGCTCTCCCGCGGCTGCTCGGCGCCGACGACGCCCAGACGACGCTGTCGGCGTCCGACGACGCCGAGGGCGACCGCGAGCGCGACGATGATTCGGGACCTCGCGTGGATGAAGGTGCCGGCGCAGACGTCGACGAGGGTGCCGGTGTCGATCCCGACCCGACCAGGTAGCCGCCACGAACGACTGTCGCCGGGGTGGGCACGCGGGCTACCGAAAAACAAGACACTTGGTACGCTCGCGTGCAGTTCCGGGCGATGGTCCCCTCCGAACCCACCCGACGACGAACCCTCCTCGGCGCCGCCGGGGCGCTCGCGGCGCTTGCGGGCTGCAGCGGGAGCGACAGCAGCGGTGGCCGCGTGACGCCGACCGAGCCTGCACGCGGACCGTTCGACCCCGAGTCGGTGCCTCCGCACCGGCGCCTCCGTGGGACGATCGACGGGCCGCTGGTGTGGCTGCCCGACGAGACGCAAACCGGGACGGACGGGGAGCCGCGCCGTCGCGGGCCGACGTTTCTCACGTCCCGCGACCAAGTCGACCGCCTCCGATTTGCCGACGTCGAGAGCGTTGAGGCTACCCGAACGTTCCTCGAGGAAACGGCGTTCGACTCGGAGACGATCTTCCTCGAACGGTTTCCCGTTCGGCGCTGCTACGAGCTCCAGTTGTGCGACGTGTCGTGGTCGGCGACGGACATCGATACGCAGTTCGGCCGGGTGCTTCGTGACGCGGACGTCGCCTGCGAGCCCGACGCCCGCGATTCGACGGCGTGGCTCGTCCGCATCCCCGAGGCGCTCGATACCGACCGGATCACGAGCTACGGCTCGGGCGTGAGCGGGAGCTCGTGTGGCGAGCGACGCCGCCCGCCCGAGCGCGAGCAACCGATCACCGCCGACGCGGTCCCGGCGCCGAACGCGACCGCGGAGGGCGACGATGCGTGAGTCGCCCGGGCGGACGCGTCGTGGGATCCTCGCGGGCGCGGGTGCGGCCGTCGCGGCGTCGCTCGCGGGCTGTTCGGGGCTCCCGTTCGGCGACGACGAGGCGACGGTCACGGGCGAACAACTCTCGAGGGTCATCGAGGAGTCGCCGCCGTCGATCCCCGACCGAATTCCGGTCGGGATGGGTCGATCGTACCTCGACGGGGTCGCGAACGAACTGGAGTCGGCGCTGGCGTCGGTTCCGGCGCCGTTCGACGCCGCGCAGGTTCCCAACGGCGTGATCCGTGACCAGCTCAACCGGGAGTCGGAGACCGCTCGCGAGACGCTCGCCAGTGCGGACGAGGAGTCGACACCCTGGGAACGCGCCGGCAGCCTCCGCCGTGCGCGTCAGGAGACGGGATACGTTGCCGGCGGCTGGGCGGCGGTCGACGACGGTCGGACGATAGCCGACGTGCGTGCGGGAGGGGAAAGGCTCCGCGGGGAACTCGACGCGTTCCGCCGCAGGTGGACGTACCTCGGCACGGACGCGATCGAGGCGACGGTCGTCAACGCCGCGATCGCGGGACTCGTTCGGGCGTGCATCGGGGACTTGAACCGCGTGTTGTCGGCCCGCGAACGCGAGTCGACGACCGCACTCGATGTCGCCGAAGCCGACGAGCAGTTGGCGTCCGTCCGCGGAGAGCTGGGAGATGCGGTCCACATCTTCGACCGCCTCCGCGGACGCGACGGGGTACGGGATCGTCGGGATGCACTCGCGACTGCGGCCGACGCGCTTGTCGACCGCGTGGACGAGCGCCGCGCCGCGGCGGGGCTCGACGAGGGCGCGTTCACCGCCGAAGCCGACGGCGACGCGCTTCCGGCCGAACGAGCACTTCGGGATCTCCGCGACGGCATCCGCCGCGGCGACATCGGAGAGACACGGGACGCCGGCGCGTTCCCGCAGGCGATCGTCGGGGCACACAACGCGCTCGCGACGATCGGCGCCGTCGAGACACTCCGGGCGCGGATCGACGCCGGGGAGGCGATCGACCCCGCGTCGGCCGAGGACGTCGACACGATCCGTACTCGTGCCCGGGAGGCGATCGTCGCGGTCCACGCCGACGGGGAGTATCCGCGGCTCGACCGGCTGCAGACGCACCGCCTCGCGGCCGTGTTAGGGTACGTCGACGACGAACTGTCGCACTTCGATGGCGACGATGAGGTCGCGCTCTCGCGGCTGAACTGGGAACTGCGCGATTACGTCCGGATCGAGGCGGTCGCGCGGTCGGTCGGCGACGCCAGCGCCGCGGTGGCGCGGGCGCTAGAAGGCGAGTGACTGTGACTCTGTAGGCAGGCCGTTCGTGATTCGCCCGGATCGTGTCGACAGAGAGCAGCGAGATCAGTCTCGGGATACTGACTTTGCCTGATCCTACCCTCCTCGCAGAGTGTCTGTCGGTTCTCGGAGCCTGCGGGGGTGCGCGCGAGCCGAACTCGGCCCGGATCCGCCG
Organism: Halobaculum rarum; assembly: GCF_040025155.1. NCBI lineage: Archaea > Methanobacteriati > Methanobacteriota > Halobacteria > Halobacteriales > Haloferacaceae > Halobaculum > Halobaculum rarum. Next base: position 1,118,238 of record NZ_CP157275.1, on the reverse strand, counting down.
CAACGCCGTGGCGACACCTCACACGATCCTCCACAAAGTACTTATGCCGGTTTGGACGAGCGGGCCGCTACCCCCCGAAATCGGGTGTGTGAGAAGTTAACGCGCTCCCGTATTTACCACAAGACATTTATAAGGTCCGGTGGTGGTTATGCCCGTACCCCTACCCATGGTGACAGCAGGAAGTATCCCTCGCCGAGTCCGCGTCGCGGGCGTTCTGCGGCAGGTGTGGGCGAACGGTGTTGTCGCCGCTTGCGGTGCGACCTAAGCAAATCATGACAGACAACAACAATACAATCCGCGCGCTGTTCCTGACAGCGCTGATGGTGTTCAGCGTCTTCGCTGGCACTGTCGCGTTCTCCGGAGCAGCCGCCGCAGATGTTACTAGCCTATCCAATGGCGACGTAACCGACGTCGCGGCTGGTGACGCGTCTGCTTCGCAGACGATCACGTTCAACGCGACATCTGACGGAACAGACGAAGAGATTACGATTGACTTTGCCACCGGCAACATTGACAGTGTTGATAGTGTCAGTGCTAATGCCAGCCTCACCGCTGACAACTTGACCCGTGTCGACGCTGACACGGTCACGCTTGATGTCAACGGTACTACTGCCGGTGACACCGGTACGGTCACGGTTGAGGTCACTCACGACCTCGAGAACGTCGCTCCCAATGACGGCGTAACCGTCACCATTGACGACGCTGGTGGCACTGATGCCACTGCCATCACGCCGACGTTCGACATCACCTCTCCGGCTAACGCCAACGACGACGCGGTCGTCTACGAGGCTGACGGCGAGACCGATGTCTCGCTGATCTACTCCGGCCAGGCGTTCAACGCGACTACGCTCCAGCCGAACACCGAGTACCAGCTGCGCTCGGTCGACGAGACCAGCGGTGACGACATCACCTCCAGCACGTTCGAGAACGACTACACCACGAACGCGGACGGTGAGCTCGTCGAGATCAGCTCCGAGGGCCTCGAGACCGGTGATTACTTCATCAGCGGTCCGGGCGTCACGGATACGACGAACAACACCCTCGAGATCGTCGAACAGCAGTTCTCCGCCGAGTTCGCGGACGACTCGGTCGATAACGAGGGAGAGACGACGACCGACCTCGAAATCGACGGGAACCGCGACGGCTACGAAGTCATCGTCGAGTCCGAGGAACTCGACTACGACGATGACGAGCTTGACGACATCTTCGGTGACTCCTTCACCGTCCGCGAGGACGACGAGGAGTTCATCATTGAGGGTGTCGAGGACGGCGACTTCGAGGTTGACTTCGCGGACGTCGACGAGGGTCAGTACAACTTCACCTTCGAGGTTGTCGACACGGGCGTCACGAGTGACGCCTCGATCAATGTGGCGGACGTCGGCGAGGGTGAGGCAGACCTCGACGAGAGCTCCGTCAGCGCCAATCAGGGCGGTATCGCGACGTTCACCGTCACGATGAACGACGCCGCAGAGGGCGGCGACGCAACCGTGCTCGTTGGTGACATCGAAGAAGACGGCTACCAGGCCAACGTCTCCGTCACCGACGGTAACGATGACGGCGAAGTTACGTTCAGCTTCAACACCTACACGGCTGGTCTGAACTCGACCGACAAGACCGTCGTCACGCTCGCTGGTGACAGCGACGACACTGACGACGAGGTCGAGCTGACCAACCCGGCCTCTGAGGACTACGAGCGCCTCGGCGACATCCTCGACACGGGCGACTACCTCGTGTCTGTGGGTGTCGGTGACAACGAGTCCGTTGCCGACAACCCGGACAACGTCGGCACGCTCATCGTGAACGAGCGGACCGCGCCCGAGCAGACGCTCTGGCGCACGAGCCAGACCACGTATGATAACGTTGAGGACGCCATCGCCGACGACGACGTCGACGAGCAGCAGGCGATCCTCGACGCCATCGAGAACGACCAGGTTGTGCAGACTGACTCCGTCGCGATTGCCGACGGACCGCGCGACGACATCCTGGTCCACCAGGTCAGCGCAGCAGGCGGCCTGCAGGGTCTCATCGAGAACGCCAGCGCTTCCGGCGACTCGACGACGGTTGCCTTCTACGAGGCGACCCAGCAGGACAACGGATTCGGTGACGACGAGCAGGCACTGAACGTCGTCTTCGAGGAGGAGAACCCTGGCGCGAACCAGGATCCGACCACGCTCGACCTCTCCGAAGCATTCACTGACGCCAGTGATGCTGCGAACTCCATGACCGTCGTCTACGACGAGTCGAGTGAGCAGTACTTCGTCTTCGTCGACACGGCCGCGCTCGAAGCCAACGGCTTCGAGGACGGTGACGATGTCAACGTCGACATCTCCGTCCAGGACCAGCGTCTCCTCGACATCGACGAGGACGCTGATGCGGACGAGCGCGCAGACGAGTTCCAGACGGCCTCGGCGAACTTCAGCGTCGAGGACGCTGAGTTCGACTTCGACACGAACGCTGACGACGAGGTCGAAGCTGTCGCCGGTGAGGACGCCACGGTCTCGGGCACGACGAACGTCGCGCCCGGGACGGAGTTCACGCTCCGCGTCCAGTCCACTGGTGACACCGAGCCGCGCTTCATCGAGACGCAGACCGTGACCGTCCAGGCGGACGGCACGTTCAACGGCTCGTACGATCTGAGCGACAACGCTGCGGGCGACACGTTCGAGGCGTCCACGCAGCAGGCAGCAGTCTCCGTGTCGGCTGACGGTGTGCTCGTCGAGAGCATCTCGACGGAGACGCCGGCCACCGGCACCGCAACGGCCACCGCGTCCGACGACGGTACGGAGACGGCAACCGCGACGGCGACGGCGACTGCGACGGCCACCGAGGCTGACGACAGCACGCCGACGGCCACCGAGGCTGACGACGGCGGCGACGAGGAAACGTCCACGTCGACGCCCGGCTTCGGCGCCGTGCTCGCAGTCATCGCCCTCATGGGCGCTGCGCTGCTGGCACTCCGCCGCGACAACTAACTAACCACGACTGACCGGCCGTAACCCGGTCACTTCCGCTTCACGCGGACCCATTCTTTCGACGCGCTCACACCGACCAGCGACGGTGCCGTCGATCACGTCGCCTCCACGTCCGCGACACACGAGACGACAAGGGCTTTACCCGACAGCACCGTTCTCCGAACGAATGGCGAGCATCTACACCGACCTGCTCGGGTGGGTGGTGATCGCGACGTTCCTCGCCGGCGCGGGCGTCGAGTACGTCCGTCGGCGTCGCGTCGGCGGCGACACGGGCGCGTTCGCGACCCTCCGCGAGCGCCTCGACGCGTTCGAGACGCCCCCCGAGCGAACGCTCGCGACCGCCGGTTGGGTGCTGTTCGCCGCCTTCTGGCTGGCGCTGTTCCCGCACTTCGCGTTCACGCAGAAGAGCTACGTCGAGGGCGTGCTCTCCCTGTTCGCGGTCCCTGCCTGTCTGTACGCCGGCTGGCTGCTGTGGAACGGCCGCGACTCGCTGCTGGTGCTCTCGCGGGCGGTCGCCGCGATGGGGATCGTCTACTTCCCGTTCGAGTCGATCGAGCCGCTCAAGCGCACCCTCATCCTTGTCGTCACCGACCAGACCGGCTGGGCGATGGCGCAGTTCGGCTACGAACCCGCGCTGGTCGAGGGACCGATCCTCGGCTATCAGAACGCCTACCGGTTCGTCACCGCCGACGGCCACGGGCTCCTGTTCGAGATCGTCCTCGCGTGCACCGGGCTGGGGAGCATGGCTATTTTCGCGGGACTCATCGCCGCGGTGCGTGCCCCCCTCGGACGGAAGATCCGCGCGTTGGCCGTCTCCATCCCGATCATCTGGCTGCTCAACATCGCTCGAACCACGTTCATCGGGATAACCTTCGGCAACCAGTACCTCCAGCTGTTCGTCGACGAGGTGCTGTTCCTGTTCGGCTCCTCGGACCCGTACATGGTCTCGTTCTTTCTCTCGGACCGGGTCATCTCGCAGGTGCTCGCGGTGGTCGCGCTCGTCGGCGTCACCTACCTCGTCGTCCGCGAACTGCCCGAACTCGTCACCGTGATCGAGGACGTGCTGTACATGGTCACCAAAGAGGAGTACGACCTGCTGGAGTCGCTGGACCTGCCGAGAGAGCCGGTGCAGACTGACGGCGGGTGCAGTGACTCCGACGAACTGTAACGGCCTCAGCGACGAATTCGTCCGGCCCACTGGACAAACCGCCGAAACTCCGAGAGCACCTCGTCGATGAGATCTCGATTTGCCTGTACGTGGATGAAGGCCGTTGTCGACCCTGGCGAAACGCTCTTAGACGCATATATCCGAATATATTGCATGGTGAAGACGATCCGTGTCTCGGAGGAGTACCACGAGTGGCTGCACGCCCACAAGCGGGATGACGAAACGATGGAGGAGACGCTACGGCGAATGACACGCGGTCCGAACCCGGACGATGTCGCCGGGCTCCTGACCGAAGCGGAGGCTGCGGACGCAAAGAAGGCTGTCGACCGGTTACGGGGTAACGACCGGGACCGCCTCGACGCCGCGCGAGACGCGTTCGAGCGCGAGGGCTCACCGGAATGATCATCGACTCGTCGTACCTATTCGACCTGATGGCGAACGACCCCGACGCCTTCGAGAAGGGCGCGGAACTCGCAGAGAACGGTGAGATGCAGTGGTTGCCGACGCCGGTCGTCGCCGAGACGTACTACGGTGTCAAGACCGCTGGAAGTGACACGACCGAACAGGAGGTCCGAAACCGACTTCTGGGGTATCCTCGTGTCGATATCGACGAAGAGATCGCTCGGACGGCCGGGGAACTACTTGCAACCGCCGACGATCGCTCGGGTGGGAACGCCGGTGTGGGCCCGAACGACGCGTACATCGCTGCGATCGCGGAGGTGCTCGACGAAGCGGTTCTCACGGACAACCTCGATGACTTCGAGGCGCTCGGCGTTCCGGTCGAACCCTACTAAACTAAGCCACAATCCGCGGTGCTGACTCGCCTTCACTCCGACCCGGGCAACACGTCACGCGGACACCCGGCCAACTCCGCGAGCGCCTCCGCCTCCAGGTGGTGCAACTCCCCCGGGATCACGAGCATGTGCAGCGGGTCGCCGAAGTCGCGCTCGCTCAGCGCCGCGAGCGTGTCGGCGGCGACGACCGGCTCGGGGCTCCCGGCTCGCGCGACTGCCACCCCGACGACGTCCTCGTCCCAGTCGCGGGCCAGCGCGGCGGCGGCGTGGTCGGCGGTCATGTACTCGTCCGGTTCGCCCTCCGCGGGCCCGGCAGGGGAGGAGCCGGCGACCTTGATGTCCAGATACACCAGCGTGTGAAGCCCGCGCTCGCGGTTCGCCTCGATTCCATCGATCACGCTCCGGGGGGTTCCATCGGCGCCGTGGGCGTACTCGAACGGCAGAGTTACGGCCTTGCCGAAGCGGTAGTTCTGCAGCCCCGTCAGCGACGAGGCGGCCGATTGGGCGGTGATCCCGTGGATCACCCGGGTATCGATGCCGCGTTCTGCCGCGCGGACACGGAGGTCGACGTGCGTCGTCGAGATCATCGTGTCGCCGGCGGTGCAGAAGGCGACGTCCCCCTCGGCGGCCGCATCGAGGATCGGCGTCGGGTCCTGCTCGACGCCCGCGCGATCGCGGACCTCGATGCCGACGCCGTGGTGGGCTTCGAGATCCTCGACGGTGGTGCCCGCGAGCCGGCTGGTGTAGAACTCCGCGAACACGCGGTCGGCCGTTCGGAGCGCCTCCCGCCCCTCGACGGTGACGGAGCGTTCGTCCCACAGCCCCAGGCCGATGAAAGTGAGCATACCCGGATCTGACGGGTCGACGGCTTCGGGGTTTCGCTCCGCGGCGACCGACTCCAGAACGGTGCCGCGTGGGCTCGATTCAGGCCGGTTCTCCGGGCACGTACCGGTCGACTAACGGTGAGGGCACGCTCGTCAGTTCCGGACGATTCGTTCGCACGTGAACGCCCGCGGGAGATATCACCCACGTACTCGGGGTTCCTCCCCTCCTAACAAGCGACACGGACCTGATCGGGTTCCTCCTAACAATACACAGGGACCGGATCACCTGTACCATGGGTTCCCTCGACGACCTCACGGTGCTCGATCTCACACGCGTTCTCGGGGGGCCGTACTGTACGATGCTGCTCGCGGACATGGGGGCGGACGTGTTGAAAGTCGAACCGCCCGGCGGAGACTGGGTCCGCCGCACGCCGCCGTTCCTCGACAGCGAGGAAGAGCCGTACGGCGGCTACTTTCAAAGCGTCAACCGCGGGAAATCGAGCATCGAGCTCGATCTGACGGACTCCGACGACCGCGAAGACTTCCTCACGCTCGTCGACCGCGCGGACGTGCTCGTCGAGAACTACCGCGCGGGGACGATGGAGGGGTTCGACCTCTCGTACGAGCGCCTCCACGAGCGCAACCCGGGGCTCGTGTACGCGGCCATCCGGGGGTTCGGCGACCCTCGAACCGGCTCGACCTCCGAACAGGCTCGCCCGGCGTACGACCTGATCGTACAGGCGATGGCCGGCGTGATGCAGATCAACGGCCAGTCCGACGACCCGCCGACGAAGGTGGGCGTCGGCATCGGCGACCTGTTCACCGGTGTCCTCAGCGCCGTGGGAATCCTTTCGGCGATCCACCACCGTGAGCGCACCGGCGAGGGACAGTTCGTCGACACCTCGATGTACGACGCCATGCTGTCGATGTGCGAGCGCACCGTCTACCAGTACTCCTACACGGGCAAGGTTCCCGGCCGCGTCGGCAATGCCCATCCGGTTCTGTTCCCGTACGACGCCTTCGAGGCGCACGACGGACTCGTCGTCATCGCCGCCATCGGCCCGAGCCAGTGGGACGCGTTGTGTCGTGCTATCGACCGTCCGGACTTGATCGAGTACCGCGAACAGTCGGTCCGCCTCGCGAACCGCGAGCGGTTGCGCGCCGAGATCGCCGCGTGGACGCGCGAGCGTACCGTCGAGGAGGTGCTCGACGTGCTCGACACCGTCGTGCCGTGTGCCCCGGTACAGGACGTGGCTGACGTGTTCGAGGGCGGAATCGCCGACCGCCGGGACATGCTCGTCGATCTCCCACATCCCGGGAGCGGCGAGCGCGCGACCGTCGCCGGCTCGCCGATCAAGATGACGGCGACCCCGACGAAGCCGCGGGGGCGCGCCCCACTGCTCGATGAACACCGGGAGGCGGTGTTTAACGAAGAGAGTGCGACTGTCGCCGCAGAACCGGACACGCGCGCCGAACCCGACGGATCGGGCGACAGTGAGGCTGGGCCCGCCTCCGCCGACGGGGGAGTCCGCGATCACCGAAGACACCGGATCGGGGAGCGTCACGTGACCCGCGCGGCTCGCCACGACTCCGACGGGTACACCGTGCGGCTGTTCGAGCCGGGCGACCGCGACGACTATCTCGCGCTCCACCGTGAGGTGCTCGATGGCGGAAGCGAAGCGTGGTTCGACTGGAAGTACGTGGACGACCCCTACACGGACCACGTCGCGGTCGTCGTCGCGACCGACGGGAACCGCATCGTGGGCACGAAGTCGGGGATGCCGTTCGAGGTCGGTTGGAACGGCCGGCGGTTCTTGGCGCTCCAGCCGGCTGACACGATGGTCCACCCCGACCACCGTCGCCGCGGTCTCTTCTCGCGGATGACCGAGTACATGAAGTCGACGTACGCCGACGCACCTCAGGCGCTGTTCTTCAACTACCCTAACCACGCGACCCTTCGTGGGAGCCGCAAACACGGCTGGCGCGAGGTCGGTCGTGTCACGACCCGTTACCGGATCGCCGACCCGGTGGCCTTCGCCGGGGTGGACGCGGGCCGGCTCGACGGAGCCCTCTCGCGTGCCGGGCGGGCGGTCACCGACGGGCTCCTCCGGCTCCCCGGGCTCATCTCCCGGGAGCCGGAAGATCTGACTGTTCGCCGCCACCACGACATCCCCGTCGACACGCTCTCGGAGCTGTATCGGCGCTCGATCCCCGACGAGTTCCACGTCGTCCGCGACGAGGCGTACCTGGGCTGGCGATACGGGAACCCGCAGTGGGAGTACACCGCCTTCACCGTCGACCGCGGTGGGCGGACGGTGCTCGGAGCCGTCGTCGGCGACGACGAGGCAGCCGACCCGGCGGTCGCGTCCGTCGTCGACGTGCTCCCGTTGCGGACCTCCGGGGACGACCGCGGCGACACGGACGGTGCCTCCGATCGCGCGCGACTCGCGGCCGAGCGTGCGCTGCTCGATCGGATCGTCGCCGCCTACGACGTGGACGTGTTCGCGGCGGCCGAGGACTCGTTCGCGCGCTCGACGCTCCTGCGGCTCGGATTCCTCCCGGATACGGCGCCGCCGCTGTCGTGGGTCTCTTCGCCGAGCACGCTCGTGGCGTATCCGCTCGACGACGCGCTCGATACTCCCGACCTCTCGACACTCGACGGCTGGACGCTCGGGCTGAGCGACCGCGACACCCGGTGACTGAGCGTCGACTCCGGCGCGGCTGTCCGTGCGGGACACGGCAGCGAGCACACCGATCCCGGAGTGGCACGGCAGACTCCCGACTTCGAAGTCCGGACGCCGCGACAGAATTCGACGTCAGAGGTCGTGCTCGATCGCCCAGTGGTGAAGGTGCGCGAACACGGGGAACAGCGATTCGGCCTTCTCTGTCGGCGTGTACTCCACGCGGGGCGGGACCTCGTCGTAGGCCCGACGGTCGAGCAACCCCGCGTCCGTCAGTTCTCGCAGTCGCGTCGACAGCGTGTTCGGTGCGATGTCGAGCTCGGCCTCTATGTCGCTGAATCGGAGCGACCCCTCGGCGAACGCGAACGCGCTCAGCACCGCCATCGTGTGGGTCTTCCCGAGGAGATCGAGGAGGTCCGCGACCGTCCGACTGATGCGGTCCTGCTCCACGGCGTCGAACGATTCGCGGAGCGCGACGGCGTCCTCGCGAGACAGCCCCACGCTCAGGTCGGGCACCTCCGGCGGGTCGCTCGGTTCGGTCATGAACTCGGATCGTGACTTGCCGATTTGTATCTTTGGTCGAAATCGGACTAACAATCCAATACTTCGAAACTTCGAAGTTGCAAGTATAACCGCTCGGGGGACCTATGGCGCGCATGCGAATCGCAGTATTCGGCGCGACCGGGCGAACCGGCCGCCCGCTCGTCGACCAGGCGCTCGACCGCGGCCACGAGGTTGTCGCCTTCGTCCGGGACGCGACGAGCCTCCCGTCGGCGATCCGGGACGATGACCGGGTCAGCGTGATCGAGGGCGATGCCTACCGTGGCGACGGCATCGACCGCGCCATCGGCGGCGACGACCCGGTCGACGCCGTCGTCAGCGTCCTCGGCCAGAGCTCCGATGGGCCGGACGACCTCCTGACCGAGGCAGGTCGACACGTGCTCGCGGCCATGGATCGCCACGGCGTCGATCGGCTCGTGACGCTCGTCGGCGCGGGTGTCCGCGAGGAGGGCGAGTCGGTGAGCCTCGGCGGGAAGGTGATGGGGTCGCTGTTGAAGCTGCTGGCGCGATCGACGCTCGAGGACGCCGTCGACCACGTCGAGTCCGTCAGGGCCAGCGACGCCCGGTGGACGGTCGTCCGCGGTCCGCGGCTCACCGAGGGCCCGCACACGGGCGAGTTTCGCCACGGGACGGACCTCGCGCTCGGTATGCGCGACGCCGCCGCGCGGGCGAACGTCGCCGAGTTCGTCCTCGAGTGTCTCGAGGACGACCTGTACGTCCACGAGATGCCGAAGATCGCGGACGCATGACCGGTCTCGCACACGCCGGTCCCGGGTCCTGCTCAGTCCCGGTTCGGGCCGGATCCGCGGTCGTCCCCGCCCCTCGGAGGGCCGACCGATGACGGAGGCGATACTCGTCACCGGGGCGACCGGGACCGTCGGTCGGCACGTGGTCGCCGCGCTCGCGGACCGCGACGTCGCCGTCAGGGCCGGAGTTCGCGATCCCGAAACCGTCCCGAGGCAGATCGCGGACGCCGGCGACCCGGTCGCGTTCGACTTCACGAAGCCAGAGACCTGGGGTCGCGCGCTGGCGGACGTCGACGGCGTCTTTCTCGTCCGGCCGCCGACCGTGGACGGCTCGGATGTCGGAGCGTTCGCCGAGGCCGCGGGCCGCGTCGGCGTCGACCGCGTCGCCTACCTGTCGACACTCGACGCGGAGAAGAACGTGCTCATCCCCCACCACAGGATCGAGAAGCGCGTCGCCGCGGCGGACGTCGACGACACGCTGTTGCGGGCGTCCTTTTTCATGCAGAACCTCCTCGAGGTCCACCGCCCCGACATCGTCGAACGCGACGAGGTGTTCGTCCCGGCCGGGAGCGGGCGGACCAGCTTCGTGGACGCGCGCGATATCGGCGAGGCGGCGGCGGTCGTGCTGACCGAGTCCGGCCACGCGAATCGAGCGTACGACCTCACGGGACCGGCGGCGCTGGAGTACGGGGAGGTCGCCGCGGTCTTCAGCGACGTTCTGGGTCGGCCCATTTCGTATCCGGCTCCGTCCCTGTTGACGTTCGGGAGACGGATGCGCCGGCGCGGGGAGCCCCTCGTGTTCGTCGCCCTCATGTGTGGCATCTACACCACTGCACGGCTCGGACTGGCTGCTCGCGTTACCGAGGACAGTCAGCTGGTCCTCGGTCGACGCCCGCGGAGCATACGGACGTTCGTCGAGGATCACGCCGACCAGTTCCGGAAAGCGGACGGGGTCTGATCCGTTTAGCGGCCCCGAACCCGATCCGAATGCCGCCGGTGGAGAGTGTCGAAAAACCCCGAAAATGCCTGCACCACTGCCGCTATCGGGTGACTGTACACCCTCGCGGAACGAAGTAACGCGAAAGCCGGTGGAGAGCTTACAGAAAAAGGGTTACAAACCTTTTTGGTACCTCACGTCATATATCGCACATGCCCACAGACGACTACGAGAAACGTCGGAAGCAGACCTCCGAGAACATCCAGGACTCCGAGGTCATCAACGAGCGGAACAAGGCGTTGCTCCGCGAGTACGAGCGCGATAAGACTCTCGACGGTCTCAGTGAGGCAACGATCCTCCGGAACCTGACTCGCATGAAGATCGTGGCGGAGCACATCGAGGACCACCCCCTCGATGAGATGGAGAAGGCCGACGTGAAAGATCTCGTTGAGTGGGTGACGAACAAGTACGATAGCGACGAGACCGTCGATACCTACAAGAACGTCATTCGGGGCTTTTGGAAGTGGATGGACCCTGCCGACGATGGGGACGCACCGGAGACGGTCTCTTGGATAAAGCTCAGCAACTCCACGGGGAGCGACAAGCTCCCGAAGGATCTGCTCACGATGGAGGATATCAAAGCGCAGGCCGATGCGGCGAAGAATCCTCGCGACAAGGCATTTATCTGGCTGTTGTACGAAAGTGGTGCTCGTATCGGCGAACTCATCGACCTGACCGTCGGAGACATCGAAGACCGAAAGCAGGGCAAGAAGGTTGTCATTGACGGCAAGACAGGTGCACGCCGTATACCGCTGGTAGAGTCGGTCCCACACCTAAACAAGTGGTTGAACGCGCACCCGAACCCCACGAAGGACGCCCCCCTGTGGTGCAAGATACAGCAAGGCGGCCCCGACGACAAACTTAGCTACCGCTACATGCGCGGCAAGATCCTCCAGAAGACGATGGAAGACGCTGGTATCGACAAGCCATCGAACCCGCACCACTACCGCCACTCACGGGCATCGTATCTCGCGAACCACCTCAAAGAGGCACAGCTCAATACGTGGTTCGGATGGGTCCAGGGATCGGATGTACCCGCACGGTACGTCCATCTCTCGGGGCGGGACATCGACAACGCGTACGACGCCATGCACGGGCTGGTGGATCCCGAGGAGGATACCGACGAGCCACAGGTTCGGAAATGCGGGCGCTGTCAGGAGATCAATGAGCCGGAGGCAGCGTACTGTATGCGCTGTGGCTACGCGTTGAAGGGTATGTCGGCCGCCGATTTCGAGGCCGAGGCGGAGAACGATGTGAAGCAGGACTACGCCGAAACGGATCCCGAGGACGCCAGCACCAAGGAGATGATCGACGCTATCGACAGCCTTCTCGATGATCCAGAGGTCAAGACCGCGCTTCTCGAACGGATGAGTACGGCCGAGTAACCACAGTCCAACTGTCGCCAGCGGTCACTCCGAGTCCGGGCTACTGACATCGCCTGTCAATATCTCCTTAGGGAGTGTACGTAAGACCGAACGTTGGGGGTGGGGCCCACACGTTCCCTCGCCAAGAGCGGAAACGGGATAGAGATACAATCCTGTGGCTCTGTTGAAATCCTCAGCAGTTACTAGATTCTGGCGAAGGTTGGTATGTACAGGAGAAGCAGATCTCCGACACGAACACGATCAGACAGCAATGTTTGGCGAGGATTCTATGGGAGTTAGTGCCGGTTAACTGGCAATATGGATCGTAATGGGGATCGCGTTCGGAATCGCCCTCGGATCCGCGCTCGGTGTCGCACTCGACAATATCGCGCTCGGTGTCGCACTCGACAATATCGCGCTCGGAATTGCGATGGGCATTTCCATGGGGCTGGGATCGGGGACGGCGTTGAGTGTGGTTTTCGGCGTGACATTCGGCGAGGAATGAGAGTCACCGGATCGTTATCTAAACACGCATACCTTCCAGTTGCTTCCAGTCGGCCTCACAGTCACTGCATGGCAGCCTCTGTCGCGTACGCGGGGACTCTCACTTCGTCCTCCCGACAGTTCAGTGTCCAAACGCTCAAACCACCATCCGACAATCACTCCGGTATGCCCTACAGCGACGCCGACCTCATCGAGGACATCCGCGCCGTCGCCGCCGAAGTCGGCGAGAAACCGACATTGAACGACTATCGCGAGCACGGCACCGCCGCGGTGACGACAATCTACGATCGCTTCGGCTCGTGGCAGGACGCGCTCGACGCAGCGGGCTACGAGCCGCGCGAGCCTGATTCGGCAGTCACCGACGAGGAATTGCTCGAAGAACTTGACCGGGTCGCCGACGATCTGGGCGAGCGACCGACGGCCACCGACATGAACGACCACGGCGCGTACTGGGCGTCGACGTACCGTCGCGCGTTCGGGTCGTGGAACAACGCTCTCGAGGCCGCAGGGATCGACTCCTCGCCCAGTCAGGACCGCCAGCCTGTCTCCGACGAGGCGCTCCTCGAGGAACTCGAACGTGTCGCCGAGCGCGTCGACGGCACGCCGACCACGCGCGCGATGGAAGAACGCGGTGAGCACAGCCCGAACACCTACATCCGGCGCTTCGGCTCGTGGAACGACGCCGTCACAGCAGCCGGGTTCGAGCCGAACACCGAGGTCGGCACCGAGACGGTGACGACCGAGGCACTCATCGACGAGTTGCACCGCCTCGCCGACGAAATCGGCGACCGCCCCGTCGCCGCCGACCTCCGCGAGCACGGTGAGCACGCCCTCCGCACGTACCAACAACGGTTCGGCTCGTGGTCGGCGGCGCTGGCGGCCGCGTTCGACGACGAGCCAACCGAGGACGCGTAGCCGTAACTCCACTGCCGGTGCGCGTATCGTATGTGGTTAGCCACCAAAACGAGGGCGCCGGCGGGCCCTACCCTGGCCACGCCGTGCCCGTGTGGGCCCGTCAATACATACTCGATCGGGGTAATTATCGGTTTGGATCGCCCGGACTGATGTTTATATTGGATCTCACTCAGACCCCCGCGATCCCGAATCGGCTGATTTCGGCAGATACGGGGGCTGTGAAGGAGTAACACACACCCTATATCCACACAAAGTATTTATGAGCCCCGTTGGAATGGATGTCTGTACCCCTACCCATGGCTGCACATGCGAATCACTCCGAGTCACGCCGGTACGGGATCGGTCGTGGCACGCGTCTCGAAAGGAGTCGATTGTATGGGCAGTCGGTTGCAGTGCGGTGCGATGCAGTTGCGATCTAGCAAACCATGACAGACAACAACAACACAATTCGCGCGCTGTTCCTGACAGCGCTGATGGTCTTCAGCGTCTTCGCTGGGACTGTCGCGTTCTCCGGAGCAGCCGCCGCAGAGGTTACTGCCCTATCCGGTGGGTCCGTAACCAATGTCGCGGCTGGTGACGCGTCTGCCTCGCAGACGATCACCTTCGACGTGACATCTAATGCAACAGACGAACAGATTACAATCGACTTTGCCAGCGGTAACATTGACTCCGTTGACAGTGTTAGCGCTTCGGGCCCTATCACCGCCGACAACGCGAGTAGCCCCGATGCGACCACTGTCAATCTCGATGTTAACGGCACTGCCCCTAGTGACACCGGTACGGTAACGGTTGAGGTCACTCACGACCTCTCGAGTGTGACCAGTGCCGCAACGGGCGTAACCGTCACCATTGACGACGCTGGTGGCGCGACCGACGCTTCGCCTGCGCTTACGCCTACGTTCGACATCACCGTTCCGAATAATGCCGGCGACGATGCAGTCGAATACAACACCGAGGACCAGAACAACGTTGACCTGATCTACGCTGGTCAGGACTTCAACGCGACCACGCTGTACCCGGGCAGGGAGTACCAGCTTCGCTCGGTCGATGAGACTGACGGTAACCAGATCACCGACAGCACCTTCGAGAAGCCGCTCACGGCAGACTCCAACGGTGACATCACTGGGATCTCCACCAGTGACCTCCCGACTGGCGATTACTTCGTCTCGGGCGACGGTGTGACCGCAACGACTAACAACACCATCGAGATCATCGAGCAGTCGTTCGCGACTGACTTCGACGACAACTCTGTCGACAACGAGGGGTCGACCACGGTCGACCTGAACGTCGACTCCAACCGTAACGACTTCGACGTTATCGTCGAGTCTGAGGACTTCGACTACGACGACTCGGAGCTTGACGATATCTTCGGCGAGGACTCGAGCGTCACGACGACCGAGAACTCTGACGACGAGTTCGTTATTGAGGGCGTCGACGGCGACTTCGCGACGAACTTCTCGGACATCGACGAGGGCGAGTACAACTTCACCTTCACGGTTGCTGACACCGGCGTTGAAGACGACGCGTCCATCAACGTCAACAGTGTCGGCGAGGGTGAGGCTGACCTCTCGCAGAGTACCACGTCCGTCCAGCAGGGCGACTTCGGTACCTTCACGGTCACGATGAACGACGCCGCAGAGGGCGGCGACGCAACGGTTCTCATCGGTGACCAAGATGAGGACGGCTACCAGGCGAACATCACCGTCACTGACGACGACGACGACGGCGAGGTTACCTTCGCCTTCAACACGTACAAGGCTGGAAACATCAGCGCTACCGACGAGCAGATGGTGTCTCTCGTCGGCGACAGTGCTGGCGAAGACGAGATCAGCTTCGACGGCCAGTCCAACCTGGGCGACATCCTCGACTCGGGCGACTACATCGTCTCGGTCGGAACGGACACCGACCCGGCTGATGTGCTTGACAGCCCGGACAACGTCGGCACGCTCGTGATCACCGACCGCGAGACGCCCGAGCAGCAGCTCTGGCGCACGAGCACGGACACGCTCGACGATGTTGAGACCGCCGCTGGCGACGACGACGAAGACGCTGCGGCCGCTATCACGACCGCAGTCGAGAACGACCAGGTGACGCAGACCGACACGCTCGCCCTCGACCCCGACGGGTCCCAGGACGACGTGATGGTCCACCAGCTCACCGCCCCCGGTCTGTCCGGTATCCTGGGTGCGCCCGAGTCTGGTGAAGTCACCACTGAGTTCGCAAATGCTCTCGACGGGAGCAACACCTACGGCGACGCGAACCTGAGCGTCGTGCTCGAGGAGGAGAACCCTGGTGCAAACCAGGATCCCGCGACGCTCGACCTGAGCGCCGCCTCCGTCAGTGACGCTCTGACCGTCATCGCTGACGGCCAGGGTAACTACTACGTCTTCGTCGACTACAGTTCGGTCGAGGACGCTGACTACGAGGACTCGGACATCACCTTCGAGGACGGTGACGAGGTCACCGCAGATGTCTCGGTGCAGGACACGCGTCTGCTCAACATCGACACGAGTGATGTCGATGCTGACGAGGCCTCTGAGGACTACTACCAGACCGCTTCGGCGAACTTCTCGGTCGAGGAGGCCGAGGGTAGCTTCGACCTGAACGAGGACGACCTCGTTGCGGTCACGGTATCTGAGGACGCTGAAATCACGGGCACGACGAACATCGCGCCCGGAACGGAGTTCACCGTGCGCATCCAGTCGAGCGGCGACACGGAGCCGCGGTTCTTCGAGACCCAGACTGTCACCGTTCAGGCTGACGGGAGCTTCAACGCGACCTACGACCTGAGCGACCAGTCCGCGGGCGACGAGTTCACCGCGAGCGTCCGGCAGGCCGGCTTCTCGCTGAGCGAGGACGGCGTCGTCGTCGAGACGCTCTCGACGGAGACGCCGGCCACCGGCACCGCGACGGCCACGCCTGACGAGGGCACGGCAACCGCGACGGCCACGCCTGACGAGGGCACGGCAACCGCGACGGCTACTGCGACGGCCACCGAGGCTGACGACGGCACGCCGACGGAGGAGACCTCCACGTCTACGCCCGGCTTCGGCGCCGTGCTCGCAGTCATCGCCCTCATGGGCGCTGCGCTGCTGGCAGCCCGTCGCAACAACTAACTAATCACGACTGACCGGCCGTAACCCGGTCACGTCCGCTTCACGCGGACCCATTCTTTCGACGCGCTCACGCCGACCAGCGACAGCTGTCACACTCGACGCTAGGCAAAGGCGGACGATTCACATCTTCCGAGCAGTAGCGCTAGACATGTCCGACGCAGATCGCCTGCGCGGCGGTCCCGAGATTGGAATCGATATCGGCTCCCTACCGTTCGAACTGCGAGCGATGGCTCGGAAGATCGAAGTGCACGGTACGCCGGGGCAGTCTAGGAAGAACTCCTCGGGGCAGTTCACGAACGTCGTCTACCTCGAGGGCGACCAGCAGGCAGCCGCCCACCTGTTCGCCGAGGAAAACGCCGAGCTTCTCGATGCAGTGGATTTCTCGGAATCGAACATCGTCCAGACATCGACCGAGCGTCCGATTTACGACCTCATTCTCGATGCACACGGTGAGCGGGAACTGGAGTGGACCGACGAACTGGTCGTCGAACGCCGGCGCGATGGCACGACGTGGGTGTTCGAGGAAGACGTGTATATCTCTCGCGGCGGGCAGCGCTATCGGACCAACGGCCGGAGTGACGGTGTCGCGCGGGTTAACCGCCCGCTGCAGGAACTGTACGAGGACCTAGAGCCGACGATCACACCGTCAACGCTTCGCGAGGCCGGCGTCGAGGGTGACACGTCGCAGGTGATCGCGTACTATCGTCAGAGTACTGAGTTTGACAACACCGCTCTTGCAGAATAACACAACTCGGGGACATCAATCGAAATCACGAAAATACGGAAAGCTCGTCGGTGGCATGACCGTGCAACTTGGGACGGGAGTGCTCGGTCTTCGGCGACCAGTCGCCTTCGGCAGGCGGCACTCGCAACCGTTCGGCTGTCAGTCGATCCAGTCGTCGCGAAGGCGCGCGAGTTCCTCGGCCCGCATCCTGGTGTGGGCGAGCGTGTAGATCGTCACTTGGTGGTCGAGATCTCGCTCGCCGGAGATCGCGCCACTCAGCCTTCGGTTGTCACGGAGGGAGTTTGTACGTCGGTTTGTAACAGTCGCTGTCGTCCTTCTCCCACTTGAATGATGCCCGGTGGAACACCTCACGGTCCCGTCCGGATCGACACCACGCACGGTAGAGGTCATCCATTATGTAATCTGGGTCCACGTCTTTGGGAACGCGACCGAGGTCGAACTTCGGCTTATTGGGGTAACTGTCGTTCCACATCACTCCCCAGTCATTCATCTCCTCGATGAACGTGGGTCGACGGGAGTTCTCGTCAGCGGGGCTCTTCCCATCGGAACTATCGCTCTCGGAAGTATCCAGTTGGGTGAGGCCACCGCCAGCTCGCTCGCGGATGCTCCCGATTGCTTGTCGTACTACATCGGTGATGAACCCTATTTCGCGGTCGTGTATCTGGAAGAGACGGGGGTTATTATCGGCTGCACGGTACACCGTTCGCTCGGAGACACCCGCTCGCTCAGCGACGATTCCGACTGACGCCGACCCGCTTTCGACGAGGGTGTCGATGACAGCCACTTCACTGTCGGTCGGACGTTCCTCACGGTCGAGGAGTGCGGCGTCTACCCACGCACGCTGATCATCGGTCAGCGAGTCCGTAGAGTCTGCGAAGAGCGTCCGGTCTCTCTCGCTGTCGGCAGCCTCGAAGTAGTGATCTGACACGAACACGTCTGCATGGTCTTTCGCCCGTGTTGGAAGCCCGGCCCACCCAAGGATGGAGAGGACTCGTTCTTCCAGCTCGCGGACGAGCTGGTCTCGCTCACTCCAGCGGACCGCACCGTTTGTAGTGAGCATCGGACTATCGCCATCAGTCAGCCCCTTCTTGAAGCAAACGCCGAGCTTCGGGTGAGCCAATGGGTCCTTGCCTTTCCGAGCCGTCTCAGGCGAGCGCAGGAACTTACCGAAGTAGTGCTTGATCGTCGCTCCCACGCTGTGTCCGTCGAAGAGATTGCTCGCATCCACTGTCGGAATGTGTACCTCGCGGTGACGACCGACCACTTCTCGGTTATCACGGATCGGGCGATCTGTACCCATCTCGCTTGTCGTCACGCCGTCGGCCCTATCCAGTACACCACCTCGGCGGACGAGCGGTGCGCTGTAGTCCGCATTGACCCTCGCGTACTGTTCGAAGGTCGTGACAACGCCCGACCGAAGATCGAACCTTTCGACCTCGACACCGAACGTCGAGAGGGCCTGCAACAACAGCTCGAGGTAGACATCGAGATGTTCGTTTACGCCGTGGAACTCCGCGCTTATGCCCACATACTCCGGATCGAAGGCCGTCCCCATATTTGGCCAGCGAGGGTGGAGGGTGAACGACCGCGTATCGTCGTCCTCGCCGCCAACTCCGTCCCCGGGCTGGAGAGTCAGCACGTACTCGGAAACTGTACTGGCGTCGGAATCGATCCCGTGTGCGTTGCCCTTCGGCGGCTGTAGCCCACTCTGCTTCGGCGTTATGTACGCCTGATAGACTCGACTATCTATCTCGAAGGCCGTCGTCACCTCACAGCCCCCTTCACGAGATATCAACTCCGCAAGTGTCACGAACGCTTTGAGATTGCCAGTCTCGTAGTTCAACCACCCCTCAGCTTCGTGCGGCGCAAGGTCGAGGAAGCACGGCCGATTCATAGGAAGCTCTCCGGTCGTCCGAACTCGGGGTCGTCATCACCCGATGGAGCGCGTTCCACCCGGCGGAAGTGGTAGATCGAGCCAACTCCTGCGAGCCGGTATTCTGGACGGTTCTCGCGGTGATCGGGGAAGACCTGGTACTGTGTTTCGTCGGGCCCCTCAGCGAAGATGTGAGACCCAAAGGTGGTTCGCACCACGGTCAGCGGTTCATCGCGTTCATCCCACAATACGCGGTCACCCTCGTTGAGGTCCAGCAGATCCGAGACTGGTTCGTGACCACCGTCGGTAGCGAAGTACGGGCTGCCGTCGCCGCACTCCGGGCAGTAGGTTATCGGGATTCCGCCACGGGTCGCTCCTCGGGATAGGCGTGTAGCGCACTTCGGGCAGATCGGAGGTTCACGCAGACGCACCTCCAAAGGAAGCACAGGGGGTCATGACAATGCGGAATCGGCGTGGGGTACCGGGACCGTGGAAGCGGACCCACCGAGAACACAGGCGACGCAGACTTCGCGTCTCAGCGTATCTCTGTATCTCGTCCGTGGGATCTCCCCGTCCCGTCCACGCCGTCCAATTCCGCTCAGTAACCATCCCCGTTGTCTTCGGCCAGTGCAAGCAGCTCCTCAGCGTACTTGCTACAACGAAGGTCGCTCGCAGCGAGAGCTTCGAGGATGTCCTGGTTGTCGCGTACCTTCTCAGTGACCTCGGTCCGCGAGGAGTTCATTCCCCATCCCCACTCAAATCGGGCTGGTATCCGCCCTTCCCAGTCGAACTGGCCTCCCACTCGTCCGCCATCTCCGAGAAAATCTCGGAGAATGAGATGGAGTCGTATGGCTTGAGTGATGTTAGGCGCGCGTGCAGTAGCGACTCTACGTCAACGAGGCGGCGGTCTTCGCGCGCCCCATCAGTCGAAGTCGGTCCCAGAGACGATGAGCCGGACGACGGCGTTACGACCCCGACGCCACCACCTCGTTGGGTACTTTTGAGATTCATCCACGTTGGGGTATGGACGGATGTGTGACCCTCCCCCCAAGATGGATGGCTCTGTGCGGCCTGTGCAAACGTCTCGCCCCAATGTGGGGCTTATTCGGGGGTTGTAGGTTCTGCCGAACGACGCAGCACGAACGACTCGCCCGTGCGGGTGTCGGTCACCTGCACCACCGAACCGTCGCCGGTGGTGCTCACATCCCACAGCCCAGCCGCATCCATCCGGTAGAGCCCGAACGTCGAGACGGTGGTCCCGTCCTCGCGCTCGTAGGTGGGCATTGCTGTGGGGTCGATGCTCATTTCCATATCCTCGGTGTGTGGGCCTGAAACGCCTGCCACCGCCTTTTCCCCGGACATGGAGTCATCCCTATCCTCATCTCTGAGTTCGTCTGCGCCCACATCCACCTCCGGCTCGCGGGCACCATACAGCGCATCCAGCACCCATCCGACTCTGCACGCTCGGCGATCCACCCAGTCGGCGCGCCGTGAGTCGGCGGCCCCACGGATTCGTCTCGGGTGTGGTCGTCCATGTCGAGTAGTACTACTGCACGACCCTCACCTCATCGGAGGGTATGCGCTCCAATTATTTCACACCCGAAGAGCGGACTATCACGTGCTCGCAGCCGGGATAGGCGTCCGCATGAGGGCACTCCGGAAGCTCCCCAGGGAGCACACCTACCGTTACCACGTCGTGACCGGCGTCGCGTAAGTCGGCGACAGGAGTTGCCCCGAGCTGCCGTGGAGGGAGCACCATGTGGACGACTCTGCGGTCTCCGTACGTGTAGACCGTCTCGCAGACGTGGAGCGTTGCCGTCCCAAAGCTGACCGTAGTACTCACGACTTCGCCTCCGTACTGGTCGCACCATCAGTCGGAGATACGTCAGCTTCGGCGAGCAGGTCGTCTGCCACGTTGTCGAGATTGCATAGGAGCATCGTGTCCCGCGTTGTCCTATATGTGAACCCCTTCGTGCTAGCCGCGCGCTCCATCATACTCCGGGCACCGCTGTCCGAAGGGCTGCCCTCACGGAACACACCATCCCCACAGACATCCCCCACGGTGAGCCGCCCTTTCCCACCTCGGCGGTGAGCTTCGCGGATGGCGGCCACACGGATGGCGCGCGTCCGCTGGTCGGTATCGAGGTCGTCGAACCCCTTCCGCTCAAACGCGGGGGCGTCAGGGCCAGGAATTTCTAGTTCATCGGCGTATTCGCGAGCCTTGTCCACCGGAACGAACAGGTTCGAGTTGTTGGGGTGCTCGATGAACCCGAGCCGATCCAGGACCGGTTCGCGGTGCGTCTCTCGCATGTGCTCTGAGTCGCTACCCCTGTACGGCATCGCCTCTAACGCCTGTCCGAAGTCGTCGCTTGTGAATGGTTTCGGCGTCTCGGACTCGTCCATGAGGTAGCGGGCCAGCCACCGGCGTTTCTTCTCGACCTTGCTGAGCCCAGCGTCAGCCTCATCAGAGTTCGCAGGCGACTCGTCGAGTTCTGCAACGGCCGCTTCGACTTCCGGCACCGCACGCTCCAGTTTCTCCGTCACGTAGCCGACGAGGCCGCCATCGATGTACTGGGCAATGACCGACCGGAGAACCTCGTGCTCCTGCACGTCATTCCCCTTCGCGTACTGTTTCATCTCCTGTTTCACACGCGGGTGGACAGTCACCCAGGCCTGCGTCGTTGATTTCTCGCTGAGCTGTTTGCGGGTCCCTTTCGTTTTCTCGGGATGTGCGAGTGGGAGCCCTACTGCTCTGAGAAGCTGTTTCACGTACTCCTCCATCGAGTGTATCTCGCGCCACTCGCGCCACGCCCGTTCTAGCTCTGGGCCAACCCTATCCTCCGTGTAGCATCGCTCCTCGACCTCGCGTTTGAACTCGTCCCACTCGTCCTCGGCCACGATCCAGCCCAGTTGGACGCCACTCACGGCGACCACCCCGCCAGCCGCTGCACGTCGAGTTTACAAGAAACTGTAACCGCACCACACACATACTTGTTATAAGTACAAGTAGTAGTAGTAGTAGCAGTCTCCGTTTCCTGAGGAACCTCACGATTCGTTGTCGGCTGGGTCCGTGAAGTCGTGCGGTTCCGTCGCTTCCAAGGGGCAGTTCCCTCTTGGGTGGGACGTTCGTGTTCGTTTCCTCGAAAACGAAACGCGGATTCGCTGGCCCGGCCAAGCGCGTTCGGTGCGTGGACTGCCCGGCTCATCGCTCCCCCTCAGCGTCAGCGACTTCGAGGAGTGTCTCCGCTATCCATGCCGCCGGGAGGTCGCTGTTGGCGACGCGTTCGATCGCCTCTCGCCGCTCGCTGACGACATCCAATCCATCGTCGCTCATCCGTCGACCCCCCAGTCGGCCTCGTAGCTCGACCGGCTAGCAGCGGTCTTCGGAGCCCATTCGACCCGGCGGAGGTCGTCGATACGACCATCACCCAGCAGGCGGAACGTCGTCTCTCCCGCGTCCGGAGCCGGAATGATATGGTGGGTCGTATCGCCGAATCCCTCGACTACGACCCGACTCCCGAAGGTGGTTCGGACCACCGTCAGCGGAATCTTGCGCCGATTCCAGAGAACTCGGTCGCCTTCCCGCAGGTCTGTGAGGTTCGAGATTCGTTCGTACCCTCCGTCGGTCGCGTGGAACGGACTTGTGTCCGCACACTCGGGACAGTACTCGTACGGTATGCCGCCGCGGGAGACTGTCCGAGTCAGTCGACTGCCGCAGTCCGGACAGTGACGGAACATCAGACTCGCACCCCCAGGTGACCGAGGCGGTGGCTTCTGGCAACGGCTGCTTGGCCTAATTGGTTAGTGCGCGATTCTTCGATCGATAGTTCTGCGTGTCTTTCGGACACATAGTATACTCTGGTCGCATGTGTGTGCCTCCCAAAACAGAAAGTATAGACAGGAAATAGCCTAATATTCCAAAGATTTCTGACTTCCCAACCATATATATCAAACCGAGGTCTGGCGGTGATAAATCAGCACTCCTTAATTTGGCGCAATTCACTGGGATATAGCGCGCGCGAGAATTGCAGGACAGGTCGGTGTCGTTGTGATGATGATCTTGATTCCGGTTGGTCGCACCGCAAAAATCCGGAACCGTGGGTAGCTCACGGCGAGGTTGGCGACGTTGCCGGATGCCGGCTGTGTTGAACTCCTATTAGTTAGGCACTATTCTCGGTGAAACAGCCGATAAGTAGGGCTGCGAAGTTATCACCTGTTAGCCAGATAATTACAGATAAGTACTATGACACTATATGATTGATATGTTGGGCCAAAGGCTTGATGCAGAAGAGACGGACCGTGTGCTGAATACCTTATCCCATGCAAGTCGCCGCCGATTACTGTTCACACTCTATAAGGAACTGAACTCGGGAGAAGGAGAACGTATCAATTACACTGAAATACATTCGCTCAGTCCTGAGAAGAAACGTATATTACTTTATCACACTCACCTCCCCAAACTAGAAAAATTTGGGTACATCAAGTGGAACGAAGTCGAGAAGACAATACAGAAAGGTCCTCAATGGGAAGAAATTGAACCAATTCTCGAACTCATCTACTCTCATCTGTGCGAACTTCCCCATTTCTCCAAGGTAAACCACCCGATACAAACGGAACCAAATGCTAAGTCGTTCGTCTGTACTTACCCTGCCCCTCCCAGAATCTGTTGGCAGTTGAGGATTTCAACAGAGCCATCTACTCCCAAATCTCGATGTGGATCACCATACAGTGGACCGATCGATCTGACGGCGGTTCCAGTAGTTTAAACAACTATCAGGAATCGCGTCATGGGTTCCTATATGGCCCACGCTGCATTGTCCAGCAGGAGGGAGTACGTCTACCAGCGATTGGTTGTGGACGGAACTCGCTATACGACCGCCGTGAACGAAACCACCGATACTTTCGATACCCCCCGATCTACAATAGAGACGGACATCAGTCGCCTTCCACAGTGGGTCGATTCACTTGACGACGAATTACGGTTCCAGGCAGCCTCTCGCATACTAGAAATTCGAAGGAATCGCCAGCACCTGCATCGACTTGCAGATGCTGCTCACGACCACGGTGATCTCGCCACAGAACTTTCGATTCGGCGGAATATCGACCGATCACTCGTTGATGAGATAACGGTATGGGAGCGTATGGGGCTGCTCAGAGCTGCTAGTGACGAGCGTTGACATTGAGAATGAACAAGAGCAGCCACAGCCCTGAGTTTCCTCACGCGACTCTAGATCGTGCTGAGATTCTCGGAGCGCATCAATGCTTAGATGGCGAATTTAATACGATGCCAGCAGCTCTGGGAATGAGACCATCCTCTATGCTCTGCTCATCGGTATTCCATGGATCTGGTTCACATTGTCCGCTGGGAACCTCGTCTATGTGACTGAGAGAGTCAGTCACGAGCGACTTGAGGTCGTGAGAAGCGACGGCGTGTTCACTCTCAGTGGTGGTGTTGTCATAGTTTCATTACTACACTTCACTTTGGCCGCACTCTACGCGGTAAGTCAGCAGGTCTCCTAATACGGCCGATATTGAGCGAGCAGTCGCTCCTGAAACGTCGAGAAAAGCGTCTAGAAGCTTTGAACCCTTATTCCGGAAGCCGGTGGAGGGATTTGAACCCTCGGCCTATTCCTTACGAAGGAATCGCTCTGCCAGCTGAGCTACACCGGCGCGTGCAATCAGTCGTACTGCCATGATGGGAATAAGGGTTGCGAATGTGCGTCGCCGTGTCCCGGACTCACTTGGTCAGGAGTTGAGACTAGTTGTCTTGATGCGTATCGTTCCCGAACTACTTGGTCGAGACTACATTTCATCATTTACATAAGTTTCACTAATAACGCTCTTCACAGTTGAACCCATACCCTCGTCCAGCAATGTCTATCGACCGAGACACCTTCGAGAACACGAGCGAGGAAGAACTCGCTGACCTTTCGGTCCCGGAGCAGGTCCTCGGGTTTCTCGCCGCTAATGACGAACGGGCGTTCAAGGCCCGTGAAATCGCCTCCCAGATCGGTGTCGACGAGGGGGCAGTCAGCACCGCGCTCTCGCGGCTGAAGGATCGGGACGTAGTCGAACACAAAGCGACGTACTGGGCGGTAACTGACGACACTGGGCGACTCGAACGATACAGTGGCTACGAGCGAGCGACTGCCCTGTTCAACGATCAACTCGGTGCAGAAGAGAAGGAATCCTGGCGCGAACACGCCCCCAGCGACCCCCACCCGAGTGCGGAGAACGAACGGTGACGGGCGAGGGATCGCTGCCGATCTTCGAGCGAGGGGATGTCATCTACGGCGACGACCCGTTCAAAGGAGAGGCGGATGCCCGACCGTGGCTCGTTCTCTCGAACCACGAGGGACGGCCGTTCCATGGCGATCAGTACATCGCGCTGACGTTGACGTCGAAACCTTGGATGGACGGCCTCATCGATATCCCTGCGGAGAGTTGGCTTCGTGGCGGAACTCCTGAGAAGAGTCGAATCGCTCCGTGGGCTGTTCAATCGATCGACCACGAGGATATCGATTTCTGGCAGGGCCGGCTCGACAACGACCTCGTCGATGAGGCGGTGGCTGCGCTTGTCGACGAATTCCGATAGCAGACCACTCTCGTTTCAGCTTCACTACTCCTCAGTTTCGAAGAATCCGCACGTCCACACAGACGTTCTCCTCGTGGGGCGCGTACGACCGCACCTCTCGACGCGTCAGCACCTCCACCTCGTAGCCCGCGGGCTCGGCGACCGCCCGGATCGCGCGCTCGCCGGGGCCGAAGGGGTCGTCCTCGTGGGCGATGTCGTAGAGGTGGAGCACGCAGTCGTCGCCCGCGAGCCGAACCGCGGTGTCGAGGAACTCGTCGGCGCTGTGCGGGAGGTTCATCACGACCCGGTCGGCCCATCCCTCGTAGTCGGCGGTCGTCTCGCGCACGTCGCCCTCCAGCGCGGTGACGCGGTCGGCGACGCCGTTGCGCTCGACGTTCTCGCGGAGGTACTCGATCGCGGCGGGGTTCACGTCACAGGCGAGCACCTCGGCGCCGCGGGCGGCCATCGGCACCGCGAACGGGCCGACGCCCGCGAACATGTCGACGACGTGCTCGCCCGACTCGACCTGCTCGGTGACGCGGTGGCGTTCGGTGGCGAGCCGCGGCGAGAAGTACACCTCTGCGACGTCGAGCGCGAACTCGTGGCCGTACTCGCGGTGGACCGTCTCGGTACTGTCGCCGTGGAGCACGTCCCATTCGCGGACGCGGTACTCGCCGGCGACCTTCGAGGCGCGGTTCACCACCGTCTCGCAGGGCACGTCCGACTCGATGATCGCGTCTGCGATCTGCCGTGCGCGCTCGGGGTCGTCCTCGTCGAGGATCACGATGTCGCCGAGGCGCTCGTAGGAGGGCTCGAACCCGAGGACCTCCGCGGGGGGCGTCGGCCCGTCGCGCTGGGCGGTCTCGCGTTCGACGACCTCGTAGCCCGCCTCGCGCGCGGCGGCCGCGTCGACGACGGGAACGAAGATATCGCCGTCCTCGACGTCGATCTCGCGGTCGCCGTCGAGCAGGTCGCGCTCGGCGAGCGCTGCCCTCGTCGCCTCGCCCTCGCGGACGGGGGCGCGGACGCACGGCGTGGTCATACCCGGCCTCGGCCGGCCGCGCGAAAAGGGCTACCGGTCCGCGTTCGGCGTCGATTCGGTGTGCACGTCGCCACCGAGCAGGGCCGACACGTCGAGGTCGGCGACGAGCGCCGCGGCCGCCTCGTACGGGTCGCGCGCCGGTCCGGGTTCGGCGGGACGCTCGCGCCCCGCGTGCTCGAAGACGGCGTCGACGAACGCCCCCCGGACGGCCTCGACGGCGAACACGTCGTGGAGGTACGTGCCGAGCACGTCGCCGACGGCGGCGCTCCCCGGCTCCAGCGGCGTCTCGACCACGTCCTCGTCCGCCGGCTCCACTGGCTCAGTCCGTCCCATGTGGATCTCGTATCCCGACACCGTCCCCGCTACGCCCGCGAGCGGGCCGGCGCCGTCGACCGTGACGGTCGTCTCCCGAACGCGTTTGTCCTCGTGAAAGCGCGTCTCGACCGGGAGCAGCCCGATCCCGGCGACCTCGTCGGCGTCGCCGGTGCCCTCCACGGCCGCGTTCGTGATACGCTCGCCGAGCATCTGGTAGCCGCCACAGATCCCGACGACCGGGCCCTCAAACGCCCGGAGTCGCTCGTCGAAGCCCGCATCCCGCAGCGCCAGCAGGTCGTCGACGGTGTTCTTCGTCCCCGGGAGCACCACCGCGTCGGCGCCCGCGAGGTCGGCGTCGAGGGGGACGTACGCGACGCGCACGCCGGGTGTGCGCGCAAGGGGATCCAGATCGGAGAAGTTCGACACACGGGGGAGCCGGGGCACCACGACCGTCACCGCGGCCGCGTCGGCGACGCCGTCGTCGGCGCCGACGACCGCTCGGGTGTTCCCGTCCGGGAGGGCGACGCTGTCCTCCTCCGGAAGTCCGGGGTCGTCGTACGGGAGTACGGCCGCGACGGGGACGCCCGTCCGTGACTCCAGCTCCTCGATCCCCGAATCGAGGAGGGAGGCGTCGCCGCGAAACTTCGTGATCGCCGTCGCCGCGACGCGCCCGCCGAGGTCGTCGGGCATCAGTTCGAGCGTGCCGTAGAGGCTGGCGAACACGCCGCCGCGCTCGATGTCCCCCAACAGGAGGATCGACGCGTCTCCGAACCGGGCGGTCTCGACGTTCGCGAGGTCGCGGTCGTGGAGGTTGATCTCCGCGATGGAGCCGGCGCCCTCTGCGACGATCACGTCGTGCTCGGCCGCGAGTCGCTCGTACGCCTCGCGCGCGGCAGTTCGCGCCGCCTCCCAGTGCTCGTCGTAGTAGGTGCCGGCCTCGTAGTGACCGACCGCCTCGCCGTCGATCACGAACTGGCTCTCGCCCTCGCCGCGGGGCTTGAGCAGGACGGGATTGGTGTCCGTCGTCGGCGTGATCCCCGCCGCACGCGCCTGCACGAACTGCGAGACGCCGATCTCCCCCCAGTCGCCGTCGGCCGTGAGCGCCGCCCGGGCGTTGTTGCTCATGTTCTGCGCCTTGAACGGCGCGACCGACACGCCGGCGTCGGCGAGGCGGCGGCACAGTCCCGCCACGACGGTGCTCTTGCCGACGTGGCTCGCCGTGCCGGCGACGAGGAGCGTGGCGGCGTCGTCGGCGTCATCGTCGCCACCGTCGCGGCGACCGTCCGCGAGCGCGGACACCTCGTCGTCGTCCCTCGCGCTCCCGCGCTCGCGTTCGGCCATCAGTACTCGGTACCCTTGCGGGCGCGGTGGCCCTCGTCGAAGGGGTGTTTCACCTTGCGGACGTTCGTGATCAGGTCCGAGGCGTCGGCGAGGTACTCGGGCTCCTCGTGACCGCCCGTGAGGACGAGCTCGAGGGCGTCGGGCTTCGACTCGACCAGTTCGAGCAGATCGTCCGCATCGACCAGCCCGCGGTTGGCGGCGTACACCACCTCGTCGAGGACGAGCATGTGCGCGCCCGCCTCGGCGTCGCCGTCGAGCGCCAGCGGCGCGGTCAGGTCGGCGTCGGCCCACCCGTCGACCAGCTCGCGGGCGCGCTCGAACCCCGCCGCCGCGCGGGCGGCGTGGTCGTCCTCGTCGGTGCCGTCGGCCATCGCATGCCAGCCGTAGTGGCCGGAGTTCTCGTAGGTGATCCCCGGGATCGCGGCGATGGCGTTGTACTCGCCGCGGACGTCCTCGACGCTGTCGGCGCCGCCCTTCATGAACTGGAGGAGGTGCACGCGATAGCCGTGGCCGGCCGCCCGGAACGCCATCCCCAGCGCGGCCGTCGTCTTCCCCTTCCCGTCGCCCCACCACGTCTGCACGAGGCCGAACTCCTCGGGCGCGCTCGCGTCGATGTCGCGTGCGGCGGGGGTGACCCCCTTTCCGGGCGTCCGGGCGCGGGAGGTCTCGGCGGGTTCTTCGGAGCGGTCGGCGGTGCGTTCCTCGTCGTCGACTGCGGGATTCGTGTCGGTCATGAGTGTTTCGTACGGTGTGGATCGGCAAACGATCTCGGGTCGATTCGGAGGGGGTCGGTCCTTCGGCGGCTCACAGTCGCGTCACCTCGGTCTCGCGGTCGGTGACGACGCCGTGCTCGGCGTCGGCGACGGAGTCGGGAAGCGCCACGTCGCCGGCGGCGTATCGCGACTCGAGGCTCGCGCGGACGGCGTCGCGGACGCACGCCCGGGCGGCGCTCCCGACCGGCGTCGCGCTCCCCGAGAACGTCGTGGGCTCGCCGTCGCGCGCGCTGCCGACGACGACCGCGTCGGTCGTCGTGCCCGGGAAGCCCGTCGCCGCGAGCAGGGTCGCGGCCTTCGCCTCCGCGGTGACGGCGACGAGGTTCGCGAGCGCGCCGTCGTCGAGGCGCCGGGTCGTCGCGACGAGGACGTTCACGGTGCCTCGGCCGACGCCGTCGCGTTCGGCGTCCGTCTCCGGCGCGGAAGCGGCGGCGTCATCCGGGTTCGCCTCCATCGGCAACGCCGCGGGGTTCGACACCCCCGCGGTCGCGACCGCGATGACCGAACCCGAGCGCGCGACCCGCGCGTGTGGCATATCGACGCCCGTCAGGAGCACCGGGGCTCGTCCGCCGCCCGCGAACCCGGCGTCCGCGAGCCTGTCGGCGGCGTACGTGTCGAGGTCGGTCCGTTCCCAGCCCTCGGGGACCGAGACGTTGTACGCCGCCGGGGCGTCCGCGAAGCCGCCGTCCCAGCCGGTCGAGAGCCAGCGCGTGTCGGGGCGGCGCAGGCGGAGGACGCCGTCGGCGACCGCGGTCTCAAATCCCACGAAGCACCTCTAACAGGCGGTCGTTCTCGGCGGACGCCCGGACCGCTACTCGAACGTGGCTGTCGAGCCCGCGGAACGTTCGCGCGTCGCGGATCGCGATCCCGGCCTCGGCGGCGCCGTCGACGACCGCGTCGACTCCGCGGTCGCCGGCGTCGAGCAGGAGATACGGCGCGTCCGAGGGGTGGACGCCGTACCCCGCCTCGGAAAGCGCCGCGCGCATCCGCTCGCGCTCGGCAGCGACGCGCTCGCGGGTACGCTCGACGAACTCCGGTTGGCGCATGCAGTGGGTGCCGGTCGCGAGCGCTGGCGCCCCGAGGTTCCAGGTACGGCGGGCGTTCGCCAGCGCCTCCCCCCACTCGCCGGTCGCGACGGCGAACCCCGCGCGGATGCCGGGCAGGCCGAACAGCTTCGTCAGCGAGCGGGCGACGATCACGCCGTCCATCCCCGACAGCGACGGGCGGTCGGTGAACCCGAGGAACGCCTCGTCGACCAGCAGCGGCGTTTCGGCGTCGCGACACCGCACAGCGAACGCCCGGAGGTCGTCGTCGGGATAGGCGTTCCCGGTCGGGTTGTTCGGGGTGCACACGATCGCGAGGGCGTGCTCGGCGGGGTCGATCTCCAGTATTTCGGCCTGCGGAACGAACGACGGCTCGCCGCCCTGCAGGCGCACCTCGCGGGCGTACTCCCCGAAGCTCGGGAACGGCACCGCGACCGAGTCGCCCGGCTCCACGGCGAGTTCGATCGTCAGTCGGATCGCCGCCAGCCCGCCGGGGGTCGGGATCACCTCCTCGGCGTCGCAGTCGACGTACTCGGCGGCCGTGCGGCGGTACTCGACCGGCGGCTCCCGCGGGTACGTTCGCGCGGCCTCGAAGGCGTCGCGGTAGGCCCCCTCCGCGCCGTCGGGGACGTGCGGGTTCGTGTTCGCGCTGAAGTCGAGCACGTCGGCGTCGTCGCTGCTGCCGTGCGGAGTTCGGGGCGTGTCGCGTGCGGTGTCGAAGTTCATGCGTGGTCTCCGTGATCTCCATGGTCGTCGTGGTCGGGCACCGTCTCGGTTCTCTCGCGTCGGTGACGCAGGAGCGCCCCGGCGACGCGCAGGTCGCGCGGGCGGTTCACGTTCACCGCGAGGCGCTCGTCGGCAACGACGAGCGTGTTCTCCTCCGCATCCGCTCGGTCGTCGTCGCCGACGACGTTCAGTCCGGTGGGCGCCCCCTCGCGGCCGTCGACTGTCGTCGTCCCCTCGTCGACGCTGGCGCCGACCTCGCGCTTCAGGCTGACCGGGACGTACACCGCCAGCGATTCACCCGCGCCGTCGGATCCAGAAGCGCCAGCACCGCCGCCGGCGGCGGCGTCGACCGCGCGGTCGACCGCCTCAGCCGTGAGCAGCGGAAGGTCGCTCGCGACGGTGAGCACGGGTCGGTCGACCCGCTCCAGCGCGTATCCGAGGTCGGCGACGTAGCCGTCGCCGGGGGCCTCGATGACCGTCAGGTCACCGCGCACGACGAGATGTGCCGCGGTCGCGGGCGTGTGTGGGGAGACGACCGCGTGGACGCCCTCGACCTGGCTTCCGGCGAGCGCGTCGAGCACGCGGTCGACCATCGGAACGCCGCCCACCTCGACCAGCGGCTTCTCGGTCCCGTCGCCGACCGCCCCGAGGCGGGTGCCTCGGCCGCCGCACATCACGAGAGCGTCCACGCGATCACCCCCACGTGGAGCCCGACGACGCGGGCCAACTCGTTCGTCGCGCCGAGCACGTCGCCGCTGACGCCGCCGAGTCGGCTCCTCGCCCACCACAGCGCCGCGGCGGCGACGACGGCGGCGGCGCCGAGGACGGCGACCCCAGGCGCGATCGCGGGCCAGCCGACGAGCGCGACGGGGCCGGCCACGAGCGCGACCCCCACGAGCGATCGGGGCCCGGACTCGGCCGTCAGCGCCGACCCGAGCCCTTCGTGGGGCGCCTCACCGACGCACACGAGCGCCGCCGTCGCCGCCTTCGCGGCGACCTCCGCGCCGATCACGAGACCGACGGCGGCCCGCGGGGCGAACCGTGTGAGGTCGGCGAGCAGCGCGGCCGCGGCCGCGAGCCCGAGGACGACCAGTCCGAGCGCCAGCGCGCCGCCGACGCCGAGAGAGCTGTCCTTCAGCACCTCGCGTCGGCGGTCGGCGTCGCCGTGGACGACCGCCGCGTCGCCCAGGTCCGCGACGCCGTCGAGGTGGGTGATCCCGGTGACCGTGTACAGCCACGCGACGAACAGCACCGCGATCGTCTCGGTCGGGAGGACGGCCCCGATCCCGCCGGCCGCCAGCGCGACCGCCGCGATCGGGAGCGCGACGAGCGCGCCGATGGGGTAGCCGGCGGCCGGGATCGCCACGGGCGTTCGCCGGAACGCCTCCCAGCTCGCCTCGCCGTGCCCGACCGGAACGCGAGACAGGAACCCGAGCGCGCCGGCGACGGCGGCGATGGGGGTCGGAGTCACGACCCCACCCCCGCCATCGCCGCGGCCGCTCCGGCGAGCAGGAACGCCAGCGCCCCCGCAACCGCGACCGCGCGGACGCCTCGCCGCGCCTCGGCGAGCGAGGGAAGCGCGGCGTCGGGGTTCAGCGTGTACGAGTCGGGCTTCTCCAGTCGGACGCCGAGGGCGGCGGCCGCGGTCGCCATCGGCCACCCGGAGTTGGGCGAGGCGGGGACGCGCGCCCAGCGTCGGGCGTCGGCGAGCGATCGCGGCGACCCGGCGGCGACGGCGAGCAACACGGCCGAGACGCGGGCGGGCACCCACATAACCGCGTCGTCGAGGCGGGCGCTCGCGGTGCCGACCGGCTTGTCCGGATAACCGAGCATGGAGTCGAGCGTGTTCACGCCCTTCACCCAGGCGGCGGCCGCGACGCCGACGGCGACCGAGACCTGCGCGCCGAGCGCGAACGCCAGCAGGGGGGCGACGAGCCCGTCCGCGAGGTTCTCGGCGGCGCTCTCGACGGCGGCGCTCCGGATCCCCGCGGCCGACAGCGACGACGTGTCCCGGCCGACGAGCGCGATCGCCGACTCGCGGGCGGCGTCGGCGTCGCGGTCGGCCGCCTCGATCACCTCGCCCGCGACGGCGACGAGCATCCGCAGGCTCGTGAGCGAGAACAACGCGAGGCCCGCGACGGCCGTGGTGACGACGGGAGCGATGGTGCTCCCGTATCCGGCGGCGACGCTTCCGGTCCGGACGGCAGTACCTACGCTGCCCGCGACGACGGCCCACGCGACTGCCGCGAACGCCAGCGGGAGGACGGCCGCGACGGCGACACCGACGACCTGCGGGCGAGTCCACTCGCGGTCGACCGCGCCGACGACCCGTCCGAACAGCGGGATCGGGTGTGCGCGACTCGGCGGCTCCGCGAACGCCGCGTCGAGCACTGCCGCCAGCCCGACGGCGGCGAGGGCGGTCAGCCCCATCGCTCCGCAACGACCGACGGCAGTTCCGGAAGCGACACCTCCTCGACCGGGACGAACCGCGCGCCCGCGTCGGCGGCCCCGCCGTCAGTCTCCGGGTCGTCGCCGACGTGGAGGAGCCGCTCGACCGGGACACCGATGTCGGTGGCGACGGCCTCGAACGCCCGCGCGTCGGGCTTTCGCCACCCGCACTCGACGCTGGCGACTACGGCGTCGAGGTCCTCGGCGTCGACGGTCGACCGCTCCAGCGCCCGCCCGACGAGCCCGGGAACGCTACAGTTCGACAGGACGCCGACGGGGTACTCCTCGGCCAGCGTCGCGACCGCCTCGGCGGCGCCGTACCTGGTCTCAATCGGTCGGTCGAACGCCGCGCGGACGGCCACCGCGGCGTCGTCGACGAACGCACGTGGCTCGCACTCCGGGTCGCGGCTCGCCAGCGCCGCCGCGACGTGGTGGTGGAGCGGTCGTTCGACGCCCGCCGCGTACTCCAGGTGTGGCTCGGCGTACGCGTCGGTCCAGTCGTCGGGGACGGTGACGCCCCGTTCGCGGAGTTCGGCGGCGACGGCCGCGGCGGGGTCTGCGGGCGCGTCCACGTCGACGAGCGTGCCGAACAGGTCGAACGAGACGGCGGCGACGCCGCCGTGGTCGCCCGCGTCGTCCTCAACGGCGCCGCCCGACCCCACTTCAGATCGCCTCCAAAAACGAGTCGAACCCGCCGCTCTCGGGGTGGACGTGCGCGTACGTGCCGAGCGTCCGGTGCTCGGTCAGGCCGTCCATTCCGTCGACGATGCCGTCGCCGCGGACCACCTCGAAGGCGAATCGGGCGTCCTCGGCCACCTCGGCCGAGGAGTAGTGGAACTCGTGGCCGCGACGGGTCTCGCCCGCCCGGGCGGTGAGCGTGTCGCCGCGGGAGCGAAGCTCGACGTGATCGAGCGCCTGATACCGGTCGTGCATCCGCACGTCCGCCGGGAGGACGCCGGCCATTTCGTGGGTGTCGCCGTCGGCGGTCGTCAGCGTCTCCGCGAGCGCCATCAGCCCGCCGCACTCCCCGAGCACCGGAAGTCCCTCGGCCGCTCGGTCCGCGAGGTCGTCGAGCGCGTCGCTGTCTGCGAGCGCGGGCGCGTGGAGTTCGGGGTAGCCGCCGGGGAGGTAGACGGCGTCGCAGTCGGGGAGCGCGTCGCCGCGGGTCGGCGCGAACGTCGCGACCTCGGCGCGCTCGCGGAGGCGCTCCAGCGTCGCCGGGTAGCGGAACGCGAAGGCGGCGTCGTCGGCGACGGCGACGCGTTTTTCGGTCGGCAGTCGCGGGTCGCGCTCGGGCGGTCGCGGCGGCTCGCGCGCGAGGTCGGCAAGCGCCTCGGCGTCGAGGTGGTCGGCGGCCGCATCGAGCGCCTCGTCTGGAAGCGGCGATTCCTCGCCCATGTGGAGGCCGAGGTGCCGGTCGGGGATCTCCAGATCCGGATCCGGGGGGACCCGTCCGAAGTAGGCGATCCCCTCGGGCAGCGCGTCGCGGATCCCCTGTTCGTGGCGGCCGCCGTGTGCGCGCTGGGCGATCACGCCTGCAACGTCGATTTCGCGGCCGGCGTGGGCGGCGTACTCGCGAAACCCCAGCGCCGTCGCGGCGACGCTCTCCATCCCCGCCTTCGCGTCGACGACGAGCACGACCGGGAGGTCGAGCACCTCGGCGACCCGAGCCGTGCTGGACCCGTCGCCGTCGTACAGGCCCATCACGCCCTCGACGACGCAGAGGGCGGGGGACGACGTCCCCCGCGAAGACGGGTCGCACCCGTCGGAGCCGCCGCGGTGGTAGTTTCGCCGGAGCCCCTCCTCACCCTGCATCCAGATGTCGAGCGTCCGGGAGGGGACGCCCGCGACGCGCTCGTGGTGGCTCGGGTCGATGAAGTCCGGGCCGGCCTTCGCCGGCTGGACCGCGTAGCCGGCGGCGTCGAGCGCCCGGATAGCCGCGAGCGTCGCGACGGTCTTTCCCACCCCTGAGGCGGTTCCCCCGAGAACGAACCCCCTCACGGCTCCCCCTCCGGCGCCGCCGCCGAGTCTTCGGGCGGCCCCTCGACGACCTCCTCGGAGGCGTCGGCTCCCGCGAGCAGCCGGTCGTACACGTCGACGATCCGCTCGCGGAGGTCGGCCATCGAGGCGGCCGACTCGTCGACGAGGTGGAGCGCGCCACCCATGCCGACGCCCTCCTTCGCCTCGCCGGCGACGTACGCCTCCATCGCGGGGTGCTCGACCCCGTCGAACTCGGGGTCCGTGACGGTCAGATCGACGCCCAGCGAGTCGGCGAGCCCGGCGATCCCGGCGGAGCCGTCATCGGCGACGAACGACGTGGTCGCGAGCGTCAGCGGCGCGTCGACGCCCGCGTGGCGGACCAGCGCCGCGGCGGCGGCGAGTTGCGTCCCGCCGGCGAGCGTCACCTCCGTGCCCGACTCCACGGCGCCCGTCGTCAGTCCCGCGACCGCCGCGAGCACCGGGTCGCCGACGGCCGAAACCGCCCGAAGCGGGTCGTCGGCGGCGTCGCCGGGCGCGAGTCCGCTGGTGTCGAGTCCCTCGGCGACGACCCGCCGCTTCAACTCGAGGGGGTTCTCCGGCAACGACGACGACACCGCCGGCTCCTCGCCCAGCGCGGCCAACACGCCGAGCGCGGTGGTCGTGCCGCCCGGGATCGTCTCCCCGATCACGAGCCGGTCGTCGGGGAGCGCCGCTCCGAGTTCGCGCGCCCGCTCGTACGTCCTCTCGGCATCGGGGACCGCCGTCGGCTCCCGCACGTCCACACCGGGCCCCTCGCCCACGTCGATGGTCGGCGCTCCCGTCCGGCCGGCGATCCCGGCGTCGACGCCGATCACGTCGAACCCGAGCAGCTCCCGCGCGGCGCGCGTCACCACCGCGGGAGTCGGGCAGCCCGTCGGGCTCACCGGCACGACCGGCGCGAGCGTCGGCTCGCCGTGAACGACCACGTCGAGGTCGGCCCCGGGGGTGTGCCGCATCAGTTCCGGGTCGGCGCCGGCCGCGCTGATCCCCGGTTCCGCCGCGGTCTCGGTCGTCCCGCCGACAAGGACGAGCCTCACACCCGGACCTCCGACTGCTCGGGTGAGTCCGGTCGGTGTTGGGTCGCCGATGACTTCTGCATGCCAGTAGGAGACACGGCGCCCGGTATAACAATTATGAGTGTGTTAGGACAAATCCGATTGACTCCGTCGCTCCGGCTCTTCCGCGCCTCGGTCGCTCTCTCGCA
Organism: Halobaculum rarum; assembly: GCF_040025155.1. Lineage (NCBI taxonomy): Archaea > Methanobacteriati > Methanobacteriota > Halobacteria > Halobacteriales > Haloferacaceae > Halobaculum > Halobaculum rarum. Next base: position 1,081,493 of record NZ_CP157275.1, on the reverse strand, counting down.
GCGCCGTCACCATCGGCGAGCCGACCGCGGGGTCGTCGTTGACGACCGTGCGGACGCCGAACGCGTCCGCGAGCGCGTCGTCGGAGAGGACCTCCCGCGGGGTTCCGGTCGCGCGGACCGACCCGCCCGCGAGCAACACGAGCCGGTCGCACACCCGCGCCGCGAGGTTCAGGTCGTGGATCGCCGCGAGGGCGGCCTTGCCGTCGTCGACGCTCTCCCGGACGAGTTCGAGCGTTCGGACCTGGTGGTTGATGTCGAGGCTGGCGGTCGGCTCGTCGAGCAGGAGCGCGGGCGTCTCGGCGGCCAGCGCCCGGGCGAACAGCACGCGCTGACGCTCGCCGCCCGACAGCGTCGTCACCGAGCGGTCGGCGAACTCCGTCACCTCCGCACGCTCCATCGCCCGTTCGACGGCCTCGCGGTCGGCCTCGGTCGTCGTCCCGAACCGGGAGACGTAGGCGGTGCGTCCCATCTCGACGATCGCCTCGACGGGGAACTCGAACGCCGTGTTCGTCTCCTGTGGGACGGTGGCGACGTGACGGGCGACCTCGCGTTGGGACAGCTCCCGGCGGTCGCGGCCGTCGAGTTCGACGGTGCCCCCGTCGATCCCGAGCGTGCCGTTCACGGCGGCGATGAGCGTGGTCTTGCCGGCGCCGTTGGGCCCGACGAGCCCCACGAGCTCCCCGCGGTCGACCGACAGCGAGACGCCGTCGAGGACGCGCTCGCCGCCGCGGGAGACGACGAGGTCGCGGACGGCGATCATCGGGGTCTCGCCGGCGGTGTCGCCGTCGGTTCCTCCCGGGGTCTCATCGGCGTCGTCGCCGGCGGCGACCTCGTCGCGCCGCTCGCTCACAGGTCGTACACCTCCCGGGTCCGCAGCAGATACAGGAAGAAGGGAGCGCCCACGGCGGCGGTGACGATCCCGACCGGCAGCTCCGCGACGCCCGAGCGAGCGAAGGTGTCGGCGGCGACGAGGAAGCTCCCGCCGGCGAGCGCGCTCGTCGGCAGGAGCACCCGGTGGTCCGGACCGACGAGCAGGCGGACGCCGTGGGGGACGATGAGCCCGACGAAGCCGATGACGCCCGAGACGGCGACCGCGGCGCCGGTCAACACCGACGAGACGGCCAGCAGGACACGCTTGCTCCGCTCGGCGTCGACGCCGAGCGCGACGGCGTCCGTCTCGCCGAGCAGGAGCACGTTCAGGTCCCGGGCGTACGCGAACAACACGAGCGTGAGTGCGGGGACCACCACGGCGGCGGCGGTCACCTCCGACCAGCTCGCGCCGCTGAGGTGGCCCATCAGCCAGTACGTCACCCGCCGGATCGACTCCCCGGAGTGGAGCAGGAGATACGAGACGACGGCCCCGAGAAACGTCTGCACGGCGACGCCCGCGAGCAGCAGCGTCGCCACGGGCGTGCGGCCGTCACGACTGGCGATCAGGTACACGCCGAAGCCGGCGCCGAGCGCGCCGCAGAAGGCGGCGATCTGGAGCCCGGCGCCGTCGGCCAAGAGCGGCCGGAGCGGCCCGAGCAGCGTCAGCACCCCGGCGGGGGCGACGATCCACGAGACGGCGCCGACGGCCGCCCCCGAGGAGACGCCGATGATCCCCGGATCGGCCATCGGGTTGCGGAAGAACCCCTGCATCACCGTGCCGGCGGACGCGAGGCCGACGCCGACGAACGCCGCCAGCAGGATCCGCGGGAGCCGCACCCGCATGACGATCGCCTCGTGCGTGCTCGACACCGGGAACGCGAACGGATGCGCGAACTCGACGCGGAGGGGGAGGCCGGCAGTCACCGGTCCGCCGCCCCCGGCGGCGTTTGCAGCCCACTCGACGCTCACCGGGACCGCGACGGCGTTGGCGACGACGGCCGCCACGGTTCCGGCGGGAACCGACACCGGACCGATGCCGGCGCTCACCGTCACGACGCCGACGAGGAGCGCCAACAGGGCGGTCGAGTAGCTGGCGGTGCGGCGCCAGACGCGTGTCACGATTGCAAGGCCGCTTGCATTAGATAAATATTTATTGTCTTATCGGGACGCTGGGAACGTGACACGACGGACACGGACGCTGTTGATCGCGACGCTGTTGGTCGTCGCCGCGGCGGTCCCGGCGGTCGGGGCCGCGGGGACGGCCGCACAGACGGCACCGGACGACGGATACGCCGGCGTCGGGGAGTCGACGGCCGCACTCGGCGCGGACGACGCGGCGAGCGCACAGACGGGGGCGGCCTGCGAGTTCCCGGTCACCGTGACGGACGCGACCGGGACCGACGTGACGATCGACGAACGCCCCGAGCGGATCACGACGCTGAACCCCAGCGCGGCACAGACGATGTGGGAGATCGGCGGCGAGTCGCAGGTCGTCGGCGTGAGCCAGTTCGCGCTGTACCTCGATGGCGCCGACTCCCGGACGAACGTCTCGGCGGCCGGCTTCGGCGTGAGCGTGGAGAAGGTCGTGGGCACGAACCCCGACCTCGTGCTCGCGCCGAACGCCAGTTCCCCCGACACTGTGCAGTCGCTGCGCGATGCGGGACTGACGGTGTTCCACTTCTCCGGGTCGACGACGATCGAGGACGTGCGCGAGAAGACGGCGCTCACCGGCCGGCTCACCGGCAACTGCGAGGGCGCCGCCGAGGCGAACGCGTGGATGGACGCGAACGTCGAGACGGCGACCGAGGCGACCGCCGACGCCGAGGACAAGCGCGTGCTGTACCCGCTCGGCGGCGGCTACATCGCCGGCAGCGGGACGTTCATCTCCGCGATGATCGACACCGCCGGCGGCACGAACGTCGCCGCCGAGCGCGACCTCACCGGCTACCCGCAGATCAACGACGAGGTCGTCCTCGAACTGGCGCCCGAGTACCTCGTCGTCACGGGTTACTCGTCGTATCTCGTCGGGGAGGAGCCGTACGCGAGCACGCCCGCGGTGCAGAACAACAACACGGTTCGGGTGAACCGAAACTGGATGAACCAGCCCGCGCCGCGGTCGGTCGTCATGGGCGTGCGGACGCTGGCCGAGGGGTTCCACCCCGAGGCGGCCGCCGAGGCCGACTTCGCGACGCGTGCGGATGCGGTCGCCGCCATGGAGACCGAGACCCCGACCGCGACCGAGAGTCAGCCGATCACCGACACGACGCCCGAGACGCGTACGACCAGCGCCGGGGCGACCGAAATCTCCGGACCCGGGTTCGGCGTCGCGCTCGCGGTGCTAGCCGTGCTCGGCTCGGCCCTGCTCGCGCGGCGCGAGCGGTAACCCTCCACGAGTTTTATTTCGTCTTACCGGGACCGCTCCCTCATGAGCGCGAGCCCCGCCGAGCGCCTCCGCGAGAACGCCACCGGCGTCGTGAGCACTATCGTCACCGGCGTGTGGCTCGCAGCCATGTTCACCGGCCAGGACTGGTGGCTCGCGGCGCTGTTGTTCGGGTACATCGTGGTCGTCCCGGTCACGGCGATGCTGTTCGGCGACGAGGACGACATCGAGAAGTGGTGGGACGAGGAGGTGAAGGGGATCGAGGGACTCGACAGCTCCGACGGGGAGACCGACACTCGCCACGAGAAGCCGCCGACCGACCCCGACACGCGCGACGCTCTCGACACCCTCCGCGACCGGTACGCTCGCGGCGAACTCACCGACGAGCAGTTCGAGCGGAAACTGGAGCGGCTGCTGGAGTCGGAGTCGCTGGAGGACGTGGAGGACCGATTCGAGCGCGAGCGCCGGGCGAGCGATCGGGAGCGGCGCGAGGTCGAACGGGAGTAGCGCGGCCGTCGCGGCCGCGACCGCGGTCACCGCCCGCCGATAGCACCCTTTTTCCGCGCGGGCGCCGCCCCTCCCGTATGGTCGAGAACGTCCTCTACCCCGCGTACTTCGATGCGGCGCTCACCCGCGCCGAGGGGCGACGCGTCCCCGAGGACCTCGCGGTGGCGGAGCCGACGGTCGACGAGATCGCGCAGGCCGTCCAGCAGGTCGGCTACGACGCGAAGATCGAGCGCGACACGACGTACAGCCGAGAGTACGAGCCTCGCGGGCGCGTGGTCGCCACGGGCACCGAGGAGACCGCGAAGAACGACCTCGTGCAGGCGGTGGGCGCCTACCTCGGCGTCATCCGCGGGGACTGACGCGGCGCCGTGGTGGTCCCATGAAGCGCGTCGGCGAGGTCGTTCGAACCGCCCAGGGGCTCGCGGTCGTGCGCGTCCCCGAGGACGCCGAGCCCGCACGCGTCGGCAGCGAGGTCGTCGACGAGTCGCTCTCGACGGTCGGCCGCGTCGTCGACGTGTTCGGTCCGGTCGAGCGCCCCTACGTCGCGGTGTCGCCGACCGACCGCTCGCGGTTGACCGGGCTGCTCGGCGCGAAGCTGTACGCGCGGTGAGGTGACCGCGTCGGGGCGGCCGCTCCGACGCGCGGCAGTCGCCGGACTTTATCGTCCGGATGGGTATCGACTTCTCACGCCAACACATGTCCGGAGAAGGCACCCGCCAACCGGCGGCCGAACTGGGGCTTCTCGACGCGACCATGATCGGTATGGGCGCGATGATCGGTGCCGGGATCTTCGTGTTGACCGGTCTCGCCGCCGAGATATCCGGCCCCGCCGCGGTACTCGTGTTCGCACTCAACGGCGTCGTGACCGCGTTCACCGGGCTCTCGTACGCCGAGCTCGCGGCCGCCATCCCGAAGTCGGGGGGCGGCTACGCCTTCGTTCGGGAGGTGTTCGACGACGTGGGTTCGTTCGTGATGGGGTGGATGCTGTGGTTCGCATACATGATCGCGGGCGGCCTGTACGCGCTGGGGTTCGCGCCGAACTTTCTCGAACTGCTCCACGTCTACGGGTTCGTCCCCCCGCCCGAGTCCGTCGGCGCGGTCGCGCTCCCGGTCGTTCCCGTCGATATCCCCGCGGCAGTCGCGCTCGCGATGACCGCGGTCGGCCTGCTCGTCGTCGTCAACGCGGTGTCGACGGCCGCCAGCGGGAGCGTCGAGACCGTCTTCACGATCGTGAAGGTGTCCATCTTGGTCGTGTTCGTCGCCTTCGGGCTGGCATCGGCCGGGGGTGGCGGGGAGACGAGCTTCACGCTCCAGAACTTCGACCCGCTGTTCCCGGACGCGGCAGGGGCCGCGAGCATCCTCCCGGCGATGGGGCTGACGTTCATCGCCTTCGAGGGGTACGACCTCATCACGACCGTCACCGAGGAGGTCGAAAACCCCCGCGAGAACATTCCGAAGGCCATCTTCGTCAGCCTCGCGGCGACGGTCGTCGTCTACCTCGCGGTCGTCACCGTCGCCGTCGGGACGCTCGGCGCAGAGGGGCTGGCGGCGGCGGGGGAGGCCGGGATCGCCCGTGCGGCCACCTCGTTCATGCCGACGGACCTGCCGATCATCCGCAACGGCGGCGCGGTCATCGTCTTCGGCGCGGTGTTCTCCACGGTCACGGCGCTGAACGCCGTCGTCATCGCCTCCTCGCGCGTGGCGTTCTCGATGGGCCGGGAGGGGCAACTGCTGCCCTCCTTCGGCGACATCCACCACCGCTACGGGACGCCGTTCGTCGCCATCCTCGCCAGCGCGGTCGTGATGCTCGCGTCCGTCTCGCTGCCCACCGCGAGCGCGGGCAACATGTCGAGTCTCTTCTTCCTCCTCTCGTTCATCGTCGTCAACGTCGCGGTCATCCGGCTCCGCCGGCGCCGTCCCGACATGGCACGCCCCTACGAGATCCCCTACTATCCGATCCCGCCGCTGTTGGGGATCGCGTTGAACACGATCCTGGCGGGGGTGCTCGTGGAGTACCTCCTCCGCACCGACCGTCTCGCGCTCGCGTTGAGCGCCGGCTGGATCGCCGTCGGCCTCGTCGTCTACTACGCGCTGGAGCGGTACCGCGGTCGGTCGGCCGACACCACTCCCGACTCGGAGGGTGCGGCCGCCGGCGCAGCCGACGCGCCTAACACTGACGAGAGGGACGGGTGAGTATGGCAGGACCACTGCGCGTCCTCGTCGTCGGCGGCGGCCGCGTCGGTGCTCACGTGGCCCGCCTGCTGGACGATCGGGGTCACGACATCGTCGTCATCGAGCGGGACCCCGACATCGTGGACGAACTCTCCGACGAGTACGTCGCCACCATCATCCAGGGCGACGCGACACGCCCCAGCATCCTCGAACAGGTCGGACTCGACCGGATCGACGTCGTCACGGCGCTGACCGGCAACACCGGGACGAACCTCGCGGTGTGTATGGCCGTCTCCCAACTCGCGCCGGAGGTGTGGACGGTGATGCGCACCGACCACGCGCTCGGAGACGAGTACCACCGCTTCGTCGACGCCGTGGTGTTCCCCGAGCGCGCCGGCGCTCGCGCGGCGGTCAACTCCCTCGAGCACGGCGTCCGTTCTCTGGAGGACGTCACGGGGAACCTCGAGATCATGGAGATCGAGGTCGTCGACGGGGCGCCCGTCTCGGGCCGCTCGCTGACCGACGTGGCGCTGCCCCGCGGGAGCCTCGTCGTCTCCGACGCCGACGGCGAGCGTATCGCCGGCTCGGAGATGGTGCTCGAACCCGGCCGATCGTACATTGTCGCCGCCGAACCCGACGTGAGCGACGAGGTGTTGAACCTCATGCGCGGGGGCGCCGACCGCAGCGACTGACCGCGGCCCGTCGCTGTGGTGACCGCGGTCCCGGCACGCCCGACGCGTCGCGATCGCGCCCGCCGCGGCCCCGAACCCGGTATCCGCGGCGGCCGTCCCGTCAGGCTTTACCTGCGGCGTCGCAAACCCCGGTTCAACGATGGCACGAGCAGCCGAACGGGCCGAGTTAGTGCCCGTCATCGGGCTGGAGGTCCACGTCCAGCTCGAGACGGACACCAAGATCTTCTGCGGGTGTTCCACCGACCCCGTCGAGGAGGAGGAGCCCAACACGCGCGTCTGTCCCACCTGTCTCGGGCTCCCCGGAGCCCTCCCGGTGCTCAACGAGGCGGCCGTCGAGGCCGCCGTCAAGGTGGGGAAGGCGCTCGACGCCGACATCCCCGAGGAGACCCGGTTCCACCGGAAGAACTACTACTACCCCGACCTCCCCAAGAACTTCCAGATCACCCAGTACGACGCGCCGCTGTGTGCCGACGGGGAACTGGAGTTCTCCCACGAGGGCGAGCGTCGCACCGTCAGCGTCCGCCGCGCCCACCTCGAGGAGGACCCCGGGAGCCTGCGCCACGTCCGCGAGGGCCCCGCGGACCTCGACGTGCGCACCACGTCGGTCGACCGCGCGGATTACTCGCTGGTCGACTACAACCGTGCGGGCACGCCGCTGATGGAGGTCGTCACCGAGCCCGACTTCCGCGACCCGAAGGAGGTGCGCGCCTTCCTGGAGAAGCTGGAGGAAGTCCTCGAATACCTCGGCGTGTTCGACGCCGGCCGTGACGGCAGCCTCCGCATCGACGCGAACCTCTCGATGATCGAGGCGAACGAGGTCGACGACGACGGCGCCATCGACGAGGCGGTGCTCGAGTCCGCCAACCGCACGGAGGTCAAGAACATCTCCAGCCACAAGGGCGCCGAGCAGGCGCTGAGCTACGAGCGAAACCGCCAGGAGAACCTCATCAAGCGCGGGAAGGCCGTCGAACAGGAGACGCGCCACTTCAACGAGACGCACGGCAACACCGTCTCGATGCGCTCGAAGGAGGAGGAGAAGGACTACCGCTACTTCGGCGAGGCGGACCTGCCCGCCCTGCAGGTGTCCGACTGGAAGGAGCGCATCGCCATCCCGGAGCTTCCGGACGCCCGCCGCGAGCGCTTCCGGGCGGAGTACGGCCTCGACACGGAGGCGGCCTCGAAGCTCACCTCCCGCAAGGCGGTCGCCGACTTCTACGAGGACGTCGCCGAACAGTTCGACCCGGACCTGGCGGCCGCATGGGTCGCCGACACGCTCCTCGGGGAGCTGAACTACCGCGACATGGCGATCGAGGACGTGACCGACCGCCTCGACGAGTTCACGCGTCTGATCGAACTCGTCGACGCCGGCAAGGTGACGACGAAGAACGCCGAGGAAGTCGTCCTCCGCGCGATGCTCGATGAGGAACTCGGCCCCGACGAGGTCATCGAACGCGAGGGGCTCGGTACCGCCGACGACGACGAGGTCGCGACGGCGGTCGCGGAGGCGATCGAGGAGAACCCCGACGCGGTCGACGACTACCACGCCGGCGAGGGCGGCGCGATCAACTTCCTCGTCGGGCAGGTGATGGCCAAGACCGGCGGCTCGGCGGCGCCGGACGACGTGAACGCGATGTTGCGCGAGCAGTTAGACGGGTAACCGACGACGGGTTCGCCGTCTCGATGACGCGGTCCCGCTCAGGATCGTCCTCCCCCTTCTCGCCCGCGTACTCAAGCCGCTGGCTCGCGACTGTGACCGTATGTCCGAACGCACGGTGTACTCGATGGACGAACGGATGGACAGAGCGACCGCCGCGGCGCTCCTGCGGGGGATCGCCGCCGACCTCGCCGCCGGCGACGACCTCCGGCTCGGCGAGGGCGACGAGGCCACGAGCGTCCCGCTCCCCGACTCCCTCGGCGTCGAGGTGGAACTCGAGGTCGATGGAGACGAGGACGAGACGGAACTGGAGATCGAGTTCGAGTGGCCGGGAAGCGACGTGACGGACGGCGAGACGACCGCCACGAACGAGCGCGACGAGGCCGCCCCCGTGGAGGCATCCGAGTCGACCGACGACGGTGGGGCGCCCGGGGTCGCCGCGACGGACCCGACCGACCTCCCGTCGGAGGCGGTTCCGGCGCCGGAGGCCCCGGCGCCCGTCTCGCTCGCGCGCTTCGAACTGTACCGCGACCGGGCCGACGAGTGGCGCTGGCGGCTCGTCCACCGCAACGGCAACATCGTCGCCACGAGCGGCGAGGGGTACAGCTCCGACCGCGCCGCCCGCCGCGGGATGCAAAGCGTGATGCGCAACGCCCCCGGCGCGGCGGTCCTTCGCGACGAGTAGCTTCCGACTACATTCCGCCGTCGTCGGCGTCGCGTGTCGTTATGACGATCCCGCTGAACAGCATCAGCACCGCGAGCGCGACCATGCCGAGGTCCCAGCCCATCCCGGCGGTCGCGGTCGAGCCCATGCCGCCCATGGTCCCCGTTCCGCCGCTCGTGCCGCCGGTCATCCCCATGCCGGTCATCCCGGCTCCCCCGAGCGCCTGAAGCAGCAGCATCACGAGCGAGTAGGCGATCATCAGGGGGCCGCTCGCGCTCCCGAGCCGCTCGACCGCCGGCGTCAGCAGGACCACGCCGTGCACCACGACGACGACGCCGAGCGCGAGCATCACCCAGCCCGCGAGCCCGAGTCCGGTCGTCCCCGCCATTCCGCCGGATCCCGTCATCCCGCCCGATCCCATCGCTCCACCGGCCCCCGTCATCGTCCCGCCGACGGTCGCGGACACCAGCGAGTACACGCCGGATGTGATCGCGATCGCCGCGCCGTACAGCCGCGTCGTCGACCCGTTCATGTCCTCGGGTTCGGGTGCCACCCGCTTGGATACACCGGCCGCGACCACGTTGATACCGAGTCAGTCGTCGGTCGTGGGATCGCTCTCGCCGTCGTCGCCGTCGCGGTCGGATCTCGTTTCGCCGTCGCGGTCGGATGCTCCTGACGCGTCGAGACCGGGTTCCGGACCCTCGTCGCGCTCGACCACGCCCTCGGTCCACGTTCCGCGGAGGAACCACAGCGCCCCCACGATCAGCGACCCGACCGCGCCGAACGTCCACGCCCACCAGAGCCCGTCCGGGCCGAGGCCGAGCCCCGACACCGGGCCGATCCCCGGGACGACGACGGTGAACGAGTACGCCAGCACGACGGCCGCGGGAATGCGCAGCCCCCACCGCGACAAAAGCGACAGCCCCATCGCGGTGCGGGTGTCGCCGGCGCCGCGGAACGCTCCCTGTAGCACCATCAGCCCGCCGAAGGCGGCCCACGCGGGTGCGGTGATCCGGAGGAAGGAGACGCCCTCCTCGATGACGGCGGCGTCGTTGACGAACACACGGATCGCGAGGGCGGGGACGAACCAGACGACGGCGCCCGCGAGCGCGAGGACGACCATCGTGCCGCCGGTGCCGGTCCACGCCACCCGGCTCGCGCGGTCGGGCGTGTCGGCGCCGAGGTTCTGTCCGACGCCCGTCGCCGTCGCCTGTCCGACCGCGCCGGCGACGGTCCAGGAGACGGACATCAGGCGGACGCCGACACCGTAGGCGGCCGTGGCGGCCGGGCCGAATCTGGCGACGAGCGCGGCCATCGCCACCGCAGCAAAGGAGCGGGCCCAGCCGTCCAGCGTGCCCGGATACCCGATATCGACGAGTTTGCGCAGCACCGCGGGCTTGGGCCGGAGGTCGCCGAGGTGGAGTTGGATCCCCCAGTCGCCCCTCACGAGGACGTAGATCCCGGCCGCGGCGGCGAGCGCGCGGGAGATGAACGTCGCCACCGCGGCTCCCCGCGTCCCCATCGCGGGGATCGGTCCGAACCCGAGGATGAACACGGGGTCGATGACGATGTTGACGCCGGCGGAGGCGGCCACGAGCCACATCGCGGTCCTGGTGTCGCCGGCGCCCTGTAGCGACGCGCGAAAGGCGAAAAAGAGGAACGTGAGCGGGAGGGTGAGGAAGATCACCTCGATGTACGCCAGCGCCTCGGTGAACACGACGCCCTCGGCGCCGATCCAGTTCAGGAGCGGGCGGCGCGCGAGCAGCCCGACGGCGGCCAGTACGACCGAGACACCGACCGCCAACAGCGTCGTCTGGCCGACGACCTCGTCGGCCCGGCGGTCCTCGCCGGCGCCGACGTGCTGGGAGACGAGCGCGATGGTCGCGGCGGTGAGCCCCATCGCGGTGGAAACGAACATCCACGAGAGCGGGAACATGAGCGACACCGCCGCGACGGCCTCGGGACTGACCCGGCCGACCCAGAACAGGTCCGCGAGGTTGTAGAGGGTCTGGAGGAGATTTCCGAGCACGAGCGGCCAGGCGAGGCTGAACAACCGGGGGGCCACCGCGCCCTCGGTCATGTCGACGCGCGCGTCGGTGTTCGGCATGAAAGGGGTCTCTACCGTCCGGGCGTGGCGTCGCGGCCTAAGGATTGTGGAGGCGGTCGTCGCGGCCGGGAGCCGGCGCCCGTCGACCCCTCCGGCCGGAACCCGGCGTTACGACTTCCGGACGCTGTCGCGCCCGACCTGATACAGGGTGAGCGCGCCGAACAGGACCGCGATCGCCTCGAACGCGCGCTCGACGCCCGGCTGCTCCGAGTACCCGTCGTGGATCTCCTCCTCGTAGACGACGACGAACCCGCCGTCGTCGCGATAGATCCGCCCGGGATCGTGTCCCCGGATCGGGTCGTTGCGGCGAGCCTCGCCCGTGTCGAGCGCCTCACGGACGACAGGGGGCGCACCCTCGGGATCGCTCGCCACGTCGCCGAGGGCCACTTCGGGGTCGACCCGGTCGACTCCGAGCACGAACGACCCGTTCGCCGCGTCGTGGGAGACGGTCCGCTCGTAGACGGGGCCGGCGGTCCCGAAGACGACGTAGTCCGGGCCGAAGACCTGCGGGTCACCGCCGTAACTCCCCATTCCGGGATAGTCGACGCTGACGTTCCCGTCGCGGAGGCGCGACTCGAGATAGCAGCCGCGGTCGCGATCGATGGCAGCGAGCGTCGAGAAACAGGCGATCCGATCGGTCGGTCCCCGCCAGTAGTCTCGTTCCGACATCGAGACCTCGCCGCCGTCGACATCGATCTCGGCGGTGCGGTAGGCGTAGTCCGTGCCGGTGAGGTCCAACGGCGGCCCCCACAGGGGCGCGGTCACGAGGAGGAGGGCGAGCGCGAGACGGGCGCGCGAACGGGTGTCCATAGCGCTGGCCAGTTCCGGAACCGACATGAAAGGGGCGATCCCCCGACCGGGTCACTCGGCGCCGTCGCCGCCGTCCGGCGTACCCGTCCCGGCTCCGGTCCCCGCGTCGGCGTCGGTCGCGTCCGCGTTGGCCCGCGCGACCCGTTCGCGACGACTGGACACGAGGCGACCGCGCAGGCGCGCCGCCGCGATAACGGCGACGTAGACGGCGATCGCGGTGAGCACGATCGTCCCGCCGGCGGCGACGTCGTACCAGTACGACAGCGTGACGCCCGCGACCGTGGCGAGCAGGCCGGCGGCGACGCTCGCGGCGATCGACCGCCTGAAGCCGGTCACCGGGGCCGCGGCGGCGACGGGGATCACGAGCATCGCGGCGACGAGGATGACGCCCATGATCTGCATCGCGCCGACGACGACGACCGCGGTGAGCACCGCCAGCAGGCGGTTGTACCGCGTCACGTCGATGCCGGCGGCGCGGGCGCCGACCTCGTCGAAGGTGACGTACACCAGCGGGCGGTAGGCGGCGCCGACCGCGAGGCCGACGAGGGTCGTCATCGCCAGCAGGATCCCGGCGTTCGCGCGCGAGACGGTCGCCAGCGACCCGAACAGGTACGCGTTGATCCCGACGGCGATGCCGCCGTCGGCGGCGGTGATCAGCACGCTCCCGACCGCGAACGAGCCGGTGAGCACGATCGCCAGCGACGTGTCGCGGTAGGCGCCGGCGTAGTCGACGAGCGTCTGCACGACCAGCGCGGCGAGGGCGGCGACGACCAGCGCGGTCGCAAGCGGCGGCACCGCGACCGCGAAGACCGCGTTGACGAACAGGCCGGCGGCGACGCCCGCGAAGGCGGCGTGCGCCAGCGTGTCGCCGATCATCGCCATCTCGCGGTGGACGAGGAAGCTCCCGACGAGCGGGCCGACGATCGCGACGCACACCGCCGCGAGGTACGCCCGCTGCATGAACGGCAGCGAGAGCAGGTCAACGCCGGCCGCGCCCGCGAGACCGTCGAGGAGGCCGCCCCACAGGTCGTCCAACAGGACCGCAAGCACGCGGTCGACGACACTTCCTTCGACGGTCGTGAGCGGTATGGTCGTCGCCGTCATCAGTGGTTGTGGGCCACGACGTGCTGTGCGTTCCCGTACGCCGCCGCGAGGGCGTCCGTCTCGACGAACGTCTCGGGGTCGCCGTGAAAGAACAGCTCCCGGTTGAGACAGGCGATCTCGGAGGCGTGGGTCGTGACGACCCCGATGTCGTGCTCGATGAGCACGACCGTCATCCCCTCGTCGTTCAGTTCGTGCAGGAGGTCGTAGAACGCCTCCCGCGACTCGGCGTCGACGCCGACGGTCGGCTCGTCGAGCGCGAGGAGGTCCGCCTCGGCGGCGAGCGCCCGCGCGATGAACGCCCGCTGGCGTTGGCCGCCCGACAGGCGGCCGATCCGCCGGTCGGCGATGTCGGCGATCCCGACGCGCTCCAGCGCGGCCGCGACCGCCCGGCGGTCCTCCCCGCGGAACCGACGGAAGAGCCTGTGCGGGTACCGCCCCATTCGGACGACCTCCTCGACGGTGACGGGCATCCCGCCGGCGGCCTCACCGACGTCCTGCGGGACGTAGCCGACGCGCTCGCCGTCGGCGAACTCGTGGGGGGGTTCGCCGAACAGCGAGACGGTTCCGCTGTCCGGACGGCGCAGGCCGATCAGCAGTTCGAGGAGGGTCGTCTTGCCCGACCCGTTCGGGCCCACGAGGCCGAGGAACTCGCCGGCCTCGACCGCGAGCGTCACGTCCTCGATCACCGGTCGGTCGCCGTAGGCGAACGTCGCCTCGCGCACGTCGACGGCCGCCGTCATCGCCGCAGCGCCCGCTCCAGCGTCGGGACGTTCACCTCCCGCATCACGTCGAGGTAGCCCCGGTCGTTCTCGGCCCACTCGTCGGTCAGGCCGGGCATCGCCGTCAGCGGGAGCACCGCCTCGGCGTCCGTCTCGGCGACGAGCTGGTCGGCCGCCCGCTGCGACTCGATCGGGTCCGCACAGACGTGCCGGAGGTCGTGCTCGGCGATGACTTCCTGCGCGCGCTCGATATCGCGCGTCGTCGGGCGGTCGTCCGGCGCCAGCCCTGTCAGCGTCTCGACGTGGAGGCCGTACCGCTCGCCCAGATATCGGAAGGAGTTGTGGCCCGCGACGAGGAGCACGTCGCGGTCGGCCTCGGCGATCGTCGAGTCGAGACGCTCGTGGAGCGCGTCGAGTTCCGCCCGGAACGTCGCGGCGTTCGCCTCGTGGGCGTCGGCCCCGTCGGGGTCGACCGACGAGAGCGCCTCACGGACGGTCCCGACCGCGGTGCGGACGCGCAGCGGATCCATCCAGAAGTGGGGATCCGTTCCGGCCCCGTGGTCGTGGTCGTCGTCGCCCCCGTTCTCCTCGTGGTGGTCGTCGGTCTCGGTCTCGTGTTCGCCGTGGTGGTCGTCCTCGGCGTGCCCGCCCTCCTCGCCGGGCACCAGCAGGTCCACGTCGGCGCTAGCGTCGACGGTCCGGACGCCGGCGTCGTCGGCCGCGAGGTCGCCGGCGATGTCGTCGACCCACGGCTGAAACCCGTCCATCCCGTGGACGAGGAGGTCGGCCGCTCGGATCGACTCGCGGATACGCGGTCCGGGCTCCCAGCCGTGACCGTGCTGTCCGACCGGGACCAACAGATCCGTTGTCGTCGCGTCGCCGGCGACCGCGCTCGCGAGGTCGCCGAAGACGAAGAACGTCGCCTGTGCCGCCGCGTCGCCCGCTCCCGCGTCGTCGCCGGTGGTCGCACCGCCGTCCGCGCGCGAACCCAGACAGCCGGCTACTGCGCCCGCGCCGACCGCACCCACGGATCCGAGGACGGCTCGTCGCGTGTGTTCCATCTCTGATTGTTAAATCGAACGCCCATAATATTAACTTTGGCATTGAGGGCGTGCCTGAATTAGTAAAACGCCGCCCGATTCGGGATTCCGGCACGCCGCGCCGGCGGGCAAAGGGCGAAGGCTCCGGTCACACAGTAGCGGGTATGTCCGGCACAGATGCGCCCGCAAGCGCCGCCGACCCGGCGATCGCGGAGCGCCTCGACGACTACCGCGAGTCGCTGTTCGACCTCCTGCGCCTCCCGACGGTGAGCGCCACGGGCGAGGGGATGGACGCCGGCGCCGACGCCGTCCGGGACCTGCTCGCCGATCACGGGCTCGACGCCCGGCGGATCGAGACGGACCGCTACCCCCTCGTCTACGGCGAGCGCGTCGCCGACGACCCCGACGCGCCGACGGTCGTGTTCTACGGGCACTACGACGTGCAGCCGGCCGAGCACCCCGAGCAGTGGGAGTCGCCGCCGTTCGAGCCGACGGTGCGCGACGGGAGCGTCTACTGCCGGGGCGCCGGCGACAACAAGGGCCAGTTCGTCGTCCACGCGTTCGCGCTGGACGCGCTCTCGGCCGCCGACGCGATGCCGGAGGTGACGGTCAAGCTGCTCGTCGAGGGCGGCGAGGAGAGCGGGAGTCTCGGGCTGAAGGCGTACTTGGACGGAGCGGACGGGATCGAGGACCCCGGAATCGACTCTGACGCCCCCGCCGCTGCCATTCGCGACGCGGACCTCATCTACGTCGCGGACGGTCCGCAACACCGCTCGGGCCGGCCGACGCTCATCTACGGCAACCGCGGCATCATCACGTTCCAGTTGGACCTCGAAACCGCGAACGCGGACCTCCACTCGGGCAACTTCGGCGGTCCGGTTCCGAACGCGGCAACGGAACTGGCGGAGGTGGTCGCGTCGCTGACCGAGTATGGCGAGGGGACGGACCCCGAACGCGGCTATCCCAGCGGCGGCGACCGCGTCGCGGTCGACGGCTTCCACGACGGCATCGAGGTGACCGACGCCGACCGCGAACTGGTCGACCGGCTCCCGGACGACGCCGACGAGGTGCGCGAGGAGTTGGACCTCACCCACTTCGCGACCGAGCGCGACTACTACGAGCGCCTGCTGCTGGAGCCGACGGTCACCGTGAACGGCCTCGATGCGGGCTATCAGGGAGCGGGCAGCAAGACCATCGTTCCGCGGACCGCGACCGCGAAGCTCGACTCCCGGCTCGTCCCCGGACAGGATCCCGATACCGTCTTCGAGCGTATCGAGGAGCACGTCGCCGGCGTCCACCCGGACGTGGAGGTCACCGAGGGTACCGGCTTCCCGCCGATGAAGACGCCCGTCGGGTCGCCGGCCACGCCGCCCGTGCTCGACGCGCTGTCGGCCGTGTGGGGAGAGGACCCGGTGGAGCTGCCGGTGTTGGGCGGGTCGCTCCCGGCGGCCTTCTTCCGTCGCGTCGACGCGCTGGCGGACGTGCCGGTGCTCGTGGTGCCGTACGCGAACCCCGACCAGGGGAACCACTCGCCGAACGAGCATCTCGACCTGAACTGCTTCGAGAACGGGATCCGGACGACCGCCGCGTTCCTGGAGCGGGTCGCGGACGCGGATCTGTAGTCGGCGCCGGCCCGCCTCGCTCGCCGCCTGCCGAACGCTTTAGCCGCGAGGCGCACGCCGTGAGCGTATGCCCGACACAGTCGCCGCCGGCTACGGCGTCGCCCGCTTCCTCGCGATCGAACACGTCGACTCGCCCACGCTCACCCCGGAGGGCCGCCTCCTCGTTCTCGCGGACACGTCCGGCACGCCCCAGGTGTGGACCGCCGACGACCCCGGCGCGTGGCCGTCGCGGCTCACGCCGCACGAGGAGCGCGTCTCCGCGCTCGCGGCCTCGCCCGCCGACGAGTCGTTCGTGTACGCGATGGACCGCGGGAGCGACGAGCGCGACCAACTCATCCACTACGACCTCGCCACGGGCGTCGAGCGCCCGCTCACTGACGACCCCGAGTCGAAGCACGCGTGGGGTGCGTGGGGGCCCGACGGCGACCGGGTCGCCTACACGGCCAACCGTGAGGACGACGGCCGGTTCGACGTGTTTGTGCAGGAGGTCGGGGGCCCGGAAGAGCAGGCGGGCAACCCCGAGCGGGTGTACGAGGGCCCCGGCGGCTGGCTCAACGTCGCCGCGTTCGGTCCCGAGGGCGACCGGCTCGTCCTCTCGAAGCCCCACTCCAGCTACGACGAGGACCTGTTCGTCCTCGACCTCGACACCGGGGAGACGCGGACGCTCTCCGACGGCGACGAGGCGACGTACTCGCACGTCCACTTCGACGGCGAGGGGGGCCTGCTCTGTGTGACGAACCGCGACAGCGACACCGCCTACGTCGGCCGCCTTTCGCTCGATTCAGGCGCCGTGACACCCGTCGCTGGCTACGACGAGGAGCCGGGGGAGCCCGGGACGGACGCCTGGGACGTGGACGCGCTCGCGTTCGACCGCGACACCGGCCGCCTCGCGTATGCGGTTAACGAGGGCGGCTACTCGTCGTTGCACGCGGGAACGCTCGCCGGCGACGTGGATCAACCGGAGTTCGATCCGGTCGAGACGCCCGCGGTCGACGGTATCGTCCAGGGGCTCACGTTCGGCCCCCACGCCGAGCGGCTCGCGTACACGTCTACGTCACCGACGACGCCGTACGGGGTTCGCGCCTGCGAGTTCGGCGACGGCGACGACTCGGTCACCGACTGGACCCCCGTCGGCCGCAACGGGCTCCCCGACGCGGCGTTCCACGCGCCGGAGACGGTCCACTACGAGACGTTCGACGGGCGCGAGATCCCGGCCTACTGGACCCTCCCGCCGGGCGTGGACGCCGCCGACCCCGACGAGTCCGTGCCCGCGATCGTCGACATCCACGGCGGCCCCGAGCACCAGCGCCGGCCCTGGTTCTACCCGACGAAGCAGTACTTCCTGAACCGCGGCTACGCGGTGCTGGAGCCGAACGTCCGCGGCTCCTCGGGGTACGGGACGGCGTACTCACACCTCGACGACGTGGAGAAGCGGATGGACTCGGTGGCGGACGTCGCCGCCGGCGTCGAGTGGCTCCACGGACGGCCCGCGGTCGACGACGACCGCATCGTCGCGTACGGGCGCTCCTACGGCGGCTTCATGGTACTGGCGGCGATCACCGAGTACCCCGACCTGTGGGCGGCCGCTGTCGATTTCGTCGGCATCGCCGACTTCACGACCTTCCTCGAGAACACCGGCGAGTGGCGCCGCAGCCACCGCGAGGCCGAGTACGGTAGCCTCGCGGACGACTACGAGTTCCTGAAGTCGATCTCGCCGCTGTCGCACATCGACGACGTTCGGTGCCCGCTGTTCGTCCAGCACGGCGCCAACGACCCCCGAGTGCCCGTCGGCGAGGCCGAGCAGGTGGCCGAGGCGGTCCGCGAGCGGGGCGTCCCCGTCGAGACGCTGATCTTCGACGACGAGGGACACCACACGACGAGCCGCGAGAACCTGATCGAGGAGTTCGAGACGATCGCCGAGTTCCTCGACGCACACGTCTGATCGGCTGTCGCCCCTCGCTATCCCGTCGGCGTTCTCCTCCCGCCCGGCGTGTGCCGTGCTGTGCAATCGCCATACGTGTTTATGAGCTCACATTTAAAACAGTGGTCTATCATGAACAGCGCGGCGGTGCGGTCGCTGGCGGTTGTGCTCCTGGTCATCGTGACGGCGAGCGCGCCCGTCGCGGCCGCGGAATCGCAGTTCGGTGGAACCGTCGTCGTCGTCGAGGGCGAGACGATCAGCGACGACCTCGACGCGTTCGGCGGCACCGTGATCGTCCGCGGGACCGTCGACGGCGACGTGAACGCCGTTGCCGGGACGGTCGTGATCGCCGAGTCGGGCGTCGTCACCGGCGATCTCACCGGGAGCGCCGGCGCGGTGACCGTGGAGGGTACGGTCGAGGGAGCGATCGAACTCGCGACCGGATCGTTCACGCTTCGCGAGTCGGGCGAGGTCGGCGGTGACCTCGACGTGGCCGCCGGGGAGGTTCTGCTCGACGGCGTCGTCGGCGGCACCGCCACGGTCGCCGCGGAGACGCTCCGCGTGGGCTCGTCGGCGTCGATCGAGGGCGACCTCCGGCACGACGTCCAGTCGTTCGTCAACGACGGCCAGGTCGCCGGAGAGGTGCGCGCGGTCGACCTCGGAAACACGGAGTTCACCGGCCTGCAGTTCACGGTTCCCACGTGGCTCACTGCCCTGTACGCCGTGCTCGCGCACCTCGCGTTGGGTGCGGTCCTGCTGCTCGCCGTGCCGCGGTTCGTGGGCGATGTCGAGGCGGCGGGCATCGAACGGGCCGTTCACAGCGGCGGCGTCGGCATCGCGGCGCTCGTGCTCGTGCCCGTCCTGCTGGTCCTGTTTGCGATCACTATCGTCGGCATCCCCCTCGCGCTCTTGGGAGCGGCCGGCTACGGGCTGTTCGTCTGGATCGGATTGGTGCTCGGCGCGTACGTCCTCGGGACGGCGGCGCTGCGGGTGCTCGACCGCGATGCGGGATCCGCCGCACGGTGGGTCGCGCTCGTGGTCGGCGTGCTCCTCGTCGGCCTCTCGCAGTTCGTCCCGGGCGGCGGCCTGTTCCGACTCGCGCTCACGGTCGTCGGCGCGGGCGCGGTGGTCCTCGCGCTCAACGCCCGTCGAACCGGGCGCCGCGAGGAGGGGCCGTCCGAGCCGGAGGGGGCCGGCACCGGCGACGCAACGGCCTGACCGCCGACCGTCCTTACCACCCGTTCCCGATGTCCTCCGCCAACGCCTCCAGGATCCGCTCGGTCGTGTTCGCGACCACCTGCTCCATGAACTCGGGATCCGAGTTCGTCGGGTCGCCCATCCCGCCCAACTCGGTTACGTCCGAGAAGTACGTCCACGAGCGCGTCTCCGGGAGGTCGTCGGCCTCCTGTGGCTCCTTCCGGTCCGACTTCACGAGGTCGTCGCGGACGAGTTCGACGAAACTCGTCTCGTGGTCGCCGGCGTGGCCCCATCCCTCGCCGAAGTGATCCTCCAACTCGTCGCGCCCGAAGTCCGTCCAGTGGACGAAGTGGGCGCCGATGTCGTGGTCGCGGTTCAGGCGGTCGGCGGCGAGCGCGAGCGCCTGCTTGTTGCCGCCGTGGCAGTTGAGAAAGAGGACGCGCTCGGCGCCGTGTTCCGCCAGCGACGCGCCCACGTCGATCAGGGCCTGCTTGTACGTGTCCTGCGAGAGCGTGATCGTCCCGGGGAACGGCATGTGATGCTCGCTGTAGCCGTACGGGAGCGTCGGCGCGCGCAGCAGGTCGAGGTCGTGGTCGGGCGCCGCCTCGACGAGTTCCGCCGAGAGGTGCTCGGCACGGAGGCTGTCGGTGGAGAGCGGGAGGTGGACGGAGTGCTGTTCGGTGCTCCCGGTGGGGACGACGACGGCGTCGGCGCTCAGGAAGGCGTCGCCGGCGTCCTCCCACGTCATCGTCGCGAGGTCGTGTTCGGTCTCGGGCATACCGTCCCGCCGGGCGGCCCGGATGTTACTCCTTCGGGAACCGGCACGCGAGGACCGTGACGGCGTGCGAGGCCCTGGCGGTGCCCGAGGCCCTGCGGCTTGAAGTCGCGCCGGCGCGATCCGTGAGCATGAACGACGAGGCACGCGCAGCGGCGGCCGACCTGATCCGGCGGACGATGCGGCGCGACCGGCTCCCCGGCGTCAGCGTCGCCGTCGTCGACCGCGACGGCGTCCGCTACGCCGAGGGCTTCGGCGCCCGCGATCTGGCGGGGAACCGGCCGGCGACGCCCGAGACGCTGTACGGCGTCGGATCGGTCACCAAGTCCGTGACGGCGCTGGCGCTCGCGCAACTGTCGGAGGCGGGGATGCTCGACTTCGACGACCCGGTGTCGGACCACCTCGACGTGGATCTGGGAAGCGACCCCGACGACCCGATCCGACTGCGGCACCTCCTGTCGCACGCCTCCGGGATCCCGTCGCTGGCGACGAGCGAGGCGCTCATCGGCCGCCGGCTCCGCCGCGACACGGACACGCTCCCGCTGTCGACGGCGGCGGACTTCCGCGCGCACGTCGAGGGAGCCGTCGGCGGCGATGGCGTCGACGACCGCACCGGCGGCGCTGACGGCGTCGGTGGCTCCGGCCCCGGAACAGTCGGCGGCGCGGCCGGCGGGCCGGCGACCGCGGGCAACGAGCAGATCGGCGCCCCCGGCGAGCGGTTCGCCTACAGCAACGAGGGGTACGTCCTCCTCGGCGACGTGATCGAGGCGTGTACCGGTCGACCGTACGATCGCTACGTCGCCGAGCACGTCCTCGACCCGTTGGGACTGGACCGCGCCACCTTCGACGACGCGACGTTCGCGATGGACGACGACCACGCCACCATGTACCTGCGCGAGGACCGGGGAGTCGGGCCGCACCCCGCCCGCGACCGGGACGGCGCCGGGGGACGGGACGACCTCGTGGCGGCGTCGGTTCCAGTCCGCGAACTGTCGCGGCCGGCGGGCGGGCTGTTCGCCTCGGTCTCGGAGCTCGCGCGGTACGCCCGCCTGCTGTTGAACGACGGGAGCCTCGACGGCCGCGAGGTCGTCTCCTCCGAATCGGTCGCGACGCTCACCGAGGGGCGCGTCGACACGCCCGGCGGGCCGTACGGCTTCGGGTGGCGAACCCGCGAATCGTGCGGCCGGGAACTGGTCGGTCACTCCGGCTCTATCGCCGTCTCCACGGCGTACGTCGGCTTCAGTCCGGAGGCCGGGCTGGGGATCGCGGTGGCCGCGAACGCCACGCCGGGGTACCCGCTGGTCCGGCTCGGCGAGGGCGTGTTCGCGTGTGCGCTCGGGGAGGTGCCGTCGGAGGCGGTGCCGTTCTTCGCGCGTCGTCGGCGCTTCGACCGCCTGACCGGCGAGTACGCCTCGTATCGGGGGGTGAAACGCGCGGTCGTCGCCCGCGACGGCGGCGGCCTGCGGCTCGAGTTGGCGGGCCCGCTCGGCACCGAGTCGCTGCCGTTGACAGCCGACGACGGCGACGACCCCTACGCGTTCTTCACGCCTAACGAGGCGGGCGAGCGGGTGCCCGTCGAGTTCCGCGTCGACGACGGCAACGGAGGCAACGAGGGGACGAGGGGTCAGTTCGGCGTCGATCTCCTGTACGACCGCTGGCATCTCCACAAGGTCGCCGACGCCCCTGACGTGCCGAAGTAGCCGCCCGTTGTACCCCCGTTCCCACCGCGTGGGCGGTGTCGACCCTCGCACGGCGCCGCCGACCGCCGGCCGGACCGTGTGACAGCGACCCGCGAAAGGGTTACAAAGGGATTCGGCATACTCTCCGGCAACTGATGGAACTGATCGTCACCGAGAAGGACAACGCCGCGCGGCGCCTCTCGGAGATCCTCTCGAACGAGGACTTCGACACCGAGCGGCGCGCCGGCGTCAACGTCTACCGCTGGGGCGGCACCCGCTGTATCGGGCTGTCGGGCCACGTCGTCGCGGTGGACTTCCCCCCGGAGTACGACGACTGGCGGGACGTGGAGCCCGTCGAACTCATCGACGCACCCGTCCGCAAGCGGCCGACGAAGGAGGGGATCGTCCGCGCGGTGCGCCTGCTGTCGCGGGAGGCCGACCGGGTCGTCATCGCGACGGACTACGACCGCGAGGGCGAACTGATCGGCAAGGAGGCGTACGAGCTGATCCGCGAGGTCAACGAGGACGTGCCCGTCGACCGCGTGCGCTTCTCCTCTATCACCGAGCGCGAGGTGACCGAGGCGTTCGAGGACCGCGACGAGATCGACTTCGATCTGGCCGCGGCCGGCGAGGCCCGCCAGATCATCGACCTCATCTGGGGGGCGTCGCTGACGCGGTTCCTCTCGCTGTCGGCCCGGCAACTGGGCGAGGACTTCATCTCGGTGGGCCGGGTGCAGGGGCCGACGCTGAAGCTCATCGTCGACCGCGAGCGCGAGATCGAGGCGTTCGACCCCGAGGACTACTGGGAGCTGTTCGCGGACCTGCTGAAGCGAGAGGGCGAGGAGTCGGACGCCGAGGACGACGCGTTCGACGCGCAGTACTTCTACGAGGACGACGACGGTACCGAGGCCGAGCGCGTCTGGGACGAAGCGACCGCAGACGCCGTCTACGACCGCCTACGCGAGGCGGGGACGGCGACGGTCTCCTCCGTGCGTCGCCGCCGGCGGACCGACGAGCCGCCCGCGCCGTTCAACACGACGCAGTTCATTCGCGCGGCCTCCTCGATCGGCTACTCGGCCCAGCGCTCGATGAGCATCGCCGAGGATCTGTACACGGCCGGGTTCATCACCTACCCGCGCACGGACAACACCGTCTACCCCGAGGACCTCGACGAGCGCGAGTTGCTGGCGGATCTTTCGATGGGCCGGCAGTTCGGCGACGACGCCGAGTCGGTGCTGGAACTGGACGACATCGAGCCGACCGAGGGCGACGAGGAGACCACCGACCACCCGCCGATCCACCCGACGGGCGAGCTGCCGGCGGCCTCGGAGCTGTCCGACGACGAGTGGGAGGTGTACGAGCTGGTCGTGCGCCGGTTCCTCGCGACGTGCGCGCCCGACGCCGAGTGGGAGCACCTCCGCGTCGTCACCGAGATCGAGGAGGGCGACGACGCCGTCGGCGTCGACGACGGCCCCCTGCGGCTGAAGTCCAACGGCAAGCGGCTCACCGAGGAGGGCTACCACGCGGTGTACCCGTACTTCTCGACCAACGAGAGCTACGTTCCCGACGTGTCGGAGGGCGAGGCGCTGGCGGTCGTGGACACCGCGCTGGAGGCCAAGCAGACCCAGCCGCCCCGCCGCTACGGCCAGTCACGGCTCATCGAGACGATGGAGGACATGGGCATCGGGACGAAGGCGACGCGCCACGACGTGATCCAGAAGCTGTACGACCGCGGCTACATCGAGAGCGACCCGCCGCGCCCGACCGGGCTCGCGAAGGCGGTCGTCGAGGCCTCCGAGGAGTTCGCCGACCGGATCGTGAGCGACGAGATGACCGCCCAACTCGAGGCGGACATGCAGGCGATCTCCTCGGGGGAAAAGGAGTTCGAGGAGGTCGCCGACGAGTCACGGGAGATGCTCTCACGGGTGTTCGAGGAACTCGTCGAGTCGCGCGAGGAGGTCGGCGACCACCTCCAGAAGTCGCTGAAGGCGGACAAACAGCTCGGACCGTGCCCCGAGTGCGGCGACACCCTGCTCGTTAGGAAATCTCGTGCCGGCTCGTATTTCGTGGGCTGTGACGGCTACCCGGACTGCGAGTACACCCTTCCGCTGCCGTCGACGGGGAAGCCGCTCATCCTCGACGAGGTGTGTGACGACCACGGCCTGAACCACGTGAAGATGCTCGCCGGGCGCAAGACGTTCGTCCACGGCTGTCCGCAGTGTCAGGCCGACGAGGCCGACGAGGAGGAGGATGAGGTGATCGGTGTGTGTCCGGAATGCGGCGAGGAGCACGACGGCGACCTCGCGATCAAGCGCCTCCGCTCCGGCTCGCGGCTCGTCGGCTGCACCCGATACCCCGACTGCGACTACTCGCTGCCGCTGCCGCGCAGAGGGGAGATCGAGGTGACCGACGAGCGCTGCGAGGAGCACGACCTCCCGCATCTGGTGGTCCACTCGGGCGACGAGCCGTGGGAGTTGGGCTGTCCGATCTGCAACTACCGAGAGTACCAGTCCCGCCAGGCGGACTCGGAGCTGGAGGCGATCGACGGGATCGGCGAGAAGACCGCCGAGAAGCTGAAGGACGCCGGCGTCGACGACGTGTCCTCGCTCAAGGAGATGGAGCCGGACGCGCTCGCCGAGAAGGTCGATGGCGTCGGGGCGGATAGGGTACGCGACTGGCAGGCGAAGGCGAACTAACATCCGCCTTTAGTGGTTCGAGAGGGCGAAGCTCTCTCGCGGATGGGCCGAGAGGAGTGCCATCCACAGCTTCACCGCCGCGGAACAGTCAGTACATTTATCAGTAGCTGAACGAGTGTTCAGTCGTGGCCCTTCAGACAGCCCTCCGCCGGACGCCGTCGGCGCTGGCGTCCAACCCCGTCCTGTTCGTGCCCGTTCTCGTGTTGACTCTGCTGCAGGTACCCCAGTTGCTCCTGCAATCGAGTGCGCCGATCCTCGCGAGTCTCGTCTCGCTCGCGCTGTCGGCGCTGTATCTCGTGTTCGTTCCGTTCGTTCAGGCGGGATTCATCGGCATGGCCGACGAGGCGTTCGACGGCCCCACGTCGCTCGCGACGTTCGTCGCCGCCGGAAAGGAGCACTTCGTCTCCGTGTTCGTGGTGTACCTGATCGTCCTCGCGGTGAACATCGCGCTCGGCGTGATCGCGTTCATCGCGGGCATCGTCGGCGTCGTGAGCCTCTACCCCGGCGGCGCGGCCGGCACCGGAGGGCCGAACACCGCGCTGCTGGCGGTCGTCGCGCTGGTCGTGCTCGCGGCGGTGCTCGCGTACCTCGTCGTCGCGTTCCTGATCCAGTTCTACGGGCAGGCGATCGTGATCGACGACTACGGCGCGATCGACTCGGTCACACACAGCGTCGGCGTCGTCCGCCGCAACGTGGTGAGCGTGCTCGGGTACACCGTCCTCGTCGGCGTGCTCGCGGGCGCGTTCGGGCTGGTCGTCGGCCTCGGGTCCGTGCTCACGTCGCCGTCGATGCAGGCCGCGGTCGATCCGTCCGCGGTCGGGCTGCCGTCGCTGGGGACGGTCGCGACCTCCGCGGTGCTGGTCGTGCTCGGGACGCTGTTCGGCGGCTTCTTCGGGACGCTCTCGGTGGCGTACTACCGCGAACTGACGGCGGAAACGCGAACGACAGCCGTCACTCGGTGATGCCGCTGAGCCCCGACAGCGGGGTCGCGCCGGCGACGATGGCGCCGGTCGCGAGGATCGCGGCCGACAGCACGATGAAGTCGCCGCTGGGCGAGTAGCCCGCGAGGCTGGCGCCGACCTGCACGATGAACACCGTGATGAAGAAGCTCAGGATGGCGAACACCAGCAGGACGAGCGACGCGATCACACTACTGACTAACGCACCGAAGGAGTCTAAGAATCCCATGTCGTCTGCGACGAGACGCGGACGACGGTTACAACTTGGGTATTCCCACGTCGGTGAACGAGTCGGGGTGTCCGTGGACGTGCACGATCGCGGTGCGGATGTCCGTGTGAGATCCGAGTCCTCACGGAACTACACGTATCCGCGCCCTTTTTAGCACTCTGTACACCATCCCCACCAACATGAGCACCCCCTGGGCGGAGTGGGATCACATCCTGAAGATCGACCCGGACAAGGAACTGTACGGCGACGAGACGTTCGCGGACGCCTGCGAGACCGGCACGGACGCCATCGAGATCGGCGGCACGCTGGACGTGACCTCCGAGAAGGCCACCCGCGTCATCGAGGCGTGCAAGGAACACAACGTCCCGCTGTATCAGGAGCCGTCGAACCCGGCGGTCGTCGTTGACGACGAGGCGCTCGACGGCTACCTCATCCCGACCGTGTTCAACGCCGACGACCCGTTCTGGATCACCGGCGCCCACAAGGAGTGGGTGCGCATCGCCGACGACCTCGACTGGGACCGTACCCACACCGAGGCGTACATCGTGCTCAACCCCGACGCGTCCGCCGCGGAGCTCACCGGCGCCGACTGCGACCTCACCCCCGACGAGGTCGGCGCGTACGCCCGCGTCGCCGAGAAGATGTTCGGACAGGACATCGTCTACATCGAGTACTCGGGCATGCTCGGCGACCGCGAGACGGTGCAGGCCGCCCACGACGCGCTCGAGGACTCCACCCTCTTCTACGGCGGCGGCATCCACGACTACGACGACGCCCACGAGATGGGGAAGGTGGCCGACGCCGTCGTCGTCGGCGACCTGCTCCACGACGAGGGCGCCGACGCCGTCCGCGAGACCGTCGAGGGCGTCAAGGACGCGCACGCCGAGGTCGCCGACGCCTGAACGGACCGACCGGACCCGCGCGACCGCGGCCGTCGCTCCGCGCGATCACCCTCCTCCGCCATCTCACTCCTCCCGTCGTCTCGCCCCGCGAGCGACCGCGTTCCCGTCCGGGGCAGCGGCTCACCCGTCGACGCGGGGGAACCGGAGCGTGACGACGCTGCCGCCGCCCGCACGGTCCTCGACGGTCGTGACCCCGCCGACGGCGTCGACGATCCAGTGGACCACCCACAGCCCCATTCCCGAACTCGATTCCAGGGCGTCCTCGCCGCCCTCCTCCAACACGGCCCGCTCGCGCTCGGGGAACCCCGGTCCGTCGTCGGCGACGACGACCTCGACCACCGAATCGGCTGCCATACCGCCCGCTAGTCGCGGGCGCGGGCCGTCGACGGCGTCGGCGGGGCGCATACGGACAGTCACATCGACGGTCGGCGCCTCGTGGCCGGCGTGCTCGACGGCGTTCTCGACGACGTTGTGGAGCGCCGACTCCAGGAGGTCGTGACCCGGAACGAGCGCCTGCGCGTCGTCGACTTCCGCGTGGACCGACACCGACGCCGCCGGGAAGTCGCGGGCGATGGTACCGACGACGCGCTCGGCGACCAGCATGAGGTCGGTGGTCCCCTCGACGGCGTCGTCCCCCAGTACCGCGTTCTCCGCGAGGCGGGCGTGGTCGCTCAGCCGTTCGATCCGCTCGGCGCGCGCCTCGATGCCGTCGAGGTACTCGGCGATGTCGGCGTCGCCCTCGCGGCGCGCGCGGTCGAGGTATCCCGCGATCACCGTGAGGTCGTTGCGAACGTCGTGGCGAAGCACTCGGTTGAGCACCGTGAGCACCTCGACGAGCCGCTCGTAGCGGGCGGTCGCCTCCTCGGCCTCGGCGGTCCGTATCCGGACGCGCACGTCGCCGATACCGACGGCGGCGCCGAACACGACGCCCCCGCAGGCCCAGCCGCCGGCGGCCGCCGGCGAGAACGAGCCGAGCGCCCCGACGGCGGCGCTGTACGCCTGCATCACCACCGCGCCCACGACCAACGGGATAACCCCGACGACGAGCCAGCCCGCGAGGCGGGAGTGGTGGCGTATCGGCGGCCGCGTTCGCTCGACCCACACGAGCACCACTCCGTAGGCTGCCACGGCACACAGCGGCCCCACGAGCCCCAACACGATCGATCCCGGACTCCGCCCGGCCGAAGTGAACGCCAGCGCGACGGTCCCGACGGCGAGCGCGCCGGTGAACGCCCCGCTGGCGGCCAACGCTCGGGAGAACCACGCCGGTCCGCCGGTGTCGTCGTCGTCGCCGTCGGTCGCCCCCTCCGTTGCGGTCGCTCCGACGCTGTCGGCGGTCGCGCCGCCCTCGGTCGCGTCGCTGTCGCCGCGGCTACGCTCCCCCCTGAGGCCGCCCGCGTCTGTCACTGCGCGTCGATTCGAGTCCGCAATGATAAGCGTACCTTCCTCACTATCATCGCGCGCAATCGGGGGTCGCTTCCCTGTCGGCCGGCTCCCCCGTGATACACCTTCACGAGGGATGAGCGCGGGGATCGACCGAGTTTAAAGCCTCGCGCCGGAACCGATCCGTATGCACGGTCGAACCTACACGGCTGACGCGACCCCCGGCGAGGCGGTCACCGTCGCCGGCTGGGTCCACGAGACCCGCGACCTCGGCGGTATCGCGTTCCTGATCCTCCGCGACAAGTCGGGGAAGATCCAGGTCAAACTCGAGAAGGACGAGATGGACGAGGCGATGGTCGAGACCGGCCTCGACGCCCACCGCGAGTCCGTCCTCAAGGTCGAGGGCGATGTGAAAGAAGAGCCCCGCGCGCCCACCGGCGTCGAGGTCGTCCCGACCGACATCGAGGTCGTCGCGCCGGCCGACCCCGAGCTTCCGCTGGACCCCTCGGGGAAGGTCGACGCCGAGCTTCCGACCCGGCTGGACAACCGCACGCTCGACCTCCGCAAGGCCGAGGTGCAGGCGGTCTTCGAGATCCGCGCGGAGCTGCTGCGCGCCGTCCGCGACGCCTTCCGGAGCCACGACGCCACCGAGATCAACACGCCGAAGATCGTCGCCACGGGAACCGAGGGCGGCACGGAGCTGTTCCCCATCTCCTACTTCGGCGAGGAGGCGTTCATGAACCAGAGCCCGCAGCTGTTCAAGCAGCTGCTGGCCGGTTCCAACCTCGAGCGCGTCTTCGAGATCGGCCCGATCTTCCGCGCCGAGGAGCACAACACGCCGCGGCACCTCAACGAGGCCACCTCCATCGACTTCGAGGGCGCCTTCTGCGACCACACCGAGGCGATGGACGTCGCCGAGGCGGTGACGAAGGCGGGCTACGAGGCCGTGCAGGAGCACTGCGCCGAGGAACTCGAGGAACTCGGCCTCGCCGAGGAGTTCGAGGTCCCCTCCGGCGACTTCCCGCGCGTGAGCTATCAGGAGGCGCTCGACCGCGTCAACGCGACGGGCGAACTCGACGAGCACCTCGGCTGGGGCGACGACCTCTCGACGGAGGCCGAGCACGTGCTCGGAGGGGAGGTCGGCGAACACTACTTCATCACCGACTGGCCCTCGGAGGTCAAGCCGTTCTACATCAAGGACCACGACGACGACCCAGAGAAGTCGACCGGCTTCGACATGATGCACCCGCGCATGGAACTCGTCTCGGGCGGCCAGCGCGAGCACCGCCACGACGAGCTCATCGCCGGCTTCGAGCAGCAGGGGCTCGACCCCGAGGAGTTCGAGTACTACACGAAGATGTTCCGCTACGGCATGCCGCCCCACGCCGGCTGGGGGATGGGCGCCGAGCGCCTCCTCATGACGATGCTCGGCCTCGACAACATCCGCGAGGCCGTGCTCTTCCCGCGCGACCGTCAGCGCCTCTCGCCCTGAGCGGTCGTCACCGCCCGCCTCGGTCGCCGCGTCGACTCACCTGACGCGCTCGTTCTCGCCGTCGGCGCCGCGTCGCCACCGCGCCACCTCCGCGCCGCAGTCCTCGCAGACGGTGATCAACTGCGCCTCGTCGTCGGGAGCGCGCTCGATGCTCACCGGCCGCTCCCGGCCGCATTCCCGACAGTCGTCGCGCTTCAACTGCTCGCCGTACGCCAGCGGCGCGCCAAGCGCCAGCGCCGTCACCCGGTCCTCGCCGAAGTTCCACCCGCGCTGGAACTGGCCCGGCGGTATCCGGATCGCCTCCATCGGCCCGACCTCGACTTCCCGGCGTTCGGCGGGGTCACCCGCGTCCGCGAACTCGCCGTCCGCCGGCTCGGGGCCGACGACCCACGTCGCCGTCCCGGAGAGCACGACGAACACCTCCTCTTGCACCTCGTGGTTGTGGTACGCGAACGCGAACGAGTCGCCGGGCGCGAGTTCGTAGTAGTTGATCGCCAGGTCCGCACAGTCGAGCGGGTCGGTGAGGTGGCGCATCACCGCCGCCGGCTGCAGCGAGTTGTCGAGGTCGTCGACGACGACGTGATCCATACGTTGACGAGCCGCATGGACGGGCAAAAGCGCGCGGGTCCCGGCCGTCATCGCGTCGGCGGGGCCGGGAGGGACCCCACCGCGTCGCCGACATCGACGCGACCGGCCGGAACCGAAACCCATACTCGCCCCCCGGCGTTCGGGCGCGTATGGACGAGGCGACCGCGTTCGCACCGGGCCACATTACCGCCTTCTTCGCGCCGTACCCCGACCCCGATCCGGTTCGCGCCGGCTCGCGCGGCGCCGGTCTCGCGCTCTCGGACGGCGTCGAGGTGACCGTCGCCCCAGTCGCCGCCGTGGACTCGGGGCGACCGGACGACCCCGGCCTCGCGTCGCTCGAACTCGACGGGGTGGCCGCTGAAATGGAGCCGGTGAGCCGGGTGCTCGCCGAGTTGAACGTCGCCGCGGAGGTCGAGGTGTCGAGTGAGGTACCCGTCGGCGCCGGATTTGGCGTCTCCGGGGCGGCCGCGCTCGCGACCGCGCTGGCGGCGAACGCCGCCTTCGATCTGGACCGCTCGGAGAACGACCTCGTGCGCGTCGCTCACGCGGCCGAGGCCGCCGCGGGTACCGGCCTCGGCGACGTGGTCGGGCAGTTCCGCGGCGGCCTTCCGGTCCGGCTGGAGCCGGGCGCGCCCGGCTACGGCCGTATGGACGGCGTGCCGGCCCGCCCCCGGATCGAGTACGTCTCATTCGGCGAACTCTCCACCGAGCGGGTGCTCGGCGGCGACCTCGACCCGGTCCGCGAGGCGGGCGAGACGGCCCTGACGCGGCTGATGCGCGGGCCCGGTGCGTTGGAACTGTTCGCGGCCGGCAGGGAGTTCGCCGGCGATGCCGGCCTCCTCGTGCCGGACGTCGCCGAGGCGGTCGAGGCAGTGGAAGCGGAAGGCGGTCTCGCGTCGATGGCGATGCTCGGGCGGACGGTGTACGCGCTCGGCACTGGACTCTCGGATGCCGGCTACGACGCCGAGGCGTGTACGGTCCACCCGACGGGCGCGACGCTCCGTATCGAGGAGTAGCCCGAGTCGAGTAAACGCGCTTTTCGTCCCCCGACGACGAGTCGGAGGTATGACCGACGACGCCGGCGTCGACGCCGACGCCGAGACGGACGCGAACGACGAGCGCACCGCCGACCCCGAGGTCCCTGCGGATCCGGAGCACGAGTCGGAGATCCCGGAGGACCACCCCCGCTACCAGTCGCTGCTCACCCGCCACCGCATCGAGCACGGCGTCGACCTCGGGATCACCTCGAAACAGGGGCTCATCGCCGAGGGCCGCGGCGAGGCGTTCGACTATCTGCTGGGCGAGGAGACGCTCCCCTCGGCGGACACGGCCGCCCGCGCGGCCGCGGCACACCTCCTGCTGGCTGAGCATCCCGTCCTCTCGGTGAACGGCAACGTCGCGGCGCTGGTGCCCGGCGAGGTCGTCGCGCTCGCCGAGGCGACGGGCGCCGACATCGAGGTGAACCTCTTCAACCGCACCGACGAGCGCATGCAGGCGATCGCCGACCACCTCCGCGAACACGGCGCCGACGACGTGAAGGGACTCACGGCCGACGGCCGGATCCCCGGCCTGAGCCACGAGCGGGCGAAAGTCGACGCCGACGGCATCGGGGGCGCCGACGTGGTCGTCGTCCCGCTGGAGGACGGCGACCGCGCGGAGGCGCTGGGCGCGATGGGGAAGACCGAGATCGTGATCGACCTCAATCCGATGAGCCGGTCGGCACAGGTCGCCGCGGTTCCCATCGTCGACAACATCATCCGCGCGGTGCCGAACGTCACCCGCCACGCGGAGGAACTGGCCGACGCGAGCGACGAGGAACTCCGGGAGATCGTCGAGGCGTTCGACCCCGAGGCCGCGCTGGCGGACGCCGAGCGTGCGATCCGCGAGGGCGACCTCGACTGACCGGACCCGACCACGCTGACCGGACCAGACAACGACTGACCGGATTCTCCCCGGCTCGAACCGGAACCGATTTGGATCGATCGCGGAACCCACACGATCCCATGTCCGACATCCGCGGCGTCGCGCTCGGCGCGCTCCGTCACCCCGACACCGGCGCGTACCTCGTCCAGCGCCTCCCGGGGACGCGCGACGGCCTGCACTTCCACCGCTTCATCGGCGGTGGCATCGAGCCGGGCGAGCCCAGCGACGCGGCGCTGGAGCGGGAGTTCCGCGAGGAGTTGGGCGTCGACATCGAGGTCGGGCCGGCCGTCTGCACCGTCGAGAACCGCTTCGAGTACGACGGCGAGTCCCACCACGAGTTAGCCGTCGTCCGCAAGGCGACGTTCGTCGACGATTCGCTGTACGATCGGGACAGGTTCCGCGGCGTCGACGGCGACGACGGTAACAACGGCGGCGGGGACGACCGGTTCGAGTACGAGGCGTACTGGCGGACGCTTTCGGACCTCCGCGCGTCCGACGCGCCGTTCTTCCCCGCGGGCGTCGCGGACGCGGTGGAGTCCGAGGGGCACGCGCACCTCGTCAGCCCGCCCGAGGCGGACGCCGCGACCGTCGACGACTGACATCGATGGGTGGTGGACGATCCGGACCCGTGCATCGGAGACAATCCGGCGGTGGGCGGCTCGGCTCCCCTCGCGCCTCGACGACGCACTACTCGAACCCCGAGATGAGCGTCACGAGCCACTGCATCGGGTCGCCCCGCTCGCGCACCTCCACCGTCTCGACCCACTTGACCCACTGGAACCCCCGGCGCCCCGGGGCGACGAGACGCGCTGGGGCCCCGTGCCCGTGCGAGAGCGGCTCGCCGCGAACGTGGGTCGCGAGCAGGGCGTCGCGCGCCTCCTCGATGGGGAGCGACCAGCGGTAGCCCGTGACCGAAGTGAACCGGACGTAGCGGGCGTCGTCGCTCGCGCCCGCCGAATCGAGGAGGTCGCCGACGCGGACGCCCCCCCATCGCTGGTGAGTGTACCACCCGGAAGTGCAGTCGAGCGTCGCCTCGACCTCGCGCTCGGGGGCGTCCCCGGCGAGGTCGTCGTACGGGAGGTCCAGCTCATCCTCGACGAGCCCGCGTACGGAGAGGGTCCACGCCTCGCGGTCGACGGGGTCGGGGTCGTCGGCGACCCACGAGGTGACGGGGAAGCCGCCGCCCTCGGTCTCCGTCTCGTACAGGTCGCCCGTCGGCTTCGACCCGGTGAAGCGCCGCGTCGCCCCGTCGAGGGTGCGGTCGGCCGCCTCGGTCGCACGCCACGCGAGCGTCCCGGCGACGAGCAGCGCGCCCGTGCGGAGGGCGGCACGGCGGTCGAGGTCAACGTCGCGCGGGGAGTGAAATCGTCCGCGGAGGTGCCACAGCACCAGCGGGACGAGCAGGAGGCCGAGGCCGACGTGGAGATTGAGGGTGGTCCACGCGAGGACCGGGACGTTGCCGCCGAGCACCCAGAAGACGCCCGTCCCCAGGGCGGCGAGCGTGACGATCGCCTGCAGCACCGAGAGCGGGGTGAAGCGATCCCACGCTGCCCGCGCGGTGACGCGCCGCCGGACGCGGTAGAGCTTGAACCCCACGAGCCCCGCGAGTGTCAGCCCGACCGCCGAGTGGAGCCAGAACACCCACGCGCCGCTCGGAGCCCCTCGGGTGAACGAGTAGAGGCCGGAGACGACCTCGACGGCGACGGCGACCGCGATGGCCCAGTCGACGACGCGGGGCGGCGGCTCGGCGCGGCGGAGCGCGCTGGCGACGGCGACGCGGATTCGGCCGATGGCGCCGCGTGGAGGTCGCTTCGACACGGACGGGCGTACGCGCTCGACGGAAATAGATGCGCGGGCGTATCCCCCGCGACGGCAACGCCCAAGTCGTGCGTCCCCGTCCCTCCGCCCATGCCAGTTGCACTCGTCACCGGCTCCTCCCGCGGCATCGGCGCCGCGGTCGCCGAGCGCTTCGCTGCCGACGGCTACGACGTAGTCGTCAACTACCACAGCTCCGCCGACGCCGCCGCCGAGACGGCCGCGGCCGTCCGCGAACACGACCAGAACGCGGCAGTCGTACAGGCGGACGTGTCCGACCCCGACGACGCCGCGCGCCTCGTCGACGCCGCGGTGGAGGAACTCGGCGGGCTGGACCACGTCGTCAACAACGCCGGCATCGACCAGCACGTCTACACCGAGAACCTCGACCCGGCCGACTTCGACCGCGTGATGGACGTGAACGTCAACTCCGTGTTCAACGTCACGAAGGCCGCGCTCCCGCATCTCCGAGAAAGCGACGCCGACCCCACGCCGTCGGTGACGAACGTCTCCTCGATCCTCGCGTACACCGGCGCGCCGATCGAGGTGCACTACGCCGGCTCGAAGGGTGCGCTGCTGTCGGTGACGAAGAGCCACGCACGCGACTTCGCGCCCGACGTCCGGGTGAACGCGGTCGCTCCGGGACACGTCGAGACGGACATGACGAGTGACCGCACCGAGGCCGAGAAGGCCGAGGAACTGGACGCCATCCCGATGGGCTACTACGGACAGCCCGCCGACATCGCCGACGCGGTGGCGTATCTCCGAGACGCACGGTTCGTCACCGGCGAGACGCTGAACGTGAACGGCGGGGAGCTGATGCGATAGCCGTCCGAAGGAACGACCCGCCCCGGCTACAGCGCCGCCTCGATCCGGTTCAGTCCCTCCTCCAGCCGTTCCATCGAGTTGGCGAAGGAGAGCCGTAGCTGCCCCTGGCCGGCCTCGCCGAAGCCGTCGCCGGGCGCGAGCACGACGCCGGCCTCCTCGCACAGCCGCTTCGCCAGCGGGAGGCTCGCCTCGTCGGTGTCGGGGTTCAAGAAGGCGTAGAACGCGCCCTCCGGCTCGGGCGCGGTCACGCCGTCCATGTCCGCGAGGCGGTCGGCGACGTAGTCGCGGCGCTCGCGGAAGGCGTCGTACATCTCCTCGACGGGCTCCTGCGGTCCGGTGAGCGCGGCGATGGCGGCGTGCTGGGCGACGCTTCCGGTGCAGGCGGTCGTGGACTCCCGCACCTTCGTCGCCTCGTCGACGACCGTCGGGTCGCCGGCGAGCCAGCCGACGCGCCAGCCCGTCATCGCGTACGTCTTCGAGCAGGAGCCGACCGTGAGCACGTGGTCGGGGTGGTCCGTCAGCGCCGCCACGCCGGTCGGGTCGTGGTCGTAGGTGAGCTTCGCGTACACCTCGTCGGCGATCACGTACGCGTCGTGCTCGGCGGCGGCGTCGACGACCGCACGGACCTCACCGGGATCGGCGACGCGGCCGGTCGGATTCGAGGGGGAACACAGAACCACGAGCGAGGTGTCCCCGCTCAACTCCGCGATCAGCGTGTCGGCGTCCAGATCGTAGTCGGGCGCGGGCATCGGCACCTCGACGGGCGTCGCGTCCGCGAGCTTCGCCTGTGTCCAGTAGTTCGGCCACGACGGCGACGGGAGGAGGACCTCCGAGCCGGGCTCGACGGTCGCGAGGAACGCGAGGTGAAGCGCCTCCATCCCGCCGGTGGTCGTGAGGATCTCGTCGGCGGCGTGCTCCACGTCGTACTCGCGTGCGAGGGTGTCGGAGATGGCCGCCCGCAACTCGGGGAGGCCGGCGTTGCTCGTGTAGTGGGTGTGACCCCCGCGGGCCGCGTCGAGCGCGGCGTCGACGACGTGCTCGGGCGTGTCGAAGTCGGGCTCGCCTACTTCGAGCCGGACGAGGTCGCGGCCCTCCCGCTCCAACTCTTGGGCGAGGTCGAACATCAGGCGGATCCGGGAACGGTCGCACGCGCGGACGCGGGCGGTCGGTTCGTGCATGTCACCAGGTTCTCGCGGGGGGAGTTGAAGCTACGCGTGGCTGCAGTCCGTACGTACGCGGCCGTCGCGTGGCTGTGCGCGGTCACGGCTCGCGCCGGTCACGCGGGTCGAAGAAAGGATCGCAAGAACGGCGTCTGTCCGGTTACAGCTCGACGGCTTCCTTGTTCCCGAGCGACTCGGGGACCGTGAAGCGGATGCTCGTCGTCGCGCCGGCCATCGTGTTGATCTTGATCGTGACCTCCTCGCCCTCGCCGAGCGCGCCGTTGATCGCGCCGGTGTCAAACACGAGGTTCAGGCGGTCGTCGGCGTCGTTGAGGACGTTGTCCGAGCCGTCTGAGTCCTTCACCGTCTGGTAGGAGAACTCGTTCTCTTGGAGGCTTCCCGAAAGGCTGTCGTACTCCCCGCTGGTGTTCGCGACCAACTGGTCGGTTCCACTGGGACCGATCCAGGTGACTGTCGCGTTGTAGATGTCGATCTCCCCGGCACCGGGCGCCTGCGTGACGGTCACGTTCACGATGTCGACTTGGTTACCGCTCACGTTGCCGACGGTGGCGACCTCCTGGACGCGATCGCTGACCTGCTTGCTCGACTGCTGACCTGTTTCCTGTGACTTGCTCTGGAGGAAGCCGGCGGTGTTGATGAGGACGCCGGCGGCGATCGCCGCCACCAGCACCATCGCGATGAACACGATGAGCGTCCCGATACCAACCTGTCCGCGCGCTTCCTCGTCCGTGATGAATTCGAACATTGTGTGTGGTTCTCCGCTCCCTGATCGGAGCTATCGAACCCACCCGCGGACTCGTACTTGAGTTCGATCCTCGAAAAATCAGACGTGATATCCGAAGGTTACTCGGTAGTCGTGTCCGCCGCTAGTTCCGCCGGGGGCCCGCCGGGAAGGTCGCCGCGGTCGTGCGGCTCCGTGAAGTCGATGTCCGGCCCCGTCGGGATCAACCGCTTGGGATTCAGGCTCTCGTGTGAGCCGTAGTAGTGGCGGGTGATGTGGGCCATGTTCACCGTCTTCGCCACGCCGGGCGTCTGGGAGACGTCCTTCGTGTACTCCCAGAGGTGCTCGTACTCGTGGATCCCGCGGCGGTTGCACCGGAAGTGAGTGTGGTACACGTGGTCGAACCGCACGAGCGTGGCGAACATCGACACGTCCGCCTCGGTGAGGCGGTCGCCGGCGAGGTAGCGCCGGTCGGCCAGCAGGTCGTCGTACTCGTCGAGCGCCTCGAACAGCTCCTCGACCGCCTCGTCGTACGCCTCCTGCGTGTTCGCGAAGCCGGCGCGGTAGACGCCGTTGTTGATGCGCGGGTAGATGTCGGCGATCCGTTCGTCCACCTCCTCGCGGTAGCCCTCCGGCCACAGGTCGACGCCGTTGCCGAGGTGGTCGAAGGCGGTGTCGAGCATCCGCATGATCTCCTCGCTCTCGTTGTTGACGATGGTCCCCGCCTTCTTGTCCCACAACACCGGCACCGTCACACGTCCGGTGTACTCGTCGTCCGCGCGTTGATAGATCTCACGGAGGTAGTCGGCACCGTAGAGGGAGTCCGACTGTTCCTCGGAGAACTCCCACCCGTCGTCGTAGCGCTCGGGCTGCGTTAGCGACAGCGAGATCTCGTCCTCCAGCCCCTTCAGCGAGCGCGTCAGCGCGACGCGGTGGGCCCACGGGCACGCCCGACAGATGTACACGTGGTACCGATCCGGCTCGGCCGGGAATTCCGGGTTGTCGACGGGGTCGGCCCCGGGCTCCGGCACCGAGCCGTCGATCCAGTCGCGGAAGCTCGTCTCGCTTCGCTCGAACTCGCCGGTGTCGCCGGTGTCGCGGCGCACGTCGGTGCGCCACTCGCCGTCGACGAGCATGTTGGTCGCGTCGCTCATTAGTCGTGATCAACGATGAGCCGCCACACGCTAAAGCCGTGTGGCGCCGGAACAGTCAGTTCTGTCCCGTTCGACCGGCGACCGTACTAATACATTCTGCATTTGAGGAAATAAATTATGTCCGTGGAGTTGTATCGCTACCGTATGGGACGGACGTGCCAGAACTGTGGGGGGACGGTGACGGAGCGCTACGCTCGGGTGTTCGCGCCGGACGACGCGGCCGGGCCGCGGGTGTGCCCGAACTGTGAGGACCTCGTGCGCGACGGTGCGAGCGTCCGCGAGGCCCGCGCGAACCGCGGGTAACGGAGCCGACCACGGGACGGGGCGGTATATTCGTCCTCTCCTCACTCGACGGTTCCCGCGCTCACCCGCGCGAACCCGCCCAGGAGCGTCCGGTACTCGATGTCCGCGCACGCCTCCCGGAGCGCCCGATGGGCGGCGGCGACACGCTCGTCCTGAACGGTCGCGGGCGACCGCTCCAGCGACCGCGCGGTTCCCGGCGGCGAACCAGCGCGGACGAACAGATCGAACGCCGGGTTCACCGCTCGCCAGCCGGGACGCGTCGTCCGAGCGAGATCCAGTAGGGCAATTCGCCCGCCGGGACCGACGAGGTCGGCCCACGTGCGAACCGCCGCCGCCGGATCCGGGAGCATCCCCACGACGAACGCCCCGCAGCAGGCGTCGACGCCGTCGTCACGCAACGGGGGCCGGGTGGCATCGCCGCGGACGTACGCTCCGCGGCTGTCGCTCGCTCCTCCGAGTTCCCGGTCTCGCTCGCGGGCGACACGGAGCACGCCGGGCGCGAAGTCGACGCCGACGTACGTCCCGTCGCTCCCGATCCGCTCCGCGATGTACGGTCGGTTCGCCCCCGTTCCGCAGCCGAACTCGACGACCGTAGCGCCGGGATCGGGGTCGAGCGCGTCCGCGAGCGCCCGGCGGAGCGTCGCGACGAACGGTCCGCGCCTGGCGAGGGCGTCGTACGCGCGGGCGAGACGGGTGTAGAACTCCGGGGCGGACAGCTGTGGCGTCGCGGACTCCGGGAGACCGAACCGAGGGGACACGGTTACAGGAGATCCCGGACCGTCCGGGCGACTGTCGGCGCGTCCGGACCGAGGAGGTACAACACCGCCTCGACGCCGACGCCGCCGGTCTGGTAGACGGCGAACACGTCACTGAGCCTCTCAGCCGCGTCGCCGTCGGTCCGCTCGTCGCCGCCGGTCCTTCCGTCGTCATCGATCTGTCCGTCGTCGATCTGTCCGTCGTCGAACCGGCCCGCCACGGCAGCCCGGACGGGATCGTCCGGGCCGCCGGCGTCGGTCTCCCCGTGATCGCTCGGCTCGAACTCGGTGGCGTCGACGCCGGCGTTCGCCAGCGCCGCCACGAGGTCGGGGTCGTATCGGACGTTCACCGCGGCGCGGGCGTCGACGCCCGCCGCCCGTGCCGACAGCAGCACGCCCGCGACGTGCTCGCTGACGCCGAACTCGGGGTCGCTCGGCACTCGGGCGGTCCCCTTCACGTCGAAGATCCGACCCGGGACGGCGGCGACGTCGTCGATGTCGACGGCGTCGGGCACGCACTCCGCGAGGTTCGACCCGACGTTCGGGATGAGCCCCGCGAACCCGGAGGCCGCGGTGAGCGTGCGGACGCCGCGGCGAAGCGAGGAGAGCGTCCGCTCGCGGTCGCGCAGCCCGCTGTCGGGGTCGTGGACGGCGAAGTCGTAGTCGGCGCCCGCCAGTTCCGGCATCGACGCCTCGTGCAGTTCCGCGAGGAGGTCGCCAGCCTCCAGCCGCCTGATCAGCACCTCCAGCTCGACGAGCGCGCCGACGCGGCTGAGGTCGCCCGACGCCAGCCCCGCGGCGACGCGCTCGACGGTCTCGCGGACGCGCTCGTCGGCGGCGACGCGGTCGTTCGTCGCCACGTCGCCGTGGGCGTACTTCGACACCGCCGACTGGCTGATGCCGAGCGCGTCGGCGACCTCCCGCTGGGTCAGGTCGCGCTCGCGCAGCGCCTCCGCCAGCATCGCCCGGACCGTCGGGAGGAACTCGTCGACGACGACCTCCTCGATGAACCTCATCGCTCGGACTCTCCGGCGCCGTCGAGTGGTCCGTCCTCGCCGCCGGCGGGGTGGTCGGCCGCGAACTCGGGGTCGTCGCCGATGCGAGACGCCTGCGGTCCCGACTGTCCCTGGTACTTCGAGCCGCGCTCGGCGCCGTAGGGGCGGTCTGCGGGCGTCTTCAGCTCCGTGAAGGTGAGCTGGGAGATGCGCATTCCCGGCGAGAGGGCGACGGGGGCGTTCCCGAGGTTCGACAGCTCCAGAGTGATCTGACCTCGGTATCCCGGGTCACAGAGGCCGGCGGTCGCGTGAACGACGATCGCGAGCCGGCCCAGCGAGGAACGCCCCTCGACATGGGCGACGATGTCGTCGGGGATGGCGACCGTCTCCTTGGTCGTCCCGAGCACGAAGTCGCCGGGGTGGAGGATGAAGTCCTCGCCCTCGGGGACGTGCGTCTCCTCGACGTACTCGTCGACCTCGCGGACGTCGTTCGGGTGGATGCAGGGGATGTTCGTTCGGCGGAACTCGAGGAACTCCGGGCCGAGCCGGAGGTCGACGCTCGCGGGCTGGACCTGCGTGTCGATGTCGTCGAGCGGGTCGATCGCGAGGTCGCCCTCCTCGAGCCGGGCGAGGATATCGGTGTCCGAGAGTATCATTATCGAAGGCGCGGCCGCCGGCGGCCTAAAGCTTCTCTCATTGCGGGCCGGCCGCCGCTCAAAACAGCTCGAACACCAGCCCGATCGCGGTGAGGACGCCGACGATCGTTGCGGCCGTCCCGATCGAATGGTCGCGAGCGTCCGCCAGCCCGTAGGTCCGGATCACGCCCGCCCAGATAGCGACCACGAGGGCCGCGAGCAGACCGACGGCTTCGACGCCGCCGATCGCCGCCCGGAGGGCGTCGATCGCCCCGTCCGGAGTCCCCGGCACCGTGGTCGTCCGGAGGCGATAGACGATCAGCGCGCCGACGCCGAGGAGTCGCGCCAGGCTCGGCACCATCCCCCAGCCGG
The DNA here is from genome assembly GCF_040025155.1 of Halobaculum rarum. Classification (NCBI taxonomy): domain Archaea; kingdom Methanobacteriati; phylum Methanobacteriota; class Halobacteria; order Halobacteriales; family Haloferacaceae; genus Halobaculum; species Halobaculum rarum. The sequence goes on along the minus strand of NZ_CP157275.1, from coordinate 1,040,649 downwards.
CGACCGCAAGCGTGTCGGCGAACGCGCCCTCGCCGTCGGCGAGCGCGCTCGCGGCGTGGAGGACGCCGCCCTGCACGAGCCAGAACACCGGGACGAGAACGACGGCCGCCGGCGGGAGCCACGAGAGCTCCTCGGCGACGAGCGCGCCGAGGCTCCGCTCGACCTCCTTCGGTTCGCTGCAGCCGGCGGGCGTGTCGTCGAACATCGAGTCCTCGCAGAACATCTCGCCGGGGTACGCCGGGTTGTCGACGGTGATCGGGACGTCGAGCGCGGCGGCGAACTCGCCGAGGAAGACGGCCAGCCCGCCGGCGGTGACGATCGTGACGAGCGCGACGGCGGCGGCCGCGTGGGCGAACGGCGGGGAGTCATCGTGGCGTTCAAAGTAGCTGTCCGGGCGGAGGAGGGGCGTGCGAGGACCTGCCATCGTCGGCGGCTCTCCCGGCTCCGTGAAACGTCTTGTCGTCCCCGCCGGTCGGCCGGCCTCAGACCGTCATGACGGATCGGCCGTCGCCGTGGTAGGCGTCGTGGAACCGGTCGAGCCGCCGGTAGAACTCCGGCAGTAGGCGGTTCCGGAGGTGTAGCCGCTCCCCGTCGCTCTCCGCGCGCGTCCACGCGACCGCGTCGTCGATCGCCGCCTCGACGTCGGCGGGGGGTCGCTCGCCGGTCGCGGCCACGAACGACTCGCGGAAGGCTGCCGTGACCGTCGCCAGCAGGAGGTCGTCGACGACCGCGGTCTCCTCGGGCGGGGTGCCGAGCGTCCGGACCGCGCCGGCGAGGAGAACGCGCCCGTCGCGGATCCCGTGGTCGGCGAACGAGCCCGTCATCGGTCGGTTGTCGCCGCTGTCGTCGTTTCTGATGCTCACACGCGCGAATAGGGCGGCTGGACGGTTGAACCCCCGCGGCATGTGCGGGCCGGGCACATTCGAGGCGCCCGCTTATCCCCCGTCGATGGGGCCGGTGCCGGTCGGGCGGGGCCGGCTGGTGATCAGCGGTTCCAGCACCGACTCCCGTCTCTCGACCACGCTCCCGAAGCGCTTTCCGCGCCCCCCGCCCAGCGCGACGTATGAGCATGAAGCAGGCCATCGTCGTCCGCACCGACCTGGGGATGGGGACGGGGAAGCTGGCCGCGCAAGTCGCGCACGCGTCGCTGTCGGCGTACGAGGACACCGGCTCGAAAACTCGCAAGGCGTGGAAGGGCGAGGGCCAGAAGAAGGTCGTCCTCAAGGCCGCCGGCGAGTCGCAGATCTTCGAGTTGGCCGACCGCGCCGAGCGCGAGGGGCTCCCGAACGCGGTCATCCGCGACGCCGGGCACACCCAACTCGACCCCGGAACCGTCACGACGCTGGCGGTGGGCCCCGGCGACGAGGCCATCGTCGACAAGGTGACCGGCGACCTCTCGCTGTACTGATGCGGGAGGCTCACCCCCGCGAGCGAGCTACCGGCGTGGACTACTACGTCAGCGACGCGGACGGCATCGGCGGCCGCCTGCGTGTCGCCCCCGAGGACTTCCGGGTCCGCGAGCGCGAGCGGATGGACCCCGAACCGCTCGACGCGCACGCGGGCTCGTACCCGTTCCTCCTCCTGCGCGCGACCCTCCGACGCTGGGACACCAACGACTTCGCGAGCGCCCTCTCGAAAGCGATGGGCGCCAGCCGCGAGCGCGTCTCGTGGGCCGGCACGAAGGACAAACACGCGGTCACGACCCAGTTGTTCACGGTTCGCGACGCCGAGTCCGAGGAGATACCGGATCTCGACGGCGCTGAGATCGAGGTCCTCGGCCGCGTCGGGCGCGACCTCACGTTCGGCGACCTCGCGGGCAACGAGTTCGCGATCCGCGTGCGCGAGACGGAGGGCGACGCCGACCCGATCACCCGCGACCTGCGGGCGTTCGCCGCCGGCGACGACGCGGCGGATGCCGAACTCCCCGACGGTGACACGTCGGTCGAGGTCGCGGTTCCGAACTACTTCGGCCATCAGCGCTTCGGGAGCCACCGCCCGATCACCCACGAGGTCGGCCTCGCGGCGATCCGCGACGACTGGCGCGGCGCGGTGCTCGCGTACTGCGGCAACCCCTACGACACCGAACCCGAGGACTCCCAGCGCGCACGCGAGGTCGTCGAGGACCAGGCCGACGCGGACAGCCCCGACTGGAGCGCCGCGCTCGATGCGATGCCGGGCCGCCTGCGCTACGAGCGCTCGATGCTCCACCGGCTCGACGAGGGCGCCGACTGGCGCGAGGCGCTTGAGGCGGTGCCGTCGAACCTCCAGCGGCTGTTCGTCAACGCCGCGCAGTCGTACGTGTTCAACCGGATTCTCAGTGAACGCCTGCGGCGCGGGCTGCCGTTCACGCGCCCCGTCGCGGGCGACGTGGTCGCGTTCGTCGAGCGCGACGTGCCGTTCCCGAAGCCCGACATGGACCGGCTCCAGCGGGCGACCGAGGGTCGCGTCGACACGCTCGCGCGCCACTGCGAGCGCGGGCGGGCGTTCGTCACCGCACCGCTCGTGGGAACCGAGACGGAACTCGGGGACGACGAGCCGGGCGAGATCGAACGCGAGGTCCTGCGAGAGCTGGATGTCGAACCGGGGGACTTCGAACTGCCCGGCGAGTTCGCCTCGAGCGGTACCCGCCGGGCGGTGGCGCTTCCGACCGATCTGACTGTTTCCGAGGAGGAGGGGGACCCGGTGTTCGAGTTCGCGCTGCCGTCCGGCTCGTACGCGACGGTCCTGTTGCGGGAGTATCTGAAGTGTGATCCGGAGCGACTGTAGCGGTCGGGCCTCGGTCGCCCAGGTGCGTCGCCGGCGGCGACGCGTCCGTTTCCGCCCGGCCGGAGTCGCGATCGGTGTTCAAATGCCGCCGGCGGAAACGGATCGGTAGGCGGAACTACCGTGAGCGACTCGAAGACGGAACAGACCGAGACGGGGGAACAGACGTCGACGCGAAGCGTCCTCGATTCGCTGATCGAGAGCGGCGTCCACGAGATGAACCGCGAGCGGTTCGGGCTGTTGCTCTCGGGCCTCTCGGCGGGGCTCGACATCGGATTCGGCCCGCTGCTGATGGCGGTGATACTCACGCTCTCTCCGGGTGGGTTCGGCGACCTCACGACGGAACTGCTGGTGGCGAGCGTCTACTCCATCGGCTTCATGCTCGTCATTCTGGGCCGATCGGAACTGTTCACCGAACACACCACGTTGGCGGTGATCCCCGTTCTCGACGGGCAGGCGTCGGTCCGGCAGTTGCTCCGGCTGTGGGGACTGGTGTACCTCGGAAACATCGTCGGGGGATTCCTGTTCACGCTGCTGGCGGTCCAGTTGATGCCGGGACTCGGCGTCGTCTCGCCGGAAGCGTTCGAAGCGATCGCGCTCAAACTGGTCTCCCACGACCTCCAGTGGCTCCTCGTCGCCGGGGTCTTCGCGGGCTGGTTGATGGGGCTGCTGGCGTGGCTGATCGCGGCAGCACAGGAGACGGTGAGCCGGCTGATCATCATCTTCGTCGTCACCGGTACGATCGGGATCCTCCACCTCCCCCACTCGATCGCGGGCAACGTGGAGGTGCTGTTCGGCCTGTTCATGTCGCCGATGATCTCGCCGGCTGACTACCTCGTGTTCCTCGTCCTGGCGACGGTCGGGAACGCCCTCGGTGGAGGAATATTCGTCGCGCTGCTGAAGTACGGACACGTCGTTCGCGGGGGCGGCTGACGGAGCGAACGGAACGGGTCGGTCACGGTCGAGGAGGGCGACCGACTCAGCTGTTCCCCAGCGACGCCGGTCGAGGGGTCACGTACGGGAGCGCGGCCGTCAGGTGGTACGTCGCCTTCCGGAGGGACCCCTTCGCGTACTGCCGGGTGCTCCGGTGGATCGGGGTCCGCCTGCCCCGGAGGTCGGTGTCGCCGGCGCGGATCGCCTCCACCACGGTTGAGGCGTCGATCGTCTCGGGGGACGTCTCCGAGTCGACCGACGGGAGGGTGATCTCGGTGTAAGCCCGGCCCACGTGTCTGATGGAGTGGGCGTCGCTGGCGCCGAGCATCGGGTACTCACCGCGGGCCGCGAACGTCCGCGCCCGGCGGTTGCGGTAGCCCGTGAACACCATCGAGTTGTACACCTCGATCCCGTCGCACTCGCCGAGGTTCCGCTTGCGGACGCCGTGTCGACTGCGCTGGAACGGGTGCGGGACGACCGCGACGCCGCCGTCGTCGCGGACCCGCTCGACCGTCTCCTCGAACGGCAGTCCCCGTGGGGGACACTCCGTGACGCCGATCGCGAGCAGATGGCCGGCCGCGGTCGATACCTCGACACCCGGAATCCCGACGAGGCCGTACTCGTCGGCGATCTCCGCCGCGTGCAGCGACTCCTCGATGGCGTCGTGGTCCGTCACGACGACGCCGTCGAGCCCGATGTCGGCCGCGTGTTCGAGGACGAGCTCGACGGGGTCGTGGCCGTCGTAGGAGCCGTCGGAGTGGACGTGGGGATCGACGCGGAGTACCGCGCCTTGTTCGCTCATCGGCGGGGCTTCGAACTCCGAGCGAGAAAACGTATTGGTCGACGGACGGCATTCGGCGACAGTCTGCGGCGCCCCGCGGCGGCCCCTGGCGGCCCCCGGCGCCCCGCGGCGCCCGTCGGTACCCCGGAGTGTTTTTTGTCGGCTCCGCGAACAGGTCCCATGGCACGCCAGTCAGTCGCGCGAGAGGGGGGACAATGAACGCCACGGCGATCGACCACTTCGTGCTCACCGTCTCGGACGTGAGCGCGAGCTGTGACTTCTACGAGTCGCTGGGGGCGGAGGTCGTGACGTTCGGCGACGACCGGAAGGCCGTCCGGTTCGGCGACCAGAAGATCAACCTCCACCCGACCGACGGTGACGTGACGCCGGTCGCGTCGGAGCCGACGGTCGGCGCCGGCGACTTCTGCCTGCTGACGGAGACGCCGATCGAGACCGTCGAGGCCGACCTGCGCGAGCGCGGGATCGAGATCGTCGAGGGGCCGATCGAACGAACCGGCGCGGTGGCGCCGATCACGTCGGTGTACGTCCGCGACCCCGACGGCAACCTCGTCGAGATCGCGACGACGTGAGCGCTCGGGCGACGGGGCGAACGGACGCGCTTATCCGGTCGCCGACCGTTTCCCCGACATGAACTGTCGGCGGTGCGGCTCGTCCCTCCGCAAGCCCGGGGACTACTGTCTCGGGTGCGACACCGCCAACTGCGAGAGCGTCGTGATCGACTTCGGGGCCGACCGCGCGACGCTCACGATGCTCGGCTTCGAACCCGAGCACCCGCCCGACGACTTCGACCCCGAATCGCTGGTGCTCGGCGAGACGACGATCACGACCGTTTCCGACGACGGCGAACGCACCGCGTCGGTGCAGCTTCGGAACTTCGCCGGCCGTGTCGCCGACGAGGTGCGCCGCAAGCGACCGGGGACGGTGTACGCCGCCGGCGAGCGCGGCCCGCTTCGCGAGGCCCGCGCGCAACTGCACTACGAGTTCTACCGCGTCCCCGACGACGACCCCGTCGGCGCCGTGCTCGCCCGCCGCGGGGAGCCGGCGCTGGAGGTGGTCGACGCCCCGCCGGAGGCGAAGATCGGCGGCTCGCACTCGACGCTCATCGGCAAGCGGACCGGGATGAAGGCGATCCTCACGGCCGCCGAGCACCCCCACGTCAAGAAGGTGATCCCGGGACCCATCGACGCCGGCGGCTCCGGGTCGCGAACGGGCCTGCGCGCGAAGGTGACGCGAGCCGACGAACACGGGAACGTTCGGATGCTCCTGCGCGACGGGTCGAGCGTGCAGGAGAACCGCGTCGTCACGACCGCCGGCGACCGGGAGACGGGCGAGCGCGTCCGCGACGACCTGAACGAGGTGCTGCAGGAGTCGGGGTTCGGGGAGGACGGCGATCGATAGGGTCAGACGGTGCCCTGATCGCCGGCGAGGCCGTGATCGTCGGCCTCGGGACGGGGGTCGGCGCGCTCGTACAGCGCGTGGAGGGTGAACGAGACGTTGCGCTTGCGGCAGCTGTCGCGGTACGTCGCCAGCGCCTCGCGGTCGGGGAACTGGACGCGGAAGTCCCACCCGGTGTGGTCGCCGCTCGCGGACACCGGGCGGGCGCCGGTGTCGGCGAACACGTGAGAGGCGGTCCGCTGTGTCGTCTCGGGCGCGAGCGTCGCCCGGTAGAACCGGAAGTCCGGTCCCTCGCCCAGCACGCGGACGTCCTCGACGGAGTCGTCGTTGCCGAGGGCGTTCTCGAAGCGGGTCAGATCCTCGCCGCGGGCGAAGAACTCGATGCGCGTGGTGTCTCCTTCGACCGTCCGCTCGAGGTCGGCCGTCACCTCGGGGGCGGCCGCGAGCGCGTCACGGAGGACTGGGGTCGACAGCGTGAATTCGGCGATGAGCATTCCGGCGGTCTCCTACGATCGTACCGACCAGCCACGGAGATAAATGTGTGCCACGCGGTGACTGGGCGCTCCTGAGTCGACCCGTGCGATCTGGCTCCGTCGTGGCGCGAGGAACGGACGGGGTCGGGGTTCGACGTGACGGGCGGAATTCGCGGGGTTTTTGACGCCCAACGGCGAAGTCGCGTTCATATGGCTGAACAGACGAAGGCGCGGAAGGTCGGCAGCGCCGGCCGCTTCGGCGCGCGATACGGGCGTGTCGCCCGCAAGCGCGTGTCGGACATCGAGTCGGAGATGGAGAACGCGACGGTCGACGGCGACTCCGTCAAGCGCCTCGGGACGGGCGTGTGGGTCAACAAGGAGACCGGCGAGACGTTCACCGGCGGCGCCTACCGGCCGGAGACGCCCGGCGGCCGCTCGGTCCGCCGCAGCATCCGCGCCGCGCTCGAAGACGAGAGCGACGACGAGTAACCACCAGCGACCCCTCTCACACAGATGAGCTACAAGTGTTCCCGGTGCAAGCGCGACGTCGAGCTCGACGAGTACGGCGGCGTGCGTTGCCCGTACTGCGGACACCGCGTGCTCCTCAAGGAGCGCGCGCCCGACGTGAAGGAAGTCAAGGTCAACTGATCCGGGCGCCGTGCCCGTGTCCGACGCGTTCGACCACCGCGCGGTTCTTCGCTTTCCGTATCCCCACGAGCGACGCGCTCGCGTCGTTCACGAGGCGATCGGCGTCGAGGTCGGCGGGATCGACGACGATCGATCGGCGGCGGCCGTCGACCGCGCGGGCGACACCGTCGAGGTGACCGTCCGCGCGCGCGACCTCGTCGCGCTCCGGGCGGGCGTCAACACCTGGACCCGACTCGTCGAGACGGCCGAGACGGTGGCAGCGATGGCGGAGCAGTAGGTGATCGCTTCGGTCTCGTGAGCGCACAAAATCGCTTTACGATTTGTGACCGCCGTTGTCCGGGACGCTTCCCTTGTGGGCGGAGCGGCCCAGAGACCGCTCCGCTGCTCACGAGGCGCTCAGTCGCTCGCTTCGCTCGCTCCTTCACGCCTCGCTCCCAATGACCGGGCTTTTCACCCCGAAGCCCGACCGTCGGTGTATGCAGGGTAATCTGCCGCCGGAAGCACAAGAGAAGATCGAGGAACTGCAGGACCTGCAGGAGCAGGCCCAGCAGCTCGCCGAGCAGAAACAGTCCACGCAGACCTCGCTGACGGAGGCGCAGTCCGCGCTGGACGCGATGGACGACATCGACGAGGACTCGACGATGTACCGAGAGATCGGCGAGATCCTCGTCGAGACCGACTACGAGACCGCCTACGACGACCTCGAGGAGAAGGTCGACACGCTGGGAATGCGCGCCGAGCGCTTCGACTCCCAAGAGGAGAAGGTCCAGCAGCAGTTCGAGGAGCTCCAGGAGGAGCTTCAGCAGATGCTGCAGGGCGGCGCGGGCGGCGGCCCGGCGGGCATGGGCCCCGGCGGTCCCGGCGCCGGCGGCGCGTAAGCCGTGAGCGACGACCGCCCCGAGCCGACCGACGAGGAGGTCGTCGAGACCGCCTCCGAGGCGGCCGAAGGGGTCGTGCTCGCGCGGTACCGGCAGTCCGATCTCCGCGACTTCGACGTGACCGTCTCGTTCGAGGACGGCGTGCTCGACGTGGACGTGTACGTCAACCCGCCGGCCGACGCCGAGGCGGACGCGGACGAGGTGGCCGAGGAAGCCGTTCACGCGGCCCGCGACGCCGTCGACGAACTGTTCGGTGTCGCGTAACGCGGCCGTTCGCGGCTCGATCGCTCCGGCTTTTTCTGGTAGCCAACTGGTACGAACGCTCAATCCCACCCGAGCGGTGTGTTACCACATGGCAGCTCGACGAACCGCCGGCGCGACCGCGCTCGACGTGTACCGCGACCGCCTCCGCGAGACACCCACCTGTCCGGAGTGCGGCTACACCGACGACGGCGGTGACTGGCGGACCGCCTACCGCGAACGGCGGCTCGTCTACCGGCACAGCTGTCCGCGCTGTGCGGCGGTCGACACGCGCGTGCTCCGGTTCGACGGCGCGAGGTAGCGATCGCGGACGAGTCGAGCGATCCGCTCGATCGCCGAACCGGCCGCTGACCGCCTCCGTGCCTGTCTCGCAGCGATAGTAACGCTTACGCGCGGTTCCCTCCTAGAGCGATCGTGACACTTGCAGGCGACTCCCCGTCACGCGGCGTCCTCCTGATCACGGTCGACTCGCTGCGTGCCGACGCACTCGGCCCCCATACGCCGACGCTTCGCGAGCTGGCTCGCCGCGGGACGGCGTTCGAAACCGCCGTCGCGGGCGGCAACTGGACGCCGTTCTCGTTCCCGGACCTCCTCGGTGCCCGCCCCGTCTTCGCCGACGCATCGACGCCGGGCCCCGCTTCGGACCCGACGCTCGCGGAGGCGCTGTCGGCGGCGGGCGTGCGTACCGCCGGCGTCAACGCCGGGAACGGCTTTCTGACGGAGTACTACGGCTACGACCGTGGGTTCGACACGTTCGAGTCGTTCCTCGACGGCGCTCGCACGCCGGTCGGCCGGTTCCTCGCGACGCACCCGACGGTCAACGGCTGGGTGCAGTACCTCGGCTGGCCGCTCGGCAGCGCCGCCGCGAAACTGCGTGGGCACGAGCGACGCCACGCGGTCGACACCTCCCACCTCCACGCGCTCGAACGTCGAGCGCTCGACGCCGTCGACGACGCCGCGGCCGACGACGAGCGGCCGTTCTTCCTGTGGCTCCACTACATGGACACCCACACGCCGTACGTCCCCGCGCCGCGACACGTTCGCGCGGTCACCGACGGCGAGGTCGGGTCGTTCCAGACGCTGCTGGGACACCTCCGTGCCGGACTCGGGAAGGAGGTCGACGAGGGGACGCTCCGTACGCTGCGGGCGCTGTACGACGCCGCCGCCCGGCAGGTGGACGAGTCCGTCGAGCGCGTCCTCGAGGAGCTCTCGGCGGCGGGTCTGCGCGAGGAGACCACCGTGATACTGGCGGGCGACCACGGCGAGGAGTTCCTCGACCACGGTCACCTCGCGCACTACCCGAAGCTGTACGACGAACTCGTGCGCGTCCCGTTCGTCGTCGACCATCCCGGCGCGCCCGCCCGACGCGAGTCGGCGCCGGTGCCGCTGCGGGACATCCCGCCGACTGTCTGCGACGCGCTGGGGCTCGAACCGCCGACGGCGTTCGCCGGCGAGAGCCTCCTCCCGACGGTGACGGAGGCGACCCCGCCGGAGCGCGGCCCGGTCACCTCGATCGCCCTGCGGGGCGAGTCGGTGACGAGCCAGCCCATTCCCCGCCGCCTCGGCGACGGCACGCCGCTCGTCTCGGCCCGCACCGAGGAGTGGACGTACATCCGCGAGCCGGACGGCGAGGTCCGCGTGTTCGATCGGGAGCGCGACCCCGGAGAGCACGAACCGGTCGGACGCGACGCGGTTCCGCGCGAGACGCGGCGGTCGCTCGAACGCGCGGCGGACGACCGCCTCGCGCTCCTCTCCGACGCTAGTGACGCCGCCGGCGACGACGGGGGCGACGGCGACGAGGTACCCGACGAGATCGGACGCCGCCTCGACGCGCTCGGCTACCGCTGACCCCTGGCCGCCGACGCGTCGTAGTTTTCACGCCTATCGACCCGAACGTATTTGTACGAACCCGAGACAGCGGGAGTATGGTCGAGGCGTTCGCGGTGGCGAGCGGGAAGGGTGGCACCGGCAAGACCACCACGACGCTCGCGCTCGGGATGGCGCTCGCACAGCGGTACGACGTGACCGTCGTCGACGCCGACACGGGCATGGCGAACCTCCTGTTTCACGCCGGGCTCGCGGACGCCCCCGTCACCCTTCAGGATCTCCTTGCGCCCGACGCGCGCGGCCCCGACGGGGCTGCGGTCGACGTGGTCGACGCCTGCTATGACCGCCACGGGATGCGCGTCGTCCCCTGTGGCACCAGCCTCGCCGGGTTCGAGCGGTCGGACCCGGCTCGCCTGCGGGAGGTCGTCGCCGAACTCGCCGCCGACACGGACGTGCTCCTCCTGGACTCGCCGGCGACGCTCGCCTCGAAGTCCGCCGTCCTCCCGATCGTCCTCGCCGACCGCGTGGTCGTCGTCACCCAGCCCACGATCCCCTCGCTCTCGGACGCGCTGAAGGTGCAGGAGTACGCCGCCTCCTACGGGACGGGGATCGCGGGCGTCCTGTTCAACAAGGTCCGCGGCGACCTCGGCTCGGTCGGCGCGCAGGCCGAGCGCTACTTCGAGGGACCGACGCTCGGCTCGGTCCCCGACAGCGACGCGGCCCGGTCGGCTCGCGACGCCGGCGAGCCGCTGTTGGCGCACGCACCCGACAGCGACGCCGCCGGGGCGTACCGCGCGGCCGCCGCCGGGATCGAACCCGAGCCGAAGGCCGCCGGCGACGTGGCCGACCGGTTCCGGAGCGCGGTCGTCCCCGAGCGGCCATGACCGGCGGATCGACGCCCCCCGCGGCCGCGCCGGTCCACGGGCGACTCCCCCGCGGCGATCTCGTCGGCGCCCGCGTCGCCACCGACTTCGCCGCGCCGCTGGCGGCGTCGCTCGACGACGAACTCACCGGCTACCTCCGGCTCGAACCCGGGGACGCGCTGCTCGGCGCCGGCGGGAGCGAGGCCGTCCTCACGCTGGTGTCCGGAGTGCCGGTGCTGGCGTACGACGCCGGCGGCGACGCCGAGGGTCCGGCGGCGCTGGCGGCGCTGGCGGGGGCGACGCCCGTCCGGGTGGAGCGCTACCGGCTCCCCGCGGACGCGCTGGACCCGCTCCACGACCCGGAGACCGACGGGAGCGAGCCGTTCCGCGTCGCGCCCGGAGCGCCCGCACGGGAACTCGCGGGCGACGACGCCCTCGCCGAGCGGACCCGCGAGGCCGCGCCGGCGGACCGCCGCGCCGCCGGCGGCGACCACGACGCGCTGGCGGCGTTCCTCGCGGACGAGGAGCGCGTCGAGGCGGTTCGACGGGAGGCCAGAGCGGAGGCGCGGGCCCGCGCCGACGAGTGGGGACTCGACGATCAGCTCGCGGAGTGACCGAGCGAGCTACAGTCACCGGGGTTCTGTATCCGGCAGTGACGCTGCTTCGACTGTTGGCCGCCCGCGAGGTCGCGGACTTCGCCGAGTGGTACCGCGCGGGCGCCGAGTACACCGACCGCGTCGCCGACGGGATGGGATTCGATCGCACCGGCGCGGACGCGACGGGCGCGGACCCGGTCGCCGAGCCGGCGGGGACGGTCGCGGCGCTGCGCGAGGGGAGAACGGATCTCCCGCCGGAGACCGCGCGGGTCGTCGCCGCGACGTATCTCGGCGACGCCGCGTTCGGCCGGCCGTTTCTGGCGTACACGCCGCGGTGGTACCGTATCGCGCTGGCCGCGCCGGTCGCGCTGGCTGCGCGTCGCCTCCGGCGGATCGCCGCCCCGTTTCGCGAGCGGGTCGCCGCCGGTAGCGACGATGGAAACGGGACGGTGTGCTCGGGGTCGCCGCCTGAGCCCGCGTACACCGCTCCCTCGGATCTCGCGATCGACGGCGACGCGGTCGCCGCGGTGCGCGACGCCGGCGGGTTCGAGGCGTTCGAGCGGTCGTTCGTGCTCGCGGACGCCGTGTTGCACACCGAGTGGTTCGCGCACGTCGCCGACGCCGCCGGGATCGCGGTGCCCGTGGACCTGGTCGACCGCACGCTCCGCGAGTCCGCCGCCTACTACACCGGCGGCCGCGAGTCGCTTTCCCCCGACGTACGGCGGTTCCAGCGCCTGCTGTTCCTCGACGACGCCTGGGTCAGAGACATCGACGCGAGCTACCGGCTGAACTCGGCGCTGTTCGGCGTGTGGGAGCGGGTTCTCCGAGAGGAACGGCGTCGACTCGACCGCGATAGTCGGGAGTGACTGTGGCCGGGGGGTGGCTGCGGTCGGGAGCGGGCGGGGACCAATAGGGACCGAACGGGACCGAGAGTCGGCAGTCGTCGGGTCAGCGCCCGGCCGGTTCGCTTGCGCCGGTCGCATCGGTCGCGTATCCGCGACCGAGCGCCAGCGCGGCTACGTGGGCGAGAACCAGGGCGGCGACGAGGAGGGGCCGTGTCGAGGTGGCGCCGGAGGCGAGCGCCGGGAGATACGCCAGCGGGAGGAGGGCGGCCAGCCAGAAGGCGATCGCCTCGGCGGCGCGTGCGGCCCCGTCGAGCGCCGCGGTGGCGGAGGCGATCGTTCGGCGGGCGAACTGTGGCGCCGACACGTCGTCGGCGTCGGGGACGGAAACGGAGGGTGTTCGGTCGGTCGTGGACATGGGTCGGGCGTATTCAACGCATGGACTCGCGACCACCTATACCCGCCAGACCGTTGACGGCGCTTCGCTCGATTCACGGAGCGTTCACGACCGTTCGCGGTTCGGATCCGGGGCCGTCGGCACCGTTCATGACTGTTCCTTAGCGCTCGAGACGATTTATCCGGGCTGCTCGGAAGGTTATATGGGATCCTAACTTCGTTCCGATATTTGTGACAACGACCCACGCGACTCGTGGGGTCGAACCGCACGCTTTCCGGCGATGTCCGCCGCGAGCCGAGGGCTTTGGACGGCCGGGATGTTTCGGTTCGTATGAACGTCCCCTCCGCGCGCCGCCCCCGCGTCGATCGCGGGACGGCGCTGGTCGGACTCGCGGCGGTCACGCGAGTCACCGCGGGGACCCTCCTCGGCACGTCGCTGGCGGTCCACGTCGGGCGCACCGGGTCGGCGCTCGAGGTGTCCCTGCTCGCGACCGCCTTCTCGCTGGGTATCATCCTGTTCGCGCCCGTCTGGGGCGCGTTCGCGGACGTAACCGGCCGCAGGAAGTTGCTCCTCGTCGGTACCGGCCTCGGCGCGACGCTCGCGCTCACGCCGCTGTTCGCGGTCGACGCGGTCGCGAACGCCGCCTCGGCGGTGCTTCCCGTCGCCGTCGAGCCCGTGTGGATACAGGTGCTCGTGCGCGGGCTGTACGCCGTCTTCATTGCCGGCTTCAGCCCGCTGATGTTGACGGTCGCCTCCGAGCGCGGCGGCCCGGCCGGTCGCGGGAAGTCGGTCGGCGCGTACAACGCCTTCACCGCCGCCGGTGCCGGAACCGGACAGTTCGCCGCGGGCCTCGTGCTCGGGGCGCTCGTCCCCGGCGACGTGTACGTCGTCGTCGCGGGCGTGTCGCTGCTGGCGACCGCCGCCGTCGCCTTCGTCGATCCCGGGGACACGACCCCGGATCCGGACGCGGAGTCGCTCCCGCGGGAGATCCGCTCGCGGCTGCTCCCCGCCGCCGGCGAGCGCGGCCACCTCTCGACGAACGGGCTCGGGTGGCTCTACCTCGGCTTATCGGCCCGGCAGGCGACCGTCTCCGGCGTCGGCGCGCTCATGCCCGTCTACATCGTGACGACGCTCGGGCTCCCGGAGGCGTGGATGGGCGCGGTGCTGGCGTTCAATCCCGTCTCGCAGACCGCGCTGATGTACTACCTCGGTGGCGTCGTCGACGATCGCGGGCGTAAGCCGATGATCACGCTCGGGATGGCGGGGTCGGCCGTCTTCGGCCTGGTCGCGGCGGCGGCGGTGCTGGTGCCGGGCGGCGTCGCCGCGGCCGGCGTCGTCGCCCTCGGCTACGTCACGCTCGCGGTGGCGTTCTCGGCGATGTGGACCGGCTCGGTCGCGTTCGTCGCGGACGTGGCGCCCGAGAACCGCGAGTCCGAGCTGATGGGGCTGGCCTCGACCGCGCGGTCGGTCGGCGGCGTCGTCGGCCCGCTGGGCGTGGGCGCGGTCGCGACGGTCGCGGGCTACCCGACGGCGTTCGTGGCCGCGTCGGTGCTCGCGCTGGGCGCGGCCGCGGTCGTCTCGCTGCGGGTAGCCGAGAGCCGGCCGGCAGTCGCGGATGCCGGCGTCGCGACCGGCGTCCCCGCGGACGACTGATGACCCGCCGGCCACGGGGTGCAGCCTCCGCCGTCGCGCCGCCGACCGATTTTTGCGCTTCCGGATCGACCGCCCGTTCATGCGAGACATCGACGGCGACGCGGTCGCGATCACGGGCGCGAGTTCCGGCATCGGCGCGGCGACGGCGCGGACGCTCGCGGCGGCGGGCGTCGACCTGGCGCTGGGCGCCAGACGCGAGGATCGACTGGCCGACCTCGCCGCGGAGTTGCGCGACGAGCACGGCGTCGCCGTGGAGGCGATCGCCGTCGACGTGACCGAACGCGAGCGCGTCGAGGCGTTCATCGAGGCCGCAGCGGAGGCGTTCGACGGGCTCGACGGCGTGGTCGTCAACGCGGGCGTCGGTCTCGACGGCGACCTCGACTCGATGTCGATGGACGACTACCGCACCATGATGAGCGTCAACGTCGACGGCGCGTTCCACACGGCGCGGGCGGCGCTCCCGCACCTTCGCGAGTCCGACGGGACGCTGGTGTTCGTCGCCAGCTTCGCCGGCGAGTACCCTCGCCCCGGCAACCCGGTGTACGCCGCGAGCAAGTGGTGGGTACGCGGGTTCGCACACAGCCTGGAGGGGAGCGTCGGCCCCGACGGCGTCGCCGTCAGCGTGGTCAACCCCACCGAGGTTCGCACGGAGTTCGCCAGCGAACAGGGCGAGCCCTTCGAGGAGCAGTTCGACTCCGGGGACGTGACGGACCCGGACGCCATCGCCGACGGGATCCGCTTCTGTCTCTCACAGGAGGGCACTGACACCGTGAGCGAACTGGACCTGTACCGCCGCGACAAGTTCGCCGGGTGGTAGGCTGACGGCGTCGACCTCAGAAGGTGATGATCTCGTAGTCGTCGTCGACGAGGCTCCGAATGCTCGGGTGCCCGTCGTGGTCGTCCAGCGTGACGAGCCCGGACTCCGCGACGGCGTCCTCGACGCCGAACGCCCCGGAGCAGTAGTCACAGACTGCGGTGTCGTCGCGAACTGACTGGTACAGCTCGTGGTAGTCGCTGTCCTCGTCCTCGAGCTCCGGGATCCACTGCGTCCCGGCGCCGTCGAAGATGAGCTCGAGCTCGTCGCCGTCGTTCTCGGCGAACTCCTTGGCCGCCTCCAGCCCGTTCGCGAGGCGACCGAGGTTTGAGTGTCCGTCCGTTCCTGCCAGAACGATGATGGCTGCGTTCGTCATGCGAAGTACGGTACCGCAAGCCGACGGGTAACTCGACTGTGGCCGTGCGGCGCCGGCGCGCTCGGGCAGTGTTTTTATGTATCTGGTCGCGCCGTCGAATCGAACGACCGTCCGCGTCGCGCCGGTCTCGAACCACGGCGGCGTACACAACCTTATTGTCACACGTTGTCAATACTCATGACATGGGGCTCGAATGCGCGATCTGGCTGGCCTGCACCGGCGCGGAGGCGGTCGTCCGCGCGAGCGACGCGTCGCCGCCGCGGTCGTTCCGCAACCGACCGGTCTGTCGGACGTGTCTCGAGGCGCTCGAGGCGGACCCGACCGTCGCTGTGGAGATCGCCGAACGGTTCTCCGCGCGACCCGCCTGAACGCTCCAGGTCGTCGCGGGGATCGCGGTCGATGTACCCCGGCGAGCCGACGCGAACTCCGATCGGTCGCCGTTGAACTCCCGTGCGGAACGCGTGATCGCCGTCCGATTCAGGCGTCGTCGCCGTCGCCGTCGGCGTCGTCGCCCGCAGCATCGAGGAGCATCACCGCACAGCCCATCAGCGCGACGTTCTTGAGGAAGTTGATCTTGTTGCCCTGGCGCTCGCCGCCCTCCTGGTCCCAGAAGTCGTGGATAACGGGCGTCGTGCTCGCGAAGAACACCAGCAGCGCTCCGGCGGCGAGCCGCGGGAACCGCCACAGGAGGATCCCGACGTTTGCCACCAGCAGCATCCCGGTGGAGAACGGGACCATGACGTCGGGCATCGGGACACCCTTCTCCTCGGCGATCTCGACGCGCTTGTCGTTGTTTCGGAACCCGTCGATCGCCATGTACGCGAGGATCCCGCTGTACATGAGTCGGCCGAGCCGTGAGGGGGAGTCGATCGCCATCGTCAGATCGCCTCGATCCGGCTCACGTTCGTCTCCACGCGCCCGACGGTGTGATACTCGCCGTCGTCGTCGCGTCGGATGATCCGGCCCTCCACGTCGTCGCGGACGTCGGGCACGTCGAAGAGCCCGGAGCCGCACAGCACGTCGCCGTCGTGGACGGTCCACGTCTCGATCACTTCGTGGGGCTCGCCGGGGTACGGCACGCGCTCGAAGTCGCGCCCGAAGTTGGTCGACTCGAACAGCGCGGTCTCGTGCTCGTCGTTCACCCACGCCGGGGGCGCCTCCTCGCCGCCGCAGAAGATGACGGTGCCGTCGTGGACGAACACCCGGCGGATGTACGAGAAGTCGTTCCCGGTGTCGACTCGACTCCACGAGTCGCCGGCGTCGGTCGTCCGCCAGAGGCCGCCCTCGCCGACCGCGTGCCCCAGCCCGAGGTTCTCGAGATCGTGATCGAGATAGCCCGTCGCGGCGAGCCAGACGTCCTCGGAGATGGGGAGGATCTGGTGGATGTCGTCGACGATGGTGTCGCGGCGGTCGAGCCACGTCCGTCCGCCGTCCTCGCTCAGGTGGATCCCGCCGGCCTCGACGCCGGCGATGAGGCGCTCGGGGCGCCCCGGCACGGTTTCGAGGGAGCGCAGTCGCGCGTAGTGGGGGTCGATCGGCGACTCCCAGTGGCCCCGCGAGGGCAGGTCGCGAAAGCCCTTCAGCTCCGACCACGTCTCGCCCTCGTCGACCGAGCGGAACACGTACGGGTCGTTGGTGCCCGCGTACCACGATCCATCGCGGGTCGCCAGGATCGACCATACCTCGCTTTGGCCGGCGTGCCAGAAGCGGTCGCCCAGCGGGACGCCGAGATCGGTCCAGCTGTCGCCGCCGTCAGTCGACCGGAACGCGCCCGCCGACGACGCCACGAACACGCCCTCGGTGTGGTCGAACGTACGGACCGCGGTGACGACCCCACAGTCCAGTACCCGCTCCGGGTCGGCTCGCTCGAACGGAACGTCGTCGACGCGGTACAACCCCGCGTCGGTCCCGATCAACAGTGACATACCGGATGTCAACGCACCCCAGCTAATAAATATTTACCAAACTGTAAACCACTACGTGCCGCCGCGATCATCGTCGTTGCACCGGCGTCGGCGGTCCGCCGATCGGCGCCGAGCGCGCATCACTCCGCGCCGAAACCGCGCCGGTCGTCGCCGCCGGCGGATCGCGCACCCGCGAACCGGCCCGACTCCCAACGACGACCACTTCACGACCTACTCATGACCGACACCTACCCCACGACCCGCCCGACGGACGCGACGTACATAGACGAGGATATCGACCTCCCGACGGAGCTGTTGAACACCCCGTGGATCGACGGCCACAATCACGCACACACGCTCTCGTACGAGGACCGCGAGCGGTACGCCCTCTCGGGATGTGCGGGGATGGTGATGGTCTCGTCGGGCTACCACTGGACGCCGTACAAGCCCGTCCGGGCGTCGGACATCCGCTACCTCTGGGACGACGCGATCAACCGCCGCGCGGCCATCGAGCGCAACCACTTCTTCGAGGCGAAGCTCGGGCTCGGCGTCCACACCGGCGTCCGCATCGAGGACCCCGACGCGGTGCTGTCGGCGATGGACGAGTACTGCGAACTGGACGAGGTCGCGGTCGTCGGCGAGACCGGCGTCACCCCGAGCCAGCACGTCGAGGCGTGGGACCTGGACGAGCAGCGGGCCGTCGTCGAGGCGCAGATGGCGATCGCCGACGACCACGACCTCCCGGTGATCCTCCACACCCCGAACACGTCGCCGCCGGCGAAGCGCTCGTACCGTCCCGAACTCGGCACGCCGGGGTACGAGAAGAACCCCGGACTCGGGACCGAGCCGGTCATCGACGGCGACAACCCCGCGCTCGAGGCGGTGAAGATCGACGTGGCGGCGGCCCACGACGCCGGCCTCGCGGAAGATCGGGTGATCGCTTCCCACGCCGACGAGAACAACACGGCGTACCTGATGGAGGAGACGGACTGCTATCTCAGCTACACCATCGGCCACTCGTGGCTCGTTGGCGTCGACGCCGCGACCGTCGCGGACGCCATCGACGAGTACGGCCCCGAGCGGATCATGATCGACACCGACTGCGCGAACGTCCTCCGAACGGACCCGTACGCGATCAAGCGGGCGATGTTCGAGCTGTACCGCTACGGCATCGACACCGAGGACATCCGCACGGTCGTGTGGGAGAACCCGAAGCGCGTGCTCGGGTTCGACGAGTAGTCGAAAGACGGGTCGCCAGTTCGGCCCGGGTTGACACCGGTGCAGCGAATCGCTGCTCGGGTAGCGGTACGGCACTACCGTACCGCTTCGCTTCACCGATACTCGCAGTCGTTCGTCAGCTCGCCCAGTCCCTCGACGCCGATGGTGACGGTGTCGCCGTCCTCCAGCAACACCGGCGGCTCGCGGTAGACGCCGACGCCCGGCGGCGTCCCCGTGAAGACGAGGTCGCCGGGATTCAGCGTGAACGCCTGACTACAGAAGGAAACCAGCTCGTCGATCCCGAAGATGAGCTGGTCGGTCGAGGAGTCCTGCAGCCGCTCGCCGTTGACCTCGGCGTAGATGTCGAGGTCGTGGGGGTCGTCGATCTCGTCGGCCGTCACCAGCTCCGGACCGGTCGGGGCGAACCCGTCGAGGCTCTTCCCGCGGACCCACTGGCCGTCGCCGTGCTGGAGGTCGCGGGCGGACACGTCGTTGCCGACGAGGTAGCCGGCGACGTGGTCCATCGCCTCGTCCTCGCTCACGCGGCGGGCCTCCTCACCGATCACGACGACGAGTTCCGCCTCGTAATCGACCTTCCCCGTGAGGCCGGGATCCCACCCGATCGCGTCGTCCGGCCCGGCGACGGTCGTCGGGAACTTCGAGAACAACACCGGCGTCTCGGGGATCTCGTTGCCGCCTTCCTCGGCGTGGTCGCGGTAGTTCAAGCCCACGCAGACTACCTTCTCGGGGTCGCTCACGGGCGCGTGTCTGTCGACCTCGGCGGCGTCGTACAGGCCGGTACCGGTCTCCTCGGCGTATTCGACGGCCATCTCGGCTTTCCGTCGCCACTGCCAGCTCGCGAGCAGGTCGACGGTCGCCGCGGGAATCTCGACGCCCGCGGCCGCGCCGGCCTCGGGGAGTCGAACGATCGTGTCGTCGTCGCCGTCGTCGCCGAGCGCGACGCCGGTCCACGCGGCGTCGTCCTCGGGTGTGCTGTATTGTCCGAATCGCATCTGTGTGCTGTGAATGCGGTCTCGTGGTGTGTTGTCGTCGCGCCGCGCCTCAGAGGTCGATGCCGGCGGCCTCGATGAGCCGGTGGCCGGATTCGATGAACCGATCGAACTCCGTGTCGACCAGATCGTTCGTCAGTTCGCCGCCCCGCTTGACCGGCTCGCCGTCGACGAGCACGGTGTCGATGTGCGAGGGGTCCGACTGGAAGACGATCGTCTGCACCGGCGAGTGTGACGGCGCGGTCATGAAGTTGCTCGCGTCGAGCAGCACCACGTCAGCGCGCTTGCCGGGCGTGAGCGTCCCGATCTCGTCGGCCATCCCGAGGGCGCGGGCGCCCTCGATGGTCGCCATCTCCAGCGTGTCGCGTGCGGTGAGATCGACGTCGACGACCTCCTCGCCGCCCTCCAGAATGTCCTGGTTGCGGAACATGCGCTGGACCTGCATCCCGATCCGCATCTGGCTGCTCATGTCGCCGCTGATGTTCGAGCAGACGTCGACGCCCCACGTCGGGCGCCCGCCCGCTTCGAGCACCTTCCCCGTGACGGGGATGCCGTGGCCCATCTGCATCTCGACTTCCGGCGTCGACGAGAAGGAGACGCCCTGCTCGACGGCGTGGTCGATGTCCTCTTGGGAGAAGTGGTTCCCGTGAGCGACGTTGACATCGGGGCCGAGCATGTCCTCGATCGCGCCGAAGCCCTGGTACTCGGGGTTGTACTCCGAGGAGGTCCACTGCGCGGCACCCATGTGGATGGTCGAGAGCACCCCCAGCTCTCGCGCCAGTTCCAAGTCGCTGCGGGCGGTCTCGTCGATACAGAAATCCGGCCCTCGGAGCCCGAGCGCCAAGCTGAGCAGGTCGTCGTCGCGGATCTGCTCGTCGTAGAGCTCGCGGATGTTCCCCTCGGGGAGGCCGACGTCGCTGTCGTACCACCACTTCGCCGCGTCGTCGCCCGGCGGGCCGTAGGTGTACACCGCGCGCAGTCCGGCGTCCTTCAGCGCGTCGACGGCCCGCTCGCCGTGTTCGAGGGTGTTAGGGTACGACCAGTCGAGGGCCGTGGTCGTCCCCGTATAGAGCTTCTCGAAGGCGCCGAAGAGGCCGCCGAGGTACATGTCCTCGGGCCGGTAGAGCCCGGTGATGTTGCCGAGCATGTGGTCGAAGTACTCGCCCATGAGCGACCAGTCCCCGGCGATGCCCCTGACCTGGGTCTGTGCGAGGTGAATGTGCGAGTCGACGAGCCCGGGGAAGACGATCTTCCCCGACGCGTCGATCACGTCCGCGTTGGCGTCCGAGAGGTCCTCGCCGACCTCGACGATCTCGCCGTCCTCGATCAGCACGTCGCCGCCGTCGACCTCGCCGATGTCCGGGTCGAGCGTGACGATCGTGCCGTCCTTGATGATCGTTTGTGTCATGTGCAACGGCAACATGGGTGTGGGGGTATGAAAGTATTACCATCTGGTAAACTATAGACGACGCCGTTCGAGACAAAGTGCTATATGTGGCTCGGCGCAATCTCCCGGCAATGAGCAAGTCGGACGAGGGGTCCGTTCCCGCGGACACCCGCGAGGACATCATGGAGGCGACGTTCCGCGCCCTCAGCGAGCACGGCTACTCCGCCCTCCGCATGCGCGACATCGGCGAGGAGATGGAGATGACGCGGCAGGTGATCCACTACCACTACGAGGGGAAGCAGGACCTCATGTCGAGCTTCCTCGAGTACATCATCGACCAGTACGAGGGCAGCGTCGAGGTCGACGGCGACGCCCCGCCGCGGGAGGAACTGGAGGCCCGCGTGCACCAGTGCCTGTTCGGCCCCGGGTTCGAGGAGTTCTCCCACTGGGACCGGATGAAGGTGTACCACGAGCTGTTCACCCACGCCCAGAACGACGAGGAACACCGCGAGATCTTCAACGAGCACTACGGCCGGATCCGCGGCAGCATCACCGAGGTCGTCGAGGACGGCATCGAACGGGGCGTCTTCCGCGAGACCGACCCCGAGCGGGCGGGCCAGCTCATCACCGATATCATCCACGCCGCCCGCGGCCGCAAGCTCTCGCTGGGCCACGACGACGCCCCCGAGCAGGCGTGGCGCTCCATCGACGAGTTCGTCGTCGACTCGCTGCTCGCCGTGGGCGTCGACGCGGACGGGTCCGACGACACCGAGTCCGACACCTGATCGGGCCCGACCTGTCCCGCTTCCCGTGTTCTCGACGCTCGCGCTCATCCACCGTCCTCGACCACCCGAAGCCGCGGCTGCCGCGCGTCGTCGCCGCCGCGGAGCGTGAACGACCCCGCGAACGCGACCCGGTCGCCGGCGGTCGGGTCGTCGTCGCCGGCGACCTGCGCGATCAACCGGACGCCGTCGAAGTCGGCCAGCGCGAGCTGATTCGGCGAGCGAACGTCCTCCGGCGTCACCTCGACGCGGGTCACGGCCTGCACCGTTCCCTCGCCGAGTCGCGCTGTCGTGTGGGTCGACAGCTCGCTCCCGCAGTCGGGGCACTGCGGCTTGGTGTAGTACCAGCGGCGTCCGCACTCTCGGCAGCCGAACGCGTGGTCGGCCGGCGGGTCGTCGGTCGTGGTACCGGCGTCGGCTCCCGAGCCGGACCCGCGGTCGTTCCCGGTCATGCTTCGAGCATCGTACAGACGCTGTTGTTCCCGAAGCCGGCGACGTTGACCGCGATCCCCCGCCTTGCCCCGTCGACGCGCCGCTCGTCGGGGAGGTCGCCGCGGAGCTGCCAGACGAGTTCGACGATCTGCGAGACGCCCGTCGCCCCGAGCGGATGGCCGCGGGCCTTGAGCCCGCCGCCGGGGTTCACCGGGAGCGCGCCGTCAATGGCCGTCTCCCCCTCCATCGTCGCCTTCCACGCGGTCCCGGGTTCGTAGAAGCCCAACTCCTCCAACTCGATCAGCTCCAGCACGGTGAACGCGTCATGGATGCACGCCACGTCCACGTCGTCGGGGCCGACGCCCGCGGCGTCGAACAGTCGCTCGCCGGCGACGCGGACGCTCTCGATGGCCAGCGGGTCCGGCCGCTCGGCGACCGGGTGGGTGCCGGTCGCGCTCGCGTGGGCCGTGACGCGGACCGGGCGGTCGGCGTCGCTGTCCTGTCTGTCGCCGTCGCCGACCTCGTCGCGGTCGCCGCGCGTCACGACCACCGCCGCCGCTCCGTCGCTCATCGGGCAGCAGTCGTACAGTCTGAGCGGTTCGGCGACGACCGGCGAGTCGAGCGCATCCTCGACGGTGACCTCGCGGCGGAACTGCGCGACCTCGTTGGCGACGGCGTTTCGGTGGTTCTTGACGGCGACGGCCGCCAACGCCTCGCGGGGGGCGTCGTGCCGGTCGAGGTACGCGCCGGCCGCGAGCCCGCCGAACGACGGAAGCGTGAGTCCTTGCGCGTACTCCCGGGAGTGGGTGAGGCGGCTGATCGCGTCCGTCACCGCCGAGGTGTCGGCGGCGGACATCCGCTCGGCGCCGACGACGAGCGCGACCGCCGAGGCCCCGCTCGCGACCGCCTCGATCCCGCGGTGGACCGCCGTCGCCCCGGTCGCGCTCGTGTTCTCGACGCGGTCAGCGGAGACGCCCTCGATGCCGAGCGCGCCCGCGAGGGCGTTCGCAAGCCCCGACTGCTGGCCGAGCGCCTCCGCCAGCGCGGTGCCCGCGTGCAGTGAGGTCACGTCGCCTCGATCGAGTCCGGCGTCGTCGACCGCCCGCCGGCACGCCGTCGCCGCTAGACTGACGAGCGATCGGTGGTCGGCCGACGCGAACTGGGTCATGCCGACGCCGGGGAGCGTGATCTGGGGCATCAGCTGTCGTCGCCGTCGTCCGCGTCGTCGGCATCGCCGTTCGTGCCGTCGGCATCGCCGTCCGCGTCGTCCGTACCGCCGAAGATGCCCGCCGCCTCCAGGTCGTCGAGTTCCGCCTCGGAGTAGCCCAACTCCGCGAACACCTCGCGGTTGTGCTCGCCCAACAGCGGCGGCGCCCGGTCGAAGCCGCTCTCGCCGTTCGCGAACTTCAGCGGGTGCTCGATCATCGGGATCTCGCCCAACTCGGGGTGTTCGATCTCCGAGACGGCGCCGCGAGCGTCGACCTGCGGGTTGTTGAGCGCCTCCTCAACCTCGTACACGGGGCCGGCCGGGACGCCCCCCTCCTCGGCGATGATCTCGATCCACTCGTCGGTCGTCTTCCCCGTGAGCGTCGCCTCGATCTCGGCCTCGAGGGCGTCCTGATGCTCCACGCGGTCTGCGTTCTGCGCGAAGCGTTCGTCTTCGAGGAGGTCCGGCCGGTCGATCACCTCGCATAGCTCGTGCCACAGCTTCTCGTTGAGGATGCAGACGTTGATGTACCCGTCCTTCGTCTCGAACGTCTGATACGGCGCGAGCACGGGGTCTTTCGTGCCCATGCGCTTGGGCTCCTCGCCGGCGAAGACCATGCCGGCCTGCTTGGTGAGCCACGGAAGCGTCGCCTCCAGCATCCCCAGGTCGATGTACTCGCCCTCGCCGGTCTGTTCGCGGCGGTACAGCGACGCCATTGCGCCGAAGCCGGCCCACATCCCCGTGATGAGGTCGGTCATCGGCACGCCGACCTTCACCGGCTGGCGGCCCTCCTCGCCGGTGACGCTCATCAGCCCGCTCATCCCCTGAATGAGCAGGTCGTACCCCGAGCGCTTCGCCCACGGCCCGGTCTGGCCGAACGCGGATATCGCGAGGTAGATGAGCTGGTCGTTGTACTCCGAGAGCGTGTCGTAGTCGATGTCGAGGCGCTCGGCGGTGCCCGGTCGGTAGTTCTGGACCACCACGTCGGCGTGCTCGACCAGTTCGTAGAACGCCTCCTTCGCGCGGTCGTTCTTCAAGTCGAGTTCGAGGCTCTGCTTGCCGTAGTTGACCGTCCAGTAGTACGGCGACTCGCCCTGGATAAACGGCGGCCCCGAGTGACGGATCGCGTCGCCGTACCCCGGCTGCTCGACTTTGATCACCTCCGCCCCGAGGTTGGCGAGCATCGCCGAGCTGAACCCGCCGGTTACGAACGTCGAGAGATCGAGAACTTTCACGCCCTCGAGCATCTTCCCCTGTGTCGATGGTGAATCGGTGTCGGTGTCGGACATTGTGGTGTTCCGTCCCGCGGGATCTCCCCGCAGGGTCTTCGTCCCCTCCCGTTTCGCTTACCGCTCGGTAAAGCTTTCGGCGACTGTTCACACACGACGCGGATTCGGCCGATGGGTGGTCCGGGTCACCGCTCCAGATGCCACGCGGCGCCGAGTGCCTCGGCCACCGGTGTCGGATCCGCGACGTGGACGACCCGCAGCGACCGGTTCGCGTTCGGGTCGTCGTCGTTCACCTCCTCGGGGTCGGGCACCGTCAGACCGACATCGGGTCCGGTGTCGTCGTCGGTCCCGTTAACGGCCAGCGTTCGGGTGTCGAACACGCGGTCGACCGGGTCGCGCTTGATGCTCGCGTCGGTCACGGCGGCTCCCTCGATTCGCGCCTGCGGCTCGCTGAGCAGTCGGTCGTACACGACGAGCACTCCGTCGTAAACACGGTACTCGACGCTTCCGTACGCGAGATAGCGTCCCAGCGTCCGGAGCCCCACGAACGCGATCAGCGCAAGCGCCGGCCAGCCCACCAGCGACCACGCCCCGATACCTGCCAAGAAGATCACGACCGCCCACACCACGAGCACGGGGCTCGACAGCGAGTACGTAATCCCGCGGAACGCGGCGTCGACGACCGCAACGCGGCGGGTCGGGCGGATCGTGGCGAGCGGCTCGCCGTCCGGCACCACGACCGGCTTCGGCTCGATCTCCGTCTCGGCGCTCCCGTAGAGTCGGTAGAACCACCCTCGCCGGTCGGGATCGCGTTCGATCTGCAGCGTCCGGAGATCGAACGCGAGCTTTCCCGCGACGACGAGTCCGAGCACGACATCTCCCGCACGTCCCGACCCAGCCAGCCCCCCGGCGACGAACAGCAGCGCTCCGACGCCGAACAGGTGCATGAACGGGCGCAGCAACACCGACCGCGGGGAGTGGTCGCGGTACCCGCCGCCGCGGAGGTAGTCCGCCCACGTCTCGTACCCGCGCCCGGCGACCACGGCCAGTCCGCCGAGCAGCAACTGTCCGGCCACGGCGTCGGTGATCGTCGGATCCGGAAGCGCGAACATCACGAACGCGACGGCCGTTTCGAGCGGAGCGAGGGCGCACGCCGCGACGGCCAGCGTCGGGAGGTTCCGGAGATACACTGGCGGGAGCGGGCCGGGAAGCGCGATTTCGCCACGCTTCGTCTCGAACGGTCCGAACAGCCGCGAGTCGTCGTCGATCGCGTTGTTCGGGCGCTTCGCGGCGAAGGGGACCTTCACGACGGCCCACCAGACGCCGGCGATCACGTCGATGACGAACACGCCGAGCAGGACCGTCGTCGACCACCCGAGCACGAGGACGCCGACCGGGGCTAGGAGGTTCGAGGCGAGGATCGCGAGCGGGCCGGAGCGCGAGTGTGCGGACGGAGTGGGGAGGGCAGATCGCACATTTTCCGGTCAACTCGGATCGGGAAACGCGCTGTGGTCCGTCTCGACAGGGGGCGACGAGCGGGCCGGCGGCGTTGAGAGGCTGGCGGGCGTGCGGTTGGTCGACCCCTCCGACCCCGGTTTCGACCGAGTTATTCTTTCGGCAGTTTGGCGACGAACTCGCCGGGGCCGCGCTGTTCGACCTCGTAGCCGTCGGCGTCGAAGTCGTCGACTTCCGCCTGGAACTCGTAGAACAGCGGTTGCGGGTCGTGGTCGTTGATCAGTTCGAGCGACTCGCCGGCGTCGAGATCGGCGAACGCGTCGTGGATGGTCGGGTGTCGCTTCGCGGGCGGAATCTCACGGATGTCGAGCGTCTCGGCTGGCATGCGATCCACCGTCGGTCCGCTGTCGGGGTAGTCCTCGCCCCGAACATCTTCCGATGTGGCGGTCACTCGTACTCGACGGCGACCCGCCACTCGTCCGGGCCGAGCTGCGTCGCCCGATGGGCGAACCCGCGGCGGTCGAGTTCAGCGTACAGCGGTTCGGGCTCGAAGCTGTTGACGATCACCAGCGTCTCGTCCGGATCGAGTTCCCCCAGCGCGCTCGTGATTCGCTCGAACGGCGGCGAGTCGCTCTCGCGTACGTCGAGTACGCGAGCGCTGTCAGCGTCGATCGTGGGTTCGGTGTCGGTTCCGGTGCCTGCGTCGTCGTCGGCAGCGTCGGGATCGGCGTGGGCCATACTCGGCCGTTCGGGACGGATCCGATTGGTCGTTCACCCGATGATGTTCGTCGGATCGCTCCCTGACGGTTCACGTCGCCACGCATTCGTCAGATCTGCAATAGACACGGGACGTGTCTTGAGGCGCCGGATGTCTACCTCAAGTAGACCGTAACGACCATCATTTATCGCTTGCACCGGCGTGTGTGTCCCCATTCGAGTCGCCCTCACCGCGTAGTCCGGGAGTTGCATATCGGCTTTGTTCGCCCGTCCGGAGGTCGGTATCGCATGGCCGGTGATAGCTCGCTGTCGATCAACGGTCCGAGTACAACTCGCGGAGCGCTGGCGTTGCTGGTCATCGGACTCGCGGCCGCCGGCTTCGGCGGGTACGACTACCTTCAGCAGTCGGAGGCGGTCGACGACGCCGTCGCAGTCGACGCGGAGGTCATCGAAACGGGCGTCGAAACCGTCTCCGGCGGTCGCCGCAGCGGTGTTGAGTACCGGTCTGGGAGTAGCCGAAGTCCGCCCCGACCGCCATCCCCCAGGCCGTGTCGACGATCGGCGCGGCGCGGTCGAACACCCGGAGTGCAAGCGGCACGCCCGCTCCCGGTTCGGTTCCGCCCGCCGTGGCCTCCCCGAGCACCTCGTGGAGCGCGAGCGCCTCCAGAGCTGCCACCGACATGCCCTGGCCGTAGATCGGATTGAAACTGGCGACGGCGTCGCCGACGACCGCGAGGCCGCGCGGGAAGCGATCGAGGTCCGCGTAGCGGTAGCGCCGGTTCGACGGGAACCGGTACTCCCGAACGGCGGCCCCGTCCCAGGCGTGGCCGTCGAGGATCTGCGCGATCTCGGGCGTCGGCAGCGTCCCCGCGAACCTGCGGAGTCCCGCCTCGTCCGTCGGCGGGTGGTCGCCGTGGACGCCGTGGAGGTTCACGAGCCACCGGTCGCCTTCGACCGGGAGCGCGACACCGCCTCGGGTGCGTGGCGCCTCCGCGAGGACGCCGATCGCCCGCGTATCGTCGCCCGGTCTGTCGACGGTGACCGTCGCGTAGGCCACGTCGATCCCGACCTCTTCGAGGGCCGGCCGATCGTACCCGTGGGTCGCCAGCCACGACGGCGTCCTGCTCGCCCGGCCGGTGGCGTCGACGACGAGGTCGGCGTCGATGGTCGTCGTCCCGCCGGCGGTAGTGTTGCCGTCGTCGCTGTCGCCATCGCTGCCGACGTCGCTCTCGCCGTTGGTGTCTCGTTCATCCCGAGCCTTGCTCCGACCGCGGACGACGACGCCGTCGACGTTCGCGCCGCCGCCGGCGGTGTGGTACTCCACGAGGTGGCAGCGGTCGCGGATCCGGACGCCGTCGAGGGCGACGACGCGCCGCCGGAGCACGTGCTCGTACACGGGTCTGGTCGCCGTGTAGAGGGTCAGATCGTCGGCGCCGTGGGCGAGGAAGTCGCCCTCGCTGTACTGGAGGAGGTCTCGTCGGGCCCGTACTGCCGGGGCGCCTGCGGCGTGGAGGTCCTCGCTGAACCCCGTGAAGAGGTCGTCGAGCGTCCGTCGGCCGGCCTCCCACAGGAGGTGCGGTTGTGTGGCCTGTGGCACGCCTCGACGACCGGTCGGGTCGTCCGGGAGCGCGTCGCGCTCAACGACCGTCACGCGTTCGAACGCGTCGTGGAGGACGCGCGCGGCACAGAGGCCGGCGACGCTCGCGCCGACGACCACCGCATGGCCACCCGTCTCGTTCACCCGATCATCGTCGTACCGGTCTACCGTCGTCAGGGTCATCTGTGGTCCTCCGTAGGCGGACTCGCGCGGCGAGGTCGTCCCGCCCCGACTGCTCGGGTCGTTCGCGGCGATCGCAGGAGATCCCTGCCGCGCTGTCCCTCGTGGAGGGATACCCCCGACTGGAGTATAACTTCGCGCAGAAATACGCTACTGTCCAGTCGGTTTCCGTATATGGCTACTGTACGGGAGCGGACATCTCGGGGTCGTCAGCGGTCGGCGGCGACCACGGCGACGGCGTTCGCGTCGACCGTCATCGCGAGTTCGTCGCCGTCGCGGTCGAGGTGGAGCCGGACGCGCGGCGGGTCCGGCGAGTCGAGTTCCTCGCGCCACTCCAGACCGTGACGGATCGCCGGCCAGGAGGCTGGGTTGTGGTCGACGCCGTGGTCGTGATAGAAGGCGACGACGGCGGGGTGGCTCAACGCCGGCGCGTAGCTGGGGCTGCGCCACGCGAAGCGGCAGGCCGAACACTCCAACCGGACGACGCCGCAGAACGCCACGTCGCACTCGTCGCAGATCCCGTCACTGGCGTCGTGGTTGGCACACACCGACAGCGACGCGTCGGTCGGACCGCCACATTCCGGACAGACGCCGTCGACCATCGTCTCGAACCGCCGGACGGAGTAGGCGACCGTCGCGGCGAACACCTCGTCTGGGTCGCGGTCGCGAAGGCCGGCCGGTGGGAGGCCGAAGCCGAACACCGTGCCGTCGCGGCGGGGCCAGTACCCCACACAGCCGGTACATCGGAGCCACATCGTCCCGTCCTCGTAGGAGGCGGCGAGCGCGCTCGCACACCGTGGGCAGGTCGCGTCGACCTCGGACGGGTCGAGCGTCGCCGTCTCGGTTGCACCGCCGGCGACGAGCGCCCGAATCACCTCGAACCCGGGCGCCGCGAGCGTGTAGCCGTCCTCGACGCGGCGGACGAAATGACCCGTCAGCTTCCCGAGGTGGTAGTTGAAGTTGCCGCTGTCGTCGGCGCCGACGCGGTCGTACAGCGTCGAGAACCGCACCGCGTTGCCGTCCTCGTAGGGCTCGTACGCTTCCCACAGTGCACGGAGGATCGCGATCCGCGTCTCGTTGCCCAGCAGCGTGAACGCGTCGTCGGGCGCCAACGTCGACGCGTCCCGTGACTCCGACGGCGGGGCCATGTGAACAAATAACACGCCGGATCGCATAAATCTGAGTCTCCGCGTGCGGGCCGGAGAGGGCCTCGATCGCGGGAGCGCCGCCAGCTGTGCGCGCGCCGGCGCGGCGGCGGGCGCGGGGGACGGCGCCTGCTGATCCGACCGCTACGGCGACTCGCGCGCCGGTCGACCGGCGGTCACCCGTCGGCGAGCGCGTCCGCGATCTCGTCGGCGACCGTCGCGATCGCCTCGTGAGTACGATCGACGCCGCGCATCGTCATGAAGCCGTGGACCATGTCCTCGTAGTTCACGTAGCGCGTGGCGACGCCGTCACGAACGAGCTGTTCGGCGTACGCCCGGCCGCCGTCGCGAAGGGGGTCGAACCCCGCGGTGACGACGGTCGCGGGGGCGACTCCGGAGACGTCGCCCGCGTTCGTCGGGTCGGCGTACGCGTTGCGCCGGTGGATGTCGTTCCCGTAGTAGCAGTCGCCGAACCACTCGATGTCGGCCTCGTCGAGTACGATCCCCGTGTGGTCGCGCATCGATGCCTGATCCGGGTTGACGCCGACGCTGGGGTACAGGAGCGTCTGGTGAGCGATCTCGGGCCCGTCACGCTCGGCAGCCATGAGGGCGACGGCGGCCGCGAGGGTCCCGCCGGCGGAGTCGCCCGCGACCGCGACGGTCCCGGTTCCTCGGACGGCGCCCGGGTTCGCGGCCGCCCACTCGACGGCGGCGTAGGTGTCCTCGACGGCCGCGGGGAAGGGGTGCTCGGGAGCGAGGCGGTAGTCGACGGAACAGACCGCGCAGCCGCTCTCCCTCGTGAGGTGGCGACACAGCCAGTCGTGCGTCCCGATGCTCCCGAGGACGAACCCGCCGCCGTGGAAGAACACGACGGTCGGGAACGGGCCGTCGTCGTCCGGGAGGTAGAGGCGGGCGTCGAGGTCCCCGTCGGGGCCGGGGATCGACCGATCGGCGACGGCGCCGACGCTCGGCGGGTTCCGGTTCTGCACCCACGTAACGGGGCGGGTGACGAGTCGGAGAAGCTTCAACCCGTACCGGCTGTGCGGGAGAGGGAAGCGGTCCTGTCGCTCGACCGCCGCTCGGGCCTGCGGATCGATCTCGTCGGCGTGCACTGGTGAACCTTCACACGGCCGATACTAAATCGCCCGTGATTTGGGTGCCGACGACCCGGTTTCTCCCCCTCAGAACTCGTCGATCACCGGGATCCCCTCGGTCCCGAAGTCGGTCATCGCCGAGAGCTTGTCGTTCACGTCGTCCAGCGACACCGTCTCGCTGATGACGGCGCTGGGATCGAGTTTGTCGCGGGCGACCATCCGGAAGATCTCGTCGTAGCGCGTCGGCGGGAGGCCCAGCGAGCCGACGAACTCGATCTCCTTCATCACCATCGCGTCCGTCGGGAGCTCCACCATCCCCTTCTCCTCGGAGGTGGTGAGCCCGATCTGGACGTGCGTGCCGCGCGTGCCGAGGCTGAGCACGGAGTTGCGGCACGTCTCGGCGATACCGAGCGCGTCGACGGAGACGTGACAGCCGCCCCCCGCGAGCGCTTGCACCGCCTCCGGCACGTCGTCGGTATCGCCGGCGTTGACGGTCTCGGCGGCCCCCAGTTCCTCGGCCGTCGAGAGCTTGTCGTCGTCGAGGTCGACGGCGACGACGTTCGCGCCGAGGGCGTCGGCGACGTGGACCGCCGAGAGGCCGACCCCCCCGCAGCCGTGGACGGCGACCCAGTCGCCCGCCTCGACGGGCGCCCGGTGGGCCAGCCCGTGGAAGGCAGTCATGAACCGACAGCCCAGTCCCGCCATATCGACGGAGCCCACGCCGTCGGGGAGATGGACGAGGTTGTGGTCGGCCGCCGGGACGTGAACCAGTTCGGCGAAGGCGCCGGGAACCGGCTCGACGAACCCCAGCGGCATCGGGTTCTCGCAGGTGTTCCCGTGGCCGGTTCGGCACTGCATGCACGTGCCGTCGCCGAGGTTGAACGGGACGGCGACGTGGTCGCCCTCGGCGAAGTTCGTCACGTCCTCGCCGACGGCGGTGACGTGCCCCGCAGGCTCGTGACCCAGGATCTGACCGGGTTGGGGCTGGATGCCCAACCAATCCCAGTCGCCCTGCCAGCCGTGCCAGTCCGACCGACAGATCCCGCACGCCTCGACCTCGACGACCACACCCTTCGGGTCCGGCTCCGGGTCGTCGACTTCGGTTACGTCGAGCGGTTCGCCGTGCTCGCGCAGGACTGCTGCTCGCATGACACACGATAGTTAGGTACTGTTGACATAATTATTCCTGCCAGTTCGGATCGCTGCGATCCCCCGAACGGCGGTCGGAGGTCCATGACATGCGGGGCGTCTCCGCCGTCGCCACACCCCTTATCCGCCACGCACGACTATTCCTGACAATGGCATCGACGACGCGGGACGGACGCGACCCCGATCCTGACGCGACGCCCGCGTTGGTTGTCGAGGGGCTCTCCAAACGGTTCGGCTCCGGTGACGACGCAGTCAGCGCGGTCGACGACGTCTCGTTCACCGTCGACCGCGGCTCGGTCGTCGGCCTGCTGGGGCCCAACGGCGCCGGGAAGACGACGCTGATCAAGTCGATCCTCGGGACGATACTCCCCGACGAGGGGACGGTCCGGGTGTTGGGCCGGGACGCCGGCGACGGGCGGCGAGCGACCTACGCGAACGTGGACGCGATGTTGGAGGGCGCGCGCAACGACTACTGGCGGCTGACGGTCAGGGAGAACCTCCGATACTTCGCGACGATCGGCGGCGTCGCTCCCGACTCGGTCGCCGACCGTCACGCCCGCCTGCTCGACCGGCTCGACCTGGCCGACAGGGCCGATACACCCGTCCGAGAACTGTCGCGGGGAATGAAACAGAAGGTGTCGCTGGCGAGCGTGCTCGCGGGCGGGGCGGAGTTGGTGTTTCTCGACGAGCCGACGCTGGGGCTCGACGTGGAGGGATCGCGGACGCTCCGACGAGAGATCCGCCGGCTCGCCGACGAGGAGGACCTCACGGTCGTGGTGAGCAGCCACGACATGCGGGTGATCGAGGACGTCTGCGACCGCGTGATCGTCATGTCCGAGGGGTCGATCGTCGCCGACGACGCGGTCGAGCGGCTGCTCGGCGCCGTCGCCGACTATCGCGTGCGCGTCGCGAGCGACGACCTCTCGCCGGCGACGATCGACGACCTCCGGGGGCGGTTCGATGTCGCCGACGCGGACGTGCGTGCCGACCCGCCGACGCTGACGGTCCGCACCGACGGCGACGCGGTGTACGACCTGTTCGACGCGCTGCGTGTGGCCGACGTGACGCTCGACCGCGTCGAGACGGTCGAGCCGACCCTCGAGGACGTGTTCGTCCGCCTGACCGGCGAGCGTGGCACGACGGAGTCCACTCCGCCCGCACTGGACCCCGAGGCTCGACGGGCGGGGAACCAGCAGGCAGCGGCGATCGGCGACGACGGGGGCGCGCAATGACGGCCGCAAACACGGGTGTCGACGACGGCGCCGCCGCCGGCGACGACCCGCGTCCGGCGACATATCTCGATCTCGCTCGGGCGGTCCTCTACAGAGAGTTCCTGATATTCGTCCGGTATCCGGCGAACGCGATCGGCGGGATCGTCATCTCGCTGGTGTTCTTCGGACTGCTGTTCTTCGGCGGCCGGCTGCTGGCGGGGCAGGCGCTCGCTGACTCGCTGGAGGGGATCGTCGTCGGCTACTTTCTGTGGATCCTCGCGGTCGGCGCGTACTCGTCGGTGTCCAACGACATCGCAAGCGAGGTGCAGTGGGGGACCCTCGAGCGGCACGTCACCACGCCGTTCGGCTTCGCCCCCGTCGCGCTGCTGAAGGGCGTCGCCAAGGTGATCCGGACGTTCCTCACCTCCGCGGTCGTGCTGGCGGTGATGCTCGTCACGACGGGCACGTCGCTGCAGATCGCGCCGCTGACGGTCGTCGTCGTCGCGGGGCTGGCGATCGTCTCCGTGCTCGGGCTGGGATTCGCCGCCGGCGGGGTCACTGTCCTGTACAAGCGCGTCGGCAACTGGCTGAACCTCCTCCAGTTCGGCTTCGTCGTGCTCGTCTCCGCGCCGGTGCTCGACCAGCCGTGGCTGCGGGCGCTGCCGCTGGCCCACGGGAGCGCGATGCTCCAGCGGGCGATGGTCGACGGCGTCCGGCTGTGGGAGTTCCCGCTCGCGGATCTCGCGCTGCTCGTCGGCGTCGCCGTCGGCTACTTGGCCGGCGGCTACGTCGTCTTCCAGTACGCAACGCGGCGGGCGCGTCGCCTCGGCGTGCTCGGCGACTACTGACGAACCACGGCGCAACCCCTATCCGGTCGCCCCGACACGACGGTACCATGACGTTCGATCCAGCAAGCCAAGGAATCGACGCCGAGGCGGCGCACCAGCGCACGGCCGACGCGATCGCCGATAACGAGGTTGTGTTGTTCATGAAGGGGACCGCTCGGATGCCCCAGTGTGGCTACTCGAAGCGTGCGATCGGGCTGATCAGCCAGTACCGCGGCGACGTGGCGACGGTGGACACTCTCAAAAATCTCGACGCCTTCCGCGAGGCCTTGGAGGCCGAAAGCGGCTGGGAGACGATCCCGCAGACGTTCGTCGACGGCGAGTTCGTCGGCGGCAGCGACATCCTCGCGGAACTGGAGGAACGGGGCGAACTCGCGGAGACGCTCAACGCCGACACGGATGCGGTCGGCTCCGATTCGACCGACGGTGCGGGTCCGGAAGCGCCGTTCTAGGGCTATTAGACCGATCTGACGGTTGTTTCAGCTTTTGGAAGTACCGTTTTCACTCCACCGACAGCCATGTATCGCTCGCTCCTCCGGCGGTTATACACTGTTGACTGCGATACGAAATCGACCCTCGCCCTCGCAACGCAGTCCGGAGACGCACCGTTCGACATCGGCTCCCCGAGCCGTCTCGGTCGGGAACCGCTCCGCGGACGATTCAGTTCGTTATCATCCCTAATACTTCGACGGGTGCCTATTTGTGGGGGCGACAAGCCAGCCACCGTATGGCTTCACCGATGATCGAGCCGAGACGACGGAGGCTGGGGGAGCCGTGAACGACGACGAGAACGCGACCGTCCTCCTCGTCGACGACGAGCCGGCGCTGGTCTCGCTGTACAGCGCGTACCTCGAGGACCGATACGAGGTCAGGACGGCGACCGACGGGGAGGAGGCGCTGTCCGTCGCCGACGGCTCGGTCGACGTGGCGCTGGTCGATCGACGGATGCCGGGGATGAACGGCGAGGACGTGCTCCGGGAACTGTGTGCGGCCGAGATCGACTGTCGCGTCGCGATGCTCACCGCGGTCGAGCCGACGGCCGACATCGTCGAGATGCCGTTCGACGACTACCGTACCAAGCCGGTCGACCGGCCCGAACTGATCGGGCTCGTCGAGGTGTTGATCGAGCGCGCCTCCTACGACGAGCGCAGCCAGGAGTTCTTCGCGCTCGCGTCGAAGAAGGCGGCACTGGAGATCGCCGGCGAGACCTCGACGACCGCGTACGAGACGCTGTGTGACGACCTCGAGTCGATCCGAACCGATCTCGACAACCACTTGGACGCAGTCGGCGCGGAGGCGGCGTTCAGCGACCTCGCGTGAGCGGCTCGCCGTCGCGTCGACGAACGCCGCTCGCGCGCCGTCGAGATCACCGTCGGCAACGTCCTCGGGTCGAACGTGTTCAACACCTTCGCCGTGATGGGTATCCCGAGCCTGATCGCGCCCGTCGCGGTCCCCGAGGGCGTCCGGAGGTACGCCCTCCCGGTGATGGTGCTCGCGACGCTGCTGTACTACTTCATCACGCAAGACCGTGAGCTCACCGTCTGGGAGGGGGTCGTGCTGTTGGTGGTGTACGCGGCATTCCTCGCGAATCTCGGTACGGTCAGGTAACGCCGGTCACCACATTTCAGGAACCATCCACTGGATCCAACGTGTTCGCCCGCGTCGATGTGTACATGTACGAACGCATTCTGGTTCCCACCGACGGGAGCACGGCCGTCGACGGGGCGATCGAGCGGGCGATCGACCTCGCCGAGACGTACGGCGCGACGCTGCACGCGCTCGCGGTCGTCGAGCCGATCTACACCGTCAACGAGGGGCTCGGGTCGCTCTACGACACGCTCGAACACGGCGCACAGGAGTCGACCGACGAGGTCGCCAAACGCGCAGAGGCTGCGGACGTGACGGCGATCACCGCGGTGCGGACCGGCGTTCCCCACCGCGAGATACTCGAGTACGTCGACGACGAGGGGATCGACCTCGTCGTCATGGGGACGCACGGGCGCACGGGGTTGGGTCGCTACCTGCTCGGCAGCGTCACCGAGAAGGTCGTCCGCCTCTCGGACGTTCCGGTACTCACGGTTCGCCACCGCGAGGACGAGGACTGACGACACTATCGCCGGTCTGTCCGGCGATCTCGCCCGAGCAATTATAGGGATGTAGTCCCTGGTATGGAAGATGACAGCGCAGGACGCAGCACGGGACGCGCTCCCGGCGAGCGCGTCTGTCGGTCTCGCCCGCAACACCCTCGCCACATCGGGGGCGTGGTGATTCGTGACGGGACGGACGGTCTACTTCACCGGTCCCGGAGAAGTGGCGGTACAAGAGACGAACGTGCCCGACCCGGGGCCCGGCGAACTCGTCGTCGAGGCCACGGTGTCGGCGATCAGTCCCGGAACGGAGCTGTTGTTGTATCGAGGCGAGATGAATCCTGAGACCGCCGTCGACGAGACGCTCCCGTCGCTGTCGGGGTCGTTCTCGTACCCGTTCCCGTACGGCTACGCCACCGTCGGCACCGTGACCGCCGTCGGTCCGGAGGTAGACCCGGCGTGGCGCGGCGAGACGGTGCTCGCGTTTCACCCGCACGCCAGCGAGTTCGTCGTCGGGGTCGACGCGGTGAGTCGCGTGCCCGAGGGTATCCCGCCCGAGCGGGCCGTGTTCCTCCCGAACGTCGAGACGGCGGTGACGCTGGCGCTCGACGGCGAGCCCGCGATCGGCGAGCGCGCGGTCGTGTTCGGGCAGGGCGTCATCGGACTGCTCACGACGGCGCTTTTGTCGTCGTTCCCCCTCGCGGAGCTGGTGACCGTCGACCCGATCGCGAGCCGACGCGACCGCTCCGAGGCGATGGGTGCCGACCGGAGCGTCGATCCGGACGCCGTCGACCCCGCGTCCCTGTTCGCGGACGGGCCGGGAAGCGACCGCGCGGGTGACCCGTCGGCCACCCAGCCATCGGGTTCGGTGACGGCGACGCCGCAGACGGGGGCCGACGACCGCGACGAGTCGCGCTGGCCCGGCCGCGCCGATCTGACCTACGAGCTGTCGGGCAACCCGGCGGCGCTCGACGACGCCGTCGACGCGACCGGCTATGACGGCCGCGTCGTCGTCGGGTCGTGGTACGGCACCAAGCCGACGGAACTGTCGCTCGACGGGCGATTTCACCGCAGCCGGATCGACATCCGCGCCAGCCAGGTGAGCACGCTCGCGCCCGAGCGTCGCGGGCGGTGGACCGTCGGGCGCCGCCTCGCGACGGCGTGGCGCCGCCTGCGCGAGATCGACACCGACCGGCTCGTCACCCATCGGCTCCCGGTCGCCGAGGCGCCCGACGCGTACGACCTCCTCGACCGTCGGCCGGCGGAGGCGCTCCAGGTACTGTTGACGTACTGACCGGGCCGATTCCGCGACGGGGTCGCCATGCAAGCGACGACGCTCGGGCCGGTCCGCCCGCTGGCGTCGAAATCCCTTAATCGGGGCACGCGCTACCGGACCACATCGTGGACAGACGGACGCTGGTCACCGCGGCGTTGGCCCTCCTTGCGGTGCTCGCGCTCGGCGTCGCCGCCGCGACGCTCGATTCCGCGACGACGAGCGCCGCCGGCGGCTTCGGGGCCGGCACCGCCCCGGACGACGCGGGTATCGGCGCGGACAGCGACGGGGCGATCGACCTCGGCGGCGACGAGCCGACCGGGGAGGCTCGGCTGCAGTTGAGCGTCTGCGTCGAGTTCCTCACTCAACCGGGAGTACAGCTCGCCCTCCTCGGCGGCGTCGGGCTGTTCCTCGCGTCGATGTACCGGACGACGAGATCGTGGTTCATCAGCGGCCTGTTCGTCGCGGCGGCGCTGTTCCCGTTCGGGGTGTTGTACCTCGTGCTCATCTCGTGCGGATCGAACCCGACGGCGGTCGCCCTCGGCGCCACCGAGTCGGCCGTCGAGAACACCTCGCTGCTCCCGGCGGGCGGGGGATCCTCGGGCGCCAACGCCGCCGGCGAGGCGCTCTCGGCGCCGACGGCCCTCGTCGGACTGCTGCTGGTCGTCGCGATCCTCGGGAGCGTCCTCCTGTTGTTCGTCTCCACCGGCGACGACGAGGACGATCTCGCGGGGGAGCCGCCGGAGCCACCCGTCCCCGAGCGCCGGCAGGCGGTCGGCGCCCGGGCGGGGGAGGCCGCCGACAGGCTGGAGTCCGACGCCGATCTCGAGAACGAGGTGTACCGCGCGTGGCGCGAGATGACGGGCGCGCTGGCGGTCGACAACCCCCGGTCGACGACGCCGGCGGAGTTCGCGGCCGCCGCTGTCGACGCCGGAATGGCCCGCGAGGACGTGACCACGCTCACCGAGGTGTTCGAGGCGGTCCGCTACGGCGACGAGCCGGCGACCCCCGACCGCGAACGCGAGGCCGTCGCCGCGCTCCGGCGGATCGAGGAGGCGTACGCCGACGGGGAGCCACCGGACACAGCGGACTCACCGGACGCAGCGGACTCGCCGAAGGCCGACTCCGCTGACGACCGAATTCGCGGAGGTGACGGCGAATGAGGGCCGTCGCCGCGGTCGGCGTCGCGGCCGTCGCGTTCGGCTTCGTGGTCGTCGCACAGCGGGGGCTCGCGGGGCTGTTCGACCTGACGTACGTGTTCGTCACCGGCGCGGGCGTGCTCGCGCTCGTGCAGGGGCTCCGGTACGCCAACGAGGCGCGGACGGCCGAACACCGCGCGATCGAGACGGGCGATCCGGAGGATCGCTACGAGGTACCCGTCCCCGGCGACGCCGACGACGAGCTGCTCACCCGAGGAGGCTTCTCCCGCGCCAGCATCAAGCGCCGCCGGGAGTTCCACCAGCACCTCCGCCGGGTCGCCGAGGAGACGCTGCGCGCCCGCGGCGACTACGCCGACGGCGAGGTCTCGGCCGCCGTCGACGACGGCACTTGGACCGACGATCCCGTCGCCGCGTGGTTCCTCGGCTCGGACGTGCCGCCGCCGCCCGGGGCGCGCCTGCGACGGCTGCTCGGCGCGGACGCGGAGTTCCGCTACGGGGTCGTCCACGCCGTCGACGCGCTGGCGACCGCCAGAGCGGACGCCGGCGGCCTTGCGGTCGACAACGGTGACAGCGTCGCCTCTGACGCCACCGGGGGTGAACGCGCCCGAAGCGTCCCCCGGTACGTCCTCGCCGGCGTCCGCCGAGCGGGTCGTCGCCGGGTCGCCGCCGCCCGCGACGCGCTCGCGGAGGTGCGCCGGTGACGGGCGCCGCCGGCGGTCGAGAGTCGACCGGCGCCAACGGCCGCAACGTCGACCCGCTCGGACAGATCCGTCCGAAGGGCGTCGTGCCCACCGGGCGGTGGACGGGGATGGCCGCGCTGGCGCTCGTGCCCGTCGGGCTCGGCGTCCTGCTGCGCCACCCGCCGCTCGTGCTGGTGGGCGCGCTGGGCGTCGCGTTCGCGGCGTACGCCCGCGGCGACGCCGCGCCCGACCTCGCCGTGACGATCGAGCGCGAGCTGTCGGATCCGACCCCCAATCCGGGCGACGAGGTGACGGTCACGCTGCGCGTCCGCAACGACGGCGACGGTGTGCTCCCGGACCTCCGGGTGGTCGACGGCGTCCCCGCCGCGCTGGCGACGGACGACCCGGCGCGGCTCGGGACCGCGCTTCGGCCGGGGCGGACGGCGACGTTCAGCTACCGCGTGACGGCGATCCGCGGCGCCCACGAGTGGGACCCCGTCCACGTGCTCGCGCGGAACCCGAGCGGATCCAGGGAGCGCGACGCCCGTATCGACGCCGAGGGCGCGACGGCGCTGCGGTGTGCGCCGGAGCTGGAGGCGACCGCGTCGCTTCCGCTGCGCGGACTTACGACCGTCTACTCGGGGCGTGTGCCCACGGACGTCGGGGGCGCCGGGATCGAGTTCCACTCGACGCGGGAGTACCGCCACGGCGACCCTGCAAAGCGGGTAAACTGGGCGCGGTACGCCCGGACGGGCGAGCTGTCGACGCTCGAGTTCCGCGAGGAGCGCGCGGCGACGGTCGTCGTCTGCATCGACGCCCGCGAGGAGGCGTACCTCGCGCCGGACCCCGAGTCGCCCAACGCCGTCGAGCGGAGCGTCGAGGCGGCCGCGCAGGCGGTGCCCGCCCTGCTCGACAGCGGCGACCGGGTCGGCGTCGCGGCGTTCGCCCCCGGGGACTGTCGGCTCGACCCCGGGGTCGGCGACGACCACGCCGCCCGCGCCCGCGAGCTGCTGGCGACACACCCGTCGCTGGCGCCGACGCCGAGCGACGAGCGCTTCCTCCCGACCACGTGGGTGCGTCGCTTCCGGCGGTGGCTCCCCGCGGACGCGCAGGTGCTGTTCTGCACGCCGCTGCCCGACGACTACGCCGCGACGGTCGCCCGACGGCTCGACGCCTACGGCCACGCTGTCACGGTGATCTCACCGGACCCGACGGCGGACGACACGCCGGGGCACCGACTCGCGGGCGTCGAGCGGGCGAACCGCGTCTCGCGGCTCCGCTCGGCGGGGATCCGCGTGCTCGACTGGGGGGAGGCGTCGCTGGCGACCGAACTCGAACGCGCGGACGCGCGGTGGTCGCGATGACGGTCACGCGGAAGCCGCCACGGCTCGGCGTCGCGCTGGCGGCGCTTTCGGCAGCGGTGGGCGCGGCGGCGCTTGGGCTGGTATCCCTGCCAGGCGGCGGCGTCGCGGTCGCGGGCGTCGCGCTCGTCACGATCGGCACGCTGGCGGGGTCGCGTCGCGTGCTCGGCGCGGGCGCGACGGCGCTGGTCGCGGGGGTCCTGTTGGCCGGCGGGCTCTCGAGCGCCGGACCGGGACCGCTCCTGGTCGGCGGGCTCGCGGCGGCGCTGTCGTGGGATCTGGGCGAGCACGCGGTCGGCCTGGGCGAGCAACTCGGGCGCGAGACGGACGCGACCAGAAACGTCGCGACTCACGCCGCCGGTTCCGTCGCCGTCGGCGCCGTCGCCGCGGCGGTGTCGTTCGGCGTCTACGTCGCCGCCGCCGGGGGGCAGCCGGTCGTCGCGCTGGTGTTCCTGCTGGTCGGGGCGATCGCGTTGGTGAGCGCGGTACGGTAACTCGACTGTGTGGCGTTCGCCTGGCTATTCAGCCGCTTCGGCGTCGCTGACAGTCGGAACCTCGATGCGGTCGAGCACCGCCCGGAGCACGTCGACTTTCGCCACGTCGTCGACGCTCGCGTCCGGCGTGAGCACCAGCCGGTGCGCGAGTACCGGAGTCGCGACGCGCTTCACGTCGTCCGGCGTGACGAACGCTCGCCCGTCGAGCGTCGCCGCCGCGCGGGCCGCCTCGAAGAGGCGTTGGGTGCCCCGCGGCGACACCCCGACCGCGACGCGGCGGTCCCCCCGGGTGGCGCGCGTCACGGCGGCCATGTACTCCAGCAGGTCGTCGTGGACGCGGACGGATTCGGGTGCCTCGCGGGCGCCGAGCACCCGCTCCTCGTCGAGCACCGGCTCGACGCTGGGGTCCTGTTCGCCGCGGCCGGCACGCCGGCGCAGGAGTTCGATCTCCCCGTCGAGATCGGGGTAGCCCATCGACGTTTTCACCGTGAACCGGTCGAGCTGTGCCTCCGGAAGCGGGAAGTTGCCGGCCTGCTCGACGGGGTTCTGCGTCGCGATGAGGAAGAACGGCTCCGGCAGCTCGTAGGTGGTACCGTCGACGGTCACCTGCTCCTCTTCCATCGCCTCCAACAGCGCCGCCTGCGTCTTCGGCGGCGCGCGGTTGATCTCGTCGGCGAGGACGACGTTCGCGAAGATCGGTCCCTCGCTGAACTCGAACTCGCCGGTCCCCTCGTCGTAGACGGTGGTGCCGGTCACATCCGACGGAAGGAGGTCGGGGGTGAACTGCACGCGCGAGAACGACAGCCCCAGCGCGGTCGCCATCGACCGCGCGGTGAGCGTCTTGCCCGTGCCGGGCACGTCCTCGATGAGCACGTGCCCGCGGGAGAGCAGGCCGAGGAGGATGTCCTCGAAGAAGGCGTCCTCGGCGACGATGGCGGCGCGGAGGGTGTCGAGCACGTCCGTACAGGCCGCGCTCGCGTCGGGAACGTCCATACCCGGTTGGGGCGTTCGACCGGCAAGAAGCCTCGGGCTTCGGGGAGGCGTGACACACCGTCGATCGAACCGAAACGGTTTACAGGCTGACCACCGGACGTGAAGGTGAGCCGAGGTAGCCTAGCCTGGCCAAGGCGGCAGATTCGAAATCTGCTGTCCATTCGGACTCGGGAGTTCAAATCTCCCCCTCGGCGCTTCTCGCGCGAATGTCTCTGCGAGCGCCCGCTGTGGCGCTCGCACCCGTGAGCAAACCGACATCGCGAGCGAAGTGGCTCCCCGTCGTGCGAAACACTTCGAAAAACGAGAACTCACGAACGTGGGAACCCTCCGGAGACCGCGCTCAGGCGTCTTCGACAGCCGCCAGCAGCTCCTCGTAGTCGGGTTCGTTCGTCGGGTCGTCCGTCTCCCAGACGTACGTCACGTCGCCGGCGTCGTCGATGACGAACACCGCGCGGTTGGCGACGCCGTACAGGCCGAGGTCCGGGATGTCGATCGAGAGGTCGTACGCCTCGATGGCGTCGCCGGCCGTGTCGCTGACGAGGCCGAACTCGAGGTCGTACTCGTCGGCGAACGCGCCCAGGGAGAACGCCGAGTCGGCGCTGACGCCGAACAGCGTCGCGCCGGCGGCGGCGAAGTCGTCGTGGTGCTCCTGGAGCGCCACCATCTCGTTGGAGCACGGCGGCGTGAACGCGCCGGGGAAGAACGCGAGCACGACCGGCCCGTCGCCGAGGTGGTCCGCGAGGTCGAACGTCTCGTGGTCGCTGCCCTTGTACGTCGCGGTGAACGTCGGCGCGGCGTCGCCTTCGGATACCATGTCAACAGAACGTACCGTTTTCCCGGCTACTAAATCCTCTCCGGTTGTGCACGGCCCGGCTCCCGTTCGGACCGTCACTCCCCGCCGTCGGCGTACGCGTCGAGCGTCCCCGGATCGCCGCCGTCGTCGCCGCGGAGGCGTCGCCGTCGCTTGTCGTACGCGCCGTCGAGGTCGAGCAGTTGGCGCTGGCGCGAGACGAGATACGCGTCCACGTCGCTGCGGTCGGCAGGGTGGGCCGCGTGGATCCACACCGGGCGGTCGGCGCCCGTCGAGAGCCCCTCGGCCCACGCCTCCGCGGCGTTACGGTCGCCGA
This sequence comes from Halobaculum rarum, assembly GCF_040025155.1. Taxonomy (NCBI): domain Archaea; kingdom Methanobacteriati; phylum Methanobacteriota; class Halobacteria; order Halobacteriales; family Haloferacaceae; genus Halobaculum; species Halobaculum rarum. Next base: position 997,391 of record NZ_CP157275.1, on the reverse strand, counting down.
ACTCCCGGCGGGCGCCCCCGTACAGCACGGCGTGGCCGACGGCCGCGTTCGCCTTGCGTGCGGACGGCTTCACCTCCACGACGTAGCTCACGCGGGGCGGTTAGGCCGCATCCGATAAATACTCCCGGAGATCCGACGCATCGCCGACGCCGGCGTCAGCGCCGCCGACCTCCTCGCCCGCGATCACAGCAGATGCGAGAAGTTCCACAGGCCGACCGATCCGAACCACGTCGCACAGCCGAGATACACCGTCGCGCGCAGCCCCGGTACGTACCACTCCGGCGTCTCGCCGTCGACGAGACGGTCGATGAGGACCCCGGACTCCGCAAGCAACCCGACCGCGACCATCGTGATCAAGGTGAGTACCGCCATTCCGCCGACTGGACCGAGCCACGCCATCAGCGCCCGCGACAGCGGCACTGACTCGCGCACGGAGTCGGAGAGTCGAAGCACGACCACCGTCGAGACGGCGTCGAGCCCCTTCCCGACGAGCAGCGCCCCAGCCAGTGTTGCTCGACGCATGGCCGGGACGATGTGGTGACCCGACATAACGCTATCCGACCGGGGTGCGGCCCACGTGCCGCCGCAGTTCTCGGGTCCGGCGCGGCCGCTACTCGACGACCTCGACGGTGTCGCCGGGGTCCACGTCATCGGCGGCGCCGGCCGGCAGCTCGATGATCGTGTCGGCGGTGCCCCAGCCGAGCCCGATCCACGGCCGGAGCCGTTTCACCTTCGACACCTCGCCCTCGACGAGCCAGACTGCGTCGATGGCGAACGGGACGAACAGCATGTGGAGGCTCCGTGAGTCCACCTCGTCGAACCGAAACACGAGCGCGTAGTCGTCGGGAACCGACCGACGGAACATCAGCCCCCGCGCTTGCGACCGGAGCGAGTCGGCCAGGTCGACGTCCGTCGCGAGGACGTGCTCGTGCGGCGCCGACGGCGACTCGTCCTCGGGGTCGATGGCCCCGGCCCGGTGAATCACTCGCACGGGGCGTGGTGGACGGCCCGTCGGTATGAACGTATCCGTTTCACCGATCCCGATCCGGCGGTGGTCGCCCGTTCCGTGGCCGCACCCGGGACTCGGTCGGCGGCCGTTGGTCTCGACCAACCGGTTCGCCTATGGCCGTCCGTTGGCAGGTACCGCTACGCGACGAGATCGAACGACTGCGCGGTGAAACGGTGCGTTCGAGAGGGAACTCACCGCGCCACTTATTGCTATGTGGTACGTTACCATACACCGATGCGCCCAGACCCCTACCACACCGGAACGGTGCGCGTCTTCGAGTGCCGGGAGTGCTCGGCGCGTACCGAGGCGGAGCACAGTCCGGGAACCTGTCCCGAATGCGGCGGCGACCTGCAGGACATCAGCGTCCCGCGGGAGTGAGCGTTTTTTGTCGGACCCGACGCGAGGAGTCCCATGGAGCGGACGCCAGACGGGACGCCGGTCGGCGTCGACGACCCGTACGAGTTCGCCGGCCGCTGCGATCACCTCACCGGCGACGGGCGCTGCCGGTTCGCGCTCGACCGCGCGGGCGACGCCCCCGAGTTCGCCGCGAGTCGTCGCCGCGCTGACTACGCCTGCGTCGCCGCCGACGAGGACGCGGACTGGCGTGACTGCCCCCACTACCGGTCGACGACCGACGCCAAGGAGTGCGCGCGGTGTGGGTTGGAGGAGGTCCGCATCGCCCACGACGACCGCCGGCCGCTCGTGGAGGAGCACCACCTCTCGTACGGCGAGGGAACGGGCGACGCGGGCGGCGCCCGAGAACCGGAAGCCGGCGACACGGACCGGAGCACGTCTCACGAGATCACGGTTGGCCTGTGTCGGTGGTGTCACACGAAGGTCCACCGGTCGTTCGCCCGCGTTGACGACGACGCGAGCCCCGACCCCGAGGCGGTCGCCGAACGTGAGAGCCGCCGGAGCGACGAGCTCGGCGAACTGGGGTTCTCGGCCGCCAGCGAACGCTACGGCGACGACGGGTAACGAATACGCACATCCGTGCATCCCTCGGCGAGAAGCGGGCCGTTTTTCACCACGTCCGCGCAACCCTCTGTATGAGCGAGCCGCGCATCGTGGTCATCGACAACCACGGACAGTTCACGCACCTGGAAGGCCGGGCGCTTCGCGACGCGGGGGTCGACACGGAGATCCTCGACAACGACACCGACCCCGCTGATATCGACGCCGACGGACTCGTCCTCTCGGGAGGACCGAGCATGGACCGCGTCGGCCGCTGCGCCGACTACCTCGATCTGGACGTGCCCGTGTTGGGCATCTGCCTGGGGCTGCAGTTCATCGCCGAGGAGTTCGGCGGCCGCGTCGAGTCGGGCGAGTACGGCGGCTACGCCGACGTCGACGTGCGGATCCTCGACGACGACGACCCGCTCGTGGGGTCACTCGCGCCGGAGACACGCACTTGGGCCAGCCACGCCGACGAGGTCGTCGAGGCGCCCGAGGGGTTCACCGTCACCGCCGACAGCGACGTCTGCGGCGTCGAGGCGATGTCCGACACCGACCGCGACCGCTACGGCGTCCAGTGGCATCCCGAGGTGAGCCACACCGAGCGCGGGCAGGAGGTCTTCGAGAACTTCGTCGAGATCTGTCGGTAATCGTCCCGGTCTTCGGGCGGGCTCCACAGCTCCTGTCACGCGCTACCGTCCCGCGCGCCGAGTACGCCTCATTTTTACGTCCCCCACGCGTCCGCCACCGTCAACGTGTATGACTGCGACCCAAAGTAACCTCGCCGGCCTCTCGCGGTTCATCTTCCGCGCGCCGTCGTGGTACACGTCGGTCGCGTTCGCCCTCCTGCTGGCGGCCGTCGCCGGCGTCGGCGCGTTCGAGCGCCCGGAGACGTCGGTCGTGTGGCGCGGCGTGCTGTTCGTCGGGCGCGACGCCTGGGAAGGAGTGTTCTTCATCGGGATCCCGACGATCGTCGCCGGGCTCGCCACCGCCTGGGTCGACCGGCTCGTCGGGGGGAAACTCACGCCGAACCGTTCGTCGTTGCTGGCGCTGGTGTGTGAGGTCGTCATCGTCGCCTTCCTCGCGGTGGGAGCGCTCGTCGCGTACCTGACCCCGCTGGGCCAGCGGTTCGTCTTCGACGTCCTCGTCGTCGCGCTGGCGTCGGTGTTCGCCGTCCGCCTGCTCGTGATCATGGCCGTCTCGCGGTCGTCGCTCCCCGTGGCGGCGGTGCCGGCGAGTATCCAGACCGCCGTCGCGGCGGTGCTGCTGTTCGTCTACAGCGGCACGCTCCGCCTGCTCGAAGTAGGTGGCCCCCTGCTCGATACGTTCCTCATGCCGTACCTCGCCCGACCGGAGGAGGCGCCGCCGGAGCTGTCCGCCATCAGTCCGGACCACTTCCTCGTGCTCGGGCTGACGTGCGCCCTGTACGCGGGCGCGGTGTGGACGTTCCTCTACGTCGTGGACCGTCCGTGGCGCAACACGCTCGGCGTCTCGGTGCTCGATTTCCTTCAGGGATTCATCGGTCACGTCGCCGAGGGGACCCGCGAGTTGGAGGACTTCTTCGAGCAGTTGGGCGAGGAGGCGGTCGTCCCCGTCACCGTCCTCGCGTTCCGCACGCCCGACGGCGAGGAGAAGGCGCGCTGGGTGCTGCCGATGATCCACCCCGGCCCGATGGGGGAGATCGGCGGCGGCAACCTCCCGGCCCGTGTCGCCGCCGCGACCGACGGGCTCGCGTTCCCGCCGCACGCGACCGCCGGACACGACTTCAACCTCGTCACCGAGCGCGAGGTCGACACCGTCGTCGAGGCGGCCGGCCGCGCTCACGAGCGGCTCACCTACTCGCCCGAGGCGACCGAAAGCATCCGCACGACGTCCGGCGAGGCGTCGCTGTTGGGACAGGCCTTCGACGACGACGCCCTGCTCGTCTCGACGTTCGCGCCCGGCTTCGCGGACGACGTGGAGTACGCCGTCGGGCTCTCGACGGCCGCGGAAGCGCGCACAGAAGGGCTCGACGACGTGCTGCTCGTGGACGCTCACAACTCCAATGACGGCCTCGAGGGCCCGGATCTGGGCCACGTGACGCCGGGGTCGACGCGGTCGTTCGACATGATGCAGGCGGCGCGCCGTGCCGGCGAGCAGCTCGCGGTCGCACCGCGGGGCGACCTCTCGGTGGGCGTCGCCTGGGAGCGAACCGAGTGGACTCCCGAGGAGGGGATCGGCCCGCTCGGGGTCCGCGCGATGGTGGCCGACGTCGACGCGGACGGCGACGGAGACGACGACGCGCAGACCACCGCCTACGTGCTCGTCGACGGCAACAACATGGAGCCCGGCCTCCGCGGTCACGTGGTCGACGCGGTCGTCGACGCGGTCGACGCCGATGAAGCGGAGGTGATGACGACCGACACACACATCGTCAACACCGTGGAGGCCGACAACCAGGTCGGCGCCGCTATCGATCGGGACGCGCTCACAGACGTGGTCGTGGACGTAGTCACCCGGGCCGCCGCGGACATCGAACCGGTCGAGGCGGGAATGGCCACCGAGCACGCCGAGGTGACGATATTCGGCAACGACCGGACCGAGTCGCTCGCGAGCCACGCCAACGCCGCCGTCTCGATGGGCGGCGCGCTGGCGGCGGCAGTCATCCTCGCGTCGCTGGCCATCTCGATGCTGCTGTTCTTCGTTACCGGCGCGTGAGGGTCATCCGTTCGGTACCGATTCGGCCCCGAACTCACGCCTCGCGCGTCACTCCTGCAGCGTCTCGACGACGGATCCGATCTCGTTCGTCTGCTCCTCGACGGCGGCGGCGATCTCGTCGGCCTCGTCGGCGATCACGTCCGCGTCCTCGGCGGCACCCTCGACCATCGCGGACACCTCCTCGGCGGAGGCGGCCTGCTCGTCGGTCGCGCGGGCGACCTCGCTGACGCCCGCGGACGCCTCCGAGACGGTATCGGCGATATCCCCGAGATGGTCCATCGCTTCCGCGGTTCGTGAGACGCCCTCGTCGATGCGCTCGTTGCTCCCCTCGATCTCGTCGACGACCTCGCTCATCTCGGATTTGATCTCGTCGACGGTCTCCTCGACGGCCTCGGCCTCCTCTTGGGAGTCCTCGGCGAGGCTTTTCACCTCGTCCGCGACGACGGCGAAGCCGTCGCCCTCCGCGCCTGCGCGAGCGGCCTCGATATTGGCGTTGAGCGCGAGCAGGTTCGTCTGCTCGGCGATGTCGTCGATCACGTCGACGAACTCGTCGATGTCCTCGATCCGCCTGCCGATCCGCTCGATCCCGTCGGTCATCGATTCGGCCGCGTCGGCGACCGCCCGGATCGCGTTCATCGCCTCCTCGGCGGAGTCCTCACCTCGTTCGGCGGCCGTCTCGGCGTCGTCGGCCGCCGCGGCGACCTGTTCGGCCGAGGAGGCCACCTCCTCGATCGCCGCCGAGAGGTTCGTCATCTCGTCGCTGACGGTCCGCATGTCGTCGGACTGCTCGTCGGCCAGGCCGGCGATCTCGCTCGTCGACACCGCGACCTGCTGGGACGCCGCTTGCAGCCCCGTGAGCGCGTCGGCGGCGTCCTCGTTCATCTCCTCGGCATCCGCATCGATCTCGTCGCCGAGATCGACGTCGATGTCGTCCACGTCGTCGGGTTCGGTGGTTGCCATACTGGTGTGCCAGCTCGGAGGCAAATAATATTCCGCGTGAAATTACTATTATCTATAATCACTACCGCTCGTGCTTTTCTCGATTCACGGGCACTCTCGTTCCCGAATAGCTCACTCGGCAGCCGTCAGGGGATACGATCGGGTGGGAAGCCATCGGCCGCGTCGAGGCACCGCCCTCCGGCGTCCACGACTGCGCCGTCGCAGCCGACGTGCGTGAGATCCACAGGATCGATCCCCAGCGCGTCGGCGACGCGCTCGAACGCCCGTCGGTCCGGCTTGCGCCACCCGCAGGCGACGCTCGTCACGACCGCGTCGAAGTCATCGCGCGACAGGGCCGAGCGCACGAGAACGCGGCCGACCAGTTCGGGCACCGCACAGTTCGCGAGGAGTCCGACCGGCCCGGTATCACGTGCGCGGGCGACCGCGTCCTCCGCCCCGTCGTGGGTGCGAACTGCCGGGTCGAACGCGGCGACGACGGCCCGGCGGGCGGCGTTGCCGGGCGCGTCGACGCCGCGAGATGCGAGCGCCCGGCTCACGTGTGCCGGCAGCGGTACCTCCGCACCAGCAGGCGCATCGACGTGCGTCTCGCGATAGGCGTTCGCCCAGTCGTCGGGCACGTCGACGCCGCGGTCTCGGAGTTCATCGCCGACGGCTTTGGCCGGGTCATTGGGGAGGTCTGCGTCGACGAGTGTACCGAAGAGGGCGAACGAGACGGCGCTCACGCATATCGCTGCCTGCGGCGTCGATATGAATCCATCGAGGCCGGATCGGCGATTCGATATCGCGGTTCTCGGTATATGCGCGATCGCGAGCCCCGGCCCAGTGGGGTTCGATATCGTCGTGACGGAGCCGAAAACCGGCGGTTCCGTGCCGCTCGAGCCGGTCGCTAGCGGATGACGTTCGATTCGAGGTCGCGGGGGAAGTAGGTGAGCCACTCGGTGCCGCTCTCGGTGATCGCGATGGTGTCGGAGTGACGGTAGCCGTACTCGTCGGTGTAGATCCCCGGTTCGATGGTGTAGATCTGGCCCGGAGCCATCACCTCGTCGCCGTCGTCCACGTGCTCGTACTCGTCCCATCCGCGGTCGATGTACGGCGGCTCGTGGCCCCCGAGACCGATGTTGTGCCCGACGTGGTGCTGGGCGGTGTCCTCGATCCCCTGTTCGAGGAAGTAGTCGTGGACGGCCTCGTCGACACCGGCGATCGACTGGCCGGGGCCGAGCGCGTCGATGGCGATGTCCTGCGCCTCCAGCATCAACTCGAAGTAGTGGACCTGCTCGTCGCTCGGCTCGCCGACGAACATCGTGCGCTCCAGCTCCGAGTGGTAGCCGTCGACGTTCGCCGACGCACCCGTGATCAACACGTCCCCCTCCGAGAGCCGTTCGTTCGGAGTATGGCCGTGCGGGAGGGCGGTCTCCGAGCCGGAGATGTAGCCCGCATGGACGGGACCGCTCCCCCGTGTGCGCACCGCGTAGCGATCCCCGAGCGTGTCGAGCATCGCGCGCGAGGCGTCGGTCGTGGCCTTCTGGCTCACCGTCACCGGATGTGCGCCGACCTCGGTGTAGTCCGCGAGGTACCGATGCGCGAGGTTCGCCCACTTGGCGGATTCGCGCACGAGGTCGACCTCCGCGTCCGTCTTCTCCCAGCGCATGCGGTCGACCCACGACTGCGTCTCCACCTCGACGAACTCCGAGAGCGCGGGGCCCTCGTAGCCCATCACGCCGGGCGCGCCGTCGGCGTCGGAGACGACCGAGTCGACGCCCATCCCCTCCAGCATCGCGGCGGCTGTCTCGATCGGCTTCCCCTGCGGGTAGTCGAAGTAGTGATGGACGGCGTCGATCCGGGGGTACGGCTCCACGCGTTCGACCTCCAGGCGCGGGACCGTGATCTCCATCCCGTCCGCTGTCACCGCGAGGACGACCGGCCGCTCGGTCTGGATGTGATGGAAACCCGAGAGGTACTCGATGCTCGTCGCGTCGAAGAACGTCGCCGCGTCCGCGTCGGTGTCCGCGAGCCGCCCGCGCACCTCCGCGAGTCGCGCGTCGAACTCCGATTCGGGGAGTTTCGTCGCCATAGCAGCGGAGTTCGCCGCTCGCGGGATAAGCCTCGGGGAAGCGGCGCCGGGTGGTGCTGTGTCGTTCGATCTCGGAGATAAACTAGCTACTGCTATACGAAATCACCGTCTCGCCGTGAGTTACGCGACCCCGTCGTCGGCGTCGATGCCGCCGAGTTCGGGCGCGTCGTCGTCGCCGCGGGCCTCACGGAGTTTGCCGACCGCGACGGCGACGACGTAGATCGCGACGGCAACGAGGACGATGACGCCGCCGGCCGTGGCTTCGCCGTAGTAGGAGAACCCGATGCCGAGCAGGACGGCCAGCTCGGCGAGGACGACCGAGACCAGCAGCGACTCCGTGAAGCTGCGCGACACCTGCGTCGCGCCCGCGACGGGAACGACGAGCATCGCGGCGACGAGGATGACGCCCATGATCTGCATCGCGCCGACGACCACCAGCGCCGTGAGCATCACCATCACGCGGTTGTACCAGTTCACGGGGATACCCGAGACCTCGGCGGCCGTCTCGTCGAAGGTGACGTACAGCAGTTGGTTTCGCGTGAGCCCGACCGTGGCGACGATGATCGCGAACAGCACGAGGAGGATGGCGGCGTTCTCCGCCGACACCGTCGAGAGGTTGCCGAACAGGTACTGATTGATCCCGACCGCGAGCCCGCCGGCGTTGAGGCTGATAAGCACGGTCCCGAGCGCGAACCCGGTCGAGAGCACGATCGCCATCGACACGTCGTTGTAGGCGTCGGTCACCTCCGAGATCACCTCGATCAGGAGCGCCGCAAGTACCGCGACCACGACGGCGGTGAGGTACGGTGAGACGCCGAGGTTCAACACGCCGTTGAGGAACAGGCCGACGGCGACGCCCGCGAACGCGGTGTGCGCGAGCGCGTCGCCGATGAGCGCCAGCTGTCGGTGAACGAGAAACGTCCCGATGAGCGGCGCCATCACACCGATACACAGTCCGACAAGGATCGCGCGGTGCATGAAGCCGTACTGGAGCAATTCCAGCCCGGTGGCCTCGCCGAACGCGCCCAGCAACACCGACCACAGGTCGAGCAGGTAGTAGATCGGCGCGAGAACCGGATCGAGCGCGCTCCCGTCGGACTGCAGGAGGGCCGCCGCCGGCGACGCGGCTGAGGAGTCCACGACGTCCGTGGCGAGTACCCCGGCAGCCCCGGTCGGGAGCGTCATGGATCACCGCCAAGGACGCCGGCGGCGGCACCGAACGCCCGTGTGAGGGCGTCGCTCGTGACGAACTCGTCGGTCGGCCCGTCGAAGTACACCTCACGGTTGAGACAGACGACGCGGTCGGCGTGGTCGACGACGGCGCCGAGGTCGTGCTCGATGAGCAGGACGGTGATGCCGTCGTCGTTGAGCGCTTCGAGCAGGTCGTAGAACGCCTCCACCGACTCGGCGTCGACGCCGACGGTCGGCTCGTCGAGCACGAGTAGGTCGGCCTCGCCCGCCAACGCCCGGGCGATGAACGCCCGTTGGCGCTGCCCGCCCGAGAGCTTCGTGATCCGGCGGTCCGCGAACGCGCTCATGCCGACCGTCGCCAGCGCCTCGTCGACGACGGCCCAGTCGTCGGCCGAGAGCCGCCCGAAGCCGACGTGCGCGAACCGGCCCATCTTCACCACCTCGCGGACGGTGATCGGCATCTCCTTGGCGGCGCTGGCGTGCTGGGAGACGTAGCCGATGCGTTCGCCGTCGTCGAAGGCGTGGGCCGGCTCGCCGAACAGTCGGGCCTCGCCCTCGTCCGGACGGAGGAGGCCGAGCATGAGCTTCATGAGCGTCGACTTCCCCGACCCGTTCGGGCCGACGACGGCGACGTACTCCCCGGCGTCGATGGTTACGTCGATATCCGTGACCACCGGCGCGGCGGTGTATCCGAACGTCACGTCGGATACCTCGATCACCGTGTAACCCTCGGCGTCAGCATCCGATATCCCCTGCCCGTTGCGCTCGGCGGCGACGCTGTCGATGTCTGCACGGCTCATTCGAAGTTCCTCCACTCCTCGTTCCACCCGTCGTAGCCGGCCTCCTCGGGCGGTGTGTTCCCGAGGACGACCTCGAAGGTGGGCATGTTGATGTTGTCCGCGATCTGCTCGTAGCCCCACTCGTTCTCGACCCAGTCCTCACGCACGCCGGCGTACGGAGTCACCGGGTAGTACGCCTCCACCGAGGTCTCCGCGAGCAGCTGCTTCGCGGGGCGGCGCGTCTCGAAGACGCCCGCGCCGATGTAGCGGATGTCGTTCTCGTCGATGACGCGCTTGGCCTCGGTGATGTCGGACGGCTTCACGTCGCCGCTGGCGGCGAGGTTGACGACGAGCGGGCGCATCTGCACCCCGTAGCGGTCGGCGATGTACTGGAAGGCGTTGTGGGCGGCCAGTTGGACCACGTCGCGGTCGGCGGCGTCGAAGATCGCCTCGTAGTCGGCGTCGATCCGGTCCAGAACCTCCGTCTTGTACGTCTCGGCGTTGTCGCGGAGGCTGTCCTCGTGGTCGGGCGCAAGCTCGACGAGCCCCTCGGCGATATTGTCGACGGCGGCCTTCGCGCGCCGCGGGTCGAGCCAGAAGTGGGGGTCGTTCCCGCGCCCCTCGCCGACGCCCTCCTCGTCTCGGTCGAGGCTGTCGGCCAGCGGGACGAGCTCGATCCCCTCGCGAGCGTTGATGAGCTGTGTGTCCACGTCGTCGTCTCGCAGCGTCTGAATGGCGCGATCGGCCCACGGCTGGAAGTCCTCGCCGACGTGGATGAACGCGTCGGCGTCGACGATGTCGCGGGTGACGCTCGCGTCCGGATCCCAGCCGTGGCCGTGCAGCCCGGTGGGAACGAGGTTCCGAACCGTGATCGGCGTGTTCGCCGCCACCTTCCGCGCGAAGTCGTAGAAGCTGAAGAAGGAGGCGACGACCGTCGGGCCGTCGTCGCCGTCGCCGCCGTCGCGACCGCCGGTGTCGCCGCTTCCCGCCGCGTCGCCCAGACAGCCGGCGAGCCCCGCCGCGGCGAGGCCGCCGCCCCCCGCGAGGAACCGCCGTCTGGTTGTTCCCGGCGAACCCGCCGGGTCGCGTGTGTCGGTCATACTCACTCGTACAGGGGCGACCGAACTGTATAGTTGTTGCGACCAAAAGAAAAGATTAGACCAGTCTAATTTACCGCCGGGCGTGGACGTCCTCCGCCACGTACTCCTCGTACACGTCGCGGACGGCGCCGTGGAGCCGGTGGGGGAGCGGATCGAGATCCGCGGCGGCGACGTGTAAGACGGCTGGGATCGCGCCACCGACGACACCCGACCTGATGGTCGTCCCCGCATCGCGAGAACGCCACACGCGACGGGCACGCGACCGTCTTACGCGTGTGGAAGGGTTCTCACACGTGCCGAGGAATCCGGACGGATCCGTGGGATAGATTGATATGTATCCTGTGAAAACACGGTGCGCATGAGCAAGATAACCTTCCGCGCGGACGCGGACCTCGTCGACCGCCTCGAGGAGCTCGAGGGGTCGAAAAGCGAGGTCATGCGGGAGGCGCTCCGCGAGTACCTCGACGCCGCGGAGGGGCGGACCCACGCCGACGCCGCCGATGCCTCCGACGCGGATACGCACGGTTTGACGGGGGCGGCCGCCGACACCGCCGGGTCCATCGACGACGCGCTCGCGGCTCGCGTCGACGAACTGGTGACGGCCCGGCTCGACGAGGAGTTCGGGGAGCGCCGTCGCGGCGACGACGCAGCCGCCGGCAGAGCGTGTCCGTTTGGCGTTCCGGGCGCAGCCGGCGATCGCGTTCCGTCGGTGAACCTCACGGTAAACGTCGATGGCGCGGGCGCCGCGGTCGACCCGTCCGCGGACGCGTCACAACCCGCACCCGCGGACGCAGAACCCACGGCGACCGAGGAGGAGCCCGCGACCGCGGGATCGCGCTCGGCGGACGCCGCCTCCGCCGCGTCGGACGCGGGCGAACGAAGCTGCGCGCAGTGCGGCGAGGACGTGTCCGACGATCACGTTTTCTGCCCCAACTGCGGCGAGAAGGCGACGCGACGCCTGTTCTGTGAGTGCGGCGACGAGGTCCGCTCCGACTGGGGATTCTGCCCGGGATGCGGCCGTCGGACGCCGGCCGCCGACGTGCTCGACGCGCCGTAAGACGGACCGTCGGCTCGGCCGCCTTCACCGGCCGGCGTAAGACAAGTTGACGGTATCGGTCATACAACCGCCGATATATTTATATACAAACGGTATGTTGGTAGTGCTGCGTAAGACGACCTGTCTTACACGGCGTCGGAGCGGGGAAACTCCGACTGCCGACGTGAGGCCACGCATGTGCGTGTCGTCGTCTTACCGGGGGAATACAACAATGGAGCGTGTGACACTACGAATCCCGAAACAGCAGATCGAGGAGGTCGAACAGATGGTCGAAACGGGGGAGTTCCCGAATCGCAGCGAGGCGATTCGGTCCGCCGTCCGCGACATGCTCAACGAGCAAACCGACACGTCCGGCGAGCGCACGCGCGGCGAGCGCAGTAAGCGCAGCTGGGCCAAGGTGTAAACATGCAGGATATCGTTCAGGACGCGCTTGCGAACGCGGAAGCCGAACAGCGCGACATGTCGGCGGTCGCCGACGACGACGACGAGTTCGGGGAGCCCCGGATCGTCATCGTCGGCGCGGGCGGCGCGGGCAACAACACGATCAACCGGCTGTACAACATCGGCGTCGACGGCGCCGAGACGGTCGCGATCAACACCGACAAGCAGCACCTCAAGATGATCGAGGCCGACACGAAGATCCTCGTCGGCAAGTCCCTGACCAACGGGCTCGGCGCGGGCGGCGACCCCTCGATGGGCGAGCGCGCCACCGAGATGGCCCAGGGCACGATCAAGGAGGTGCTCGGCGACGCGGACCTCGTGTTCGTCACCGCCGGCATGGGCGGCGGGACGGGTACCGGCGCGGCGCCGGTCGTCTCGAAGATCGCCAAAGAGCAGGGCGCCATCGTCGTCGGCATGGTGTCGACGCCGTTCAACGTCGAGCGCGCCCGTACGGTGAAGGCCGAGGAGGGGCTCGAGGAGCTCCGTAACGAGGCCGACTCGATCATCGTCCTCGACAACAACCGCCTCCTCGATTACGTCCCCAACCTGCCGATCGGGAAGGCGTTCTCGGTGATGGACCAGATCATCGCCGAGACCGTGAAGGGCATCTCGGAGACGATCACCCAGCCGTCCCTGATCAATCTGGACTACGCGGACATGTCCACGATCATGAATCAGGGCGGCGTCGCGGTGATGCTCGTCGGCGAGACCCAGGACAAGAACAAGACCCAGGAGGTTGTCAACGACGCGATGAACCACCCGCTGCTGGACGTGGACTACCGCGGCGCGTCGGGCGGCCTCGTCCACATCACCGGCGGCCCGGACCTCACGCTGAAGGAGGCCGAGGGTATCGCCGACAACATCACCGAGCGCCTCGAGGCGAGCGCGAACGTGATCTGGGGCGCCCGCATCCAGGAAGAGTACAAGGGGAAAGTCCGCGTCATGGCCATCATGACCGGCGTCCAGAGCGCGCAGGTGCTCGGCCCGAGCACGCAGAAGCAGGCCGACAAGTCGCGTCAGAGCATCGAGGGCGGGGAAGCCTCGGAACTCGACTTCGACGCGAAGGCCAACGCGGAGGGCGGTAACGGCCAGGAGGCCGCTTGGCAGTCCGACGGCGGCCGTGAGGAGTCGACCGAGCGGAGCAACGGTCTCGACGTCATCCGCTGACGGCGACGTCGACGCGTCCGAGGTGCGGCCGGCGGCAGCGCGACCCGATCGACGGGACGGCAACAGGACCGACTCGGAACACCCGGTTACCGGACCGACACCGCAGACTCTCCGTTTTCACGCCGTTTCAGTCGCTTCCGGCAGAGATGAGAGACGGCTCTCCGTTTTTGGCCGTATAACGGCGTTTACGCGGAGGTATCGATCACGCCGCCTCGATCGCGTCGACCAGCTCGCACTTGCGACACACGTCGCGGGCGGTCTTCGATCCGCAGCGCTCGCACGGCGACAGGTCCGGGCCGTCGCCGTCGTCGTCGCGGTACTCGTCGGCGAGCACGCCGGACAGTTCCTCGTAGCCGGCCATGATCGAGTGGCGGACGCCCGGGTGGCGCTCCTCCATGTCGAGCAGGAGCTGCTGGATCTCCCCGCGGTACGCCTCGCTGGCGTGCGGGCACTCGGCCATGTGCGAGGGAAGGTCCCGGAGGTGACAGTACAGCGCGACCTCCTTTTCGGGCACGTCGCGCAGGGGCTTCGCCCGCGGAACGAAGTGGTCGCTCTCGCGGCGCTCGGGGAACGGGCCGATGGAGGCGTCGAAGTGCTTCGCCATCTGGGCCACGTCGCCCTCGAGGAAGTTCATCAGCGCCGTCTGCGCCTCGTCGTCGAGGTTGTGGCCCGTGAGGAGCTTGTCGGCGCCCAAGTCCTCGGCGTACGTCTCCAGCAGGTCGCGGCGGAACACGCCGCAGTAGGCGCAGGCGGCCATGTTCTCCGGGTCGTCCTCGACCACGTCGTCCATGCGGACGCCGAGTTCCTCCTCGTAGCTCACCACCTCGTGCGGCATCTCCAGATCGGCCGTCAGCTCCTCGCAGGCGACGAGCGACTCGTCGCGATACCCCTCGATCCCCTCGTGGATCGAGAGGGCGATCAGCTCGATCCGCGGGTCCTCGGCGAAGGTCTCGTCGAGGATCGTCGCGAGGACGACGCTGTCTTTCCCGCCGGAGAGGCCGATGACCCAGCGTTCGGGGTCCTCGGGCGTCGCGTCGTCGGGGAGCAGGTCGTCCTCGCGGACGCGACGGCGGACGCGCCGCTCGACCGACTCCAGAAAGTGCGACTCACAGAGGTGTGCTCCCGAGTAGGCGGCGTGCATCACCGCGTCGGCGCCGCACCTGTCGCAGTCCATTACCGGCGAGTTGCGGCGGCGCGGGCATACCCGTTTCGCACGGGCGGCGGTCGCGACGGTCGTGGGGCGAGCGTCGACCGTCCCCATCCCCGTCCCCGTCCCGACGCGACGCGTAAGACGCTTCACCGGCGCGCGCCGACCCGATGACATGGAGCGCGAGGCGGCCCTCGACCGGGTGGAGGCGATCATCGACGCCGTCGACGAGGGCCCGATGCCGGTGCCCGTCCGCGAGGTGTGGGTGTACGGCGACGTGGCGCTCGGGCTCGACCCGATCGAACGGCTGGACGTGTACGTGACAAAGGACCTGCTCATGCGGAGCGACGACCCTGACGCCGCCGCGGAGTTCGAGCGATCCCACGGCGTGAACGGCGTCGGGAAATCGGTCTCCGCCGAGTGGGCACGCGAGTACCCCGAGCTTCTCCGTGCCAACGACAACGGCTACGCCGCGCCCGAGAAGTGCCTCGCGGCGCACCTCCTGCCCGACGACGAGCCGATCCACCTGGAGGTGTGTAACGCGCCGTTCGACCGGAACGTCAGACAGCGCCTGCAGAGCGCGCTCGACCGCGGCGCCCACGAGCAGGTGCTCGACCCCCGCGGCGTGCAGTTGTACGGCGAGGGCCAGCGCGCCGCGGAGACGATGGCGAAACTCCGGAACGGCGAGCTCCCGTTCCCGACATTGTCGGGCGCGCTGGAGATGCTCGGCGTCGACGAGGATGAGGCGACGGATATCGCCGAGGCGATGGCGTCGTACCGCGAGCGGCAGGAGGGCGCGACGGTCCGCGGCGACGTGGTGTAAGACGGACATCGCCGCCGCGACGCGGCGCCTCAGACACGTCCCACCGTCACGTCGAACGGCACCGTCTCGACGCGCTCGTACTCGCGCGCTTGCGCCTGCCGTGCGGCCTCCCGCCCCATCTCGCGCCACTCGCGCCTGAGTTCGTCGTAGCCGTCTCCGTTCCCGCCCTTGTCTCCGTTCCCGCTCTCGCCGTCACCGTCGAGCGCTCGGCGGAGCTCCGTCTCGTGGTCGGCGAGGCCGGCGCCGCTTGCTTTCCTGGTGATATCCGTGAGGTCCGCCTCGGAGTACGGCGGATCGACGCGCTTCTCGTGGCGGTAGCGTCGCGACTCGACGGCGGAGAGGCCGGCCTCGTTGAACACCGCGCGCACGCGGTCGCCCATCGCCACGTCCGTCTCGACGCCCGCGATGTACGCCTCGCGGACGCGCGCCTCCAGCGACGCCTCGGCGTCGACGGTCGAGGTAACCTCGACGTCGGCGTTTTCGGGCTCGACGGCCGCGACCAACTCCGAGGAGACGCGCGCGAACTCCCGCACCGCCGCCGCGGGCTCGGGGAGGTTGATCAGGAGGGCCTGACAGACGACGAGGTCGAACGCGTCGTCCGGAAACGGGAGGCGGGTCGCGTCGCCGGCGCAGTATGCGATCCGATCGTCGCGGTCCGCGACCGGGTCGGCGTCCTGTGCGGCCGCGAGCAGGTCCGTGTCGGCGTCGACGCCGACGACCGTCGCGTCGGGGGCTTCCTCGGCCAGCACGCGGGTGAGTTCGCCCGTCCCACACCCCACGTCGAGGATCCGGCATCGATCGTCGAGATCGAGTGGCGCGAGCGCCTCGCGCGACTCCCACATCCCGCGGCGCGTGCGTTCGAGGTAGTCCGCGGTGAAGCGACGCATCGGCTGTTCGTCCGTTGCTGACGGGCCGGCGGTGATAAGTCGGGGGATCGATACCGCGGTCGCCGGCGGGATTCATCACCGGTGCGCGCGTATCGACACCAATGGACCACGAGACACAGCGCGAGCGCGGCGAGGCGTTTCGCGCGCTCCATCATGCCGACGACGGACCGTTCGTTCTCCCCAACGCGTGGGACGCCGCCAGCGCGATCGTCTTCGCGGACGCCGGCTTCGACGCGATCGGAACCACGAGCGCCGGTATCGCCGCCTCGCGGGGCGTGCCGGACGGCGAAGTCCTCTCGCGTGACGAGATGCTCGCGGTCATCGAGCAGATCGCCGACGCCGTCGCGTGTCCGGTCTCCGCCGACATCGAGGCCGGCTACGGCGGCACGCCCGACGAGGTGTTCGACACCGTCTCGGCCGCCATCGACGCCGGCGCGGTCGGCGTCAACCTCGAGGACGGTACCGGCGATCCCGACGACCCGCTGGCCCCCGTCGACGACCACGTCGCGGCGATCCGGGCCGCCCGCGACGCCGCCGAGGACGCGGGTATCCCGATCGTCGTCAACGGCCGCACGGACGTGTTCTGGCTCGGCGTCGGCGACGAGGGCGACCGCCTCGGCCGTGCGGTCGACCGCGCGAACGCCTACGCCGACGCCGGAAGCGACTGTCTGTTCGTCCCGGGCGTCTCCGATATCGAGACGATCCGGGCGCTCGTCGACCGCCTCGACGCCCCGCTGAACGTTCTCGGCGGACCGGGGGCGCCGCCGATCGATGCGCTGGCGGAGGCGGGGGTCGCGCGGGTGTCGGTCGGCTCCGGTCCGATGCGCGCGACGCTCGGACTGCTCGGCGAGATCGCCGGCGAACTCCGCGACGAGGGGACCTACGAGTCGATGGCCGGCGGTATTCCGTACGACGATCTGAAGGCGATGTTGGAGGCGGCCGCCGCCGAGCGGGAGGCGTGAACACGCGACCGCCGGAGGAAGTTGCGAGGACGGTCGTGCGTCAGTGAAGGGAGCGGGAGCCGATCAGACGGACTCCTCGAGGTCGTACAGGTCGCCGTACTTCGTCGTCACGTAGTCGACGAAGTAGTCGGCAGTGAAGTCCTCGCCGGTGGCCTCGCGGACCAGGTCGTTCGTCTCGTAGCGGGAGCCGTGCTCGTGGATGTTCTCGCGGAGCCACTCCTGAAGCGTCTCGAAGTCGCCCTCGCGGACCGTCCCGTAGATGTTCCCGATGTCGTCCTCGGCGGCGTTGAACAGCTGGCTCGCCAGCACCGACCCCAGCGAGTACGTCGGGAAGTAGCCGAAGTTGCCGTGGCTCCAGTGGATGTCCTGCAGGCAGCCGTTCGCGTCCGTCTCGGGGCGGAGCCCGAGGTACTCCTCGTACTTGTCGTTCCAGACCTCCGGCACGTCCTCGACGTCCAACTCGCCCGAGATGAGGGCCTTCTCGATCTCGAAGCGGATGACGATGTGGAGGTGGTAGGTGAGCTCGTCGGCCTCGACGCGGATGAGGTTGTCCTCGTACACCTGGTTGGCCGACTCGTACGCCTCCCGCGCCGTCGCGTCGGTGTCGAAGCGCTCCTCGAACTTCGGCGTCACAAGCTCCCAGAACGCCGGCGAGCGACCGACGTGGTTCTCCCACAGCCGCGACTGGCTCTCGTGGACCGAGAGGTCGCGCGACTCGCCCAGCGGCGTGCCGAAGTGCTCCTCGGGCAGCCCGAGGTTGTAGAACGCGTGGCCGAACTCGTGGACGGTGGCCATCAGGCCGCCGAGCGGGTCGGACTCGTCGTAGCGGGTCGTAACGCGGCAGTCGTACACGTTCCCGGAGGTGAACGGATGCGAGGACACGTCGAGGCGGCCGCGGTCCCAGTCGTACCCGAGCGTCGAGAGCACGTCCCGCGAGAGGTCCTCCTGTGCGTCGGCGGGGAACTCGCCGTCGAAGGCGTCGGTGGTCACGTCCGCGTTGGACTCGCGGATCTCGTCGATCATCGGGACCAGCGTCTCCTTCAGCGTCTCGAGGATGTCCTCGGCCTGCGAGAGCGGGAGGCACGGCTCGTAGTCCTCGAACAGCACCTCGTAGGCGTCGCGGTCGGGATCGATGTGCTCGGCGTACTGTCGCTTCAGGTCGACGAGCGTCTCGAGATACGGCGCGAACTGCTCGAAGTCGTCCTCGGCCCGGGCCTGCTCCCACGCGCCCAGCGCCTCAGTGGAGGTCTCGGAGATCTCCTCGACCAGTTCGGTCGGCACCGCGTCGGCGCGCTCGAACTCGCGGCGGGCCTCGCGCAGGAGCGCCGCTTGGTCGGCGTCCAGATCCATCGACTCGACCTCCTCGAGCAGCTCCGCGGTGCGGTCGTCGGTGAGCAGCTCGTGGCCAAGCGACGAGAGCACCGACAGCTGCTGTGAGCGGGCGGGCGTGCCGCCCTCGGGCATCATCACCTGCTGGTCCCACCCGAGGACGCCGGCGGCACCCTGCACGCCGTTGATGCGTTCGAATCGCTCCACCAGTTCCGCATACGCGTCGGCCGTCTCGGCCTCGCTTCCGTGTGCGTCGGTAGCCATCGCGCAAACCTTGCCGTCGGCCCGCCTTCAACCAACCGTTACGCGAACGCGCTCACGCTCGCGCAGGCGAGCGTCACGACTCACGCGAACGCTTCCGCGTCCTCGGCGACGCCGCGGTAGATCCGGTAACAGCGGTCGAGCACCTCGTAGGACACGCTCTCGGTGTCGGTGTGTGCCTCGCCGGATTCGGCGGCGCCGCAGATCACGCAGGCGGTGCCCGCCTCGGCGAGCCACCCGGCGTCGGTCGCGTGCGGCTTCACGACGTGCTCGGGCACGCCAGACTGGGCCTCGCGCGCGGCCGCCAGCACCGCGTCCGCGAACGCGTCGTCCGAACAGGCCATCGGCGGGAGGTCCTGGTCGACCGTCCACTCGACGCCCTCGATCGACTCGGCGCGTTCAAGCGGTGCGCGCTCGCCCGGAACCGTCCGCTCGTCGACGGTCACCGCACACCGATCCGGCACCACGTTCCACGCCGTCCCGCCGTCGATCTCGGTGACGGCGACGCTCCCGCGTACACGCTCGCCCATGACGGTCGTCTCGGGGAAGTCCAGTTCGCGGACCACGTCGACGGCGTCGCAGGCGCGGTAGACGGCGTTGACGCCCTTCTCCGGGATGCTCGCGTGCGTGCTCTCGCCCGAGGCGACGAGCGTGCTCGCGCGCCGTCCCTTGTGTGCGACGACCACGTCGGTGACGCCCTCGCCGGAGTAGTTCGTCGACCCCTCGCCGACGACCGCGAACTCCGGGGCGAAGCCGTCCTCGATGGCCGCGCGGGCGCCGACGCCGCCCAGCTCCTCCCCGACGAACGAGGCGAAACACAGCTCACAGTCCTCGGGCTCGGCGTCGCGGAAGGCGCACATCGCGGCGGCGACGGCGCCCTTCATGTCGGCGCTGCCGCGGCCGTACAGCCGGCCGTCGCGTTCGTCGAGCACGTACCGCTCCTCGCCGTCGTCGCCGACGGTCGTCTGCGAGTCCGCCGGCGGCACCACGTCGTGGTGGCCGACGAGCGCGACGGTCGGCGTGTCCGGATCCCCCGTGCGGGCGAAGACGTTGCCATGCTCGTCGCGCTCCACGGCGCCGTCGGTCTCCGCGCGCAGCCACGACTCGATCGCGTCGCCGACGGCGGTCGGGTCCTCGTGGCTGGGGATCGACACCAGTTCTCGCGTGAGTCGGCGGAGGCCGTCGGGGCTCGCGGGATCCGTACCGCCGTCGGGTTCGGCGCTCGTGTCGCGGTCGGCAGCGGCGTCGCGGTCGCTCATACCCGTCCGGGCGGTCGGCGCGAGCATAACTCCGGCGTCGGCGACCGGCCCCACGGGGCGGCGGGTGATCCGACGCCCGAGCGTCGCCGTCGGGCCGGCCGACTTCGTGCAAGCAGTCTTAAACGGCTCGCGGCCGCACCACCGGTATGAACGTCGTGCCGGATACGAGCGCGGTCATCGACGGCCGCGTGTCGGAGCGCGTCGCGGACGGGGACTATCACGGGGCGACCGTCTTCGTCCCGGAAGCCGTGGTCAGCGAACTGGAAGCGCAGGCTAACGCCGGTCGCGACACCGGCTGGGACGGACTCGCCGAGCTCCAGCGGATCGCGGAGCTCGCCGACGAGGGGGCGATCACCGCCGAGTTCGTCGGCCGTCGCCCGACTGTCGCCGAACAGGAGGGCGCCGGGGAAGGCGACATCGACGCCCTGATCCGCGATCTGGCGGTCGAACACGACGCCGTGCTCCTCACCTCGGACTTCGTCCAGTCGGAAGCGGGGAAGGCGACCGGACTCGACGTGGACTACGTCGAGGCGGTGCCCCGCGGCGTCACCGAGGACGACGGGCTCGACATCGAGCGGTTCTTCACCGACGACACGATGTCCGTCCACCTCAAGACGGGAACCCACCCGAAGGCGAAGCGCGGCGACATCACCGACCTCCGCTACGTCCACATCGACGAGGTCGACGGACCCACCGACGATGAGCAGATGGCCGCTTGGGCCGACGAGATCGAGGCGACCGCCCGCGCGTCGAACCAGGGGTTCATCGAGCTGTCGGAGCCGGGGATGACGATCGTCCAGTACCGCAACTACCGGATCGCGGTCGCCCGGCCGCCGTTCTCGGACGCCATCGAGATCACGGCGGTCCGGCCCATCGCGAAGACGACGCTCGACGACTACGAGTTCGCGGACGAACTGCGCGACCGGTTCACCGAGCGCCAGCGCGGCGTCCTCATCGCGGGCGCGCCCGGCGCCGGGAAGTCGACGTTCGCGCAGGCGGTCGCGGAGTTCCTCAACGACAACGACTACGCGGTGAAGACGATGGAGAAGCCCCGCGACCTGCAGGTCTCCGAGGAGATCACCCAGTACACCGCCCTCGGCGGCGACATGGCCAAGACGGCCGACTCGCTGCTGCTCGTCCGGCCGGACTACACCATCTACGACGAGGTGCGCAAGACCCACGACTTCGAGGTGTTCGCGGACATGCGCCTCGCCGGCGTCGGGATGGTCGGCGTCACCCACGCGACGCGCGCCATCGACGCGCTCCAGCGGCTCGTGGGCCGCGTGGAACTCGGGATGATCCCGCAGGTCGTCGACACCGTCGTGTTCATCGAGGCCGGCGCCGTCGATACCGTCTACGACGTGACGACGCAAGTGAAGGTCCCCGAGGGGCTGACCGCCGAGGACCTCTCGCGGCCGGTGATCCAGGTCGTCGACTTCGAGACCGGGACGCCCGAGTACGAGATCTACACGTTCAACAACCAGGTCGTCACCGTGCCGCTCGACGGCGCCGACGGCGGAGGCGGCGAGACGGGCGTCGGCCGCATCGCCAAACAGGAGATCGAACGTGAGATCCGCTCGGTCGCGCGCGGTCACGTCGACGTGGAGCTCCAAGGCCAGAACAACGCCGTCGTCTACGTCGAGGAGGACGACATCAGCTACGTGATCGGCAAGGGCGGCGGCCGCATCACCGACATCGAGAATCGTCTCGGCATCGACATCGACGTTCGAACCCACGCCGACCGGCCGGGTAGCTCGGGTGGCTCCGGCGGCGCCTCGGGCGCAGGCGACCCCGCGTCGACGCCGAAGCCGCAGGGGGAAGTTGTCCAGCCGGAGATCACCAGCCGCCACGTCGTGATCCGGATGGACGAGCACGTCGGCGAGACGGTCGAGGTCCGCGCCGACGACGAGTACCTGTTCACCGCGACCGTCGGTCGCGGCGGCGACATTCAGGTCTCGCGCGGGAGCGCCATCGCCGAGGAACTGGAGGACGCCATCGACCGCAAGCAGACGATCACCGTCGTGCAGGCGTGAACGCGGTCGCTCGACGGGAGTGTGGCTGACACCGGGCCCGCTCCGTCGCGCGCCGTCCGGGCTCGGCGTTTCGCGTGACGGCGCGCGGTCGCTGTCACCGCATACGACGGAGTGACCCCGTCATCCGGTTTCAACGTTCGCGAGGGACCGGACGGTGTGGCGGTATCTGGCGGAGCGGTCTCGCTGTGAGAAACGGAATCGAATCGACGGTCGGCGTTACTCCGCGCAGCAGGCTTCGCGACCGCCGTCGGCTTCCGCCTTCTGGGGCGCATCGAGCTGATAGAGGTTCTGTCGGGCGTCGGCGAAGTAGACGTCTTCGTCGACGATACCGATGTTTTCGAGTCGTTCGAGCGCGTAGCGGACGGTCCGCGCAGACAGCATCGACTCCTCGACGATGCCTTTCTGCGTCAACGGTCCGTTGTACTCCAGTACTTTGAACACCAGCTTCGCGCTGGGAGGGAGATCGTCGAGGGACTCCTCGTCGGTTCCGGCCATCATTACGAATCGAAACACCGGGTGCTGATAAAGGTACACCGAACATTATTCGGTGTCCGTACTCGGGCATCGGCCAAGCGAACCCCTTTTGTCGCCGGCTGGCGGACCTACGGCCATGGCTACGGAAACAGCTTCGGGGCTCTCCGACCACCTGCGCGGGGTGACCGTCACCACCGTCGCGTGTCTGGCGGGAATCGCCGCGGCGCTCGTCTCCGCCTCCCTTCCGTTTCTCGGGGTCGGCGTCGACGCCGCGACGAACCGGCTCGCCCTTCTGGTGGTCGCGGCCGCGGTCTTCGTGCAGATACCGCTGCTGAGGCTCCTCGGGGTGGAAGTCGAGGACTTCGGCATCAAGGACAACCTGTACGTGGCGTTCATGACCTTCACGCTGTGGTTCATCTCCTACGGCGTCATCCTCTCGGCGAACCTCCAATAGATGGCCGACGACAGCATCGCGGTCGTCGACCTCGATCGATGTCAGCCCGACCGGTGTAACTACGAGTGCGCGAACTTCTGTCCGCCCAACCGCACCGGGAAGGACTGCATCGTCGAGCGCGGCGACCACTACGCGGAGGACGAACCGTACGACGGCGGCCCCGATCAGGTGTGGATCTCCGAGGACATCTGTCTGGGCGAGACGTGCGGGATCTGCGTCGAGAAGTGCCCGTTCGACGCCATCGAGATCATCAACCTCCCCTCGGAGCTGGAGAACGACCCGGTTCACCGCTACGGCGACAACGCGTTCGGGCTGTACGGCCTTCCCGTGCCCGAGCCCGGCTCCGTGACGGGTATTCTCGGTCCGAACGGGATCGGGAAGTCGACGGCGGTGAAGATGCTCTCCGGGGAGCTGATCCCGAACCTCGGCGCCCACGCGGACGAGGCGACCTGGGACGCGGTCTTGGAGCGCTTCAAGGGAACCGAGCTCCAGAACTACATCGAGCGCGTCATCGACGGGGAGGTCAGCGTGGCCCGCAAGCCGCAGTACGTCGATCAGATCCCCAAGCAGTTCGACGGCAACACCCGCGAGCTGCTCGAACGGACCGACGAGCGCGACGTGCTCGACTCCCTCGTCGAGCGGCTCTCCATCGGACCGGTGATGGACCAGAACATCGACTCCATCTCCGGCGGCGAGCTTCAGCGCGTCGCGCTGGCGGCGACGCTCGCGCGCGACGCGGACTTCTACTTCCTCGACGAGATCACGCCGTATCTGGACATCGGCCAGCGGATGACCGCCGCCCGGCTCATCCGCGAACTCGCCGACGAGGGCGACCGCTCGATGATGGTCGTCGAGCACGACCTCGCCATCCTCGACCTGCTGGCGGACACGCTGCACGTCACCTACGGCGAGCCGGGCGCGTACGGTGTCGTCACGGATCCGAAGTCCACCCGAAACGGCATCAACGAGTACCTGAAGGGGTATCTCAACAACGAGAACATGCGGATCCGGCCGGACTCGATCACCTTCGACGAGCACGCGCCCCGCGAGATCACGCGCTCGCAGGTGCTGTTCGAGTACCCCGACCTCGCGAAGTCCTACGGCGACGGGGAGTTCTCGCTGGAGGTCGACGGCGGCGCAGTCCACGAGTCGGAGGTGCTGGGCATCGTCGGTCCCAACGGGATCGGGAAGTCGACGATGGCGAAGCTGTTCGCCGGGGAGTTGGAGCCCGACGAGGGTGAGTTGGACTTCAGGCTCGACATCGCCTACAAGCCGCAGTACATCGACATCGACCAGCCGATGCGCGTCGACGCGTTCCTCTCGTCGATCGCCGACGACTTCGGCTCCTCCTACTGGGACACCGAGATCGCCCGCCCGCTCCAGCTCAACCCGATCATGGAGCAGAACCTCACCGACCTCTCGGGCGGGGAGCGCCAGCGCGTCGCCATCGCGGCGTGTCTCTCCGAGGACGCCGACCTGTACCTGCTCGACGAGCCGTCGGCGCACCTCGACGTGGAACAGCGCGTGCAGGCGACGACCGCGATCCGTCGGTACGCCGAGAACCACGACGCGACGGTGATGGTCATCGACCACGACATCTACATGATCGACCTGCTGGCCGACCGGCTGATGGTGTTCGACGGCGAGCCCGCCGTGCACGGACACGCGACCCAGCCTCAGGGGATGCGCTCGGGGATGAACGACTTCCTCGGCGACCTGGACATCACGTTCCGCCGCGACGAGCGGACGGGGCGCCCGCGGATCAACAAGCCCGATTCGCAGCTCGACCGCCAGCAGAAGAGCGACGGCGAGTACTACTACTCCCGGTAGACCGGTTCGATCCTCTCGCTCGGTTCGTCGCTGTTCACGCGTCCGGAACCGCTGCCCGGTCAGTGACGACAACCGCGATAGCCGCGGCCCCTTTCAGTCCCACCCGTCGCTTGGACGGACCGAGCGACACGGCTGTTCGCACGGTGTGCACGTACTGCGGCGGGTAGGCTGTCGGCGCGCGACCGACCGCGACTCGTGCGCGGTCGACGCGCGCGAGGGGCGAGGCGAGCGGAACGGAGTGGAGCGAGCCGAGTCGGCTGGGGAGGGAGAGGCATGCGGCGGGCGGGACGTTCGAGGGCGAGAGCTATCTCTCCGCGTGTATCTCGCTGTTTTTAACGACGAACGCGAGCTCTCCGGAACGAACCGCTTCCGCTGAGACGACCCGATCTAGTCGCGCTTGTACTCCTTGCGGTACCCCTTGAACTCCGAGCGGTGGGCCTCCTCCTCCGAGAGGATCGTCACCGCGAGGTCCTCGGTGACGGGGTCGTCTGCCGCCTCCGCCGCGTCGATGAGGTCGCGGTACAACGAGATGGCGCCCTCCTCGGCGTCGATGACGCCCTCGATAACCGACAGCACGTTCGTCGAGTCCTCCGGCGGCTGCAGCGAGTCCTGACTCGCGGTGAACTCCGCCGATCCCGGCGGCCGCGCGTCGAGCTGCTTCAGTCGGTTGCCGAGCTGTTCGGCGTGGGTCAGCTCCTCCTGGATGTCCGTCTGGAGGCTATCCTTGATCTCCTCGGCGCGCACGCCGTCGAGGACGATCGCGTTCGTCTGGTAGTTCATCACAGTCTCCATCTCGTCGCCGTACGCCTCGCGCAGCAGGTCGATGACTTCCTCGGACATGACGACTCGATGTCGTCGCCCCGCGGCAATATAGCTGTCCGCCGGTGCGGAAGCGTTGGAACGGGAGATCGAAGAACGACGCCGGGAGCCGGGAGGAGGAAGGAGCGAAGAGAGGGGAGGGCCGTCGGCGCGGAGCGCTACAGGTATTCGCGGGCGCAGGTGCCACAGAGATGCTCCTCTTTCACGTCGACCTCGCGCACCGTCGGGGAGAACGACATCACGCACTTGCTGTTGTCACAGTGTTCCAGACCGAGCGTGTGGCCGATCTCGTGGACGATCTCCTTGCGGACGCGATCGGAGAACACCTCGCTGGAGGGTTTGGAGGTGACGCCGCCGTCCGAGGAGGTCTGGAGGCGGTAGGTGGAGACGACCGAGCCGTTGCCGTTGAGGTACGCGAGCCCGAAGACGTAGTTGCGTCGGCGGTAGTACAGGTCCTGTGGGGTGATCCCGATGTTCTTCTCGCCGCTGCCGGTCCGCGAGACGAGCTCGATGAACTGCTCGGCGCGGTACTGGTTGCGGCTGCGGTCGTACGCGCCCTCCGGGATCGACTGCTCGTCGTGAACCGTCACGTCGCAGTCGTACACCGAGCGGAGACCCGCCGACGCCTCCCGCTTCACCTGCGCGGAGACGTCCCCGATGGGCACGATGTCGACAAGCATGAACGTGCTTATGATGGGTGCGAACATAAGTTACCCGACCGTGTCAGACGATCGTCGCGCCGCGGTACGCCGGAAACTCGGTCGGTTCGATCGACTATGCGAGGTCGGAGTCGGCACCCGCCACGAGGTAGCCGCGGGGCTCGCGAGCGACGGCCGCGCGGTGGCCGCGACGGACGTGGTCGATCGCGATCCCCCCGAGGGCGTCGCGTTCGTCCGCGACGACGTCGTCGCCGCCGCGGACTGTAGAGAGCCGGGTGCACACTACCGCGTCGACTGCGTGTACGCGCTCAACTCCCCGCCGGAGCTCCACCGCCCGCTCGTCCGCGTCGCCGACGCGGTCGACGCGGCCTGCTGTTTCACGACGCTCGGCGGCGACCCGCCCGCGGTCGACGCGACGCCGCTGGCGCTGCCCGGCGGCGACACGCTGTACGTCGCTCGCGATCCTGACGACATGCTCGTCGAGTGAGGAGAGTGCTGCCGTGGCGGAGACGCCGCGCCGTACGGAGTCGCAACGCCCATACGCCGCCCACTCCCTCCCGTTCGTATGCGAGTCGACACGGTCGTGTTGGACGTGGACGGCGTGCTCGTCGACGTGGCGGATTCGTACCGCCGGGCGGTCGTCGAGAGCGTCGAGCGGCTGTACGGCGACACGCTCGCCCGCGAGGACCTCCAGGCGTTCAAAGACGCCGGCGGCTTCAACAACGACTGGGAGTTGAGCGACGCCGTCGCGCTGTACGTGCTCGCCCGCGAGCGTGGGCTCGACGCCGATATCGAGGCGTTCACCGACGCGATCGCCGCGAACGGCACCGGTCTCGCGGGCGCCCGAGCGACGATCCGCGAGGCCCTCGGCGACGCCGCCGCCGACGAGATCGAATCCGAGTGGGACCCCGATGCGCTGCGCGAGACGTTCCAGGCGCTGTATCTCGGGGGCGAACTGTACCGCGATATCGAGGGCGGCGAGCCGCCGTTCGAGGCGCCGGGGTTCATCCACGACGAACCGGTGATCCTGACGGAGGCGACCGTCGAAGCGCTCACCGAACGCTATCCGGTGTGCGTCCTCACGGGCCGTCCGGCGGCGGAGGCGGCCATCGCCCTCGACCGCGTCGGCCTCGACGTGGCCGAGGACCGCCGCTTCACGATGGACGACTGGGAGGAGGGCAAGCCGCACCCCCGAGCGCTCGTGACGTTGGCCGAGCGAACGGACGCCGGCACCGTCGCGTTCGTCGGCGACACCCTCGACGACGTGCGCACCGCGGTCAACGCCGACCGCGAGGACGGCTCGACCGCCTACTACGGCATCGGCGTCCTCACGGGCGGGCTCACCGGCGACGACGGCCGCGCGAAGTATGCCGACGCCGGCGCCAGCGCCGTCATCGAGAGCGTGAACGACCTGCCGGACCTGCTGGAGTGACCGCCCCGTGAGCGAGCGCGGCGACGACGGAGGGGACGTCGACGGGCGAGGGGACGACGGGCGGGGGGACGACCGGCGGACGCGGATCGCGCGGCTCGTTCAGTTTCTCACCTTCGTGGCGATGCTCGATCTGTTGGCGTTGGCGCTTTCGACGCAGTTCGTCCCGCCGGACCGCCTGACGCTGGCGCTCACGGTCGGGCCGATGCTGGTGGTGTCCCCCGTACTCGCGTACTGGTTCGTGTACGAGCGCAGCGGCGGGGCCGAGTGACAGCCGCCGGCCGCGACCGCCGCCGAGGTCTCGGGGCCGTCCACGATCACTCATCGAGCGACAGCACCCGCGTCCGACCGCCCGGGTCGAACACCGACGGGTCGCCCCCGGCGGCGCGCGCCCGGTCGCGGAGTGCCCGCGCGAGCGACACGGCCTCGGCGCGCTCGTCGTCGGAACGGAACGCCAGCCGGACGTCCTCGTTCCGGCCGTCGACGCGGAGATGCAGCGAGAAGCCGGTCGGTCGCGCGAACGGCGCGAGCCCCGTGAGGTCGCCGTAGCGGATCCGGACCGCCTCCGGGTCGTGGATCGCCTCGGTTCGCGAGACCGCGTGCGGATCATACCACCCCAGCGACTCCGGGAGGTCGCCGAGGAGGCCGTTCGCCGCGCCGGCAAGCAGCCGTGTGAGGCGGCCGTGGCGCGTCGGCGCCAGCAGGAGTTCGTCGTCGCCGAGGAACGCGCGCCCCGGGTGAGCGCGCTCGTCGGGGGTCGGACGGAGGAGGACGTCGACGGCGTCGAGACCGGGCATGCGTTCGGATTCGGGTCCGGTCGTATCAACGCGTCGCCGCGACCGAGTCGGTCGCGCGGGTGGCACGGGGAGCGGATGGGGCAGGCGGAGCAGACGAAGTGTAGCGGGCGCGGCGATCGGATCGGCTCGCGCGGTACCGTCAGCGCTGTCCGGTCACGCAACGCTTACCGCGGGCCCGCACCCACGTTCGTCCATGCGAATCGCGCTACTCGGCGGCACCGGCGACATCGGCGAGGGGCTCGCCGTGCGCTGGGGCCGCGACACGGACCACGAACTGCTCGTCGGCTCCCGGGACCCCGAGAAGGCCCGCGCCGCCGCCGACGACTACGTCGAGACGGTCGCCGACGCCGGCGGCGACGCGACGGTCAAGGGCTTCGACAACGCGATGGCGGCCGACCGCGCCGACGTGGTCGTGCTCGCGGTGCCGCCGTACCACGTCGCCGACACGGTCGATGCGGTCGCGGACAACCTGGACGCCGACGACGTGGTCGTCACGCCCGCCGCGGGAATGAAACGGGAGGACGACGGCTTCCACTATCACCCGCCGAGCGCGGGCAGCGTGACCGCGCTCGTGCGCGACGCCGTCCCCGATGCGGTGCCGGTCGTCGGCGCGTTCCACAACCTCGCGGCCGGGCGGCTCTCGGATCTGTCGCAGGACCTCGGCATCGACACGCTCGTCCTCGCGGACGACGACGAGGCCGCCGACACCGTCTCGCGGCTGGCCGAGGAGATCGAGGGGCTGCGCGCGCTGTCGGCCGGCGGGCTCTCGAACGCCGCGGAGGTGGAGTCGCTGACGCCGCTGCTCATCAACGTCGCGACGAACAACGACGACCTGCACGACCTGGGCGTCCGGTTCGACTGACGCTCCGCGGCGGCTGTCGCGCTCCCTCCGCCGAGCACGCGCTCGGTGGTCGTCCGACTCAGCTACTCGGCTCGCCGGTCGAGATAGCTGTTGACGAGCAACGGGGCGACGACGCCGACGCCGATCACAACCGCTCCGCCGACCCACACCGGCTGTTCGCCCAGCAGAGTCGTCGCGTACAGGAGCACCACCGCTGCGGCGATGAACACGAGGATGACGACGTTCTCGCGGGAGACCATTATCGGCACATTCGGGCGCGGGATCGAAATCGCTTCGGGCCGAGCGCTCGCTCCCGAGCTACTCGCCGTCCGCGTCCGCGACCTTCACCACCTGCTTGCCGACGTTCTCGCCCTCGAACAGCCCGAGGAACGCGTCAGGAGCGTTCTCCAGCCCCTCGGTTACGGTCTCGCGGTACTGCAGGTCACCGGCGGCGACGAGTTCGGCGAGGTGCTCGGTCGCCTCGCGGAAGCGCGGGGCGAAGTCGCCCACGAGCAGCCCCTCGACGCGGGCGCGCGTCTCGATGAGTTTGCCGAGCTTCCGCGGCCCGGTGGGGAGTTCCTCGTCGTTGTACAGGGCGATCTGCCCGCAGATCGCGACGCGCGCGTCGACGTTCAGCCGACCCCAGACGGCGTCCGTGACCGGCCCGCCGACGTTGTCGTAGTACACGTCGACGCCGTCGGCGACCTCGTCCAGGCGGTCGCCAACGTTCTCCTCCTCGTAGTTGATCGCGGCGGTGAAGCCCAGTTCGTCGGTGAGCCAGTCACACTTCTCGTCGGAGCCGGCGATACCGACGACGTTCGCGCCCTGCAACTCGCCGAGTTGGCCGACGACGGAGCCGACCGCGCCCGCGGCGCCGGAGACGACCAGCCAGTCGTCGGCCTTCGGCTCGGCGACTTCGCGAGTGCCGAAGTAGGCGGTGCGGCCGGGCATCCCGAGCACTCCGAGGGCGGTGGAGACGGGGAGGCCGCCGGTGTCGACGGGCGTGAGATCCGCCCCGCTCGCGGTCGCGTACTCGGCCCACGGAAGCTCGCCGATGACGGTCTGCCCCGGCTCGACCCCGGCGCCGTTGGACTCGACGACCTCGCAGACGGCGCCGCCGCGGAGCGGATCGCCGACTCCCCACGGCTCGGCGTACGACTCGCCGGCGCGCATCCGGTCGCGCATGTACGGGTCGACCGAGAGGAACAGCACGCGCACGAGCGCCTCTCCCGGGGCCGGTTCGGGTCGCTCGACCTCGCGGAGGTCGAAGGTGTCGGTGCTCGGCACGCCCTCGGGTCGCTTCGCGAGGTGGAAGCGTCTGTTGTCGGACATGGACAGTGTGACGGGCCCCCGGCGCGTAACCTTTCGGGAACGGGAGACGACGCGCCGGCGGTTTCCGGTCGGACTCGAACCGATGGCACGAGCCGGGGCCATCGACGGGCTGTCGCGCCGTCGTCGGCAGGGTGCTTATGGCCTCACGGACACGACGGTCGCGTATGACCGGACTCGCGCTCGACTCCACCCAGATCGACCGCTACTCGCGGCACATCATCCTCGACGAGGTCGGCCCGGCGGGCCAGCAGGCGCTGCTCGAGGGCTCGGCGCTCGTCGTCGGCGCCGGCGGGCTCGGCTCGCCGGTCATCCAGTATCTCGCGGCCGCCGGGGTCGGTCGCGTCGGGATCGTCGACGACGACGAGGTGGAGCGGTCGAACCTCCAGCGACAGATCGTCCACGCGGACGCCGACGTGGGCAGGCCGAAGGCCGAGTCGGCTGCGGAGTACGTCCGCCGGCTCAATCCCGACGTGGATGTGGAGCCCCACGAGACGTGGCTGGACGCCGGCAACGCCGAGGAGCTGATCGCCGACTACGACGTCGTCGTCGACGCCTCGGACAACTTCGGCACGCGCTATCTCGTCAACGACGTGGCGCGGTTGACCGAGACGCCGGTCGCCCACGGCTCCATCTACAAGTTCGAGGGGCAGGCGACCACGCTGGTACCCGAGGGTCCCTGCTACCGCTGTCTGTTCCCTGAGGCGCCCGAACCGGGCGAGATCCCCGACTGCGCGAGCACGGGCGTGCTGGGCGTGCTCCCCGGGACCGTCGGCTGCGTTCAGGCGACCGAGGCCGTGAAGCTCCTGCTCGATGCGGGCGAGGTGCTGGACGGCCGGCTCCTCTTTTACGACGCGATGGACATGACCTTCGAGACGGTGCCCTACCGGCGCAACCCGGACTGCCCGGTGTGCGGCGACGACGCCATCGACTCCATCGAGGGGATAGACTACGAGCACGGCTGCGGCGTCACTGCCGACTGAGCGAGGGGCGCCGGGAGCGGTCAGGGATGGCGGAAGCGGCGAGCATCGAGAGTCGACCCGCGCGGCGTCGGTTCGGTCCGTTTTTCCTCCCCGGTGTCGACCGCGAGCGTATGCACGACTTCGCAGCGCACGCCGAGCGGGGGGAGCGATGAGCGTCGCCGACCTGCTCAACGGGATGCCGTTCGCCGACCACCTCGGGATGGAGGTGGTGGAGGCCGCGGACGGGCGCGCGGTCGTCGAACTCCCCATGCACGAGGAGCTGTCGTCGGTGCCGGGGCGACAGATCGCCCACGGCGGCGTCACGTACGCGCTGGCGGACACGGCCGCAGGGGCGGCGGTCATCTCGCTGCACCACAAGCCGACGCCGACCGTCGACATGCGGATGGACTACCTCGCGCCGGCGACAACCGACCTCCGGGCGGAGGCGACTGTCGTGCGCGACGGCGCCAGCGTCGCGAGCGCGGAGGTGACGATCGAGGACGTCGACGGCACGCACGTCGCCGACGCGCGGGGTACGTTCAAGACGGGCGGCGGCGGCGACGGCGGCGCGTGGGGCGTCACCCCCGGCGACGATTCGCTGGTGGAGTAGCCTGGCGCGGCCGGATCGATGGAGCCGCGTTGCGGCCGGATCGGCGCGACGGCGTCGCGACCCGAGCTGACGCATCGGCGTCGGGCCTGGCGGGGTGTGTGGGTTCTTCCCGAAAGATAACGCTTTTCGGCCGCCCCTCGGAACTCCGAGGTATGTCCGACGAACTCAAGCGGGGACTAGAGGGTGTCCTCGTCGCCGAGTCCGACCTCAGCTTCATCGACGGTGACGAGGGGAAACTCGTCTACCGCGGCTACACTATCGAGGACCTCGCCGAGCACGCCTCCTACGAGGAGACGCTGTATCTCCTGTGGAACGGCGAACTCCCGACGGAGTCGGAGCTGTCCGCGTTCACGGACGCGATGAGCGCCGAGCGCGACCTCGACGACGACACGCTTGAGACGGTCACGCGCCTCGCGGAGGCCGACGAGGAGCCGATGGCGGCGCTTCGCACCGCGGCCTCGGCGCTGTCGGCGGCCGACCCCGACACCGACGCCGACCCGACCGACCCCGAGGCGAACGTCCGCAAGGCGCGCCGGATCACGGCGAAACTGCCGACGGCGCTGGCGGCGTTCGCGCGCGTCCGCGACGGCGAGGAGCCCGTCGACCCGCGAGAGGATCTGGGCCACGCCGAGAACTTCCTGTACATGCTCAACGACGAGGTGCCCGACGAGGTCACCGCCGACGTGTTCGATCAGGCGCTCGTGCTCCACGCGGACCACGGACTCAACGCCTCCACCTTCTCGGCGACGGTGACGGCGTCCACGCTCGCGGACATGCACTCGGCGATCACCTCCGCGGTCGGCACGCTCTCGGGGAGCCTCCACGGCGGCGCCAACGCCAACGTGATGCGGATGCTCCAGGAGGTCGACGAGGCCGACGAGGACCCCGTCGAGTGGGTGAAGCGAGCGCTCGAGGACGGCCGCCGCGTCGCCGGCTTCGGGCACCGCGTGTACAACGTGAAGGACCCGCGCGCGACGATCCTCGGCGACCGCTCGGAGGAACTCGGCGAGGCGTCGGGCGACCGGAAGTGGTACGAGATGAGCGTCGCCATCGAGGAGTACATGGCCGAGGAGAAGGGCCTCGCGCCGAACGTCGACTTCTACTCGGCGACGACGTACTACCAGATGGGTATCCCGATCGACATCTACACGCCCATCTTCGCCGTCTCGCGCGCCGGCGGCTGGGCCGCGCACGTGATGGAGCAGTTCGAGGACAACCGGCTGATCCGCCCGCGGGCCCGCTACGTCGGCGAAAAGGACGCAGAGTGGATCCCGATCGACGAGCGGTAACGCGAGCGGGACACCGTCGGCCGCGAGCGGAGCGAGCGGCCGGCCGACGACCGAGCGGCGGGCGGCGGAGCCGCCCCACAGCGAGGGAGGAGTGCTTTTGATCCACGTTTTGCCGAGCGAGTGACCGAAGGGAACGAGCACAGCGCAAAAGGGGGGTGTGTGATCGGCTGATCCGCCCGCTCGCCCGTTACGTGGGCGAGAAGGATGCCGAGTGGGTGCCGATCGACGAGCGGTAGATCGGAGGTGGTTCACGTTCGTTCGGTTTTTGCCGCAGATTGGTTCGAGACTAGTGCTCACATACGTCCGAGAAACAGTTATCCCTACAGAGAGAGTATCATGTGTATGGATCTAAAGATCAAAAGCCCCCGAAGCGACGACTATAGCGAGTACGCCGAGAAGGTCCGCAGCGAGGCGCGAGATCGAGCCGGCGAGAGCGGACAGCTCGTCCGCCACGAGGTCGGCGAGCGCATGTTCGATCTCATGACCGACTACTTCCCCGAGGAGTACGCGGCCCGCCGCCGCAGCGAACTCGGCCGCGCGTTCGGCGCCGGCCTCGTGCTCGGCTTCCTCGGACGCGAACTCGTCCGCTACGCGCGCCGCTGAGGCGACGACACACTGCTCCCCGGCAACACCGCTCCCGGGCCGGTTCGTTCGCGGACGGCCCGTCTTTTCGTACGCTCTACGCTCGCTTCCCGAGCAACGCGGCCGTCACGCGCCGTCCACGTCTTTCGTGCCCTCCACGTCGCCGCCGTCGTCGTCGCCTCCGTCGCCGGCCTCGGCGCTCCCGCGTTCGGCCATCATCTCGGCCGCCCGCGACGCCCAGTTCGTGTAGCGGAACCCCCAGAGGACGATCGCGGCCATGCAGACGTACTGGAGTCCGACCGCGAGATACGCGCCCTGCGCACCGAAGTCGAGCACCTCGCCGACGAGATACGTCGTCCCCAGCAGGAAGCCGAAGGTCCCGACGAGTCGGCCCACGAGGGGAACGCGCGTCTCGCTCGCGCCCTGGAGCGCCCCCGAGAGCACGGTGAAGGCGACGAGGAACGCGGCGGTCGCGCCGTACACGCGGGCGAACGCGACCGCGTGCGGGACGGTTCCGGCGTCGTCGGTGAACACCGAGACGAACGCCGGCGCGAGCGCGACGAGGATGACGCCGATGACGCCGACGGTCGCGAGCCCGAGCGCCGTCACCGCGTAGCCGTTGTAGCGGGCGCCCGCCGCGTCGCCGTCGCCCAGCGCCTGCCCGACGACGACGCTGGCGGCGACGTTGTAGCCGCGCGAGAGCGGCCCGGTCACCTGCTGGTACATCCGGCGACCGATCTGGAAGCCGGCGTTGACCTCCGTGCCGAACCCGAGCAGCAGCGCGTTGAACGGGAACTCCGCGATCGTCGCGGAGAAGCCCTCCAGCACCCGCGGCGTCGACACCCGAAGGAGCTGTTTCGCGATCACCGAGTCGCGCGGGCGGACGAGGCTCGCGTCGGCCCATGAGGTCGCCATCGCCGCGAGCAGGAGTACGGCGGTGAGCACGTTCGCGGCGGCGGTCGCGATACCGACGCCGACGATGTCGAGGCGTGGTGCGCCAAGCAGGCCGAGCCCGAGGACGACCGACCCCGCGATGTTGAGCGCGTTCGCGACCACGTTCACGTACATCGGCGTGCGGGTGTCGCCGGTGCCCTGTAGTGACCGTGCGCCGATGAGCGCGACGTGGCGGGCGGGCGCAGTCGCGAAGACGATGGCGAGGTACGTTCCCCCCAGCGCCGCGGTGTCGGCGTCCGCCCCGAGGAGCGCGATGATCGGCTCGCCGAGGAACAGCCCGACGAACACGAACGGCACGCCCGCGAGCAGGCCCATCACGAGCGCCTGCGTCACGGCCTCGTCGCGGTTGGCGTCCGCGGCGGCGCCGGTGTCCTGGCTGGAGAGCGCGATCGCGCCGCCCCCGAGGCCGAGGCCGATGCGGAGCGGGAACCGGGCGTACAGGTCCGCGAGGCCGATGGCGACGACCGCGGCGGGGGAGAACTGCGCGGTGACGATGATGTCGGTCGTCCGCATCGCCGTGCGGAACGTCTGCTCGGCCATCACCGGCCACGCGAGCGAGAGCACGCGCCGCCAGACGCCGAGCAGTCGCTCGCGATTCATATCGGCCCGTCGGACGGTCGTGGTTTGGTGGTTCCGAAAGCGGCACGTCCCGGACCGACCGAGGTCGCGGGCGCGGGTGCGGCACGCCCCAACAGCCAAGCCTGCGGGCGGGCTGTGGCTCCCATGGACGTGTTCGTGTACGGCACGCTGACGGAGCCTGACCGAGTGCGCGAGGTGCTCGACTCGTTCGCGTTCGTCGGCGCCGCGAGGCTGGAGGGGCTGCGCGTCGTCGAGGGTCGCTACCCGACGCTCGCACCGCCGGTCGAATCCGGCGCCGCCGACGGCATCGGTGACGACGGCATCGGCGACGACGCGGCGGTCGGCGGTCGGCTGCTGCGCACCGACGAGATCGCGGCGCTCGACGCGTACGAGCGGGTCGACGACGGCCTGTACGTGCGGGTGTCGGTGCCGCTGGTCGGTCCCGACGGCGAGCCACGGGGCGAGGTCGCGGTGTACGTGGGCGACCCCGGGCGGCTCGACGCACCGGCGGCGTGGCCGGGGGACGGCTCCTTCGAGTCGCGGGTCGTGCGCGCGGTCCGTGACTACGGCGTTACCGTGCGGGTGCAGCCACAAGGTTGAAGCGCGCGACGGTGGGCGGACAAGCGTCTGACGCCGTCGAAAGAGTCTCGCCGTCTTGCGGTTTTACTTTCACTCCGCGTGAATTACTTTTATATACTCGGGGCGTCTGTCTGCGATCGCACGTCACACGCGTGCATTCCCCCTCTTTCCCCACTTCACGCCCCCGAGCCGTCGGCTCGCTCATTGGGCCGTTCGGCTGCGGGCACCGACTCAGTTCGATCCCCGATCGAACGGCTGCGGTGACCACAACCGATACACCGGCGACCGGCGAAGCCGGAGTATGCTCGACTACGAGGACGTGCTCGCCGCCCGCGAGCACGTCGAACAAGCCGCGGTAAAGACGCCTCTGAACTACTCACACAGTTTCTCGGAGCTGACGGGGGCGGAGATCAACCTGAAACTGGAGAACACCCAGCGAACCGGCGCGTTCAAGATCCGCGGCGCGATGAACCGCATCGCGGCCCTCTCCGAGGCGGAACGCGAGCGGGGCGTCGTCACCGCCAGCGCCGGCAACCACGCGCAGGGGGTCGCGCTGGCGGCGACGCGGGCGGGCGTGGATTCGACCATCGTGATGCCGAAGTACGCGCCGGTCTCGAAGGTCGAAGCGACCAAACGCTACGGCGGCGACGTCGTCCTTCACGGCATCGACTACGACGAGGCACAGGCGCACGCCCACGAGATCGAGCGCGAGAAGGACAAGGTGTACGTCCACGCGTTC
This sequence comes from Halobaculum rarum, assembly GCF_040025155.1. Classification (NCBI taxonomy): domain Archaea; kingdom Methanobacteriati; phylum Methanobacteriota; class Halobacteria; order Halobacteriales; family Haloferacaceae; genus Halobaculum; species Halobaculum rarum. The sequence continues at coordinate 960,338 of NZ_CP157275.1, read as the reverse complement.
GAGGACGAGCGTGTGATGGCCGGCCAGGGAACGATCGGCTTGGAGATCGCCGAGCAGTGCCCCGAGGTGGACACGGTGGTCGTTCCGATCGGCGGCGGCGGCCTGATTTCGGGCGTCGCGACGGCGCTGAAGGGCGCGCTCGACGACGTGCGCGTCGTCGGCGTGCAGGCGGCCGGTGCCGACTCGGCCGCTCGATCGGTTCGGGAGGGCCACCGCGTCGAGTTGGGCGGCGTCGACACCGTCGCCGACGGCATCGCGGTGCGGGAGGTCGGCGAGCACACGTTCCCGTACATCCGCGAGCGCGTCGACGAGGTCGTCACCGTCGACGACGAGGCGATCGCCGAGGCGCTCACCCTCCTTCTGGAGCGCTCGAAGACCGTCGTCGAGGGTGCGGGCGCGGTGGCGCTGGCGGCGGTACTGGAGGAGCGGTTCGACTACGAGGACGGGGAGGTGATCGTCCCGGCGCTGTGTGGCGGGAACATCGACATGAACACGTTGATCACGGTGATCCTCCGCGGGCTCGTGCGGATGGGCCGGTACCTCAAGGTCTCGCTGGAGTTGAAGGACCGCCCCGGCGAGTTGGAGCGCGTCGCGAGCATCATCGCCCGTGAGGACGCGAACGTGTACGCACTGACTCACGACCGCACCTCCCGCGACATCGCCGTCGACGCCGCCGACCTGGAGATCGAGTTGGAGACCCACGGCCACGATCACGCCGCGGAGGTCGTCGCCGCGCTGGAGGAGGCGGGCTACGAGGTGGACGTCGAGGCGTGACGCGACGCCGTCGTTGCGGCGACGAGCGGACGCCATACCCGGCCGACCGACTCCCCCGCGATTTATGCGCCGGCCGGTCGCACTCCCGCGTATGAAGCGCGTGGTCTCCACCGACGAGGCGCCGGCCGCGGTCGGCGCGTACAGCCAGGCGACGACGAACGGCGACCTCCTGTTCACGGCGGGGCAGATCCCCCTCACGCCCGACGGCGAGTTGCGGGACGACGCCCCGATCGCCGAGCAGACCGAACTCGCGCTGGACAACCTCCTCGCGATCGTCGACGAGGCCGGGGGCGACGCCTCGGACGTGCTCAAGACGACGGTGTTCCTCGCGGACATCGACGACTTCGAGGAGATGAACGAGACGTACGCCACCTACTTCGCGGAGGAGCCGCCGGCGCGCTCGGCGGTGCAGGCGGGCGCGCTCCCGAAGGGCGTCGGCGTCGAGATCGAGGCGGTCGTCGACGTGTCGTAGGCGGTGTCCCGCGAGAAGTCGGCGCTGCTGTGGGGCGCGATCGGGCTGTTGGTCGTACTCGTCAGCGGACAGGCGCTGGTGCTGGTCGGGCCGGGGCTCCCGTTCGGGTTCGCCGCGCTGTTCGCGCTCGCGGCGGTCGTAGGTGTGATGGTGGCCGTCGCCGCCTATCGGTTCGAGTATCGGCTGACGCGGAAGGGACAGGCTTAAAACTCACAGCGGGGTAGGATCGATGCGAGCCAGGATGGCCGAGTGGTAAGGCGCACGCCTGGAAAGCGTGTTCCCCTATGGGATCCAGGGTTCAAATCCCTGTCCTGGCGTACTTCTCGGGTCGACAACGCGAACGAGCGGAGCGAGCTGTGGCTCCGTGAATCCCTGTCCCGACGTCTTCCCACCCGACTGATCGGCTCTGTTGAACTCTCCTGTATCAGACACCATTTGCCTTCGATAACTCGGACAGTCAGCATGAGCAGTTGCCTGAGATCCACGACGGATCGGAAGTTAACACAGATATCCGACAACCGTGCATTCCTTCTTTATATGCAATTCTGTGGCGAGTGTGGTTCGATGATGCACACGGAGGGCGACACGTGGGTGTGTCGCTCCTGTGAGAACGAGGAGCCGCGGGACTCGCACGCAGAATCGGCGATGGCGACCCAGGATGAACAGCAGGACGACGGAGCACCCGCTGTGGCCGACGCGACCCAGGGCTCCACCGAGACGATGCAGGAGCCTTGTCAGGCGGACGACTGCGAGGGCGACCGGGCCCACTACGAGATGATACCGAAGCCGGGTGGCTCCTACGAGGTTCGGCTGTTCACCTGCGTCGAGTGCGGCCACAAGTGGCGCGAGTCCTGACGGCGCGTCTCGCGAACCCCGCCGCGTACATATGCGCAGACCGCCACATCAGACTCTCAACTCCCGGGGGTACTCGGTCTCAGGAGCCACACATCGACTCCAAACAACTCCCACAACGGTCTTGAGGCTATCAACAACCGCTGTCACAAGAGCCTTTGTTGGGATGTTCATTCCCCCGATCGTTCGGAACCGGTACCGTTGTTCAGCGAACTCGGTCCGGTGTTACCCACTTCCTCAAAAAACAGTTTTGAGTGAATACTGGGCGATTACTTCCGCTTGTAGCGTGTCCTGACGGTATGGAAGGTGCGCAAACAAAGCGGACCCTCAATGAGTGTCTCGATGCCCTCGGGCACATTCAGCGCCGGAAGTTGCTACGTGCGTTATTGGTCCACAACCCGCAGGACGATGATTCGGTGAAGATCGATTCGGACGAATGGAACGAGGAAGAATTTGAGCGGCTCACCGGAATGAAGCACGTCCACCTCCCGAAACTGGAGGAGTACGGGTTCATCACGTGGAACCGGGACACCGACGAGGTATCGAAGGGCCCGAACTTCGAGGAGATCCGCCCGCTGCCCGAGATGTTCGCTGCCCACGAGGACGAACTTCCCGACGGCTGGCTGTAATCCACACCAAGATCGAGACCGTGGTGTGTTCACTGTACCTACCGAGGGCCCCAAATCTATCGCCGGCCGAGGATCGAACGGAGCCGGCTGACCGATTCCGACGACGCTCGCGGTAATTCGGACGGAAGGACTGACATCGACGAGATGGCTGCGAAAGTCCCACCTGACCGCCGCCTCTCCCTCCCCGGCCGATTCGCTCGTCGCTCACGACTCACCATCCCTGCAGCAGCGTTTGCACTGCTGTGCTCACACTCGCCGCGCTCGCGTGACCGGAGGTCGGCCGGCACGCGTCGTTCACGAGACGCAACGCGTCTCGTGAGCTCACGAGAGCTGTGCTCTCGTGAACGACCGCGGAGAACTAGTCGTCCGCCGAGGGCGCCGACTCCGGCGCGTCCAGCAGCGACTCCGCGTACCCCTCCAGCATCTCCTCGACGTACTTCGCGACCACGTCCACCTCGACGTGTACCGAATCGCCGACCGCCTTCCCTGAGAGGTTCGTCAACTCGTACGTCGTCGGGATGATCGCCACGTCGAACCCGTCGTCGCGCTTCTCGGCGACCGTGAGCGAGATCCCGTCGAGCGCGACCGACCCCTTGTCGACGACGTAGCGGCCGAAGCCTTCGGGGATCGAGAACGTGAAGCGCCAGTCCTCGCCCACGCGCTCGATCCCGGCGATCTCGGCGGTCGTGTCGACGTGGCCCTGCACGACGTGGCCGTCGAAGCGGCCGTCCGCGGCGAGCGCGCGCTCGATGTTGACCGCGTCACCCTCGCGGAGGTCGTCGAGATACGTCTTCGCGACCGTTTCGGCGGCGAGGAACACGGAGAACCACGAGCGATCGTCGCCGGCGTCCGCGTCGTCCGCGCTCTCCGCGCTGCTCGCGTCGATCGCGCCGAACTCCTCGACGGTGAGACAGACGCCGCTGACGGCGATCGACTGGCCGTGGTGGAGGTCGTCGAGCCCGTCGGCGGCGACGCGCAGGCGGAGCCCGTCGGGCGTTTCCTCGCGCCCGATGACCTCGCCGGCGGTTTCCACGATTCCGGTGAACATGCCCGACCGGAGTATCTCGCGAGCGGAAAGCGTTCCGATACTGAGACGGCAGCGGCGGCGTGTGAACTTATCTGGGGTCCGCCCGCGTCGATGGATATGGACACGATCGCGCGGCTGCGTTCGAGCTTCATCGCGGGGCTGTTCGTCGTGCTCCCGTTGACGGTGACGCTGTTCGTTCTCGACTGGGCGGTCGACCGGCTTACCGTCACGCTCGCGCCGGTCGTGAGCGGCACGGGCCTCGCCGAGGTGGCGGGCAACGAGGTGCTCGCGACGGCGCTGGCGATCGCTCTCATCGCGCTGGGGATCACCCTCGTCGGCTTCGTCGCCTCCCACGAGGCGGGGCGACGGCTGTTCGGCGGGTTCGAGCGGGGCGTTCGACTCCTTCCGGTGGTCCGGGCGGTGTACTTCGGCGTCCGGCAGGTAAGCGAGTCGTTGGCGACTCCCGGCGACGGCTTCGACCGGGTCGTCATCGCGGAGTTCCCCCGGGACGGCACGTGGTCGATCGGGTTCGTCACGAACCCCGCCCCGCGGAGTGTCCGCCGGGCGGCCGGCGAGGAGCTGATGACCGTCTTCTTCCCGCACAGCCCCAACCCGACCGCGGGGAAGCTCGTGATGATACACCCCGACGACTACGCGGAGATCGACATGAGCGTCTCGCGCGGCCTCCGGCTGCTCGTCACGACGGGACTGTCGGTCGACGATCCGAACCGGTTCCCCGCGGCGGTCTCCTCGGGGGAGTGATCCCAGCGGGGACATCCGGCATCCGTACCCGGGCGACAGGGTTTCAACGCCCGCCGCTGTACCGACTCGCGTGGCGCTCGGTATCCTCGAACAGGTCGGACTCGCGGCGACGCTGATCTTCGCGCTCCCGGTCGCCGTCTACGGGATCCAGACTATCCTCAACGGCGGCACCGTGTTCGGCACGCTGGCGCTGGTGATCGCGGTCCTGATGGTGGTGTTGCCTCGTCGACTCACGAGTCCCGACGACGTGCCGGCGAAGGCGGCCGAGACGGCCGTCGGCGCCGTGGTCGACGAGCCCGACGACGCCGACGAGCGATAGAGCCGATAACCCGGCTACTCGCGCCGATTCGGCACCAGCGAGAGCGGGTACTCGCCGAGGAACTCGAAGCCGTCGTCGGTGACGACGATCAGGTCTTCGAGACGTACGCCCCCCTCCTCCGGGTCGTACACGCCCGGCTCGATCGTGACCACGTTGCCCGCGTTCAGTTCCTCGTCGCCCCCCATCGACGGCCCCTCGTGGAGCGAGACGCCGACGCCGTGGCCCGTCGAGTGGGTGAACCCCACTTCGGGGGAGTCGACGCGGAAACCGTGAGCCGCGAGTTCGGCGGCGGCCTCCCCGTGGACGGTCGAGGCCGGGACGCCCGCGGCGACCTCCTCCAGTGCGGCCTTCCGAGCCGCCTCGACGGCGAGGTACGCTCGGCGCTCCCAGCCGCCGTCGGGGTCGACCGCGAACGTCCGCGTCACGTCGCCGTAGTAGCCGTCCGGGCCGCGCGGCGACACGTCGAGCAACACCGTCTCGCCCGGGCGGATCACGTCCGTGCCGGTGTAGTGGAGGTCCGCCGCGGTCGCGCCCGCGCCGATCACCGTGTTTCCGGCGTCGCGGACCCCGTGGGCCGCGAGCACCTCGTTCACCTGCCGTCGGAGGCGCTCGGTCGAGAGCACGCCGCCGTTCCAGCGCACCGCGCCGGCGCCGTCGTCCGCGTCGGGGTCGACGGTCGCCTCGGCGAGGATCGCCTCGGCGCGGTCGATTCCGCGGATCGCCGCGCGCTGGACGCGCCGCAGTCGGTCGATCTCTGCATCGGCCTTCGTCTCGCGGGCGCGTGCGACGGCGTCGGTCGAGGCGACCTCATAGCCCGCCCGTTCGAGGTAGACGGCGGCGTCGTGAGGGATCCCCTGTGGGACGAGCACGGTTCCCGACTCCGCGCCGCGTTCGGCGAGCGCGGCGGCGGCGCGGACGCCCGCCGGATCGCCCTGGTCGTCGACTCGAACCGCGTCGCCGGGGAACTCCCGGCGTGCCTGCTCGTCGAACAGCGCGGGCGCACACAGGGCGGTGTGGACGCCGTTCGCACCGGCGTCCGTGTTGCCGTCGGGCTCGTCGCTGTCGTCGGAGCGGTCGCCGCCGGCGTCGCCGTGGCTCGCGGGAATCGCCACGAACGCGTAGTCGCGGTCCGGACCGGAAAACCGGGTCAGCCACCGGAGATCGTCGTCGAAGCGATCGCCGACGGCGACGAATCCGACGGCGTCGCGGTCGGCGAGTTCAGTCGCGAGCGGCGCGTAGTCGGTGTCGAGCGCGTCGTCGTCCGTCGCTGGCGCGGAATCGTCTCGCTGTGCGGGCATCTACGCTTCGACTTCGGGGTCGGGCGCCTCGACCTCCTCGACGATCTCGTCGACGATCGCCTGGGGGTCCTCCTCGCGGATCTCGTTGTGGAGCACGACCGAGATCGGCAGCGTCGGTGCGCCGTTGACGAGGTTCTGCATGAGGACGAGCCGTTCACGGGCCCGCGACATGCCGACGTAGAACACCCGGCGCTCGTTGTTCGTGAGCACCGGTACCGGGTTGGTGGACTTGGTGAACTCCTCGCCGTCGACGCCGGTCACGTCGAGGCCCTGCTGCTCCGCCTGGGCGGCCATCTGCTCGACGACCTTCTCGGTGAGATCGGTGTTGACGAACACGTGGTCGGCCTCGCGACCCTTCGCGGAGTGGATCGTTCCGAGGCGGACCCGGCTGGGGTCCTCGCCCTCGTAGTTGCCCGCGAAGTACGCCTTCACCGACTTCCGCTGGAAGCTGGTGATCTTGCGGGCCATGTCGGCGGCCGACGGCCCGTCGGGCATGAACGGGACGAACTCGCTCACGTCCTCCGGCGACAGCGGGATCTCGGCGAGGTCGTCCTCGTCGGCGGTCTCCTCCACGTCGTCGAGGAAGTCGTACAGTTCGTCGCGCTCGTTGCTGCCGAACGCCGAGTCCTGCAGGATGTCGGCGAGGCGGCGCGCCTGAAGCGCGGTCAGCACCTCGTCGCGCTCGACGGCCTCGACCGCGCGCACGTAGTCGGTGAGGCGGTCGGTCCACATCCGCTGGTCGGTGAGACACGAGAACGGGATCCCCTCGGTGATGAACTCGTCGATGAAGTCGAACATCTGATAGCGCGCGCGGAACAGCACCATCACCGTCTCGTCGTCCCCGCTGCGGACGGTGTGGCGGACGTTCCGCACGAGATCGAGCATCGACGGGGAGTCGATGGCCTCGACTGCGCCGCCCTCCTTGCGGGGTTTGAGATCCTTCTCCTGGCGCTTGTCGATGTGGCGGATCTCCGTGTTGACGACGTTGAGGATGTTCGAGGGCAGCCGGTAGGAGTTCGGCAGTACCTCGTCGTTGTCGACCTCGGTGTCCAACAGGAGCGCCGGGTCGGCGCCCTGCCAGGCGTACACGACCTGGTCGTCGTCGCCGGCGATGAGGCACGACTCCATGTGCGGCTTCCACTCCTGATACACGTCGTACTGCAGCGTCGTGATGTCCTGGAACTCGTCGATCACGAGGTGGTCGACGCTGGGCAGCAGCGAGCGCTGCGCCACCCGTTCGAGCATGTCGGCGAAGCCGACCAGCCCCTCGTCGCCCTTGTACGCGCGCCACGCCCGGATCGCCTCGGGCACGTCGAGGCGGTCGTCGTCGCCGGGCCACGTCGGGGTGTACTTGTTCCCCTCCTGGGCGTTCGGGTCGATTTCGGGGGGCAGCCGGACCTCCTCCACGTCCCACTGGAACGGCACGTCGTACCAGTCGGACACGTCGCGTTTGGTGCGCTGGAGCCACTGCGAGGTGGCGATCACCTTGTTCCCGAGGGTCGTCGACCGCGCGGTGCGGCGGCCGCCGCCGGAGTACTCGTCCTCGTAGTCGACGCCGTAGTCGTCACAGAACTCTTCTTTGTCGTCCTCGCCGACCACGTCGCCCCGGGAGAGGTTCAACAGTTCGTACGCCTTCGCGTGCATAGTGCAGACGTTCCCCTGCAGGTGGCGCGGAGTCGTGTCGAGGCGTTCGGCGAGGCGCTCGCGGACCTCGGCGGCCGCCGCGCGCGTGTACGAAACGACGAGGATATCGCGGACGTCCGTCCCCTCGTCGATGAGCCCCTCGACGCGGTCGAGGAGCGCAGTCGTCTTCCCGCTGCCCGGACCACCGAACAGGCGGGTAACCGTCGGGTCGCTCATTACCATGTCCTCTCGTCCACGACTCATAAGCGCCGTGGCTCACGCTCGCGAACGCACGTGTGCGGAACGCAGAAACGTGGAATCGACGCCTCCCAACAGTGGTCCCGACGCCCTCGAGCCGCCGGGTCGGCGGCCGGGGCGCGGGTCTGTCGGTCGCTCCGTTGCTGTGCTGTGTCGTTAGTTCACGGCGCGGTCAGCGAGGTGTCTCGGGTCGCCAGCCGCACACCGAGCACTCCGCGGCGTCGCCGTCGTGAAGCCCGCCGCAGTCGGGGCACTGCTTCTTGTTATAGGACTCCTCCCATCGGGCCGTCTCCACGTCGTGGCCGCGGCTGGTCAGGAACTCGTCGAACAGGTCGCCATCCGGGCTCGGTGCCGACGCCATACATGCTATGGTATGTCATGACTACGCATATACCTTCTGGCGAGTCTCTCGTTCGTGAAATCACCGGAAGGGGGGCTGAAACGCCCGAAACGGTGCGCGGGACGGTCGGATCGCGGTTCACCGTGAGCGAACGGACCCCGTTGTGCGCGGCGTCGAGCCGCGCGGCGGACGCGGGCGTCGTCCGCCGATCAGAGCCCGTACAACTCGCCGAACTTCTCCTCGACGTAGTCGAGGAAGTACTCGGCCGTCAGCGGCTCGCCGGTCGCCTCCTCGACCAACTCGTCGGTCGGGTACCGCCGGCCGTGCCGGTGGACGTGCTCGGTCATCCACTCCCACAGGGGGCCGAGGTCGCCCTCGCGGATCAGCGCGTCCACGTCGCCGAGGTCCTCGCGCATCGCGTGGTCCAACTGCGCCGCCAGCACCGAGCCGATGGTGTATCCCTGGAACGCGGCGAAGCGGCTGCTCCAGTGGATATCCTGCAGGCAGCCCTCGGCGTCGGTGCCAGGGACGACACCGAGGTAGTCGTCCATCTTCTCGTTCCAGACCCGCGGAACCTCCTCGATCGAGACGTCGCCCTCGACGATCGCGCGGTCGATCTCACACCGGAGGATGATGTGGAGGTGGTAGGTGAGTTCGTCCGCCTCGACCCGAATGAGGTTGTCCGGGTAGATCTGGTTCACCGCCTCGTACGCCTCCCGCGCGGTCGCGTCGGTGCCGAGGTGGTCGTTGGCCTCGTCGACGAACCCCTCCCAGAACGGCTCGGTGCGGGCCACGTGATTCTCCCAGAACCGCGACTGCGACTCGTGGACGCCCGACGACAGCGACGCGCCCAGCGGCTCGCCGAAGCGACCGTCCGGCAGACCGAGTTCGTAGCTGGCGTGGCCGAACTCGTGGACGGTCGCGGTGAACGCGTCCATCGGGTCCTCGGGCTTGAAGCGCGTCGTGATCCGCGCGTCGAACTGGTTGCCGGAGGTGAACGGGTGGGCGGACACGTCGAGGCGGCCGCGGTCCTCCGGGTAGTTCAGCAGATCCAGTACGGCCTCCGAGAGCCCGCGCTGGGTCTCGTCGTCGTACGGACCCGCCGCGACGAACGGGGATGCGAGGTCGGCGTCGGAGGCCTCGATCTCCTCGATGAGCGGGACGAGCCCCGCCTTCAGCTCCTCGAAGATCTCCTCCAGCCGCTCCAGGGGAAGGTACGGCTCGCCGTCCTCGTACATGACCTCGTAGGCGGGGCGGTCGGATGCGATCGCTTCCGCGCGCTCCACCTGAAGATCGCGCAGCGTCTCCAGCGCCGGCGCGAACTGCGCGAAGTCGTCGGCGGCCTTCGCCTCCTTCCACACCTGCTGGCTGTGTGAGCGGTGCTCGGTCAGCTCCTCGACGAGCGATTCCGGGACCGAGCGGTTCCGTTCGTGGCGCCGCCGGACCTCGCGGACGTTCGCCGCGCGCTCGTCGTCGAGGTCCGCGGCCTCGGCGGCGTCGAGGGCGTCGGCCATCGCGTCGCTCGTCAGCTTCTCGTGGGTCGTCGCCGACAGCGCCGCGAGCTGTTTCCCGCGGGCGGCCGTGCCGCCGGTCGGCATCATCACCTGCTGATCCCAGTAGAGGACGCCGCTGCCGCTCTCGAGGTTGGCGATCCGTTCGTACTGCCCCATCAACTCTCGATACGCCTCGGGGGCGTCCTCCGTCACTGTCGACTCCAGATCGCTGGCGGGTGCTGCCATGGCGGTGGGTACATGTCCCGCGGTATCAAGCTCCGGGTGGCCCGCCCGGATGGCCGATTTCCGCGCCGCGGGCGGCTACCGGTCCCCGACGAACGTCGCCGCGCCGTCCTCGACGACGACGCCCCGGCGGAACACGCCGTCGACGGCCCGACAGACCGTGTACGCGAGCGCGGGTGTTCGCTTCTGTGGTGTTCGGTTACTCGCGGAGTTCGCGAACGCGCTGGATGTTCCACGCGAAGGACTTGCCGTTCTCGGTGGGCGTTTCGAGCACGAGCGGCACGTCGCGCAGGTCCTCGTGGTTGATGAACGCGCGCATGCCCTCCTCGCCGATGAGGCCCTCGCCGACGTGGGCGTGCTCGTCCTTGTTCGTCCCGCACCCGTGTTTCGAGTCGTTGAGATGGACGCACTCCAGATGCTCCAGCCCGACGACCTCGTCGAGTTCGGCGACCGTCTCCTCGACGCCCGCCGCCGTGGAGAGGTCGTAGCCCGCGGCGAACGCGTGGGCGGTGTCGAGACAGATGTCCAGGTCCTGCTCGGAGCGCTCCAGCACGGCCGCGAGGTGCTCGAAGTCGCCGCCGAGCTTGGTGCCGGAGCCGGCGTCCGACTCGACGAGGACGGTCACGCCGTCGGGGATGTCGAGCTCGTCGAGCGCGCTGGCGGCGTTGTCGAGGCCCTGCTCGACGCCGGCGCCGGTGTGGGCGCCCAAGTGGACGTTCACGTACGGGATATCGAGCTTCGCGGCGGCGTCGACTTCCTCCTGCATGGAGTCGACCGACTTCTCGCGGAGGTCGTCCTTCGGCGTACAGAGGTTCACGAGGTAGGACGAGTGGATGACCCACGGGCCGACGCCGTGCTCGTTGCTGGTGTCGCGGAAGCGTTCGGCCTCCTCGTCGTCGATGTTCGGGTTCTGCCACACCTGCGGGGAGTGGGTGAAGATCTGGCCGCAGTTGCCGCCGTCGTCGACCAGCGCGTCGACGGCGTTGTACGTGCCGCCGGCGATGGACTCGTGGGCTCCGATCCGGAGCGTCGCGTCGCTGTCTGCGCTCATACCCTCCGGTGACGAGTCGGGGGCCAAAGCGCCTTCGGAACCGGCCGCTCGCGGGAGTTCGTCGACGCCTCGGCGGTCACGGCCGTTCTCAACCAGGAGGGGCGGATGCGCACGCTTATTCCCCGAGCGCACACAGATCGGTCGAATGCCATCGTCCGATCCGTCGCGCCCCCCGGGCGACCCCCTCGATGTGGGCGATCCCGCCCCCGAGTTCGCCGCGACGCTCGTCACGCCGGAGGGAGACACACGCGAGGCGTCGCTCTCGGAACTGCTCGACAAGCCGGTCCTTCTCAGCTTCTACACGGTCGACTTCAGCCCCGACTGCATCGAGGAGTGGTGCGCCTTCCGCGACTTCGACTGGTTCGCTTCCGGCGACGAGGTGAACGTCGTCGGCGTCTCGAAGTCCGGCCCCCGTCTGCACCGCCAGTTCATCGACCGGCTCGGTCTGGGCTTCCCGCTGTTCGCCGACACGGACCTGTCGATCTCGGAGTCGTTCGGCGTCGCGTATCGGACGTTCGGCGTCTTTCGCCGCTCGCGGCGGTCGTGTTTCCTGATCGACGAGGACGGCGTGATCCGCTACCGCTGGCTCGGCGAGCACTGGCTCGACCCGACGCGCGACACGCCGCCGGTCGACGAACTCCACGAGGCGGTCCGAGCCGAGATCGGCGATGAGCCGGAGACGTTCGGGTTCTGACGGCCCGAAGCGACTATCGCGGACCCGGCCGCTCGCGAACCCAGCCGTCGCTGCGGTACTTCTCGTCGGCGATCTCCTCGGCGCGGTCGAGTTCCGCGTCGGTCCAGTCGCCCTCCTCGGCGTCGGCCCAGGTCGCCAGCGCGTCCTCGAACGCGACGACGGCCTCCTCGCGGGTCGCGTCCGCGTAGTCGGTGATCCCGCCGACGCGTTCGGCGAATCGCTCCTCGCTCACGCCGTGGTCGCGGAAGACCGCGAGGTGGTCGCCGGGCTTCGCGTCGAACGTGACAGAGCCATGCTGGATGACGCTTTCATCGCGGCGGTACTGGGCGTTGCCCGAGAGCTTCCGCCCCGCACCCCCGTCGGCGCACACGTCGTGGGCCGGATGGAGGGCGCGGAGATAGCACGCGGGGTGGTAGATCGCCGGGCGCTCCTCGGCGGCGTAGTCGGCGTCGACGCCGAGCGAGCGGAAGGCGTCGAGGACTGGCTCGCACAGCAGGTGGTACGCGTCGAGGAGCTTTCCCGGCAGCTCCTCCGCGGGCGCGGTGATGGAGTAGGAGATGTCGCCGTCGTGGTCGTGATAGATGCCGCCGCCGCCGGTCTGCCGGCGCGTCACGTCGACTCCGGCGTCGGCGCAGTGGTCCCAGTCGACCGTCTCGGGATCTTGCGCGTAGCCCATCGAGAGACACGAGGGCTCCCAGCGGTACACGCGGACCGTGCGGGGGCCGCCGTCGGCGGCGGTCTCGGCGGCGACCTCGTCGAGCGCCATGTTCAGCGGGCCTGGTCTGGACTCCTCGCGGATCAGCCGCCACTCGCGGTCGGCCAGCGGGCCCGCGGAGCCGCCGCCCGGCCCGACCGCGTCGCCTTCGGCATCCGAATCGCTCATACCGGGTGTCCGGCGTCGCGGGCCAAAGAGCCGCCGGTCGCGGGCCGACGCGTCGGCGTTCGAGCGTCGCCGATCGACGCCGCGAGCTCGGTCGGCGCCGCGAGTTCGATCGGCGCTACGAGCCCGATCATCGCCGCGAACCCCTTTTCACCTCGCGGCGACGAAACACGGGTAATGGTCGGAAACGTCGCCGAAACGATGGCCGAGCTCGAGCCCGAGGACTTCTATCTCCTCTCGGGCGTCGAGCAGGGCATGCGCTTCTCCGAGTGGGTGAACGTCGAGAAGATCCCGGGGTACGCCGGGCTCTCCGAGGAGAACGCCGAGTACCGGATCGATCGGTGCGCCGACCGCGACCTGATCCGGCGCAAGACGATCCAGTACGTGGGGTATCAGCTCACCTTCATGGGATACGACGCGCTGGCGCTGCACACGTTCGCCGAGCGCGAGACGGTCACCGGGATGGGGTCGTCGCTGGGCGTCGGGAAGGAAAGCGACGTGTACGAGGTGGAGACGTACCGGCCGATGGCGCTGAAGTTCCACCGCGAGGGGTACACCAACTTCCGCGAGGTGAACAAGGAGCGCGACTACACCAGCGACAACCACCACGTCTCCTGGCAGTACACCGCGCGCAAGGCCGCCGAGCGCGAGTACGGCGCGCTGGAGGACCTGTACCCGCAGGTGTCGGTGCCGCGGCCGATCGACCACAACCGCCACGCGATCGTGATGGAGAAGCTCCCCGGCCCGGAGCTGGCGAACGCGAAGCTCCGGTCGGAGCAGGCGGTGGGCGTGCTCGACCTGATCCTCCGCGAGATGGATCTGGCCTACCGCGCGGGCTACGTCCACGCGGACATCTCCGAGTACAACGTCGCCGTCAGCGACGACGGGATCGTGATCTTCGACTGGCCCCAGTCGGTCGAGACGGACCACGAGAACGCCGACGAACTGCTCGCGCGCGACGTTGACAACATCGTGAGCTACTTCGTCCGGAAGTACCCGAGCGAGACGCCCGACGTCGACGCCGACGCGGTCGCCGACGCGATCGCCGACGGCGAGTTCGAGTCGGTGCGGGCGTTCGCGGGCTCCGAGGCGTAGGCGCCGAACTCGCGGCGCCTGCGGCGGATTTTTCACGGATCGTCGTGAGCACTGGGCCGTGAACGAACTCGTCATGGCGGCGCTTTTCGTCGGCGCCGTCTGGTCCCCGCTCCTCCTCCACCGATACCCCGAACCGCTCTCCCGGCCGTTCGTCGCGGCTATCGGCACCCTCGCGGTCGCCTACGGTGGCCGGGAGTTCCTCCGCGGCATGGGCGGCGGCTACTACTGCTGCTCGCACCTGTACTACGGGTTCGCGGGCTTCGTGCTCGTGATCGCCGGTTGGGTCGCCATCGTCCCCGCGCTCGGGGTCGGACGGAGGCTCCGTCGGGACGACTTCGGTGGAGCGGACGGGACCGACGACTCGAAACGCAGCCCTTAACAGCGCTTGCGGGAAACGATCGGCAACTCGCTGGCAGGTGGGCCGCCAGTGGGCACCCGGTACGCCGGGACGAAATGTGACCGCTCGGGGGTTCCCCGGCGCGGTTGAATCGCAAGCGCCCGCGGAGACCACCAATGGCACGAAGCTTCTACTCCCACATCAAGGAAGCCTGGCGGAACCAGGACGAGGGCAAGCTCGCGGAACTGCAGTGGCAGCGCAAACAGGACTGGCGCAACGAGGGCGCCATCGTCCGCATCGACCGACCGACCCGCCTCGACAAGGCGCGCGAACTCGGCTACAAGGCCAAACAGGGCATCGTGATGGCGCGCGTCTCCGTCCGCAAGGGCGGCGCACGCAAGCAGCGCCACAAGGCGGGCCGCCGCTCGAAGCGCCAGGGCGTCAACCGCATCGGTCGCCGGAAGTCGATCCAGCGCATCGGCGAGGAACGGGTCTCGCGGAAGTTCCCGAACCTCCGCGTGCTCGCCTCCTACCCGGTGGGCCAGGACGGCTCCCAGAAGTGGACCGAAGTGATCCTCGTCGACCCCGAGCACCCCGCGATCCGGAACGACGACGAGCTCAACTGGATCTGCGACGACTCCCAGAAGGGCCGCGCGTTCCGCGGCCTCACCAACGCCGGCAAGCGTAACCGCGGCCTGAGCCAGCGCGGCAAGGGCACCGAGAAGACCCGCCCGTCGGTGTCGCGCGGCGACCGCGGCGGCAAGTAACGCCCGCGACGCGACGTTTTCGCATCATATTCAGGATCTCTAGGTCATCTGATCAGCATCTGGTCCAGTCCCCGGTCACCACATTGCATATCATATGTGATTCTTAAATCCGCACTTTGATGTAATCAGATCACAGCAAAATAGGTACGATGGATGACCATTATGCAGATCGACGAAAATTGCTCAGTGGTATATTGACCATTGGGATGGGAACCATTGCAGGATGCACTGGGGGTGGTAACGATGTGGAAGATTCTGATGGGGATGGTATGATCGACAGTAAGGACTACGCACCGAACGACCCTGACGTACAAGAGAAGTCTGACGTACAAACCTCACCATCACAAACCCCTACCCCAACCCCTCGGCCAACCGCGACACCAACTGACACGCCAACCGCAACGCCAACCAGTACGCCAACGGACACCCCTCGACCGGACTCGGACGGGGACGGCGTAATCGACTATTATGATGACTACCCAAACGACCCCCGTTTTACTGAAAAGATCAACGAACAATCCGCAACTGAGATCATCGATCCGGGGTACTATCGATGGTGGACATGGAGTCTGGAGTCCAGTGCCACATTCAGTTTAGAACTTGAGATTACTTCCGGATCACATATCGATGCAATACTAATAGACCAATCAGAATTCGAGTCTTTTGAAAATGGAGACGAATACAGCTACTATACAGAAGGCTCAGATTTTGAGACAAAGAGCACAGATAAACATGTACGACTCTCTGGCGGATCGTATCAATTTATCATCTCAAATTGGAACACTGGAATTGATGAATCTGCGGAAATCGACTTAAGATTTGTAAACGCTCGATAATATGTTCAACTGCGCGAACCTCCGGGATTTCCCAACTGAGGCTACTCGTCATAGGTGTTGTCAGATGATGGGATAGACAGTTACGGAGTCGTTCGAATCTTCCACTCAGGCCTACTGGTTCGAGAAAGTGCTAAGAGCGTTTAGAGTGGAGTCGAGGGTGATGGAGACGAACGGTCTCCCGGAGTCACGCGACGACTGGTACGCGTTCGTCTCGTCGCTGGTCCGCCAGTACCGGTCGACCCGTACCGGGACGACGCTGACGCTGGTGCTGCTCACCGCCGGCGTGTTCCTGCTGCAGGTCGTCGGGACGTACCTCACGGACGCGTCGTCGGTGCGGGCGCTGACGGCGTTCCTCTACCTCCACGGCGACGACTCGGTGTACCTCCTCTCGCTGTTCCTCCACCGCGGGGTTCCACACTTCCTCTCGAACGTCCTCGTGTTACTGGTTTTGGCCCCGCAGGAGCGCCACTTCTCGCCGCGGGGCTACTGGGCGTTCGTGGCGATCGGCGCCGTCCTCACGCTCGGGGTCGGCTACGCGGTGCTGCTCGCGTACAGTCCGGAGTCGAACGTCGCGTTCTACGGGATCAGCGGCCTCGGCTACGCGCTCGGCGGGTTCGCGCTGGTCCGCGGGATCCGCTTCCGGGGGCGGCTCACGGAGCTGGACGTCGTCGCCGCGCTCGTGGGGCTCTCGTCCGTCGTCGCGGTGGCCGGCAACCTCCTGGCGAGCCTCCCGCACGCACCCGTCGAAGTCAACGGCGGCCACCTGTCCGGGCTCGTCCTCGGGCTCGCGGTCGGGGCGCTGTGGTGCGCCGGGGGAACGGAATCGACCGCGGACGACGCTCAGTAGTCCCCCAGCGACGACTGCCCGCCCGCGCCCCCGTCCGTGAGCCCCGCAAGCTCCGCGGCCGTCCGGATCGTCTCCTCGAACGCGTCGGCCTGGCTCCGGTCGTACAGCGTCGCCGCCGGGTGGAGACACACCAGCAGGCGAACCGCCGCGTCGCCGACGCGGGCGTCGAATACCTCGCCCGCCTCGTTCGTTACCGCGACCGAGCGATCGAGGAGGTGCTGTGAGGGGACCTTTCCGAGCGTAACGACGAGTTCGGGATCGATGCGCGCGAGTTCCTCGGCGAGGTACCCGCGGCAGTTGTCCAGTTCGTCGCTGTGGGGGTCGCGGTTGTCCGGCGGGCGGCAGCGCACGCAGTTGGTGATGCGCACGTCGGCGCGTGCGAGTCCGGCGTCCCGCAGCGCGTCGTCCAGCACCGTCCCCGAGCGGCCGACGAACGGCTCGCCCTGCTCGTCCTCGTTTGCACCCGGCGCCTCGCCGACGAACACGAGGTCGGCGTCGGTCGGCCCGGTCCCGTTGACGATCCGCGATCGGGACTCCGCGAGCGCCGGACAGCGCTCGCAGTCGGACACGCACAGATCCGCGTCCAGCGACTGCTCGCTCATACGCGAACGCGACCCGCCGCGGAGGTAAACCTACCCGTCTCGGGCGCCCTCCGACCCCGAGGTCGGTTCGGCATTCGACGCAGTTCCCGCCCGACGCTCGGCGTACGACCGGCCGGCGCGCGCCGCGAGCCTCGCCACCCGTAGCGGTTCGGGACGACCCTGGCCCTCGGGCGTGTGGGCAGCGACGATCCGGCGAGCAGCGGCGGCATCAGCGCCGACCGGGCGGACCCACAAGTCGGGCTCATCCCCCGGTTCGTCGACGGCTCCGCCGCCGCGAGTCGCCTCGCCGGCGAGGGTGACCGGCTCGCGCTCGGGAAGCGACTCGTAGACGGCCAGCCGTCGGTCGAGCGCCTCGCCGGTGAAGTGCTCGCGCAGGTGCGGTTCAAGGCCGGAGCTTGCCTCGAACGAGACCGCGATGACCGGGCGCTCGGCCGCCTCGTGCACGCGGCGACAGTCGATCAGGTTGAACCACGCCGGAGCGACGCCGGCGAGCAGAACGTGGCGCACGTCCGGGCGCCCGAGCCGGTCGATGCAGTCGACAACCGCGGCGGTCGCGTCGCTTCCGCCGACGGTACACGTCGAAAACGAGAGTCCGTCCACCACGCGGTCGGCGCGGACCGCCGCCGCCGCGACCGTCGCGCGCGCCGGCGGGTCGGCGTCGGATCGGCCGTCGGCCGAGACGGCGACGCCGAGCGCGCGAGTGCCGGACTTCACAGTGCGGTGTGGTGCGGCGGTTGGGTTCCGTCCGGCGAGTGGGGGATCGTCAGTCTTTGATCTCCTCGAGTTTGTCGAGGAGCTCGTCGTTCGAGGCTTCGAACTCGAACTCGATGTCGCCGTCGTGGTCGACGTCGCCGCCGCCGTCGACGGTGTCCTCGTCGAGATCCGAATCGAGCGTCTGGTTCTCCTGTTCGGATTCGTCGTAGCTCCCGAAGCCCATACCAGTTGTACCTAGCCAGTACCGACAGAAATATTTGGGGGGCTGTCCGGCCGAGCGACGAGCGCGCAACCGCGTCGCTGCCGCGGCAGGTCGGCTTTTACACGCGGCACCCCACTGCTCGGATATGGACGCGGTCAACGTCACGAGCGAGGCCGAGGAGTTCACCTGCAACGCCTACTTCGTCGACGGCGCGGTACCGACGCTCGTCGACGCCGGAACGATGCCGGGCGTCGTCGACGTGCTGACCGAGCACACCGACGACCTCGACCGGGTGGTTCTCACGCATCAACACCACGACCACGTGGGCGAGTTGGACGCGGTGCTCGACGCGTTCGACGCGGAACTGTACGCCTACGGCGACCACCCGCGGCGCGACCACGCGCTCGCTGCCGGCGACGAGGTCGGGATCGGCGACGAGACGGCGGAAGTCGTGTACACGCCGGGCCACGCGTCGGACCACGTCTCGCTGGTCACGGAGACCGCGCTGTTCTCCGGAGACGTAGTCGTGTACAACGACGGCGCCTTCGACGACGGGTCGTTCGGCCGAACCGACATGGCCGGCCAGTCACGGGAGCGACTCATCGAGAGCCTTCGAGAGCTGCTCGACCGGCTTCCAGACTCCGTCGAGTCGCTATACGCCGGACACGGCGACACGTTCCACGCCGATGCCGATGGCGATTCCGTTCGCGACGTGATCGAGCGGGCGCTCGCGCGCGCCGAACGTCGTGAGCCGAAGTACCCGGAGGAGTAGGGGCCGCTCGACGCCCTCCGCAGGGAGAACGGCGGAACCATCGCTAGCGACGCTGTGGGCCGAAGGAACGGGCGAGATGTCCGGGCGCGACGCCCGGTCGGCGCCGTTAGGCGGTCCGGGGCTCCTTCGCCTTGGGGCGGAGGTTCCCGTAGCCGCACTTGCGACAGTTGTCCGCGCGCTTCGGGTTCCGGGCGTTGCATCGCATGCAGATGAGTTTATCGAGCGTACGGCGCTCGGCCGCCTCGAAAGATGCCATACGTGTGTGAAGCGGCCGCGCCCGTGTTAACGGTTGCGAGTCGGATCGGAACCCGCACGGCGCTGGTTGTCGGTACGCAAGCCCGACGGAGAATCGCTCGGCTGCGACTGGATCGACGGCTACCCGGCGTTACGCGCCGGCCTGCGCGAGGGCCTCCTCGAGGTCCTCGCGCTGGGTGACGCCGACGAAGCGGTCGACGACGCCGTCGTCGTTCTCGACGATGAGGGTCGGGAGCGAGCGAACCTGATACTGGTTCGCGATCTCCTGCTCCTCCTCGACGTCGACCTTCTCGAAGCTCACGTCGGGGTAGTCTTCCTCGAGTTCGTCGAGGATCGGGTCCTGGGTCTTACAGGGGCCACACCAGTCCGCGTAGAAGTCCTTGAGTCGGACGCTCATACCGACCGCCCGTTGCGACGGGGCGCGCATAAGGATTACTCACTGGCCGTTCTTGCGGGCCGGCCGCCACCGGGTGCCGGCCGCGCTTGACCGCCGGTCGAAAGGCTTACGCAGGGGACCGACGTTCGTCGATGTATGAGCAGCGGCCAAAACAGCGGCGGCCTGATGTCCAGCGCGGGGCTCGTCCGCTATTTCGACGCGGAGGACCGCAACGCGATCCGGATCGACCCGAAGACCGTCGTCGCCTTCGGGCTCCTCTTCGGCATCCTCGTGTTGATCCTTGGGTTCGCGTTCTGACTCCGTCCGAACGACAGCTTTTCACTCGCAGCCCGTCGATTCTCCTCCATGAAAGCGGGCGTTATCGCCGTCCAGGGCGACGTCTCGGAGCACGCCGACACGGTTCGCCGCGCGGCCGCGAGCCACGGCGTCGACGTGGAGGTCGTCGAGATCCGCGACGCCGGCGTCGTCCCGGAGTGTGACGTGTTGCTCATGCCCGGCGGGGAGTCGACGACGATCTCCCGGCTGCTGCGCGAGGAGGGCATCGACGAAGAGATACGCGCGCACGTCGCCGCGGATAAGCCGCTGCTCGCGACGTGCGCGGGGCTCATCGTCGCCTCCCGCGACGCCAAGGACGACCGGGTGGCGACGCTGGACGTGCTCGACGTGAGTGTCGACCGCAACGCGTTCGGTCGGCAGGCGGACTCCTTCGAGGCGCCGCTGGCCGTGACCGGGCTCGACGAGCCGTTCCCGGCGGTGTTCATCCGCGCGCCCGTCATAGACGAGGTCGATGAGGGGGTCGAGATACTCGCCGAGTGGGACGGCGACCCGGTCGCCGTCAAGCAGGGCTCGGTGATCGCTACCTCGTTCCACCCCGAGTTGACGCCCGACTCCCGGATCCACGATCTGGCGTTCTTCGGGCAGGAACACGCGGCGCTCCCGGCGGACACCGACGCGGACGCGGAGGCCGACGCGTGAGCGACGACGCCGCGGCCGACACAGACCCTGATGTCTCCGACGGCGACTCCGTCCCCGAGTCGGACACAGTCGCCGACGAGGAGGTGCTCGACGCGCTGTTCGCGACGATCGAGGACCGAAAGGAGCGCCTCCCCGAGGGTTCCTACACCGCCTCGCTGTTCACCCACGAGAAGGGCGAGAACGCGGTGCTCGAGAAGATCGGGGAGGAGGCGACCGAGACGATCCTCGCGGCGAAAGACGACGACGCCGATGAGCTGACCGCGGAGGCGGCCGACCTCGTCTACCACCTGCTCGTGTTGTTCGCGCGGAAGGACCTCGACGTGGCGGACCTGCAGGCGGAGCTGCGCGATCGCTTCTGAGATCCGGGTCCCGCTCGGCCCGGGTCGTCGTCGTGTGGAAATTCTGACGGACCCGGTGTCCTTATCGGGGTCGCCGGCGCACGGCGGGGTATGCAGGCAGTCACACTCGGTCCCGCCGGCACGTACTCCCATCGCGCCGCGCGAGCCGTCGCCGACGACGTCGCCTTCCGCGAGTCGGTCACGGCCATCGTCGAGGCGGTGGCCGACGGCGAGTACGACCGCGGGGTCGTCCCCGTCGAGAACAGCATCGAGGGCAGCGTCACCGAGAGTCTCGACGCGCTCACCGAGGCGGACGTGGCGGTCGTCCGCGAGATCGTCACGCCGATCCGCCACGCGCTGTTGGCGCAAGCGGAGACGTTCGACGTGGTTGCCTCGCACTCGCAGGCGCTCGCGCAGTGTCGCGACTACCTGGAGCGCGAGTACCCCGACGCCCGGCGAGAGGCCGTCGCCTCCACGGCCCGCGGCGTCGAGCGGGCCCGCGAGGACTCGACGGTCGCCGGCATCGGCCACCCCGCGAACGCCACGGCCGACGACGGCGGCGTCGACCTCCGTGTCCTCGCGGAGGACATTCAGGACCAGTCGTCGAACGCGACGCGGTTTCTCGTCATCGCCGGCGACGACGAACGAACCGAGGCCGGCGGCAAGACCTCGGTCGTCGTCTACCCCAGCGCGAACTACCCCGGGCTGCTGCTGGAGTTGCTCGAGGCGTTCGCCGACCGCGACGTGAACCTCTCGCGGATCGAGTCGCGCCCGAGCGGCGAGCGCCTCGGCGACTACCTGTTCCACATCGACTTCGAGGCCGGCCTGTACGAGGAGCGGGCACAGGCGGCGCTCGCCGACGTGGAGGACCTCGTCGGCAACGGATGGGTCCGCGTCCTCGGTTCGTACGACACCGAGCACGTGGTGTACTGAGCCGGTCCGCGACCCGAACCGATAGCTGCTGGACCGGGTGGCGAACAGGCGACACCTCGCGACAGCACCCCGACGCCGGCGTCGCGCACCCGCTTCCCGTCGGGGACCGTGCTCACCGCACGGGGGCTCTGGTCACGGCTTCCGACTTCAACGTTCGCGAGAAGGAAGGGGAGAGTCCGTCGTTGTCGCCGGCACGTCAGTGGGTCGGAGCGGATCACCGGTGGACCGGTGGCGACCCGATGGCGGACCGCGCGGCCCGTCACTCGGCGGCGGCGACCTCGCCGGCGTGGTACGCCTCGGCGTACTCGACGAAGTTGCTCAGGACCTTCAGTCCGGTCTCCCCGCTCTTCTCCGGGTGGAACTGCGTGCCGATCACGTTTCCCGCCTCGTTGGCTGCGACGGCCGCGAATCGGCGGCCGTACTCGCAGGAGGCGATGGTGCGATCGGTCACGTCCGCGCAGTACGAGTGGACGAAGTACGCGTAGTCGCCGGCCTCGATCCCGTCCGTGATCGGGTGATCGCGCTCGGGCACGAGTTCGTTCCAGCCCATGTGCGGGACCTTCACGGAGTCGGGAAGTCGCTCGACGCGTCCCGGGATGAGACCGAGCCCCTCGACGGTCTCGCCCTCGGGCACGCCCTCGGTGCTCTCCTCGTACATGAGCTGGAGTCCGACGCAGACGCCGAGTATCGGCGTGTCTTCGGCCTTCTCGATCAGCACGTCGTGGAACGGCTCGGAGTTGTTCACGCACTCCTGAAACGCGCCGACGCCCGGGAGCACGAGCGCATCCGCGTCGCGGATCGCGTCGGGATCGTCGGAAACCGTCACGTCCGCGCCGGCCCGTTCGAGTCCGCGGCGGAGGCTCCGGAGGTTGCCCACGCCGTAGTCGATGACGGTGACGTTCATATCCGACCTGCGGGACGGGCGGTGAAAACGGTTACCCGTCGGTGCCCGCGTCCGCGGGGCGTCGGCGTCGGAGAGACCGTTTCTCGGGCCGTGAAGCGGGCTACCACGCGTCCAGCGGTGTTTAATAGCTGACGAGACGTTCTCTGTATCGGTGACATTCCATGAGTAATATGACTCCCTTCGACGAGATGAACCGGATGTTCGACCGCATGTCCCGCAACGTCGGGCGGCTGGACTGGGGCGACCTCGACGGGATGCGACGCTCGGGCATCGACGTCGACATGGCCGAGTACGACGACGAGATCACGGTGATGGCCGACCTCCCCGGCTTCGAGACGGAGGACATGGACCTGACCGTCCGCGACGGCGTCCTCTCGATTCGCGCCGAGCACGAGGTCAGCCACGACGAGGGCGACGATTCGGGCGCGTACCTGCGCCGCGAGCGCCGCGCCGAGTCGCTGCGCCGCTCGATCACCCTTCCCGCAGAGGTCCGCGAGGACGACGCGAGTGCGACCTACTCGAACGGCGTGCTCTCCGTTACTCTCCCCAAGGTCCACGCGGACGAGGAGGGCGACGAGGGCCACCACATCGACGTGAACTGATCCGAGGGTGGACCTGACTCCCGCTTTCTTCTGATCTCTTCGTCTATCTCCTCTACCATTCTCGTCCGCTTTCGTCCCCGTTAGCGCTCCTTCGTCACTTCTCGACTGACCCGATCGACTGCGACCTCGACCGACTCCCGCCACTTCTCCGGGAGGTCGCCGCCTCGTTTCGGAGGGTCGATCCCGAGCGTGACCGCCGTGAACGTCGCCGCCGGCACCGTCTCGGCGACGCGCTCGCCGACGAAGGCGGCGTTACGCCGCTTCGTGCTCACGCCGCCCGACGCGAGATCGTAGTAGCGGCTGAACAGTTGGACGACGTGGACGGCCTCGAACGACGACGCCAGATCCGTCTCCGCGAGTTCGCGGAACAGTTTCACCGTGTTGTTCGCGGGATCGGCACGGCGCCACTCCAGTTCGACGAGGACGAGCGCGCCACCCACGCCCGCCACGTCGACCGGCGTGTCGCCGACAGCGTACTCCTCGTGCCACTCGTACTCGGGGAGGGCGCATGCGAGGCGCTCGCGCAGGCGACGTTGGACCATGGTCGCGGTCTCGCCCATGGACGGCTGTCACGTGGGCCGAGCTTGAACCCGGCGACGGCGACGCCCGGCGAGCATCCCCGTTCGATGGCCATCCGACTCGCCGGAGTCGACGCCGACTTGAGCACCGCTCGTGTTCTATCGTCCGTGTCCGATCCCACGGCGTCGACGGAGCCGATCCCCGGAACGCCCCGCGACCGCGCGGTCGCCGCCGCCGCGTCGGGGCTCGCCGCGGTCCACCTCGGTGTATCGCTGTCGGGCGTCCTCGCCTTCCTCGACGTGCCGGGATGGTCCGGCGGGATCGCGGGGCCACTCGATGGCGGCCTTCTCGCGGGCGTCGTCGCGCTCGCGGCCCTCGCGGGCGCGTGGCGCGGCGGCGCGGCGGCAAGCGCGACGACCCGTGCTCGCCGGGTCGAGGTCGCCGGCGGCCTGATCGTCCTGCCGGGCGCGTGGGTGGCGCTGCTCGCGGCGTTCGTCCCGCGAACGGTGTTCGTCGATCTCCCGTTCGTCCTGCTTCCGCTCGTCGGTAACCTCCTGCCGGCGTTGGCGGTGCTCGTCGTCGTGTACGGCTTCGGTCCGTTCGCGGTCGGCCCCGACGCGCGGCGCGACGTGGATCTCGACTGGAACGAACGAGAGTGAGAGTGTGGGGGTGAGCGTGTGAGGAGCAGTCGCGCCCGCTACTCCGCGATGTCGATCGCCGGGCGACCCGGCTCGGCCTTGTTCGCGACCGCGTCGTCGGCCTCCTCGGCCGACAGCACCCGAACCGGCGCCTCGAACTCACGTTCGATGAGCCACGCCGCCGCCTCCAGCGCCTCCCGCTCGCGCTCGGGCGCCAGCGTGAGACGCAGCGCCTCGCGCTCGGCCTGCAGATCCTTCGCGTAGTCGGAGGCGGCCGAGCCGTGCCGCTGGATCTCGGGCTTCTGCATCAGCTCGCCGACCAGGTTCGGCGCGTCGCTGTCGACGGCGATCGCCAGCGCCTCGTGTTTCCACTCGGGCGCGACGACCACGTCGACGCGCTCGGGGTCCTCGATCCCCGCCACGTCGACGATGTTGCGCACGTCCTCGCGGGTGTTCTCGACCAGTTGGCGGCGCTTGTCGACTTCCTCCAGGTCGGCGTCGGCAGTCTGCCAGTCGGCGTCGACCAGCAGTCCGTCGCCGGCGGTCAGCTCCGCGTACAGTTCCTCGGTCAGGTGCGGCGCGACCGGCGCCAGCAGTTTGATCGCCGCCTCCAGCCCGCGCTCGAACGTGGGCGCGTGCACCTCGTCGACGTACGCGCGGTAGCTTCGCAGCGTTCCGACCAGCTGCTGTGCCTCGCGCGTCGCCAGATCGAAGCCCAGGTCGTCGAAGTTCTCGGTGGCGACGGCGACCGCGGCGTCGACCTCCGAGCGGACGTACCGGGCGGCCGGATCGGCGTCGTCCGGATCCGCCCCGGCGCCGGCGTCGTTCCCGGCGAACGAGCGCACGGTCTCGGCCAGCCGACCCAGGAACCGGTGGGTCGACTTGACGCCCTCCTCGGACCAATCAAAGGCGGTGTCCGGGCGGGCAGCCTGCATCATGAACAGGCGCGCGGTGTCGGCGCCGTACTCGTCGACGATGCGCTGGGGGGAGACGGTGTTGCCCTTCGACTTGGACATCTTCTCGCCCTCCAACTGCACCATGCCCTGTCCCAGCAGGTTCGTGAACGGCTCGCGGTGTTCCAGCATGTCCATGTCCGCGATGGCCTTCGTGGCGAACCGCGCGTACAGCAGGTGCATCACCGCGTGCTCCAGCCCGCCGACGTACTGGTCGACCGGCATCCAGTCGTTCGCGCGCTCCACGTCGAACGGCGCGTCGTCCAGGTCCGGCGAGACGTACCGCAGGAAGTACCACGAGGAGTCGACGAACGTGTCCATCGTGTCCGTTTCGCGCACCGCGTCGGCGCCGCAGTCGGGACAGGTGGTGTGTTTCCACTCAGTGGCGGCGTCCAGCGGGTTCCCGGTCGTGTTGACGAACTCCGGCAGCTCGACCGGCAGGTCCTCCTCGGGAACCATGACGGGACCGCAGTCGTCGCAGTGGATCACCGGGATCGGGGTCCCCCAGTAGCGCTGGCGGGAGATCAGCCAGTCGCGCAGGCGGTACTGCGTGTGGAACGCGGCGGAGTCGATGTCGGTGGTCAGCGCCTCGCGCGCCTCCGCGCTCGACAGACCGTCGTACTCGCCGCTGTTGACGACGACGCCGTCCTCGGTGGAGGCGCCCTCGCTCACGTCGGGGATCTCCGGCTCGGCATCGCCGTCGGATTCGGGCGCGACGACGG
Source organism: Halobaculum rarum (assembly GCF_040025155.1). Lineage (NCBI taxonomy): Archaea > Methanobacteriati > Methanobacteriota > Halobacteria > Halobacteriales > Haloferacaceae > Halobaculum > Halobaculum rarum. Next base: position 934,215 of record NZ_CP157275.1, on the reverse strand, counting down.
GGACGATGTCGACGCCCATGCGCTCGGCGAAGGCGTGGTCGCGCTCGTCGTGGCCCGGGACGCCCATCAGCGCGCCCGTCCCCACGTCCGAGAGGACGAAGTCGGCGACGAACACGGGCACCTCCTCGCCGGTTGCGGGGTTGGTCGCGGTCAGCCCCGTCTCGATGCCGTTCGGCTCGTCGCCGTCGGGGTCGGCGACCTCCTCGACGAAGTGGCGGATATCGTCGTCCTCGGCGGCCAGCTCCTCCGAGATGGGGTGATCCGGCGCCAGCGCGAAGAACGTCGCGCCGTAGATGGTGTCCAGTCGGGTGGTGAACGCCTCGACTGGACCGTGGTTCTCGACACGGAACTCCACCCTGGAGCCCTCCTGCTTGCCGATCCAGTTGCGCTGCATCTCGCGGACGCTGTCGGGCCACCCCTCCAGGTCGTCGATGGCCGACCGCAGTTCGTCGGCGTACGCGGTGATCCCCAGCGTCCACTGGTCCAACTCGCGCTGCTCGACCAGCGTGTCACAGCGCCAGCAGTGTTCGTCCTCTCCTTCGACCTGCTCGTCCGCCAGGACGGTCTCACAGGAGGGACACCAGTTCACCTCGGCGGCGCGGCGCTCGACCAGCCCCTCCTCGTGGAACTGTTGGAACAGCCACTGGTTCCAGCGGTAGTACTCCGGCTCACAGGTGGTGATCTCGCGGTCCCAGTCGTAGCCGAAGCCCATCGCCTCCATCTGCCCGCGCATGGTGTCGATGCAGTCCATCGTCCAGTCGCGCGGGTTCGAGTCGCGTTCCTTGGCGGCGTTCTCGGCGGGCAGCCCGAACGAGTCCCACCCCATCGGGTGGAGCACGTCGTCGCCGCGCATCCGCCGGTAGCGGGCGTACGCGTCCGTGATCGTGTAGTTGCGGACGTGGCCCATGTGGAGCTTCCCCGACGGGTACGGGAACATCCCCAGCACGTACGTCGGATCCTCGGCGTCGTCCGGCGTCCGGTAGGCGTCGGCCTCCGCCCACGCCTCCTGCCAGCGTCGTTCGACCGCCGTGTGGTCGTAACCCTCCTCGGACATTTCTTATGTGCTCGTTCGGCCGCTTCCACCCCTATACCTTTCCATCGAACACAGCGGTAGTTGCCAACACGGAGCACGGTTTCGGAGCCCGCCAACCGACACAAGCGATATGCTGTTATCCGATCTATCCGTAGGCATGAGTGCCGATATCGACACCCGCGATGCGGCCGACGACGCCGGACTCCTGAAGACGGCCTACCGGACTGTCACGCCCGGGTACACGTCGCACTCGGACGACGAGATGAACGCGGTCGGGTGGACGATCTTCCTCGGGCTGCTCGTGATCCTGTTCCCGCTGCTTCCGTTCGTCGCCGTCGTCTGGGGCGTGACCAAGGTGATCGAGGCGATCACCGGCGACGCCGAGTAGTACGCCGCCGCGGAAGTAGTACGCTCCCGTGGACAGTCGGCGGACCTACTCCGCGAGGCCCAGCAGGTCGAACTCGTAGCCGTTGTCGCGCTCGTTCGCGTGCTCGTACACGACGTGAGCGGCGGCCACGTCCTGGATCGCCAGGCCCGTGGAGTCGAACACGGTGATGCCGTCCGCGTCGGTGCGGCCGTCCTTCTCGCCGACGACGATCTCGCCGATCTGGCCGTAGATGTCGTCGTCGCCGAGGACGCCCGCCGCGTAGGGGACGTTGATCTCCCCGGAGTGGGTCGTCTGCTCGTAGTCGTCGATGACGAGCTTCGCGTCGAGTAGCACCTCGTCCCCGAGTTCGTGTTTTCCCTCGGCGTCGGCGCCCATCGCGTTGATGTGGGTGTGGTCGCCGACGGCGTCGCGGGGGACGATCGGCTCCTCGACGGGCGTCACCGTCGAGAGCACGTCACAGCCGGCGGCCTCCTCGATGGAGCCGGCGCGCACGTCGAAGCGGCCCTCGAAGGCGTCGATGAAGCGGGCGACGCGCTCCTCCGAGAGATCGGAGATCACGACCTCCTCGATGTCGCGGACGGACGAGATCGCCTCGAGTTGGGTGTACGACTGGACGCCGGCGCCGACGATCCCCAGCGAGGAGGCGTCCGAGACGGCGAGGTGGTCGGTGGCGACGGCGGCGGCGGCGCCCGTGCGCTTCATCGTCAGCTCCGTGCCGTCGAGGATCGCCAACGGGAACGCGTTCTTCGGGTCCGAGTAGATCATCGTCCCCATCACCGTCGGGAGGTCGTACTGCTCCTCGTTGTCCGTGTGGACGTTAACCCACTTGACGCCCGCCGCGTCCCAGTCGCCGGCGTCGAGGTAGGCGGGCATCGACCGGAAGTCGCCGTTGTACGACGGGAGATCGATGTAGCTCTTGGGCGGCATCTGGGCGTCGCCGCGCTGATAGGCGGCGAACGCCTCCTCGATCGCGGGCACGAGTTCGTCCATCTCGGCGTTCTCGTGCACGTCGTCGCTGTTGAGCAGCAGCGTCTTCATGATCGCAAGAATTGCGCGGGCCGATTAGAACCCACCGGTACGGCGTCGCGGTCGGCGGGACACCGCGCGGGAGTCGGACCGTAGGCAGGATCGGTCGATGCGGGGTCGAACCGTGTCGGCGACGGCACAGCCCCGGATTAAGTCAGCTTAATTGGGCTTATCAAGCGTCGAAACGCCCGAATTCGGCTTTCGGGTCTTCACTCCTCTTTACCCCGGAGGCCACACGGGCGAGTGCAACATGACCCGAACGAAACTCGCCGCGATCGCACTCGCGGCTCTGCTCGTAGTGACCGGTGTCGCCGCCGCGGCCCCGGGGAACGCCCCCGCGGACGCCGGCGCGAACGACGGAACGGTCGGCCAGGCCGGCCCGCCGACCGACCTCCCCGGCCCGGTGCCGGACTTCGTGGGCGACATCCACGACACGATCCGGTCGTTCCTCGACGGCGGCGTTGATACCCTCGGCGAGGCCGTCTCCGGGATCGCCGGCGGCGACGACGCTGGCGGTGATTCGGCTGACGCCGACGGCGACACGACCGACGCCGCCGACGAGACCTCCGACGCGTAACGTACGCCATCCGGCCGCTGACGCGCTACACGTCCGCTGACGCTGTCGGCCCTCACGCGGATCGGCTCGATTTCTCGGACACTCGGTCGCACAGACGACCGTTTGTGTCTCCGGAAGGCACTTTCCGTGCTGCGTTGTACGACGGAGCGTCATGCCCTCCAGATCGACGCCGTTGGCTGTCCTCCTCGTCGTCGTGATCGTCACGGCCGGCTGTCTCGGAAGCCCGGCGCCGGGGACGGGAACGGGGACGGTCACCGACGGCACGCCGACGCCCACTTCGTCGCCGACCCCCACGTCATCGCCGACGCCGCCGAGCGAGACGCCGACGTACACGCCGCCGGGGACGGAGTACGCCTCCGAACAGCCGGACGCCTCCCACTCCGTCACGGTGACGAACGACTGGAACCGGAGCGTGACGGTCCGGGTGACTGTCGTCCGCGAAGCGACGAACGAGACGGTCTACGAGGGGACGCACGACCTCGACGCCGGCGAGGAACAGGTCGTCTACGACACGGCTGAGGCGGACCCCGACGGGATCGAACGGTTCACGATCACGGCGACCGCAGTGAACGCGACCGAGTCGGTTACGATCGAGACCTCGCTGTGCTACGGGAACGCCTACGTCGAGATCACGTCCGACGGCGAGCTGTATCCGTACTACGCGATCTGCTGAGCGGCGCCGTCTCCGAGCAACGCTGTCGCTCGTGAGTTGAACGCGGCGTCGAAAGAAGTCGAAGGTTCGGTCGGAGGCGAGACGACGGTCGGGTGCGCGTGTGAGTGGTTAGGCTGTACCCAGCTTCACATCGCGCCGCCCATACCGCCCATGCCGCCCATGCCGCCCATGCCGCCGGGGGCGCCGCCCTCCTCGTCGTCGTTGCCGCCGGTGGACAGGTCGCCCGCGGCGATGATGTCGTCGATCTTGAGGACGAGGTTCGCGGCCTCGGTGGCGCTGGAGAGCGCCTGCTCCTTGGCGTGGGCCGTCTCGACGACGCCCGACTCGAAGGTGTCCTCGACATCGCCGGAGAAGACGTTCAAGCCGGCGTTCTCGTCGCCCGCCTCGTGAGCGGCGCGCAGGTCGACCAGCGTGTCGATGGAATCGAGCCCGGCGTTCCCGGCGAGGACGCGCGGGACCAGTTCCAGCGCGTCAGCGAACGCCTCAACGGCGAGCTGCTCGCGGCCCTCGACGGAGTCGGCGTAGTCGCGGAGGCGCGAGGCGAGCTCGACCTCGATGGCGCCGCCGCCGGCGACGATGCGGCCGTCGGAGACGGCCGTGGAGACGACGTCCAGCGCGTCCTGGACACCGCGCTCCAGCTCGTCGACCACGTGGTCGGTCGAGCCGCGCAGCAGCAGCGTGACGCCGTGGGCGTCGTCGCCGCCCTCGACGTAGAACAGCTCGTCGGCGTCGTCACGCGACACCGAACCGTGGCCGAGGTCGGCCGCGGTCGCGGAGTCGAGATCCGAGACGATGTTCCCGCCGAGGATGTTCTTGAGGAAGCTCAGGTCGGACTTCTTCACGCGGCGGGCCGCGAGGATGCCCTCCTTCGCGAGGTAGTGCTGGGCGAGGTCGTCGACGCCCTTCTGACAGAAGACGACGTTCGCGCCCGTCTCCTTGATCTGCTGGACCTTCCGCTTGAGCTGGTCCTCCTCCTGATCGAGGAACTGCTGAAGCTGGTCGGGCGAGTCGATGGACACCTGCGTGTCAACGTCGGCCTCCTCGACCTCGATCGGATCGTTCAGCAGGAGGACGTTTGCGTCCTCGACTGCCGAGGGCATGTCGTCGTGGAGCGGGTCCTTGTCGACGACCGCGCCCTGCAGGAGCTCGGACTCGCCGGCCGAGCGGCCGGTCTGGGTCTCCATCGCGACGTTCTCGAGATCGACAACGTAGGAGCCGTCGTCCGCCTCGACGGTGACCTGCTTGACCGCGCGGTAGATGAGGTCCGCGAGGACCTCCTTCTCCAGCTCCGCGCCCTTGCCGGTCATGGAGGTCTCGGCGACCTTCCTGATCAGGTCCTCGTCGTCGGGGTCGACGTCGGTGGCGATCTCGTCGACCTCGGCGCGGGCCTGCTCGCTGGCGAGATGGAAGCCCTTGATGATCGCCGTCGGGTGGATCTCCTGTTCGAGGAGGTCCTCGGCGTTCTTGAGAAGCTCGCCCGCGATGGCGACGGCCGTCGTCGTCCCGTCGCCCGCCTCGTCCTCCTGGGTCTGGGCGACCTCGACGATCATCTCGGCCGTCGGGTTGTCGATGTCCATCGTCTGGAGGATGGTGACACCGTCGTTCGTGATGGTTACCTCGCCCATCGAATCGACGAGCATCTTGTCCATTCCCTTCGGGCCGAGCGTCGAACGAACGGCCTCGGCTACGGCACGCGCCGCGGAGATGTTGTATTCTTGCGCGTCCTTGTCCTTCACTCGCTGAGAGTCCTCACCCATAATGATCATGGGCTGACCCTGCATACGTCGCTGGCTCATGTACAGGAGTAACTGTGGTTGTGATTCTATATAAAACCTTGCGTCTCGTGTGGTTGCGGTTCATCGGTGCCGCGATCGCACTTCTCACCAGAATCGCAGTACTGTGTCGCTATAGAGGGTGTTAACTGGTGACAATATCCACAGGCATTTCGACTGGCCGGAGACGACACGAATGCCAGTTTATATACGTTCGATCCGCGGTCGCTACTCGTCGACCGGATCCTTCGACCGGAACCCGTCGACGGGTTCCTTCCAGTGCACGCGGACCGTTCCGACGGCGAAGGCGTCGTCGGTGTCCGTGTCGCGCGCGATCGCGAGCGTGTTCGTCCCCTCGCGAAGGTCGACACCGCTCACGGTGTCGGTCCACAGCTGCCACCCCTCGTTCGGCGGGATGTCGAACCCCGACAGGGGGTCCCCGTTCACGAGTACCTCGTGGCCGTACTCCGCGACGTCGAACGCTTGGATCTCGAGGTACGCCTCGCGGGGATCGTCGGTCGACACCTCGAACTCGTGGTCGTCGGTCCGATCGCCGGCGTCGTCGGCCCAGTCGAGGTCCAGATCAAGCTCCGACGGCGAGAGCTGTGCGCCGAGGTAGACGGTGGCGTACGTCGCACGTTCGGTCATCGGCCGGAGTTGGCGACCGCGCGGCAAAAAGACGGCTCTTCGTGTAGGCCGGCGGTCACTCCGCTTCCTGTGGCGGCGCGGACAGCAGTTCGGAGCCGGTGTCCTCGGGCGGATACTCCGGAAGCGCGTCGTCGGCGTCGAGCGTCTCGACCTCTCGCTCGGCGAGGTGTTGCTCCAACTGCTCGATCTTCTTGCGCCCCTGCCGTTCGCGTCCGCGCTTCGTGTCTGGCATTGACAACCGTGTCAACACCACCCATGGTTATGAATCTTTCCGCCGCCGAGGTGCCTGTGGACTTATGACTGATCGCGCGTCTCGTCGATCGTGACCGAACGTTCAGTTCACCCGACGAGACGGGCGCTGCTCGCGGCCGTCGCCGGGGGCGCAGTGGGCGGTGGCTTTCTCGGGCCGGTTCGCGGCTACCTCTCGGCGTTCGCGCCGCTTTCGGGCGGGGCGTGGGATGCCGCCGGCGACGACCCGCCCGTGCGTGTCCCGAGCGACGCCGGCGACGCGACCCTCAGATACGACGACGAGGCCGTCCCTCGGATCGAGGCGGACGACGAGGCCGCGCTGTGTTTCGCCGCCGGCTACGCGCACGGCGCGGACCGACTGTTCCAGATGGACCTCCAACGCCGACAGATGCGAGGCCAGCTCTCGGCGGTTGTCGGGGAGGCGACGCTCGACTCCGACCGCTTCCACGTTCGGATGGACTTTGCGACCGCCGTCGACGCGACCTGGGACCTCGTTCGCGACACGGAGGCGGGTCCGCTCGTTGAGGCGTACTGTGAGGGTGTGAATCGCGCCCGCGAGGACCTCCCGACGCCCCTCGAGTTCGAACTGCTCGACTACGAGCCGGCGCCGTGGACGCCGGCGGACGTGATGCTGGCGGAAAAGCAGATCGCGTGGACGCTCACCGGGAGCTTCCGGACGCTCCGCAGGGAGACCCTCCGGGCGGAGTTGGGCGCCGACGCCGCCGAGACGATCATGCCCCACCGACTGGACCACGACGCGGCAATCCTCGGCCACGCCAACGCGACCGACGGCTGGCCTGTTCCGGACGGCGATGCGCTTCGTGTCCCGGTGTCGGACCCGGACGACGACACGAGCAGTCGCGCGTCGGTCGCAACGGACCCTGAGTTCGACGGGTGGCTCGCGGGCGTCGAGCCGCCCGCGTGGGCGGGATCCAACTCGTGGGCGGTGGGAGCCGACCACACCGACAGCGGCGAGCCCATCATGGCGAACGACCCGCACCTCTCGCTGATGGCGCCGCCAGTGTGGTACGAGCAGGCGCTCCGCCACCCCGACTATCAGGTCCGTGGCGTCACCTTCCCCGGGGTCCCGTTCGTGATCATCGGCGAGAACGACCGCGGCGCGTGGGGGTTCACCAACGCCGGCTGCGACGTGATCGACTTCTACGGGTACGAGACCCGCGCTGACGGGGCGGAGTACCGGTACGGCGACCGCTGGCGATCGTTCGAGGTCGAGACCCGGACGATCGAGGTCGCTGGGGCGGCCGACCGAGACGTCGACGTGAAGAAGTCCGTCCACGGCGCGGTGCTGAGCGCGGGCGCCGGCGGCGACGAGTTCCGGAGCGAACTCGGCATCGCGTGGACGGGTCTCTCGGCGACGAACGCAACGAACGGCATCCTCGGGATCAACCGCTCGCGCGGCGCCGAGGACATCGACGAGGCGCTGCGCGAGTTCGGCGAGCCGACGCAGTGTTTCGTCTACGCCGGTCGCGACGGCTCGGTCCGCTACCGCGTCACTGGACGTGTCCCGATCCGACGAACCGACGGCGAGATGGTCCCGGGAACGCGGGTGTTCGACGGCTCCGCTCGCGAGGGGGAGTGGGCCGGGTACACGCCGTACGGCGAGTCGTCGTGGGAGGGGTTCATCCCGTTCGACGAGATGCCCCACGACGACGACCCCGACTACGTCGGCACCGCGAACCAGCGGGTCGTCGACGACGATGACTACCCGTACTACCTCGCGGAGGACTACAGCGAGCCGTTCCGCGGGATCCGGCTGTGGGAGCGCCTCGACGCGCTCGTCGACCGCGGCGACGTGGGGCCGGCGGATCTGCGGGACCTCCAGCGCGACGTACGGGACGGCCGACTGGAACACTACAGGCCGGTGCTGGAGGAGGCCCGGTCCGAGCTCTCCGGCGACGCCCGTGACGACCTCGACAGCGTTCTGGAGTGGGACGGGGAGGCCGAACGCGACGCCAGAGAGCCGTTGCTGTTCGTCCACTTCCTCGACGCCTACGAGGGTCGGTTCGTCGCCGACGCCCTCGGCGAGCTCGACGGCCGGCGCGACGCGTCGGCGTACGCCCCGAACCAGTGGGTGCTCGCGACGCTCGGCGACGAGTGGTTCGACGGCGGGCGGGCGAGCGCGGCGGCAGACGCCTTCGAGAAGGCGCGCGGGCAGGTCGCCGCGGGCGGCTGGGAGACGTACGGCGACTACAACCGCACGGCTATCGACCATCCGTTCGACCAGTCGTTCCTCAACTACCCGCGCTACCCAACCGACGGCTCGGCGGCGACGCTGTTCAACTTCCGCGTCGAGTCGGGCGCCGGCAGTAGCTGGCGACAGGTGTGTCCGATGGACGAGACGACCTCGCAGTGCATCCTCCCCGGCGGCAACGACGGGAACGTCTACAGCGACGACTACGACGGCCAACTGCGTCGCTGGGCGAACGGCGAGTACAAGCCGATGGACCGCGCGATGCGCGGCGACCTCGCGGTGCGGTTCGCCGGGGGTGACGGCGAGTGACTTCCGGCGGCGATCGCCGGATCCGGTGGATCGCGACGGCGTTGGCGGTGATCGCCGGCCTCGGTCTCGCGTCCGTCCACTGGCTCGGTCTGGTCGCGGGGGCGGCGCTCGTCGCGCTCCCGCAGCGAACGTGGCCCCGTGGCGTCGCCGCGGGCGTCGCGTTTGGGGTACTCACGCTCGCGGCGACGGCGGCGTCGCTGTCGCTGGCTGGCGGACTCGACACCGCGCTTGCGATGACGCAGCCGCTCGGCGTCGCCGTCGGCGCCGCCGTCGTGGGGGGCGCCGTCGGCGGCCTCGCTCGCGGCGTGGTGGGCTGACAGGCGGTCCTCGCGTCGCGGTCTCGGTCGGCTCACCGCGTGATCGTCGGGGCTGGACCACACACCCGCCCGGGGTCCCCGACGACCCTGGTCACGTCACACGACGACTGGTCCCGTTCCGGTATTTGAACCTTCAGGACGGCCTGTGGGATGACGCGCCCGTTAAGTGGCTCCGACCCCCAGAACGTTCGTAATGAACGGTAGAGCCGTGCGTCACCGACTCACCCCCCGATCGCGGGGTGACGCGTAGTGCCCAAGGAGTTCATCGAGGTCCGCGGCGCCGAGGAGAACAACCTCAAGGACCTCGACGTGGAGATCCCCCGCGAGCAGTTCAACGTCGTCACCGGCCTGTCGGGGTCGGGGAAGTCGTCGCTCGCGTTCGACACCGTCTACGCCGAGGGGCAGCGCCGATACATCGAGTCGCTGTCGGCGTACGCCCGGAACTTCCTCGGACAGATGGACAAGCCGCAAGTCGAGAGCGTCGAGGGGCTCTCGCCGGCGATCTCCATCGACCAGAAGAACGCCGCCAACAACCCCCGCTCGACAGTGGGGACGGTCACTGAACTGCACGACTACCTGCGCCTGCTGTACGCCCGCGTCGGCCACCCGCACTGCCCAGAATGCGGCCGCGAAGTCGGCGAGCAGTCGGCCCAGCAGATGGTCCGCCGCGTGTTCGAGCTGCCCGAGGGCACCCGCGCGATGATCGCCGCGCCGGTCGTCCGCGACCAGAAGGGCGCCTTCGAGGACCTGTTCGACGAACTCGTCGCCGACGGCTACTCGCGCGTCGAGGTCGACGGCGAGCAGTTCGACCTCTCGCTGGAGCGTCCCGAGTTGGACGAGAACTACGACCACACGATCGACGTGATCGTCGACCGCGTGAAGATCCGCGAGGAGGACCGTTCGCGTATCACAGACTCCGTCGAGACGGCCCTCGACGAGGCCGAGGGCGTCCTGAAGCTGATCCTCCCTGATCCGCCCGAGGTCGACGACCTCGACTTCGGCGGCAACGAGTCGCGCTCGACGGGCGACCTCGCGGGCGACGGGGACGACCGCCTCGTCGTCGAGTTCTCCGAGGAGCTGGCGTGTACCCACTGCGGCATCGACTTCTCGGAGATCGAGACGCGCTCGTTCTCGTTCAACTCCCCGCACGGGGCTTGCCCCGAGTGCGAGGGGATCGGCTCGACGAAGGAGGTCGACGAGGACCTCGTCGTCACCGACCCGAGCCAGCCGATCAAGCACGTGTTCGAGCCCTGGAGCTACAACCGGTCGTACTACCGGACCCGCCTCGACAACGTCGCCGACCACTTCGGCGTGAGCGTCGAGACCCCGTTCGAGGACCTATCGGCGTCCGAGCAGCGTCAGTTCCTCTACGGCACCGACGCGGAGGTCGAGTTCGAACAGCAGACGAAGAACGGCGTTCGTCGCAAGACGCAGCGGTTCGAAGGGGTCATCCCGAACTTGGAACGGCGTCACGTCGAGACGGACTCCGACCGGACGCGCGAGCACATCGAGGAGTTCATGGCCGTCACAACCTGCCCCGAGTGCGAGGGGACGCGCCTGAAGCCCCAGTCGCGCTCGGTGTACGTCGACGGCACGTCGATCACGGCGGTGAATCAGCTGTCGATCGGCGACGCCCTGGCGCACTTCGAGGGGATGGAGGAGACGATGAGCGAGCGCGAGCGCACCATCGCCGAGGAGATCCTCAAGGAGATCCGCGCGCGCCTCGGCTTCATGGAGGAGGTCGGGCTGGAGTACCTCACGCTCGACCGCGAGGCCTCCACCCTCTCGGGCGGCGAGAGCCAACGCATCCGCCTCGCGACACAGGTCGGTTCCGGGCTCGTGGGCGTGCTGTACGTCCTCGACGAGCCGAGTATCGGTCTTCACCAGCGCGACAACGACCGCCTGCTCGACACGCTGGAGGGGCTGCGCGACCTGGGCAACACGCTGCTGGTCGTCGAGCACGACGAGGCGACGATGCGGCGGGCGGACAACGTCATCGATATCGGCCCCGGACCGGGCAAGCGCGGCGGCGAGATCGTCGCGCAGGGCGACTTCGACGACATCGTGAACACCGACGAGTCGGTGACGGGCGACTACCTCGCCGGTCGCGAGGTGGTCGAGGTGCCCGGGACCCGTCGCGACAGCGACGCCGCGCTCACGATCGAGGGCGCGCGTCAGCACAACCTGAAGGACGTCGACGTGGACATCCCGGTCGGCCAGTTCACCGCCGTCACCGGCGTCTCCGGCTCAGGGAAGTCTACCCTGATACACGACGTGCTGTACAAGGGCCTCGCCCGCGAAATGAACGACAACACGGAGGTCGACCCCGGCGAGCACGACCAGATCTCGGGGATGGACAACATCGAGGGCGTGCGTCTCATCGACCAGTCGCCCATCGGCCGGACGCCGCGATCGAACCCCGCGACCTACACCGACGTGTTCGACTACGTCCGTGAGTTGTTCGCGGAGACGAAGCTGGCGAACCAGCGCGGCTACGACAAGGGTCGATTCTCGTTCAACGTCAAGGGCGGTCGCTGTGAGGAGTGCGGCGGGCAGGGTACCGTCAAGATCGAGATGAACTTCCTGTCGGACGTGCACGTCCCCTGCGAGGAGTGCGGCGGCGCCCGCTACAACGACGAGACGCTCGACGTGACGTACAAGGGCAAGACGATCGCCGACGTACTCGACATGACCGTCGAGGAGGCGTACGACTTCTTCGAGTCCCACTCCGGCCTCGAACGTCGCCTCGGGCTGCTGAAGGACGTGGGTCTCGACTACATGCAGCTCGGCCAACCCTCGACCACGCTCTCGGGCGGCGAGGCTCAGCGCGTGAAGCTCGCCGAGGAACTGGGCAAGAAGGACGCCGGCGACACGCTGTACCTGCTGGACGAGCCGACGACGGGGCTGCACAAGGCCGACGAGCGGAAGCTCATCGACGTGCTCCACCGTCTCACCGACAAGGGGAACACGGTCGTCATCATCGAACACGAGCTCGACCTCGTGAAGAACGCCGACCACATCGTCGACCTCGGCCCCGAGGGCGGCGACGGCGGCGGCGAAGTCGTCGCCGAGGGAACGCCCGAAGAGGTCGCGCGAATCGAGGAGTCGCACACGGGTCGGTACCTCCGCGACTACCTCCCGAACGTCGACGTCGAGGGGCCACGCAGCGACCGACGAATGCCCGCGTTGGCGGCTGAGGAAGCTGACGACGCGAGCGGAGGTGACGGAGACGCCGAGGACGCCGTCGAGGCGCCCGCGACCGACGACTGAGTCGACGCGAGCGACCCGCTATCTCCCGCCGCCGCCGGAGCTTTTGTCGCGGCGACGCGAACGTCGAGTCATGACCACCGTGTACGCCGCCATGCGGGACCGATTTCTCGCGCTCGACCCGGAGGCGGAGACGGCGACTGCACGCGTCGCCGACGACCTCGACGACCGCGCGCTCGAATGCGTCGCGGTCCATCCGGACACCCCCGACCGCGTGTTCGTCGGCACCGTCGAGTCGGGACTGTGGCGCTCGATCGACAGGGGCGAGACGTTCGAACGCGTCGGCGCCGAGGCCATCGAGCAGGACGCGGTGATGGCGACGGCGGTGTCGCCGCACGACCCCGACGTGATCTGGGTCGGGACCGAGCCCTCCAGGGTGTACCGCTCGACCGACGGCGGCGACACGTGGGAGCACCGCGACGGCCTCGTCGACCTCCCCTCCAGCGACGAGTGGGCGTTTCCGCCGCGTCCACACACCCACCACGTCCGGTGGATCGAGCCGGATCCGCACGATCCCGATCACCTGTACGTCGCCGTCGAGGCGGGCGCGCTCGTGACCACTCACGACGGGGGCGAGACGTGGACGGACCGCGTGGCGGACTCCCGACGCGACACGCACTCGATGGCGACCCACTCCAACGCCCCCGGCCGGGCGTGGTGCGCCGCGGGCGACGGCTACGCCGAGACGGCCGATGGGGGCGAGACGTGGACGCACCCGCAGGAGGGACTCGATCGCACCTACTGTTGGAGCGTCGCCGTCGACCCGGGCGATCCGGACCGCGCGCTCGTCTCGGCCGCGCGCGGGGCACGCGAGGCGCACACGGCCGAGCGTGCGGAGACGTACGTCTACCGACGGGAGGGAAGCGAACGCTGGGAACGGCTGGATGACCGGGGCCTCCCGCTCGGCGAAGGCGTCACCCGGCCGGTGCTCGCCGCAGGCGACCCCGGCGAGTTCTACGCGCTGTCGAATCGCGGGCTGTTCAGGAGCGACGACGCGGGCGGGTCGTGGTCCGCGGTCGCCGTTGAGTGGCCCGAACGAACCAGCGAGCAGACGGCCCGCGGGCTCGCCGTGCTCCCGTAGGTTCAAACCGAATGCCGGATCCACCACTCCCATGACCTGACGACTGCCGCGCGGCGGTGAGCGGGTGCGAGGCCGGCCATCGGACGGCCTCGATGCGAACGGCGCGAGCCGCGAGCGTGCGGCCATCCGCTGCGCGACGACGGAGCCGCCGGACTCCGTCGATTCGGCCGCCTGTCAGCCCATAGATCACGCGAGCGTCGGCCGACAGCACTCACGGAGCCGACCCACGAGATATATCTCCGTTCGCACGAATCGAGAGGCATGTACGACTTCGTCGTGGTCGGCGTCGGTCCGGCAGGCGCGCGCTTTGCCCGGCGGGCCGCGGAGGCTCACTACGACGTGCTCGCCCTCGAAAAGGGGACGATCGGCGAGCCGTTGGCCTGCTCGGGGCACGTCTCCACCGACATCTGGGAGTACGTCCCCGCCGACGCCAAGGAGCGACTGCTCCAGAACCGCGTGTACGGCGCGGACTTCCACGTCGGCGGGCCCGAATCGCCGGGCGACCGCTTCTACAAGCGCGAGGAGATCTCGAACGTCATCGACCGCGTCGAACTCGATCGCACGCTCGCGACGGCCGCCCGGGAGGCCGGCGCCGACGTGCGCGAGGGACACACCGTCACGCGGGTCGAGGAGCGGCCGGGCTACGTCGAGGTGACCGCCAGCGTCGGCGGCGACGAGGAGACGTTCGAGGCGCGGATGGTCGCCGGCGCCGACGGCCCCGTCTCCAGGGTCCGCAAGCAGCTCGACCTTCCGGAGCCCGACGAGACGCTTCACGGTGTGCTCGCGTTCACCGACGAGGACGACCACGGCGACTACGTCGACGTGCACCTCACCGCGCCGCGCTTCTTCGCGTGGCGCATCCCCCGCGGCGACGCCGGCGTCGAGTACGGCCTCGCCGCGCCGCCGGGCCACGAGGTGAACGAGCTGTTCGACCGGCTCACCGCGGAGTACGGCGTCGAGACCGACCGCTTCTGCTCGGGCGCGATCCCCATCGGGCCGCCCGAGCGAACCACGGCGACACGGGGATTCCTCCTCGGCGACGCCGCGGCCCAGACGAAGCCGTTCACCGGCGGGGGCATCCTCTACGGGATGCGCGCGGCCGACGTTGCCGCCGACGTGATCGACCCGCAGGACCCGAACACGCTCCCCCGGTACGAGGACGGCTGGCGCGAGGAGCTGAGCCAGGAGATCCGGCTCGGCCACTGGATCCGTCGCGCGTACTCGCTCCCGGAGCCGGTGCAGCGAGCTGGACTGTGGGCGCTCTCCGGGGAGATCGGCGTCCACATGGACGAGCCGAGCTCGTTCTTCTCTCGGGAGCACCTGAAGAAACTGTTCTCGTAGTCTCGGCCACCGGGTGTGTCGGTTCGTCCGGGTTCTCGGTTCGCGTGACGACGACCGCGGAAGCCCGCGGCCCCTTCCAGTCCCACCCGAGATCCGAACGGGCCGACCGTCGTCGCTGGACTCCCGCCCGCGCTGCCGTGGGGAGTCGGAGGACCGTCGTCAAGCGCTACGCCTGTTCGGCGGCCTCGGGGTACGTCGGCAGGCGCAGCGATCGCACGTTCCCCTCCACGAACGGAAGGTCGGTGCGCTCGACGGCGACCTCGTCGCCGTCGACCCGGACCGTCAGGTCGTCCGTCTCGGCGTCGAAGTCCAGGTACGCGAGCGCGATCGGGGCGTCAAGCGACGGGGAGTCGACCGCACGGGTCACCTCGCCGACGGAGGCGTCTCCTTCGAAGAGAGCGGCGCCTGCTTCGGGAACCTCGGCGGGCAGAAGGCCGACGAGCCGCTTGCTCGGTCGCCCCCGATTTTCCACCTTCGAGACGACCTCCTGCCCGACGAAACAGCCTTTCTCGAAGTCGACCGCCGAGCGGACGCCGGCGACGTTCGGGAGCCGACCGCGTAGCTCCGTGTCGAACAGCGGGGTGCCTGCCTCGACGGTGAGCATGTCCCAGGTGGTATAGCCGAACGGCGCGGCGTTGAGGCCGCGGGTGAGGAGCGTATCGAACACGTCCTCGGCCTCCTCGGCGGCACAGACGACCTCGTACCCCTCCTCGCCGGTGGGGTTGTCGCTCGCGATCACCGTGACGCCCACGTCGTTCATCCGGCCGCGGACGAACGTGAGCTCGGGCTCGGGGGATCCGGCGTGGTTGAGCACTGAGGCGATCTTCTCGGTCGAGGTGGGCCCGTGAACGCCGAAGACGCCGAACTCGGCGCTGGCGTCGCGCAGTTGCACGTCATCGATGAAGATCTTGTCCTCCCACTCGTCGACGAGCGGTCCCGCGCGGTCCGGCGGCGTGAACAGCAGGAGGCGCTCGCCGGCGTTGTAGACGAACAGCTCCGTCTCGATGGCGCCCTGTGGGTCGAGCAAAAGCGCGTAACAGCCATCGCCGTCCGCGCCCGGGACGCGGTTGGAGACGGCGTTGTCGACGAACTCGACGCGGTCGTCGCCCTCGACGACGACGACGCCGTAGCCCATCTCGATCACGCCCACGCCGTTGCGGACGGCGCGGGCGGCGCTACCGGGACGACCGTAGTCGGCGACGACTTCGCGCCCGCCCCGCTCGGTGAAGGTGGCGCCGTGGTCGGCGTGTACGTCGGCGACGAGACTCATACGCGTACGCAGGCCCGCGGCCGGCAAAAGGGGACCGGAACCGCCGTTGGACGGAACACTGGATAGAACGGAGGCCGGAACCGCCGTCAGTCGGCCGGGAGTTCGAACCCCCGACCGCGGCGGTCACAGCCCGAGCCGGCGTCGGATCGCATCGAGCAGCCCGGGCTCCTCGTCGACGTGCTCGCCCGCGTCGGGGACGACGCGGGCGTCGGGGTAGATCCGGACCTGTCCGTCCGCCTGCTCGACGTCGATCAGCCCGGCCGCCTTCAGCGCCGACAGCGCGTCCTCGACCTCGTCGATCGTCGCGTCGACGCCCGAACGGAGTTCCAGTACCGTCATCCCGTCGTCGGCGCGGCCGACGAGCGCGTCGAGAACCGCCACCTGCGTGTCGTCCCTGTCGCGGAACTCGGGCGGCACCCTCATGGTCGAGCGATCGACCGGAACCGGCTTACGTGTACCGGCGGTGCGATCCCGACCGGCGCCGCAGCGCGCGTGCCGCGCGTCCGACGCGAGCGAACCCTTTTATGGGTTTGGGCGATTCGTAGGCACAATGGGACTCAGATGTCTCCTCGGCCACGACTTCTCGGAGCCGAGGACGGAACGGGACCGCGAGGTGCGGGGGGACGAGGTCATCACCACGATCACGGAGGTGAAAGAGTGCAGTCGGTGCGGCGAGACGCGCGTCGTCTCCGAGAACAAGGAGGTAACGTCGGCCGAACTGGGCGGGGACGACGCTGCCGGATCCGACCCGCCCGGCGACGACACCGGAGCGGCAGCCGATTCAACGACCGCTGACGCGACGACCGCTGACGCGACGACTGCCAACGCGACGACTGCCAACGCGACGACCGCCGATACGGCGGACACGACCGACACACCGGACGCGACGGACGCCCCCACGTCGGACCGCTCCGCTGACGAGACGGCCACGGCCGACGAGTCGGACGATGACGATGCGGACGACAGCGCGGACGACGGCGCGGCGGTGACCGAGGACGGCTTCGACCACCCGACCGCGGAGCCGACCGACGGCGCCGTCGACGCCGATGTCGAGGAGGACGCGGAGATCCTCGACGCCGACGACGGCGAGCCGGCGCAGCCGTCCGAGCCGCAGGAGCGCGGCCACGGCGAGTGGCCCGACGCCGACGCGAACCGCCACGGCGACGCGAACCGCCACGCCGCCAACGCCCCGGAGGGTGACGACGGGCCGGCGGAATGGCCCGACGCCGACGGTCCGCACAGTCCGGCCGAGGGTGAGGACGAGGACGTGGAGTTCATCGGAGACAGCGCCGATCCGTCCTCCGAGGACGCCGCAGCCAACGACGCCCGAACGGACGTGGTCCCGGACGCGAAGCGGGCCGACGAACCGGGCGCGGCCGCGGATCCGGCCGGCGAGGACGCGGAGTTCATCGACGGCGACGCCCCCGGCGACTGGCCCGATCAGGCGGTCGAGGACGAGGGGTACGACGCCGAACTCGACGACGACGACGCGGGCGTCTCGGTCGACGGCAACCTCACGCCGCAGGTCGACCCCGAGGTCGCGCGCCAGGAGGACGTGGAGTTCATCGAGGCCGACGCCGACGCGGCTGCGAACGAGGAACCCGCCGCTCCCGCTTCCGCTGACGACGGGCGCGGCGATATCGGCGGCGGCGACGGGAGTGCGACGGACGCAGCCGACGCCGGACGCTCGACCCCCAACGTCGAGCTACAGACGACCGTCGACAACGTCGACACCGTCTACGTCTGCCCGGACTGCGGCAACAACGAGCCCGTCGGCGCCTCCTCGATGCGCGCCGGCGACATCTGTCCCGAGTGCAAACGCGGGTACATCGAGGAGCGCGAGATCCAGTAAGCCGGTCGGTTCCTCGAACACGTCCGACCGATCGCGTTCTGTCGGGCGTTCCGAGACGGTCGACACCCGGGATCGCACGGCTACGACGGACAGACCCGTCGCAGCGGCGGCTGACGAAACGTGTTTACGGTCCCCCGGCAAACGGGCGGGCATGAAGCAGTACAAGATGCGTCGCGGCGAGCATCTCGAGGACCGAATGTCCGACCTGAAAGCCGAGATCGAAGAGCGGTTCGGACCCGTCTCCGGGACCGAGGAGTGGGAGGGACACGAACTGTACGTCGTCGAGGACCCCGACAACCCCGTGTTCGAGCGCATCGTCGCCGGCGCGGCGTCGTACTCGGGCAAGAAGGACAAGCTCGCCGTCCACTTCGAGGAGCGCCCCGCAGAGGAGGTCATCGCCGAGGGCAACGCCGACGCCGCCGCCGACGCGGTCGACGCGAAGAACACGTTCCTGCTCGATGCCACCGGCCGCGACGCCAAGTCGCGCCGCAACTCCATGAAGCGCGACGTCGAAGACGACGCGCCCGACTACTGAGTCCGCGAGCCACGCCCTTCTCCGGGGTTGCGACAACGGATCGATCTCTCGTTTCGCGGCCAGTGCCCTGCATGGTCCGTGATCGCACGCGCCGAGAGCGGCGGTAACGGACGCTTCAGACCGCGATAAACATTACTTCGAATCTGAGTAAATCAGCACTAGACTTTTCACCTCGGGGGGAGTATTGGGGGTATGAGCATTGAGACGATCGTGTTGACGGTGAAGCGAGACGACGGCGACCGGCTCGACTACATGACCCAGGAGGCGATCGATCTGGCCGCCCAGACCGGGGCGGACATCGTCGTCGCCCACGTGTTCGAGAGCCAGTCGGCCGTGAACGAGGCGCTCTCGCGGTTGGAGGACGTCGACGGTACGCCGACGGACGTGGCCCGCCGGCTCGGGAGCGTTCGACGCGCGACGAAGGCGATCGAAGCCGCGGGCGTCGAGTTTCAGGTCGAGGGCGTCATTGGCGACCCCGGCGAGGCGATCGCCGGCCTGGCGGAGCGGGTCGGCGCCGACCGCGTGTTCGTCGGCGGTCGCAAGCGGTCCCCGACGGGGAAGGCGGTGTTCGGATCGGCCGCCCAGCAGATCCTGCTGTCGGCGCCGTGCCCGGTGACGTTCGTCCGCGAGGAGTAACGCTCGCGACTGATCGACCGTCAATTCGTTGGGGATCGACCGTCCGCACCACGGCCAGCGGCGGCCGCGTCGCCGGCGCGGATCGGTCGTTCATTCGGCTTCGTGTAAGAAAGCGGTATCCGTAAGTGCGGCCGCCCGAACCACCGTGATGATGGCCTACTACGTGGGCGTGGACCTGGGGGCCACGAACCTCCGCGCCGTCGTCGGCGACGACCGCGCGGACATCCTCTCGCGTGCAGAGACCGCCACTCCGCGAACCTCCGGCATCGCGATCACCGAGGCCGTGTTGCGCGTCGTCCGCGAGGCATGCGCGAAGGTCGGCGTCGACCCCGCGGACGCGGCGGCGGCGGGAATCGCCTCTATCGGCCCGCTCGATCTGGCCGAGGGCATCATCGACGGTCCCGCGAACGTCCCCGGAATCGGTCAAGTCCCGCTGGTCGGACCGCTCTCGGAGTTGCTCGACACCAAGCAGGTGTACCTCCACAACGACACGATCGCGGGTGTCATCGGCGAACGCTTCCACAGCGACCGCAACCCCGACGACATGGCGTACGTCACCATCTCCTCGGGGCTCGGCGCGGGCGTCTGCGTCGACGGGCACGTCCTCTCGGGGTGGGACGGCAACGCCGGCGAGGTCGGTCACATGGTCGTCGACCCCGACGGCGCGATGACCTGTGGGTGCGGTCGCGACGGGCACTGGGAGGCGTACTGCTCGGGCAATAACATCCCGAAGTACGCCCGACACCTCGCGGAGACGACCGCCGACTCCCTTCGTACGGACCTCCCGTTGAACGATCCCGAGTTCTCCGCCGTCGACGTGTTCGAGGCCCACGGCTCGGACCCGCTCGCCGACCGCGTCATCGACCGCGTCGCGGACTGGAACGTGATCGGGTTCACCAACCTCGCGAACGCGTACGCCCCCCTAATGGTGCGCGTCGGCGGCGCCGTCGCGCTCAACAATCCCGACCTCGTGCTCGATCCCGTCCGCGAGCGCTTGGAGGAGACTACCTTTGTCAACGTTCCCGACGTACGCCTCACCGACATGGGCGACGACGTGGTCGTCAAGGGCGCGCTCGCGTCCGCCATCACCGGCGGCACCGGCGAGCGCACGACGTAGCCCCGGATTCGATCGCTTGTTCCCCTGGACGCTGTCCGTCGTCTTTTCCGTCCGATGCGGGCCGCCGCTAGCCCTATCCGGCTCCGCCCCGACAGTCAGGTATGCGACGCCGTCGCGTCCTCCGCGCCGCCGGGGCGGCCCTCGGCACGGGCGTTCTCTCCAGTTCAGCCGGTCGGTCCTCCCCCGTTGCCCTCGCGAGCGCACACTCCACGACCGACAGCGACGGCACCGGTACCGCCGGCGACAATTCCGGGAACTCCGGTGACTCCGGAGACAACTCGACCGCCGGGGCGTACGGTCCGCTGGGCTCCGTCGAGGTGGCTGGGACCCGCGAGGGGGTCGTCTCGGCGGACGGTCGAACGGCGTACCTCGCGCTCGGCGACGGCTACGCCGTCGTCGACGTCTCGCACCCGGCCGAGCCGACGGTGCTGGCGGAGCGGCGCGACCTCCTCGCCGACCGCGAGGGCGGGCCCTTCAGACAGGTCAACGACGTGACGGTCTCGGGGGACCGCCTCGTCGCCGTCGGGCCCGCACACCCGGGCCAGGAGAGCCCCCACGGCGTCCTCGTGGTCGACGTCTCCGATCCCGAGGAACCCGAGGAGGTGGTCTTTCACCGGACGCGGTTCCCGATCCACAACTGCGACCTCGACGGCCGGTACTGCTATCTGACGGGCAACGGCGAGGAGGGAAACCCCCTCGTCGTCGTCGACGTCGAGGACGGCTCCGAGGTCGGCCGCTGGTCGCTGTTCGAGGCCGACGAGTCGTGGCGTGACGTGCCGCGCTCGGTCCGGCCGATCCACGACGTGACCGTCCGCGAGGGCGTCGCCGCCGCCGCGTACTGGGACGCCGGAACGTACCTGCTCGACGTGTCCGAGCCGTCGGACCCGACCCTGCTTGGCGCCGTGGACCCCGGCGATCCGGCCGCGTTGCGCGACCCGCAGCAGCGCGCGGGGACCGTGCCGCCCGGAAACCACCACGTCGCGGTACTCGCGCCCGGCGGCGACACCCTCGCGGTCGGCCGGGAGAGCTGGGCCGTCGAGTACGATGGCGACCTGATCGGCGGGCCCAGCGGCGTCGACCTGTATGACGTGTCCGACCCCGACGACCCAGTTCACCTGTCGAGCATCGACCCGCCGCCGTCGCCCGACCCGACGTTCGACGGAGTCTGGACGACCGCGCACAACCTCGACCTGACCGACGACACGCTGTACACCTCGTGGTATCAGGGCGGCGTGAAGCGCCACGACGTGTCCGACCCGACCGAGCCGGTCGAGGAGACGTGGTGGGCGGACCCGGACGCGACCCGGTTTTGGGGCGCCGTTCTCGCGGTTCCGGGGGAGTTCTTCCTCGCGCCCTCGATGGGGACGCGCGCCGGCGCCCCCGCGGGGCTGTGGACGTTTCCCGACGCTGCGGGCGAGGGCGGGGACCGGTCGCGGCTGACCGAGGTGGCCGAGGACGGGAGCGGAACGACGCCGCCGCCGACGACCGGGCCAACGCGGACGGCGACGGATCGGCCCCCGGAGACGCCGACTGCGTCGGCGTCCCCGTCGCCGACGGACACGCCGTCGGAGGCCGCCGCCCCGGGGTTCGACGTCGCCGGCGCGCTCGCGGCCCTCGGAGGCGCCGTGGCGCTGGCGGCCCGGCGGGGACGTGGCGGCGACCCCGACAGGGACGACGACTGAGCCGCGTCCGGCCCGACCCGGATCGGACCGCGAGCGCGCCGTCGTTGCGCGAATCCGTCCGCAACGACCGTGAGGGTGTTTCTTCCGCCGGCTCCGGGAGCCGTGCAACCGCAAGCTTTCAATCCTCCGACGACCAACTCGAGGTAATGAGCGACCTCGCGGAGCGCGTCGAGACGTGGATGGTCGGACAGATGCCGATCATCCAGATGCACGGCGGGACGAGCGTCGTGCGCGAGGCCGACGCCGAGGAGGGCGTCGTCGTCGTCGAGCTCGGCGGCACCTGCTCGGGCTGCGGCATCTCCGACCTCACCGCACAGAACATCAAACGCGACCTGATCATGGACTTCGACGAGGTCGAGGAGGTCCACGTGAAGGTCCCCGACACCGGCGACATGGGCTCCAGCACCGTCGAGGGCGGGCGCGGCGGCGACCTCCAGTACTCGACGGAGTCATCGGACCACTTCTGAGGCGGCCGCGGCGGTACCGCTTTCACCCCGGCCGCCGCCGGTTCACGCGTGCCGAGCGAACGCGAGCGGATGGTGGCCGGCGAGCCGTACGACCCCGACGACCCCGAACTCGTCGCCGCTCGCGAGCGGGCCCGCCGCCTCACCGCCGCGTACAACGACACCGCGCCCGACGAGCCCGACCGCCGGAGGGACCTCCTCGACGATCTCCTTGGTGACGTGGGAGACGGTGTCGCCGTCGAGCCGCCGTTCCGCTGCGACTACGGCGACAACATCGTCGCCGGCGACGACCTGTTCGCCAACTTCGACTGCGTCGTCCTCGACGTGGCGCCGGTGGAGTTCGGCGACCACTGCCAACTCGGGCCGGGCGTTCACGTCTACACCGCCACCCACCCGCTCGACGCGGACGAGCGGCGGGGAAAGGAGTTCGGCGAACCGGTGACCGTCGGCGATGACGTCTGGATCGGCGGTCGAGCGGTGCTCAACCCCGGCGTCACCGTCGGCGACCGCGCCGTGATCGCTTCGGGCGCGGTCGTCACTGACGACGTTCCTTCGGACACCGTCGTCGGCGGTAACCCCGCGCGGGTGATCCGAGAGCTAGAATAACGGCAGTCCGAACGGACTCCTCCCTATCGTTCCGTACCTTTTTATTCCATCTCTACATCCGGAAACCACGACATGTCCGATGGAAAGACAGATCTCCAACGGGAGATCCTTCTCACTTGGCATGAGAACCCGAACGCGAAAAACGCTAAAATCGCCGAAGTATGCAATTGTTCGGCGTCTTACGTGAGTCAGGTCAAGAACCGATTCGACGGGTACAACGAGATGGAAGCGATGGTCGATCGGCAGGATCGTGAACTCGAACGGATGTTCGGCGATGGCATTCTCCAGGGTTCGTCGCAGTCTGTCGGAGGGGCGACTTCGACTTCGAACCTCAACAACGAGCCGGGTATCGCGGAAATGTACGACGATCTACCGGACAATGCTGCTGGGAACCTCATCCGGGCGATGATCCTTCTCGTTCTCCTATACGTCCTCTACGAGATCGTGATGATACTGGCTTTCTGAACGAGCACGATTCCCACTTACAGCGCCCGTTCAAGCGCCGTCGCCACGCTGCGCGCCTTCTCGGCCAGTTCCTCGGTGAGTTCGCCGCGCTCGACCGCCTCGTCGAGTTCGTCGTCGTCGACGCGCTCGACGCGGCCGTCGCCGTGTTTCACCACGTCGACGTGGAGGTCGACGTAGCGGACCGCGTCGGGAAACGCCTCGACGGGCGTGCAGACGTTCACGTAGGTGCCCTTCCGTTCGCCGTCCTCGCCGCGGTAGACCGTCGGGTACCACCACCGGCCCTCGCGGAACGTCGTCGTCGCCACGTCGCCCGCCTCCCGCCGGGCGTCGAGCGCGTCGTAGCTGCCGCCGGCGGTCATCCGACGCTCGACCGTCACCGACCCGTCCGACGGGTCGAGGTCCGTCACCTCCCCGCGCCCGAGGACGATGAGCCGGCCGTCGGGCTTGCCGTGGCCGATGGCGACGCGGTCGCCCACGTGTGGGCCGAACTGGTCCGCTACGACGCCGAACGGGAAGTCCGTGTCGTCGTCGGGGTCGCGCGCGAACTCGCCCGACGCGACGAGCGCCTCCGCCAGGTCGACGCCGGCGGAGGCGGACCGCGAGGCGGCCTTCGTCCGGTGGTGGCCGGGCATCGTCGTCGTCACCTCGCGGCGCAGGTCGTCCAGCGCGAAGCGACACTCCCGGCCGAACCACACCCACGCGCCCGCGGTCGGCGCCGCCAGCAGCCCCGGTTCGTTCTGGGGCTCCTCCAGCGCGCCGTCGAGCGTCCGAGCGCGGTCGCTCGCCCGCGCCAGCGCGTCGCCGAGCGCGTCCATGTCCGCGTCGCGGGCGTCCCGGCTCCACTCGACCCCCCAGCCGTCGGGCACGTCGACCGAGAGGAGATCGGTCATCCCCGCGAGCTCCCGCGCCGCCGCGTCGTCGGCACCGCTGACGCGGACGCCCTCACGGCCGGAGACGAGCGTCGCGAGCCCGGCCATCGCGCGGATGCGGGTGTCGAGGACCGGGCGGTCGTCCGCCCACGGCGCCGCCGATGTGAGCACCTGTACGCGGAGGATATCGTCCTCGCCGACGTAGCCGTCGGCGTTGTCGAACGGGAGGTATCCCTCCGCGCCCGACTCGCCGAGGTCGATCACCGCCCCGCCGCCGAGCGTCTCCGAGACGACGCCGTCGAACACGGCCCCCAGCGGCGTGGGATCCTCCCACGCGAGCGCGTCGAGCCCCACATCGAGCAGGTGCTCGCGCAGCGTCGCCACCGCGGTCGGGTCGCCGGCGACGCCGACGCCCTGTCGGTCGTCGGTGGTCTCGACGCTCGCGTCGTGGTCGGCGGCGGGGAGGTCGGCGTCGAAGCGCCGACGGATCGGGGGGCTCGCCTGCACCACGTCGTGGTCGGCGTCGAGCAGCGATCGGGTGAGCGCCGTCGCGTAGATGCCCCTGACGCGGACGCGGTGGGACGCGTCCGCGTCGCCGCCGGCGGCCGCCCCCGCGCCCCCGTTTCCGTCCCCGCTCATAACGCGTCGGGGTCGGTTGCGAAGCGCACGCGGTCGTTCACGGTGTCGCCGAGCGTGAGCTCGACGGTCTCCTCGTTCAGCACGCGGCCGTCCTCGACGGGGACGCCCCAGCGGTCGAATTTCAGGTAGCCGCGGAGGTCCGCCGCGTGCGTGTACACGTCGAGGTGGTCCACGTCGTGCTCTCGGAGCCCGCCGTCGCTGTGGGCGGTGTCCATGTCCGAGTAGTAGGGTCCGCCGCCATCGAAGAAGCCGGCGAGGTCGGCCGCCGCTTCGTCGACCGCGTCCGCAACCAGATCCGAGGCGGCTTCGAGGTCGTCGGTGTCGAGCCCGACCTCGCGGAGCGCTGCCTGTTCGCGCGGGTCGAAGTGCATACCGCGGCTTCGGCGGGGCACGTGTCAAACGTACCGGTCTGGAAAGCGGGACCCTTCTGGTCGCCGGTCCGCCGGAGCGGTCGACAGATCTGACCCGCAACAAGACACAAGTCTCCGGCGCGTCTCCAACTCACACACGATGGCCAAGAAGGAGCGAACTGATCCAGTCGAGAGCGCGGCGGACTCCTCGGTGGACCTGTACGACGTGGCGACGTGGGAGGAGCGAACGTCGCTCGACGGGCTGTCCGTCGCGGTTTACCGGCTCCTCTCGGGATCGGCGCGGTGGGGAACGATCCTCGTCGCGGGGCTTTTGTTGGTCGGGATCGGCGGGTTCTCCGCGGTGACGAACCCGGCGATCGGCGCGCTCACGCTCCTGTCTGCCATCCCCGCGCTCGCGCTCGCCGCATACGTCTATCGCTCGGACATCACCACGAGCGCGCCGCTCGGGCTGCTCGTCGCGACGTTCCTGCTCGGCGTGCTCACCGCGAACTTCGCGGCGATCCTCAACTCCGTCGCCCAGCCGTACTTCCGGCCGATCGGTTTCCTCGGCACGGTGTTGTTCTTCTTCCTGATCGTCGGGCCCGTCGAGGAGACGGTGAAGCTCCTCGCGGTCCGGCTGTACGCCTACGGTCACGACAGCTTCGACTCGGTGCTCGACGGCGCGGTGTACGGCGCGATGGCGGGCCTCGGCTTCGCGTTCATCGAGAACGCGCTGTACATCTCTCGCGGCATCGAACAGACCGGCCTCGACCTCGGGCTCGGGCTGATCGGGATCGGTGGCGGGATCACCTTTACCCGCGCGCTCGCCGGGCCGGGGCACGTCATTTATTCCGCGTTCGCCGGCTACTACCTCGGGCTGGCGAAGTTCAACCCCGAGAACCGCGGCCCCATCATCGTGAAAGGACTGATCATCGCCGCGCTCATCCACGCGACGTACAACTCGACCGTCGGGATCGGCACCGCGGCGTTGAACGCGTTCGTCGGGCTGCCGTCGCTGGCGTCGTCGTTCGTCTACATCGCGCTGTTCGACGGGGTGTTCGCGCTGATCCTCCTGCGCAAGATCAACCGGTACCGGAGGGCGTACGCCACCGCTCACGACCGGGACGGATCTGTCGAGGAGGAACAGCGCTCGGAGCTGACCGAGTTCGACGGCTGACCCCGAACCCGGAACCCGAAGCGGGTCGTCGGCCCTACTCGCCGAGCTTCTCGCGGCTCACCGTCACGCCGGTGGGCGTGATGATGAGCTGGTCGTCGCCCTTCTGGACGATGTCCCCGTCGACCTCGCCGACGACCTGCCGGAGTTCGTCGATGATGCGCTCCACGGTCTGGTCGGTCGTCGAGTGGCGGGTGATGTCCGCGATGACGAAGTCGCCGTCGTAGACGGCGTCCTTGATGTCGATGACGTCTCGCTGGTCGGATATCTCCGCGATGTGGACCTGCATCCCGGCGCCGCCCCGGGCGTTCTCGAAGTCGTCGAGGTCCAGTTCGACGTAGTCCTCGGCGCTGTGGGTCCCCCCGCTCCCGAGGATCTTACTCATGATGCCCATGTACGCCACCAAACTCCCTCCACCCATAAGTCTGTACGTCGGACGCGACGCACACGCGCGTCACACTCGGACGTTGGATCGCCGCGTCGCGCTCGCGTCGCGGTACGCCGGTCGTCGTCGCGTCGTCGCGTTCCGGGAACCCGGCCTTTTTGCTCCGACCGCACCCAGCGACGCACGACATGACCTTCAGCATCTGCGTCCGCGAGGAGTACACCGGCGACGAGGGAGAACGCCGGACCCGCTTCGGCGTCGCCGTCACGACCCGCCTCCCCGGCGTCGGAACCCTGTGCCCGTTCGCCTCCGAGAACGGCGCGGTCGCCACGCAGTCGCTCGTGAACGTCGAGTTGGGACGCAAGGGGATCGAGTATATCGACGACGGGCTCGCGGTCGAGGACGCGCTCCAGTCGCTGCTCAACGCCGACGACGGCGCCCCACAGCGCCAACTCCACGGCGTCGACGCCGACGGGACGTTCACGTTCTCCGGCGAGGAGTGTAACGACTGGTACGGCCACACCGGCGGCGAGAACTACACCGTCGCCGGCAACCTCCTCGCGGGCGAGGCGGTGATCGAGGCGGTCGCCACCGCCTACGAGTCGGACGCCTTCGGCGACGCCCCCCTCGCGGAGCGCCTCATCGACGCGCTGGAGGCCGGCCACGCGGAGGGCGGCGACAAGCGCGAGCACCTCCCGGTGCAGTCGGCCGCGCTGAAGGTGGAGACGACCGAGGAGCGCGAGGTCGGCACCTACTACGACGACCTGCGCGTCGACGCCACGGAGACGCCCATCGCCGATCTCCGGGAGACGTTCGAGGAGGCCCGGCGCGGCCGGGAGATCCTCATGGAGGAGTACGCCGACGAACTCGAGGAGGACGACGAGGAGGAACCGGACGAGGACGCTGACGGCGAACCGAACGGCGACGCCGAGGCCACTGCCGAGTGATCTACGAGGACTGCGAGCCCGATCGCCGGGGTCGCGGGCGGCGATCGTCCCGGCCGAACCAGTTTTGCCGACACGCGGTCACGTCGGCGCATGGACTGGGCCCTCCTCCGTCGCGGACTGCTCCGCTACAGCCTCCTTGCCGCCGGCGGGACCGTCGCCGTCCTCGTCGCGTTCGCGGGCACCGCCGCGGCGGTCGTGACGTTCATCGCCGGCCTCGTGACGCTGCTGTGGGCGGCCGGGGGCAGCGGGAACGTCCGCACGACGACGGCGATCTCCAACGCGGATTCGATGGGCGTCGTCGGAAGCATTAGCGATGCCGCCGACAACGTGCCCGAGTCGCTTCCCTCGGACGTCCGGCTGTTCTTCTACGGGATCGGCCTGTTGGTGTGTAGCCCCGTCGCCATCGCGGTCGTCGAGTTTGGCCTCTGACTGGTCGAGGACGGTGCCGTCGCCGCCCGCTACACCGAGAACTCGTAGAGGTCGTCGCCGACGTGGTGCAGCGACTTCACGACCTTGCCCGAATCGCCGGCCATCTCCGCCCCGTCGACGAGCGCGCGGCCGACGCCGAGCACCTTCCCGTGGGTCTCCTCGGCGACCGCGACGAGGTCGCCATCGGCGATCGAGTCGTCGGCCTCGGTGATGCCTGGGCGCATCACGTCCGCGCCGTCGGAGACGAACGACACCGCGCCGGCATCGACGGTGACGACGCCGCGTTCGGGCGGGTGGTCGTTGGCGCCGCGGACCGTGAGGAACGGCTCGCGGTCGCCGTCGCTCTCGTAGTACAGCACGTCCGGGTCGCCGTCGACGAGCACCAGATCGAACGGGGAGTCGGTCAGCTCGACCAGCTCGAAGGACTCGCCGTCAAGGTCGACGCCGAGGCGATCGGCGAGCGCATCGCGGATCTCCGAGACGGCGTCGCTCCGGAGGTGGTGACGTGACTTGATGTCCATGTTCGTCCCTCCGCGCGTCGGCGCATAAATCGCCCGCTCGGCGGTAGGATCCGGTTCGTCGCTTCGAGTACCCGCGGCGTGGGTGCCGTTCGCACGATAAACGCTAAGTTGACCGACGCCGGAGTACGGTTCATGTGGGGATCCCGGCGGGACCGGGACCGGTCCGCCGTCGTCTGTATCGCCTGCGGCGAGTCGCGCTCCCGCGAGGACGCTCGCGAGTACGACAAGCAGGGGAATCGCTGGGACCGCCGCGACAAGGAGTTCGAGTACCTCTGTAAGGAGTGCTTCCGCGACCTCTCCCATCAGCCGCGCGACGACCTGGAGGCGCTGCTCGTCGACGTCGAGGCGGCCGCCGGCGGCGACTCACAGGAGGCGTACGTCGAGGCGTACCAGCGCGAGGTCACTCGTCGCTACGGGGAGACGAAAGCCGACGCCGAGGATACCGAGGAACACAGGGACTAAGATACTGCTGTCGCCGCCGCCCTCACGCGGTTCTCGTCGCTCACTTCGTTCGCTCGCCGACGCACGTTCCGTGGGCGGAGCGGCACACGGACCGCTCCGCCGTCCTCACGCGGTTCTCGTCGCTCACTTCGTTCGCTCCTCGAACCGCGCACTCTTCGTGGGTGGCGCGCCCCGAGAGCGCGCCGCCGAACTGACGTGGTCTCGGTCGCTCACTTCGTTCGCTCCGTCGACCACGCACTCCCCGAAACCCTCACGTACCACACTACCGTATCCCGCGCCATGAGTGACGCACAGTCGGAAGAGGAGCCGGCCCAGGGGACCGCCGAGGACCAGGGCCCGGTCACCATCACGCAGGGCCTCGCGGACGCGCTCGCCGAGAAACGCGAGTCGCTGTTCGCGGAGTTCGAGATCCGCGACGAGTTCCCGCCGAAGGTGAAGCGGGAGGCGAAGGACCGCACCGAGGGCGTCCAACAGGAGATCCAGGACGAGGTGGACGAGCGACGCGACCTCCGCGAGCTGACCACGTGGACGACCGACCCCGCCGACGCGCAGGACTTCGACGACGCCATCTCCATCGAGGAGGAGGCCGACGAGTACCACCTGTGGGTCCACATCGCCGACGTGAGCCACTACGTCCACCCGGACTCCGCCATGTGGGAGGAGGCCGTCGAGCGCGGCAACACCGTCTATCTCCCCGGCTACACCATCCACATGCTCCCGCCGATCCTGGCGGAGACAGTGTGCTCGCTGGTCCCCAACGAGGACCGACTCGCACACACCGTCGAGATGCGCCTCGACAAGGAGACGCTCTCGTTCGAGGAACTGGACATCTACAAGTCGGTCATCAACTCCGACGAGCGCCTCACTTACAAACAGTGCGAGCAGCGCCTCGAGGACCCCGACGCCCCGCTGCACGAGAAGTGCACGCTCGCGTACGATGTGGCCGACCAGCTCCACGAGCAGCGCAAGGCGGACGGCTCGCTCGTGCTCAACCCGAGCCGCGACCGCGCGCACACCATCATCGAGGAGTGCATGCTGAAGGCGAACAAGGCGGTCACCCACGAGCTGATGTGGAACCGCGGCGTCGAGGCGATGTACCGCGTTCACCCGCAGCCGACGCCCGAACAGTGGAACGAGGCGCTCAAGGAGATCCAGGAACTCGACGGGGTTTCGATCCCCGGCGACGCGTGGGGCGGCGACCCCCGAATGGCCGTCAACGCCGCGCTGGAGGAGGCGCCCGACCGCCAGCTCAACAAGATCCAACGTGCCGTGCTGAAGGTGATGCCCCGCGCGAAGTACATGAACGACCCCTTCGGCGGCCACCACGCGCTCAACTTCGACATCTACGGACACTTCACGAGCCCGATCCGCCGGCTCTCGGACCTGATCAACCACTGGATCGTTCACGAGAACGACGTCCCCGAGAACCTCCTCGAGCTGTGCGACAGCGCCTCCGACAAGCAGAAAGACGGCGAGACCGCCGAACGGCTGTACAAACAGTTCATGCAGGAGGTCGGCCTCGACTCCTACGCGGTGAACAACCGCGGCGTCGAGGTGATGGACGACCCCGAAGACGCGCAGTACGACCGTCCAGATACCGTCCCCGAGTAGAAGCGTGACACGAGGCCTTGTCGGATCGGATGACGATCCGGCCGGACGGACTGTGGGGTGGCTCGGTGTTACCTGAGAGGCCCCGCGCTGACGACGCCGAGTTCTGGTATCCGATCGTTGACGACACCGTCTCGGAGGATCGAGAAAGCACGCCGGGCATTTAGAATCCAAACCAGGAGAGATCAGCGCGAAGAAGGGGTCAAACCGACAGAAGACCCATCTCTTGCTGATTCGATCCGGACGCGTTGAACTTACTGGTTAGTGATAACGACTCTAGTGGCCTTCTTGAAACCCTCAATCAGTGATAGGTTTCAACAATCCAGCTGAATACAACGCGCGAGTATTGCACGGGAAGTCAGGCGGAAATTGCTGTTACCTACATACGCGATCGTTTCGCATCGCTTGCTCAATGATCATTCGTTGTAGCCGTGGAGCCTATGATTTTATATTGATACTTCGCGTAAGGTCCGATTAGAAAAATCACCATTGGAACACAGATCCATGCATGAGGACGTAAAACAGCGTGGCGGGACGGCGGCCATCACCGAATCGATTTCCGTTCTTTCACGCAGAACGCTTCTGAAAGCCGGCGGGGTCACAGGGGTCACCCTTGCTATCAGTGGCTGCTTGAGCGCCGGCGTGGCACAGGGAGACGACGAAACCCGGGAAAACGACGAATCTGCTCAGATCGAGGGTGATGAATCCATCAGAATACCGCAGCTTCACCTCGATACCTTGGAGGCGGAGGTCCAGGGAGAGACGCTGCAGGCAGAATCATACGAGGACTGGCGGTCGGAAAGTACCAGCTACGTCGGACAAGTCAACGGTCGTCGGAGCGGGGACCTGTTCATCGGCGTGTCACTCCCGGGCAATGGAGCCGAGCAACACTCGGAGATGGTGGTGTATTTGTGTGACGGTGAGGTCGGCGCCTTCGCCGAGATCGGCTTTTACATGACCGGTGAGTACGACGACGGCGGTGTAACGCTTACCGACAATATACTGTCTGCCAACGAGGATAGTGAGGTCAAGCTGGCATTGGTTGGTGGAGAGTTCCTCGGTGCCGTGACCCTGGCGAACGGCGAACAGTTCCCCTTTATCGCTGTCGAGGCGGCCGGTGATGCCGGACTGTACTGGGCCCAAACTGATGACGGAGACATGTTATTTCTCTGGATTGTGCTTCCTGACGGCCGCCAACGTGCGTTTGTTTTATTGGATGAACTAGGGGACGACCTGCCGCAAAATTCATTGAATGAACTAGGGGGCGACCTTCCGCAAAGGTGGTAGTTCTAACGGATCCGTATCCAGTGCCTCTGCTACCGTATTAATAACTCACTTAAATAGCTACCACTCCGGGTCCCCCAATAATCTACAATCGAGGCGAACGGTTTTTGTCCCGATCCTTGCAAATGGCTTTGCTGCATACATTCTCTGTATTCAACAGTC
The DNA here is from genome assembly GCF_040025155.1 of Halobaculum rarum. Classification (NCBI taxonomy): domain Archaea; kingdom Methanobacteriati; phylum Methanobacteriota; class Halobacteria; order Halobacteriales; family Haloferacaceae; genus Halobaculum; species Halobaculum rarum. The sequence goes on along the minus strand of NZ_CP157275.1, from coordinate 901,865 downwards.
CCTTCCTCTCTAAATCACGGACAGTCGCTCTCCTCGTGTGAAATAGCGAGGCTTCGCTCCAGATTGTGAACGATGCACTTGATAACGAGTTCGCGGAACTGCTTCCACCAGAAACGTGACCGGACGAATGCACCGAATTTCTGTTTGATTGCCGCGTTGACTGTCTCGTTCATGTTCCGCCTGTGGTAGAGATCGCTGTCCAACCGTGCATTCCACGCCTTGTGGAGGGGTGTGAACTCACGGTGCTTGATAAGTGGCCGAATACCGTGGTCGCGGGCGAGCCGCCGGAGTTTTTGGTCGTCGTACCCCTTGTCACCGGTCAACACCCCGATGGACTGTCCGTTCCGTTTCACTAGCTGTGGCGCGATCTGCGTATCGTGCTTCCGCGTTGTGGTCACGTGAATATCGAGAACGGCGTTGGTCGCTGTATCGACCAACAGCGTTGTCTTCAGCTGCTGGATGGTGAGGTTCGTTCGCTTCGTGTAGTGAGTTGAGGCATGCGCCCGCTCGAACCCGGACGCATCGATGCCGGTGACACCGTTCAGTGGCAAGTCCGCGAGCGAGACATTCAGTACAACTCGCCAGACGGCCATCTCCAAGCGGTCGAACGCCTTGCAGAGTGTCGAGGGTGCGGGGATCGAATCGAGATTGAGGGCATCGCGAATGCGAGGCATCTCGATAAGTTCGTCAACGAGGTCACGGTATGTTGTCGTCTTTTTCACTTTGAGACAGAGCAAGACAACGTGCTGGCGGAGCGTGAACCGCTTCCGTGAATAGCGTGTCGAGAATCGTGCTACAGCACGGCGAGCCAGCGTCATAGCCCGTTCAACGAATCGAAGGAGTCGTGACTTCGGGAGGGCATCCATCTTCCTCCAGGTACTCACCAGTCATGTTTTGTCAGCAAGAGTTTCAACAAGGCCACTCTAGTAATATTTCTACTACATACATATAAGATAGATATGAAATAAAATTAGTGGTGATGGAACCGATCGGATAACAGAAATTGAGTAACCTGTATGAGATACTCTTCGCTTGCTCCGTCAGTCTCAAAGATACTCTTTGTCGATACTGGCACCGATCGTGTAGTTCGGATCAACCATATTGCCGAGTCGGACGTTTCCGACCTGCGTGAGGAGCATATAAGCTTCCCACTTGTCGTACCCGTAATCATCGACCATCCATTCAATGAGATCTTTATACGCGATACGAGCGCAATCTTCCATGGGCCGGACACTCCCGATACTCATGATGTAATCATCTGCTTCCAGTCGTGGCCATTCAATCTCCCAGTCTTTGATCAGATCAACGGTAATAGTTGTGTTTGTGGGGTGTTCGATCGCTACGCCGTGTAGTTCCCCGTCACCCTGTGCTGCATGGCAGTCACCGAGATACACGTATCCTCCCTCAATATTGACCGGCAGGTAAATTGTATTCCCTGGACGGACATTTGGGAGATCCATATTCCCGCCGTGTTTGAACGGGGTGAGTGCGTTGACGGAGTCGATCTTGGGCGAAGTACTGATAGTACCGATGAACGGTTCGTATGGAATTGTGATATCGTCGTTCCAGATGGTCCCATCAGTCGTTACATCCAGTTTCTTCACTTTCTCTGGAAGTGGCTCATTGAGCATCGCCGTTCTGTCCGTCGCAGTGAGGCCACCGAACTCTGCGATCATACAGGTAGTCCCACGAGGCTGGGGTCCGCGCGGTTCAATGCTTTCAATCGAAACGGCCAACGCGTCTCCCTCCTCGGCCCCCTCAACGTAGATTGGGCCGTTCTGTGGATTGAGGTTATCTCCCAATACCTCGCTTGGTTTATCGTTTTCAGATTCGATCACACCCTCGAATGCGTCCTCGGTTTCGACCTCAACAGTGTCACCGGGTTCGATCTCTAGGACCGGATCGAAATACGGTCCGACCGTGTAGTGAAATCCATCTTGGTCTTCTTCGGTCAGTTTGTGAGTTGCCATGAGTAACGGTAACAGGAGACCATACGATCTAATTAAAACTATCGACGATATAGAACGGAATCAGTTACTATATTTATAGTAATTATAGGTTTGGTGTAAAATACTTTACTGGATATTTTTGCGGGGCTCAACACGGGTGAACCCGGAAAGAAACAGTATCATAACAAATTATAAATGGTGGCACTCTCATTTGGCAGCTGCCACCATGACACAAGGTAGCAAGAATCAGTCCCTGGGTATGAACGATCGTTCGTCAAAGCTGGCTCGGAGGGGTTTTCTCAAAGCGTCTGGAGCTGCGGGCGTAGCTGGGCTCACTGCCGGGTGTACCGGAGGCGTTGGTGGGGGATCGAACACCCTCAAAATGGGATTACTGGAAGATCAGTCAGGAAACTTCTCCTTGACGGGAATTCAAAAGTGGCATGCACAGAAACTTGCGGTGGAGGAGATCAATGAGGAAGGCGGAATAAATGGTCAAGAGATAGAACTTATTGATCCTGACCCTCAGTCGGACAACACCCGGTACCAGGAACTCGCTCGGCGACTTATCGAGCGCGACAACGTAGACGTCCTGTTCGGTGGGTTTGCAAGCAGTTCTCGTGAGGCAATCCGTCCGATCGTCGACGAACACCAACAACTCTACTTCTACACTAACCAGTACGAAGGCGGAGTTTGTGATACATATACATGGTGTACAGGAGCAGTACCGGAACAGCAAATCTCTACGACGTTAGATTTCCTCGTTAACGAATTCGGGGAGAACATCTACACTATCGCAGCTGATTACAACTTCGGACAAATCACTGCTGCATGGTATCGGAAAATCGCAGAGGAGGTGGGGGCGAACATAATGGAAGAAGAGTTCATCCCGCTTGACGTCTCCCAGTTTGGGTCAACGATCAATCGGATTCAGGAGGCAGATCCTGATATCTTGGTCACGCTGCTTGTCGGGTCTAACCACGCCTCATTCTACAATCAAAAGAATGCGGCTGGTCTAGATGTGCCAATGTCCACGACGGTAAATATGGCACAGGGCTACGAACACAAGCGATTCGACCCGCCGGCGCTGGCAAACATGCACGTTGGGGTGAACTACATGGAGGAGATACCGACACAGCAGAATCAGGACTTCGTCGATCGGTTCTACGAGAGGTGGCCAGATGCCGAATACGTCGGCCAAATGGCTCAGAATGCGTACTTCACAACGTATCTGTACAAGCAGGCTGTTGAGAAGGCAGGAACCAAAGATCAAGACGAGGTCCTCAAAGTACTCGATGAAGAGCCTATTTCAGTTCAAGCTCCCGAAGGAAAGGTGACAACCGACCCAGAGACACACCACGTGACTCACCAGATTCGATTAGCCCGGGCGGATGAGAACCACTCGATCGAATTCAGTAACCAACAGGAAGTCGAACCGTATTGGCTTCGTCAAACTCCGTTCCCCGGTTGTGATCTGACCAGTACGATAGGCGCGAGCGAGGACGAGCCGACAACGCAATACGAGCCCAAGGGCGTGTAAGATCAGCTCTATGGTTCTTTTGATACCCCAAGTTACCAACCTCCTCCTGCAGTTTCTGGATAGCTTCGGATTCTTAATCCTCGCAGCGATCGGACTCGCCGTTATTTTCGGCATGATGGGAGTTATCAATCTAGCCCACGGTGAGTTCATCACAGTCGGCGCGTATGGCACAGCGTTGAGCTATAATGCTGGAGTCCCCCTTCCGGTCGCAATGGCTATTGGTGTGGCCGTGACGACGGTGTTCGGTCTGATCCTGGAGTTCACGATTATACGTAGACTCTATGGTCGGCTCCTCGATTCGATGGTAGCTACGTGGGGAATTAGCCTCATCATCATCCAGGGGCTTCGAGTCATATTCGGATCCTCGCTTCCAAGTATTGGAACACCGCTAGGAAGTATCCAATACGCCGGCTACTCATATTCGTCATATCGACTACTGCTTGCGGGGGTTAGCTTGTTGTTGCTGGCAGTGTTGTACTGGATGTTCACGAAAACGAAGTTCGGGACTCACGCCCGTGCGACGATCCAGAACGAAGAGATGAGTCGGGCACTGGGGGTGAACACGAATCGAATGTACCTCCTGACGTTCGGGATCGGATCGGCACTTGCCGGCCTGACTGGGGCACTATACGCGCCTACAATGACAATTGTTCCGGGGATGGGTTCAACGTTCTTAGTTGAAGCGTTCGTCACGGTAGTCGTAGGTGGTACCTCGGTCCTCATCGGGACGACCGGGGCTGGACTCGTACTTGGAGCCATCAACGCTATCTTCTCGAACCTCTTCGGCACATTCGCTGGGCGGATGGCGTTACTTCTGACCACGATTCTGGTCATTCGCCTCCTGCCTCAGGGGATTACAGGCTTCATTGAAAGTCTAAAGAGGGTGAGTTGAGATGGCTGGAGAAACTTCCACCACTGTTGAGAACCCGAATCAACAGGGAACTATCACGCGACTGAAAGATGCACTCGAAGGGCCGAACACCCTTGGAGAGGGTCGATCCTTTTGGATCGTATTCGGAGTCCTGTTCGGTCTGCTAATGGTGTATCCACTGCTCCGATCCTCATATTACATTTCGAATACGGCGTACCTCCTCGTCTCCGCATTTCTCGGGCTTAGCCTTTGTCTGGTGTGGGGGTACACTGGAATATTTAGCTTCGGCCAAGTCGCCTTTTACGGGATAGCCGGCTATACATTCGGAGTAGTCAGCATCAATATCACTGGTCCAGCCGGATCCCTAGCTGGATTAATAGCCGGAGTAGCAATCGCTGCGGGGTTCGCATTCGTAGTGGGTTACTTCATGTTCTATGGTGGTGTGAGCGACGTGTACGTCGCAATCATCACGCTCGCAGTCACACTTGTATTAAATACATTCATGGGACAAACGGCTGGTGAGGAGTGGGCTATCGGCCAAGCACCACTTGGGGGGTTCAACGGAATGACGGGGATCCCCAATCTTGCCATTGGCGTCGAGGGGTTGGCCATTGAAATATCCGGGCTCGCCTTCTACTACTTCGTTGTCCTCTCGCTGGTTATAACCTATCTGGGATTGCGAATCCTCGTTAACAGTAATCCTGGATACGTCATGGTCGGTATTCGCGAAAACGAAGAGCGAACTGAACTGTTTGGGTACGATACTCAACGGTTCAAGCTGGGCGTGTTTACACTAAGTGGAGGACTCGCCGGGTTCGGCGGCGTTCTCTATACGACGTGGGGTGGGTATATTGATCCGAGTGTATTTGGCCTGACCTTCGCCGCACTGCCGATCATCTGGGTTGCAGCCGGGGGTCGGAAATGGCTCAGCGGTGCGATCATCGGTACCTTCGTGATCACGTCCATCTCACAGCGTCTGTCTCTTATCGGAGGGCAATATTCATTTATTATCCTTGGCAGTATCCTGGTTATCGTGATTCTTGCACTTCCGGAGGGGTTCGTCCCCCAGATATACGCTCGTCTACCACTCGTTCGCGAGTGGATTCGATCCCGAGGTGAGTCATCATGAGTACACACAAAACGCAAGGTAGTGGGACGAACGATGAAACGGATTCCCTGTTCGAAACCAAGGGTTTAACCAAAAAATTCGGCGGGCTCATAGCGGTCAATGACGTAGATTTCACCATCGAAAAAGGAGAGATCAGATGTCTCATCGGACCCAACGGCGCCGGTAAGAGTACTCTCTTGAAGCTCATTGTCGGTCAACATGTCCCAACTACCGGACAAATATTCTATCAGGGAGAAAATATCACGGAGCTCTCCCAACACGAACGCGCTAGACGGGGACTCAGTATGAAGTTCCAGGTTCCGGCCGTTTACGACGACCTCAGTGTGCATCAGAATATGCACATTCCTACACAACGAATGGTCAATCGCCCCGATATCGATACAGCAATTGATCGGACTCTGGAGGAGTTCGATCTCCTCAAGGAGGCTCAAACAACTGCAGACGAACTCTCTCATGGCCAACAGCAGTGGCTCGAGATCGCGATGGCAGCTGCCCTGGAACCCGACCTGTTACTTCTCGATGAGCCTGCAGCTGGAATGTCGGTCAACGAAGCGCAACGAACTGCAGATATCATTCATCGGCTGAATGAAAGTCGGGAAATGACTCTCCTTGTAGTTGAACATGACATGGACTTCGTTCGTGAAGTCTCAGAATCGGTGACAGTGTTGCATCAGGGTGAGGTATTCGCCGAGGGAACTATCGATGAGATCCAAGCCAATGAAGACGTTCGTCGTATTTACCTCGGGGAGGATCGCTAATGAGTGAATTCCTTCTCTCGCTCGAAAACGTTCACACCTCGTATGGGAAAACCCCAATCCTTCGTGATATCAGCCTCGCTCTTGAGAAAGGCGAACGAGTTGGTGTTATGGGTCGAAACGGAGTTGGCAAGACGACGCTGATGAAAACCATTATTGGTCTCCTCGCGACGGATGACGGTTCTATTTCGTATAACGGAGAGGATATCACGGCGCTCTCAGCCGACAAACGAGCTCGGCTTGGAATGGGATATATCCCACAAGGCCGCGATGTATTTCCTGATCTCACAGTCGAGCAGAATATCAATATGGGTTTATCAATAAGTGAACACAAATCGGAGGATCTCGTCGATCAAGTATACGAATACTTCCCTCGCTTGGCCGAACGTCGTGATCAGGAGGCAGGGACTATGAGCGGGGGTGAGCAGCAAATGTTGGCGATCGGCCGCGCTCTCGCCGGTAATCCGGATCTGCTACTTCTGGATGAGCCTTCGGAGGGAGTTCAACCGTCTATCGTTCAGCAAATAACAGACGACATTAGCCGAATGAACGAAGATCTGGGGGTGACTGTTCTATTCGTTGAACAGAATTTGCAGGTTATCAGAGAGTTATCCGAGCGGTGTTACGTTATCGACAACGGCCGAATGGAGGCTGAGCTAAGCAAAACTGATCTCATGGAGGAAGACCGGGTTGCCGATTATCTTGCCGTCTGAATATTAGGGCCCATCAAAATATTTATGTAATGTAGTTGCCGGAAGTGACCCGGTCTTCTGAATGAAGAATATTGATGTATGTAACGTCTCGTTAGCGGGGGCACCGAGGATCGATTTCACTCTTGGCTAGGATTGCTAGTCAGTTTGCAGTCTTCATCGATCGGCGGTTTCACACTAGGATCTCCAGGCGAAACAGGCCGAGTACCCGGGGTTTGATCCCGAGGCGGTTCACCTGGCGAGTATTGTTTCAACGGCGCTATCGGCGAAGGGGCCTTCGAACTGTTCGAGGAACATCGCAAGGAGCGGACTCGAATTATTATTCACGGGTGTGCCGTATTCGGATTATGTCCTCCGATGCCGGTGAGGGGCCCACGCGAGACGTGATGGAGTTGATTCTCCGGCGGGTTCGTGAGGAGTACCGCGAGGAACACGTCGAAGACCCGCCCGGAGAGTTCCTTGAGGTCGCTCGTCGCGCTGTCCTCCGACGTGCAGCCGGGAACGAACGAGACGCGTATCGCCAGATCTACGAAGAACTCGCGGACGAGTAGGGGCCAACGCGATCTCCTTTCCGACTCGCTCGACTCACTCCCCCGCGAGGACGACCAGGTCCGTGGTCCCGCCGCGACGCTCGAAGTGTACCGTGCAGTCGTTTCGGCGGAGGAACGACTCCACCTCCCGAACGCTCGTCTCTGTCACGTCGATCCTGGCGCGCGTTCTCGTCTCCACCTCGACGCGCTCCGGCATGGCGACGACCGGCGTCGTGCTCATACCTCCTACGTCCACCCGGCCCCACTTGTACGCGAGCCATGCGGAGCGAAAGTGAAATCGAGGGACGGGTCGGGGGTCGCGACCTCCCTCCCCGGGTTGGATCTCGACGGCGCCGCAGTCCGGCGATCACGGATAAGTACCATGGAGGCGAAAGGCGCACGCTCACAAGTGACACCCGACAGTGATCCCGCATGGCGGAGTCAGCAGGCGGCCGCGGAGTGGCCGCCGAGCACGACCAACGCGGGGGGGAAACCGAGCGGCCGTCGATCGGGGAGGACGTCGAGATTGTCGTCGTCTCGAACCGGCAGCCGTACCGGCACCAGTGGAGCGACGACGGGATCGAAGTCGACAGGCCGACCGGCGGGCTGACCGCGGGACTCGACGCCGTCGTCCGCCGGATCGACGGCACCTGGATCGCGTGGGGCGACGGCGACGCCGACGCCGAGGTCGTCGACGAGCACGACCGCGTGTCGGTCCCGCCGGACGCCGAGGACGGCTACCCCCTCCGGCGCGTGTGGCTCACCGACGACCAGGTGGACGGCTACTACTACGGCTTCAGCAACCGGGTGCTGTGGCCGATCTGTCACGGCGCGTTGACGCGCGTCCGGAGCGAGGGAGAGTACTGGGACGCCTATCTGGCGGTGAACGAACGGTTCGCCGACGCCGTCGGCGAGCGGGTGGACCGCGGCGACGTGGTGTGGCTCCAGGACTACCACTTCGGACTCCTCCCGCAGATGCTCCGCTCGCGCGTCCCCGAGGACGTCCTCGTCACCCACTTCTGGCACATCCCGTGGCCGGGTTGGGACACGTTCCGCGCGTGCCCCCACGGGCCGGAGATCATCCGGGGACTCCTGGGCAACGACCTCTTCGTCGTGCACACCGAGCGCTACCGTCAGAACTTCCTAAACTGCGTCGAGGCGGCGATCCCGGACGCGGTCGTCGACCGCGCTACCGGCCGAGTGTTCCATGAGGACGGCGTCACGACCGTCGAGGCGTACCCGCTCGGCGTCGACACCGAGCGGATCCTCGAACTCGCGACCGACGACGACGCCGACGAGCGCTGGCGTCGGCTCCGCTCGCAGTACGGCGTCGGCGAGGACGTCCGGGTCGCCGTCGGGGTCGACCGCCTCGACTACACCAAGGGGATCCCCCAGCGGATCGACGCCGTCGAGCGCCTGCTCGAGCACCACCCGGAGTGGCGGGGGGCGTTCACCCTCATGCAGATCGGATCGGAGTCGCGCTCGCGGATCCCGGCGTACCGCGAGGTACAGACGGAGGTCGTCGAGGGGGTCAACCGCGTCAACGCGCGGTTCCGCACCGACGACTGGCGCCCGATCGTGTACACGACCGATCGTCTCTCCGACCAGGAGCTGTACACCCTGTATCGCAACGCCGACGTCGGCGTCGTCAGCCCGATCCGCGACGGGATGAACCTCGTCGCACTGGAGTACGTCGCCGCCCAGGCCGACGGCGACGGGGTCCTCGTGTTGAGCCGGCAGGCGGGCGCACACGACCTGATCGGCGAGAAAGCGGTGTCGATCACCCCCCAGGACTCCGACGAGTTCGCCGAGGCCCTTCACGAGGCGCTCACGATGCCGGAGGAACAGCGCCGCGAGCGCATGGCGGAGCTCGTCGAGACCTGCCGGTCGTTCGACACCGAGGTGTGGATCGAGGACGTGCTCGGCAGCGTCGCGCGCCTGCGCGAGGAGGGGCACGACGGTCGATGACGGCCCCCGACCGGCGGCTATCCTCGCCCGACTCCCTGCCGGAGGGTATCCGCGACCTGCTCGCGGGCGCCGAGGGACTGCTGTTGGGGCTCGACTTCGACGGGACGCTCGCGCCCATCGTCGACGATCCCGGGGCGGCGACGCTCGCGCCGGAGGTCCGCCCGACGGTGGAGCGGCTGGCGACACAACCCGGCGTCGCGCTCGCGGTCGTGAGCGGGCGGGCGCTCTCGGACCTGAGAGACCGGGTCGGGATCGACGGCGTCGTCTACGCGGGCAACCACGGGCTCGAACTCGGCTACGGCGGCGAGCGGGCCGTCCACCCCGCCACCCTCGACCGTCAAGAGGAGATCGACCGCCTGTGTGTGGACCTGGCCGACCGCCTCGCGGACGTGCCGGGCTGTCGCATCGAGAACAAGGGCGTCACCGCGACCGTCCACTTTCGGACCGTCCCCGAGGAGGCCGTCCCGACTGTCGTCGACGCCGTCGAACGGGCCGTCGCCGATACGGAGGGAGTGCGGGTCACGGAGGGCGATTGCATCCGCGAGATCCGCCCGGCGGTCGCATGGGACAAGGGCGAGGCGATGCGATCGATCGCGTCGGTCGTCCACGACGACCGGCCGGCGATGTACGTGGGCGACGACGTGACCGACGAGGACGCCTTCGCCACGATCCAGCCCGAGGGCGCGGGCGTTCACGTCGCCCACGAGGGAGCGACGGTCGAAACGGTCGCCGCCTACCGCCTCGACGGCCGGGCGTCGGTCCCCCCGTTCCTCGAACTGCTCGCGGAGGCGACGGCCGACTTCGAGGGGGAACCGGGCTGGCGGGGCACCGACCCGCTCGCCGGCCCCTTCGGGTGGGAGGAGTCGTAAGCTGGCGAGCGACCACGCGACGGCCGATATCGCGGCGGACCGCCCTTCGCTCTCCCTCGGCCGGGCGCGACCGCCAGCGGACCGGGCGGCGGCGCGTATTCCGGCCATAACAATCCGGCCGAGCGACCACGGGCCGTCATGAACCCAGAGGCAGTCCGGGCGCGGAGCGGCGAGATCCTCGACCAGATCGCGGGAGCGGTCGTGACCGAACGGGCGACGCTGGAGACGATCCTCGTGGGGATTCTCTCGGACGGTCACGTCCTCCTGGAGGACGTGCCGGGGACCGGGAAGACGCTGACCGCGCGGTCGTTCGCCGACGCGCTCGGCGTGTCGTTCTCGCGTGTCCAGTTCACCCCCGATCTGCTCCCGTCGGACGTGATCGGCTCGAACGTCTTCGACGAGTCGACCCGGACGTTCGAGTTCCAGCCCGGCCCCGTCTTCGCGAACGTGATGCTCGCCGACGAGATCAACCGGGCGCCGCCGAAGACACAGTCGGCCCTGTTGGAGGCGATGGAGGAGGGACAGGTCACCGTCGACGGGGAGTCGCACCCGCTGCCCGACCCCTTCGTCGTCATCGCCACGCAGAACCCCGTCGAGATGGACGGGACCTTCGAGCTCCCGGTCGCCCAGCGCGACCGCTTCATGATCCGGACCAGCCTGGGGTACCCCGACCGCTCGGGCGAACTCGAACTGATCGACCGCCGGGCCTCCCGGCGCTCCGCGTCGCCGTCGGTCGAGCGAGTCTGTGACCCGGAGACGCTCGACGGCCTCCGCGAGGCGCCGGAGTCGGTCCGCGTGGAGGGGACCGTCCGCGAGTATCTCGTCGACGTCGCTCGCGCGACACGGGGGGACGAGCGCGTCCGAACCGGCGTGTCGCCGCGGGGCGTCCAGAAGTTCTTCGAGGCCGTCCGGGCGCACGCGGTCCTCCGGGGACGGGAATACGCGACGCCGGACGACGTGAAGGCGACGGCCCTCGCCGTCCTGTCCCACCGGATCGTCCTCACGCCCGACGCTCGGGTCGACGGCGTCGGGCCCGAGGCGGTCGTCGCCGAGGTCCTCGAGGAGGTACCCGTCCCGCAATTGAACGCCTGAGGACCGTCGGGAACCGCCCGACCCTCAGCCGTGGGCGACGAGTGCCAACGCGACGCCGGCGACCAGCAGCGCGAGGAGGGCTGCGAACGGGAGGCCGTCGATGCCGAGGTGTGACACCCCGAGGACGGCCGCGACGGCGCCGACGGCGAGTCCTCCGCCGACCCCGGCGTGGACGAGTTCCGCACGGGCGGTGGCGGTTCCGGGCTCGGACCCCATCTGCCCGCCCATCGACACCGCGTTCTCGGCGGCGTCCCACGCGAGGATCGTCGCCGCGCCCGCGCCCACGAGCGCTGGCGTGGACGCCCCGCGGACGACCCCGCTGGTCACCACCGCGAGGAACACCAGCGCGGCGCCGGCGTCGACGAGGAGCCGACGCCGACCGAACCGAATCGGCACGAGCGCCGCGGCGAGCGTCCACAGCCCCAGAATCCCGGGCAACAGCACCAGCTGACCGACGATCGTTTCCGGCCGCGAGAGGGCCTCCCCGACCGCGACGACGACGACGAGGGTCCCGCACAGCGCCACCACGGCGCCGAAGAGGGCGTGGCCCAGCCGCCACAGCCGGCCGCCGGCGGCGACGGCCGCGACGCCGACGAGCGCGACCGCGAGCACGGACCGCTGAGCGGCCGTCTCCGCGACCAGCCCCGTCGCGACGGCGGCGGCGACGAGGGCGATGACGCCGCTGACGGCCGTCGGCAGCGGGCGGAACTCCGCCGTCGCCGATAGAGCGGAGTCGGTCATCGTTCCCACCGTTCGATCGCCGACAGCGCCGCCCCGAGCGACTCCGTCGGGTCCCAGTCGACGGCCGGAACGCCGGCGTTGCGGAGGTCAGTCAGCCGGTGGTCGCGCTCCATGCGGGCGAGGCGTCCCCCGGCGGTCCGGTCGGTCGTCACGTCGGGGCTGACGACCGTGACCGCCGCGCCCTCGCCCTCCAGCCGGCGGGCGATGCGGTGGGCCTCCTCGTCACAAAGCGGCGTCAGGAGGATCACCTGCGTGTTCGACCCGATCACTGTCCGAAGCCGGGACAGTTGCCCGTCGAGGGAGTCCGTCTCGTCGGGCGATCCCTCCTCGTCGAGTGAGTTGCTCCCGTCGGTCGGGTCACCGCGCTCGGCCCGGTCGAACGAGTCGCTCCCGCCGTCCCCGTCCGCGCGGGCCGACGCCGGCGGCGTCAGCGAGAACGCCGGGCCGGTCACCAGCAGGTTTCGGAACCGATCGGCGTGCTCGGGGCCGCTCCCGGGCGCGAGCAGGCTGCCGTCGCGTCCGATCGCCGCCAGGCCGACGCGATGGTTCGCCTCGAGGAGCGCGTCGCCGATGCGGTCGGCGGCGTCGACGGCGTGGGCGACCGCGTGGGGTTCGGTCGCGTCGCTCGCACGGAAGGCGGCGGGGCGCACGTCCACGCAGACGACGACGTCGGCGAGGCGCTCGGTCCTGAACGCGACCGACGTGAGTTCGCCCGTCCGCGCGAACCGCCGCCAGTCGATGCGGCTGGCGGGGTCGCCGCGCTCGTACTCCGTGACGGAGTGGAACTCGAGGCCGCTTCCCCCCTCGTCGGTGACGAGCGGGCCGGTCCGGTGACGGCTCCGGGCGCGCAGCGGGACCGTGGGGAGCCGTGCGGCACACTCGATCGTCGTCCGGGCGGCGACGGCCGTCTCGACCTCGACCGACCCGCTGACGTCGCGACAAAGCAGGGTCGTCGGTTGGAATCGGTGCCGCCCCGGTCGCGCGCGGAGTTCGTACTCCAGCGTCGCCTCATCGCCCGGTCGGAGCGTCGTCGCGGCCCGGGGGGAGCCCCCACACACCGGGAGCATCGGCGGCGTCCCGTCGACGATGCGGAGGTCGAACACGGTCCTGTCGCCCTCGTTCCGGACCGTCGTCCGGACCGTCACCGGGTCGCCGTCGTCCGGCGACGACGGGTCGATCGTCCGGCTCACCGAGAGGTCCGGGTCCGGGGGGGTGGTGACGAGCGGATACGCGGCGAAGACGACGGCGACCGCCCCGACCAGAAGCAGCGAAGGTCGCTTCGCCAGGACGCCGGCGGCCACCGCGAGCAGGGCGACGCCGACGATCCCGCGCCACCGACCCGTCGAGCGGGTGGTTCCGTCGTCGGCGGTCGCCGCCGCGTTCGCGCCCGCAACGCCGTCCGTCGACGCGGGGTCGTCCGTATTAGGGTCCGTATCGAGGCCACCGTCGACCGTCGACACGAACGCCTCGTCGGTATCATGTCCGTTCGTCGCGGCGGAGTCGTCCGCGGTCGCGGTTCGGTTCGTGACCGCCCGGCCGTCGGCGGCCGTCCGTCCGTCCGCCGGTATCCCTCCACTGGCCGGCATCTCTCCGTCAGCAGGCGTTCCTCCGTCGGTCGCCGTCGAGGGCTCGACGTTCCCGTCCGTCCGCTCGCCGCCGTCGCCCGCGGCGGAGCCGGCCCGGCCGACCGCGCGTCGCAGGCTGTCGAGGAGGCGCACCGTCGAACTACCTCCCCGTCCCGGAGGGGCTCTCTCCCTCCCCGCGGCGCCCCGACCCGTCGTCGGTCAGCCGTTCGATCGCGTCCACCGTCCGTCCGACCGCGTCGTCGTCGAGGCGTCGCCGCCGCGCTCGGTCCGACCGACGACCGGGGCCGGAGAGCGTTCGGCTCGCGACCGGGTCGTCCGTCCAGTCGCCCTCGGCGACCCGTCGCTCGGCGACGTCCCGCGAACAGCCGTCCGCGCGCATCGTCGCCCGCGTCGCGGCCGCACGGAGGCGCTCGCGGCGGTCATCTTCCGCGGCTCCCCCACCCATGAGGCGCCGGAGCCGTCCGGGCGATCGGTCGACGGACTCTCCGGGATACGTCGCCGACTGGACGCCCTCGACGACCGGCGGGGTCGCCTCGTCGACCCCCCTGAGGCGGCGGGCGCCCACGACGAGCGCCGAGAGGCCCATCGCCAGAAGGCCGACGGCCGCCACGACCACGTAGTCGCTGCCGAGCGCCCGGACGGCAGACTCGACCGGGAGGCGCTCGCCCGTCTCGGGGTCGACCACGGCGAGGAGGCCGACGGCGAACACCGCGAGACCCGTCGCGAGGAGCAGCCCCCGAATCGCCCGCCAGACGAGAGCTTCCCACCCGCGTTCGCGGGTGCTCATTCCTCGCCCCCGTCGAGGCGGCGGAGCGCCTCGCGGGCGCGGCCCTCCTCCTCGGCGACGGGGCGACCGGCGTAGTGGACGCGCTCGAACGCCGTCGCGATGGCGTCGACGGCGTCCCCGTCGACGTCCCCGCGTCGCTCGCGCGCCAGCGCCCGACACTCGGCGGTCGTCGTCGTCTCCGGCCGTTCGGGATCGACCCGTTGCACCGCCGTCACCCACGCGCGGTCGACGACGTTCGACGGGGTCGTGCCGGGCCATGTCGATCCGGGTGTCGCCTCCGCGGTCGCGTCGTCGGTCTCCGACCCGAACGCCGAGCGGAGCGCCCCGCGGTAGCGATACGCGACCGCCACCAGCGCCAGCAACGCGGCGACCGGCAGGAGCGACCGCAGGAGCAATAGTAACCGATCGAGGAGGCTCGCCTCGCCCGGGGCGGGAGCCGCCGCCGACTCGAAACTGACGCCGCCGGCGTCCCCCGAACCGCTGCCGTCGCCCCCAGTCGACTCCGCCGACTCGTCGACGGCGCTCGAGGCGTCGGGCTCCCCTTCGTCGGCGACCGATTCGGGAGGGACGCCCGAGTCGCCCGAGTCACCCGAGTCGCTCGCGGCGTCGTCCGTCGCGCCGACCTCGGGGTCCGCCTCGTCGGTCCCGCTCCCGTCGCCCATCTCCTCTTTGATCGCGGCCGCGTCGTCGACCCCGATCGGCAGCCGATCCCAGTCGGGGTTGATCTCCTCGTCGGGATCGGTCGTCAGCGTCGACTCCAGGGAGGTCGCGGTGACGCCCAGCGCGGCGACGGCGAGTACGGTGATCAGGACCGGCCCGAGCCGTCCCCGACTCATGTTCGACGGGACGACCCGTACAGGTCGGCGGGGCTGATCAGATGTGACTCGGTGGCGGTGGGCTGCATTCCACTGACGCCATGGGGGAGGCGGGCATAGTTATACACGTCATATGGTTGTAGGGGGAGCTTTCCGGGGATCGTCGGGGATCGAGTGGGGTCGGTCATCGGGGCGTCCCGAAGCCGGCGACTCACGGACCGAACTCTCCGTTCCTCGCTCACCAGTACGACAGACGGGAACGATCAACGTCGCCTGCCCCGACGACGGAACACAGATCTGGGCGTCGCTCCCGAAGAACGCCCGGACGGAGCCGCCAGTCTGATGCGGTCGGCACCGCTGGGGACCGCATGGACTACGACGCCGTGGTGTTCGACATGGACGGGGTGTTGATCGAGCGGTCCCCGTCGTGGGTGTTCGACGACGCCGCCGAGCGCGCGCTGCGGGAGGCGGATATCGACGACCCGACCGACGGGGAGTTCCGGGCGGTCCGCACGCTTCACGGTGGACTCGACGAGGCGACGGCTCACTTCGAGTCGACCCACGAGGTCGCGTTCGACCGGCTCTGGCACCGCCGTAACGAACTGGTCACCGCGAACCAGCGGACCGCGATCGAGGACGGGGAGAAGGCGCTGTACGACGACGCGGGGGCGGCCCTCGATCTTCCCGCCACCCGCGGGATCGTGAGCAACAACCAACACGCGGCCGTCGAGACCGTCCTCGACCGGTTCGACCTCCGCGACCGTTTCGACACCTGGTACGGCCTCCGACCGGGGGTCGAGGACGTCGGGGCGGAGAAGCCGGCGACCGGGTACATGGAACGCGCCCTGAGGGACCTCACGGCCGACCGCGTCGTCTACGTCGGCGATCGGTCCTCCGACGTCGCCGCCGCCCACAACGTCGGCATCGACGCCGCGTTCGTCCGCCGCCCGTTCAACGCCGACGCCGATCCCGACCCGACACCCGAGTACGACGTCGGCTCGCTGCACGAACTCGTGGAGCGACTGGCGGTCGCGGAGTGAGTGCGTCGAGGGGCTACCGGACCTATCCGGGGAGCCGGTGAACCGATCGCCGCCGTCACGACACCTCGGCCCCCAGCACGTCGTGTCGAACCGACGGATGCGAGGCGAGCACCAGGATCGCTCCGGCGGTGCCGAGGTTCAGGAGGACCGTCGGCCGATCGAAGCCGACGGCCGCCTCTACGAGTAGCCAGGCCAGCATCGCGACGGCGACGCCGACGGCCACGAGCCAGCCCCACCGGCGTCGCGTGTAGACCGCGTAACACACGATCGCCGGGACGAGCCCGAACACGGCGACGAGCGTGATCCCCGGAACGAGGAAGGACCCGAACGGCGTCCCGTCAAGCGGGGCTGTCGAGAGGCCGACCAGCTCCCCAGAGGGCATCAACAGCAAGGCTACGCCGCCGACCAGTGCACGGACCGACAGCTGGCCAAGCACCGCCAGCAGTCCCCACAGGACGATCGGACGGCCGCGAACTCGCATCGACCGGTACATCTCCTCGTCGGTGATCGGAGGGATCGTCCCTTAGTCTCCCGGTTGCTGGACCCTTCGGAGTTGGGGGGCGAGCGGTTCTGGGACGGAATCGTTGCCGCCGGCACTCGGTTCCGACCGCCCTTCTGACGTCGGTAGGTTCATGCCGGGCCACCGTGTCGATGCGGCCCGATGCCAAGTTTTGAGGTATCCTTCGGGACGCACCTCTTCGAGTTTGAGGAGGATCCTGGTGACGAGGTGATTCGCGGCTGGGATTGGGTGCAACGGTCGGTGTGGAACAACATCGACTTCGACCGCGCGATGCTCAACGACCTCTTCACTGCCGGGAACCTAGAGATACCGGAATACCAGCGCGGGTACGCGTGGGAGGAACAGCAGTGGGAGGACCTCTGGATCGAGTTAGAGCCGGTGTTCGCGGACTCCATCTCCAGGAACGATCTGACCGAGATCTTCTTCGGTTCGGTCTTCACGGCCGACGTCGACAATCGAACAGCCGAGATCATCGACGGTCAACAGCGTATCACGACTGTCTCGTTGATCTTAAAGATCATTCAGGAACTGCTCGCAGAACTCGACGAGATCGACCAGGAGACTGAAGACAACATCGCCGCAGTCGCCACCAGTCAGCAGACGCTGATGGAGACGTTCTTCTTGGAGAATCCCGGCTCAACCAACCCGAAACCCAAGCTGACGCTCAACGACCACAACGACGAGTTCTATCGTGCGCTGATGCGGGGGACGACCGAACGGCTCGCCTACATCACCGATCAGGAAAGCGTCCACGGGAACCGCAAGCGGAACGCGATCACGATCCGCCACTACGCCAAACTCCTCCGCATCGATGACGCCGAGTGGGATGCGATCGAGAACGACAATCGATCGTTCGACGATTCGAACAAGCGGCTGATCGAGGCGTACGACTACTTCCGTACGCACATCGAGACCGAACTCGCGACCAGCTACGACACGGATACGCAGCGAGCGCGGGCGCTGATTAACCTGAAGGAGTACCTCCTTCACGCATTCGTCGTCGGCCACTTCCACGTCTCACAGGGGCACCCGTCGCTGCTGATGGACATCTTCCAGATCCTCAACGATCGCGGGATGGACCTGAATCAGGTCGACATCATTCGCGCCCGGATCGTCGCCCGACTGCGCGAGGACGCAGACCCCGATATCGAAGCGCAGAACCTCCAACGTTGGAAGGACATCGTCGACCTCTTCGACGGAGATTACGGCGATGTCAGCGATTTCTTGGTCGATACGATCTCGGTCGTCGACAGTACGGTCGACAGTCGGTCCGAGGTCTCCGATCACCTGTTAGAAGCGTTCGTCCTGAATCCGCGAGAGGACCAGACGCTTGAAAGCCAACTGGAGACGCTCACCGGCGCCGAGGAGTTCCTCCAAACGCTGGAACGATACAGCTCCTATTACCACAACATCATCTACCCGTACGACGACGGACTTGAGCTCAACGACGAGGAGCGACAACGCACGTGCAACGACATCCTGCAGCGGCTGCAGTCGCTGCGCACGAGTCAGTGGCGGCCGTTGGTCCTTGCGGCGTACACGAAAGCTCGCGAGAGCGACGCCACCGAGCGTGCGGAGTCCCTGCTCGTTCGGACGATGCACGCCGTCGAGAACGTCACGTTCCGGCAGGTGCTATCGAGCATCAACCCCAACAGGCTGGAGAATATCTACGCCGGGGTCGCACACCGGTTCACGCGCGACAGCGATGCGCTCGACATCAACGTCGAAGCACAGCTGTATGGACGGTTCACCGACGTCTATTCTGGCGTGAACGGGACCGCGTTCGCGGAGACGCTGATCGAGACGTCGGCGATCAACACACGATATGCGAAGGCGCTTCTGTGGAAGCTGACCGACGAACACACTGGAGTCGACGCGATGTGGCGACGGTCGCTCAACATCAGTGAAGTCCATCTGGAGCACTTCTTCCCCCAGTCCCCGTTTCTGGACAACATCGGCGCGTTCGATCGGTACTACTGGTTCACCCAGTTCTTCGAGACGGCGACCGATGACAGCCCGATCGCGGAGACGATCGGCGGGATCATCGATGAGGGGGACGACGAACTGCTCATGGAGATCTGCGACGAGTACTATATCTCCGATCTCGGAAACTTAGGGCTGCTGTGGAACCAAGACAACGTTACCGGTCAGAATCATCCGCTGTCCCGCAAGCTGCCGCTGTATCAACTGTCCGAGTTCGACGAAGCGGTCGTCAACGGGTATTTCAGCCCTGACGAATTCAGCGACGATTCCGTACGCACGTTGACGCGATGGGCGAAGCTGAAGACAGCACACGGAAACAGCGTCAGCGAGGACTGGGGGGCTGACGCCGACGAGCTGGGGCTCGACTGTGACACCGGAGACGAGTTTCTCGAAGCGATCGAAGCCGAGATCGCCGCGCTCGAGCGAACGACCGCGTTCGCCGACGCCATCGCCGAGTACGACGACTATTGGACGCGCCGTGCCCTCACGGAACGAAAGGCCACGCTCTTGGATCTGACACTGGAGTCGCTGGCCTTCGACTACGTGGAGACCGACGGTGAGGAGATCTCTGAATTCGACGACTGGACTGAAGAGAAACTCGCGACCGCTGTGCGCGAAGAGATGGATTCGCGCGCTCGCGTGATCGTCGCGGAGAACGACGCCTATCGTGACGAGGAGTAGCAGGCACCTGCGCTCCTGAATACTTCGGGGACGGAGTGGCCGCGCCCCGGAAGCTGGCGAACTTCACATCCTTCGCGAGTTGTTTTCGCGAGGCTGCGGCTGAACGTTGTCGTGTTAGTGCTGCTCCCGCGAGAACTCCGGGCCTTCGCGATCGACCCGTACTGAACTGGACTCGCTGGGGAGGAACCTCCGCAGGCATTACAGCAACTCCCCCAACGAGTTCTTTCGGACGTTCATTTTCTCTTGGTCGGTGCGCACGTCGTAGTGCTTGTAAAGAACAGCAAGCGACACATCGCAGCGCTCACTGACGACCTCCGGCATGACATTCTTGTTCAGGTGGTCAGTGATTGCGCCGCGCCGGATCGCGTGCGGACCGACTGACGACGGGCATTTACTGGGATAGCCGTCACGGCCGCGTGCGTCACAGTCTTTCGGGTCGATATCGTGTGGACACTCTCCGTATTCACAGGGCTGGGTAGCGCGGTTTACGCGGGTGTAAATAGTATCTCCCGTTGGACGCCCATTGACTGTGGTTAGTAGTGGTTCGCGTCCATACTCATCGAATACATCATCCCGATCTGGGTGGTCGAGCGAATCCTCGACGATATTGTACCGTTGTGGGCCGAGGTAGATCCACCGTTTGCCCGCGTCTCTGTTTTTTAGCTTCGTACCTGTCTCCGGTCGGTTCTTTAGAACAATCGCGTGTTCGTCCGGTCGTAGATCATCCACGTCGATGGAGCGAAGCGCCGACCGGCGCATCCCAGTCGCCCATAACAGGGACAACATCACATGGCGTGGGCTTGCGTAGTGGTACTGGCTCAGCGTTTGCAGGATATCTTCGGCTTCATCTGCAGTCAGGTGTTCATCACGGGCTTCTGCCCCGTCTGGCAGCTCCGGCGAGTGAAGTTTCTCTGCGAGTCCCTTGCTGACGCCCTCGATTTTTGCCCAGTACCGGAGTGCCGAGCGAATGGTCGAGAGTTGTTTCTGCAGAGTTAGCGGTGCGATTTGTCCACGTCTCCATGCCACGAAGTCCGCGAGATCGCGACCTGTTAGCGTATTCAGGTTCTCAATCTCTCGGTCCACGGTCCACTCCTGAAAATAGTTGAGCCGAGTTCGAGCGTTGTTCAGTGATGAATCAGCAAGTTCTGACTCCCGTGCTTGGAGAAACCGCTCTATTCCCTCAGTGACAGAAAGCGGTTCCAGATCATCAGACATCTGGCGATCCCTCGTGCAAGTGCGCTTCAACCGTTCCTTCCACCCGGCCCGGTGAGTGCATATCGAAGTACTCTGTTGGATGTGTCTTAATTGTTGCTACTAATCGGTAACATACGTTTGTCCTCACTATCTAGTAGCCTGTTAACATAGGCAAACAATAGAAGGGGCCAATTGATAGCGTGTTCACATAGGCAAACGACTAGACAACACAACTTTGCGTAGTGGACTCAACCTGTGAGCTATGGATGACGAAAACGAACCGGAGCTCAGCGAGCTTCCTGGCTATCTTGATCTAACTGGGGATGTTTCACCCGGCATGATGGGCGAGACACCGGAATGGTTCACGAATGCGGACGCTCATATTATGTTTATTCTCTGTTCCGGACTAACGCTCTCTCCGTCAATTATCGCGGAAAATACGGATATCACGCGAGTTACTGTTTCTCGCCGCCTGAGCACGCTTCAAGCAGGCGGGCTCGTTGAAAAAGTCGGACGGGGCAAATACAAAATTACGTCTGAAGGAATATATCTCGTAACTGGCGAACCGGGCGTTGACCCGGATGGTTCCAATTCAGCTGAAGAGACTCCTGATTGAATTGACTCTGTTGCCTCTGTTGAAATCCTCTGGGATTGATAGAAATCGCGTGCTGAATACAGAGTATGAGTCTCAGATAGAAAGATCTGGGAAAGTTTCATATGAGATTACCATTGCTGTCAGTGCTAAAGCAGTGTAGATGGTGGCTACGGCCGTTCGAAATTCATCGAGTGAAATGATTTGAGATATTGCCTGAATTACGGCGGTAAAGGCAAGTAATATGGTGAACACCGCAACTAGCCTGTTGGAGTTGTTTTGTTCTTTCAACAAGCTCTGTTCCTGTTTATTCATATAACGATCATGAGCAACTGAGAAACCCTTCTCAGTCAATTGATACCATAAAACCGATTCCCTTTGGCTAGCTCGTCTCACACCTAATTCTCCGGGTTCTTTAGATTCTATCAAACCCATGGTTAATAGCATATTTGTTGGATTATTATCTTTGTCCTCATGCCAATCAATGTGTTCATCAAGGTCATGTTCTTCAGGTAGATCTTCATAATATATGGAAGTTTTAGTGTAACTGTACATCCAACCATTTTGTTTGTAAAATAAGTCTAGCAGATCTGCCCACTCAGGATCAGCTACATGAGTCATATAGGCTTGGAATGACACAGAGTAATATATTAACCGAATTAAATCAATTTATAAGACTCGCGTCCTCTATTTAATATGGCTTCAACAAACTATCTGTGGTTGAGGATTTCAATAGAGCCACTCCGTTGTTATGTTGTAGGACGACAATTAATATAACATTATGTGTATTGAAAAATCCGACAAAAGTTAGCTCATTATATACTCGCCGGCTAACATGAAACGCTACTCGGATAGTTATGAAAAAGAATATGTTTTCAAGCAATAGTGAGGAGAGAAATGGATAAGCAGGAAACCCTCGAAGAGCTGAAAAAGCGGAATAGAGAGATAGATCCGATCAAGTTCGAGCATCTCTGTAAGAGCGTTATTGAAGAAGTTGAAAGTCCGGATGGAATTGAGACTACACGAAGGAGTAAGGACCACGGCATCGATATACAAGGATACGTCGGAGACGAGTTCTATACTGGTGAATTCGGTGTTCAGGTAAAACAGTACAGTAGCAGGATCTCATCGGGCGCCGTCCGAGAGTTAGCAGGCTCGCTTCAGGGGGAGGGATTCGGATTTGGAACACTGATCACCACCTCATCATTTACTAAGGACGCCGCTGAGAAGGTGAATGATACCGAATTCTATTCGATCGACCTCATCAATGGTAACGATCTGGCAGAACTCATGCTGAAACACGAGGTCGGTGTAACTGAACAACCTAGTGAGGAAGAGAAAAAATTCGCGATCGACCCAGAATTCTGGCACAGGTTCGATAAGTTCGCAGGTGACCTAATTCCGGCTTGGAAGATCCCGCAGGCCGATTCATTCCACCACTTTGATCTCGTGTTGGATGGGATCAGCAATGGAAACCAGTACAAGCCCGAAATTGCGGAGCATCTGTCTAGAAAAACTGGCGATAGTTGGACTCCGCGCCAAGCAGATTACTACACCACTGCGGCAAGCATCATGGGATATCTTGAGGAGGATACTTCTGGGGACAAAAAGATGCGAAAGTGGGAATTGACAGAACTGGGGGAGGAATACGTGTCTTACCTCAAGAGTGGAAATGATGATGCGGCCGAAAAGCACTTTTCAGCTAACGTAGGAAATATTGAGATCATTCAGAAGATCGTAGATGTCCTTGAGGAAGAGTACAAGATCCCAAAATCACAAATCGAGGAGATCATTCGAGACGAAACCGAGGTGACTGGTACTACCGTTGGTCGGCGTGCGAGTACGGTAGGTAAGTGGCTCGGAAGGCACCCTGATGTCAAGCGCCGAGAGAAAGGAATGCTGTGGTTTGAGTACTACAAGATGGACTTAGGAGACTTCTAGAAAGCAAACTCGGGAATAGTCCCATCACGCGTTCGCAATTCTTCAGCATTCGTCACGATTACTTCCTTCACCTCGCCCCGGCCATCGCCATTGGAGTTGATAGCTCTCCGCGCCCCAACCCTACTTACGTGGAAACCATCCTCGTTAAACGGCTCGTAGAGCTCGCCCACAGAAGGAGCGTTCGATATCACTACGTAGACCCCTCGGTCGTTCAACTCAAGCGCCAGGTCCCGAAGTCGCTCTTGTTCTTCTTTCCCAAACACATCTGAGCTGTATTCAGCGAAGGTCGAAGCATCGCCGCTCGGATCGTACGGTGGATCGCAGTACACCAAGTCACCTTCCTCAGCGTGATCTGCCACATAAGAGAAGTCTGTATTGAATATCTCGACGCCTTCCAGTGCTTCGCTCGCCTCACGGATCCGAGACCGTTGTTCCCAATCGGGATTACTGTAGTTTCCACTAGGAACGTTGAACTCGCCAGAAAGGTTCTCGCGGTAGAGTCCGTTATAGCACGTCCGATTCAGATAGAGAAGCTGCGCAGCTTCCTCGATCTCGTCGAACTCCTCATCGTTCGGTCGCCGATTGAATAGCTCGCGGACTTGGTAATAGTTGCTCTTGATTTCCTTCCCCTTCCGGTTCGTTTTGTCAAACCGGCGATCGGGGTCTGGATCGGCGTCCGGCCGATCGAATTTTTCGAGTTGACTCAGCAACTCGTTGGGGTGGTCTCGAACAATCTTGTAGAAGTTGATCAGCCGCGTATTGATGTCGTTAATAGTTCCATCATAGCTGTGACAACGCCGGAAAAACACCGCACCACCACCAAAGAAGGGCTCGTGGTAGCCCATTATTTTCTCGTCAGATGGGAAGTGGTCAACAATCTGTGAGAGAATTTGGCGCTTCCCACCGGCCCATTTTAGAATCGGTTCTGGCATTGTAGGGCACAGGGATCTTATGATCTTAAATACCGTGGTTGATGGTCGGACTCCTGGTAACGATTGAGGGATAAGATTATAAATACTGTGTCCAGTACAAGATCTGTTAAATGGACGACGATAGCTCAGTCACATTCGCAGATGTTGAACATCATCTCCCTCCCGAGTCTCCGCAGGACTACGTTTCTCACGATCGGTACCTTAGAGAACGACTCGGTGATGGTGCACTCAACAGCATTAAAAAAGAGATGGAGGGCATGGTTCGTCTCTACGACAACGTTGAGAATGAACTCGACGAAGATACTCGTCAGATTCTTCTTGAACAACTGATTGAAGAGATCGATAAGCTAGACCGTTTCGAGGATGATGTTGCGCTGTTCATGTCTAAGACTGCGAAGAGTTCCGAATAAAATTGAATTGGTGGGTAGGACTGGAAATGGTAGTATATAATTAAGACTCATGAGATATCCCTGTGATTCCACTGGTTAAAATATATCAATAGATATTATTATCTTCTCTCCAGTTTGAAATCGAGCGACCAGCATCTCCAAATCGTTCATACGTTCCCAATATCTTCCAGCCACTTTCTCCATCCTCGTGCAAGACTAATGCGCACCATTCTCCGGAGACTTCTATCATGAAATTAAAAACGAGCTCTTCGCCCACCTCAGGCTGGTAATACGCAAGCGTTGATTCCCACTCACCCACTTTTTCATGAGTAGCTAATCGGTCAATAGTGGATTCAAGAACCGGCCTTGGTGGGAGTGAGTTGATTATTCCACGATTATCTGTAGTCACGATTTAGTCTCCGAATTGAACTCTCTGAGACTGGTAGCAGATGTTCGCCTGAATGGTTGATCCGGTGGCTGTGGATTTGGGGGATCAAGATGTTCTGCTCCGTCGATCTTTTGATACTGTACGCCGTTCCGCTGCAAGTCGTACACCGTTTCACCATCCGCATCGACGCGCCCAATTCCTTCGAGAGTCCAAGTCTCCCCATCCACGTCAAAGGGTTTCGTATCTGTTTTGTTGGATGCGTCAATCTCTGGGTCAAAATCCGGATTTGGAATCACGACTGGCTCAGCGTCTTCTTTTTCCTCTCGGTCAAGCTCCCGGTCGATTAGTGCATTTGCACCCGTTGAGAAGCGAACCATCTGGGTACCAGTCGCCCAACACGAAGCGCGGAAGACTAGTTCTTCGAGGTTCCTGTTGAACAACTCCCCACCGTAGGACCCGATATACTCCCCAATGTACGACCCGAGGTTTCCGACCTTATCGTATTGCTCGTAGTCGTCCGGGTCGAGCTCCGAGTCAACCTGTCGAACCGAAATAGGGCGGTCCGAAGGGTCCGTACTGTAGTAATCATGCGCGTCCCGATGCGCGATCTCACAGGTGCGCAGGTGCGCGTCGATAGCCGAGTGGAAGTCGGACTCGTCGACTTTCCCATCTATGAAGATCGCTACGTGAACGTGACCGTAGCCGGTTTTGTGATGTTCAACTACAAGCGCATACTCCCACTGGTAGTCTCTCAGCGAATCGTAGAGTGCGTGATATACACCACGCCCCTCGTTCGGACGGAACGAGTCGATTACGTCCCGAAGGTGATCAGCGGGGCAGCGCCAACCACCGTTACCATTCCGTGAAGACCCCGAAAGTGTGAGCATCGCCACGTACAAATCATCGTAGTCGGCCGTGATCTGACGTTCCAGCGCTTTGATTCGTGCGTAGTATTTGTCTCCATAGTTCGGCTGATGGGAGTTTGTGAGGGGCGCACGAACTGTCTCACCCTCCGGAGAGCGAAACACGCGATGCGCGTGCCGGTAATCGTTATACCAAGTGAGAAACTCTCGAAGTGATTGACTCCAAGACTTTGAACGGAATCCAGAATCTCCGAACTTTTCGCTTACCGTTTCTTCTCGGATTGACGTACCCTCTCTGACGGAGATCGGGCGCTGTGCTCGGACAGGCATTTCATCGATGAATTGATCCACGAGTTCGTTCTTTCGTTGCCAGTACGGTCGCCGTGAAAGCGGTACATCACCCGTTTCACCCGCCTCAGCGTTGGATGTACAGTTAGTCTTGGAAGGCCGAGAAGCGGAGTCCCAGTTTTCGCTTATCGAGTGAGAGCCGAGGCTCGATTGAGCAGTAACATCCCGAGTCATTCCGACCACCCCCGCTCCGCGCCGCCCACGTTCGCCTCCCTTCGGTCGGCGTGCGCCCCGGCTTCCGGGTCGGACCCCCATGGCAGGGGGTCCGCTTCCGGCAGCTCGGCGCTGGCGGTCCTCGGAGCACTCGGACCGCCCGAGACGCGCCGAGCATTTCCAGGGCTCGGACCAACGGACGGGCAATACGTCGTCGCCGGACGGACGGGCAATTGCCCGGACCCCCGTGAAAGGGGGCCCTCTCCCCAAAATAAGAGGGAGGGAAGGGAGGGTGGGAGAAGGATCAACCTCATCGAGCGACCTCCGAGTTCCTTCCTATGATCCGCGGATCACGCGCATGAGTGACGAGATTACGATGGCACCACTGACAAAGTGGATCCTCGAATGTTTCTGACCTATACTCGGTTCTATCAGAGTAGCGTCGGCAAACCGAACAGAATCCCGGAACGAACCTCATGGGATCACCTCCAATATACCGGAGTTGGGAGGGGATCCTTCGCTCAAATCGTAGGAAGGGGACGGGCTGGAAGGAACGAACGAGTTCCTTCGGCTAAATGGGGACTTTGTTACTAGGTGGTTTGATATGTAGATTTCCGAGCTAAGGGCTCTTCCGTGACAGAATGGCAGAACTCGGAAAGAAGAACGGCTTCTATGGACTCGCTGGGATTTGAACCCAGGGCCTCTTCCTTGCGAAGGAAGCGATCTACCACTGATCTACGAGCCCGCATCCTAACGAACCCCGGGATCGCACTTGAGGGTTCCGTTTCGACCCGCCCTCGCACGGTTGTCACACACGAAGCAGTCCCATACGGCCCGCGACGATCCCGAGGAGGAGCCCGACCAAGTGGGCAACCAGCGCGCTCCCTGCGGGACTCAACACGAGCGTCACGCCCACAGCGAGCGCCCCGACCGCGAGGACGACGACGCGCGGCGGGACGCCCAGTCGGCCAGCGAACCGGCCGAGCGCGTCGGCCGCGGGATTCGCGGCGGTGACATACCCCACGAGCGCGAAGGCGGCGCCGCTGATACCGAGAACGCCCGCAGGCGAGAGCAACCCGCTCACCCAGATCTGCGCTAGTCCCGCGAGCGCGCCGGTCACAAGGACGAACGCGTGGAACCGGGTCCGAGTCGTCGAAGCGGCCACCGGAACGCCGGCAACGACGACCACGAGTGCGTTCGAGAGCAGATGTCCGAGGCCGGCGTGGGCGTACACGCTCGTCGCAAGCGTCCACGGGTGCACCGACGCCGGTGGGGAGAGCACGAACAGGAACGCCGCCAGCGGCCGCGCAAACAAGCCGATGAACCAGAACGTGGCGGAGACGGCGATCATGGCTCCGATCGTCTCGGCGACCGGTCGGAGACTCCCGTACCCGGAGCGGGTTCGTGTGGAGGACATGGACGATACTGCGGGTCGCGATCGCAAAACCGTGCCGCCGCTCGAGACCGAGGCGTCGCTATGGGGCGGAAAAACGGAGAGAACGGTGTCCGAGTTGGACCGTGGGGTCCGGTGCGCCTCAGGTCAGTCCTCGAGGACGATCTCGATGGAGACGTCGTTCGGGACCTGGATCCGCATGAGCTGACGGAGCGCGCGTTCGTCGGCGTCGATGTCGATCAGCCGCTTGTGGACGCGCATCTCCCAGTGCTCCCACGTCGCCGTCCCCTCGCCGTCGGGGGACTTGCGCGACGGGACCTCCAGCGTCTTCGTGGGGAGCGGGATGGGGCCCGACAGCGCCACGCCGGTCTTGTCCGCGATCTCGCGGACGTCGTCGCAGATGGCGTCCAGGTCGTCGGGGCTCGTGCCCGCGAGTCGGACGCGCGCTTGTTGCTCGGGCATTTACCGCTCGTTGACGGAGAGCACCTTGCCGGCCGCGATGGTCTGACCCATGTCGCGGACCGCGAAGGAGCCCAGTTCCGGGATCTCGCTGGACGGCTCGATGCTGAGGGGCTTCTGCGGGCGCACCGTCACGATGGCCGCGTCGCCGGACTTGATGAAGTCCGGGTTCTCCTCGTCGACCTCGCCCGACGACGGGTCGAGCTTCTGGTCGAGCGACTCGATGGTACACGCGACCTGCGCCGTGTGGGCGTGGAAGACGGGCGTGTAGCCGGCCGTGATGACCGACGGGTGCTGCATGACGACGACCTGCGCCTGGAAGGTCTCGGCGACCGTCGGCGGGTCGTCCGCGGGACCACAGACGTCGCCGCGGCGGATGTCGTCCTTGCCGACGCCGCGGACGTTGAAACCGACGTTGTCGCCGGGGCCCGCGTAGTCGACCTCCTCGTGGTGCATCTCGACCGTCTTCACTTCGCCGCCGACGTCCGACGGCTGGAAGGAGACGTTGTCACCGGGAGTCATCTCGCCGGTCTCGATCCGTCCGACCGGGACGGTTCCGATACCCGAGATGGTGTACACGTCCTGGATGGGCAGCCGAAGCGGCGCGTCCGTCGGCGGCTCCGACTCCGGCAGGTTGTTGAGGGCCTCCAGGAGGGTCTCGCCGTCGTACCACGACATGTTGTCCGAGCGCTCGGAGATGTTGTCGCCCTCGAACGCCGAGATCGGGATGAAGCTCGCGTCCTCGGTACCGAAGCGGACCTGCTTGAGCAGGTCCTCGACCTCGGAGACGACCTCCTTGTAGGAGTCCTCCGAGTAGTCGACGAGGTCCATCTTGTTGATCCCGATGATCAGCTCGTTGATGCCCAGCGTGCGCGCCAGGAAGACGTGCTCGCGGGTCTGGGGCGCGACGCCGTCGTCGGCCGCGACGACGAGCACCGCGTTGTCGGCCTGCGAGGCGCCCGTGATCATGTTCTTCACGAAGTCACGGTGGCCCGGGCAGTCGACGATGGTGAAGTAGTACTTCTCCGTGTCGAACTCCTGGTGGGCGATGTCGATCGTGACACCGCGCTCGCGCTCCTCGGCCAGGTTGTCCATGACGTAGGCGAACTCGAATCCGCCCTTGCCCTTCTCCTCGGCCTCCTCTCGGTGCTGCTCGATTACGTGCTCGGGGACGCTCCCTGTTTCGAAGAGGAGCCGCCCGACGAGCGTAGACTTCCCGTGGTCGACGTGGCCGATAATGGCCAGATTTTGGTGGGGTTTGTCGCTCATAGTGGAATCACGCGCTGAGGCGCTCTGTAAGGACTTGTAACGTCCGAACGCCCTAAAACCATTTCGATACGCTCAGCAGCCTATCCCTGCGCCTTCATGCGATTTTGCGTGTGTGTCTGTGCCGTGTGTCGGATTTGCACGGCCGATCGACGACCGCGTCGGCGGAGACGTTTGATCGCAGTGGCGGAGACTGACCGGGGTGGGCCGATCACCTCCGATCAGTTCGGCGACCGGCGAATCCGAAGCCCGGCCGCTCGATCGCCGTTCCCGGAATCGGTTGGCCTCCGCTCGACTCGGCTACTCCAGACGAGCCACGTCGGCCAGCACCGCGCTCGCGGTCTCCTCGCCGCCGGCGCCGCGGCCGGAGATCGCGAGCCCGCCCGCGTACTCGTGGTCGATCTCGACGATGTTTCGGGTACCCGTCACCGACAGCGTGCCGTTCTCGGGGACCAGTCGTGGGCCGACGCTGACGCCGTCACGGGTCGCCTCGCCGACGAGCCGGACGGTCCGGCCGTCCTCGGCGGCCAACTCCAGCGCGCTGCCCGGGATGTCCCGGATCCCCTCCACGTCCGCGTCCGCGAGCGTCACCTCGACGTCCCGAAGCTCGTCGAGGGAGTCGCAGTCGGCCTCGCGCAGCACGTTCGCCAGAATGACGCACTTCAGCGCGGCGTCGGTGCCCTCCACGTCGAAGGACGGATCCGCCTCCGCGACGCCGAGGTCCTGCGCCTCGGCGAGCACGTGGTCGTAGTCGAGCCCCTCGGCGGCCATCCGCGAGAGCACGAAGTTCGCCGTCCCGTTGAGCACGCCGCGAACGGCCGAGACGTGCTCGGCTCCGAGGTCGTCGACGGTCGCACACACCGGGATGGCGCCGCCGACGGTCGCCTCGAAGTACACCTCGCCCGCGGAGTCGGCCTCCAGCGCGCGGACGTCCGCGTAGCGCTCGGCGACCGGTCCCTTGTTGGCGAGCACGACGTGCCTGTCGCGCTCCAGCGCGGTGCGCAGATGCGAGAACCCCGGCTCGGCGTCGCCGAGCGTCGTGGGCGTCGCCTCAACGAGCACGTCGTACTCGGCCGCGAGCGCGTCGCCGGGGTCGTCGCCGCCGAGCGCCTCGTCGGCGTCCTTGCGCGCGAGGGCGGTCTCCACGTCGACGCCGTCCGGGTCGACGACCGCCGACGAGGAGTCGGCCAGCGCCGTCACCGTGTGGCCGTACTCGGGGGCCAACTCCGCGACCGAGCGGCCGACCGCGCCGGCGCCGAGGACACAGAGCTTCATCGGCTGCCCTCCAGCGGCGCGATGACGTCGATGTCCTTCTCGGCGGCGACCTCCCGGACCGTCTCGACGACGCGCGCTGTCTCGCCGGCGTGCGCCCGCAGGCGGAGCCGGGCGCTCGAGTGTGCCGACGAGCCGGCGCCCGCCGGCGCCGACAGGTCGATGTCGGCGACCGAGGCCCCCGAGCAGTCCTGGATCTTCTTGAGCGTGTCCGACAGGTCCGTGTCCACGAGGTGGCCCACGAGGACGACGGTCACCTCGTCGCCGTACTCCTCGGCGTCGGCTTGGATCACGTTGACGCCGCGGTCGCGGAGGTCCTCGAGGAGCCCCTCGAAGCGGTCCGGCGGACACTCGATGTCCACCTCGACGGGGATTCGGCCTCGCGGCGTGAGGCTCCCGCGCTCGTGGAAGATCGACAGCAGGTTCGCGCCGTTGTCGGCGATGGGCTTCAGCGCCGCCAGCAGCTGTCCGGGTTCGTCGACCAACTCGAGCCTGATGGTGTGTGCCTGCAACTCGGTCTCGCGGCCGCCGTCCGTCTCCGGGCTCTCCTCGGACGCCACCGGCTGCTCGTCGGGGGCTGGCGTCGGCTCCGAGGGCATCTACCGTGCCCTCCGTTCGGCCGCGTTCGTCCCCGACGGGGCGCTGTCGTCGACGCGACGACGAGTGCCCCCCTCGCCGCTCGTGTCCGCCGTCGACCGTGTTCCGCCGGGGGGTGTGGCTCCGGACCCAATAATTGTGATCGGCATGCGGGGCTGATCGACTCGTTCGCAGCCGTCGCGCCGACCGTGGGTCGTGCCACTTGGCATAGTTGTCTTGTGTAGACGGGGACGTGATAAGCCTTCCACCGTGGCGATGCTTGCCAGTGTGTGAACGATCCTGTGAATCTGCCGACGCTCTCTCGGGAGAACGGTGATCACGCTGACGGTTCGACGGCGCAGACGCTGTGGGGGCGGCGGCGCACCGCGACCGAACGGGGAACCGAGCGAACCGGAACCTCGGGATGAACTGCAATGCCTGAGAGAATCGTAAGGAATCGACCGTGTGAAATCCTCAATCGATGACATCTATCTGCTGCAACTACATCACTCACCGGAGAACAACCCTCTCTCAACGCCCCACACCGCGAACCGTGTCCCACCGTCCTCCTCTAGGTCACCCGAGGCGCGACCACCGTATCGACCTTATCTCTCCGTGGATACCCTATCCGTACCGTTCAGGTCTCCACTCCGCTGGTAGCGCTTCGTCCAAGCCGATCTCCGACTACGAGCGTCTTCGGCCACGAAAGGATTTGTAACGGCGGGGTGAACTATCTGCGTATGGATCCCGAATTTAGTCTCGACATTACTATCGACGAACAACCCGAATCCTCAGTCATTGCGGCGTTTCCCGGCCCAGGGATGGCAGGTATCTCGGCGAACCAATATTTCATCGAACAGTTAGGCCTTCACGAAACTGGCTACATCCACGCGGAAGGACTCCCCGCAGTCACGCCCTTCAGCGAGGGACGCCCATACCACCACACTCGCCTGTTTTCCAAACAAGGAGCGAACTATACGTTCGTAACGTGTGAACTCCCGATCCCGGCACAGTTGTCCGAACCGTTCGGCCGAACCCTGCTCGACTGGATCGACGAGTCAACCGTCGATGAGATCGCACTACTCACGACACTCCCCTCGCTGGAATCGTTCGAGGAGCTGTTTTACGTTGCGTCGGACGATTATTACCAACACCGCCTCGCTGACACCGAGATAGGAGCCCTGCAAGGCGGATTTTTGTCCGGAGTCAACGCGAGTCTCATCAGTCGGGCAATAGATACGACGCTTCGCGTCGGCTTGATCGCCACCTTCGTCAACCCACGACAGCCCCTCGATGGTGGTGCTACGTTACGGCTCGTTGAAGGTCTCGATCAGATCTATGGATTCGACATCGACACGGACCAGCTCCGTCAGTTTGCAGATCGTACGCGCCAACATTACGAACAGCTCGCAGCACACGTCGAAACCCAACAGCGTGCGGAGAAACGAATGCGACGAACCGATGACATCGGCTTCATGTGACCGTACCGGAGATGGCCCGTCGTGATCGCCGCTACCGATAGATACACTCTCCACATCGACACGAAGGCTGCACGTCTTTCTCAGACTCCCGACTAGCGTCGTCGACCCCGGAGACGAGGAGGGGCGGGGAGTCGATCCCTGAGAACCCATCCCAACACAGCAAAGGCGAGCAGGAAAGCCGCAGCGACGAGTAGGCCGAGTGGTCCGTTTCGCGTGTGATCGACGAGGAGTCGCCACGCTGGGCGAGCGATGCCGACAGTCCGGGCGGCGGTGACGACGACGAGCACGCTCGGGATCAGATAGCGAACGAGGGGGTAGAGCCGTCCGAGTTCCTCGTGGACGATTTCGAGATCGGTTACCCAGACGAAGACGAACACGATACAGAGCGCCGAGATAGGCAGCGCGAACGTCCCGACTGACTCGTCGATCATGTCCAGAACTGGCCGCCCTGCAACGGCCAAGTTGATGGGACTATAGCTCAACGCGGAGGGGACCCCGGCTACGAACACCCCACCCGTCAACAGTAGTGTCGCACGCTGACGAGAGAGTCTCGTCGTGTTCTCCGCGGCGGCGACCCCGACCTCGAGCAGCGCCACGGACGACGACAGCGCGGCGAAAAAGAGCAGCCCGAAGAAGCCGATCGCGATAACTCGCCCGAACGGCATCGTCGCGAAAGCGGTCGGCAACGTCGTGAACGCGAGTTCAGTCCCGAGGGTCGGCTGGAGACCGAAACTAAACACGATCGGAAAGATGACGAGGCCAGCGAGGATCGCCGCCCCGATATCGGCGACGGTAATCACGAACGACGATTTGAGCAGATCTGTCCCCTCCTCGACATAACTTCCGTAGGTGAGCATGATCCCCTGACCGACGGACATCGAGAAGAAGACCTGACCGAAGGCTGCACTCCAGATGCCCAGATCCGTGAGCACCGAGAACTCCGGAGTAAACAGGAAGGCAGCGGCGCGGTCCCACTCGGACAGCGTGACGGCGTACAGCGCAAGCGCGATGAGAAGTGCGAACACGGTCGGCATCACGACCGTCGCCATACGTTCGATACCGCCGCGAACGCCCATCGAGACCACTCCTCCTGTCACTACCGTTGCTACGACGAAGAACCCGACGGGGAGCCAGCTTGCGGTGAACGGTGCGAATGTCGTCTGTGAGCCGGCGAGCCACGAGAGGAAGAATCCAAGCACCCACCCGGTGAGAACGAGGTAATAGCTCAATATGAGGAGAACCCCGCCGAGGATAACCCATCCGAGCGCCGTGTAGTCCGTCTTCACCGATCGGAACGCGGAGACGACGTCCGTTCGGAGGCGTCGGCCGATGGCGAGTTCCAGAACGAGCATCGGCACCGCACAAACAACGGCTGCGATCAGGTAGGGGACAAGATAGGCACCGCCGCCGTTCTGGCCAACAACAGCAGAAAACCGCCAGATGTTCCCAAGGCCGACTGCCGCCCCGACCGTCGCAAGGATAAACCCGAATCCGGAAGACCATCGTGCCGTAGCCATGATCCGGCGTGCGTTTAGTATGAACTTAAATCCCGATTGTCCACATGATAGACTCTGTCTCGGATAGAGCGCGATACGGAACGGAGGTTCCTCTACAACGAGAAAATCCCGCCGTTTACCGTGGGGAGATGTCAGCAGTTGCGGAGGACTTCAACACGGCCGGATAATCAGAAGAACCGAGAGAATCGGGCGACGCCGATCGCCGCCTCGGAGGCCGCTTAGATGTAGTCGATCGACTGCGGCAGCTCCAGCTTCATGCCCTTGCGCTCGCGGATCTCCATGATCTTCTCGCGCTGGAGGTTGTCGACCAGCACGCGGAAGCCCGCGTTCTCCGTGTTCCAGGAGGCGCGGCCCTCGGTGGCCGAGCGGATGTCGCTGGAGAAGCCGATCATCTCCTCGACGGGCGCGATGCCCTCGATGACCATGAGGTCGCCCTCCTGGTACATGTCGTCGACGCGGCCACGGCGGCCCTGGATCTCGCCGGAGGCGTTCCCCATGTGCTCGCTGGGCACGTCGATGCGGACGTCCTGGATCGGCTCCAGAAGCCGGACCTCGCCGTCGATGAGCGCGCGGTGGACGGCGTTGCGGACGGCGGGGATGACCTGCGCCGGACCGCGGTGGATGGTGTCCTCGTGCAGCCGCGCGTCGTGCAGGCGCAGCAGCGCGCCCTGCACGGGCTCGGCGGCGAGGGGACCGTCGTCGAGCGCCTCCTCGAGGCCCTCGATGACCAGCTCCATCGTCTCGTTCAGGTGCTGGATCCCCTTCGTGTCGTCGATGAGGATGTTCGTCCCGTGGATGTGCTCCACGTTCTGGGAGGTGTCCTTGTCCATGCCGGCGTCCTGCAGCGCCTCGCGGCGCTCCAGTTCGGGCATGCTCATCGACGCCTCGCCCCGCTGGATCGTCTCGACGATGTCGCCCGCCATCGGCTCGACGGTGATGTAGAACTTGTTGTGGCGGTTCGGCGAGACGCCCTCGACCTCGCGGGAGGCCTCCTGCGGCTGCTCGCGGTAGACGACGATGGGCTCACCGGTCTGAACCGGGATGCCCTGGTTCTTCTGAATGCGCTGGGTGATGACCTCGAGGTGGAGCTCGCCCTGCCCGGAGATGAGGTGCTCGCCCGTGTCCTCGTTGATCTCCACGCGGATGGTCGGGTCCTCCTTGGCGACCTGCTGGAGCGTCTTGATGAGCTTCGGCAGGTCGTCCATCGACTTCGCTTCCACGCTCTTCGTGATGACCGGCTCGGAGATGTGCTCGATCGACTCGAACGGCGTCATCTCCTTGTCGGAGACGGTCGAGCCCGCGATGGCGTCCTTGAGGCCGGTGACGGCCGCGACGTTGCCCGCGGGGACGCCGCGGTCGAGCTCCTCGCGCTCACCACCCATGTAGATCCCGACCGATTGGACGCGGTTCTTGCCCACGGTCCCGGAGACGTACAGCTCCTGTCCCTTCTCGAGGGTGCCGGAGAAGACGCGGCCCGTCGCGATCTCGCCGGCGTGGGGGTCCATCCCGATGTCGGTCGCCATGAAGACGATGTCGCCGTCGCGGTCGACGGTTCGCATGCTCTCGGCGACCTCGGACTCGTCGTCGCCGCGCCAGATGCGCGGGACGCGGAACGGCTGCGCCTTCAGCGGGTTCGGGAAGTGCTCCGCGACCATGTCGAGCACGACGTTCGACAGCGGCGTGCGCTCGTGGAGCTCCTGCCGCTCGTGGTCCTGTTCCAGCTCGATGATGTCGCCGAACGACATGCCGGTGCGCTGCATCGACGGGAGCGAGACGCCCCACTTGTACAGCGCCGAGCCGAACCCGACGGTACCCTCCTCGACGGAGACCGTCCAGTCCTCCTCGATGTCGTCCATCTCCTCGGTCATCCCGCGGATGAGCTCGTTCACGTCACCGATGACCGCCTCGAGACGCTGCTGCATCTCCTCGGGCCCCTCCTGGAGCTCGGAGATGAGGCGGTCGACCTTGTTGATGAACAGCGCCGGCTTGACGCCCTCGCGGAGCGCCTGCCGGACGACCGTCTCCGTCTGGGGCATCGCGCCCTCGACGGCGTCAACCACGACGAGCGCGCCGTCGACGGCGCGCATCGCGCGGGTCACGTCCCCGCCGAAGTCGACGTGGCCGGGCGTGTCGATGAGGTTGATGAGGTGGTTCTCATCCTCGTACTCGTGTGTCATCGAGACGTTCGCCGCGTCGATGGTGATCCCGCGCTCCTGCTCGTCCTCCTCGGTGTCCATCACGAGCTGCGTCGCCTCGTCCGCGTCGGCGATCATGCCCGCGCCGGCGAGCAGGTTATCCGTCAGTGTCGTCTTCCCGTGGTCGACGTGAGCAGCGATGGCGATGTTCCGGATCTGCTCCGGCTGGTCCATCAGTTCCTCACATTCCTGTACGATTTTCTTTCGTCGGCCCATTACCGACCGGTATTCTCCGCCCGGTCAAAAGGGTAGTGCTTTGCCGGCGTCGAAACCCTCGAATCCACGGTTCACACCGCGTGGTACGCCGTCTCGTGGGTCGGTTCGATCGTCGTCGTGCCCCCACCCGATCGGCACAAGAGTCAAACCGATCCGGGGCGTGCCAACAGCACACATGGACATTCGAGTCCGCGGTGCCGTCCCGCCCGACCCCTTCCTCGGGGCGACGGCGCTGTTCGAGACCGAACACGACCTCTCGCTTCCCGTCGAGGTCCGGGTTCGCGAGAATCCCGAGGAGCGGACGTGGGCCGCTCACTACGACGACCGTCACGTGCTCAATATCTCCCGGAAAGCCGCCACCTCCGCGATGGCGCGCGAACTCGCGCTCCACGAGCTGTCGCACATGGCACGTTACGAGGAGCCGCACCCGTCGCACCACCAGTCGACGGACGAGGCGCTGTTTCTCGCGCTGTCCGGGGCGTCAGTCGAGCGCCGGAAGGTCCACCACTGCTACCAGATCGCGAACCACATGAAGGACGTGTACGCCGACGACATCACGCTCTCCGTCGGCCCGGGCGAGAAGCTGGCGACGTTCTTCGAGTCGCAGCTGGCCGCGGCCGTCGCCGACCGTCCGCGCGATCATCCCCATCCCGACTCACAGCGCATGACGCCCGGCTCCGACCCGGACATCACCGCCGTCAACGCCGCGTTCGCGCTGGCGATGTGCGAACGCCACGACCTCGTCGACGAGGGACACCGCCTCTACGACTTGGCCCACGCCGCCGCCGACGACGCGCCGGCGGTCGACGTTCCGGGGTTCACCCGGCTGTTCCGGTCGCTCGCGGCGGACCCGTCGGAGTCGGAGTACCGCAAGGCGCTGGTCGACGCTGCGCGGCTGTACGCCGTCGACGCGGGCGGCGGTCCCGCTGCCGCCGACTGACTACCGAGGGGCGTTCTCAACGCGACCGAAACGGCGAGAACGGGCGTCGCCAGTAGGCACAGGGGTCGCCAGTAGCTACTTCGCGGGCGACCAGGAAACGGTTGACCATGGGATCCGAGCCCTCCACGGGATCCACGAGTGACGGCGACCGGAATACCGACGACGCGCGCGCGCCCCGCCGCCGACCGTACGCGGTTGCGACACTCCTGCGCGACTGGGTGGTCGCGGTCGCCGTCATCGCCGGCCTGTACGGACTCCTGTATGCGATCCCGGTCCCGCCGTTCGGCGTGCCCGGCTACCTCCTGATCGTGGCGTTCGACCAACTCGAGGCGGTGCTTCCGGCGTTCGCGAGCGCCGCCGCGTACGACGCTGCCTTCGCCGGGTTCCTCGCCGTGCTCGCGCTGCTCGCCGCGCTCGTCGCCTCGTGGGCGCGTTCGCATGACTCCCTCGGAGGCTGGCGGGTCGGCGTGGGCGCCGCGCTGGCGGTCGTCGGCGCCGTCGGCATCCTCGTCGCCGCCGGTGTGTTCGCCCGCTTCGCAGCCGGCGACTACACGCCGCTGCTGTTGGTCACGGGAACCGCTATCGCGCTGGTCGCCGTCGGCCGCTCGCTCGCGCTCGGCCGGATCGGCCGCCGTCCGGAGTGAGGCTGTAGTCGGCCGGTGCGGCCGCCGGTCGGTACGGCCGCGGAGTGGCCTGCGCTCGGGTGATGGTCCGGGCCGACGGGCGCGACCCATCGCCCGTGGTCGTCACTTGCCCCGTGTTCGTATTTGAACGTTCGTCCGGAGCCGACTCGACCGATCCGATCTTCGCATCTTTTGTCTGTTCGGGGCCGATCGACGCGAGTACCCAGTCGACGCGACCGAACACCTATGCGGCGGGGGGACGGAGCGCCGGGCATGGCTGTCGACGCCGTGTTGTTCGATCTGGACGACACCCTCTACCCGTACGATCCGTGTAACGAGGCGGGCACGCGCGCCGCCTTCGAGACGTACCGCGACCGCGGCGGCGACCTCGACGCCGACGCGTTCGAGGCGCGACGCGGACGCGCTCGACGGGCGACGAAGCGGGAAGTCGGCGCCACCGCCAGCAGCCACAGCCGCCACATCTACTACAAGCGGCTGGTCGCGGACCTCCCGGGACCGTTCGACGCCGACCTCGCGCGGGCGCTCGGCGACGCCTACTGGGACGCGTACCTCGGGGAGATGACGGCCTTCGACGGCGCCCTCCCCACCCTCGATGCGCTCCGGGACGCCGGCGTCGGCGTGGCGGTCGTGACGAACCTCACGACGCGCGTCCAACTGCGCAAGCTCGCGCGCCTCGGCGTCGACGAGCGCCTCGACGCGCTCGTCACCAGCGAGGAGGTCGGCCGCGAGAAGCCGGCGGCACCTGTCTTCACCACGGCGCTCGCCCGGCTCGACAGAACGCCCTCGGAGGCGCTCGTCGTCGGTAACTCCCTCGCGAACGACATCGAGGGCGGGAACGCGCTCGGAATGGAAACGGCGCTGTTCAACGGACCGGAGGGCGACGCCACCGGGGGAGCCGACGACGGGGGCGACGCCGACCGGACCGAGGCCGCCCCGAACGAGGTCCGGACGCCGGACCACCGCCTGGACTCGTTGGCCGCGGTGACGGAGGTGGCGCTGTGAGCGACGAGGCGAATCCGACGGTTCTCCGGGAAGCCCGCGAGGCCGTCGTCGAGCACGCGCCCGAACTCGCGCGGCTCACGCCCGGACGGACCGGGAACCTCAGCGTCCGCGACGGCGACCGCTTCGCCGTCACCCCGACCGGCGTCGCCTACGACGCGTTCGACGTCGCCGACGTGCCTGTCGTGGATCTAGAGGGAGAGCGAGTCGCCGGCCGGATGAAACCCTCCAGCGAGGTGCCGATGCACCGCCACATCTACCGCGGGTACGGCTCCGACGCGATCGTCCACACCCACTCGCCGTGGGCGACGACGATGGCCGTCCTCCACGAGGAACTCCCGCCGATCCACTACATGATCGTCGCCGTCGGCAAGCGCGTTCCCGTCGCCGAGTACGCCCCCTACGGGACCGAGGAACTCGCCGCGAACGTCGTCGCCGCGATGGAGGAGGCGAACGCCACGGCCTCGTTCATCGAGAACCACGGCCTCGTCGTCACCGCCGCCGACATCGAGACGGCGCTGGAGCACACCACCCACGTCGAGGACCTCTCGCGGCTGTACCTCCAGTCGTCGGCCGTCGGCGAGCCGGTTGAACTACCTGAAGAGGAACTCGACACCGCGATCGAGCAGTTCGAAGGCTACGGACAGTAACCGGCGGACGCGCCGTCGCGAAGCTCGACCGCCGTCACTGTGCTGGGTGTGCGCACACCAGACACAGCCGAAACGACAAAGTACCACGAATGTAATCTCGGGATCATGTCCGAGGACACTCACGGGTCGCCAGAGACTTACGACACGTGGTTCGAACTCCTCGCGGACGAACTCCGGCGGCGACTCCTCTTCGAGCTGGCGGACCGATCGCCGTCCGAAGGGATCGTGTCTGTCCCCGACGACATCGTCAGACCGGACGAGGACACCGGTACGATGGCGGTCCACCTCAGACACGTCCACCTCCCGAAGCTCGCCGACACGAACGTTATCGACTGGAACCGCGAGGCTCAGACGGTCTCGTGTGGCCTCGCGTTCGATCGGATCCGGCCGCTCATCCGGTCAGTTCGGTCCCTCGACGACATCCGTCGGTCCGAGCGCTGACCGGGGGTCGCCCGACCGGCTCCCTGCGAGCGGTCCGAGGCAAGACACAGCGTCCGTCAAGAAACAGCGTGCGGGACGATGCGCGCGCGGAGGGAATCGAACGCGGTCGCTCGCGGGTGAGCTCTGACGACGAACGCGAAACAGAGAGAGCGCGGCAGCCGTGCCGCGGGTGTCGCGTCGGTGCCGTGGCGCGGTCAGCGTGCGGCGGCGGCGACGCGCTCGGTCTCCTCTTTCTGGGAGATGGCGTACGTCTGGACGTCGTAGCGGGCGGCGCCGATGAGCTGGTCCGCGAGCGCGTCGGCGGCGCTGGTCGTCGTCTTGTAGCTGGCGCCCTGGACGCCCTCGGCGATGAGCTTCAGCGACTGGTCGACGCGGCGCTGGGGCGCGACGTCGACGGCCTTCGGGACCGAGATGCCGCCGTACTTCAGGCGGACGGTCTCCTCGCGCGGGGCGGCGTTCTCGACGGCCTCGACGAGCACCTGCGCCGGGTTGTCCTCGGTGCGCGCGTGGATCGTGTCGAAGGCATCGCGGACGATGCGCTGGGCCTGCTGCTTCTTCCCGGTGTTCTCGTCGGTCTGCATCAGGCGGTTGATGAGCCGCTCGGCCAGGGAGATCTCGGATTTCTGGAACTGCTTGGACGCGTGGCGACCCATCGTGTGCGCGATGGGGGTCACGTTCATGTACTTCCGCGTGGACGGGTCGGAGTACTCCATCTCCGAGACGTCCCATTCGCCGAACAGCAGCGCGTTCTCGACGACCTGCTCGGAGTCGGCGGACTCGTCCGGTTCCGATGCCTCGGCCTCGGCGTCGGGGTTTTGCTCTGATTCGCTCATTATCGGACGGGCTTTTCCGCGTTGCCGCGGACGAGTTCGATCATCGACACGCCGTTCACCTTCTCGACCTTGTAGTTGACGCCGGAGAGGTCACCCATGGCGCGACCCTTCGCGCCACCGATACCCGCGATGGTGACCTCGTCGTGCTCGTCGATGAACGAGATCGCGCCGTCGCCGGGACAGAACGCCGTGACCTGCTTCCCGTTCTTGATGAGCTGAACCCGGACACACTTCCGGATCGCCGAGTTGGGCTGCTTCGCCTCGATACCCACCTTCTCCAGGACGATACCGCGACCCTGGGGGGCGCCCTCGAGGGGGTCGGACTTCTCGGAGAGACCGCGCTCGCGTCGCGCGTACTCGGAGTCGGACCACCGCCGCTTCTGGCGGTCCTTCTTGAGCTTCCGCGCGGCGTATTTGCCGTTGGCCATCGTGCACCTCCGTTTTCAGCGGAGCTACCTAAGGGTTCCCTTTCCGCTACGGCGAGACGACGCGAGAAACGATTAGCGGTACCTCTCGTCCGATCTGCGTCCGTTTCGTGGCTCCCCTCGACGGGCGCAGCGGGCGTTTCCGCTCGAATACGGCGCGCAGCGAGCGTCGTCGACACCGACCGGCCTCGGGTTACTCGGCATCACGCATCGTGACCGTTCCGGAGAGTTCACGACCGGCCGGCGGTCCGGGCGTCGCTCCGATGGACTTGAGCGCGTCGACGGCCCGATCCCTGACGTTCGCGCGGATGTGTCTGACGCGGGAGACGGTCGGATCGTCGATCCGGTACTCGACGGTCAGGGTCACGTTGTCGTCGCCGAGCGTATCGACCCACGCCCTCGGTGCGGTGGAGTCGGCGACGCCCTGGACGGCCGCCACGGCGGTAGCGAGTTCCCGCGTCGCTCCCGCGAGGTCATCGCCGTATGCCACCGGGACCGTCTCTCTCGCCTGGATGTGGCTTCCAGCGTACGGACGGACGACCGCGTCGGCCGTCAAGACGGTGTTCGGAACGGTAACGACCGTGTTCTCCACGGTTCTGACGCGCGTCGAGCGGAAGTCGACGCGCTCGACGCGACCCTCCCCGCCGGGCCAGTCGATCCAGTCGCCCACGTTGAACTCCGGGTCGGCGACGAGAAACAGCCCGCTGACGAGCGACCCGATGAGGTCTTGCCCGGCGATACCGACCGCGAGCGTCACGGCGGCAATGACCACAGTGGAACTGCC
The DNA here is from genome assembly GCF_040025155.1 of Halobaculum rarum. Taxonomy (NCBI): domain Archaea; kingdom Methanobacteriati; phylum Methanobacteriota; class Halobacteria; order Halobacteriales; family Haloferacaceae; genus Halobaculum; species Halobaculum rarum. The sequence continues at coordinate 859,411 of NZ_CP157275.1, read as the reverse complement.
GAGTGTCCGCCCGTAGCCGCCGGCGATAAGCCCCAACACCGCCGCGACGACGAGGACCAGCACGGTCACGTACGTTCGCGTCGCGTCGACGATCGTCGGGTTGTGTGGATTCCGCGAGCGAACGACGCGGGCGGTCGCAGGAACGACCACGAATCGACCGATAGCGTACACCGGGATCGCGACCGCGAGGATCCAGCCCGCCGTGACGAGCGCACTCACGAGCGCGTCCGTCGCGGTCTCAACCGGCACGGGAACCGGGACCGGCTCGGGCGCCTCGATCTGGAGCGACCTCATCCCGGCGTGGCTCGCGGTCGAGCCGGAAAAACAGTCGGCGCGTACCGACGGGAGGGTTAGGCTAACTGCACGTCGTCGACGTCGAAGTGGCGCTTCGCGAGCGTCCGCGCGACCTCGATGTTGCGGCCGCCGGCACCGATGGCGACCCCGCGGTCGGCCTCGACGACCTCGACGTACGCGACGACGTCGTTCTGCCGGCTCACCGTCACGCCCCGAACGGCCGCCGGCGCGAGCGCGTTCGCGACGAACGCCTCGGGCGTGTCGGCGTCCTCGACCAGCTCGACCGACGCGCCGAGCTGTTCCTCGACGCGCTCGACGGTCTTCCCGCCGGGGCCGACCGCCTCGGCCATCTCGCCCGCGGGGATGAGGAAGACGAGCCGATCGCCGCCCTCGAAGACGAGGCAGTCCGTCGGCGCGACGCCGACGAGCTCGTCGAACGTCCCGATGTACCGCCGCGCCTCGTCGGTGATCTCGACGCGCACCGTCAGTCGTCCGCGGACTTCACGTCGGGGGCCGAGCCCATGCGGAGGTCAACGTCGCCGGTGCCGATCGACACCGGCTTCCCGACGATGACGTTCTCGATGACGCCGTTGAGGTCGTCGGCCTCCCCGTGGATCGCCGCGTCGAGCAGGTGGTTCACCGTCACCTCGAACGCCGCGCGCGCGAGCACGGAGTCCTTCGACCCGGAGATGCCGTGGCGGCCGATCGACTCGACGGTACCGCGGTTCGTCATGATGTCCGAGACGAGCATCAGGTGGCGGATGTTCACGTCGTCGAGCCCCTGCTCTTCGAGCGTCTCCATCGTCTCGTTGATGATCGTCTCGCGGGCCGCCTCGACGCCGAGCGTCCGGTAGATCTCGTGGATGTTGTTACACGTGGTCCGGGAGGCGTCGACGCCCTCGATCTCCAAGGCGTCGGCGAACGCCGACCCCTCGGTGTAGAGGACGTACTCCTCGTCGCCGTCGTCGTCGACTTCCTCCTTCCGGATGACGACGCGGGAGACCTCCTCGATCCCCTTGAACACGATGTCCCGGAGCTCCTCGACGAGCTGGAGCAGCTCGCGGTAGCTCGGCTCGTCGGGACCGAACTCGATCGCCGTGCCCGAGTGGCGTGTGGAGACGCCCAGCGAGTCCTCGATGATGTCGGCGACGATGCCGGCGACCTCCGTCGGGTTCTCGTGGGTGGGCCACCGCTCCAGTAGCGTGTCCTCGTTGAGGTCGATACGCACGATCATGTCCGCGACGTTCGTCGAGACGTCGCCGAGCGCGAGGATCTTCGTCGCCTCCAGCTGCCAGACGACCTCGTGGGCCTTCTCGCGGCCGGTCGCGTGCTCCTCGTCGAGGTGGACGACCATGATCGGCGTGTCCGGCGTCTTCCGGGCGTCCACCAGCTCGATGAGCCGGGGGAGCCCCTGCGTCACGTCCATCTCCGCGACGCCCGCGTAGTGGAACGTGTTCATCGTCATCTGCGTTCCGGGCTCGCCGATGGACTGCGCGGAGACGGTCCCCACGGGGTCCAGCGGGTCGACACGCGTGTCGAGGTAGCGCGACTCGGCGGCCTGGGCGATCTCGTTGGCCTGCTCGGCCGTCACGCCGCCGCGTCCGTCGATGTTCTCGTAGATATCGTCCTTCAGTCGCCGCGGCAACTCGGTGTCCTCGACGACCAGCGCGATGTCCTCGGTGACCTCGGCGTGGGCGTCGACGAAGCGGTCGACCGACCCGCTGTCAGTCATCGCCCACCCCCACGCCGCCCGCCTTGTCAAGGCCGGGACCGGCGTACTCCGAGAGGTTCGTCGGCGCCTCGCGGCGCCCGAGGAAGCGTTCCTTCTCCTCCTCGGAGCCGAACTCCGCGTCGACGACGCGGTCGGTGATCTGCTCGATGTCGATGGGGCTGTCCTCGTTGGAGGAGACCTTCACCGGGGAGGTGCCGTCCTCGCCGAACTCGAACTGGACGATGGTGTCGGAGGTGTCCCGCACCGTACCGTCGTACTGCGTCTCCAGTTCCGAGAGCGCGTTGATGAGGCGACGCTGCAGGTACCCGGACTTCGAGGTCCGGACCGCAGTGTCGACCAGCCCCTCGCGGCCGCCCATCGCGTGGAAGAAGAACTCCTCCGGGGTGAGCCCCGAGCGGTAGGAGTTCTCCACGAAGCCGTGGGCCTCCGCCGAGAGGTCGTCCGCCTCGTAGTGCGCGAGCGTGCGGTCCTCGTAGCCGCGGTTGATGCGCTCGCCGCGAACCGCCTGCTGGCCGACGCAGCCGGTCATCTGGGTCAGGTTCAGCATCGACCCACGGGCGCCCGAGCGTGCCATGATGACCGCCGGGTTGTCGTCGGCGAAGTGATCCTCGGCGATCTCGCCCGCGGAGTCGCGGGCCTTGCCGAGCGTCTGCATGATCTTCATCTCCAGCGTCTCGTCGATCGTCCGGCCGGGCAGGCTCTCCAGATCGCCCTGCTCGTACGTCTCGATGAGTTCCTGGACGCGCTCGTACGCCGAGTCGATCGCCTCGTCGACCTGCTCGGTCGCCTCCGGCGGGATCGACTCGTCGTCGATACCGAGCGAGAAGCCGAAGTGCATGATGGCGCGCATCGCGAGCGACGCCACCTCGTTGATGAACACGCGGGCGCGCGTCTCCGAGTACACCTTGGTGAGCGTGTCGACGACCTCGCCGCCGAACGCGCCGACGGCGTCCTCGTCGATCGTTCCCTCGACGAGCTGGCCGTTCTCGATGCGGACGATGTCGCCCGTCGAGGAGGTGAACTCGAGGTTCAGGTCGTCGGGCAGCAGCTCCGAGAAGACGGTTCGGCCCGTCCAGATCGCCTGGCCGGCCTCGTTGGTGCCGTCCGGCTCGGGCAGCTCGTCGACCGAGGTGGCCCGGAGCAGGTCGAGCGCCTGCGTCTCGGTGAACTCGGGGTTCTCGTGGGTGAGGAGGTACGTCCCCGAGATGTGGTCCTGAATGGCGCCGATGATGTTCTCGCCGAAGCGCGGCGAGAGGATCTGCTCTTGCACGCGCATGAGGACGCGCGCCTCCGCGCGGGCCTCCTCGTTCTGGAGCGCGTGCATGTTCATCTCGTCGCCGTCGAAGTCGGCGTTGTACGGCGGGCAGACGGTCGTGTTCAGGCGGAACGTCTTGTACGGCATGACCACGACCTCGTGGGCCATGATCGACATCCGGTGCAGCGAGGGCTGCCGGTTGAAGATCACGATGTCGCCGTCGACGAGGTGGCGGTTGACCTCCCAGCCGGGCTCGACCTTCTCGGCCAGCTCCTCGCAGTTCTTCTCGGTCACCTTCAGCCGGCGGCCGTCGGGCCGCTTGACGTAGTTGGCGCCGGGGTGGGCCTCGGGGCCGTTGCGGACGTACTGCCGGGCGCGGTCGAGGTTGCGCTCGGCGACGTTCATCACCTGCGTCATCTCCTCGGCGACCCGCTCGGGGACGCCGACCTCGTTCAGCGAGAGGGTGGGGTCGGGGCTGATGACGGTCCGCGCGGAGAAGTTCACGCGCTTGCCCGACAGGGAACCGCGGAAGCGACCTTCCTTGCCCTTGAGGCGCTGGGAGAGCGTCTTCAGCGGGCGGCCCGAACGGTGGCGCGCGGGCGGCGTGCCCGAGATCTCGTTGTCGACGAACGTGGTGACGTGGTACTGGAGCAGCTCCCACAGGTCCTCGATGATGAGCTGCGGGGCGCCCGCCTCGCGGTTCTCCATGAACCGCTGGTTGATCCGGATGATGTCGACCAGCTTGTGCGTGAGGTCGTCCTCGGAGCGCTGGCCGTTGTCCAGCGTGATCGAGGGACGGGTGGTGACCGGCGGCACCGGCAGCACCGTCAGGATCATCCACTCGGGGCGGGACTTCTGCGGGTGGATGCCGAGCGGTTCGAGGTCCTCGTCCGGGATGTCCTCGAACCAGTCGCGGATGTCGCTCGCCATCAGCTTGTTCATGTCCTCGACGGTGAGGTCGATGCCCAGCGCCTTCTCCAGGGCCTTGCGGTCCTCCTTGCGCGGGCGGAACTCGCCCGAGAGGATCTCGTTGATCCGGTCGAGCGCGATGCCCGTCTCGTCGGCGAGATCCATCGGGGAGATCGCCTCGCTCTCGTCGACTTCCTCCTCCTCGTCCTCGGGCTCGTCCGGCTGCATCGCGCGGGTGATGAGCTCCGAGTAGTCGCCCGAGAGCACGTCCTGCACCTCGTAGTAGGTGGTCGGCTTCTCGTGTTTGATGTCCGCCTGCGGCTCGCCGCAGTGCGGGCAGTTGTTGGCCTTGCGGGCCTGCCGGACCGCCGACTTCAGCACGTCGGTGGGGTCGCCGCCGAGGTCCTTCGTACGGACGAGCTTCTCCTTGTACTCCTCTTTCTCCTCCTCGGTGAGCGCGAGGCGGCCGCAGTTGCGGCACGTCGCGCGCAGCAGCCGACGGATGAGCTTCGTGAAGCCGACGTGGATCACGGGCGCGGCCAGTTCGATGTGGCCGAAGTGCCCGTTACACGACCCGGAGTGCTTGCCGCAGGTGCGGCACTCCAGTCCCGGGTCGATGACGCCCAGCCGCGGGTCCATCAACCCCATGTCGATGGGGTAGCCGTCGTCGTCGTACGTGTCCGCCGTGATGACCTTCGTCGCGGACATGTCCCGATACGTCTCCGGGTCCATCAGCCCGAAGTTGATGCCGCCGATCTCTTTGGGTGTCTGGCCTGCCATAGTTAGACTGCGTCCTCAAGTTCGAGGGTCGGTCGAATGCCGAGCGCCTTCATCTCGTCGAGCAGCAGCTTGAACGCGTAGCTGATCTCCATTTCGTGGATGTCGTCCTCGTCGCCCGTGATGGGGTCGTAGATCCGACGCTGCTCCACGTCCTCGACGGCCACCATCCCCGTCTCCTCGGAGATGTACACCGTCTCCTTGTCGGAGGCGTCGAGCAGCCGCTCGTTCAGCGCCAGCGCGGCGCCGTGTCCGATAAGCACCTCGCGCTCCATCTCGCCGACGCGGAGGCCACCCTCGCGGGCACGCCCCTCGGTCGGCTGGCGGGTGAGCACCTGCACCGGCCCGCGCGAGCGGGCGTGCAGCTTGTTGCTCACCATGTGGTACAGCTTGTGGTAGAAGATCGTCCCGACGAAGATCTCCGCCTCGATCTTCTCGCCGGTGACGCCCGAGTACATGACCTCCTTCCCGGAGGACTTGTAGCCGTGGTCCTCCAGCGACGAGCGGAGCGCGTCCTCGTCTTCGCCCTGGAAGGCGGTGCCGTCGACGCGGCGTCCCTCGAGCGAGCCGACCTTCCCGCCGAGCATCTCCAGCACGTGGCCCACCGTCATGCGCGACGGGAGCGCGTGCGGGTTCATCACGAGGTCGGGAACGAGCCCGTCCTCGGTGAACGGCATGTCCTCCTGCGGGGCGAGGTGGCCCACGACGCCCTTCTGGCCGTGACGGGACGCGAACTTGTCCCCGAGCTCGGGGATCCGTTCGTCGCGCACCGAGACCTTCGAGAGCTTCGAGCCGTCCTCGCCCTCCATCAGCGTGACCGTGTCGACGATACCGGATTCGCCCGAGCGCATCGTGACGCTGGTCTCACGCCGCTTCTGCGGGGAGAGGCCGCCCATGTCGTCCGGCTCCTCGAGGAACCGGGGCGGGCTGGTCTTCCCGAGCAGGACGGAGTTCTCGTTGACCCTCGTCTCGGGGTTGACGAGGCCGTCCTCGTCGAGGTGGGTGTACGCGTCCTCACCGCGGGCGCCGCGCACGTCCTGGGAGGGGACCTCGAAGCGGTCCTCCTGGCCGCCGGGATAGCGGCGCTCCTCGCCCTCGTAGGTCCGGAAGAAGTGCGAGCGCTGCATCGCGCGGTCGACGCTCCCCTTGTTCATGACGAGCGCGTCCTCGATGTTGAACCCCTCGTAGCTCATGACCGCGACGACGAAGTTCTGCGCGGACGGGCGCTCGTCGAACCCGATCTGTTCGGTGGTCTGCGTTTTGACCATCGACAGCTGCGGGTAGTGCAGGAGGTGCTGGCGGGTGTCCGGCCGGATCCGGTAATTGGCCGACGGCAGCCCGAGCGACTGCTTCATCATCCCCGCGCCCATGGTAATGCGCGGCGAGGCGTTGTGCTCGGGATAGGGGATCATCCCCGCGCCGATGCCGAAGATGAGCTGCGGGTCGATCTCCAGGTGCGTCGTTCGCGAGTTGACGTCCTCCTCGTCGGTGGCGACGTAGATGTCCTCCTCCTCCTCGGCGTCGATGAACTCGACGATGCCGTGGTCGACGAGGTCCTCGAACTCGATCTCGTCGTTCTCCAGCGCCTCGATCGTCTCGTCGTCGAGGAGCGGCTCCCCGTTCTCCACGACGATGAGCGGCCGCCGAGCGCGGCCGGCGTCGGCGTTGACGATGACCTCGTTCGTACGGTCTTTCACCGAGACGTTCACCATGTCGGAGACGTCGCCGCGGCGGCGCGCCTCACGGATCTGTGCCGCGAGCTGGGTGGGATCCGGATGGGTCCCGACCAGGCTCCCGTTGACGTAGACTTTCGCTTCTCGTGTGCTTGCCATATGTTAGTCGTCCGCGGATGCGCGGTCAACGCCCTTGATGCCGGGGATCCCCTCGACACCCATGGACGCGAGTTCTCGCTTCAGTCCCTGCTCGTCCTCGATATTCTGGCTCAGCTCCATCGCCTGCGCGAAGTTCTTCACCAGCCCACAGTTCGGGCCCTCCGGGGTCTCGGAGGGACAGATGCGACCCCACTGGGTCGCGTGCAGGTCGCGCGCCTCGAAGTGCGGCTGCGACCGCGACAGCGGCGACCGGAGGCGACGCAGGTGCGACAGGACGCCCATGTAGTCCGTCCGGTCGACGAGCTGGGAGACGCCCGAGCGGCCGCCCACCCAGTTCCCCGTCGCGATGGGGTGTTCGAGCCGCTCGGTCAGCACGTCCGAGCGAACCACCGTGTTGACGGTGAGCTGCCGGTTGCGCATGTTGGCGCGCTCGAGTTGGTACTTCACGTCGCGCGCCAGCTTGTTGAGCGCCGTCCGGAACAGGTCCGTCATCAGGTCGCCCGAGACCTTGAGGCGCTTGTTGGCGTAGTGGTCCTTGTCGTCGGACTCGCGGCGGTTCAGCGCGAGCTCGAAGCAGGCCTCGGCCATCCGGCAGAGGTAGTACGCCTTGTTGATGCGGACGTCCTCCTCCTCGACGCCCTCCTCGTGGAGGTGCGGCAGGAGGTAGCGGTCGATGACGTAGTTGGCCCGCTTGAGCTGGTAGTTCTTCCCCTGGCCCGAGGCGACGCGCTCGCCGAGGGTCTCGATGGCCTCCTCCTCGGTCTGCACGTCGGCCTCCTCCAGGTTCTCCAGCATGAACTTGACAATCTCCGGGTCGTCGGAGACGCGGTGGACGATCTCCTCGTCGGATTCGAGCCCGAGCGCGCGAACGAGGGTGACGAAGTTCACGGAGCCGGACACCGACGGGAAGCTCACCTCGAGCAGCCCCTCGCGGTTGCGCTCACAGAGGACGAGCGCGCGGTAGCCGCGGCGCTGGGAGAACGTCTTGGCGACCTGGATCTCGTCGCCGTACTTCGAGTCGTACTCCGCGAGGATCTTGTTGGGCGCGAGGTCCTCGCTGGTCATGAGCACGCGCTCGGAGCCGTTGACGATGAAGTAGCCGCCGGGGTCGACGGGGTCCTCGCCGATCTCGATGAGTTCCTCGTCGGAGAACCCGGAGATGTTGCACTTGTTCGAGCCGACCATGATCGGCATCCGGCCGACCTTCGTCTCGGTCTGGTCGACGACCGTCTCGGGCTCCTCCTCGCCGCCGCGGATGATCTTCATCTCCATGAAGACCGGGGCGGCGTAGGTGATGTTCCGGAGGCGCGCCTCCTGCGGGTACAGCAGTTCCTCGGAGCCGTCGGCCTCGCGGACGCGCGGGGTCGTCATCCGTACGTCGCCGAGTTCGACGTAGACGGGCTCTTGCCCCTCCTTGTCGCCGATGTCGGTCTCGATCGTCTCCTTCTCGTCGACCACGCGCTGCATGCCGCGGTCGAGGAAGTTGTTGAACGACCGGAAGTGGTGCTCCGCGAGCCGCTCCTGGGAGAAGTACTCCCGGGAGACGGAGCGTCGTGCTTCTCTGTTCATTCTACCACCAGTCGGTAGACGACTGCCGTGTCGGTGGTTCGTGAATCCCGTTCGACGCGGATCACGTCGCCCGTCTCGGCCTCGTCGGGCACCGCGGGGTCGGTCCGCTTGATCTTGGGGAGATCGGTCCGTTTGATGTTGTACTCGTCGAGCATCTCCTCGATCTCGTCTTCGTCCTCGAGGAGCGTGTGATCGGGTACGAGTTCGTGTTCGCTTACGTTTACCATGGCTTGGGGAAGTTCGTAGTCGCGCGCGGCCGTGTTTGCTGGGGAGAAGTCTTCACGAGATACTACGGCGGTATATACGACGCGGCCACATAACGCTTGTCAAACGAGTTGGGGACCGGTAGCTGGTCACCACACCGCTTGCACGACTACCCGATCCGTCCCCGCAGATATGAACGTTACGGCGTACGGTATCGCGGAACACGGTGGGATCGGATGAGAAGTCTTAATTATGTACCCGGGAAAGGAATGGATGCGCAGAGGCGAAGTGAAATCCGCCGACGCGATGCACGCCCGGATGGTGTAGTGGCCCATCATACAACCCTGTCACGGTTGTGACGCGGGTTCAAATCCCGCTCCGGGCGTTTCCGTTCTTAAGCCTTCTACCGCTGGGTTAGGAAATTATGTTGCTCAGTTCACCGCGCGGTAGGGATGTTCCATTGAACACCACTTAGATCGGAGATGGATCTTTCTGGGCAGTCACACCCCTCTATGAATAGTAACTGTAGCACGGCCCCCTCCGAATAGAACTCGCTATTCGATCTTTGAGGCTATGTTGGAGATCTCGTCAGCGAATTATCTTTGAGGGAGCTGGCAGATGCAGGGGACATGGCTCACTCAGTCGCGGGTGTATCACCTACTGCCACACATTCGGGAGTGTGAGAACCCGCCTCTATGTGTTGAGTCGCTACGGTAAGTACAGACGAAAGAATTAGCACTTTGTTCCGTTTCTGTCAGGTGGTTTTCCTTGGAGAAACGGAGGAAGTTCGCACAGATGAGAGTGAATGAGTTCAAGAAGTGGTTCGATTTCTTCCCATTGAGGACCTCTCTGTATCGTTTTTTCGGCTTCGTTCCACTTGATGTACCCAAATTTTTCGAGTTTGGGGAGATGGGTGTGATAAAGTGACATGCGTTTCACCTCTGTACTGAGAGAAGAAAATTTCGGTGTAATTGATAGATTCTCCTTCCCCCGAGTTTACATCCTCATGGAGTTTGAAGAGCAATCGGCGGCGGATGGCATGGGATAAGGCGTTCAGTGCACGATCCGTTTCTTCTGCATCAAACCTTTGTCCCAACATACGAATTGCATAGTGCGATAGTAGTTATCTCTTGACATATGGCAGACATGTGATAAGTTCGCAGGTCTACTGAGCGGCTGTTCTACTCCGAATCGGAGTAAAAGAACTCCCTCAACGTGGAGAGTAGCTTCGCTAAGAACAGACGGTGTAGTCACCGCTCCGAGACGTGTTCTACCTACTCTCTATCAGTAACTGCGTGCTGAATATAGAGGATGAGTTCAGCAGGTTGGTACAGACAGATGAGACTCATTCTGAATTGAAGAATAGTAGTGGCGACACTATTGTTGACAGTTGTAGAATCGGAACAATAATGTCAACATGGGTGTGAAAATTCGATAGATGCCGCCCTCCAAGCTATTCTTCGAGCAAGAAACTGGGAAGCTTGATACGACTCAACTCCTGGATGAGGCGACTCCAATTGCTAAATTAATCGGATTGTTCGCCATCATCGCACTCATTCCGTTCGCAATTGCGTTTGTATTCCTGAGAAGCTCATTGATTGGAATGCCGTTGGTAGTGCTTGCCCAATTCATACTCGCAGTAGGGGTAGCGACTGTTCTCATGTACGTCATCAATCGTGCTATTCAGCTCAGTAACGAGTGATGGATTCGCGCGCTGTATGCAGCACGACTCCTGTGACATCATCTGTAACTGATAGAAATCGCCGTGGTAACTACGCAGTCCTACTTACCTGCTATTTCCCCGAGAATAGTGTCTAACAAATCGAGTTGCAACAGAGACGTGTTTTGCGAAGATCTATGCACCTTTACGATAAAGTCATTCTCGCCCCATATGCTACATCCCCTTGTTGAGGCATATGTGTTAATCGCGTAGTCGATTAATAGTCGGGTCATGGTAAGTTCTTTAAGTTGTTGTTGTGTTGAGTAGAGTGTAGAAGAGAATATTTCGGTAGACCCGGCAATTCCGGCCTGGAAGTGGCCTTTCCAGACGAGTTTCGATCGTTACTCTGTCACGGTTGTGACGCGGGTTCAAATCCCGCTCCGGGCGCTTTCTGTTTCAATTAACTGAGGAGCGAGGAGCGTATCGACGAGCGGGTCCGGCGGCATCGAACCGACGACACGAGCGGATCTGAACTCCCGGCTCGCCGCCGATGGCACCCTGCCCCGTTCAGACGACGAACAGCAGGAACGCGACGAGGAACCCGGCAGCCATCAGCAGCATCAACACGACGAACACGCCGAGTACCGGCTTCTCGACCGCGCCGGCGACGAGTTTCGTTCGGATCGAGCCGTCCCCGCCGCCGGCGCTCACGACCGCATCACGTCCATGCCCCCGCTTGTGCGTCGGCGCGGATAACGCTTCACTCGTCGGGCACCTGCCTGTCACGTCCGCAGCTTTCGCCGTCCGTTCCGTCCCGACCCCGGTCGCTCGCTCTGGGGCTGGCACCGGCGTCGGGCGTCCGGCGCTCGCGGACCCGCACCGTGGTCGCGCTCTCGCTCGCGTCGTCGACGACGAGCGCCTCGCCGACGCCGGTCGGCAGCCGGCCGGCGAGGTCGTCGGTGACCGCGAGCGGTCTGGCCGCCGCGAGCGCGTCGATGTCGGCGCGGCTGTGCAGCCGATGGGCGACCAGCAGGTCCGCCTGCGAGACCGCGACCGGCGGCAGCGCCGCGGGTCGCTGGGTGGCACACGCGAGCGAGACGCCCGGCGTGCGGCCGCGGGTGAGCAGCGTCGCCAGCGCGTCGCCGGCGACGCCGTCGAAGAACGCGTGCGCCTCGTCGACGAACAGCCACGGCAGGCGCTCGATCGTCCCGGCAACGCGTGCGTCGTACAGCCCGCGGGCGACGGCGGCACAGACCGCCCCGGCTGCGGCCAGGGGGAGGCCGGAGCAGTCGAGCACCGTCGGCTCACCGGTAGCCAGCGCTCGCGGCGCGATCCCGTCGGGATCGAACGCGTCCCACTCGGTCGCGAGCGCGAGGTGCGCGTCCGCGGCACGACGGGTCGCCCGGGCGGCGTCCGCGTCGGCGACGTACTCGCGCGCGGCAGCGACCGCGGGAGCCGAGGACTCGGCGACTGCGCGCCACACGAGCGAGCCGACCGCGCCCGCCGGATCCAGATCCAGCAGCGCCGGCCACGCCGACGGCGGGACCGCGTCCGGTCTGACTCGTGGACGCCGGTGAATCGTCCCGCTGTCGACCGCGAGCCCGGAGAGCACGCCCATCGGATCGATCACCACCGGCGCGAGCCCGTCCGCCGCGGCCACGCCTTCCGCCAGCACCGCGAGGGTGTGCGTCTTGCCCGCCCCGCGCTTGCCGACGACGAGCGCCGCGTGCGGGCCGTCGATATCGACGGCCACCCGGGCACCGCCGCTGTCGTCCGGGGCGCGAAACCGTCCCAGCGGCGCGACCGGTCCGTCGGTCCGCCGGCCGTCCGACCCGAACCCGTCGTCACCCTCCGGCTCGCGTCTGTATCCGGTCCCGTCGTTCTCGATGCCGATCACGTGCACGGCGGGGATGGTCCCGGTATCCGTGATGAACCCTCGTGCGAGCGTTCAAGTAGGAAACCGGGCCCACCGGGACGTGTGTCTCCCGACAGCACCTCCTCGACCCGAGACGACCTCCGCGCTCGATTCCGTTCGGCCGCGGCGACGGAGCGTCGCCGCCTCGCGGAACTGCGCCGCGACGACCGCGCCATCGAGGGGCTCCCGGTCAGACTCGTGATCGCGCTCGTCGTCGGCGTCGCCAGCCTCAGCGTGATGCTCAACATGATCAGCGGCGTGCAGGGGCTCGCCGTCACCGAGCTCGACGCGCGCCCGACGCCGGAGGTCACGACGCCCGGCGAGCAGGACCTCTCCGTCACGGTCGTCGACCCCGACGGCCGCCCGGTCGCGGGCGCGACGATCGTCGTCACCGCCGACACGGCCCGCCTCGACGGCGTCGCAACCGCGCAAACCGGATCGAACGGTACGGCGACGGTCGCAGTCGCCCCGACGCTCGGGCCAAACCGCGAGCAGGGGACGCTCAGCATCTCGATCAAGCCGCCGGCGGGCGGACAGTACGCGGACAGGCGAGGGAACACGAGGGTACTCGTCGTGGCGGAGTGACTGTATGGCTGCCACCGACAGCTCTCCCCCACAAGGACTTTCGCGCCGGGTCGAGCACGGCTGTTCGTGCCCTCCATCACGACGCGGCTCTCGGACGGCGTCGACGACGCGCTCGCACACCTGCCGCTCGCGCTGGTCCCTCTCGCACTCGGGGTGCTGGACGCGAACAAGATTCAGTCCGTGCTCGCGTTCGACGGCGTTCACGTCGGCGTTCGGTTCACGCTCCCGGCATCGGTGCTCTCGACGTGGAGTTTCGTTTCGGTCCCGAACGGCGGCGTCGACGCCGGCGTCCCGCCGAGCGCCCTGCGGAACCCGTCCGTCCTCGCGCTCGCCATTGGCGGCTTGCTCGCGTCGAGCGCGCTGTCTGCGGGCTACTTCGGGTCGCTCGCGAACGCGCTGGCGGGGGAACCCTACCGGTTCGTCGAGCACGTCCGTCGCTACCTGCCGGCGTTCCTCGTGTTCACCGTCGCGCCGGTGATCACGCTCTCGCCGCTCGTCCTCCTCGTGGGTGCGCCATCCGGACTCGGTATCGTCGTAATGGCGTTCGCGCTGGTGGCCATCGCGGTCGCGACCTACCTCCTGTACGCGACGCCGTACCTCCTCGTCCTTCGGGAGACGGATCTCCTCTCGGCGGTGCGGGCGTCCTACACGCTCGCGGTCGACGGCGGGGCGTACCTCTCGTACGCCGTCGGGTTCGTGGCGGCGGTCGTCGTCATCTCACCGGTGGTCTCGGCGTTCGTGGTCTCGGTTCCGCTCGTCGGCCTAGCGGTGGGGCTCCCACTCGGCGCCGTGCTCGGCCTCGCGGGGAACCTCGCGACGATGCGGTTCGTCGCCGATATCGACCCGCACAGCCAGGCGTTCGACACACAGACCTCCGGAGAACCCGGGACGGCGTCGGCGGACGGGCGGACACTCGACGAGGGGGGATCGGACGTGGTGTAGCGCGGGCTGCCGACGGCAGACAGTCGGGAATGTGGCGGGCGCTCAGGCGACGCTAGTCGGTCGGTTTCGGAACGACCGAGATGTGTCCGCCGCTGCGGACGCGGACTCGGTGATCGAGATACGAGAACTCCACGAAGGTGTCGTCGTTGCTGCTGCGTTCGCAGATCCGGTCGAGGGCATCCGGATCGATGACCTCGAACAGCGGCGCGTGGCGCTCGGGCTCCTCGCGGCGGATCGCCGCGGTCGCTTCGACGACCGCGATGCTCGCGTCGAGGGCGTCCGGATCGAACGCGGCAGTGTACTCACCGGTCTCCGCGTCGTAGGTAACCGACACCGACCCCGCGGGGTCGGGGCTCACCGGCCGCCTCCACTGACGGTTGGCGAACGATCGGCGTTCGGGGGGCCTCCGGGACGGCGAGCGGTCCCGGCGGAGCCGAACGCGTCGCTGGCGATCGGTCGACGGGTGGCGATATCCCCGTCGAACCGACGGCGAGGAGTGTCGACACGCCGATCGACGTCGTCGTTCATACCTGATCGAACGTCGGACGCGTGATTGATTCTTTCGGCTTCGGCGGACGGTCCCCCAATTGACCGACCTACGGCTCACCGCTACCGTCCGACCCGTGACCAGGGCGTCGCTGCCGGTGCCGCGAGAGGTAACACGCTGTGGTCCGAACCGATGGTACCCGAATGCTCAGCGACACACCGGGCATCCATCACGTCACGTCGATGGTGGGGGACGCACAGGCGAACCTCGACTTCTACGTCGGGACACTCGGCCTCCGACTCGTGAAGCGGACGGTCAACCACGAGGACGTGCTCCGCTATCACCTGTATTACGGGAACGGCGCGGGCGATCTCGGCACCGTCTACACCTGCTTCCCGTACCCGAACGAGCCGCCCGGACGCCGCGGGCGCCCGCAGATCACCGCGGCGTCGTTCGCGGTCCCTGAGGGGTCGCTCGACTACTGGGCCGACCGCCTCGGCGACCACGGCGTCGACACGGAACAGGGTTCACGATTCGACGAGTCGGCGCTCCGGTTCGAGGACCCTTCGGGGACCCGGCTCGAACTCGTCGCCGCCGATCAGCCGGTCGAGCCGTGGACCGAGGGGTCGGTTCCCGAACGCGCCGCGATCCGCGGTATCCACGGCGTCACGGCACTGCCGACGAACCCGTTCGCGACCGCGAGCGTCCTCGACACGCTCGGGTTCGACCTCGTCGGCGAGGACGGCGACCGCGTCCGCTACCGCGCCGGCGGCGACCACTCGACGGTCGTCGATCTGCTCGACCGGGAGGCCGACTTCGCCCGCGAGGGAAGCGGAAGTATCCACCACGTCGCCGTTCGCGTCGGCGACGAGGAGGAACTGCACGAGTGGCACGATCTGTTCCGCGAGCGGGATATCGAGGTATCGCGCATTCGTGACAGACACTACTACAAGGCGATCTACGTCCGCGAGCCGGGCGGGATCCTGATCGAGTTGTCGACGGAGGGGCCGGGCTTCGGGATCGACGAGCCGCAGGAGTCGTTCGGCGAGTCGCTCGTCCTCCCGCCGTGGGCCGAGGAGGACCGCGAGATGGTCGAGGGACAGCTCCCACCACTTGAGACTCCTGCGACGGCGTCCGACGGAAGCGGCGACGGGGGCGCCACCGGTGGCGCCGATGGAGGCGCCGACTTCGAGGCGGGCGACTGATGTTCCCGGGCGGGACGCTGCCCGACGACCTCCCCGGCCCCCACGCCGGGCAGCCCGTCGTCACCGCGGGCGCGCCGCGAGGGGCGGCCGAGGCGGCGGTCGTGTGCCTCCACGGCCGCGGCGCGACCGCGCAGGGGGCGATCAACCTCTACGAGCCGGTCGCCCGCCACGGCGTCGCGTTCGTCGCGCCGCAGGGGGTTCGGAGCCGATGGCTTCCGCACGCGGCCGACGCACCGCGCGAGCGTAACGAACCCCATCTCTCGTCCGCGTTGGCGGCCGTCGGCGCCGTCCTCGCTCGGACGCGGGAGGTGTTGGATCTCCCCGCCGAGGCGATCGTCGTGACGGGATTCTCCCAGGGTGCCGCCGTCGCCGCCGAGTACGCCGCCGGGGTCGGCGGTCGCCACCCGCTCGCGCTGCTCAGCGGCGGGCTGCTCGGGCCGACGGTCGATCCGGGATCGTACGACGGCGACCTCACCGGTACACCTGTGCTCGTCGCCGGCGGCGCCGACGACGACCGGGTGCCTGTCGAGCGGCTCGCGGCGACGGCGGACGTGCTTCGTGCCCGCGGCGGCGACGTGACCGAGCGCGTCTACGACGGCGTCGGCCACGAGGTCACCGACGACGAGTTCGCGTGGATCGACGACGTGCTCGGGAGGAGACTCGGCGACTCGGACGACGGGACCGGCCGGTAGACTCCGGCGGGGTCGCGCCCCGAGAGCCCGGTCGGGCCGTCCGCACCGGGGTCACGGCGGCGGCTTGATCAGGAGCGTGTCGTCGATGAGGGCGTCGGTGCCGCGCCGGATCCGCTCGGAGAGCGCCTGGTGGGAGATCCCGAGTTCCTCGGCGAGTTCCTGCAGCGTGATCCCCCTGGGGACCTCGAAGAACCCGCGCTCGGCGGCGGTGGTCAGCGCCTCGTACTGGCCGGCCGTCAGCCCGAATCGGCCGGACGGATCCCCGTCGAGCCGACGGACGCTCTCGACGTCGAACGTGAGACCGTGATCGGCGCGGAACTCGTCAACCGCCGAGAGCGCGTCGCGGTCCGGGTACATCGCTCTGAGCATCCACCTGTCCCCGCTGCCGTAGGCGTCGAGCACCGTCGCGTCCGCGCCCGTCACCATCTGCAGGATGAACTTGACGTGATCGACCCACTCCATCCGGTAGAGCCACTCGTCGTCGAAGTCGGCGAGGAGCGTCGCGTCCTCGACGCTGGGGTCGTTCTCGAGCGCGGTCGCCGTCGCCTCCCGCTCACCCCCGCGAACCCACGACAGCGGCATCGCCGAGTGCTCGCTCGTACTCACGATGCGCTCGATCTCGACCTCGACGTTCGGGACCGCCTCGAGCGTGTGACGCAACGCGAACTCGCTCGAGGGGACGGTCCCCCTGACGATCACGACCACTCGCCCACCTTTCGCCCGGCCGTACATGTCAGTACTTTCCCGACGACGCCAGGATCGATACAGCTTCGGTACCGATCGTGTTCGTGGCTCCGGTCGTCTCCGTGGTCGCCACCGGGCGTGCCCCGCGACCTACCCGTCGGCGCGGGAGAGAGCACCCACCCTAACTCAGGCGGTGCGTCCCTGGGCCCGTCGGGTCATCGGTGAGTTTCCGTCAGCGGTTGGGACGGCTCCGTCGCGTCGAGCGCGGTCCGGAGTTTGGCCGCGGTGAGCGGACCCCCGTTCACGTGGTCGGCGACCGACTCGACCGTCTCCATCGCACGGGCCAGTTTTCGGCGTGCGTCGGCTCGACATCCCGCGTTCCCGAACGACCGCGAGGTGCTGACCTCCCCCGACCGCGTCTCCACCTGGAGGTCCCACAGGGGACCGGCTCTTCCGGCCACCGGCCCCGTACAGGTCCGCACGGCCCGAAGGAGGACCAGGTCGGTCCCCCACTCCTCCCCCGACGCCCGCTCGTACTCGATCCGGTCGTCGGCCCGTTCGACCGACCGCCACCCCTCCGGGAGCAGTTCCCTGTCCGCCGGATCGCTGCCTATCGACATGCGGGATATGTCGGTGGATGACAAGGTAAGTAACCTCCCGGCAGGTGCCGGGTCGTCCGTCTCGGGTCGCCGCCCCCTGCGAACGCAGGCACAGCGGTCTTGCGGTCGCCGACCCTCGGTCGAGTCGCGATGCAAGCCACGATCACAGACGACGACGCCGGAAAGGACGTGGTCGACGCGCGGGGCGAGAAGATCGGGATCGTCAGCTCCGTCGAGCACGGCACCGCCTACGTCGATCCCGACCCAGGGATCACCGACGAGATAGCGGCGAAACTCGACTGGGGCGGGCGCGACGAGGAGGACTACCCGCTCCAGGAGGCCCTGATCGCCGAGATCACCGACGACGAGGTCCGCGTACAAGACCTCTGACCGGGCGGCGCTGTCCGCGTACCGACTCCGACGGGGGTATTTTCGACACCGGCCGCGGAGTCGCCGCGGCCGCCGGGCGGTAACCCGTCGCTCGTCTGCGTCGGCGGAAGCGGGGAGAACAGTCACTGACTGTTCGCGGTATCGCTCCCCTCCGTGCGGGAGCGATCGGCTCGACCGCCGGCTATCGCATCGCGTCGAGCGAGCGGACCGTATCGGACATCAGATACGCCTCGGGACGCTGCTCGTCGCAGATCTCGAGGGCGTCGAACGTCTCTCGCCCGTCGTCGACGGTGATCCGGTAGGCGTGGCTCGAGAGGGAAACGGGGCGGTCGGCTGTATCGAGGTCTGTTCGCGTCACACTAGCGGTTTCCGTCGAGCGGGTATAACTGGCGCGATTCCAGCGATACAGCCCCGAACACGCCGCTTTACAGCGATTCGAGAATCGGCGAGATTCTCCGCGTCGACGCGGGCATGCGATCTGATCCGGCGGTCCAGCGGTCGGCGCGGTTCGCTACCCGTCACCCATTGAACAGCTCGCGATACAGCGTCGCTTCCGCGCGTCGGAGGCGTTCGAGGAACGCGCTCTTCGAGACGCCGAGCGTGTCGGCGACCGCCTCGGAGGTCGCCGCTCGGGGCACGTCGAAGTACCCCGCCTCGACCGCCGCCCGCAGCGCCGCCACCTGTGGCGGGGTGAGTCCGAACCGTCCGGCGACGGGGGCGGCCTCCTCGCGCAGCGGATACGTCCGGGTCAGGCGGACGCCGACCGTCTCCCCCGCGGTCTCCATCACGCCGCGCAGCACCTCGTGGCCGACGACGGCGCCCGTGATCGTCGCGTCGCCGTCGCGGTAGGTCACGTCCTCGACGAGCAGTCCCGCCGAGACGAGTTCGTGGACGACGCACGGATGCTTCGAGAGACAGCGGTAGGTGTCGCGATCGCCGGCCCGCGAGCGGTGGAGGTATCGGATCCGGTCGTCCGCGTCGAGGCGCGCCGCGAGGTCGTCGTCGCGGGGCGCGCCGAACCGGAGGAGGACGTTGCCGTCGGCGCGCAGCTGCGGCGGCTCCGCGCGCACTGGCACGCGCGTCGCGGCCGTCGCCTCGGCGAGCGGGCAGTCGTCGCCGCTCACGCGGACCTCGACGGCGAGACACTCCTCGATCATGGGTCGATCACGGGCAGATCGTGTGAGACGGTATCGCGTCTACTATATAAAACACGTATATGAACGGGTGAATCGGTAAGGGCCACAACGTGAAGGATCGATCATCATGGATATCGAGGCGGTCAAGGAACGCGCCGGACCGCGGCAGTTCGGCCCGAACGACGACATGCCCGAGGAGTACCGTCGGGCGGCGACCCGGATGATCCAGTTCCACGCCAACAGCGAGGTGATGGGCGGGTACCTCGACAAGGAGTTCACCCGGCACGCACCCTCGCTCGACCGAAAGCTGGCGAACACCGCGAAGGTGCAAGACGAGATCGGCCACGCGCAGTTGCTCTACCGCGCCGCCGAGACGCTCGGCGTGAAGACGCGCGACGAGATGCTCGAGGAACTGCAGAACGGCGAGGGGAAGTTCCTCAACTGCTTCCACTACCCGGTCGACTCGTGGTACGAGGCGCCGATGATCGACTTCTTCGTCGACGGCGGCGCGATGCGCCGGCAGGCCACCCTGAAATCGACGAGTTGGACGCCGTACGCCCACGCGATGGACAAGGTGTGCTTCGAGGAGGGGTTCCACGTGAAACACGGCGAGTCGATCCTGCGGGAGTTGATGCGCGGGTCGAAGGCCACACAGGAGCGCACCCAGGAGACGTTCGAGGAGTGGTGGCCTCGCATCCTCCAGTTCTTCGGGCCGACGAACGACAAGTCCACCCACAACGACTTCGCCCAGCAGGTCGGCCTCAAGACGACCTCCAACGACGAGCTCCGCAACTCGTTCCTCAACTTGTACATCCCGAAAGCCGAGAAGTACGGGCTGGAGATCCCGGAGTACCCGCGGGTCTTCGAGCGCGACGACGGGACGATGGCCGTCCGCGAGGACGACCTCGACTGGGACGAGTTCTGGACTATCGCCAAGAACGACTACGAGGGAAGCGACGTACAGATCGGCTCGCGCGCCCGCCGGCAGGAGGCCGTCGAGTGGGTCCGCGAGAGCCTCGACAACTGGGAGCGCGGCACCTCGGGAACGCCGCAGGCGGCGGACTGACCATGATCTGGGAAGTGTTCAGACAGGAGAAGCCGGGCGAGTACCACCGTCACGTCGGCAACGTCCACGCGCCCGACCGCGAGATGGCGAAGCTGTTCGCGCAGATCCAGCACGCCCGCCGAATGCAGACCAACTCGCTGTGGGTGGTGCCGCAGTCGGAGATCGGCGAGGTCGACGCCGAGGAGGCCGCCTTCGGCGGCCGCACGGACAAGTCCTACCGCTGGGCGATGACGTACAACGACATCGACGCGTCGTTCGCCAAGGAAGTGGAAGACAGCGAGGCCGAACAGCGCGAGGCGGCCCGGAAGCGTCGCGAGCAGTTGGAATCGGAGGGCGAGGTATGAGCGGACGCGACGACGTGGACGACGGTGACGCCGAGCGCGTCACGGACGGCGGCGCGACCGACGAGACCGACGCGCCCGCCGCCGCTTCCCTCGACCGCGGCGATCTCGCCCCCGAACAGCAGGTCGCGCTGGAGGAACTCCTGTTTCGCCTCGCGGACGACGAGTTCGTCCACGCCGAGCGCCTCACCGAGTGGCAGATCTTCGCGCCGACCATCGAGTCGGACCTCGCGCTCGCCAACGTCGCGCAGGACGAGTTCGGCCACGCGCGCCTGTGGTACGATCTCCTGCAGGAACTCGGCTACTCCGAGGAGGAGTGCATCTGGCGGCGCCCGGCCGACGACTGGACGCACGCGACGCTCGTCGAGCGCCCCTTCGCCGACGACGGCTGGGGCGACGCCGTCGTCCGCACGTACCTGTACGACGTGGCCGAGCGCATCCGCCTGGAGGCGCTGGTCGACACCAGCTACGCCCCCCTCGCCGACCGGGTCGGCAAGGCGCTCGCCGAGGAGGAGTACCACCGCGAGCACGCGCTGAGCTGGCTCGAACGCCTCGCGAGCGACGAGAACGCCCGCAAGCGCCTGCAGGCCGCCGTCGACGACCTGTTCCCGCACGCGCTGTCGCTGTGGTATTCGGGCGAGCACGAGGCCGAGATCCGGGCCGCCGGCTTCCGCCGCGAGTCGCTCGCGTCGATGCGCGAGGAGTGGCTCGAGACGGTGGTCCCGACGCTGGAGGGATACGGGCTCGTCGTCCCGGAGCCCGACGAGGTCACCCGTCCGGAGGCCCGCGGGCGCGACGGGAGCCACACGGACGCGTGGTTCGATCTGCGGGAGGCGTTCACCGCGACGCACCGCGAGGTCGACTTCGACCGCCCCGCGCGCTTGCGGGGGGAGGAGGCATAGATGCCGACGAACATGCCGACGGACGTGCCCGGCGGGTCCTCCGACGACGCCGCGGACGGCGCGGATGCCCCGTCCGACGCCGAGGCGTGCGCGTACACGTCCTACGACTCCGGCGAGGCGCCCGAGGAGTACCCGAAGACGGGCGCGGACGCGACGGGCGTCGAGGCGGACGTGTGGGACGCACTCTACGAGGTCGAGGACCCGGAGATGCCCGTCAGTGTCGTCGACCTCGGCCTGATCTATGACGTGGCCGTCGACGAGGGCGGGCGCTGCGAGATCGAGATGACGCTCACGTACACGGGCTGTCCCGCCCGCGACATGCTCACGAACGACGTGCGCTGCGCCGCCGAGACGGCGCCGGGCGTCGAGGAGGCCGAGGTGCGCCTGCGGTACTCGCCGGAGTGGACCGTCGCGATGGTGACCGACGCGGGGCGGACGGCCCTGCGCGAGTTCGGGTTGAGCGTGTGATGCGCCGGAACGCGCCGGACCCGAGCGTCGCCGCGGGGGTCGCCGGAAGCGACGCGGACGACGACCCCGCGGAGTGCCCGTACTGCGGGTCGACCGACACCGAGCGCGAGCACCCGAAGGGGCCGGGGCTGTGCCGCTCGATGCACTTCTGCAACGAGTGCGGCGAGCCGTTCGAGCGGTTCGGCTGACATCGCACGAACCGGAGCCCCCGTGCCGATTCTGCTCTCCATCCCGAACAGCTATCAGCGAAGCTGCCGGATCGCTCCCCGTGTCAGTACTCAATGACGACCGCCGCCTCCGGTACCCGCTCGGCGTCGTCGCCCTCGTCCTCGCGGGCTATCTCCTCCGCGCCACGGTCGGCGTCGTGATCGACGCGTACATCGAGACCGGGGCGACGTGGCTGCCGACGCTTGGGAGCATCGGACAGACCGTGTCCGTCTATCTGCTCGTTGTGAACCTCCTCCTCACCGCCGTCGTCCCGGCGGTGGCGTTCTACTTCGGGGTTCGCTACGCTCGCTCCGCCTGACTGCCGGCGACCGTGGCCGCCGTGGGGTTCAGAACTGCCGCTCGAACTCCGTGATCTCCGAGACGGTGTAGTACGGGCCGCCGAGTCTCCCCACCGTCGGGAGCTTCCGCTGGTCGATCCGGCCGTCGGTGAGCACGTCGTCGTCGACGTGGACGTACTCGACTTCCCCGAGCACCATCAGCCGGTCGTGAACCTCCAGCGAGTCGTACAACGTGCACTCCATCGTGACGGCCGCCTCGCCGACCCGCGGGGCGTCGATCCGTCGGCAGTCGGCGCGCGACACCCCGACGGAATCGAACTCGCTCTCCTCGGGCGGCAGCGACTCGGCGCTGTGGTCCATCCGTTCCAGCAACGGCTCGGTGACGACGTTCACCGCGAACTCGCCGGTGTCGAGCGCGTTGCGCGGGGTGTCCTTGAGCCCGCCGTTGGCTTCGTTCGGGGAGTTGAACAGTACCACCGGCTCCCGCGAGGAGACGTAGTTGTAGGAGCTGAACGGCGCGAGGTTGTCCACGCCGTTCTCGTCGACCGTGCTGATCCACGCGATCGGACGCGGCGAGACGGCGGTCTTGACGATCCGCGCGATCTCTCGCGGCGTTCGGTCGGAGACGGCTGTTTCCATCGGCACACATTGGGACAACCCGGAACAAATACCCGCGGGTACGGGCGGAATCGACCGCTCACGCGTGGGGGTCGTCGGCCTCGGCGCGCGTCTTGATCAGGAACTTCATGTCCCCCTGGAGCACGACGGTGTCGTCCCCCTTCGTCACCTCGCAGTCGATAACCACGAGGCCGGCGTCGTCGCGGCTGGACACGTCCTTCGTCTCCGTCACCTCCATCTCCATCGAGATGGTATCGCCGATGAACACGGGGTTCGGGAGGTCCATGTAGTTCATCCCGAGGAACGCCAGCGCGGTGCGCTCGACGATGCCAGTCCGGTAGACGAACCCCGTCGCCTGCACGAACGTCATCGGGCCGTGGGCGATGCGCTCGCCGAAGGCGTTGTCCTCGGCGTACTCGGCGTTCGTATGAAGTTCCGTCCAGTCGCCCGTCAGCGCCGAGTGCATCACGAAGTCGGACTCGGTGACGGTGCGCCCGACGCTCACGAACTCCTGTCCCTCCTCGAAGTCCTCGAAGTAGTGCGGCTCGTAGCTGTATGCCATGTCGACATGTCACCGGATCGCGTGAAAACCGTTTCGCGTGGTTCCGTCGCGACGACATCGGGATCCGAACGCACAAACCGCCGCACCCGAATCACGATCCATGTACGACGTGGGGATCGTCGGCTGCGGCGTCATCGGCACCAGACTCGCGGAGTCGTTCGCACAGCACCCGGACACGACCGTCGCGGCCGCCTGCGACGTGGACGCCGAGCGCGCCGAGTCGTTCGCCGCCGAGCGCGACGCGGCCGCCTACACCGACCACGGGACGATGCTCGCCGAGGCGGATCTGGACGTCCTCTACGTCGGCGTGCCGCCGATGCACCACCGGGAGATCGCCGCCGCGGGGCTGGAGGCGGGCGTCAACGTCATCTGCGAGAAGCCGATCGCCGAGGACGCCGACGCGGGCGCGGAACTCGCCGCGATGGAGGCCGAGGGCGACCTCGTCACCGCGGTGAACCTCCCGTTCCGGTACACGCCGGGATTTGTGGAGCTCCGCGAGCGCGTCGCCGCCGGGGACATCGGCGACCCGCGCCGCGTCTCGCTGGACTTCCGGTTTCCGCAATGGCCCCGGGAGTGGCAGGACGTGGACTGGCTCCGGTCGCGCGAGCAGGGCGGCCCGATCCGCGAGGTCGGCACGCACTTCCTGTTCGGCGTGCGGGAGCTGTTCGGCGGCATCGACCGTCTGAGCGCCGAGGTGCAGTACGCCGGACCCGACGCCTGCGAGGAGTCGGTGGTCGGGTGGTTCGAAGCCGGTGGCGCCGACGGCGGCGATGAGGGTTCCGACGCGGGCGCGGTCGACCTCGGAGGCGACACCCCGGTTCACGGCACTATCGACCTGCTCACCGACCACGAGCAGCCCGAAGAGAACGCGATCACCGTAACCGGAACGGGGGGCGAGCTGACGCTCACGGAGTGGTTCCGACTCACCGCGAATCCCGGCACCGACGCCGAGGAGGAACTGTGCGCGCAGCGGGAGTCGACGACGCTGCTGCTCGTCGACGAGTTCGTGACCGAACTGGAGGGCGGGGACGGGGACCTCGTCTCGTTTGCGGAGGCGACGGCCGTTCAGCGGGTCGTCGACGCCGTGTTCGACTCCGCGGGCGAGGCCGTCGACTGTTCGGCGTAGCAACGCCGCTTCGGCCGTTATATCCGTGTTCTGACTGATAACCCCATGATTAAGTACGCAACTCCCCGTGTAGGTTGCATGACCCGCCCTCCGCGGCTCGATCCCGGCGTCCCGGGCCTCTCCACGGTCCTCGACGGCGGATTCGTCCCCGAGCGTGCGTACATGCTCAGGGGCGGCGCCGGCACCGGGAAGACGGTGTTCGGGCTGCAGTTCCTCACGACCGGCGAGGGGTCCTCCCTGTTCGTCGGGTTCGAGGAGCCGACCGAGAACGTCCGGCAGAACGCGGCGACGCTCGGCATCGACACCGACGATCTGTCGTTTCTCGATCTGAGTCCCGACGGCGACGCGTTCGCGGCCGACGCGGGCTACGACGTGTTCGGCGCCGACGAGGTCGAGGGCGACGCCGTCACCGCGCGGATCCGCGAGGCGGTCGAGACCCACGACCCCGACCGGGTGTTCGTCGACCCGATGACGCAGCTTCGCCACTACGTGCGCGACGACTACCAGTTCCGGCGCCAGGTGTCGTCGTTCATCCGCTATCTCACCGACCGCGGAGTGACCGTCCTCTTCTCGACGCAGCCGACAGGGGCGGTCTCCGACGAGGACTTGGAGTTCATCTGTGACGGCACGCTCACCCTCTCGCACGCCGAGAAGGGCCGGACGCTGGAGGTGACGAAGTTCCGCGGATCGTCGTTCGCCGCCGGCACCCACACCGCCCGAGTTCGGGAGGGAGGCGTGCGCGTGTATCCCCAGCTCGTCCCCGGCGACCACACCACCGGCTTCACCCCCGAATCCGTCTCTTCCGGCGTCGACGCGCTCGACGACCTCCTCCACGGCGGGATCGATCGCGGCACCGTCTCGGTTCTCTCGGGTCCCAGCGGCGTCGGGAAGACGACGACCGCGGCACACTTCCTCGTCGAGGCGGCCACCCGCGGGGAGCATTCGGTCGCGTATCTGTTCGAGGAGAGCGCGGCGACGTTCACGCACCGCTCGGAGGCGATCGGGCTCCCCGTGAACGAACTGCGCGAGCGCGACGTGCTCGACGTCCGTGATGTCGAACCGCTCGGCGTCTCCCCTGACGAGTTCGCCGCGGACGTCCGCGAGGCCGTCGAGGAGGACGGCGCGCGGACGGTCCTGATCGACGGCGTCTCGGGCTACCGGCTCTCGCTTCGCGGCGAGGACGATGACCTCGTCCGCGAACTGCACGCGCTGTGTCGGTACCTCCGGAACATGGGCGTCGCGGTGATCCTCGTCGACGACGTGGGGTCGGTCACCGGCGACTTCGAGGTGACGAGCGACCGGATCAGCTACCTCGCGGACACCATCGTGTTCTTCCGGTACATGGAGCTCACCGGCGAACTCCGGAAGGCGATCGGCGTACTGAAGAAGCGGACCTCCGACTTCGAGCGCACGCTCCGGGAGTTCCAGATCACCGACGACGGCATCGTCCTCGGCGACCCGATGACTCGACTCCGCGGGATCCTCTCGGGATCCCCAGAGTTGGTCGATGACTGACGATCCGGTCGCCGACTTGGCCCCGCCGGCTGATCCCTCTGTGACGACGGTGCTGCTCCTCGTCGACGACGACACCGACCGCGGTCTGCTCCGCGAGTGGCTCGCCGAACACGACGAGTTCGAGCCGCGAATCGTCAACCCCGACGCCCCGGCCCCGTTCGATGCCGCCTTCGACGTCTGCCTGTTCGACGTGGACGGGTTTCGGGGGGTCGCCGACGCGCTCGCCACCCACCGCGAGTCGACCGGGACGTACACCCCGACGCTGCTGTTCGTCCCCGAGCGCTACGGCGACGTCGAGTCGGTTCTCGCCCGCCTCGGCGACGCGGGCGAGCACATCGATGAGGTGATCGATGCGCCGGTTCGACGCGCGAACCTGGTACGCCGACTCCGAACGCTCGCTCGCGCGAGGCGGTTCTCGACCAGGCTCGAGGAGAGCCGCGATCGTCACCAGCGGCTCGTCCGCCGGCTCCCGGACGCCGTCTTCGTCTGCACCGACGGGCAGGTAACGTATGCAAACCCCGCGGCTACCTCGATGCTGGGTATCGACTCCGACGCGGTCCGGGGCCGCGCCTTCGTCGATCTCGTTCCCTCGGTCGACCGCGACAGCGTCGCGCGCGCACTGAAGACAGCCATGCGGAACGGACGAAGCGACCCGGTCGAGACCGTGCTGTGTCGCACGGTGGTCCGTAACGCGGACGGCGGCACCCGAAACACGGACGGGGGCGACGGGTCGGTGTCCGTGTCCGAACCGGATTCTGCGGCGTCCGAACCCGCTGTCGGGTCGAGTGGCGAGAACGGCGGGGCCGGGTCCGACACGGTACCGTCGGCCGACTCCTCTCGGGAACCAGCGGCTCCGGTTCCGATCGAACTGACCGCGATCGATGCCGGCACCGGCGACGTGCAGGTGGTCGCCCACGACCTCCGCCAGCGGCGCGAGCGCGAGGAGCGATTGGCACTGTACCGGCGCGCGATGGACGAGGCGACCGTCGGCATCACCATCGCGGACCACTCTACCGACGCCGAGGGGCTCATCTACGCCAACAACGAGTTCAAGCGCCTCACCGGGCTCGACGACGACGGCCTCCTCGGACGCAACCCCCGAATACTCCAGACAGGCGCGACCGACTCGGAGCCGGTCGCGCGGCTCCGACGCGCCATCGACGCCGGCAAGCAGGCGTCGGTCGTGTTGCTGAACAAGCGCAGCGACGGCCGGAAGTGGCACAACTCGCTCGATATCTCGCCCATCCGTGGTCCCGGCGGGGAGGTGACGCACTACCTCGGGTTCCAGCGCGACGTGACCGAGTGGATGTCCCGCGAGCAGCGGCTCACGGTCCTCGACCGCGTCCTCAGACACAACATCCGAAACCGCCTGAACGTCGTGCTCGGCTACGCCGACCGGGTCGACGACGCGTTCGCTGCGGCTGAGACGAAGTCGGAGGCCGCGACGGCGGATGACTGGGGCGACTCCGACGTGCTGTCGAATGCCGTCGACATCGATTCGGTGCGGGCGGATATCGACCGGATCCGCGCTGCGGCCACAGACATCCTCGATCTGTCCGACAGCGCCCGTCGGTTCCGCGAGAACATCGCCGTCGACGGTGACGCGGACCCGGTCGACGCTGCGGCGGTCGTGGTCGACGTCGCGAGCACGCTCGCGGCCGACGCCGACGGGGCCGACATCCTCGTGTCGACGCCGGATGGGCCGGTTACCGTCGCCGGTGCCGCCCCGCTGTCGCTGGTGGTCGAGGAACTGCTCTCGAACAGTCTCGAACACGTGGCGGATCCGACGGTCCGTGTTTCGCTGGCAGTCGAGGGCGACGACGCGGTGCTTCGGATCGCTGACGACGGCCAGGGGATCACGCCCGACAGCCGCGTTCCCCTGGAGTCGGGCGCCGAGACCGCGACCGAGCACGGACAGGGAGTGGGACTGTGGCTCGTCCGCTGGACTGTCGACGCGGTCGGCGGAACGGTGAGCTACAAGGAAGGTGTCGACGGCGGCGCGGTCGTCACCGCTCGGTTCCCGATCGTCGACGGCGACCGTAATTCGGAGTGATCAGCGGCCCTCCGACTCAACGGTCGGTTCCGGTGAGCCGGTCGTCCCAGTCGATCCACTCGTGTTCCCAGCCGGTCTTCGCGAAGTAGCCCTGTTCGGAGAACTCGGCGTCCTCGCGGCGGGTGCGGTTCCGGACGCCGGCGCCGGCCTGCTCGCCCTCGACGAGCAGCGGCGACAGCGACACCGGTCCGGCCGTCTCGGCTTCGCGGAGCTTCCCCGAGTCGTCGGGCTCGTAGGCGACGACCGACTGGTCGGCGCCGCGGCCGCGCGGGAGCACCAGGCGGCCGTCGGACCCGAGTTGGTCGACGAGGTCGCGCGGCGGCTCGACGGCGGCCGCCTCCACGACGATCCGGTCGAAGGGCGCGTACGCCGGCAGCCCGCGCGCGCCGTCGGCGCAGTCGACAAGCACGGCGTCGTAGCCGGCCGCCGAGAGGTTCTGGCGCGCGTCGTACACCAGCCGCCGCGAGATGTCGACGGCGTGCACGTGTCGTGCTCCCACGACCTCCGCGAGCACCGCCGCGGTGTAGCCGATGCCGGCGCCGACGACGAGCGCCTCCTCTCCCGCGGCCGGGTCGAGTGTCGACAGTAGCCGCGCGACTGTCGCCGGCGAGAGTACGCGCGTTCCCCCCTGTTCGCCCGCGCGGTTCGCGTACGGCGCCTCCGCGACGAACTCCTCGCGGGGAACCGTCGCCATCGCCTCGCGAACCGCCGGCGCGATTGACTCCCCGAGGCTATGCTCGGCCGAGTCGAGCATGTCCTCGCGTAACCGCGCCGGGTCGGGTCCGTCCATTACCGGGCGAAGGCGCCCGCGGAATATGAACCGCACGCTCGGAGCCGGACGACCGCGTGCGGGACCGACCCGGAACGGTTGTGCGCGACTCGCGCACTCTACGGCGAGCGTCTTTGCGGTGCCGCCTGTGAATCGAGACGATGAATGCAGATCGCCGCGAGGCAGTCGCCGATCTCCCCCCGAGCGCGAAGCTCGTGTTCGTCGTACTGGAGAACCACGAACGCCTGACGCAGGCGGCGCTCGCCGAGGAGACGCTGCTCCCCCAGCGCACGGTGCGGTACGCGCTGGAGGAACTCCGCGACGCCGACGTGTTGCGCGAGGAGTTGAACATCATGGACGCCCGCCAACGCTTCTACTCGCTCGCCGACGCCGAGGAGCCGACGGACGACACGGCGGTCGGGATCGCCTCCGAGTCCTCGGCGCAGGCCCGCTGAACCGGACGGATCCGGATCAGGACGACGGCTCGGCGTGCCGGGACGCTCCGACGCGGCGCCGTATCCACCGCACAATGGACACGGCCACGACCGCCTCGACGTAGCACCCGACGACCGCCAGCGCCCAGAATCCCGCGTCGCCGACGACGATCCCCGCCTCGTTGTACAACGCCGTGTCGACCAGGAACGCCGCCGCGAGCGCCGGCCACGCGACGACCGTCGCCTCCGCGGGGAGCGGGGTGAGTTGAGCGAGCGCGAGGACAGTTAGCAACGCGCCGGTGACGCCGAGCGTGGCGCGGGCGGTCGCTGTCGCGCGGAGGGCCGTGTGGAGGGAACGGGGCATCGATCTGACGTGTGTCTGCACGGACAAAGCAGTGCCGGGAGACCCCTGGAACCGCCGGGAAACCGTGAGACTGCCGAGCTGCGGCGGTCGGCCAGCCAACCACGCCGGAGTGACTCGTGGCTCACTTGGTCGGCAGGTGACACGCGGAGTCGTGGTCGCCTTCCCCGCGCTCGGGGTTCTCGCGGACGCACGGCGATCCGAACGACTCGCGGATCCGGCGGACTGCGGCCGCGTCGTCGCCGGCGACGGCGTCGTCGACGGCGGCCGAGAGCGCACGCCCGGCGTCGCCGTCGAGATCGGGGAGGTCGTACTCCGCCCGGAGCGCCCGCGCGAGCGAGTCCACGTCGTCGCCGTCGGCACGTGCGCGGAGCCGATCGAGGTCGACCTCCCCGCCGGCAAGGTCGACGCGGAGGTCGATCACCGCGCCGTACTCGGCGCTCGTGAGGTCGCCGTCATCCGGTGGGATCACCTCCGGACATCTCGTGTGGAACCGGCAGCCCTCGGGCGGGTCGGCGGGATCGGGCACGGCTCCCGAGAGAGAGTGGCGGGGGCGGTCGGCGCGGGGGTCCGGGGTCGGGACGGCCGCGGCGAGCGCGCGCGAGTACGGGTGGGCGGGGTCGTTCAACACCGCCCCCGTCGGTCCGGTCTCGACCACCTCCCCGGCGTACATTACCGCGACGCGGTCGCACGCCCGGCGGACGACGCTCACGTCGTGGCTGATGAACAGCATCGAGAGGTCGAACTCGTCCCTGAGGTCCGCCAGCAGATCGAGTATCTCCGCCTGCACGGACACGTCGAGCGCGGCGGTGGGCTCGTCGAGGACGACGAACGCCGGGTCGAGCGCGAGCGCGCGAGCGATGCCGACGCGGCGCTTCTGTCCGCCCGAGAGCTCGTGGGGGTATCGGTCGCGGTGGTCGGCGGTCAGGCCGACGCGCTCGAACAGCGTCGTCACGCGCTCGCGTCGCCGCCGGCGGGCGACCCCGCGGACCCGAAGCGGCTCGGCGGCCGACTCGCCGACCGTCATCCGGGGATCGAGGCTCGACGACGGGTCCTGAAACACCATCGCGGTTCGTCGGCGGAGGTCGTCGACCCCGCCGGCCCCGTCGCCGACGGGCGCGCCGTCGAACCGGACGGTCCCGCCCGTGGGCTCCTCCAGGTGGAGCAGCGTCTCGGCGACGGTGGACTTGCCGCTTCCCGACTCGCCGATGAGTCCGAGCGCCTCTCCGCGTCCGATCTCGAAGGAGACGCCGTCGACCGCGCGCACCGCCCCGGTCCGCCGCCGCAACAGTCCCGACCGGACCGGGTAGTGCTTCTCCAGTCCGTCGACGACCACCAGTGGTTCCCGGTCGGCGTCGTCGACGCTGTCGGCGATGGGTACCGAGTCTGCGGCGCTGGGTTCCGGATCCGCGGCGGTCGGTTCCGAGTCCGCGGAGGGATCCGGCCGGCTCATTGCGGTCCCCCACCGTCATCGGTCGTCGGGTCCGGTTCGGGATCCGCTTCCACGACGGTCGGGTCCCGCACGCCGTCGTGGAACACGCAGGCGGCCTCGCCGCCGCCGTCGACGCCGTGTAACGGGGGTCCGTCGCCGCTCCGGCACTCCCCGACGGCGTGGGAGCACCGAGGGTGAAACGGGCATCCGTTGGAGGGGTCGAGCGGATCCGGCGGCTCGCCCCCGATCCGCTCGCCGCCACGGCCGGGCAGCGAGTCGAGCAGCCCGCGGGTGTAGGGGTGAGCCGGGCGCTCGAACACTCGCGTCACGGGTCCGCGCTCCATCACTCGGCCGGCGTACATGACGACGACGCGGTCGGCGATGCCGGCGACGACGCCGAGGTCGTGGGTGACGAACAGCGTCGCGAGCCCCTCCTCGGCGCCGAGGTCGGCGAACAGATCGAGGATCTGCGCCTGGATCGTCACGTCGAGGGCGGTCGTGGGCTCGTCGGCGATCAGGAGGTCGGGATCGCCCGCCAGCGCCGTCGCGATGGCGACGCGCTGTTTCATCCCGCCCGAGAGCTGGTGGGGGTACTCGTCGGCGCGCGCCGCGGGGTTCGCCAGCCCGACCCGGTCGAGCAGGTCGACGGCGCGCTCGCGCGCCGCGGTGCCGTCGACGTCGTGGTGATATCCGACCGCCTCGGCGACCTGTTCCCCGACGGTGTAGACGGGGTCAAGCGACCGCTGCGGGTCCTGGAACACGTACGCGATGCGGTCGCCGCGGACCGCGCGGAGGTCGCGCTCGGAACACGCGAGCAGGTCACGGTCGTCGAAGCGGACCTCGCCGTCGACGACCTCGCCGGGCGGGTCGACCAGCCGCGCGATCGACTCGCAGGCGACGGTCTTGCCCGACCCCGATTCCCCGACGAGACACACCGTCTCGCCCGGGTACACGTCGAAGGAGACGCCGTCGACCGCGCGGACGGTCCCCTCGACGGTCGGGAACCGCGTCCGGAGGTCCCGCACCGACAACAGCGGAGTTGCGTCGCCGTCGCGGTCGGGCGCCGGTCGGCCGTCGCCGCGCTCGGACGCCGGCGGCCCGCCGCGGCTCACCGTCGCACCTCCGTCCGCGGGTCGAGTACGTCGCGGAGCGCGTCGCCGAGCACGGACATCGCGGCGACGGTACACACGAGCGGGATCGCGGCGAATGCGACCGTCCACCACAGCTCCGGGAACCGCGAGAAGCCGATCGCGATGGTCGATCCCCACGACCGCGCGAGCGGGTTGGTGAACCCGAGATACGCGATCCCCGCCTCGACGAGCACGAGCGTCGGCATTCGGTTCGCGACGGCGGCGACGACGGTGTCGGAGACGTTCGGCACGACGTGCCGGCGAACGATCTGCGCGTCGCTCATGCCGGCGTCGCGGGCGGCGCGAACGTACCCAGTGTCCACCCGCGAGGCGGCCGCGCTCCGGACGAGCCGGGCGGTGCCGTCCCAGTCGAACAGGCCGAACACGACGACGATCGTCACCAGACTCCGGCTGAACGTCTCCTGCACCAGCAGGACGAGGAACACCGCGGGGACGACTCGCTGGAGGTCGACGTACCGCATCAGGAGGGCGTCGATCCGACCGCCGTAGTAGGCCGCGACCGTGCCGACGAGGACCGCCGTCGGGACGACGAGCGCGGCCGTGACCAGCGACACCTGCACGGCGACGCGGGCGCCCTCGACGACCAGGTGGATCATCCCGTGGCCGTCGACGGTCGTCCCGAGCGGGAAGTGCCACGTGCCCGGACAGGTGCCCCCGTCGAGCGACGCCTGGCAGTACGGGATCGTCGGCGACATCTCGATGCTCGTCCAGGCGGGCGGCTGCGCCGCCGGCACCCCGTAGCGGAGGTCCTCGGCCGACTCGATCCCGAGCAGCGACAGGGTCCGCCCGCCGAACGTCGCCGTGTACCACAACACTAGAAGATACGCGGCCGACGCGAGCGCCGCGGGCTTCCGGCGGAGTCGCCGCCAGTAGCGCCGGCGCAGGTCGGGGCGGCGGGCCAGCGGCGCCAGCGCCCACCCCACGACCGCCAGCGACGCGTAGTAGAGGTACTCGATGACTCCGGTCGAGACGCCCCAGAACGGGACGACTCCCGTCGTCGCGACGAACGTCTCCCACAGGGCGGCGGCCGCGAGCACGGCCCAGGCGACGAACAGCGCGAGGGTCCGCGGGGTGACCCGGAGTCGCTCCACGATACCGCGGTCGCCGGGATCGACGGCGAATCGGTCGTCGGGGGAGTCGTGCGCACGGCTCACGGCGGTTCCTCCGAGTCGGGTCGCACGTCGCACCTGCGGGAGGCCATTGCGGGACGTCGTCGAACGGAGACCATCGACACGTCGGGGCGACAGAGTGCGGCGACAAATACGTAGCGGAGGGTAAAACCGCCGGATTAGCCACGGAACAGTTATGTCGTTGTCACCGACATGCGCCCGGTGTGCAGCCGCCCTCCAACGAGGCATCTCGAGCCCACCCCCGTTCGCGTTCGCATCTCTCGCTCGCCCCCCCGGCGCGTTCCCGGTCGTGGCCGGCCCGTCGTTTACATCACGACCCCCGCGGGCGACGGAGCGGGCGTTCGCCGGCCGTCGGCCGCGACGGAGGTGGTCGGCCGTGAGCCGTCGCGCGTTCCTCGCCCGCCGGGTCGGCTGGGCGGTGTTCGTCGTCTGGGTCGTGCTCTCCGGGGCGTTCCTCGCGTTCGTCGCCGCGCCGGACCACAACCTCAGCATGCTCCAGTACGGGCTTCCGCCGGACGAGGCGCGCCGGGTCGCCGAGCAGTACCGCGAGCGGATGCACTACGACGAGCCGCTGCTCAGTCGGTACGCCCACTGGATGTGGGAACTGGGGACGCTCCAGTTCGGCCGGTCGTACGTGCGGGGCCGGTCGGTGAACGCGATCCTCGCGCCGGCACTGCGGCTCACCCTCGTGTACCTCGCTCCGGGGGTCGTCCTCGCGGTGCTTCTGGGCGTTCTCGGCGGGCTGGCGGCCTCGCTGTGGCGCGGGCTCGTCGGCCGCGCCGCGGACGCGTTCGGTCACCTCGGCGCCGCGTTCCCGGCGTTCCTCCTCGCGGAGGCGCTCGCGCTGCTCGCGGTCGGGGAGGCGGACGTCGTCGCACAGTGGAACCCCGAGGTGGGGCCGTTCGCCGGGTCGAATCCGACCGTCCTCGCCGTCGCCGTCGCGGTCGTCGCGACGACGCTGGGCGCGACGCTCCTGCGGTATTCGGCGGTCGAGGCGGCTGCCGTGGCGGGGGCGTCGTTCGTGAAACGGCTTCGGGCCAACGGCGCCCCGCCGCGACGGATCGCCGCGCACGTGCTCCGGAACGCGGCCCCGCCGCTCGTCGCGCTGTTCTCGATCCGCGTGCTCGCGGTCCTCCTGCTGGGCGTCTACCTCGTCGAGACGGCGCTGGGCATCCCCGGGTTCGGCGAGGTAACGCTGACGGCGATCCGCGACCGCGACATCGCCGTCATACTCGCGGCCACGCTGATCACGACGCTGCTCGGGGTGCTCAGCACGCTCGTCGAGGACGTGGTGACCGTCGCTATCGATCCCCGTTCCGGGTCGGAGTGACCGACCGCCGGGGCGGAGACAGTTTCCGGAGACTGTCCCCCCGTCAGTCAGCGATACCGACCGCGGCGCTGCGATCCGTTCCGGGGATCGCCGCCACCCGCACGTCGGCGAGCCCGGCGTCGATCAACCAGTCGCGGACGGCTTCGGGCGCGTGGGCGCCGCCGTGGCCGGCGGCGAGCCCGCGGACCTCCGCCGTGACCGCCGCCAGGGCGTCCCCGTCGCCGTCGGCGAACACGTCCGTCGCGACGACGGCGCCGTCGCCGCCGAGGAGGTCGGCGGCGACCGAGCAGGCCACGCGCGCCTCCGCGGGGTCCATCGCGGAGAGGGCGTCGCCGAGAAACGCCACGTCGAAGCCGGAGTCGAGCGTCGCGGGGGCGTCCGCGTGGAGCCGGACACGGTCGCCGTGGACCCGGCCGAGCCGCTCCGCCGTCGCCGGCGACGTGACCAGCGTCGCGTCGTGGCCGCGGGCGGCGAACTCGCGGGCGTACACGCCGGATCCGCCGCTCAGGTCGACGACGGACCCGGCGTCGGGAGCGACCCGTGTCGCCACGGTGACGCACGCGCGAACGGTCGTCTCGTCGGTGGCGTAGTGGGCCCCCAGCGCGTTCGCCCCCCGGTCGCCGCGCCGCTCGGGCGCCACGCCGGTCTCCAGCGTCTCGGGCAGATCGACCAGGTCGTCGAGGCGGTCGAGCTCGTGCGGGATCGACCCGATCGAGCGCACGTCGCGCTTGGCGAGCAGCCCGAGCGCCCGGTTCGTCGGCTCGTACTCGTCGCCGACGCGCTCGAGGAACCCGATCCGCGCGAGCGCCCGGACGACGCGCTCGGCGGACGGCTCGGCGACGTCCGTCGCCGCGGCGACCTCCGCCGGCGTCCCCGCCGTCGACAGCAACGCCTCGAGTATCCCGGTTCGTCGGGCCGCCCACAGCAGGAACAACTCGTGGACATCCGGCCCCCTCCGCTCGTCACTCGGCATGGCTCGTCCACGACGCTTCGCCGGAGCGGATAAAAGGGCATCCCTCTCACGGGACCATCAGGACTCAGGGCACGACCAGCCCGTCGATCACGTCGCGGAACGCGGCGCCGTCGAGCGCGAGCGAGGGACCGGCCCACGCGGCGTACCGGGTTCCCTCCTCGCGCCACAGCGCCTCCCACGCGCCGTACTCCTCGTCGAGGGCGGCGTAGTGTACGTCCGTGCCGCGGCGGTCGATCCGCTCGCGACGCTCGCAGGACTGATCGGCCGGTTCCGGGGGGATGGCGGGCGCGAGCGGACTTCCCTCGGCTGCGGCGGTGATCCAGAGATGGTCGCTTCCGTTCGCCCGGCTTCGGAGGACGACCTCGACCGCGTCCGCGTCGGGGAACGCCAGCGCCGAGTCGAGGAGGAACGCGTCGTCGCTCGCGGGCACCAGCGGTCGGACGGGCGGGTCGCGCGCGAGCGCGGCCATGGAAACGGGTCGGCTCCCGTCGTACGGGCGAGGTCCCGAGTAGTCCCACAGCCCGTGGGGAACGGCGGGCGGCCGACAGCCGTACCTGACCCAGTAGTTCAGCGCGTGAAACGGCGCCGCACGGACGCCGCGGCTCGCGGCCGCGTCGGCCGGGGCGACCCCGCGCAGCACCGCCGCGAGTTCGTCGTCGTCGAACGCGCCGTCGGTGACCGAAACCTCGATCTGGGCGCGCTCACGCTGGAGACACGCGCCACGCCTGTCCTCGTAGTCCGTCCCGAGCCAGCCGACGACGTCGTCGCAGTCGACGGGCGTCAGGTCGGGGGTCCGCCACAGCGGCGCGACGCCGGCCGCCGGCGGCGCCCAGTCGTACAGGAACTGCTTGACCCGCAGCGCCCGCCCGTCGCCGCGGACGACCGCCCGGACGCTGGACGGGTTGCCGTCGCTCCACGGGGTTTGCCCGATGTCGGCCGCGTCGACGCCCTCCGGTCTGCCCGGGGGCTGTTCGGGCCGGTACGTCACCGTCTCGACCGCGCAGTCGTCGGGGAGCGCGGTCGGCTCGTGGACGACGAAGTTCGCGTGACCCGCCGCGTCGGCGAACGTCGTCTCTCGGGGCACCTCGACTGCATCGGGATCGGTGAGCCGGGCGCTCGGATCCGCGACGCGCCACTCGCTCATCGTCGGCCTCCGCGGCGGGGCCGGACTCGACTGCTCGATCGGCGATCTCGGCGCCTGAGCGTGGATCGCATGGTCCGGAGGTTCCCCAGGCGACCCCAAAAGCGCTCGCTGAAGCGCGTTTCTGTCGGTTAGTTGATTGCCGAGGCCATGCGGGTTCTCCGATCGGTTCGACCCGGTCGCCGACGAGGAGGCGATGGCGTCCCCCGATGGGGAGTGGTGGCCCTCGGGGACGGCGCCGGCCGCGAGTTCGGGCGGATCTGTTTCCGGAGCGTGAGAAACGCCAGCGGGTACTTGCGAGTAAGCGGTAGAGTATCACCTGCTAGCGGTCTGGTTCCGGCGAACGCGACGCGCGCCAACCGGAGCAGACGCCCACCTCACTCATGGATATCACCGAGATCGTTTCAACGGACTACACGGAGTACTCCCCGGACACCACCGTCTCGAAGCTCGTCAGCGCGTTCGAGGACCACACCGTCAAGGGGGTCGTGGTCTCCGACGACGAGTTCGAGGGGATCGTCACCCGTCGCCAGCTCGCCACGTCCCACCATCAACCGAACGAGAAGGTCGGGTCGCTGGTGTGGCATGTCCCCCGACTCGCCCCCGAGGAGGACATCCGCAAGGTCGCCCAGCTCATGATCGACAGCGACTCGCAGGTCCTCCCCGTGTTCGAGGGGCGAAACCAGATCGGCGTGGTCACCGTCGACGGGATCCTCGAGGCGGTTCGGTCGTTCCTCGACGCGGCGACCGTGGCGGAGGCCGCGAGCACCGACCTCGTCACGGTCGACCCCACCTCGACGCTCGGCAACGCGCTGCACCTCTTCCGAGCACACCGCATCACCCACCTCCCGGTCGTCGACGACGACACGGCGGTCGGCATCCTCAGCCTCTACGACGTGATCGACCTGACCGTCCGGCCCGAGCAGCAGAGCCAGGGCGGCGACGCGAGCGGAACCGACTCCTTCGGCGGGGAGATCTCCGCCAGCGCCGGCCGCTCGCGTCGGGGGGGATTCGGGGCCCGGGAGGGCGAACTCTCACGGTTCCTGGACCTTCCGGTCCGGGACGTGATGGCCGATCCCGTCCACACGATCCACCCGGAGGCGACGCTGGAGGCGGCCGTCGAGGCGATGTTCGACATCGACGGGTCCTCGCTCGTCGTCACCACGGACGGGTCGCCCCACGGGATCGTCACGAAGACCGACGTCCTCGACTCGCTCACGTGGGAGGCGGGCGGCAACCGGGGCGTCCAGGTCTACGGCACCGACCTGATCGACGACATGGACTACGACGACATCGTGGCGATGGTCGACACCTTCGACGACCGCGATCACGGCATGAACGTCCTCGACGCGAAGGTCCACCTCCACGAACACAGCGAGAAGCTCCGCGGCACGCCGCTGTTGCTCGCCCGCATCCGCCTCCACACCGACCGGGGACTCTACATCGCCTCCGGCGAGGGGTACGGCGCCAGCCACGCGGTCAAGGAGGCCGGAAACGTGCTGGAGCGGCAGATCCGCGACAAGAAGACTCACGGCCGGAGCAAGAAACACCCCGACGAGGAGTTCTGGGAGAAGCGCTTCGGCTGGCTGCTCGAGGAGGCTGACTGAGCTTTCACTGGTGCCGGCCAGCCGGACCCGTCTCTCGTGCGACGCGGGATCGGCGTCACCCGTTCGTCCTCACGCGTTCGTCTCTCGGCATCCTCACGTGCCGCGCCGGATCACTCCGAGTACCCCTCCTGGAGGAACGTCCCCTCGGTCTCGTACATGGCGACCAACTCCGCGATGAACTCCTCGTACGATTCGTCCTCCTCGAGGTGTTCGTCCAGTCGGTCCCTGAGTTCGTCGCTGATCTCCAGTGTGTATGTCATGGGTGGGGTGCCGTCGACCGCCGTACTGCGCCGCCTCGGTCGGTGTATTGCCGACGCGATCTAAATACCCCGCCAGCCATTCTCATTTGTCAGTAAGCACCGACCGGTACTTGCGGCCCCCGGGGGTACCGGGCGGCGGTCCGGTCACCGGACGAGCGGCACGGGAACGCTTGCCCGCCGGGCGACGATCTCCGCGGTGCTCCCGTCCACCGGCCGTTCCTCCTCCGTCCGCCCGTGTGCACCGAGGACGACGTGGTCGGCGTCCCCCTCGTCGGCGACCTCGACGATGACGCGCTTCGGGCCGCCTGACT
Source organism: Halobaculum rarum (assembly GCF_040025155.1). Taxonomy (NCBI): domain Archaea; kingdom Methanobacteriati; phylum Methanobacteriota; class Halobacteria; order Halobacteriales; family Haloferacaceae; genus Halobaculum; species Halobaculum rarum. Next base: position 820,488 of record NZ_CP157275.1, on the reverse strand, counting down.
CGGCCGATCACGACGGTTCCTCGGCGTCGTCGGGACGCATCGGAACCGTCAACACCGGCGTGTCGGAGAGCCTGACGACCCGCTCGGTGACGCTCCCGATCAGGTATCGGTCCAGCCCCGTGCGGCCGTGGGTGCCCATCACGACGAGGTCGACGTCGTGCTCGTCGATGTATTCGAGGATCACGCGGTGGGGTTTCCCTTGGCCGATCGCGCCTTCGATCTGATCGACGCCGGCGGTCTCCGCCCGGCTGACAACCTCGTCGATGGCGTTCTGCCCGACGTCCTCGAGGGCGTCGAACATCCCGGTGATCGACGCGTCGACGCCGATGTCGGTATCGACCACGTAGAGCGTGTGGAGCGCCGCGTCGTACGTGGTGGCGATGTCGATAGCGTGGTCGATAGCGCCGTCGGCCCCCTCGCTTCCGTCGGTCGGGATCAGGATCGTCGAGTACATATCGGCCTGTTTCGACCCGAGGTACAAACTCCACCGCGCTATTCCGAACCGATGGGAATCGACGGTCGCGACCGCGATCGCTCCGGAACGCTGGAATCAGACCCCGAGGATGACGACTCCGCTTACGACGACGACGCCGAGCACGACGGTCACGAGCTTCCCCAGCTCGCGGGTACCGATGAGCCACGCCAGCGCGACCTTGACGAGGGTGTTCGCGATGGCCGCGATGACGATTCCCGTCGTGGCGACCTCGGATGAGACCGTTCCGTCCGCCGCGAGCCGACTCAGGGTGATCGTCATCGCGTCGACGTCCGCCAGTCCGGAGAGGAACGCCGTCGCGTACACGCCGGAGGAGCCGAACCACTCGTTGGCGGACTCGGAGACGAGCAACACGACCGCGAACACGGCTCCGAACAGGAGCGCCGGTCGGAGGCGAAACGGGTTCTTGAGCTCCTCCGGTTCGACCGTCTCCTCGGCGGCGGTCCGCCAGTAGAGCACCCCGGCGGCGACCACGCCCACCGCGGTCATCGCGCCGAGCGGCGGCGCGACGCTCGGGAGCAACGCGGGGTTGACGACCGTGACCTCGATGAGCGCCCGCGGGAACATCACGATGGAGGCGGTGACGACCGCGAACCCGCAGACGTGATACAGGGTCGCGTTCTGGACCGTCTTCTCCGCCATCGACACCGTCGTCGCGGTCGAGGAGACGAACCCGCCGACGACCCCGGTGACGGCGATGCCGCGTTCGGTCCCGAGGACGCGCCCCAGCAGGTACGCGACGAACCCGAGGCCGGTGACGAAGACGACCATCAGCCAGACGAGCCGGGGGTTGAGCCCGTAGAGCGCGTCGACCGGGCGGTCGGGCAACGCCGGAAAGACGACGAGGACGACGAGGACGAACTTCGCGGACGCCCGCCGCTCGTGTGCGTCGATCCGGTCGGCGAACTCGTGGACGGGATCTTTCACCGACAGCAGCACGGTGACCGCGCCGGCGACGACGATGGCGACGACCGCACCGCGGTCGGAGTGGGTCGTCATCGCGCCGAGGAGGACCGTGAGGAGGGCGGCCACGAGCGTCGTCAGGCCGATGTCGCGCTCGTACCAGACCTTCCCGACGTACGCGACGGTGAGCGGGACGACGATCACCCCGACCGCGAGCGGGAGCGCGCTCGGGAAGAAGGCCTGAACGAGCGCGCCGTACAGCGCGAACAGCGGAAACGTCCGACTCCCCGCGAACGACCCGCCGGACTCGCTTTGCTCGCGTTCGAGGCCGATGAGCCCCCCCAGACCCAGCGCGAGGAGCAGGGAAACGAGCACCTCGACGACCGGATCGGCAGTGGGTACGACCATCGGGTGACGCGTCGCGCTTGCGGATTGTCAAACTACGGTACCGTCCCCGTCCGCCGTCCCGCCGTTCGACCAGCCGACGCTCCCAGGTGGACCCGACTCTACCAGGCCGACCAGGCGGCCGTCTTCGTGTCGCGGGCGTACACGCGCTTCACGTCCTTCGCGTACACCATGTCGCCCTCGTGGTCGAACTTCTCGTGGCGGTAGGTGTCGGCGGACTCGTCGCGCACCTGCACGCCCTCGATCTCGATCTCGTCGTCGCCGAACGAGACCGTCTCGCCGACCGTGAACTCGTAGTCGCCGGGGACGTACACCTTCAGGCTGCGGGTCTCGTCGCGGCGGCCGTCCTTGGGGTGGACGGTGATGTTGACGGCGACGTTGTCGACGACGCGCGTCCAGACGGTCGCGGCGTGATCGAGGTCGGACTCCTCGACGCGGCGGTCACCCGTTAGCTCGATGGAGGTGACGCGCACCTGCTGGATCGCCTCCTCGGTCTCCACGATGAACTCGTCGCCGACCTCGACCTGCTGATCGGGCTCCCCATCGAGCGTCGCGGTGTACGACTCGCCGTCCTGGGAGACGACGACGTCCACATCGACGGTCGTCGGTTCGGGGACCTCGACCTTGTGGGTGTGGCCGCAGGCCGTACACTGCACCGTGGCGTGGCCGCCGGGCTTCAGCACCTCGTGAGGCGTCTCCTCGCCGCAGCCCGGACAGTCCACGGGCACCTGCGAGGGAACGTCGGAATCGCTCATACCCTCGATACCGCGTCGCGCCGTAAGAAGCCTCGTTTCCGCGACTCCGCGTGTGGGGTCGTGTCGTAGGCGAGCGGAGCGAGCGAACTGAGGAGCACAGCGCGCGTCGCAGCCAGGGCGGGACCGAATGACTCTGTCGAAACCCTCGGCCGGTGGTGGGTTCGGTGCGGATCGGTACGTCCGGATAAGACAGTCGCTACGTTTCTACCGATGGAAATTCTGGCGGGAACGTGACGATTCCGTCCACGTTGTCTACTGACCCTTCGCGTAACGGGGCGACCATGAATTCTTCGTCAGCGCCGTACTCGTTACCAAGCCCATACTCGCTCGCCCGTTCGAAGCCAAAGCGAGAATAGTATTCGGGATCGCCCAACACGACCACCGCGTCGGTGCCGGCCTCACGACATTTCGCTATCCCTCGCTGAATCAACGATGAACCGACCCCCTCGTGTTGGTTTTCCGGCAGGACGCCAACTGGTCCTAGTCCAACCAGTTCAACGTTTCCTCCGTGATCATCCACTGCCGTTGGAGAACACAGGACGTGTCCCACAACTCGATCGTTTTCGACTGCGACCAGCGAGACCACAGCCTTCTCAGCGTCGTGTATTCGCTGTACAATGCGTGACTCTTCGGTTTGTCCGTCGAAGGCACGCCGATGCACCTCGAAGACGGCATCGGCATCATCAGCGGTAAAGGGTCGTATCTGCATGAATTGTCTTCTCGGGTTAGAGGAAGACGCCGCACAGCAAGAACACCTCGAATTTGCTCAGTGATGAGCGGATCTGATTCGCATCTCCGGCTAGCAATTCCGTCGGTCTCTCAGTTGATTCGTAGTGACCGACTTGCGCCGTGTATTCAGTACGGGCCTACGAATTCATCAAAAATATCCAACTGTGCCGGTATTCAAACCCCCCAATTCGACCGCCTCACGCCTGAAAGATCGACCCGTTCGACGGTCGAACCGGGGCCTATCGAGTAGACACGATTCTCGGTGAATAACCGGTACGTCGGACTGCGAATTTATCACTCGATTTCTAACTGGCCGCTCCAGCCGTCTCTCTTATTGTCGTTCTCGCCCATTCGAGTTCGAACTCGATACTCAATTCATCGGGCCCGTCCGTTGCACTCGCACTCGGCTTTGACCTCAAACGTCGAGCGTACTGGAGGTTCCATTGTCACGGACTCGGAGCCGGATTTGACTGTGACTGCATCCGCTTGTTCAGCTGGATAAAATGTGGCTCACATGTGGCGAAAATATACCATTTCGGGGACTCAGGACCTTGAAACATAGCAGTATAGTCTATCAGTCGGTGGCGCATATAACTGACTGCGAACTATTGATAAATATTTGACAAATACTGTGTCTCTCATATCAATACCCAGAATCACCTATTGGGAAGGCTAAAAAGTGGACTTTTTATCACTCGGAGAGAGGTTTTTGGGTCCATATAGGACAACTAATACTCCTGCGAATACCACGAGAGTAGCGACGAGTAGGCCCAAACCGATAGTGGATGACACACCAGCAGCCCCTCCAATTGGATAATAGTTCAAGATGGCGTTCCCACCGGAATGCAGAAGTATAGCCGGCAAGACGCTCGAGTCCGTTGCATTAGTTATCCAGGTTAGGATTATCGAGAGAGCGAGAACTTGAGGGATATACAGCAACGGTGATAGCCCACTCTGAACCGCATTTGGTATCATGAATAGCGGAAGGTGCCATATAGCCCAGACCGTTCCGATTAGAAGTGCCGCCGTAAGTGCGCTATAGCGTTGTTGGAGACGAGGTAACAAGTAGCCTCGCCAACCGGGTTCCTCGAGGCCGCCTCCGAAGAGGAGAACGAAACCAAGATAGAGTGGATACTCGATCGCCCGCGGCACGGTTTCAAGAGCGACCTCCCCATCGAATAATACGAGTTGAAAAGACGCAGCGAAGAGTACTACTACAACTGGCAATACCAGCGCAAAGACATAGTATCGTGCCGGGACCCTAATTCGGAAAATCCCCGCTAGCCATGCTTTCAGGGATCGATCCGAGGCTTGTATCAGAACGAGACCAGCGAGGAAAGGGCCTAGTGTCCCGAGGACGAGTAACGCCGTCTGAATAAAGGAGGAAGCGTCTGGAACGATCGCCCAAAGACCCCAGATCGACCACGAAAACCCGTATGTGAGGGCGGTATAGAGAAGAAACGTAGCATTCGGTGACCTGTCAGTGAAGTCCATAGACACACCATAAGGCTAGTTGCCTTCAATCCCTGTTAAACGGTTCTGGACAGTCCCAAGGAGCGATTACAGTATCCTACTCCTGAGCAGGACTCCTGTGAAATATACTGCCTTCGCCGATAAAATGAATCCCCTGAACTGAGCGATTTCACATCTACTGCGTTTCGGCCTGCTTTCTGATCTGGAATCGACTCCCAGCGAAATACAGGCTCATGAATACGACTCCGATTACGAACCCAGTCGTGAGACTAACCGAAAGCCACTCACGGGGGGAAGCAGCGATTGGCCGGGGTTTCAGCACCTGAAAGTACAAGTACTGCAGTTCTTGCGAAAACTCGTGTGGGACGAGGAAACTACCGAAACTGGCCCCTGCACAGGCGAATGCCCGTACAAGGCGACTTGCTACTGGCATTCCTTGCCGTACACAGTCCAGATACACGAGTCCGGCTACACCTCCCCCGGCAACAAGTCCAGCTCCGAGCAGAATTTCGAGGAGGGCCATAATGTCGGCGTATGTGATCGGACTATCGCCATGCGTAATGAATTCATCCCATTCAACTGACTAGTGGTTCACCTGTTCTTAGCGAATCTTAGAATCCTAATGTGAGTTTTCGACTGTTCTATGACACTACAGGCGATCGCCCCGCGTTGGGACAGAAGGTGTAGGTCTACTCGATACCGCTAATCTCACAGTAGACGCAACGATGAATCCCGTCTTCAAGGGTGATCTGTGGGGAGCTAGCGGCATCGTGAGCAGGCCATCCACGACTTCGACGTAGAGAGCGATTCCTGGCGAATCCCCGCGAGAGGGATAGGTGCTGTCACAAGTGCCACCGCGTATCGTAAAGTCCCGGTAGGTGGACTATCCAGTATGGTCCCCTCCAGACAATCCCTCCGGTTGATCGCGCGTGGTGCGGGCACCCTGGCTGCCCTCGTTGGCGCATACAACGTTCTCTACCTGCTGGGTGCATTTGGCCCAGTTGGGTGCTGGCGATCTGTTAGTGTGAGCGGCACCACCTCTAGCAACGGAACTGAGACGATGTCGACACCGACTGTCACCCGCGAGTGCGAGTCAGGTATCGACTATCTTCTCCAAGGTGTGACGAGCGGTAACGCCCAGGTGCTGTTCTCATGGTCACTCGTCCTGCTTGCACTCATCGTCCTCGGCGGCTACGGTGTGTGGACCGGACGGCGGTATCTCACATGGGGCGTCGTCCTCGCGGGGACGGCCGTGTCCGTCGTCGGCGTCTTCAGTATCGGATGGTTCTTCCTGGGACCAACAGTACTATTCGCAGTTGCGGCGACAGCTCTGTCGTTCGAATCTCGGAGGGACGAGTGATCGCACCTGCCCCGGGGTCACGCATTAAAACCGGGGTTTTTCTCATGGGTCCCAGTAGCCATCCCTATGCCTTCCGACGACATCGCCCAGTTCCTTGCGAACTCGCCGGAGCGTCTGGCGTTACTCGCGAGTCTGTCCCAGGGGTCGACCTCGCCAAGCGAACTCGGGACCGAACACGAAGCCTCCAGACGGAGCATCCAACGGAACCTCGCGGAGTTCGTCGAGAGGGAGTGGGTCGAAAGTGATGGTGGGACGTACTCCCTGACAGTAACCGGCGAACTTGTCGCTGAAAAACACGGTGCGTACATAGAGACACTCGATCTTATCGACGAATTCGCGCTATTCTTTCGCTATCTTCCCGATATCGAACACGCGCCGGAGACAGCGTGGCTAAACGATTCCACGATCACCGTCGCGACCGAAGAGGACCCCCAGGCACCCGTTCACAGGTACGTCACGAGCGTCAAGCAGTTAGAGACCGATCGGATACAGATGCTCTCGCCTGTCTTAAGCCGTCTCTTCCACGAGGCACACGCCAAGCTGGCACTCCGCAAGGTCCACACGGAATTAATTATGCCGGCGCCGATGGTCGGGGAGGCACGCGAACGCAACGCCCTGGAGTTCGAGGCGATAATCAGACTAGACCTCTTCGAACTGTATTCTTTGCCTGGGGGATTCAACGTCGGCCTCACCCTCGGCGACGATGAACTCCTGATGGCTGCTTACGACGACGTCGGACAACTCCGAGCACTCGTCGAGTCACGAGAGCCAGAATTCTATGCGTGGGCGTCGGACCTGTTCGAACAATACCGCGAAAATGCGGAATTAGTAACGTCTTGAGCGGATCGACTGTCTCCAGTTGGACCTTTCTGGAGAACTGTTCCAATGTCTGTCCCGATAGCAACGCTGCGATATCGTCGAAGCGGACGTAACTGGAGAATGTCTCGGTCGCTTGGTTTGAATCATTTAAATTCTCGCGAGCACCTAGCGAACTGGTCGAGTCACGGTTGGACTGTATAGCTTCTATAGGCTTTGTTGATATCCTATTGTCTCGACAACTTTCCCGCTGAAATAGCCGTTTGGTGGGTTTTGCCTATTGAACGGTTATTTCTCCCCATATAGTCCCGAATTAATTGTGTTTCAACAGTGCCAGTGTAGTCACTCTACTGCGAGAAGACGTGGCTCGTCGCCAACGGCTGCGAAGACGGCCCCATCGGCGATACTCACACCCGAGGCGTACCCGCCATCGTGGGTATACTGCCATCGCTGTGGGTCGATTCGTGCTCCGGCGACACCTGTCCCGCCAGAGAGTTTGTACGCGAGGATACTATCGGTACCACCGATATACAGCGTATCACCGGCTGCGGCGGGAATAGTGCTTGCTGCTTCAGCAAACGTCCAGCGCTCGCGTCCGCCATCAGTACCCAACTTCGTGAGCCCGCCACCATCGGCGCCGTACACCGCGCCAGCGGCGCGAACGAGTAGCCCCTGAGCGACCGGTCCAACTTCTGTGTGCCAGCTTACGCGCCCGGCGTGTGCGGCGGTTCGCAGTTTGAGGACACCCCCACCGAAGGTCGCAACATACAGCGAGTTGCCCTGCTCGGCCGTCATTGCAGTGACGCCACCAGGGACCTTCGTTCGCCAGAGCCCGCGCCCGTCATAGACCATATATACTTCTCCACCTGTCGTCCCCGCTGTCACACCAGCGATGTTCGGAGCAACGAGCCGAACGATCTCGCCATACACAGATCTCTTCCATCGAACAGTGCCCGGCGAGCTGGAGGCACGGTCTTCCAGCGATACCTCGAGGAGTTCTCCTTCGATGGTCCCGATGTAGAGGTGGTGCCAGTCGTATCCCGCCACAGGAGGTGCAGATACTCGGCTGGCTGTTTCGATACGCCATTGTTCGTCGCCTGATTCCACATCGAGCGCGACGAGCCCGGATTCCGTCCCGACGTATGCGACCCCATCGTGAACGGCTGGTGGTTGATACTGGACGGCTGTGTCTCCCGGCTCCTCGTCACGAAATCGCCACAACAACTCTCCGCTAACTGCATCAAACGCTTCGATCCCGTACCACGTCGACTGTAGCACAGTCCCGTCTGCGATGATCGGTTGTCCGATCGGAGTTCCCTCAAGCGAGGCGGTAAAGCGCTCAGTAGGTGACGATCGTGGGGCGGCTGCTGAGGGAGCATATCCTGACCTCATACGGTCAGCGCCGAACATCGGCCAGTCCGTGTTCGAGTCGGTCCCCGGGGTCGCACCGGTTCTCTTGGTGCTCACACACCCCGTGAGAGAGGTGAGGGCTCCGGTGGAAATACCTGCAAGTACTGCGCGTCTGGAGGGCATCATTCACAAGTCTGAACGAGAGATCAAATCTCTTCTGCATAGGATATCCGCTGTTTGCCGCAGATTCAGATCAGTTGTATCGAACCATCAGGCCGCCTCCGATGATACCTGCCAATCTGTGGGCAGTGAGCCGCTGGTTCCGCTGGCGGACCTTGTCATCGACTGACGTCGAAGTGGTATTAGCCCTCATTCGTTAACTTCGTACACCTACTGAGCGGCAGTTCGACTCCGAACCCGATTATGAGAACTTGCCTCGACGTGGTGAGTCGCTTCGGTACGTACAGTCCGCGACCTCACCGATGGAGCTGTTCCCTAAGTGACCAATATTTGGGTAGTGGGTCCGTCAAATCGAACACAGTTTGTGGTCTTTGAATCCGGCCTGATCATACTCGGGTTCGCTATTGCCGCACAGGTGTCTCCTCCAGACGTTTACAGTCTGGTAGTAGCGACACTGGAAATCTTATTTGTGACCTACCCGCTTTCGTATTGGTTGGCCTCTAGACGCCGCTAACCGATACGCACATCCGCTGTACGTGGCGGTTGGAGTGTGAGAACTAGGTCACCGAGATGTTATGATACTAATATGGTGTTTTCAGTGGCTATCCCGATCATGCTCTGGCGACGGTCTCCCGTCCAACGATTGACTCCCTACTGCGACGCGCCGCTTGCAACTACGTTCACCACCGTATCGTATACGACGCCGCAGTCCGCACCGCAACCGGTTGCTTGTGGCCGCGCTGTCGGTGCGGTGGGTTCTGGCTCAGTGGTTTTTCCCTCTGATGTAGGCTGTCCCCGGTATCTCTCCGTGAGCGAGGGACTCTCGGCCGAAGTACGCGACAATGGCGAGGACGACGAGCAGTGTGACCAGTAATTGAGTTGCCGTGACCGTTGCGACGGCGGTTTCGTTGATGACACCGTCGACGATGAGTAGATCCGGCGCCAGCGGGAGCAGGATGTCGGCGGTGTTCACCATCGCGTGGAGGACCATCACGATGAGCACGCTACCTGTGTTGTTGTAGGCCCACGCGAGAATCACCGACAATAGGACGATCCCGGCGAACCATCCGAGTTGATTAGCGAGCGTGAAACCGGAGTGAGGGGTGATCGGGATGAGGAAGTACGGGAGGTGCCACAGCGCCCAGACCACGCCGAGGATTAGACTCGCTGAGAGGGCACTGTATCGCTCGTTCAGGTAGGGCTGTGCAAACCCTCGCCACCCCGGTTCCTCGTTCAACCCACCGCTGACTGTGAGTCCGAATACGAATACAATGGCGATCAGAACGGGTGACTGCAAGGATTGGTCGATATCAACCGGGCCACCGATAGCCGCGAGCACGACAGTGGTGACCGCAACGATACCGATCGGGATTCCGAAGGCGGCCACCCACCAGGGCCAGCCGACCCGCCACCGGACGATCTGGCGGGCCCACGCTCGGACGTCGTCGCCGCGTACCCACGTCACCACGGCTGCACTCACTGGCGGGCCGAAGCTGCCGATGTAGATGAGGATCCACGCGGTCCAGCTCTCTTGCATAAACGCGGCCGGGGCCGAGACGATCCACGTGAACGTGAATGTGCCCACGAAGAACGCTGCGACTGGATGCTCTTCGATCCAGGAGGTCTGATTGCTCATCATAGCGTGGGTAGTGTAGACTCTGCCGATAAATGTGTTGGATATCTAATAATTGGTCGGACAGATCACGTTTCTGTGTTAAAGATAAATCATTGACATAACGGGGAGTGGTTTGCACCAGGTATCCCGCCGATCTGTGACGAGATGGACAGAAGGATGGCTCCGGAAGAGTGGCCCCGTGATGAGTGAATGAGCGATTCAACCTGTCGGGAACTTACTAACTAATTGATGAGTGAACGGGACGCGGACCGCGTCGGGTCCCGGGTTCCACAGGGCTGAGTTCTCCTGAACGTCACGACCACGGCTCGACGCTGGAGAGGTCGAACCGCTGCGCCAGTAGTTTCGTCCAGACGACCAGGAGGACGTACCCGACTACCAGTACGGGGAGCAACACTCCCATATCGGCGTCGAGCCCGTCGACCGTCCGGATGTGGACGACGTTGAACGCCGAGTTGTGGATCGTGTGGGCGAGCCAGGGTGCCCAGAGGCTCCCCGTCCTGTAGAACAGGTAGCCGAAGACGAGGCCCGCGGCCATCGTGACCAGGACAAGGCCGACAGCCTCGGTCAGGGCCGCTCCCACCGTAAGATCGCCCGTAACCGCGTCCTTCATCGGCCAGACGGCGTGCCAGAGCCCGAACAGGAGGGCCTGGAGGAGGTTCGCCCGATGGAAGGACAGCTCGCCCATGAAGTGCGGGAGCATGACGCCCCGGAACAGCCCCTCCTCCATGAACGAGTTCACCACGTTCCCCAGGAGGAGAAACGCCGTGAACCAGACGCCGCCCTCCAGACCCGTCTTCGGATCGATGGCGACGAAGACCAGTCCAGGTGACTGCTCCGTGCCGGCGAGGGCCAGGTACTGGAACCCGAACGCCGCGACGAAGACGACGGCGGTCCCGACGCCACCGACGAGGACGACTTTTCCGATGGCTCTTCTGTGCAGGCCGATGGAGGTGACGGTCCGTCCGAGGGCCCAGACGTACCCGAGGACGAGGAGGAACCCCAGGAACTTCGAGAGGATGATCTCGCCGAGGAGTTCGTCGAGCTGGAGGACGAAAATATCGATGAATCGGAATATCGCTGCCAGCCCGAACAACAGCAGTGGAACGGCGATCGGATGCCGCCGGTCCGTTTCCCGAATTCTCGAACGCCAGCTAGAACTCCGATACCCACTCCCATCGGTCCCCGGGTCCGTCATGGTGAATTCTACCGTGGGAGTCCCGAGACGGGAGTGTAAGTGTTGCTCTGGGGGTCGCGTCGTGTGCAGCGACACCGACCACGATCGAGACGCCGCTCTATAGTAGCGTCCCGGTGGACCGCTCCGTCTCGTCAGTAGTATCGGTCGAGGATGACCGACTGGAGGGCCCCGGCGATCCCAGACTGGTCGATCGTCGAGACGTTACTCAGGACGGCCATCGTGTACGGGGGATCGTCGTGGTGGAGGGCCACCGCCGAGTAGCCAGGGATCGTGCCGGTGTGGCCGATGAGTTCCTCACCGTCGATATCGACCCGGCGGAGACCAAGTCCGTAGCCCCGCTGGGTGGGGACGTCTTCGTCCGGCGCATCGACGAACGTCCGCATCGCCTCGAGGGCCTCCTTCGTGAGGACGCGTCCGTCGATCAGCGATCGGAGGAAGCCGGCGACGTCGGGGGCCGTCGAGAGGACGCCCCCCGCGGCGTACCCACCGGATTCAAGCGACGTCCGGAACCCGGTGAGGTTCCGGCGGCCGAGCCCGAATATCGACTCATCGTAGGCGTTGGCAATCACCGCGTCGTCGGAGTAATCGAGGTAGTACGTCCGGTCGTAGCCGAGTTCCTCCCGGACGAGTGCAGCGAGGAGATCGCCGTAGGAAGTGCCAGTTGCCCGTTCCAGTATCAGCCCGAGCAGCGCATAGTTCGTGTTCGAGTACTCGTGGCGCGATCCGGGGTCGAACTTCGGCGGTGTGTCCCGGACCGGGTCGATCAGCTCCGCAGGCTGCCAGCGCCTCGTGGGCTGACCGAAGTACCGGGCGATGAACCAGGCGTCCTCGGTGTAGCTCGGCACGCCGCTGGTGTGGTTCAGGAGCATCCGCACCGTCACCTCGTCGGCGTACGCGAGGTCGACCCACTCCTCGAGGCTGTCGTCCAGCCCGATTACCCCGAGGTCGACGTGGCGGAGTGTCAGAGCGGCGGTGAAAAGCTTCGTCACGCTACCGACGTAGAGCTGTGAGTCGAAGGAGAGCGGCGCGCCGTCGTCGTGATCGGCGTTGCCAGCGACGCCACGCCAAGAAGTTCCGCCGTTGAACCGGACAGTCGCCTGTAAGCCGACGGCGTCGCGTCGCTCGCTGTGAGCGTCAAGTTCCGCCAAGAGTGCCTCACCGGGGACGGCGTCCGCCCCAGGGCCGGTCGCTCGGCTCCGCTCGGTCGGCGCCGTCGCGAGGTCAGTCCGGTCGAGGCCTGACGTAAGGTATGCGGCACGGCCCGCCCAGCCTGCCATTCCCAGGGCGGCCGCCGTGGCCGTGCCACCGAGGATCCGTAGGACGTGACGCCGGTCGATGTCCGGAACCGGGAGCATACCGGACGACCAGTCACTGGTGGCGTCGTTCCCGTCATCCTCACGGTTGTCCGCCAAGCCGTCAGGATCGCCGGTGCCGGGCGTCATGTGATGATAAGAATAGTCGGGGGCCCGCAATAAATGGATAGTCGACCAACTCCGGGTGACTGCATCCCGGCCGACTCCATCGTCGTCTCTGGGTCGTTCTGTTCGCCCAGGAAACGGTTGATTCAGTCTCGCTGTTGGATCTCAAGTCCGTCCGCAGCGGCGATCCGGAAGGAGTCCCCGGTCGGTAGCTCGACGAGCACCGTCGTGTCGTCGACGACTGCGACGTCGAACGCCGAGAGGTGCTCGAACAGCTCCCAGAGCGGTGTCCGGAGCGTGTCCAGTCCCTTTGCCCAGTACCGTCCAACGACCGCAGGGTGACTGAGCAGCGCCATCTCGACTGGCCCGGAGTAGGTCGCACCACACTGCGAGCAGACGCAGGAGACGATCGCGGTGGCCGGGTCGACGTTCGGTCCGGTCTGGAGTGTCTCCTCGATTGCACCCCCACAACGCTGGCAGACGCCGTCGAGCGCCGTGTCGAACTCCGCTCGCATCTGCCGGTCGGCGGCACGCAACGCGGCTCGGCAGTCCTGGTCGGCGACGTGGGCGGGGCGCAGATCGTACCGGAGCAGGTTTCTCCCACAGGACCCGCAGTCGACGTTCGCGAGCCGACCGTCGTAGGTGGTTTCCCCGGTGGTGTCCCCGCACTCCGGGCAGTGCGTCGAGACAGAGACTGATTCGAACTCCGGTTCGATGGTGTACTCGCCGGCGGTCACCGACTGGACGATGCGGCGGCCCGTATCGGTGATGACGTACCCCCTATTCGACTGCTGGACGTATCGTGGGGTTAGGCGGTCAAGGTGGTAGGCAAACTGGGAGGTGTTCGGACCATCGACGGCCTCGTACAGTTCGGTGAAGGTGTATCGCCGGTCAGCGTCGGTGTCGCGGAGCGCCTCGAGTATCCGGAGCCGGAGCCGGCTCGCCAGTACGCCGAAAGCGTCCTTGGCGTCCGCAGTGCTGGAGTTCACGGGTGAATCCGGAGACGATACCGGACGGCAAGTCCGTTTCGACCGGCCGATCCCTGGGGGACCGCCGCCACGACTCCCGTGTTCGCATCAGAAATCTATCTATAATCGATACACGTGACTTCTCTGATAAATGTAATATAATAGATACTTTTATCGCCATCGGTCGTGTTCGCTCGGAATATGTCCACTGTACGCGTCCCCTTTGTCGGGGGCCATCCCGTCGCGACGCACGTCGTCATCTCCGTGCGCAGGTTCGTCGATATCGTGGCCGTCTATGGACGAGAGAAACTCGCGCTGAGCTCGATATCCGGAGCGGCCGACGTGGGTGGCGAGCGGGCAGAACCGCCGGAGGATATGAGATGACTGCGATCGAGATCAACGGATTGACGAAACAATTCGGCGATGTACTGGCAGTTAACGATCTCGACCTCGAGGTCGAGGAGGGCGAGATATTCGGGTTCCTCGGACCGAACGGCGCCGGGAAGTCGACGACGATCGATATCCTGCTTGACTTCGTCCGCCCGACGTCGGGGACTGTCCGCGTCTTGGGCCACGACGCCCAGGCGGAGGGTGAAGCGGTCCGACGGCGGACCGGCGTACTGCCCGACGCCTACCACGTCTACGACCGCCTCACCGGGCGTCAGCACCTCGAATTCGTTCTCGAGATGAAGGGCGCCGACGAGGACCCAGACGACCTGCTGGAGCGGGTTCGGATCGCCGACGCTGCCGACCGGAAGGCCGGCGGCTACTCGAAGGGGATGCGCCAGCGGCTCGTGCTGGCGATGGCGCTGGTCGGCGACCCCGAGTTGCTCGTCCTCGACGAGCCCTCGACGGGCCTGGATCCGAACGGCGCCCGCGAGATGCGGGATATCATCCGCGAGGAGAACGAGCGCGGGACGACCGTCTTCTTCTCGAGTCACGTGATGGAGCAGGTGGAAGCTGTCTGTGATCGGGTGGCGATACTCAACCAGGGTCAACTAGTCGCCGTCAATTCGATCGACGGACTTCGGGATGCCACCGAGGCCGGCGAGGTTCTCTACGTATCCGTGCAAGATCTCAGTGACACCATCGTCGAGCAGATCGCACGGATCGAGGGAGTCGGAACTGCGTCGATCGACACTGACCGGCTTCGCGTAGCCGTGAACGATGGCTCGAAGTTCGCCGTACTCTGCGATATCGACGAAGTCACGTCCGTCCACGATTTCTCGGTCGTTGAGTCGTCCCTCGAGGACCTCTTTGTCCGCTACACGAACGAGAATCGGGAGGTTCGGAAATGACCTGGTTCGTCGTTGCGAAGAAGGATTTCCGCGACGCGGTCCAGTCGCAGGCCCTCTGGGCGCTGGTCGCGGTGTTCGTCGTCCTGTCGCTCTTCTCGACGTACGCCTACGTCGAAGTCCCCGAAATGTTTGGCAGCTCAGGTGGGGCGACCTTCGCCGGCTTGCTCTTCTTCACTGTCGGACTGACCGGTTTGTTCGTCCCGCTGGCCGCCATCGTTGTCTCCTACAAGTCACTGGCCGGCGAGCGCGAACTCGGGAGCATCAAGTTGCTACTCTCGCTGCCCACTAATCGGCTTGCCGTCTTCGCGGGCAAGGTCGCCGGACGGGCGGCCGTCCTGGCATTCGGCCTCAGCGTCGGTCTCGTGGTCGGACTCGGATTCGGATGGTTCCTGCTCGGTGGGTTCGATGTCGTTGCCGCGTTGATATTCCTGGTAGCCACGCTTAGCTTTGCAGTCGTGTACGCAAGCATCGTGGTCGGTCTCTCGGCGACGACAGGTTCGACCTCCCGAGCAACGACGCTCGCGCTCGGCTTCTTCGTCGTCTTCGAACTGTTCTGGGACGTCGTCCCGATGGCGCTCGTCTACGTTGCCTCCGGGTTCCGACTCCCGGCATCGATGCCCGACTGGGTATTCCTCGTCAGTCAGTTATCGCCGTCGTCCGCGTACCTCTCGTCTATTGTCGCACTACTGCCGGGGCTGGCTGACGCTGCCGGCGGTGCCGGACAGGCCGGCGTCGAAGCATCTCCGGCCGATCCATTCTACCTCGTTCCCGAGGTCGGCCTTGTCGCTCTCGTGTTGTGGTTCATCGTTCCGTTCGGCGTTGGATACTACCGGTTCAACCGAGCGGACCTCTAAGAGTGTTTGAACCGACTTCCGAGTCAGATGACGAACATCCACGAACTCATCGATGTCGGGACCATCCAGGTCAGTGCACGCTTTCTGCGCGATGCGAAGTTCTTCGCCCGGTCGTTCGACTCACGACCGCTCATCGAGGTGGCGAGTGAGTCGGAGGCCAGTGTCGACGATCTCGATCGTGCTGGTGAGCAGACTGTCCCCGTCGACACACCGATCGGGGCGTTCGAGGCGGCGTACATGCCCTGGCAATGGCGTGGCCCGGACTATCCGACGCTCATCTATCACCACGGGAGTGGCGAGCGACCGTTCGACTTCGGGCGGTTCAGTTCGAACTCGTTTCGGCGATTGTTCGTCGAAACCGATGAAGAGATTCCAGCTAATCTCGTAGCCGTCAGGGCACCGTTCCACGACGGGTCGAACATGGAGTACGCCCGGGCGATGGGCGACCTCGAGAACTTCGTCGGGATGCTCGCCGCCTCGGCCGCCCTCATCGACGCACTCGCGACACAGGCGAGCGATCGAACCAATAGCCCGGTTCTCGCATCGGGTATCAGCCTCGGAGGCTGGGCTGTCAACCTCCACCGGGCCTGCTTCGACACCGTCGATCGGTACGCCCCGATCTTCGCCGGGGCCGCGCTGGGCGAGCTGTTCGTTTCGTCCGTCTATCGGAAAATGACTGCCGGGGCAGCCCGGAGACGGCCGGACCACCTCCGTGAGGTGCTCGACTTCGAGGAGGAGTTCAGGGCCGTCGACGCGACCAACTGTGCCCCGCTTCTTGCCCGCTACGACCGCATCATCGAGTACGACCGACAGCGTCCGGCTTACGCGGGGATGTCGCTGTCCGTACTCGATAAGGGGCACGTCACCGGGTCGCTTGCGACCGATCGGCTCCGCGAACACGTCCTCAGTGTCCTCTCGGAGCCTGACACGGACCGGATCTGTTGAGGATAGGTATCGAGCAGTTGGGAGCGATCTGAGCGGGTCGGATCTATCCCTGACTGGGTGTGGATAGCAAGAGCCGGAGAGTCGCTATCGAAACCACTCGGATATCAGTACTCGAATTCCGCCGATCACCAGCCTGTCGAGGGTGTGAGCTGCGACACTGTAGGAGAGAAAGAACACGACCATCACGAACAGTTCGACGAGGTCAAACGCGACGACGTCGACGGTGGCGATGACGGGGATAAGCGACAGCAGGGCCTCGACCGCACGGTCGAACGTTATCACGGCGACGACAGTGCCGGCGATCACCGCCAAGAGGTACCCGGCTGTTCGGAACGGCGGCGAGGTGACGCGTGACCACACGCGTAGTTGGTAGTCGTTGTACGTACCGACGCCAAGCTCCGCGAGTTGACGCCGTGTCTGGTCGATCGCGGTCACCACAAGTATGAACCACAGCGCGGTCGCGAGCCCGAATCGAACGAACGAGGGTGACAGATCGAGAACCGTATCGCTGAACACTGTGACGACGGCCGGGGTCACGCGATCTACGAGGACGTAGAACAGGAGGTAGCCGAGGATTGCCTCTATCGGTCCGTACGCCGGGAACTGGCTATCTTCCTCGTCAACGTGACGAGCCTCGCCTGCGACAGACATGCTCATGTGTGACCGATGACGAAGGGCGCCTTCAATTGATATCCTCTCGCGCCTAAAGACGCGGATATTCTCCTTGCGTTTTATAGGTTCGTCAACGTCGTCCCGTGAGTACGGACGTTTGGTCGTCGGTGGCCTGAGAGTGCCTGAGCAGCGACGTTGGTTATTGTTGGGGGAGAACAGGGCGTCTCCCCCGCTGATAGAATTTGGAGTGAAGACTGGTACGTCTTGTACCGCGCAAATCACATCAAACTTTTAAGCAATTGATTTGATATGAGTGGTATGCGTCTATCATTCGGGACAGCGGGGCATCGGGGCGTCGCGGTCGTCCTTGTCGCGATACTCCTCCTTTCGACAGTGACTGGTGTCGCGGCAGCACAGTCCGTTCAGGGAGCCACGGGGACGATTGTCGTCGAAGAAGGACAGACAGTCTCCAGCGTCAACGCGCTCACGGGGAGCATTGTAGTCCGAGGAACTGTCACGGGTGACGTCTCCGGCGCCGCCGGGACGATTCACGTCGCCGAGGGTGGGCGCGTTGAGGGATCGATCTCGGGCGCCGCCGGGGACGTTCGCATTGACGGCGTGGTCGGCGGCGACGTCAGTGCCGGCAGCGGAAACGTCCAGATCACTGAGACCGCCACGATCGGCGGCGACGTCAATGTCGGCGCGGAATACGTCCGCATTGACGGCCGGATCGACGGCGACGTCCGTGTCGGCGCTGAGACGATCGTGCTTGGACCGAACGCAGAGATCGGTGGCGAGTTCCGCTATGACGCCGCCCAGTTCAGACAAGATCCCGAGGCGACGGTCGCAGGCGGCGTCGTGGAGGATTCGAACCTCCGAGGCAACGTCGGTGCCTTCACGCTACCCAACTGGGTAACATGGGGATACGGGCTCCTCGCAAACCTCCTGCTCGGAGCGATCCTACTCGCTCTCTTTCCCACCTTCTCGACGAGGCTCGCAGGGCGTGTCTCTGAAGAGCCTGCAAAAACCGGCGGGGTTGGATTGCTGACGCTTGTCGGAGGCCCGATTCTCTTGGCGCTGGTCGCCATCACGATCATCGGTATCCCCTTGGCCATCCTCGGTGCAATTGCGTTCGGACTTACAATCTGGGCTGGAGCCGTCTACGGCCAGTACGCCGTCGGTGCGTGGGCCATTCGGCGGGCCGGACGGGACGGCCGGTGGCTGGCGCTCGTGGTCGGCATCGTCGGATTCGCCATTCTGGGTGCGGTCCCGGTCTTGGGCGGATTCCTCGTATTCGGTGCGCTCCTGCTGGGACTGGGTGCACTCGCGTTGGAACTCCGGGACTCGTTCCGAACCCGGCGACGCTCGGGCCCCATCGATCGACAGACGACGTTCGACGAGTCGTTTATCGATTCAAGCATGGGGTCTTCCACCGAACGGACGACAGACACTCAGTGAACCCCTCGGCGCAGATCACAGGAGAGACGGCGGTGACACAACGTTTTTCTCGGCACCAATATTCGACATCGGTGTGTCTTCAACTGAGAGGATCTCCTCCTTCGCAAAGCGGTTCGGCGTGATGCTGCTAGCCGGAATTCCCGGAATCCTCGCTCTCATGGGGTACATCTATCTCACGACGCCATCGACGGCAGTCCCTGCCGGACTGTCGCTCCCTCTCCTTGCTGTGTCCTCCGGTCTCAATTCGCTTCTCATACTCGTCGTCGCGTGTCTGCTCGGCACATACGCGGCCCCAACGGTGGGGTTGCGATCGTACCTCAACGATCGGGCGGGAACAGGTGACGGAATCTGGCCACGTCTCCGTCCCGAGGTCAGCCTCGCCGTTAGCTTCGGCGCCCTCGGAGGCATACTGGTTCTGCTTCTCGACGTCGCCTTGGCACCGTTCGTCGCTCAGGACCTACCCCAGTCCGCGATCGGGGCGACCGATCCGACCGTGGCGAACGTCCTCGCGTACGCCCCGGTCCGCTTCCTCTACGGTGGCATCACGGAGGAGCTACTGCTCCGGTTCGGGCTCATGTCGACGCTCGCGTTCGTCGGCTGGTACGTCACGGGCCGTCGATCGGACGGTCCCGGTCCGGGGGTCATGTGGGCCGCGATCGTGATCGCTGCTGTGCTATTCGGTATCGGTCATCTCCCGGCGCTCGCTCAGTCCGTCAGCTTAACCCCGGCACTAGTCGCTCGAACGGTCCTCCTGAATGCGATTGCAGGCGTCATCTTCGGGTGGCTGTACTGGCAGCGGAGCCTCGAGGCAGCGATGGTGGGCCACGCCACGTTCCACGTCCCGCTGGTGGTGCTTTCGCTCGTTCAGGTCGCACTGCTCTGACGGCTTTTGGATGGATGCTATCTGCACTGTGCAGATCGGCGACCAGCGATCGGCCCTGAGGGAGCCACTGGATCAGTCGGTACACCCGCCTTCGAGTCCAGCCTAGGCGGACAAGAGCCTTCATACATCCTCTCTATTCAGTAGGCCCATTTTGTCAGTTATACTGGATTCCCCACAGACGACTAACCGACCCCGTCTGGAACGGAGGGAACGCGATCACGCCCTCTTCACCCGGCAACCTGTGCTATCGCGACGGCTTCGCGATAGCACGCGACTGCCAGCAGCAGATACCCGCCGACCAACAGCGCCCACTCGCGTTGTGTCAGCGACCAGTCGCTGGGCGATCGAACGCGATCGAACTCTTCTCGCCACCGAGGGCCGGACTTCTGATGCCAAAGCATCACGCCCCGCGTCGCGACCACGATCGCGACGAACGCCGTGATCTCCATCGGGCCGCTCCGTTCGACGAGCACGGTCAGTGACGGTGCGATTCGCTCACCCGTCCCGATGGCGAGTGACCCGGTCCCCCAGACCGCTCCGTACCAGGGCGCCTGGACGACCTCAATAACGTACCCCATCGGGGTGTTCACCGACCGGAGCGTGTTCGCGCCGACGGCAATCAGGGAGACGCCGACGTTCCACCCGAACAGCCACAGGAACTCCCACATGACGCTCCCCGCATACCCCGTGGTCGCACCCGGGTTCCCGCCGCGTAGCAGCCCTTGAGGGAAGAAGAGGTAGCTGAGGATCCACGCCGCCGTGAACACGCTCGCGATGACGGCCCACAGGGCGACGAACCGTACGAGGGCGTCGCCGTGGTTGACGTACCGTCCGACCCGCTTCGATAACCCACGGGCGGACCCGATCGCGTTCGACGCTGCCATACGGACCGTCGTCGTTGGCCGCGGACAAATATATTAGCGAACTGGACGGCCGGCGCCAAGCGACACCCCAAAGGCAACGACAAGGGCACCGACGGCGACGGTGAGCATCGTGACGAGCAGTCCGAGCCCGAGGGTCGTCGTCGCACCTACGACACCCCAGACGGGGTAGTGCCAGTTCGCGAACAGTACATGACGCCAGGCCATGTGGAGTGATGGTATCACCGCTGGTACACCTCGATTCGGGAACTCGGGCCATGGAGTGCCGTGGGCATGGTTACGTTTCTCCCGGGATCGTGATGGGTTCGAACCGCTGGAGGCCAAAGTACGTGTTCAAGACGGCCCCGAAGCCGACGACAGCGACGCCCAGTTGTGCGATCCCACCGAGGTACGGCACGAACCCGAGGAGCTCGAGGGCGAGCAGGAACACGGCGATCCCTGCGAGCGTCGCGACGCCATCGCGTTCGATCGGGAGGCGCGTCCCGATGAGGTATCCGAATACGACTTGACCGTAGAGGATGACCAGGAACTCCGCGAAGAGCCCGATGATGGCGACCGGGAGCAGGATGAGGGTGAAGGCCATGTAGACGAAGAGGACGAGGAGGCTCGTTGCACCGAGGCTGCCGACGACGCCGCTGACGAGCGCGTGCTCGGTGATAGCCGCGCTGACGTTCTCGATGACGAGTGGATGCCGCTCAACGAGCCACCAGCCGAACGCGCCGAGGACGAGGAACTGTAGGAGGAATCCCCCCACCCGCTGGGCGGGCGAACTCGACGGGGTTGGCGGCTCGAATTGCGAGACGTGACCGACCGACGCGTCGGAGCCGACCGTAGGGGATCCCGAATACGTCCGGAGGGTTCCGGTCACGGTCGCGTCGTCACGTACGGAAAGATTCCCGTTGAGGAGCGTCACGTCCCCCTCAACGGTGCCGTCGATGGCTGCGGTGCCACCGATCACGTACACGTCACCCTCAACGGTCGCTTCCCCGGGGACAGTGGTGGTTCCGCCGGCGACGACGTGAACGTCCGCAAGTGAGTCGATATCGTTGTCGCCCTGGAACGTCACGGACATCTCCTGGACATCGCCGCCTCCGATGGAGACCATGAGGAGGACGACGATGAGGAGCGGGATGGCTTCCGTCGGACTCATGGATTCATACCTCCGCTCTCGCGAGCGAGTTCGACCATCCGTCTGGCGTACAGGCCGACCGCGAGTCCGAACAGGAGGAGCAGAGAGAGCGCCTGCACCACGTTCAGGTGGGAGAGGAGTGTGAGGTCGGCTGCCTGGAAGTACAGCGCAAGTGCCGTGCTCGAGAACGTGGCAAGCCACCCGGCGACGCCGATACCGATCGCTGAGTGAGTACCGATCGTCTCCGGCGTCGAGAGGTCGGGCCAGAGTGCGAAGTTCAGTGTCGTGTAGAAGCTCACGGCGATCGCGTACAGGGCGGGATTCAGGACGGACGTTCCGTCCCCCGCGATCGTGGGGAACACCGCGGCGAATCGCAGGTCGGACGTGTACATGACGTGCGTCAGGGCGAACAGCGCGAACGTCCAGAGGAAGACCCGCGAAAGCGAATAGTTCGCGTAGATGACGCCGGCCATTACCGCACCGGCAACGTGTGCAACGGCAATAAATAGCCGTATCGTGAGGTCGGGCGACTGCCAAGAACTCAGCAGGAGCGATGGCGTGTCGATGATCCGAAGGAACCCCAGGCTGTCGATGAAGAACACGCCGAACATCAGAACGACCGGAACGACGAAGGCCAGACTCCGCGCCTGAACCGGAGCCCCGTGACAGAACCGTCCGGTACCATACGTCTCGTGTTGTGCCCCGAGGACATCGAGGAGCGCATCGAGACGATCGACGCGGACGAACGACAGGACGGCCAGCACGAGTATGCCCGGCGCCATCGCGGCAACCATCAGCCGACTAAAGACGTCGACCGACCAGCTGAGCGGAATCGCGTTCGCCAGGAAATACGCGATCGCCGTGATCGCTGCGGCGACGTACCCTCGGTCCGGCACCGGAACGAGGTCGATGGCGAGTGAGAACGAAACGGGAAATCCGACCCCGAGCCCGATCGACGCGAGGACGATCCACGCACCGAACGCGGGAACGGTCCGAATCATCGGGGCGACGAGCGTGAGCGCGAACTGAACACAGACGACGCCAAACAGGAGTCGGAGCTTCGTTCGGAAGTGCGTGCTCCAGCCTCGGCGGTCCATCGTCACGCCGGTCACGGCCGCCACAACGAGGGTCACGAGCGCCAGCGCCGCCATCCACATCGAGACGGCCGTCTCGGACATCCTGACGAGGCGCGTCCCAAGGTCGATGAGTCCCAACTGGACGAACGTGAGGTTGTAGTAGTAGCCGGCGACCATCAGCGCGACGAAGAGCCCATATCCGGCCACCGTTATCCATCGGCGTTCGCGAACGTGCGTGCTAAATTCCATTTGGGCCGTCTTGACCGGTCGTGCACGCGGATACTAATTAACTACAATGTCGTCGCCAGTCAGGCGCTCTGTCACTGCGCTCGTTCGATCCATGGACCACCAGTACCGGGGTGAACCGTCGTATCGCCCCATTCCGGCGTGAAGATCGCCATCAAGGCTTGTCCGTTCTTGGCGACCGTCTCCGTAGATTTCGGGTGGCTAACTCGGATGGATCACTGACAGTGATCTCTGCAAGATCGCGCAAAATCCCCGTGATTCGGGACACGGTAGTGCGTAGTAGTCCGCGACGGCTCCAGAACACGCTCATTTCAGTGCTCTTTCCCCCTCCGACACTACGGAAGGATCGAAAACCAGCCCATTCAGAATGGTGATCCTGATAACTTCTGTATAACTGTATCCACTAAGCAAGTGACTATCTTTCGGATGTCCACACAGGTAGTTGAAAGAGTGGACAGAACTCCGAGATGGAACTCGATTCCTTGGAATTTGACACGGCCCACACAGATGTCACCGTCGTGTCGATCACCCGTGTCGAGAGCCGAACCGCTATACGCCGGGCGACCGTCGACTCGGACAGACCGATGCCGACGGCGCCAACCGACCCCGACCTCCGGCTCGCGGTCACCACACGCGCGGAGACGTTCGAGCGCCTCCGCGAGCGCCTCGCTCCCCACGGAATCGCCGTCGACCACGTCCAGCCGGACGAGCGCGTGCTCCGGGTCGCCGGCGCCGACGGCGACTGCGACGGTGACCGCGGTGGCGACGCCGACCGCGACGGCGATGTCGACCGCGCTGACGACGGCGAAACCGGAGACGGGCCGGCCGAGTTCGATGGCTTCGACGCCGGCTGGGTGTATCCGTCACGGCTGATGGAGGGCGCCGTGATCGACGCCCGCCTCGGCGTGCCGTGGGTGAACGGCCGCGAGGCGGTCCTCGCCTCGCGCAACAAGGCGGGCACGCTCGCGCGCCTCGCCGACGCCGGCCTCCCGGTGCCGCGGACGCGACTCGTCTCGAATCCCGCCGACGACGAAGCGGTGCTGGCCGCGGCCGCCGCGATCGGCTACCCGCTGGTCGTGAAGCCCAACTCGACGACGCGCGGCGCCGGCGTCGCGAAGGTGACCGACCCGGACTCGCTGCTCGGCGTGACGGACTATCTCGACCTCGTCCACGACTACCGCGCGACCGGCGACAAGTCGTACCTGCTGCAGGAGTTCCTCCCCGCCGCGACCGACTACCGGGTCATGGTGCTGGACGGCGCCTACGCCGGCGCCGTGGAGCGCCGACTCTCCGAGGCGGCGCTGACCGAGGGGAAGTGGAAACACAACGTCCACCGCGGCGCCGTCGCCGAGGGCGTCGACCTCCCGGAAGCGGCACGGCGGCTCGCCGAGCGCGCGGCGGAAACACTCGGGATCCCGCTGCTCGGGGTCGACCTGCTGGAGTCGGACGACCGGCTCGTCGTCTCGGAGACGAACGCCCGGCCGACGATCGACGCCGCCGAGAAGTACCGCGAGGGGTTCGACGCGGATCTGGCGGCGCTCGTACGGCGGACAGCGAAACGATAGCGGTCGGATCCGGTGCCGTCGGCGACCGTCGCCGTTACTCCACGTCGATGTCGGCGGAGGGCTCCAGCGCGTCGAAGGTGACCTCGAGCACGCCGTTGTTGAACGCCGCCGACGCGGAGTGCTCGTCGACACGGACGGGGAGCCGAACCCGTTCGTCGAAACGTCGGTCGGCGCCCTCCGCGGAGATCGTGAGCGTTCGGCCGTCGCACTGGAGGTCGATCCCGTCCTTGTCGACTCCCGGCAGGTCGGCCACGAGGCGGAGGGTCTCGCCCTCCTCGTACACCGACACGTGGGTCTCGTCGCCGAAGCCGGCGTCGCCGCCGGGCTCGCCGGCCATCTCGCTCATCATCCGCTCGATCTCATCGAAGATATCGCCGAACGGATCGTCGCGGTCGTCGCGCATACTTACCCGAGGTAGTTCGCTCCCCCGAATAAGCCTTCTCCCCGGAAGCGACCCGACGCTGTCGGCGACGACGGCGAGTGTGCCGCCGCGACGATGCTCCCGCCGCTGCGACAGCGTACCGCTCGGTTCGGTCCGATGCACCCACAAGCGATAAGGTCCCGGACATCGGTTATTCGGATATGAGTAAATCGTACCTCGAAGCGGGCGACGACGTCGACGAGCCGGTCCGGGTGGGGTTGAACGGGTTCGGTCGGATCGGCCGCAACGTCTTCCGCGCGGTGCTGGAGGACCCGCGGATCGAGCTCGTGGGCATCAACGACGTCATGGAGGGCGAGGAGATGCGGTATCTGGCCTCCTACGACTCCGTGATGGGCCGGCTCGACGGCGTCGAGTACGACGCCGACGCGAACGAACTGTCTATCGGCGACACCGCCGTTCCGATCCTCGACGAGCAGGACCCGGCGGACCTCCCGTGGGACGACCTCGACGTGGACGTCGCGCTGGAGTGCACGGGCGTCTTCCGCACGAAAAGCGACGCCGAGCGACACGTCGAGGCGGGCGCGGACGTGGCCGTCATCTCCGCGCCGCCGAAGGGCGAGGAGCCGGTCAAGCAGCTCGTCTACGGCGTCAACCACGAGGACGAGTACGAGGGCGAGTCGGTCGTCTCGAACGCCTCCTGTACGACCAACTCCGTCACGCCGGTCGCGAAGGTGCTCGACGAGGAGTTCGGCATCGCCTCCGGGACGCTGACGACGGTCCACGCCTACACGGGGAGCCAGAACCTCGTTGACGGCCCGAAAGCGAAGACCCGGCGCGGCCGCGCGGCCGCCGAGAACATCGTGCCCACGTCGACGGGCGCCGCGCAGGCGGCGACGGAGATCCTGCCCCAGTTGGAGGGCAAGCTCGACGGGATGGCGATGCGCGTGCCGGTCCCCAACGGCTCGCTCACCGAACTGGTCGTCGACCTGGAGGCGTCGCCCTCGGCCGACGAGATCAACGAGGCGTTCCGCGACGCGGCCGACTCCGGTCCGCTCGCGGGCGTGCTCGGCTACACCGACGACGAGGTCGTCAGCCGCGACATCCTCGGGCTGCCGTTCTCCTCGTACGTCGACCTGCGCTCGACGAACGTCGTCGGCGACGACGACGAGGGCATCGCGAAGATCCTCACGTGGTACGACAACGAGTACGGCTTCTCGAGCCGGATGCTCGACGTGGCGGCGTACGTCGACGCCTACTGAGCCGTCTGCTCGGTCCGTGGGGCAGACTGCGGTTCAGGGTGGCAACCCGCGGCGGCGGGGGCGTCCCGCACGCCGGAATACCAAACCATTACTCGCCCCCCGACCGACCTCGCGGGTATGACGCTCCGGAACCCGCCGTTGCGCGAGGCCCACGCCGAGCGCGACGCGAAGTTCACCGAGTTCGGCGGGTGGGACATGCCCGTGGAGTTCGAGTCGATCCGCGCCGAGCACGCGGCAGTGCGCGAGGCCGCCGGCGTCTTCGACGTCTCGCACATGGGCGAGATCGAGGTCGCAGGCCCCGACGCGGTGACCCTCCTGAACCGCCTCACGACCAACGACGTGACGGCGCTCTCGCCGGGCGACGCCCAGTACGCCGCGATCACCCGCGAGGACGGCGTGATGCTCGACGACACCGTCGTCTACCGGCTCCCCGACGAAGAGCGGATGGATGACGACAGGAACGACGGCGCCGTCGACACGGAGGGCGCCCCCGTCAACCCGAACGGGGACGACGCCGGCGAACGCGACGACGTCGAGACGGTCCCCGCGTACCTGTTCATCCCGAACGCGGGCCACGACGCACAGATGCACGAGCGGTGGGTCGACCACCGCGACGAATGGGACCTCGACTGCGAGGTCCGAAACGTCACCGAGGACTGGGCGATGTTCGCCGTGCAGGGCCCCGACGCGCCCGACCTCGTCGCCGACGCGGTCGACGACGGCGGTCCCGACGTGCGCGACCTCTCGCGGTTCTCGGCGACGTTCGCGCCCGTCGCCGGCGCGGACTGTTGGGTCGCCCGCACGGGCTACACCGGCGAGGACGGCTTCGAGGTGCTGTGTCCGTGGACGGATGCCGAGGCGGTGTGGGCGCTGTTCGCCGACGACGCGACGCCGTGCGGCCTCGGCGCGCGCGACACGCTGCGCATCGAGGAGGGCTTCCTCCTCTCGGGGCAGGACTTCGATCCCGAGGACGAACCGCGGACGCCCTACGAGGCCGATATCGGCTTCGCGGTCGATCTGGACACCGAGTTCGTCGGGCGCGACGCGCTCGCCGCGCAGGCGGAGGCTGGCGTCGAGGAGACGTTCGTCGGCATCGAACTGCTCGACCGCGGCGTCCCCCGCCACGGCTACGACGTGACCAACGAGGACGGGCACGTCGTGGGGGCCGTCACCTCGGGGACGATGAGCCCGAGTCTCGGCAAGCCGATCGCGCTCGGGTATCTCCCGGTCGACCTCACCGATCCCGGTACCGAGGTCAACGTGGTGGTCCGCGGGCGCGAGAAGCGCGCGAAGGTCGTCTCGGTCCCGTTCGAGTAGCGCGCCGGTTCGGATACACCCAAGTACCCCCGCCCCGGCAACTCCGATAGACGATGAGCTTCGACGTTCCCGACGACCTGCGCTACCGCGAGTCACACGAGTGGATCGACCCGGAAACGGGCCGCGTCGGCATCTCCGAGTTCGCACAGGACGAACTCGGCGACGTGGTCTTCGTCGAACTCCCGAGCGAGGGCGACGCCGTTGCGGCGGGCGCCGAGTTCGGCGTCGTCGAGTCGATCAAGGCCGTCTCCGACCTGTACGCGCCGGTCTCCGGCGACGTGGTCGCGGTCAACGAGGCGCTGTTCGACGCGCCCGAACTCGTCAACGAGGACCCCTTCGGCGACGGCTGGATGCTCGAACTGGAGATCGACGAGGGCGACCTCGACGACCTCCTCTCGGCCGACGAGTACCGCGACCAGATCGCGTAGCGACGCGATACCCGTCCCTGAAACGGTCGTTTTCGCCTCCGGACACTTCTTGCCCGGCCCTCGTGTACCGGGGACCATGCCACTCGACCGCCGGTCGTTCCTCGCGACGACGGCGACGCTGGCCGTGACCGCCACCGGCGGCTGTACCGGCTGTGCGCCCTCCCCGACCGCCTCGCTCCGCATGGCCGCAGCCGACGACAGTGGGATCGCGCGCGCCGCACTCCACACGTTCGGCGCGGGCGACGGTGCCGACGACGACCCCGAGAACCCGGACGCGCTCGCCCGCGAGGTCGTCGAGACCGGCGCGGCGACCGTCGAGGACACCCACGAACCCCTCCCGACCGACGAGCCGGTCGTCGTCGGCGACGGCGTCTACCGGTTCGACGCCGAACGGGTCGACTCCCGCGAGCTGCGCTCGTTCGGCGTGACGATCAACCCGATCCGGGTCGCGGAGGGCGAGGAGACGCCCGGACCGAGCGAGCGGATCCGATACGGCGACCTCCCCGAGGTCGACCGGGGGGTGCTGGCGGGCCGCGGTTACGACGACGGTCGCCCCGTCGGGATCGGGACGAGCCTGTCGTACCGCCCCGAGACCGTTCCCGACTCGGTGCTGGTTCCCGAGCCGGAGTACCCCGTGATCGTGTGGCCGGACGGTCCGGCGCGCTTCGAGGTTGACAGCGACAACACGTACACGGTATACACCTACGAGCTGACGGCCGAGCGCGTCTCCTCGGCGACCGCGTTCGGCGCCGACGTGCGCGAGCGGTTCGGCTTCGAGCTCGACGGGCTCCCCGCCGGGGAACGCGAGATCGTCGACACGGCCACCACGACGGGCACAGCCGAGCCCGATGGTGGCCCCCATCCTCGCGCGGGCACGGACTACCACGTCGCCCACGACGAGGAGCCGAGCGACGGGTTCCGGTCGCTGGTGGAGCGGTTCCGCGCCCACCGCCGGGTCGTCGTCCACGACTGGCAGGAGGAGTCGTACGAGGAGTGGGAGGCGAGCGGCGAGTACGTCGTCGCCTACGAGGGAACGACCTACTGGACCCGGCTGGACGTGGACGAGTCCGTGTTCACCGAGACGCCGACGAAGCGTTAGCTCCACCGCGCGAGCAGGAACCGCTCTGCGACGTCGCGACCGTGCTCGTCCACCCAGTCCTCGGCGACGGGCTTCGCACAGTCGCGCGCCTCCATCACGCCCGTGACGAGGTCCGCGTACGGCCGCGGTGAGACCGTCGCCTCGTCGTCGACGTCGAGCGGATCGGCCTTCGGCGGGTCGACCGGATCGGTCACGCCGTCGCTCGGCACCGCCGACGGATACGTCTCACGCCCGCGCCGACAGCCGGCTGCACCGCCCGGGAACGAACGACTCTTGGTGGGTGCGCCGTAGGCACATCTATGGACAGACGTGGACACGCGGCGGCGGTCAACCCACACGGACGTGTCAGGGTGGTCCCCCGATGAGCGGACGATCCGCGGGAACGAGCGGCTCCCCGTTCGCGCCCCACACTGCAGACGAGACGGCGGGGATGCTCGAGAAGCTCGGCGTCGACGACGAGGCCGAGCTGTTCGACATCCCCGAGGCGGTCGCCTTCGACGGGGAGTTCGGCATTCCACAGCGTGACGAGCGCACTGTCAGGGCCGACCTCCGGGAGACGTTCGCGCGCAACGACGACCTCGTCGAGTTCCTCGGCCGCGGGCACTACTCGCATTACGTCCCGGCGGTCGTCGACGATCTCTCGTCGCGCTCGGAGTTTCTCACCAGCTACACGCAGTACCAGCCGGAGATCACGCAGGGGTTCCTGCAGGCGCTGTTCGAGTACCAGTCGATCCTCGTCGAGTTGACGGGGCTGCCGATCGCCAACTGCTCGATGTACGACGCCGCGACCGCGCTCGCGGAGGCGGCGCTGCTGGCCGACCGCGTTCGTTCGACCTCCGGGTCGACCGTGCTCGTCCCCGAGGACCTGCGCGACGGGAAGCGCGGGACGCTCGACAACTACGTCGACGGCTCGGAGCTGACCGTCGAGACGTACCCCTACGCCGACAACACGGCGGACCTCGACGCGCTCGCGGACTCGGTCGACGAGGACACCGCGTTCGTATACGCGGAGACGCCGACCGTGACGGGCGCCATCGAGCCCGAGTTGGCGGCGATCGGCGACCTCGCCGACGAGCACGACGCGCTGTTCTGTGTCGGCTCGGATCCGGTGGCCCTCTCCCTGCTGGAGGAGCCGGCGGCGGTCGGCGCCGACGTGGTCGTCGGCGAGGCCGGCGCCCTCGGGCTCCCCGCGAGCTACGGGATGGGGCTCGGGCTGTTCGCCTGCTCGGAGGAGTTCCTCCGGCAGGTTCCCGGTCGCCTCGTCGGCAAGAGCGAGGACGCCGAGGACCGCCGGGCGTTCACGCTGACGCTGCAGACGCGCGAGCAGCACATCCGCAAGGAGCGCGCCACCTCGAACATCTGCACGAACCAGGCGTGGGTGGCGCTGCGGGCGGCGATGCACGCGGCGTACCTCGGCCCCGAGGGGCTCGTCGACCTCGCCGAGGACTGCGTCCGCGACGCGGCGTCGGAGGCCGCCTCCCTTGACGCGCTCGACGGCGTCGAGGCTCCCCTCGACGACCGGCATCACTTCCGCGAGTTCACCGTCGGTGTCGACGACGCGCCCGGCGTCGCCGGCGGGCTGGAGGAGCGCGGCTTCGCGGTTCACGTCCTCGACGACGAGACGCTGCAGGTGTGCGTGACCGACCTGAACGTCGACGCGGCCGACGATCTGGTCGCCGCGTTCGCGGAGGTGGTACGATGAATCACGATCAGGCCCGCTACGGCGACGAGACGCACAACGAATCGCTCCTCTCGGAGAAGGACTTCACGGAGATCGACCCCGGAGAGGACTCGGCGCTCCCGGACGACCTGACACGGGACTCGCTGGGGCTGCCGGGGCTGTCGGAGCCGGAGCTGGCGCGCCACTACACCCGCCTGTCGCAGATGAACTGGAGCGTCGAGGCGGGGCCGTACCCGCTGGGGTCGTGCACGATGAAGTACAACCCCTCGTTCGCGGACGCCGTCGCCGCCGACCCCAACGCGGCGGTCCACCCCGATCGCGACCCCGAGACCGTGCAGGGGAACCTCGAACTCCTCCACGGCCTCCAGGAGTACCTCGCGACCATCGGCGGGATGGACGCGGTGACGCTCCAGCCGCCCGCCGGCGCCGCCGGCGAGTTCACCGGTATCGCCGTCGCGAAGGCGTACCACGAGCGCAACGGCAACGACCGCAGCGAGGTGATCATCCCGGCCTCCGCGCACGGAACCAACTTCGCCACCGCGGCGATGGCCGGCTACGACGTGGTCGAACTCCCCTCGGGCGAGGACGGTCGCGTCGACGTGGAGGCGCTGGAGGCGGCCGTCTCCGAGGACACCGCCGCGCTGATGCTCACTAATCCCAACACGGTGGGACTGTTCGAGCGCGACATCACCGAGATCGCCGAGCTCGTCCACGACGCCGGCGGCCTGCTGTACTACGACGGCGCGAACCTCAACGCCCTGCTCGGCCGCGCCCGCCCCGGCGACATGGGGTTCGACATCATGCACTACAACGTGCACAAGACGTTCGCCACGCCCCACGGTGGCGGCGGTCCCGGCGCGGGGCCGGTCGGCGTCGTCGAGGAGCTGGCACCGTTCCTGCCGCGGCCGCGGGTCCGGACAGTCGGCGAGACGGGACCCGCCGGCGACGCCGCAACCGCCGCCGACGGCGGCGCGCTGGCGGGCCACGATCACGGCCACGCGGACGACGCGGCGGCGGACGACGAGTACGAACTGTTCGACCCCGAGCACTCGATCGGCAAGGTCCACGGCTTCTCGGGCAACTGGCTCGTGTTGATCCGGGCGTACGCGTACATCCGCCGGCTGGGCGACGAGGGATTGCTCGACGCCTCCGCGAAGGCGACGCTGAACGCGAACTACCTCGCCAGTCTGCTCGATCTGGAGGTGCCGTACGGTCCGTTCCACCACGAGTTCGCCGCGACCGCGGGCGACCGCGACGCCGCCGACGTGGCGAAGGGGATGCTCGATTACGGCGTTCACCCACCGACGACGAAGTGGCCCGAGATGGTGCCCGAGGCGATGCTGACCGAGCCGACGGAGGTCGAGAACAAGCGCTCGCTGGAGGACCTGGCGAACGCCTTCAACGAGGCGTTCGCCGACAGCGACGAGGAACTGCACGCGGCGCCGACCAAGACCGCGTCGCGACGGGTCGACCAGACCTCCGCGGCGCGGAACCCGCGGCTGTCGTGGCACGCGTTGGGCACGGACGAATAGTACTGGTCGCACCGCTGGCTGTTTCTGTCGGGTCGTTCGGGTCCCCTCCGTCGACATCGGTCGAAGTCCGAAACCGTCACCGTGTCGCCGGACGGTCGCACCGCTCGTCGGCCAGTAGTACCTAAAATCGAAGTAACCGTTCACCGTCGCCCGAGGGCGACGAGAGAAACCGGCTTAGTTGCGGACGACGTTCGTCGCGCGCGGGCCCTTCGGGGCCTGTTCGATGTCGAACTCTATCTCCTCACCCTCCGTCAGATCCGGACCGCCAACGTCCTCCATGTGGAAGAACACGTCGTCGTCCTCGTCCTCGGTAGAAATGAAACCGTAGCCGCCAGTGTCGTTGAAGAAATCAACCTTTCCGTTTGCCATTGCAAACAAACGTATGGCCGTCCGCGGGATAACCCTTCCGAGGGTCGTGATACCACGGGGGTTCGGTTCGATCCGATCACTCCGTTAGGCCGTCGCCTCACCGGATGACCGTCACCGGAACCGGACGACCGTTACCGGAACCGGCGACCGCCGCGTCACCTTCTCGGCGACGCTGCCCATGAGCATGCGGGAGATCCCCCTCCGGCCGTGGCTTCCCATCACCACTTGGTCGATATCGTCGCCCTCGTCCTCGAGGTACTCGAGGATGGACTTCGCGGGTCCGCCGACGAGTCGGACCGTCTCCACGTCGACGCCGCGCTCGCGGGCGCGCTCGGCAGCCGACTCCAGCAGTTCGTCGCTCGCTTCCTTCGCCGACTCCTCCAACTCCTTCGAGTAGTACGGGTCCATCCCCTCGCCGTCGCCGGCGGACACCCACCGAGTGGGGTCGACGACGTTGACGAGGACGAGGGTCGCCCCCTCGTGAACCTCCAGGGCGTGATCGAGGGCCTTCGTGGACTGCTCCGACTGGTCGAGCGGAACGAGTACGCGTCGTGACACGGTCGCGACCACACGGCGCGGGGACTCGGGCGTTTCGGTCCCAGGGGGCTCGCCGGCCCGGGACTCCCCGTGCCGATCGGTCACGCCGCGCCGGCGACGGCGGCCACGGCGGCGGCGAGCCCGACTCCGCCGCCCGCGAGCAGGGTGTTGCCGGCGACGAACAGCGCGGCCCGACCGCGGTCGCCCCGTTCCCACAGCCGCACCGTCGACACCGAGAACGACGAGAAGGTGGTAAACGCGCCGCAGGCGCCGGTTCCCGCCAGCAGCAGCGCGTCGCCGCCGACGGGCCAGAAGACGAGCAGCCCGAGCAGGAAACTCCCGAGGACGTTCACCGTCAGCGTCCCCAGCGGGAACCGCTCGCGGTCGACCGCCGACCCGAGCAGGTGGCGCGCGACGGCCCCGACGGCGCCGCCGCCGGCGACGAGCGCGGGATCCGGGACCGCGGCGAGCGCGGGACCGGCGACCGCCACGACCACGCCGAGCGCGGACCTGAACACCGCCGCGACCGCGAACGCCCCCATCACACCTCGACCTCCCGATCCGGTCGGGGATCGATCCACGCGGCGCCCGCGCGGCCGCCGAGCGCGGCCGCGAAGCCGAGCCCATAGCTGGCGAGGAGGTACGCGACGGCGACGAGCGGCTCCGCCCGAGCCGTTTCGACGACGAAGGTGCTGTAGGTGGTGTACGAGGAGAGCACCCCTGTCGCGAGCAACGTCCGCGTGCGATCGCCCAGCCGGTCGGTACGAAGCGCCTCGTACAGCAGGAACCCGAGCAGCAGGCTGCCCGAGACGTTCGCCGCGAGCGTCCCCCACAGCCCGGGAAGCGCCGTCCCGACCGCGTGACGCGCCGACGCGCCGACGGCACCGCCGACGGCGACGAGCGCGACCGTCACGGCGAGCGCCCGAGAATCCCCCGACATACGCGAGGCCTCTCGCGTGGGTCGTATCCGACTGTCGATCGCCGCGCGACGCCCGTGTCAACTAATACCAATTAAGGGATCCCCATGGGTAGAAACCCGTTATAGAATATTATCATTATAGTTCGTTACATTTATTGTGTCCTCCCGGGTGGACACAGGTGAGGCGACACAGCATGGGTGTACACGACCGCAAATCCGCCGCAGGACATGCACAGGCTACGCCGACCGACCGCGACCCGCCGACGCCACCCACACCACCCGAACGACCCACACCATGACGTTCAACCCGAACCCCACGACCGACCTCGACGAGATCGACGACCGCGAACTGAGCCTGTTCTCCACGGAGGGCGACGACCGATGAGCCGTCGCGCTACCCGCCCCACCGCCGGCACCCGACCGTCCGCGGAGACGGACGCGCCGCTGGTCCCGGATCTGGGGACGCGAACGGGCCGCACCGTCACGACGACCGACACCCCCCAAGCCGCAGACACCCGACGCGACCGCGCCGAGCGCCGCCGTCGCCGCGACCCGTTCGAGATCGCGCTCATGGAGGACTCCGAATAATGCACCCCTCAGAACTCGACCAGGACGTCTTCACGAAGGATATCGACAACCCGCAGGGCGCGAAGCTGCGCGAGATGCTCGACGAGCAGGACTACGTCTTCGCTCCCGGAGTGTACCACGCGCTCGACGCCCGCCTCGCGGAGATGGCCGACCTCGACGCCGCGTACATGTCAGGCTACTCGACGGTCCTCGGGCAGTTCGGCTTCCCGGACCTGGAGATGGTGACGATGACCGAGATGGTCGAGAACGCCAAGCGGATGGTCGAGGCGACGAACCTCCCCGTCATCGCCGACTGTGACACCGGCTACGGCGGCACCCACAACGTCCGGCGCGCCGTCCGCGAGTACGAGAAGGCCGGCGTCGCCGCCGTCCACATCGAGGACCAGACGACGCCCAAGCGCTGCGGCCACATCGCGGGCAAGAAGATCGTCTCCCGCGATCAGGCCCGCTCGCGCTTCGAGGCCGCCGTCGACGCCAAGCAAAGCGAGGACACGGTCGTCATCGCCCGCACCGACGCGTACGGTTCGGCCAACGGCGACTGGGAGGAGCATCTCGAGCGTGGCCGCATCTACGCCGACGCCGGCGTCGACCTCGTCTGGCCGGAGATGCCCGACCCGAGCCGCGAGGACGCCGTCGAATACGCCGAGACGATCCACGAGACGCACCCCGACCTGGATCTGGCGTTCAACTACTCGTCCTCGTTCGAGTGGGGCGCCGAGGAGGACCCGCTCACGTTCGAGGAGCTGGGCGACCTGGGCTACAAGTACCAGTTCATCACCCTCTATGCGCTGCACTCGGGCGCGCACGCCGTCTACGAGGACATGAAGAACATCGCCGAGAACGACGAGGAGGCGCAGTTCGACCTCGAGGAGCGCTACATCGGCCACGAGACCGAGAGCCACCACGCGCTGTCGTTCGTCGACCGCTACCAGGAGATCGAGACGCAGTTCGATCCCGAGGCCGAGGAACGCATCGAGGACTCCGAGGGCTTCGCCGAGGACCGCTCGGAGCCGATCACCTCGAACGACGACGACTGATCGCGGCGCGCCGTCTCTCCGTCACCGTTTTTTCCGCCGGTTCCGTCCACACTCCGAGTATCGCCCGCACCGCCGGAACTACGTGAGCCCGCGGTCAGACCCGACCGATGACCGACAGCGACGCACCGGACCGCCGGGACCGCCGGGACCGCGAGAGAGCCGTCCCGGACCAGGCCGACCCGACGGGATCGACGGAACCGACCGTCGAGGACCTGATCGAGGAGCTGGAGACGTTGGAGGGCGTGGTCGACGACACGGACGAGCGCCGGAAGGTGCGCGAGGCGATGCGGACCGCCCGCGACCTGGCGACCCCGAAGCCATCGGTGTTCGGGAAGGTCGTCCGCGGCTTCGATCGCGGCGACATCGCGGAGGCGTTCCTCGGGAGCGTGCTGTTCGGCGTCCCGATGCTCGTCGAGGGTGGCACGACGGAGATCGGGGCGTACTTGGGCGGCAACCCCGCGTTCCTCGTCGGGACCGCGCTGGTGACGGTCCTGCTGGTCGTCGGGATCATCTACGTCGCCGACTTTCAGGACGTGCGCGTCTACCGGCCGATCCTCGGCGTCGTCCCCAGACGGCTTGTCGGCGTGCTCGGTGTCGCCGCGTTCACCTCCGTCGTCGGGCTGACCGCGTGGGGGCAGATCGACTGGGCCGACCCGGCGGTCGCGCTCGGGAGTACGGTCGTGGCAGCCCTCCCGATGGCGGTCGGGGCGGCGCTCGGGGATCTGTTGCCGGGATAGTCGCGCGCACGGATCGCGGTTTCCGGGACCGACCGCGGCCGCGACCGAACCTACCTCGGATCCGAGCCGGAGCGCCCGTTGTCGCCCGATTACGCTTGGATCGGGTCGGCGCGGCCGCCGTTGATGCGCGTGAGGCCGTAGTCGCACTCGTTGCAGCGCCACTTCGTCTTCTCGCCCAGATGGATCGTCATCGCGGCGACGCGCCAGAAGTCCCGGTCCTCGCCGCAGCGGGGGCAGGAGAACTCCATTTCGAGGCTCATACCTCCCGTTGTGTGGGCGGAGACTTTCAAGACACCGGTCGCCGTCGGTCGCCGACGCTCACGGCTGCTCGCAGGCGGTCGCTGACTCGCCCCGAACCGCCGCGTTCATGCGCGTCGCGTCGCCCAGTTGTTGCCGTGCGACCGCTCCCCGACGCCGTCGTGGACGCGCTGCACGCCGCGGGCCTCCTCGCAGTCGCCGGCGCGCTCGCGTGGGCGACAGGTCGCCCGCTCGTGTTCCCGAGCCTCGGCCCGTCGGCGTACCTGATCGCCGCCGGCTCCGATCGGCCGAGCGGGCGGGCGCTGCTCGGCGGGCACGCTGTCGGGGTCCTCGCCGGGCTGGCGGCGTATCACGGCCTCGCCGACGGCGCGGCTATCACCGGCGCGCTGACGGCCGGAGAACTTGCCGGTGCGCGTCTCGCGGTCAGCGGCGTCGTCTCGGTCGGCCTCACCACCTTCGGGATGGCGCTGACCGAGACGCGTCACGCCCCGGCGTGCGCGACGACGCTCATCGTCTCGTTGGGGCTGCTCCCCTCGGTGGCGGACGCCGCGGTCATCGTCGTCGGCGTGGTCACGCTGTGGCTCGCGTCGCGGGCGACCGATCTGGCCTCGCGTGCGCCCCTGACGGAGGCGGACGCCGAACGCGCGGAGCGATAAACGATAGCCCGAAACCCCCGGCGGTCGACCACCGCGTATGACCTTCGAAACGACGGTTCCGGTCCGCTACCGCGACCTCGACCCGATGGGCCACGTGAACAACGCTGTCTACGCCACCTACTTGGAGGAGGTGCGCACCGCCTTCTTCCGTGACGAGGTCGGCGTGGATCTGGCCGACTCGCGGGCGGCGCTGGCGTCGCTGTCGATCGAGTTCCGGGCGTCGATCGAGGGAACCGGCGCCGTTCGCGCGGTGCTCGACGTAGCCGACATCGGGACGACCAGCCTCACCTTCGGCTACGAACTGCACTACGACGGACATCTCGTCGCCGAGGGTGAAACCGTTCAGGTCGCGATCGGCGAGGACGGCCCCGAGCCCCTGCCGGACGCTGTCCGCGCGGCCGCCGAACGGCACGCGGCCGAATGAGCGGCGGTCGCCGCCGCCTCGCGCTCGCGGCAGTGAGCGCAGGAAACTTCAGTCAACTGGGTGCGCGGGTGCTTCTCGGCGCGGTCGTTCCGTTCGTCCTCGTCGATTTCGGGACGACCGAGGCGACGGTCGGGCTGGCGCTCACCGGAATGTGGGCGACGTACGCGCTGTTGCAGTTCCCCAGCGGCGTGCTCGCCGACCGCCTCGGCGAACGGCCGGTCGTCCTCGCCGGGATCGTCGGGGCCGGCGTCGGGACCGCGTTGGTGGCGCTGTCGTCGTCGATGCTCGCGTTCGGGGCGGCGACACTGGTGCTTGGCGCGGGCGCCGGGCTGTTCTTCTCGCCCGGGACCTCGCTGCTGACGCGACTGTACGACGAGCGCGGCGGCGCCTTGAGCGTGCTCACGGGCGCGGGCGCCGTCGCCGGCGCGGCGTTCCCCGCGGTCGGGGGTGTGCTCGCCGACCGCTACGGCTGGGAGGTCGCCGTCGGCGCGGGCGCCGGCGTCGCGGTCCCCGCAGCCGTCGCGACGCTGCTGTTCGTACCGTCGCTCGCGCCGGCCAACCCCGAGCGCGACCTCCGGGCGGCCGTCGACCCGGGACGCATCGTCGACGTGCTGTCCCGTCCGCCGCTGACGTACACGACCGCGATCGCCGTGCTGTGCGGGTTCACGTTTCAGGCGGTGTCGTCGTTTCTGGCGACGTTTCTCGTCGCCCACCGCGGCCTCGCGCCGTCGACGGCGGCGACCGCCTTCGGCGCGGTGTTCGCGATCAGCGCGGTCGCCCAGCCGGTGAACGGCCGGGTGTCGGACGCGTTCTCCCGCGACGCTGCCGTCGCGATCAGCGTCACGCTCGCGGGCGCCGGCGTCGCGACGCTGGTGCTCGCGCCCGGAGTCGTCGGCACCGTCGCCGGTGTCGCGGTGCTGGGCGCCGGGATCTCCTGGCCCGGACCGATCCAGGCGCGGTTCATGGACCGGCTGACGGACGCCGAGCGCGGATACGCCTTCGGCCTGCTTCGCACCGTGTACATGTTTCTCGCTGCATCGGGGTCGGTCGTCACCGGCGCCGTCGCGAGCGCGGCCGGGTGGCCCGCGGCCTACGGCCTCGTCGTCGCGCTGCTGGCGACGTGTCTCGCGCTGCTGGGCGCGAACCGGGCGCTCGGGCTCGACCTGTGATCGTGTGACTAATTCACGCGCGAGAGCCGTTG
Organism: Halobaculum rarum; assembly: GCF_040025155.1. Taxonomy (NCBI): domain Archaea; kingdom Methanobacteriati; phylum Methanobacteriota; class Halobacteria; order Halobacteriales; family Haloferacaceae; genus Halobaculum; species Halobaculum rarum. The sequence goes on along the minus strand of NZ_CP157275.1, from coordinate 781,436 downwards.
TCGCGGCCCCCTGCATGACGGAAGGGTTATGGGTGATCCTCGTCTCGAACGGGTATGGCGAAAGGGAAGGTCGATTTCTTCAACGACACTGGCGGCTACGGTTTCATCGCGACTGACGACTCCGACGACGACGTCTTCGTCCACATGGACGACATCGAGGGCGGCGATCTGGAGGAGGGCGAGGAGCTCGAGTTCGACATCGAGACGGCCGAGAAGGGCCCGCGCGCGACGAACGTCACCCGCCTGTAAGGCACTTACAGCGAACCACCGCACCCTCGGGTGCGCTTTTCAATTCTTTCACACCGACGAGCCGTACGGCTGTGCCCCGTTCCCGCGATCCGTCACTGGATGTGGGTGGCACGGAGACCGCCCCGCTGTGACCGTTGCCGACGCGAACGAACAGTGTTAGTGAGTGAGGCAGCGCTCTTCATGGACTCAGCCGCTCGCTTCGCTCGTTCCTTCGTCCACGCCCGGATCGTGCGTCTCGAACCACTCCGTCAACTCCTCGATGCGATGGGTCGCCCGCTCGGGGCTCCCGATGTTGTGGTGCTCGTTCGGGTAGATCACGAGCTTCGCGTCGACGCCCCGCTTGCGGACGCTGACGTACAGCTGCTCGGCCTGTGTCGGCGGACACCGCCAGTCCTCCTCGCCCGCGGTGATGAGCAGCGGCGTGTCGATCTCGCCGACGCGAGTGATCGACGAGATGTCGCGGTACAACGCCTGGTTCTCCCACGGCATCCCGAACTCCCACTGATGCCAGTTGTGGTTGTCGTCGGTCCCGAAGTTGCTGTAGAAGTCATAGATGCCGTGCTCGGGCGCGGCGGCGGCGAACATGTCCGTCCGGGTGACGACGTGCGCGGTCGTGATCCCGCCGTAGCTGAAGCCCGTGCAGAACAGCCGGTCGGCGTCGGCGACGCCCTCGTCGACGAGGTGCTCCATCGCCGCGATCACGTCGTCGGACTCCAACTCCCCGCGGCTCCCCTTCAGCGACTCCGAGAACGCGCGGCCGTAGGACGTCGATCCGCGGTAGTTCGGCTTCGCGACGACGTATCCCCTGCTCGTCCAGTAGTTCAGCGTGAAGCGGTAGGCGGGCGCGTCGTAGCTCATCGGCCCGCCGTGGATCGAGCAGATCGCTGGCGCCGGGCCGTCCGCGTCGGCGTCGAAGTCGCTCGGGTAGTAGACGACCGCCTCGACCTCCTCCCCGTCCGCGTTCTCGTAGGCGACGACCTCGCAGTCCGGCAGCGCGTCGACGCGCTCGTCGAGCCACTCGTCGTTGAGCGTCGAGAGGCGCTTCGTCGGGCCGCCGGCGTCGTCCTCGCGAAGCTCGGCGCCGGGAACCGCGTACACGTCCGGCGGCTGGTCGGCGCCCGTGAGGCCGAGCGCGACCGTGTCGCCCGCGAGATCGAACGCCGCGATCGTCCGGTCGCGGCCCTGTCGGGTGAACGCCCGCCGCGGCTCGCCGTCGACCGGACACACCGCGAGGCGGGTCCACGCCTCGTCGGCGATCGGGACGACGACCGTTTCGCCGTCCAGCCAGCGGGGCGCGCCCTCGCGCGCGAGCGTGCGGTCCAACTCCGCGGAGACGGACTCGAACGCGGCGTCGGCCTCGTCGCGCGCGACGTACGCCTCGTTGGGCTCGTACCAGTTGTCGTAGTTGCTGCCGTCGAACGCGAGGCGGTCGCCCTCCGGCGACCACGTCGGCGAGGCGCATCGAAGACTCCCGTCGGTGACGACCCGGCAGTCCGAGCCGTCGGGCGCGATCGTGCACACGTCGTAGGCGCCGGAGTCGTCGGGGTCGTCGTCGACGCAGGTGGTAAAGGCGATGCGGCCGGTCGGCCCCCACGCGGGCTGGAGGCCGGCGAGCGGCTCGGCCGAGCCGGCGCCGTAGGCGTCGTCGAGGCGGTCGAACGCCCCGGCGTCCGCGTCCTCGGCGTCCACGTCGCCGACGAACAGATACGTGGTCACGTCGTCGAGCCAGCCGGCGCCGTCGCGCTTGTGTTGGAGCCGCGTCACCTCGATGGGGCCGTCGTCCTCGCGCTGATCGAGGTAGTCCTCCTCCTCGTCGGTCGGGTCGCGGGCGGCGACGACGAGGCGGTCGCCGTCGGGCGCGAGGTCGAACTCCGTGACGCCGCGCTCGAAGGCGGTCAGCTGGCGGGCGTCGCCGCCGCGCGCGAGGTCGAACGCCCACACCTGCTGGGTCGGCTTCCCGTCGCCGTTCTCGCCGTTGCTGTCGTCCTCCTCCTTCTCGTCGTCTCCGTCGGCTTCTGGCCCGTCCGTCTCGTCGTCTTCCTCGTCGACGCGGCCGCGCGTGCGGTCGAGGTCGGTGTCGCGGGCGGCGAGAAACGTGAGCGTGTCGCCGTCGGGTCCCCACGTCGGCGACGACGCCGTGGACGCGCGGGTGAGGCGGTGCGGCTCGCGGCTCCCGTCAGTCGGCGCGACGTACAGGCCCGTCCGGTGTTCGTCGGCTGCGGGGTCGGACTCCTGGGCGGTGAACGCGACGCGCTCGCCGTCGGGGGACACCGACACCTCCGCGAGCAGTCGCAGGTCGTAGTACGACTCGATATCGACTCCGTGCTGCATACGCGCCGGTGTGGTGACGGGCACTTGACCGTTCGGGAACCAGCGGGTTCGGTGGCAGTCGTCCGCTTCGACGACCGCGCCGGGAAGCGTGGCCGCCGCCGTGGCAAGCTACTTGCCGCCGGCGACCCTCTGTCGGAGCATGTCCGTAACGCTGTACGCGCTGGACGGCTGTCCGTGGTGCGAGAAGGTCCACGACGCGCTCGGGGAGGCCGACGTCGAGTACGAGACCGTCTGGACGGAAGCGCTCCACTCGAAGCGCGACGAGGTCGCCCGCGTCAGCGGGCAACGAGGCGTTCCCGTGCTCGTCGACGACGAGCGCGGCGTGACGATGAACGAGTCCGCGAACATCCTCGAGTACGTCGAGCGAACGCTCGCCTGAGCCCCGATCCGATGCCCATCTACACCGGCCGCGGCGACGAGGGGAAGACCGACCTCCGCGACATGTCGCGGGTGTCGAAGACCTCCCCCCGCATCGAGGCGTACGGCACCGTCGACGAGGCGAACGCGCTCATCGGGACGATCCGTCCGACGGGATACGACGATATCGACGAGATGCTGCGGACCGTACAGGACCACCTCCACGTCCTTCAGGCGGATTTCGCCAACCCCGACCCCGACGAGGGCGACCCCGTCGTCCGTGAGGACCACACTGAGCGGCTCGAAGACTGGATCGACGAACTGGACGAGGAGCTGGAGCCGCTCAGGAGCTTCGTGCTCCCCTCCGGAAGCGAGGCCGGAGCGAAACTCCACCACGCGCGGACGGTCGTGCGCCGGGCGGAGCGCCGCGCGGTCGACCTCGCGGACGACGAGCCGGTGAACGCCGAGGCGGTGGCGTATCTCAATCGCCTGTCGGATGCGCTGTTCACCTTCGCGCGCGCCGTCAACGCCCGCGACGGCGTCCCCGAGGACGCCCCCGGCTACGAGTAGCGGGCGCCCGGGCGAGGGGAGTCAGTCGTCCCCCGGCACGTCGTCCGGCCGTCCCCTCTTCCCGGTGACCGAAGTGATCCTGTCCTCGTCGAACACGACGTGGATGAAGTTCTGATCGCTGTACTCGGTCGAAACCGGATCGAAGGTCGGGTTGCCGTCATCGTCGAGCTTCACGGGCGGCAAGAGCAGGTCGGTTTGGTGGTCACGTCCGAGGTACGCGTCGTCTTCCGACAGTGGGAGGTCGGGCGTGATCGCGAGTTCGTAGTCTTCGTTGCGCACGCTCTGACTGGTCTTGATTCGGACCAGCCGGTCCTCGTCTTCCACGTCGCCCTCGATCAGTAGGTCACAGATCCCCCAAACCGCGCCGAGGGCGAGCTGGCGCGGCTCGAGGGGCGTCCCCGTTCCGGTTATCCCGTTGATGTAGTTACCGAGCAGGACGCCGCTTCCGGTCTCGTAGTTGGGGTACGGTGGCTCATAGACCGACTTGAAGTCGATCTCGTACTCGGTGCCGTCCGGGTCCTCGAACTCGACGGCGATATCGGACTCGTCGTCCGAATCACCCGGATCCTGATCCAGGTCGTACGGCTGGCGGTCCTGATACACGACCCGGAGTCGGCCGTCGACCTCCTCTGCATCGTCGCTGAACGGCGTGTCGAAGTCCGTCTCGACGAACTCGTCTCCGTCCTCGTCACGGCTTTCCAGGGGGACACCCGCGACGGGGAGTTCTTCCTGGTTCTCCTCGAGCAGGTCCGCGATATCTCCGTCGGCGATATCGATCCAGTGATCGGGCAACATGTAGGGGTTGTTCGGCGTCCCGAACGTGTACTCGCTGAGCCGACGCGTCCCTGGCCGGATCCAGTGGACGCTCCGGTTCGGCGTCTGCTGGACCCGCAGGGTGATATCCGGGAAGTAGAACGAGTCTCTCCGTCCACTACCCTCGCCGCTCTCGTGGGGCGTCGCGGCGGCCGTTTCGGAGAGTCCGGCCACGCCGCCTCCCGCGGCCAGTGCGCCGGCGCTCTTCCGCATGAATGACCGTCGGGTGTCCTCATCGACGAATGACAGAATCTTGTCCAATCTGGTTGGCATATGTGTGTTGAAACGTGCCGGTGATGTTAGATTCGATCCTTGAATACGAAAGCCGTATATACGGATCGGCTGACGACATCGACTGTTTGGTCGTCTATACCGGGGTTGTGTCCGCCGCCGACGAACGGTTCGTCCTCCCGGAACAACTGGGCCGGCAACGATCGAACGCCGGATCCACTCGATCACTTCGAAGGTTCGCAATTCTCGTCCGCCTGCGCCGCTCCGTCTGTTCTACTTGTAGGTGAGAACGCCCGTGACACGACGATCTCCGACAACGGACCGGAGTTGAGCAGTCGCCGGGCGTCCCAGTCACGTGGGCTACACCGAGCACGAGGACCTCGGTTCCCCGGGATCCCTAGTTCTCTTCGACGTCGATCTCCCCACAAACGATTTATTCGTCGTCCGGCAACGAACAGATATGTCCAAGCACTTCGAGGACGCACGATACTACCTCGGTCGTGCGGCGGACCACGCGAAGGAGGGGGTCAAAGAGGAGCTCGAACCGGTCGAAGAGCGGGTCCGCGAGATCGTGGGTCGCGAGAAGGAACCGGAGCCCTCGCGGCTCGACCGCCTGGAGGCCGACCTGACGGAGCTGTCGAAGAAGGCGGAGGGGGAAGCGAAGGAGGCTGTCCAGCAGGCGCGCGAGCGCCTCGACGAGTACCGGTCCGGACGTAGCGAGGGGTAACGCGGCTGCTCGGCGGGAGGAACACGCACAGAGCGTGAGGGATCGAGCGTGCGCCGAAGCGTCGAACTGAACCGCTCGCCTCGGCGGCGGCGCCCGGATCAGAACGTCGGTTCGTCGCCCATGTCGTCGTCGAGGGCGGCGGGATCCTGTTGTTCGTCGACGGCGTCGGTGAAGAGGTCGCCGTCGGCCTCCCCTTCGGTTGCCTCGTCGCTCTCTACGTCGTACGCCTGCAGGCCGCGGGTGAGGAAGTCCTCGATGGCTTCCTTGCGGTTGAGGAACTCCCCCTGCTCGGCGAGGCGAGATATCTCGCTGTCGATTCGGTCGGGCAGGTCGACTTCGATCTTCGTCACGCCCGCTGGTCGGTTGTCGGGCGGGATTAATCCTCGGGTCGGTCCCGGCGGTCCCGCGACGGACGGTAAGCCTTAAGCGTGCGACCGGGGTACGTTCCCGTGCGGGTTGGTGGTCTAGTCCGGTTATGACGGCTCCTTCACACGGAGCAGGTCGGCGGTTCGAATCCGCCCCAACCCAGTTCTGAGGCGGCACCTCGTGAGGAGCGAAGCGACGAGCCGTGCCGCCGGATGGTGTCCGGCGGATTCGAATCAGAGAATGAAGTGAGCGAACGCGAGCGGAACGACCGCGGTTCGAATCCGCCCCAACCCACTCCTTCGCGGTGTCCTTCCAACGAGCGGTGCGAGGCGCGAACGAACCACCCGCGAGGTTATGACGCGAGCGCGCTCTCGACTTCCGACCGCAACGTGTCCTCCTCGACCGGCTTCGTGACGTAGCCGTCGGCGCCGGCCTTCACCGCCTGCCGCATCTGATCGCGCTGTTCGACGCTGGTGCACATCACGACGCAGGTTCCGGGGTCGCGCTCCTTGATGTCGCTGGTCGCCTCGATGCCGTTCACGTCCGGCATCATGATGTCCATCGTAACCAGATCCGGTCGGGTCTCCTCGAACAGGTCGACCGCCTCCGAGCCGTTCTCGGCCTCGCCCACGACCTCGAAGTCGTCCTCGAGGATCCCCCGGATGAGCGTGCGCTGGAACCCGGAGTCGTCCACGATGAGGATCCGTCTCGCCATGACGGACACTCCGTTGTCCCCCAAATAAGCGTTCACCCGACGGATCCGGGCGTGATAATCGGGGCGTTCACGCTCCCTCGACGTGTCGAAGGCGAGGCTCGGCAACCGGGGTCACAGTAGTTTCGACCGGGCCGCCGACGCCCAGCACGTCCGCCTCGACCGCGTCAGCGACTCCGTCGGCCGACTCACGGACGAATCCGACCGCTGATACGGAAAGCTTAGTAACTCAACCGGCCTGTGTTATTACATGGGCGTCGTCAGCGTCTCGATGCCGGACAGCCTCGTCGACCGGATCGACGAGTTCACCGAGGAACACGGCTACACCGGCCGCAGCGAATTCCTCAGGGAGGCCGCCAGGGATCTCCTCGGGGAGTTCGAGGACCGTAAGCTCGAGGACCGCGAACTGATGGGTATCGTCACCGTCGTGTTCGACTACGAGGGGACCAACGTGGAAGAGCGCATGATGCAACTGCGCCACGAGCACGAGAACATCGTCGCCTCGAACTTTCACAGTCACGTCGGCGACCACAACTGCATGGAGCTGTTCATCCTCGAGGGGAACTTGGAGCAGATCTCGACGTTCGTCGGGAAGATACGTGCGACGACCGACACCAAGACGGTCGACTACTCGGTCACGCCCATCGGCGACGCCGAGGGAATCGTTTGATCGAGCGGGCCGACAGCGCGGCGGACGATTGCGGACCAAGTGAACAACTGTTGCCGGCGGCGGCGCGGCTCGGCGATCATCGCAGAGTGGACCCGGACGCGATGCTGGCTTACTGGTGAACGCTTCTTGTATGGTATCCTGTCATGAACAGGCCGCCGTCGGCCGATCGTACCGAGTGTATTGATACCTACCCACATACCACCAGTCGCTGGGATCCGAACCAAGCTTCAATACATGGGGGATCGTACCCACGTAATGGAGTTATGGATATCTCAAACATCGCCGTGCCGGAGTTCGTAGAGGTGGACGCGGGCAAACGACTCGGAAAGATCCGCTCCATCTTCGACCGCGAGAACCCGAAGGGTATCATCGTGATGGAGGACGGCGAGTACGCGGGCGTCATCGGCGAGCGCGAGTTGATCAACTCGCGCGTCGACGACGACACGAGAGCGGCGGCGCTGATGACGTCGGCCCCGGAGGTGGCCCGCACCGAGGACGTACGCGAGGTCGCGCGCGTGCTTGTGGAGGGCAACGTCAAGATCGCGCCCGTCTACGAGGGTGAGCAGCTGTACGGCATCGTCACCGTCGACGCCATCCTCGCTGCGGTCCTCGACAACCTCGACGCGCTGACGGTCGAGGACATCTACACCGCCGACGTCGTCACCGTCCCCGAGGACGCCCACGTCGGTCAGGCGATCAACCGCCTGCGCGAGAACGGCATCTCGCGGCTCCCGGTCGTCAACGATAACGGCCGCCTGGGGGGTATCCTCACGACCCACGACATCGTGGACTTCGTCGTCCGCGACGACGACCGGCAGACGCGCGGCGACCGCAGCGGCGATATCGACCGGATGCTCGATCTGCCGGTGTACGACATGATGTCCTCGCCGGTGCTCACCGTCACCGCCGGCAAGTCGGTTCGCGAGGCGGTCGAGCTGATGATGGACAACGACATCAGCGGCCTCGTTATCACGCCCGAGGAGCGCGACGACCTGGTCGCGGGCGTGCTCACGAAGACCGACGTGCTCCGCGCGCTCACCTTCACCGAGGAGGACGCGATGGACGTGCAGGTGACGAACGTCGCCCTGCTCGATACGCTCTCGCGTGAGGACATCCGCAACTCGATCGGGAAGGTCGCGGACAAGTACCAGGAGATGCGCGTCCTCCACGCGCACGTCCGCTTCCACGAGCACAAAGAGAAGCTCCGCGGCACGCCGCTCATCCAGGCGCAGATCCGCCTTCGTACCACGCACGGCCAGGTCGCCGGCTCGGGCGAGGGGTACGGCGCCGAGCACGCCTTCCACGTCGCGCTCGACAAACTGGAGCGCAACGTCCTCGAAGTGAAAGGCGTCACCGCCGACGAGCGCTACCGCGGCCAGCTCCTCCGGAAGCTCGGCGAGCTGTAAGCCGGGAGCGCTCCCGACACGCTGAACCAGCACGGCGAACGCACGGCGGCGTGATCGCCGCCGTCTCGTGTTCTCGTACTCTCGGTTCTCCGACAGCCCGTGCGCTCGCGTGCTACCGACCGAACAGCCCCGCCAGCGTCCCACTCGCTCGCTCGTCGTCGACCCCGACTTCCGCACGGAACCGCGCGATCGCGTCGTCGTCGACGCCGCCGGCGTCGAGGCGGAGCGTGTCGGCTTCGCCCTCGGTCTCGACCACGACTTCCCGGCCGCGGGTGGCCGCATAGACGCCCAAAAGCGCCGCCCCGAGCAACAGCGAGAGCGCGCCGGCGACGCGGAGAGCGTCGTCGACGAGCGAGAGCACCGAGAGCACGCCGCCGATCATCGAGAGGAGCCCGCCGACGCCGGTCGCACCGGCGGAGTCGGGCATCGACGCGCCCATCGAGTCGAGCGACACCATCGACCCGCCGAGCACCATCGCGAGGCCGCCGATGACGGTGTACGCGATGGGACGGACGAGCCAGTCGGTCGCGGTCGAGGCGGGCGACACGTCGGTCACGTTGACGCGGTGGACCGCGCGGAGGGTCGCGCGCTCGTCGGTCGCGGGAGTGTGCGCGATCACGCGGTGGGTAGTCACGACGAGATGACCGTCTGCGACGGGAAGGCTCGCACCGACCTCCTCGCCGGCGTAGAGGTGTGACTCGATCCGGGCCGTGCCCGTGGTCGCGTCTACACCCTCGTCCGCCGCCGTACCGGCGACTGCGCCGTTGGCCGCCGCGGTGCCCGCGTCCGCGCCGGCGCCGGTACCGTCGTCGGGGCGGCCGTCGCCCCCGTCGCCGCCGCTGGCGGAGTCACGTGTCGACCCGAGACAACCGGGATCGTCGAGCGGCGACGGATCGGCGGGCGAGACGACCGTGTCGGCGCCGTCGGCGTCATCGACGCCGAACTGAACGCCGCCGTCCGGTCGGTCGCTGTCGCGGTCGTCCGCGTCGCGTCCGAGATCGAAGCCGCCCATCGGCTCCCTACTGCCCGGCGAGCTTCTCGGCGATGCGCCGGGCGCCCTCGGCGGCCGCGAGGTCTGGCTCGTCGGGAACGACCACGTTCACGTCGCGGTCGAGCTCCTCGCAGAGTCGGCGCTCGAACTCCTCGGCGAGCCCGGGGATGCACGCCATGCCGCCGGTGACGGCGATGTCGTTGTTCAGCGAGAGCTGGTACACCTTCATGTAGTCGTTGGCGAGCTCGGGGAGGAACTCGTTGGCGACCTCGTCGACGGCGGCGTCGAGGTACCAGTCGAGCGCGTCGACGACGCTGTCCTCGATGGTGAACTCGTGGGAGCCGCCGCCGGGCTGCTGGATCACGTCGGAGAACGGATCGAAGTTCCCGACGTTGCCGTGCTCCTCCTTGTACTCGCGGGCGGTCGTCAGGTCGACGTGGACGCGCCCCTGTGTCTCCTCCTCGACGTTGGCGACGATCCGGCGGTCCACGTCGTTGCCCGTCACCGAGCCCGTCGAGAACGGGACGAGCTGGTCGCCGCGGCGGTACGCGCACGCCTCGAGGTTGGTCGACCCCATGTTCACGGAGATGAACACGTCGTCGACGGCCTCGACACCGGCGCCCATCGCGGGGATGGCGCCGCACAGCGACTCGGGGTACGCGCGCATCGTGTGTGCGCCGATGTCCGAGGACTCGATGACCTCGGTGAGGTTCTCCAGCCCGGCGTCGTTGTCCATCGTCGGGATGGCGTACACGACCGCCGAATCGGCGGGGACGCCGTTGGCCGCGAGCAGCTCTCGGAAGAACCGGCTCGCCAGCTCCGCGCGCTCGTCGTCCTCCGGGAGCCCGGATCGGAGCATGTACTGAACGCGGTCGGGGTACTCGGCGGCGGCCTGCTCCCCGAACAGGGCCTTCTCCTCCCCCGTGATCGCGTCCTCGTACAGCGCGAGGCAGGTGAGCGTTCGCACCGTCGTGAGCTCGTCGCTGTCGGCGTCCTCCGGGTACCGAAGCACGGTTCGCGTGGAGCCGAGCTTCACGCCGATGGGGGTCGGGTTACTGGACTCGAAACTGTCGTCGTCTGCGGATTCGGATTCTGCTGCCATGGTTATCGGAGCGCGGCGAGGCGGGCGACGAACAGCAGGCTCGTGCGGTGGTGGCCGACGGAGAGCCGCGAGCCCTCGGTGTCGTCGAAGGCCTCGAGGTACGCCGCGAGGGCGTCCTCGACGGACTCGTCGAGCCACTCCACGTCCCGGTAGAAGGCGAGCGCCTCGCGGGCACGTTCGCGCCCGCCGACGCCGACGAGGTAGCGTAACCAGTCGAGCACGAGCCGGGTCCCGAGCACCGAGTCCGGAAGACTCGGCAGGTAGGGCCTGCTCGCGCCGCCGGCCGCCGCCTGAAGGAGGAAGGCGTCTTCCACCTGCGCCGCCCGCACGCGCGCGTCCGCTCGACCGAGGAAGTCGTCCGGCTGTGTCCACCGGGCGGGTTCCTCGTCGGCGTGCGTCGGCGCCGCCGCTCCCGTCAACGCTCGCAACTCCTTGGGGTCGTAATCGCTCGGTCTGAGCATGTCCTGGTTCGTCCGCACTCCCTGTGCCGCTACTCTCCCCTATCCGGAAACGGCCTAAATATGTACGCTCCCGAATATCACGGCTGAAACCGGACGAACGGGAAGCGGCCGCAGTCGGCACTTCGGCCGGTCCTTAGGTGCCCGCGAGCGTGAACTCGACGCGCTCCTTCTCGCCGCCCTGCGTCGTCCGCCCCTCGACGGTCACCTCGCCGATCGCGTCGGTGTTCCCGACGTGGGTGCCCGCACAGGCGGTGCGGTCGAACGGCTCTCCGTCAGTCTCTGCCCCGTCGATCTCCACGATCCGAAGCTCCGTGATCGAACTCGGGAGCAGGTCGATCCGCGTGCGCTCGGTGTCCAGTTCCGCCTCGGCGACCTCGCGGTCCATCGTGTAGTGGCGCACGGGGAGCGCGTCGTCGACGAGGGCGTTCATGCGTGCCTCGATGTCGGCCAGGTCGGCTTCGGAGAACTTCGGATGCTCGGCGTCGAGGCGCGCGCGGTCGGCGTACAGTTGGTTCCCGACCGTTCGGGCGTCGAAGTCGTCGAGCAGGACCGCCGAGAGGAGGTGTTGGGCGGTGTGATAGCGCATGTGGGCGTGTCGGCGGTCCCAGTCGAGGACGCCGCGGACGCGCGCGCCCTCGGGCGGCGCCGCGCCGTCGAGGTGGTGGTACACCGTGTCCGTCTTCTCCACGTCGGTGACGGCGAACGCGGCGCCGACCGCGTCGTCACCGTCCGCGTCGCCGCCGGTGTCGCCGTCCCCGTCCGCGCCGACAGCACCGCCGCCGGCGTCGACGACCCGGAGCGTTCCCGTGTCGTTTGGTTGGCCGCCGCCGGTCGGGTAGAAGTGGGTCCGGTCGAGGACGACGCGCTCGTCGAGCGACCGCTCCACGGTCGCCTCGAACTCGCCGACGGTGCTGTCCGCGAGATACAGCTGATCGGTCACGCCCGGACGTGAGCGCCGGGCGCACTTAGCGGTTCGCGACGCGGCGGGCCGGACTGGCGGACCGCTGATCTCCGCGGTCCGGGGCGATCCCCCCGGTTCGTCGGGTCCGACCTGTCGTAACGACTAAGGACGGAACAGGCCGTATCGTTCCGTAATGAGAACGACATTCGTTTCTTCCCAACTCGATCTGTACAGGGGGTGGCCGCAGTGGGCGTCGAAATAAAGGGCTCGCGCGTCTCCGCCGAGGAGTTCGCGGACATGGAGCATTTCGTCCGCGAGTACCTCGCCGCGTCCGTCGAAAGCGAGGACGACGGCGGCCGGATGCGGTGGTACCCGTGGCACTCCGCGGAGTACCGCTTCAACCACATCCTGAACGTCGTCGAGATCGCCGAGACGATCGCCGCCAAGGAGGGCGCCGACACCGACGTGGTGCGGGTGTCCGCGCTGTTTCACGACGTGTCGAAGCTGGAGGCCGAACAGGACGTCCACGCCGAGGAGGGCGCCCGCGTCGCCCGGCAGTACCTCGAAACGCACGGCGACTACCCCGAGTCGTTCGTCGCCGAGGTGTGCTCGGCCATCGAGGACCACTCCTTCCAGGGGCCGGTGACGGATCTCTCGCTGGAGACGCAGTGTCTCATCGAGGCGGACCTGCTCGACAAGGTCGGCGCCAACGGCACCACGCTCATGATCCTCCGAATGGGCTACGAGGCGCGAACCCACATGGACACCGCCGAGATGGTCCAGCGCGTGTTGGAGCGCGGCCGCGAGCACGCCTCGCGCGTCGAGAGCGACGCCGCCGAGTCCATCGCCCACGAGCGCATCAAGCGCGTGAAGTGGTTCCGCGAGTGGCTGGAGGACGAGGTACGCGAGATGAGCCACGACCGCGAGTTCGACGAGATCTGACGCCGGGAGGGACGCCCGGGCACCCGCGTCGCCGCCGCGTCCGCGGCGAGCAGCGGTCGCGTCCCGGTCACGGGCGGCGTCGCCGACGCCGACTTACAGCGTGTCGAGCACGCCGATCACGCGCTCTTCGGCCTCTCGGCCGGGATCGTGTTCGCTCCCGTCGCGGTCGCTCTCGCGGTGCTCGGAAACGGTGCGCTCCATCGCCTCCGCGAGCGGCGTCGACTCCCACCCGAGCGCGGCCAGCTTGTTCGTGTCGAGGACGTGCGGGTAGTCGCGGTAGAGGATGAAGTCGTCCGCCGCGAGATCGGCGGCCGCGAGTTCGCGCTCGCCCGCGTGGACGACCTCCACGTCGGTGTCGGCCGCGTCGGCGATCAGGTCGACCATCTCCTCCATCGTGACCAGCGTGCGGTCGCCGACGTTGTACGCCTCGCCGGGCTCTCCCTCCTCGGCGACGGTCCGCAGGGCGCTCGCCACGTCCTCGGCGTACGCGCGGTGCCAGAGGTTCTGGCCGTCGCCGGGGACGACCACGCGGTCGTGATTCAGCACGCGGTCGACCCAGTAGTCGAGCCGCTCGGTGTAGTCGTGAGGGCCGTAGACGATGCACGGGCGGACGCTCATCGCGTTGACGTCGTCCTCGGCGGCCGCGACGATCGCGCGGTCGCCCTCGGCCTTGCGCGGGCCGTACGACTCGTGGGAGTCGTCGGTCGCCTGCTCGTCGGTGCACGCACACAGCTCGGTCTCGCCCTCGCGTTTGGGGATCTCCTCGACGCCGTAGGCCGACCCCGAGGAGATGTACACGTAGCCGTCCACGTCGGCGAACACGTCGGTGGCGACGCGGACGTCCTCGGGGTAGTAGGCGACGCAGTCGATCACGACGTCGGGTTTCACGGAGAGGGCTGCCGCCTTCAGGTCGGTGTCGTTCCGGCGGTCGCCCTCGACGTGGTCGACGCCGTCGACGTCCGAGAAGGGGTTCTCGTGGTTCCCGCGGTTGACGATCGTGACCTCGTAGCCGTTGTCGAGCAGGTCCTCGACGACGTGTTGCCCGATGAACCGGGTGCCGCCGATGACGAGCGCGGTGTCTGCCATACGCGGGGCCTCGCGGGCGGCGGCCGAAAACCTCGCGGTCCCCGGCGGCCTCGCCGGCTCGTCGTGGTCGCGTGGGTGCGGGTGAACGAACGACGCTATTCGTCGTCCTCGTCGCGCAGGGCCGCGATCACCGCTTCCTCCGTCTCCCGCTCCAGCGACTCCTCGGGGCCGGTGACGCCCGCCTCGACGTGCGCCCGCGCCGTCTCGGCGACGGACTCCGCCGGCGGCGTCGACTCCCATCCGAGCGCCGCGAGCTTCCCGGTCGACACGAGCATCGGCTCGGGCATGTACAACGGGAACGCGCTCGGCTCCACGTCGTGGGCGGCGAGCTCCCGTTCGCTCGCGTGCACCGGCGTCACGTCCGTGTCGAGGCCGTCCGCGATCAGTTCCAGCGAGCGGTCGAGGGAGTACGCCGACCGGTCGGCGGCGTTGTACGCCTCGCCGGGCTCGCCCTCCTCGGCGACGAGCAGGAGCGCCCGGGCGAGGTCTTCCACGTACACGCGGTGGAGCAGCGAGCCCCCGTCACCGGGGACGAGCACCTCGTCGTGTTCGGCGACACGGTCGACCCAGTAGCCGAAGCGCTCGGTGTAGTCGTGGGGGCCCTGGACGAGCATCGGTCGGACGGCCATCGCGTCGACGCCCGCCTCGGCGGCGGCGAAGACGGCGCGGTCGCACTCGGCCTTGCGCGGACCGTAGCTCTCGGCGTCGTCGACGTCCTCCTGCTCGGGCTCACAGGGGTGCAGTTCCGTCTCGTCCTCGCGCATCGGCACGTCCCCCGAGAGGTAGGCGGAGCCGGAGGAGACGTACACGTACCGCGCGTCGGCGAACACGTCGGTCGCCTCGCGCACCTCGCCGGGATGGAGCCCGACGAAGTCGACGACGACGTCCGGATCGACCGCGTCGCGGGCGGCCTCTAGGTGCTCGCGGACGGTCCGGTCGCCGGTCCGGTTGGTCACGCCCGCTCGATCCGCGAAGGGGTCGGCGTGTTCGCCACGTGTGACGGTCGTGACGTCGTATCCCGCGTCGAGGAACGCCTCGACGGTGTGTCGGCCGATGAAGCGAGTGCCGCCGACGAACAGCGCGGTGTCGTAGCTGGGCATGCGATCGCGTTCGGGAGAAGGGTGAAAGCCGTTCGCCTCCCGGCGGTTCGAGGGCGAGCGAGCGGGGTCAGTACTCGGTATCAGCCGCGAGGGCGTCCCGCGCGGCCGGTCGAGAGCTCAGATGATCGAGCTCCAGATCGGCTCGATGAGGAAGAACAGCGCCTGGTAGCCGGCGTACGCGATCACGAGGACCGAGGCGACGAGGGCGCTGTTGGGCCGCTCGATCTCCATGTTGTTTCGGGCCTCGACGCGGCGGGACTCGTACTCGAAGAAGTCCGAGATGACCATCCCGACGACGAGCACGGACAGCACCATCCCGCCGTGCGGTTCGACGACCATGAACGCGAACGACAGCACGATGAGCAGGACGTTCACGATCTCGTGGGGGAGATACCGGCTCAGGGCATCGTCGTCGTCTCCCTCGTCGGCCGCGCGCTCGAAGCTCCGCTGTGCGAGCAGCCGAGTGACCACGTTCACGAGCACGACCACGAGGATGACGTACGGCAACACCCCCGCCACGGACTCCAGCGCCCCGAGGGGGACGAGGAATTCCAGCGGTGACGGTAACATAGGGGGAAATCGGTCCACGACTCATTAGAAGCTTTCCAATCCCGTGCGGGGGTGAGGCGGGACGAACCGAGGTGAAGGGAACGAGATGGGGGAGGGGTCGACCCGAGAACCGGCCGGAACATCGGGGACTGCCGGCCGGGTCAGCGTCGCGACGCTGACCCGGCCGGCAGCGGCACCCGAACGAACGGAACGTGGCCGTCGACTTCGATCTGGATGTCGGCCTTCGGCGGGACGACGCCGGCGGTCTCGCCGTCGACGATCAACTGCACGTCGCAGTCGTCGCGCTCGACGCGCACCACCGCCTCGTCGGCGAGCACCCACGTGTCGGCGGTCGTCGCGAACGGCGAGACGGGGACCACGGACAGGCCGGTCCCCGGCGCGAGCACGGAGCCGCCGGCGGCGCGCGCGTATCCGCTCGACCCGGCGGGCGTCGCGACGACGACGCCGTCCGATCGGACCCGAGCGATCGGCTCGTCGTCGTCGCTTTCGCTGACAGTGTACTCCGAGATGCGCGCCGGCTCGACCGTCATCAGGGTCGCGTCCAACGCAGCCCGCGCCCGACGGTCGCCGTCGACGGCCACCGAGAGCGTCGCCCGCGACTCCGTCCGCCCGTGCCCGCCCGCGAGCGCGGCCAGTGCGGCCTCCGCGTCGACTCGCCGAACGGCGTGTCGTCCGTCGCCGGCGTTGACCGGGAGGACCGGCGCGGACGGGTCCCCGAGGACGGTCTCGACGAGCGCGCGCTCGCCGAGGGTGACGACCGCGTCCGGGTCGGCGTCGGCGGCGACGATCGCCCCGCCGGCGGCCTCGACCGCCTCGCGGAGGATGCCGTCGTCGCCCGCCAGCGCCGCGCGGAACTCGGTCATGGTGCCGGAGGTTGACCGGGCCCCGACTTAACCAACGGGGTATCGCCCGCGGGAACGGTGCCCCCGGCTACCGGTCTCCGCGGTCGCGTGTCCCTACTCGAGGACGGTTCCGTCGTCGTCGTACGGCCAGTCGTCGATCACCTTCATGCCGGTCGCCTTGTCCTCCGCCTCCAGCGCGGCGGCGATCTCGCTCGGCTCGCGGCGGGCCACGTCGGTGTCGGCGTCGGCCAGGTCCGTGACGAGCGCGGTCAGGAGGACCGCCTGCTCGCGGAGGTTGCGCGACTCCAACTTCTCCAGCGTGTCGGCCTCGGTGTGTCCCCAGCCGCGACCGCGCCCCTCGGTCTCGCCGGAGACCATGTAGCCGGGAACGCCGTGGATCACGAACGGCCAGTGGTCGCTGTGGGGGACCTGCTCCTCGCTGGTCGACACGGGGTGATCGAAGCGGTCCGCGAGGCGATCGGCCGCCGCGGTCAGGTCGTCGAACCCGTGCGTCGACAGCGACAGGGTCCGGCCGAAGACGTTGGAGTCGACGTTGACGATCGCGTCGATCGCGTCGCGGTCGGCGCGATCGGCCTCGACGCCGGAGCCGACGAGGCCGACCTCCTCGGCGCCGTAGGCGACGAAGCGGACGCGAGTGTCGAGTTCGTCCTCCATTCCGGCGAGCGCGTTCGCGACCTCGACGATCGTGGCGGTGCCGGCGCCGTTATCCATCGCGCCCTCCGCGATGTCGTGGGCGTCGACGTGCGAGGAGACGAGGACCTCCTCGTCCGTCTCGGGACCGAGCTCGGCCATCGCGTTGCCGCTCGTCGTCTCCGGTGTCTCACAGTCGACGTCGACGGTCACCTCCTCACCAGTCGAGCGGCGGGCGAGCCGGGCGCCGACCTCCGCGCTCACGCCGACGGCGGGGATGTCGCCGATGGGGTCGTCGTCGGTGCCGACCGAGCCCGTCGGCGGGAGCTGTCCCTCGACGTGGTTGCGGAAGACGAACGCCGCTGCGCCGTGGTCGACGGCGTAGTAGTACTTCTCCGTGCGGTGGATGAAGCGGTCGACGTCGTCGGGCGTGTCGGAGGACACCATCACCACGTTGCCCTCGATGTCGCCCTCCTCGAAATCAGCGGGGACGCCGTACCCCAAGTCGACGAACTCGCCCGACACCTCGCCGGCGGGCGAGCGCGGCAGCGCGATGCAGTGTTCGGGTCGGCCGTCGGCGTCGATAGCGGCCTCGCCCCGCACCCACCCCTGTAGGTCGAACTCGTCGATCCGGGCGTCGCGACAGCCCGCCTCGGCGAGGGCGTCGCGGACGAGTTCGAGCCCCTCGCGCTCGCCGGGCTGGCCCGCCATGCGGGTGCCGACGTCCACGAGGTCCTCCAGGAGGGTCCACCCGACGTCGCTCGTGAACACGTCGCCGATCCAGTCGGTTCGCTCGGAGATATCTGTCACGCTCGCCCGGTACGCGGGTTCGAACAAAGAGGTTCGGGAGCCGGCCGCCGGGGCCGGAAGTCGACGGCGGCGTTCGACGGCGGTGTGCGTCAGCATCCCGGCGGCGTTCGGTGGGACCGTCAGCGCCGCGTGGCGGTGTCGGCGGCGCGTGGCGGTGTCGCCGCCCGTGCTATCGGGCGACGCGGACGAACTCGTAGGCGTACACCCAGTTGAGCAGTAGGTAGGTGACGACGCCCAGGGTGAGCGAGACGATCCACGTGCCGGCGGCGATCCGGCCGACGCGCTTGTGGGGCGTCTCCGTCCGCAACTCCTCCGGCGTGTGCGTCCACCCGAGAACGATCGCGTACAGCACGACCGGCACCGTCACCACCGACAGCACGATGTGGATCGCGAGCATCGCGAAGTAGCCGATCTCGACGGCGCCCGCGTACGCGCCGAGAAACGCGGTCTCCCGGATGACGATGTGTTTCTCGCCCGGGCCGCCGCCGACCCTGGTGAGGTACATGACGAGGAACACCATGATCAGGCCGAACGAGGCGCTCATGGCGGCGGCGTGCTTGCGCACCTCGCCCGCGCGGATCCAGCGCCACCCGAGCACGAGCAGCACGGTCGTCACGGTGTTGACCGCGGCGATGGCGTGGCTCAGGAGATTCACCTCGCCTTGCGTGAGCGACGGGAACACCGAGTCGGGGACGACGCCCGCGAACGTCCCGATGACGAGCGCGTAGCCGACGACCGACACCACGGCGACCGTGGCGCGCGGGTACTCTTTCACGGTGCCGAGCGGGCCGCTCGCGTCCGCTGTTGCCATTGCACGCGATTGGGGCGGGAGCGACTTGCGTCTTCGGGTTCGGGCTCCGGCGTCGACTCGACTCCGGGGAAAAGCCTACACGCGCGGACGCGGACTCGACTGCTGTGTCCCCCTACCCTCCGGTGTCGTCGCCGGCGTTCCCCTCCTCGCTGTCGACCGCGCTGTCGTGGGCGGGCGACTGGTGGGAGCTGTGGGCGCTCATCGCGGCCGGCTTCCTCGGGGTTCGCCTCGCCCCGGCGCTCGTCTCCCGAGCGGAGCGCCCGACTGCGCTTCCCGAGGGGGTCGCTCGCGCGGTCGAGCGCGCCGGCGTCCCCGCCGACCGCGTCGGCGTTCTCCGACGTGACGGACGGGTGGTCGCGTACGCCGCGGGGCTGACGGCCGGCCACGGTCGAGTGTTCGTCTCGACCGGGCTGTTGCGCGAACTCGACCCTGAGGGCGTCGCGGCGGTCGTACGGCACGAGCACGCCCACCTCGCCAGAGGGCACGTTCCCCTCCGGGTCGGCATCCCCTGCGCGTACGCCGTCGCGTGGGCCGTCGACGCGACGCTGTTCGGGCGCGCGGGGCTCGTCGTCGGCGCGGTGCTCGTGATCCCGCTGGCGTACCTCTCGGTGCGGGTCGCACGTTGGACCGAGTACGACGCCGACGCGGTCGCCGCCGGCGGCGCGGGCGACGACTTTCGCGACGCGCTCGCCCGACTCGCGGCCGGGGGTCACCTCGGCCGGACGACCCCCGCGGGCGGTCGCCTCCGTCGACTGCTCGCGTCGCTGTCGATGCACCCGCCGCTCGGAGAGCGGCTGCGGCGCCTCGACGAGCGACCGGACGGTGCGAGGGACGCTCGAGTATCCGATGGGCCGTCGACGCGCACGGCTCGCGGAGACGATTGAGGTTCGAGAACCGCAGTCCCCGGCGATCGACCGCCGACCTCAGATGACGCCGGTGAACGTGGCGACTTCGACCGCCGCGTCCTCGTTGACACCGTCGCCGAGGATGGTGTAGCGGTCGCGGATGGTGTGTGCGGTCGTGAGCGCCTCGATCGCGGTCTCGTCGTCGATGCCGAGTTCGGTCGCGGTCGTGGGGGCGCCGATCGCCTTGAGGGCGTCACGGATGGCGCGCCACTGGCCGTTCTCGCCCGTGTGGAGGTACTCCGTGAGAATGGACCCGACGCCGACTTGGTGGCCGTGGAGCCCCGGTGACTCGGCGATCCGGTCGAGCTGGTGGGAGAACAGATGTTCGGCGCCGGAGGCCGGCCTCGAGGAGCCGGCGATCGACATGGCGACGCCCGAGGAGACGAGCGCCTTCGAGACGATCCACGAGGACTCCTCGAGCCCCTGTTTGATCGAGTCGGCGCTGTCGACGAGCATCTCGGCGGTCATCTCCGAGAGCGCGCCCGCGTACTCGCTGTACTCGACGTTCTTCAGCCGGCGCGCGAGCCGCCAGTCCTTGACCGCGGTGTAGTTCGAGATGATGTCGGCGCAGCCGGCGGTGGTGAGCTCCCACGGCGCGTTCGCCATGATCTCCGTGTCGGCGATGACCGCGAGCGGCGGGTCGGCCGCGACGGAGTGGCGCGTGTCGCCCTCGGGGATCGACGACCGGCCGGAGACGATGCCGTCGTGGCTGGCGGCCGTCGGCACCGAGACGAACCCGACCCCGAGCTCGTCGGCGGCCATCTTCGCGAGGTCGATCGGCTTGCCGCCGCCGAGCGCGACGAGGAACGTCGCGCCGGCGGCCTCGGCCGCCTCGACGATCTCCGCGACGGCGCCGAAGCTCGCCGAGTCGACCGTGACGGTCTCGACGCCGTCGAACTGCGCGCGCAGGCGGTCGCCGGCGAGGTCGTTCGGCGTCGGCGAGGTGACGAGCAGGGGCGTGCCGGCGAGCGACAGCTCCGAGACGGCCGTCCCCACGTCGTCGAGCACGCCGTGCCCGACGAGGACGTTCCGCGGGAGCTTGATCCAAGTCGACTTCGCGAACATAGCCGCTGGTTCCGCGTGGGGATGTAAAGGGGTTGCCGTGTCGCCGAACCGCTCGGACCGACTGCGTGAACGGCCAGCACGAACGGCCGGCGCGAACGATTACCGAGGCGAGCGTTCATATAGGGTGACGGGCCCATCGTCGCCGATGCGGTGACAACGAACCCGGCGCGTCAGCGGGTGTGCGACCACACGCGTCGGGACGGAACCGGTCGCCTGTTCGCCCCGAACACCGTCCAGCGACGGCGCCGGTGTCGGCTCCGGTGATGGAACCGATCTCGACGGCTCACACCAACGGACCGAGGGTTCGCGCCGCATCGAACAGGAAGGCGACGCCGAAGCCGCCGAGCAACAGCGCCGACAGCGCGGCGACGACCGGCGCGAGCGCCTCGACTCGCCGCTTGGCGGCGACGAGCGCGCCCGGGAAGCCGGTCACCCACAGGCCGATACCGCCGAAGAAGCCGATCACCAGCGCCGGGCTCCCGGTCTCGACGACGAGCGTTCCCGCGAGCTCCGTCACGTCGGCCGCGCCGAACACGTCGATCTCCCCCGGTTCGAGCAGTCCGACGCCGACGGTGAGCCAGAACAGCACCTGATAGGGGTTCGCCAGCGCCAGCGCCAGCGCCTTCCGGAACCCCGCCGACTCCTCGTCGACCAGATCAGCGTCGACCGCGAGGAAGGAGCCGCGGATCTCTCGGGCCGCGCCGTACGCGTAGTACAGCATGAGTACGCCGCCGACGCCGACCATGAGACCCTTGACGAGCGGCGCGTCGTTCAGGAATCCGACGACGCCCACGAGCGAGAGGACGAAGAAGATCGCGTCGGCGGTCGCCGCGCCGAGGCCGGCGCGGACGCCGGCGGTCCACCCGCGGAGGACACTCTCTTCGGCGATGACGGCGTTCATCGGTCCCGGCGGCGCGGCCAGCGCGAGGCCGAACACGACTCCGGCGACCAGCGAGGCGGCGACTGACACGTGCGGTACCGAGGGGCGCTGCCGTGAATAACGCCGCGGTTCGCGTTCGGCCCGTCCCGCACTGTCGCCGCCGCCGTCACACCAGCGCCAGCACGGCCGCCGACACGGCGCCGACGACCGTCTCCCAGATCGAGAACCCGGTCGCCAGCGCCAGCACCGTGTCGAGTCCGAAGAACGCGAACAGCACTGCGCCGGCGAGGTGCGCCTTTCGGACATCGAAGCGGTGGCTGAACCGGTGGAATAGATAGGCGTTCGCGAGGCTCACCGGGAGGATGACCGCCATCTCGCCGAGCCAGATGGCCGAGGTCGCCCCGTACTGCGCGGCGAGGCTGATCGTCACTAGCTGAGTCTTGTCGCCGAACTCGCCGGCGGCCATCAGCGAGAAGATGGAGAGGAAGCTCCCGAGCCGACCGGAGATCTCGTGGCCGAAGACGTTCACCGTCCCGTCGATCCCGGGGAGCACCTGCCCCCCGTCCGGCTCCGCCGGGGCCACCACGTCGCCGCCATCGGGCGCCGACCGGAGGAGCAGCACGGCGAACGCGAGGAACATCACGGCGGTGAACGCGTCCAGGAGCGTCGGCGACAGCACCGACTGAAGCGCGGCGCCGAACCAGATCTCCAGCGCCGTCCACCCGGCGAACGCCGTTCCCGCGGCGGCGACGACGACCGTCGGCCGGTACCGCGTCGACAGCCCGGCGATGATGAACTGGACCTTCTCGCCGGGAAGCACCGCCAACTGTGCGACCGCCGCGACGACGACGATCTCCCAGAAGCTCACGCACCTCCCACCCCGGCGTCAGTCGCGACGGCGTCGGCCGCGCCGTCGGCCGGTCGGACCCGGACGGATGCGGCGATCGCCTCCGGAAGGCTCTGTTGGCGGCCGGAGTCGGCGTCGTCGGTGTCAGCGTCCTCGGTGGCGTCAGCGTCGGATCCCTCGGCATCCGGCCCTATCTGGACGGTCACCATCCCGAACGGCGCGACGTCCAGCACTTCGATAGCCGTTCCGGGCATGATGCCCGCGCGGTCGAGATACTCCAGTTCCTCGTCGTCGCGGTCGCTGACGCGCGCGATGACGACCCGGTCGCCGACGGCGACGTCGGTGAGCGGGCGGGCGTCGTCGTCGTCGGCCGGCGGTTCGAGATCCTCCCCCGGAATCGGGTCGCCGTGCGGATCGACGGCGGGGTCACCCAGCGCCGCGGCCACGCGGCGCTCGAACTCCTCGCTGATGTGGTGTTCGAGCGCGTCCGCCTCGTCGTGGACCTCGCTCCACGAGTAGTCGAGGTGCTCGGCGAGGTACGCCTCCAGCAGGCGGTGGTGCCGGATCACCTCCAGTGCGACGGTTCGTCCCTCATCGGTCAGCTCCGTTCCCTTGTACTTCTCGCGCTCGACGAATCCGTGTTCTTCGAGCGTCTCCAGCATGCTCGTCACCGTCGGCGGCGTCTTCCCGACGCGCTCGGCGATAGCCGAGGTCGACACCGGCGGCCCGTTCTCCGTTTGGAGCACGTAGATGGCCTTCAGGTAGTCCTCCATCACGTCGCTCAGCATCGGTTGGGGAGAATTAGACGAGTCTAACGGATATACTTCCCGGCTCGAACACTACGAGAGCGGCGTCGGTCGGGTGCCCGACGCCCCGCTCAGATCCCCTTGCCCATCAGGTGGCTCCGGAGCACGTCGGGCGTCTTCACGCCCGCGTCCGGGTTCACGATCACGACCTCGTCGTCGCCCCCGAGGGAGCCGGATTCGGCGAGGCGCCACGCCCCCGCGAGGGCGACGCCGCCGGCGCCGCCGACCTCGATGACCTCCGTTTGCGCGACGGTGACGGCGCTCTCCAGCGCGTCGTCGTCCTCGACGATGAGCGCGTCGCCGTCCACGTCGCGCAGCGCCGCGAGCGCGAGGTCGCCGCCGGCGGGGTCTTCGATCTCTCCCTCGCCGACGATGGTGTCGGGAACGGCCCACGCCTCGACCGCGTCGGCGCCGGACTCGAACGCGGTCGCGATCGGCGCGCAGCCGGCGGATTGCACGGCGTACACGTCCGGGACCTCCTCGGCGAGCCCGAGGTCGACGAGGTTCTCGAATCCCCGTACGATCCCGACGACGAGTTCGCCGGTGCTCGCGGGGAGGACGACCGCGTCGGGGAGGGAAGCGGTCGCGTCCTCGCCGGCGACAGCGTCGAGCAACTCGTAGGCGATCGTCTTCGCCCCGTCGTGGCGGTACGGCGTCGTGAACTCCTGCAGCGAGTGGTATTCGGCGGCCAACTGCTCGTCGACCGCGGCGGCGGCGTCGCCGTAGCGCCCGCCGACGACGCGCATCTCGCCGCCGTGGACGTTCACCATCGCCTTGTTCGAGAACGCGGTTCTGGAGGGGACGAACGCGTACGAGCGCAGGTCGGTACGGCCGGCGTAGGCGGCGGCCGACTGGCCGGCGTTGCCGGCGGCCGCGAGCGCGAGCGGTTCCAGCCCCCGCTCGGCGGCCGCAGTCATGGCGGGGCTCATTCCGCGGTCGACGAAGGTTCCGGTGGGATTGCGACCCTCGTCTTTCACGTACGCGGCGGCGACGCCGAGCTCATCGGCGAGGCGGTCCGTCCGCACGAGCGGCGTCTCGCCCTCGCCGGCGGTGATCGCGGTCTCCACCGGGAACGGAAGGAGGTCGCCGAAGCGGTACTGTCCCGGTGCATGGTCGTCCGGGTTGCCGAAGGTCCCGGCGTCGACCGCGTCGAGGTCGTACGTCGGCGACAGCGGCGCCCCGCAGTCGGGACAGCGGCCGTGCTCGTCGACGCCGAACGACTCCCCGCAGTCGGTGCACGACAGGCCGTCGAACGCGTCCGTCGTCTGCATTCACCCGCGATTGGAGCCGCCGCCGCATGGATGTGCTGGTTCGGGGCCGGGTTCGGCGCGATCGGTGATGCGGTGTCGACGCGACTGCGGGCGATCCGGCGACACAACCGGGTACGCCTTTGTGCCGCGCGGTCCAAGCGCGGGTATGTCGGATTCCCCGAACGTCGTCGTCGCGGGCGCGGGGCTCGCGGGGCTGGTCGCCGCGCGGCACCTCGCCGACGCGGGCGCGGACGTCACCGTCTACGAGCGTCGCCCCGAGGTCGGCGGCCGCGTTCGCACGCGCCACGAGGACGGGTTCACCCTCGATCGCGGGTTTCAGGTGCTGTTCACCGGCTACCCCGCGGTACGACGCGAACTCGACGTGGACGCGCTCGATCTCCGGGCGTTCCGCCCCGGTGCCGTCATCTGCTCGACCGACGAGGGCACCCGAAGCGTGCTCTCGGACCCGCTTCGTGACCCCCGATCGCTGGTCGAGTCGGCGTTCAACCGCCGGGTCACGACGACCGACAAGCTCCGGACGCTCGCGCTCCGGCAGGACCTCTCGAAGCGCGCGGAGTCGTGGTTCTTCGCCGGGCCGGACGCGAGCATCCGCGAGTACCTCCGCGACTGGGGCTTCTCCGAGAAGTACGTCGAGAACTTCGTGGCGCCCTTCTACGGCGGTATCACGCTCGATCGCTCGCTGTCGACCTCGAAGCACGTGTTCGCGTACACCTTCCGCGCGCTCTCGGACGGCCGGATCGGGGTCCCCGCGGCAGGGATGGGTGCGATCGCGGAGCAACTCCGAACGTCCGCGGAGGCGGCCGGCGCGACCGTCGTCACCGGCGAGGGTGTCGAGGGGATCGACCGCGACGGGGCGACCCGCACGGACAACGGCGCCGGCGGCACAAGCGACGGCGTCACCGTCGAGACGATCGACCGCGCCGTCGACGCCGACGCGGTCGTCGTCGCCACCGATCCGAAGACGGCGCGCGACCTGTCCGATATCGAGGCCGTGCCGACGGAGGGCGTCCCGTCGACGACCCAGTACTACCGGCTGTCGGACGCGACGCCGGTCTCGACGGGGAAGAAGATCCTCCTCAACAGCGACGACCCGTCGCCGAACGTCGTCGTCCCGCTCACCGACGTGGCACCCGAGTACGCCCCCGACGGCGAGCAACTGCTCTGTGCCACGTTCCTCGGCGACGACGCGCGCTTCCGTGACGCCGACGACCTGGCTGCGGACACGCGCCCGGCGCTGTCGGCGTGGTACCCCGAGCGCAGCTTCGGCGGGCTGGAGGCGATCCACACCGACCGCATCGAGTTCGCACAGTTCTCGCAACCCCCGGGCGTCCACGAGGAGTTGCCGGACGTTGGCGACCCCGAGGGTCCGGTGTATCTCGCCGGCGACTACACCGAGTGGTCGTCGATTCAGGGGGCGATGAAGAGCGGCCGAGTCGCCGCCGACGCCGTCTCCGACGATCTGCGGTGAGCGAGGACCCGCGGTCGAAGGGTGTTACTCCTCGATCGGCCTCGGGGAGACGTCGAACGTCGTGAGGAAGCGCTGGACCGACTCGTCGGTCCCGACGATCACCAGCCGGTCCTCGGCCGCGATCGTCCGGTCCGGATCGAGCGACACGGTGAGTTCGCCCTCGTGTTCGAGCGCGATGACGCGACAGCCGGTTCGCTCGTAGATCCCGCTCTCGGCGAGCGTCTTCCCCGCGAACGGCTCCGCGGGCACCCGGTCTATCCGGATCTGGCTGCCGGCGCCCAACACCTCCTCGCCACGGAGCTCCCGGGCGACCATCCGGGCGCTGATCCGGGGGACCGAGAGCACGTAGTCGGCGCCGGCGCGGAGCGCCTTCGTCGTCGCCTTCGCGTCGCTCATCCGAACGAGTATCTCGATGTCGGGGTTCAACGACCGCGCGAGGACCGTCGTCAACAGCGCCGTCGAGTCGTCGGGAACACACACCAGGATAGCCCCGGCGTCCTCGACGCCCGCCTCCCGGAGCGTGTCGCGGGAGCTCACGTCGCCGACGACGTCGACGCCCGGGGCGTCGGTCACGTCGACGGTCGTTATCGGTACGTTCGCGTCCTCCTCCTCGACGACCGACAGCGCCGCCCCTCCGACCTCGCCGAGCCCCGCGACGACGACCCCCTCCTCGCGGCCGCGCTGACGCACCGGCCGGGCGGTCTCGCCGAGTTCCTCCAGCGCGTCGTGGTCGCCGGACACCAGCAACACCGTGTTCGCGCCGATGACCGCGTCGGGATCCGGCGGGAGCTGGAGATCGCCGTCGATCCAGGCGCCCACGACGTTGGCGCCCGTCCGCTCGCGGATGCGAGAGTTCCGGATGCTGACGCCCTCCAGCGGACTGCCGTGGCTGACGGAGATCTCCGTCACCTCCAGCCCCTCGGCGAGGCCGACCGTGTCGTGGAGCTCCGAGGTGTACAGCGACATGGCCTTCCGCGCGAGGCGCCCACCGAGGACGGCACGCGGGGAGAGGACGCTGTCGGCGCCGGTCGCCAGCAGCACGTCCCTCAGGGAGCTGTCGTCGGTCAGGGCGATGACCTCGACGTCGGGGCGGACGGACCGGACCGTGAGGATGGTGTCCACGTTCGCTTCCCCCGCGTCGGTGATGACCGCCCGGGCGTTCCCAATGCTCGCGCGCTCGAACGCGCTCGTCTCCTGCGGGGAGCCGTGGATCGACGAGTACCCCTCGTCGGAGAGGTCGATCGCCTCCTCCTCGTCCGAGGAGATGAGGACGTAGTCGATCCCGAGGTGTTCGAGCTCCTCGAGCAGGACGGCAGAGTCGCGGTCGTACTCGCAGATGACGACGTGGTCGTTCTTCCGGGACAGCCGGCTGTCGAGGTCGACCTCCGCGCCGGTGAACAGCGGGATGACGATCACTCGGAGGGTGAAGAAGCCGACGCCGATGCCGCTCAACTGCATGAACACCATGAAGAGGTTCATCCACGGGGACTCCCACGGCGAGTCGGCGCCGTAGCCGGTGGTCGTCATCGTCTCGGTGACCGTCTGGAACGACCGGAAGATCGACTGTTCGCGTCCCTCCAACACCCGCATCCCCGTGTTGTAGATGACTGC
This sequence comes from Halobaculum rarum, assembly GCF_040025155.1. Taxonomy (NCBI): domain Archaea; kingdom Methanobacteriati; phylum Methanobacteriota; class Halobacteria; order Halobacteriales; family Haloferacaceae; genus Halobaculum; species Halobaculum rarum. Next base: position 753,884 of record NZ_CP157275.1, on the reverse strand, counting down.
GTACGTCAACACGAGCGCGGTTAGTCCGACCAGGTAGTAGATGATGAGCCGATTCCGACGCGAGAGGCCGTCGAGTCGCGACGACCACGGGGTCCAGGGCATAAGGACTGTCCAGGGCTTACGGGGCCTCCTACGAATCAGTTTCTGCTGAACCTCCGGGGGAGACGGAGGTCCGGCCGCCGACCGCGGACGTGTCGCCGGTGGAGCCGCGAGCGCCGACACTCACCGACTCCAGAACGCCGGCGTGAACACGACCAAAACCGAGAGCACCTCCAGCCGGCCGATCCACATCAGGAACACCATGTAGAGCTTTGCCGGGATCGAGAACGGCAGGAAGCTGTTCATCGGGCCGACGGGACCGAAGCCGGGCCCGACGTTTCCCAGCGTCGCGATGGCGACGCTCATCGCCTCCAACCCGGTCAGCGAGACATCCGGGGTCCGGAGACTGTCGAGGAACAGCAGCACCGTCGAGACCGCGAACAGCGCCAGGAACAGCACGACGAACACGAACACGTCACGGATCGTGTCGTCGTCGACGACCTCCTCGCCGAGTCGGATCGGTCTGACGGCCTCGGGGTGAACGGAGGTGAACAGCGTTCGCCCGATGTCTTTCCGAATGAGTACCCAGCGGACGATCTTGATCGAGCCGGCTGCCGACCCCGCCGAGCCCCCGAAGAAATACGCGAACAGCAGGATCGTCTGTGCGGAGGCGTCCCATGTGTTGAAGTCCATGCTCGCGTATCCGGTCGTCGTGACGATCGCGATCACCTGAAACAGCCCCTGTCGGAGCGCGTTCTCGAGGTTTCCGGGGATGAGGTCGACGTTCACGGGCGTCTCGGCGAGACCGACGCCGAGGAACAGCACCGCCGAGACGACCGCCCCGACCGCGGTCATCGCCAACAGGTATCCGCGGAACTCGGCGTTGTCGATCAGCCGGCGGGGCTCCCCTCGCAGCACGTACCAGAACAGCGCGAAGTTCGTCCCCGCGACGACCATGAACGGCATCATCGCCCACTGGATCGCCGGCACGAACGCCTCGGCGCTGCGGGCCTCAGGCGAGAAGCCGCCGGTGGGAAGCGTCGTGAGCGCGTGGGCGACCGCGTTGTACAGGTCCATGTTCGGCGCTACTCCGGTCAGGTGCAGGACGTAGTAGACGAGCGCCGCAAGGAGCGTGAAGCCGGCGTAGATGCCCCACAGCGCGCGCGCCGTCTCTTGGATCCGCGGCGTCAATTTCTCCAGCGACGGCCCCGGCGCCTCCTGACGCATGACCTGCGCCCCGCCGACCGACAGCTGCGGGAGGATAGCGACCATCAACACGAGGATCCCCATCCCGCCGAGCCACTGAGTGAGCTGGCGCCACATGAGCATCGCACGCCCGTGGCGCTCGACCGATATCGCCCCGAGGACGGTCGCGCCCGTCGTCGTGAACCCGCTCATGCTCTCGAAGAGGGCGTTGACCGGGGTCGCGACGGTCCCCGTTCCGGCGACCAGGTACGGCACCGTCCCCGCTACCGGCACGAGCAGCCACGCGAGGCTGACCAGAAGAAAGCCCTCCCGGTTCCCGAGTTCGCCGTCATCACGCACCCGTTCCATGACGATCCCCGCCCCGACCATGACCACGGTCGTCGCCACGAACGGCAGCGGGTCTTCCCCGTAATAGAGGGCGAGCACGAGCGGGAACAGCGGCGTGACGCCGATGTACTTGAGGACCGTCCCGACGTACGCGACGCTTACCCGGTAGTTGACGTGGGTGGTCGGCAGACGAACCATCGAATGACTGTATCGAACGACGGATGACAGATGGTCGTTTCGGGTCGGCTCGACCGATCGCGACGGCTCCCGTCCCAACGCGCGGTCCGACTTCGACGCGTGGGTCAGTTCTCCGGCTCGGCTCCCGCCACGAACGCCTCGATGATCCCGTTCGTGTCGCCGCTTCGCGACAACACCGTGACGATGTCGTCCGGCCGGATCTCGGTCGTCCCGTGCGGAGTCAAGATCCGGTCGTCGCGTTCGATAGCCACGACGAGTGAGTCGTCATCGAGGACCCCGCCGCGGACCGCCTCGGCCAGCGTGAGCCCGACGATGGGGGCACCCTCCTGTGCGGTCACGTCGACGACGTTGGCGTCGCCAGCGAGGCTGATGAAGTCCGTCGCGTCGTCGACGGCGACGCCGTCGTCGGGGCCGAACGGCCCGAACGGGCCGGTGGTCTCGGCCTCGACGAGCGTCTCGTCCTCGACTTCGAGACCCAGTTTCGACAACGCCCGGGTGATGCGTCGGAGCGCCTCGGTGTCCTCGCCGACGGCCATCACGTGGAGGTTCCGCCGCCCGGTCATCAGTTCGCGGACGTTGATCACGCCGGGGACGGCTCCGGCATCCCGGGCGAGCGGCTTGCGCTCGGACACGGGTGCGGTACAGATGTAGAGGTTCGTCAGGTATCCGTCGGCCCGCTCGAAGTCGACTCCGACGGTGTAGTTGCGGATGATACCGTGCTCCTCGAGCTGCTTGATCCGGTTCCGGATCGTCCCGGGGGAGACGTTCACGTGGTCGGCGATCGCCGGCGCGGACGTGTTTCGTGCGTCGCGCATCAGCTCGTAGATGATGCGCCGGTCGATCTGATCGAGCCGATAGCCCATACCGCCCGCTCGCCCGCCTGAATATTATACGCCCCGGCATTCGCGCGCTCCCGCCGACCCACGCGAGATTACTGCTCCAGCAAAAAACACGCCCTGAAAATGATGGAAGCTGAATTCGATCGGTATTATTATGCGCTCTCCGGATTGCACGTCCCTATGAACGACCGAGAACAGGGAGGCCGCGCCGGACCGAGCTTCGAACCGGTCCGTCCCGCCCCCGCCACAGAACGCCGCAGAACGCGATTCCGAGCCGCCGCGACTGTCGGGTCGACGACCACCGGGGGTGCGTAGACCGATGTCTCTCCTGCGGCATACGGTTCTCCCGGTCGCGAGCGACGACGACGCAGAGAAGACGTGTGCGGCGCTGCGACCGTATCTGGGGAGTGTCGACCGCGTCACTGCCGTCCACGTCATCGAGAAGGGCGGCGGGGCCGTCGACAAGGCGCCGCTGGCGAAACGCCGGAGCGACGCCGAGGAGTTCCTCGGCATCGTCGAGTCGTCGCTTCGCGACGATGTCGCCGTCGACACGCGGATCGCGTTCGGCACTGATGTCGTCGAGACGATCTTCGAGGAGGCGAGGGCCGTCGACGCGACCGCGGTCGCGTTCCGTCCTCGAGGGGGCAGTCGGATCGTCCAGTTCCTCGCCGGCGACACCGCGAACAAGCTCGTGACCGATCCGGTCCTCCCGGTCGTCTCGCTGCCGGAACCGACGGAGAGATCCGAATGAACCAGGAGCCGACCACGCGCGCCGCCCGGGGGATCGTCGCATGAGCGACGAGGAACTGGCGAAGGACCTCGGACTCGTCTCGGCGATGACGATCGGGATCGGGACGATGATCGGCGCCGGGATCTTCGTGCTGCCGGGGGTCGCCGCGAACGCGGCCGGGCCGATCGTCGTCGTCTCGTTCGTCGTCGGGGGCGTGATCGCGATGGTGAACGCCCTGTCCGTCTCGGAACTCGGGACGGCGATGCCCAAGGCCGGCGGCGGGTACTACTACATCAACAAGTCGCTCGGACCCATGTTCGGGTCGATCGCGGGGATGGGCGACTGGATGGGGCTGGCGTTCGCCTCCGCGTTCTACTGTATCGGGTTCGGCCAGTACCTCGCGGTGTTCGTCGGGTTACCAACGATCGCGTTCCTCAACCCGATCCAGGTGGGCGCGCTGCTGGCGGGAGCCGTCTTCGTCGGCGTCAACTACATCGGCGCGAAGGAGACCGGCGGCGTCCAGACCGTCATCGTGTTCGTCCTCCTTGCGATCCTCACCGCGTTCGCGATCGCGGGCTTCCTCTCGTTCGACTACGCGACGCTCGCGGGCGAGGGCGGCCTCGCGCCGTTCGGCACCGGCGCGATCCTCCCCGCGACCGCGCTCGTGTTCGTCTCGTTCCTCGGCTACGCGAAGATCGCGACCGTCGCCGAGGAGCTGAAGAACCCCGGCCGAAACCTCCCGATCGCGATCATCGGGAGCGTCGCCATCGTCACCGTCATCTACGCGGTCCTCGTGACGACGATGCTCGGCGTCGTTCCGTGGCCCGAACTCAGCCAGGACGCGCCGGTCGCGCAGGCGGCGCAGGTCTCGTTCCCGTCCTCGATCGGCCCGATCGGCGGCGTCGCCGCCGCCGCCGCGGCCGTGATGACGCTCGGCGCGCTGCTGGCGACGGCGTCGTCGGCGAACGCGTCGATCCTCGCCTCGGCGCGGATCAACTTCGCGATGGGGCGCGACAAGATCGTCACCAACTGGCTCAACGAGATCCATCCCAACTACGCGACGCCGTACCGCTCGATCCTCGTCACGGGCGCGCTCATCGTCGTGTTCATCGGACTGCTGGGCCGTGACATCGAGGTGCTCGCGAAGGCGGCCAGCGTGCTCCACCTCATCGTGTACGCGCTGATGAACGTGGGACTGATCGTCTTCCGTGAGGCCGACGTTCCGGAGTACGATCCGGACTTCACGGTGCCGCTGTACCCGATCACACCGATCCTCGGCGCGCTGCTGTCGCTGGGCCTCGTCGCGTTCATGGACGCGGTCGAGATCGCGCTGTCCGGCGGATTCGTCCTCGCCGCCGTGGTGTGGTACTTCGTGTACGCCCGGAACAAGACCACCCAGCAGGGCGTCCTGTCGCGGTACGTCCGGCGCCGGGAGGGGGAGTTCCCTGATCGAGTCGTCGATGCGGCCGACGCGGTCGCACCCAACGGGGGCGACGGACCGACGATCATGGTCGCGTTGGCGAACCCGCGCACCGAGAGCGCGCTGATCACGCTCGCGGGCGCGCTCGCCGAGCACGAGGGCGGACGAGTCCTCGCGACGCACATCGTGACCGTTCCCGATCAGACCTCGCTCGCGACCGCGGCCGAGAACCGCGAACGGATCGACGCCTCATCGGAGGAGCTGCTCGATGCCGCGAAGGTGGACGCGGAGGCGTTCGACGTGCCCATCGAGACGAGGACGATCCTCTCACACCGCGGGATCGAGGAGGTGTTCGACGCCGCGCGGACGAACGACGCCGACACCGTCGTGATGGGGTACGGCGGGGCCAGGTTCGCCGGGGGACGCGTCGAGGGGACGCTGGACGAGCTCACCCACGACCTCCCCTGCGACTTCCTCGTCCTCGACGGGCAGGAGATGACCCTCTCCGACGTGCTCGTTCCGACCGCCGGAGGACCGTCCTCTGACCTCTCCGCGGAGGTCGCGCGCGCGCTCCGCGAGACCGTCGACGTGGACGTCTCGCTCCTGCACGTGGTGGACCCGGGCGGGGAGGCGGACGGCCGGGAGTTCCTGTCCGACTGGGCAGGGGGCCATCAGCTGGAGGACGCCGAACTCCTCGTCGAACCCGGCGACGTCGAGACCGTGATCGGACGGGTCGCCCCCGAGTACAGCATGGTGATCGTCGGGGCGACCGAGCGGGGGCTCCTGTCGCGTATCGTCCGCGGCTCCCTGACGTTCGACTCGATCGCGGCCCTCGACGTGCCGGTGTTGTTGACCGAGCGACCGTCCTCACGGACCCTCAGGGAACGGATCCTCGGTCGACGCTGAGGCCGGGCCCGGGCCGATGCCCGCGATCTACTCCTCGCGCAGGAACGCGTCCTCGCCGTGGCGCTCGATCGCCGCCAGCAACCCCTCCTTCTGGCGTTCCAACTCGGGCGTCGTCTCGGCGTACACGTCGTCGAACATGCTCGCCGGGTCCGCCTCGAAGCGCTCGGCCGCGTCGATGACCTCGGCGACCCGGTCGTCGGCCTCCTCGCGCACCGACTCGATCAGGTCGTCGTCGGCGATGCCCTCCCGCCGGAGGAACCCCTCCATTCGGGGGAGTGGGTCCCACGCGCGCCAGGCGTCACCCTCCTCGTCGTCGCGGTAGACGCTCGGGTCGTCGGCGGTGGTGTGGGCACCGAACCGGTACTCGAGGGTCTCGATCAGCGTGGGACGGTGGTCGTAGCCCGGATCGTTGTCCGCGTCCTCGGCGTCCGCGTCACCAACACCGTCGCCGGCGGCTCGCGCCTTCCGGGCCGCCTCCGCGACGACCGCGTACACGGCGAGGGGATCCATCCCGTCGACGCGGACGCCCTCGAAGCCGTACGCCTCGGCCTTCTCCGCTAATGTCGGGCTCGCGGTCTGGTCTTCCCGGGGGATCGAGATAGCCCACTGGTTGTTGTGACAGACGAACACGCCGGGCGCGTCGAACACGCCCGCGAAGTTCATCGCCTCGTGGAAGTCGCCCTCCGAGGTGGCGCCGTCGCCGAAGTGGGCGCACGCAACGCGGTCGTCGCCACGGTAGTCAAACGCCATCGCCGCGCCGACGGCGTGCGGGAGGTGCGCCCCGATGCCGATGTTGAGCGGGAACACGTCGATGTCCGCGAGGCCGGCGGTGCCCGACTCGTGACCCATCCAGTAGGCGAGGTACTCGGCGGGGAATCCCCGGGCGATCACCGCGCCGTGCTCGCGGTACTGGTAGAAGATCGGGTCGTCGTCGCCGAGGGCGTGTGTGGCGGCGACGGAACTCGCCTCCTGCCCCTCGATGGCGGCGTAGGTGCCGATCCGCCCCTGCCGCTGGAGGCTGATCGCCCGCTCGTCGAAGCGCCGGGCGGTCACCATGTCGCGGTAGATGTCGACCAGCGTCTCGTCGGGGAGGTCCGGGACCGTCCCGACGACCTCGCCGTTCGGGCCGAGCACGCGATACACGTCGCCCATCGGGTCCGCCGGCGCGTCGGCGTCCGTCGTCTCGCCCGCATCGGGTCCGGCGTCGGCGTCGCTCATACGGGCGTGTCTGGGTGCAACAGGGTAGCCGTTTCGGCAGCGGCAGCGACGCCGGTCGGGGCGGACCCGTCCGTCTCAGGGAGTGATGACTGCCCGTCCGTCGATCTCGCCGTGCTCGAGTCGTTCGGCGACGGTGTTTATCTCCGACAGCGGGTAGCGACTCGTGTGCAGGTCGACCTCGCCGCGGTCGACGAGCGCGACCAGCTCCTGCAGTTCGGTGTAGCGGCCGACAAGGGTCCCCTTGTAGCTGAACTCGCCGTCGACCAGCGACTGTGCCGGTTCGTGAATGTGGCCGCCGTAGCCGATCACGTGGTGGTCGCCGCCGGCGGCGACGATGACGGGCGCCAGTGCCGTGGTCTGGTCGGCGCCGACGAAGTCGAGCACCTGCCGGGCGCCCACGTCGTCGGTGAGGTCGGCGATCACGCTCGCCACGTCCTCGCTCGCGGGGTCGACGGTGTGGCGTGCGCCCAGATCCGCTGCCATGTCGCGTGCCGACTCCTTCAGATCGAGCGCGACGATGTCGGCCGCGCTCATCGCGTCGAGACACTGGAGGCCGATGTGGCCGAGCCCCCCGACGCCGATGACGACCGCGGTGTCGCCGGGGTTCAGCTCCCGGACCGCCTTCTTGGTCGCGTGGTACGCCGTGATCCCCGCGTCGGCATGGGGGGCGATGTCGGTCGTGTCCACGTCGCCCGGCAGCTGGATGACCGCGCGCTCGTTGGTGTGGAGGAACTCCGCGAACCCGCCGTCGTGGGTGAGCCCCGGGAAGCGGACGTTCTCGCAGTACATGTCCTCGCCCTGTCGGCACGGGCGGCACGTCCCGCAGGTCATCACCGGGTGACAGATGACGCTGTCGCCCACCTCGACCGTGTTCACCTCCGAGCCGACCTCGACGACGGTCCCGGCGTTCTCGTGGCCGAGCGTGAGCGGGAGTTCCTGCGGGACGTGCTCCTGCCACATGCCCTCGATCACGTGGTTGTCCGTCTGGCACCAGCCGGCGCCTTCGACCTCGACGATCACGTCGTCGGACGCCTCGGCGGTCGGACGATCGACCTCGTCGATGCTGAGGGCGTTCTCCATGTCGTCGGTGTACTCGTGGAGTCTGGCTGCGCGCATCACCTGTGGTATCGCGGCACGTGACCAAAAGTCATGCTCGTCCGACAGGAACGGTGACGATCCGGCCCCCGAGAGATGTGGCCCGCGACGGTCCGGATCGGACACTCACAGCAGTCGACGAAACTCGCCGAGCGGCGGGAACTCCACGGCGTCGCCGTCCGCACGGGCGACGACCGGGCGGAGCGCGTCGGCGTCGGTGACGAACGGCGACTGGAACTCCCGGGCGGACATGTCGTTCACCTCGACGCCGCCGGCGAGCCGAGTGAACGCCGGCAGCATGAGCACGTCGGCGCCGCGGAACCCGCGCTCGGCGTAGAGCCAGCAGGGTTTGCGCTTGCCCTCGATCTCGATCGTCGGGTGATCGTGGCCGACGACGTACAGCCCGGCCGGCTCCTCGGCCGGCGGCGCGTCGTGGCCGTGCCGGACGACGACCGGCGCGTCCCGAACGCTCGCGTCGAGTTCGTACGCCTCGTGGATGCGGCCGTCCCACGCGTTCGACGGCACCGTGTCGCCGAGGCGGGTATCGTCGAGAGCTGTGCCGTCGAAGGCCGTATCGCCGAGGGCCGTATCGCCGAGGGCCGTATCGCCGAGGGCTGTATTGTCGAGGGCCGTGTCATGGTTACCGCGGACGAACACGGGGCGGGCGCCGGCGTCTCGGCATGCCTCGACCAGATCGGAGAGCGCCCGCTCGTCGGCGGTCGAGACGCGGTCGAACCGGTGAACCGCGTCGCCGGCGATCACGACTTCGCTCGGATCGAACCGATCGAGCAGCACCCGGAGGCGCTCGGACAGGTCCGACGCCTCGCCGAGCGGGTACGCCACGTCGGAGGCCGCCGCGCGGCCGACGTGGAGGTCCGCGACGACGAGCGCGTCCGCATCTCGGATGTACGCGCCGCGGTCGCGGAACTCGACGTTCAACACGGCCGACCGTACGGAACGCGGGCGGTTAGCGTTGGTGTCTCCCCGTCCGCGGGCGGCGCTGACGAACGGGTTCGCTGGCCGAAGCGACACGCGCTTCCCGCTCGGGGCGCTGGGTCGGACATGGACGAGCGTGACGAGGGGGACGCCGTCGACCCGTGGGCCGACGACGGCGACGGCGACGACGACTGGGTCGAGGCCGCGAGCGACGCGACGGCAGCCGGTTCGACACCGGACTCCGGGGCATCCGTCTCCGAGGGTGACGAGACGGGGCCCGCCGGGGACGCGGACGACGGAAACCCGACTGACACCGCTGCCGGATCGACCGATTCGACCGGCGTGGACGGGCTGGGGTCCCGTCGGTACCGCGTGCTCGACCGGACCGAGGGGACGCTGGTGTTCGTCGACCTCGACACCCCCGAGCCCGGTCCCGGACCGGAACCCGACGAGGGGTTCGAGCCGGTCCGGGTCGCGGCCGATGACTCCGACGACGGCGTCGCCGACGCGGCCGCGGCGCTGGAGCCTGGATACGTCGTCACCGCGACGCTGCGGTGGCCCGACACGGCAGCCGGGGGCGATGGGGGCGGCGACGGCGACACCCCGCTCGCGCGCGTCGAGTCGCTGACGGTCGAGCGCGAGAGCCGCTACCGCTTCATCGACGACGCCGAGCCGATGTTCGAGGCCGCCCGCGACGCGTGGCGCGACGCCAGCGCCGCCGGCGACGGCATGGGCTCGCGCGTCACGCGCGACACCGACGGCGAGCCGAACGGCGCGCTGTACGTGTTCAGCGAGGCCGGCGCGCGCGACCTGTTCGGGGAGTTCCGATCGGGGACGACGCCGCTGGAGCCACTGGTCGAGCGCGTCAACGACGACCTGGACGACGCCCCACGCGAGGTGTTCGTCCTCCGCCCGCCGGACGGCGCGTTCGTCGTCGTCTACATCGCCTTCGAGAAGGACGGCCTGCTCGCGCGAACTGTTCGCGACACGTATCTGTGAACGTCGCTGGCTGCGCCGACGCAGCACCGACCGCGTGAGAACTGGGCCCAGAGGGATTCGAACCCTCGACCGCCCGGTGTCCCATCCGGCGGCCGAAACCGGCCGGAGTATGAGCCGGGTGCTATACCAGACTAAGCTATGGGCCCTCGTCGCCGTCGTTGTCGGGCCGCAGTCAAGTAGTTTCCTTTCCGGTGACGTGCGGGTGCCGAAGGGAGTCGAAGCTACGGGGCGAAACGGAGTCGAAGAAGCGCCGAAGCCAGGACTCGAACCTGGGACCACCTCGTCTCTGCGGGAGACAGGGGACCTGAATCCCGTAACAGCGAGGCGCTCTACCAGCTGAGCTACTTCGGCTCGCACCTGCATGTACTGGAGTGGATTTGAAAGTGCTTTCGTTTCGACCCGGCGCAAGCGGGTGGTTCGCACACACCGACCGTCTCCAGGATCCGCCCGCCGTCGTCGTCCTCGTTCGGGACCGACACGCTCGTTACCCGCCCGGCGGAACCCCGTCGTATGACCGACCCGGACGCCGACACCGACGGTGACGCGAACGCCGGCGAGTCCGACCGCGCGACCGTCGCCGGCGACGACCTCGACGCGGTGCTTTCGGCGGTCCGCGAGCGGGTAACTCCCGACCCTGACGAACACGAGCGACTGGATGCGGCCGCCGCCGACCTCGCCGACCGCGCCCGCGACGCCGTCGCGGACCTTCCGTCGCCAGCCGACGGGGCCGACGTGCTCACCGTCGGATCGACGGCCCGCGGCACGTGGCTCGCGGGCGACCGCGACATCGACCTCTTCGTCCGATTCCCGACGGACCTGTCCCGTGAGGAGCTGGAGCGGTTCGGGCTGCGCGTCGGCCACGCCGTGCTCCCCGACGGCGAGGAGGAATACGCCGAACACCCGTACGTCGTCGGCACGGTCGACGGCTTCGACGTGGATCTGGTTCCCTGCTACGGCGTCGACGCCGCGACCGAGATCCGCTCGGCCGTCGACCGCACGCCGTTTCACAACGAGTACCTCCTCGACCGGCTGACCGACGACCTCGCGGGCGACGTTCGCGTCCTCAAGGCGTTCCTGAAGGGCGTCGGCGTCTACGGCAGCAACCTCCGCACGGAGGGGTTCTCGGGATATCTCACCGAGCTGCTCGTGCTCGAACACGGCGGCGCGCGCGAGACGCTGGCGGCGGTCGCCGACTGGCACCCGCCGGTCCGGTTCGACCCCGAGGACCACGGGACCGCGGAGTTCGACGACCCGCTCGTCGTCATCGATCCGACCGACCCCGAACGCAACGTCGCGGCCGTGCTCTCGGGCGATAACCTCGCGCGGCTCCAGCATCACACGCGCGACCTGCTCGCGGACCCGCGGACGGACCCGTTCTTCCCGGCGGACCCGACGCCGCTCGACGCCTCGGGCGTCCGCGAGCACGTCGACCGCCGCGGGACCGACCCGCTCGCGGTCGTCTTCGACGCGCCCGACATCGTCGACGACCAACTGTACCCGCAGCTGCGCCGCTCGCTGGCCGGCGTCGAACGCGAACTCGACGGGATGGGATTCGACGCGCTCCGCACCACGACGTTCGCGGCCGAGCGAGACGACGAGGGGAGCGACCGGCGCGCGGTGTTACTGGTCGAACTCGCCGACCGCGAACTCCCGGCTGTCGAGCGCCACGAGGGACCGCCGGTCCACGTCCGCGATCACGCGGCCGGCTTCTACGGGAAGTACGCCGACGATCCCGACGCGTACGGACCGTTCGTCGCCGGCGGTCGCTACGTCGTCGAGCGCGAACGCGAGCCCGCCGAACGCGACGCTGTCGCCGTCCTCGAATCCGACCGGATCTTCGATGCGGCGCTCGGTGCGCGCGTCGAGTCCGCGCTCGAACGGGGCTACGACGTGCTCGCCGGCGAGGCGATCGCGACGCTGGTAGACGAGTTCGGCGCTGACCTTCGCGAGTACTTCGAGCCCTCGGTGTAGTTCCCGGTGTAGAATCCTCCAGCGAGAGTGGCGGCCGGCCCTCAGTCCAGGTCGAACCGCTCGCGGAGTTCCTCGACCAGCGGGACGCTCTTCTCCTCGGGGTCTTTGTCGGGTTCGATCGGCGGCCGACCGTCGAACGTCTCGTGGACCATCGCGACGCCCTCCGAGAGCGTGTCGAGCCCGTATCCGCCCTCCAGCACGAAGCCGAGGCCGGCGTCGATGTCCTCGGCGAGTGTACGAACGCGGTCGGCCATCAGCGCGTACCCCTCCGAGGAGACCCGCATCCGTGAGATGGGGTCGTGGCGGTGGGCATCGAAGCCCGCGGAGATGAGCAGGAGATCGGGATCGAAGCGGTCGACCACGGGGGCGAGCAGGTCGTCGATGGCGAGCAGGAAGTCCGCGTCGCCCGCGCCCGCCGGCAGCGGAACGTTCAGCGTCGCCCCTTCCCCGTCGCCCTCGCCGGTCTCGGTCTCGTCGCCGGTGCCGGGGTAGAGGCCGTCCTCGTGGATCGACGCGTAGAGTACGTCGCCGCGGTCGGAGAAGATGTCCTGCGTCCCGTTTCCGTGGTGGACGTCCCAGTCGAAGATCACGACGCGGTCGGCGTCGCCGTCGTCGAGGACCGACTGGGCGGCGACCGCGACGTTGTTGACGAAGCAAAAGCCCATGGCGTCGTCGTAGACGGCGTGGTGGCCCGGGGGTCGACCGAGTGCGAACGGCGTGTCGCGGCCGGGGGTGCCCGCGAGCGCCTCCTCGGCGGCCCACTGCGCCTGACCGGCTGCCGCGCGCGCGGCGTCCCAGGTGCCGTCGGACGCCACGGTGTCGGGGTCCCAGTTGCCGCCGCCGGACGCACAGAAGTCGACGATCTCGTCGACGTAGTCGGAGTCGTGGACCGCATCGATGGCGGCGCGCGATGCGGGGTCGGCCTCGATGTACTCGACGCCGTGTTTGCGCTTGAGTCCCTCCTTGATCGCGCGGAGGCGGTCCGGATTCTCGGGATGTCGGTCGCCGGTATCGTGGTCGAGACACGCCTCGCTGTAGCCGAACCGCATCGCTATCCCTCGAAGAGCGCGAAGTACGTCTCGATATCGTCGGCCTGGACAGTTCGGCGGTCGGCGTGGCGCGCGAGGAGGGCGGCAGCACGCGCGACGTTATCGGCGTAATCTTCGAGGATGTCCGCGAGCGCGACGCGGGCATCCATCGAAACGCGGTAGGCGTCGTCGATGTCGAGGCGCGCGATCCGGTCGACGGGCGCGATGGGGAGCATCAGCGTCGAGCGCTCGACCACCTGCTCGACCCCGAAATCGGCCGGCATCAGCGTCTTTCGCCCGTCCGCGGCCGCCCGCTCGGCCGCGTCAGCAGCCAGCGACGCGCCGTGCCGTTGCACGCGCCCGGCCAACTCCTCGGCCGCGCCGGCGCTGACCCGGAGGTCGCCCGCGTTCCGTCGGATGACGTCGTCGACGGGTGCGAACGGCAACTCGACAGTCATACACATACGCCGGTGTGTGTCGTGTATAACGCTTTCCGTTGGCGTGGTTCGCGGTCCCACGCAGTTCGCGGACCGCGCGGTGAGGGACGGACCTCCGTTAGAACACGTCCTCGGCGTCGATGCTGCCGTCCTGCTCGATGCCGCGGACGGTGACTTCCTCGCCGAGGCGGAGATTCGCCGAGGTCTCGACCGACCGCGTCTGCGTGCCGTCGTCGAGGACCACCGGGTCGCCCGCCTGCACGACGGTTCCGGTGAACTCCACGACGCCGCCGTCGGCGTCGCTATCGGCGTTCGCGTCGGCGTCGGCCGCCTCGTCGCCGTCGACCTCGGCGGTTGCCGCGGCGGCCGCTCCGGCCGAGCCGTCGGAGGACGAGCCACCCGAGTCGAAGGAGTCGAGGCCGCCCTGGCCGACGTCGCGATCGGCCGACCCGGCGGAGCGACCGCCGCCCCCGCTCCCGTTCGCCCGCTCGAGCACGGAGACGGAGGATCGCCAGCCGGCGGAGGCTTCGAGGTCGTCCTGCCAGCCGTCCTGTATCTCCACGTCGGTGAACGCGACCCGGTCGGCGAGGTCGATGTCGCGGTCGGCCTTGTCGCCCCACAGCGCCACGCGGATCTCGCCGGTGTCGTCCTTGATGCGGACGTTCCGGACCTGCCCCTGCGAGCCGTCGTCGCGGTCGAACGTCCGCTTCTCGCTCGTCTCGATGACGCCGCCGGCGATGTCGACCACGTCGTCGAGCTCCAGGTCCGCGATGTCAGTCGTTTCGGGGACGTACTCCACGTCGGCGTCGACCGTCTCGATGGCGCCGCGCGACCCGATGTGAAGTTCGAGGTCGCCGTCGCGCTCGCGGACGTACCCGTCGACGACCTCGACGGTCTCGCCCGCCTCCAGTTCCTCGACGCGATCGGCCGTGTCGTCCCACATGGTGACGCGCACGCGGCCGGTCTCGTCGCCGACGGTCAGGTTCGACACCTTCCCCTCGGAGCCGTCGTCGCGGTCGAACGTGCGGACGGTGTCCGTGTCGAGAATCACACCGAGCAGATCCACGTCGGAGGCGCCCATGGTGAGGTCCTCGACGCGGTACTCCTCGACGGCGTCCACGTCGACCTCGGCGTCCGGGTCGGGCTCCACCTTGTCGACGGCGACCTCCAGGCCGCTGTATCCCTCCTTCGGGCGGCCCATGATCCGAAGCACGTCGCCCGTCTGGACGTTTTCCTTCGCGTCGACGGCGACCCCATCCCACAGCGAGATCGTGACGCGGCCGGACTCGTCGGCGACCTCGACGTTGAGGACGTGGCCGTCCTCGTCCTCGCCGTCGCGCTCGAAGGTGCGCACTTCGCCGACGGTCATCACCTTCGCGAGGAACTTCACGTCGTCCATCCCGGGCTCGATGTCGGCGACGCTGTTGACCTCCTCGTCGCGCAGTTCGTGGGCGATGAGCATCGCCGCGGTCTCCTCGTCGGCCAGCCCGCCCATGTCCTCGACCTTCTGCTCGACGGCGGCCTCGAACTCCTCGAAGGGGACGTCGGCGTCCAGGTCGTCGTAGACGTCCTCGATAGCGCCCATAGTCGTATCCGGACTCAGGCAACTCCCGCGCATAAGGGTTCTCGTTCGTCCGGATCCCGCCGGTCGTCCTCCGCCCCCATCGCCCGGCTCCTCGCCGGATCGTCCCCGAGTCGCTTCGCCTGTCGCCTCGTCCGTCACGTCCTCGATTGCCGGCGTGTCACCCGTCACACGCGGGCTGTGTCGGGATCGTATTTGAGGCTTCGCCGGAATCCGCTCACCGCGTCACGTCGGTCGCGATCCGCACCTCGCCCATCGACTCGTGCTCGACGACGACGACGGACGCGGGGAAGCCGCCGGCGAACTCGACTGCGGCCTCGTAGCCGCGGTAGACGATCTGTTGGGTGCAACTGTCGCCGCCCTCCCGGACGGTCTCCACGCGGACGCGGAGTTCGTCGGTGTCGGGGTCGTACTCGGCGGCCGCAAGCGACGCCCGCATGCAGCCGTTCTTCCCCTGGATGACCCCCGTGACGGTCACGAGGTCAGTGTCGAACGCGACGCTCGCGGACTCCCCCTGATCGTCGGCGTCGCCGGTGCGGGTGAACGAACGGTCCGTGATCCGCGGAAACTCGTCCTGCTCGTTCGGTGTCTCGGTCGGGTCCGGCGACTCGTTCGGCTCGCCGCCGCCACCCGATCCGCCGCCGGCGCCGCCGGTACAACCCGCCAGCGCGGCCGAGCCGACGCCGGCCGCGAGCGAGAGGACGGTTCGTCTGTCCATGGTTCACGCGACGCCGGCAGAGTCCAAAAGGTCGATGTAGGCACAAGGCGACGTTTGTGTCACGGTGGTCGGTCGCATGGGTCGATCGGATCGGAATTCCTTTACGTGGTCCCGGCGTCGGTTGAATTGAGTCCGGGTAGGGTAGTGGACTATCCTCTTGGCTTGCGGAGCCAGGGACCGGAGTTCAAATCTCCGTCCGGACGTTCCTTCGTTTCACTCAGTCACGACCGGCCGGTTCACGTTCGCTCCGCTCACGTGAACTCCGTCCGGACGTTTTCAAGGCGCAACGACGACGAGCGGTGCGAGGCGTGAGCGGAGCGAACGCCTCGACGCGAACGGCGAACGGAGTGAGCCGTGAGCGAAGCGAGTCGTCCGCGCCGACTTCGAGTCTACACACGGAGATTTGAGCGATGAACGAGCCGCCGCCACGGACAGACTGAAACGCTCGCCCGCCCGAGTTCAGCTGTGACCACCAGCGACGCCCCGGACGAGTCCGCACGCGTCGCGGCGCTTCGCGCCGGCATGGCCCTCTACACGGCCGGCGAGTTCCACGCCGCCCACGACCCTTGGGAAGCCGTCTGGCTCGATCTGAAGGACGCGGTCGCCGCCGGCGACGCCGCCGACACCGCCGTCCGCGACGAGGCACTGTTCCACGGGCTGATCCAGTTCACCGCCGCACAGCACCACGCCCGCGACCGCAACTGGTCGGGCGCGGTCGGCCTCGCGGAGAGCGGCCGGGAGTATCTCGCCGAGGTGCCGGACGACCACCGCGGCGTCGACGTTGCGGGCGCACGCGACGCGCTCGTTCGACTCCGGGCGGACCCCGAGGGCGTCGAGCGCGGGCCGGCCCCGCCGCTGCGATACGAGGGCGGCCGCATCGCGCCCGAGTCGCTGTCGCTGGCGGCCGCCGGGCTCGCGGCCGAGGCGCTCGCGGAGGAGCACGGCCTCGACGCCGACGCGGTCGCGGACGCGGCGCGGTTCGCGCGCGAGGAGGAGCGGGCTGGGCGCTCGCAGTTCGCGGCGCTGCTGTTCGACCTCATCCGTGTTGATACGCCGCAGGAGCGGCGACTGGTGTACGACCGGCTATCGGGATTGGTCGAGCAGGAGCGGCGAAAGGAAGCGGACGTAGAGGGACTGTTCTGAACGCGAACGCGAGAGATGCGGCGGGCGGAACCGGGACCCGGACGAGGTCCTAGGCCGAGTCCGGCTCGACTTGCTCCTTCGGTTCCCCGCTGAAGGTGTACTCAGCGGAGTTGTCCTCGGGCTCGTAGCCGAGTACCTCACGGGCGCGCTCGATAGAGTAGTACTTCCGGTCGTTGTCCGAGATGCCGTAGACGATCTCGTAGTCGTAGTCGGCGGCGAGACAGCGGTCGAACAGGTGCGCGCAGTCGCGATGGGAGAGCCACATCGCCTGCCCGCGCTCGTACTCCTTGGGCGGGTGATCCTTCGTGAGGTTACCGATGCGGACGCACGCGACCGAGAGGTCGTGGTGGTCGTGGTAGTAGCGCCCGAGCGTCTCGCCGGCGGCCTTCGAGACGCCGTAGAGATTCGACGGGCGCGGGAGTTCCGAGCCGTTCAGGCGGAACTCGTCGTCCTTGCGGTACATGTGGGGGGTCCGGTCGTCGGTCTCGTACGCCCCGACCGCGTGGTTGGAGGAGGCGAAGACGAACCGGTCGACGCCGGCGTCGACGGCGGCCTCGAGCATCGTCTGCGTGCCGTCGATGTTGTTCGAGAGGACGGAGTCCCACGGTGCGTTCGGGCGCGGGTCGCCGGCGAGGTGGACGACCGCGCCGACGCCCTCGACGGCCTCGCGGACCGCCGCGTCGTCGGTCACGTCGGCGACGACCACGTCGTGGTCGCTGACGCCGTCGGGTAGCGCGTCGGCGGCGACCGGTTCGCGGTCGAGGAGGCGCCAGTCGTACGCCTCGTCGATGCCGGTCAGGATGGCGCGGCCGACGCGCCCGCCCGCTCCAGTGAGCAGTACCGGTTCGTCCATTCGGTCGTGTGTCCGGTGAGCGCGGGTAAGTAAGGTGCGGTTCGATCGGCGTTCTCACCGCCGTTGACAGGTCGTTCGGGCGGTGCTCCCGCACGTCCGAACGTCGGCACTCGGTACGTCTTTGCCCGACCGCGCCGACGGGCGACCATGACCACCGACGCCCAGCAGGCGTGTTTCGAGGCCGGCATCAAGTTCGGCTCGCTGTACCATCAGTTCGCGGGAACGCCCGTCTCCCCGCGGAGCACGCGCTCGCTGGAGACGGCGATCGCCGAGTCGATCGAGAACCAGCCGTACTGCGAGTCGGTGACCGTCGACATCGACGACGAGGCGGTCGCCGCCGATATCGACCACGAGAACGGCTACACCGAGCTGTCGGGACACCTGATGGAGGTGGACATGCGCGTCGCGTACGAGGCGGTCACCGTCCGCACGCGCATGGAGATGGAGGACGGCTACCCGCTGATGAAGCTCGTGGGGGTCGTCGATCGGGACGAGTGATCCGCTCCCTCGGTTCTCAGTCTCGGTGCCGACGGCGACGACCGGATTCGAGCGGTTCGGTTCCCGCCGCCGCCGATTTCACTTTCACTTTCGGGCGACCGCTTAAGAAGGTCCCCGGCGAACGCGCGACCATGGCCCAGTCTACCTTCGACGACGACGACCTGTTCGGGGAAGCGGCCGACGAGATGCGCACCGACGTGGAGGCGCACCTCCGCGCGGCGAAGGCGACGCTTCCGGATGCGGACGCGGTCTGGGAGACGGACGCCGACAACGTTCTCGGCGCGCTCAACGGCCTCCGCTCGGCGCTGGACACCGGCGACGCGGTCGAGGAGCTACGGCAGGCGAAGAAACAGTACGTGCTGGGCGAGCGCGCCGGCGCGTTCGAGGAGGACGAGGACCTCGCCGCGGAGATCGAGGAGCTTCAGGAACTGGTCGAGACGCTGGAGGAGACCCACGATCAAGTCGGCGATCTCACGAGCGTCCTCCCCCAGATCAAAAGCGACCTCGAGGACGCCCACGCGGAGGGCGTCGATGCCGACGCGGACGACGCCGAGGAAGCGGAGGCGTAGTCGGCCGCTCCCCCGGTCGCCCGGCTCCGGCCGCCCGTCCCTGACGGTCCATCCCGGCCCGTTCGTTTTCGGCGGCCTCACCGCTCGCGTTCGACGACCGCGCGAGCCACGTCACACAGCGCCTCGCTCGCCCGGTCGAGCAGCGCTTCCCCGAGTTCGGCGGTCCCCTTCGTGGGATCGCCGACGACCCCGTTCTCGGTGAACTCGTCGCTGTCGTGTGCGAGGTTCACCCCGCGAACCCATTCCCCCCAGCGCGGGCTCCCGCCGTCTCTCCCCTCCTCGATGCGGTCATCGCGAACGAGTCCGGGCGCGACGTGGCGCAGCATCGCGGTCTCCAGCGGGCCGCCGTGGCCCATCCTGCTCGCGTGCTCGCCGACCGCCTCGAACCACGTGAACGAGACCGCGTAGGCGTCGGTCGCGTCGTCGCGCGAGACGCGTCGGGCGACCTCCGCGATCGCCTCCACGTTGCCGCCGTGCCCGTTGACGAGGACGACGCGGTCGATACCGTGGTGTGCGAGACTCTCGACGGTCTCGCGGACGTACGCGCGGAACGTATCCGGCGACACCCACAGCGTGCCGTCGAACGCGCGGTGCTCCTCGGCGACGCCGACGTGGACCGGCGGCGCCACGAGGAGGTCGCCAGCGGCGACGGAGTCGTTCGTGTCGCTCGCGTCGGCGTCCGTCCACCGATCGGCGGCCGCCTCGGCGACGGCCTCGGCCGTCATCGCGTCGGTCCCCAGCGGGGCGTGCGGGCCGTGCTGTTCGGTGCTCCCGACGGGGAGCACCGCGGCGTCGACGTCGGCGTCGCGGACCTCCGTCCACGTCGCCTCCGAGAGGTTCATGCGGGTCGATCCGTTCCGGGTGGACTTGTAGTCGGCTATGCCGACGCCGCGGAGTCGCCGGCGAGGAGGCCGGCCTCCTCGGTTCCGTGGGGGTTATGACCGGCGCGGCCCAACGCGAGCACAATGGGTATCCTCGAGGACAAGGACAACGCGCGGCTGTTCTATCGGTACTTCTCGCGCGTTTACGATACGATCAACCCCTATATCTGGGACGACCGGATGCGAAACCAGGCGCTGGAGTGGTTCGACGCCGACCGCGACGACCGCGTGCTCGACGTCGGCGCCGGCACCGGATTCGCCACCGAGGGGCTGCTCAATCACGTCGACGAGGTGTACGCGCTCGACCAGTCGCGCGGCCAGTTCGAGCAGGCGTTCCGCAAGTTCGGCAAGCACGGGAAGGTCCACTTCCACAGGGGCGACGCCGAGCGCCTCCCGTTCAAGGACGACAGCTTCGACAAGCTCTGGTCGTCGGGCTCCATCGAGTACTGGCCCGATCCCGTCGCCGCGCTCCGGGAGTTCCGGCGCGTCGTCAAGCCCGGCGGCACCGTGCTCGTCGTCGGTCCCGACTATCCGAAGCTCCGCGTGTTCCAGAAACTCGCGGACGCGATCATGCTGTTCTACGACGCCGAGGAGGCCGAGGAGATGTTCCGCGAGGCCGGCTTCGAGGAGACGCGCCACTTCATCCAGCAGCGCCACCGCGGATCGCCGCGAGCGATCACGACCGTTGCGACCGTGCCCGAAGCCGAGGACACAGCTGACGACGGGGACGGCGACGCGGGCGGCGACTGACGCGACGGAGCGTCCGTCCGCCGTCATCCGGCGACCGTGGTCGGCGCGGCCAGTCGCTGCGAGCCGACGAACACCGACACCTCGACACTGGCCCCCGGTCGGATCTGCGGGCGGTTCGTCCCGGCGGGCGTCACGGTCGTGGACTCGCCGGCCGACCACGCGTGATCGCTCGCGAGGTTGAACGGCCCGGTCGGTCCGCTCTCGAACCCCCGCGCGGCGAAGAACGGGACCGGCGGCTGATGGCGGAGGCGGTCTCCATCGACGCGGATCACGATGCGCACCCGGCGAACGTCGAGCGTGTCGCCGCCGCGGTGCGTGAGAGTGAGCGTCCCGTCCGTGACCGCGAGACCGACCACGGCTGTGGTCGGTCCCGAACCCGGCGCCGATGCGACCGATCCCTGCGCTTCGCTCTCCGAGTGCGTCACGCCTGTCGCCGACAGCGTCGCCGCTCCGACCGTCGCCGAGAGCGCGACCGTCGCGAGCACCAACAGGGCGACGCCGACGGGAGCGGCGACGGCTCGTTGCTCACGCCCCGTCGCCGGACGGTGTACGATCGGGTCCCCCGACGTGTCTCGATCCATCGACGACGGGAGGTGGTCCCGTCATCAGTGATAAACACTCGCCGCGGAGACCTCGAAGCGAACTATCGGATGTGGACTGTCACCCGCTGGCGTTCGACGAGTCGCGCTCGCCCGCCGCGCCGAGCGCCTCCTCGACCGTCACCGGGTCGGTCGGCGTGACGCTGACCGTGGAGACCTCCGTCGAGCCGACCTCGACGACGGTGACGACGAACCCGCCGCGCGGAGAGACGGTCCAGAGGGTGCCGTCGTCGCCCGTCGTCCCGACGTCCACGCTCTCGCCGCCCTCGCGGCCGATCTTCACGACCGCGTCGACGGGGTCGCCCGTCCGCGGGTCGGTGACGGCGACACGAAGCGGGCCGCCCGGGAACGTTCGGTTCACCGTCAGGGTGAGATCGAGCGTCCTCGTGGTGGCCTCGCCCGCGGAGACGGCGTCGAGGTCGACGCGCTGGTGCTCCATGAACACGCGCTCGGTCCCGCCGCCGACGAACGCGGTCAGCGTCCCGTTCGGGTACGCGAGATCGAACAGGAACGTTCCGCCCGAGCCCTGTCCCGCGACCGAGCCGCCGGTGGCGGCCCACACCTCGGGGTAGCTCCGCGCCGTGACGTTCTGGGCGGTCTCCTCGTCGATCCCCGTGCCGTCGCGCTCGCGAAGGTCGCCGCGGAACGCCTCCCGGACGAACTGGCCGTCCGCGACCGTCGAGAGGACGATCCCCGACTCCGTCGTCGCGACGTACACCCGCGTCGACGCCCCGGGCTCGCCGTCGAGTGCGGCGGCGGCCCGCGATCTGACCGGCCCATCGAACGTGCGAAGGTCGTACACTACGGGGTACACACGGCTGTCGTCCAGCGTGAAGTCCTCCGTCTCCTCGGCGAGCCGCTCGAGCATGAGGACTCGCTCCTCGAGTACCGCCGCGCTCGCGCGCATCTGCGCCAGTTCGACGAGGAACTCCTTCGCGGAGATCTCCCCTGCGTGGTAGGCGGCGATCGCCTCGCGGTGCCGGCTGTGGAGCGTGATGACGTCCTTGTCGACCTCGTTCAACCCGTCGAGGATACGGATCTGGCGTTCGTCGCTGGTGCTCGCGTTCGTGATGCGCTCGCGGAGCGCGATGGTCTCAATGCGGGCGGCGGACGCGTTCGCGCCGAAGGAGGTCGCCGTGCCCGCGTCGACGCTCACCACGTCGATGCCGGAGGCGACGCTGCCGTTGCCCTCCAGCGAAAGGACACGGATCGGCGCCGAGCCGTTGATCGCGGCCACGGTGGTCGCGGAGGTCGAACCGTGGGCAGCGGCCGGACCGATCGGTGCCGGCGTGGAGGGTCCGCCGGCTGCCGTGACCCGCGGTTCGCCCCCATCGGGAACCGAGAGCGCACCGCCGACGGCGACGGACACGAGGAGGACCGCAACGAGGACGGGGATAGCTCGCATGGGAGGTGAGTACCGAGTCATCCGATAAAAAACCGGTCCACACGGAGAGGTGTACAGCAGGGGCACACAGACTGTCGGAGCCCGCCACCGACGAACCGAGCCCGATGGACCGATGGACGGAACGTGACCGAGTTCATACTGGCCCCGACCGGTCCGAGGAATCGGCCACGGACGCGCCGGCAACTGGTCCGGAACTGGGTGCTGGCGCCGCGATCGCGACCCCCGATGGAAAGGGTTTTGCCAAAACGCCAAGAGTCGCATACACAGCATGCGGTACGTCGCCCTCCTCGCCGTGCTCGTCGTTCTCGTCCCGGTCGCCACGGGCGCGACGGCCGCGGCGGCCGTCCAGCCGGCCGACCAACTCCCTACTGCGGACCGGATGAGCGGCTCGGTCGACGCCGTTCCACAGGCGATCGCCCCCCCGACCGGCAGTGCGTCCCCGCAGGTCGCGTCGTCGGTCGGCACGCCACGAACGAACTTCACCGTCTCCCTCCGCGAGGACGGCTCCGCCCGGTGGACCGTCGAAACGCGGGTCTCGCTTGAAGACGAGGCCGCCCGCGACGCCTTCCGCGAGTACGCCCGCTCGTACGAAACAGGTGACGCGGAGGGCGGACCGACGGTCGAACCCTTCAGAAACGCCGCGGTCGCCGCCTCCGAGGCCACCGGACGAGAGATGTCGATCGACCGGGTGAACCGCACGGCGACGCTGGCGAATGGCTCGGGCGCTCTCCGGCTTCGGTTCACCTGGACGGGATTCCTCGAACCGGGCAACGACGGCGTCCTCGCGCTCGGCGACGCGTTCCGGACCCCGAACAACGGGACCTGGTTCGGCTCGCTGTCGGCCGACCAGCGACTCGTCATCGAGCCGCCGGCCGACTACGAGGTGAGCGACGTATCCCAGGGGTTCAGCTACTCGATCAGCGACCGCCGGATCGTCGCCCAGGGCCCCCAGCAGTTCGAGGCCGGCGACATCGCGGTCCGATACGAGCCCGGTGACTCGCCGCCCCCCAACTCGTCGTATCTGCTCGAACTGCTCGCGGGCGCCGGCGTCGTGCTGCTGTTCGCCGTCGCGGTGTTGGCGTACCGGCGCGGGAACGTCGCCAACGCGGGAACCGGGGACGCCGATTCCAGTGTAGAATCGATATCCGGCAAATCCAGCCGTTCGACGGCCGAAACAGACACTGCACCCGCCGATAACGGCGGATACAACGGCGATGGCGGATCCGCCGTCGCTGCGTCCGGCCGACCGGAAGACGGCGAAGGGTCGGTAGACGACGCTGCCGGCACGGTCGCCGGGAACGATGGGACGACGGTCGATGGGACCGATGAGCCCGGCGTTGACGCCGACGACAGCGCTTCCAAACCACAGGAGGACCTGGAACTGCTCTCGGACGAGGAACGCGTCGAGCGACTCCTCGATGAGCATGGCGGCCGGATGCGTCAGGGAACGATCGTGGAGAAGACCGGCTGGTCGGACGCGAAGGTGTCCCAGTTGCTGTCGGCGATGGCCGACGACGGGCGCGTCGAGAAGTTACGGCTCGGCCGCGAGAACCTCATTTCGCTGGCCGATGGAGACGAAGCTACCGGCGATGAGGCCGACGGCAACGGTGCCAACACCGATACCGGCTCCGACGGCCAGTCGTAGCTTCGGGGACCGCTCGACCCGGACCGACGCGTCGCCCGTTGCCAGCGGTTCCGAAACTGTTTACCTCCGACCGTGGCAACGATTGCGCGATGAAGATCCTCGTCACGGTCAAGGAGGTCGCGGAAGCGGCCGACGACTTCGAGATCGAGGGGACAGACATCGGGGAACAGTTCCTCGAATACGACCTCAACGAGTGGGACGACTACGCCGTCGAGGCGGCCGTCCAGCTCTCAGAGACGTACGACGACGTGGAGGTCGTCTCCGCGACGATCGGTCCCGAGCGCGCGGAGGAGACGATCCGAATGGCGCTCGCGAAGGGCGTCGACCGCGCGATCCGCGTGTGGGACGACGACGTCGCGGCCGCGGACCTCGACGTGGCGGCCAAGACG
This sequence comes from Halobaculum rarum, assembly GCF_040025155.1. NCBI lineage: Archaea > Methanobacteriati > Methanobacteriota > Halobacteria > Halobacteriales > Haloferacaceae > Halobaculum > Halobaculum rarum. The sequence goes on along the minus strand of NZ_CP157275.1, from coordinate 729,503 downwards.
CGGCTGTTCGCGGCCGTCGTCGACGAGGAGGAGCCGGACCTCGTACTCACAGGCGTGCAGGCGGCCGACGACGGGTTCGGCGCCACCGGCGTCTCGCTGGCCGACGAGATCGGCTTCGACTGGGCGGCGGTCGTCAACCACCTGGAGACCGAGGACGACCTCTCGATGGCCCACGTCCACCGCGAACTGGAGGGCGGCATCGAGGAGCTGACCGACGTGGACTTGCCCGCGGTGCTCACTATCCAGACGGGGCTGAACGAGCCGCGGTACGCCAGCCTCCGCGGTATCCGCCAGGCACAGAGCAAGGAGATCGCCGAGTTCGGGCTCGCCGAGTTAGGGCTCGACGCCGACGCGGTCGCCTCGCCCATCTCGCGCACCGGGATGTACGAACCGGAGACGGAGTCGGACGCGACGTACTTCGACGGCGCGGCCGACGAGCAGGCCGCGGAGTTGGCTGACGTGCTCCGCGAGAAGGGGGTGGTCTCGGAATGAGCGACGTGCTCGCGGTCGCCGACCACCGTCGCGGCACCGTGCGCGACGTGAGCTTCGAGATGGTCCGTGCCGGGCACGAACTGGCCGACGACCTCGGCGGCGACCTCCACCTCGCGGTGATCGCCGGCGATGTCGAGGGGTTCGCCGCCGACCTGTCGCTCGAGGGAGTCGACACGATCCACACGGTCGAAGCCGGCGAGGAGTTCAACCATGACCTGTACGCCGGCGCGACCGCCGCGCTGTTCGAGCAACTCGCACCGACGGCCGTCCTCATGCCCAACTCCGTCAACGGGCTCGACTACGCGCCGGCGGTGGCGAACCGCCTCGACGTACCGCTGGTCACGGACGCGGTCGACCTCGCGTACGACGACGGGCTGGTGGCGACCCGCGAGATGTACGGCTCGAAGGTCGAGACGACCCTCGAGTTGAGCGAGGAGCCGTTCGCCGTCACCGTTCGCGCCGGCGAGTGGGAGGCCGTCGAGGACCGGGTCGACGTGCCCGTGGAGGCGTTCGAGTACGACTTCGACGAGTCGGCGTCCGGGGCCCGCGTTCAGGGCTTCCAGGAGGTCGGCGCCGGCGACGTGGACATCGCCGACGCGGAGTTCCTCGTCTCGATCGGTCGCGGCATCGAGGAGGAGGAGAACCTCGAACTCATCGAGGAGCTCGCCGAGGTCACCGGCGCGACGATGTCGTCCTCGCGACCCATCGTCGACAGCGGCTGGCTGCCGAAGAACCGACAGGTCGGCCAGTCGGGCAAGCAGGTCACGCCGGACGTGTACCTCGCGATCGGTATCTCGGGGGCCGTCCAACACGTCGCGGGGATGAAGGGCGCCGAGACGATCATCGCGATCAACACCGACCCGAACGCCCCGATCTTTGACATCGCCGACTACGGGATCGTCGGCGATCTGTTCGACGTGGTGCCGGCGCTGATCGAACAGTTCGACTGAACCTCTTTAACGGGGTCCTCCTCGCTCGCGCGGCTTCGCCGCGCTCGCTCGTCGACCCCCGCCAAACAAACCCCGTTCATGCGGTCGGATTCTTCGAATCCGACTGCTAATCAGAATCGCTCCGCGATCTGCTGATGGTCAAAAGGCCGCTCGCTCGTGGTACACCCCCGAGTGCGAACCACAACTGCAGGGGGTCGCTCGATTCATGCACAGGAGTATGGGTGACCCCCGATTTCGAGGACCCCGAGCGAAACAACCGCGCGGTAGGTCTGCGTATTTATCGGAGTCTAACGCTACGCCTCAACGAATTCGACGTCCGTGATCTCGAACCGTGCGCCGCCAGTCGAGCTCTCTGTTACCTCGATCTCCCAGCCGTGATCGTCAACGATCTGCGTGACGACACTCAACCCGAATCCAGTCCCGTCCGGTGCTGTAGAATATCCGACTTCGAAGATCCCACTTCGGTCCTCTTCTGGAATTCCGTGACCGTCGTCCTCGATATAGAATCCGCCGGCGAGATCACCCACCGTAATCGTAACGTCCTCACCTCCATGCGCAACCGCGTTGCCGAGGAGGTTCTCGACCAGTTGCTCGAGTCGATTCGGGTTCGCTCGAATTGAGCTATCGGTCGCTGTTACGAGTGTTGCAGTTCCAGTGTGGACGTTCTGCCAGCAGTGTTCAAGTATCGTTTCGAGATCGACAGCTTCGCTGTCGTTTGCCTGATCGCCTTCCCGTGCTAACGCCACCAACTCATCGATCTGGGCCTGACTGCGTTCGACTGCGTCTCCAGCCGTCTCGAGATAGCTACTGTCACACTCTTCAGCGGCCAGTTCAATAGTACGCTGAGCGGCAGTTAGTGGACCCTCCAAGTCGTGGCTCACAATCCTAGTAAACTCCTCGAGTCGCCGATTCCGATGCGTTAGTTCACTAGTCACCACCTTCCGTTCGAGTTCGTAACTCACCAACTGACTCGCGAGTTGTACAAAGGTTCGCTCGGCCTCGCTGAACGGCTCCTCACGAGGGTGAGTCGATGCGAAAAAGACTGTCCCGTAGATGTCATCCCCGACCGTGACAGACGTGCCGATATAACTCCCGAGATCGAATCGTTCATACGCTGGATCGTCTTCCCAGCCCGCTTCTACGGCGTCTTGAATCTCTAAGATCCCGCCTGCCTGGATAGTCTTTCGACAGTACGACTCCGAGAGCGGGCATGAACTTCTCGGCTGTAGGAGATCGTGGTTTCCACTCGCTTCGACGACTCGTTGTACCCCCTGCCCCTGATCCAACTCTCCGGTCTCTATCCGAGTGAGAAAGCTGTACGGGAGATCAAGTTTCCTCGGGCCCAGACCCAATAGTTGCGTGATCTTGTCGTCGGGTTCTACTTCGGTATTGGTGGCGATATCGTAGAGTCCCTGCAGCGATTCGACTAACGTCTCACGTTCTTGTTGCTGCTCTTTCCGGTCGGTGACATCTTCTTGGAAGCCGACGAAGTTCTTCAGTTCCCCAGCTTCGTCTTTCACAGGAGCGATCGTTATGCGGTTCCAGAACTTCTCCCCGCCCTTTCGGTAGTTTTGGAGTTCGACTGTAACCGGCTCCTCAGCGTTGATCGTCCGACGCATTTCCGCAACGCGCTCCGGATCTGTCTCTCCACCCTGTAGGAACCGACAGTTTCGACCGATGAGTTCTGGCGTCGGATATCCGGTGACCTGCGTGAACCCCTCGTTCGCGTAGATTATCGGGTTGTCCTCTTGGGAGGGGTCGCTGATGGTAATCCCGACTGGTGCCTCGTCCATCGCCCGCGTTTTCAGTTCGAGTTCCTGAGTGCGTTGTTTCCGATCAGTAATGTCACGAACGAACCCAGCGATACGGGTAACGGTCCCCGTCTCGTCAGTAAGTGGGAAGCCCTGAACCCAGACCCACCGCTGATACTCCTCATCGGCGTTCACCCGGGATTCGATATCGATAGACGTCCCGTTCGAAAGTTGTTCCATCGCTGTCCGGACAGCGTCTCGGTCATCCGGATGAACGCCGTTCAGGAGATCCAGAGGGTCTTCTGCGAGTGTTTCCGTAGAGCGACCCCAGATATCTTCGTATGTCGGGTTAATGTAGAGAAGCTCCTTCCAATCGTGAGTGAACATCCAAAGGACATCGTTACTGACCTCGCTCAAGTCTTGTAACTGCTGTTCAACCACCATTGCCTGCTGTTGAGCTCGGCTTTGGACAACCGCATTCATCACTCGGTTGGCGAGCAGTTTGTAATGGTCCGTTCCGGACTCCTTTTGCAAGTAGTCCGTAACACCGGCGGAAATCGCCTCGCTGGCGACCTCTTCACTTCCTTTGCCGGTATAGAGAATAAACGGCAGATCCGGATACCGCTCGCGGACCGCTTTGAGAAACTCGATCCCGTTCCGGCCAGGCATATCGTAATCCGAAATGACGCAGTCGAACTCCCCCTCGACGAGTCGATCCAACCCCGTACCCGGGTCGGTTACAGACTTGACAACAAACCGCTCATCCTCCCGTTCCAGAAACGTTGCGGCGAGGTCCGCCAGTCCCGGCTCGTCATCGATATGAAGAACACGGATCTCTTCGTCAGTCGATCCCATTTCGTAATCCCGAGTAATACCTATTCAGATATCCCATTAATATATTCGATACGGACGAGAATGTTCAATTCGGATACAATATGTGACCTCACTAGCAGTTGTCACACGGAGCCAGAGCTACTGAGAATACGGAGGGAGCACTCGAGCGGCCGTGTAAGTTGTGATACAACCGTATCGTCGGCAAGTCGCTTTGGTTGGAGCGGTCGAAGCTTCGCTCGATGGACCGCTGCCGGCGTTCGGTGAGGGTCAAACCGACGGCGCAGTCGTCGACCCGGAAACCGGCGTATTCGACGGGCTCATGTGCGAAGTTAGCGGTGTGATTCGATTCTGATGATCGGGTGTCCCTTCTCGTCGGCAGTGATAGTAACCGTCGTCGTATCCGCCTCAAACTGGAGAGTCGTCTTGAGATTCCCTTTATCGAAGAGCCCGTCGAGTGCGTCCGTGTTGATGTCATCACTGATGATCCATTTTTGCTCGATCACGTCCTCGTCGTGAGCCTCTGCGATCGCTGTTACGACTTCTGTGCTGAGCATTTCGTCCTCGTCCGGCTCGTAGAAGAACGCGTGTGTATCATCCATGCACAGGGCGTGGGCTGTCAATAGGAAACCCGTTATTACCAGTATCTCACAGGTTAGTACGTACCTTCGCCAGTTCAGGACGCCCTTCGGAAGGCGGGACCGGAAAACACGGCGGTCGGTCCACCCGGGGCGTTGAATACTGAACCCTTGACGACAGGCACAGTATGTGCACTATTGCGGGCTGCCCTGACTCGAATCTTTGAGGTTCAGTTAACTGAGTGGCCTTATACTTCCACTGTGTAGTACTGGGATGGTCGCTTCTCCAAGTGCCGATCTCCTGACCGCCGCATTGGACGTGTTCCCGGCAGAGGCTGCCGTCTTGGCTGCCGATGGGACGATTCTCTACACGAACGACCAGTGGCGTGCGTTCGGCCTGGAGAACGGCCTCGTCGGTACGGACGCCGCCACGATCGGTGAAAACTATCTCGCGGTGACGACCGCTGCGGACGATGCGGCTGCCCAAAGGGCTGCCGAGGGGGTGGACGCGGTGCTCGCAGGCGAGCAGGCCCAGTTCACCCTGGAGTACCCGTGTCACTCCCCCGCTGAACGGCGGTGGTTCCTGATGATGGTGCAGGGATTCGAGCATCAGGATTCCCGCTTCGCCGTGATGGGCCATCTCAATATCACGACCCGTAAACTCGCCGAACTCGAAGTTCACGAGCAGAACACGTACCTCGAGGGACTCCACAGGGCTGTCCAAGACCTGCTACAAACCGACACACAGGACGAGGCCGCTGACCGTGCTGTCCTGTATCTCGACCGCATCCTCGACTTTCCCATCGTCGGGCTCTGGCTCTACGATGACGTCCGCAATGTCCTGGCGCCCGCGGCGGTCTCCGAGCAGAGTGAGGACATCCTCGATACGATCCCCACCTATCAGGGGGAGGACAGTCTCTCGTGGGAGGTGTTCACCACGAAGGAATCTCGCGTGATCGATGACCTGACGGCACTCCCGGAGCGGTACAATCCTGAGACGTCGCTCCGAAGCGAACTCGTCCTCCCGCTGGGCGAGTATGGCGTGCTCAACATCGCGGCGACCGAACCCAACGCGTTCGACGAGACGGACGTCACGCTGGCCGAGATCTGGGCCGGTACCGTCACGCAGGTGCTCGCCCGGCTTGACCGTGAAGCACAACTCAGCGAGCGGGAACAGGAGTTACTCCGGGAGCGCGACCGGCTGGAGGAGTTCGCGAGTTTGGTCTCCCACGATCTCAGGAACCCGCTCAACGTCGCGAGTGGTCGTCTCGAACTTGCCCGAGAGGATGGCGAGTGGGATCACCTCGATATCGCTGCCCGGGCACTGACCCGGATGGAGCAGCTCATCGAAGACCTGCTCGCGCTCGCCCGTCAGGGCGAGGTCGTCGGCAGCCGTGATGCGATCCATCTCCCGTCTCTGGTTGAGGACTGCTGGGCCACCGTCTCGACGGGTGATGCGAGTCTTACCGTGACGACCGGCGGAACGGTGTTGGCCGACGAGAGTCGGTTACAACAGGTGTTCGAGAACCTGTTCCGCAACGCGATCGAACATGGGGGCCCGGACGTGACTATTACGGTGGGTGACCTCGCTGATGGGTCGGGGTTCTTTGTGGCGGATGACGGCGACGGCATCCCCGACGCCGAACGCGAGGACGTGTTCCAGGCTGGCTACTCAACGACAGCCGAGGGCACGGGGTTCGGGCTCAAAATCGTCTATGAGATCGTGACAGCCCACGGCTGGGAGATACACGTCACCGACAGCACAGAGGGCGGCGCCCGGTTCGAGATAACGAATATCGAATTCCTCGGTTCATAGGAGACTGGACGGTCTGCTCCGTCCGTCTGCTTGTTGACCGACGAAGATCCTCTGTCGATTATTCGTTCAGCAGGTACTGATACAAAGCACATTCATCACCTGTCTATGACACAAGTTCCCAAGATATACTATGTCGGTGAACCGGCCAGTATCCGGGAAGATAGACTATAGACGTCGCGGCGGAACTGCAGATGATGTCAACAAGATACTGGGTTCTCGGCGCCATCGTACTCATCATGGTCGTCGCCCCGGCGACCGGAGGCGTACTCGCGTCGACGGCAGACGGCACAGGGATCGCTCAGTCGCAACAGACGGACGGGGCTGCTGCGTGTAACTACAGTAGCCTGTACGACCAGACGATCGATTCCGTCGTCGCCATCAGGACGGACACCGGCCAGGGGTCGGGATTCGTTTATCAGACCGGTGAAACCAACTCGGCGAGTTATATCGTCACCAACGCACACGTCGTCGGGTCGGCCGAGTCGGTCATCGTTGGGTTCGCCCGGGACGAATCAAAACTCGGGACAGTCATCGGGCGAGATCGCTCCACCGATCTGGCGGTCGTTCGGGTGAACGAAACCCCCGGCTACGTCGAAGCGCTCTCCGTGGCGGACACGCCGCCCGAACAGGGTAGCAAAGTGGCCGCGATCGGCAACCCCTTCGGATTAGAGGAGACCATCACGCACGGGATCGTGAGCGGGCTCAACCGCTCCATGCCGACGAAGAACGGGTTTTCGATCCCGAACGTGGTTCAGACCGATGCACCGATCAACCCCGGCAACAGCGGTGGCCCGCTCGTCGGGTGTGACGGGACCGTCGTCGGTGTAAATAGCGCTGGCATCGCCGCGGAACGTGCGGATAACATCGGCTTCGCTATCTCCCCGAACCTCGTCAATCGGGTCGTGCCAGAGCTGATCGACAGCGGCGAGTACAACCACTCGTTCTTAGGGGTCAGTAGCGCCCCGCTCACCCCCGGACTGATCGCGGCGAACGACCTCACCGTCACCAGCGGCCTCTACGTCCACAAGGCCGTCGAGGGCGGCCCCGCGAGCGACGTCCTCCAGGGGACGACCGATACCGTCGCCCGGAACGGGAGTCGGATTCCCGTCGGCGGGGACGTTATCGTGAGCATCGACGGTCGGTCCGTCAGCTCCGGTGAAGACCTCTCATCCTACCTACTCACAGAAACCCGACCGGGCGATGAGGTGACACTGACGATTATTAGAGACGGAGAGCGCCAGCAGGTGACCGTCACCCTCGGTGAGCGACCGGAATCGCCCGTATAAACCGCTGCATAGGAGTGTAGCTCACTTTTCGCCGTCGAGGTATTTCACGAGTTCGACAACCTGTAGTTGTCCCTAGGTGATTCTCCGTACTGCAGATTCGAGTACCGTTCTCCAACACCTGAGAGAAGTCCACCTGTCGTCGCGCCTCCGCTCCGACTACCGCTCCCGCACGACCACGAACTCCGCCAGATCGCGGAGGTAGCCGCGGGCGTCTGACTCGCCGATCCCGGCGGTTTCGAGGGCCTCCAGCGCGGCGTCGGCCTGGTCACGGGCGCGCTGGTCGGCCTCCTCCGGTGTGAGGTCGGTCACCTGCAGGAGCGACGGGCGGTCGACGGCCTCGTCGACGCCGGTCGGCTTGCCGAGTTCGTCGGCGTCGGCGGTCGCGTCGAGCACGTCGTCGCGGATCTGGAAGGCGACGCCGACGCGCTCGGCATAGTCGCCGAACGCCTCGATCGTGAAGCCGTCGGCACCGGCAGCGACGGCGCCGAGTTCGGCAGCGGCGCGAAACAGCGCGCCCGTCTTGCGTCGAGCGAGCATCATGTACTCCTCCTCGTTGGTCGGCTTCGCGACCAACTCGGTTGCCTCGCCCTCGCCCAACTCGACCATCGCCTCGGCGACGATCTGCATCGCCTGCTCATCGGCGGAAAACAGCGCGAACGCCTCGCCGAGCATGCCGTCCGAGCCGACGATCGCCGGACCGTAGCCGAACTCCGCCCACGCGGAGGGGGTGCCGCGGCGCACGTCCGAGCGGTCGATGATATCGTCGATGACCAGCGAGGCGTTGTGGACGAGTTCGACGCCGACCGCGAAGTCGACGGCGTCCTCGGGGGCGCCGCCGGCGGCCTCACACGCCAGGAGCGTCACGGTGGGACGGACCCGCTTGCCGCCCGCCAGCACGACGTGTTCGATCTCGTCGGAAAGCTGCGGCGGGTCGACCGCCCCCGTCACCTCGGCGAGGCGCTCGTTCGCCATCGCGACCCGACGCTCCAGATACTCCATTGACGCGTGTTCGGGCCCGGGCGGAAAAGAGGGTACCGGATGCGGGAGCCGCGACCGGGGGCGAAAGCGGTCGCACAACGTGTCGTACCGCGAGCGAGGAGGACCCCGTTAAACGAGGTTCAGTAGAATTCCCTGACGAGGTCCGTCGCGTCCTCGGGCGCGCCCTCGTGGTCGATCTCGCTCATGTTGGAGTCGAGGCCGTGGGTCTGCTCGTACGACCGGCTGTCCTCGTCCTGATAGAGCACGCCCATGTACTCCTTGTCGGCGTCGAGGACCTTCTCCTTGGCCGCGTCGCGGTCGGTCGGGTCGTAGTCCGTCTCGGCGAGGTCGACCAGCGAGTCGCGGAAGTAGTCGTAGGTGTCCACGTCGTTGAACGTCACGCACGGCGAGAACACGTTCACGAAGCCGAAGCCGTCGTGTTCGATCGCCTTCTGGACGATCTCCTGGTGACGCAGGGCGTCGCTGGAGAACGACTGCGCGATGAACGTCGCGCCCGAGGCGAGCGCGAGCGCGAGCGGGTTGACGGGGGGCTGCTGAGGGCCCTCCGGCGTCGTGGAGGTCTCGAAGTCCTCACGCGAGGTCGGGGAGGCCTGCCCCTTCGTCAGCCCGTAGATGCGGTTGTCCATCACGATGTAGCTCATGTCGACGTTGCGGCGGACGGCGTGGACGAAGTGGCCCGCGCCGATGGAGTAGCCGTCGCCGTCGCCGCCCGCGACCATCACTTCCAGGTCGGGATTGGCCATCTTCACGCCCGCGCCGACCGGGAGCGCGCGGCCGTGGACGCCGTGGATCGCGTAGCTGTGCATGTACGTGCCGATCTTGCCCGAACAGCCGATGCCGGCGACCACGAAGGTGTTGTCGGGGTCGTTGCCCGTCTCCGCGAGCGCCTTCATCATGCCGTTCATCGTCCCGAAGTCGCCGCACCCGGGACACCACGTGGGCTGCTTGTCGGATTTGAAGTCGGTGAACCTGACCTGGGAACTCATGCTTCTACCTCCTGGCTCTCCGCCAGAGTCGCTTTGATGTCCTCGGCGAGCTCGTCCGCCTTGAACTGCACGCCGTTGTACTTGTTGACCCGCTTCACGCGCTGGAGCGTGTCGTGCTCGACGACGTCCGCGAACTGCCCCGTCGCGTTACACTCGACGACGACGACCTCGTCGGCCGCCTCGAACTCCTCCGTGAGGTCGGGACGCGGGAAGAGGTACGGCACCGAGAGGATGCGCACGTCGACGTTCTCCTCCTCGAGGAACTCCAGCGCCTCCACGAGCGTCCCCTCGTTGGAGCCCCACGTGACGACGAGGTTGTCGGAGTCGGGGTCGCCGAACTCGCGTGGGGAGAGGTCCTCCCGCTCGCGGGCGGTCTCGACCTTGCGATTGCGCTTGTCGACTTGCTTGACGCGCATCTCGGTGTCCTCCGTCCGGCGGCCCTGTTCGTCGTGCTCCAGCCCGGTGGACATGTGCGCGCCGCCCTCGGTTCCGGGGAACGCACGCGGCGAGATCCCGTCCTCGGTGATCTCGTGGGGCTTGAACCCGCCCGTCTCCGTCTGGTGATCCTCGATGGTCTCCTCGTCGACGACCTTTCCGCGGTCGATCTCGACGGCGTCCATGTCGAACGCGTCCGGTTCGAACGTCTGCTCGGTGACCGCCATCGCGAGGTCGGCCGCGAGATAGACCGGCGTCTGGTACTTCTCGGCGAGGTTGAACGCCTCGACGGTCTTCCAGAAGCACTCGTTGACGGTGGTGGGCGCGAGGACGAACCGCGGGATCTCGCCGTGTCCGCCGTACAACATCATGTTGAGGTCGCCCTGCTCCTGTTTGGTCGGCATCCCCGTCGAGGGGCCCGAGCGCATCACGTCGACGACGACCAGCGGGGTCTCGGAGGTCGCCACCAGCCCGAACGTCTCGGCCATCAGGTCGATTCCGGGGCCGGAGGTCGCGGTCATCGAGCGCGCGCCGGCGCGCGCGGCGCCGAGCGCGAGGTTGATCGCGGCGAGCTCGTCCTCCGCCTGGACGACGTGGCCGCCGAAGTGCTCGATGCGCCCCTTCAGGTACGTCATCACGTCCGTCGCGGGCGTGATCGGGTAGCCGGCGTAGTACTTACAGCCGGCGGCGATGGCGCCCATGCCGATCGCCTCGTCGCCGTTGAGCAGGACGTAGTCGTTGTCGGTCGTCTCCAGATCGTAGTCGAGGTCGGCGTCGGGGTAGTTGTCCCGGACGTACTCCTGACCGAGTCGGGCCGCCTGCTTGTTGTTGTCGACGATGGACTGTCCCTTGTCGCCGAAGTGCTTCTTCAGCGAGGAGTCGAGGTGCTCGATGTCGAAGCTCGTCGCCTCGCAGGCGGCGCCCAGCGCGACGACGTTGCGCATGACCGCGCCGCCGGCGTCCTCGGCGAGGCGCTTGAGTGGGACGTCGAGTCCGATCATCCCCTCGGGGATCTCGACGTCGGCCATCGTGGTCCGCTCGCCGTCGTAGATGATGACCGAGCCCTCGTGGAGCTCGTCGAGGTTCTCCTCGATCGTTCGGGGCGTGAGCGCGACGAGGACGTCCAGTCGATCCACGACCGACCGGACCTTGTCCGTGGACGTACGAACCTTGTACGCGGTGTAGCCGCCCCGGATCCGAGAGGCGAAGTCCTTCGACGTGAAGACGTGCCGACCCGCCCGGGAGAGCGCCTGCGCGAAGACTTTCCCGGTGGAGTCGATGCCATCGCCGGCTTCCCCGCCGATGGCCCAGTTGAAGTCCGCTGGCATACTGGTCACACCTTCCCACGGTCGGTGGAAAAGCCTTCTGAATGGGGTGAGTACGAATTTACGACTATTCGATTGGTAAACCGACGTATCATACCACGGACGTCGATTCGAACGACCGTCTCTCGGCTACTCGGCCGACGATCGATCGATTCTCTTCCCCTCACGGCAGGAATTGCACCGACCGCCGTCGCCGCGCGGATCCGGCACGACAGGCGTACGATCTGGGTTCGACGGGCGACGATTATCGGCGTCGCGAAGCGACAACTTCGGGTACCCGGCGCGGGAAGTTCCCCTATGGACGCCACAGTCGCGGTGCGGTCGGTCACGGAAGTCGGTCCCGACACGGTCGCGGTGACGCTCGACTCGCCCGCGGGGTTCGACGGCAAGCCCGGGCAGTTCGTGAAGCTCACCGCCGTCGTCGGCGACGAGGAGGAGTCGCGGTTTTACACGATCTCCTCGCCGGACACCGAGGGCTCGTTCGAGACGACCGTCGGCCTCGACGGCGGCGACTTCTCCGCGCACCTCGCGGCGCTGTCCGAGGGCGACGAGATCGAGATGGCCGGCCCGTTCGGCGACGACTACTACGAGGGCGAGGCGCGGGCGCTCGTCCTCGCGGGCGGTCCCGGCGTGGGTCCCGCGGTCGCCATCGCGGAGGCCGCGCTTGCGGCGGGAAACGAGGCCGCCGTCGTCTACCGCGACGACGAGCCGGCTCACGGGGAACGCCTCGACGAACTGCGCGAGCGGGGCGCGACCGTCGTTGTCACCGGCGGCGCCATCGACAGCGCGGTCGCGACGGCGGTGACGGGCCGCGACGGCGAGCAGGCGTTCGTCTACGGCTTCGCCGACTTCGTCGACGAGGCGTCCGCGGCGCTGGAGGCGGCGGGGTACGCGGGCGACGCGAAAGTCGAGAACTTCGGGTAGGCGCTTGTGCGGGCGAGTCAGACGAGGCTGGCGCCGTCGAAGTCGGCGCGGGCGTGCTTCACGTCCATCAGGTCGAGGATCGTGGGGGCGATGTCGAACAGGTCGGCGTCGGCGATGGTCGCATCGGGGTCGTCGACGAACAGGGTCGCGTTCTCGAAGCTGTGCATGCCGTTGCGCGGGCCCGTCGAGAAGACGCCGTCGTCGTGCGGCTTGAACTTCGCCTTCAGGTCGAACCCGTGGTTCGGGATGATCGTCAGGTCCGGCGCGATGTCGTCGTGGTCGCCGCGGAACGCCTCCTCCTTCTCGACGACGCGCTTGGCGACCGGCGTGCCGTCGGGACCTTCGAGCGCTTCGATCTCGGCTTTCAGTTCGTCGCGGACGGCGTCGTAGTCCTTCTTCGGCACCGAGCCGCGGGGCTCGCGTCCCTCGAGGTTGAGGTAGAGACGGCCGGGGATGAGCGAGTACGCGCGCGCGTCGTCGTCGATATCGCCCAGCTCCTCGTGGTCGTCGTCCTCGAAGGAGAGCCACCCCTCGTCCTGGAGCCACTGGTTGATCTCGACCTCGTAGTCCTGGACGGTGAAGCCGTGGTCGGAGGCGACGACCAGGGTGACGTCATCCGGGAGCATGTCGCGGATCCGGCCGACGTAGTCGTCGACCTTCTCGTAGAACTCCATGAACTCCTCGTAGTTCTCGCCGTCGCGGGCGTAGTCCTCGAACAGGAAGTGGTTCACCCGGTCGGTCGTCATGAAGACGCCGAAGAACAGGTCCCAGTCGTCCTGCTTGAGGTAGTGGGAGAACGCCTCGAACCGCTTATCGAGGGTCTCGTGGGAGACGTCGAGGAACTCCGATTTGTCGTCCTTGTGCCCGAGCTTCGCGTTCGTGTCGATGCGGTAGTCGATCGAGTCCAGGTAGTCGCGCAGGTCGTCGGGGTAGGCGGCCTTGTCGACGCCGGGCGAGAGGAACCCGGAGACCATCCGCTGGACGTTGCGCTGGGGCGGGAACGTCACCGGGACGTTCAACACGGTCGCGTCGCGACCGTCTTCGGCGATCCGGTCCCAGAGACGGGTCGCCTGTACGTCACGGCCCATCGGAACGTACGTGTCGTAGCTCCCGATCTCCCGGTCCTGGAAGCCGTACACTCCCGTCTCCCCCGGATTCACGCCCGTCGTGAGGGCCGGCCAGCAGGCCGACGACTCCGGCGGAACGATCGAGTCGATGGCGGCGGCTGTCCCCTCGTCGGCGAGCGTGGCGAAGTTCGGGAACCGGTCGGGGTGGTCCGCAAGCAGCGAGTGCGGCACCCCGTCGATACCGATGAACGCGACTCGGGGGTCGTCGTCCCCGCGGAGCCGATCGAATAGTCCCATGGACACCCCTTCCTCGGGGGCGGGTAAAGTAATTCAGGTTCTGTCGGTCGATGGTGACTGTCCGCGACGGCAGCGACGGCTGCCGATCGGGCGGCGCGACAGGCGGTCGGGGGTGGCGTGCGCCCGTCGGTATCGTTTTGCCGGCGCCGCTCGCACGCACCGTGGATGCCGGACGACGGCCGCGAGGGAGCTGACACCGGTCGCGCCGACGGGAAGTCCGATAGCCCCGGCGACGACGCCGGCCCCGACCCGTTCGACGCGTTCCGGCAGCTCCGGGCGCTCCCCGGCGACGTGCTCGTGTTGTCGCTGGCGATGTTCGCGTTCAGCCTCGGCTTTCAGGCGACCGGTCGGTACCTCCCGCAGTATCTCGCTGTGCTGGGCGCCTCCAGCCTCGCGCTCGGGGCGTACGGCTCCGTCGGCAACCTCGTCTCGGCGGTGTTCCCGTACCCCGGCGGCGCGCTCTCGGACCGCCTCGGCTCGCGCACGTCGCTCACGCTGTTCGGCTTCGCCTCGACGCTCGGCTTCCTCGTGTGGTGGGCGGCGGACCCGTTCCGGACTGTGGCGCTCGGGCCGACGAACCTCGCGGTCGTCATGGTGTTTCTGGGGCTGTTTCTCTCGCAGGCGTGGAAGTCGTTCGGTCTCGGCGCGACCTTCGCGATCGTGAAGCAGTCGGTGCCGCCGGACCGGCTCGCGTCCGGATTCGCCGCCACCGAGACGTTCCGGCGGACGGCGTTCCTGCTCGGTCCGCTGCTCGTCGCCGCCGTCCTTTCGGTGTACGCGTTCACCGAGGGCTTCCGGCTCGTGTTGCTGGGGGCGGCAGTCGTCGGGGGACTCGCCACGGTCGCGCAGTTCGTGCTGTATGATGCCGCTAACGACTCCATCGGAACATCGTTCGAGGGTGTCGGCATGGTCGTCGAGGACCTCCGGTCGCTCCCCGACACGCTGCGCCCGTTGCTCGTCGGCGACACCCTGGTTCGCTTCGCCAACGGGATGGTGTACGTGTTCTTCGTGCGCGTCGTCGTCGACGTGCTCGCGGTCGGCGCGACGCTCCCGGTCGTCGGCGACCTCTCCCCGGAGGCGTACTTCGGCGTCCTGTTGGGCGTGGAAATGGCCGTCGCTCTCCTGACGATGGTGCCCGTCGCGCGCCTCGCGCGGTCGGTCGGCCTCAAGCCGGTGGTCACGATCGGGTTCGCGGTCTACGCCGTGTTCCCCGCGATGCTGATCTTCGCGCCGCCTGACGCGACGGTGCTGGCGGTGCTGTTCGCGTTCTCCGGGCTCCGGTTCGCGGGGCTTCCCGCGCACAAGGCGCTCATCGTCGGCCCCGCCGAGGCCGACGCCGGCGGACGCGTCACGGGGACGTACTACCTCGTCCGCAACGTGGTCACCATCCCGAGCGCCCTCTTCGGCGGCTGGATCTACGGCCGCTCCCCGGAGGTGGCGTTCGCGCTCGCGACGGTCGTCGGCCTCGTCGGCGTCGCGTTCTTCCTCCTGCGCGGCCGGGAGTTCGCGGCGTACGCGAGCGCGTGAGGCCCCCTGCGCTCGGCACTCGGTGCTCGCATTCAGGGCACGGCGCTCGCTACTCGCGGCGCGGGGCGATGGGGATTTGAGGTGGGGGCTCCAACGCTGACCGTGAGCGAGGAGTCACGCGAGGCCGGTGACCGATCCGAACCCGCCGAGTCGCGTCCGGATCGTCCCCCGATAGCCGGGCTGATCGAGACGCTGTCGGTGAAACGCAACGCGGCGGTCGGGGCGGTCGTCGGCGTCGCGCTCGCCGTCGCCGTGTACGCGGTGCGGGCGCTCGAACTGCTCGGCCCGGCGGGCGGCACCCGCGAGTACCCCGTGCTCGGTCCGGACGGCTACTTCCTGCTGCTCGCGTTCGTGCTCGCGTCGGCGACGACGCTGTTCGTCGCCTCCGTGCTGACCGTCGTCTCCGCGGTTCGCACGCTCCGCGCTGCCGACTCCTCCTGAGCGGCGCGCCGGTTCGGCGGCGGAACCGCCAAGGCCGTGCGGAACGTGATCGATCCGCATGGCTGGGATCGCGGCCGAGCCGGTCGTCCGGCTCCTCCTCACGGGGGTGCTGTGTCTCGTCCCGACGCTCGCGTTTCTCGGGTTGCTTCGCCTCCTCGACCGGCTCCGAAACGACGTGCTCATCGAGCACACGATGCGGATGGCCGCGGAGGAGGGCGCGACCGCGGAGGACGCAGTGCTGCGGATGGACCCGGCCGCCACGGTCGACGCCGGCCGATCGCGAGCGAGCGGCTCGCCGACGCGCGCACCTACGGCGGACGAGCGCGACTGGGACGACCCACGCCGGACCCCTAGACTCGTGCTGTGTTCCGCCTGCGCGACGCTCCGCTCGCCTCGCCCGGGGGCGTGTCCGACGTGCGGAGCGTCGCTCGACGAGGCCGCCGATAACTCCGTCGTAGACGGCGGCCCCCGCGACTCGTGACCCGAGGTTAGTCCGCCTCGAACTTCTGGGGGGAGCCGGCCATTGCCGTGAACCGCTCGGCGCCCGCGCGGGTGCCTTTCGCGATGAGCACGTCGCCGGCGCGCAGCTGCGTCCCCGCGCCCGGCGAGACGATCCACTCGCCGTCCTCGTCGTCGGCTGATTCGCCGTCGCCGTCGTCTCCGTCCACGTCGTCGCCGTCGCCCCCGTTCCCGTGACCGCGACGGACGGCGATAACGCGCATACCCGTCTCGGTCTTCACTTCCCGGTCGCCGAGCGTCGCGCCCGCGAGCTCCGAGCCCGCGACGACGACCGTGCGAACGATGACCTCGTCGGACTCCTCGACGGCCTCCGCGACGACCGGGTGCGCTTTCAGCCCGCGAAGGACGCCCTCGCTGATATCGAGGGCGGCGTCGCTGATCACCTCGGTCGCCGACGCGAGGTGCACCAGTCCCCGCAGCGACACCGGGTCGTCGACGCGGGCGGCCGCCTGGAGCGTCCACGCCTCGAAGCGGGACTGCAGGGCGTCCACCTCCGCCTCCAACTCGGCGACCTCCTCGGCGACGCCGCGGCTGTCGAACAGCACGGCGCCGTAGGCCAGATCGACCGCGAGCTCGCTCATGTTCTTCATCAGGACGATGGAGTCGACGGCGCGTTCGAGGTCCTCGACTGCGGGATCCGGCGCCTCGAGCGGCTCGTACGCCTCCCCGGAGGCCGCCTCGTACACCTCCCGAAGCCCCTCTTCGAACCCCCGGAGGATCAGCGTATCGCCCGCCCGGAGGTCCGTGTCTCGGTCGGGATTGGTGATCCAGCGGGCCTTGCCGGTCGCCTGCTCGCGGCGGACGGCGATGACGCGGACGCCCGTCTCGGTCTCCATGTTGATGCGGACGAGCGTCCGCCCGACGTACGATGAGTCGTCGGCCACAGGGACGCGCACGAGCGTCTCGACGGCCTCCGGCAGCGCGGCGCGCATCGCGTCGGGTAGGCCCACCTCCTCGAGCACGACCTTCGCGATGTCGCCCGCGGCGTCGCTGATCTTCTCCGCGGCGCCGATGACGCCCAACACGGGCGCCAGGTCCTCGACGTCCTCCGGCGAGCGCGCGGCCATCATCACGCTCATGCGCGCCTGCAACTGGAGCACGTCCATCCGCGATTCGAGCGTCAACACCTCCGCGGCGAGGTCGGGACTCCCGTGGAGCACCGCCGAGTACGACAGGTCGATGAGCAGCTCCGCGGTGTCTTTCATCTCGGCCAATACGGCCTTCACGCTCACCGGCTCGTACTTGACGGGCTCGTCTCGGTGCATCCGATCGTGTGGCGGTTCGACGGGCCGGCGGAAAAGGATTGCTCGGGCGACTACTCCCGGTCGGCGTCCCGGAACAGTCGGTAGGAGGTGCGGCCGACGGCGACGTCCTTCTGATCGCCGTCGGGAGCGACGCTGGAAACCAGCGTGTCGGTGAACCCCATCGAACCGCCGGTGCGCAACACCTCCGCCTCGACGCGGAGGTCGTTGGTGGCGGGCCGGAGGTACGTGACGTTGAGGTCGGTCGTCGCCAGGGACCCGGTCGTCGGGTCGTCGAACGTCGACCGCAGGGCGAACCCGGAGGCGGTGTCCACCAGCGTCGCCGCGATACCGCCGTGGATCGAGCTAACCGGCGATCCGGGGTTGACCAGCTTCTCGTCGTACGGAACGGACATGACGATCCGACCGCGGTCGAGCTCCTCGACGGTCAGATCGAGCCACGAGAGGAAGCCGTGGCTCTCGATGAACGCCTGCAGCAGGTCGACGTGGTCGGCGTCGATCGGGTCGGATCCGTCGGTCGGGCCCTCGTGCATATCCGGAGCACTGCCGGCGGCGTACTTCACGGTTCGGTTCGGTCCGCCCCGATTCGGTCTCCGGCGGCTCGATCGTCCGCGGGCGCTCAGTCCTCGCCGGCGGCGCCGTCGATATCGCCCACCCTGGTCTCGGCGGGCGGCGCGTTCCCGTTCTCGTTGCCGCCCTCGCCGAAGCCGGCCGAGAGGATGCGGGTGAGCGCCTCCTCGACCTTCTCGTCGGTCTCCTGGATGTCGTCGGGAGCGACCTCGATCACGTAGCCGGTGGTGATGTTCGGCGCCGTCGGCAGGAACACGACCTCGCGGCCGTCGTTCGTCGTCTTCCCGGTCTTGAACGCCGTCATCCGCATCCCGTTCCACGGCTCCAGCTTCACGGGCGTCTGGAGGTCCTCGGTTCCCGTGAGCGCCGTTTCGACGGCCAGCTTCGAGGCGTTGTAGATGACGCGCAGCCCCGGAACGCGGTTGATCGTGTCGTCGAGGATCCCCTCGGCGAACCGCCCGGCGGTCGTCCGCATGAGGTACCCCGCGGAGAACACCAACAGGATGAACACCACGAGTGCGGTGAGCACCTCGGCGAACTCGTACACGGCGAGGTACTGGGGGTCCGGGTTCTCCGGTGTGATCGTCGGGACGAACGGGAGCGCCGACAGGAGGGTGTACAACCAGTTCGCGACGAAGAGGATGACGAGAAGCGGCGTGACCACGACCAGCCCGCTCGCGAAATCGCGCTTCCACGTGGACATTCGGAGTTCGTTCGTCGTTCGGGGACGGGGGCATATCAGCCCTTCTACACGGCTTCGACGCGCGTGCTGGGGGTCGTTGTGCCCGGAGGTCGCTGCTGCAGCGTCGACCGCGGCCGCTCACACGCCGAGGACTGCCCGGAGGGCGAACAGGGCGTTCCCCTTGCGTTCGCGCACGCGACGATAGAAGTACGAGAGCCACTTGTCCCCGTAGGGTGCGTACTGCCACGTCTCGACCCCCTCGCTCGCGAGCCGCCGCTGTTCGTCCTCGCGGACCCCCATGAGCATCTGAACCTCGTAGTCGGCGCCGTGCTCGGCCGACAGTTCCGCCGCGAGCGCGATCATCGCCGGGTCGTGGCTGCCGACGGCGATGCCGTCGTCGCGCTCCTTGAACAGGAACTCGAGATCTTCCCGGTACGCCTCGTTCACGTCGGCCTTGTCGGTGTACGCGATCGATTCGGGCTCGTCGTACGCACCCTTCACGAGCCGGATCTTCCCGGGCACGTCCGCCAGCCGGTCGAGATCCGACCGAGTGCGACGGAGGTTCGCCTGCACGCACTGCCCGACGCCGCCGTCGAACTCGCGGGCCAGCGTCTCGAACCCGTCGAGCGTCGCGTCGGTCGTGTCGGCGTCCTCCATGTCACACCAGACGAACACGTCGTGTTCGTCGGCGACCTCGACGACCCGTCGGAAGTTCTCGCGGAACACCCCGTCGCCAATGTCGATGCCGAGCTGGGAGGGCTTCACCGAGACACAGGCGTCCAGGTTCGTTCCGCCGATATCTCGGATCACGGAGGCGTACGCCTCGACGTCGCCGTCGGCGTTCGCGCGGTCGTGGTAGTGCTCGCCGAGGAGGTTGAGGATCACCTGCACGCCGTCCTCGTTGGCGCGGCGGACGTGGTCGAACGCCGCCGCCGGCGTTTCGCCCGCGACGAAGCGGCTGGCGATGGGCGGGATCATGTCGATGGCAACGCTTGCCGGTCGCGTGTCTTGAGTTTCGCGGATCCGGCGCGGCTCCCGAACCGGGCCGCTGGCGGGTTGACGGCGCGGAGGGACCGCCGTCGTTCGCCCCACGCCGGCGTCCCGGAACCCCGCCCACTTAACATCGAACGCGAACCAGCCGCATCCGATGACCGCACTGGTCGGACTCGTCGCGGGCGCGCTGTGGGCGATGTTGCCGGCGTACGTCCCGAACAACGCCGCCGTACTCGCGGGCGGGGGCGCGCCGATCGACGGCGGACGGACGTGGGACGGCCGACGCGTGCTCGGCGACGGAAAGACGTGGCGCGGCACCGCCGTCGGCACGGTCGTGGGCGTCGCGCTCGCGCTCGCGCTCAACGCGGTCGCCGGCCCCGTCGGCGCCGCCGCCGGGGTCGACCTGCCGACGTTCCCGCCGCTGGCGGCGCTCGGGCTCGCGCTGGGCGCGATGCTCGGCGACATCGGCGCCTCGTTCCTCAAGCGCCGGTCGGGTCGCGAGCGGGGAGCTTCCTTCCCCGGGCTCGACCAACTCGACTTCGTCGTCGGCGCGCTCGCGCTCGCGCTCGCGCTCGCCCCCGCGTGGACGCTCGCGACGTTTACGCTGGAACGCCTCGCGGTCGTGCTCGTCGCGACGCCGCTGTTGCACGTCGTCACGAACGTCATCGCCTACGTGATCGGCGTGAAGAACGAGCCGTGGTGACGATGCGGTGAGCGACGACACGCGACGCCCACCCCGAACTCACGCGTGAGAATCGGGGCGGTGCGGTTTTGAGGGATCCCCGCGGCGGTCCGGACGTGAGCGAACCGGACGCGGCTGAGTTGAGCGATCCTCCCGAGGGTGTCGAAGAGGAGGACGAGCTGTCGCCACGCGAGCACGTCCGGGTCATGTTTCCGAGTATCGCGATGGCGTTCATGCTGCTCGCGGCCGCCAGCGTCGCCGGGATCGGCGGCGTCGTCGCGACCGGGCTCGGCGGCGAACCGATCGACCGACCCGAGGGGTTCTCGTTCAGGGTCGACGCCGACGGCGACGACACGGCCATCGTGGTCTCCCATCGTGACGGCGTCGTGCCCTCCGAGGAGCGCGTCGTCGTCGTCGACGAGGCCGGAACGAAGGTGCCGTGGACGGACCTCCGGACCGACGAGGGCGAGGCGCGGATCACCGGGCGCAGCGCGCTCGCGTGTCCGACACAGGGGGCGACGTATCGCGTCGTTTTCGAGGGGCGCGCGGCCGACCACACCGTCGGCGCCTACGAGGTCGACGCGCCGATCCCCGCGAGCGTCGTCGAGCGGTGTGAGGCCGCCAACTGACCGAATACGGCGGCGACGCCGACACCGCGGGGAGGAAGTCCGTCCCCCACCGGGGCGGGCACTCGCGTCGGCCGCGGACCGATAGCCTTTCGCGGCGTCGCGCGCCTCCCTCGGGTATGAGCGACTCCACCGACGACGCCGTCGCCGACGCGGAGCTGATCGCCGCGCTTCGGGACGCGGAGGCCGTCCTGTTCGGCGAGTTCGAGCTCTCCCACGGCGGGACGAGCGACTACTACGTCGACAAGTACCGCTTCGAGACGGACCCCACGTGCTTGGGACTCGTCGCCGAGGCGTACGCCGAGCGCGTCGGCGACGCGACGCTCGCGGGCGTCGCCCTCGGCGCTGTCCCGCTGGTGGCCGCGACCGCCGTCGAGACCGGCTCGCCGTACGTCATCGTCCGGAAGGCCGCCAAGGAGTACGGGACCGGAAACCGCATCGAGGGGACGTTCGACGAGGGCGAGGAGGTCGTCGTCCTCGAGGACATCGCCACGACCGGGCAGTCCGCGCTCGACGCCGTCGAGGCGCTGCGCGAGGCGGGTGCAACCGTGAACAAGGTGCTCGTCGTCGTCGACCGTGAGGAGGGGGCCGCGGAACTGCTCGCCGACCACGACGTCGAACTGGAGTCGCTGCTGACGGCGACGCGGCTCCTCGAAGACAGATAGCGGCTCATCGAGCGTCGTCTCTCCGGATTCGGTCCTGCTGTGCCGTTTCTGCTGACCTTCTCTGCGGGATTCCGCTTCTTCATCGCGGTAGCCCGCGGGCGTCCGCGGACGCGAAATGAGGTAGCCACACATACGCAAGTCTGGTAGATCCCTTCGTGATTGAATCCGAAGTGTTCATACTTGCACGAACGAGCATAGATCTATGAACAGGGCCGAGAAGGCCGCCCTGCAGTTGCAGGCGGTCGCCGTGTTGCGGACGCTGAAGGAGACGCGAACATACGACGAGCTTGCGGAGGTGACCGGGCTGCCGGCGGGCGATCTGAACCGCTACGTCAACGGGCACGTTCTTCCCGGGGCCGAGCGCGCCCAGGAAGTCGTCGGCGGCATCGGTCGTGAAACGCTCGCGGCTGAACTGGAGGCGCGCATCCGCTTCGACGACGAGGGCTACGTCGACAACTCCGGCGTCGTGTTCGACCAGCCGTTCCTCGACTTGGTGGCGCCCGTCGCCGCCGAGTCGTTCGAGTTCGAGACGCCCGACGTGGTGCTCACGGCCGCGACCGACGGGATCACGCTGGGTGCCGCCATGGCGAGTCACTTCGACGCCCGCGTCGCCTACGCGAAGAAGTCGAAGGAGACGGCCGTCGAGGAGTTCATCGAGTCGCGTCAGCGTCTCGCCAGCGGCATCGAACTCACGTACTACCTCCCCGCGGGCGCCATCGACGCCGGCGAGTCCGTGCTCGTCGTCGACGACCTCATCCGGTCGGGCGAGACGCAGGAACTCCTGCTCGACATCGCCCTGCAGGCCGACGCCGAGGTGGCGGGCGTGTTCACGCTCATCGCCGTCGGCGATGAGGGAACCGAGCGGGCCGCCGAGATCACCGATGCTCCGGTCGGGGCGTTGACGCAGTTCGAGTAGGGGGGACCGCCCGCGAGCGTCCGATCGGCGTCGCGGTCGGACCGCTGTCTCGATCGAACCGCCGTCGCAACCGAGCCGCGGTCGCGACTGACCCGTCGAAATTGTGATGCGTTCTTCTCAAAAAAGTATCCAGATATATGTATATATTGGCGAGGTAAAGCCGAATGGTTAAGTAAAGTATGCACAAGTGTGGCGGCATGGGGCTGCAACAGCAGTTGGCGGAGTACTTCGAGTTCGACGAGCTCGGAACGGACCTCCGGACCGAGGTCGTGGCCGGGATATCCACGTTCCTGACGATGAGTTACATCGTCTTCGTGAACCCGAGCATTCTCGTCGGCATCGAGGGCGAGAAACCGGGAATCATTGTCGACGGCGTCTCGTACGCGCAGACGATTCAGATGGTCGCGGTGGTGACGCTCATCGCGGCCGCGGTGGCGACACTGATCATGGCGTTGTACGCGAAACGCCCCTTCGGGCAGGCGCCCGGGCTCGGGCTCAATGCCTTCTTCGCGTTCACCGTCGTCGGCGCGCTCGGCGTACCGTGGGAGACGGCGCTGGCGGCCGTCGTCGTCGAGGGGCTCCTCTTCATCGCCCTCACCGCCGTCGGCGCCCGCGAGTACGTCATCAACGTCTTCCCGACGCCGGTGAAGCTCGCGGTCGGGACCGGGATCGGCCTGTTCCTCGCCATCATCGGACTGGACGCGATGCGCATCGTCGTGGACGACCCCGCGACGCTCGTGACGCTCGGGGCGATCGCCTCCGACCCCGTCGCGATCGTCTCGGTCCTCGGACTGTTCCTCACGTTCGGGCTGTACGCCCGCGGCGTCACGGGCTCGGTCGTCGTCGGCATCCTGTTCACGACCGTGCTCGGATACCTCGCGGCGCAGTTCGGCTTCGGTTCGCCCGACGCGCTCGTCGGCAACCTCACGGCGCAGGCGACGTACGACATCTCGCCGCTGGCGGGGGCGTTCGTCACCGGCCTGCAGGACGTCGACGCGTTCGTCTTCTCGCTGATCGTGTTCACGTTCTTCTTCGTCGACTTCTTCGACACCGCCGGCACGCTCGTCGGCGTCTCACAGGTCGCCGGCTTCCTGGACGAGGAGGGAGACCTGCCCGACATCGACAAGCCGCTGATGGCCGACGCCGTCGGCACCACCGTCGGCGGGATGCTCGGCACCTCGACGGTGACGACGTACATCGAGTCCGCGGTCGGCGTCGAGGAGGGCGGTCGCTCCGGGATGACCGCGCTCGTCGTCGCGCTGTTGTTCCTCGCGGCGCTGGCGGTCGTCCCCCTCGCGGCGGCCATCCCGCTGTACGCCAGCCACATCGCGCTGGTCGTCATCGGCGTCGTGATGCTGCGCAACGTCGTCGAGGTCGCGTGGGACGACCTGACCGCCGCCATCCCCGCCGGTATGACGGTGCTCGTCATGCCGTTCACCTACTCGATCGCGTACGGTATCGCCGCCGGCATCATCACCTACCCGCTCGTCAAGCTCGCCGCCGGCCGCGTCGACGAGACACGGCCGGGGCACTGGGTGCTCGCGGGCGCGTTCGTCGTGTACTTCTTCGTCCGGACGAGCGGCGTCCTCACCGGCGCGATCTGACTCGACCGGGACGCTTCGGCCCGACGGCGGAGCCGGTCGTTCGGGCTCGAACCTTCCCACGTCGCTGTGATAGAGCACAAGAGTTTCCACCTCGCACCACTCCTTCCGGAGTATGGCTTCCTCCCTCCCCGTCTCTAAGCGGACGGCCGCCCGGGCGCTCGTCGCGCTGGTCGTGCTGGGGCTGTTCGCGCCCGCCGCCGTGCAGGCGATCTCGCCGAGCGACACCGGGACGCCAGGCACTGTCGGGCTCGAAGCCGGCACGATCTCCTCGGAGGCGAACGGCTCCACCGTCGTCGCGATCCAGGGCTTTCACTTCCAGGGCCAGGGCAATCAGAAGAAGCCCGCCCGCCTCGTGCAAGTGACGCCCAACGGCTCGACCGACTGGGTGTACAACGGGTCGAACCAGAACGCACGGTGGTTCTACGACGTCGACCCGCTTCCGAACGGGAACCTGCTCGTCGTCGGGACGAACCCCGACGGTACGGTCGTCGCGGAGATCAACCGCGAGACGCGCGAGCCGGTGTGGACCGAGCGCTTCGACTTCAAAGACACCCACGACGTGGACATGCTGCCGAACGGAAACCTCCTCATCGCGAACATGCGCAACTGGAACGAGGAGGAGCAGCGCTCGGACGACCGAATCCTCGTGTACAACCGGTCGACCGAGGAGATCGTCTGGGAGTGGACGTTCCGCGAGCACTACCCGAACTCCACGGACGGCGGGTTCAACGAGGACTGGACACACGTCAACGACGTCGACCGCGTCGCCGAGGGGCAGTACCTCGTGTCCCCCCGTAACTTCGATCAGGCGATCGTGGTGAACCGCTCGACCAACGAGATCGACTACCGCCTCGGCAGCGACGACAACTACGACGTGATGCACGAGCAGCACAACCCGGACTGGCTCGTCAGCGAGGACGGTAATCCCACGGTCCTCGTCGCCGATTCCGAAAACGACCGGGTCGTCGAGTACGAGCGCCGCGACGGCGAGTGGGTCAAGACCTGGGAGGTCGGCACCGGCCAACTGGATTGGCCTCGCGACGCCGATCGGCTGCCGAACGGGAACACGCTCATCACCGACTCGCTGAACCACCGGGTCATCGAAGTGACGCCGCGCGGCGAGATCGTCTGGGAGTACTACGCCACGTGGGGTCCGTACGAGGCCGAGCGGATCGGCACCGGCGACGAGTCGAACGGCCCGACGATGGCCGACCAGGGCGTAACCGGGAGCTACCAGATCTACGGGTCCGCGGGACTCATCGAGGGAACGGGAGATTCGCTCACGTTCGCCGCCGCCGTCCAGAACACCTTCGCCGGAACGGTCCTCGCCGGTCCCGCGGTCGCGTTCGCGGACACCTGGTCGGGCGTGACGCCGTGGATCCGTCCCGTCTGGATGGGTTCGTGGCAGTTCGCGGGCGCCGTGGCCGGGCTGGTCGTTCTCCTCGGCTGGGCGTTCGGTGAGGTCTTCGCCGCGCGCGAGGCGATCGGACGCGGCGTGCGCAGGGCGGCCCGAAACGTTCGCGCTCGCTGAATAGCCGTCGACCGGAGCCGTCCCGACCGCCGGCTCGCCGCGTTCGCTTCGCTCGCTCCCTCGATGGCACGCTCAGTCGGCGGAGCGGCACGGAGACCGCCCCGCCGTGCTCCGTCGTCTCGCTGCGTTCGCTCCGCTCACTCGCTCGACGACCTCGGTGCTGGACGGCTCGGCACAGGGACCTCGCCGTCGTGGTCCGTTGGCTCTGTCGCTCGCTCCCTCGACAACGCCTCCGACGCCTGCGTTCCGCAAACACCTTATATCGACGTGGGCAAACCCACAGACGACGAGTATCCATGCCGAGACCCGAAGTTCTCGAACGCGTGAAGGAGGCCGAAGCCGATGCCGAGGAGATCGTCGCCGAGGCTGAGGCCGACCGCGAGGCGCGGATCTCGGAGGCCCGGTCGGAGGCCGACGAGATCGTCGCCGAGGCCGAAGCCGAGGCCGACCGCATCGAGCAGGAGCGCCTCGACGAAGCACGCGAACAGATCGAGGAGAAGCGAGAGGAGACTATCGCGGCGGGCCGCCGCGAGCGGAACGAACTCGTCGACGAGGCGAGCGACCGGATAGACGAGGTCGTCGAGTTCGCGGTGGAACGGTTCGAGGAGGCGGTACATGCTCAGGCCTGAGCGGATGAGCAAGGTCTCGGTGACCGGCTCCAAGGCGTACATGGAGTCGGTCGTCGAGGCGGTTCACGAGTTGAACCTCCTGCACGTCACCGAGTACGGCGGCGGCTGGGAGGGGTTCGTTCAGGGTAATCCCCAGTCGGGCGCGGAGGGCGCGGCCGAGAAGCTGGTCACCGTTCGCTCGCTGAAATCCATGCTCGGCGTCGAGGACGACGACGCGGGGCCGACCCGCGTGCTCGACGACGACGAGCTGGCGGCCGAACTCGAGGAGCTTCGCGAGGAGGTCAACGCCCTCGACGACCGGCGCGACGAGATCCGCTCGCAGCTCCGCTCCGTCGAGGAGCGCATCGAGGCGATCGAGCCGTTCGCGAAGCTGGGCATCGACCTCGACCTGCTGCAGGGGTACGACTCCATGCAGGTCGCAGTCGGCGAAGGTGACCGCGACAGCATCGAGCGCGCCATTCTCGACGCGTCCGCGCTCACCGAATACCAGATATTCGGTGACGATGTGCTCGCTGTCCTCGCACACCCCGAGCGCGACGCCGACGAGAACGCGCTCGCCGACGCGCTGGTGAACGCCGAGTTCACCGCCCTCGAAGTGCCCGACGTCGAGGGCGAGAACGTCTCGCCGGAGGCGTACGTCGGCGACCTCGAACGCGAGCGACAGTCGCTGGAGTCGGACCTCGAGTCGGCCGAGGGCGAACTCGACTCGATGCGGGCGGACGCGGCCGGCTTCCTGCTGGCCGCCGAGGAGAAGCTCGCCATCGAGGTCCAGAAGTCGGAGGCTCCGCTGTCGTACGCGACGACGCGCAACGCGTTCGTCTCCGAGGGATGGATCCCCACCGACAGTTACACGGAGTTCAAGTCGGCGGTGCAGGAGGCTGTCGGCAGCCACGTCGAGGTCGAGGAGATCGAGCGGGCCTCCTTCGGCGCCGACGGCGAGGTGCAGGTCCGCGAGGACGTGCCGCCGTCGGTGGAGGAGGCGGGCCCCGACGAGGGCGTCGAGGCGAACGACGAAGCCGAGGCCGAGCAGCGACGCGCCGTCGCCGACGGCGGCGGCAACGTCGTCATGCGTGACGACGAGCCGCCGGTCGTGCAGGACAACCCCGGGCTCGTCTCGCCGTTCGAGGTGCTCGTGCAGGCGGTCGGGCGCCCGAACTACCGCGAGTTCGACCCGACGGTCGTGCTGTTCCTCACGTTCCCGGCGTTCTTCGGGTTCATGATCGGCGACCTCGGGTACGGGATCCTCTACGGGCTCATCGGCTACTACCTGTACTCGAACTTCGACTCGCAGGCGTTCAAGTCCATGGGCGGCGTCACCATCGCGGCCGGGATCTTCACCGCGGTGTTCGGCATCCTGTACGGCGAGTTCTTCGGGCTCCACCTCATCTCCACGTACTTCTGGGAGGGCGTGGTCGGCCTCCACAGCGCGCCGATGCACAAGGGACTCCAGCCGGCGGACCTCTACTGGGCGCAGGCGTGGCTCGTCATCTCGACGCTCGTCGCGCTCGTTCACCTCAACGTCGGCTACGTCTTCGGCTTCCTCGAGGAACTCGAGTTCCACGGGGCGAAGGCGGCGATCACTGAGAAGGCCTCGTGGATGTTGGGCATGAACGGCCTCTGGCTGCTCGTGTTCAGCGAGGCCGCGGCCGGTACCGCGCCCGAGTTCATCTACACGGTGTTCGACGGCGTCAGCTCGGACGCCCCCGCGGCGTTCGCGCTCGGCTTCAGCGGCTTCCCGGCCGTCGTCGGGTACCTCGGGTTCGCGATGTTCCTCCTCGGCGCCGCCCTGCTCGTGGTGGGCGCGCCGGCGGAGATCCTCGAGATCTTCGACGTGCTCGTGAACGTGCTGAGCTACACCCGGATCGCCGCGGTGCTGCTCGCCAAGGCGGGGATGGCGTTCGTCGTCAACCTCCTGTTCTTCGGCGTGTACGAGACCGAGGGCGAGTACCACTACATGCTCTCGCACGGGCCCGAGTACTACGCCGCCGAGTACGGCGCCGAGGCGATCCTGTTCCCCGGGCTCGCCCACGGCGGCGTGGCGGCGCTCGTCGGCGGGCTGCTCATCCTGGTGATCGGGCACGTCCTCGTGCTCGCGCTGGGCGTGACCTCCGCCGGCCTGCAGGCCGTCCGCCTGGAGTACTACGAGTTCTTCTCGAAGTTCTTCGACGGCGGCGGCACGGAGTACGAGCCGTTCGGCCGCGTCCGTCGGTTCACTGCCGACGAGTAAACGGACCGATCCGTCGGTCCGATTCCGGCTCGTTTTCGGCCGCGACCGTCGCGGGATAGTGTGGGTCGTTCACACGCCCAGCGACGCGTCACACCCCCGTATTCCGGCCTCTCGTCGCTCGTTTTGGGAACCTTTATGCACTCCACAGGTGCAACAACGACTTGTCCGGAGTTAGGCAATCCGCCTACCGAATACCATGCTCGAAATCGCACCCGAAGTCGGCAACGTTGTACTGCAGGATGGATCCAGTTCCCCCGCCCTTACCGCCAACGCGGCGGCGGCGCTCGCGGTGGGCCTCGCCGCGTTCGGTGCGGGCTACGCGGAGCGCGGCATCGGTTCGGCCGCGATCGGGGCCGTCGCCGAGGACGAGGACCTGTTCGTGTCCGGGCTGATCTTCACGGTCCTCCCGGAGACCCTCGTCATTCTCGCACTGGTCACCATCTTCCTGGTCTAAACCGCTTCCTCCCTTTCATCATGAGTTTGGAGACTGTCGTCGAAGACATCCGTGACGAAGCCCGCGCGCGTGCGGAGGACATCCGCGAAGAGGGCGAGGAGCGCGCCGGGGGGATCGTCTCGGAGGCCGAGGAGGAGGCCGAACGAATCGTTCAGGAACGAGAACAGCAGGTCGAGCGGCAGATCGAACAGGAGCGCGAGCAGACGCTCTCGGCAGCGAAGCTCGAGGCGAAACAGGAGCGGCTCGAGGCACGCCGCGACGTGCTCGCCGACGTGCGTGAGCAGACCGAAGCGGCCATCGTCGATCTGGAGGGAGACGAGCGCGAGGAGCTGACCCGTACGCTGCTCGACGCCGCAGCCGTCGAGTTCGAGGACGACGAGTCGGTCGCGGTCCGCGGGCGGGCGGACGACGAGGAGCTGCTGGCCGATATCCTCACCGACTACGACGGTTGGTCGTTCGTCGGCGAGCGCGACTGTCTCGGCGGCGTCGTCGTTGAGAGCGAGGAGTCGCGCGTCCGTGTGAACAACACGTTCGACTCGGTCCTCGAGGCGGTCTGGGAGGACAACCTCAAGGAGCTGAGCGACCGACTGTTCGACGATGAGTAGTTACGCCGGCACGTCGAACCCCGAGTACGTGAACGCCCGCGTCCGATCGCGGCGGGCGTCGCTGTTCGAGGAGGACGACTACCGGAAGCTGGTCAGGATGAGCCCGGCGGAGATCGCTCGGTTCATGGAGGAATCGCCGGCGTACGAGGAGGAGATCAACGCGCTCGGGTCGCGGTTCTCGGGCGTCGACCTCATCGAGTACGCGCTGAACGCGAGCCTCGCCGAGGACTTCGAGGACATCCTCCGTTGGTGTGAGGGTGAGCTGTACGGGCACGTCGCCCGCTACCTCCGGAAGTTCGACGTGTGGAACGTGAAAACCGTTCTGCGGGGCATCTACTCGGACACCGAGCGCGAGGCCGTCGCCGACGACCTCATCCGCGCCGGCGAGTTCGACGACCGGCTGCTCGATCGGCTGCTCGACGCGGGCAGCATCGAGGAGGCCGTCGAGGCGCTGTCGTCGACGGTGTTCGGCGACGCGCTCGCGGACGCCCTCGACGACTACGAGTCGGAGGGCGTACTGGTGCCGCTTGAGAACGCAGTCGACCGCGCGTACTACGACCTGCTGCGAACCGACGACCTCTCCGGCGAGGCCCTGTCGGAGTATCGCGAGTTCCTGGAGGCTGAGATCGACTTCCGCAACGCGATCAACGCGCTGCGGCTGGCGCGCTCGGGGGCCGACCTCGACCCGTCGGAGTACTTCATCGAGGGCGGCGTCCTGTTCTCGGCGGCCGAACTCCAGCAGTTGGTGTCCAACACCGACGAACTGGTCGCTAACATCCGCGAGTCGCGGTACGGCGACCGGCTCTCCGACGCGCTCACCGAACTCGAGGGGGCCGATAGCCTCATCGCGTTCGAGCACGCGCTGGAGGCGGCACTGCTCGAGTACGCGGACTCGCTCGGGCTGATCCACCCGCTGTCGGTGACGCCCGTCGTGTCGTACGTGCTCGCGAAGGAGCGCGAGGTCGACAACATCCGCGCCATCGCGCGGGGCAAGGAGGCCGGCCTCGGCCCCGAGGAGATCGAATCCGAGTTGGTGATTATATGAGTCAGGAGATCGCGGTAATCGGCAGTCCCGAGTTCACCACCGGATTCCGGCTCGCCGGGGTCCGCAAGTGCGAGAACGTCCCCGACGACCGGAAGGACGACCGCCTCGACGAGGTGGTCGAGGAGACGCTCGCGGACGACGGCGTCGGGATCGTCGTGATGCTCGACGAGGACCTCGAGCACCTCTCGCGGACCGTCCGTCGGGACGTGGAGGGCAGCGTGGAACCGGTGTTGGTCACCCTCGGCGGCGGCGCCGGGAGCGGCCTACGCGAACAGATCAAGCGAGCCATCGGGATCGACCTGATGGACGAGGACGAGTGAACACATGAGTCAGGCAAGCGAAACCGAGACGACCGAAGGAACCGGACGCATCAAGAGCGTGAGCGGCCCGGTCGTGAAAGCTGTCGACCTCGACGCCCGGATGAACGACGTCGTCTACGTCGGCGACGAAGGACTGATGGGCGAGGTAATCGAGATCGAGGGCGACGTCACGACCATTCAGGTGTACGAGGAGACCTCCGGGGTCGCCCCCCGGGAGCCCGTCGAGAACACGGGCGAACCGCTCTCCGTGGACCTGGGCCCGGGTATGCTGGACGCCATCTACGACGGCGTGCAGCGCCCGCTCGACGTGCTGGAAGAGAAGATGGACAGCGCGTTCCTCGACCGCGGGGTCGACGCGCCCGGCATCGACCTGGAGAAGAAGTGGGAGTTCACTCCCGAGGTCGAGGCCGGCGACAGCGTCGAGGCCGGCGACATCGTCGGCGTCGTGCCCGAGACGGTCACCATCGACCACAAGGTCATGGTGCCGCCGGGCTACGAGGGCGGCGTCGTCGAGAGCGTCGAGGAGGGCGAGTTCACCGTGGACGAGCCGATCGTCACGCTCGAGAACGGCGAGGAGGTCACGATGCACCAGGAGTGGCCGGTCCGCGAGAAGCGACCGACCGTCGAGAAGCGAACGCCCCGCGAGCCGCTCGTGTCGGGCCAGCGCATCCTCGACGGCCTCTTCCCGATCGCCAAGGGCGGTACCGCGGCGATTCCCGGGCCGTTCGGCTCCGGGAAGACGGTTACTCAGCACAGCCTCGCCAAGTTCGCCGACGCCGACATCGTCGTCTACGTCGGCTGCGGCGAGCGCGGCAACGAGATGACCGAGGTCATCGAGGACTTCCCCGAACTGGAGGACCCGAAGAACGGGAACTCCCTGATGGCCCGCACCTCGCTCATCGCGAACACCTCGAACATGCCCGTCGCCGCCCGCGAGTCGTGCGTGTACACCGGCATCACCATCGCCGAGTACTACCGCGACATGGGGTACGACGTGGCGCTGATGGCCGACTCCACCTCGCGGTGGGCGGAGGCCATGCGCGAGATCTCCTCCCGGCTGGAGGAGATGCCCGGCGAGGAGGGGTACCCCGCGTACCTCGCCGCCCGCCTGGCGGAGTTCTACGAGCGCGCCGGCTACTTCGAGAACCTCAACGGCACCGAGGGATCGGTCTCCGCGATCGGCGCGGTCAGCCCGCCCGGGGGCGACTTCTCCGAGCCGGTCACCCAGAACACGCTGCGCATCGTGAAGACGTTCTGGGCGCTGGACGCCGACCTCGCCGAGCGCCGGCACTTCCCGGCGATCAACTGGAACGAGTCGTACTCGCTGTACCAGGACCAGCTCGACCCGTGGTTCAAGGAGAACGTCGCGGAGGACTGGGCCGAGCGGCGGCAGTGGGCCGTCGACACGCTCGACGAGGAGGGCGAACTCCAGGAGATCGTCCAGCTCGTCGGGAAGGACGCCCTGCCGGAGGACCAGCGGCTCATCCTCGACGTGGCGCGGTACCTGCGTGAGGGCTACCTCCAGCAGAACGCCTTCATCGACGTGGACATGTACTGTCCGCCCGAGAAGACGTACGCGATCCTCACGACGATCCAGACGTACAACGACGAGGCGTTCGACGCGCTCGACGCGGGCGTCCCCATCGAGGACATAACCGCCATCGACGCGGCGCCGAAGCTCAACCGGATCGCCACCCAGGAGGACTGGGAGGCGTTCGTCGAGGAACTGAAAGCGGAGATCACCGAGCAGATCCGTTCGCTCTACTGAACAATGAAAGAGTATCAGACAATCACGGAAGTCAGCGGCCCGCTGGTGTTCGCCGAGGTCGACGAGCCCATCGGCTACGACGAGATGGTCGAGATCGAGACGCCGAGCGGCGAGACGAAGCGCGGCCAGGTCCTCGAAAGCGAGGACGGCATCGTCGCGATCCAGGTGTTCGAGGGAACGACCGGTATCGACCGCAACGCCTCGGTCCGGTTCCTGGGCGAGACGCTGAAGATGCCCGTCACCGAGGACCTCCTCGGTCGGGTGATGGACGGCTCCGGCAACCCGATCGACGGCGGCCCGGAGATCGTGCCGGACGAACGACGCGACATCGTCGGCGCCGCGATCAACCCGTACAGTCGGGAGTACCCCGAGGACTTCATTCAGACGGGCGTCTCGGCGATCGACGGGATGAACACGCTCGTGCGCGGCCAGAAGCTCCCGATCTTCTCGGGCTCGGGTCTGCCACACAACGACCTCGCGCTCCAGATCGCCCGCCAGGCGACCGTTCCGGAGGAAGCGGGCGAGGGCGACGACGACGAGTCGGAGTTCGCGGTGATCTTCGGCGCGATGGGCATCACGCAGGAGGAGGCCAACGAGTTCATGCAGGACTTCGAGCGGACAGGCGCGCTGGAGCGCTCGGTCGTCTTCATGAACCTCGCGGACGACCCCGCAGTCGAGCGGACGGTCACGCCGCGGCTCGCGCTGACGACCGCGGAGTACCTCGCGTTCGACAAGGGGTACCACGTGCTCGTCGTCCTGACGGACATGACGAACTACTGTGAGGCGCTGCGAGAGATCGGTGCGGCCCGCGAGGAGGTGCCCGGTCGCCGTGGCTACCCCGGGTACATGTACACCGACCTGGCGCAGCTGTACGAGCGCGCGGGTCGTCTCAAGGACCGCGAGGGCTCGGTTACCCAGATCCCGATCCTCACGATGCCGGGCGACGACGACACGCACCCGATCCCCGACCTGACGGGGTACATCACCGAGGGGCAGATCATGATGGACCGCCCGCTGCACAGTCAGGGCATCGAGCCGCCGGTGAACGTGCTGCCGAGTCTCTCGCGACTGATGGACGACGGTATCGGCGAGGGCCTCACCCGCGCCGACCACGCCGACGTGTCCGACCAGATGTACGCGGCGTACGCGGAAGGTGAGGACCTCCGTGACCTCGTGAACATCGTCGGCCGCGAGGCGCTCTCCGAGCGCGACAACAAGTACCTCGACTTCGCGGACGCCTTCGAGGAGCGATTCGTCCAGCAGGGCTTCGACACCAATCGGACGATCGACGAGACGATCGAACTCGGCTGGGACCTGCTGTCGACGCTGCCGAAGACGGAGCTCAACCGCGTCGACGAGGACCTCATCGAGGAGCACTACCGCGAGGACGTGGCCGCGACAGACGCAGAGGCCGAGGAAGTCTCCGCGGACTGAGCGCACCGCTGCTCGCTCGTTTTTCCGACCGTACGATCGACCGCTTGCGACGGATAGCCGCTACACAGTGACCGGGATCGCGGGTTGGATGAGTGACCCACCTGCGCCCTCGCGCGTGCACGGCGACTAACAAGGATTAACACCCTCGCCGCGCAACGCTCGTGTAAGACTATGGCGAACGACGTCAAACCGACCCGGAAGAACCTCATGGAGATCGAGGACCGGATCGACCTCTCCGAGCGGGGCCACGACACGCTCGAACAGAAGCGCGACGGGCTCATCATGGAGTTCATGGACATCCTCGATCAGGCACAGGACGTCCGTGACAAACTGGAGACCGACTACGACACGGCCCAGGAGAAGATCAACAAGGCGCGCGCGATGGAGGGCGACGTGGCCGTCCGCGGCGCCGCCGCGGCGCTGAAGGAGCACCCCGAGATCACGACCCAGTCGAAGAACATCATGGGCGTGGTCGTCCCGCAGATCGAGTCCTCGAAGGTGCGGAAGGACCTCGACGAGCGCGGCTACGGCGTGCTCGGCTCCTCCGCCCGCATCGACGAGGCGGCCGACGCCTACGAGGAGCTGCTGGAGTCGATCATCCTCGCGGCGGAGGTCGAGACGGCGATGAAGAAGATGCTCAAGGAGATCGAGACCACCAAGCGCCGCGTGAACGCGCTGGAGTTCAAGCTCCTGCCCGACCTCAACGAGAACAAGGAGTACATCGAGCAGAAGCTCGAGGAGCAGGAACGCGAAGAGATCTTCCGCCTCAAGAAGATCAAAGCGAAGAAGGAAGAAGAAGAGAAGGCCGAGGAAGCTGCCGAGGAGGCGGCCGCAAAGGCCGAGGCGGAGGCGATCGAGGCCGGCGTCGCCGAGAGCGACGACTGACGTCGCGCCGCTCGTCTCCCCACCGTTCGCCGACGCCCCGGATTTTATATCGGTTCGCCCGCGACGCCGCGTATGACCTGTCCCCGCTGCGACACCGTCGTCGTCACGTTCCCCGTTCTTGAGGCCCTCCGTGCACACGCGCCCGAGCAAGCCGCAGCGGCGAGCATCTGTCCCCACTGTCTCGCCGTCGACGCCGTTGACGGCGGCGGGGTCGCTGACACCGACGAGGACGCGGCGACCGCCGGTGACGCCGCCCCAGAGTTCGATCGCGTCCACGAGTCGTTCCCTAGCGGCGACGGCGGCGTGGCGTTCGCGCTGCTGATCGGCACGCTGCCGTCCATCGCGCTGAACAAGGCGTCCGCGCGTGCGCTTCGCGAGCACGCCGAGCGCGAGGGCGTCGACACCGCCCTCGCGTTCGACCGGTTGATCGAGGCGGTTCGCGAGGCGGAACTCGTCCCCGGCTTCGATCTCGAACGGCGGGTTCACCAGCTCGACTCCCTGTTGGACGGTCACTGACCGGGCGAGCTGAACGGCAAGACGTATCCCGGAGGTCGGCCTCCGACCCGAACGAGAACCGATGGACAGCGACACGACCGGGAGCCTTCTCGTACTCGCGTCGGCGGCCGCCTTCGGCACGCTCGGCGTGCTCGGCGAGGTGGCGTTCCGGGCGGGACTGTCCGTGCCGTCGACGCTCGCGCTCCGATTCGCCGTCGGGTCGCTCGTCCTCTGGGCCGGATTGCTCGGCTATCGGGTGGCGACCGGGGGCACCGCTCCCGCGCTCGGGTTGCCGACCCGCGAGATGCTCACCGCGATCGTGTTGGGTGCGGTCGGCTACGCGGGCGTCAGCTACGGCTTCTTCGTCGGCGTGGAGCGAATGAGCGCCGGGCTCGCGGCCGTACTCCTGTACACGTACCCGCTGTTCGTCGTCGCGCTCGCGGCGGCCTTCCTCGACGAGCGGGTGGGGAGAAGAACGGTCATCGCCGCGGGACTGACCCTCGGGGGCGTGGTCCTCATCTCCGGGACCGGGACGAGCGCGTTCGACCCCGTCGGCGCGGCCGCGACGGTCGCGGCCGCGGGGCTGTACGCGGCGTACATCGTCGTCTCGCGGGTGACACTGGAGACGACCGACGAGCGCGTGCTTACCGCCTACGTCGCCCCGGCGGCCGCCGCCTCACTGACGCTCGTGGCAGCGCTCACCGACGCGATCACGCTCCCGGCGACGGCCGCCGGCTGGGGGGCGGTCGTCGCGCTCGGCGTCGTCGCGACCGCGTTCGCGATGTTCGCGTTCTTCGCGGGACTGGCGCGCGTCGGCGCCGGGCGGGCGGGCGTGCTCTCGACGACGGAGCCGGCGGTGGCGGTCGCGTTGGGCGCCGCGTTCCTCGGTGAGTCGGTGACGCCGCCGATGGTCGCGGGCGGCATGCTGGTGGTCGGCGGCGTCGTGCTGGTCCAGACCGCCGGCGAGTGAGGCCCGGGAAGAGAGCGGGGGAAGGGAAGGAGACAGAAAGAGAAACCGGAGAAGAGGAGAGAGACCGGAGAAGAGACGGGAAGGGGGACCGCGGGGAAATCGAACCGACGGGTCGGCTTACACGCCCGTCGAGTAGCGGAGAATGCCGGCGACGCCGCCGAAGGCGTCCATGAGCTGGTCGCCCTTCTCGAAGTCGGTGGAGATGAACTTCGTCTCGGTGCCGCGCTGCTCGGCGATGTCGATGAGGTGCTCGACGACGTCCTCGCGCTCGCCGGCGTCGCTCGCGGGGACCGTCTCCCCGCACTCCTCGCACTCGTGCTCGGGCGTCGAGTGGCGCCGTTCGACGACCTCGCGCTCCTCGTGGCCGTTCGGGCAGGTGTAGGTGACGACGTCGTCGTGGAGGTCCTCCGACAGGAGCAGGCGCTCGACCGAGCCCATGATCAGGTTGCGGCGGGTCTCCTCGAAGCCGTAGGTGGCCTTGTCGCCGCTGTGGAGGTTCTCGAAGAACTCCTCCATCTCCCGCTTGTCCTTCATCACCTCCTGGTCGGCGAGCACCTCGCTCGCGGAGTCGACCAGGTCGTACAGGCCGGACTCGTCGGTGTAGGCCACGTCGAACTTCCCGATCACGTGGTCCTGCAGCTCGTGGTGGAGGTAGTCGCCGTCGAGGAACTCGTCTTTCGTCGGCGACGGGCCGCCCACGAGGATCCCCTCGATGTCGTGGCGTTTGTCCACCATCAGGTCGTTCGCCATCCCCGCGACCTCCTGGTAGAAGTTGTCGATGGCCTCCAGGCGGAGGCGGGCGAACCGCTGTGCGGACTGGCCACCCTTCCGCTGCTTGCCGGGAACCAGCGAGGAGGCCGACTTGACGGGCTCGACGCGCTTGCCCTTGAGCCAGCCGACGTTCGCCTCCCGCCGGTCGAGGACGATGAGCCCGAACAGGCCCTTGTCGGTCATCATGTCCTCCAGCGGCTGGGTGAGGAAGTCCGAATCGCAGTGGTACCGGAACGACTGAATGGGCTCGGGCGGCGACTCCAGCACCTTGGTCACCATGTCGGTCTGGCCGCCGCCGGAGTCGACTGCGCCCGAGAAGATGACGATCCCGTTGTCGGGCGGGTACACGTCGTAGTAGCGGAGGCGGTCCTTGATGCTGGTGAGCGCGTCCTGCACGGCCGTCCGCGTCTGTTTGGACTTGATGTTGGACGCCTCGCTGTGCTCCTGGGTGACGTGGGCGACGACGTCCGATATCTGCTTGTCGTCGGGGATGTAGATCGTGACGAGTTGGGTCCCCGAGCCCTCGAAGTCGTCGAGTTCGTCGAGGACCTTCCGGAACTCGTACTTCCGTCGGTCCTCGCTCGGTTGGCCCTCTTGGGCGTCGCTGCTCATTACGGGCTACTAGGCCCTCCGCGGGGTAAGTACCTGTTGAATACCCGGGTGAGGAGACCCACATTTATCACGTGTGACCGCCGTAGCCACGGTAAATGCCGAAGATCTACGCCGTCGCGAGCGTCAAAGGGGGGGTCGGCAAGACGACCACGGCCGCCAACCTCGCGGCCACGCTCGCGGCCGCCGGCTACGAGACGGTCGCCGTCGACGCCGAC
The DNA here is from genome assembly GCF_040025155.1 of Halobaculum rarum. Taxonomy (NCBI): domain Archaea; kingdom Methanobacteriati; phylum Methanobacteriota; class Halobacteria; order Halobacteriales; family Haloferacaceae; genus Halobaculum; species Halobaculum rarum. The sequence continues at coordinate 691,318 of NZ_CP157275.1, read as the reverse complement.
CTCGGGTCGGCCAGCCTCGGCCCGTCGCTCGGGGTCGAACCGGGGGCGGTGACGCTTCACGATGTGCTCGCGGGCGAGGCCGACCCCGCCGAGGCGACCCGCAAGGGACCGCACGGCCTCGCGGTGCTCCCGGGGGGCGACAGCCTCGAACACTTCCGGAAGGCCGAGCCGGGGGAGATCGTCGACGTGCTCGAAGCGATCACGGGCGCGGACTACGTGATCGTCGACACGGGCGCCGGCTTGACCCACCAGACGGCGCTTCCGCTGTCGGTCGCCGACGGCGTCCTCCTCGTGTCGACGCCGACGCGCGACGGGCTCGCCAACACCCGCAAGACGCAGGACCTCACCGAGAAGCTCGGCGGCGAGGTCGTCGGCCTCGCGCTCAACGAGGCCGAGGGCGACGAGGACACCGGCGACATCGACGTGCCGGTGCTCGGCGCGATCCCGGACGACCCGCTGGTCGCCGAGGCGCAGGCGGCCGGTAGCCCCCTCTCGGCGTACGCGCCCGACAGCGACGCCGCGGCGGCGTACCGGTCGCTTGCCTCCTCGCTCATCGGCGAGCCGATCCGCCCGGCGGTCACTCCCGACAACGCCGAGACGGCACCCGAGGATCCCGAGTACGACGCGGCGGTCGCCGCGGACGAACACCCCGAGGCCGCGCTCGACCTGCCGGAAGTGGACGACGAGTCGGAGGCGGTCGCCGAGTCGGGAACGGGTGACGCCGAGGCGGAGATAGGGGAGGAGGAGACGGATGCCGAGTCGGGGGAACCGGACGACCCGACCGCCGAACCCGACACGGCGAACGCGACAGCGGAGGCGGCCGCGACGGAGGCCGAGGTGGGCACGGACACCGAGACGGACACGGACGCCGCCGACGCGGACGCCGAATCCGGGGTCGACGCGGATGCCGAGACCGAGGTCGACGCGGATACCGAAGTCGAGACTGACGCGGACCCCGACGTCGACGACGCGGTCATTCTGGACGACGACGACGCTGACAGCGACGAGGACGCGGAGGACGACGCCGCGACGGCGGCTCGAAGTACGGTGCTCGAGGACGACGAATACGGTCCCGAGCGGGGCGATCAGGAGGAAACGCCGACGGTCGAGGACGCCGAGTCGGGCGAGTCCGCGGAGATCGGCGAGGACGTGATCCCGTTCGCTCAACAGAGCAAGGAGCGAACCGAGCAGGCGAAACAGCAAGAGTCGGAAAACGACACGGACGACGAGGACGACGACCGCGACGACCGAAACGGCGGTGGCTTCTTCGGCCGGCTGTTCCGGTCGTCGTAGCGGTCCGTGGGACTCGAATCGGGAGTTTCTTTTCGTCGCCCCCGCCTCTCACGAGTATGAGCGAAGCAGGCAACGACTCCGTGCCGATCTGGTGGATCCTCGTCTTCATCGTCCTCGCGCTCGGGCTGGGCGCTATCGCGGTGCTCTCGGTCGGCGGGAGCCTGATCACGCCGCCGGGCGCGCTGCTGCCGCTGGCAGCGTAGCCGAGCCGTGATCTGAGAACGGAAACGAGAGTGGCGGCTGCGGCGTTCTTCCCTTCTCACATCGACTCGGGCGCCTCGACTCCGAGCACGTCGAGCGCGTTCGCGACGGTGTGTCGCGCGGCGGCGACGAGCGCGAGGCGGGCCTCACGGGTCGCCTCGTCGTCGGCGGTGAGCACGGGGCACTCCCGGTAGAAGGCGTTGAACGTCTCGGCGAACTCGCGGGTGTAGGTGGCGACGCGGTGTGGCTCCAGATCCTCGGCCGCCCGCTCGACGACGGCGGGGAAGTGCGCGACGACCTTCAGCAGGTCGCGCTCCTCGGGCGTCGACAGCGTCTCGGGATCGACGGCGGCGTCCGGTGCCAGCCCCTCGTCTCCCGCCTCCGCGACGATCCCGCAACACCGCGCGTGGACGTACTGCACGTACGGCGCCGACTGCGCCTCGAAGTCGAGCGCGCGGTCCCACTCGAAGGTGATCGACTTGGTCGGCTGCTTGCTGACGATGTCGTAGCGGACGGCGCCGATGCCGACCTGCCGGGCGATGCGGTCGACGTCCTCGTCGGCGAGGTCGTCGTCGCGGATGCGGTCGTCCATGCGGCGCTCGACCTCCTCGCGGGCGCGGTCGATCGCCTCATCGAGCAGGTCGTCTAGGTTGACCGCCGTGCCCGCGCGCGTGGACATCTTCCCTTCGGGGAGGTTAACGTACGAGTAGAACGTCGACTGCAGGCGGTCGGTGTCGTTGCCGAGGAGCTCGAGCGCGGCCTGCAGCTGGCCGGCCTGGAGCTTGTGGTCCTCGCCGAGCACCGTCACCGCGCGGTCGTAGTTCTCGAACTTCCACTCGTGGTGTGCGAGGTCGCGGGTGGTGTACAGCGAGGTGCCGTCCGAACGAAGGAACACGAGCTTCTTCTCGTAGCCGTACCCCGAGAGGTCGACCTGCCAGGCGCCCTCCTCGAGGACGGACTCGTCGAGGTCCTTCAGGCGTTCCGCCACGTCGTCACTGGAGCCGTCGCGGATGAAGCGCGTCTCCTTGACGAACTCGTCGAACGCGGCCGGGAGGCGGGCGAGCGACTCCTCCATGCCCGCGAGCACGGTGTCGACGACCTCGCCGACGCGCTCGTACGTCTCCTCGTTGCCGGACTCGAGCCCCTGGAGGATCGACTGGATCTCGTCTTCGGCGGCCTCGACTTCCGCCGCCTCCCCCTCCTCCAGCACCTCGTTACCCTTGCGGTAGTAGCGCACGAGGTCGTAGTCGTCCTTCTCGCGGGCCGGTTCGGGCAGCTCCGACTCGTCGAACGTCTCGTAGGCCCACGTGAAGATCGCCATCTGGCGGCCGGCGTCGTTGACGTAGTAGTGGCGGTCCACGTCGTAGCCGGCGTAGTCGACGGCGTTGGCGACGGCGTCGCCGATGATCGGGTTGCGCGCGCGCCCGACGTGGACGGGGCCGGTCGGGTTCGCGGAGGTGTGTTCCACGACGACCGACTCGTCTCTCGGCGGGAGCCGACCGTACTCGGCGTCGCGGGCGGCGTCGAGCGTGTCAGCGAGGTACGCCTCGTCGACGAAGAAGTTCACGTACGGGCCGTTGGTGTCGACGCGCGCGAGGTACTCCGTGGCCGTCACGTCGACCGCCTCGGCGACCTCGGCGGCGACCTGCGGCGGCGGGGCGCCCGCCTCGCTGGCCAGCCGGAACGCGACGCTGGAGGCCAGCGTCGCGTCGACGCCGTCGGGCGGGTCCTCGATGCCGAGGTCGTCGGTCGGATAGCCGAGCTCGGCGAGCGCGTCCGTCAGCGCCGCCGCCACGGCCGACCGGAACTGTCTGAACATGCGCGTGGCTTCCCCCGCCGCCGATAAATGGGTTTCCGAACCGTACCGTCGACGGTGTCGCCGACGGCGTCCGCGATCGTCTCCGAGACAACCGGGCTCACCGACACCGACGCCTTTTGGTGTGTCCGGTCCACAACTCCGGTACGACTCTCGGTTGCGTGACGAACCGTAACGGTTCTGTTATGCATACCGTATTCGGTATACTTTTGGGTCGCGGCCACCGAAGTGTGGGTAATGAGTGCTTCCACGACGACCGTCGGCCACAACGAGGTGGCGGCGCTGAAGACGGTCGCGCTCCGGGGCGGACTCCGCGAGCCGGTGAAGGTCTCCTGTTCGACGCTGGGCGAGCGGCTTGACGCCTCCAGTCAGACGGCCTCCCGGCGGCTCCAGCGGCTCGAGGCCGCGGGGCTGCTCGATCGCGACGTCGTCGGCGACGGGCAGTGGGTGACGGTGACCGACGCGGGCGAGCGACGACTGCGCACCGAGTACACGGATTACCGCCGGCTGTTCGAGGGCGATGCGGGACTCACCCTCACGGGGACGGTTACTTCCGGGATGGGCGAAGGGCGCCACTACATCCAGCTGTCGGGCTATCACGAGCAGTTCATCGAGCGCCTCGGCTACGAGCCGTTCCCGGGCACGCTGAACGTCTCGCTGTCCGAATCGGCCGTCCGCGCCCGTGCGGGGCTGGACGCAGTCGAGGGCGTCCCCATCGACGGCTGGGAGGACGAGGACCGGACGTTCGGTCCGGCGACGTGTTACGCGGCCGAGGTGGTCGCCGACGGCGAGACGTTCGAGCCGGTCCACGTCATCGTCCCCGAGCGCACCCACCACGACGAGGATCAGCTCGAGCTGATCGCGCCCGCCAAGCTGCGCGAGAAGCTGGGGCTCGACGACGGCGACGAGGTTCGCGTGCGGGTCACCGACGCCGAGCGGGCCGACGAGCCGGCGTCGCCGACCGAGACCGCGGAGTTCGGGGGGTCGACGTGAGCAGCCAGGCCGGGCGACTGGACCGCGCGCTCGCGGCGTTTCGCGCCGGCGATCCGGTGCTCGTCCACGACTTCGACGATCGGGAGGGAGAGACCGATCTGGTGTATCCTGCCGGCGCTGTCACCCCGGCGGACGTGGCGCGCATGCGCAACGACGCCGGCGGGCTGATCTGCGTCGCCGTCTCCGACCCGGTCGCCGACGCCGCGGGCCTCCCGTTCCTCGAGGACCAGATCGACCACCCGGCAGCCGGAAGCCACGACCTCGCGTACGACGACCGGTCGTCGTTCTCGCTGCCGGTGAACCACCGCGACACGTTCACCGGGATCACCGACGACGACCGGGCGCTGACGATCACGGAGCTGGCCTCGATGGCCTCGGCCGTCGACGCCGGCGTCGACTACGGCCCCGAGGAGTTCGCCGCGGAGTTCCGCGCGCCCGGGCACGTCCATGTGCTCCGCGGCGCGCCCGACGGCCTCTCCGACCGTCTGGGGCACACGGAGCTGGGACTCGCGATGGCCGCCGAGACGAACCAGCCGCCCGCGGTCGTCGTCTGTGAGATGCTCGACGACGAGACCGGCCGGGCGCTGTCGCCGGCGGCCGCCCGGGAGTACGCCGAGCGCCACGGCTTCCCGTACGTCGAGGGCGAGGAACTGGTCGAGGCGCTGCGGTAGCTCCCCGTTCTCACCGGGACGACTCACCCGATCAGCCCGAGCACCCACCGACCGACCTCCGACCCGGCGAACAGCGTACCCTCCGGCCGCGAGAGCCGTCGACCGGTCCACAGCGCAGCGACCATCAGGACCGTGACGCCGGCCAGCCACGCCAGCGTCTCTAGGGCGGTAGGGCTCACGGCCAGCGGCCGGACGAGCGCCGCCGCACCCATGATCCCCGTGATGTTGAACACGTTGCTGCCCACGACGTTGCCGACGGAGACGCCGAGGCTCCCCCGGCTGAGCGCCACCAGCGAGACGGCGAACTCCGGGGTCGACGTGCCGGCGGCGACGATGGTCCCGCCGATCACCCACTCGGAGATCCCGGCCCCGCGGGCGAGCGTCGACGCCGCGGCCACCATGTAGTCGCCGCTCACCAGCACCAGCGCCAGCCCGCCGAGGAGCAGGAGCCCGTCGCGGCCGCGGAACGACGCCCGCCCCGTGATGTCGGTCGTCGCCGCGTCGCCGGGGGTCGTGGCGGGACCGGCGCCGGCCCCCGGCGACGCGGGATCGGATCCGCGCTCCCCGTCCGCGGGCTCCGCCCCTCCGCTCGCCAGCGCGGAGCCCTGCTCAGCCCGGAGTAGAGAGGCTGTGTACGCGACGAACAGCCCCGCCAGCACGGCGCCCTCCATGCGGGTAACGACGAGGTCGACGAGCGCGAGTCCGCCGACCGCGGTGCTCGCGAGCAGCGCGAGGCCGTCCCTGTGGACCAGCGACTCGGCGATCGGGATCACCCGGATCAGCGCGACCACCCCGAGGATGAACGCCAGGTTGTAGACGTTCGACCCGAGGACGTTCGCGACGGCGAGGTCGCCGAGCCCGTTCGCCGCGGCGTCGAGGGAGACCGACAGCTCCGGCGTCGACGTGCCCATCGCGACGACCGTGAGGCCGATGGCGAGTTCCGAGAGCCCGAATCTCCGGGCGAGCAGGACCACCGCGTCCACGAGGAGGCGCGCGCCGACCCACAACCCGAGCACCGTCACGACGATGATCCCGATCTGAAGGAGCGGTCCGCCCTGTCCCATCGTTCGACTCCACCGTCTCGGCGTCGGGGAATCAACCTTCGGGCCCGAAACCGCCAGTGTGACGGTCGAGGGACGGTCCCGGCCGGTCGGCGCGCACGTCTGTACCGGGCTCTCCCGCCGGTCGACCTCGTGTCGCTCATGGGCGGCTCGGCCCGAAGACCTCGCCGCGGTTCTTCCGAGACGCTCGCTTCGCTCGCGTCTCGTCTCAGTCGTCCGCGGGTGCGGCCCCCGCCGGCGCCTCCGTCGGCGTCGTCGCCCGGCCGGCCAGCGCCATCCCGACGAGCGCCAGCACCGACAGCGGCCCGAAGAAGTAGTACGGGACGAACGCCCACGACGACTCGAAGCCGAGCGACGCCGCCATGAAGACGGCGCCCGCGTGCCACGGGAACAGCGGCCCGGTAGGGGTGCCGGCGGCCTCGACGGCCCGCGAGAGGTCCCGCGAGTCGAGGCCGTACTCGTCGTACAGTTCCCGGAGGCTCACGCCGGGAACGACGATGCTCATGTACTGCTGGGCGGTGAACGCGTTCGTGAGGAGCGCGGCGGCGCCGGTACCGACGACGAGGGAGTTGCGCGACCACACCACGTCCGCGAGACGGTCGGCGACGACCGCAAGCACGTCAGTTCCCTCCAGTAGGCCGCCCAGCGCGAGCGCCGCGACGACGACGGCGATGGTCCAGCCCGAGCCCGCGAGCCCGCCCGTCGTCAGCAGCCCGTTGACGAGTTCGCTCCCGGTCTCGGGGGCGGTGCCGTTCAGGAAGGCGTCCCAGGCGGCGGTGAACGAGCGACCCTGTGCGAGCACGGTCGTCCCGGCGCCCGCGAACACGCCGGCGACCAGCGCCGGCAGCGCCGGATACCCTCGGATCGCGAGCCCGAACGTGACGAGCAGGGGAAGGAACACCAGCGGGCCGAGCGCGTACGTCGACGCCAGCGGCTCAGTGATGGCGGCGGTGTCGCCGCCGGACCCGGTCACGGCGAAGGCGCCGAGGACGGCGTAGCCGACGACTGAGAGACCGAGCGCGACGGCGGTTCCGAGCCGCATGGCGTTGATGTGGTCGTACAGGTCGGTGTTCGTCACCGCCGCCGCGAGGTTGGTAGTGTCCGACAGCGGGCTCTGCTTGTCGCCGGCGTACGCGCCGGAGACGATGGCGCCGGCGGTCATCGGCGCCGACACGCCCAGCCCGCTCCCGATGCCGATGAAGGCGACGCCGAGCGTCCCGACGGTCGTCCACGACGACCCGATCGCGAAGGCGACGACGGCCGCGAGGACGGCGGTCACCGGGAGGAACACCTGCGGCGACAGCAGCCCCAGCCCGTAGTACATCAGCCCCGGGATCGTTCCCGCGCTGGTCCACGTCGCGATCAGCCCGTAGATGACGAACAGGATCAGTATCGCCTGCATCCCCATCCGCAGACCCCCCTCGGCGGCGTCGTACACGCCGTCCCAGTCGTAGCCGAGCCGGTAGCGCGCGAACAGCCCGGCGAACGCGATGCTCCACAGCAGCGGTCCGTGCGGGGCGAGTCCGAGCAGCCCCGAGCCGACGCCCAACGAGGCGACGACGACCGCCAGCGGCACGAGCGCTTCCCCGAGCGTCGGCCGTCGTGCGTCGCCGTCGGCTCCGTCGACGCGTGGCGGTTGCGTATCCATCACCGGCACGTAATTCTCTGAAGTAATTAAAACACACGAGTTTATTATTCATGGTCGTAAATGGGGGTCGCCAGTCTCGATAGTGGTCGCGAACGGGGAGGCGCGCCCGGTGTTTCTGTGGTATTTATTGTCCGGCAAATCCTGCGCTCGGGTATGGCTGGCTTCGCGGAGATGGACGTCGACACCATCTGGCACGACGGCGAGTACGTCGACTGGGAGGACGCGACGACGCACGTCCTCACACATGGACTGCACTACGGCACGGGCGTCTTCGAGGGCGTGCGCGCGTACGACACCGGGGAGGGGACGGCGGTGTTCCGCTGGGAGGAGCACCTCGAGCGCTTCTTCGAGTCGACGAAGCCGTACGACATGGAGATCCCCTACTCCCGGGAGGAGCTGACCGAGGCGACGATGGAGGTCATCCGCCGCAACGACCTCGACTCGGCGTACGTGCGCCCCATCGCCTACTACGGCTACCACAGCCTCGGCGTCTCGCCGGGCGACTGTCCCACCGAGGTCGCGATCGCGGCGTGGCCGTGGGGGACCTACCTCGGCGACGACGCGCTGGAGAACGGCATCAAGGCGATGGTGTCCTCCTGGCGCAAGCACTCCTCCTCGCAGATCCCGACGAACGCGAAGACGACGGGGCTGTACGTCAACTCCCTGCTCGCGGGCGAGGAGGCCCGCCGCAACGGCTACAAGGAGGCGATCGTCCTCAACAAGGAGGGCAACGTCGCGGAGGGCCCCGGCGAGAACATCTTCCTCGTGCGCGACGGCGAGATCTTCACGCCCGGGCTCTCGGAGTCGATCCTCGACGGCATCACCCGCAACACGGTGATCGAGCTTGCTCGCGAGCGCGGCTACACCGTCCACGACAACGTAAGCATCTCCCGGGGCGAGCTGAACACGGCCGACGAGCTGTTCTTCACCGGCTCGGCGGCGGAGGTCACGCCGATCCGGCAGGTCGACAACGTCGAGATCGGTAACGGCTCGCGCGGGCCGATCACCGAGGAACTGCAGACCGCGTTCTTCGACCTCGTGGAGCGTCGCACGGACGACCACGAGGAGTGGTTCACATACGTCTGATCGGGTCCGGTAGGCGGCCCGGTCAGTTACCCCCACGTGCCGTCCGGTGCGGGTGCGTCTCTTCGGCTCCCCGCCCGGACGACCACGTCCCTCACTCGCCGGCGCCTTCGGTTCCGTTCGGCGTACCGGTTCCCTCCGGTGTCGCGGTCCCGTCGGGTGTACCGGTCCCGTCCGGCGTACCGGTTCCGTCGGGTGTACCGGTTCCGCTCGGCGTCGCGGTCGGCGTTCCAAGCGACAGGTCCTCCCAGGCGACCTCGCCCGCCTCCACGATGTTCGCCGGGGCTAGTTCCTCGGCTTCGAGCACACGGGCGTCGTTGGGGAACAGCGGACCGCTCGTCGGAGCGGAGAACTGCTCGTCCGAGATGTCGTCCTCCTCCGGGTCGAACACGACGATTCGACCGACCATCCCGAGCCCGAGGTGCGGCAGACAGAGGTAGTCGTACACCCCCTTCTCCGAGAACTCGTACACCCACGACTGGTCGGGCGTCATCGGCGGCGAGGTGAACGGCTGGACGCCCTCGGGCACTCGCCTCGGGACCTCCAGGTTCGGATCGGCCAGCTCAGTGTACGCGGTGACTGTGTGGAGGCCGATCCCGTTCCGGAAGTGGACGAGGTCACCCGGTTCGACCTGAAGTCCGACCGGATCGAAGAGGAACTCGGCCGGGATCTCGACGAACGACCCCGGAGCGCTCTCGTCCGGTTCGGAGGGGAACTCCTCGTGGGCGCCCTCACCCTCCTCGATGGTCGCGACGACGGAGTGTTCGAGGGTCACGCTGCCGGTCTCGTCCGCGGCGAGCGGGTACCCGAACGTCGGATCCACCAGGTCGTCCAACACCGCGTCGCTGCCGCCGGACTCGTCTCCGGCTCCGTCCGCTTCGTCGCCCTCATCGTCACCTCCGTCGTCCTCCTGTTGTCCCGCCACCATCCCCGCGCCGCCGACCGTGGCGGCGAGGGCGCCTACTCCGCCGAGCTTCAGGAGCCGCCGTCGCGACGACTCCGGGATCCAGCGCTGCTCGTTCGATCCGTCCGATCGCCCGTCCGTACCGTCTGGTTGGTTCGCCATGCGGCCGCTTGTTCGCGCCCATACTCCATTTCTACAAACCGCGTACTTCGGCGGTATGCCGAGGTTTTTGGCGGTTCACACGACACTGTCGGTGGTTACTGTTCGACTCAGCCATCCACAAGAACGCCCGCGGTACCGGAGTAACGCGCCGTTACGTGGGCCGATCGGGGCACGTCGATCGGGATCGAACTGGGGAGCTTTTGCGCCCCGTCGACCCTCACTCACCGCTCCAACTCCTCGTCGACGCACTCCCGGACCGGCCCGACCAACTCGTCGGCCACGCTGTACGGGTCCGTCTCCTTCGCGAGCACGTCGTCGGCGAGCGCGTCGATCCCGCCGCGAGCGTCGATCACCTCCTCCAGCAGCCGCGCGGTGTCGGCGCGGATCAACTGTCGGATCTCCTCGGCGTAGCGCGTGCGCGCCCGGTCGTCGATCTGCCCCGTCTCGCTGAGCCACGCGGCGTGCTCGTCGAGCGTGTCGATCAGCTCGTCGACGCCGGTGGCGTCGGTGGCGATCGTCTCGATGACCCGCGGGTCCCACGCCTCCTCGTCGGGGCCGTCGAGGGCGACCTGCTCCATCTCCTCGTCGTCGACGGGGCCGTGGTGGCCGGTGTTCAGCCCCGCAGCGGGGTTCTCGCGCATGTGGATCATCTCCTCCAGCTCGGCGACGGTGCGCTCGGCGCCGTCCATGTCCGCCTTGTTGACGACGAACACGTCGCCGATCTCTAAGATTCCCGCCTTCAACATCTGCACGTCGTCGCCCGAGCCCGGCTGGACGAGCACGCACACCGTGTCCGCGGTCTTCACGATGTCCACCTCGTTTTGTCCGGCACCGACCGTCTCGATGATCACCTTGTCCTTGCCGAACGCGTCGAGCGCCTTCACCGCGTCCGACGTGGCCGTCGAGAGCCCGCCGAGCGTTCCTCTCGCGCTCATCGACCGGAAGAACACGTCCATGTCGCCGACGTTGGAGGCCATCCGGATACGGTCGCCCAGCACTGCCCCGCCGGTGTACGGCGAGGAGGGGTCGACCGCGATGACGCCGACCGTCTCGCCGCGGTCGCGGTACGTCCTCGCCAGCTTGTCGACCAGCGTCGACTTGCCGGCGCCGGGGCTGCCCGTGATCCCGATCACGTCCGCGGTCCCGGTGTGCGTGTGGAGCGCGGAGACGATCTCGCGGTACCCCGACGAGCGGTTCTCGATCTTCGTGATGACGCGCGCGAGCGCCCGGTGTTTCCCATCCAGCAGGTCATCGACCAGCGCCGACTCCGTCCCTGTGGCCGTCATCACTCGCGGTCGTGAACGTTCTCGCGGACGAACTCGATCGTCTCCTCCATCGGGGTGCCCGGGCCGAAGACGGCGCCGACGCCCATCTCGAGCATCTCGTCGCGGTCGTCGTCGGGGACGATCCCGCCGACGAGGATCAGCGTGTCCTCGAAGGCGTCGTACTCCTTCAGGCCCTTGACGATCTTCGGGACGAGCGTGTTGTGCGCCCCCGAGAGGATCGAGATGCCGAGGACGTCAACGTCCTCCTGGACGGCCGCCTGCACGATCTCGTCGGGCGCGCGGTGCAGTCCCGAGTAGATGACCTCGAAGCCCGCGTCGCGAAACGCCCGCGAGATGACGTGCGCGCCGCGATCGTGACCGTCCAGACCGACCTTCGCGATGAGACAGCGGATCTGCCGCCCCTCCTCGCGCTCTTGTGTACTCATAGCTCCCGGTTGGACGCCGCCGGTGTTGACTTTAACGGACGTCCATGATGCCTCGCCGGGTCCGCCCGGACTCGGCGAACTCGCCGGCGTTCGGACCAAACCCCGCTACGGTAACTCGACATCGGGCGCATACAGCCCGAACGCAGCGGTCTCGACCCCGGAGAGCGGAATCGGGACCACACCTACGACGAGCTCGACCGAGCCGTCCAGCGTCTCGCGGGTGATGTCGCGATGGACGGATTCATCGGGGCCATCGGCTCCGAACAGCTCCCGTTCGGTCTCGGTCGGAAACGCGTCCGATATCGGTTCGCCGAGGCCGTCGGCGCCGAACAGCGCCTCGTAGGCTGTGTTGACCTCCGCGAGTATCGGCTCTGACCCGTCCTTCGACTCGACGTACACCGCCGGCGACTGGATCCCGTCGAAGAAGTAGTGCAGCCGGTCGCGCTCGACGCGGAGATCCGCCTCCCGTTCGAGCCGCGCGAGCGCCTCGGCGGCGTGCGAGCCGACGATCTCGAGGAACTCCGCGTCCTGGCGGTCGAACGCCGCCTCCCTGTCGGTCGTCACCTGCAACACGCCCATGTCGCCGACCGGGACGCTCACCACGGACCGGAGTCCCTCGACGTCCCGCGCGTGATCCGGGTCCGACTGGTAGTTCTCGACGATCTGTGTTTCGCCCGTCTGGAACGTTCGTCCGACGACGCCCTCGTCGATGCCCAGTCGGACGTTCAACTCCCCGTCGTACGTGTGACCGTGCGGATAGAACACGTCGCCGTCGCGCAGCACGAGCGCGCACCGGCCGTGACCGAGCGCGTTCGTCACCGCCGACACCACCGTGTCGCTCACCTCCTCGACGGACTGACACCCGGTCAGCTCCTCCGTGTACGTGTTCAGCGCCGACAGCTTCGCGTTCGCCTCCGCGAGCGCGTTGCGCTCGCGTTCGCGCTCGATGAGCTCGGAGACGCGGCGCGCGAGCACGTCCGTCCCCCCGTCGGTGGCGACGACCTCGTCGACGGGGACGGACGGAACCTCGTCGCCGTAGACGATCAACGGCACCTGCCCCGCCTCGGAGACGAGGTTCTCCACGCACGTCGATCGGTTGGACACGACGACGACGCAATCGAGCGTCGGTCCGAGTTCGCGGAGGAACTCCGTGGCGACGGCGCCGCGTTTGTGCAGAACCGTCGCGTCCAGCGCCGACTCGATCGCCTCGACGACGTCCGCGCCGTAGTCGCTCGGCGTCTGATCTGACACCGCGACGAGTACGCGGGCGTCGTGGGAGGAGGACATCGGTCGTTCAACCGATCTGATGGATCGCAAAGAGATAACTCATTCGTCTGCATGTCTGCTATGGTTTGACAGTCCGAAGGGATCCGAATCCGGCAGATACTCTCCGTTTTTGAGCGACCCTCAGATCCGCCCACGTACTCGCAGCCTTGTGATTACACGTGTTCGTGGAGGAACTCGATGATCGCGCGGTACGCCTCGATCCGGTTCTCGAGCTTCGAGAAGCCGTGTCCCTCGTCCTCGAAGATAAGCTTCCGCGTGGGGACGTGTTCGCTCGCCTCCTCGACGATCTGCTCGGCCTCGCCGACGGGGACGCGCGGGTCGTTCGCGCCGTGGAGGACGAACAGCGGCGCGGCGATCTCGTGGGCGTGGTTGATCGGCGAGACGGATTCGAGGAACTCCCGGTCGTCCTCCAGGCTGCCGTACTCGGCCTCGCGCAGTTCGCGACGCCAGTCGCCGGTGTTCTCGAGGAACGTCACGAAGCTGGCGATGCCGACGATGTCGATCCCGGCAGCCCACAGGTCCGGGTACTCGGTCATCGCCGAGAGCACCATGAAGCCGCCGTAGCTGCCGCCCATCGCGACGATCTTCTCGGGGTCGACCGCGGGGTGGTCGTGGAGCCACTCGACGGCCGCCTCGATATCGGCGACCGAATCCATCCGGTTTTCCACGTCGTCCAGGTGCGCGTACGCCTTCCCGTAGCCCGAGGAACCGCGGACGTTCGGCTCGAACACGGCGTAGCCGTTGTTGAGGAAGTACTGCTTGACGGCGTTGAACGACGGGCGACGCTGGCTCTCGGGGCCGCCGTGGATGTCGACGATGACGGGCGTTTCACCTTCGGGCGCGTCGTCAGGGGTCGAGAAGAACGCGGGGATCTCGCGGCCGTCGAAGGTGGGGTAGTGGACCAACTCCGGTTCGACGAACGTCTCCTCGGGAATACCCGCGGTCGCGGCGTGGGTCCATCGCGTCGCCTCGCCGGACTTCACGTCCACGGCGTACGTGTTCGTGTTGACGGTGCTGCCGGTGACGGTGACGGCTAGTCGGTCGGCGTCGGGGCCGAACGAGACGCCGCCGGCGACGCACTTCGGGAGGGCCGGTTCGGCGAACGGATCGACCCGGTCCGGCGCGGTGAACTCGCCGACGGTGATCTCCGTGTAGCCGTCGACGTTGCGCGAGTAGGCGACGCGGTTGGTGTCCTCGTCGACGACGACGCCGTCGACGTTCCAGCCCTCGCCGTCCTCGACGACGAACAGGTCGCCGAGCGCGGCATCACCGTCGGCGCCGTCCCCGTCGCCATCGCCCCCGCTGCCGCCCTCGCCGCCGAGGGCGATCCGCTCCAGCCGGAGGGTGTCGGAGGCGTGATCCGTGCAGACGTACACGCTGTCGCCGTCGGGCGCCCACTCGGGGCTCTGGAAGCGCGCGTCGGACGTGTGGGGCGTCAGGTGGGTGAGTTCGCCGGTCTCGACGTCGAGCACGTGCAGGTCGTGATCGAAGCTCCCCCGGGCCTCGTGGACGAGCAGCCGCGTGTCGTCGGGCGACCATCCCGCCACCGAGAGCCAGCCGTCGCCCTCGTACACCGACTCGGCCTCCTCGCCGGTCTCGTCGCGTCCCTGTACGTACACGTCGAAGACGGACTCGTCGCGGCGGTTCGAGGCGAACGCGAACCGTTCGCCGTCGTGGGACCAGCCGCCCCAGCGGTGTTTCGCCTCGGGCATCCCGGTCAGCCCGGTGACGACCCCGCTGTCGGGATCGAGCCGGAACAGCTGCATTCGCTCGTTGCCGCCCTCGTCCATCCCGAAGGCGAGTTCGCGGCGCTCGGGCGACCAGTCCACGAACGTGACGCGCTCCTCGTCGAAGGTGTGCTGCTCGGGCCAGGCGCCCGGCTCGTCGAGGCTCCACACCTGCGGCGTGCCGGTGGTGTCCATCAGGAACGCGAGGGTGCCGTCCGGGGCGAACGCCGCGCTGTGGGCCGAGCGAACGTTCAGGTACCGCTCGATGTCGTACGTCGGGTCGGTCATGACGTAGTAGTCCCGGGCACGCATCGAAAACGTTCTGGTCGCCGAACAGGTTCCGACGCGCCGACGGCGTGCCCGACACTGGGCGTTCCGTGACCCCCGGGGAGTATCGCCTCCCTTTTTATTCCCCCACCGGTAGCCGATCGCACATGCGCGTCGCGGTGGTTTCGATGGACACGATAGCAACGCGGGAGGCCCCCGCGGTCCGTCGGACGCGCCGCGTCGCCGCCGACCTCGCCGCCCGCGGCCACGATGTCCACTGGCTGTGCGCGCAGTGGTGGGGCGGCGAGATCGGCCACTTCGAACAGGACGGGATCGAGTACCACGCCGTCACCGAGCGCCCCTCGGCGGGACGCTTCCGGTCGAAGCTCCCGTTCGTCCTCCGCCGCGTCGACCCGGACGCCGTCCACGCCGTCTCCGTCCCGCCGGGACACGCGACGACCGCGAAGACGACCGCCGCGATGCTGCGGGTCCCGCTCGTCCTCGACTGGTGGGAGCGCGACCGCGAGCGCGGCTCCGGCCGCCGGTACCGAAAGGCGGCGACGCGGGCCGATCGCGTGATCGCGCCCTCCGAGACGGTCCGCACGGCCGTTCGCGAGCACGGCGCCAACGACGTGAACGTCCGGGTGATCCCCGAGAGCATCGACATCGATCTGGTTCGCTCGGCCGACGCGGACGACCGCTTCGACATGGTGTGGGGCCGCGATCTCGATGACGACGCGAACATCGGCGAGTTCCTCCTCGCGCTGGCGGAGCTGCGCGACCGCGACTGGCGCGCGGCGATCGTCGGCGACGGCCCCGCCCGCGGCGACGCCGAGCGGATGGCCGCGGACCTGCGGATCGACGACCGCGTGCGGTTCCTCGGCGACCTCGACGCGGAGGAGTTCGTTCCGGTGCTCAAGGGCTCGCACGTGTTCGCGCAGACGGCGACGTACGAGCCGTTCGCGACCGAACTGCTGTGGGCGCTGGCGTGCGGCTGCGTCGGCATCGTGGAGTACCAGGCGGGCTCCTCGGCGCACGAACTCGTCGAGGGGCTCGACCGCGGCCGGCTCGTCACCTCGCCGCAGGAACTGGCCGACGAGATCGTCGCCTGCGGCGACCTCCCGGAGTGGGAGACGAACGACGGGTTCGCCGGCTTCGACCACGACGAGGTGCTCTCCGAGTGGGTGGACTGCTACGAGGCCGCGATCGACGGACACGGCTGGTTCTAAAGAACCTCTTTTCGCCTCGGGTTTCCTCGCGCTTGCCGGAGGCGAGCGCTGCGGGAACCGCTCGGCGAAAACCCGTTCATGCTGTCGGAACGCGCAGCGTTCCGACTGCTGACGGGAAATCTTCGATTTCCCGTAATGCCAAACGGCCGCTCGCTCGGCCTTCGGCCTCGCTCGCGGTACGACTGCTAGTGACTTCCGCACCGCTTCAGCGACAGCGACCGCACCCCCGCGACCGCGTCCGCACCGCCTCCCCGCGGTCCGCCGGCACGGATTCGATCGACGGATATAGGTTCGGGACACGCCTAGCCGCGAGCATGGAAGACGACACGCTCAGCCGCCGGAGCTTCATCCGGGGGGCGGCGGGCGCGACCGCCGCAGCGGGCGCGGTCGCAGCCGGCGCCGGAACCGCAGCCGCACAGGCGACCGCCGACGGCGAGGGAACCGTCGAGGTCGGCGCCGGCAGCGACGGGCTGAAATACACGCCCGGAACCGACGAACCGTTCTACGTGACGCCCGGGACGACGGTGACGTTCGATTGGGTCTCCGGCGGCCACAACATCGCCGTCAACAGTCAGCCCGAAGGCGCCGGGTGGGAGGGACACTCCCCCATCGAAGACGAGGGATTCTCGACGGAGTTCACCTTCGAGACCGTCGGCGTGTACGAGTACGTCTGTGAACCGCACGCGTCCGTCGGCATGGAGGGCACTATCGAAGTCGTCGAGGAACTCCCGACGCCCGAGCCGACTGCCGCCGGCCCGCCAGAGGTGCCCGACTCCGCGAAGAGCCTCGGCATCGCCTCGTTCATCGCGATGGTGTCGACGCTCGGGTTCGCGTTCCTCTTCACGAAGTACGGCGGCGACTACGAGCCGCCCGAAGAGTAACGCCTCGGGCTCGCGCTTGGTTCGGTCCCCGTTGCTTTCCGCTCCACCTCGAAAGCAACTGCTAGCAACTGCCACGGTTCTCCCGTGTTCTCACCGGCGTCTCGCCGTCGCTGCCGACGGACCGACACTATCGACGTGTCATCGCGAGACGGCGGACGGTCCGATACGAACCGTGTCGGTATCCGGGATCCCCCGAATAACTATCTGGCATATAGTGTCGGTGTTTCGATAGATACATCTTCGGAACACCGAATTCGGAGGCGGGGAGCGAGAGGGGACGAGGGGGCACACGACGGTCGGTTCTCCGACCGGGAGCGGTTCCGTCAGGGGGGACCGCTCCGAACTCGCGTTGTGGTCGGACGGGTCTCAGACTGTACCTTCGACAGCCGTTTCACCGGGAGCTTCGCCGTCGACTCACAGCGAGTAGTCGTGGCTGCCGTCCTCGCTCGTGAGGAACGCCGTCAGCAGGTCGATCGTCGCGCGGATGTCGTCCCCGTGGGCCGTCTCGGTGACGGTGTGGAGGTACCGCGTCGGGATCGACAGCGCGCCGACCGGCTTCGCGCCGTTGGCCTTCTGGAAGGCTGCGGTGTCGGTGCCGCCCGAGGGAAGCACCTCCAGTTGGTGTTCGATCCCCTCGGCCTCGGCCACGTCGCGCAGGCGTCGCGTCACCTTCGGATTCGTGATCACCGAGCCGTCCTTCAGCTTCACCGCCGCGCCATCGCCCAGGCGGGTCACCTGCTTGTCCTCGGCGACTCCGGCAGTGTCCGAGGCGATCGTCACGTCGAGCGCGACCGCGAGGTCGGGGTCCACATCGACGCCGAGCGCTTGGGCGCCGCGAAGACCGACCTCCTCCTGCACCGTCGCACAGAAGTGGACCGTCGCCTCCGGATCCTCCAGCTCGCGGGCGGACTCCAGCATCGCGAACAGACACACGCGGTCGTCGAGTGCCTTCCCGGTGACCGTGTCGCCCATCTTCACCGTCGACTGCTCCATCGTCACGAGGTCGCCGACGGAGACGACCTCCTCGACCACCTCGGCCTCGCGCCCGAGGTCGATGACGATGTCCTCGACGGCGTCGTCCTTCTCGCGCTCCTCCTCCGAGAGCGTGTGCGGCGGAACCGAGCCGATGACGCCCGTGAGGTCGCCCTGCTGGGTGTGGACGCGAACGCGCTGGGCGCGCAGCACGCGGGGGTCCCAGCCGCCGAGCGCGTCGACCTTGAGGAAGCCGTCGTCGGTAACGTGTTTCACCATGAACCCGATCTCGTCCATGTGGGCGGCGACGGCGACCTCGTAGTCGCCGCTGCCCTCGACGGTGCCGATCACGTTGCCCATCGCGTCGGTGCGGACCTCGTCGACGGCTCCATCGAACACCGTGCGGACGCGGTCGCGGACGCGGTCCTCGTAGCCGGGGACGCCGCTGGTCTCGGTCAACTCGCGAAGCAGGTCGAAGTCGAAATCGAACGCCATGGCCGGCGGTTCGGCGCGGCCACGATTAATCGCCGGGGTTCCGGCCCGGCCCGCCGGCTGTAGAAACTCTCCCGGAGTTCTCCGTGGTTCCGGAACGCTTTTGCGGCCATCGCCCCGCTGTGGGCGTATGTCCGACGACGTCGAGGCCGACCTCCGAGAGCAGTTCACAGACGCGTTCTCCGACGCCGACTTCCCGGTGTCGAGCCAGATGGACCTCGTGCCCGCGCTGCCGCAGGGCCCGGGAACGAAGTTCGAGTCCGGCGACTTCTCGGTCACCGCGATGGAGCTGGCAGCGAAGCTGGGCTCCAGTCAGGACTTCCCCTACGAGGACGTCGAGACCCTCGTCGACGACGTCATCGAGGGGCTGAAGGACAACGGGATGATCTGAAGCCGGCCGCGTCGCCGAGACCGATCGCTCCGTTCTCGACCGCGCTGTTCGCCCTTGAGCGAGAGCTGGCCGAATCCGCGAGGTCCCCTCCATCCGGGGTTGCGGCGGGCTGTTCATCCCGTCGGCGGCGAGGGGTTCAATAGCGGTCGTCGCCAATCGCGGGTGTGTTCGGTGAGTGGCTCGCGGCGCTGCCGGGGTGGCTCGTCTGGGGGGTCGCCGCCGGCGTGGTCGCCTCCGCCGGCGTCGCGAGCGTCTTCCTCGCGGCGAATCGACTGTTCCCCGATCCGCCGGCGCGCTCGGGCGGCCCCGATCAGGGGTCGCTCCGGCGCGAGGCCGAGATCCGCGAGTACCTCCGCCGGATCGACGAGCGGTTCGTCGAGGACGTCGACCTCGACGGAACCCGTGTCGCCTTCTACCTCCCCGAGCGGAACGTGGCGCTCACCTTCGACGTGCACGCGTACTTCGCGATCCGGGACGACGAGGACGGCGCCGATCGCGTGATCCTCTGTGAACACGAGATGCCCGGCCGACATCTCGGCCGGCGCCTCCCGTTCGAGGTTCCCGATGTCCACCTCGGACCCGATCCGGCGGCGTCGAGCCCGGTCGCCTCGGCGTTCGACACGCTCGAGCTGCCGACGACTGCCGACGAGGAGTCCGTCGAGCGGGCCTACCGCGAGAAGGTGAAGGAGACCCACCCGGATCAGGGCGGGAGTCGCGAGGCGTTCTCGGCGGTCCGCGAGGCGTACGCGACCGCGCTGGAGCACGCGAGCGAGGACGGCGCGACCGACACCGAGCGCGTACCACGGCGTCGGTCGACGCGCGGCCGCGGCTCCCGACGCCCGTGAGCGTCGGAGTCCCCGTCCGGTCGTCTGCCCTCCGAAGTCAGGCTGCCGGATTCAGCGCGAAATACCGCCGTCTCCCTCGTCGATCACTCGCTCGACTTCCTCGGGAGTGACGACCGCGAGGTCGCCGGCGATCGTCCGCTTGAGCGACGCGGTCGCGGCACCCCACTCCAGGGCGTCGTCGATGTCGCCGCCGGCGCAGCGCTTCGAGAGGAAGCCGCCGACGAACGCGTCGCCGGTGCCGATGGCGTCGAGCGTGTCGGCCTCGTACACGGGCTGTTCGAACACTCGGTCGCCGTGGAGCGCGAGCGCGCCGCTGTCTCCCCGGGTGACGACGACCGTCTCGAAGCCGAAATCGGTCGCCAGTCCGTGGGCGATCTCGACGGCCTCGCCGTCGCGGTCGAGCACCGTCTCTGCGTCCCGCTTCGCGACGAACAGCGCGTCGACGTGCTCGAAGAGAGTAGTCAGCGTCGACCGGGCCTCCGCGTGGCTCCACAGCTTGTTCCGGTAGTTCAGGTCGAGGCTCGTCGTCGCCCCGGCCGCGACCGCGCGTTCGAGCACCGCCCGCGTCGTCTCGGCGGCGGCCTCGGACAGCGCCGGCGTGATCCCGGTGGTGTGGAACGCGGCCGCGCCGTCGAGCACGCCCAGCGGAAGCTCCTCGGGCGCCACTGTCGTCACAGCCGAGTCGGCGCGGTCGTAGACGACGTTCGTGCCGCGGGGCTCGCCGCCGTGTTCGAGGTAGTACGTGCCGAGGCGCGCGTCGTCGTCCCACGCGACGCCCGTGCGGACGCCGTGGGCCCGCAGCGCGCTGACGACGCGGCGCCCCAGCGGGGAGCGCGGCAGTTTCGACAGCCACACGGAGTCGAGCCCCAGCGACGCGCCCGCGACGGCGACGTTGCTCTCGGCGCCGCCGGCGCGCACGTCGAACTCCTCGGTCGTCTCCAGCCGGGTTCCCTGTGGCGGGGAGAGCCGAAGCATCGTCTCCCCGAACGTGACGAGATCGGTCATGCGCGAAGCGACGACCGGAGCCACCAAGAAGGGTCTGGAAGCGCGTCGGCGTAGTTCGTCCCCGTTCCCTGTCGTCGCCGACGGCGTCGCCGCCGCGTCACTCCGACCTACTCGGCGCGACGTCCGCCGTGACCGGGGTAGTCGCGCTCGAAGCGATCCTCTATCTCCTCGCGCCCGAACTCCACGATCACCGGACGGCCGTGCGGGCACGCGTAGGGGTTCTCGCAGTCGTCGAGCGCGTCGAGCAGGTCGGCCACGCTGCCCTCGGTGAGCGAGGTGTTGCCGGTCACGGACGGGTAACACGCCAGATCCGCAAGCAGCGCGTCGGCCACCTCCGAGACGGGGCGGTCGCCGGCGGTGACCTCGTCGGCGAACGCGGCGAGCACGTCCCGCAGGAGGTCCGGGTCCAGCGTCGCGTCGAACACCGCGGGGACCGCCGTCACCGCGACGGCGTGGCTCGGTGGTCCGTCGTCGCCGCTGTCTCCGTCGCTCCGACCGCCGATCTCCCGCTCCACGCGCTCCGCGCGGAACCCGACCTCGCGCAGCGCCTCCCGGAACGTCTCGAACAGCTCCGACTCCCGGGCGGTCAGCTCCAACTCGACGGGCGTCGCGAGCGTCTGTGCCGGCGCCTCGTCGCCGACGGCGCGCCGGAGTCGCTCGTAATTGACGCGCTCGTCTGCCGCGTGCTGGTCGACCAGGACGAGGCCGGCGTCGGTCTCGCAGACGACGTAGGTGTCGTCGTACTGCCCGAGCACGCGCATCGACGGGAGCCGGTCGTGTTCGGTCCGCTCGTCGGTGGTGCCGCCCGCGAGCGTCGCCTGCGAGGGCGCTCCCCACGTCCGGTCACGGTCCGCCGATGCTGCCGCGGAGGGGCCGGAGTCGTCGGCGGCGTCGGCGGCTGCGCCGCCCGATCGTTCGCTGTCGTTCGCCTCGTCACCGTCATCCGACTCGTCGCCGCCGGACTGCCACGCGCGCGGCGACGGCGCTCCGCCCGCGGTCGCGTCCGTCCGACCGCGCTCAGGATGGTCCGTCGGTCGATCGGTCGCGTCGCGGCTCCCGCCGATGTCGACCTGCCACGCCGCGTCGTCGTCGGCGGCAGTGTCAGCGACAGTGTCGGCGGCGGCGGTGTCGATATCCGCCTCGACCGCGTCGTCGGCTGCCGGATCCCCCGCGGCGGCCCCGGCGGTGTCCGGTCCCGACTCTGAAGTCGATGGCGGCGTCACGCCGTCGGCCGGCGCGTCGGCCGGACCATCAGAGTCCGCGGCATCGGAGCCGCCCCAGGCGTCGAGCACGGAGGAGGTGGTCTCCGCGCCCGCGCTCGTCGCGTCGGCGGGTCCACCGTCGTCGTGGCTGTTGACGGAGTCGGCGGCGTCGCGGTCGTCGTCGCCGGCGTTGCTGTCCGTCCCTCGTCGTTCGCGCGCGGCGCGCTCGTGATCGGTCCCGGCGCCGCCGACGACTTCGGGGTCGACGGCTGCCTCCTCGGGCGCCGATCGGCCGCGCGGCGCCGACGAGCGCACGAGGCCGTGCTCCAGCAGCGCGGCCCGGACCGCCTCGCGGACGGTCTCGACCACGTCCGCGTCGTCGTCGAAGCGCACCTCCGTCTTGCGCGGGTGGACGTTCACGTCGACGGCGGCGGCGGGCACGTCGACGAACAGGACGGCGAACGGGTAGCGATCGGTGGCGAGTTGGCCGCCGTAGGCGTCGACGACGGCGCCGCGGAGGTCGCCGTCGCGGACCCAGCGGTCGTTCACGTACGTGGTGAGGTACTCCCGGCCCGCGCGAGTTGTCTCGGGGTGGGAGACGAGTCCCGAGATCCGGACCTCGCCCGAGTCGGACTCGTAGGCCACGTCGACCATCGACTCGGCGACCTCGCGGCCGTAGACGGCCAGCACCGCCGAGCGACGGTTCCCGTCGCCGGGGGAGGCGAACACCTCGCGGCCGTCGTGCTCCAGCGACACGGCCACGTCCGGGTTCGCGAGCGCGTACGCCGAGACGACGCCGCTGACGCGGTCGAACTCCGTGGCGGGCGTCTTGAGGAACTTCCGGCGGGCGGGCGTGCGCCCGAACAGGTCGCGGACCTCGACGGTCGTGCCGACGGGACAGCCCGCCGGCTTCACCTCGCCCTCGTCGCCGTGGTCGACGACTAACTCGGCGCCGGTGTCGGCGTCGGGTGTACGGGAGCGCACGGTCAGCTCCGCGACCGCGCCGACGGAGTAGAGCGCCTCGCCGCGGAAGCCGAGCGTGGCGACGCCCGCATCGAGGTCATCCATGCCGTCGAGTTTGCTGGTGGCGTGTTTCGCCACGGCCATCGGTATCTCCTCGGGGGATATCCCTGCACCGTCGTCGCGGACGCGGATCCCGTCGATGCCGCCGTTGTCGACGGCGACGGCGACCCTGGACGCGCCGGCGTCGAGGGCGTTCTCGACGAGTTCCTTCACGACGGAGGCGGGTCGCTCGACGACCTCGCCCGCGGCGATCTCGCGGACGGTGCGGTCGTCGAGCGCGCGGATCTCCCCGGTCATCGCTCCAACGCTCGGGGGCGAGGGGTATCAATCCCGTGTTCGGTTGCCCGCGGACAGACTGTCTCGATCCGAAGGGGTACGACGAGCGAACGGTCTCGCCGGTACGGGGACTGTTCGATTCTGCCCGGCGGATCAGCTGAGAGGGCCCGCCGGCGGTCGCGATACGCTGATTTCTCACCCCCGCGTACGGGTGGATATGAACCTCCGACGACGGTTCGCCGACCTCGACGGCTTCTGGGAGCGCCACGCCAATCCGAGGAGCGGGTGGTCGCGGCTCCTCTCGGTACCTCTGCTGCTCGCGGCCGCCTACTCTCGGGACCGGCGACTGCTCACGGTCGCGCTCGGATGGACCGTCGTCAACCCGGTCGCCTTCCCCCGGGTCGACCGCGACCCCGGGGCCGATCCGGCGTGGATGACCCGCGTCGTCGACGCCGAGCGCGCGTGGCTCCGCGACGAGGTTACGCCGGGTGCGTGGGACCGACTGAACGCCGTCTCCGGACCGGTCACCGCGTACGCGCTGTACGCCGCCTACCGTCGTCGCCCCGGCCGCGCCGCGCTCGCCGGAGCGCTGTCGATGGCGCTGAAGCTGGCGTTCGTGTGGGGGCTGGAACGGCGGTGGCGGGTCGGAACGACCGCGGAAAGCTGACTCAGGACGCTACGGTTCGGGATGGAATACTTCCGTGCCGTCTCGCGGTTTCACCGCTCGACTGATGGGAGGTCTACGACCTCCCCGTCCGCGTACACGGTCGGCTCAGTCACGATCCCGTCGAGATGCAGCGGCGCGTCCGTGTCGCCGCCGATCCCCGCGTCGTCGCCGATGGCGATGTGCACCGTGCCGGCAGCTTTCTCGTCGAGCAACACCGAGCCCACCAGATCCGTGACGCCGACGTTCGTCCCGATACCCAGTTCCGCGAGGTTGTACGCGTCCTCGCCGACCTCCTCGGCGGCCGCCTCGACCTGCTCGCGAACCTCGTCGTCGGAGATGTCGGTGACGAAGCCGTCCTCGACCTCGAATCGGAGTTCTCGTCCCTCCAGCAGACCGTAGGGCATCATCGTTCCGTCGACGACGTAGGTGCCGTTCGCGTCCTCTGGACTGACGAACACCTCCCCCGCCGGGAGGTTCGAGAACGACCCCGGCTCGCTCACGTCGCCAGTGTCCGACAGGAACTCGCGGTCGCCGGGCTCGAAGGTGATGTCCGTTCCCGGCTCGGTCGTGACGCGGATCTCGTCTGCGGCGTCGACCTGCGCGCGCACGTCGGCGCAGTGTTGTGCGATCGTCGCGTAGTCGGCGTCGAGGCCGGTGACGAACACGTCGCGGGTGATCCCCGGTAGCGTCGCGCCGCGGGCGCCGGCGTCGCAGGCGTCGCCGCGGGCGCGGGTGTGGCTGAGGCTCTTGGTGGTCGGCGCGAGAAAGGCGTCGGCCTCCCGCATCGCGGCGGCGACGGGTGCAGGGGGCTCCTCGCCGTGCTGGCTCGCGGGCGGGTAGCGGACGATACTCGCGGCGGCGGTCACCTCGCTCGCGACCGCGTACAGCGCCTCGCCGATCGATTCGCGCTTGTCGTCGGTGACGACCGCGAGCGACTCATCGCTCCCGAGGTCCAGACACTGATGGATCGCCGTTTCGGCCGCGGCACGGAGTTCGTCGTCCATATCGACGCTGCGCTCCGACCCGATTTGGGCCTGTCGGAGCGGCGGCGACGATCCGACCGCGGTCGTCCGCGGCCGCCGAGCCCGCCGAGATCGGAGGGTCGATTCCGCCGAATTCGGGGTGCTTACTCGGTCCGTAGTTGCTTTCTGGTTACTCGACCCGTAACGATTAACCTCGGGCACGAAGGACCATCCGATAATGATCCAGGTGGGCGTCAACGGCTACGGCACGATCGGGAAGCGCGTCGCCGACGCGGTGGCCGCACAGCCCGACATGGCGCTGACGGGTGTCGCGAAGACGCGCCCGAACTACGAGGCGGAGGCGGCAGTCCGGAAGGGGTACCCGTTGTACGCCGCGATACCTGAGCGCGCGGACCTGTTCCACGAGGCCGGCATCGACCTCGCCGGCGAGGTCGAGGACATGGTGATGACCGCCGACGTGATCGTCGACACGACGCCCTCCGGCATCGGCGCCGACAACCGCGAACTCTACGAGCGCTACGACACGCCCGCCATCTTTCAAGGCGGGGAAGACGCCGACGTGGCCGACGTGAGCTTCAACGCTCGGTCGAACTACGACCTCGCGCGCGACGACGACGTCGACACCGCCCGCGTCGTCTCCTGTAACACGACCGGACTCTCGCGGCTGCTCACGCCGCTGATCGAGTCGTACGGCGTCGAGAAGTCCCGCGTCACGCTGGTCCGCCGCGGCGGCGACCCGGGCCAGACGTCCCGGGGCCCGATCAACGACATCCTCCCGGATCCGGTGACGATCCCGTCACACCACGGGCCGGACGTGAACACCATCATCCCCGACGTCGACATCGACACGCTCGGCGTGAAAGTACCGGCGACACTGATGCACCTCCACTCGGTGAACGTCACGCTCGAGGAAGCGCCCTCGGCCGATGAGGTGCGCGACCTGCTCTCGGCGGAGTCGCGGTTGTTCCTCGTCCCCGAGGAGACGGGGATCGACGGCACGGGGAAGCTGAAGGAGTTCGCGATGGACACCGGTCGCCCCCGCGGCGACCTCTGGGAGAACTGCATCTGGGAGCACTCCGTCTCGATGGAGGGCCGCGACCTGTACCTGTTCCAGTCCATTCACCAGGAGTCGGACGTGATCCCGGAGAACATCGACGCGATCCGGGCGCTGCTTGACTGGGAGGACCGTGAGACGAGCATGGCGACGACCGACGAGACGCTCGGCGTCGGGCTCGAATCGCTGTTCGACGGACAGCGTCAGCGGGTCGTCCCCAAGAGTAACGGCGACGACTGAGTCGAGGTCGAGAGAGCGAAGGCCTCCGAAAACAGCGCTCACCCCAACTCGTGAGCGGTGACCTCACCCGAATCCGTGTCGACGATCACCGCGGCCGGATCCTGCTCGCGGCCGGGTATCGGAACGCCGCCCGGGTTGAGGTGAGTCGTCCCGTCGCGCTCCTCGTGGGCTCGCTCGTGGGTATGTCCGCGACAGACGTAGTCGTAGCGGCCGCTCGCGAGCAGCGCGTCCACGATACCCTCGCTCGTGCCGTGATAGACGGCGAAGTCGG
This sequence comes from Halobaculum rarum, assembly GCF_040025155.1. Taxonomy (NCBI): domain Archaea; kingdom Methanobacteriati; phylum Methanobacteriota; class Halobacteria; order Halobacteriales; family Haloferacaceae; genus Halobaculum; species Halobaculum rarum. The sequence continues at coordinate 664,963 of NZ_CP157275.1, read as the reverse complement.
CGCCCCCAAGCGTCAGCTCCGCGAACTCGCCGTGGTAGGTGCCGAACGCGTCGATCGTTCCCGCGAGTGCCCACTCACCGTCGTTGTTGCCGCGGACAGCGTGGAACGCCCAGTCCGCGTCCGGGTCGTCGACGGCGTCGGGATCGAACGGCGCCGCCGAGAACGGTGCGACGACGTCGCCGCAGTGGATCACGGTGTCGACGCCGGCGGTCTCGAACGTCTCGATCGCTGCTTCGACGTACCGTGCGTTGTCGTGGGTGTCGGAGACGACGCCGACGAGCATGGTCCCCGGATCGCGCCGCCGCCTAATCAACAATCCGCCCGGAGCGGCGCGACCGCAGTGCGGGTTCGGCGTGGCTACGCGTCCGTCTCCGCGCTCTGGATCAGTAGCTCGACGGCGGGCAGCGGCTCGCCCGTCAGCGCGCGGATGTACGCGCCGCCGGCGATGGACACGTGCGAGAAGTCGTCCTCGTCCATCCCGTACATCGTGATGGCCCGGGAGGTGTCGCCGCCGCCGACGACCGAGAAGCAGTCGGTCTCGGCGATCGCCTCAAGCACGCCTACCGTGCCGACGCTGAAGCGCTCGTCCTCGAAGACGCCCAGTGCGCCTTTCACGAACACGGCCTCGGAGTCGCGGACGATCGGCTCGTAGTCGGCGACGGTGTCGCTGCCGATGTCGAGGAACGACTGGGTCTTCTCGACGACGTCGTCCACTGCGACCTCGGCGCGCTCGCCGTCGGCGTCCTCGTACGCCAGATCCGACGCGAGCGCCACCTGCTCGCTGCGCTCCTCGAGCACCGAGCGGATCGTCTCCTCGTTGGCGTCCCACTGCTCGTCGAACAGTTCGGTGTCCACGTCCTCGCCGACGGGGTAGTCAGCCGCTCGGAGGAACAACTCGCCGGCGACCCCGCCCAACAGGAACCGGTCGACTTTCTCGTCGAGCGCCTCCATCACGCCGATCACGTCGGTCGCCTTCGTCCCGCCGACGACCATCGTCACGTCGCCGTCGAACTCGCGCTCGGCGATGGCGGTGTTGGCCTCGTACTCCGTCTCCATGACGCGACCCGCGTAGCTCGGGAGCTTCAGCGGAAACCCGACGAGCGAGGCGTGCTTGCGGTGCGCCGCCGAGTACGCATCGTTCACGTACGCGTCGAACTCCGGCGCGAGTGTCTCGACGAAGTCGCTCGCGGCGTGTTCTTCGGGATCCTTCTCCGGCAACTCGTCGTCGGTCATCCGGGTGTTCTCCAGCAGGAGCACGTCGCCGGCGTCCAGATCCCGGACGGCGGCGACTGCGTCGTCGCCGAAGGTGCCGGCGACGAAGTCCACGTCGACGCCGGCGTGCTCGGCGAGGATGTCGGCGTGTTGCTCCAGCGAGACGAAGGTGTCCCTCCCGGGGCGACCCTGATGCGCCATGAGCGCGACGCGGTGGCCGGCTTCGGCGAGTTCCGCGATGGTCTCGGCGTGTCGCGAGAAGCGGCGGTTGTCCTGTACGACGCCGTCCTCGACGGGGGAGTTGAGATCGAGGCGGACGAGGACGCGCTGCTCGGCGGGCAGCTCGTCGAGGGTGCGGAAGGAACTCATCACCCGGGATGTCGGCGGTGAGCGACTTAGAAGGCGCGGATGACGCGAGCGCCGTGGCTCAAATGGTGGCGAACAGGTGGCCGTGCTCGGGGCGAGGACGGGTCCGGTGTGGGCGCCGGATCCGTCGTCATAACGCGCCGTCGGGCCACGCAACCGCGTCCCGGCGCGCCGTCGAGGTCAGCACATCAGGGTGGCTGGTGCGGTATCGGTGAAGAAGGTACGTGCGACCGCCGGACCGGGCCCGGTTCTATGCTCACGTCTCGTCTCGTTCGTGGGCGGCTCGGGCCGCGCGGCGTCGCCGTGCACACCTCGCCGCCCTTCCTCCGAGACGCTCACCTCGCTTCGCTCGGTTCGCGTCTCGCCTCAGTCGTCGCTGGCTTCCGCTTCCGTCCGCGAGGCGCGCTTCGCCGCGCGGTCGATGAACTCCTGCGGGAGTTCGTCGATCTCGCCGGCCTGCACGCCCCACAGGTGCCCGTAGAGGCCGTCCTCGCTCAACAGCTCCTCGTGGGTGCCGCGCTCGGCGATCCGGCCGTCCTCCAGCACGATGATCGTGTCCGCGTCCTTGATCGTCGAGAGGCGGTGGGCAATGGCGAAGGTGGTTCGGTCCTCGGTGAGTTTGTCGATGGAGCGCTGGATGAGCATCTCCGTCTCCGTGTCCACGTCGGAGGTCGCCTCGTCGAGCACGAGGATCTCCGGGTCCTTCAACATCGCACGGGCGATGGAGAGTCGCTGGCGCTGTCCGCCCGAGAGCTTCACGCCGCGCTCGCCGATCTCGGTGTCATAGCCCTCCGGGAGGTTCGTGATGAACTTGTGGGCCTCCGCCGCCTTCGCGGCCTCGATTATCGCCTCATCGTCGGCCTCGAAGGTGCCGTACGCGATGTTGTCGCGGACCGTCCCGTAGAACATGAACGTGTCCTGACTCACGTAGCCGAGCGACTGCCGCAGGCTCGGGATCGTCACGTCGCGGATGTCTTGACCGTCGATCGTGATCGAGCCCTCGTTCACGTCGTACATCCGGAGGAGGAGCTTGAGGACGGTCGACTTGCCGGCCCCGGTCGGGCCGACGAGCGCGAGGGTGTCGCCGCCGTCGACCTCGAAGGAGATGTCGTCGACGATCGTCTCCTCCTCGTCGTAGCCGAACGTCACGTCGTCGTAGACGACCTCGCCGTCGTCGACGACGAGGTCCTCGGCGGCCGGGTCCTCGACGATGCGCGATGGCGTGTCCATCAGGCCGAACAGGCGGGCGCTGGACGCGCGGGCGCGCTGGTACATGTTGATGATGGAGCCGAACTGTGCCATCGGCCAGATGAACCGCTGGGTGTAGAGGATGAACGTGGTGAACACACCGACGGTCAACTCGCTGCCGCCGGTCAGCCAGAACGGCGCCTCGCCGAGCACCCAGAGACCGCCGACGGCGAAGGTGATCACGAACCCGACACCGGCGATGACGCGCAGCGCGGGGAAGAACTTGATCCGGGTGGTGATCGCGTCCCAGTTGGCGTCGTAGTAGTCGTACGAGACGTCGTCGACGCGCTCGGACTCGAACCCCTCGGTGTTGAACGTCTTGATCACCTTGATGCCCCCGAGGTTGTTCTCCAGCCGGGAGTTGAGGTGCCCGACGGTCTTGCGAACGTCGGCGTACTTCGGCTGGATCACGTCGATGAACTTCCAGGTCACGACGGCGATGACGGGTACCGGAAGGAGCGAGATGACCGCAAGCCGGGGGTTGAGCCAGAACATGATCGCCGCGATGCCGAGCACCATCACCGACAGCCGGAACGCGGAGTTCATGCCGTCGTTGAGGAACCGCTCCAGTCGGTTCACGTCGTTCGAGAGCACGGACATCATCTCGCCGGTCTGCTTCTCGGCGAAGAAGTCCATGTTCAGCCGCTGCATCTTGTCGTAGGTGTCCGTCCGGATGTCGTGCTGGATGTTCTGGGCGAAGGAGTTCCAGCCGTAGTTGCGGATCCAGTGGAACACCGACCCGCCGAAGAACGCGAACGCGATGATGCCGACGGTGAACAGCAGTTGGTCCCGGGGGCCCGTCGGGATGACGCTCGCGGGCACCAACGGGAGGTCGAACGGGACGTTCTGTTCGAACACCGCGTCGATCGCGATCCCGAGGAGAAGCGGCGGGAGCAGATCGAGCACACGCGCGGCGACGCTACCGAAGAACCCCAGCCCGAAGTACCGGAGGTTTCTGGACCCGTACTCCGAGAACAACCGCTTCATCGGGTTATCCGTCTTCTCACGGATGTCCTCGAACGGGTCGTCCTCGTCGGAGGGATGGCTCATTACCTACTCACAGCGACACCAACGCCCTAAACGGTTCGCTTCGAATCGAAACACCCCGATGTCGGCGCGGTCGCCTCCGCCACGACCCGCCGCGACGACGCTCAGTAGTCGCCGTCGATCTCGACGGTGTCGCCCTCGCACACGTTGTGATCGTTCGTCCAGCCGTACGGCACTTCGAGCACGTACTTCCCGGTTCCGCGGTAGCGCGCGAGGTCGGACCCGGAGGTCCCCTCGGGCGGGAGTTCGGCGTGGTGGATCCGGGTGATCGTGCCGTTGGCGGCGATGAACACGATGTCGATCGGGAACCCCATGTCGCGCATCACGTACGCGTGCCGGTCCTCGGTGTCGTGGACGAACAGCATCCCCTCGTTCGGTCCGAGCGACTCGGTGTCGGAGAGTCCGGTGTAGCGCTTGTCGAAGGTGTCGGCGACGCGCGCGTCCACGCTGCCGAGTTCGGTGCCGCTCCCGTCGACGACGGTGACGGTCGTGCGCTCGTACTCGCCGTCGTTCGCGACGTTCGCGACGGTGCCGGTGCAGCCGGCGAGCACGACCAGCAGCACGAGGAGCGCGGGGGCGACGCGGCGGCAGGCGACCATAGTGGGTCTGTCGGGCGGAGATCAGGAAAGGGTATCGGGCAAAAGGTAAGCGTTATTCGAGCGCGGCCGGTGTAACCGGATACGGGCTCGTAGTCTAGTGGTTATGACGCTTCCCTTACAAGGAAGAGATCGGTGGTTCAACTCCGCCCGAGCCCAGTTCTCGCGGCCACACTGCGACGAGCGAAGCGAGGAGCCGTGGCCGCATGAATGGGGTGTGAGGAGTTGAAGTAGACGGGGCGCCCGCAGCGGACGCGAGCACGTCTCGGCGTGGTTCACGAGTGAGCGAAGCGAACTCGTGAGTAGGGAACGACAGTGACCGCGTACAACACCGCCCGAGCCCAGTTTTTCAGTCTAGGACCGTCGCCGACGAGGTACCGGACGCGAAGTTACTTCGCGGGAACGGGCTCCTCCGCGTACGGGAAGTTGTCGATCGTCTCCTCGCGGAACGCCTCCTCGTCGAAGGAGTACTCGCCGTCGAAGAAGTCCATCAGCGTGTGGGTGTCGCGCATCGCGTTCTTCAGGCACGTCGAGGCGCCCGGCGACGGCGTGATGTTGAAGACGATGTCCTTGCCGACGATCTTCGCCTCGCCCATGTCGAGCGAGCGCTTCTCGGTGTCGACGATCTGCGGCCGGACCCCGCCGTACCCCTTGGCGCGCTCGATGTCGTCGAGTTCGACGCTCGGGACGACCTTCTGGACGTGCGGGAGGAACTGCTTCGGTCCCACCACGGGGAGGTCATACACGAGGTTCCGGAGCACGTACGGCAGGAGGATCCGGTCCGCGAGGATGTTGGCGTAGCTGAGGAACGACGCCGCGTTGAGGCCGAACACGTCGAGGAAGTCGGACACCGTCGAGATACGCCCGCGTTCGAGTGCGGGAACGAGCTTCGCCGTCGGGCCGAACCGCGTCACGCTCCGGTCGTGTACGTCCGCGTCGCCGTGGATGGCCGCGAAGGGGAGCTTCTTCATCTGCAGCGTGTACACCTTGCCGTTCAGGAGATCGTCGGCGAGGAAGAAGCTGCCAGCGACCGGCAGCAGAACCTTGTTCTGACCGTAGCCCAGTTCCTTCGCCATCTGAAGGCTGTGCGAACCGGCGGCGACGACGGCCGCCTGCGACTCGACCCCGCCGGCGGTCGTCTCGAACGTGTAGCCCTCGGGTGTCGGCTCGACCGACGTGACCGCGGTTCCGGCCTTGATGTCAACAGTCGCCTCCTCGCGGGCCTGCTCGACGAACGATTTCGTCGTTTCGCCGTAGTCGACGACGTAGCCGTCGGGCGTCTGCAGCGCGAGCATCTCCGTGCCAGGATCGCGCCCCTCGACGACCTTCGGCTCGATCTCGCCGATCTCGTCGCGGCCGATCGGTCGGAGCTTCGGGAAGAGGTCCCCGAACCCGTTCTCGTGGTACCGCTGCTCCAGCTTCTCGACTTCCTCGTCGCCGACGCCGAGCACCATCTTGCTGCGCTTGGCGTGCATCTCACGGTCCGCGTCCTGGTTCTCGAGGTAGCCGGCGAGCAACTCGGCACCCTCCTTTACCTCCTCGGCCTTCTCGAGGGTGTAGTTGGTCTCGATGTCCCCGAAGTGCAGGGTCTGGGAGTTGTTCGTGTGGTGGGAGTTGATCGCGGCCACCTCCGGTTCCTTCTCGATCAGCGCGATCGACTCGATATCGGTGAACTTCGCTGTCGTGTACAACAGCGAGGCACCGCTGATACCTCCGCCGACGATAACGAGGTCGTACGTGTCGGACATTGTGGTAGGTGCTATATCGACTGCGACACCGGAGGCAAATAACTCATCTTCTTTGCGTCCGTTATTGCTCCCCGATCGTTGCGCACGAGCGCCGACCTGTTCCGTTACCTCTCGCCTACGACACGATGTACAACGGTCCGAAGGAGTCATCTGTGTCAGCGGAATCCGTCCGGACGAACCATGAGTGAGCGAGAGACGTGGACATCGCGAGTCGGCTTTATTCTCGCCGCCGTCGGCAGCGCGGTGGGACTCGGAAACATCTGGTCGTTCCCCTTTCAGACCGCCACGAACGGTGGGGCCGCGTTCCTCGTCGTCTACCTGGTGGCGGTGTTTCTGATCGGGTTTCCCGTGATGCTCGGCGAGTTCGTCATCGGGCGACGAAGCGAACGAAACGCCGTCGAGGCGTTCCGGGCCCTCGGTTTCGGCGAGTGGTCGATCGTGGGAGGGCTTGGGGTCCTCTCGTCGTTCGTGACGCTGGCGTTCTACAGCGTCGTCGGGGGATGGGTGTTGAGCTACATCGTCGGCAGCGTCACCGGTGGGTACCTCGGCGACGCGGGCGCCTACTTCGGTACCGTTTCCGCGGGTCCGATCGCGGTCGCCGCCCACGCGGTGTTCATGGCGCTGACGGTCGCGATCGTCGCGCTCGGCGTCACCGACGGCATCGAGCGCGCGACGAAGCTGATGGTGCCCGCGATCTTCGTCCTCATGGGGGGACTCGCCGTTTGGGTGAGCACCCTCGACGGCGCGGGCGAGGGATACGCGTACTACCTTTCGCCGGACGTCGGCGTGATCACGGGCGACCTCGCGGGGATCGTTCCCCCGGCCGTCGGCCAGGCGTTCTTCACCCTCTCGCTCGGGTTCGGCGCGATGATCGCCTACTCGTCGTATCTCGGACGCGACGACAGTCTCCCGGCCGACGGGTCGGCGATCGTCGTGGTGAACACGCTTGTCGCGCTTCTTGCGGGCTTCGTCGTCTTCCCGGTGCTGTTCGCCATCGAAGGGTCGATCCCCGAGTCCGGTGGTGCGGGCACCGCCTTCACCGCTCTCGCCGGGGCGTTCAGCCAGATCCCCGGTGGCCGGGCCATCGGTCTCGGCTTCTTCATCGTACTCTTGCTGGCCGCGCTCTCCAGTTCGATCAGTCTCCTCGAGGTTTCCACGTCGTTCGTTGCCGATCGAACCGGATACGACCGGGTCCCGACGGCCGTGGGCCTCGGCGTGCTCGTCGCGCTCGTCGGCATACCGACCGCGCTCGACACCGGGGTCCTCGGCTGGTACAACGACGTCGTGTTCAACCTCTTGCTGCCGCTTTCGGTGCTGTTCATTTCCTTGTTCGTCGGCTGGGTTGCTGACGACCAGCTGGCCGCGGAGCTGAACCTCGGAAGCTCGTTCGGGAACGGCTTTTCGACGGTCTGGCTGTGGTGGATCCGGATCGTGATTCCGGTCGCCATCGGGGGGACGCTACTGCTCGGAATCCAGTCGCTGCTCGTGAAGGCGGGGGTCCTCGCGGCCCCCATCGTCCTCGGGTAGCCGGTTCTCGCCCTTCGGAACGCTCGTTCGACCCGCGATCGGACTACTGCCGCAAAATCCTGGGTACTCCGGGTTGAGGTGGGCAAATGGACACACCTCCTTTTGTTGATCGCGACGAGACGTTCTGTCGATGTACGAACGCACTCGCGGGGGGAAGCCACGATGAACTTGAAGGCGGTTGCGGTCGTCGGCATCGTCGTTCTCGCCATCGCCGTCGGCGGCGTAGCGGCGTTCATCGCCGGGATCGGTCCGCTCGGGGACATCGGCGGCTCGTCCGACGCTGTGACCGAAACGCCGGAGTCGACCGGGACCGTATACGGCGACGCCGGGGGAGCGTCCGGGGACGGATCATCCGGCGGCGATAGCGGGGGCGGAACCGAGGCCACGACAGCAGACGGATCGGACGGCGGAGACTCGGTGCCGCCGTACACGTTCGTCGTGGAAGCGATCGAGGAGTGCGGGCAGACCTGCCGGGACGTGACCGTTCGGCTCGATAACAACCGAAACGAGACGGCGACGGGGATCAGCGTCTACACGCGGATCTTTGCCGGCGACACCACCGACTCCGGCGACAAGGTGTGGGAGGAGAAACGCGACGTGGGTACCCTCGAGGCAGGGGCCTCGACCACGGAGACGAGTCGAGTGGAGCTCTCGTACTCGGAGGGGTATCAGGTCCAGCAGGCGGACGGGTGGATCACGATCCTCACGACCGTCGAGTCCGACGACGTGACGATCACGTTCAAGGAGCGCCGTCAGGTGTTGTGACCGCCGGCCCGCGCGGCGATTCGAAACGCTTTTTCATACCGCCGGGGTTCGTTGAGATGCGCCGCCTTAGCTCAGATTGGGAGAGCACTCGACTGAAGATCGAGCTGTCCCCCGTTCAAATCGGGGAGGCGGCATTTCCTCCGGCCGACGACGTGAGCGAGCGTAGCGACTTCCACACAGCAACTCAGCCGGTGTCGAGGGCCAACGCTATTGGACTGGTGCCCGAGCGTCGATCCGAATGACCGACGCATCCGAACCCGGACTCGCTCGTTTCAAACGCCCGCTCCTGTACCTGATGAGTCTTCTCTACGTCGCCGCCGGCGTACTGCACCTCCTCGTACCGAAGCCGTTCGAACGGATCGTTCCCCGAGAACTGCCCGCTCCGCGGGCGCTCGTCTACCTCTCCGGTCTGGCGGAGATCGCGCTCGGTATCGGGGTACTGTTCCCGCGGACGCGCCGACACTCCGCGAAGGGCTTGGTCCTGCTACTGCTCGCCGTGTTCCCCGCGAACGTCAATATGGCCGTCCGCGACGTGGGCGGGAACCCGCTCCCCGAGCGCGCCGAGCGGCTCTACGACGCGGCGTTGTGGATTCGACTTCCACTGCAGGGGCTTCTGATCGCGTGGGCGTGGTGGTACGCGCGGGCTGATTCCGAAGACAGCACGTAATACCGGCGTACCGGCGTGTCTCCCGGAGCGAGGAGCGCGAGCCTCAGGGGACCCGCGCGGCGGTCTCGGCCGGTTCCGCGAGCGCGTTCATCGGCCGGATCTCGAGGGTGTCACTCGGCAGCGACCCGAGGTACTCGAGATACTCGGACACCACCGCCCACTGGTGTTCGTTGCTCAGATCGTAGAGGTGACACCAGAGGTGGAGCGACCCGCCGGTGGCGATAGCGCGCTCGGTGCTTCGTCGGAGATAGTACTGGTGGACGCGCTTTCTGACCTCCAGCGGGAACGCGCGAAACAGTCGCGGCGCGGGCGTCTGGCCCGACGGCAACGACGACGCCGTCAGCGACGGGTACGTCGTACAGTACGTTTCGACGACGCCGTCGACCACGGCGGTGTCCCAGAGTGGGTGGGGCCCGACGGTGAGTTCTCGGAAGCGACTCACCCGACCCCCGTCGTCGGTCGGGATCGCGTACCGCGCGACTCGGATCCCGTGGTCGCGGAGGAGGTCGTTCGGCGGTCGCGAGTGCCGCGGCGGGACGAGAGACCGAACCGGTTCCCCCAGGCGCTCGTGGAGCGCGATCGATGTCTCGAGTTCGTGTTCCACCAGTTCGCGCGGTTCGGTTCCACACAGGACATGCGAGAAGGTGTGGGTGCACAACTCGTGGTCGACTTCGGCGGCGCTGATCTCGCGGGCCATGTCGGGCGCGTAGAACAGCGGGTCGGTCGCCACGTCGGTGCCGGGGTCAGCGTCAAACCACCCGTCATCGTACGGACCGGCGTGGGACCCGTCGCACTCTTCGAGCAGGAGGTGACCGACGATGTTGAAGGAGATGGGAACACCACAGTCGTCCGCTTTCTCGAGGAGCTTGCTGAGGTAGCGCCGCTCCTCGGAGCCGTCAGGCGACAGGTGGTCGTGATCCGGGAGATCGTGAACTCCCCACCCGAGCTCGATCTCCATGCTCAGCGTCAGGGTGGCAGGTCCGGAAGCGGCCCGCTGGTTCGACTCCCGACGGTTCGATCGGGTCGGGTCGCTTGCTGACGGTGCGGCGCTGTCGGGAGACGAACGACGGACGCGGGGACTCAATGTGTCGGCGCTACTCGGGGATCCGACTTTAGTATACGGCACGTTAATCGCCGTGGACCGGTTCCGCTGCCGCTCGACAGCAACGGAACCGACTTCGGCCCGGTTCCGCTGCCGCTCGGCAGGAACTCCCCTCGTGGCGTCCGATAGTCTCGGACTAGTCGGCGGGATCAGTCGTCTCTCCGCGGATCTTATGCCCCCGCTCGGTGAAGCCGAATCGAACTATGACGAAGCTCGCGATCACGCTCAGCCGGAACGCGGACCGTTCGTTCGAGGAGTTCCAGGAGTACTACCGAGAGGAGCACGCGCCGCTTGCAGCGGATCTCTCGGGGTTGGAGCGGTACACCGTCTCGTTCCCGTCGGATCCGGAGTCGGCGTCGTACGACGCGCTCGCGGAGCTGTACTTCCCGGACGGCGAGACCATGGCGGCGGCGTTCGATTCCGAACACGGCCGCGAGGTCACCGCCGACGCCGAGACCTTCGCGGAGATGGACGCCGCCGAGCGTGTCGTCCTCGAGGAAGACGTCATCGTCGACTGACAGCGGCATCGACGCCCCTCCGATCACGACAAACGGCCGGTTCGGGTCCCGTACGAGCACGAATCTACCGCCGCGAGTGGGTCCTTCACACGCGCACCGGTGACTCGGAAGGGTTAACTGTTGCCCGCCGTTCATACCGTGTATGGCAACTGGGAAGGTCGACTTCTTCAACGACACCGGCGGCTACGGATTCATCGAGACTGAGGACGCGGACGAGGACGTGTTCTTCCACATGGAGGACGTTGGCGGTCCTGACCTTGAGGAAGGGCAGGAAGTCGAGTTCGACATCGAGGAGGCCGAGAAGGGCCCCCGCGCGAAGAACCTGCAGCGCCTGTAAGGTTCCGACGAGTCGGTCGAGAGACCGTACCGCAGTTTTCACCGTTTTTCACCCGACAGCGAGCGACCGCCGTCCCGTTCGGTCCGTCCGAACGCGACGGAGCCGTGGTCGTCCGCCAGCGGCGGCGCCGGCGGGAGTGACACCAACGACGCCGGCGGCGAACCCGGCGACCCCAGCGCGTCGTTTATTTTCGCCCGCGTCGAATCTCCGGACGTGAACACGGGACGGTGGTGGTTGGCGTGACGGCGACGACGCTCCACGAGCCGGCACACCGGGAGGCGCTGTGGGAGCTGGAGTCGGCGTTCGACCGCGGCGATCTGGTCACGCTGTTCGGCACCTGTACGGTCGAGTACGACGGCCGCGCCGCCTCCTCGTTGGGGCCGGGTGCGCGGCTGCTCGTGCTCAAGCCGGACGGCTCGGCGCTGGTGCACACCGACGAGGGGCGCACCCCCGTGAACTGGCAGCCGCCGGGGAGCGAACACAGAGCGGCGGTGCGGGACGGGCGCCTGCGCGTGCGGAGCGTGCGCACGTCACCCGACGAGACGCTCGACGTGTGGTTCTCCGCGGTGGATCAGCTCACCGCCTACGGCGTCACCGGGGGCCGGTCGGTCGAGGTGGTCGGTAGCGAGGCAGACCTCAAGGAGCGCGTGATCGCCGACCCGGAACTCGTCGAGGCGGGCTTCGAGCCGCTGGCGACCGAGCGCGAGTCCGACGCGGGCCCGATCGACGTGTTCGGCCGCGACGCCGCGGGACGCCCGGTCGTCGTCGAGCTGAAGCGGCGGCGGGTCGGTCCCGCCGCCGCGGGCCAACTCGCGCGGTACGTCAACGCCATCGAACGCGAGGAGCCCGACGGAACCGAGGTCCGCGGAGTTCTGCTCGCGCCGTCGATCACCGACCGCGCACGCGACCTCCTCGCCGACGAGGGGCTCGAACACGTCGCCGCGGATCCTCCCGACGGCGGCGGCGATGCCGGTGACGACACGTAGCCCGTGGACTGCCTCCGGATCCCGAACTGACCCGTCATCGGACCGGTTCGACCGCCCGTGCGGGCCGGCCGCACGGCGGGCGGGCGAAACGTAGGGTTTAACCACGCCACCGCCGTCGTCTCGGACAAGTAACCATGTCCGACAAGCCGGCCTCCATGTACCGGAAGATCGACAAGCCGTCGTACACGCGGCGGGACTACGTCACCGGTATTCCGGGCTCGAAGATCGCACAGCACAACATGGGCGACCTGACCAAGGACCCCGAGGACTACCCTGTCCATATCTCGCTGGTCACCGAGGAGGACGTCCAGATCCGTCACGGCTCGCTGGAGTCGGCGCGTCTGTCGGCAAACCGTCACCTCATCCGTGAACTCGGCGAGGGGAACTACAAGATGGTTCTGCGCAAGTTCCCGCACCAGATCCTGCGCGAGAACAAGCAGGCGACCGGCGCGGGTGCGGACCGTGTCTCCGACGGGATGCGTCAGGCCTTCGGCAAGCCCGTGGGCACCGCCGCGCGCATGAACGCCGGCGAGATCGTCTTCACCGCGTACGTCGACGTCGACCAGGCCGACGCCGTGAAGGAGGCGTTCCGTCGCGCGTACAACAAGATGTCCCCGCCGTTCCGCGTCGTCGTGGAGAAGGGCGAGGACCTGCTCGTCCGGTAACGCGGACACCCCGCGGTCGGGGCGTTCCGTTCTCACCGTTCTCACGCCCGTGAGCCGTGGCCATGGCGACGTCGCCCGCGACGCTCGCTTCCCGCCGAAAACGACAACGCGGATTCGAGTGAAACTGCCGCACAGCGACGGCGGCGACGCGAAACTCCGGCAGGTCTTTGGCCCGCGGGCGAGCATCCACGCACATGACTGGAGTACGAGTCGCGGGGGTCGGGCTGACGCCGTTCGGCGAGCACGCCGGGCGGACCGGCCGGGACCTGTTCGCGGAGGCGGCGCTCGCGGCGCTCGACGACGCCGGCGTCGCCGGCGACGACGTGGAGCATCTCAACTACGGCAACTTCATGGGCGCGCTCGCGGAGCGGCAGGGCCACCAGGCGCCGATCGTGACCGAGGCCGCGGGCCTGCGCTGTGCCGGCACGCGCTACGAGGAGGCGTGCGCGTCGGCGGGCGTCGCCGTCCGCGAGGCCGTCCGCGCGGTTCGCTCGGGCGAGAACGACGTGATGCTCGCCGGCGGGATGGAGCGCATGACGAACCTCTCGACGGCGGAGGTGACCGAGTCGCTGGCGGTCGCAGCCGACGAACTGTTCGAGGTGCGCGCGGGCGTCACCTTCCCCGGGGCGTACGCGCTGATGGCTCGCGCCTACTTCGACGAGTACGGCGGCGGCCGCGAGGATCTGGCCCACGTCGCGGCGAAGAACCACGCCAACGCCGTGAACAACGAGTACGCGCAGTACCAGCGCGAGATCACCGTCGAACAGGCGATGGACTCGCCGCCGGTGGCGTCCCCCCTCCACCTGTTCGACGCCTGCCCGATCACCGACGGCGCGAGCGCGCTCGTGCTCGTCTCCGAGGAGTACGCCGAGGAGCACGACCTGGACGCGCCGGTCGCGATCACCGGCAGCGGACAGGGCGGCGACCGCGCGGCGCTTCAGGACCGCACCGACATGGCCCGCACGCCCGCGGCCGCCGACGCCGCCGCGGAGGCGTACGGCGACGCCGGCGTCGCCAGCGACGAGGTCGACGTCGCGGAGGTGCACGACTGCTTCACCATCGCGGAGGTGATGGCGCTCGAGGCGCTGGACTTCTTCGACCCCGGCGAGGGGATCGGCGCCGCGCGCCGCGGCGACACCACCCGCGACGGCGACCTCCCGGTGAACCTCTCGGGGGGCCTGAAGGCGAAGGGCCACCCGGTCGGCGCGACCGGCGGCTCACAGATCGCCGAGATGACGCGCCTGCTCCGGGGCGATCACCCGAACAGCGACGCCGTCCCCGACGCGACGGTCGGGCTCACCCACAACGCCGGCGGGACGGTCGCCAGCGCCGTCGTCCACGTGCTGGAGGTGGCCGAATGAGCGAATCGGACCCCGATCCGCCCGCGAACACGGGATACGACGAGTGGGCGGACGCCCTCGCGGACGGGGGGTACTTCATCGAGTGTGCGAACGGGCACGGCAGCCTCCCGCCGCGGCGCGTGTGTCCCGAGTGCGGGAGCACCGACCTCGCCGAGGAGCCGCTCCCGGAAACGGGGGAGGTCGCGACGTTCTCGGAGGTCCACGTCGCGCCCTCCGGCTTCGGCGAGGACCCGCCGTACGTCACCGCGGTCGTCGAGTTCGGGTCGGTCCGTCTCACCGGTATCGTCCGCGATCTGTCGGCCGAGGAGGTCGAGATCGGAACCGTCGTGCGTCCCGACGTGGAGCGCAACGACGCCACCGGGAACCGCCTGATCGTGTTCCGTCCGACGTAAGGGATACGCCGCCACGGGGCCCGGCTTCGGTCCCGCTCTCGTCCGAGGATTATGACGGGGATCGGACATGAATTATCCGTCTCGGATAGCCTTGATGAACACAATCAAGCTCCCGCCCTCTGGAGTGTCCGGTATGGTTGGGGCCACACCGAACGAACTAGTACAGTTCCTTCACACGGAGGCGGGCGAGTACTTGCGCACGGCGCTTCACTACACCGCCACCGACTACGAGACGCTGTATCTTCGCGACGACGTGGACGCCGCCTACACCGGCGGGGGGATGGACGAGTTCGTCGCGTACTACCGCCAGAAGAGCCGGGAACAGGAGCCAGATCGTCCGTTCGATCTGGGCAACGACCACTGTACGGTCTCGATATACGACGAGGCGATCCTGTTTCACTTCACACAGGGGGAGAACGTGGGGACGATCATCACGCTCTCGCCGGAGGCGGGCAGGGACATCGTCCAGTTCATCACGGAGTGTCTCGAACAGCTGTATCACAACTCCCCACAGGAGATCGACGACGTTCCGACGTGGCTGCGGGGATGACCCTCCAGCGGGTCCGATTACCGATGTAGCCCGTCAGTCGGACTCCTCCTGCTCGATGGTCACCGTCTCGTCGGGACGCTCGCCGGAGACCACCCCGACGAACTGGCTGCCGAACTCCACGTGCGGGAGCAGCATCGCGTCGTCGAACACGACCAGCTCGCAGCCGGCCGCATCGGCCAACTCGCGCCCCGCCGACAGCGGCGGGAGGTCGGCCTCGCGGCCCCACACGATCGTCGTCGGGGTGTCGAGGGCCGCGAGCGCGCTCGCGAGGTCCACGTCGCTGTTCAGGAAGCCGGAGACGAACGACGCGGGGGCGAAGCGGGCGTTCCTCTGATGGGTCGTGCGCCACTCGTAGGCCTGCCACTCCTCGCCGGCCTTCTCGGGGTCCCAGTAGCCGTGGTCGGCGTTGAAGTAGGCGATGGAGGGCTTCGACGCCAGCAGCCCGAAGACCGCGTCGCCGACGATCGGCGCCCGGATCAGCTCGCGGACGGCAGTCTTCGGCGGCTCGGGGCCGGCGATCGCGGTCGGGCACACGAGCGTGAGCTCGGCGAGACCGAGGCCATCGGCGACGCCGACGACGTACGCCGCCGTCAGCGACGACGCGACGACGCGCGGCTCGTCGCGCTCCGCGAGGAAGTCGCGGACGAAGTCCTCGTACAGTGCCGCCGAGTAGCGCAGCGGCGGCCGATCCGATCGACCGAACCCGGGGAGATCGGGGGCGACGACGTGGTACTCCGCCGAGAGGTCGGCGAACACTTCGCGCCACTCGCCCGCGGAGCCGGCGGCGTTGATCCCGTGGAGGAGGACGAGCGTCTCGTCGTCCTCGTCGCCGGCCTCCGTATAGGAGATGTCCATCCCGCGCCAGCGGTAGCTACGCTGGCGGCCGTCGAGCGGCGGTTCGAGTTCGCCCGCCTGCGCGCGTAGCACGCGCGTCGCTGCGACGCTGGCTCCCGCGCCGAGCGCGACGTACTTCGCGGTCGAGGCGAGCTTCGATCGGATGCTCATACGTGTGTAATTGACGGGAGCGAACTTAGTTCGCGTGGCAGCGGCGTGCCATCTCGGCACGGCCGGATCGTCGGGCGAGCCGGAGCGGGCGGCGTCGCGGTGTCGGGCTACCTGATTCAAGGAGAGAGTCCCGCCGTTCACAGTAGATGAGATTTATACAGCGGTCGGTAGTGCAAGACCCGTCTTAGTCGGTATACCGGCAGTTTAGCTCGGGGGTGCTGCATAATTCTCATCTACTGTTCACGCCGGGGAGGATGTCATAGCGGCTCCTCGCCGTCGATGATCCGCAGACAGCGCTCGGCGAGCGCCGGCACCCGCGTCTCCATCGTCGGGTACAGCGGGTCGTCGCTGTTGCCCTCCAGATACCGCCGGTAGAACATCTCCCCCAGCGCGGCGAGCTTGTACACCGCGAGCGTCCGGTAGAAGCGGTCGTGCTCGTACTCGATCCCGGTCGCGTCTTCGTAGCGCGCGACGAGATCGCGCCGGCTCGGGTATCCCTCGCGCTCCATGAACGTCGAGGTCAGCTCGGGCGTCGCCGGCGCGGGGTCGCCCGGGTCGCGCCAGAAGGAGAGCATCCAGCCCAGATCCGTGAGCGGGTCGCCCAGCGCCGACAGCTCCCAGTCGAAGACGGCGACCAGCTCCGGGGGCGTCCCCGGCGCGAACATGACGTTGTCGAGCTTGTAGTCGCCGTGGACGAGCGCGTGCTCGTGGTCGGCGGGGCAGTTGTCACGCAGCCACTCGGTCACCGCCGCGATCTCGGGCACCTCGCGGTCCTCGGCGGTCACCTCGAACGCCCACTGGAACTGCTTCGCCCACCGATTCACTTGGCGCTCGGTGAACCCGGCGGGGCGGCCGAAGTCGCCGAGGCCGACCGCCTCGGGGTCGACGGCGTGGATCGCCGCGAGGGTGTCGACGAGCTCCTCGCCGACGCGGCGGCGGTGCTCGGGCGCGGCGAAGCGCTCGGGCTCGTCGTCGCGGAGCACGTCGCCCGCGGTCCGCCCCATCACGTAGAAGTCCGACCCGAGGACGTCGTGATCGTCGCACGCGAGCACCGTCTCCGGCAGCGGCACGGCGGTGTCCTGTAGCGCGTCCATCACGCGGTACTCCCGGAGCACGTCGTGGGCCGTCTCGGCGGTCGCACCCGGCGGCGGCCGCCGAATCACGAGTTCGCGGTCGCCGTAGGTGACGAACAGCGTCTCGTTGGAGTGGCCCTCCGGATGGCGGCGCACGTCGAACTCGTCGACCGGCCCCAACTCGGCGGACAGGCGCTCGCGCAGCGCGGGCGGGTCGACGAGGCGCCGGAAGTACGCCTCGGAGTCGTCTGACATGCGGGTCGGTTGCACACCCCGAACGAAAAACGCCGGGGATCGGCGACCGACCGACTGCGTTCCAGCCGTGCGGTTTGAGCGACCGTTCGGGGGGTACTGTTTTGCCCCGGCGGCCGGTCTTCTCGGTATGGAGTACGACGACAGCGAGGCGGCGGACGCGCTCGCCGAGCGGACGCGCGAGTTCGTCGACGAGGAGGTCATCCCGGTCGAGCGGGAGGTGCTCGGGGACGGCCCCGTGAGCGACGAGCAGCTCGCGAACCTCCGGGAGGCGGCTCACGAGTACGACGTGTTCTGCCCGCAGATCGGCGAGGAGTTCGGCGGCATGGGAATGGCCTTCCGCGACGTGCTCCCCATGTTCGAGCAGGCGGGGCGGTCGCTGCTGGGCGCGGCGGCCTGCCGCGTCGACGCGCCCGACGAGGGCAACATGCACACGCTGGAGCTGCTGGGCACCGACGAGCAGCAGGAGCGGTGGCTCCGCCCGCTCGTCGCCGGCGAGATCTCCTCGGGGTTCTCGATGACCGAGCCGATGCAGGGCGGCGGCTCCGACCCGAAGATGATCCGCACGAGCGCGGAGAAGGAGGGCGACGAGTGGGTCATCGACGGCCACAAGTGGTGGACCACCGGCGGCACCGAGGCGGACGTGCTCATCGTGATGGCCCGCACCGACCCCGACGCACACCCCTACGAGGGCACGTCGCTGTTTCTCGTCCCCGCCGACGCGCCGGGCGTGAACGTCGTCCGCGACATCCCCCACGTCGGCGGCGAGGTGACCGGCGTCGGCCACGCGGAGATCGAGTACGACGGTGTTCGCGTCCCCGAGGGGAACCTGCTCGGAACTCTCAACGAGGGGTTCGCCCACGCCCAACAGCGGCTCGGGCCCGCGCGGCTCACCCACTGCATGCGGTTCGCCGGGATGGCCGAGCGTGCGCTCGACGTGGCGAAGGCGTACACGAGCGAGCGGGAGGCGTTCGGCGGGCCGATCGCCGACAAGCAGGCCGTCCGCCACGACGTGGCCGACGCCGAGACAGAACTCCACGCCGTGCGGACGATGGTGCGCGACGCCGCCGACCGGATCGACCGCGGCGAGGAGGCGCGCGTGCAGGTGGCGATGAGCAAGACGTTCGCCGCCAACACCGTCCAGGAGATCGTCGACACCGCGCTCCAGCTGTGTGGGGGCAACGGGATCGGGAAGGACCTCCCGATCGGGGACTTCTACGAGTCGGTCCGGCAGTTCCGGATCATCGACGGCGCCGACGAGGTCCACCGGCGCGTCATCGCCCGCGACGCCTTCGCCGACGTGGACGAGTCGGAGCTGGCGAACGTCACCCGATACCGCGAGCCGAACGAGTAGACACGCGACGGCGGCCCGCCGCCGCACGGGAACCGCTGTGCCGACGGCTGTGGACCGACGCCCCGATTTTTGTCCCCCGCGGGCGACGGGACTGCTATGGTAGCACTCGACGCGGATCACGAGGCGTGGACGGCCGCCCAGTCGGAGACGACGGCGGTCGTCGACGGGCGCGAACTCGACGTGGCGTACTACGAGGCCGGGCGCGACAACGACGGCCCGCCGACGATCTTCCTCCACGGCATCCCGACGTGGTCGTTCCTGTGGCGGGGGATCGCTCCCGCGATCGCGGAGGACCGACACGTGATCGCGCCCGACCTCGTCGGCTACGGCAACTCCCAGCGAAGCGACGACTTCGACCGATCGATACGCGCGCAGACGGGGGTGCTCTCCGAGCTGATCGCCGAGGCGGGCTACGACGAGGTGGACCTCGTCGCCCACGACATCGGCGGGGGGGTCGCGCTCCGCTACGCCGCCGCGCGCTCCGAGGAGGTGCGGAAGCTGGTGGTGTCGAACGCCGCCTGCTTCGACTCGTGGCCGGTCGAGTTCATCAACTCGCTCGGCGTCCCCGGCGTCGTCGAGGGCTGGGACGACGAGGAGTTCGAGGAGAAGATGTCGTTCCTGTTCGCCGAGGGCGCCCACGGCGAGGCCGACCCGGCGTTCGTCGCGGGGATGCGGGCGCCGTGGGCTCGCGAGGGCGGTCGGACCGCGCTGGCGCGGGCGGCCGTCGCGACGAACACCAACCACACGACCGGCATCGACTACGGCGCGATCACCGCCGAGACGCTGTGTCTGTGGGGCGGTGACGACGTGCTCCAGCCGATCGACAACGCCGAACGACTCGCCGACGCCGTCGCCGGCGACGCGCGGGTCGTTGGCCTCGACGACGCCTTCCACTGGGTCACCCACGATCGGACCGAGGCGTATCGCGACCACCTGCGGGAGTTCTTGACGAACTGATTCGGGGGCGACGGCCCGGCGGTGAGAACCGGCGGTGGCTATTTGCCAGTGGAACCGAACCCCCCGCCATGTCGTTCCAGCTTTCGAGCGAGCAGGAGGCGATCCGCGACGTGGTCCGGGAGTTCGGCGAGAACGAGATCCGGCCCGTCGCGCGCGAGCACGACGAGACGCGCGAGTATCCGGACGACCTCGTCGAGGAGGCGGCACAGTACGACCTCGTGGCGCCGACGATCCCCGAGGAGTACGGCGGCGCGGGGATGGATCTGCTGACCTCGGTCGTCGTCACCGAGGAACTGTGGCGGGCCGACCCCGGGATCGGCTCGGCCATCGGCTCGCGCGGCTTCGGCACCACGATGATCCAGGAGTTCGGCGACGAGTGGATGAAAGCGGAGTGGCTCCCGAAGGTCGCCGCCGGCGACGCCGCGACCTGTTCGTGCATCTCCGAGCCCGCCCACGGCTCCGACGTGGCGGGTATCGAGACCCGCGCGGAACTCGACGAGGACGCCGGCGAGTGGGTGCTCAACGGCGACAAGATGTGGATCACCAACGGGACGATCGCCGACGTGGCGGTCGTGATGGCGAAGACCTCGCCCGGCGAGCGCCACCGGGGCATCACCGCGTTCCTCGTGGAGGCCGACCGCGAGGGGTTCGAGCCGACGAAGATCGACAACAAGCTCGGCATCCGCGCGTCCGACCTCGCGGAGATCCGCCTCGACGACGTGCGCGTCCCCGAGGACAACGTGATCGGCGCGGTCGACCAGGGGTTCTACCAGCTGATGGCCTTCTTCGCGGGCGGGCGAACCTCGGTCGCGGCGCAGGCGGTCGGCGCCGCGCAGGGCGCGCTCGACGCGGCGATCGAGTACGCCGAGGAGCGCGAACAGGGCGGCCAGAAGATCAAGGAGTACCAGGCGATCTCCCACAAGATCGCCGAGATGGCGACGAACGTCGAGGCGGCCCGGTCGCTCACCTACCGCGCGGCGTCGGTCGTCGACGAGGGCGGCAACGACCAGCTGGCCGCGAAGTTCGCGTCGATGGCGAAGCTGTTCGCCTCCGAGCGCGCCGTCGAGGTCGCCGACGAGGGGATCCAGGTCCACGGAGGCGCCGGCTTCGTCACGGACCATCCGGCCGAGCGCTTCTACCGTGACGCGCGCATCACGAAGATCTACGAGGGCACCTCCGAGATCCAGAAGAACATCATCTCCGATCAGGTGCTGTAAGCACCCTGTCCGGGTCGCGGTCCCCACCGCCCCCGGGATTCATGTAAGCGGCCACCCGAGCCACCGCCGATGATCGACTCACAGCTTCGGGACGGCTCGACGACGCACGCCACACGGACGCCCGCGAATCCGACGCAGATCACGGGGTGGACGGCGTGAGCGACGCCGCGTCCCACCTCGCCGACCGCTTCTCGCTCGCCGACTCCACCGCGGTGATCACCGGCGCCTCCAGCGGCATCGGCCGGGCGATCGCCGAGGAGTTCGCGGCCGACGGCGCCGACGTGGTCGTCTGCTCGCGCGAGCAGGGGAACGTCGACCCCGTCGCCGAGGGGATCAACGAGGCCGCGGAGTCGGAGGCAGACCACGGCCGCTGTCTCGCCGTCGAGTGTGACGTGACCGACCGCGACGCCGTCGACGCGCTCGTCGAGGCGACCGTCGAGGAGTTCGGCGGGCTTGACGTGCTCGTGAACAACGCGGGGGCCTCCTTCATGGCGCCGTTCGAGGACATCTCCGCGAACGGCTGGGAGACCATCGTCGACATCAACCTCCACGGCACCTTCCACTGCACGCAGGCGGCGGGCGACCACCTCGCCGACGGCGGCGGCGCGGTCGTCAACCTCGCGAGCGTCGCCGGGCAACGGGCCGCGCAGTACATGAGCCACTACGGCGCCGCGAAGGCGGGCGTGATCAACCTCACCGAGACGCTCGCGCTCGAGTGGGCAACGCGCGGCGTGCGGATCAACTGCATCGCTCCGGGGTTCGTGGCGACACCGGGCGTCGAACAACAGATGGGCGTGTCCGCCGACGAAGTCGACCGCGCCGAGGTAGATCGCCGGATCGGCACGAGCGAGGAGATCGCGGATATCGCTCGGTTCCTCGCGAGCGACGCGGCGAGCTACATGACCGGCGAGACGGTGGCGGCGCAGGGCGTTCCGCAGGGCGAGGAACTGCCCCAGCAGTAGCCGATCACGTCGATGGCGGGCACGTGGCTCACAGCGCGATGCTGGCCAGCCCGAGCGCGGCCAGCGCCGTCACCGCGAACACGGCCGCAGTGGCGAGGCCCAGCCGAACCCGGACGACAGTCTCGGTGCGCATACATCGACCTCCCGGACTCGCTACTTCAACGTACGCCTCTGAGAATCAGAACTGAAAACAACCGCTCACCGCTCGCGGGACGCGTCGACGACCTCGTAGGAGACGGCGGTCTCGCGAAGGCCGTCGGCGTGCGCGGAGAGCTGGCCGGCGACGACGACGAGCAGCACGTCGAGCCCGCGCATGGCCGCCTCGCGGACGGCGTCGACCGTGCCGAAGCGCACGTCCGGCTCCCGATCGAGCCGTCTGACGGCGGCAGCCGCTTCCGTCCCGGCGGCGACGACGAGGTCGGCGTCGGCCGCGAACTCGCGCAGGCGAGACGGGTCGACCGTGCGGCTTCCGCCGTCGCGGACCGCCGGGACGACGACGGCCGTGACGGCGCCCAACTCGTAGTCGACGACGCCGTCGAACTCCGCGACACCGACGTCCTGCCCGGTGTCGGCTGCCGTGACCGCGACCGCGGTGGCGCCGTCGGTGTGGTCGGTTCCTTCAGAATCGGGGACGGCGTCTCCCGCGTCGTCGTCTCCGTCTCCCTCCGCGACGCTGCGGGCGTGGAGGACGCCGTCACGCATCGACAGCCCCACGCGGTCGCCCTCCTCGACGGGGCCGTCGGCGAGGGCGGTCTCGACTTCCACGGCACCGAGCACGTCGCTGGTGACGTGATCGAGGTACTCGCTGAGTTCGTCGGTGCGGGAGATGAGCCAGTCGACGCCCTCCTTAGTGACCCGGTAACGGCCGCGGCCCTCGCGGTCGACGAAGCCGCCGTCCGCCAGATCGCCGAGGTGTTCGGAGACCGCCTGCGCGGTGATCCCGATGGCGTCGGCGATCTCGCGCTGGCTCACCGCGGGCTGGCGCTCGGCGATCTCGACGAGGATCCGATACCGCGTCGCGTCGCGCTTGTGTCGGAGGACGCCGAGGTCGGCGCCGCCGTCCGTACCGTCATCGCTCACGGTCGGTAGACGGGGACGAACACAAATAGGGTTGTGGTCCACCGCCGCAGATCGCGGCCGTGAGCCGATCGACCGCAACTGCGTTTGCGCTCGCGCCGTCAGTTCCCTTCCAGCAGCCGCCGGAGGTGCGCCGGCGGCACCGCCCCGCGGGCGGCGTTGCCGTCGGCGACGAACGTCGGCACGCCCGTGACGCCACGCTCGCGGGCCGCCTCGAACTGCGCCTCCAGTTCCTCGGCCAGCGTCCCGTCGTCGACGGCGTCGCGGATCTCCTCGCCGTCGACGCCGACCGACTCGGCCAACTCGGCGAGCGTGTCGAGGTCGTCGATCTCGCGGCCGTCCTCCCAGTGGGCCTCGAGAACGGCGTCGTAGAACGCACGGAACGTGTCGAGGTCGTACGATCCCTTCACGTACAGCGCGGCCTGCTGTGCGTCCCACGAGTCCGCGTCGTGGACCTCGTCGAACTCGAGCATCTCGTCGGCGTCGTACTCCTCGCGCAGGCGCACGACGTTCTCGCGCACTTGGTCGTAGTAGTCCTCGTCCTTCCCGTCGTCGACGTCGTCGCGGATCTCGCCGTCGGGAGCGCGTTTGTGCCCGCGGAGGTCGAAGAACTGCCACTCCACGTCGACCTCGGGAAGGTCGCGCTCGGCGCGGTCGTCGCGGTACTGCCGCAGCGACGCCCGTCCGAGGTAGCAGAACGGACAGACGAAATCGGAGTAGACCGTGACCGGTCGTCGGTCGGTCGCGTCGTCGGCCGGCGCGGCGTCATCTGTGCTCATGGAGCGACCAAGGCCAGCCACGGGTTTGTGTTCGTCGCTCCCGGAGGGTCGTGGTTCTCGGCGGAGTCGCCCCCGACAGTGAGTTCGGGCGCCCACCGGCGGGTTTTTCACGGGTGCGTCCCCCGATTCCTGGTATGAACCTCCCCCGTCTCGGCGGCCCGACGGGTCGCAAGCGGCCGTGGCTCGCGGTCCTGCTCGCGCTCGCAGTCACCGGGCTGGGCCACGCGTACCTCCGGCGATGGCTCCGCGGGTTCGCGTGGTTCGCGGCGACGTTCGCGGCGGTCCTGCTGTTAGTCCCGCCGGACGTCATCGAGGCGCTCAACACGGGTGCTCCGATAGCGAACCCGGTCGAGGCGCTGCCGCCGGTGCTCGTCGTCGCCGCCAGCGCGGTCGACGCGTACCTGTTGGCGCGCGCGACTCGTGAGAATACGGATGCGCGGCCCTCGGAGGCTGCTGTCGTCGCGGACGACGTCGAGGGGACGGCCGAGTCGGGCGGCGCGTCCCGAGCCGGCGTCGGGGGAAGCGGCGCCGGAACACCGGGGCGCGAACCGACGGACGCCGCCGAGGCGCCGGCGTGTCCCAACTGCGGGAAGGACCTCGACGCCGACCTCGACTTCTGCCCGTGGTGTACGACGCGGCTCGACTGGAGTGACCCCGAGTCACGGGACGCGGCCGACGCCGCGGGCGACCGCGAGGAGTCGAACCCGTAGCGCCTGCCGGCCCGGAAACTTCACTACACTTTCCACGGTGGCCGAAGGAAGCGAGGTATGGTCGCAGTCATCGACTCGGTCATCGTGTTCGTCGTCAGTGCGCTGGTGGGGGGGATCGGTATCTACGCCGGGGCGCTGTTGCTGTCAGACGCCCGGAGCTACGAGCACGCCGTCTGGACTGCAGTCATCGGCGCGCTGGCGTGGCTCGTCGTCTCGGTACTGTTCGGGTGGCTGCCGCTGCTCGGAACCGTCCTCACGTATCTGGCGTACCTCGCGGTGATCAAGTGGCGCTACAAGGGCGGCTGGATCACCGCGGCCGGGATCGCGCTGATCGGGTGGCTCGCGGCCTCGATCGTGTTGTCGCTGCTGGCGATGATCGGCCTCGGCGGCTTCTCCGCGCTCGGTATCCCCGGGGTGTGAGCGATCGGAGCCGGCGGTAACGACCCGTGTCCGGAGGCGAAACGTAGAAGCGCCCGCCGCAACGCAGTACGGACCGTCGCCGCTTCTCCGCGGGCGTCGGGTAGGGGCGTCGCCCCGGGCCGCGGCGGCTTCGTACTCCGGTCGGACCGGACCGTACTAGTCGGACCGGACCCGTAGCGTTTTACCCGGACACGGCACCACCTCCTACCAGACAATGACGACCGACGCCGGCGGCATCGTGGGCGAGTTCCTCTCGCTGAAGGAGTCCACGGACGCGGACGTGCTCGCGATGCAGTGCGGCGACTTCTACGAGTTCTTTGCGGACGACGCCGAGCTCGTGGCCGACGAGCTGGATCTCAAAGTCTCCCAGAAGTCGAGCCACGGCTCCTCGTACCCGATGGCGGGCGTCCCGCTGTCGGAGCTGACGCCGTACCTGAAGGCGCTCGTCGAGCGCGGCTACCGCGTCGCCGTCGCCGAGCAGTACGAGACCGACGACGGCCACGCCCGCGAGATCGAGCGCGTCGTCTCCCCGGGTACCGTCGTCGACCCCGACGGCGCCGAGGCGCGCTATCTCGCGGCCGTCGAACACGACGACGGCGACGACGGCCACGACTCTTGGGGCGTCGCGTTCGCGGAGGTGACCACGGGGCGGTTCCACGCCGCGGCGTTCACGGAGCTGGACGACGTGCGCGCGGAACTCCACCGGTTCGCCCCGGTCGAACTCCTCCCCGGGCCGGGCGTTCGCGAGGACGACGCCCGGCTCGCCGACCTCCGGGAGTCGACCGACGCCCGCCTCACCCTTCACGAGGCGGAGGCGTTCGCCCCCGGCCGCGCACGCCACCGCCTCGGCGAGCAGTTCGGGGGGCAGGCGCTGGCGGCGGTCGGACTCGACGCCGACCCCGCGGTCGCGGCCGCCGGCGCCGTCCTCCACTACGTCGACGAGACGGGCGCGGGCGTCCTCGCGTCGATGACCAGGCTGGGCGGGCTGGACGCGGGCGGCCGCGTCGCGCTCGACGCGACGACGCAGCGCAACCTCGAACTCGTCGAGACGATGCAGGGCGAGTCGACCGGGACGCTGCTCGACACGCTCGACCACACCGAGACGGCGGCCGGCACCCGTCTGCTCCGGGAGTGGCTCACGCGGCCCCAGCGCGACCGCGCGGAGCTGGAACGTCGGGGGAAAGCAGTCGAGGCGTTCGCGAGCGCCGCCCTCGCCAGGGACCGGCTGCTCGACACGCTCGACGGAACGGCGGATCTCGAACGGCTCGCGGCCCGTGCGACGAGCGGCTCCGCGGGGCCGCGCGATCTGGTCGCCGTCCGTTCGGCGCTGGAACGGCTCCCGGAACTGGCCGCCGCCATCGACGGCACCGCCCTCGCCGACTCGCCGGTGCCGGACGTGCTCGCCCGGCCCGACCAGGGCGCGGCCCGCGACCTCCACGACGAACTCGCCGAGGCTATCGCCGAGGAGCCGCCGGGGAGCATCGGCGGCGACGGCGGCGTCATCGCCCGCGGCTACGACGAGGAGCTGGACGAGTTAGTGGCGGAGTACGAGGAGGCCGTCGAGTGGCTGGACACCCTCGCCGAGCGCGAGAAGCGCCAGCACGGGCTCTCGCACGTGTCGGTCGACCGCAACAAGACGGACGGCTACTACATTCAGGTCGGCAAGTCCGTCGCCGGGCAGGTACCCGACCACTACCGCGAGATCAAGACGCTGAAGAACTCCAAGCGGTTCGTCACCGAGGAGCTGGAGGAGCGCGAGCGCACCGTCCTCCGCATGGAGGAGCGCCGCGAGGAACTCGAACGCCGGATCTTCGAGGAAGTCCGCGACCGGGTGGCTGCGGAGGCCGAACTGCTGCAGGACGTGGGCCGCGCGCTCGCGGAGTTGGACGTGCTCGCCGCACTGGGGCATCACGCCGCGACGAACGACTGGACGCGCCCGGAGTTCACCGACGGCGACGAGCTTCAGATCGTGGCCGGGCGGCATCCGGTGGTCGAACAGACGACCGACTTCGTCCCGAACGACCTACACATGGACCGCGAGCGCGGCTTCCTCATCGTCACCGGGCCGAACATGAGCGGGAAGTCGACGTACATGCGCCAGTGCGCGTTGATCTCGCTGCTCGCACAGACCGGGAGCTTCGTCCCCGCCGACGCCGCGACGCTTCCGCTCGTCGACGGCGTCTACACCCGTGTGGGCGCGCTCGACGAACTCGCGCAGGGGCGCTCGACGTTCATGGTCGAGATGCAGGAGCTGTCGAACATCCTCCACTCCGCCACCGAGGACTCGCTGGTCATCCTCGACGAGGTGGGGCGGGGAACGGCGACGTACGACGGCATCTCCATCGCGTGGGCGGCCACGGAGTACCTCCACAACGAGGTACGCGCGAAGACGCTGTTCGCGACTCACTACCACGAGTTGACCGCGCTCGCCGAGCACCTCCCGCGGGTCGCGAACGTCCACGTCGCGGCCGAGGAGCGCGACGGCGACGTGACCTTCCTCCGGCGCGTGCGCGAGGGACCGACCGACCGCAGCTACGGCGTCCACGTCGCCGACTTGGCGGGCGTCCCGGACCCTGTCGTGAGCCGCGCCGACGAGGTGCTCGACCGCCTGCGCGAGGAGAAGGCGATCGAGGCGAAAGGCGGTGGCGGCGGCGACAGCGTCGACGGGGCGGAGACGAAGCAGGCCGTTTTCGATCTCTCGGCGGGCGAGTTCGCGGCGAACGTCGGTGGATCGAACGGGAAGCGACCGGACACCCCCGCGGGCAACGGACCCGCCGTCGCGACGGCGGAGGCGGGCGGGGAGGTTCCGGACGACGCCGCCGAACCCGCAACCGAACCGGCCGCCGCCGCCGAACCCACGGAGGCCGGGATCGACCCGGCGATCGAGGACGTGCTCGCGGCGCTGCGCGAGACGAACGTGAACGAGACGCCGCCGGTCGAACTGATGGCGAGGGTGCAGGAGTGGCAAGAACAATTGGACGCGGACGAAGAGTGAGGAGGACGGTAAAGGCGGCCCACAGGAGCCCGGTCGAGGACGGGCCTCAGAAAGCCGACAGAGGACGGGTCGCCGCCACCGAGGCGGCCGCGATCAGTCGCTGATCCGCACGTCGCCGAATATCGCGACCCCGTCGATCAGCAGATCCGGTTTTCCCTCCGGGTGGTCGCGCCGCACGTCGCGGATCTCCCCGAAGACGCTCGTCGCCTCGACGGTGACGACGCGGCCCTCGGGGACGACGACCTCCGCGTCGCCGAAGATCGCGACTGCCTCGACGGCGGTGGGCGACGGGACGTCGAGGCCGCGCAGGTCGAGGCGAGCGTCCGAGAAGACGGCCCGGACGCCGCCCTCGCCGCTCGCGTCTATGGCGTCGATCACCGCACCGTCGGCGCCGACGAGCCCGCCGTGGCGGCGTCCGCGCAGCAGCGACACGCCCAACAGGACGACCAGTACGGGCCAGAACTGCTCAGCCTGCGCGCCCGTGAGGACACCGAACTCGACGAGCAGCCACCCGCTTCCGACGAGCACGAAGGTGCCCGGCCAGAACAAGTGGGCCGCCCGTTCAGTGACCAGCCGGTAGACGCCGTAGACGACGAGCGCTCCGGCGAGGAACACCTCGAAGCCGTCGACTGCGACGAGACCGGTGGTGTCGATGAGGAGCACGAGCCCCAGCGCGACGACGAGGCCGCCGAGGAAGCGGCGTGTTCGGGGAGTGCGGGACGTGGTTGTGGTGGGTGTGGTGGTATCGGTCATGAGCTACCTCCGAGCGCGTGGTATCTGTCCACATAGACGCGCCGTGACAGCTTAATCATCGCTGTGGTTCCCACGAGCACGATCCGTGTTCACGCAGGACCCGTGCCCTCACACACCGATGTTCGTACTGAACACGCGATTGGAGTACCCCAGGGGAACCCCCATTCAGCACGCGAGCGCGCGGAGAGTTTAACAGGAGTCGGGAGGTACACTGGGACGGAACACATGGATATCGACACACACGCCGAGGAGCTCGCCTCCGCTCTCGGCGAAGACAAAGAGGAGGTCAAGCGCGACTTGGAGAATCTCTTGGAGTACAGCGTCCCCATCGACGAGGCGAAGCAGTCGGTCCGCCGCAAGTACGGCGGCGGGGGCGGCGGCGACGCCTCGCCGTCGGCGGTCGACATCGCCGACGTGAGCCCCGAATCGGGCAACGTCACCGTCACCGCGCGTGTGCTGACTGTCGGGAGACGTTCGATCCGGTACCAGGGCGACGACACGGTCATCCGAGAGGGCGAACTCGCGGACGAGACCGGGACGATCAGCTACACCGCCTGGCAGGACTTCGGCTTCGATCCGGGCGACACCGTCACGATCGGCAACGCGAGCGTCCGCGAGTGGGAGGGCGAGCCCGAACTCAACCTCGGAGAGTCCTCGTCGGTCGCGATGGAAGGGGAGACGCTCGACGTCCCGTACGAGGTGGGCGGCGACCGCGACCTCGTCGACCTCTCGGCCGGCGACCGCGGCCGCACGGTCGAGGCGAAGGTGCTCGAACTCGAACAGCGCACCATCGACGGTCGCGACGGCGAGACGACGATCCACTCCGGGGTCATCGGCGACGAGACCGCCCGGCTCCCGTTCACCGACTGGCAGGCCCGTCCGGAGGTCACCGAGGGCGCCGAACTCCGAATGCAGGACGTGTACGTCCGGGAGTTCCGCGGCGTCCCGTCGGTGAACCTCACCGAGTTCACCGAGGTGTCGCCCGCGAGCGTCGAGGTGAGCGACGCGGCTCCCCGCGTCAGCATCGGCGAGGCCGTCACCTCCGGCGGGATGTACGACGTGGAGGTGCTCGGCAACGTGCTGGAGGTCCGCGACGGCTCCGGGCTCATCGAGCGCTGTCCCGAGTGCGGCCGGCTCGTCCAGAACGGCCAGTGCCGCAGCCACGGGCAGGTGGACCCCGAGGACGACCTCCGGATCAAGGCGATCCTCGACGACGGCACCGCGACCGTCACCGCCATCCTCGACCGCGACCTCACGGAAGAGATCTACGGCGGTACCCTCGAGGAGGCGCTGGAGGCCGCCCGCGACGCGATGAGCCGCGAGGTGGTCTCCGACGACATCGCCGAGACGCTGGTCGGCCGGGAGTACCGCGTGCGCGGCCACCTCTCGGTGGACGAGTACGGCGCGAACCTCGACGCGACGGAGTTCGAACCGAACGACGACGACCCGGCCGCGCGTGCGGTCGACCTCCTCTCGGAGGTGGGGGCATGAGCTCCAGCGACGGCGGGGACGACGGGAGCGACCCGGGACCGGGGAACCGCGAGGTCGCCCACCGGGTCTTCGCCGCCGAGTTCGACGACGCCGACCTCGACCACTCCGAGAGCGACGAGGAGCGCGCGCCCAACTACGTCGTCACCCCCACGGGCCTGCGCGTCAACCGCCTGTTCGCCGTGGGTGTGCTCACGGAGGTCGAATCCGTGAACGAGCAGACGCTGCGCGGTCGTGTCGTCGACCCGACGGGCGCGTTCGTCACCTACGCCGGCCAGTATCAGCCCGACGAGGCGGCGTTCCTCGACCGGACGACGCCGCCGGCGTTCGTCGCGCTCACCGGGAAGGCCCGGACGTTCCAGCCGGAGGACTCCGATCTGGTGTACACCTCCGTGCGCCCGGAGAGCTTTGCGACCGTCGACGCCGACACCCGCGACCGCTGGGTCGTCTCCGCGGCGGAGGCGACGCTCCGTCGGGTCGCGGTGTTCGCGGAGGCGCTCGCGATGGACGAGCGCGGCGACCGGCTCCGCGCCCGTCTCGAGGACGCGGGCGTCCCGACGGCGCTGGCCGCCGGGATCCCGCTCGCGATCGACCACTACGACACGGGGACCGGATACCTGGAGGCTGCCCGGACGCTCGCGGTCGACGCGCTCGAAGTTGTCGCCGACGAGCGCGAGGAGGTCCGCCCGCTCGCGGCCGACCCCGGCGACCGCGGCGGCGCCGACCTCGGCCCGCTTCCCGACGTTCCCTACGACTTCGAAGGTGCGAGCGCGCCCGAGCCGGCAACGGCCGAGGCGGCGGACGCGGGCGACACCGACGACGTCGACATCGCGGAGGCCGACTCCGGGGCTGGCGCCGAGTCCGAACCCGTCGAGTCCGCCGAGAAGGACGAGGACGGTACCGACGACCCGGCCGCGGCCGACACTGCGGCGGCCGGATCGAGCGAGTCGCTGACGGACGCGACCGACGACGGCGGCGCCACCGAACCGGCGGAGGCGGTCGGCGACATCGACGGCGACGCCGCGGTCGCGGAGACCGATCCCGATGCTGACGCGGAGCCGGAATCCGTGGAATCCGCCGACGGCGACGATCTCGGCGACTTCGACGACGCGGACGACGGCCTCGGGGAGTTCGACGCCGGCGGCGAGCAGGACGCGACCGACGACGGGGGCGCGCTCGACGAGACGGACGACCTCGGCGAGTTCGACGCGGGCGAGGACGACGCGGGCGAGGACGCAGCGGAGACGGACGTCGACCCCGAGGACTTCGAGGACGCGCTCTCCGAGGAGGAGCGCCGCGAGGTCGAGGAGGAACACGGCGTCGAGTTCTCAACCGGGAGCGAGGTCCCCGACGCGGGTGAATCCGAGATCGAGGCTCCGGATCCCGACGCCGATACCGACGCCGCTCCCGCCGAGACAGGCGAACGTCCGGAGCCGGACGAACGCGTGGATCCGGACACGAACGCGGGGGACGCCGACAGCGTCGCCGATGCCGACGCCGAGTCCGACGGCACCGACGACGCCGCTGACCCGGACGTCGACCTCGAGGACGCCGTGGTCGCGGTCATGAGCGACCTCGACGACGGCGACGGTGTGGACCGCGAGTCGGTCGTCGCGGCCGCGGTCGATCGCCACGGGATCGGCCCGGGCGACGCCGAGGACGCCATCCAGGAGGCGCTGATGAGCGGGAAGTGCTACGAGCCGGGCGACGGAACGCTCAAGCCCATCTGATGGCCGGCGGCGCGGACCGCGACGAGGCACCGGATCGCCGGTCGCACCCGCTCGTCGAGCCGGTGCCGGACGCGCCCGCCGCCGTCGCCGACCTCGGCGACGAGACCGGGCTGCTCGTCGCGGACTACCACGCCGGCATCGAGGCGAGCCTCCGCTACGAGCGCGGCGTCGAACTCGACAGCGCCGGCGACGAGCGACGCGAGCGACTGCTCGATCTGCTCGCGCGCACCGGCGCCGACCGACTCGTCGTCCTCGGCGACCTGAGCCACCGGATCGGCGGGGCCGGCGACGCCGAAACCGAGGAGCTGGAGGCGCTGCTGTCGGCGGTCGGCGTCCCCGTGACGCTCGCGCTCGGCAACCACGACACGGGGATCGAAGCAGCGTTCGGCGACCGCATCGACGTGACCGCGGCCGGCGGCGCCCGCCTCGGCGACGTGGGCGTGCTCCATGGACACACGTGGCCGGCGCCCGAGGTGCTCGGGGCCGATGTAATCTGTATGGGGCACGAGCACGTCGCCGTCAGGTTGGAGGACGCTGTCGGCGGCGCGCGCGCGGAGAAGGCGTGGCTGCGTGGGCCGCTCGCGCGGGAGGCGTTCGACGCCGAAGTGGACCTCGCGGCCGCGGGCGTCGAGTGGCGTGACCCGGAGCTGGTGGTGTTCCCGGCGTTCAACGACCGCTCCGGCGGCACGTGGGTGAACGTCGAGGGGCAGGGCTTTCTCGCGCCGTTTCTCCCCGGCGGACTCGCCGACGGGGAGGCGTACCTCCTCGACGGCACTCGACTGGGTTCGTATCGCGAGATCTGACTGGATCACTCGTTCGGTGCCGGATCCGTCACCGCCTGTTCGATTACCGCCGAGTCGGCACCTACCCGGTCAGTCACTGCCGGATCGGTCGAACGAGTATCGCTGTGTGAGCGGATCACACGTTTCCGGCCGTGTGAGGGTCCGTATCACGCGTTTTCGGCACGAAAACAGCGAAGGAGTTATATACGGAAACCGTATATGTACAGGTACCAGAACGCCTTCGGGCGTGGTGGCATCGATCGCTGAATGACACGGTGTTTTCACCCCCAGACGGACGCAGGAAGCTGCGGAGCGTCCGCTCAGTCCGAAGCAGTATGGTGTCGAGGTAACGAACCATGGTAACGAAAGAGGAAGTTCTCGAAGAATACGGTCTCGATCAGTTAGATGAATCACGAAACGTCTCCCTCTCCGAGGAGGAGTTGGAGAACGATTCGAAGGGTCAACTGATCAAGAAGGCCGGTCAGCTCCGTGACCGACGTAACGAGCTCAATCAGATGGCGTCCGAGCGCGCGTCCAAGCGCGACGACCTGAACGCGAAGACTCGCGAGAAGGTCGACGAGGCGCAGGAACACCGCGAATCGCGGGACGAGCTCAACGAACAGGTACAGGAGCACAAGGAGTCGCGCAACGAACTCAACGCCGAGGCGAACGAGCTGTTCGACGAGGTCGAGGAAATGAAACAGGACCTCGAACTCGGCTCGGGTAAGTCCATCGAGGAGCTCAAAGAGGAGATCGAAGACCTCGAGTTCAAACAGCAGACCGAAGTCCTCGGCACCGACGAGGAGCGCGAACTCATCGAGAAGATCGAGAACAAGCGCGAGAAGCTCGCCGAGAAGAAGGGTAAGGTCGACCAGAGCGGCGAGCTGGAGGAGCTCATCGAGGAGGCCGAGGAGGTCCGCTCGGAGGCGTCGACGCACCACCAGAAGGTGACCGAGCTGGCCGACGAGGCCCAGGAGCACCACAACCAGATGATCGAGGCCTACCGCGAGGCCGACGAGATCCGCGACGAGGCGGACGCCATGCACGAGCTGTTCGTGGAGGCACAGGAGTCGGCCGACCAGCACCACGAGGACTTCGTTCGCGTCCAGAAGCGCCTGCGCGAGCTGGACAAGGAGGAGGAGGAGGAGAAGAAGGAGGAGCGCGAGGCCAAGATGGAAGAGGAGCGCGAGGAGGCCGAGGAGATCTACCAGAAGTTCAAGGAAGGCGAAACCCTCGACACCGAGGACCTGATGAAGCTCCAGAAGACTGGACTTCTCTGAGCGCGGGATTCGACGCTCCGACGGTCCGTATCGCAGTTTGAGGCATCTACGGTTTTCTCCATACTCGGTAGCCACTGCCGTCGACGAGTCACCGGATCTTATTCCCGTGCCGGTCGAAGCGGAGCTATGACATCGTCCACGAAGCGGTCAGTCGCCAGCGTGGCGGTTCTCGTCGCCGCCGGCGTACTCGCGGCGATCGTCGGGTACGTCCTGTTCGTGATCCTTCCCGGAGACCTCGCCGAACTGATCGGCGTCGTGCTCACGATCCTCGCCGTCGCGGTCGCGCTCAAGATCGCCGGCGCGACGCTGGCCTCGCGGTTCGCGGACTACACCGTCGCGGAGGTCGCCGTCGAGGGACCGATCACCCGCGACGGCGACGCGAGTGGATTCCCGCCGTCTCCCGGATCCCCCGGCGCCGACGAGGTCGTCGAACAGATCGAGCGCGCGGACGAGGACCCGAACGCCGAGGCGTTGTTGGTGAAGCTCAACACGCCGGGCGGGCAGATCGTCCCCAGCGAGGACATCCGGCTGGCCGCCGAGCGCTTCGACGGACCGACCGTCGGCTACGCGACCGACACCTGCGCCAGCGGCGGCTACGCGATCGCGATCGGCTGTGACGAGCTGTGGGCGCGCGAGGGGAGCATCGTCGGATCGATCGGCGTCATCGGGTCGCGGCCGAACGTCCACGAGCTGGCCGACCGCCTCGGCGTCAGCTACGAGCAGTTCACCGCCGGCGAGTACAAGGACGCCGGGCTCCCGCTGAAGGAGATCTCGCCGGACGAACGGGCCTACCTCCAGGGCATCGTCGACGACTACTACGACCAGTTCGTCGAACAGGTCGCGGAGGGCCGCGATATGGACGAGGAGGCGGTCCGCGAGACGGAAGCGCGGGTGTTCCTCGGGACGGAGGCCCACGAACGGGACCTCGTCGACGGCCTCGGCGACCGCGAGGCCGTGCTCGACCGGATCGAGGAGTTGACCGGAGGCGAGGCCGTCGTCGAGGAGTTCACGCCCGGTACGGGCCTCATGGGTCGCCTCCGCGGCGGCGCCACCGCGACGGCGTACGCCCTCGGTGCCGGTGTCACCGATGCCGTCGCCGGGGACGGGAGTGGGAACGGCGCGCGCGACGTGCGCTTCCGACGGTAACCCGGTACACCGGTTCCAGCAGTACGGCGCCTCTCCCGCCGATCGTGAACGTTCGCCATGGTGGCCTTTTTCACCCGGGGGGACATCCCCACGCACGTGACGACGCTGGTCCTGTGTGTGGACCGTTCGAACGACGTCGGCCGGAAGGCCGGCGTCGACACCCCCGTCGTGGGCTGGGAGGCGGTCCGGTCGCTCGTGACGGACCTCGGCCTCGCGGACCCCGAGGACGCCGGCGTCAACTCGTTACTCGAGTCGCTTCGGGTCGCTCGTGACCTCTCCGACGAGGGCGAGGAGGTCGTCGTCGCGGTCGTCTCCGGCGCGGGGGACTCCGCTGTCCGCGCCGACCGCGCGCTCGCGCGCCAACTCGACGACGTGCTCGCGACGAACGAGTTCGACTCCGCGATCGTGGTTATCGACTCCGCCGCCGACGAGCGTGCGGTCCCGATGGTCGAGTCGCGGCTTCCCGTCGACGCGGTCGACCGCGTCGTCGTCCGGCAGGCGCGCGATCTGGAGTCGACGTACTACCTCCTCAAGCAGTTCATGGCCGACGAGGAGCTCCGCGAGACCGTCCTCGTCCCGATCGGGATCGGGCTGCTCATCCTCCCGGCGTTGCTCGTGTACTTCTCCCCGGCTATCGCGGTTGCGGCGGTGACAACGCTCCTCGGTGCGACGCTGTTGTACTACGGAATGGGGATGGACGAGGCCATCGAGTCGGCCCCCGAATACGCTCGCGAGGCGCTGTACTCGGGGCAGGTGTCCGTGGTGACGTACGTCGCCGCACTCGGGCTCTCGATCGTCGGCGTCTTCTTGGGCTTCCTCTCGGCGTCGCCCGTCGCGGGCGCGGAGTTCGTGGCCGGCCTCCAGTTCACGTACGCCGCGGTGCCGTGGTTGGCACTCGCGGCCCTGACGGCGTCGTTCGGCCGGCTGCTCGACGAGCTCATCCGCGACGAGGGCGTCCGGACGCCGTATCTGAACCTCCCGTTCGGCGTGCTCGCGGTCGGATTGCTGTTTCGCGGCTTCGCGGGCTACTTCCTCGAACAGGAGGCGGGCAAGGAGCCACTCGTCCTCCTCGGGTACGCGCTGTCGCCGACCGAGCGGCTCGCGGTGTTCATCGTCGGCGGCATCGCGCTCGCGCTCGTCGGGGTTCGGGTCGCCGCCAGCGTCTCCGACGAAACCCTCGACGAGGTCATCGACGAGACCGGGTCGGGATCGACCGGCGACGCGAGCATCGGCGGGAACCGCGGCGACGGCCGCTGACCGGAGCCTGTCGGCCGTCGTACCCGACAGCCGTGTTCCGACCTACCGGCCGGTCGCGCGGTACTCGCCGTGTTTGATCCCGAAGAAGAACGCGATGACCGAGAAGACGATCATCGAGGGCAGGACCATCATGAAGACCGTCGAGGACGTCATCACGGTCGTGAGTGCGACTGTTGCGACGGCGACGATCAGGGCGAGTGGAATCACCGAGCGCACGAAATCGTATTCCATACGTGTCGTTGTGGCCGAGCAGAGAAAACAGTTAACAGCGTAGACCTACCGAACAGCTAACCGACGAGTAGCAGTGCGAAATTAACAGTAACCGAGAGCCGCATTGATTCTCTATACGCAGCAGTCTGTTTCGTGCTACTTTCCGGGGGTTCAACGGAGTACCCGCCGGTAAGAGCTACTGCCGAGACGGGCCCCAATCGAGGGGATCGGTCGCCTCAGATCCGTGCGCTCGTTCCGGAATCGCGCTTGGGTCGGACCACGTCCGCGAGCGCGATGAGTATCCCGAACAGCCAGCCGACCGGCACGGAGATCCCGACCCACATGAGCACGTAGGCGGTTCCGCGAAGATCGAAGCGCGCGCGGATGATCTCGTTGAGGCCGCCGACCGCGAGGGGCCCATCGAGAAGCCACACCGCAAGCGACGTGGTGTTCGGGAAGACCACGTCCGCCAGTGCGGGCGAGTACAGCGCCGCGACGACCGGCGGGAGCAGGAACGCGGTCACTGCGGCGGGGTAAGCGATCAGGACGCTCGTGCCCCGCCCGCCGACGCGGGAGGCGCCGACGGCGACGGCGGCCGCGACGGTCGCGACTACGCCGGCGGCGCCGACGGCGAGCAGGCCGCCGATCGAGAACTCCCTAACCCAGGCGGCGACGGTGAGTGCTCCCCACGCGATAAGCGAGAGGAGTACGACGCCGACGACGCCCAGCCGCGTGGCCGCCGAGTCGACCGTGGTCACGTACACGCGCGCGGCGAAGCCGAACAGCAACAGCGGATAGCCGATGGCGACGAGCGGGGCACCGATCGCCGCCCAGAGGTAGTACGTGATCGTCTGCGGCGTCGTCTCGGGCGTCCACTTCCCGACGACCCTGCCGGGGTCGAGCTGGCGGGGGAACGCCAGCTCCATCCACGTGGCGTGGAGCCTGGCGATGTCGATCCGGACGGCACCCAACAGCCCCGTGGAACGTTGCTCCATCGAGCGTGCGATCCGGCGGCCGCCGATTGAAGGTTTCGCTCGCGCCCCTCTCGTATCAGTCGGGCGATCCGTCCGCGATCGAGAGCGCAGCCGCCCGCGGGTTCCTCGCCGCTGACCTCAGTTCCAGGGCGCGAATCCGGGGTCGACGCGGCGGTCCTCGCGGCCGATCGCGTCGATCGCTGCCACGTCCTCGTCGTCGAGCGTCACGCCGAGCGACTCCCAGTTGTCGCGAATGTGCGCCTCGCTCGTCGCCTTGGGGATGGCGGTGACGCCCTTCTCGCGCAGCCACGCGAGGCTCACCTGTGCCTCGCTGGCGCCGTGCTTCTCGGCGACCTCGGTCAGCTCTGGTACGTCGAACACGTTCCCGCGCGCCAGCGGCGAGTACGCGACGACCTCCACGTCGTGCTCGGCGCACGCCTCGCGAAGCTCCGGCTGCTGGAGCAGCGGGTGTAGCTCCACCTGGTTGGCGAAGATCGGCGCGTCGCTGATCTCGACGGCCTCGGCGACCTGTTCGGGCTCGAAGTTGGAGATCCCGATACGCTCGATCAGGCCGTCGTCGTACAGCTCGTTGAACGCGTTCAGCGTCTCCTCGGCGTCGTACTCGCGCGCCGGCCAGTGAACGTACATGAGGTCGACGGCGTCGACGCCGAGGCGGTCGAGGCTCTCCTCGGTCGTTCGGCGCACGTCCTCGGGCGCGAGGTTGTCGATCCACACCTTGGTCGCGAGGAAGACCTCCTCGCGATCGACATCGGCGCGAGCGATACCGTCGCCGACCTCCGCCTCGTTGCCGTAGATCTGTGCGGTGTCGACGTGGCGATACCCCATCTCCAGGGCGGTCGCGACCGCGTTGCGGCACGCCTCGGGGTCGGTGTTCTCCCAGGTGCCGAGTCCGAGCATGGGCATGCCGTTTGCGGACGGAACGTCGTCGAGGTCGACCGACTGCTGGTCTGTCATCGATCGATCGGACGCGGCTCGCGCGAAAAGGCGTTGTGGCAGGCGCGCGGACTGCCGGTATGCGGGTGCGTCACGCCGCCGTCGTGACGGCGTTCGACTCGTGTGCGGCCAATTCGTTCGCGGTCGGCCCGTGCGCAGTCAGCCGATGTAGCGCAGTTCGTCCTCGCTGGGCATCCCGCCGCCACCGCCCTGCATCTCCTGGATCTTCCCGACGACCTCCTCCATCTCCTCGGCGCGCTCTTCCAGGTCCGAGAAGTCGACCTCGATGTCGAGGAGGTTCTGGAGCACTTCGAGCACGGCCTGCGCGCTCTTGGGATCGACGAGGTAGCCGGAGGTCTCGCCCATCAGGCACGCCGCCGGGAGGCCGCGCCGGGCGCCCAGCCCGAGCACCAGCCCGGAGACGCCGACGATGCCGCCGGCGGGTTCGTTCTCGCGGAACTCGATGCCCGCGGCCTCCAACTCCTCGCGGTCGGTGTCGTCGGTACGCGCGGCGAGCACGTCGTACTCGTCGTCCTCGATGAGTTCGCCCGTGGGAACGCCGCCGAGCGCGAACGCGCGCCCGCAGCCGAACTCCTCGGCGATATCGAGAAACGCCGTCGTCAGGGTGTAGTGCCCCTTGTTGCTGGCGGCCTGGTGGTCGCCGGTCAGCACGATGAGGTCCTGACCGTCGGCGTCGACGTGGTGGAACTCCGCGTGCGTCAGCTCGGCGACGCCGTCGTCGTCGACGGTCACCTGCGGCGGGAAGTCGGTCGTGTACACGCGCCTGACGAGCTCGCCGTCGAACTCCTCGACGAGGTGTTCGGCGACGAGCTTGCCCACGTGGCCGACGCCCGGAAGTCCCTCGATGAACTCGGGGTCGGTGAGATCGGGATCGCTCACGACCTCGATGTCGATGTCGTCCATGCTCGTTGGTGGCGGGCGGGGGAGGTAAAGACGCGTCGGCTCGATCCGTTCCATCAGCCGGTATTGGATCCGCAGGTCTCGAGGTGTCCGTCGATTCGGAGACGGTGACTGTGGATACGACCGCGGAAGCCCCCGCCCCTTCCAGTCCCACCCGGGGTTCGGACGGGCGCCACCGTGCCTGTCTGTACGGTGTGCACGCCCGCGGCTGGTTGGGATCGCTATCGCGGCGGAAAATCGTGTACCGTTATCCGTCGTTGCTGTCGCCGTCGCGGTCGGCGTCGCCGTCGCGGCTCCGTACCCGCGCGCGCCGTCGGTACTCCCCGTACGGGTCCTCGGGGTTGAACGGCGCGGGCGCGGAGTTGACCGCGTTGGCGCCGCACTCGGGGCAGGCGCCGCCGAGGGTGTAGACGGGTCGGTCGTGGGCCGTCTCCCACGCCGAACACACCCGGATGTCGGATTTCACGTGTCGTGAGCCGTGGGGTTACTCGTCCTCGGTCTCGCGCTCGCGGTGGAAGCGACCGGTGCCGCCCGCCGCCTCGATCTTCTTGCGGGCGCGCTCGGCGGACGTCTCCAACTCGGTCTCGGCGGTCTTGTAGTCGGGCGCGCGAACGCGGATGCGGTACTCGGGGGAGCCGACGTACGACACGTCGAGTTCGATCTCCTCGGGGACCTCGCCGTTGCCCTCGGCGGCCTCCAGCGCCCCGCGCACGTCGTCGACGCCGTCGTGGCCCGGCGACTCCAGGTCGACGTAGCCCGTGACGGTCACGTACGGCACCGAGACGTTCTCGCGGGCGGTCTCGGCGATGGCCGCGACCTGCTCGTCGGTGAGGTCGGTGTCCGCAAGCGCCTCCTCGCCGTGGATCGCCGCGGCCTCGAAGCCGTCGTACATCGACTCGAACTCGGCGTACAGCGCCTCGGCGACGGCGGTGTAGGTGTCGTCGTCGACGTCCTCGCCGAAGGCGATGCCCATCCAGTTGTCGGCCTTGCGCTCGTTTTTCCACTCCTGGATCTTGTCCGAGCGCTGGTGGTCGTTGACGTCCTTGATCGACAGGTCGATCTGCTGGCTCGATGTGTCCACGTCGAGCACCTTCGCGACGACGCGGTCGCCGACGTTCACGTGGTCGCGAATGTTCTTGATCCACCCGGAGGCGACCTCCGAGACGTGACACAGTCCGCGCTTGTCCTCGTACTCGTCGAGGTCGACGAACACGCCGAAGTCCGCGATCTCGTCGATCTCGCCCACGACGAGTTCGCCCTGCTCGGGCCAGCCGGTGAATTTCATACGCGAGTGTACCCGACCGAGCCTAATACCGTTTGTCAATCGACGGGGCCGAGACACGCCCGCGGACGGACGAACGCCTGACCGACGGAGCAGCCGCTCCGGAGCGGTGAGAACGGTGAGTGGTGAGATCGGCGAGGGGTGAGAACGCCGTTAACGGGCTTCGACGGTCTCGACGACCTCGCCGGCGAATTCGGCGTCCCCGCCGGTGGGGCTCGCGAGCGTCGTCCCGCAGACGGCGCAGTTGACCTCGCTGGAGGCCTTGCCGAAGACGACCTGCTCGTTCTCGCAGTCCGGGCACGTGACGCGGAAGAAGCTTCCCGCCATCGTTACTCCTGGAACCGGAGGCGACCGGCGCGCCATCCCTCGCGCATGTGGGCCTTGCCGCAGTCGCCGCAGCGGTACTTGAGGTGGGTCTTCTTGGTCGGCTTGTCGCCGCCGGGCACCTTCGAGAACTTGCCGGAGTTCCCGATGACGGACGTGCCGCGGGCCTGCTGGCGGTCGGTCCACTTCATGCCGGTCTGGCGACCGGTTCGGACCTTCTCGACCTCGTGTTCGTGGTGGGCGTTACAGTGCGGACAGTACGTGTTCATCCGGCGTGGCATCTCCATAGCGGGATCTCCTCTTGCTACGTGCTTCTGCGTCGGCGCTTAAAACCCATACGGTACGGAGCTGTCGCGCGTGTGAACGGGCCACAGTCGTCGGCGACGACAGATAACGGCGAGACAGCGGCGGAACAAGAGCGGGACAGCGGCGGGAGGAGAACCTGCGCGGCGTCAGTACTTCGGGTCCGCGCCGGAGACCGCGTACAGGTCGTCCATGAGCGAGTCGCGACGCTCCTGCCAGGCGTCGAACGCGCCCGGTCGCTCCGGGTAGCGGCCGTAGTGGTCCTTCAGGTCGCCGGCGATGCCGCGGACCCTGTACAGCTCCCGCAGCGTGTCCCAGTGGCCGTACGTGTCGAACACCGTCTTCAGCTTCAGGCGCAAGCTCATCGACGTTTCCCCCTTCGTCATCGCGTTCAACAGCTGCTGGGCCGGGAGCGCGGTGATGACGTCGGTGAGCTCGTCGACGTCGTGGGCCGTCCCCCAGATGTTGTACACGTCCATCGCGGCGAAGCGCTTCCCGAAGTCGGTCATCACGTCGTGGTTGTAGCGCCACAGCCGCTCCTCGGTCACGTCGCCCTCGACGACGGCGTCGATCGCGCGCTTGACCGCCCAGTGGGC
This sequence comes from Halobaculum rarum, assembly GCF_040025155.1. Taxonomy (NCBI): domain Archaea; kingdom Methanobacteriati; phylum Methanobacteriota; class Halobacteria; order Halobacteriales; family Haloferacaceae; genus Halobaculum; species Halobaculum rarum. Next base: position 623,075 of record NZ_CP157275.1, on the reverse strand, counting down.
CGACTTCGCGGCGCCGGGAATGCCGCCGCCGGTGGTGGGGTTGACGTGCCCCGCGGCGTCGCCGACGGCGACGAAGCCGTCCGCGACCGCCGAGTCGTACGGCCGGCGCGTCGGAAGCGCGGCGCCGAGCTTGTCCTTCACGGTCGCCCCCTCGAACTCCGGGCGGCGGCTCATGTCGCGTTTGAGCACCTCGACGAGCTTCATCGGCGGCTCGGTCATCTGGAACCCGAGGCCGGCGTTGATCTCGGTTCCCGTCCGCGGGAAGTACCAGAGATAGCCAAGTTCCTCGGTCGGCTTGAACACGATGGCGTCCTCGTAGTCGACGGGCTCGGGCACCTCGACGACCTCGCGGTACGCCGAGCAGAACTGCGAGTACGAGACGTTCGTGTCGAAGCTCGCGTCGCCGAAGTCGCCCTTGTCCTGGAGGATGGACAGCGCGCCGGCGGCGTCCACGGTGAGCTCCGCCTCGTAGGTGAGGGTGTCGCCGTTTCGTTTGGCGCGCACGCCCGTCACCCGCTCGTCGTCGTCCTGCAGGACGTCCTGGACGACGGTGTCGTAGTGGATGTCGGCGCCGGCGCGCTCGGTCTCCTCGAGGATCACTTCGCCGTAGCGCTTGCGGTCGATCACCGCGCCCGCCTGTCCGAAGGGGACGTCGAGTTCCTCGCCGGTCTTGGGGTTCTCGAACACCGCACGCTGGATGCTCTGGTTGGTGAACGACTCCTCGCGGAGATACTCGAGGTCGATGACGTCCGGGAACGTCGACTTCCCCTTGATCGCGTCGCCGCAGGCGATATGGCCGGCTTCCTCCTCGGGCTTTCGCTCGAGGATGACGACGTCGAGCCCCTCGCTGGCGGCCGTCGAGGCGGCGAAGGCTCCCGCCGTGCCCGCGCCGACGACGACGATATCGTACGAGTCCGATGCCGCAGACATAGCCCCTTCTACCGAATCGGCCCTCAAAAAAGGCGCGTATCCGACCGCGGTCCGTCCGGACCGGCCCGGATAGCGCCGATATCGAGTCCCGCCGTCGTCAGATCGCGCCGGTCTCGCCCTCGCGGTCGCCGTCGCCGTCGGGCTCTTGCGGGAACCACGACTCCGCGACCGCGAACGTCAGCGTCGAGAGGACGCCGATCAGCGTCCCGGCGGTGAGCGCGAACGCGAGCCTCGTGAGCGACAGCGGCGCCGTCCCGGCGGACGGGAGACTCGGGAGGAAGTACCCCGACAGCCCGTACAACACGATCGCGATCGCGACGACGTAGAACGGCGCGTTCAGATACCGCCAGCGGAACTGCTCGGAGAGGTACTCGTCGGTCACCTGTCCCAACGAGGAGGTGATGCCGGCGGCCGCGGCCCACTGGACGGACGCGTGGACGAACACCGCCAACTGCTGGATGATCGAGACGCCGTCCGCCCCGGCTCCCCCGGCGGGCTCGGCGGCCTCCAAGGCATCGAGGCCCTGCACCCCGCCGATGACGAGCAGCGCCGCGGCGACGAGGTAGGTAACGATCGTGACGCGCCCGGCGTACAGGCTGGTCCGGACGCGCTCGGCGACTCCGTCGACGGCCTCCTCCAGCCCGAGTCCCCGCCACAGCGAGTACAGTCCCAAGAGCGTGGAGATCGAACCGAACACGACCGCCCCGGGCAGCTCCAATATCCCGGCGATAACGGAGAAGGGGTACACGAGCAGCAGGACACCGAGGGGGATGAGGATCGTCCCTCTGGTCTCCGGGTCCGACAGCACCTGCTTCATCGTGTAGTAGATCGACTCGAGGTCCTGCGCCTGTCGCACGACCACGCGGCGGACGCCGTCCAGCGGGACGCGCGAGCGGATCACCGGGAGCACCGACTCGTCCTGGGCGCCGTCGGTGATCACGATGGCGCGGACCTCCTCGCCGGTCGACAGCGCCGCGAGGACGGTGTCGATCTCCTCGCCGACGGCGCGGTTCGCCTTCACGTCGCCCTCGTTGACGCCGGTGACGGCCGCGACGGCGACCTCCTCGTCGACGGTGGGGTCGGATCGGAGGTCATCGTAGGCGTTGATCGCCTGAAACAGGACGTTCACGTCGGAGTCCTCCGGGTCCGCGGTGGCGAGCTGCACCGCCGCCTCCTCGACGGCATCTCGGCCGATGACCGGCGTGCGCACGCCGGTCTTGCGGCCGAGGTCGTCGTCGAGGTCGACGGGGAGGACGAGGATCATTGCCGTGCGGCGGATTATCTCTCCGGGTATATCTGCCTTCGGGCGATCGTGTGGATCGGTCGGTGTCGTTTGATCGGGTGCCACTGCTGAGGGGACCACTGCAAGCACGGGGACCGCGGTATCGACCGCGAAAGCCCCCACGGCTGTGAACTCGGTGCGGCCGCTGCGCTCCTCGGCTCGTTCACTTCGTTCACTCGCCTGCGGTGCTTGTCGGTCCGCGCCTTCGCGCACAGCCGCGGGGGCTTTCGGGAACTGGGACGAGTCGATCCCGGCCGAGTTTCCGACGATACCACGCTCCGATGATCGCAGGAACCGACGCAGTCAACAGGCCGCCCGCAGAACCTACGCCCAACGACCATGAGAGCGGCGCTCGTCATCCTCGACGGCTGGGGTCTCGGCGATCACGACAGACGAGATGCAGTGAAATCGGCCGACACCCCGAACTTCGATCGGCTCCGCGAGGCGGGCGCGTTCGGGACGCTCACCGCCTGGGGCCGCGACGTGGGCCTGCCGGACGACCAGATGGGCAACTCCGAGGTCGGCCACATGAACATCGGCGCCGGCCGCACCGTCTATCAGGAGTACACCCGGATCAACGACGCGATCCACGCCGGCGAGTTCGTCGAGGGCACCGCCATCGAGCGGGCGTTCGACCACGCCGAGGCGACCGACGGCCGCGTCCACTTCCTCGGGCTCGTCAGCGACGGCGGGGTCCACAGCGATCAGGCGCACCTCCACGCGCTGATCGACGCCGCCGCCGACCGCGGAATCGAGGCCGTGACCCACGCCTTTACCGACGGCCGCGACACCGCGCCGAACTCCGGCCGCGACTTCCTCGCGGAGTTGGAGGCGCACGCCGCCGACCGCGGCACCGGCGACGCCGCCACCGTCTGCGGGCGCTACCACGCGATGGACCGCGACCGCAACTGGGAGCGCACGGCGCGAGCGTACGACGCGATCGTGAACCGGGAAGCCGGTTACAGCGCCGCCTCCGCCGTCGACGCTGTCGAGGCAAGCTACGAGCGCGGCGTCACCGACGAGTTCGTCGACGCGACCGTGATCGACGGCGAGCCGGGGATCGAGGACGGCGACGGCGTCGTCTTCTTCAACTTCCGCGCCGACCGCGCCCGCCAGCTCACCCGGATGCTCGCCGACATCGGTCCCGCGGACTGGGAGGCGCAAGGTATCGAGACGACCCCGCCCGCGATCGAACTGGTGACGATGACCGAGTACGACAGGGAGTTCGGCCTCCCGGCCGCGTTCCCGCCGGTCCAGCCCGAGGACACCCTCGGCGAGATGTTGTCGGACGCCGGCCTGACGCAACTGCGGATGGCCGAGTCCGAGAAGTACGCCCACGTCACCTACTTCCTCAACGGCGGCCGCGAGGTGGAGTTCGCCGGCGAGTCGCGCCGGATCGTCGCGAGCCCCGACGTGCCCACCTACGACGAGACGCCCGAAATGAGCGCCGGAGAGCTCACCGATACCGCGATCGATCTGATCGGGAGAGAGGATCCGGACGTGCTCGTACTCAACTACGCGAACCCCGACATGGTCGGTCATACCGGCGACTTCGACGCGGCCGTCGCGGCCGTCGAGGCGGTCGACCGTGAACTCGGGCGACTCGCCGATGCCGTCCGTACCGCTGGCGGACACCTGCTGGTCACGGCCGACCACGGCAACGCCGACGACATGGGGACCCCTGAGGATCCCCACACCGCGCACACGTTCGCGCCGGTACCGTTCGTCTCGGTCACACCCGCCGGCGACGACGGAGGGATGACGGTCCGGGAGGGCGGCTCGCTGATCGACATCGCGCCGACCCTGTTGGCGCTCGTGGGTGTCGAACAGCCGGAGGCGATGACGGGCGGGTCGCTGCTGGTCGAAGTGGACGACGCCAACGAGTAGTCGGCGAGCGAGCAGCGAGCGCGTCGGGGCGTCGTTCCCTACGCTGACAGCAGTCGGTCGGCGGTCACGACGCGGACGCTCGCGGGTCGCTTCACGTATTCGCCCTCCGATTCCGAGACGATCTGATCGATCCCGCGCTGGGCGGCCACGTCGAGCACGCGCTGGGTCAACTCCCCGTCGAGCACGAGCGCGACCGGCGACCCGTCGGCGCCGGAGACGGCGTCGAACACGTCCGCCGCGGGCACCTCCTCGACGATGCCGCAGTCGGCGTCCAGCAGGCGCGCACGGTTCGAGCCCTCGGCGACGACTGCGACGACGTGGTCTTGTAACGATCGCGGGCGGTCTCGGTCGCCGTCGGCGGCGGATTCGGCCTCCTCCGCGGCCTCCGTGTCCGCAGCGTCCGTCTCCGTGGCATCCGTCTCCACGGTGTCGGAGCCGTTCCCGGACACGTCCGTCGAAGCGCCGTCGTCGCTGTCGACATCGCCAGCGGTAGCGTCAACGTCGCCGGCTGCGTCGGCGTCGGGTTCGTCGCCGAGTTCATCGCTGTCGACGGGGGTGCCGGGAGTGCTCGGGGTCTCGGGAGTCGTCGCGGTCGCCGGCGACTCGCTTCCGGCGGACGGGTCGGCGTCCGGCGCGGGCGTGGCGCTGCCGTCGGTGGCGGCGACGCCGGGGCCGGTCGCGTCTGCGTCGTCGCGGTCGGCCGCGGCCGCGTCGAGATCGAGCGACTCGAACGGCGCCTTCTCGCGCAGCGCGGCCATCAGCTCGTGGCGCGAGAGGTCCTCGACCGAGCGTCCCTCCGGAGCAAACGCGGCGTAGTCAACGTCGCCCACCTGCGCGAGCTCCTTCAGGATGAGCTCGCCGCCGCGGTCGCCGTCGAGGAACGCGGTGACCGTGCGCTCGGCCGTGAGGTCGGCGACGGCGTCCGGGACGTTCGTCCCCTCGACGGCGACGCCGTTCTTGATGCCGTACTTCAACAGCGTGAGCACGTCCGCGCGCCCCTCGACGACGACGATGGCGTCGGAGTCGTGGACGCGGGGCCCCGCTGGGAGGTCTCGATACTCGTCGATGCGCTCGACGCGATTGGCCTCGCGGACCTCCGAGAGGATCTCGGTGGAGTCCATGACCGACTCGTCGAACGAGGAGGTGAGCAGTTCCTTCGCGCGCTCGACGACCTCCCGGCGCTTGGCCGAGCGCATGTCCTCGATCTCGGCCACCTCGACGCGCGCCTCGCAGGGGCCGACGCGCGTGATCGCCTCGAGGCTGGCCGCGAGGATGGAGGTCTCGACCTTGTCGAGCCCCGACGCGATGGTGATCTCGCCGAAGCTCTGGCCGTTCTCGCTGTCGATCTGTACGTCTATTCGGCCGATCTTCGATGACTGTTGGAGATCGCGGAGGTCGAGCTCGTCGCCGAGCAATCCCTCCGTCTGTCCGAACACGGCACCGACGACGTCGCTCCGTTCGACGACGCCGTCGGCCGTGATTCTGGCGTGGATGAGATATTTGGCTGAATCGTCCATGTGATGTCCCCTCCATGGGGTGTGATGGTGATGTCACGGCGGTGAAACCGCCGATGCGTATATAAGGGAGCGGTGATGGAAATACCTGTCGTCAGGCGACCGTATCCGACAGAACATGGACGTTCGCCCGCCGAACACGACGCGAGTCGGACGAGCGGTCACTGACCCTCGTGCCGATCCGACCGCGAAAGAGCCAGTATCGCCCGGTCCCGACCTCGGGCACGAACCGGTCGGTCGGCCCGCCGCGACGGGCGGCCGCTCTCCACCGTGATCTCCGAGGGAGTAACGAGGACCATCGACAGGCGCTGTGTGATCTGGGGGAGTTCGCGACGCTTTCGACGACTGACGAGGTGTTGGCGTCGCTGGCGACGGAGTAACTGTCGTTGGCGGCGAAATGAGCGTCGCACCCGACGACACACGCAGCGCCGGTCAGCCGTCGTAGCTGATGTAGCTCGCGGCGTCGTCGGCGAAGGCGACCGCGCCGGCCCCGAAGGAGTCGGCATACCGGACGACGAGCGCGATGACGGCTTCCGGACGGGCGACGCGGTAGCCGTCGTCGGTCCGAAGCAGCCCGGCGTCCGCGAGCTCGCCCGCGTACGTCGAGATCGTCGGCCGCGACACGTCGAGCGCGCGCGCTAAGTCCGCGCCGGAGGCCTCGGGTTCCTGAAGCAACCCGAGGATCATTCCCCGCGGCGTCTCGCGTCGGAGATAGCCGAGTGCGCGGCGCTCGAACGCCGAAAACCGCCCCGCGAGGAAGTACCGGCGGTAGTCGCCGTCCTTCTGTGAGACGACCGTGCCGTCCGACTCCAGCCGCTTGAGGTGGTGTTGGGTCTCGCCGGTCGCCAGCGAGAGGTCGTCCCGGAGCTTCGAGAAGTGGGCGCCGGGCGTCGTCGCGAGGTAGCCGCGGATCGCGTCGCGGGGAGCCGACTCGTCGGCGTCGCCGCCGGCCGCGCTCGCGCGAGCGCTGGCAGCCAGCGGCGTCGCGGCCCCCAGGGCGGCGAAGCGCCGGAGGGTGGCGCGCTTGTCCGCGTCGACCTCGCGTGTCACACCGAACCGTAGCGAGGTTGTGGGCAAAAGGGTGTCGTTGTGTCAGACGATGACAAGGCGGCGAACGACCGGTAGCAAGTCTGCAACAAGCGGATAGCCGGCGAAGCTGAGTCGGCCTCGGCGGCGTCGGCTACTCCGTTTCGGGTTCCGCCTCGGTTTCGGGGGCGGCCGACTCGCCGTCCGAGCCCGCGTCGTCGTCGGCCTCGGCGACGACCTCGTCGGCGGGTTTGATGGAGCCGCCGATGTCCCCCTCCTTCACCGCGGCCGCCTCCTGTTCGAGCGCCTCCGTATCCATCTGGGCGGCCTCGTCGATCTCGCCGAGGATGTCCTCGATGTCGTCGAGTCCGAGCATCTCGCGAGTCTCCGCGTCGAAGTCGAGCGAGTCGAGCCCCTCGGAGTCCTGCACGTCCGAGCCGGTCAGCTGCTTGCCGTAGCGGCCGACGAGGCTCGTGAGTTCCTGCGGGAGCACGAACGTCGTGGAGTCGCCCTGGCCGATGCGCTCCAGCGTCTCCATTCCCTTGTCGATGATGGCGCGCTCGCCCATCGACTCGGCGGACTTCGCGCGGAGGACGGTGGAGATGGCGTCACCCTGCGCCTCGAGGATCTGGCTCTGCTTTTCACCCTGTGCGCGGATGATGTTCGACTGCTTTTCACCCTCGGCGGACTCGACGGCGGAGCGCCGTTCACCCTGCGCCTCGAGGATCATGGCGCGGCGACGGCGCTCGGCGGAGGTCTGCTGCTCCATCGCCTGCTGGACGTCCTTCGAGGGGTTGACCTCCCGAACCTCGACGGACTCGACGCGGATCCCCCACTCGTCGGTGGGCTCGTCGAGCTCCTTGCGGATCCGCGCGTTGATCTCCTGTCGCTTGTTCAGCGTGTCGTCGAGTTCCATGTCGCCGAGCACCGCGCGCAGCGTCGTCTGCGCGAGGTTGGAGACGGCGACCTTGTAGTCCTCGACCTCGAGGAACGCCTTCTTCGCGTCCATCACCTTGATGTAGACGACGGCGTCGGCGGTCACCGGCGAGTTGTCCCGGGTGATCGCCTCCTGACGCGGCACGTCGAGCGTCTGCGTGCGCATATCGAAGGTGTACGTCCGGGAGACGAACGGCGGGACGATGTTGATACCCGGTTCGAGCAGCTTCCGGTACTCGCCGAACACGGTGAGGGCCTTCTTCTCGTACGCGTCGACGATCACGATCGCCTGATAGACGGCGACGATCGCGACGATCAGGAACAGCAGTCCGATCACCGCCGGGCCGAGTCCGAGGATCTGCAGTGGGAGGACCATGGCTAGCGCTTCGGCCGTCGAGTCTTAAAGCGTTCGCCCGCTGTCACGCTGCCGCCGGCGACTCACTCCCGTTCCGAGTCGAGCTCTGCGTCGGCGTCCGCGCGCTCCTCGTCGACCACGTCGTCGCGTTCCCCGTTGCCCGCATCGCCGGGCTCCCTGTCTTCAGCGTCGAGGCTCCCGTCCGGGGCCGTCGCGTCGCGCCGCCCCTTCGCCAGCTCTCGGTCGATGTCGTCGACGCCTCCCTCCAACGACTCGACCGTGAGGACGTTGCCGCCGCCGGGATCGACGACCATGACCTCGGTGCCGACGGGTATCTCACCGTCTACCGACCGCGCGGAGTAGTACGGGCTGAATCCGCCCTCGTCCAACTTCACCTCACCTCCGGTGGGCGTGACGGTCTCAGTAACGCGGGCGTTCGACCGCCGAAGCGACCGGGAGTCGGAGGTCTGTGCCTGTCCCTTGCCGCCGTACAGGTCGAACTCGTGATAGCCGTAGAACGCCAGTGCGCCGAACACGAGCACCAGTAGGCCGAGCACGAACGGACCCGCGAGGGGACCGAGCGCGAGTCCCACAAGCCCGGCCGCCAGGAGCGCCACCCCGATGACGATGAACTGGGCGCCGGGGACGACCGCCTCGGCGATCGAGAGCACGAGCCCGGCGGCGACCAGCAACAACGGGAGGGTCTCGGGGGCGACGAGGCCCGACTGAAGCAGCATGGACTGGTCTTGGGGCCGGCGGGGTTAAAGCGTCACCGAGAACACCAACAGGAGCGTCCCGAGGACGCCCGCGACGACGAACAGCGCGTTCTCGGCGTCGATCGACTCCGGTTCGATCGGCGGGTTGCGTGCGGCCTCGCGCGCGGCCTCCGCCTCGGGGCCGACCTCGTCGATGCCGAAGCGCCACTCGTTGTCGTCCGAGTCGACGTCCGATCCGGCGGTGGCGTCGGTGCGGGGGTCGTCCGACATGAACCGGGCTAGCCGGCGCGGTGGTAAAGAGGTGTCGGGGTCTCGGGTGGAAGCGGTCAGCGCCGCCGTGCGTGACTGATCACGTCGCCCTCGTAGACGACGCCGCGCTCGGCGTCGACCGTCACCGTGGTGTCATCGGTCACGTCGTCGGCCAGCGGCGCACCGGAGATCATCGGGATGTCGATCTCGCGGGCGACGAGCGCGGGATAGCCGGTCATCCCCGCACGGGCGTCGATGATGCCCGCCAGCTTCCCGGTGTCGCCGGTGAACTCGGCGTCAAAGTAAGCCGGGAGGTAGGCGATCGTTCCCTCCGGCACGTCGGTGAGGTCGCCGTCGGGGAGCCGGCGGAGGGGCCCGGAGACACGCCCGCCGACCACGTGACGACCGGTGGCGATCGTCTCGGCCGCGACGTGGAGCTTCAGCGTGTTCGTCGTGTTCGTCCCCTCCAACTCGGTCATCATGCCCGAGAGGACGACGATCGTGTCCCCCGACTCCGCGGCGCCGGTCTCGAGGGCGGCGGACACGGCCGAGTCCATCACCTCCTCGATGCTGCCGTGGTAGTCGGCGTACATCGGTTGGACGCCCCACGAGAGCGCGAGCTGACGGCGAACGCGGTCGCTGGGCGTCGTCGCGACGACGGGCACCGCCGGTCGGAACTTCGCCGTCTTGCGGGCGGTGTAGCCGGACTCGGAGGCGGCGACGATGGCGGCCGCATCGGTATCACGGGCGAGGAATCGCGCCGAGCGCGCCAGCGGCTCCGTTCTCGATCCGGTCTGCGCCAACGGGACCCGGTCCTCGCGCGTCTCGGCGTACTCGTCGCTCGCCTCGATCCGGGTGACGATCCGGTCCATCGTCTCGACGACGCGAACCGGATGGTCACCGATCGCCGTCTCGCCCGACAGCATGACCGCGTCGGTGCCGTCGAGCACCGCGTTCGCCACGTCCGACGCCTCCGCACGTGTCGGGCGTCGCGAGCGGACCATCGAGTCGAGCATCTCCGTCGCGGTGATGACGGGGGTGCCGGTGTCCATGCACTTGCGGATGATGCGCTTTTGGACCATCGGGACGTCCTCCAGCGGACACTCGACGCCGAGGTCGCCGCGGGCGACCATGACGCCGTAGGCGGCGTCGATGATCCCGTCGAGGTTCTCGACGGCGTCCGCGCGCTCGATCTTCGCGACGACGGGCACGTCGCCCGCGCCACGCTCCTCCAGCGCGTCCGAGACGGCGTACACGTCGCCGGCGTCGCCGATGAACGAGGCGGCGACGAAGTCCACATCGTGGTCGGTGACGAGGTCGAGTTCGCGCTCGTCGGCCTCGGTGATCGTCGGCAGTCCGAGGTCGACGCCGGGGATGTTGACACCCTTGCGCGAGCCGAGTTCGCCGCCGGAGTCGATCCGGGCGCGGACGCCCTCGTCGGTCATCGCGGTCACGGTCGCCTCGATACGGCCGTCGTCGAGGAGCACACGGTCGCCCGGTTCGGTCTCGGTGATCGCGTGTGTCACGCCGATCCGCTCGGGGGTCGCCGTGTCGTCCTCGACGAACAGCACCTCGGAGGCCGTCGTGACCTCGATCGGCTCGTCGATCTCGGCGGTCCGGATCTCGGGGCCCTGGAGGTCGAGCATCGCCGCGAGCGGTTCCTCCGTCGCGTCGTCGACCGCGCGGATGCGGTCGATGACCTCGCCGCGGTGGTCGGTGTCGCCGTGGCTCGCGTTGAGCCGGGCGACGGACATCCCGGCGTCGGCGAGCGCCCGTATCATCGCTCGGTCGTCGGAGGCGGGCCCGAGCGTACAGACGATCTTGGCTCGTCGCATAGTCTTACCCGAAGGTCACGCGCACGGATATAAAGGCCTGCGGAGAAAACTCGGTTTCGAGTGAACAGTTCGGTCGTCGCGCGCCGGTTACCGCGTGACCATCCAGGTGGTTCCCGAGGAGTAGCCCCACTTCTCCACGTCGATGTCGATGGCGGCGTCGACGACCGCCGACATGTTCGCGCCGACCTCCTTCGCCGACAGGCCCAGCTCCTCGGCGATGAGCCGGGACTTGAAGTACGTCTGCTCGGCGGCGTGCTCGCGGAGGTACGCGAGGATCCGGTGTTGCTTGTCGCTGAGGTCGACGCTCGCCTCGACGGCCGCGGCGTCCCCGCTCTCGATCGACTCGACGGTGCTCGTCGCGCTCATATCACTGTCCACGAGGTATCGCCTCAAAGGGGGTTTGGTACGTGGGGTTAACACGCCGCAGTCTGGCGATCGCGCGCTGGACTCGACCGCGATCGGCGTCCCGGATCGGCCGCGTCGGTACGGTCGCCTAACACGCCCGCGCCGCTGGAATGACAGAAGGTTCTTACCCGGTCGCCGGCCACCAAACGGGTAATGAGTAGTCCGGACGAGGACCGTGGCTCCGCCGTCGGCGACGACGGTCGGATCCGCGTCAGCGTCGTCCTCCCCGCGTACAACGAGGCGGCGACCATCGAGGGGACCGTCCGGACGACCGTCGAGACGCTGGAGGGGTTCCTCCCGGCCGACGCCTTCGAAGTGATCGTGGCCGAGGACGGCTGTGACGACCGGACCCCCGAGATCGCCGACCGCCTCGCTCGTGAGGACGACCGGGTGAAGCACTTCCACAGCGACCGCCGATTGGGTCGCGGCGGGGCCCTGGAGTTCGCGTTCGAGCGCGCGGCCGGCGACACGCTCGTCTACTTCGACACGGACCTCGCGACGGACATGCGCCACTTGGAGGAGCTGGTGGCGAAGATCGACCGCGAGGGCTACGACGTGGCGACGGGGTCGCGCTGGGTACCCGGCGACGAGGCGGAGCGGCCCGCGAAGCGTGGGGTTCCCTCGCGCGGGTTCAACCTCCTCGTTCGGACCGTCCTCCGCTCGGACGTGCGCGACCACCAGTGTGGGTTCAAGGCGCTCTCGCGGGAGGCGTTCGAGGAGCTGCACGACGCCGTCGAGGACGACCACTGGTTCTGGGACACGGAACTGCTGGTCCGCGCCCAGCGACGCGGCCTGCGGGTCGCGGAGTTCCCCGTCGAGTGGGAGCCGAAGGGCGACTCGAAGGTCGACCTCGTGCGCGACGTGTTCGGGATGGGGAGTCAGGTCGTCCGGCTGTGGTGGCAGCTGTCGGTGTCGCCGCGGATCACCCGGACGCGGACCGTCGCGGCGGGGGCGGTTCTCACGGTCGCCGCGCTCGCGCTGATGACGGTGTATCTCGACCCGTCGGCGGTGCTGGCGGCGTTCGAGGGCGCCGACCCGGTCCCGGTCGCCGCCGCCACGCTCGTGTATCTCGTCTCGTGGCCGCTGCGCGGGCTGCGCTACCGGGACATCCTCGAGGAACTCGGCTATCGTGAGAAACTCGGCTTCCTCACGGGCGCGGTGTTCATCAGTCAGACCGGCAACCTCGTGTTCCCGGCTCGCGCCGGCGACGCGGTGCGCGCGTACGTCGTGAAGGCGCGCCGCGGGATCCCGTACCCGACCGGGTTCGCCTCGCTGGCGGCCGAGCGGGTGTTCGACCTGCTCACGATCACCGCGATGGCCGGCGCGGTGCTGGCGGGCCTGCTCGCCACTGACGGGACGGACGCGGTCGCGACGGCGGTGTCCGGAAACGTCCCGGGCGTCCCGCCAGCCGCCGTCTCGCGTGCGATTCAGGTCGCCGCCGCCATCGGCGTCGTCGCGGTCGCGAGCCTCCTGCTCATCGTCGCGACCGCCCGCAGCGACCGGAACTACGTCCGGGGCGTGGTCTCGCGGTTCTCCTCGGACTCGTACGTCGACTACGTCGCCGGCGTGATCGAGGAGTTCGCCGCCGGCGTCCAGACGGTCGCCGGCACGCGCGGGTCGTTCGTCCGCGTCGGCGGGGTCTCCGTGCTCGTCTGGTCGCTAGACGTGGCGACGGCGCTGCTCGTGTTGGCGGCGTTCCCCGCGGCGATGGACGCCATGACGCTCACGCAGTTCGTCGTCGTCGGCTTCTTCGCCGTCTCCGTCGGCAACCTCGCGAAGGTGCTCCCGCTGTCGCCCGGCGGCATCGGGCTGTACGAGGCCGCCTTCACCGCGCTCGTCGTCGGCCTCGGCGGCGTGCCCGCGGCGGTCGCGTTCGCGGCTGCGGTCCTGGACCACGCCGTCAAGAACGCCGTCACCGTCGTCGGCGGCGTCGCGTCGATGATCGGCTTCAACGTCTCGCTCACCGACGCCGTCGACGAGACGGCCGAGTTGGACGAGGAGGCCGAGCGTGAGGGCGGCGAGTTGGCGACCGACGGCGACTGAGCGCCCCCACCAAGCGTTCGCGCTGCCGGTGCGTGCAGTCCGTTCAGTACAGGTCCGTCACGAACGGGCCGAGCGCGCCCGCCACGGCGGTTCGGAGCGCGTCGGTTCGGTCGACCCGCCCGCCGGTGAGCGCGCCCGCGGCGCCCTGATTTTTCGCCACGTCCGACTCCCCGAGGACGTCGTCCATCACCGGGCCGAGTTCCTCGCCGTCGCGGACGCGCGCCGCGATCACGTCGGGCAACGCGAGGCTCGGGCCGGCGCCGAACCCGACGCGCTCGCCGTCGCCGACGGCCGCCCACATCACGAGAAAGAGCCCGTCGCGACCCTCGTACTCAGCGACGCCACCCTCGATGCCGACGCCGAGGTCGTACGCCTCGGGATCCTTATCGAGCACGGCGTTCGCGCGGTTCATCGCGCCCGTCCGGGTCTCGTCGTGCCCGAACGGTTGCTCGGCCACGCCCGACGGAACGGGGCACGCCTCGACGACCGCCTCGTCGCCGAAATCGCCCGCGCCCGCCACCGCCCGTTCGGTCGCCTCACGCTTCACCGGGTTGCCGGAACCGACGCCGATCCGCATACCCACGGGTTCGCACGACGGTAGGTGTGTCTTGCCTTCCGCGACGGGGGACGTCAGCGAGGGTTGATATACGATGCCGAGGCCACCATCGACAATGACCGCACAGTCGTCAGCCGCCGAGCGCGTCCGCGAGGCGCTCCGATCCCTGGCGGTCGACCCGAACCCTCGCGCCGGCGACAGCGGCGGCTCGACCCGGCGGACGACTGACGCACAGCGCGACCTCGTCGCCGAGGCGGAACGGGCGCTGGCGACCGTCCGGACCGCGGCGGCGTTCGCGGACGACGACGGCTTCCAGCGGACGGGGAGGGTCGCCGAGACGACCGCCGACCCCGCGTTGGCTCGCCGTGCTCGTGCGGTCATCGAGACGATCGAACGCTACCGGGCGGCGTACCGGGACGCGGTTCCCGCGGACTCTGTAGACTCTGCGACCTCCGTCGACACCGCGGACCCTGCGGACACCACGGATCACTTTCACTCCGCTCGCGATAGGCATATCCCGGCGGCGGAACAACCGGAGGACAACTGATGACGCGGGTTATCCACACCGGCGACACCCACATCGGATACCGTCAGTACCACTCGCCCGAGCGGCGAGCGGACTTCCTCGACGCCTTCGAGCGTGTCGTCGCCGACGCGGTCGACACCGACGCGGACACGGTCGTCCACGCCGGCGACCTGTTCCACGACCGCCGTCCGGATCTCCCGGACCTGCTCGGCGTGCTCTCCGCGCTCCGGACGCTGGACGACGCCGACATCCCGTTCCTCGCGGTCGTCGGCAACCACGAGTCCACGCGCGGGGGGCAGTGGCTCGACCTGTTCGAGTCGATGGGGCTGGCGACCCGACTGGGCGACCAGCCGACCGTGGTCGGCGACACGGCGTTCTACGGGCTCGATCACGTCCCCGAGAGCCGGCGCGACGCCCTCGACTACGAGTTCGCACCCCACGACGCCGACGTCGCGGTGTTGGTGAGCCACGGGTTGTTCGAGCCGTTCGCGTACGCCGACTGGGACACCGAGGAGGTCCTGCGCGAGTCCACCGTGGACTTCGACGCGGTCCTCCTCGGCGACAACCACGCGCCGGACACCGTGCAGGTCGAGGGCGCGTGGGTGACCTACTGCGGGTCGACCGAGCGCGCCTCCGCGGGCGAGCGCGACCCCCGCGGCTACAACCTCGTTCGCCTCGGCGCGGACGCCGACGACGGCGACGATCCCGTCGATATCCGCCGGCGAACCTTGGAGACGCGCCCGTTCGTCTTCGTCGACGTGGAACTCGGCGAGGGCGAGGGGCTCGATCGCGTCCGCGACCGCGTCCGCGAGCGCGACGTGGCGGACGCGGTCGTCATCGTCCGGGTCACCGGCGACGGCGAGCCGATCGCGCCGGCGGCCGTCGAGGAGTTCGCCGCCGAGCGCGGCGCGCTCATCGCCCGCGTCACCGACCGCCGCGAAGTAGAGGCGAAGACGGAGCTGTCGGTGAGCTTCGCCGACCCCGACGAGGCCGTCCGCGAGCGTATCGGCGACCTCGGGCTGTCGGAGGCCGCCCGCGAGGTCGACGACGTGGTCCGCGGCGACCTCCCGGACTCGAACGTCCGCGATGAGGTGAACCGGCGGATCGAGACGCGGTTCGACGAGGACGATCCCGCTGAGAACGCGGAGACGGGCGACGGTGCGGACGCGGCCGACGGTGTGGACGCCGGCGACGGCACTGAGGTCGATACCGCCGTGGACAGCGACTCCGGCGCCGACGAGGATGCCGATACGGACGGAGAAGCGATCCCGGACGACCCGGACGACGACGGACAACTCACGCTGGGTGATTCGCGGTGATCTTCGACCGTCTCCGTCTGCGGAACTTCAAGCCGTACGCCGACACCGACCTCCGCCTGTCCGAGGGCGTGACGGTCATTCACGGGCTCAACGGCAGCGGGAAGTCGTCGCTGTTGGAGGCGTGCTTCTTCGCGCTGTACGGCTCGAAGGCGCTCGACGGCACGCTGGAGGGCGTGGTGACCAACGGGGCCGAGGAGAGCGAAGTCGAACTGTGGTTCAGCCACGACGGCCGGTCGTACCACGTGCGCCGGGAGCTGAAGCGCTACGGCGATCAGATCCAGACGACGACCTGCACCCTCGACTCGGACGACGAGACGGTCCACCGCGACGGCGCGACGGACGTGCGGGCGTTCGTTTCGGACCTCCTTCGCATGGACGCGGAGGCGTTCGTCAACTGCGCGTACGTCCGGCAAGGGGAGGTGAACAAGCTGATCAACGCCACGCCGACCGAGCGCCAGGACATGATCGACGACCTCCTCCAGCTCGGCACGCTGGAGGAGTACCGCGAGCGCGCCGGCGACGCCCGCCTCGGGGTCGAGGACGTGCGCTCCACCACGCGGGGCGCGCTGGAGAGCGTCGAACAACAGGTGGACGCGAAGGAGGATCGCGACCTTCACGGCCGGCTCAACTCGTTGAAGTCGACGCTCTCGGAGGTGACCGAGAAGATCGAGAACTACGAGCAGCAGCGCGAGAAAGCGTCGTCCACGCGCGAGGAGGCCCGTGACGTGCTCGACGAGTACGAGGAGCGCCGCGAGGAGCTCACCGAGCTGGAGTCGGATATCGAGGAGCTGGAGGCGACGATCCGCGAGGACGAGGCCGAGCGGGAGCAACTCGCCGACCGGATCGCGGACCTCCGCGACCGCGTCGACGACGCCGAGGCGACGCTGGAGGAACGGCTCTCGGCCGTCGTCGTCGACGACGCCGACCCGGAGACGCTCGACGCGCGCCGCGAGCAACTCGACGACCGCGAGGACGACGTTCGCGAGGAGCTTCGCGAGACGCGTTCGCAGGTGAACGCCCTCACGAACCAGGCGGAGAACCTCGCGGAGAAGGCCGAGGACGCGGCCGAGCGCGCCGCCGAGAAGCGCACTCGTGCGGCGGAACTCGACGGGGACGCCGAGGCGGCCGCGGAGACGCTCGCCGAGCGCGAGGAGTCGCTCGCGGAGCTGGAGACGGAGCGCGAGGAGCTCCGGGCGGAGTTCGACGACGCCCCCGTCTCGGTGGGCGAGGCGTCCGCCCACCGCGAGTCGGTTCGCGAGGACCTAGAGGCCGTGCGCGCGGAGATCCGCGAGACGAGCAACGAGGCGAGCGCCGTGCGGTCGAGTGTCGAGGAAGCAGAGGAGTTGCTGGCGGAGGGGAAATGTCCCGAGTGCGGCCAGCCGGTCGACGGCTCCCCGCACGTCGACGGCCTCGACGAGGAGCGCGACCGCCTCGAGGAACTGGAGGCGGAACTCGCCGAGGTGACCGAGCGCGAGACGGACCTCGAGAAGCGACTCGACCGCGCCGAGGAACTCGTCGAGGCGGAGAACCGACTCGGCCAGATCGCGGACACGGGCGAGCTGCTCGAGGACGGCATCGAGGAAAAGGAGGCGGAGATCGAGCAGGCGAGCGAGCGTGCCGTCGAGCTACGCGAGGCGGCCGACGACCTGGAGTCGCAGGCGACCGAGAAGCGCGAGATCGGCGAACGGAAGGCAGAGGAAGCCGAGGAAGCCCGGACGGACGCCGACGCGCTCGAGGGTGACCTTGACGAGATCAAGACGGCCCGCGACCGATTGGACGCCGTCGAGGCGGCGCGCGAGGAGGCCACCGACGCGGAGGACGAGATCGAGCGCCTGACCGAGAAGCGGGCCGACATCGCCGACCGCAACGACGAGCGCCGGGAGTTCCTCGCGACGAAGCGCGAGCGCCGCGACGAACTCCGGGCGGCGTTCGACGACGAGCAAGTCGAGTCCGCCCGGGAGCGCCTCGAGAACGCCGTGGAATACATCGAGAAGGTGGACGACGCCCTGGCCGACCTTCGGGATCGGCGCGACGACCTCACGAGCCGGATCGGCGCCGTCGAAAACGAACTCGAGGAACTGGAGGCGCTGCGCAAGCGCCGCGACGAGCTGGCGGATCGGGTCGCCGAGTTGGACGCGATCCACGAGGAGACGCGGGATCTGGAGGCGATGTACGGCGACCTCCGGGCGGAGCTTCGGCGGGCGAACGTCGAGAGCCTCGAACGGATGCTCAACGAGACGTTCGAGCTGGTGTACGGCAACGACGCCTACTCGCACATCGAGCTGGACGGCGAGTACGAGCTCACCGTCTACCAGAAGGACGGCGAGCCGCTGGACCCCGAACAGCTCTCGGGCGGCGAGCGCGCGCTGTTCAACCTCTCGCTGCGGTGTGCGATCTACCGGCTGCTCGCGGAGGGGATCGAGGGTGCGGCGCCGACGCCGCCGCTCATTCTCGACGAGCCGACGGTGTTCCTCGATTCGGGACACGTCTCGCGGCTGGCGGACCTGATCGACGAGATGCGGGGCTTCGGCGTCCGCCAGATCCTGATCGTCAGCCACGACGACGAGCTCGTCGGCGCCGCGGACGAACTCGTGCGCGTCGAGAAGAACCCCACGTCGAACCGGTCGACGGTCGAGCGGATGGCCGACCCGTCGCTGTCGGCGGTCGAGATCCCGGCGGGCGACGCCGAGCACGCGGACGACTGATCGCTTGCTCCCTCGCAGGCCGGGAACCGGCGCGGGTCAGTCCCGAAACCGCGCAACGACTTCCAGCGCCTCGTCGGTCGGCTCGTAGCCGCGCTTGCCGGCGACGGTCGTCTCCGCGAGCAGTCCCGCCGCGCGAAACTCCGCGAGCAGGCCATGGAGGTCCGACTCACACAGGTCATAGGCGTCCAACAGCGTTCGCACTGACAGCGCCCCGCGGTCGGCGAACTCCACGAGCAGTCCGAGCGCGCGCTCGTCGCGACACGCCAGCACCGCTCGGCGCAGTTCGGCGGGGAGCCCGCCCGCGGCGGCAGACAGCGGCGACTCCCCCTCCGATCGGAGGTCGTCGGTCGGGACGTAGCGCTCCTCGCCGGTCGCCGGGTCCCGCACGAGGCTTGACTCCGACGATCGCTTGACGAGCAGGTACCGCGTTCCGTCCGTGTCCCGAACCGACTGCATGGCGGATAGAAACGGACGTGCGCGAAAAGACGTGTCGGTGCCGGCGGTCAGCCGTCCTCGGGGCCGGACGTCGTGGCGGTGGCGTCGATAGCGTCGTCGTCGTCCACCTCGGTGGGAGCATCCTCGTCTCCGTCGCCAGTGCCGTCTCCATCACCGGCGCCGTCCCCGTCTTCGTCCCCGTCTCCGTCGCCAGCATCGTCCCCGTCTCCGTCGCCAGTAACGTCCCCGTCCCGGTCACGCTGTTTGAACGCGCGAACCGTCTGATACACGCGGACGGCCGCGAGGACGCCGATCGCGATCGCCGTGCCGCCTACTCGCCAGTTGCCGCGGAAGCCGACGAGCATCAGTCCCAGCGAGACGCCAAGGAGCGCGACGTTGGCGTACACGACCGCCGCGAGGAACGGTTGCTGGATGTCGGGGTCGACTCGCGACGGGTCGGGCAGCGAGTCCGACGGGTCGTCGACCGACGGGATGTCGACGCGGGGGCCGCGCTCTTCGGCCTCGCTGGCCTGCCGTTCGAGGTCGAACAGCTCCCCGTCATCGTCGTCCTCGCCGAACACGGAGGTCAGTTGGCGAACAACCGGGAAAAGGGTTGTCAGACCACGTAGTAGGCGGGATCGACGTAGTCAGCGGGCATCGGAGTTCACGTCGCGTCCGCGAGCGCGACTACTTCGCTCGCCTCAACCCACGCGAGCGGGTTCTCCGCGTCGTAGAGCACCGTTCGCCCGCCGTCCTCGTACGCCTCGACCGTCTCGACGGCCTCGTCCGGGCTCGCGCCCGAGCGCTCCAACGGGGTATCGGATGCGTGGGTCATCTCTGAACCGTGGTATGCAATGGCACGGTATATGCCTTTCCGTGGCGGTGGTCCTCGCCATCGCCGCGGCGGCGGACGGATCGCGCCAGGATCGGGGCGCGTCGACGCCGAGTACGACGAGAGTACCGGATCGAATGGTGAGCGTACTTCCGTCGAGCGCGGCGGTGTCAGTCGGTCGACGGAACGGGTCTGTGCCCGAAAGGGAGGTTTTTACCGGCGAACGGCAAAGGCCCGGCAATGAGCGATTCGCAGTCGGGCCTCGACCAGTTCGCCGGCGGCGGGGACGCCGACGACGGGAACGGACACGGGGACCGTCCCGAGGCGGAGGCGGCGCACGTCGCGGGCACCGGGCAGGGGCGCGTGAGCGCGGTCGTCGACCGCGAGGACATCGTCGTCCCCGACTCCGAGGGGACGGTCGAGTTCATGGTCACCGCAGTCGACTACACCGTCGAGGGCACCGGTGCCGAGGAGTACCCGGTCATTCACGTGTTCGGCCGGACCGCCGACAACGAGCCCGAACACGTCCGCTTGCTCGGAACGGAGCCGTACTTCTACGTCCCGACGGCCGACATCGAGGGACGGACCCTCTCGGAGGAGTACGACGTGATCCTCGACACTCGTGAAACGGGACCGGACGGCCAGCGCTTCGAGTCTATTCGCGGCGAACCGGTGTCGAAGATCGTCGCCCGAACACCCCGCGACGTGGGGCAGATCCGCGACGACTTCGAGCGGACCTACGAGGCGGACATCCTGTTCCCGAACCGCTTCCTCATCGACCACGGCGTCACCTCGGGGATTCGCGTCGAGGAACGGCGGCTGGACGCGCGCGACGGAGAGGATCGAGGCCGGCTGCAGGTGACGCCCGACCACCTCGAACCGGCGGATATCGGGGCGGACATCCGGGTGAACACCTTCGACATCGAGGTCGACGACCGCAACGGCTTCCCGGAGGACGGCGAGGAGCCGATCGTCTGTCTCACCTCCCACGACTCCTACCGCGACGAGTACATTGCGTGGCTGTACGACGCGCCCGTCGGCGGCGTCGACGCGCCCGGTGTGCTCGACGGCTACGAGCAGATCGGCGAGGCCGACAGTGACATCGAGGTACGGACGTTCGCGGAGGAGGACACCATGCTCGACGCGTTCATCTCGTACATCGATGAGACGGACCCCGACGTGCTCACGGGCTGGAACTTCGAGGACTTCGACGCGCCGTACTTCATGGACCGCTGTGAGGTGCTCGACGGCGCCAGCGAGCACGACCTCTCCCCGGACCGGCTCTCGCGCGTGGACGAGACGTGGCGCTCCGGCTGGGGCGGACCGGACGTGAAGGGCCGCGTCGTCTTCGACCTGCTGTACGCCTACCAGCGCACCCAGTTCTCCGAGCTGGAGTCGTACCGCCTCGACGCGGTCGGCGAACTCGAACTCGACGTGGGGAAGGAACGGTACACGGGCGACATCGGCGACCTCTGGGAGCAGGAACCCGAACGCCTGCTGGAGTACAACGTCCGCGACGTGGAGCTGTGCGTCGAGATCGACCGCAAGCAAAACATCGTGGCGTTCTGGGACGACGCGCGCAAGTTCGTCGGCTGCCAGCTCGAGGACGCGCCGACCCCCGGGGACGCCGTCGACATGTACGTCCTCCACAACGCCTTCGGCGACTTCGTCCTCCCGACGAAGGGACAACAGGCGAGCGAGGACTTCGAGGGCGGCGCCGTCTTCGAGCCGATCTCCGGCGTCGAGGAGATGGTGTCGGTGCTCGACCTGAAGAGCCTGTACCCGATGTGTATGGTGACGATCAACGCCAGCCCCGAGACCATCGTCGACGACCCCGACGCCTTCGACGGGGAGACGTACCGCGCGCCCAACGGCACGCGGTTCCGCAAGGAGCCCGACGGGATGATGCGCGAGATGGTCGACGAACTGCTCACCGAGCGCGAGCGCCTGAAGGGCGCGCGCGACGACCACGACCCCGGGTCGGACGCGTACGAGCAGTACGACCGGCAGCAGGCAAGTGTCAAAGTGATTATGAATTCGTTATACGGGGTGTCGGGCTGGGATCGGTTCCGCCTGTACGACAAGGACAACGCCGCCGCGATCACGGCGATGGGGCGGCGCGTGATCGAGTTCACCGAGGAGGCGGCTCGTGAAATCGACCACGAAGTGACATATGGAGACACCGACAGTATCATGCTCGCGCTTGGAAGCGACATCTCGACCGAGGAGGCGATCGAGCAGTCCTTCGAGATAGAAGAGCACATCAACGGCCGCTACGACGACTTCGCGCGCGAGGAGCTCGACGCCGAGGAGCACCGGTTCGAGATCGAATTCGAGAAGCTGTATCGCAGGTTCTTCCAGGCGGGCAAGAAGAAGCGCTACGCCGGCCACATCGTCTGGAAGGAGGGCAAGGACGTCGACGACATCGACATCACCGGCTTCGAGTACAAACGCTCGGACATCGCACCCGTCACCAAGCGCGTCCAGAAGCGCGTCATCGAGATGATCGTCCACGGGGAGGACACCGAGGACATCACCGACTACCTGCACGAGGAGATCCAGAACTTCCTCGACGGCGACGCCGACCTCGACGAGGTGGGCATCCCCGGCGGCATCGGCAAGCGATTGGAGAGCTACGACACCGATACCGCCCAGGTGCGGGGGGCGAAGTACGCGAACCTCATGCTGGGCACGAACTTCCAGCGCGGGTCGAAGCCCAAGCGGCTCTACCTCGAGAAGATCCATCCGGACTTCTGGGCCCGCATGGAGAACGAGCACGGACTCGACCCACAGACGGACCCCCTGTACGGCGAGTTCAAGCGCGACCCCGACGTGATCTGTTTCGAGTACGCCGACGAGGTCCCCGAGGAGTTTGCCGTCGACTGGGACAAGATGTTGGACAAGACGCTCGAGGGACCGATCGCTCGCATCATCGAGGCGCTCGGGATGTCCTGGGAGGAAGTCAAAAGCGGGCAAGAACAGACCGGGCTCGGCAGTTTCATGTGACGCGGTCGGGGAGCCAACTCCCGGCCTGCCTTTCGGATACGAAAAATGATTTTTCTATAGAGAGAATCACACGCGTGCGGATGCGAAACCTTCATGGGTCGAACGACCCCATTCACCCGTAGAGGCGTATACACGAACATGGCCACACTCGAACTCGAAAATCTCCAGGCGGAGGTCGCAGAGACGGGCGAAGAGATCCTCCGGGGCGTCGACCTCGTAGTGAACAACGGCGAGATCCACGCCCTGATGGGGCCGAACGGGTCCGGGAAGTCGACGACCGCGAAGGTCATCGCGGGCCACCCGGCCTACGAGGTCACCGGCGGGTCGGTGACGCTGACCCTCTCGGAGGCCGACGTCGCGGACATCGACGTCGACATCGACGAGGAGGACCTCACGTGGGACCTGCTCGACCTGGAGCCGAACGAGCGCGCTGCGCTCGGTATCTTCCTCGCGTTCCAGTATCCGGCCGAGATCGAGGGCGTGACGATGGTGAACTTCCTCCGGCAGGCGCTCAACGCCAAGCTCGACGAGCGCGAGGAGCTCTTCGAGGACGAGAACGACGAGGAGGCCGACGCCGAGGACGACTCGGGCTACGACACCTCCCCGATGGAGGGGCCCACCGACGACGGCGACGTCGGCGTCGCCGAGTTCCAGCAGCTTCTGAAGGCGAAGATGGAGCTGCTCGACATGGACGAGAAGTTCGCCGAGCGCTACCTCAACGCCGGCTTCTCCGGCGGCGAGAAGAAGCAGAACGAGGTGCTGCAGGCCGCGATCCTCGAGCCCTCGATCGCCGTGCTCGACGAGATCGACTCCGGGCTGGACATCGACCGCCTGCAGGACGTCGCGAAGGGTATCAACGCCCTCCGCGACGAGCAGGACACCGGTATCCTCCAGATCACTCACTACCAGCGCATCCTCGATTACGTCGAGCCGGACCACGTCCACGTGATGATCGACGGGAAGATCGCCAAGTCCGGCGGCGCCGAGCTCGCCGAGGAGCTCGAGGACAAGGGGTACGACTGGGTCCGCGAGGAAGTCTACGAGGCAGCGTAACCGACAATGGTTACTGAACAGCCTAATGCGTACACACCCGTAAACACGATCAACACATGAGTTCGGATCAGGACCACCTGCAGAAGACCGACACGGAGGAGCGCTTCGACTTCAAGAAGGAGTCGAAGGCGGCGTTCGCGGCCGAGAAGGGGCTCACCGAGGAGACCGTTCACGCGATCTCCGAGGACAAAGACGAGCCCGAGTGGATGCTGGAGCGGCGCCTCCGCGCCCTCAAGCAGTTCCAGGAGATGCCGATGCCGACCGACTGGCCCGGCCAGCCGGACCTGAGCGAGGTCGACATCGACGAGATCGTCCCGTACATCCGCCCCGATGTGGACGTCCGCGCGGGCGTCGACGACTGGACGGAGCTCCCCGACGAGATCAAGGACACCTTCGACAAGCTGGGCATCCCCGAGGCCGAGAAGAACGCGCTCTCGGGCGTCGGCGCCCAGTATGAGTCGGAGGTCGTCTACCAGAACATGCAGGAGCGCTGGGAGGACAAGGGCGTCATCTTCTGCAACATGGACGAGGCCGTCCGTGAGCACGAGGACATCGTCCGCGAGCACTTCATGACGACGTGCGTCCCCCCGAGCGACAACAAGTTCGCCGCGCTCCACGGCGCCGTCTGGTCGGGCGGCTCGTTCGTGTACGTCCCCGAGGGCGTCACCGTCGAGATGCCCGTGCAGGCGTACTTCCGGATGAACTCCGAGGGGATGGGCCAGTTCGAGCACACGCTCATCGTCGCCGAGGAGGGCTCGGAGGTCCACTACATCGAGGGCTGCTCGGCCCCGAAATACTCGGCGATCAACCTCCACTCCGGCGGCGTCGAGGTGTTCGTCGGCGAGGACGCCCACGTCCAGTACTCGACCGTCCAGAACTGGTCGAAGAACACGTACAACCTCAACACCAAGCGCGCGCTCGTCGAGAAGAACGGCCGGATGGAGTGGATCTCCGGATCGATGGGGTCGAAGGCGACGATGCTGTACCCCAGCTCCATCCTCAAGGGCCGCGGCGCCTCCGACAACCACATCACCATCGCCTTCGCCGGCGAGGGTCAGAACATCGACACCGGCGCGAAGGTGTACCACAACGCGCCGAACACGAAGTCGACCATCGAGTCCAAGTCGATCTCGAAGGACGGCGGCCGCACGAACTACCGCGGCCTCGTCCACATCGCCGACGGCGCCGAGGGCTCCTCGACGGCCGTCGAGTGTGACGCGCTGATGTTCGACAACGAGTCCACCTCCGACACCATGCCGTACATGGAGATCAACGAGTCGAAGGTCGACGTCGCCCACGAGGCGACCGTCGGGAAGATCGGCGACGAGGACGTGTTCTACCTGCAGTCGCGCGGCCTCGACGACGACGACGCGAAGCAGATGATCGTCTCGGGCTTCATCGAGCCGATCACGGAGGAACTGCCCATCGAGTACGCCGTCGAGCTCAACCGGCTCGTCGAACTGGAGATGGAGGGCTCGCTCGGGTAACCCCCGGCGCTCCGTTTCCACCCACTCACCACACACAATGAGCACACAGCTACCCGCAAGCATCTCCGAGGAGACGGTGAGATCCATCTCCGAGGAGCGCGACGAACCGGACTGGCTCCTCCAGACGCGCCTCGACGCGCTGTCGGCACTGGACGAGCTGGAGATGCCGAGCGTCATCGAGACGCCCGGCCGCCGCTGGACGAACCTCGAGGACCTCGACTACGAGTCGATCGTCGACCCCCTCGACCAGCGCGACGAGACCGAGCGTATCTCGGCGGAGGGCGCGAAGGTCCTCGACTTCGAGACCGCGCTCGACGAGCACCCCGAGCTCGTGAAGGAGCACTTCGGCTCGGTCACCGACCCGCAGACGAACTACCTTACCGCGCTGTCGACGGCGCTGTTCACCACGGGCACGGTCATCTACGTCCCCGAGGGCGTCGACGCCGAGGACGTGAAGGTGCGCGCCGAGATGAACAGCACCTCGCTGTTCAGCCACACGCTCGTCGTCGCAGAGGACAACGCCTCCGCGACGATCCTCGAGCGGATCTCCAACGGCTCGGAGGTCGACGGGGACCGCTACTTCAGCAACCTCGTGGAGATCGTCACGGGCGAGAACGCGTACGTCCAGTACGGCTCGCTCCAGAACCTCGACGAGGACGTGTACGACTTCACGCTGAAGCGCGGCGACGCGAACAGGTACGCCACGATCGACTGGATCGAGGGGAACATCGGCTCCCGCCTCACCCGCTCGGACATCGAGACGGAGCTGAACGGCGACTCCTCGGAGACGAAGATCGTCGGCGCGTTCTTCGGCCACGACGACCAGCACTTCGACATCAACGCCCGCGTGTGGCACAACGGCGAGCACACGACCGCGGACCTGGTCACGCGCGGCGTACTCGACGACGAGGCGCGCTCGGTGTACGAGGGCGTTCAGGACGTCGGCCGCGACGCGTGGGACACCAGCTCCTACCAGCGCGAGAACACGCTGATGTTGAGCGACGACTCGGAGGCCGACGCCTCGCCGAAGCTCATCATCCACAACCACGACACCGAGGCGTCGCACTCGGCGACCGTCGGGCAGGTGGACGCGGAGGACCTGTTCTACATGACCTCCCGCGCCATCTCGGAGAACACCGCGCGCAACATGCTCGTGGAGGGCTTCTTCGTCCCCGTCCTCGAGGAGGTCGAGGTCGACGAGCTCCGCGAGGACATCGACGACCTGATCGTCGCGCGGCTCGACTGACCGGGCAGGGTCGGCCTCACTCGCCGAACCCGAGCCGTTCTGCGATCTCCTGTTCGACCGCGCGGGTGATGTCCTCGCCCGTGCTCTCGCCGGGGAGGAGATCCCCCAGAGCCGCGCCGACAGCGGCCGCGGACCAGACGACGGTTATCCTCCCGAGCGCGGCAGTCGGGTCCGCCCAGCCGTCGACGCGCCCCCACAGCGTCATCATCACCGCGGATGTGGCGAACGCGACGACCAGAGTGGCGACCAGCCGGCGCGGGACCGGAACGCCCGCGACGTACGTCGTCACGTCGACGCGCTGGATGTCCGACCAGTAGATCAGCGCCCCGGTGAGGATCAGGGTGAGCGCGATGTTTCCGGCCAACATCACCGGAACACCGAACGGTCCCGGGGTCAACAGATGTTCCGCGATCTCGTAGACGCCGTCCTCCACGAGCAACGGGATCAGGAACACGAGGCTGCCGACAAACGCCTCCGCGACGTCGCGGGTGGTGTATTTGCTCACGCGTTCGCCGAACACGCCCACCGAGAGCTGCCGGACGAGTTCCCTCGTGTGCTCTACCTCTCTGGACTCCTGAGGCGTGTCGACTGTCTCGTATAGCCGATCGAGTTGATCGATCACGTCGGCGACGTCGACGTTTCCTCGCCCTCTGTCCGCGCCGTCGGGTGACTTCGCGCTCATGGTGTCGGATGCACTCGGCCGAACGTAGTCTTGGCCCTCAACTCGTCGCAGCCCACTGTCGTCCGGTCAGGCGGCTCAGTCGCCGCTGAACACCGCAGTCCGTCCGCTCCGTCGACCCAGTCGCACCAGCGCCGGAAGCGCCGCCACCGCGAGGAGGAACTCGCTCCCGCCGGCGACGACGAACGCGGCGGTGAAGCCGAACTCGGCGGCGACGGCGCCCCCGACCAGCGAGCCCGCGAGGAAGCCGAGGCTGCCCGCGGCGTTGAACCCCGCGACGGCGGCGCCGCGGCCGTCGTCGCCGGCGAGGTCGACGACGAGCGCGAGCGTCGCCGGCGCCATCAGCGCGCCGAGCACGCCCACGACGACCATCGTCGCGGCGACCGCCGGCACCGACGGCGCGAAGCCGACCGCGATCACGGCGAGGCCGAAAACGGCCGACCCGGCGCCAATGGGAATCACTCGACCGATCCGGTCGGACAGGAGGCCGAACGGGTACTGCAGCAGCGCGAACGGCGCGAAAAACGCCGCCAGCAGCAGCCCCGTCGCCCCCGGTCCGAGCCCGAACGCCTCGCGGAAGTATAACGTCCCGACGAGCGCGAAGAAGCCGGCCACGAGGCGGTCGGCGAACGCGAACGCGTACGGGATCGTGAGCTCGCGTCTGTCCCGCACACCCGCGAGCAGCGCCGCGAGCCCGCCGTGACCGTCGTGGCTGCCATCGTCGCCGTCGGCGTCGCCGGTCGCGTCGGCCGTACCTCCCGCCGATCCCGTCGGAACCGCCGGTCGGTCGGGGATCGTGAGCGATCCCGCCGCGGCGATGCCGAGCAGTCCGGCGGCGGCGTACAGCGGGACGGTCGCGCCGATCTCGAACAACTGGCCGCCGAGCGGGGCGCCGCTTGCGGTCCCGAGACCGATCGCGATGCCGGCGACGCCCATGTTTCGGCCGTTGCCGCCGGACCGATCCGCGAGCGCCGAGATCGCAAGCGAGAGCGCGCCGACAGTCATCGCACCCTGTATCCCCCGCAGGAGTAATGCCACGAGGAAGGAGGATCCGCCGCCGGCGACGGCCGCGAGCGCGAGGTAGCCGGCCGCGCCGCCGCCGGCCGCGAGCGCGACGAGCCGGCGCCGCTCGCCGAGCCGGTCGGAAAGCGTCCCCCAGGGGCCGGCAAAGAGCGCGAAGGCGGCGAACTCGACGGCGAGAAACAGCGTCGGCCCGGCGACGCCGCTCCCGCCGAACTCGGCCGTGAGCAGGTCGACGCCGGGATACACCAGCGTCTGCGCGAGCAACACGGCGTATACGACCAGCGCGAGGGCCACCCGATCGCGGCGCTCGCTGGCCGGAGTCGTCCTCGCCGACGGCGCGTCGCTCGGGGCTGCCATCGGGGGTCGTTGGACGCCGGCCGGCTTGAGCGTTCGGCGTCTGGACGGTTGTGGCTTCGAGGTGGTAGCGGCGCCGGTGGAAGGCGAGGGGAAGGCTTACGGTCGCCGTCCTCCGACGCTGAATCGATGACCGTGGAACAGATCGGCGACGGGGTCCTCGCCGTCACGCTGACGGGTGATCGCCCGTGAGCGTGGGACAACGGGTCGCGTCCGACCACCAGCTGGCCCGGCTCCTCCAGATCGGCGTGGTACTCGAGGAAGTCGTTGAGGCGCGGTCGATCCAGCACTACCGTGAGATGGACGGCGACGTCGACGCCGAGCTCGAGACGTTGTTGCGGCACGCGGCCGAGGAGTCGGCCGACCACCGCGACCGGCTCGAGGATCTCATCGGCGAACTCGACGCCGAGTCCGTCTCCTACGAGGAGATCGAAGCGCTCGTCGAGGCGCAGTACGGCAAGACGAAGCCGGAGGACTTCGACGGCGTGCTGTACGACCAGCTGTGTAACGAGGAGACCGCCTACAAGTTCTACGACGACCTCATCGACGCGATCGAGGGGAGCGACTCGTCGTTCTCCGTCGACCGCGATCGGGTGCTCGACACGCTCCGGGGGATCCGCGCGGAGGAGGCAGAGGGCGTCGAGGAGGTAACGGCGATCATGGAGCGGCGATAACGATGAACACGGCAGATCAGTACCTGAAAGCCATCTATCTCGTTCAGGAGACGGAGGACGGCCCCGCGTCGACGGGCGCGGTCGCCGACGCGCTCGACGTGAGCCCCGCCTCCGCCAACGAGATGATCGGCAAACTCGAGGAGCGCGGCCTCGCCGAACACGAGAAGTACAAGGGCGTCTCGCTCACCGACGAGGGGATCGTCCGGGCCCGCGAGGCGCTGTCGAACTACTGCATCATCGAGCGGTTCCTCGCGAACGTCCTCGAGGTCGAGGAGTTCCGCGCGGAGGCGCGCTCGCTGGAGGCGGTCATCGACGACACCGTCGCCGAGCGCCTCGACACCATCATCGACCGCTCCTCCGAGTGTCCCGACTGCTTCGACGCCGAGACGGACGCCTGCAAGTACCTCGCGGAAGTCGAGTCGGAGAACCCGGCCGACTGAGCGGGTTTCGGCGTCGCTTCGGCTCGATCGAGCGCGCCCGACCGCGAGGACCCGGCGGGATTAAGTGGGGGCCATCGATAGTCGAATAGCACATGAGTGGTGGTGTGGCCGACCGGATCAAGTCGCTCGTGGGGGCAGGTGGCGACGATCCCGACTTCGTGTGCGGCGGGTGTGGGGAGGGGTTCGAGGCGAACAGACAGCAGTGTCCCGAGTGCGACGGGTTCGACATTCGGCGGGCGTGATCAGTGGCCGGGAACGATGCGGCCGGTCCGACGAGTGCGGAAGGCAATCCTATTGTACGTCGGTCCAGTACAGTCGAGTGCGCAGTCCCGTGGTGTAGTGGCCAATCATGAGGGCCTTTGGACGCGACTCGGTTCTTCCGGGCGCGGAAGACAGCCTTCGACGGCGGTTCGAATCCGCCCGGGACTATTCTACCGAGAACGATGCGGTCGCCGCCGCCGGCGATGTCGATACCTCGTAACAACCCCTTAGTGTCGATCTCGTGAACGGTTGGCCATGGTCGCGTTCTCCGAGGTCACGCAGGTCGTCAAGCGGGTCGCGTCCGACTTCTCGGACAAGAACGTGACGTTCATGGCGGCCGGTATCGCCTACAACGCCCTCGTCTCGCTGGCCCCGCTCGTGATCCTGTCGCTGCTCGTCGTCTCCGCGGCCGGCGGCGGGCTGGAGGAGCGACTGCTCGCCGTGGCGACCGACTCGCTGCCGGGCCCGATCGCCGACGCGATCGCCGGCATCGCCGAGGGCCAGCCGTCGCTCGCCGGCGTGTCCGTCGTCGGGGTCGTCGTGCTCCTGTGGGGGACGCTCAAGATCTTTCGCGGGCTCGACACGGCCTTCTCGGAGATCTACGAGACCACGGCGGAGAACTCCCTCCGCGATCAACTCATCGACGGCGTCGTCGTGTTCGGCGTGCTCGTCGCCGCGATCGTCGCGACCGCCGGCGTCACCGTCCTCTTCTCGGTGTTCTCGGACACGATCCCGTTCGTCGGACTGTTGACGCCGCTCGTGCTGATCGCCGGGCTCGTGGCCGCGTTCCTCCCCATGTACCGGCGCTTCCCGGACGCCGACCTCGGGTGGGGGGAGGCGCTCCCGGGCGCGGTCGTCGGCGGGGTCGGCTGGGCCGCGCTACAGGGGATCTTTCAGGTGTACCTCGTGTTCAAGGGCGACGGCTCGGGCGGGTTCTTCGGCGGCGTGATCGTCGTCGTGACCTGGCTCTACTTCTCGGGACTCGTGCTCCTGCTCGGGGCCGTTTTCAACTCGGTTCTCGGCGGACACTCGACGGGACAGCCGGGGGGCGTCGGCGCCACCGTCGCTCAGCGCGGTACGGACACGGAGCTCGACACCTCGATGGAGCGGGACGAGCTGTCCGGGTACCTTCGCGACCTCCGTGAGCGGCTCACCGGGCGCTACGAGGAACTGGACCCGGCGGACGAACTGGCGGGTGTAGAGTCGAACGGCGAGACGGCCGGGTCGGGGGCGCCGAGTCCCCGTTGGACGGGCGCGGCTCCGGAGAACGCCGGCGACGCCACCGTGCTGGCCGACGAGCGTGCGACGAGGCCGGGTCGCCGCCGGGGAACCGACGTGGAGATTCGGGAGATCCGGGGGACGCTGCGGACGTTCCGGCCGCGTTCGCTGCCGGGAGATCCGGTGGCGGTGATCGAGCGGTCGCGCGTCGACGACGACGAGCGAGCCCACGAGGTCGTGATCACGTGGCGGACCGCCGAACCGGAGGCGGAGGACGACCCGTCGGACCGCCGCTGACGCGATGGCTTCGACACCGTTCGCCGAACCGGCGGGTGGCGTTCTGTCGTCCCGTCCCGGGGAAGTCGCGTGGAACGAGACCGCTCGTCATCGCGTTCGTTGCCGGCGACGTTTTCACCGCCCGCGTCAACCACCCACCGTGACACTCACCGTTCACGACATCCGCAACGGCATCCGAGGCGGTGTCGGCCGGTTCAAGCGCGAGACGACCGCGACGTTCACCAAGGAGGAGTTGGCGGCGCTCGCGGACGCGCTCGACGTACCCACACGCCATCGTTCGACGAACGATACGACCCGCGCGGCAGTCAGAGTTGCCGTCGGGGTCGCCGAGACGATCGAGGAGGCCGACACGGGGAGCTTCTCGAAGCCGGAACTGCAAGCGATCGCCGACGCGCTCGGCGTCGAGCCCGTCGAGGACGACGAGCCGGAGCCGCTGTACTGACCCGGAGTCAGAGGAATGAAACGGCGTACGCGAACGACGAGAACACCATCAGGCCGACGAGAAACAGCGCGAGCATCTGCTGACGGTCCATACCGTCGTGTCCGGTGGGACCGACAAAACGGTGACGCTCACAGGCTGAACAGGAGGTACGGAACGCCGAACAGCAGGAGCGTCATGACGGCGAGGATCACACCGTAGCCGGCGGCGGTGCCGACGGCCGCGCGGAACGACTCGTGATCGAGGGGGCCGAGGCCGAGGTTCATATCCCGTGATTCGCGGGGCTCGACTAAGTCGTTCCCCTCGACGTCTCGGGCGCCGCGGCGTCCGAGACGTCCGTCGACACCGCCCGTCGCGACACACTCTGCCGCCCGGGTCCGAACCGTTGAAGCCCGCGGCGGCGGAGGGGCGGGTATGGGAACGCCGCTGGACTCGCGCGAGGCGCAGGTCGTCGAGGTGCTCGATCGGCTCTACGAGGAGTATCCCGACACGGACATCTCGCTGAACTTCTCGACGGAGTTGGAGCTACTCGTCGCGGTCGTTCTCTCGGCACAGTGCACCGACGAGCGGGTCAACGACGTCTGTGCGGACCTCTTCGAGACGTATCGCTCCCCGGAGGACTACGCCGCGGCGACGGAGGAACAGCTCGCGGAGGACATCTACGGGATCACCTTCCACAACAACAAGGCCGGCTACCTGAAGGGGATCGGCGAGATCCTCGTCGAGGAGCACGACGGCGAGGTCCCCGACACGATGAGCGAACTGACCGATCTCCCCGGCGTCGGCCGGAAGACGGCGAACGTCGTCCTCCAGCACGCCCACGACGTGACCGAGGGGATCGTCGTCGACACGCACGTCCAGCGCATCTCGCGCCGCCTCGGGATCACCGAGGAGAAGCGTCCCGAAGCGATCGAGTCGGACCTGGTCGACGTCGTCCCCGAGAAGGACTGGCGGATGCTCACTCACCTACTCATCAGCCACGGGCGGGCGACGTGCACGGCCCGAACCCCCGACTGCGACGACTGCGTGCTCGCGGACATCTGCCCGTCAGAGCGGGGCGACGCCGGGGTCGACCTCGCCAGCGGCGAGGCGTGGTGACCCCCGCGGTCGAACCGAACGGCGGTCGGTTCCAGCCGAGCTGAACCCCACAGAGCCTGCGTGTGGAAGCGACGACCCGCGACATCGACTCACGCGATGTACAGTCCGTAGTAGCGGTATAGCCCGACGGCATACGCGAACAGCCAGAACAGCACGTAGCCGAACACCCCGACCCGGAGGCGCCCGCGCCAGGCGGCCATGTGCTCGTGGAGGTCGTTGAGGTTCGTGTCCGGGTCCTCGAGCTCGTAAAGGTCGGCGCCACGCTTCACCTGAAAGATGCGGACGATGCCGGTCAGCCCGAACACGAGCAGCGCGTACGCCTGCAGCCCGAGAAACGCGTGCAGCGCGGCGACGCCGCCGAACTGGTCGAGCAGCCGCGGCGCCATCCAGAAGGCGACGGGGATCGTGTTGAGAACCAACCCCGGGACGATGATCCGAAGGTGGCGCATGAGTCGATCCCAGGTGACGTGATCCTGGTCGCGCCCGACCATGATCCACGCCCCGTAGAGGTAGAACGGCAGACTCGCGGTCACCATCGCCGCGGCAGCCGTCGCCGTCGTCGCATCGGAGACCATCCGTCCGGCTCTCGGGGCGGGGACCCCCTAAGCCCTCCGACGGCGGCCGCATCCTCGGAGTGACGGCGGTCGAGCGCCTCACTCGTCGCCGCCGGTATCGCCGTCGCCGTTTGCGTCGTCGCCGGTGCCGTCGCCGTTGGTGTCGTCGCCAGTGTCGCTACCGTTGCCGTCGTCGCCAGTGCCGTCGCCTCCGCCGCCTCCGCCGCCTCCACCGGACCCCGACTGCACCGATTCGAGCGACTGCCACTCGACGGCTCCGGCCTCGACGATCGCCGACGGCTGCAGCGCGGGGTCGGTGAGCGTCACCCGCGCGAGTCCGACCGGTCCCGCCCTCGGCTCCGGGAGCGCGGACGGGTCCTCGGTCTCGAACGGGGCGTCAGGGTCGTCGCCGACGACGACGCGCATCGCCATCCCGAACCCCTCGTGCGGGGAACAGAGCAGGTCGTACACGCCCGGCGTGTCGAAGCTGTGGAGCCAGGTGTCCGGAACCGGCCCGCCGGCCGCAGCCTCTCCGTCGTCACCGGTTCCGCCGTCGTCGTCGGATTCTCCGTCGTCATCGGCTCCTTCGTCGTCCCCGTCCATCGGCTCCGCTGGCGGATCGATCATGTCTCCGGGAATAGAGGACGCGTTCCAGCCGAGCAACGGCGAGGAGAACGCCTCGACTCCGATCGGGACGCGTCGGCGCATGCCGTACGCCGGATGGTACGCAACGACGTTGTGATCCGGCGTCGCGAAGACGAACTCGATCACGTCACCCGGATCCACGTGGAGTCCCGTCGGCTGGTAGTAGAAATCGGCCGGACGTTCGGGGTTCGACGGCGGACCGCCGATCATCGTCCGAACCTCGTGTACTGTGCCCCGCTCGGACTCGTCCGGGATGGTCCCCGGTTCCTCGTCGTCGGCTTGGGCTGGCACGCGGGTGTCGTCGGTTCGTGCGGCCGCGCTTCCGCCGGCGACTGACAGCCCGGCTCCGATGCCGAGCGCCTTCATCACGTCACGCCGCGACTGTCCGTATCCTGGGATTCGATTGTCTCCCATGGACGTACCATCGACGGCGAATACGTTCGTTACTCGCTGAATGAATGTCCGCAAGCTGGCCCTGTTCTGCGGCAGTCAGCGACGTTTCGTCGACCCGTGGTCAGCTGTCTCGGCGTTCTGGCTTGTCCGGGCGGGAGGACGCGCCCGGAACCGCTCACGATCTGTCACGAAACCGCAACATACCGCGGACGGATCCCGGTACGGTCGGCCAATGCCGCCTCGTCTGCGCCGCCCCCGCTGCGTCGAACGTCGCGGCGCTTATGCGCCTACGACCCGGACGTAAAGGGGATGACCGACGCCTCGGACGAGTCGACGGATGCACACGCCGTCAACGCCGGGTCGGCCGACAACGCTCCTGGCGACGGTGGTTCCGACGACGGCGTATCCGACGACGACACACCCGGCGGGGACGCGCCCGGTGACGACTCCATCGAGGCGCTTCGCGCCGAGGTCGAGGAGAAGTACGACTTCGACGACTTCGGCCCGGCCGACATGGCCGAGATGACCGCGGAGGAGTGGGACGCGGCGTTCGACCCCGACGCCTGGATCACCGGACGGGATCTGCTCGACCGCGTCGAACGGGACCTGCGAAACCAGATCGCGTCCCGGGAGGTGTTCGCGGTGCTCGACCGGCGTAGCGATCCGCCGTCGGTCGTCGCCTACTCCGACGAGGGATGGGCGATCGTCTACGAGGACGGGAGCGTCGAAGGGGAAGGGACGGTGCTCAGGGACGTGAAACCGACCGTGGCCCTGTGCTCGATGGACTCCTACGAGGTCCGTGACCCGCCCGAGGAGTACGAGCTCCCGACTCCGGAGGAGGTCGAGGGAGGGACCGGGGAGTTCGGGAACCTGATGATCCAAGTGGTCGCGGCGATGCAGATCCTCGGGGGACTGGGCCTGTTCGTCGCGTGGCTGTTCTTGGGCGTCGAGACGATCGTCGCCCCCGTCATGGGCGGGTTCTTCCTCCTCTTGGGAGTGCTGTTGTTCGGGCTGGTCGCGAACGCCAGGCTGTCGGATCGATTCCGCTCCGAGGAGTACCGCGACCGACTCCGCGCGGCCGGTATCACCGACCCGGGCGAGGACGCCGAATTCATTCCGTTCGAGGAGGTCGCCGAGGAGGCGCTCGCGGCCGCCCGCGGGGAGGAACCGGACCCGCTCGACACGACCGTTTCACCCGCGGACCGCACCGGGGAGTCCGCCGGTGCGTCCGCCGGCGCGACCGTGGACGAAACCGACGGATAGCGGGCCGTTGTATGGGCTACGCGCCGGCCGAGAGGTCGGTGGGTTTATGCGCGCCCAACCCCGACCCTCAAACACCCATGAAGAGGCGGGACTTTATGCGACAGGCCGGCGGTGCGACGGCCGCCATCGGGGCGGGCGCGACCGCGACGGCCGGCACCGCCGCGGCCCAGGAGGGCGGCGGCGGCCAACGGCCCGACTTCGGCGGCTACACCGACGGTGCCGAGGGCGGCGAGTATCTCGACGCCCGCGGCGAGTCCGAGGTGACCGTCGAGGTCGGCGGCGGCGGGGGCCTCGCGTACCTGCCGACCGAGCTATGGATCGACACGGGAACCACCGTGGTGTTCGATTGGGTCTCCGACGGACACAACGTCCTGTTCGACGACAACCCCGGCGATGTCTCCGGCCACGAACCGCTGGAAGGCGAGGGGTTCTCCTTCGAAGTGACGTTCGAGTCCGGCGGGATCTACACGTACTACTGTGACCCGCACCGCTCGCTCGGGATGCTCGGGGGGATCGCCGTCGGCGAGGACGTCCCCACGGTGTCCGCGGGTGGCGGTGGCGGGCCGAAGGAACTGCACGACTTGGGCGTCGCCATTCAGGCCCACTGGGTCGGCGCCGCGACCATCCTCGGCATCATCATGAGCGTGATCTTCACGTTCTACCTGGTGAAGTACGGGGAGTCCGCTCACACGGGGACGGGGAGGTAATCCATGTCCAGTACCGGATCAACCTACGGCGACATCCACCGCTACGAACCGGCACGCGAGAGCACCGCCGCGGCGATCGCGATCGTCCTCCTGACGGTCGTGGAGGTCGTGTTCGTGTTCATGTTCACCTACGGCCTCGTCAACGGGTGGGGCCTCTCGGACACGGGGAACATGTTCCTCGGCGCCATCCTCGCGGTGGTCTTCATCGACCTGGCGTTCATCCTGGCGCTGTACCGGAAGGAGTTCCTCCCGGACGTCGTGATCGTGAAAAAGCGACGTCGCAAGTGGGAGGACCTCTACATTCGCGAGGAGGACGTGGACGGTGAGACCCTCGGTACCGGCGCGTGGGATCAGGTGAAACGCGCCGTCTACCCCTACTACAAACGGTGAGACGATGAGTCTGGAAAAGAAAGACGAGTACGACCACAAGAACTGGCTCGAGAGCAAGGACCTCACGCCGGTGGAGGCGACGTTCCTCACCGCGCTCATCTGGGTCGACAAGCGCCTCCGCATCGTCGATTACCTCGAACTGCTGGAGTCGCTGTACTACCGATCGAACCTCCAGATGCCGAAGTCGCACACGGAGCAGTACGACCTGGACAACAAGTTCTGGTACTGGTACGCGCTGTACACGCTGGGCTTCTTCAGCACGCTCGCGTACGTCGTGGCGGCGATATCGGGAGCACTATTGGGATTCTACTACGTGCCCGCGGTCGGCTCCGCGGGGCCGGGCGAGGCGTCGATCGCGTACAGCCAGATCGCGTTCATCATGCGAGACCTCCAGTTCGGCTTCATGCTGCGCTCCATCCACCGATGGTCCGCGCAGGTGATGACCGCCGCGGTCTTCCTGCACATGCTGCGCGTCTACTTCACCGGCGCGTACAAGGAACCGCGCGAGCTGAACTGGCTGCTCGGCATCGTGCTCATCTCGCTGACGATGGTGTTCGGGTACACCGGATACCTCCTGCCGTGGGACCAGCTTGCCTTCTGGGCCGGCCAGATCGGCGTCGAGATGAGCCTCTCGATCCCGCTCATCGGCGAGTGGGTCGCCCAGCTGTTGTTCGGCGGCTTCTCGCTGAGCCAGGCGACGCTGCAGCGCATGTACATCCTGCACGTGTTCCTGCTCCCGTTCGTGGTGACGACGCTCATCGCGATCCACATCGGCATCGTGTGGGTGCAGGGCATCGCGGAGCCGCACTAAGACAATGACCGACGACAACACCAACACGGACGACATCGAGACGGACGGTGGAACGGGCATCGTCGCGCCGGACGACGAGACCCCGACGTGGCGCGAGCGAAAGGAGCGCACCGAGGGGCTCTCCCGGCTGACGTACGAGTACTTCGAGCGCGCGCGCAGCGAGGACGAGAACCTCCGCCGCGAGTCCGACTACGTCGAGCGCGACGTGCTCGCGTTCCCGACGTGGCCCCACGAGACGGTCCGCAACCTCGCGCTCACCAGCTTCTTCGTCGGGATGATCATGTTCCTGTCGGCGACGCTACCGCCGCACATCGGTGCCCCGGCGAACCCCAACTCGACGCCGGCGATCATCCTGCCCGACTGGTACCTCTACTGGTCGTTCGGCCTGCTCAAGCTCGGCCCGCTCAACCCCGAACTCGCCATCCTCGGCGGCCAGAAGCTGATGGCCGACCGGACGTACGGCGTGCTCGCGAACGGCGTCATCGTCGGCGCGATCACCGTCGTCCCCTTCATCAACAAGGGGAGCGCGCGTCGACCCGTCGAGCAGCCGTTCTGGGCGGCCGTCGGCATGTTCGGCGTGACGCTCGCGTTCACGCTGTCGATGCTGTCGGTCAAGAACCTCATGCCGATGAACGTCGACCTGCTGTTCGACCTGACGTTCCTCGCCCCGCCGATCGTCGCCGCGATCACCTACGCGGTGCTGAAGACGATGCGGGAGGGGTACATGTACGACCTCAACCGTCGGTACTACCGGCTGCGCCCCCCGAAGTAGACGCGGTCGGGCGCGCCGGTCCCGCCTCCTCGTTTCGCGAGTTGTCCTGTTCTCGCCGAGCCCGTATCGTTCTCGCCGGGTCCGTTTCGCGACCGCCGTGGCGCTCAACTCGTCCGGGCCGCCGTCACCTCGATCGATCCCCGTACGAGAGGATGCCGCAGGACATAGTACCGTCGAGCCCCTTCAGCGAGGCATGAACGAGACGCCCCCCGAGGGGGACGCCGCGGGCGCGTCCGACGACGGTCCGCCGGGGACGACGGCCAGCGCCGACAGCGCCGCCGCACGAGGAGACGCGTCCGAGCCCGACGCGCCGGTCGCGAGCGGTGAGGGTCGCGCCCGCGACGTGGTTGTGCCGCTTGCGCTGTACAAGCGGGTCACCGCGTACTCAACGCTGGCAGCGGTGGTAGCGGTCGTGTTCGGCTTCGTCATGCTCGATGCGGCAACCCTCCAGGTGTCGCTGATGCGGCGGTTCGTGGTGGGCGTGGTGGGCACCGTCGGGATCGTTCCTCCGGAAACCCTCCTGACGGCGCTGTTCTCGCTCGTCGGCCTGGGATCGATCGCGTTCGGCGCCGGCGTGTACGTGCTGGGGTCACGGTTTCGGGCGGCCGGGATGGGCGCGGAGAACGGAAACTCTCAAGACGACGACGCCGAAGTGTAGGACAATGGCAGACGAGTTCATCAAGGGCCTCGGGCTGTTCTGCGGCGCGGGCCTCGCGTGGCTGGTGCTCGCGGGCTGGTACCGGACCCCCTCGTTCGAGAGCCCCAAGCAACTGATCGCGGCGCCCCCCGAGCCGAACACCGTCTTCGACGCCGTCAGCATCTTCCTCAACGACGTGTTCTTCTGGACGGCGATCATGGGCGCGCTGACGTTCTGGGTGCTGATTCCGGCGCTCAACCAGATCCGCGAGTCGTCGTCCGCGTAACCGCTTCGGTACCGGCGACGCCGCCGCGCCCTCCTCGATTCTCCGCTCTCCCCCGGTCCGAGGTGCGGAGCGCTTTTCATCGCCCGCGGTCCCACTGCCGGTATGGATCGCCGCGCGACCGTCCGCCGGGTCGGCGTCGTCATTCTGTCGGTCAATCTGCTGTTGGCGGTTGCGAAGGCGATCGTCTGGCATCTGACTGGGAGCCTGGCCGTGGGCTCGGAGGCGGTGAACTCCGTCGCGGACGTGGCCTACTCCGCAGTCGTGGTCGCCGGGCTGTTCCTCACGACGCAACCCCCGGACTTCGAGCATCCCCACGGCCACGAGCGCATCGAGCCGTTCGTCTCGCTGTTCGTCGCGGCGGGGGTGTTCGTCGCCGGGATCGCCGTCGCCTACTCCGGGGTCACGGCACTGCTTTCGGCCGGCCCGCCGCGAACAGTCACCGGCGGGCCCCTCGCAGTCGGGGTGCTCGTCGCCACGGGTGCGGTGAAGCTCCTCCTGTACCGCTACTGCGTGCGCGTCGGTCGACAGCGGGACTCGCCGGCGCTGGTCGCGACCGCCCTCGACAACCGCAACGACACGTTCACCGCGCTCGCGGCGCTGATCGGTGTCCTCGGGGCGGCAGCAGGATACCCGATGCTCGACCCGCTCGCGGCGGTGGCCGTCTCCGTCGGTATCCTCTACACGGGCTATGAGATCGTCCGCGACAACGTCGGTTACCTGGTCGGCTCGGCGCCGCCGGCGGACCTGCGAGCGGAGATCCTCGACCGGGCGCTCTCGCATCCGGAGGTCCGGGGCGCCCACGACGTGGTCGCCCACTACGTCGGCCCCGAAGTCGACGTGAGCCTCCACATCGAGGTCGAGGGCGAGCGCTCGCTGTTCGAAGCCCACGACATCGAGAC
Organism: Halobaculum rarum; assembly: GCF_040025155.1. Classification (NCBI taxonomy): domain Archaea; kingdom Methanobacteriati; phylum Methanobacteriota; class Halobacteria; order Halobacteriales; family Haloferacaceae; genus Halobaculum; species Halobaculum rarum. Next base: position 582,892 of record NZ_CP157275.1, on the reverse strand, counting down.
CGAGGTGGTCGAGTCGATCCGGGCGATCGCCGCCGTCGACGACGTGTTCGTGCACGTGGACCCGAAAGAGCTCGGCGAGTGGAAGGAGGCCGACGACGCGCGGATCGCCGCCGAGGAGGCCGACGGCGCCGAGCCGGACGTCCGTCCGCCCGACGCTGTCGACCGCTAAGCGCTCGTGACGGGACCTCCGGATGGGTCAGTCCCGGCCGGCTCGTCCCGTCAGTAGAAGTTCACCTGGTGCCCGTCATCGCCCGTTAGCGACACCAACGGGTCCGCCCGGTCGACGGTCGCCTCGCCCGAGTCGCCCGTCTCGATGCGCGCGGCCAGCCGGCTCGCCGCACGGATCGCGGCCGCCAGCTCCGCCCGCTCGTCGCCGGTCGTCGCGACGCCCGCGACGACGGTTCGACGGCCGGCGACGCGGTCGCGCTCGTGGACCGCGAGCGCTTCGTCGTCGCGGGCGCCCGCGCCGGAGATCACGAGGTCGCGCGGGTAGTCGTCGTGGCGGAGCGTGACGCCGTCGGCCGGGAGCCGATCCTCGAACTGCACCACTTCGGTGCCGACGCGCCAGCCCGCCGGAACGAGCGCGTCGACCGGGATCTCGTGGAGGATATCCCGGAGGGTGCGCTCGGTCGGCGTCGCGCACAGGTCGCCCGCGCGGCCCTCGCGGGGAGGTGGGGACATGACTGTCAGTACGTTGCTATCGTGTATCAATCCGGCGGCTATCCGAACGGGGACGCGCGCCGCCGTCAGCGTCGGCCGCGCCCGAGTGCTCCCGAGCGTTCTCGGGCGCACCCGGCGTCTCAGGCGCCGGTGAGCGCGAGTCGGATGTGGCCGAGCAGCGGGATCTTGACGCGCGCTTCCGACCGAACCCGGTCGGCTGTGACGATCGGGGAGTTACCGTTCACCTGATCGTACTGTCCGTTGGCGTCGCCCTTGGTGATGAACCCCGTCCGTGGCGCCGGACAGCGAGTCAACTCCGCACAGGAGTCGACGCCGGCCGGGAGATACTCGGGGTTCGCCTCGTCGTACCAGTTCTCCCCCCGCTCGACGTGGAAGTGCGCTCGGTGGATGATCGGCGTCCCGGGCAGCGCCGGCGAGGAGAACACGATCACGTCGCCGCGTGCGCCGAGTGTCCGGCTTTCGGGCGGCGCCTCGTGGGCGGTTCGGACGCCGGCGGCCGTCCCGTCGGCGCCGAAGCGAGTCGGCTCGGAGACGACGACCAGGTCGCCGCGCTCCATGTGCGGCTCCATGCTGCCCGACTGGACGGCGACCATCGGCGGCCACACGCCGACGACGGCGAACAGCAGCGCCGCGACGACGGCCACCGCCAGCGCCGTGCTCGCGGCGTCGCGGAGTGCCTGTCGGAGGGCGCGGATCACGACCGGAGGTACGGGCGGGAGAGAATCAGTCTTCGGGTCGGACGCGGCTCGACCGTCCGAGACGCGGGAGTGCGGCCGGCGTTCGCCGCGTCAGACCGGATCGCCGAAGGCGTACATCGTGTTCTGTCCGGTGACCTCCACGTCGAGGAAGTCGCCGGGTTCGACGCCGTGCTCGTCGGCGTGCTGGACGATCACCTGCCGGTAGGCGCCGTCGCGGCACTTGACGGAGTCGCCGGTGCCCTGCTCGACGACGAGCACGCGGCGCCGGGAGCCGACCATCGCCTCGTACGCCTCGCCGACGATCTCGCGCTTGGCCGCGCTCATCTCCTTCGAGCGGTCCTTCTTCGTCTGACCGCCCAGCCCTTTCATGTCGGCCGCCTCGGTGCCGGGTCGCTTGGAGAACCGGGTGACGTTCACCTTCTCCGGACGGATCTCCCGCAGCAGTGCCATCGACTGCTCGTGGTCGTGGTCCGTCTCCGTGGGGAAGCCGACGATGAAGTCCGTCGAGAGCGTCCACTCGTCGAGGCGCTCGTCGAACGTCTCGACGATCTCGAGGAACCCCTCGACGCGGTGTTGCCGGCGCATGTCCTCGAGCACGTCGTCGCTGCCGGACTGCACCGGGAGATGGATGAAGTTGTACAGCTCCTCGTTGCTGGCGAACACGTCCGCCAGTTCCTCTCGGATGCCGTGGATCCCGCCGGGGTTGGCCATCCCGACGCGCACGCGGAACTCGCCGTCGATGTCGCAGACGCGGTCGAGCAACTCGGGGAGCTTCCGCTCGCCCTCGTCCCAGCCGTAGACGCCGGTGTCCTGTCCGGTGATCCGGATCTCGGTGGCGCCGGCGTGGACGAGCGCCCGGGCCTTCTCGACGTTCTCGGCGACCGGCGGGGAGTCGATGCGGCCGGTCGCGAACTTCGTGATGCAGTACGAGCAGTTGCTCATGCAGCCGCGGGCGATGGGGAGAATGCCGACCTCCCCGTCGAGGACGGGGGCGGTCCCCTCCGTCGGCGTCGGACATTCGCCGTTCATGACGGCCGTGGGGACGTCCTCCCAGTGGAGCACCCGCGCGTCCACGTCCGCATCGGCGAACTGTTCGCCCTGCGCGAGCGCCATGCAGCCGGTGACGATGAGGTCGGCCGTCTCCTCGGACAGCTCCTCGGCCCGACGCAGCATGTTGCGCTCGGTCTTCTCGACGACCGTGCAGGTGTTGAGGATGGCCACGTCCGCCTCGGCCGGCCCGTCGACGGGGCGGTGGCCGCCGTCGCGGAGCCGGCGCTCGATCTCGCGGCTCTCACCCCGGTTGGACGTGCAGCCGTAGGTCTCGATGTGGTACGTCGCCATTCGCGTGGACGGATCTACCCGCGCGCGAGGTTAAGGGGTGCGGTCCGGGGTGAGGATGCGGCCCGGAGTGAGGGTACGGTCGGGGGCGCCGCAGCGGTTCGGGGTGACGGAACCGTTCGAGGTCACGGTCCGGTCCACTCTGATCTGCCCCGCGGATGGGAAACGGATATACGCCGTCCGTCGAAGGATCCGGCGAACTAATGCCTTCGCGCCGCCGGCTCCTCTCCGGGCTCGCCGCCGCCGGAGCCGCGGGGTTGGCGGGGTGTTCCGGGGGCGGCTCCGGCGGCGCGAACTTCTCGCCCGGTCGCGAGTCGAACACCGAGTGGCCGCTCCCGGGGCACGGCCCGCGCGCGAGGAGTTACGTCCCCGACGCCGTCGCGCCGCGCACGCCGCCGACCGAGCGCTGGCGCGCGGAGACGGGGCGGGCGGTCGGTCGGGTCGTCGTCGCCGACGGGACGGTGTTCGTCGCCGCCGAGGACGGGCTGTCCGCGCTGCGCCTGCGCGACGGCGAGGAGCGCTGGCACGTTTCGATCCGGCCGTACGGCGTCGCGGTCGCCGACGGCGTCGCGTACGTGTCGAGTCGTGACGAGCCGCTGGTGTACGCCTTCGAGGTCGATACCGGCGAGGAGCGCTGGCGCGTCGAGACGAGCGCGGACTTCGCGGCGGCCCCGCTTCCCGCGCCCGCCGCCGACGCGGTGATCGTCGGCGACACCGCCGGGCGGGTCGCGTCGCTGGCGCCTCGAACCGGGGAGCCCCGCTGGACGTTCGAGGCGTTCACCGGCGTCTACTCGCTGGCCGCGCGCGACGACCGGATCTACGTGGGGACCACCGGCGGCGAGGCGTACGAGCTGCACGTCGTCGAGACCGAGGCGGGCGACCCCCGCGGCGTCCCGCTGTGGCGCCGCAAGCTTCCCGGCACCGTTCGCGCGCTGACGGCGGCGCCGGGGTCGGTGTACGCGGGCACCTTCGGCGGCGGGATCGCCCGACTCGCGACGGGACCCGCGGCAGGGCGCACGGAGTGGCACGCGCCGGAGGCGCCGACGGTGACCGGCGCGCTCGTGCACGCCAACGGGCTCGTCGCCGGCGCGGGCTCGGAGGGCGTCTCGGCGTTCGGCGCCGCCGACGGCACCCGGCGGTGGCGCGTCGCCGTCGACCGCGTCGCCCCGGTGTCCCCGGCGGTCGCCGCGGGCGACACGCTGTACGCCGGCGTCGGCGGGGCGCTCCGGGCGTACGCGCTCGGCGGCGGGATCGGCGTCGGTCCCTATCGAGCGGACGTGGAGCGCTGGCGCCGCGAGCTTCCCGTCAGAACCCTCGCGATCGCCGACGGCGCGCTCGTCGTCGCGTCCGACGACCTCGACGGCTCGTCGGGCGTCGTCGTGCTGGAGTGATCGGCGGTGGCACCGCGGTCACGCCCGCGGACGTGAAGGAAGCTCAGGCGTCCGGGTGGCCGTCGACGATGGCGACGCCCGAGGACGCGCCGATGCGGACGGCGCCCGCCTCCAGCATCGCGATCGCCTCCTCGTAGCTGCCGACGCCGCCGCTGGCTTTCACCGGGAGGTACTCGCTCATCAGTTCCACGTCGGCGACGGTCGCGCCGCCCCCGGCGAATCCGGTGGACGTCTTCACCATCGCGGCGTCGGCGTCGCGAGCGGCCGCACACGCGCGTTGTTTCTCGTCGTCGGTGAGCAGCGCGGTCTCGATGATCACCTTCACCGGGAGCGGGGCGGTGGCGACCACCTCGGCGATGTCCTCGCGGACCGCGTCGTCATCGCCAGCCTTCAGGCGGCCGACGTTGATCACCAGATCGAGTTCGTCGGCGCCCGCGCGCCAGGCGTCCTCCGCCTCCGCGCGCTTGGCCGCCGGGGTGTGTTGTCCGTGCGGGAAGCCGACCACCGTCGCGGTCGTCACGTCGGGGGCGTACTCGACGGCCTCGGCGACGTAACACGGAGGGATGCAGACGTTCATGCCGTGGTCGGCCGCCTCGTCGAGGACGCGCTCCACGTCCGCGAGCGTCGTCTCCGGCCCGAGAACCGTGTGGTCGATGGTCGCGGCGAACTCCGCGAGCGGGAGCGACGCGGGGTCGTCGATGGCGTGGGCGTCGAACGCGTCGGCAGTGTCGGCGTCGTCGGTCATGTCGGTCACTCCGACGCGCCGCCCGGAAAAGCTACCGAGTGGCGGCGATCGGGACTCGCCGGTCACGCCTCGGCGCGATCGAGCGAGTGCGCGCCGATTCCCCAACGCTTTCACCCGCCGGCGTGCCCCCACGGGCATGGACGCTCTCGCCCCCATCCGCCGGCCCGCGCTCCCGGGACAGGTGCTCCCGGCGGGGTTCGGGCTGCCGCCGCTGCCGTACCTGCTGGGGCTGGCGCTCGCGCTCGCTGCCGTCGGCCTCGGTCTCCGGCGGCGCGACCCCGACTTCGGCGGGCGCCACGTGCTCGCGCTGGTCCCGTGGATGTGCGTCGGCGCCGCCGGTCACGTCCTGTACGCCCTCGGCGCGCTTCCGGCTGCCGTCATGCCGCTGTTCGGCACGCCGAGCGCGTACCTCACGACCGCGGCGGTCGCGGGGATCGTGTGGCTCGCCGCGCTCTCCGTCGACCGCGTCGGCGACGACGCCCTCGCGCTCGGCGTCGCCGGCGCGGTCGCGCTCGTTCCGGCCGTCGTCGGCGTCGTCGGTCACGGGGTCGCGAACGGGACGCTCTCCCCCGTGCTCCCCGCTGCCGGGCTGGTCGGCGGCGGCTCCCTCGGCATCGGCGTCGGAGCGCTGCTGTACCGCGTTCGCGAGCCGCCCCGGATCGCCGGCCGCGCGGGGCTGCTCGCCGTCGCCGCCCACGGCGTCGACGGCGTCACGACCGCCGTGGGGATCGACCTGCTCGGCTTCGGGGAACGAACGCCGGCCTCCCGGCTGATCATCGAGTTCGCGGCCGGCCTGCCGACGGCCGACGCGCTCGGCGCCGGCTGGCTGTTCGTGCTCGTGAAGCTCGCGGTCGCGTGTCTGGTCGTCGTCGCCGTCGCGCCGACCGTCCGCGAGGAGCCACGCTACGGCCACGCCCTGCTCGCGCTCGTGACGGCCGTCGGGCTGGGTCCCGGCGTCCACAACGCGCTGCTGTTCGCGGTGGAGGTCGCCTGATCCGACTCGGACTCCGGAGCTGCCTCCCATCGCCGGACCGACCGATTTCGGATCCATGGGCGACCGCTCTCGGTTCCTTCTCGGAATCGACTCGCTATGTGGAACGGAGGCATACCCACGGCCGCCCGAATCCGAACGAACATTTATGGACAATACGTGGAATATACAGTTGTCTATCATGTCGTACTTCGAGACGAACGACGGCGTTCCGATCTACTACGAGGACCACGGGGAGGGGGACCCGATCCTCCTGATACACGGCTGGACGATGAACGCCGAGTACTGGTGGCAGAAGAACGTCGAAGCGCTGTCCGAGGAGCACCGAGTGGTCGCGCTCGACCTCCGCGGCCACGGGCTCTCGGGGAAGACCGACCGTGGACACACGCTCGCGCAGTACGCTCGTGACGTGCGTGAGCTCGTCCGGACGTTGGGACTGACCGACGTGACTCCCGTCGGCTGGTCCATGGGGACGGCCGTGATCCTCAGCTACGTCGACCAGTTCGGGACCGACCGCCTCTCGGGTGCCGTCTTCGCCGACCAGAGCCCGAAGTTCCACAACGACGAGGAGTGGCCACACGGGCTTCTCGGGGAGTTCTCGGGCGAGGCCGCGACCGAACTCGCGACGAACCTGGAGTACGACCGTCCGTCGGCCGGCAAGCCGTTCATCGAGGCGATGTTCGCGGACCCGCCGGATCCGGACACGGTCGACGAGATGTACGCCCAGACGACGAAGACACCGACGAACGTCACCGTCGATGTCTTCCTCGATATGACCTACTCCGACCTCCGCCCGGTGCTCGGGGAGATCAACGTGCCCGTGTTACTGCTCTACGGCGAACAGAGCAATATCTTCCCGACCGACGTGGGAGCGTGGCTGGAGGGCGAGATCCCCGATGCGAGGCACGTCCCCTTCGAGGAGAGCGGCCACTGTCCGTTCTGGGAGGAGCCGGAGAAGTTCAACGAGGAGGTAGCCTCCTTCGTGGGGTAACCCGCGGAGGATCGGACTACTCGTCGGTCGCGACGCTCGTCTGCATCCCTTCGGAGTTGTACGCCGACCCCGCGCCCGCCTCGTCGAGGACGATGACGCCCGCCGAGGAGCCGGTCAGTTCCCCGAACTCCGCGATCGCGCGGTCCGCCGCGGCCTGCGCGTCTAGCCCGTTCTCCAGGTGACGAACGGCTCGGCGCGTGAGCGTCGCCTTCGCGATGTCCTCGCCGGCGCCGGTGGCGCTGGCGCCGCCCGCGGGCGCACAGAAGAACCCCGAGCCGATCTGGGGTACGTCGCCGACGCGGCCCGCGAGCGCGAACGTGCGCCCGCCGGTGGAGGTGCAGGCCGCGAAGGTGTCCGTCTCTGGATCGTGTGCGACTGCACCGACCGTGTCGTGACCGCCGAACTTCTCCTCCAGCCACTCCAAGTGAGCCTTCGGCCCGCCGGTAGGTTCGGGGGGATCGGCGTCCTCGTAGTCCGCGCGGCCGTCGTCGGTCAGCAGCTCGCGCTCGACCTCGACCCCGAAGTCGTCGGCGAGGTCGACCGCGTGAACGCCCGAGACGAACACGTGGGGCGTCTCCTCCATGACGACGCGGGCGACACTGGCCGCGTTTGCGACGCCCGGCATCGAGGCGACGGCGCCGGCCTCGCGCTCGTCGGTCATGATCCCCGCGTCGGTGCGGACGACGCCGTCCGACTGGACCGCGCCGCCGTAGCCGGCGTTGAATCGGGGGGACTCCTCCAGCACCTCGACCGCCGAAATGACCGCGTCGACGACGGTCGACTCGTCCGCGCCGGTCTCGGCGGCCTCGTCGAGGACCGCCTGTCGGGGTTCCGGTTCGTCGGGGACGCCGCCGGCGCCGCCGTGGCAGATAACTCGCATGGGAGTCCCGGCGGCGTCGGCCCGCATCAATCCACGGGAACCGGCGCGGCGGGGGGGCACGAGGACGGTCGGTCAGTCGTCGCCGCCGGCGCCGGCCACGTCGCTCGCGTTCGTGGGCTCGTCACCCGTGTCCTCGCCCCCGTCGCCGCCGGTCGGTTCGGAATCCCCGTCGCCGCCCCCGAGGTGCCCCGCGACGACGAGGTAGTCGCGAACGAACACCGCGAGCGATGGCACGACGACCACGCCGGCGATCACGGCGACCACCGACGGCGGGAGCACGGGCGCGAGCGCGACGGCGATGAACGCCATCTGGATTCCCGCAAGCGGTCGCCGAACCCGGCTCGGCGGGAGGTCGGACACGGGAAAACCGCGTCGCCGGCGGCGCCAGCAGCCCAGCTTGAACAGGTAGCGTGCAGCCGACAGCGTCAGGTACCAGAGGGGGATCCGTCCCCACTCGACCCCCGCAAGCGGCGCGACGAGGAACCCGAGCGTGTCGATCCCCATGTCCAGTTTCTCCCCGAGGACGGTCGGACGACCGAGGCGGCGCGCGATCGCGCCGTCGACGGCGTCTAGCGCCGCGCCCGACCCGTACAGCAGCGCCGGCGCCCACGCCCACGGTCCCGCGAGCGCCCCGGTCAGGACGAACCCGGCGACGCCGGCGTACAACAGCCCGCGTCCGAGCGTCACCGCGTTCGCGACGCCGACGCCGTCGGCGAGCGCGTCCGGGTCCCCTGGCGGATGATTCAGCTCGGTTCGACGGGAGAGGAACACGCCCTCCCAGGCGACGACGACGGCCGCCGGGAGCAGCCACGCGCCGGCGACCTCGGGGCCGACCCCGGCGGTTATCGCTCCGGCGCCGACCGCGAGCGCGATCGCGAGTACCGTCGCGACGGCGACCGGACCGAGGATCATCGTTCGAAGTCGGGGTCGGCCAGCGCGTCGAGGCGCGCGCGCTGGTCGGCGGTCAGTTCGACCCGCGCGGCCGCGAGGTTCGAGACGACGTGCTCGGGGTCGGTGCTGGCGGGGATCGGAACGACGCCGGCGGCGACGTTCCACGCGAGGACGGCCTCGGCGGGCGTCGCGTCCGCCTCCGCGGCGACCGCGCCGACGACGGGGTCGTCGAGCAACCCCGGCGCGGACAGCGGCGAGTGCGCGATCACGCGGATTCCCCGCTCGTGACACCAGTCGACGAGATCGGCTTTCGGCGCGTACGGGTGGCGCTCCACCTGTACCAGTGCGGGCTCGATGCCCGTCTCGGCGACGAGGTCGCGCAGGACGGAGAGATCGACGTTGCAGATCCCGATCGTCCGTGTGAGTCCTTCCTCGCGGAGCGCGGCGAGGTCGCGCCACGTGTCCGCGAGGTCGCGGTCGGCCGCCGCGCGCTCCCCCTCGTCGTCGGTCGGGAACGTCAGCGCCTCCTGCTCGTCGACCGGGCGGTCCGCGAGACGACGCAGTGGCCCCTGGTATGTCCACGCCTCCGGCCAGTGGAGCGCGTAGCAGTCGAACGCGTCGACGCCCAGCTCCGACAGCGACCCCTCGCACGCCTCCCGGAGGTGGCCGTGGTTCGTGTTCCACGCCTTCCCGAGCAGGAACAGCCCCTCTCGATCGGGCGTCCCGGGCGACGCGAGCAGGTCGCCGATCCGCGATTCGTTGCCGTACAGCTCCGCCGAGTCGAGCAGGCGGTACCCCGAGTCGAGCGCGGTTCCGATCGAATCGACCCGGTCGACGTACTCCCCGTCCCGATAGCGCGAGCACCCGAAGCCGACCGGCGGAAGTCGGAGGGCGGCGCCGTCGGGAACCCCGGACGCGGGCGGTCGGACGGTCGGGGCCGACCGGGAGTCGACGCCCGCGAGGGCGGCGAGGTCGCGGTCGTCAGTTCCGGTCGCGCCGACGCCGCCGACCGCACGACCCGTCCCCTCCGGATCGGTCGCCTCCGCTTCGATCGCGGCGCAGACGGCGGCGACGTGTGCCGCGCGCCGCGCCGACGCTCGCGGACGGTCGCCGCGATCGATCGCCCGAGCGAGCCGTTCGGGGCCGTCGAGGTGCGAGCGCTCGCGTCGCGGGCGTGGCTGCGGCGCGGACACCGAGTCGCGGTCGCCGCCGCGGACACGGACCGCGTCGCGCTCGGCGGCCATCGCGCCCGCGTCCGCGAGATAGAGGGTGCCGTCGTCGCCGTGGCACTCCAGCGAGTAGAACTCGCGGCTGCGGTGGTCGGCGTACAGGCTCGCGCGCAGGGAGACGACCGGCCCGTCGGCGAACTCGACGGTCGCCTCGACGTGCGCGGGCGCCTCCGGCCGGCGCGTCTCGTGGTCGGGCCAGGCGTCGACCGCGTCGGCCGAACGAACGCGCGCGACGGGGCCGAACCAGTCGACGAGGACCGACAGCGGGTAGACCGCGCCATCGAATAGCGGGCCGACTGAGAGGAAGGAGTCGGGCCGCTCGTGCCACTCGGTCACGCGGCCGACGTGGGCCGTCGCGTACACGAGCCCCACGTCGCCGAGGCGGCCGTCCGACAGGAGCGTCCGCGCGTGACGCTGGGCGTCGCAGTCCGGGGCGATCGGCGCACAGCCGAGCGCGAGGTCGCGATCGTGGGCGATCCGGAGGAGATCGGCGGCCTCCGCCGGATCGAGCGCCAGCGGCTTCTCGGAGAAGACGTGTCTCCCCGCCTCCAGGCAGGTCCGCGTCACCGGCGCGTGGGCGGCGTGACTCGTGAGGTTCACGACGATCGGGGCCGATTCGGCGTCGAGCATCGCGTCGAGGTCGGCGTAGACGGCGGGCGTGTCGCGGAGCGGGGCGGCGTCGACGCCGTCGTCGTCCGCGTCGCCGGTGCCGTCGGCGACGGCGCGGACGAACGACGCCGCTCGGTCGCGGTCGAGGTCACAGACGGCCGCCGGCGACAGCGGCGAGTCCGCGAGGCCGGCGGCGTACTGACGCGCGACGGCGCCCGCGCCGACGAACAGGCAGTTCACGGTCGTGACACGTCCCGGTCGGACAAATAACCGGAGGTCGAACCGCCGCGCCCTCCGGCGAATCGGGGTGGAGACGGAGAACGGCAGACTTTTTCTCGCGCCGTCGGAAGCCGGAGGTGCTATGAGCTACGATATTGCCGAGCGTCCCGAAGACGGCGAGGTCATCAGCCTCGCCGACGAGGAGACCGGCGAACTCGACGTTCCCGAGAACCCGATCATCCCGATCATCCACGGCGACGGGATCGGTACCGACGTCGGCCCTGCGGCCCAGAAAGTACTGGACGCGGCCGCCGAGGAAACGGGCCGCTCCATCGCGTGGATGCGCGTATACGCCGGCGAGTCCGCCCGCGAGAAGTACGACGAGCACCTTCCCGAGGAGACCGTCGAGGCGCTCCGCGAGTTCCGCGTCGGCATCAAGGGCCCGCTGACGACGCCCGTCGGGTCGGGCTTCCGCTCGCTCAACGTCGCGCTGCGGAAGACGCTCGACCTGTACGCGAACGTCCGCCCGACGTTCTACCTCGACGGCGTCCCGTCGCCGGTCAAGAACCCCGAGGAGATGGACATGATCACGTTCCGGGAGAACACCGAGGACGTGTACGCCGGCATCGAGTGGGAGGCCGGCACCGACGAGGTCGAGCAGGTCCGCGAGTTCGTCGAGGGGGACATGGGCTTCGACTCGACCATCCACGACGGCCCCGTCGGCATCGGCGTCAAGCCCATCTCGGAGTTCGGCTCCAAGCGCCTCATCCGCCAGGCCATCGACTACGCGATCGCCAACGACCGCGACTCGGTCACGCTCGTCCACAAGGGGAACATCATGAAGTTCACCGAGGGCGCGTTCCGTGACTGGGGCTACGAGCTGGCCGAGGAGGAGTACGGCGAGGACGTCATCTCCGAGGACGAGCTGTGGGAGGAGTACGACGGCGAGCAGCCCGAGGGCACGGTCGTCGTCAAGGACCGCATCGCCGACAACATGCTCCAGCAGCTCCTGACCCGAACGGACGAGTACTCGGTCATCGCGACGATGAACCTCAACGGCGATTACATGTCCGACGCCGCCGGCGCCCAGATCGGCGGCCTCGGCATCGCCCCCGGCGTCAACTACGGCGACGGCAAGGCGCTCGCGGAACCCGTCCACGGCTCCGCCCCCAAGTACGCCGGTCAGGACAAGGTCAACCCGACCGCGATGATCCTCTCGGGCCGCGAGATGCTCGATTACCTCGGCTGGAGCGACGCCGCGGACCTCGTCCGCGACGCCGTCGAGCAGCAGATCAGCGAGGGTCGCGTCACCTACGACCTCGAACGCCAGCGCGAGGGCGCCACGAAGCTCGCCACCTCCGAGTTCGCCGACGAGGTCGTCGAGCGCATCCACGACCTCGCGTAAGCCGACGACCCCGTCGCGGCGTCGCCGGCGGCCGACCCCGTCGAAATCGCGGTGCGACGCCGACTCGGGCGCGACACACGCACGAACGCACTTCCGTTTTTCACGCCTCGCTACGTACGAGTGAGCGTGGGAGATACCCAAGGGGATCCCTTCGACGGGATCCCGGACGACCTGACCGCGGACCTGGACCGCTCCGAGCAGACGCTCTCGGTTCGCGTCGAGCGACGCACGTACAACAAGCCCGTCACCGTGATCGAGGGGTTCGACCCCGACGCGACCGACCTGAAGGAACTGGCCTCGGAGTTGAAGCGCGCCGTCGGCGCGGGCGGCACCGTCGACGACGCCGCCATCGAGGTGCAGGGCGACCACGAGGAGCGCGTCCGCGGCCTCCTCGAGGAGCGCGGATTCAGGCTCGCGTAGCTCCCGTTTCGGGCGCGACCGTCCCGAACCACACTCACGAACCGGACCCGTAGCGACGCCGCACCCGCGACGATTCCGGTGACTAGTTCCCGAGGATCCGGTCGGCGCACTCGTAGCCGGCGACGACGCCGCCGTTCAGGCTCCGCTCGGGGTACTGCGCCTCGCTGGCCATTCCCGCGTAGTACAGCCCGTCGGCGACCTCGTCCGCGAGGTCGTAGGGAACGACCATCTCGCGGTAGCCGCGCTCGTAGACGGGCGCGGCCCGCGGCGCGCGGGCGATACGGAACTCCGAGACGGCGTCTCGCGAGAAGTCCGGAAACATCTCCTCGACGTGGTCGAGCCAGCGCTTCTCCACCTCCGCGTCGCTCGCGTCCCAGAGCCACTCGTCGGGCGACTGGACGTAGCTGGCGACGTACAGGAGGTGGTCGCCGCCGTAGCGCTCGGGCGGCACGAAGTTCGTGTGCTCGATGAGCGCGCCGAAGGGGGCGTCATGGCCGATGTTGAGCCAGTAGGTGTCCGTCAGCGGCCCGTCAATCGTCGCGACCGCACAGACGGCGCCCTGGAAGTCGATGTCGCAGACGTAGCCGGTGAGGTCCTCCAGCACGTTCGGCATCGTCGCGACGACGACGCCGTCGACGGTCTCCGTCCGCGTCTCGCCGTCCCGTTCGACGGTGACCGTGGAGACCGCGTTCCCGTCTCCCGTCTCGTCCACGTCGCCGCCGGCGTCGCCACCGGCATCGTCGGTGTCGAGGTCGACGACGCGCGCGTTCGTCTCGATGTGCTCGCGGCCCACGTCCTCGATCAGCGCGTCGATGACGGGCGCGAACCCGCCGTCGAAGTAGCCGAGGATCTCCCCGCGCAGGAGGTCGCGCTCGCCGCGGAACTTCACGCGGCCGAGCAGCCACGCCGCGCTCACGTCGTCCTTGCGGGAGCCGAACTTGGCGTCGAGGAGGGGCTCGAAGAAGTTCTCGTACACGCCGCGGGTGGTGTGCTCGATCAGGAAGTCCCTGATCGGCACGTCCTCGAAGTCCGCGAGGTCGTCATACGTGTCGAAGGAGGGGATCCCGCCGCGCACGTCGATCTCGAGGGTGAGCATTCCCAGCCGGAACTTGTCGTACACGCTCATGTGCGGGTACGCGAGGATCTGCCAGGGCGTGTCCAGCGGGTGGACGACGCCGTCGACGTAGTAGGCGTTCTTGCCGACGAGCCACTCCAGGCGGTCGCCCAGCCCCAACTCCTCGGCTAACTCGACGATCGTCTCCTCGGACTTCGAGAGGTGGTGGTAGAACTGTTCGATGTCGTCGCCCGCGGTCTCATAGGTACGTGCGAGCCCGCCCAGCGCGTCGTCGCCGCCGGCCTCGTACACCGTCACCTCGCGCCCGTTCGCGCGCAGGCGACGCGCGGCGGCCAGACCCGCGATGCCGCCGCCGACGATAGCGATCATGTCGGTGCGTGCGCGACGGCGTGGCAAGTCGCTTGTGGATGGTCGGCGGCCAGCGGCCCGGCACCTCAACCTGTCGGCGCGAGGGAACCCGGCGGGAACGCTGAAACCGCTGGCGCACGAACGTGGCGACATGACGGACGACGACATCGAGGTCGACGTCGAGGTGGATGTGGAGGTCGACGGCGACGAACTGGAGGTCGAGGTCGGCGACGCCACCGAGTACGAGGCCGAACTGGAGACCGACGGGCTGGAGATCGAGGTGGAGGTGCAGGTGGAGCGCCACGGCGGGGGCGACGCCGAGGAACACGATCACGAGGACGAGGAACACGAAGAGCATGAAGAGGTCGGCGAGTCGGAACACGAATCCAACGTGGGTGCAGAGCCGGACCCCGACTCGGAGGGACCGGCCCACGAGAACTACGAGTGAACGCGGGCGACGGAGTCGTGGTCGAGGTTGTCGGTCGGACGCGACCCCGGCCGGAAGACGCGCGACCGCATCGGCGTCGGCGATGAACGCGCTTTTTAACCCACGCGGGCGCCAACGGCGGGTATGAGCGAACCGCGCGTCCCCGGAGGCGGGGACGACGCCGTCGAGCTGCCGTGCGGCGAGACGCGGCCGATGTCGGTGTTCGACCTCGGCATGCGCGAGTACGACTGCGCGTGCGGGGCGACCCACGGCGTCGTCACCGACGTGAATCCGCCCGAGCGCTTCCTCCCGGAGTTCCTCGTCACGACGCTGCGGGAGGCCGTCGAGACGACCAGCGAGGAGATGCCCGAGTTCGGAACGCCGCACCTGATGGGGGTCGTGCTGGAGGAGTTCCCCGACCGGGTGACGGCCGCCGACGCCAGCGAGAACCCCGACATGGGCTACTCGATGCTGTGGGTGACGGAGTTCGACTCGCGGCGCCTCCACGAGATCATCGTCGAGTTGGTGATCGAACTGATGGAGCACGCGGTGAGCCACGCGGACGACTCGACGGCGATGACGCAGTTCGAGGAGAAGATGCTCGAGTTCGACGTGGGCGAGTTCGTCGACCAGTACCGCGCGGAGCGGGATCTCGACGCCGACGACGTGTACGTCTGACCCGGCGTAGCCCCTTTCTGCCGCGGTTTCGGGTGCACTCCGACAGCGACGGCGACCGGGTGTCCGTCCGTGCAGCGCGGTGTGGTACGCCGTAGCATTACGAATTTCGTAACGTCGCTGCGAAAATCGGCACGAGTCGTGGTCCTTATTACGATGAGCGCACTCGGTGGCGGTAATGAGTCAGGACACCGACGGGGAGGACCGCACTATCCTCCTCATCGGCAGCGGGCCCATCCAGATCGGACAGGCGGCAGAGTTCGACTACTCCGGCGCGCAGGCGTGTCGCGCGCTGCAGGAGGAGGGCGCGCGAGTCGTCCTCGTCAACTCCAACCCGGCGACGATCATGACGGACCCGGAGATGGCGGACAAGGTGTACATCGAGCCGATCACGGTCGAGGCCATCTCCGAGGTCATCGCGAAGGAGGAGCCGGACGGCGTCATCGCCGGCCTCGGCGGTCAGACCGGTCTCAACGTCACGGCCGAGCTGGCCGAGGAGGGCGTGCTCGAGGAGTACGACGTGGAGATCATGGGCACGCCGCTGGACACCATCTACGCGACGGAGGACCGCGACCTGTTCCGCCAGCGCATGGAGGGGCTGGGCCAGCCGGTCCCCGCCTCGACGACCATCTCGCTGGACGAGGGCGAGGAGGTGGCCCAGCTGACCGAGGCCGACCTCCGCGAACGTGTCGAGGACGCCGTCGACGCCGTCGGCGGGCTTCCGGTCATCGCGCGTACCACCTACACCCTCGGCGGGAGCGGGTCGGGCGTCGTCGACGACATGGAGAAGCTGATCGACCGCGTGCGCAAGGGGCTGCGCCTCTCGCGCAACTCGGAGGTGCTCATCACCGAGTCCATCTCCGGGTGGGTCGAACTGGAGTACGAGGTGATGCGCGACGCGGACAACTCGTGTGTCATCATCTGCAACATGGAGAACCTCGACCCGATGGGGATCCACACGGGCGAGTCCACCGTCGTCACGCCCTCGCAGGTCATCCCCGACGACGGGCACCAGGAGATGCGCGACGCCGCCCTCGAAGTGATCCGCGACCTGGGCATCCAGGGCGGGTGTAACATCCAGTTCGCGTGGCGCGACGACGGCACCCCCGGCGGCGAGTACCGCGTCGTCGAGGTGAACCCGCGCGTGTCTCGCTCGTCGGCGCTGGCCTCGAAGGCGACCGGCTACCCCATCGCCCGCGTCACCGCGAAGGTCGCGCTCGGCAAGCGCCTCCACGAGATCACCAACGAGATCACCGGCGAGACGACGGCGGCGTTCGAGCCCGCGATCGACTACGTCGTGACGAAGGTGCCGCGCTGGCCCATCGACAAGTTCGAGGACACCGACTTCACGCTCTCGACGGCGATGAAGTCCACCGGCGAGGCGATGGCCATCGGGCGCACCTTCGAGGAGAGCCTGCTGAAGGCGTTGCGCTCCTCCGAATACGACCCCGCGGTCGACTTCGGCGACCTCGAGGACGAGGAACTCACCGAGGAGTACCTCGTCCGCCCCAGCCCCGACCGGCCGTACGCGATGTTCGAGGCGTTCGAGCGCGGCTTCGACGTGGCGGAGGTCGTCGAGGCGACCGGCATCTACGAGTGGTACGTCGAGCGGTTCGCGCGCATCGTCGAGGCGAGCAAGGAGGTCGTCGACGGGGAGTTCACGCCCGCGGCGATCGCCGGCTTCACCAACGCGGAGATCTCGGCGCTCGCGGGCAACGTCTTCGAGGACAGCAGCCTCACGTGGCTGCCGGAGACGCGCGGCGCGTGGCGCACCGCGGAGGCGACGGAGGCGGCCGCCGCCGGCGCCGCCGGCCTCGAGACCACCGACGACGGCGTTCCCGTCTCGGCCGCCCGCGCGGGCGTCGGCGAGGTCGAGGCGAACGTCCCCGGCCGGACGTACAAGCAGGTCGACACCTGTGCCGGCGAGTTCGAGGCGTCGACGCCGTACTACTACTCCTCGCGCAAGCCGGAGTGGTTCTCCGGTCCCTACGAGGGCGAGGCCGCCGGCGGCGAGCTCCGCGTCGACCGCGACGCCGAGAGCGTCGTCGTCGTGGGCGGCGGCCCCATCCGCATCGGGCAGGGCGTCGAGTTCGACTACTGCTCGGTCCACGCGGTGCGCGCGCTGCGCGAGCAGGGGATCGAGGCGCACGTCGTCAACAACAACCCCGAGACGGTCTCCACCGACTACGACACCTCCGACGGGCTGTTCTTCGAGCCCATCACCGCCGAGGAGGTCGCCGACGTGATCGAGGCGACCGCCGCCGACGGCGTGATGATCCAGTTCGGCGGGCAGACCTCCGTCGACATCGGCGAGCCGCTGCGCGATGAGTTGGAGCGCCGCGGCGTCGACTGCGACATCATGGGCACCTCGGTCGAGGCGATGGACCTGGCGGAGGACCGCGACCGCTTCAACCGCCTCATGGACGAGCGCGGCATCGCTCAGCCGGAGGGCGGCAGCGCGACCAGCGAGGAGGAGGCGCTGGAGCTTGCCCAGGAGTTGGGCTACCCGGTGCTGGTCCGCCCGAGCTACGTCCTCGGCGGGCGCGCGATGCGCGTCGTCGATGACGACGCGGAGCTGAAGGAGTACATCGAGGAGGCTGTCCGCGTCTCGCCGGACAAGCCGATCCTCGTCGACGAGTTCCTTGCGGACGCGGTCGAGCTCGACGTGGACGCCGTCTCGGACGGCGAGGACGTGCTCATCGGCGGCGTGATGGAGCACGTCGAGGCCGCGGGCGTCCACTCGGGCGACTCCGCGTGCGTCATCCCGCCGCGCTCGCTCGACGCGGAGACGATGACTCGCGTGCGCGAGGTGACCGAGGAGATCGCCGACGCGCTGGACACGGTCGGCCTCATGAACGTGCAGCTGGCCGTGCGGGACGGCGAGGTGTACGTGCTGGAGGCGAACCCGCGCTCCTCGCGCACGGTCCCGTTCGTCTCGAAGGCGACGGGCGTCCCGATCGCGAAGCTGGCCGCGCGCGTGATGGCCGGCGAGTCGCTGGCCGACATGGGTGTCGACGAGGCCGTCCCCGAGCACTTCTCCGTGAAGGAGGTCGTCCTCCCGTTCGACCGCCTGCCGAACTCGGACCCGCGCCTGGGTCCCGAGATGAAGTCGACGGGCGAGGTGATGGGCACGGCCAGCGACTTCGGCGTCGCCTACGGGAAGGCGCTCGACGCCGCCGGCCAGCGGCTCCCCGACGGCGGCACGGTCACCTTCGAGACGGTCGGCGACAGTCTCCCGCTGAAGGGGAGCGAGGAGTACGAACACCTCCGCGTGGGGCTGGAGGAGTACTACGACGTCGAACCCGTCGGCGACGTCGAGGAGGCGCTGCGCCGCGGCGACGTGGACCTGCTGATCTCCGACGAGGTCGACGCGCTGCGCGCGGCCGTCACCGAGGAGGTCGCGTACCTCTCGACGGCCGAGTCGGTCGAGGCGTCGCTGGAGGCGCTTGCCTCCCGCGGTAAGGACCTCGACGTGCTCGCGGTCTCGGAGCGCCCACGCCGCTTTGAGGCGTGGGGACGCGCGGACGACTAGCGGCGCGGGACGACCGCGACGCGCGACGAACGCCGCGACCCGTCGGCCGCAGCCGCGGACCGTTTTTTCACCGCTTCCCACGTACGGTCGCACATGAGCGACGACCGGACCGGCCCCGCGGGCACTCCCGACAGTTCGGATCCGCTACCCGTGGATCTCGCGGACGTGTTCCCTGCGTACGACGAGATCGACGATCCGGTCCTCCGCGCCGGTGTCCGCGACGCCTACGTGCTCGCGCTGGCCGAGACCGGGTGGGACGACCTGCGGGCGGTTCCGTGGCTCCCGGACGAGCAGGCGCGCCTCGGGCTTCCGGACGAAACGAGCGTCGAGCACGTCAACGACGTGGCCGCGCTGGCGACGGCGCTGGCGGACGAACTGCTCGCACGCCGCCCGGACCTGGGGATCGACCGCGACCTCGTCGTCGCCGGCGCGCTCGTCCACGACATCAGTAAGCTGTACGAGTTCGCTCCCGAGGACGCCGTCGACGGCGACGACACCGGAGAATCCGCCGGTGACACAGCGGACGACGACGACGGCTCGCATGGCACCGACTACTACGACCTCCTCGGGCACCCGTACGTCGGCGTCCACGTCTGCGAGGCGGCGGGGCTGCCGGTCGCGCTGTCGCACATCGTGCTCTCGCACACCGGACGGACAAGCGTGGAGCCGGCGACGCTAGAGGCCGAGGTCGTGAAGCACGCGGACGAGGTCGCCGGCGGGGCGATCCGATCGCGGGCGCTGGCGGACCTGCGCGACGCGTGAATCGGACGGTCGGGGACGTCCCGACCGGTACGGGTTACTGCAGCTTCCCGAGCGCCTCGAAGAAGTCAGATGAGGGGCCGGCGATCCGGACCGGCGGCTCGGTCGCCGCGACGGTCACCTCCGCGGGCACATCGAGAGTGCGCTGCCCCCGGCCGTCGGTGATGACGACCGCCTCGTCCGCGTCGGTGAGCGTGACGCTCACCGCGGCGTCGGGGTCCGCAAGCAGCGGCGGCATCCCGCCCTCGGCGCACATCTCGGTGACGACCAGCCCGTCGACCGACGGGTGAACGAGGGGACCGCCCTCCGAGAGGTTGTACGCGGTCGACCCCGTGGGGGTCGCGACGAGCACGCCGTCCGCGTGGCCGCTGGAGTACAGCGAGCCGTCGACGCGAACCTCGTAGCCGATCCCCCCGCCGCGGCCCCGGCGGCCGCCCTGGACGACGACCTCGTTGGCCGCCGGTTCCGAGCGCCAGCCGTCGCAGCTGGCGGCGAGGCGGGGTGCCTCCCGGACCCGTATTCCGTCGTCGCGGAAGGCGTCGACCTCCGCGAGCACGGTGTCGACGGCCTCCTCGGGGGCGACGGCGTTGAGAAAGCCCACTTCGCCGAGGTTCACGCCGAGGATCGGCACGCCGCCGGCGCCGCGGGCCGCGAACAGGAACGTCCCGTCGCCGCCGATGGACACGACGAGGTCGACGCCGTCCATGGCGGCGACGGGGGTCCCGTCGAGATCGAGTGTGTCGGCGGTCGCCTCGTCGACGGCGACGCGCACCTCGGCCTCGCGGAGCCTGTCGCGCAGGTCCTCCGCGAGGAACGCCGCGCGATTGTTCCCCTTCTGGGCGACGATGCCGACTTCCATACGCGCACGTCGCCATCCCCGGGCAAAAAGCCATCCGACAGCGGTCCACTGCCCGCACGCGGCTCCGACGGGTCACTGGGGAACATTCATGCCCGCGGACCGTCTCCGAGATGACGATGAGCGAACGGCCGACGACGGTGTACGGTGCCCGCGACCGGCTACGGCGGGCGCTGGTCGGTCGGACTCGCGGGAGGGATCGACCGTGAGCGACGACGATTGGTTCGAACGCGGGCTCCGCGAGGCCGAGCAGGACGACGGTGAGGAGGGGGCGAATGACGGCGAAACGGGAGCGGACACCGGCGAGGACGGCGCTGCCGACCCCAATAACGGGCCTGACGACGAACGAGCGGGCGTCGGAGGCGCGTCCGACGACGGGCAGGAAGGCGCGGTCCCGAGCGATTCGGCGTTCGATGCCGACCTCGACCCGGCCGAGGAGGGATTCGACGATATCGACGACGGCTCGTTCGACGGGGACGGGTTCGGCGGCGACGAGTTCGACGAGGACGGGTTCGGCGGCGACGAGTTCGACGAGGACGGGTTCGGTGACCTTGACGGGAGTGGCGACATCGACGACGGCGCCGGCGGCGAGACTCCGAGCCGTTCGACGCGCGACGCGGAACCGGACCAGCCGGCGGAGTCGGCCGCGCCGGACGACGCCGACCCCTTCGGCGGCGCGGATCAAGACTCGGACGGAACTGTGTCCGACGACCCCGCCCCCGTCGACGGGGACGAGGGCCCGGCGGACGACCCGTTCGGCGATGACTTCGGCGCGGCGATGCAGCGTGCGCCCGGATCCGGGGGTCCGGACGGGGGTGTGCCGGGAGGCGGCGACGGCTTCGACGGCGGGTTCGGGGACTTCGGCGGCGGGTTCGGCGGCGACGACTTCGGGGGCGGCGGGCCCGAGTTCGACGAGGAGGAGTTCGACTCGGATATCGCCCGTATCGACATCGGTATCGAGGGGCTCGACGAGATGATCCTCGGCGGTGTCCCCGAGCGGTCGCTGATGACCGTCATCGGGAGCGCGGGAACCGGCAAGACGACGTTCGGGCTCCAGTTCCTCAACGAGGCGCTGGAGAACGGCGGCAACGGCGTCTACATCACGCTGGAGGAGTCACGCGAGGCGATCCTCTCGACGGCCGAGGAGAAGGGCTGGGAGTATCGCCGGTACGCCGAGGCGGACCGCCTCGCGGTCGTCGCGATGGATCCCATCGAGATGGCGAACTCGCTGGACTCCATCCGGGACGACATCTCCCGGCTCGTCACCGAGTTCGGGGCCGACCGCCTCGTGCTCGACTCCGTCTCCCTCCTGGAGATGATGTACGATCACCCGAGCAAGCGCCGCTCGGAGGTGTTCGACTTCGCCCGCTCGCTGAAGCAGGCCGGCGTGACGACGATGCTGACGAGCGAGGCCTCCCAGGAGAACTCCTTCGCCTCCCGCCACGGCATCGTGGAGTACCTCACCGACGCCGTGTTCGTCCTGCAGTACGTTCGCCCGTCGGACTTCCGGGAAACCCGCCTCGCCGTCGAGATCCAGAAGATCCGCGACGCGAACCACTCGCGCGAGACCAAGCCCTACGAGATCATGAACGACGGGATCTCGGTGTACCGGCAGGCGAACATCTTCTGAGGAACCGGTTTCACGACGGGGAGGTCCTTGGTCGCTGCCGACGACCTGCGGGAACGGTCGCCGCGCACCCCTCTCGGGGCGTCAGTGCCGCGCCTTCCTCGGCGAAGACGCCTCCGTCGTGACCACCGACCCGTCGGTCCGACGATTCCAAATCTCGATCCATCACGAACGTCACCAATATAATGGACATTCACGCGGCATACAGTCTATAATAGTCGATAATGTATGGATATCCGGCGCAAGCATGGACAAATATTTGGTGCTGGCGCCATTTCGGTGTCGTAATGGCAACTACGAGTTCGAGTATCGACGCGGCGGACGATCGGTCGGTCGGATCGAGTGCGGCACCGGCCGGCACGTTCGACCGCGTGCTTCTCGCGGTCGACGGCGACACGGACGAACGGGTACACGGGGTAGCGATCTCGCTGGCGGCCGCACACGGCGCGGAGTTGGACGCGCTGTCGGTCGTCCCGATGGACGTGTCGGTGGACCACTGGGACATGGTCGTCGAGCGGCGCGAGGACGAGGCGGAGGCGGCGCTCGACGCCGTCGGCGACGCCGGCCGAGAGACGGACGTTCCGGTACGCAAGCAGCTTCGCTACGGCACGCCGGCCGAGGAGATCGGCCTGTACGCCGACGGCAACGACGTCGACCTCGTCGTCGTCGCCGAGCCGAACCGGAGCGGGCTCAAACGACTGTTCTCCCCGTCAAACCTGGCGAGCAACGTGCGGGATGCGACCGACGTGCCGGTGGTCTCCGTGCCGACGAACGAGTGACGTGCGGCGGTAGCTCACGGTTCGAAACGCCGAAGCCGGCGCCGATCGCGCGTCTCAGACCTCGGCAGTCCAGTAGGAGACCGACGAGAGTTTCTCCCCGATCGCGTTGCTCCCGATGGTCTGATCGAGCGACCAGAACGGGTCGGCGACGGCGTTGGGAACCTCGCGGTAGAAGCCGTACGGGAACACGAAGTCGTGGTCGGCGTGATGGAGATGCAGCCCGGCACCGTCGACGAGTCGCTCGACCTCCTCGCGCCCGTACAGCCGTGACCCCATCGGAAGCGCCCAGTTGTACAGCACGCGGAAGGAGGACCCCCGGAACGTGTCGAAGAAGACGACGTCCTTCGAGACGCGGGCCATCTCCGCGAGGAACTTCGCTGGGGTGTCCGCGAGGTGGAAGAAGCGCATCGCGAACACGGCGTCGAAGTGGTCGTCGGGGAACGGAAGCCGGGCGGCGTCGCCCCGCATGAACTCGACGCTCGACTCCAGGCCGGCCCGGCGGGCCTTCTCGCGGCCCTGCGCCAGCATCGCGTCGGAGATGTCGAGGCCGACGATGTCGGCGCCACGCTCGGCGAGCATCACGGTGAACCGTCCGGTGCCGCAGGCGATCTCGAGCACGCGCTCGTCGTCGACCGGCCCGAGCGCCTCGAGCACGGCACGCTTCTCGCGGCGGTCGATGAGCCGTCCGCCCTTCGAGAACCGCTTGTCGTCGTACTCCTCGGCGACCGAGTCGGCCTGGTACCACTCCTGGCCCTTCACACTACCTCGGGGTGCTCGGGCGAGCGGTAAAACGATACTGATACCCCGACGACCGGGATGCCGTCTGCCGGCCTCGCCCCTCGGGGTCGATCGGACTCGGAGCCGCGATCGCCAGATCGCTCATCCGCTGGTACTGATCCGCTCCGTCGGGATACGGACGATGACACGCGGCCCGGACTCCTCGCCGTGGTGGGGGTACTCGTCGACGTCGAAGTAGCGCCTCGCCAGTTCGTCGATGTGTTCGACGGCGCCCTCCTCCGTGAGTTCGGCCTCGCCCATGACCGACACGTAGCGGTACGGATCGTCGGGGTCGGTGACCGAGAGCCCGACCTTCGGATTGTTCCGGATGTTCCGTTCCTTGCGGCGCCCGCGGGCGGTGTTCACGAGCACGTACTCTCGGTCCTCGTGGTCGACCCACACCGGCGTGACCTGCGGGGTGCCGTCCGGCATGACCGTCGAGAGGTGGGCGAACGATTCCGACTCGAAGATGTCGACGTGCGACTCGGGGATCACGTGCGCCCTTCTCGCTCGGGATCTACTTGGTCGTTGGCGTCGCGAGCGTGTGATCATACCGGAACGGGCCGTCATTTCAGTGGAGTGTCGGTTATATCGCCGACTGCGTACTCGGTCCTGAACGGTCGGCGTTCCGACACTGCCGATCGGAATCCGTCGCTTACTGCCGACTAGACTGTCCGAGACGACAGATATCGCTTGAATCGACGGCGTGATATAATGCGTATAAGGGATATGCAGGGGTTGGGCTTGTATTGAGGCAACCTTTACCAGCACCCTCGAACTCCGATGAGGTATGAGCACCAGTACCGCGGACCCGGACGCCGCAGACGCGCTCACCGACACCGAATATCGCGATCTCCTCAGCGATCTCCCGCCGAGCGCGAAGCTCGTCGCCAAGGTCCTCGAGGGCGACGCGCCGCTCTCGCAGGGTCAACTGGCCGAGGAGTCGCTGCTCCCCGACCGCACCGTACGCTACGCCCTCAACCGGCTGGAAGAGCAGGGGCTCGTCGGCTCGCGCTACTCGTTCAAGGACGCGCGCAAGCAGGTCTACTACCTGAACCGCTAACCGATCGAACTCCGCCGCCTCGTCGCCGGCGGCCGTGCGTTCGCCCCGGATCCCGAGCGGAATCCCCCCTTTTAAGTCTCCGACTTCCTACCGTGAGCTATGGAGCTCTCGGTGGTCGTCCCGACGCTCAACGGTCGGGACAGGCTGGCGGTCGCCCTCGACGCGCTGGCGGCCGTCGCGCCGGACGTGGAGGTGATCGTGGTGAACGGCCCCTCCGCCGACGGGACGACCGGGATGGTGCGCGACCGCGACGACGTGGACGTCCTCGTCGAGATCGCGGCGCGCAACGTGAACGTCGCCCGCAACGCGGGCCTCGAAGTGGCAGAGGGGGATGCGATCGCGTTCCTCGGGTACGACCACGAGCTGGAGCCGGGGTGGCGAACGGCTGTCGAGGAGGCGTTCGCCGAGGGCGCGTCTGTCGTCACCGGACCGCTTCGGCGGACGGTGCGCGGCGGCGCGACCAGCGACGGGTTGGAGCGTCGGCGGATCGCCGACCGGGAGGTGTCGTACTTCAACGGCCGCAACGTCGCCTTCGCGCGGCCCGTGCTGGACGAGTTGGACGGCTTCGACGAGTACCTGGAGACCGGCGGCGCGCGCGACGCCGCCCACCGCCTCGCGGGGATGGGCGTGGACGTGACCTGGCACGCCGATGTCGCGGCCCGACGCCGCACGGAGGCCACCGACGGCGGGATCGAGCGCCGCGATCTCGGCTGGAAGTACCGGGCGCTCGCGTACCGGCTCACGAAGAACTACGGGCTTCGCCCGACGGTGCTCCGACGAACGATCAGCCACGCCGTCGGCGACGCCGCGGGCGCAATGGGGGACGTGCTCGGCGGCGACGCGACCCCCACCTCATGGGCACGAAACGGGCGCGACGTGGTCGCGGGGATCTCCGCGGGCGCGTCCGACGGGTTCGTCGCTCGCGCGCGAGACCGCTCTCCCAAGCGGAACCCGAACGGGGTCACCACGCGCGCCGACCGGGCCGTCGCGCGGTACGACCGGCGAACGGACTAGGCGGTCATGCGGGGTCAGAACCACTAGGCGGTCGATACGGGTCAGGCGTCGGCGCCGGGCGCCAGTCCCTCGATGACGCGCGCGGCGTTCTTCGAGAGCGCGCGGTCGAGCAGGTCCTCGGACACGTCGAGTGTAAGCACCTCCATCACGCCCACGTCAGGGTGGGTATCGGGCGCCCCCGAGCCGAACAGGACGCGGTCGGGGTGTTCCAACAGTCCGCGTTCGAGGACGTCCCGGAACCGCACGAACGCGGTGTCGACGTAGAGATCGTCGTACGAGTCCAACAGCTCCAGCGCCTCGTCCATCAGCGCTCGGTCGAGCGGGTAGCCACCGAACGACGAGAGGATCACCGGGAAGTCGTACGACAGCACCGTTTCGGCGACCGCGTCGGGCGGATAGCCGCGCCCGCCGTGGACGAGCACGGGCTCGCCGGCGGCCGCGATCTGTTCGAGCGTCGCCTCCGTGGGGAGCCCGTCGTTCACCGGGTCGAGCACGAAGCCGTGGAGGCGGCTGTCGTAGGCGTACTGCTCCACGTCGCCGGGGTCGGTGTGGTGATCCGCGGGGGCGGCCGTGAGGTTTCGTAGCCGGGAAACGGCGGAGTCGCCCGGGTCGCGCGGGCCGTTCAGCCGCGCCATCGCGCGGAACGGTCGGTCGACCGAGAGGCGCGCGACGGCGTTGTTCGCGCGGAGGTACCCCTCGCCCGCCGGGCGCGGCCCCGGCGCGACCGCCGACTGCACGACGCCCGCCTGGTGCATCTCGCGCTGAAGCCGCTCGGGGGAGATATCGCGCCCGCGGGAGGCGACGACCGCTCCGTCGTCGGGGTCGAGGCGGGCGTGCACGTCGACCGCGCGGAACCCGTGCTCCAACTCCAGCATCTATCCCCTCCCAACGACCCGCTCGACTTGAGTGTTGCAGTCTCCGGGCGGGTGGTGTCGTCCCCGAGCGTCGCGCCGTCGGTTCCGGGACGATCCGCCGGCGACGCTGTTGCGAGCTATCACGGCGTAGTCGGGTAGTTTCCGCGGCGATCGTCTACGATAACTTCATATCGAACCGCGACCATTCTACTCGTTGATCATTCCATGAGTTACATGCAGCAGCCCCTCTACGTCCTGACGGAGTCGACCCAGCGCACCAGCGGCGCCGACGCGCGCCGGTCGAACGTCGCCGCCGGCCGAGCCGTCGCGGCCGCGGTCCGAACGACGCTCGGGCCCCGCGGCATGGACAAGCTGCTCGTCGATTCCTCGGGCACCGTCGTCGTCACGAACGACGGCGCGACGATCCTCGGCGAGATGGACATCGAGCACCCCGCCGCGCGGATGCTCGTCGAGGTCGCCGAGTCACAGGAGGCGGCGGTCGGCGACGGCACGACGACCGCCGCGATACTGGCGGGCGAGCTGCTCGCGCGCGCCGAGGACCTCCTCGACGACGACATCCACGCGACGGCCGTCGTCGAGGGATATCACGAGGCGCTCCGGCTCGCACTGGACGCCGTCGACGGAATGCGGATCGACGACGAGATCGACCGCGAGGCGCTCGTGACGGTCGCCGAGTCCGCCATGACCGGCAAGGGCACGGGCGATATCGCCACCGGCGTGCTCGCGGAGATCGTCGTCGACGCGGTGCTCCAGGTGGCCGACGACGACCGCCGTGTCGACCGCGACGACATCCGGGTGTTCACCCGGACGGGCGCCTCCGCGGCCGCGACCGAACTCGTCCGTGGCGTCGTCTTCGAAGGGGAACCCGCCAACGACACCATGCCCCGCAGCGTCGAGGACGCGACCGTCGCGGTGCTGGACACGAAGCTCGATGTCCGCTCGGGCGAGGTCGACACCGAGTACACGATCACCTCCGTCGAGCAACTCGACGCCGCTCTCTCCGCGGAGGACGCCGAGCGTCGCGGTATCGCCGAGACGCTCTCGGCGGCCGGCGTCGACGTGGTGGTCTGCTCGAAGAAGATCTCCGACCCCGTCGCCGCGTACCTCGCCGACGTCGGAATCCTGGCATTCTCGAACGTGAAGGGGAGCGAGGCGCGCGCGTTCGCCCGCGCGACCGGCGCGCGTCGGCTGGGAACGCTCGCCGGCATCGAGGCCGGGGACCTCGGCGCCGCCGCGTCCGTCCGCGTCGAGCGCCACGGCGGCGACGACGTGACCTTCCTCGAGGGGAGCGACGACTCTCGTACCGTCACGCTGTACGTTCGCGGCTCGACCGACCACGTGGTCGACGAGACCGAGCGGGCGATCGACGACGCCCTCGGCGTGACGGTCGCCGCCTCCGAGGACGGCGAGATCGTCCCCGGCGCCGGCGCCGTCGAGATCGCGATCGCCGATCGGGTCCGCTCGGGCGCCAACGCGGTCACCGGCCGGAAGGCGCTGGCGGTCGAGGCGTTCGCGGACGCCGTGGACGCGATCCCGCGCACGCTCGCGGAGAACGCCGGCCTCGACCCCATCGACGCGCTGGTCGATCTGCGCGCGCGTCACGAGCGCGAGGGCGTCGCCGGCATCGTCATCGACGGCCCGTCCGTCGAGATAACCGACCCCCGCGACGAGCACGTCGTCGACCCCGCGGCCGTCAAGCGCGAGGCGCTCGAGTCCGCCACCGAGGCGGCGACGATGATCCTCCGCATCGACGACGTGATCGCGGCGAACTGAGCGCGCGACGCGGACGTCGGTTCCACGTGTTCGGGGAGGTTTTCACGATTTCGAGGGAGAT
The DNA here is from genome assembly GCF_040025155.1 of Halobaculum rarum. Taxonomy (NCBI): domain Archaea; kingdom Methanobacteriati; phylum Methanobacteriota; class Halobacteria; order Halobacteriales; family Haloferacaceae; genus Halobaculum; species Halobaculum rarum. Next base: position 554,763 of record NZ_CP157275.1, on the reverse strand, counting down.
CCGACGAGTGCCGAGTCAGATGTTCGGCAGCGACCACCCGCGCCGAACCGCGAGCAGCCGGAGGCCGAACACGCCGACTGCGACACCCAGCGTCGCGGTCGCGGCGCGAACCCCGGCCGAACTGGCGACGACGTAGGCGACGCCGCCGAGCAGCGCGGGCGTCGCGTAGAAGTCCTCCCGGAGCACGACTGGCACCCTCGCGAGTAACAAGTCGGACAACGAGCCGCCGCCGACGCCGGTGAGCGTCGCGGTGACGACGATACCGAACGCCGAGAGGCCGGCATCTGCGCCGACGGCCGCGCCGGAGGCGGCGAACGCCGCGAGCCCGACCGCGTCGGCGACGAGGAACGCCGGGTGATCGCGGACGCGGCCCGCCCCTCCGGACAACGCCCACGCGACGAGGAGGCCGATGCCGACGCCCGCGAGGACGACCAGCACGTCGCCCGTCGAGCGGAGCGCGGCGGGCACGCGCCCGACGAGCACGTCGCGGATGGTGCCCCCGCCGAGCGCGGTGAGGACGCCCAGCGTCGCGACGCCGAACGGGTCGAGGTCCGCGTCTGCGCCCTTGAGCGAGCCCGCGACGGCGAACGCAAACAGGCCGACGAGGTTCATCGCGGCGACCGCGTCGGCGGCGGAGACGACGGCCACGGGTCAGGCCGTCGGCACCGTCGCCGCGACGGCCTCCTCGAAGGAGAGCGTCACGGCCCGCCCCGGCGCCAGGTCGAACGCCTCGTCGCCGCGCCCCTGGTTCGCGTCGCACTCCACGAAGCCGTGACTGCCGACGGTGACCAGCGGGTCGTGTTTGTCCACGTCGGCGAACGTCTCGACGACGGGCACCTCGCGGACCCCGGCGGCCGTCTCGACCGCAATGGTCTCGCCGACGCGTCCGTCGAGGAACGAGCCGGGGACGTTCGTGACGGCGTTGCCGAAGTCGTCGACGACGAGCACCTCGCCGGCGGCCGTTTCGGCTTCGACCCACGCGCTCGGGATCGCGTAGTCGTCGTAGTCGTCGACCCGGACGAACCCGTCGAGGGACTCGATTCCGTCGACGCCGGCCTCGTGGACGCGGGCGGCCGCAGGCGCGAACACGTCGCGCCCGTGGAAGGTGCTGGATCGCGGCTCGTCGTCGTCGACCGCGAACACCTCGATCGCCTCCGCGGGATCCGTGTCGGGGCCGACGCTGGCGTCCGCCAGCGCGCGAGCCGGGGGGAGCAGGCAGCCGTTGTCGGGGCCGACGAGCGCGTGGTCGCCCGCGCGGACGCAGACGGCCGCGCGGTCGGTGCCGACGCCGGGATCGACGACGACGAGGTGAACGCCCGGCGGGAACTCCGGGAGGACGAAGCGAAGCCAGAACGCGGCCGCCCGAGGGTCGCCTTGCGGCAGGTCATGGGCCACGTCAACGAGATCCGTGATGCCGTGTGATCGGAGCACACCTTTCATCGCGGCGGGATACGGCGAGCCGAAGTCGGAAGCGAGCGTCAGCATCGGGGGATCACGCCGGATCGGCCGACGAGCTGTCGTGGTCGAACTCGAGGGAGTCACCCGTTCCGTTGGCATCGGAGGAGGCCACCTGACGGATGCGGTCGACGCCGTCGATCTCGACGATCGTCTCGGCGACCTCGGCAGGGACGAGCTCCTTCCAGCCGTCGCCGCGGATCATGCGCTGGCGGAGCTCGCTCCCCTCCAGTACCTCGCGCCGGAACATCGGCGAGGAGCGCACCTCGACGCCGGCCTCCTCGAACAGGCGGACCACGAGGGGATTGTTCGAGTACGCCACGTCGAACTTCGGCGACATCGACTGGACGTGGCTCACCCATACCGAGTTGCGCTCCAGGTCCTCGATCGGAACCACGTAGGTGGTCACGTCGAGGTCCGCCAGCGACTTCGTCACCATCATGACGCGCTCGCCGGCGGTGAACGGGTTTCGCCGGGTGTGTGAGTCGCCCGCGGAGCCGATGCCCAAGACGAGTTCGTCCACCTCGCCGGCGATCTCCTCGACCATGTGGTGGTGGCCGTTGTGGTACGGCTGGAACCGCCCGATGTAGAACCCCCGCATGCGTGGACGTATCTCACGGCGAGTTTAAAAGCCCGGCGAGTGGCGCGGGCAGCGACGAGTGTCGGTTTCAGCGCCGCTATCGCCGGTTCGCGTTCGGGTGGGCGCGGCTCACAGGGGGAGAAAGTATATGAATCGACAGACCCTGTTTCTCGGTAGCGACGATTCTATGAGCAACGACCGAAACGACAGCCGGGACGACGGTGATGTCCTCGATCCGGAGGACGCCCCTGCCGATCGCGACCCCGAGTCGAACGGGGTCGACGGCGGGCGGTCCGGCGGCACGACCGGCGGCCGGTCGGTGGGTGCCTCCAACGATCCCTCCGACCAGGAGGCCGACATCGACGACCTCGGGAGCGACGTCGAGATCGACGCCGAGATCGACGAGGAGATCGCGGAGGACCACCTCCTCGGCGGCCTCCTGATCGACTCGACGGACGACATCGAGGTCCCCGATCGTCTGGTCGACCAGGTGATCGGGCAAGAGCACGCCCGCGACGTGGTGATGAAGGCCGCCAAACAGCGGCGCCACGTGATGATGATCGGCTCGCCCGGGACGGGCAAGTCGATGCTCGCGAAGGCGATGTCCGAACTGCTCCCCAAGGAGGAGCTGCAGGACGTGCTCGTGTATCACAACCCCGACGACGGCAACAACCCCAAGGTGCGGACGGTGCCCTCGGGGAAGGGCGAACAGATCGTGGAGGCCCACAAGGAGGAGGCCAGAAAGCGCAACCAGATGCGCAGCTTCCTCATGTGGATCATCATCGCGGTGGTGCTGGGCTACTCGCTGCTCGTCGTGAGCAACATCCTGCTCGGCATCCTCGCGGCCGGTATCATCTACCTCGCGTTCCGCTACGGCTCGCGCGGCAGCGACTCGATGATCCCGAACCTCCTCGTCAACAACGCCGACGAGAAGTCGGCGCCGTTCGAGGACGCCACCGGCGCCCACGCCGGCGCGCTGCTGGGCGACGTGCGCCACGACCCGTTCCAGTCGGGCGGGATGGAGACGCCGAGCCACGACCGCGTCGAGGCCGGCGCCATCCACAAGGCGAACAAGGGTGTTCTGTTCGTCGACGAGATCAACACCCTCGACATCCGGTCCCAGCAGAAGCTGATGACCGCGATCCAGGAGGGCGAGTTCTCCATCACCGGCCAGTCCGAGCGCTCCTCGGGCGCGATGGTCCAGACGGAGCCGGTCCCGACGGACTTCATCATGATCGCGGCGGGGAACCTCGACGCGATGGAGCACATGCACCCGGCGCTGCGCTCGCGCATCAAGGGGTACGGCTACGAGGTGTACATGGACGACACCATCGACGACACTCCCGAGATGCGCCGCAAGTACGCCCGCTTCGTGGCCCAGGAGGTCGCCAAGGACGGCCGTCTGCCGGCGTTCAGCCAGGAGGCCATCGAGGAGGTCATCCTCACCGCGCGCCGCCGCGCCGGCCGGAAGGGTCACCTCACCCTGGAGCTGCGGAACCTCGGCGGGCTGGTCCGTGTCTCGGGCGACATCGCCCGGGGCGAGGACGCCGACCGCGTCACTCGAGACCACGTGCTCCAGGCGAAGGGCCGCTCGCGCTCCATCGAACAGCAGCTCGCCGACGACTACATCGAGCGGCGCAAGGACTACGAGCTCCAGGTCGCCGACGGCTACCAGGTCGGCCGCGTGAACGGACTGGCCGTCATGGGTCAGGACTCGGGGATCATGCTCCCGGTCATGGCCGAGGTCACGCCCTCGCAGGGGCCCGGCCAGGTGATCGCCACCGGCCAGCTTCAGGAGATGGCCGAGGAGTCCGTCCAGAACGTCTCGGCGATCATCAAGAAGTTCTCCGACGAGGACATCACCGAGAAGGACATCCACATCCAGTTCATCCAGACCGGTCAGCAGGGCGTCGACGGCGACTCCGCGTCCATCACGGTCGCGACCGCCGTCATCTCCGCCTTAGAGGAGATGGGCGTCGACCAGAACCTCGCGATGACGGGCTCGCTGTCGGTCCGGGGCGACGTGCTCCCGGTCGGAGGCGTCACCCACAAGATCGAGGCGGCCGCCAAGTCCGGCTGTGACACGGTCATCATCCCGAAGGCCAACGAGCAGGACGTGATGATCGAGGACGAGTACAAGGAGATGGTCGAGATCATCCCGGTCTCGCACATCTCGGAGGTACTCGACATCGCGCTGGAGGGCGAGCCCGAGAAGGACTCGCTCGTCGCGCGCCTCAAGAGCATCACCGGCTCCGCGCTGGAGAAGACCGGCGAGGGCGCCGGCACCGGCACCGCGGGTCCGACCAGTCCCAGCCCGCAGTAGCGACCCGACGTGACGCGCTGGACGGCGTTCGCCGGCCTGACGGGCGTCGTCCTCTTTCTGTTGCTCGGCCTCGCGCGGCTTTCGGCCGCGCAGTTCTCCTCGACTCCACAGCCCGAGCGCCGCGAGCGTGTCGGCGGCGACGGCGGCGGCGACGACGAATCCAACTGGGCTCCCGAGGACGCGACCCCCGCGGCGCCGTCGCCGTATCATCCCGCCGGCGACACGGACTCGACCCTCTCCACGCCAGAGCGCAGCCCCGTCGCCGCCGCGGAGACGCGGACGGCGATATCGCCGGGCGCGCTGCTGGCGAACGTCGCGCTCTCGCAGGGCCTGTTCGGCGCGATGCTCGTCGCCGCCGCGGTGTGGGCCGACGTGCCCGCGGCGGCGCTGGGGCTCGTCCCGGTCGCGACGGCGACGGACGTGGCGTTCGGCGTTGGACTCGGGGCGGCCCTGTGGCTCGCCAGCGAGGCGGCCGGCCGCCTCGCCGAGCGGGCCGGCGTCGAGGTGAACGAGGCCCTCCGGGGCGCGCTCGCGCCGGATACCGCCCTCGGATGGGCGGTGTTGCTCCTCGCCGTGCTTCCGATCGTCGCGCTGTTCGAGGAGTTCCTCTTTCGCGCGGCGCTGGTCGGCGCGCTCTCTGCGGGGTTCGACGCGCCGGCGTGGCTGCCGGCGACGGTCGCCGGCCTCGACCCGTGGCCATGGCTGCTCGCGGCCGGCTCCTCGGTCGCGTTCGCGCTCGGGCACGGCGCCCAGGGACGTGCCGGGATCGTCGCCACGGGCGTGCTCGGGTGCGTCCTCGCCGGAGCGTTCGTGCTCACCGAGAGCTTCGCGCTCGTCGCCGTCGCACACTACGTGGTGAACGCGCTCACGCTCGTGGTCCACGAGTTCGACCTCGCGGCCCTCGGCGACCGCCGGTAGCCCGTTGTCCAACGCTCGGCCCCTGATGTGACGACGGCGGCCACCCACGCGTCGGACGGACGGCAGACGATCGGCAGACGGCGACGCCACGCTTACCTACGTCCCGCTCCCGTCGTGCGGTATGTACGCATCGAACGGGAGAGCCGGCCTGTCGGCGGGAGCGGCGGTGTTTCTCGCCTGCGCCGCCGTCGTCGCGGGCGTCGGCGGGTGGTACCGCGGCCTGGTCCCCGTGGACATGGCGGTCGGGGCGGCGATGCTGGCGGTCGGCGTCCTCGCGAGCCAACGAACGATGTGGCTGCACAGCGCGCCCACCGAGGCCGGCGCGCTCTCGAACGCCGGGCTGTTCGCGCTCGCGGCGGGCGCGAAGATCGGCGGCGTCGAGGTCGGCGTCGCCCCCCTCGAAACAGCGGGAGAGGCGCTGTTTCTCATCGCCGCCGCCTACTTCCTTGTCCGGGCGTACGGCCGGTAACCGCCCGGTTCGTCGGCTCGGACGACTGCCCGGACGGCGGCCCAATCGCGGTCAGAACGACCTGATACCCTCGATCTCCCTGAGTCGGGCGGCCGTCGGCTCGGGCGTCGCCCCCGCGGCGTCGCGGACGCGGTGATCCGGGACGACGATCGGGAGCGGGTTCGCGCGTAGCGCCTCCCGAACGATCCGGAGGTCGGCCTCCTCCTCGTGATCGAGGCCGCCGGTCATCCTCGCGATCAGCACGAGATCGACCGACTCGCCGTACGGGACGGTTCTGACCGACTCCAGTACCGACCGCTGGTCGGTCGGGACGGTGATGGCGACCTCGACGTCGGCGAAGTCGTCCTCGGCGCCGTCGAGGTATTCGTGAATGCGATCCAACAGTGGGTGCTCGCCGTCGGCGTCCGACGGGAGCGTCTCGGGGAACGAGACGGAGATAAGTCGCCCGCTCGCGGTCCCCAGTTCTACCGCCCGATCGATCGCGTCGTACTCGCGCCCGAACACGCCGGTGTCGCCGAGCCCTACGCCCGTGTCCGCGGTCATATCTGATCGAAGGCGACGACGGCGTTTGAATCCACCTCTGCCGCGCCGACGCAACACTTTTGAACGAAAGAGCCCACCGATGTACATAGATGAACACACAAGCCGAGGACCTCGCGCCGGCGGTGCGCTCGATCCTCGAGGCCGCGGCCGAGCGGCCCGGCGGCGACGAGCGGGTGTCCGTCGACGCGCGATCGTTGCCGGCGGCGTTCGCGGCCGCCGAAGCCGACGGGCGCGTGCCGGTGATCGCCGAGGTGAAGCCGACGAGTCCGACGACCGACGGCGCGCGCCGCGACGACCCCGTCACGCTCGCGGAGGCGATGGTCGAGGGCGGCGCGGCGGCGCTGTCGGTGCTGACCGAGCCGGAGCACTTCGACGGCTCCGTCGAGAACCTCCGGCGCGTTCGCGAGGCGGTCGACGTTCCGGTCCTGCGCAAGGACTTCCTCGTCCGCGAGGACCAGCTCGACGCCGCCGAGGCCGACGTGGTGCTCCTCATCGCGCGGTTCGTCGAGGACGACCTCGCGGACCTCGTGGCGGCCGCCCGCGATCGCGGCTTCCAGCCGCTCGTCGAGGTGCACACCCGCGAGGAGCTCGCGGCGGCGCTCGCGGCGGGTGCGGACCTGATCGGCGTCAACAACCGCGACCTGGGGAAGCTGGAGGTCGACCTCTCGACGTTCGAGGCGCTCGCCCCGGAGGCGCCCGACCGCGTGACGCTGATCGCGGAGTCGGGGATCGCGACGCCCGCGGACGCGCGGCGGATGCGCGCGGCGGGCGCGGACGGCCTGCTCATCGGCTCGGCGATCATGGACGCCGAGGGCGACGACGAGGCCGGCACCGGCGGCGACGTTTCCGCCAACACCCGTCGGTTTACGGCCGCGGAGACGGAGGAGGACGTATGAGCAGCGAGGGCGAGCGGAGCGAGACCTCGGATCGAGCGGGGAGCGAAGCGACCCGCGAGAACGATCGCGACGGCGGAGAGTGGGTCTCCGCCGGCGACGGGAAGTTCGGCCGCTACGGCGGCCAGTACGTGCCAGAGGCGCTGATGCCGGCGATCGAGGAGCTGACCGACGCCTACGAGCGGTACGTCCTCAACAACGAGGACGGCTTCATGGACGAGTTCCGCCGGCGCATCCGCGAGTTCGGCGGGCGCCCCACCCCCCTCCAGCGGGCGGACCGGCTCTCCGAGCGCTACGACACCGAGGTGTACCTCAAGCGCGAGGACCTGCTCCACGGCGGCGCACACAAGCTGAACAACGCGCTCGGGCAGGTGCTGCTCGCGAAGTACATGGGCAAGAAGCGCATCATCGCCGAGACCGGCGCCGGCCAGCACGGCACCGCGACCGCGATGGCGGCGGCCCACCTCGACATGCCCTGTGAGGTGTACATGGGCGAGCGCGACATCAACCGCCAGCGCCCGAACGTCTTTCGGATGAAGATCAACGGCTCGGAGGTGACCCCCGTGACGACGGGTCGGGGGACGCTGAAGGAGGCCATCTCCGAGACGATGCGCGACTGGGCGACGAACGTCGAGGACACCCACTACGTCATCGGGAGCGTCGTCGGCCCGCACCCGTTCCCGCGGATGGTGCGCGACTTCCAGGCGCTCATCTCCGAGGAGGCGCGCGAGCAGGTGATCGACGCGACCGGCGGCCTCCCCGATTCGGTCGTCGCCTGCGCGGGCGGCGGGTCGAACACGATGGGCACCTTCCACAACTTCGTCGGCGATAGCGACGTGGACCTGTTCGCCGTCGAGGCCGGCGGATCCTCGCTCGCGGTCGACGAGGAGGAGGGCGTGGCGCCCAACTCCGCGTCGCTGTCGACGGGGAGCGAGGGCGTGCTCCACGGCGCGCGCACGAAGCTCCTGCAGGATCACGACGGCCAGATCGTCGAGAGCCACTCCGTCTCCTCGGGACTGGACTACGCCGGCGTCGGACCGGAACTCGCGCACCTCGTCGACGAGGAGCGCGTCACCCCGGTGAACGTCGACGACGACGCGGCGCTCGAAGGGTTCCACCGGCTCTCTCAGGAGGAGGGGATCATCCCCGCGCTGGAGTCGGCACACGCGCTCGCATACCTCCACGAGCACCACGGAGAACTGGGCGACATAACCGTCGTCAACGTCTCCGGACGCGGCGACAAGGACCTCGAGTCGGTGATCGAGGAGACGACCGGGCGGGACATCCCGAACGCGCCGGACATGTCGATGTTCGAGGGGGGGCTGTGACGATGGCGGACGACCTCAGTGGCGACGACCGCCGCAGCGACGACCGCGACGGTCGGGACGATAACCGCCCGGTCGCCGACGGTTCCGGTGACGCCGTCGCTGCCGCGTTCGCCCACGGGCCCGCGTTCGTCCCGTACCTCGCCGTCGGCGACCCGGACTACGAGTCGTCGCTGGCGTACGTCGAGGCGCTCGCCGAGGGCGGCGCCGACGTGATCGAACTCGGACTCCCCTTCTCCGAGCCCATCGCCGAGGGGCCGACGATCCAGAACGCGGTCGCGCGCGCGCTGGCGTCGGGGATGACGCCCACGCGGTTCTTCGAGTTCGTCGAGGAACTGGACGTGGACGTGCCGCTCGTGTGCATGACGTACTACAACCTCATCTACCAGTATGGTGGAGGGGGCGGTCCACGCGACTTCGTCGAGAAGGCGGCCTCGGTCGGCATCTCCGGGTTCGTCGTCCCCGACCTCCCGGCCGAGGAGGCCGGTCCCCTCCGGGAGGCGTGCGACGAGTTCGGCCTCCACCTGATCTCCATCGTTGCGCCGACGACCGATGAGGACCGGCTGGAGCGGCTGGTCGAGGTGTCCTCGGGGTACCTCTACGTACAGGCTCGCCTCGGGGTCACCGGCGCGTCGTCGTCGGTGTCCGATCATACGGGCGAGTCGCTCGCGCGGCTCTCGGACGTTGACCTCCCGAAGGCGGTCGGGTTCGGCATCTCCTCGGGCGAGCAGGCCGCGACGATCGTCGAGGCGGGCGCCGACGGGATCATCGTCGGCTCCGCGCTGGTGGACATCGTCGCCGAGGGCCACGAACGGGGAGAACCGACCGAGGAGACCGCGGCTCGCCTCGAAACGAAGGCGCGCGAACTCAAGCGGGGTACCGTCGACGGATACGGGCGACGGACGCCGACACCCGAAGGTACTTCCGATTGAGCCGTTCGCAAGCCATTTACGCCCGATCACGCCATACCACACCAATGGAACACGCCGGCCTCACAGCACGACTGGATCGCATCTCCACGGACGACCGAATTCTCATGGTACCGATGGACCACGGTATCACCCTCGGCGCGGTGACGGGCCTGAAGGACATCGAGGGCACCATCGACGCCGTCACGCGCGGCGGCGCCGACGCGGTGCTCACTCAGAAGGGGATCGCCCCCCGGGTCCACGCGAACCTCAACGGCGCCGGCTACGTCGTTCACCTGAACGCCTCCACCGCGGTCGGCCCCAAGAGCAACGATAAACGCCCCACGGGCACCGTGAAGGCCGCCATCCGCGCGGGCGCCGACGCCGTCTCGATGCACATCAACGTCGGCTCCGACTACGAGCCCGGACAGATGACGTTCCTCTCGGAGCTGTGTGAGGAGGCCGGCGACTACGGGATCCCCGTCCTCGCGATGGCGTACGCCCGCGGCGCCAACCTGGAGGGCGACGACCCCGAACACGACGCCGAGTACCTCGGTCACGCCGTCCGGCTGGCGGAAGAGTGCGGCGCCGACGTGGTGAAGACCGCGTACTCCGGCGACGCCGCGAGCTTCGAGCACGTCTGCGAGTCGACGCGCCTGCCGGTGATCATCGCCGGCGGGTCCCCGTCGGGCGACCTCCAGACGCTGCGGAACGTGCGCGGCGCGATGGACGCCGGCGGCGCCGGCGTCTCGATGGGGCGCACCATCTTCCAACACGAGGACCCCGAGGCGATGACCGCGGCGGTGTCGGCGGTCGTCCACGACGACGCCGACGCCGAGGACGCGCTGTCGGCGTCCGGCCTGTAGCGAGGCATCGAAGCGGCTGTTCTGTCGGTTCCCCGGAACACCCTCCGTCCTGCAGCGACACCCAGGAGCGACGCGGCGGCCGACGGGGGACACTCGGTCCACGGTTCGTCCGCCATCGTCACCGTATCCGCCAAGTTCAAGCGGCGTCCACGATAGCGACCCACAATGACACGAACGCGATCCGTCTGGATCCGCGCCGACGGCGACGTGGGCGACTGGGACACGCGACGCGAGCGAATCACCGCGGGCCTCGAGGCCGGCGTCGACTGGGTGCTCGTCGACGAGCGCGACGTGGCGAAGGTGCGTGAGCTGGGCGACGTGAACGTCGCGGCGTTCCGGTCGGACGCCGACGTCGACGTGATCGACGACGCCGAGTCCGGCGACGAGGCGGTCGCGGACGCCTACATCGTCGGCAAGAACGGCGAGGGCGACGGAACGGTCGACCTCCCCTCGGACTTCTCCGGCTCCGCGGACCTCTCGACGCTCCGCCGCGACGACAACCGCGCGCAGGGCGCGTTCGTCCGGATCTTCGACGAGGAGTACGAGGCGTTCGCCGAGGCCGCCGCCCGGGAGGCGGAGTTCGTCGTCGTCGCCAGCGAGAACTGGCAGATCATCCCGCTGGAGAACCTCATCGCCCGCATCGGCGACGACACGACGCTCGTCGCCGGCGCAACGACCGCCGAGGAGGCGCGCACCGCCTTCGAGACGCTCGAACTCGGCGCGGAGGGCGTCCTGCTGGACACTGATGACCCCGACGAGATCCGCAAAACAGTCGAGGTCCGCGACGAGGCCGACCGGGAGACGCTCGATCTCACCGTCGCGACCGTCACCGCCGTCGAGCGCACGGGCTCGGCCGACCGCGTCTGCGTCGACACCGGCACCATGATGGACCACGACGAGGGGATGCTCGTCGGGTCGATGTCGCGGGGGCTGTTCTTCGTCCACGCCGAGACCGCCGACTCGCCGTACGTCGCCTCCAGACCGTTCCGCGTCAACGCCGGCGCCGTCCACGCGTACGTCCGCACGCCCGACGGCGGCACGAAGTACCTCTCGGAGCTGCGCTCGGGCGACGAGGTGCAGGTGCTCGACACCGACGGAAAGACCCGCCAGGCCGTCGTCGGCCGGGTGAAGATCGAGAAGCGTCCCATGTTCCGCGTGCAGGCGGAAGTCGAGACGGAGTCGGGGGAGGTGGACCGCGTCGAGACGCTGATCCAGAACGCCGAGACGGTGAAGGTCGCGACGACCGCGGGGCGAAAAGCCGTCACCGACCTCGCGGAGGGCGACGAGGTGCTCGTCTACTACGAGGACGTGGCCCGCCACTTCGGCGAGGCCGTCGAGGAGTCGATCATCGAGCAGTAAGTCACCGTGCGAGCGGGCGACACCTCGCCACGCATCGCGACACGCCTACCGCTCGACGTACTGGAACTCCACCGCGCAGTACCAACAGAAGCGCAGCGACAGGTCGACGCCGCGCCCGCACCGCGGGCACGTGAGGACGCCTCGGCGGTTCTCTCTCCGGGCGAGGACGTACGCGTCGGCGGCCGACAGCGCGATGACGACACCCAGCGGGACGATGAGCGCCGCGGCGTCGACCGCCGCGGTCGGGAGTGTCGCGGTCGAGAGCCCCGCCGGCGCCAGCGGATCGCCGATCCCACCGCCGAACAGTCCCGCGAACACGAGCGCCGCTCCGGCGAACAGCGACAGCCAGGCGACACCGCGGCCCCACCGGCGCAGGTACGCGTGCCCGAGCGCGGGCACCACCGCCAGCGCCGCCGCGACGACGGGTCGTCGTTGCATGCCCCGTAGCTTCCGCTCTATCGCTATCAACCTTCGTGCGGGCCGTCAGACGGGCGTCCGCCCGACGACGGCTCCGCGTCGTCTCGGTCGCCGGCCGACCGGGTCACCGGTCACCGGAGGTCGTCGACGAGCCGCCGAAGCGTCGCGAGGTCGTACTGTCCCGGCGCGGTCGCGTCGGCGGCGTCGACCGGGGCGTAGCCGAGCCGGGAGCCGTACACCGGCGCGACCGCGCGGGTGTGGCGTCCGGCCTCGCCCATCGCCATCGTCGCCACGCGGTCGCCGCGGATCGTCGCGCGGTGGGTCGCCGCCAGCAGGTCGAGCGCCTCGCCGTTCGTCCGCGCGGTGACGGCGAGCTTCCCCACGTCGCCGGCGGCGGCGGCCGCCCGGAGAAGTCCGTCGAGCATCGCCGGCGCGGGCGTCCCGTCGAAGTCGTGGACCGACGCGACGACCGCCGCGCCGTGATCGCGGGCGTGTGCGGTCAGTTCCGCCGCGTCGATCTCGTTCGTCCCCGCCGGTCGCCCGCGGAGGGTCGCCAACTCCACGTCGACGGCGGCGACCGCCTCGTGCTCGACCGCCGCGGCGAGGGCGTCGAGTCGACCGTACGGCGCGGTCTCCCCGCCCTCCCAGTGCGGGCGGTTCGTCACGAGCAGCGGGAGATCGCCGTCGTAGGCCGCCAGCGCGTCCAGCGGGCCGTCCGCGAGGTCCATCCGGAACTCGACCAAGTCGGCGTGCTCGCGGGCGGCCGGCTCCTCGCCGAGATCGGCGGTACTCGCACACAGCGAGAACGAATCGAGGTCGATGGCGAACGCGTCGCTCATGGGTGCAGGACGGAGGCGGAACGCAAAACCGTGGGTGGTCCGGGTCGCCGGGCGGCGTTACGCCACGAGGCCGTCCTCGGCCTCGAGCAGCTCGTGGTAGCGGTTGCGGATCGTGACCTCGGAGATGTCCGCGACCTCCGAGACGGCCGCCTGCGTCGTCTTCTCGTTGGTGAGCAGCGCGGCGGCGTAAACGGCCGCGGCCGCCAGCCCCACGGGCGACTTGCCCGAGTGGACGCCCTTCTCCTTGGCGTTCCGCAGGAGCTGCTTCGCGCGCATCTCCGACTCATCGGACAGTTCCAGCGAGGAGGCGAACCGCGGGACGTACTGTTCGGGGTCGGCGGGCTTCACTTCCAGCTTCAGCTCGCGGACGACGTAGCGGTAGGTGCGCGCGACCTCGTCCTTGCCGACGCGGGAGACGTCCGCGATCTCGTCGAGGCTGCGCGGGACACCGGCCATGCGGGCGGCGGCGTACACGCAGGAGGTGGAGACGCCCTCGATGGAGCGGCCCGGGAGGAGGTCCTCGTCGAGCGCGCGGCGGTAGATGACCGAAGCGGTCTCGCGGACGTTGTCCGGGAGCCCCAGCGCCGAAGCCATGCGGTCGATCTCGCCCAGCGCCTGCTTGAGGTTGCGTTCCTTGGAGTCGCGCGTGCGGAACCGCTCGTTCCACTTGCGCAGGCGGCGCATCTTCTGGCGCTGGCGGGCGCCCAGCGAGCGGCCGTAGGCGTCCTGGTCGCGCCAGTCGATGTTGGTCGACAGCCCCTTGTCGTGCATCGTGTTCGTCGTGGGGGCGCCGACGCGGGACTTCTGGTCCTTCTCGGCGGCGTCGAACGCGCGCCACTCGGGGCCGCGGTCGACGGAGTCCTCCTCGATAACGAGGCCGCACTCCTCACAGACCGTCTCCCCGTGCTCCTCGTCGGTGATGACGTTACCCGAGCACTCGGGACAGGCGAGCTCGTCGCCCGACTGCTCCTCCTGCTCGGATTCGTGCTCGTGTTCGTGTGCTGTTCGTCGGTCGCGCCCGGCGGGTCGGCGTCGGGTGTGTGTGTTCTCGCTCATTGCGTCTGAGGGGGCGTGAGCCCGAAAGGGGATACAAAAAACCCCGGGTGACTCTGTGCCAAAAGGATGTGTGATCAGTATAAAAATCAAACGGTGTCACGACGGCAGTGCTACGCCGTCACGTGATCGTAAAACCGTACGACGGGAGGTATTTATGTGAGTGTGTCTCACGCCCTATCGATGGTGAACGTTCCGCGATGGTGACCGAGCGCGTCGTCTCGTTGGCGCCGAGTGCGACGGCGACGGTCGCGGCGCTGGATGCGACCGAGGCGCTCGTAGGGGTGACGCACGCGTGTGAGCCGTGGGACTCGGGCTCGCGGCCGCCGGTCGTCGGCGGCTGGCCGAACCCCGACCTCGATGCCGTCGAGGGGCTGGAACCGACGGTCGTGTTGACGTGCGATCCCTTGCAGCGGGAGACGGCGACCGCACTGCGGGATCGGGGGCTCGAGGTCGTTCACGCCGAGCCGACGCGGCTCGCCGACGTGTTCGCGTCTGTCGCGGACGTCGGAGCGTCGATCGGACGCGGGGACGCGGGCGAGCGGCTGGCGAGCGACCTGCGGGACCGTGTCGATCGGGTCCGGGCGGCGGTGCCTCAAGACTCGGCGGAGCGCCCGGTGGTCTACGCGGAGGAGTGGGGTGAGCCCCCGATGGCCGCCGGGAACTGGGTCCCGGACGCCGTTTCCGCCGCCGGCGGACGCTGCCCGTTCGTCCCGGCTGGCGAGCGCTCGCGGGAGGTCGACGCCGCGGCGATCGAGCGCGCGGATCCGGATCACGCGGTGCTCCACTGGTGTGGCGCGGACCGCGAACCCGAGTCCGAGCCGCTCGCCGACCGCGGGTGGGATATCGATCCCGCGGTTCACGTGATCGACGACTCGCTGTTGAACCAGCCGAGCTCGCGGCTGGTCGATGGCATCGAGATACTCGCCGAACTGCTCCACGACGTAGACGTGGCGGAGCAGTCGACGCGGTGAACGGACGAGACGACCCGTGCGCGGGCGGCCAACAGATCCAGCGGGGAGTGCCTACAAGTTCAGCGAGTAGAGCCGCTTGCGCGCGTCGGTGAAGGAGAACCGCGACTCGACGGCGTCGACCTCCTCCAGGCGAGTCAGCGCGTAGCGGACGGTCCGTGGCGGGAGCAGCGTCTCCTCGGCGAGATCGCTCTGGCTCAGCGTGTCCTCGTACTCCAGTACCTTCGCAACCAGCTTCGCGCTCGGCGGCAGGTCGCGAACGCGTTCCCAGCGGTCGATCGAGGCGTCGTCGACGACGGCCTCGGCGTCGGATGCGCTCATGCTGTCTCGATCCACGCGATACCGACTGTTAATAGTTTCTATTCGAGATATTATTCTAGAACATCCGATTCCCACGGTCCTCACCCCGACCCGAAGTCTCTTAGTACTCACCGCCCTAGTCTCGCCGATGACTGACACCGTTGACGACGTCGACCTCCCCTATGAGGACGAGGCGGCGTCGCAGCAGGAGAAGATCGAGGCCCTCCAGGAGCGCCTCGAGGTTCTCGAGGGGCAAAACGAGGAGATGCGCGACAAGCTCCTGGATGCGAACGCGGAGAACAACAAGTACCAGCAGAAGCTCGAGCGGCTTACCCACGAGAACAAGAAGCTCAAGCAGTCGCCGCTGTTCGTCGCGACGGTACAGGAACTGACCGGGGACGGCGTGGTGATCAAACAGCACGGCAACAATCAGGAGGCGCTGACCGAGGTCACCGACGAGATGCGCGAGGACCTCGATCCCGACGACCGCGTCGCCGTCAACAACTCCCTCTCCGTGGTGAAGAAGCTGGAGAAGGAGACGGACGTGCGCGCCCGCGTCATGCAGGTCGAGCATTCGCCGGAGGTCACCTACGAGGACATCGGCGGGCTCGACGAGCAGATGAACGAGGTGCGCGAGACCGTCGAGATGCCGCTGAAGAGCCCCGAGATGTTCACCGAGGTCGGGATCACTCCGCCCAGCGGTGTGCTCCTGCACGGCCCGCCGGGCACCGGCAAGACGATGCTCGCGAAGGCGGTCGCGAACCAGACCGACGCGACGTTCATCAAGATGGCCGGCTCGGAACTGGTCCACAAGTTCATCGGTGAGGGGGCGAAGCTCGTGCGCGACCTGTTCGAGGTCGCTCGCGAGAACGAGCCCGCGGTCATCTTCATCGACGAGATCGACGCCATCGCCTCCAAGCGGACGGACTCGAAGACCTCCGGCGACGCCGAGGTCCAGCGCACGATGATGCAGCTGCTCGCGGAGATGGACGGCTTCGACGAGCGCGGGGAGATCCGCATCATCGCGGCGACGAACCGCTTCGACATGCTCGACCCCGCGATCCTCCGTCCGGGCCGCTTCGACCGGCTCATCGAGGTTCCCAAGCCGGAGGCCGAGGGCCGCGAGCTCATCTTCAAGATCCACACCCGCGATATGAACGTCGCCGACGACGTTGAGTTCGCGGAGCTGGCGGAGCTCACCGAGGGCGCCTCCGGCGCGGACGTGAAGGCCGTCTGCACCGAGGCCGGCATGTTCGCGATCCGCGAGGACCGCACCGAGATCACGATGGCGGACTTCCGCAGCGCCTGGGAGAAGACCTCTCAGGCCGAGGGAACCGACGCCGACGACTCGCTCGCGTTCGCGTAATCGGGACAGTCTCCGGTTCCCACCGGGCTTGTTTCCCCGTGTTTTCGCCGCGTTCCGCTTCCCCTCACTCGCGCGAGCGTCGCGCAACGAGCGGCTTTTGGTGCAGGCGGCGAACCGACGGGTATGACGCTGGAGGCCGCCGTCGCCGCGCCGTTTCGCGGCGCGGGCACGGATCGGATGGGCGAGGGGGAGTTCGTCGTCGCGCTCTCGCTCGACCGCGACTGGTTCTCCCCCGACCAGGCGAAGCGCCTCGTCGACATCGCGACGGCGAGGGGGTTGCTCGCCGAGGACGACGGCGACCTCGTGGCGGCGTTCGACCCCGCCGAGGTACACGTCCCCGCCGACTTCGTTCCCGACGAGTCGATCCTCCGGGAACAGTCGACGTTCGAGCGGGCGCTCGACGCGATCGTCGCCGACGGGATGGAGAAGCGCGACGCCGTCGCCGCCGCGAACCGCCGACAGCGCGAGATCGGCGTGACCCTGGAGACGGCTGCGGTACTTGTCGCGCGTGAGCGCGGCGTCGACGTAGAGGCCGTCGCCGACGCGGCACGCAAGGAGTTGCTTGTCGGCGACGACTCCGGGCCCGACGGAGGAGACGCCGCCGGCGACGACGCCGCAACGGGGGGGACGTGATGGTCACCGACCGAACGACCGACGGGGTCCGTATCGCGCAACTGCTTGCCTCCGAACTCGTCGGCGACCGCGACATCCTCGCGGAGGTGGGCGTGAGCGACGCGGATACCGAGGTGGAGCCGACGACGCAGGGCGCGCTCGCGTACCGCGTCCGAGTCGATGTCGGAGAAGGGTCGGGCTTCGAGCGCCCGATCGCGGAGGTGTTCGTTCACCCGGACCGCGCGCGCGTCGAGTTCGTCGCCGCGCCCGATACCGCGGCCGAGGCCGCCGAGGACGCCGGCGTGCGCGTCCGCCCGAAGGCGGTCACGCCGCCGCGGACCGTCGTCTTCGTCGAGGACGGCGCGCAGGTGAAGCGGGTGCTGCCGGCGTTTCGTGCGGTCGTGAACGCCGACGCGGAGTAACACCGGCGACCGGACAAGCGGCGACAGCAGCGTCCTCGCCGGGTTACAACTCCCGAAGGATCCCCGGAAGCTCCGCGGCCAGTCGGTCGCGCGCGACCGTCGCGTCCGCCTCCGGCGCCGGATCGTCCCCCTCGCCGAGGACGTGGACGGTCCGCAGTCCCGCCGCGGCGGCGCCTCGTACGTCCTCGACCGGGTGATCGCCGACGAACGCCGTCTCCTCCGGGTCGCTTCCGAGCCCGTCGAGCAGCGCCGCGAACGCGCGCTCGTCGGGCTTTCCGGCCGGGAGGTCGCCGGAGATGTGGACGGTGTCGAACGCGTCCCACCAGTCGAGGTAGTCGAGCTTCGCCGACTGCGCGCGCACCGGGCCGTTGGTGAGCAGGCTGACGCGGTACGTCTCGCGCAGGTCGGCGACGAGGTCGCGAACGCCGGGCACCGGGACGAGGGCGGTCGTCACCGCCTCGCGGTAGGCGTCCGCGAGGTCGACGGGGTCCGCCTCGACGTCGTGGGGGTCGAGCAGCTCCGCGAAGACGGGGACTCTGCTGTCCGCCGTCCGGTGGTTGGCGTGGGCGTCGAGGTACGCCGCCCGGTCGACGGCGCCGGTCAACTCCGTGGCGCCGCCGGCGTCGAGCGCGTCCGCGAGCAGCCGCGTCCGTGAGCGCTCGGGGACGGCGAGCGTGTCGTCGAGGTCGAATCCGACCGCGCGTATCACGTGCGGGAGATGGACACGGGAGCGTATGAAGACAGCGACGGCGGTGGATCTGTCGACACGGTTCCTCCACGACGGCGACCGCACTGCTTTTGCGCCGCCGGCGCCCGCGTTCGGCCGTGACGCTGGACCCCGTACACGTCGACACCATCGCGTACCTCGCCTCGGCCATCGCCGACGGGGTCGATGACGCCGACCACGACGGCCTCGCGAGCACGGCGTGGGCGGAGTGGCTCGACCCGCTGAACGACGACGGCCGGGTGGTGCTGGAGGCGCTCGGCGGCCACGAACTTCGACAAACGCCCGTCGAGGACGCCGCGCTCGCGGACCGGCCGTTCGAGACGAGCCACGGCGTCGACTCCGGGACGCTGAACCCCACGTCGTTCAAGAACGGCCTCGTGGTCGACGTGGCGCAGGCGGCGATGGGCGCCGAGCCCACGGATCTCGACCTCCACGGCGCGCGCTCGATCGTCGTCACCGTCCACGCCAACGACGCGACGGTGTTCTTCCCCGACGTGCCCGACGGCTGGATGCCCTACGACGACGGCAACTCCGAGCGTCGCGTGCTGAAGGTGCCCCGGAGTCGCCGGTTCGCCGACGAGATGGTCCACGAACTCGCCCTGTCGCTGGCGGAGGGGCACCACGCCCGCAAGCACCTCGAACGCGGCGAGGTGTCGGACCTCCTCGTGCTCGACGGGCCGCTGTACCCCAAGCGGCTGCTGAACTGGGCGACCCGCGACAGCGAGCTTCGCGAGGTCGCCCACGGCGAGACGGTTCGGGAGGCCGTCCGGACGTACGTCCGGCTCGTGGAGTCGTGCATCGAGCGCGGCGTGCCCGTGGTGGGCTTCGTGAAGAACCCCACCTCGGGGTACATCACCCGGACGCTCGACCGAAAGGGGGTCGAGGCGCCGTGGCCCGACGACGCCGCGCTGTTCACCCGGCTGCTGGAGCGGCGTCCGGACGGCGACCGCGCGGACGACGCGATCACGTTCACCTCGTGGCTGCGATCCCGGGGCGGCTCGGACGCGCCGCTGGCGAGCGACGGCGACGCGCTCGGCGTCGAACGCGCCGCGGCGCCCGAGGGGTACGAGGTGACGTACATGCACGTGTACGAGCCCCGCGAGGACGTGCTGTTCAAGGTTGAGGCGCCGGCGGCGTTCACCGGCGACCCGGAGACACGCGAGCGGCTCACCCGGCAGGTCGTCTCGGAAGTCGCCGCCGAGGCCGGGCCGCCGACGCCCGTGGCGAAGGCCGACGAGCTGGCGCGGATCGGCGTCGGCGAGACGGAGGCGCTGCGGCGGAAGTTCGAGGAACGCTTCGGCGCGGAGCACCTACGGACGTATGACGACGTCCGGTGGGGGGACGGCGAGCCGTGAGGTGCGCGGTCGAACGAAGTCGTTCGAAAGCGGCTTTGCCGTCTTTCGTGATGTCGTCGGATTCCGGTGGAATCCGACTACTGACCAGACGCCGGCGGCGTCTGGTAATGACGAGAGACGGCGGAGCCGTCTCTCGAACCATGAGACCGCGACGGTGAACGGCTCGGATCACGACGGCGAGGTCCCCGTGCCGAGCCGTCCACTGAACCGGCGAGTCGTGAGATCCGATCCGCGCTACGGCTCCGCCTTCTCGACTTCGACCTCCACGTCGCGCTCGGGGACGCCGACGCGGGCGAACTGCGTGCGGACGTGTTCCTCGGCGGCGGCGACCGCCTGATCGCGGGTGTCGAAGCCGCGGGGCGCCGGCGACTCGAAGGCGACGCGGATGGGCTCGCCGTCGACGATCAGCTCCGAGCCGCCGGACTCGACTTGGTAGAACGCGTCGCACACCCACACGTACGGCGCGTCCTCGTCGGGCGCGCCCTTGAACGACGGCGCCTCCTCGCCACGCTCGTAGATCGTGCCGGTGAGCGCCGTACCGCCGCCGCTCCCGCGGACCAGTAACATATCCGCAGGTAGCCGGCCGAGTCGGAAAAGCGGTCGCATCGGGTAACGTGACCGGTCACACCGAGCAATGGAACCGGTCGCATCGGGCGAGGCGCCCGAACGCGTCTGGCGACGGATACGGTTTTCACCCCGCGCGCCACAGGGCGTGACATGACCGACGCCGGAGAGCCGAACCTCGGCGACTTCGAGGACCCCGGGCGATTCGACGAGTCGAGCGGCGGGGACAGGGAAGCCGACGGGGCCGACGTGACCGCCGGCGACGACGCCGAGGTGAGCAGGGACGGCGCCGACTCGACCGCCGGCAGCGACAGCGAGGCGAGTACGGACGCCGAGGCGGGCGCCGGAACTGGCCCGGACGCGACGGCCGACCCGGATTCCGGGTTCGCCCAGTACGCCATGGACGCCGCCGAGGCGGCCACCGCCGACGGCCTCGGGACGATCTCGGTCGCACAGGGGCTGCGCGTGGCCGAGGACGACGACGAGACGAGCCTGAAGGCGTTCGTCACCGCCGGCAACCGCGAGGACGTCAGGATCGGGAAATATCTGCTCGTCCCGTACCCCGACGGAGAGCAGCTGTTCTGCCGGATCACGGCGCTCGAATACGACCAGGAGTTCCGCACCGACGACGCGACGGAGCTGACCGCGCGCCGGCGGATGCGGACGGGCCCCGGCGACTTCACCGAGGCCGACTACAAGTACATCGCAGAGCTGTCACCGGTCGCGGTGTTGTTTACCGACGGCGAGGCGCGAAGCGCCTCGGAAAGCCGGACGCAGTCCGGCGACGGCGATGAACTCAAACGCCGGATGGTCGACCGCGTGCCCAAGCCGGGCGCGCTCGTCCGGCAGGCCCGCGACGCCGAACAGATCAAAACCGGGCTCGCGATCCCGGAGGAGGGCGTCTTCCTGGGCCACCTCTCGGTCGGCGGGGAGAAGGTCCGAACCGCGGCCGAGCCGCCGACGGTCGACTACCGGCTGAAGGACGACTACGCGGACGGCGACCCGCTGGTGTTCCGGCACACGCTCGTCGCCGGCGGCACGGGCTCGGGGAAGACCCACGGCGCGAAGAACGTCCTCCGGCAGTACCTCGGCCGCACCTACGAGACCGACGACGGGCGCGACGCGCGCGCGGCGGTCGTGATGTTCGACCCGCAGGACGAGTACGCCCAGATGCACGACGACAACCCCGCGCTCGATGACGAGTGGGCGCGGCGGCTGGAGCGCGAGCGCGTCGCCTACGGCGGCCACGACGACACCGTCGCGCTCGTGCCGAAGGAGGCCGGCGTCAGCTACCCGGGCAGGGGACACCGCGCCGAGCAGGTGGAGTTCACGATCCCGTTCTCGGTCGTCGACGAGTACGACATGCCGTGGCTCGTCGCCGGCGCCTCGCTCAACGAGAACCAGTACCCCGCGCTGCTCACGCTCCTCAACCGGTTCTTCCGCAACTACGACGGCGGCACGTATCAGCAGTTCCTGAACTTCCTCGACGACCCGGCGCTGAAGGAGGAGCTCGACGAGACCGGCCGCGTCCACGAGGCGACGTTCGACGCGGTGAAGCGGCGCGTGCGGGGCGTTCCCTCCGGCGTGTTCGATCAGGACGCCAAGCCGATCACGGAGCTGGACACGACGCTCGTGCGCCCCGGCGGGCTGACGGTCGTGCCCACGTATCACCTCTCGTCGGCGCGCGCCAAGGAGATGTTCGTGCTCGCGGTGTCGGCGATGCTCGTCGACGACAAGCTCTCGAACTCGCCGCGAAGCGCCCGTATCGACGAGACGCCGCTCGTGCTCGGCATGGACGAGGCGCACAACTTCCTCTCGGGCGCCGACAACGTCCAGGCGCGGCAGGTGGTCAACACGTTCACCGAGGCGGCCAAGCAGGGGCGCAAGGAGCGGCTCGGGCTGTTCCTCGTCACGCAGGACCCGCAGGACATCGCCGACCCCGTGTTCAAGCAGGTGAACACCCGGCTCGTGCTCAACCTCGGCGACGAGGAGGCGATCTCCTCGGTCAACATCCCGCCGTCGCTCGCGAAGAAGGTCCCGTACATGGAGAAGGGCCAGCAGGTCGTCTACTCCCCGGACAACTCCGAGCCGGTCGAGGTGACGGGGCTGCCGATCTGTCTCACTCGCCACGGGGAGTGATCGCCGGCGAGACCGCGGATGGCGGTTCGCCGCGGGCACCGCGTGTACCCTCCGTTCGACCGTCGATTCCGTCGGCGCCGGGAGGACCTTTTTCTCGTCGTGTGGGGATCGTTCAGCTATGACCGAACGCATCGTGATCGGCGTGGACGATTCCGAGCAGGCGAGCGCCGCCCTCTCGTTCGCGGCGGACGAGTGGGGCGACGCCGACCTGTTCTTGGTGACCGTTATCGACCCGGCGGAGGCAGGACACGCGGCGGGCGCGGGGATCCCCAGCGGCGCCGAGCAGTGGTACGAGCGCCGAAAGTCCGAGGCCGAGGGGTTGCTCGCGGACGCCGTCGAGTCGCTCGACGTCGACGGCTCAGTCGAGACCGGGACGACCGTCGGCAAGCCCGCAGCCGCCATCGTGAGGTACGCGAGCGACCACGACGCCGACCACATCGTGGTGGGGAGCCACGGTCGCAGCGGGATCTCGCGGATCGTGCTCGGCAGCGTCGCGGAGGCCGTCGTCCGCAACGCCCCGATGCCGGTAACGGTCGTCAGGTGAGGTGACCCCGCCGTCCGTGCCGGCACGGTTTCAACTTCGATAGCCGCGGGCGAGGGTTTAGGTCGGGTCCCGGACCGAGTGCGGGTATGGGAGCGCGGAACGCGGTCGTTCGCGGCGCAGTCGTACTGATCATCGCGGGGTTGCTCGTGGGGCCGGCCGTCGGGGGAACGGTCGGCGCCCAGGCGGCGTCGTGTCAGTCGAACGGAGCCCAGCAGGTGTGTCTCACCGAGGCGACGCTCGACGGGGAGACGCTGACCGCCGGGGAGTCGACGGAGCTGTCGGTGACCGTCGAGAACACCGGCGAGGAGCGTACGACGGCGATCGTCGTCCTCAACGTCGTGAGTCCCGCCAACGAGACGAACTCCTACGAGCTACGGAAACAGTCGCTGGCGCCCGGCGAGACGGTCTCGGTCACGCAGTCGGTCGACGCGAGCACGCCCGGGGACCACGGGCTACAGGTGGTCGTGTACGGCGACGGCTACGCGCACCGCTACGACGCCTCCGAGCCGATGAGCGTCACCGTCGAACGCCAGGGGCTCGGCGGCGACATCGACACGCCCGAGTACGCGCTCGCCGCGCTCGTCGGGTCGCTGGCGGTCATCGCCGGAACCGTCTACAGACGACGGTAACGGGACAATCAACCACGGCCGCGCCGGCGACGCGGCCGCTCGTCGGTTGGCTTGAAAACCGACCGGCGGCGTCGTCAGTCGTCGTCTTCGTCGATGACTTCGCCGACGGCGAAGTTGGACTTCACTTCGGCGATCTCGATCTTCACGCGCTCGCCGACCTCGGTGTCGGGGACGATGATCACGTACCCGCGCTCGACGCGGGCGATCCCGTCGCCCTGCTTCCCGAGGTCCTCTATCTCGACGTACCGGATCTCGCCGCGCTCGACCGGCGGTTGCGGACCGTCAATGGTCGCGGTCGACTCCGTCGCGTCGGCGTCGTCGCCGCCGGCGTCGGCCCCGTCGCGCTCGATGAGCGCCACGCGGTACACGCCGCCGGGGACCACCGACCCGGCGTCGACCTCGCGCTTCGGGATCTCGATCGTGTATCGGTCGCCCTTCTCGCGGACGTCCGCGCTGAACAGACAGATGAGTTCGTCGGAGATTTCCACGGATATATCCCTCCACCGGCACGTTCGGGCGATGTGACATATACCTACCGCCGCACGGGAGCGACCCGATCCCCGTGTCCGGTCGCGGAGTGAATCGGTCCCGCCGCCGGTCGCGCTACGGTTCCCTCATCAGTCGCGTCCCTCGTCGAGCCGGCTTCCGTCCGGTCGCTTGGCTCCCTCCGAGTCGTGGACGACGACTTCCCCCGGACCCGTGGACACAGGCTCGTAGGCGTCGCGGA
Organism: Halobaculum rarum; assembly: GCF_040025155.1. Taxonomy (NCBI): domain Archaea; kingdom Methanobacteriati; phylum Methanobacteriota; class Halobacteria; order Halobacteriales; family Haloferacaceae; genus Halobaculum; species Halobaculum rarum. Next base: position 530,459 of record NZ_CP157275.1, on the reverse strand, counting down.
CGCCGATCGCCTCCTCCAGTTCGCGAACCGCCCGCTCCTTCAGCGCGGCCGCCAGCGACTCGGCGTCCGCGCGGTCGATGTCGCGGCCGAGTCCCTCACACTCGTGGGCGCGGACACTCCCGTCGGCGTCGCCGGCTTCACCGGCTTCCCGTTGTGCTCCCAGCGCGACGCTGTCGACCACTTCTCCCATCGGCTGGCTCGTCCCGCCGAGGTCGACCGAGAACGGGTACGTCTCGCAGATGAGCGGCCGGTCGGCGTGGACGCCGCAGGCGCCGACGCCGTCATCGTCCTCACGGTAAAACACGCAGTCGCCGCAGGAGTCGGTCTGGAGGGCCCACTCGAACGTCTCCCCCTCCGGGCCGTCGTCGCCCTCGGTCAGTCCGTACGGCATCGGACGGGCCACGTCGCGCCAGTCGCGGGCGTCGCCGTCGCCGTCGCTACCGTCGCCGTCGGACGCGTCCGCGGCGGTTGCGGCTTGGAGCCGCCGCACCTCGTCGGGGAACACGGTCGCGGTGTGGGGATCGTCCGCCTCGCTCTTGCAGCAGGCACCACAGCGCGTGCACTCGAAGCCGATCGCCTCGACGGCGTCGGCCAACTCGCCCACGTCGAGGGCCCGCGCGCGCTCCAGTTCGTCCTCTAGCGGCTGCACGCCTGGTCGTGGGCCCCTCGCGAACAAAACGTCGTCGGGCGCCCCGTCGGGATCCGTCCGATCTCCATCTCTCCGGAGTGCTCGGTATCGGCCCGGACCTGTCTTAGCGAGATTTAAGTAGTTTCGTTGTTTTGACACGAGTATGTCGGCCACATCCGACCGGTCACCCGAGGACGTGCGCACGCCCGACCCCCGCTTTTCGGCCCCTTCGGGCCTTCGAGCGGCGGTGGTTCGCCACGACGGCGAGCCGGACCGGTGTACGCTGTACCCCGAGGACGCCGACGATGTGGAGCTCGTGACGACGTGGCTCTCGGTCAACGCCGACTGCCTCGTCGCGCTCGACGACGCCCGCTAAGCAGACAACCACGGCCCCACGGCGACGCTCACTCGCCGGCGGCTTCGACCGTCCCCGTCGACGCCTCCCAGCGCACGCGCCGTTCGTATGCCAACTTCTCGACGTGCGCCCGCACCGTCGCGCGAGCGAGATCCCTGACGCCCGTGAGGTCCTTCTCGTAGGCCGCCTCCAGCACCTCGTCCAGATCGGTCGCGCCCCCACGAACCGCCGCGAGCACGGCGCGCTCGCGGGCGAGCCGGTGGTCGATCAAACGGGCGCACACGCCCTGCGGGTCGTCGATCCGGGGGCCGTGCCCGGGAAACAGCGCGGGCGGATCGCGGGCGTGGAGGCGACGGAGCGCCGTCAGGTACGCGCGCATGTCCCCCTCGGGGGCCGCGACGACGACGCTCCCCTCGGCGACGGCCACGTCGCCGCAGACGACGCCGTTCCGGGTCTCGAAGCCGACCCCGTCGGGGGCGTGGCCGGGGAGTTCGACGGCCGTCGCCGGGCCGACGCGGTCGCCGGCGACGAACGTGCGGTCGGGCTCGACGCCGGTCGCGTCGACGAAGCGGTCCTCGTACCCCCGCCGCGCCCAGACGGTCGCGTCCGTCTCGGCGGCGTACGCCGCGACCGCGCCGACGTGGTCCGGATGGGCGTGCGTGACGGCGACGTGGTCGGCGACCTTCTCGCGGACGACGGTGTCCAGCGTGTCGGTGCGGGCCGCCGGGTCGACGAGCAGCGTCTCGTCGGTCCCGATGACGTACGCGTTCGTCGTCCCGCCCGGTGCGCGAGTGTCGACGGGGACCGAGAAGCGGTCGACGTGTGTGCCGGCTTCGCCGGTGCCCGTCGACTCGCTCATCAGTCCGCGCTCCGCGGGGCCGGCGCGCCGGGGTACTCCGCATCGGCGTCGACGCCGGGGATGCCGGCCCCGGCGAAGCGCGTCAGGTCGACGTCGGCGCCCGCGACCTCGGCGGCGTCGGCGGCGCTCGCGTACGGGCGATTCACGATCAGGTCGCCCGCCGTCCCCTTGCCGATTCCCGGGATCGCGGTCAGCTCGTCCATCGAGGCGCCGTTGAGATCGAGCGGGTACGGGACACCGGTCACCGAGCGGTAGCCCCAGTCGACGACGGCCACGTCGACGGTTCGGCCCAGTTCGCGCTCGCCGGGGATGCCGACGAGGATCGGGTAGGTGCCGAGCTGCCGACCGAAGGTGGTGCCGTCCTCGTGGTACTCCAGGTACACGTCCGGGAGGACGGTTCCCGTGGGCATCACGCGCTCCAGCATCGGCCGGTCGACCGTCTCGCGCACCTCGCGTTTGTACGCCTGAAACTCCTTCTTGTGCTCGCGGGCGAGGCGCGCGCCGGTCTCGGCCATCTCGGTGCCCTCGAACGCCATCACCTGTCGGACGTTCACCCGCCGGAGCATCAGCCCCTCGTCCATCACGGAATCGAGGAACGCCTTGTTGTGCTCGAACGTCTCGCTGGTCTCGCCCTCCAGTCCATGGACGAGGTTGATCCCGGGCAGGAGCTTGGGGAGTCGCCGCGGGGCGGAGTCACCGAAACTGGGCGCGTCCGCGGGCGACTCGCCCGGGCGCCAGCCGCCGGCCTCGTTGACGACGCGGACGGCCTCCAGACACTCCTCGGCGCTGACGAGGAGGTTGTTCTTCTCGCGGACCTCGGGGTCGGCCGATTCGAGGCCGAATGCGGCCGTGTCGCCGGGGGTGTTGTGCCGCGCGATCACCTCGATAGCCTCGCGAGAGGCCTCCGGGTAGTCGGTGATCGTCACGGGGTTCATGTTGTCGAGGTGGAGCGTGCGGAGGTCGGGGGCCACCTCGCGGATCCCGCCGTACAGCTGTCGGAGCGCGTCGGGGTTGGGCGCCTCGCCGTCGCCGCCGAACGCGAGAATGTCGGCCTGCCGCCCGAGCCGGAAGTGGCGGACGCCGTGATCCGAGAGGGCGTCCACCTCCGACACCACGTCGGGGGCAGTACGGAAGTCGGGGTCGCCGTACAGCGGTTCCGTGCAGAACGAACAGCGGTAGGCGCAGCCGCGGGAGGTCTCCAGCTCCACGATGAGGTAGTCGGGGTGGTTGGGGTGCTGTTCGACGACGAACGCGCCCATGCTCGACCAGCGGGCCACCTCGTCGTAGTCGCGGATGCGGTTGCCGAACCCCTCCAGCCCGCTCTCGACGATGTCGAAGGCGGCCGCCTCCACGTCGCCCATCGCGACGAAGTCGTAGTCGAGGTCGTCGCGCTCCATCTCCTGTGCGCCGGCGTTCTCGTCGCCGACGCCGAAGCGAACCGGGCCGCCCAGCAGGGTGACGCCGTCGGCGGTCCACGCGAGTTCGCGCACCTCGTCGGGCTCGGCGGGGGTCCCCCCGACGTACTTGCCGGGGACGGTCATCCCGCCGACGTAGATCATGAGGTCGGCGTCGGCGACGTCGGCCCACTTGCGCCGCTCGTCGCGCAGCTCGTCGATGGTATGGTAGGTGATTCCCGATTCGGGGACGCCCGCGTCGACGAGCGCGCCCGCGGTGAAGCGTGGGTACGTCGAAATGTAGGGGGGCACGCCGAAGTGCGCCGGCTCGTCAACGTAGCCGTCGACGATCGTGACGGAGAGGTCGCTGGGGTCCGGCGCGGTCATAGCCGTCGATGGCGGGCCGAGCGGCTAAAGCCGTGCGGTCCGGGGTCGATCCCCGGGGATCCGGGATCGCTCCCCGGCGGTCCGGGATCGCTTTCCGCCGGTCCGGGGTCGCGCTCCGTTGGTCGTCGGTCGTTCACCCTCGCGGGCACGGCACTCCCGAGTCACCAGCCGCCGCGGGTCCGCGCGTCGCCGTCCGCCTCGAACCCGCCAACCCCCTCCTCGATCCCGCCGACGAGCGCCGCCTCCTCGTACGTCAGCCCGTCGCCGTCGGCCAGTATGTCGAGCAGGTCGTCGACCGTCCGCGGCGGCTCCGCCACCGTCGCCTCGGCGTCCCGTCGTTCCTCCCGGTCGGCCGCCTCCCGGGCGCGCCGTTCTCGCTCGTGTTCTCGCCGTCTCGTGCGCATTGGTGTCACCCCACATTGTGTGGAACGGCCGAGCTATTCAGTGTTGCGTCGGATCCTCCGCTCCACGCCCAGAACGCCGCCTCAGGCGTAGATCCGCGCTTCCAGTCGGTCGCGCGCATCCGGGTCGTCGTCCTGATCGAGCGCAGTCCGGTAGTTCCGCGCGGCGGCGTACGCTGCCGCGACCGCATCGAGCGCGTCGTCGGTCGCGACCGCGCAGTCGCGGGCGGCGTCGTCGGCGAAGCGAACGCCGTCGTCGACGAGCGCCGCGACGTTCCGACGGCGCGCCTCGACGTGCCGGCGCTGGGTCTTCTTGTAGCCGGTCCGGTCGGCGCCGTCGAGGCGGTCGAACACTGACGCGGGATACGTCTCCAGTACGGCGAGGCGGGGACGCTGATCGCCGTCGGCGCCGTCGACCGTGGAGACGGGCAGTGCCGGCGGGACGCACACGCCCTCGCGCTCGATCAGCCGCCGGAGCAGCACGGAGATGCCGTAGTAGGTCTGCGTTTTGATCCGGAACCCGGCGGGCTCTTGTCCGCCGTGAGCGTCGTCGGTCGCGCGCCGGAGCGGGCGTCCGGCGTCGGGGTCGGCCGCCTCTCGCACCGCGTCGTACAGGTCACGGGGGTCGTCGACCTCGTCGAGCACGCCCCACCGCTCGGGCGTCGCCGCCACGAACTCGCGCCACGTGCGGTCGCCGAGCACCCACGCCGGGAGGCTGAACGGCACGTCGATCCCTGCGGCTGACGGGCCGTCGACGCCGCCGAGACGCTCGGCCAGCGCCGGAAGCACGTCGTCGCGGGCGGTCGAATCGAGGTCGAGGAACTCGGCGGCCGACGCCAACTCGTCGACGACGAGCGCGTCGCCGTCGACGGCGCAGCGCGCGACCCAGGTGTCGGCACCCGCGCTCGCGGCGGCGGCGCTGAGGTCGATGCCGTACACCGCCTTCGGGTCGGGGATCTGAGACACGTCCGTCCGAACGGATGCGACGACCAAAGCCGCGGCGGGTCCGGACGGCAGGGCTTCGAGATACCGGAACGCCCCGCCCTCCCCACGTCGTTTATGCCGCGTGCGACCCAAGTCGGGGTATGCCCGCCACGAAGGAAGTCAAGTGCACCAGCGCCGACTGCGAGCTCGACATGTTCGAGAACCACTACACCTACGACATCGCCGACGACCACACGGTCGCCGACCTGTCGTGCCCGCTGTGCGGGGGGACCGACTGCCTGGAGGAGATCGAGCTGTAACCATGCCCGAACGAGACCAGTTCGCCGAGGGGGCGGACCGCCTGAAGGATGTCGGGGAGTCGGCCGTGAACACGGTGCTCGACCGCGTCGGGCGCGGTGTCGCGACGGTACAGGAGAAGTCGCCGCTCGCGTACGACCTGCTGGAGTCCGAGGACGCGTTCCTCGTCGTCTTCGACGCCCCGGGGGCCGAGCGCAGCGACGTACAGGTTCGGTTCAACGAGGGCGCCGTCGAGGTCCGGATCGACCGCTTCCGCGACTTCCACGAGGGGTTCGACATGCGCTTCCCCGGCCGCGGGCTCGCGCTCGACGGCCGCGCGGAGCTTCCCCCGGGCGCCGCCGTCGAACCCGAGGACGCCTCCTCGACGCTCACCGACCACGGCACGCTCCGCGTTCGCGTTCCCAAGGTGGCCGGCGGCTCCGTCGCCGTCGAGGACGGTGACGCCGACGCGGACGCCGAAGCCGACGACGAGGTGGACGAGCCGGTCCAGTTGGACATGGAGGAGGACGCGGACGCCGGAGACGACGATGAGGACGCGGAGGATGGGGACGCTGCGGCCGACGCGGACGCCGAGGCAGACGACACGGACGACGCGGACACCGACGAGACGTAGTCGCTCCCGACCGACGCTCAGTCTCGGTTCTCCGGTCCGTCGTCCGCGTCCGTCTCGACGGCCATCCCCTCGCTGATCTCGAACGCCTCGTCGCCGTCGAAGCGCCCGGGATCGAACTGCCGAATGCCCTCGCGTTCGCCGAGCACCTGCTGTGCGATCGCCTCTCCCGTCGCCGGCGCGCGCATGAACCCGTGACCCTGCCAGCCGGCGGCGACGAAGACGCCGTCGGCGACCTCGCCGAGCAGGGGATCCCCGTCGGGCGTCGCCGTGCACAGCCCGGCCCACGCGCGCTCCACGTCCGGATCGTGGCCCGCACGGTCGCGGAGCGTCCCGCCCACGTCCGCGAGGAACCAGTCGTCGGCCTCCCGATCCCACTCGTCCGGGTCGGCCTCGGCCGGGACGGTGCCGTCGCCCGCGAGCAGCCCCGCGGGGTGCGGGCGCGCGTACACGCCCGACGAGGCGTCGTACCACATCGGGCCGTCGTACGGGCGCCCGGAGACGAGCGCTTGCACGCGGTAGGGCTTCAGCGGGACCGCGATCCCGGCGTCCGCGAGCAGCCGCTTCGTGTGCGCGCCCGCGGCGACGACGGTGGCGTCGAACCGCCGGGTCACGGGTGCCTCGTCGACGACGGCCACGCCCGGGGGCGCCGTCGACACCGCGACCTCGCTGTCGGTTCGGATCTCGACGCCCACGGACGCGGCGAGGTCGGCGACCGTGGTCACGTAGCTCCCGGGATCGGTCCAGCCCGCGTTGCGCGCGACGGCCGCGACGGCCACGTCGTCGACGCGGAGGCTCGGGAACCGTTCCCCCAGCTCGTCGCCGTCGACGGTCTCCACCTCGCGGTCGTGGACGCGCATCCGCTCGGCCGCGCCGCGGATCGCCTCCGCGAGGTCGTCGTCGCCCTCGCGCGCGAGCATCACGTACGGGCAGTCGGTGAACGTGAAGTCGCCGACGCCCGAGAGCTGCCGGAAGCGCTCCAGCGCGCGCGCACCGGTCTCGGCGTCCACGTCCTCGGCATAGGCGTCGTAGAGGACACCCGCGGCGCGGCCGGAGGCGCCCGAGGCGATGTCGCCCTTCTCGAACAGCGTCACGTCCGCGCCGGCGACCGCCAGGTCGTACGCCGCGGTGACGCCGACGGCGCCGCCGCCGACGACCGCGACGCGCACGCCGTCGCCGGTCGCCGAGCCGGTACCCGTGCTCGGGTCGCGCCCGGCCATCAGCGGTGCGGCTCCGGGGTGAGCGCGTCGAACGGCTGCTCAGCCAGCCAGCCGACGAGCGCGTCGAGTTCGCCGGTCGCCTGCTCGAACAGCTTCCGACCCTTCTCGGCGGTGCCCTCGGTCGGCGCCCCGACAGCGCCCGACTCGGAGAAGTCGGCGGTGTCGAAGCCGACCGCCGCGCCGTGGACCTCCTTCCCCCACGAGTCGGCCGCGCCCGCCTCGGCCTCCTCCAGCAGCGCGTCGCGTACGAGATCGCCCGCGAGATGGGCGACCATGCTGGTCTCCATCGCGTCGGCGTGGCCGATCCCGGACTGGTCGAACAGCTCCTCGTCGAGGCCCTCGAGGCTCGACCACCAGTTCCACGGCGCGGCGTACGCGATCTGATCGCCGCGGAGCCGTCGGGCCGCGCGGCGAAGCGCGTCGCTGTTCCCGCCGTGGCCGTTGCAGAACACGAGCTTACGGACGCCGTGGCTGGCGACGGAGGCCGCGATCTCGCCGACGTAGTCCTCGAACGTCTCGGGCTCGGCCCACAGCGTCCCGTCGAACTGGCGGTGGTGCGCCGAGACGCCGACCGGGACGGTCGGCAGCACCACGGCGTCGTCGCGGTCGATCCCCCGGGCGACGGCCTCGGCCGCGAGGAAGTCGGTGCCCAGCGGGAGCGCCGGCCCGTGCTGTTCGACGGAGCCGGTCGGCAGGATCGCCACCTCGACAGCGTCGTCGACCGCCTCGCCCGCGCTCGTCGTCGTCTCCTCGTGGAGCAGTCGCATACCGGCCGGTCCGCGTGCGGGAAGGTAGGCGTTCGGGTGGTGGACCGGGGGGAGGCGTCGCGACTTACCGCGGGGAGGATGTCAACGCAGGCTGTCGACGCCGATCGCCGGGTAACCGACGACGTGGTCGACGCCGACGGCCTTCAGGTCGCGCACGCGCTCGCCGACCGTCTCGGGGTCGCCGACGAGCGCGAAGTCGCGCACCGCCGCCGAGAGCACCTCGCGGGCACGCCCCGTCGCCGCAGAATCGGTCGCGGCGCCCTCGGGGAGCGCCTCGCGGACGGGCTTGCGACGCGCCGTGTACGCGCCCACGGCGTCGAGAACGGCGTCCTCGTCGTCTGTCGGGACAACGGGCGCATAGAGTGCGAGTTCGCCCTCGAAGCCGGCCGCCCGCAGCCCACGCACGTCGCGCTCGGTCGACCGCGAGAGCAGGTCGTACTGGACGCCGCCCGCCGCGAGCGCGAGGCGCTCGACGCCCTCGGTGCCGACCCACGGCGTTCCCCCCGCCTCGCGGACCGTCGCCGCCGCGTCGCCGAGGCGGGGCGCGACCGCGCGCTTGCGCTCGTCGTCGGTGAGGTACGCGCCGTGGCCCGCCACGAGCACGCGCTCGGCGGCGTCGGGCAGCGTCGCGACCAGCGAGTCGTCGCCGCGGGGGTCGAACCCGTCGGCGCGAACGGGCGTCGTCACCCGGAGGTCGACCGACCCCGCGAGGTCCGCGAGCGCGTCGGCGTCCGGCAACGCCTCGCGGCCCTCGTAGTCGAGACACACGAGGTCGACCGGGAGGTCGGCGGCGACGGACACGTCGCACTCGGTCGGCTTGAGGGCGATCCCGTCGAGTCCTGTTCGGGCGGCGACGCTGTCGGCTGTTTCGGATGCGGTGAGTGTCATTGGTAGGAGCGGTGAGGCTGGTCGGCGGAGCCGGCCGAGTCCGTCGAGTCGGCGGGGTCGGTCGGAACGGTCGAACGGGGCGACTGCCGTCTCGTCGAAGAATCGGATCCCGGCGGCGGCGGTGTCGTCGAGAGAGAACTAGGACCGTCGCGGAACGCGATCCATCGCCTGTGCGGCCATATCTCCCGTGAACACGTTCGCGGGAATAAGCGTGGCGTTCTCGTCAGAATCGGCGCCGCGGGCCGAGGATTCTTGTCTCTAGCCGAACACGAGCGTCGTATGTCCGACCCAGGCGGCGCCGATCGCGGTCCGATCGTCACGAGCGGGGAGCGGTCGATCTCGGACCGGTACGGGAGCGTCGACGGGTGGGTGAAGGCGTCGATCGCGCTTGCGGGCGTCCTCCTGCTGTTCTTTCTCGCACTCGTCGTCGTGAGCTACGTCTGAACGGCGCCGACTACTTGTGGACCCGCCGCCTATCGGTACCGTGGACATCAGCAACCTCATCGTGGGCGCGGACGACGGCGGCCGGAGCGTCGTCCAGTCGAGCCGCGTCGTCTCCATCCTCGTGCTGGCGGGCACGTTGGGACTGTTCTTCCTCGCGCTCGTCGTTCTCAGCTACGTCTGAGGGCGGGTCAGTCGACCGCGATCACACCGGAAGGTCGGCGTCCGGGTCGACGACGCGGTCGACGTCCGGCGGCATCTCCCAGTCGGTGAGCAGTTCGAGCAGTTGGACGAGCATGCGGCCGGTCGCCCCCCAGACGGTGTAGCCGTCGACACGGAAGAAGTGGAGCCGGATCTCACCGTAGTAGGGGTGATCGCGACGCTCCGACTCGTAGTTCTCGCGGGCGGTCAACTCCGAGACGGGAAGGATCGCGATCTCGGCGACCTCGTCGTCGCTGGGGACGTACGTCCGGTCGGGCGCGGTGCCGACGAACGGCGTGACCGCGTACTCCGAGACGGTCCGGATGTCGTCGATGCGGCTGACGACGTCGGCCTCCTCGGGCCGAAGGCCGATCTCCTCGTTCGCCTCCCGCAGCGCCGTCGCGGTGAGATCGATATCCTGGGGTTCGACCCCGCCGCCCGGGAAGCTCATCTGGCCGGGGTGGCTCCCGAGGTGGTCGGCCCGCTTCGTGAAGAGGATATGCGGCGCGCCGCCGCGGTCGACGACCGGCGCCAGCACCGCGGCGCGTCGCTCGGCGTCCGTCACCTCGACGGGGGTGTACCGACGAGCGCGCTCGAAGTCCATACCAGCTATGGTCGCCCGTCCGGCTTCAACCGTGCGGTCGTGTCAGACGTGGCGCGGTCGCCGTCGACCCGAACACGTTCAGTCGTCGTCGGCAACCTCGCCGTTCGCGGCGTCGCGGGCGTCCGCCGTCGCCGCGGCGGCCACCTCGGCCGGAGACAGTGCGACCTCCTCCCACGGCGGCAGCCGCGTGTCCGGGCCCGGCGGCGCGATCGACGCGGCGTACGTGCGCACCTGATCGCGCTCGCCGCTCCGATCGTAGGAGAGCCCGTTGAACGCGGCGTCGGCTGCGTAGCGGTCGACGTACGACTCGGCGGCCGTGCGGTAGGCGTCCGGCAGGGCGTCGTAGTCGGGGTCGACGCCGTGCGCCTCGGCCGCGCGCAACAGCGCCGCGCCGACCGACCGGCTCATATCCGAGAGTCCGGTCGGCCCGGATACTGCTCGGTGGTCATGCTCGTAGCTGCCGAGATCGACCTGCGCGGCGCCGTCGACGCCGACCGCGTCGTAGGCGGCCGCGAGCGTCCCGACCTCGAGCCCCCACGTGCGCTGGACGGGCAACGCGGCGACGACGTCGCTGGTCGCGGCGAACTCGCCGGCGAGCGCGTAGCGGAACGCCGCCATGTACTCGAGGAACTCCGAGTCGGGAGCCGAGTCGCGAAGCGCGCGCACCAACGGGGTGTAGAACAGCCGGAAGAGGCGCCCGTACAGCTGTCCGTTCTCCACGCGGGCGTAGTACCCCTTCGAGAACTCGAAGCCGTTCGCCAGCGGGAACAGCAGCCGCCGGACGTACTCCCGCGAATACGACTTCGTGTCGGCGTCGTGGAGGACGACGTACTCCGAGTCGAGTGCGCGCCCCAGGGCCAGCCACACGTCCCGTCCCTTCCCGCGCTTGCCGTTGAGTCCGGCGTCGTCGAGCAGGTCCGCCACGCGGGGGCCGTCACACCACAGCGTCTCCAGCGGGAGGTCGAAGCCGTCGAGCCACTCGCGGAAGGCGCCGACGCGGTCGGCGGGCGCGCGCAGCGGGACGATCACCTTCGCGGGGTCGAGCGCCGAAAGCTCCGAGAGCACGCGCTCGGCGGCGAGCCCGGCGTACTCGCGTTCGGTCATCGGCACGACGACCGCCGCACGGTCGGCCGGCGCGTCGGGCGCTCCCTCGCCGAACGCGTGGAGCGTGGCGACGCGCTCCTGCACGTATTCCATCGAGGGATCACAGGACTGCGCGGCGAATAAATCCGGGGATAGCGGGCGCGCCGACGGGGAACGTGTCCCGTCGGTCCCGTTCGCTCCAGTCGGCCCGATCGCTCCCGCCGCGACCCGACTCGACCGCGGACGGAAGGAACGCGACAGCACCGACCGACGTATCGAAGAGAATTTCTCTTCGAACTTGTGTACGGAGAGGTAATCAGACAACATTCATTGTGTATGAACGACTACCACCGCGTGATGACGCGAACTCGAAGTGACGCGCTGTGGATCGCGGCGTTCGCCCTGCTCGTCGCGTTCGCGGTCCCCTGGTTCCTCTGGGGCGACGCGACGGTCGTCGCGGGGCTGCCGCTGTGGCTGTGGTGGCACGTCGGCTGGATGGCGCTGGCGAGCGTGACGTTCGCGGCGTTCGCGCGCGGCGGCGCGTGGGACCGCGGCGTCGACGCGGAGGTGATCCGGCGTGGCTGATCTCGCCGTCTCGCTGGGCGTCGTCGTCGGCTATCTGGTGATCGCGCTCGCGATCGGCGTGTTGGCGTACCGGCTCACCGACCGCACGGCCGAGGACTACTACCTCGCGTCCCGCTCGGTCGGGACGGTCGTGTTGCTGTTCACAACGTTCGCGACGCTGCTGTCGGCGTTCACGTTCTTCGGGGGGCCGAACCTCGCGTTCTCGGCCGGTCCGGAGTGGATCCTCGTGATGGGGCTGATGGACGGCATCCTGTTCGCGCTGCTGTGGTACGCGATCGGGTACAAGCAGTGGCTCGTCGGGAAGGCGCACGGCTACGTGACCCTCGGAGAGATGTTGGGCGACCGCTTCGACTCGACGGCGCTGCGCGGGCTCGTCGCCGGCGTGAGTCTCCTGTGGCTGTTCCCGTACGTGATGCTCCAGCAGATCGGCGCCGGGCAGGCGCTGGTGGGGCTGACCGACGGCGTGGTGCCGTACTGGGCCGGCGCCGCGTTGATCACGGTGTTCATGATCGTGTACGTCGGCCTCTCGGGGCTGCGCGGGGTCGCGTGGACGGACACGCTACAGGGCGTGTTCATGCTCGGCGTGATCTGGCTTGCGGTCGCGTGGATCGCCTCCACCGCGGGCGGGATCTCGGCGCTGACGGCCGGGATGACCGACGCGGCGCCCGAGTTCGCCTCGCTGGGCGGCGGGCTCTACTCGCCGCAGTGGATGATCGCGCAGGCGGTCGTCATCGCCTTCGGCGTCGCCGCGTTCCCGCAGGTGAACCAGCGGTTCTTCATGGCCGACCGCGTCGAGACGCTCAAGCGCTCGTTCGCGCTGTGGCCGGTGCTCGTGCTCCTGCTGTTCGTCCCGGCGTTCCTGCTCGGGTCGTGGGCCGTCGGGCTGGGGATTCAGGTGCCCGACGGGAGCAACGTCCTCCCGATCCTTCTGAACGAGTACACGCCCGCGTGGTTCGCGGCGCTCGTGATCGCGGGCGCGCTGGCGGCGATGATGTCCTCCTCGGACTCGATGCTTTTGTCGGGGTCGTCGTACTTCACGCGCGACCTCTACCGGCCGTTCGTCGCGCCCGACGCGAGCGACGAGCGCGAGGGGTGGGTCGCCCGCGTCGGCGTCGCCGTCTTCGCGGGTTCGACGTTCCTCGCGTCGCTGCTCGTCGGCGGCGGCGGGGGCCTGGACGTGCTCGTCACGCTGGGCGATACGGCCTTCGGCGGGTACGCACAGCTCACGATCCCGCTGATCCTGGCGCTGTACTGGGGCGGGACGACCGAGTGGGGGATGCTCGCGGGGGTCGCGAGCGCGGAGGTCGCGTACCTCGCGCACGTGTTCCTCCCGCTGCCGGCGACGTATCTCACGTGGGACTTCGCGCTGTGGTGCATGCTGCTGTCGCTGGCCGCGACGGTCGCGGTGTCGACGGTGACCGCGAGCGCGCCCGCGGAGAACGCCGAGAAGTTCGGCGTCGGCGCCGACTGAACCGCGCCACGGCACGCTTTTCCCGCCACCGGATCACCACCCGAGCATGCAGACGCACGTCGTCCCGGTCGGCTTCGACTACGACCGGCTCATCGCGCCGCTGGTCCGCGACCAGTTCGACGTGGACCGGGTCGTGCTGCTGGAGGGCGCCGTCGGGAGCGAGGCGAACGTGGAGTACTCCCGGAAGCTCTCGCAGAAGCTGGAGACGGACTTCCGGAACCTGCTCGGCGCGGAAACCGAGCGCGTGCCCATCGCCGACGTGTACGACTACGACGCCGCCTTCGAGCAGGCGTACGACCTCATCAACGAGGAGCTCGACGCGGGCCGCGAGGTGTGGGTGAACGTCTCCTCGATGCCCCGGCCCGTCTCGTTCGCGTTCGCGACCGCGGCCCACTCGGTCACGCTGGAGCGGCAGGCCGACCGCGACCGCATCCACACCTACTACACGGCGCCCGAGAAGTACCTCGAAACCGAGTTGGCCGAGGAGCTCCGGTCGAACCGGGACCTCCTGCGGGATCTGCTGGCGGCCGTCGAGGATGGCGACGCCGAATCCGTCGCCGGCGTCGCCGCCGACCGCATCCGCGAGCGGCTCTCGACGGCGACGGACCTGCTCGCCGAGTTCGACGAGCGCGGGACGACCATCGGCGCCAAGGAGGTCGACGGCAAACACATCATCGAGCTCCCGGTCGCCTCCTTCTCGAACGTGAAGCCCTTCGAGGAGGTGATCCTCTACAAGCTCGGCGAGGACGGCGAGTTCGAGTCGGTCAGCGAACTCGCGAAGGCGCTGGCGGCCGAGCTGAACGAGGAGTACACCGACTCGTTCCGCTCGAAGGTCATCTACAACGTCGACCGCCTCGGCCCCGGCGGGAAGGGGTACGTCGAACAGGAGTCACACGGGAAGTCCTACCGGACGCGCCTCTCGCGCATTGGGGAGCTGTGGGTGCGCGCCCACGCCGCCGACGACGCGACCGACTACGATTGGTGACACCGAACCGACGACCCCCGCTCTCGATCGACCGTCCGACCGCGCCGGCTACCTGTACCCGGTTGTCAGTCCGGTCACGATGTGGTCGTCGGCCAGCGCCAGCAGAAGGAGAACCGGGAGGAGCGCGGTCACCGCGGCCGCGGCGGCGAACGACGCGTTCGCCGGGGCGAGCCCGCGAAGCGGGGGCACGAACGGCGCCCAGTCCCCGGGGTCGCCGTTCGTCATCAGCAGCGAGAAGAAGAACTCGGTGTACACCTGGAGGAACGTCAACACGGCCGCCGTCGCGACCCCCGGACGCGACAGCGGAACGATCACCCGGGCGAGCGCGCCGAGCCGCGTCGTCCCCTCGACGCGCGCGGCGTCCTCGAGGGTGTCCGGGATCCGGTCGAAGAACGTCGTCAACACGAAGATCGCCAGCGGCATCGTCAGCCCCGTCAGGGGGACGCCGGGCCCGGCCGGGGTGTTGAAGAGATCCGGGCTCGTCACGGTGACCCCGAACGCCGACCAGGAGAGCGCCCCCGAGAGCAGCCGAAACAGCGGGACGATGAACGCCACCGGCGGGAAGTACGCGACGCACAACGTGACCAGCAGCAGCCCCCGTTTTCCGGGGAACTCTAAGCGTCCGAAGGCGTACCCCGCGAGGCTCGCGACGACGACCACGACGGCGGTCGTGCTCCCGGCGATGACGAGGCTGTTGAACACGTACCTGAGGAACTCCGACGCGGCGACCGCGAGGTAGTTCGTGGGCGTCACTGCGGCGGGGACGAGCGCCGGGGACGTTCCGGTCGGCGTCACGGAGACGACCAACAGCCAGTAGAGGGGGAACAGAGCGAACAGCAGGAAGAAACCCGTCGCCACCGCGAACAGGAGTCGGTAGACGGCGGTCGGATGCCGGATCGCGTTGTCGGTCGCGCGTGCGACCCGACCGTCGTCCCTCGCCATGGGTTCCCCGTGCGTGAGACGACAGATAACGATTTACCTCCGAGGGAGCCCTCGAACTCAGAACTCGAACCCGCGCGGGGCTGCCGACGGAGCGAGCGGCGTCCCCGGCAGGCGCTCGGGAACCGCGGGGTCGTTGAACGCGCCGGGCGCCACGTCGTTCGGACCCTCGGGGTAGAACACCGATGCCAGCGCGTGCAGTTGGTCGCGACCGACGCCCAGCTCGAACTGCCCGCCGCCGTACAGCGTCACGTCGCGCTCGCGGGCCCACTCGAGCGTGTCCGACAGCGACTCCAGCGTCCCGAACCGCGAGGGCTTGACGTTGAGCCACTCCGGCTCCCACGGGAGGTCCTCGACGCTCGCGACGCCGGTGATCGGATAGTCCCATGAGACGCGGTGCTCATCGCCCGCGAAGACGCCGCGCGTCTCGTCGGTGATCGCCGGGTCCTCGATGACGGCGTTCGGGAACGACTCCAGCACCCACTCGTAGAACTCGGGGGTCGGCTCTTGGTCCACCTCGGTCCCCTCGTACAGTCCCTTCAGGTCGAGCACGCGGACCTGTTCGGTCGGGAGGTCCGCGACCACCTCGTCGGTCCAGTCGTCGGTCGGGTCGAGCTTGAAGCCGATCCCGGGAACGCGCTCGGCGATGGCCGTCACGCGGTCCGCTGTGGGGCCTCGCGGCTGCGCCGCTCGGCTCTCCGAGTCGGTTCCCGACTCGCTCTGCGGCTCGCCCAGTCGCGTCGACGCCGCGAACGAGACCGGGTCGCGCTCGCGTCCGAGGATGCTCGCGAGGTCGGTGTCGGACTGTCGCAGCGCCAGGTCCATCGCGGCCGACTCGACCGCCCAACGGCGATAGGGGTAGGCAGTCTCCCGCTCGGGCTCGCCCGCCGGGAACAGGTCGACGTCGTCGAGGTGGGTGGAGAACTCGCGGAACGTCCAGTCGCCGGCGAACGCGTCCGCGAACTCCACGCCCTCGGCGGTCGTCCGCGGGTCGCGCTCGGGGTGGGCGAACAGCGCGTCGTGGTCGGGTGCGTCGTAGGTCACGTCCTCGCCGCGGCCGAGCTCGCCGTCGCCGCGCAGCCTGAACGTCGTGCTCACGCGCTCGAACCCGGAGGAGGTGTCGCGTGCGCGTCGCCTGAGCCCCACCGACTCGATCGTCAGCGGGAGGTCGGCGATCGCGCGGTAGAGGGTGGGTGTGCTCACGGCCGACGTGTCTCCCCCGCGGGAGATAGTCCTTGCCCGTCCGTGGGCTCCCGGTATCAGGTGCGGTCCGCGCCGGCTTCGAGCAGCTTCACCCGCGTCGCCAGCACGAGGAACGTCGCCGTGAGCGTGAGGACGACCGCGCCGGCGGCGGCGATCTCGTGGGTCGGCGACGGGTGGGTGAAGCCGATCCCCGACCCGAGGGGCACCTGTCCGGGCATGAGCGTGTGGTGGGGCGTCCCGGCGATCGGGAGGAAGTAGTCGACCACGTCGTTGAGGCCGTACCACGCGACTGCGACGGCGACCGCGCGCACCGGGAACCCCGAGATCCGATAGAGGAGGAAGCCCTCGACGGTCATCGCGAGATGCGAGAACAGGAGGAACAGATACATCGGGAGCGGGTTGGCGGCCGTGAAGCCGTCGGCGAACGCAAGGAGGACGAACGGCGTCCACAGCCCCAGCTTCCAGCAGCCGAAGAAGGCCAGGGCGTTCACGTACTCGTTCGACCGCCCCAGTTTCCACAGGCCGAGCGCGAGCGCGATGAACAGCGTCGCGACCGGCGAGTCGGGGACGAAGGCCCACATGCTCGGCGGCGTGCCGCCGAGCTGCCAGGTGATCAGCGGATCCGACAGCGGCAGCGGGTGCACGCCGTAGTACCAGAAGCCGAAGGCGGTGCCGACGAGGTTGACCGCGACGACGACCCACGCGAGCCGGAGGCCGAGGTTCTCGACCGCGCGGGGAAGCGGCGCGACGTACCACGGGAGGTCGGGACGTTCGGGGAGACCGTCGGCTGCGGTCAGGTCGGCGAGGAGGCTCATTCGGGTGTGGCGTGTGGTGTCGCGTCGGCGGCTTAGCCGTGGCGGTGCGCGACGGCGTCGACGCGTGGCCGGCTCGTAACGACGCCGCGTTGCCTCCGCGTCGCCGCCGCGTCTGTCGCCGCGGAAAAGCAGAACCGGAACCACTCCCGATTAAGCCGGCGGCGGTCGAAGTCGCGCCAAGACCGTGGCTGACGACACCGAGGCGCGACGGACGCGCAACCCCGTCCCGGAGGCGCTCGCCGAGTTCTACCTCACGACGCCCGTTACGCTCGGGCTGCTCCTCGTCGTCAACGCGCTCGCCTTCCTCGTCGGCGTGCGCTACTACGTAGAGACGATGCCCGCGGTGGCGACGTACCTGTGGCCGCTGTACGGCGACTCGCCCACGGCGGTCGCGCTCGGCACACTCGTGCTCGCGGCGCTGGTTCCGTTCGCCGGGTACCGACTCTCGTCGGTGCCGCGATCGACGCTGTTGTCGGTGCTGTCGACGCTGGCGGTCGTGTGGCTAGTCAAGACGGGGCTGTGGACGTTCGTCGCG
The DNA here is from genome assembly GCF_040025155.1 of Halobaculum rarum. Classification (NCBI taxonomy): domain Archaea; kingdom Methanobacteriati; phylum Methanobacteriota; class Halobacteria; order Halobacteriales; family Haloferacaceae; genus Halobaculum; species Halobaculum rarum. The sequence goes on along the minus strand of NZ_CP157275.1, from coordinate 512,846 downwards.
CTCAACGTCCCGTTCATTCGGCCCGACCTTCCGACGGACCTGTACGTCGGCTTCGACGCCGACTCGCTGTGGGCGTACTGGGGGATCCTCGCCACGCACGCCGCCTTCCTCGCGGAGGCGCTGTTGATCGCTCGCGTCGGGCGCACCTCGCGGCCGATCCTGGGCGGCGTCGCGCTGCTGGCGCTCGCGAACGACCTCTTCGACTACGGCTACCTCCTCGGACTCCCGCTCGCGAACTACCCGCCCGTCCGGTACGACCCCGGCTGGACGCTCGCGCTGGGGTCGCTCGCGGCGACATTCGTCGCGGTCGCGGTCGCGGCCGCCGTCCTGCCGTCGGGCGATGGCGACGACCGTCGACGCGGTACTTAAATACACCGAGCAGTTACCTCGCGTGTATGGACTCCGCGGTACTGCTTGATCTCCTCGGAAACGAGAACCGCCGGCGCATTCTCCGGCTGCTCTCGCACAAGCCGTGTTACGTCACCGAGATCAGCGAGTACCTCGGCGTGTCGCCGAAGGCGGTCATCGACCACCTGCGGAAACTGGAGGACGCGGGCCTCATCGAGAGCCACACCGACGACCGACGGCGGAAGTACTTCCACATCGCCCGCGACGTGCGCCTGGAGGTGAACGTCTCCCGGCACGGGTTCGGCACGAAGTCCGCGTACCCCGCGAACCCGAGCCTCGATATCCAGGGCAGCTGCCCGCACATGCATATCGATCTGGAGCTTCGATCGGTCGACAGCGGCGCTGACGCGGCCGCCGACGGCGGGGAGCTGGCCGAGCTGGCCGCCGAGTTCGACGAGTTACAGGATCTGGAGAACGAGCTCTCGCTCGCACAGCGGTGGGTTCACGGGCGAATGAGCGACCTCCTCGACCGGGTGAACGACCGACTCGGCGTCGACGCGGACTCCCGGTTTTATGCGAAGCTTCTGGCCGCGGTCACCTCGACCGACGGCTCACACCGTGCCGTCGTCGAGGAAGTGGACGCCGATCCGCAGGCCGTCGAGGACGGGCTGCGACGGCTCGCGGATGCAGACCTGCTCGCGCTCGAGTCCGACCGCTGGCAACTCGTCGGGTGACCGTCGGGTAGTCCCCGGCAGCGAGCTGGTGACCCTCCCGGGCGATCTCCGTTCGTGAACCTACAGGAAGTGCGTGAGCAGTCCGAACAGCGCCGCCGGAACCACGAACGATGCAACCAGCGTGAGCGCCGCGACGACGACGAGAAATACGGCCCACTCGCCGAGCGCCCGGATCCGACCGAGGGACAGCAGACGGAGGCCAGCGACGATGACGACGACCGCGAGCGTCGCGGCGATAAGTAGTCCGTAGAGGACAGCGCCGACGTCGGGGCTACTCGACGGCTCGAACAGTCCGATCCCGTTCACGGCTATCACGACCACGAGGAGCACTGCGAGCCCGTAGCTGTCGACGCCGACGACGTACACGGCGAGCGGCCACGGTTCAGTCACGGAGTCCGCCGGGGTACCCGAGAGCGATGTCGCGGCCGAGAGGAATCCCGACCTGACGGTCGGTAGTACCGTGAGCAACGGCAGCGAGACGAGTGCGACCGCGATCGCCCCGATCGCTAGCACGAGAGACACGATCAGGATCACGACGAGGAAGACCAGAGCCAGCCCGAGGAGCCCGCCCAACGCGTCGAGTTGCACCGTGGCATCGCCGACTCGGAGCGTGGTCGTAGTTAGCCGGGAGCTATCGCTCGGCGTCGCGGTCGACGAGCACCACCGCCCGCGAGACTTCCTGGACCCGCCCCGAACGGCGACGGCGCTCAGATATCTCGAGTCAACCCGTCGCGGAGGTCTCGCCCGAAGTACACGCCAGCGACCGACAGGAGAACGCCGACCGTGACGCCGACGCCCGCGACCGGGAGCCCGTAGTCGGCGAGCAGGCTCGTCCCGACGAGGAGCGTTCCCGTCGTCAACGTCCCGAGGAGGAACGCGCCGCCGGCCGCGAGCGCGCCCGCGATGGCGGTTTCGAGGTACGCTCGACGCGAGCGGCCCAGACCGAGGGCGAACGCGGCGGCGAACAGCCCGAGGTACCGTGCGAGCCCGCCGACCAGCGGTACCGCGGAGCCCGCGATCAGTCCGGCGAGGAGCACGACGAACGTGAGGAGAAAGCCCTTCGCCGAGAACGGCGTCCGTCCCAGCAGCGCGCGCGAGCCCCCGTCGGCGCTCCCGCGGTCAGCCTCCCCGACCTCGCTGCCCCGGTCGGGCGAGTTCGCTGCCGAGTCCGTGGACGGGTCGCCGGCGCCGTCGCGCTCGGCGAGCTCCTGCAGCTCCTCCAGACTCTTCGACATGCCTCCACGTCGGCGGCGCTCGCTCATGGCTCTTGTGCCATCCGTGGGGACGCAACCGCTCGCATGCGGGTGGTGACCGCGCCAGTTCGACACACGGCGCGTTCCCGGCGCCCGCAACCGAAACCCCCCGCCGGAACCGCGGACGGGCAGGTTCAAGTTCGCCCCGGCCGCTATCACCGCGTATGACCCCGAGCCCCGGAGACCGCGTCCGCGTCGAGCACGCGGGCGTCACCGACGAGGGCGTGTTGATGCCGTCGAGCGACGAGAAGCATCTCGTGCTCAAGCTGGAGGGCGGGTACAACGTCGGCGTCGACCGCGCCGACGCCGCCGTCGATGTGCTCGAACGCGGCGCCCGAGCCGTCGACGCCGACGGTGACGACGACGAGGCAGACGCCTCCGAGGTCGCGTTCGACGACGACCTCCCGACGGTCGCGCTCATCTCCACCGGCGGCACCATCGCCTCCACCGTCGACTACCGCACCGGCGCGGTCACCGCCCGCTTCGACGCCGAGGACGTCCTCCGCGCCGTGCCGGATCTGGCGGGCCGCGCGAACTACCGCGGTCGCGTCGTCGCCAACATCCTCTCGGAGAACATGAACCCCGAGATCTGGACCGACCTCGCCGAGGCGGTCCGCGAGGAGATCGAGGCGGGCGCCGACGGCGTCGTCGTCATGCACGGCACCGACACGATGCAGTACTCCGCGTCGGCGCTGTCGTTCATGCTCGACACGCCGGTTCCGGTCGTGTTCACCGGCAGCCAGCGCTCGGCCGACCGTCCCTCCTCGGACAACGTGATGAACGCCGTCTGCGCCGTCGAGGCCGCCAAATCCGACTGCGCGGAGGTGATGGTCTGTATGCACGGGACGCCCTCGGACGACCACTGCGCGCTCCACCGCGGCACGCGCGTCCGCAAGAACCACACCTCCCGCCGGGACGCCTTCGAGACCGTCGGCGCCGAGCCGCTGGGTCGCGTCGAGTACGACCCTCACGATGACCACGTCGACGTGTCCTACCGCGAGGGGAAGGCGTACGCCCGCCGCGGCGACGACGACCTCGCGCTCGCGTCCGACCTCGTCGAGGACGTGGAACTGGTGAAGTTCACGCCCGGGATGGACCCCGCCGCGCTCGACTACCTCGACGGGAAGTCCGGCGTCGTGATCGAGGGCACCGGCCTCGGACACGTCCACACCGACCTGATCCCGCGATTCGAGGAACTCGTCGACGACGGCACCACGGTCGCCATGACGAGTCAGTGTCTGGAGGGCCGGGTCTGTGACCGCGTGTACGACACCGGCCGCGACCTCCTCGACGCGGGCGTCGTCGAGGCCGGCGATACCCTCCCGGGCACGGCGAAGGTGAAGCTGCTGTGGGCGCTCGCGAACGTCGCCGACGCCGAGGACGCGATGGGCCGCGACCTGGCGGGCGAGCTGACCGAGGAGTCGAAACCGTGGGTATGACCGGACGGGAACTCGCCCGCGACGACCCCGACCACGAGTTCGCGATCCGGCAGGCCCGCGAGTCGGACGTCGAACACGTCGTCAGCTTCACGCAGGACACTTGGGGGGACAGACACGGCGATTACCTCCCGGACGTGTTCGACGAGATGGTCGACACCGACGGGCCGGATCAGCGCACGCTCGTCGTCGACGTGGACGACGGGGCCGACGTGGCGGGCGTCCTCCAGTGCGTCATGCTCTCGGACACCGAGGCGTGGGCGCAGGCGATGCGCGTCAACCCCGACTACCGCGGCCGGAACCTCTCGCCGGAGCTCTCGCGGGCGGCGTTTCGCTGGGCGCGCGACCGCGGGGCGGTCGTCTGCCGGAACATGGTCTTCTCGTGGAACGTCGCCGGGCTGGGGCAGTCGCGCTCGGTCGGCTTCGATCCGGCGACGGAGTTCCGTTGGCTCCAGCCAGATCCGGACGCGGACGCCGAGCCCGCGCTCGACGTGGTCGCCGACCCCGACGCGGCGTGGGCGTACTGGAGCCGCAGCGACGCGCGCGAGCACCTCCGCGGGCTGGCGATGGACGACGAGGAATCGTGGGCTTGCTCGGAGCTGACGCGCGCGGACCTCCGGGACGCCGCCGATCGCGACGCCCTGTTCGCCGTCGTCGACGGCGGCACCCGGGCCATGTCGGCGCTGGCGTACACGTACGACCGCGAGAACGAGGACGGCGTCGAGGAGACGTGGGGTGTCTATCACGCCGCCGCGTGGGACGACACCGAGGCGCTGGACGCGCTGATCGACGCGATCGCCCGCGACGCCGCCGACCGCGGCATCGACGCGACCCGGATCTTGATCCCCGAGGGCGTCCGCTGGGTGTCCGACGCCGCCGCGACGCGAACGGCGGTCTCCGACGAGCCGGACTTCGTGCTCGCGGCGGACCTGACCGACGAGTCGCTGTTCTGAGGACCGAACCGTTTTTCGTCCGTCATCAGGTGTCTCGGAGCGTGTTCCCCGCCGACATCCTCCTTCCGGTTCTCCCGTCGCTGCCACCCCTGTTCGGGACGCTCCCGGGCGGCACCGATCTCGCGTGGACGCTGCTGCTCCGACTCGTTCCGACCGCCTGCGTCGCCGGCCTCGTCGGCTGGGACGCCGGGCTCCGCAGCGACAATCCCCGCGCGTGGCCGACCGCCGCGGTCCTCGTCGGCGTGACCAGCACGATCGCCCTGTTCGTTCTCGCCGCGCTGTACGTCGTCGCCGGCCGCGACCATCCGGTGCCAGACGCCGGAGAGCGGTACGGAAACACCCAACGCGACGAGTGAGTCCGGCAGGAGCCGCGACGAGTGGTGCCGGAGGAGTTATCCCTCGGGCGCGGCGTCCGGTGGCATGGACGTTACAATCGCGACCGCGGCGGCGCTCCCGCTCCAGTTCGGTCTCATCGACCCCGGTATTCTGGGCCTCCTGAACGTTATCGTCGCCGTCGTCGTCGGCTACTTCACCTACCAGGACGCCAAGAGCCGCCGGACGGACTCCCCGAAGCTGTGGGCCGGGGCGATGGCGCTGGCGTCGCTGCTGTTGAACCTCATCGGGTTCCTCATCGCGTTCGCGGTGTACTACTTCGTCGTCATCCGCGACTAGATCACGGCTTAAACCGACGCGGTTTTGCTGATCGCGTCTGATCGGCCGGACATGGTCCCCCTTCCACTGTTCGGAGTCCCCGGCGGCGTTGAGTTGCTGGTCGTGTTCTTCATCCTCCTGTTGATATTCTCGCTGTTGCTCCCTGTCGGCATGGCGTACTGGGTGTATCAGGACGCCAAAGACCGTCGAGGAACCGACGAGACCCTGTGGGCGCTGGCGACGGTGCTGGCGGGCCTGTTCGTCTCCGTCTTCGGCGCCGGCGCGGTCGTGCTGTTGTACCTCCTCATCGAGCGCGAGTAAGCGGAACGGGCGTCGCACGACGGCCGTCCCGGGCCGCCGACGCGGTCGCCGGCGTCGCTCCCGCCTCAGACCTGCACGACCCACGCCCGGTAGTCGTCGGGCTGGTCGTACACCTCCGCGAACGCGCGGTCGAGGAAGCCCGCGAGGCGGTTCGCGTCCGACCGCGCCGAGATGCGGACGTTCGTTCCCTCGGCCTCCTCGGGCGTCTCCTGTTCGTCGATCCGGAACTCCGGATACTCCTCGAGCAGGTCGTGCAGGCGCGCAAGCTCCCCGTCGGTGCAGTCGAGGTTGAACGTCTTCTCGGCGAACTGGACCCACGGCGGGGGCGCCTCCCCCTCGGGTGACTCCCCGTCCTCGGTGTGCGCCTCGCCGTCTGCCGGTTCATCGGGGTCGTCTTCGTCGCTCGACTCGTCGAATCGGATCTCCTCGCGGGGGGGCTCCACCTCGACCGTGAGGAAGGCGCTGCCGCGCTCGCGGTGGGCCGTGACGGCGTCGGCGAACAGCTTCCGCCGGTCGGCCGACGTGTCGGCGTCGAATCGGGTCATGTCCGTTCATACGGCGAACCGGCGTAAAAACCGGGTGCTCCCGTTCGGCTGCCATACGTCGCGCCCGTCCGCCGCCGGTCGCCACGGGGGCTCGACCCCGCGAACCGCGCCGGATTCAGCACGCCTTTCACCGTGGCCCCGGAGCGTGCAGATATGGCAGACCACCGAATCCTGCTGCTCGGTCCGCCGGGCGCCGGCAAGGGTACCCAGGCGACCCGACTCGCCGACGAGTACGACCTCGACCACATCACGACCGGCGACGCGCTCCGGCAGAACAAGGACATGGAGACGGAGTACGGCACGCCCGGCGAGTTCATGGACGCCGGCGAGCTCGTTCCCGACCCCGTGGTCAACGAGATCGTCGTCGCCGCCCTGGAGAACGCCGACGGCTTCGTCCTCGACGGCTACCCGCGAAACCTCGACCAGGCCGAGTTCCTGAGCGAGGAGACGGAGCTGGATCACGTGGTCTTCTTCCAGGTGCCCGAGGACGAGCTGCTGGCCCGACTCACCGGCCGTCGCGTCTGCGACGAGTGCGGCGCCACCTACCACGTGGAGTTCGACCAGCCCGAGGAGGAAGGCGTCTGCGACGAGTGCGGCGGCGAACTGATCCAGCGCGAGGACGACACCGAGGAGACGGTCCACGAGCGTCTGCGCGTCTACCGCGAGAACACCGAGCCCGTCATCGAGCACTACCGCGAGGAGGGCGTGCTCGTCGAGGTGTCCGGCGAGGGGACGCCGGACGACGTGTTCGAGAACCTTCGCGACGTCGTCGAGAACTGAACGGGCGAGCGTCCACGGAGACGACCGCGACCGGACCGTCGGCGGCGCGCCGAGAGTACAACCTTCTTACGTGGCTGTCGCTTAGCCGGGTGCAATGGCACGAATCGAGAAGCGCACTCGGGAGCTCGCCTCCGAGCCCGAGATGCGCGAGGCGATCGAACTCGTCCTCGAACGCGCGGAGGACAACGAGATCCAGTGGATCGACGTGCGGGAGGAGCTCTCGAGCGGGCAGTGGGGCCGGCTCATCGAGCGCGGGCTCCTCGAGGACGGCGAGGCGGGCTTCGCACTCGCAGACCGCGACGCGATCGAGGCCGGACTCGAGTCGCCCGACGACGACGCGGGCGGCGGAAGCAGCGTCGAGATCCCCGACTCCGAGGGGGCGTCCTGGAGCATCTACGACAAGGGCGCGGCCGTCGTGACGCTGTTGTTCTTCGTCGGCTACTCGTACGGGCCGGTTCGCAGCGTCGTCGGCGAGGCGATGGACGTGGTGCTCGGCCCGCTGCAGGACCTGTTGCCGCTGTATGCGGTCATCATGATCATCGCGACGCTCACCGGGCTGTACTCCACGCTCCTGCGCGCGAACCTGATGGACATGGACCGGATGGCCGCCTATCAACAGCGGATGAAGGACATCCAGGAGCGCCGCAAGGAGGCGAAAGAGCGCGGCGACGACGCCGCCATGGACGCCATCCAGGAGGAGCAGATGGAGGCAATGGGCGACCAGCTCGGCATGTTCAAAGAGCAGTTCCGCCCGATGGTGTGGATCATGGTCCTGACCATCCCGGCGTTCCTGTGGATGTACTGGAAGATCGGCTTCCGCGGCGCCGAGGGACAGCCCGGTCTCGACCTCCAGCCGATCGTGCTCCCCATCGCGGGCGAGGTCGCGTGGACGGACACGCTGTTCATCATGCCCACCTGGATCATCTGGTACTTCCTGTGCTCGATGGCGTTCACCCAGATCATCCAGAAGGGACTCAACATCTCGATGTCGCCGTCGACGTCGTAAGTCGGTAGACTGCACCGCCACGGGCCACCCCGTTCTGTTCGCTCTTTCGTCACTCGCTATCGCGTCGCCGCCTTCCACTCCCTGAGTCCGACGACCGCGCCGCCGTGCTCGTCGGGGTCGGCGTCGGTCGCCGCCCACACGAACATCGGCGCCACGTCCTCGGGGTCTCTGCCGCCCTGATTCCCCGTGAGCTCGGTGTCGACCAGTCCCAGATCCAGCGTCATCGACGTCGCGTCGAGGTCGGCGTGCGCCTGCCGAACGACCGCCTCGGCGCCGGCCTTCGAGACGGCGTACGCGCCCATCCCCGGCTTCGCGTCGCGGGCGATCGACCCCGAGGGGACGAGGATCCGCGCGTCGTCGGTCAGGTACGGGACGGCCTCACGCACCGTCGCGAACACGCCGCGGACGTTCGTGCGGAGCGTGTCGTCGAAGCGGCTGTACGCCTCGTCGTCGAGGGGCATCTCGCCGGGCGCGCCGTGGTTGACGCCGGCGTTGGCGACGACGGTGTCGATCCCGTCGCGTTCGCCCGCGCGGTCGGCGTGCTCCATAAGGCGTTCGAGGTCGAACTCGTCGCGCACGTCCGCCCGGAGGCCCGAGGCCCCGCCCGAGCGTGAGAGCGTCTCGACCGTCCCGTCGACTGCGTCGCTGTCGCGCGAGCAGACGACGACGTGGGCGCCGGCCTCGACGAACGACGAGGCGACGGCGCCTCCGACGCCGCGCGTTCCGCCGGTGACGACCGCGGTGGTTCCGTCCATGGGATCGCCAGGGGCCGGCGGGAGGTAGTGGTTGCGGGCCGCGGCGGGTCCGTGCCGACGCTCGCAAGCGACGGAGTCGCCGAGCGCGGTGTCGTCCGTGCGCCCATATTTATACATCGCCCCGCCGTAACACGGTTAATGCGCGAACCCCGTGATCGCTCCTCGCTCTCGGGCGAGGACGTGGTCGTGATCGGCGGCGGCTTCGGCGGGCTCTCGACGGCCTGCTACCTGGCGGACGCCGGCGCCGACGTGACCCTCGTGGAGAAAAACGAGCAGCTCGGCGGCCGTGCAGCCGTGCTGGAGGAAGACGGCTTTCGCTTCGACATGGGCCCGTCGTGGTACCTGATGCCCGACGTGTTCGAGACGTTCTTCGGTCACTTCGGCCGGGAACCGTCGGAATACTACTCGCTGTCGCGGCTCGACCCCCACTACCGGATCTTCTTCAAGGACGGCGATCAGGTCGACATGGTCCCGGATCTCGCGGCGAACCGCGAGACGTTCGAGTCGTACGAGGCGGGCGCGGGCGACGCCTTCGACGACTACCTCCGCAAGTCCGAGCGCAACTACGAGATCGGAATGGAGCACTTCGTGTACGAGCACCGCGACGACCTCGCGGACTTCGTCGACCCCGACGTGCTGCGTTACTCGTGGGGACTGTCGCTGATCGGGACGATGCAGGACCACGTCGAGAACTACTTCGATAACCCGAAGCTCCAGCAGATCATGCAGTACACGCTGGTGTTCCTCGGCGGGTCGCCGCACAACACGCCGGCGCTGTACAACCTCATGAGCCACGTCGACTTCAACCTCGGCGTCTACTACCCCGACGGCGGGGTCGGCGCCGTCGTCGACGGCATCGTCGAACTCGGGGCAGAGCTGGGGGTCGAATACGTGACCGACGCGCCCGTCACCGCGATCAAGGGGCAACGCGGCGGCTTCAAGGTTGAGACGGCGACCACGAACCCCGCCGACGGGCTCGGCAGGACCGCCGCCGCCGCGGACGGCGGCGCCTCGGTCGAGACCGAGATCACCGCCGGGTCCGGCGAGACGTACTTCCCGGATCTCGTCGTCAGCGACGCGGACTACGCCCACACCGAGCAGGAACTGCTCGCACCGCGCAAGCGCCAGTACGACGCCGACTACTGGGAGTCGCGGACGTACGCGCCCTCCGCGTACCTCCTGTACATGGGCGTCGAGGGCGACGTGGAGGAACTCGCCCACCACACGCTCGTGCTTCCGACCGACTGGGACGGCCACTTCGAGCAGATCTTCGAGGATCCCGCTTGGCCCGACGACCCCGCCTACTACCTCTGTGTCCCGTCGAAGACGGACGACACCGTCGCCCCCGAGGGACACTCGAACCTGTTCGTTCTCGTCCCCGTCGCGGCGGGACTGGAGGACACGCCCGAACTGCGGAGCCGGTACCGGCAGCACGTCCTGGACGACATCGCCGAGAACACCGGCGTGGACCTGCGCGATCGAATCGTCTTCGAGGAGGAGTTCTGCGTCGACGACTTCGCGGGTCGCTACAACTCGATGAAGGGGTCGGCGCTGGGGCTCGCGCACACGCTGCGCCAGACGGCGCCGTTCCGGCCCGGTCACGAGTCCTCGAAGGTCGACGGGCTCTACTTCACCGGGTCGACGACGACGCCCGGGATCGGCGTCCCGATGTGCCTCATCTCGGGGCTGCTCACGGCCGAGACGATGGCGGAGTCGGCCTGACCGCGCCCATGCCGACCGCAGTCGACCCCGCCGACTCGGCCGACGCTGACGCCGACGCGACCGATTCAGCCGACACCGACGCGACCGACCGCCGCGCGAGCGCACGCTACCTCCTGAAGCTCTCGCGCCCGCGCTTCTGGCTGTACCTCGCGGGGCCGATCGCCGTCGGGGTCGCCTTCGGCGCGACGACCGTTCCGGGGCTGTTTCGCTCCGAGAACATCCTCCTGTTCGGCTACTTCCTCCTCCCGGCGAACCTGTTCCTCTACGGCGTCAACGACGTGTTCGACCGCGACATCGACGAGGACAACCCGAAGAAGGACGGCCGGGAGGTGCGCTACGCGGGCGACCGGCTCGTCCCCACGGTCGTCGTCGCGTCGCTGGCGCTGGGCGCGGTGACGTTCGCGATCACGCCGCGGGTCGCGTGGCCGTACCTCGCCGGGTTCTTCGTGCTCGGGGCGGGGTACTCGGCGCCGCCGCTGCGGTTCAAGACGACGCCGCTGCTGGATTCGGTGTCGAACGGCCTGTACGTCCTGCCCGGCGCCGCCGCGTACGCGCTGGTCGCCGGGGCCGCCCCGCCGGCCGCGGCACTGGCGGGCGCGTGGCTGTGGGCGATGGGGATGCACACGTTCTCCGCGATCCCGGACATCGAGCCGGACCGCGCGGCGGGGATCCGGACGACCGCGACCGCGCTCGGGGAGTCGCGGACGCTCGCGTACTGTGCGGCCTGTTGGATCGCCGCGGCGGGCGCGTTCGCGGCGGTCGACCCACGGATCGGCGCGGTGCTGCTCGCGTACCCGGCCCTCGTGGCCGTCGTCCACCTCGCGGGCGTCGCGATCGACCGCGCGTACTGGTGGTTCCCGGCGATCAACACCGTCGTCGGCGCCGTGCTCACGATGGGCGCGCTCACGCGGATCGTCCCCCCGGAGGCGGTGCTGCCGTGAGTCCGGAAACCACTCCGGGCCGACTGTCGGCCCTTCGCGAGGCGATACCGGCCGACCGCCGGGAGGCGGAGGCACGCCTCGACGCGCTCGTCCGCGAGAACCGCTTCACCATCTCGGTCGTGTTCCCGGTCGTGGGCGCGGTGCTGCTCGTCGCCAGCGCGGAGGGCGCGTTCGCCGGCACCCCGTTGGCGCCGCTGGCGTTCAACGGCGGGATGATCCTGCTCGGAACGCTCGTGATGCGCTCGCCGCTGGTTGTCGGGCTCGCACCGCTAATTGGCCGTCGCGAGCTCGCGGGGATCGGGCTGCTGTCGGCGTACGCGTACGCGATCGAGTACGTCGGGATCACGACCGGGTGGCCCTACGGCGAGTTCGAGTACCTCGTCGCGCTCGGTCCGGAACTGGGCGGCGTCCCCCTGGGACTGCCGGTCTTTTTCCTCCCGCTGGTGGCGAACGCCTACCTCCTGAGTCTGCTCCTCCTCGGCGACCGCGCCGAGCGCGCGGCGGTCCGGCTGCTGGCGGTCATCTCGCTCGTGCTCGTCATGGACGTCGTGTTGGACCCGGGCGCCGTCGCGCTCGGCTTCTGGGCGTACGAGGGCGTCGCCGACGCGGGCGCGCTCGGCGTGCTCTCGGGGGCGGGCTTCTACGGCGTCCCGCTGTCGAACTACGCCGGCTGGGTCGTCTCCGCCACCGTCGCCGTCGTCGTGCTCGACGCCGCGTTCGACCGCGCGGCGCTGCGCGCGCGACTCGCCGACTGCGAGTTCATGCTCGACGACATGGTGAGTTTCGTGCTGCTGTGGGGCGGGGTGAACCTCTGGTTCTGGAACCCCGTCGCCGCCGCGGTCGCGGTCGGCATCGGCGTCGGACTGGTTCGGGCGGATCGGTTCGACGCGTCGCTGTTGAGGCAAGCGTTCTGAGGAGCGAGGTGTTCGTGAACCGCGGTTGACGGACTGACGGTCAGCGGGCGGGAACCCGGTCGGCGTGCCCGGCGCCCGAGCGGTTCGACTCGCTGTCGCCGTACGGGACACAGGAGACGCGGCGGAACACGGTCTCGGGGTCCTTACACCGGAACCACGCCCAGCGCGTTTTGACGAACAGCGTGAGCTTGCGGTACGTGCTCAGCTCCGGCGTCGCCGAGAGCGTGTCGAAGCCGCGCTCGCGGATGAGCGCGTGGTGCTCGGCGTACAGCACCGCCGCCAGCAACACGGCGAACTGACAGTCCTCGGGGAGGTACTTGATGCCCGCGACGCCCTCCTTGTACAGCGACTCCGCGCGGCGCAGTTCGTGGCGCATCGCCGCCTCGACGTTCTCGCCGAACTCGAAGCGCTTGAGCTGGGCCTCGGTGACGCCGTACTCGCGCAGGGTCTCCTGCGGGAGATACACCCGGTCCAGTTCGACGATGTCCTCGCGCACGTCGCGCAGGAAGTTCGACAGCTGGAACGCGTCGCCCAGCGCCGTTGCGTGCGGGAGAGCGGCGGCGGGTTCGTCCGGGTCCATCACCGCAGTCATCATTCGACCCACCGCCGAGGCCGAGCCGTCCATGTACGCCTCCAGGTCCTCGTACGTCTCGTAGCGGTCGGTATCGATGTCCGAGCGCATCGCGTCGATGAACGTCTCGACGTCCTCGGCGGCGATGTCGTGCTCGTCGCACAGTTCGGCGAACGCCGAGAGGACGGCGTCGTCGGTCTCCTCGCGGCTGAGCGCGGCGTTACGGAGGCGATCCAGTTCCCGGCGCTGTTCGTCCGGCGGGCCCGTCTCCGCGCCGTCGACGATCTCGTCGGCGACGCGGAAGAACGCGTACAGCACGTAGGTCGGCTCGCGCACCCGTTCGGGCAGCACCCGGGTCGCGAAGTGGAAGGTCTTCCCCGTGCGCTGTTGGATGCGCTTACTCCGGGCGATCTGGTCGTCGTCTACCATCGTCGCCCCGGCGCGGCCCGCGCGCTGGTAGCACTGTCCCGTCCTCGCATCTGAGTAGAATTCCGTATGGCGGCCGACACCATAACAGTTGGTGCCGGTTCGGGCCTGCGGTTTTCGCACCCGTGAGCGACGCCAGGGTGGGCTGATCGATCACCCGTAGAACGGGTCCGAGCAGTCGAAAACGACGCCGTGTTGGGGGCAGACGTACTCGCAGTGGCGGTGAACCATCGAGGCCCCGCAGTAGGGACACGGTCGCGTCCGTTTCACCGCCTCCTCGCCGTCGCTCATACCTCGAGGCTTGCGCTCCCACGACAAAGCGGTTCGGAAGCTCGGGCGGATCGGTCCCGGGGCCCGGAGCCGGATGGCCGCACGCGTTTTACCCGTGGAAGCCGTTGCGTACTCGAATGAACGCCCGTCGCGCTCGCTCGTCCCGCCGCGTCGCGCTCGCCGCCGAGGTCGCCGTCGCGGTCGCCTCCGGAGTCGCGGTCACGGCAGGGACGTTCCTCGTCGTCGGCTTCTCCCCCCGCTGGGTCGTCGTCGCGATCGCCCAGACCGTGCTGCTCGCGCTCCCCGACGCGGCGCTGGCGGCCGGCATTCAGGGGCTCGGAAGCACAGCTCAGCCCTTGCTCGTCGCCGGGGCAGCGGGGCTCTCGGTGGCGCTGTTCGCTGGGATCGCGGGGCTCGCCCGTCGGATCGGTCGGACCGGCGACAGGGAACGGGCGGAGGTCGTCTTCCTCGTCGGCACGCTTCAGGCGCTCGCGGCGTTCCTGCTGTCGGTCGCGCCGGTCGCGGCCGTCGTCGGCGGCGTGTTCGGCGCCGCGGTCGTGGGCCTCGCGGGCGGCGTCGCGACCGGAACGGGCGACGTGTCCCGGGCGCGCCGCGGACTGTTGCGCTCGGCGGGCGTCGCGGCGGCGGCGGTGGGACTCGCGGGCGCCGGGCCGCTCGCACGCGCGCTCGGCGGGGGAGGGGGCGACTCCGCCGGGACGGAACCGGTCGACCCCGATCCGCTCGTCGAGCGATTGCTCGGGACGGCCGCGGACCGCTCGTTCGACCTCGCGGGCGCGGAGCCGCTCGTCTCGGAGTCGTTCTACGTCGTGGACAAGAACGCCGCGGACCCCCGGGTAAACCCCGAGACGTGGTCGCTTCGGGTCACCGGCGCTGTCGACGAGGAGGTCGAGGTCGACCTCGGCGCGGTCGAGTCGCGCCCCGCCGAGCATCGCTTCGTCACCCTCCGGTGCGTCGGCGATCAGGTGAACGGGCGGAAGGCCGACACCGCAGTGTGGACGGGCATCCCGATCGACGACCTGCTCGAGGAAGCCGGCGTTCGTCCCGATAGCTGCTGTGTCATGTTGCGCGCCGCGGACGACTACTACGAGGAGTTCCCGCTGTCTGCGCTCAGGGAGGGGCTGCTCGCGTACCGGATGAACGGGCTCCCGCTCCCGCGACAGCACGGCGCGCCGGTTCGGGCGCTGATCCCGGGCCACTGGGGGGAGATCAACGTGAAGTGGCTCACCGAGATCGAGATCCTCGAGGAGGAAGCGACGGGCTACTGGGAGGAGCGCGGCTGGCACGGCACCGGCCCCGTCTCGACGGTGGCCAAGCTTCACCACGTGGAGACCGCCGACGGCGCGGTCTCCGTCGGCGGCCACGCGTACGCGGGCACCCGCGGCGTCTCGGCCGTCGAAGTGTCGACCGACGGCGGCGACACCTGGTCGGAGGCCGACCTCACCGACCGCCTCCCGGGGCCGACGCCCGCAGACGGAGATCCGGACGACCCAGACGCCGTCGGCGGCGAGGCCGAGGACGCTTGGCGCGGCTGGCACTACGAGTACGAGGCCGACGAGAAACACGAGGTCGTCGTCCGCGCCGTCGAGGCCGACGGCACTGTCCAGCCCGCCGCCGAGCGCGACCCGTTCCCCCGTGGCGCCTCCGGCCGCGCGAGCCGGACGGTCCGTCCCTGAGAGGCTCCGTTCCCGAACGGATCTGCTCCGGATCCGGGTCACCGATCGGAGCCGTTATTAACCGCAACCGGTGCGTTAGTAATATGGCCGACGTGACTACCGACGGGACCGAGCGTCGGACGACTCGGACCCGGCAGATCGGCGCCGCGAGCACGGCGGCGCTGGTGGCCGCGACCGCGTACGCGCTCGCGACGGGACGGACGAAGCTGTTCGGGATCGCGTGGATCGCGTTCGGGGCGATGGCGATCGCCGGGTGGATCGCCGGGCGGACCAGCGATACCCATTCCGGGACGCTCGTGTGGGGGTACGGGCTCGCCGCGGGCGCGATGATCACCAGCGCGGCCGTCTTCCTCCTGCCGCAGGCGATCGGCCAGCACCCCGCCTACGGCGGGTTCGGGGTCGCGCTCGGGCTGCTCGTCGGCTACGGCGCACACACGCTCGGCCACCGCCTCTCGCACATGGATCTCCCGCTGGACCGGTCGCTGGCGGAACTGACCGCCCACGCCGTGAGCGCCGGCGCGATCATCGGCATCATCTACGGCAACATGCCGGATCTGGGCATCCTGCTGGGACTCTCGATCGTCTCGCACAAGGGACCGGCCGGCTACGCTGCCGTCCGTCGGTTCTCCGGTGACGGCGGCGACTGGACGGCGATCCTGCTGCCGGCGGCCGGCGTCGGCGTCGCCGCGATCGCCTCGTCGCTGGTCGCGCTGCCCGCCTCGGGCGCGGTCCGCGGCGTCGTGTTTGGCTTCGCGACCGGCGTGTTCCTCCACGTCGCGATGGACTTCCTCCCGGAGTGTGAGATCGGCAGCGAGGTCCACGAGTCGTTGAGCCACGAGGGGGACGCCCACACGCTGTTGGACCGCCTCCGGCTCCACGCCGTCGCCAGCACCGCGCTCGGCGGCCTGGCGGTGTTCGTCGGCTGGCTGGTCATCGTCTGAAAACCGGGGACTGCGCTGCGTTCGAGTTCGACACTGTCGGCGAAGCTTGGTCGGGTTGGTTCTACGAGGTAACGCGACGGACCTGCCGGGAGATGCCCGCGGCCGCGATCAGCAACACGGCGAGGTTGAACGCGCCGTGGAACAGCGAGCGATACTCCGCGGTGACCCACTGGTTGATCGTTCGGGAGACGGCGCCGTAGAACTGGATCCCCGCGATGAGCGCGAGCACGACGAGCGCGACGAGCACGAGGTAGTTGACGTATCTGACCATGTCCCGCGAGCGACCGCTGTCGGCATCGCTGGCGAGAGCGTCGCCGGTCCCCGCCGACGTATCGCCCGCCCGGCCGTCCGAAGCAGGATCCTCGCCGGCGTCCGCACCCGTCGGGGCGTCGCGGGTCGACACCGTTGGGTCGCTTCCACTCGACTCGCTTTCGCTCGGTTCCTCAGCCGTCGTGGTGTCGTCGGTGTCCTCGGTCATCGTCGGGTTCGCCTCCGTGCAAGCAGCGCGGCGCCGGCCAGCGCCACGACCGCGAGCGCCGGGCCGAAGCCGGGCGTCGCCGTCGAGGTCTCGGTGCGGGCCGCCGCCTCGGTCGCTCTGTCGTCCGCTCCGTCGTCGCCGGCGAAGTCGCCGACCTCGAACTCCACCTCGCGGGTGGTCTCGTTGGCCGAGATGGTCTCGGTCGGGTCGAGGTTCGCCACCGATCGGGCGGTGTCGACGAGCACGCCGTCGCGATACACCGCGGCGTCGACGTAGTAGTTGTAGTCGCTCGGGACGGTCGCCTCGGTCGTCGCGTCGGCGGTGCGGCCGGGGCCGATGCCGTCCACGGTCGTCGACTCGCGCGCGGCGACGAGGTTCGACTCCGCCTGCCGGAGGATGACCTCGACGCGCAGGTCGTCGCTCGACGCCGCGCCGCCGTTCGTCAGCGACGCCGCGACCGCCAGCGTGGTGCGGTTCGCTTCTCGGTCGACGGACGCGACTGACACCGACAGCGGCGGGACCGCCTCGCTCTCGGTGAAGCGGACCTCCGTGCCCAGCGCCTCCAGCCCGGAGACGCGCGTCCGGTCGCGGTCGACGACCTGGCCGTCGCGGAAGACGACCGTCTCGACGACGTAGCCGCCCTCGTGGGGCACCTCGATCGTCGCGTTCACCGGGACGCTCCGGTCGCCGATCAACTCGTCCAACTCGACCGTTCGCTCGGTCGTCAGGAGGCCGGATTCGGCGTCGTACGCGCGAAACCGTACGGAGACGTTGTCCGTGGGGTTGCCGCGGTGGCCGATGCGGGTGTGCAGCGTCAGCGTCGCCGTCGCGCCGTCGACCTCCCCGGGAGCGATCGCCGGCGACTCGGCGATGGTGACGTGACCGGGACGGACCGGACCGTCCGCGGCCGGGTCTGCGAGGACGCCGGGACCCACGGCGACCCCGAGGAGGGCGACGAGCAGGACGGCGACCGCGCCCGCGGTCAGCCGTCGTTCTCGTGACATACGGCCGGCACTGCACAGCGGCGTGGTAAACCCTTTGTGTAACGCGGAGGCGCCCGCTATCACGGCGTCGGCAGGGTTATGCGCCGCGCGCTCGCGCCATTGCGCATGCTGTACGTCCTAGCGACGAACTCGGTGCGAACCAGCGACGTGTTGTGCGAGTACCTCCGTGACCGGCTCGCACCCGGCGACGCGGTCCACGCGATCAACTCCCTGCACGGCGGGGATCAGACGAGTTCCGCGGACATCAGGGACGGCGAGAACGCGCTCGACGCCGTGGCGGACGCGCTCGACGGGATCGACGGTGTGACCGTCGAAACACACCAGTTCGTGCGTGGCAACCCGCCCGCCGAGGACGTGCTCGCGTACGCCGACGACGTGGACGCCGACGAGTTCGTCATCGGCGTCCGCAACCGCTCGCCGACCGCGAAGGTCGTCTTCGGTAGCGTCGCACAGGACCTCCTCCTCGGGGCGAACCTGCCGCTGCGCGTCGTCCCGCAGGAAACCGTGTAAGGCCGATGGCGATGGCTGACACCGTCTGAGGGTGCGGCCGACACTGTGCTAGCTGGTCACGTACCGGCGGGTGATTGAAGCGCCGCGACGACGACCGCCGCGGTATGCCCGGGCCCGTGTTCCGTCGCGGCGAGGCGGTCGAGTTGCGAACGGTCGAAGCGGCGGACGCCGCGTTTCTGGCGTCGCTGGTCAACGACCCGCAGGTTCGCGCCGGAACCGCGATGACGACCCCGATCAGCGAAGGCGACGAGCGCGAGTGGATCGAGTCGGCGGGCGACGATGGCGAGGTGCACCTCCTCGCGTGCGTGGACAGCGACCCCGTCGGGATCGCCGGCCTGAACGCGCCGAACGAGTCGTTCGGCAGCGTCGAACTCGGCTACCAGTTCGCGCCCGACAGCTGGGGCAACGGCTACGCCACCGATGCCGCCCGCGAGCTGTGCGCGTACGCCTTCGAGACGCGGCGGTTCCACAAGGTATACGCCGACGTCTACGAGACGAACCCCGCCTCCGCGCGGGTGCTGGAGAAGGTCGGCTTCGCCGAGGAGGGGCGCCACCGCGAGGAGGCGTTCGTCGACGGCGAGCACGTCGACATCAGGCGGTTCGGCCTGCTCGCCGACGAATGGGTCGAAGCGCGGTAACTACTCCAGGAGCTCCCCGGCGAGCATCGGCATGAACGTCCCCACGTCGGTGACCATCCCGACGGCCTGGGCGGAGCCGCGGTCGAGCAGCTGCGTGACGGTGGCGGGGTTGATGTCGACGCAGACGGTGCGCGTCGTCGACGGGAGGCAGTTGCCCACCGCGACGGAGTGCAACAGCGACGACAGCATGAGCACGAGGTCGGCATCGCGCGCCTGCTCTCGGATCGCGTTTTGCGCCTCGACGGCGTCGGTGATGGTGTCCGGCAGCGGGCCGTCGTCGCGGATGGACCCCGCGAGCACGAAGTCGCGGTCGTTGTCGACGCACTCGTACATGACGCCCTCGGTGATCAGCCCGTCCCCGACGGCGGCCTCGATCCCGCCCGCGCGGATCACCTCGCTGATCGTGTAGATGTGATGTTTGTGCCCCTTGCGTGGATGCTCCATCGTCTCGACGTCCATCCCGAGGCTGGTGCCGTACATCGACCGCTCCATGTCGTGGACGGCGAAGCCGTTGCCCGCGGAGATGGCGTCGACGTACCCCTCGCGCACGAGTCGCGCGAGCGCGGGGCCGCCCCCGGCGTGGATCACCGCCGGGCCGGCGACGCACAGGACGTTCCCGCCCTGAGCCTTCGTCTCGGCGATCGCCTCGGCGATGTCGCGGATGAGCGACGCGGAGGGACGCTCCGCGGAGACGCCGCCCTGCATGAAGCCGAACGGCCCCGACGCGTCCCGGGGGCGCTCGGGCGGCTTCACCCGGATGCCGGCGTCGCCGGTGACGACGAGGTCGTCCGCCTCGATACCGTTGAGCACCTTCGTCTCGGCGGTGACCGCGTCGCCGTCGCGGTCCACGACGATCGCACAGTCCATCTCGATGTTGTCGACCCCGACCCACTCGCCGTCGACCCGAACGTCGGTGGGGTGGTTCGTCGTCGAGTAGAAGCCGTCGGGGACGACGTTGTCGGCGGGCGCCGGCGTCAGCGTCGCGTCCGTCGGCGCCGCGAGCGTCGCGCCCGACTGGTGCAGTTCGTGGAGGATCGGGTTCAACGTCTCCTCGTCCTCGGCGATCACGCGCATCAGGCAGTACGACTCCTTTGTCTTGCTCGTCCCCACGCGAAACTCCTCGATGTCGAACTCGCCGCCGAGGTCCATCACGACGGTGAACGCGCGCTCCATGAGGCCGGAGTCGATGATGTGGCCCTCGAGCTCGACCACGTCGCTGACAGTCATACCGTCCGTGTGCCCCGCGCCGCTGAAAAGCTACCCGTAACCGCGGTATCGGCCGTGATCGACGGTCGCCACACTCGACTGCTCGGTCGGCGCGTCACCCGCCTAGATCAGGAGGCCCTTGAGCGCGTTCAGGACGCCCCAGGTGACCTGTGCGACGACGTTCCCCTGCTCGCCCTTGATGACGATGTCGTCGTTCCTGACCGCGTCGGCGAAGCGGTTCGCCGCCTGCTCGCCGCCGTTGGCGTCGGCGATGTTCGCTATCGTCGCGCGGTCGGTTTCCATCCGGAGCGTCGCGTCGTCGTGTGCCGACTCGCGGAGGTCGACGACGGCTCCGGCGCCGGTCATCCGGAACGAGTAGACGGCGGTTTCGCCGCCGTCGCTCACGTAGAGGTTCACGCGCTTGTTCTCGATCTGGCCCGCCAACGGGCCGAGATCGAGCCCGCCGCTGGCGTCGTTGTACAGGTCGAAGCCCGTCTCGAGTTGTGCGAACACCTCCCCGGACCACGACGGACGGTCCGGCTGTGCGGCGACGGGCGCGACCGCGACCGACATGACGAGGAGCGTTGCGACTGCGAGGGCGAGCGTTCTATTGAACATACCCAGTAGAGGTCGTCTGTGGAGATAAATACGTAGTACGGATCGGATGGTATCCGGATGCGGCCGGCCGCCGGCGGTTCCCGTCAGCGGCTCGTTCGAAACGGGTCGGTTCGGCTCTCTCGCTCGAAGACGGCGTCGAGGAACGCCACCTCGTGGGCGAGGACCTCGGTGAACCGGTCGTCCCAGGCGTCGAAGTGGCCCATCGGGAGCGCGACGAGCGAGGAGTCGGGAAGCTCGTCGGCCAGTCGGTCGGCGTACTTGTACGGGACGATCTGGTCGTCGGTACCGGCGACGACGAGCGCCGGACACGTCACCGCCGACGCGTCGGTGACCGGGCGGTACCGCGGCAGCGCCAGCAGCGTCCGCGCACGAGTGCGGTTCTGCCACGTGGAGTCCCGCGGGATCAGCGCCGCGTAGCCGTCGAGCGCGCCGGGCTCGTTCAGCGCCGCGAACTCCCCCGGCCGGCCGTACACCTTCACCTCGTGGCTCCTGCCGACGAGTCCGGCGAGGCGGTCGCGAACGCCAGCGCCGATCGCGCGAAGCAGGTATCGCGGCGACTTGCTCCGCAGCAGCGACCGGCCGTCGGCGAACGGCGTCCGCGCGACGACCGCGTCCACGTCGTACCGCTCGGCGGCGACGCTGACGACGTGGCCGCCGCCCAGCGAGACGCCCCACAGCGCGATCCCGTCGCCGAGGGCGTCGACGCCGCGGACGCGGTCGAGGGCCGCCTCCCAGTCGGCGATCTGGCGGCTCGGGAGCACCAGCGGCTCCCCCTCGGAGGGACCGAAGCCGCGGTAGTCGAACGTGAACGCCGCGTACCCCACGTCCGCGAGGTGTTCGGCCAGCCGGTCGAGCCCGAAGGCAGCCTCGGCGGCGAAGCCGTGCCCGAGCACGACCGTGTCGGGGTCGTCCACGTCGCGCGGGCGGTACAGCGTCCCGACGCAGTCGTCGCCGTCGACGGTGAACGTGAGCTGACGCGTGGCGAAGCGCTCGCGCGAGGGGCGCTCCCCGCGTACGCGCCGCGCCGGCGGCCGGTCGGGGGTCGCTAGCGGGGCGCTCATCGACTCCCTCCGTCGCCGGCCGGCCGGCCCGGTTCGTCGTTCGCGACGGCGCTCGCGTGTGGGGCGTCAGAGTCGACATCGGCGTCGGGGTCCGTCTCGACGGTCTCGAGCACGCGCGCGGAGAACTCCTCCTCGGAGATTCGATAGTTGGTCAGGTCGTCGAGCCACGCGGCCTCGACGTGCCAGGTCGCCTGCACGTCGTCCTCGAAGCGCAGCGAGGTGGCGTCCACGCGCCGCGGCTCGAGATCGCCGGCCTCGACGAGGTCGATCACGGTGTTGCAGACGCGCCCCATCTCTCCGTGTGCCGGACGCTCCGCGGGAAGCGTCGTCGTGTAGGCGACGGCGACGCGCTCCGGCGAGAGGCGAACGTCAGCGACGTCGATGCCGTCGGCTCGCAGTTCCCGGGCGAGCGCCGACTCGTCGGTTGTCATACCTGCGGCTACACTCGGGGGCGACTTACTGGTTCCGGGCACACGCTGGCCGTCGGACGCGATGTTGTAGAACGGAACGGCTGGGACGGAGGGGTGGGAGTCCATGTCAGAGGCACTGTGTCCCTCCGACCCAACGCAAACGATCGATCGTCTCACAGTGACTTAACGACTTGGTGAAACACCGTTCACCACGTGTGTGGGGCTGGACAGATGGTGAATTGGACTACACCTATCTTATCTGATATGACGAACGGAACACGTATGAGTTTCCATGTGGCAGTACGGACAGATGGACGACGAGGCGTCGCGGCGGACGTTCGAGTTGTTGGCGAACGAGACGCGGCTCGGGATCATTTCGGCGCTCGGGGAGGCCAGCGGGGAGGGCGGGTACGCGACGCTGGCGTTCTCGGAGCTGCAGGCGGTGACGGGAGTCGAGGACAACGGCCAGTTCAACTACCACCTAAAGAAACTCATCGGCGAGTTCATCGAAGACCGCGAGGGCGGGTACGCGCTGACGCTCGCGGGGATCCGGGCGTATCAGGCGATCGTGGCGCACCGGTTCGACGCGGAAATCGAGGTCGAACCGTTCGAACCCGCGGATATCGTGGACTGTGAGCACTGTGGTGGAACGATGAACGCATGGTACGAGGATGGACGACTACGGATCGCTTGTACCGACTGCGGCGAATCCGTCATGTACTATCCAGTTCCGGTTTCGAACTTCGACACCGACGATCCACGATCGCTCGTGAGTGCCGCCAAAACTCGGTTGATACGCGATGAATCGTCGATGCTCCACGGGATCTGTCCGTACTGCGCTGGAAGGACGAACTGGTCGATAGGGCCGACGCAAGGATACTGGGAGGAGAAGAACCTCCGCGATCACGATGCCGTGGTCCACGTCGCTTGCGAGCGCTGTGCGTGGTTCATGTACGGAAACGTCGCCGGAAAGATCAGGTTTCATCCGACAGTCTCGACGTTCCTGATCGACCACGGTCTCGATCCGTGGAGCCTGCCTCCGTGGTCGTTACCATACGAGCGGTCCGAGGAGGTCACCGATATCGATCCGCTTCAAGTAGAGGTCGTGTTCGAAATCGACGGTGATCGACTCACTGTCATCGTTGACGAGGAGATGAACGTGGTCGATAATCACACAGAATCGTACAAGTCGGAGTCGAACTAGTCGACCTCGACTCGACGTGTCGGTGTTCTCGTCTACAGCCGGTCTACCGAGAGATCCAACCGCTCGAACACGAACCCCCAGCGCTCGCTGTTCTCGCGCACCTGCATCGACGTGGGCTTGCCGACGCCGTGGCCGGCGTCGTCCTCGACGCGGAGGATCACCGGCTCGTCGCCGGTGGTTCGTTCCTGAACGAGCGCGGTCATCTTGCGCGCGTGGCTCGGGTGGACGCGCGTGTCGCCCAGCGCGGTCGTGAACATCGTCGCGGGGTAGTCGGCCTCGGGGGCGTTGTGATACGGCGAGTACTCGCGGATGTACGCGAACGCCTCCGGGTCCTCCTCGGGGTGGCCGTACTCCGTCGTCCACGAGGCACCGAGCAGGAACCGATGGAACCGGAGCATGTCGAGCAGCGGCACGTGACACAGCGCGACCGCCCAGCGGTCGGGTCGCTGGGTGATCAGCGCGCCGACGAGCAGCCCGCCGTTGGAGCCGCCGACGGCGCCGATGCGGTCGGGGTCCGCCCAGCCGGTCTCGGCGAGGCCGTCGGCGACCGCGAGCGCGTCGTCGAACACACGCTGTTTGTTCCCCCGGCGCCCGGCCTCGTGCCACGGCTCGCCGTACTCGGTGCCCCCGCGCAGCGTCGCGAGCACGAACACGCCGCCGGCGGCGAGAAACGGCAGGCGGAAGCGGTCGAACGTCGGGGTTCGGTTCACCCGGAAGCCGCCGTAGCCGCTGAGCAGCGCGGGGTTGTCGCCGCCGGGGTCCACGTCGCTTCGGCGGACGACGAACGCCGGCACGTCGGTGCCGTCGGCCGACTCGAACCACTCCTGGCTCACCTCGATGTCGAACTCGATCGCGGTCGACTGCCGACACAGCGTCTCGGTCGTCCCGTCGTCGAGGGCGACGCGGCGGACGGCGGGCGGCTCGGCGAACGACTGGACCGTCAGGTACGCCTCGGGGTCGTCGCTCGCGCCGTGGACGCCCGCGACCGTTGGGAACGCCGGGAGGTCGACCGTCCGCTCGCGCTCGCCGTCGGTGTCGAGGATCGCGAGCTCGGAGCTGGCGTCGCGATGGTAGTGGGCGAGGATCCGGTCGCCCGCGAGCTCGACGCCGCGGAGGACGGCGTCCGTCTCGGGGATCAGTTCGTCGTACGCCTCGGGCTCGTCCGCCTCGCCCGCGAGTGCGGCGTCAAGCGACGCGGCGAGGACACGCGAGAAGTCGGCGCCGTGGTCGGTCGCGAGCAGCAGGCGGTCGCGGTCGCCGTCGATCGTCGGCGTGAACACCGCGTCGACGCCGGTGAGCACCGGCCGGAGTTCGGCTTCCGTCGGGTCGCCGCGGTAGCCGTACACGTCGGAGCGCTCCCATCCCTCGACATAGCCGGCGACCAGCGCGTCGCCGTCGCTCACGAGCGTCGGCCACGTGGTCTCTCCGATATCGTCGGCGACGACGTGGTCGTCGGCGGGGGCCGACCCGGAGCCGAACTCGTGATAGCGGATCGCCTTGTCGAGTTGGCCGTCGGACGCCTCGTCAGCGTCCTCCCCCGCGCCGCCCTCGCCGTCAGCGTCGCCGGCGCCATCGTCGCCGGCGGCACCGGTCGTCACGTAGTAGAACCCCCGAGGTGAGGCCGCGGCCGCGTCGTCGGTAGTGTCAGTATCGGTTACGCCGTCGCCGTCCGCCTCAACCCACGCGAACCCGTTTTTTTGGGTTCGTCCGGCGCCCTGGACCGTCTCGATGACCTCGGCCGTCGCCACGTCGACGATCCGGACGTCGTACTGCTCGTCGCCGCCCTCGGCGACGCCGTACGCGAGGTACTCGCCCTCGGGGCCGGGGACGAACCAGTCCATCGAGACCGTGCCGTCGCCGGCCCACTCGTTCGGGTCGACCAGCACGGTCCCCTCGTCGGTGCCGACGGCGTCGGGGTCGTCGTACGCGTAGAGCACGGGCTGTTCGTCGTCCGGACGCTTCACCTCCTGAAACAGGCGGTCGCCGGCGGGCGTGACGGGGCCGTACTGGCCGACGCGCCCGAGCGACTCGAAGCGCTCGGCCAGCGCCTCGCGGTGCGGGGTATCGAGGACGGCCTCGGCGTATTCGTTCTGTGCGTCGGTCCACTCCCGGACCTCGGCGTCGTCGCCCTCCAGCCAGCGGTACGGGTCCGTGATCGACTCGCCGTGGAGTTCCTCGGTGACGGGTCGCTGCGGCGTCTCGGGAGGGCCGCCCGGGTCCGGGGCGTCGGTGTCGGTCATCGATCCAGAGTCCGGGCGTCGTCGGAAGTAGCTGCCCCTCGGCGGCGCGATTGCCGGGACCGGGAGCCGACCCGGACCGGTTCCGGTTCGGGCCCAGTCGCAGTCGTCCTCGACGACCCCGCGCTCGACGACGGCTAGCGGCCGAACAGCCGGTCGAGGAGGCTGCGGTCACTGGGTCGCTCGGCCAGGAGAACGGAGGCATCGACCTCGTCCACCACGTCGAGCGCGAGCGCGCCCGAGACCAGGCGCGAGAGCATCCCGCGCTCGGTGGCGCCGATGACGACCAGCGAACAGTCCTCGCTTTGGCGTCGGATCGCCGCCTCCACGTCGCCGGACTCGACGACCTGCTCGGCGTCGCCGAGGTCGTGTTCGTCGGCCCAGGTCGCGAGGAACGCCTCCCCCTCGTCCACGTCGTCGCTGACGTGGAGCAGCCGGACCTCCGAGCCGTACGCTTCCCGCAGGTAGCCCGCGACCTCCGCGGACAGGTCCGAGTCCGGGCCGCCCGCGGTCGGGACGAGCACGCGCTCGGGGTCGAAGCCGCGGTCCTTGAGCACGAGGAAGTCGCACGGGAGGTTCCGCGTGAGTTCGTCGACGCGCCCCTCGACGCGGCCGGGAGAGCCGTGGCCCTCCGGCCCCCAACCCATCACGACGAGGTCGGCGTCGTGGGTGCGGGCGGCGTCGAACACCTCCTCGAACGAGCGGTGGGAGACGATGGTGCTCGTCTCGACCGTGACGCCCAACTCCTCGGCGTCGAGACGCGCACGTTCGAGCAGTTCGTCGCTCCCGTCGTCGAACTTGCGGACGTTGTCCGCGGCGTACTCCAGGGAGGTCTGGTCGGGGACGGAAACGATATGGACGGCGTCGACGGTCCCGCCGCGCTGCTGGGCGATCCGCGCGGCGAGTTCGATGAGTGTTGCCTCGGTGGCGGGGTTCGCCAGCGGCACCATCACGCGGTACTCCCCGCCGTCGGGGGCGACCGCGTCCGCCGCGTCGACGGCGGCGTCCGGCATCGCGTCGGATTTCGAGCGGACGTAGTCCGCGAGCGCGCCCTCACTGGTCGTACGCGATCGGGCGTACCCGAAGTACCACACCAGCGCGAACGCGACGAACGCGGCGCCGATGAGCACGACCGTCGGCTCGATGAAGACGATGAGCGCGAGCGAGACGATCGTGCCAAGGATCGGCACGGCCGGGTAGAGGGGCACGGTGTAGCTCGGCTCGTACCCCTCGACGTTCGCCTCGCGGAACACGATCAGCGCGATGTTGAGCAGGGCGTAGATGACGAGGTGGAGCACCGACCCGAGCGTCGCGAGCGTGTTCACGTCCGCGAGGACGATGAACAGCAGGATGAGCGCGCCCGTGACGGCGATCGAGCGGTAGGGCGTTCCGAACCGGGGATGGATCTCGTTGAGCTCCGGGGAGACGAGGCGATCCCGGCCCATCGCGAAGTTGATCCGCGAGGACGCGAGGATCGACGCGTTCGCGCTGGAGGCGGTCGCCAGCAGCCCGCCGATCAGCATCGCGATCGCCCCCGCGGGCCCGAGGACGATCCGCGCCACCTCGACGACCGCGATCTGGCCGTCCGGGATGTTCGCGATGAACCCCTGCTCGACGGCGGCGCTCATCACGATGAGCACGAGCGCGTAGATGACGGTCACGATGACGACCGAGCCGATGACGGCCCGCGGGAGGTTCCGTCCGGGGTCTTTGATCTCCTCGGCGACGGAGGTGATCTGGACGAACCCGAGATAGGAGACGAAGATGAGCCCGGTCGTCGTGAGCATCGGCCCGAAGCCGGTCCCCTCCGCGATGTTCGCCGGGTCCGCGCGGAGCGTGCCCGCGATCGTGAACACCGTGAGGATGAGGACCAGGAGCACGACGATCACGTTCTGGAGCCGGCCGGTCTCCTTGGCGCCGACGTAGTTGATCATGACGAACAGTGCCGCGCCCGCGAGCGCGACGGCCTTCACGCCGACGGGGATCGCGATCCCGACGAACGGAACGGCGATCGACCCGCCGGAGATGTTGACGACGTACTCGCCGAACCCGACCATGTAGAACGCCGAGGCGAACGCCAGCCCCATCCAGTTGGCCCATCCGGCCACGGAGCCGAACATCGGACCGAGCGCCTGATTCACGTAGTAGTAGGCGCCCCCCGACACCGGCATCGCCGTCCCCAACTCGGAGGCGGAAAAGGCCGTCAGGATCGCGATGGCGCCCCCGAGCACGAACGAGATCACGGCGAACGACCCGGCCTCGCTGATCGCGACGCCGGGGAGGACGAAGATCCCCGCGCCGATCATGGTCCCGACGCCGATTGTCAGCGCCGCGAGCGGGCCGAGGTCCTTCGCGAGCTCCTCGTCGCCGCTCATTCGTCCTCCGGCGATTCGTCGTCGCCGTCGGTCGGTCGCGGCAGGCTCACCACGGGCCGGTCGGCGTCAGTCACCAACCGCAGCGTGATGTCGCCGGTGAGCATCCGGACGAAGCGGCCGCCGTCGCGCGGCGTGAACGCGATCGCGGTCGCGTCCACGTCGGCGGCGACCGACAGGATGCCGTCGAGGATGTCAGTGTCGTAGACGATCTCGCGGTCGACGTGCACGTTCGGCAGCGCGGCGTCGAAGGTGTCGAACGCCTCGCGGGCGGCTAACTCGCGCTGCTCGACGCTCGCCTTGTCCGGGGCGCCGCCGGCCTTCTCGACGACGTATACGAGCGTTACCTCGCCCACCTCAGCGTCGTAGGCGGCGATCGCGGCGGCCGTGGCGGACGCGTCAGCGTCGGAGGCGACGGGGACGACGACCCGCGAGAGCAGGTCGCTCATCGGTCGGTACCTCCATCCTGGGCGTCGGGTTCGGCGGGGTGGTCGCGCCGACCGGGCGGTCGAGGCGGGCCGTTCGCGCCGCTGGTGCGTATGTCGGTCATGTCACGTCGCTCGGACCCGATCGGCGTAAACGCTTCCCCTTGCGGCCGTGGCTGAGGGTTCGCTTGTACAGGCGGTACAAGGCGGTTGCCACGGGACTTGACCCCGGAGTGTGTTCACTGGAGTGGACAGTCGGCGGGTGTGGAAGGCGAGTCGAGTTCGAGCGGAGGACCGATTCGAATGGGATTCGTCCTATCGGAGGTCGTCGAGCGACACGGCCGCGTCGGCGTCGACGGTGATCCATGTCGTCTCCAAGGTCTCCGGATCGTAGACGGTCACCGAACTCGGGTTCGAGCCGTCGTCGAAGAGGTACCGAAGCCCGAACTCGGGGAGGTTCTCGAGGGCGTCCGGCTCCCGGAGCTGCGGCAGATCGTCGCTCGCGTGCATGCTAGTACGTCTCACATTCAGGTATATGACAGTGCGGTCCAAATTATCGAAAGAGAAAGCCTCTCCGCTTCTGTCGGGTCGCGTTTACTTGGAATACCTGCAGCGGTTGTCTCGGTCGCGATCGATCGCTGCTGGGCTGCCGCTACTGTCACTGGGATATGAGATACACGTATCCCTCCGAATTCACCCGCACTGTACGTGAACGAGCGGATGATACCGAATTTGCATCCAGAAATCGCTGCCGGAGGCTGACACCCAAGCACCCGTGATCGTATTCGGGCGTGAGCGAGGCTGAAACCTGCATTCTACTCGCGTGTCCGGCACAGAAATTGCGGCGCATTCGCCGTATTCGCGGGGATACTCTGGGCTACAGTGGGTATTTCGAATTGAGCCACTCACCCTGTACGACTGGTCGTACTCTGCTGGCTACAGCTATACTCGCGAATTCGGGGGTTCAGCCACTGTTGTCCAGTTAGTGGCGATACTCAACTACGATCGATGGCACATAGCGAATCCTCTGAATTCGGGCGTGTAGCGGAGTCTCTCGAGGGGATACGCCACAAAGTGTCGAACACTGCGAGTTCAGCGATAGTCGAGGCGACCACGCCACTGTAGTCCGAGCGTATCCCGCATATCCACACTGGAGAAGGCGTCAATCGAGGGGATACAGATCAGTGTCAACTCAATCGATTACTCTCATCATTGTCGGTTGGTGTACTGACGGTATCCACTACACGAGAACTGTACACAGCGGGCTGTCCAGTCGATATACGGTCGAAGTCACGCTGATCCGGGGTTCGGCCTGCTGTGTGCTGGTGCCGTGGGGTCTCGGTTGTTCTCGCAGTAGAGTGACTCCGTAGGGGGACACCCCTCATTTCGTCTGTTTATCGCCGTGGACACAGGCGTACGAGAACTGCGATAATTACTGGACACGCCACCTCAGGAGCTCGATCAGCCACGGGCATCGACACAAGTGCTCTCCCGATATCACCCCCACCCCTCATTTCGTCTGTTCTGATCCCTTTAGGGGTGGGGCACCTGAGCGGACCGCCATTGTACGCCGCGGCGTACTGCCGGTCAAGATGTAGAAGCGACTGGTGGACAGGACTGGTGGACAGGTGTGAAATCACACGAAACAGCCGAAACACAAGAACAGAGTTATATCCCCAGTTCTCGACCCTGCATCCGAGTAGGATGAGCGAGGATCTCTTCGCCGGGATGACCGAGACGCTGTTCGAGGACAAGTCGATCCTCTCCGAGGAGTACCGGCCGGACGACATCGTCGAGCGCGAGGAGGAGATCGATGCGTACCGGATCGCGCTCAAGGACGTTCTGTTCGGTCGCAACCCCTCGAACGTCTTCATCTACGGGAAGACCGGCGTCGGCAAGACCGCGGTTACCGAGTACATCACATCCGCGCTCGCCGACGAAGTCGACCGTCGCTCCGAGGCCGACGATCTCCACGTCCACTCGCACAACTGCAACGACGACACGGTGTATCGAACGGTGCGGTCGCTGATTCACAGCATCCGCGGCGACGACGGCGAGCCGTTCCCTGAGACCGGCCTCTCCACGTCGCATGCACTCGAGACGCTGTACGAGGAGATGGACGACCGCGGCGGCACGTTTCTGTTCGTCCTTGATGAGGTCGACCACCTCTCGGATCCGGACTCACTGTTGTATGAACTACCGCGGGCCCGCGCGAACGGCAACCTCAAGACGGCGCGGGTCGGCCTGATCGGGATCAGCAACAACTACACGTTCCGGTCGTCGCTGAGTCCGAAGGTCAAAGACACCCTGATGGAGAAGGAGATCGGCTTCTCACCATACGACGCCGGCGAGCTGCGGTCGATCCTGGCGAACCGCGCCGAGAAAGCGCTGATCGATGGCGCCTACGAGAAGTCGTCGATCGCGTTGTGTGCGGCGATGGCAGCCAAGGACACCGGCAGCGCGCGGCAGGCGATCGACCTCCTCCGCGAGGGCGGCGACGTGGCCGAGGAACGCGGCGCCGACCGCATCGTCGACGAACACATCCACGTCGCGAGCGACCGGGTTCAGCGCGGTCGCGTTCGAGACAAGCTCCGCGACCAGACGATGCACGGACAGCTCATCCTCGAGGCGGTCGCGCGGCTCGAACGCGACGGCGAGACGGGTGTACGCTCGAAGGCGATCAAGGACGTGTACGAACGCGTCGCCGTCGGGTGGGGCCACGATCCGCTCACGACGCTCAAGAGCGTGCAGAATCACTTGGCGGACCTCACGATGCTCGGCTTTCTCGAACGCAGCGAACGCAACGACGGCCGCGCGGGCGGCGCTCACTATCGGTACGAGCTCACGCTCGACCCCGAAATCGTCCTAGAGACCAGAGAGGCGATCGAGACCGACCCGGCGACGTGAGGTGAATTGACAAGAGGGGACGTGTGTGTTCTCTTCAGAACAGACGAAACGAGGGGTGTGTCCCCCCACCGTGTCCTGAGCCCAACTCTGGGTCCCCTCCATTCACAACCAGATAACAGACGAAACGAGGGGTGTCCCTGTTCGTTGCCCCAAGACGGTCCACGTGCATCCGATTTCAATAGCTGCGCAAGCCCCAGAAACATGCCGTCAGGGCAAGTAGTTGACTGAACGCTCGTGGGAGATTCCGGCGCACGAGGCAGTAACACCCTCGCCCATGAACGGTGACGAAGTTGGTACATGGAGGAAGCTATAAGTTATTATCGCAATAATCATTATCCAGAGTATGACCTTCTACGACCGAGACCAAGAACTCGATGCTCTCCGAACGTCCTTCGAGTCGCCAGAGTGCGGGTTCTATGTCGTCTACGGTCGCCGGCGCGTGGGGAAAACTGCACTCCTCAAGGAGTTCTGCGCTGACCGACCGCACATCTATTTTCTCGCAGCACAAGAGGCCGAAGCCCGTCAGCGTGAGAAATTCATCGAAAAGATCGCCGAACACTTCGATGACCGCGTCCCCCGTATCGGTGGCTGGGACGAGGCCTTCGACTATCTCGGCGAGAAACTCGCCACCGAACAGCTCGTCCTCGTCATCGATGAGTTCCCATACCTCGTAGCAGAGAACGACTCGCTTCCGTCCTATCTCCAGTCGTTCATCGATGAGCAACTCCAGAATACGGACTCGATGCTCGTCCTGTGCGGATCCAGCATTAGCACGATGGAATCCGACGTGCTCGGCCACGAAAGTCCACTGTACGGTCGACGAACAGGACAGATCGATCTCCAGCCGTTTTCCTTCCAGCAAGCGCGCGAGGTCATTGGATACGATATCGAGGATGCGATTCGGTCGTATGCCGTCACTGGGGGGACCCCGATGTACCTCACGCTCTTCGACTATGATCTCCCTCTCGGTGAGAACATCCGAACACAGATGCTTTCCCCCACTGCCGTTCTGTACAACGAACCCGAGTTCCTCCTTCAAAGCGAGCTTCGCAACCCGGCCCGGTACATGAGCATCCTCGAAGCAGTAGCAACGGGGCACACGACTCCCAACGAAATCGCTGGTGCAACTGGAATCGACTCCGGACCACTCTCGAAGTATCTTCAGACACTCCGGCGGTTGCGCCTCATCGACCGTGCTGTCCCTGTGACCGCGTCGGCAAAACAGTCGAAGCGGTCACGATATCGAGTCGCCGACGAATTTCTGCGCTTCTGGTTCCGGTTCGTCGAACCGAATCGCTCCAGCATCGAAGAGGCCCCGAAAGTCGTCTTCGACGGGACGATCGAACCGACCCTTCCCGACCACGTCGCACCGACGTTCGAGGACGTCTGTGAGGAAGTCGTGTGGGAGAAGATCCGACGTGGCGAACTCGCGCCCTACTCCGAAGTCGGGCGATGGTGGTACGGCGAACACGAGATCGACATCGTCGGCCTCGCTCCGGATGACGACCGTATTCTGCTCGCGGAATGCAAGTGGACGAGCGACCCTGTCGGCCATTCGGTCGCGTCACAGCTCCGGGAGAAGGCCCCGCACGTTCGATGGGGCCCGGAGACGAGAGAGGAGGAATTCGCCCTGTTCTCGAAGAGCGGGTTCGTCGATGGGCTTGCCGACGACCTTACAGACGACTGGTCGTTAATTGATCTCACCGAGGTCGACGTCTGCCTTTCTTGACCTTCACGAGCGGACGAACCAATACCTCGAAGAAGTAGAAGCTGCCGTTTGGGCCCAATGACCAAGCCGCGACAACGTACGACGGCGACTGCCGACGAACGGATTCGCGTCAGCGAGACGGTGAGTCGGGACTCGACCGCCGCCACCGGGAAGGTGAGCGCTACGGCGCGGCAGTGGCCGTATCGCCAGTTTCTGGATCGAACGGGAGGGTGATGACGAGTTCGTCGAACCTGACGACCGGACGCTTACTCTGGCCGTCTTCCTCGAAGAAGGTGATGCCCAACTGGGCGAGCCGACTGAGTTCCTCGCGGACGTTCTTCACGTCCCGGTCAACAACCCTGGCGGTCTCGTTGATGCTGGATGGCTCTTCTCGGCGGATGGCTTCGATGAGATCGAGGACACGCGGCGTCAGCGTCTCCATGAGGTCGTCGTAGCTGGTGAACGAGAGCGTCGGCGTGGAATCCACCTCGTCGCCACGTTCGAGCGCCTCGATCCCGTTGGTGACATCGTCGTGGAACTCACTGGACGACTTCGCGGTCACGACGAGGGGTGATAGAGTCACGTGACCTCGAACTCGGGTTTCGGGACTTCGGTCCAGAATCGTTCCCAGAGCTCGACGATTGACGGGGTGGAGGCAAAGCGGGACGTCTCGCCCGTAGTCGGGGAGCCGTGGATGGTCGGGTCCGCTTCAGGCGCGGTCGACGTGCGCCTGCTTCCAGTAGCGTCGTACTCGCAGTCCCACGAACACGACGAGCGCGACGGCGATCAGCTCCAGCTGGGGATGCGTCTCCATATCCTGATAGATCTGGAGCAGCCGGATCCAGGGGGCGATATCGTCGCCGGCTGAGGTCGGCATCGGGAACAACGGGTACAGCAGGAACCGCGCGGCCCACAGGTCGCCGGCGAGCAGGGACCGATACGTGTCGCCGAGGAGGTGGCTCAGGTAGCCGACGGCGAAGGCTGCCGGTGTGGCGATCCGCAGCCGCTCGGGGAGGGTTCCGTCCGCCCAGCGACCGTGGAGTCGGCGGGCGACCCACCACACGGCGATCGAACAGATCGCGAAGGTGAACAGCGAGTGTGCCAGCGATCGACCGTATCGAAGGACCTCTATGTACGCGAGCGGTTTGTCGACGAGATCGGGGAACTGGCTGCCGATCGCCAGCGGGACGAGCGCGGCGCGGGCGGGCAGGCGGTGGGTCCCGACGGCCGCGTAGCCCGCATACCAGATGTACGCGAACGCGAGGTGTCCCAGCGGTAACACGATAACGGGGAGGTGTGGGGTGTGGATAAACGGGGCGATCGCGGCTGGGGTTGCAGAACAGCACGGAGCACTGTCGTTCTTCAGGGGGAGTGGGTGCCAAAGTGCTCGCCACATTGATACATGATACGTCCGTACCTCAACCGATGACGGATGAGCCGCTTCGCGCGACCGTGTCCCAGCGCGGCGTCGTCTTCGCGCCGACCGACGAGGTGTTGATCGTCCGGCGAGCGACTGACGGCGGCTGGGAACTGCCCGGCGGCCGCGTCGACCGCGGCGAGCGTGCCGTCGCGGGCGTCCGGCGTGAGATCACAGAGGAGACGACGCTCGAGCCGGAGGTCGTCACGCCCGTCGACACGCTCGTGTGGCACAACGACGATGGGAACGGGCGGTTCGGGGTGTACTACTATTGTCAGGTGAATGAACGGGACGTGTCGCTGTCTGGGGAGCATGACGAGTACGACTGGACGGCGGTGCGTGAGGCACGACGACGATTGAGCGAGCCACAGGCCGCGGCCGTCACTGCCGCGTCGGAGCGGCGGCGGTCCGAATCGAAGTGACGCGAGTTCCACCTGTGGAACAACGAAACTGAGTCCTCAACTGCGGTGCGTCCGACGGCCATCCGGCCGGGTTAATTGCTGTCGTCGGGTGATATCCGAGCTGATCCGGGTGAGCACGCTTGCCGTGTCGATGGTTCGTTCGGGTTCGCTCAGTGGTTCCCCGGCCCTATCAACTATCCAAAAACTATTTCTCGCAGTCTCGTACTTGTGATGACGCGGTGCCCGAGAACCAACGATATGAGTACTGTCCGCGGTGTGAGGACCAACGAGCGGTGGTCGAGACCGTGCCGTGGCAGTCGGACATGTGCAAGGAGTGCGGTACCTCACTCGAGGGTGAGGGGGGTGCGTGAGTGAATCTGAGAGCGGCTGACAAGTTGCTTAGTGGGAGGTAACCAGATCGGACAGCCCATAGAGGAGTATGTCATCACGCGCGTCGGCGACTCGTTCAAGATCGTCGGTATACCCGGACCGGCTGAACAAGACGTACAGTGGTTCCCCATTCGGCCCCCCTTCTGACCACCGGACTTCCGACGAAGTTCGTTCGAGGTCAGCGAGGACACCTTCGCTCACGGGTCTGGAGGTGAACTTGCACTCACCGGCAACGAGTCCCTCGTCGGTGAGGCCGAGGACATCCAGTTCGTGTTCCTTGAACCACCACTGTCCGACGTCACGGAATCGGCGGTCCACGAGTTCCGGGAGCGCTCGCTGGCAGAGGCGTTCGAACAACGAACTCACGTAATCCGCTAACTCGGGTGCGACAAGTTCGTCGTATGCGTCGTCGTCGAGCATCCGAAGTTGGTCCTGGTTCCCATACACGAACCGGAACCAGAATCTGAATAGTGGTGCGGCGATGCGATACCGACCACGTTTCGAAGCTGTCGGCGACGCCGTCACGGGGATATGGCGTTCGACGAGGCGGAGTCGGCGAAGCTTCTGAAGGTACGTGCTGAGCGACCCCGAATCCACACCGGCCATGCCCGCGATCTCGTTCGGGGTGCGACGTCCATGAGCGAGGGCGCGGAGAATACTGAAGTACGTATTCGGCTGTCGGAGTTCGGTCCGGAGCAGGAATTCGGGTTCAGAGTACAGCAGGCCGCGTTCTGACAGGATCGACTGCTGGACGTTCGTTCCAAGCGACTGGGTGGGATCGATGGTCTGGAGGTAGTAGGGTGTGCCGCGCGTCTTCAGGCGCGGGAGGAGGTCAATCCGAACCCTCGTCAGAATCGTCCCGCGCGTCGGCGATCTCTTCGGCGACGTCTTTCACGTGCTGTTGATGGACAGCAGACGTCTGTACACTCTGGGCGGCCTCAAGCTGATCGTTCACGACGCTGTTCTGCTGTGGTCCCCATTTCTTCGGCGGCTCGGACTTGATATACTCGACCCAGCGCTTGACCGCCTCGATCCGCTCGTGGCGATTCTGCTCGTGTTTCGCGTCGAGGTAGTCAGGCACGTTTGAGTCGCTCATATTCGTCTTCGACGCCGAGGCGCGTTACCCACTCTTCGAGGCGGTCGAAACTAAGGCTTTCCTCGAAGAGCGTGTAGAGGTGGACTGCGTCTTCGAGGTCCTTCTGGGCACCGAGGTAGAGTTTGTAGGCGATCTGGAGTTCCAACGGACCGATCGGAATGGTCTCTCCAGCGATGCGAGCGGTGATCGAGTTCTCGAGGGACGCGCGGTCGAACTCATCACGTGGGAACTTCACCTCGAGGTGCGGGGTCACCTGGTCCTCGAGGGCAACCCAGATGTTATCACCATTTGACAGCATCTCGTACATCGAGGAGAGTGGCATCGCTGCACCCCAAAACCCCTCATCCTTCAGTGTCTCAGCAAGGGCTGCTGCTGTTTCTCCGTCGATGTCTTCGATGAAGACGTCGACATCTTCGGTCGAACGAGCGCGTCCGGCGAGAATTGAGACGTATCCTGCGATGTATACGTGGTCGATGCCGAATCGGTCGAGAATGGCCGAGAACTCGATCGCCAGTTCGTCGAGTTGGTTCGGCTCTCGGCTAACGATGAGCGTCTCGTCTCGGAGCTCGATACCACTCATACATGCATCTCGGCGGATGAGTGGATAAATAATCGGGGCAAACTGCTCGAGACCAGACGGACGCGCTGTGTGGCTTTCAGGCCGTTGAACGGTTAACTCTCAGTAGTCGCTTCAGGATCCTCCTTGAGGACTCGTTCCCCAGGAATCGTCCGTGCATCGGTGGCAAGTTTCACGCCCGCATTCAGGCTCGTTTGGATCCCCGTTTTGCCGCCGTCACCACAGACGACGCCGAACTTCCGACGCCCGGTTGAGACGCGTTCACCTTTCACGACCGACTGTACAGCCGAATCGTCGTGGCGAAGATTCGCGACGGTCGTCCCCGCCCCGAAGTTCACATCTCGTCCAAGGATGCTGTCCCCGACGTACGAGAGGTGCCCCACCGTGGCCCCCTCCATCAGCACGCTGTTTTTGATCTCGACGCTGTGGCCGACTTTCGCATCACGCCCGAGGAGCGTACGCCCGCGCACGTACGCGTTCGGACCGACACTCGCGCCCGATCGGATCAACGCAGGGCCTTCGATCACGACGCCCGCATCGACTTCCGCGCCCTCCTCGACGACGACCGCGCCGCGAAGGTCGGCATCCTCGTGGACGTCGCCGTCGATCCGACGCTCCAGTTCGTCGAGTTTCCACTCGTTCGCTTCGAGTAGTTCCCACGGACGTCCAACATCGAGCCAGCGGTCGAACGGAACTGCCGTGACGTGGGTTTCTGTACACGTGCGTTCAAGCACATCGGTGAGTTCGAGTTCGCCGCGTTCGCTTTCGCCGACATCGAGCCAATCGTGCGCCGCTGCGGGGAACACGTACGCGCCCGTGTTGATCAGGTCGGACGGCGGCTTTTGCGGTTTCTCTGTTACGCCGGTCACGCGTGTCTCGTCGCCCGACTCCTCCGTGTGGAGGACGCCATAGGCGCTCGGATTATCGACTCGATACGATCCGACGGCGGGCGCGGAGTCGTACAGCGTCCTCAGCGATGCGTGGTCGTACAGCGCGTCGCCGTTGAGCACGGCGAAGGGACCGTCCTCAAGTCGTGATGCGCCCTTGCGGACGGCATCGGCGGTACCGCGCTGGTCAGGCTGTTCGGCGAACTCGACGGGGACGCCCGCGAACTCGTCGCCGAAGTAGGTGCGCACAGCTTCTGATTCGTAGCCGACGACGATCACGAGACGCGAAGCGCCGGCCGCGACCGCCGCCTCCGCGGTGTGGGCGACGAGTGGTGTTTCCGCAACCGGAAGCATGGGTTTTGGACGCCGGTCAGTGAGTGGCCGCATCCGGGTCCCCTGCCCGGCGGCGAGAATGACGGTCTGCATAGCGGATGGAAGCTACGGCAGACGCAAATCGGTTGTGACTTCGAGTCGGCTTCTCTACAGAACTCAAGGCAGAGTGCCCCGAGGCTTGACCCCGGGGTATGTTCACCGTCTTGTACGCCACCAGAAAGAACCAGAATTGACTGACTGTGTGGCTTGACGGATTATTACGTGTAGACAAGATTTATTCCGTCCCTCACTCGAGCTCACGCCTGCCGTAGTGAGTCGAGAGCCATTTTGAGGAACTTGAACACGTACCATCTCGGCTCACGAACGACCACCTCAGTGAATCGCCCCGCGGATATCGTTGGCGATGAATTGGGAGTGGACTCGACGTATGAGTACACTGGTGGCGACCGGGGCTGGACGGTCGACGTCCCCAAGATGCGTCTGTCGATCGAGAACCTCGCCGCGCTCAGATGGGAGCCTCTAACCTTGAGTGATAAGGCAGTCCGCCTCGCGTGTACAACTGACCGACAAACTCATGAGATCCCGTAGAAGGGTCAACACAGTGGATTTGAGGAGGGTACTACGGGTTCAGTAGGTGCTTGTTGTGTCTCAAGATAGAACATCGTATATTTTTGTGAAGCTTTGGGACGTGGGACTTGAAGACAAAGACACACTTTTCTATCCCGTCTCTATGAAGATAGTATGGGACGTTATCCTCGGCCAGCGCGGAGTTCTCGGGTGAAGTGCATCGACTGTAATGCACCGGCGACCGAGACGGTCGACGACGCGTACGTCTGCGTCGAGTGCGGGGAGCGCGTCATCAACAGTCCGTAAGGAGCAACTATGTCAGGAGAGTCACTCAATCAACCTGGGGGAATCGGGGCAACCGATACGGAACCGGATGCTTCCGAGATACAGCACGAACAGCCAGCAGCGGAGTTGATCGTCGGGTCCGACAGCGAAATCCGACCCACGTTGAGCGTCGTGATGCCGACGCTCAACGAAGAAGAGGGGATCGCCGAGTGTATCGAGCGCATTCGGACAGCAGTAGAAGAGCTCCAAGTGTACGCGGAGATCATCGTCTCCGACAGCTCGACGGACCGCACACCGGAGATCGCTGAGGAGATGGGTGCGATCGTCGTCACACCCGACCAGCCGGGATACGGCTACGCCTACCGCTATGCGTTCGCACGCACTCGCGGCGACTACATAGCCATGGGCGACGCCGACACCACCTACGACTTCGAGGACCTCCCGAAGCTCATCGAACTCGTGGAGTCAGGCGACGCGGATATGGCGATGGGCTCGCGCCTCAACGGCGAGATCCGCTCGGGGTCGATGCCAACGCTGCATCAGTACATCGGCAATCCGTTGCTCACCGCGTTCTTGAACGCGTTTTACGGTGCCGGCGTCTCGGACGCCCACTCGGGGATGCGAGTGTTCTCCCGGGAGGCGTGGGACCGGATGGACTGTGACACGACTGGCATGGAGTTCGCCTCCGAGATGATCATGGAAGCGGGGGCGAAAGACCTCGAGATCGCCGAGCGGCCGATCGTCTATCACGAGCGGGAGGGCGAAGAGACGCTCGACAGCTTCTCCGACGGCTGGCGCCACGTCCGGTTCATGCTTGAGAACGCGCCGGGGTACCTGTTTTCGGTACCGGGTATCGTCCTCGGCGTCGTCGGTGCTCTGTGCATGGGCCTCGCCGTCAGCGGTGTCGAATTCAACGGTGCGGCGTTTGGCGTCCGGACGTTGCTAGCTGGGAGTCTGCTCATAATCTCGGGCGTCCAGATCGCGAGTTTCGGGATTTACGCGACGATCGCGAGCGATCCGATCCGCCGGCCGCGTGACCCGATAACCGAATACATGACGAATCAGTTTACGCTGGAAATTGGCGTCGCTTCAGGGCTGATCGTGTTCACAGCTGGCGCGGGAATCGCCGCTGGGACCGTGTTGGACTGGATCGTCTCTGGCTATCAAACTCCCCCCGCGATCGGAGTGAGCTTGATCGCGTTTACCGCCATCGTGGTGGGGATTCAGGCGGTGTTCGGGAGCTTCTTCGTCGGTATCCTCTCGAGTGCCTGAGAAGACCGGTTGGCTGTTTCAGCGACCTCTGATTCTTCTCTGCATTGTTCTATACTCACTTTCGGAGATTCTGAGCGATTTTAGCGATCTAGGCATCTGTGATGTGCGTTCAAAGGTCCGGCTGATCACGTGAAACCCGTAGATGCAGTGAACAGAACGGGTACGACAAACGACTGGTCCCACCCCGGTTCTGCTCTTGAACGCGCCGGAGTACCTGTTCGTCAGTGTCCCAGATCAGACTCTCGTCGGCGATCCCATCTCAGCGTGGTCGGCGGCATTACGGTCGAAGACGGTCACCCATGGAAACTCAACACTGTTCGCGAGTTCCTCACGAACAACCGGAACTGTACAAATCCTGGAACGGCGTACAACCGGTCACAGCTGATCGATGTGAACACCGGAATTCTATCCTCGGAGAACAGCAGACAGTCCACTCACCACTCGCCGTCGACGGCCGCTTGGTAGGCGGCGAGCGCGTCGTCCGTGACGCGGTCCCAGTCGTACCGGGCGGCTCGTTCGACGGGACCCGTGGGCGGACGTTCGCCGTCGAGAGTACGTGAAAGGACGTCCGCGAGATCGTCGACGGTCGCGTTCGTGAGCGATCAGCCGGCCCGTGAAGAGCACGTCGTAGCCGTGGTCGGGAAGTGGGGCGGCTCGGATCTGCTCGGTGTCGATCCCGCTCTGGACAAGTTCCATAGTCTCACGCGCGGAGCCGATGGCGGCGATTCAGTACCCAAACGTCGATCAATCTGGATGCTAGTTCTTCATATTCTATATTATTTCAGAACATATATGTAATTAATTCTATAGAATGCTTTGTCTGGCCGTATTGTGAATTAACGACGATTGCTAACGAATGTATCTGATTCAGCACAGACTAGCAGATGCACTGCAGGATATTGTCTTTCACGAAGCCCCCCCCTTGTGAGCGTCCAGCGCTCTGTCGAAGATCCGACTGACAGCCACGAGATCAACACACAGGTGACGCTCGGGTTGCTTGAGGCTGCTCGCGCCAATGACGTGCGAGTCGTCTGGGCGTCCAGTGCGGCGATTTACGGTCATCTCGAGTCCATCCCGACCTCTGAGACACACCCGAAAGAGCCCACCTCACCGTACGGGCTCGACAAACTCACGATCGACCACTACGCGCGGTTATATTCCGAGCTGTACGGGCTGGAGGCCATCCCGCTCCGCTATTTCAATGTCTATGGACCCGGGCAGGTCGCGGGCGACTACAGCGGCGTCATCAGCGTCTTCATTGAACAGGCGCTCTCCGGTGAAGACATCTCCGTTCACGGGGATGGTGAGCAGACACACGATTTCGTCTACGTTGACGACGTTGTCCGGGCGAACTGTGCGGCTGCGACAACGGACCTGGTTGGGAACCCCTACAACGTCGGTACCGGCGAATCGACCTCGATCCGCGAGTTAGCCGAGGAGATCCAAGAGATAACGGACACTCGTTCTGACATCGTTCATACGGACGTCCGCTCGGGCGATATCGACCACTCGAAAGCGGACATCACACGGATGCGTGATCAACTCGAGGTCGAGCCGACAGTTTCGCTCCGGGAAGGGCTTGAGCACACGATCGAGTGGTACCGAGAATCACGAATGTAGCGCGCCTCCACAGGCCAAACTCACCAGTTGAATTCGACCGCTGTGTCTGTACATCTGGGTGGCCACCGTCTGGGCCCGCATGCGCTGATGGTAGTATCGTCGGACAGGCGAAGCTTGTTCAATCTAGCCGATAGTATCGAGTCGATCACCCCGCTATCGATAGACCGTCGATAAACCCGTACCCATCTCAGATTACCACGTCAACCCCTCATACGTCAGCCCGTCTCGACGCTCGATCACACGACGACCGTCGACCACCACAGAATTCGCCATCGCGTCGAACTCCGAATCGAGCGCGGCGAACTCATCCCAGTCAGTAACCACAGCGGCACCATCAGCGCCGGCGAGCGCGCCAGCAGCGGAGTCGGCATACTCCAAGTCGGGGAAGTGCTCACGCATTATCTCTGTCGCGACGGGGTCATAGGCGACGATGGTCGCACCTCGCTCCTGCAACGCCTCGATCACGGAGATCTCCCGAGAATTACGAACGTCGTCAGTTCCCGGCTTGAACGCCAAGCCTAACGGTGCCCACGGAGGTATTTATTATCCGTTCGGGAGTAGACTGGATACGAATTGATGCTTGAATCGCGAACCTCTCGTATTGTTACGCTTGGCGTACTTTTGCTAATGCTATTCGTTGCATTCGTCGGCTATGGGATGCTCACGCCACAGCCTCAGGCGGGCCGCTATCCCGGCGCTGAGGACGTTGTCCAACACACGGACGACTATCTCGGTGAGCACGTCGTTGTGTCCGGAACTGTCGTCCAAACAGACCCAGTGGTCATCCAAGACGAATACACACACGTTCAAGCGGGCCAATTTGTTCGTACTTCATCTCGATTTACTGTGACTGACGTTACACCACCCCCTTCCCGGGGGGCAACGATGCAGGTGTACGGCACGCTCACCGACAGGGGGACTGTCCGTGCGATCAATACGGTCGTCGTCCCGGCCGGCAACTACCTGTATATGTATGTGATCTCTTTCATCGCTGGTCTGTGGGTCCTCCTCCGCATACTCCGACAGTGGCGTCTTGACTGGCGACACGTTCGTGTCGTTCCCCGTTCAACACCGCTCACCATACGAACCGCTCTAACATCTCGACTCCCGACCAGCGAGGAGGACAATACGGATGCCTGACCTGCTCACCCACGCGTTCCTCGCGTATACGGGGGGCTTGGTTCTTTCATGGCGTTACGACTGGATTACGTCACGCTACGTGACTGTGAGTATGGCGGGGGCATTCATTCCCGATATCGCGAAGATCGACCTCCTCATTCCGAGCGACCGTGTGGCCGCTTTGTTGAACATTCCCTTCAGCTGGTTCGGCGTCCATACTGCTGGTGGGGCGTTAGTCGGCGTCCTGATCGGAGTCGTTGTCGTTCAATCGACAGAGCGCATTCGTGTATTCATGCTTCTGTCACTCGGTGCCGTTACCCATCTCATCGCGGACGCGTTCCTGATTAAGGCATATGGCCATTCGTACCCACTCCTGTGGCCGCTCACCGCGTATGCGCCACCAACGCCTGGGCTCTACCTGAGTACCGATATATGGCCGGCGATCGTGACTGGTACCATTGCGGTCGGAGTCTTGGTGATTGATCGTCGACGTACCACGACAGCGACCACGGAATGAACTCGTTCACCACACGATTCCGGGTCCGTGGCCGACGAGTCACTCAGATACTAGCACACAGTTTCACGGAGAGAATGCCATGCCCGCCACTCTCGAACACATTCATTCTCGTTCTACCGATCTGAATCGAACGCCAACGGGAGCCACCACGAGCGACTCCCTGCTGACTTGGTGGCCTAGACCTCCCCATCACCCCCGTTCGCTGTGGTGAAGGAGTTCACAGCATCATCCAACCCGTGAACTGCTTCACAGTCGACCAGCAGCGCCTTCTGTTTGCGCTTTGTCCCACTGCCAGTTTTGACCTGGCGACTCTCGCGAATCCGGACCCCATCGACATCGGCAGCGATCGCCTCAACGAGGTCGTAGGCGTATCGACGCGACACGCCGGTACAACCACGGATCTCTGCCGGCGTCACTGCCACCTTCCCGGTCCGGTCGGCTTTGTTTTGTGCGAATGTGAGGACAGCCGCGATCTTCTCGGCTTTCGTCGACGTGTCCGACTGGCGAGTGACGAGGTCCACCCGTGCTTCAAGCTGATCGAGGCGGTTCCCATGGGCTGTGACGCGCTCGCCGAACGCCGCACCAACCATGGGGAACTCGTCGATCGTCTCGACGTCAGTTGCCACCAGTGACCGGATGGTCCCTTTCAGGAGCGGGAGATCGCGATTCGTGGCGGTCTCAAGCGCCGCCTGCATGG
Organism: Halobaculum rarum; assembly: GCF_040025155.1. Taxonomy (NCBI): domain Archaea; kingdom Methanobacteriati; phylum Methanobacteriota; class Halobacteria; order Halobacteriales; family Haloferacaceae; genus Halobaculum; species Halobaculum rarum. Next base: position 468,629 of record NZ_CP157275.1, on the reverse strand, counting down.
CTGCAAGCTGGCGTTCGAGCGCGTCAACCCGTGCTCGAAGCGAGTCTGGTGTCTCCGGATCCTCCATCACGGCCGCGCCCCCTCCGTCAGCGGACTGAATGCGCGGACGTCCACCGCACCCAGACACAGGTGGTGGCGTTGTTCGCTCGTGATCGCTACCACATCGAGGCGGGCCTCGACAAGCGTCTCACTCGTCCCCAACGTCGGCGTCTCGATCTCGTCGACTGCACACGCCTCACAATAACAACGCGTGAGTAGCCACTCCGGGTCGTCGGCCGCCCGATACGCATACACCCAGAGGTGGTCGCCCTCCTGTATCGCTCGCTTACACGCGCTACAGATCACGTCCAGGGTAGCTAAGCCGACCGGCAGGCCGGTGAGCGTTTGGTGAAGCGTCGTCTGTACCGTTCGATGCGTTCCCTCCGCCTCAGGCTGGTCCCACGGATGGACGTAGTCGTCGTTCATCGCGTGAAGTCTGCCCGCTCTTCGGCGGTAGTATTGGCAGGCGCTGGGAGCACGTAGTCACGATCGGGATTGAAGCACACGAAACAGGGAAGCTCCGTGCTCGTTGGACCGGGACACCACTCGGTGGTGCAACCGGTCAGGCTGGCGGTATCTTCTTCTAGGGTACCGTTCGTAGTGTGCATTGCTTCTCACTCCGAGAAGCGCGGTCGGGTGCTCCAACACCCGGCCATTTCATGACCGATAGACCGCGCTCTCGATCTTACCTATGAGGCTACAAGGAGTTAGATATTACGAATCGTTTATCTAATACGCGTATTTTCACAGCCGCTCCATAGATCATATTTTTGGTCGGCTCACGACCATAACCTCAATAGTGGCGCTAGATTCAGAACAGCTCAATCCATCCGACCAAGTGATTCTCGACTGCCTTAATGAGGGCAGATGCACAGCAGCATATATCGCTCAGGAAACGGGATACTCTAAGGGGAATATTAGAAACAGACTTGTTCGACTTGTCGAACACGGCTATGTAGCCCAGCTCGGCGGCGGCCTCTACGAACTTATCGAAGATCCGCGCGAGGCCTAACCACTACCTGCGAAACGGGCACAACAGCCACACGATGAGCAAGTTCCACGTGTACGTGAACGACGCGATCACTGCACCAGCACCGTCGTGCGATGGCGAAGCTGCACCCCGTACAGTCCGTCCCGTCTGCACCACGTGCCTCTCCCGACCGGGGTGCTCACACTCCCTTGCAGTCCACGATCAGCCGTCACGCATAGCCGGCCGAGCACGGTGGCCGTCGGGAGAAAACATCGCACACCTGCTCTTACAGGCACCGTGTGTGGAAGTGGGTGCTCGGAGCGTCACTCCTCATCGTCCACCGCCTCCCGATCGTAGTCCCCAGTGATAAATCTGCGCCAGTTATCGAGCCGCGTGTCCTCCGCATCGTCGCCAGTCGCTTGGGTCAACAGCCGGTGCTGTCGGATGAGTTGTGAGAGTGTTCGGATCCGCTGCAGCTGCAGCGGCTCGTTGTCGGGTGTGAGCCCGTCGGCACGGGCCGCCTTAATCCGCTCGTTGAGCGCGCGAATGTTCTCGACACTAATCTCGATAACTTCTTCTCGTTCAGTTGCCATAGAGTGTCATTGAATCAAGGCTTCCAAGCGATATACCTCAATGGTCACAACCGGACATGTGGATACTATGATGCACCTAAGAGGCACGGGACACCCTGTCGCCAGCCCGCTTGTCGACCACGCCCCGACGCGAACAAAGGGCTAAGACAGCCGCTGTCGGGGCTATGCCAACCGAACCGTCCGTTTTTCTTCCCCACCGACCACCCACTCGCGCGACGGTCACTCCGTGACGTCGGTGGACAGTGCCATGGGGTCGGTGTGAACGGTCGCGTCAAAATACAATGGAATCGCCGCCCGCACCCACTGCGGTGCGAATGTCGTCTTGATCTGTTTGATGCGCCCCTCTCGGCCACGGGAGTTGATCCATGTCTCCACGAGGCCCATCGTCTCTAACTCGGTCAGGATGTTGCGTACCGCCCGCTCCCCCAACTGCGTACTCTGTGGCGCGTCGGGGTCGGCAAGCGCCTCTACGACCTCGTTTGTCCGCACCGGTTGTTTGATCGCGCCACCTCGATCCCAGCCCGTGATCCCGACCAACACCAGGAAGTGATTCAACGGTAAGCCAAGTAATTTCTCGGTCACCGCCGCCTGCTCAGTCGCCTCCAAGTTCACCTCCACACACTCTCGCGTCACCTGGTCGAGTTCACGCTCAGTCGCCGTCTCCCCAGCCTGGCGAAACAGCCGTAGCGCCTTGCGGGCATCGCCCCAGCGCCGCGCCGCCTCCCGCACGCCATACTCACGTACTTCTTCAGGTATCGCCCCGTCGACGAACGCCTGGTCGAGTTGCGGTGTGACGATCGCCTCCAGATCCACCATCCCATACGGCGGGAAGTACACCTCCTCGCCGTCCATGGCGCTTTGGACCCGACTGTCCAACCGCAAGTCCACCTCCAACAACTCGTTACTGATCATAATCACCGAGAGGTTGAGCCCCCGCTTGAGCTTCCCCTCGCCACGCAACAACCGATAGAAGAAGTCGTTGGGGTCGTAGTTCGAGTCCTGGGTGAGGTGGTCGATCTCATCGAGGATGAGGATCGGCCACTCGGGATACGCCTCTAAGGCGTCCCAAATCCCCTCGAAGACCCCGTCGATCCCCTCGTAGGCGCCTTTCTTCTCCCCAGCGAGCTCGAAGAGGATCTCGTTGGCGGCACTGAATAGCGTGCGGCACTCCTTCAGATTGACGTACTCGACGGCGACGACGTCGCTCCGGGCGGCGAACTCCCGACACACCCGGCGGGTGGTCAGCGTCTTGCCCGTCCCGGGCGGGCCGTAGATCGACACCGTCGTCGGGAGATACCCCTCGTGCACGCCGTTGAGGAGGCGTGCCAGCTTCGATTGCTGGGCGTCACGGGCGACGATCTCCGCGGGCCCGGCCAGCGGGTCGAGCGCCCGCTTGTCGATAAAGAGGGTGTTGTCGGGGGCGGTCGTCTCGAAGAGGTCGTCGTAATCGGTCATTGGGGGCTGGGTTCCAGCGGAACTACGAGTGTGTATCTCTTGAGTATATCGCCGGTACCTCGTCATTGACGCCAACCCCACACGCCGTCGTGGCACGGACTCGGGATGTTTGCCGGGTCCTCATGGGCCGAAGCAACAACCAGACCGCGGAGAATCGCGTCGCTCCCGCGGTGCCGCGGGGGTTACTACTTGGGGCAGTCCACCATGACGACGAGCCCGTTCGCATGTGGGTCACAGGCGACTCCGTTTCGACCGGGCAGCGAACGTTCGGGGTCGTCCGAAGAAATAGCGTGAAAATCGGGATCCAGACGAGCCTGAATGCCCGGCGTAAACGTCGGCACCGATGAACGGACGATCCTCAGCAAACGAATTCGCAAAGAGGACCACGAGAGCATCAACGCTGAGAATTCGAGGAGAGGATATTTGTGGGCATTCACCACATCGGTCACTATGGCTGGCTTCCAGAACCGAAGCGACCTGCTCCTCCTCGATACGGGGAGCATTATGATGCTGGTGTTCGGAGCGCTTTCGCTCCTGATCGGTACAATCGTCGGCGTCGGCTTGCTTCTTGGCTCAGTATCCACGCCCCTGCTTGGGACGCTCGCACTGTCGGTGATACTCGCGGTCGACGGGCTCGCGCTCATTCTACTGAGCAGGCATTGTTGATCCTGACACTCACAGAGTGGCAAGGCGGAAGCCCACGACTTCAGTCGTGGGTTACCAACGCACAGGACTGACTGGAGAACGCCTGTCGACGTGACGGCGACGTGAAATCGCCGTTCAGGCCACCATCCTATCCAGTGGCTCACACAGACCGGGTGCGCCTCACCTGAATGAGTTTTGCCTTGAGTGGAGTCTCTTGTGAAGGCTGTGAGCGACGTTCTTGCCCGCGTTGAAGACTTCGTTCAGCGCGAGGCCGCCACCCTCACGGTCGACCGGAACACGGAGTGATTGTTTGGACGACGATTCACGACTGTGACGGATTGGTGTCTCGGACCTATCGATCACTCGGCGCAACTGTGCCGTGCCCCACCGGTTACTCGCCGGCGACCTCGTCGAGCGGGACACGCTCGACACCGACCGAATCGTACGCCCGGTCTGTCGAAAGGACGGCCTCGCCTTCGATGTGGGCGATCCCGGCGTGGACAGCGTCAAACGGTGTAAGCTCCTCCTCGTCGATGAACGCCGCCGCTGCGAGGAGCGCGTCCTCATGCTCGTCTGGGCGGACGGGGACGAGCTCCAGGAGATTCGGGATCACTTCCGTGACTGGGAGCGTGTACTCCCCGGCCGCCTCGTCGTAGAAGTAGACGAGAAACTCGGTGTAGGTCGCGATCGATGTGTGGATGTCGTATTCGTCAAGCGCCACCTCGGCGTCCGCTTTTAACCAATCGGATGGTTTCGCGAGGGCAAACAAAAAATCGCTTTCGACGTACATCCGGGGTTACTGTGCCCCGCCTGCGGCGTCGATCTCCCCGCGTTCGGCCGTGATCTCCTCGCGAGCCTTCCGCCGCGCTTCGGCTTTCGCCTCATCCGACGGCGTCCCGTCCAGGCGGTCGCCGATGGCGTCCTCGACGGCAGCGAGGGGATCGTCGGCGATGGGAAACAGCGCGACGTGGGTCGGGAGCTCGACGATCCGATACTGGTCGCCGAACCGTTCGCGGACGTCCTTCGGGAGGTAAATCCGCCCGCGGTCGTCGGTGTTCGTTGCCATAGCCAAGTGTACGTTCACGCTATGGAAAGGTCTTTCCCGTATTTGTCTCGACTTTCCCCGGCGTCGCGGTCGGAAATGACCGTTCACCGGAGAAGTCGTGCGTGACCATCGCCGCGTTACTGCAGGACGTCCGGCAGTTCGCCGTCTTGAGAGCGCGCGACCTCGGGATCGACGCCGAGCGCGCGAATTTCCTCCTCGGTGGGTTCGTGCCCGCCCTTGCCGCGCACGGCAGCCACGACATCGTCCAGAGCGTCGAGTGCGGCGTCGCCTTGTGCGGTCACACCGACTGTCTGGTCCCGGGCGGTCCACTGCCCATCGGGATTTTCGACGAGTCGAATCTCCCGGGTAGCGCCGTCCGCGCCGGCGTCGCTGGTACTCGCCATAGACGCTAGTACCCCGGGCAGACGGAATATCAGTTCGGGTCACCAGCCGCAGTTCACGAATGCCACGGCGAGTGTCTTGGGACGTACGAGACAGGTCTTCAGGCGCGGGAGGAGGGCACATCCGGGCGCGGCATCTCCTCGATCTCGCGGATGCGGTCCGTCTTCTCGACCGATTGGTACTGTCGTTTCCAGGCGTTTTCCGGGAACAGACCGTTCTTGTCGAACAGTTTGCGAGCGGGCTCAGTGAGTCGGTAGAACTTGAAGGGGTAGCCTCTGACACGGTTCCCCACCTCTAGTTCCACTTCCTCAACAACCCCTACATCCAGTAGCGTCTTCAGATGCCGACGGATAGCGTCGTCACTCAGCGGGGGATTCATATAGTCCAGTTCCTCCACGGTCGGGAGTCCGTTCGGATGGCCGATAATGTCCGCGAGGATATCGGCCCGCTTCTTATCAGTGGCTTTCTGGAGTGCCCTCCAGGTATTGAACTCCTCGCGATCCTCAGTAGGGGGATCGTCAGCCTGCGGTGGGACGTGGCTCATAGAAGCAGATATGTTCCCCACCGGCATAAACACTTGTATCTAAGTGAGGTTAGTATCACAACTAGTTCCACAACTGATTGAACAGTGATAGCGCAATTAAAGTGGTGAACAAACCACTGGACAACTATGGATAGTGGCGGTAGATCGGGGGACGAAGACGAGGGTGAGGGATCACAGATCCCGGATGAAGACGAGCTCATGAACGGGATTGAGAGTATCAGTCTGACGCCGACCGAGCATCAGCGGATCAAGGACCTACTCAACGGTGACCGGCTGAATCGAATCAAGCGGTTCGACCGCCGATACCTTGTCGTCGGGGCGGGTGGGGATTCAGCGGCAGCCGAGCGCCGGATGATCGTCTACGATCTACTCGACGAGCGTGGTGATCCCCCGGCTATTGCTACCCGACTGGAAGAGTTCGGCCTCACCCCGGACGATATCCGTTTATGGGGACGAGTCTTCGATATTCTCTGTGGGGAGGCGACACACATTGTCGCAGTGATCGAAGATTTCGACGGCGGCTACGTCTGGGAGCTGGGCCTGCTGTTCGCACCGGAGTACCGCCAGAAGGTGTGGGTTCTGAAACGAGCATACGAGAGCGAAGAGGAGGAACGCAGGCGATACGAGAACGGGATGGCAGCTTCACATATCAAGTTACTCCTGACGGGAGAACAGAGCGTTGAATGGTGGGATGTTGAAGACCTGAGGGCAATGACAACCAGGATTCCGTGAGCTACCCCACCCTCAAGTGCGAGCCGTCAGGCGAGCGGTAGGGTGGGGTAGTTCACAGCGATCTCTCCGATCGAATCGAGAATACCCAACGCGACGATTGGGATCGTGTGTCCGGTGACGCGCGCGGGGGCGACCTCGCCGAGCTGTGGAACCGAACCCGAACGAAGACCGAGTACAGGCTTGGTATCGCTACGAAAGAACAGGTCGAGGAAATGTACCGGCTCGCCGCGACATCTACCGACACCTCGTCGATATGACCCGGGTGTCACACGAGTGTCTCTGTTATCACGAACACGAAACCAGCCTGAGGAACAGCCCGCAGTCGTCTCGTGCACGGCCCCACCCGATCTCCGACGTTCACTCGCCTCCCAAGAACGAACCGACCGAACCCTCAGTCTGCCCGCCCCACAGCGCGGCATACCGCCCACCGACCGCCAGTAACTCCTCGTGTGTCCCGCGCTCTACGATCCGACCGTCGTCGACGACGAGGATGAGATCCGCCGTCTTGACCGTCGAGAGCCGGTGGGCGATCACCAGCGTCGTCCGGTCGGCGGTGAGCCGGGCGAGTCCGCGTTGGATGAGCGCCTCCGTCTCGGTGTCGACGGCGCTGGTCGCCTCATCGAGCACGAGGATCGCGGGGTCTTGCAGCATCGCCCTGGCGATGGCGAGTCGCTGGCGCTGTCCCCCGGAGAGCTTCACGCCGCGCTCGCCGACACGCGTGTCGTACCCGTCCGGTAGGTCGACGACGAACTCGTGTGCCTCCGCGAGTCGAACGGCGTCCTCGAGTTCCTCGTCGGTCGCATCGAAGGAGCCGTATCGGACGTTCTCAGCGACGGTGCCGTCGAACAGGAAGACGTCCTGGCTGACGTAGCCGATGTTGGACCGGAGACTATCCAGCGAGAGATCGCGTACGTCGACGCCGTCGACGTGAACCTCCCCGGAATCGACGTCGTAGAGCCGGAGGAGCAGCTTCGCGGCCGTCGACTTCCCCGCGCCGGTCGGGCCGACGAACGCGACGGTGTCACCGGGCTCGGCGGCGAAGGAGAAATCACGGATCACGGGTCGGTCGGGAAGATACGAGAACGTCACGTCGTCGTACTCGACGGCGCCCTCGAGGCGGTCACGAACGATGGCGTCCTCGCGATCGGTGACGGTGACCGGCTGTGCGACGAGGCCGACGACGCGCTCGGCGCTGGCGCGTGCGTTCTCGTAGCTGTTGACGATCCGGCCGACGCCTGAGAGCGGGTCGACGAATCGCTGGGTCATGAACAGAAACGTGACGAACTCGCCGACGCGCAGCGTGCCCGACAGCGGCTCCGGCGCAGCGCCGACGAGCCACAGCCCGCCGATCAGGAACGTCGCCGCGAACGCGAGCCCCGCGAGCAGGTCCATCGACGGCTGATAGAGATACTCGAGTTTGGCGACGGCCCACGTCCGCAGATAGTACTGCCACGAGCTCTCGTGAATGCGGTCCGTCTCATGGGCCTCCGCGTTGGCGGTCTTGATCACCTCCATCCCGGAGAGGTTGTTCTCCAAGCGCGTGTTGAGGTCGCCGACGGACGCCCGCAGCGCGCGATATCGGGGGCGGATCGAACGCATGAACCAGAGGGTGAACACGCCAAGCGCGGGGACGAACACCAGTGTGACGAGCGCCAACTGCCAGTTCAGGCTGAACAGGATGACCGCGATGCCGATCACGGTCGCAACGAGTTGCAGCGCCGACGAGACGGTCGTCCCAAGGAACATCCGGAGGTTGCGCACGTCGTCGTTGAGGATGGCGAGCACCTGCCCGGTCTGTTTGTCGTCGAAGAACGCCATGTCGAGGCGCTGCATCGCCTCGTAGCTGTCGACGCGGATGCGGTGCTGGATCCGGTTGGAGAACAGCGACAGCGCCGCCCCGTTCGTCCACGTGAGGACGACCGAGGCCGCCAGCGCCGCGACGATGATACCGACGGACACCCACACCTCGGCGGCCTGCGTCGTCGGGAGGAACTCCGCAGGAACGAACGGCAGCGTGTACGCGACGTCGTCGTTGAACGTCGCGTCGATGGCGACGCCGAGCACCAGTGGGGGCGCCAGACTGGCGACCCGGCCGAGGATGCTCGTGAGCACGCCCACGACGAACAGCGGCAGGTCGGCGCCCGCGTATCGCGCGAACAGGTCGCGCAACGGGTCCCCCTCGACGGAGAACTCAAGCGCGTCCTCGGAGTCGTGACCCCACGGCGGCGGACTCACTCACCCTCCGGACCGTCGGAGGCGACGGTCCATCGAACTGCGATCATTCACCGTGGGTAAGGGTCAAGCGGACATAACCGATTCGGCGAACCGACGCCGAGATCGGCCGCGTGGCGTGTCGAACGCGCGGCCGCGTTCATCGGTCCGACAAGCGCCGTCAGATCTCTCGGACTGGTTGGATGATACCGACCCGTCACCCGTCGGCTTCGTCGATCAGGAGGAGGTCGGCGTACTCCGCGGCCGACGAGGCCATCGCCGACGCGGGCGTGCTCACCGAGGCGAGCATCGACGATCTCACGGACACTCTCGCACGCGCCATCGACGGCGAACGCCCGCTGGCGGAGCCCACAGAACGAGCCGCCCGATACGGGTGGACCGCGTCGCCGACGACGCGCTCGCCGCCTACCGAGCGGCCGTCGACGGTACGTGGTGAACAGGCCGGTCCGCCACCAGTCGGAGCCCGCTAGCGGTCATGACGTGCCGCCTGATCGGAGTTCGGTATAGAATTACTCGACTCAATCTATATGAAGACAGAGCGTAAAGATGAAGCCATGGGTGAGGATACCGGGCTCCGGGATCAACAGACTACGGGTGAAGACCGTGTGCGGATGGTCGCCCGGCAGCTCTCGGAGCCGCGGACGGCCAACTGGATCGCCTCGGAAGCGGGCTGGTCACACGAGCCGACCACGCGCGTCCTCGAACGCCTCGTCGAAGACGGTATTCTTCACCGAGATGACGACGGTACGCACACCACGTACTACCCGGACTATCGTCGCCAGGCGATGCAGGAGGCGATGCGCCTTCGAGACAGCGGGCACACTGTCGAGGAGCTCACGGACAGCATCGCCGACATGAAGCGGCAGATCCGCGAGTGGGGGGACGAGTTCAGTGTCGAGTCACCGAACCAGCTTCGCGGGACACTCGCCGATGAGTCCCTCGACGCCGGCGAGGAGGACCGCCGCCGTGAGATCGCACGTGAGTGGGAGCACCTTCAGCGGCGCATCGAGATCGTCGGGTTCGCCGTCCGCGAATGGGACTTCCTCGCCCCGACGAACAATCCCGCTGAGGCCAGCAGCTAGCGGATGTCGGTCCCGCATCCCGGTGGTGACCCGAACGCGAACCTGTACACACAGCTAAAACGGGATGTTCTCGATCGCCTACCACACGTTTCCGCGGTCGAGTATATTCCGGACGATCTCGAAGCCAGGCGGCTACGAGCGACGTTTGATCCGACCCGTCTTGATCCACCAACAGGCCCGGATTCGCCGGAATTGACCGTCAAGTGGTATCGACAAGAGCCACACGATTGGTTTCGCATCAACTACTCTGACCCGAACACAGGATATCACGCTGGCTGGCACCAAGACGAGGACCACCCCGATCTCGGACGGGCACACTTCCAGTACGCGGTCGCCGATGACGAGGACCGGTGGGGCGTCAGGTTCGAACACGAGATACCCTCGCTGATCCTCTGGGAGATCATCGAGGAACTGCTCGAGGATGTTCGTCCGAACTACCAGTACGCGAACGAGGATTGAGATTCCCTCCGCCCGAAGGCGGGGAATCGGACACAAACGGGAAAGGAGTGCGCCAATTACAGCCGTTCACGCGTATTCAGTAGTCAATACTCACCACGTCAACCCCTCATACCTCAGACCATCCCGACGTTCGATCACACGACGACCGTCGACCACCACAGGCTCCGCCATCGCGTCGAACTCCGAATCGAGCGCGGCGAACTCGTCCCAGTCTGTAACGACAGCAGCACCGTCAGCGCCAGCGAGCGCGCCAGCGGCGGAGTCGGCATACTCCAAGTCGGGGAAGCGCTCACGCATGTTCTCTGTCGCGACGGGGTCGTAGGCGACGACGATTGCTCCCCGCTCCTGTAACGCCTGGATCACGGGGATAGCCCGGGAATTACGAACGTCGTCAGTGCCCGGCTTGAACGCTAGCCCCAACACCGCGATCCGGGCGCCGTCGAGGTTCACATCCTTTTCCAACAACTCGACGAGTCGCTCAGGCTGTCGATCGTTCACTTCGACGGCAGCGTTCAGCATCGCCGGCTCGTACCCGGCAGCCTCGGCTGCAGCGATGAGCGCGTTCGTATCCTTCGGGAAACACGACCCACCCCATCCCAACCCGCTTCGAAGGAAGCGCTCGCCGATCCGGTCGTCGAGACCGATCGCCTCGGCGACCTCGTAGGTGTCGACGCCGAAGGCCTTGCAGATGTTGCCGAGGTCGTTGATCAGGCTCACCTTCGCGGCGAGGAAGGCGTTGTTGGCGTACTTGACCATCATCGCGGTCGCCGGGTCGGTCCGAACGACCGGTGCGTCGTGCTCGGCCAGCAGCGGCGCGTACACGTCAGCAAGTAATTCAGCAGCCCACTCGACGGTCGTCCCGAACACGATCTTGTCGGGCTCGCGGAAGTCCGACACTGCGGTCCCCTCCCGAAGGAACTCCGGGTTCGCGCCGAGGGCGACGCGGTCGCCGCCGTCGCCGGCGAGTGGTTCGCCCAGCCCGGTCGCGAGGGCGTCGGCGACTTCGGGGAGCGACGGCGGCGCGACCGTGCTCTTGACCACGACGAGATGGCGACCGTCGCCGCCGGCGAGCGCCTCGCCGGTCATCTCGGCGGCCGCACACAGCGCCCCCGTGTCGATGCTTCCGTCCTCGCGTGAGGGCGTCTGGATCGCGAGAAACGTCACGTCGCCTGCTTGAACGCCGTCGTAGGATGTCGTGGCCCGCAGCCGGCCGCCCGCGTGCTCGGCGACGAGGTCATCGAGTCCGGGCTCGTGAATGGGTGCACGGCCGCCGTTGAGCGCTTTGACGATCTCCTCGTCGATGTCGATCGCGGTCACTTCGTGGCCGAGATCCGCCAGCGAGGCAGCCAGCGTCGTACCGACGTAACCGGAACCGACGACGGTGATTCGCATATCGACGGGATGTGGACCGACTCACATGAGCGTTCTCGTCCGGTCACGAGAACCCCACGCGTCAACGAGCCGAGAGATATATACGGTGCCAACCGAACCCCTCTCCCATGCAAGCAGTCGTTCTCGCCGCAGGCGAGGGAACCCGACTCCGACCGCTGACCGAAGACAAGCCTAAGGGAATGGTCGAGGTCGACGGAGCGCCGATCCTCACGCACTGTTTCGATAATCTCGTCGAGCTCGGCGCGAGCGAGCTCATCGTCGTCGTGGGGTACATGAAAGAGAAGATCATCCAGCACTACGGCGACGAATACGAGGGCGTCCCCATCACGTATGCCCACCAGCGCGAGCAGAACGGGCTCGCTCACGCCCTCCTCACCGTCGAGGAGCACATCGACGACGACTTCATGCTCATCCTCGGCGACAACGTCTTCGAGGCGAACCTTCAGGACGTGGTCCGCCGACAGGCCGAGGACCGCGCGGACGCCGCGTTCCTCGTCGAGGAGGTTCCGATGGAGGAAGCCTCACGCTACGGCGTCTGTGACACGAACAAGTACGGCGAGATCGTCGACGTGGTCGAGAAGCCCGACGACCCGCCGTCGAATCTCGTGATGACCGGCTTCTACACGTTCACGCCAGCGATCTTCCATGCCTGCCACCTCGTCCAACCGAGCGACCGTGGCGAGTACGAGATCAGCGACGCGGTCGGGTTACTGTTGGAGAGCGGCCGAACGATCGACGCGATCCCGCTGGACGGCTGGCGGATGGACATCGGATACCCGGAGGACCGCGACGAAGCGGAGCGCCGGTTGAGCGGCGAGGCGGAAGCCGAAGCCTGAGGTGTAAACTACCCTACCCTACTTCGCTCGGGGTCTACGGACCCGCTCGGTCGTTGAGGGTAGGGCTTTCGCGTGGACTATCCGGCGGGTGAAAATGGCGAACCGGATGTTCAGTGATCTGGGTAGACGCTTCCCGTTCGAACCAGAACTCGAGTCCGTTCTCCCGGTAGTGGTACGTGTAGGCGCCGTTCTCTCACCACTGGATGTCGAAGTACCCACCAGCCTGGTGGATTTCGGGGGCGAGTGTCACTCTCTCCTCTCGAATCCTCCCCCGGTTCTCCGTGAACTCGCCGTGCTGGGTGTGGCGAAACGTGGCCTCGAGGAAGCCTTCGCCGAGTTGGTTCGCGATCGTGTTCACGCTGGTGCGGATCGCCTCCGAATCGAGAGGTGACCCGCTGCCCATCACCATTATGATCCGTCGACCGTCGCCCCGGTCTGCCAGAGGTAGATCAGTCGCTGGAGTGTCTGTCGGTTGATCGTCTCGCCGCCCGTGTCAGGGACCGCCTGGTCAGTCTGCCACCAGAAAATCGCTTTCTGGACCTCCTGTCGCGAGATCTGGGTGTCGTCGCCGGGCCCGGTACTCGCAACCGCCTCGGCGATCGTCTTGGAGTCGGATGCCGATTCCTCGACGGTGATCGTCTCCGTGACGGAGTCGGTGTTGTCGGCGGCGTCAGTCACCGTCAGCGTGACCGAGTACGTTCCCGGTTCGTCATAGGTGTGGTTTGCCGTTGCCCCGGTAGCCGTCGTCCCATCGCCGAACGACCACTCGTAGGAGACGATCTCCACATTGTCGGTAGAGTCGGCCCCGGACACTGTCACGAGGTCGTCGACCGTCACAGAGGTGGGTGCGTCGAGACTAGCCTTTGGGGGCGTTGTGTCTTCGACCTCGATCGAAACGCTGGCGGTGTCCGTCTGCCCGTCGTCGTCGACCACGGTCACATGTGGTTCGACCGTTCCCGTCGCGTGATACGTGTGCGTGTACGTCGCGGTCGATGTCGTCTCGTCAGTGACTCCGTCGCCGTCGACGTCCCAGCGGTACTCGACGATCCCCTCGTCGTCGGTCGACCCGCCCGCATCGAGCGTGACCTCGTGACCGATCTCGACGGTGCTCGGCGCGTCGAGCACCGCGTCCGGCCCGCAGGAGGGCGTGATCGTTACGGGATCGTCCATCGAAAGCTCGACAGTGTCCGACGTACTCGTTCTGAGGATCCACGCCTCCGTCTCGTTTTGGCCCCAGCGCCACGATGCATACCTGTCAGCGTCCTCGTTGAAGCCGGGCCGAATGACGATCTCGTAGGGCTCCTCGCTGTCGAGGCCGCGGAACGCCGCGCCGTCGCTCCGGCCGGGTGCCCACACCCAATCGATGTGGGCCGTAGTCTCGCCGAGTTCCCAGTTGTCGTCCGTCCCGCTGCCGTAGTAGTCGTCCCGCTCTGCCCAGACGCCATCGGCGGGAAGGCCGGTGATGTCGAACGTGATCGTGCCGCCGAGCTCACCGTCGCCCAGCTTGTCATGGAGGAACACGAGGCTGAGTCCATCGCTCCCACGGTAGATGAACAGCTGACTCACCTGCGATTGCTGGAGGTCGGTGGTGCCGTAGGAACTGTACTGCGCGCCGTTCTGATACCGGTAGTCGTAGTAGTCAACGACGGTCTCAGATCCATTCCCGTACGGTGTCGCCGAATAACACGCGCCGTTCTGGCTGAACCCGACAGCGCTGCCGTCCGCGCTCGTGACGGGAGAGAAGGCCCCGACTCCGGCAACGAGTAGGACGACCACGACCGTGAGCGTACGCCGTCGTCCGATCATTGTGCTTCCACTCGGCGGTCGTGACGAAATCCGATTCGACAGGTATTGCTCCGGCGGGTCATAGCCGATGGAGAGGGTCGGTGGACCTTTGTTCTGAGTTCGGTAACTACGGAGTAGCCGAATAGTACTCGCAAATTGCCTCGGATCTTGCCCCCGAGACGGGTCACTCGTCCGTCGACCGATCGCCAGCCGGGTGATCCCGCTCCAGGCGTGCTGCGAGCCGCCCTACGAGCGTACTCAGCCGTACCAACTGCTCAAGGACATAGAACACTCCCAGCGTACGGAGCGAGAGGGTGCTTCCGGCGCGAGCCTGGACGTCTCGGGCAGACGCCACGAGTTGCCGCGGCGAAACCGTCGGCAGCACGTCGGCGAGGCCAACCCCTGTTTCTTCGTCGTCGAACCGTTCGGGGTGGTCTCGCCGGCGTTGATGGAGTCCTCGGCCGATCCTGACGTACTTCCGGACGAGCCCGGCGGCCGAGCGTGGCGGGTGATACATCGTGACCGACGGCACGAAGACCTGGTCGAACCCGGCGTCGGCGACCCGTCTCCCGAACTCCGCGTCCCCCGAGGACTCCAGGCTCGCGTCGAACGTCCCGACCAGTTCAAACACGCTCCGGCGGACGGCCAGACAGCACGTGGGCGCGAAGTCGCCGTTCTCGAGGTACCGTTCCACCGGGAACTCCCTCACGTGGTTGTACGCCACGACCGGACCGTCTTCGACGGTCCCCTCGATCTGCACGTCGAAGCCGGCGTAGTCCGCGTCGGCCATCGCCTCGCGGACCGACGCGAGCCACCTCCGATCGACCGTCATATCCGCGTCGACAAACGCGATAACCTCGCCCGTCGCCCGTTCGATCCCCGCGTTTCGTGCCGCATACGAACCTTGGATATCATCCTCGACGCCGAGCGTCACGAGCCCCGGGTTCCGCTGGCGGTATTCCCTGATGACGTCCTTCGTCCGGTCAGTCGAGCCGTTGTCGACCGCGAGCACCTCGTACTCGGCGTCGGCGACCGTCTGGTCGGTCAGCGCGCTCAGGGTCCGGTCGATGCCCTCGGGATCGTTGTAGACGGGAACGATCACGGACACGGTCGGCCCGCCATCCCGTTCGGAGCTCATCACTGTCGATCGGCCGGAGATTCGACGACGCTGGCCATTAGTATCGTCCGGCTATCCTTTTCGCCGCTGGCGGTTCGGCCAACTCCCGAGACGGGCGATCTCCGGGCGGAATGTGCGACAGAGACACACGGGTTGAGTGCGGTTTGACCCCCCGGGACAGGCGGGTTATGACTGTCGTTACTTTCGGCGCCCGCCGGGAGCACATCGACGTGTCGCCCAGATCACGGGTCCGCCGGTGGGCGCGGCTCGTCGTGCGCCTCTTCGCTCCGGGCGAGTCGCTGGGCGAGCGGGTCGCCACGGGAGGGGTCTGGCTGTCGGCGCTCACAGCCGCCGACCGCCTCGTCCGGCTGGCGATGCTGGTCGTGCTCGCCCGGCTGCTCTCCCCCGAGGCCTTCGGCGTAGTCGGGCTTGGGCTAGTGGCGGTCGCCGTCCTCCGCAAGGTACTCCGGCTCGGGTTGGACGAGGCGCTGATTCAGGACGAGCAAGCGGATGTCGACGCCTACCTCGATACGACGTGGACCCTTACTGTCCTGCGGGGATTCGCGCTCTGGGGGATCGCCTCGCTGGCAGCCCCGGCCGTCGCGGACACGGTCGGCGAGCCCCAACTGACTGCCGTCCTCCCGGTCTTGGCTCTCTCGTCGGTCGTCGGCGGGTTCCGGAACCCCGGCGTCATTTACTTCCGCAAGGAGCTCGCCTTCCACCGCCAGTTCACGTACTCCGTCAGCGGAACGGTCGTGCAGGCAGCAGTCGCCGTCTCCGCAGCCCTTGCGTGGGGGACCGCGTGGGCGCTGGTTGCCGGGCTCCTCGCGGGGTCGGCGGCCCGGACGGTCGCCTCACACCTCCTCCACCCGTACCGCCCTCGGCCCGGGTTCGACCCGGCGGCCGCACGCGAACTCCTGGGGTACGGCAAGTGGATCTTCGGGTCCGGGATCTTACTGCTGCTCTTGAACCAGGGGGACGACGCGATCGTCGGCTGGCTGCTCGGAGCGTCGGCCCTCGGGCTGTACGGAATGGCGTTCCGGTTCTCGAACGCGCCCGCGACCGAGGTGAGTCACGTGATCGCGAAGGTTACCTTCCCGGCGTTCTCGAAGGTTCAGGACGATGTCGAGGAGCTCCGCGAGGGATTCTTGCGGACGGTCCGGGCCGTCGCGTACCTCTCGTTCCCCATGGCGGTCGGCGTCGCGGCGGTCGCACCCGTGTTCGTCCAGGCTGCCTTCGGTCCGAAGTGGCTCCCGATGGTCGAGACGATGCGCGTGCTCGCCCTCTGGGGAGCGCTGCGTGCGCTCGTCGCCGTCGTCGGACCGCTGTTCAAGGCGACCGACCGGCCCCACTACAGCACCGCCCTGCAGGCCTCTCGGCTCGTGATCGTCGCGGCGCTACTCTATCCCGCGACCGTCGCCTGGGGGACGGTCGGGACGGCGGCCGCGCTCGTCGCCAGCGCGGTGATCCAGAACCCGATCGCGTTGTTCATAGCGCTCCGAACCGTGGACGCCTCAGCGAACCGACTGCTTCGATCGCTCGCGCTCCCGACCGCCGGCGCCCTCCTGATGGGCGGGACGGTCGTCGCTGCGAGTCGGACGCTTGCGCCCGCCTCGCCGTTCATTGAGCTGGCCGCGCTGGTCACGATCGGCGTCATCGCGTATCTTGCCGTCCTCGCCGTCGGTGTCCGGCTGTTCGACGTCGGTCTCGACCGGGACGTTGCGTCGCTCCGCCGCGCGCTTACGGGCTGACTCGTGTCCGAACAGACCGGGAGTTGAAGCGAATAGACGTGACTATGACCGCTTCAGCTCTCTTCTCCCGGTGCCGTCACGGGTCGCTCGTCCCCGGGCGGAGGCTCGCGACCGTCCGTCCGGCCGCCCGCCTGCAGACGCGCGCGGCACGGAACGTGTACCCGCCGCCGAGTACGGCCAGGAGATATCCGTAGGTGCCCACCGCCGTCGGGTGGTATCCGATCGCCCGGCCGAAATGGACGAGACTCTCGCGGTGAAACCCGTTCTTCGCGGCTGTGAGGCCAAGTCCACGTGAGAACGACGCGAGGAAGCGCCGCTCGTACGACCGGCCCAGGTCGGCCACCTTCCCCCCGTGCTTGTCGACCAACAGCGGGTAGGCGACATCGCGCTTCCGCTCGTAGCCGTCGGAGATCTGTGCTCCCTCGATCGACCGCCTGACCGTGAGCGCGTCCGGGATCGCGACCCAGTCGTACTGCTCGGCGAGCCGGAAATACCACTCGCGGTCCTGCCAGCAGGGGAAGCGCTCGTCGAGTTCCCCGGTCTCCTCGAACACCTCGGCCTCGACCATCACCGTGGAGAAGGGGCCGAACGTGGCACCCGCCGCAAGGTTCGCGAGGAACTCCCCGTCGGTCACGGGTGTGACGGTCCCGAGGGTCGTCCCGTTCTCGTCGACGCGCCGCTGGCCGGTAAATGCGACCGCACAGCGATCGTCGGCGTCTCGGAGGGCGGCGACTTGCCGTTCCACCTTTTCGGCCTCCCAGTAGTCGTCGTCGTCGAGGAACGCCACGTACTCACCCGTCGCCGCGGCGATCCCCGTGTTCCGGGCCGCGTTCGCGCCTCGGTTCGACGGGTGGCGATGGGACTGGTACTCCGAGAGCGTCCCGACCGGCACGTCGTCGAGCGCGGCGCGTAGGTCCGCGGTCGAGCCGTCGTCGACGACCACGACCTCGATCCGGTCGTAGGTCTGGTCGACGACGCTCCGTACTGCCTCCGCCAGCAGCGCCGGCCGATCGTACGCCGGCACGACGACGCTCACCAGCGGCGGTTCGTTCCGGCACATCGACCGTCTCTCGTGTCCCGATAGGCTTGATAACAGACAGCATAACGGCTCACGATGCGTAGCCAGGAACGAAGAAAAACCGGCAGACTGGAGGCGCGGTCGTGTCCGCGGCTCAGTCCGAGTCCGTGTCGGGCAGTTCGACCGTGATCGTGTGCGTGCCGGGAGCGAACGTCTCAGTCTCGGCGTCGACGAGTACCTGCTCGTCCGCCAGCTCGCGGCTCCAGTCGTCGACGGGCTTCTCGTAGGCCACCAACGACAGCTGCGTTTCACAGTCGTCGGCAACGGTGAACGTGACCGTCACCTTCCCGTCGTCGACGGTGAAGCTCGCCTCCTCGATGCACGTCGCGACCGCCGAGTCGAGCGTGTGAGTCGTCCCGACCCGCTTCACCGGCTCGTCGGTGCTTCCGTGGAGGTAGCGGATCAGCCGTTCCTGATCGCTGTAGAAGGCATCGGAGTCGGCGGGGCCGAGCTGCTCGAGAGGCTCGCCCGCGACGAAGTCGACCTGGTAATAGGTCTCGTCAGACTCCTCCTCCGTTTCGGACGGGTTGACCGTGACCTCGACGGTCTCGGTATCGTGCGTATCCCCGTCGGAGACGGTGAGCTCGAACGTCAGCGTCGTCTCCTCGTCGACGTTCGGGGCGTCGAAGGTGGGCGTGGCCGTGTCGGCGTCCTCGAGATCCACCGTCGGTCCGTCGATCTGCGTCCAGTCGTACGACAAGTCGTCACCGTCGGGATCGCTCGAGCCGCTTGCGTCCAACTCGAGCGACGTCCCCGCCTCGACGGTCCGGTCGTCGCCCGCATCGGCGTCCGGCGCACGGTTGGACGGCTGCTGATCCTGTTGTTCCTCGATCGTGATCGTCGCTGTCGCCGAGTCGTCGTCCGTGAACACGCCGTGGAGGTACTCCTCCGGCGAGAGCGAGTCGGTGGTCACTCCGGCGAAGGTGACGGTGGTCGATTCGCCGGGGTCGAGGGAGACCTCCCTCGTCGCGATCGTCTCGTCCTCTTCGAGGTCGCCGTCGTCGTCCGTGTCGAGGCGGAAGCCAACCGTCTGCTTCTCCTTCACCCCACCGTCGTTCGTGATCTCCGCGGAGACGGTGATCGAGTCGCCGTTCGTCACGCTGTCGGGCGCATCGAGGTTCTTCACCCGGAAGTCGGCTGGGTCCGGTTCGGGTGCCGTCTCGGTGCTATCCTCGACGGTCACGGATACGGTGTCCGAGGCAGTCTGTTTGCCGTCGGAGACGGTGAGCTCGAACGTCAGCGTCGTCTCCTCGTCGACGTTCGGGGCGTCGAAGGAGGGCGTGGCCGTGTCGACGTCCTCGAGATCCGCCGTCGGTCCGGCGGTCTGCGTCCAGTCGTACGACAAGTCGTCACCGTCGGGGTCGCTCGAGCCGCCCGCGTCGAGCGTCACGGTCGACCCCTCGGTCACGCGCTTGTCGTTGCCGGCGTCAGCCGACGGCGGTCGGTTGTCCGGCGTCGAGGGTTCGACGGTGAGCGTCCCGGAGGAGGTATCGTCGTCCGTGACGACGTCGAAGTCGTACTCGTTCGGGGCCATACCGCTTGTGTCGACCTCGAACGTGACCTGCTTGGACGCCTTGCCTGCCACAGAGACGGAAGCGTCGTCCCGGACTGTCCCGTCCATTAGGAGCTGAACGGTCCGTGTTCCCTCGAGGTCTCCTGTGTTCTCGATCGTAACCGTAACCTGCGCGGTGTCGCCCGCCGTTGTCGCGGGCGCGTTCACGCTCGTGATATCGAAGCTCGCCGGGTCTGGCTGTGCTTCGATGGTGATCGACGCCGTCGCGGAGTCGTCCTCCGTGACAATGCCGTGGTCGTACTCACCGAGCGCTAACGAGCCGGTGTCCAGGTCCTCGAAGGTGACAGTCTGCGTGTCTCCGCCGGCGAGCGTGATCTCTTTCGAGACAAGCGTCTCGTCCTCCTCGAGGTCGCCGTCGTTATCGGTGTCGAGGCGGAACGCAACTGTCTGAGTTCCCGCTTCGTCTCCCTCGTTAGTGACGTCGGCGGACACCGTGATCGGGTCGCCCTGTGTCACTGTCTCCGGTGCGTTTAGCTCCCTAACCTGGAAGTCGGCCGGCTCGGGTGGGGCCTCGACAGTGATCGTAGTAGATGTGCTGTCGGAGATGAACCCGGCATCGGCCGGATCGATCGCTGACCCGGAAACGTTAACGTGATACGCTCCAGGTTCGGCGCCTTCGGGGACCTGGATCTGATACGTAACCTGATATGTTCCCGGTGTGAGCCAGACGATCTCAAGGACATTGGCGGTTCCATTAGTCGGCTTCGGAGACCCGCCAGCGGGGTCAGTCAGTTCTCCTTGCCAGGTCCCGGGGAGCTTCACGGCAGTCCCCGGTCCCGCCACACCGGAGAAGTGGAATTCAGTCGTTAGTGTGACCGTGTCGCCGGGTTCGGCCGTGACAGTCGTCTCGGACTGCTCGATCGCGACGGCCGTCCCGGAGTGGTCGGCGATGATGCTCGCGTCCAACTGCTTTGCGGATTCCGTCCCGGACGCAGCCGTCCCGATCGGCGCAAGGACCGATAAGACGACCACGAGCGCGAGAAGGACGGCAGCAAGCTGGGGGCGCATCGAACCGCGATCACTCACCATCGTGTAGAGACCGCGGTTGCTGATCACACGCTGCGGAGGGCGATTCCGTTGGAGGTCGGTGGACCTCGCCGTCACTGTCCAGAGTCCGTTTTGGATCGGACATGCATGATACTAGGCTTACATGACCACCATTGTAATGTAGTTTATATCCCAACAGTGAGACGCCCACAGTTCGGATAGACAGGCGCTATCACTGACCGGTAACTGAGTCAACATCGATACCAGCGTGTTTCGCCCACACACGCCACGCTCCAGTCTCACTCTCGTTCCGGTCAGTAGGGTCTTGCTGAACCTCACACGAAGCAGGAGGTGACACGGCGAACCGAGTTGTCCGATCCCAACAGCGTCGGAGCTATCGGTCGTCGCTGATCCGGAACCCTTGCGTGGGTGATCACACAGCGCACAAGCGCTCTCGTTCTCCCGACCCAACTCGGCGAGTCCGGTCCGGAGTGCCTCAACGCGTCTTCACCCGAACCGACGACCGGCACGAACGCCTCGAAGAAACTGCCGTCATCGCCGTGAGGTCGATGACCCCAGTGCGGGGGCGGGTCGGTCTCCGTGTGCCCCCACTGCTCGATCTCGTGTGCGTCCTCAGTAGTCGGGGGTGTCGCGTGCGGTGAGACGGATCTCGACTGTCATGTCGTCCGCACGCACGACCTCGGCGTGTCCGACGCCGGTACCCCCGGGGGACCGGAACACCGAGCGTATCGGCTCGGAGCGGAGCGTCCGCTCGCCTCGTTACGTCCCGTTCGGCGTTCCGGTCTCGGTGCCGTTCGGGGCTCCAGTTTCGGTGCCGTTCGGGGCTCCAGTTTCGGTGCCGTTCGGAGCTCCAGTTTCGGTGCCTTCCGGAGTACCGGTCTCGGTCCCGTTCTCGTCGTCCTCGTCTTCCGTTTCTTCACCGTCTTCGGCCTCTTCTTCTTCCTCGTCCTCATCCTCGTCTTCGTCCTCCGAGTCGTCTTCGATGAGCGGGTCGACGGCGGCGAGAACGTCCGACTGGGCGGCCGGCTCGTCGACCGCGGCCGGGTACGGGTCGCCGTTGCCGGCGGCGGCCACGACGGCCGCGTGTCGGGCCTCGACGCTGTGGACGCCGAGCGCGGTCCGCAGGAGGTCCGGGCTCTCGATCGCGGGCGCTGCGCCCGCGTAGGCGGCGACACCCGTGTTCTCGAGCGTCGACGCAAGCGACATGAACCCGGCGACGTCCTCGAGGCCGAAGTCGTACTCCGCCTCCTCGACGGGCGTCCCGCCGAGCAGGTCGACCACCTGCGTGAGCAGGTCGACGTGGGCCGCCTCGTGTTCGCCGATCGTCTCCAGGTTCTCGTACAGCACCTCCGCGTCCGCCTCGGTGGAGACGATCGTCGCGTCCGACTCGAGGAAGTCCTCCGCGTCGAAGGTCTCGAGTCCCGTTCGGTAGAATGCGTTCTCCAGGTGTTCGAGCGTGAGCGCGTAGTTCAGCACGTCCACGTCGGTTCCCTCCTCGTCGTCGAACAGCGGACTCTCCTCCTCCTCTTCGGGATCCTCCTCGTCGTCCTCCTGTGCCAGCGAGAGGCCGGCACCGCTGCCCAGCGTCAACAGCGCGCCGCCGGCGATCGCCGACCGACTGAGGAACCGCCTTCGGGACCCTCCGTCGTCGCTGTTCTCCGCCACATCGATACTCTCCACCCGTTCGTCCATGTCGTAGTCGTTTTCTGTCATCGTGGGACGTGTCGGTAGAACCCGACGGATGGGACTTGTGGACCCTGACGGATTGTTACGCACAACAGTGGCGCATGTAGCCCGAACGTACGGATCGGGCCCCCGAACGTCCTCGTCTAGAACGGCTACCATACACAGAGTACAGTGGGTCTACGCGGAGCCGATCTGGGGGATGTGCCGACAGCGGATTCACGACCGACGACGGATACGTTGTCTGGGACACATCTGATGATCGGGCCGGAACCGCGGGAATGAAGGCGATTTCGAACGGAGGGGGGCCTCGTTCTCGCCACGGTGGCATCCGGCATCGATCGAACGAGGACGGATGGGAGACGCTACTGGGTAGTCCGGTAGAGGAAACTGGTCGCTGAGTACTCACTTCCCTCGCTCCTTGAGGGAGGGGACTCCGCGCTACCGCCTCAGGTTGAATACGTTTAAGCCCGTCAGACGGGTCGTTTCGAACGTGAACGACTGGCTCCCCGAGCGAAGAAACGAGGGGCGGCTCGTTCTCGGGGCGGTCATCGTCAGTACGTTCTTTATCGGCTTCGGCGGCGGCGTGATCTTTCCCATCCTGCCGAACCTCGGCGCCGTTCTCGGGATCTCCCCGTTTCTCGTCGGGCTCATCCTGAGCGCGAACCGGTTTTCACGGCTGTTCGCGAACGCGCCGGCCGGGAGCCTCGTCGACCGGTTCGGAACGCGAAAGCCGTTCGTCATCGGGATGTTCGTCCAAGGGATCTCCACGTCCGGTTACGTTGTCGCGATGACCGCGCCGTTTCCCGAGGGGTGGTTCATGGCCGCGCGGCTTCTCTGGGGTGTCGGGAGCGCGCTCGTCTTCGCGACTGCGTACACGATCGCCGACGACATCAGCGACGGCGGATCACGGGGGTCGAACATGGGACTCATCAGGGGCGGCGTCCTCTTCGGGTTCCCCGCCGGAGTGGTCCTCGGTGGGCTCGTCAGCGAACTCTCCGGGACCGTCGTCGCGTTCATCGTCGCCACAGGCTTCGCGTTCTTCGCCAGCGTCGTCGCGTACCTGACAGTGCCAGAGACACACGTTGACGGCGGAGCGGATCGGTCGGTCAAGCCGTGGGACATCAACACGGGGATTCCAGCGGTCACGGTCGGTCTGGTCAACTTCGCCGTGTTGTTCGTCTACATCGGGGCTCTGTTCGCGACGCTGGTCGTATTCCTCGATCAGAACCGACTCGGCGTGTTCGGCTTCGACGCACAGGGTACCTCGGGACTGTTCATGGGTATCACCGTCGTGGCCGCGGGGCTGTCGATGTACCTCGGGGGATATATCAGCGACCGGAATCAGTCGCGAGTCCCGATCCTGCTGGTGTTTCTGGGCGTTACGTCGGTCGGATTCGTGCTGCTCGCGCTCGCGGATACAGTACCGACCTTGGCCCTCGCCTGCCTGTGTATCGGTCTCGGCCAGGGAGGAACCAGCGGGCCGCTGATGGCGCTGTTGGGTGACCTCGTCGCCGACGGCGAGATGGGTCGTGCCGTGGGGACGAACAACGTGTTCGGGGACATCGGCGGCGGATTCGGTCCCATCGTCACGCTCCCCGTCGTCGATGTGGTCGGCTTCTGGCCCGTCTACCTCGCCTGTGCCGCCATGCCGCTCGTCGCGGCCTCGATCCTCCTGAGCGGGGTCCGACGGGAGACCGGCGAGTACCTGCCGAGCGTCGGATCGTGAACGCCGATCCTCGGCGAACTCGCGAACGGACTCGAAGCGGCACCGGAGTTCGCCGAGGTCGAGGGCGATGGCGGCGACAGCAGTAGCTTATGCGTAGTCCCACAATACGGAAGCATGCATCCCGCACGGGAACTCACGGAACTCCTCGCGGCCGGCGAGGAGCTCACTATCGTCTGTCACAACAACCCCGATCCTGACTGTCTCGCGAGCGCGTTCGCGTTAGGCCGGATCGCGATGGCCGCCGGTATCGACGAACAGCACATCCTGTACAGCGGTGATATCTCTCACCAGCAGAACCGCGCGTTCGTCAATCTCCTCGACATCGATCTGCAGTCGTTCGAGGCCGGCGCCGTCCAAAATCGCCCTGCGGGGTCACTGCTCGCGTTCGTCGATCACGCGGTTCCGGGGGCGAACAACCGGGTTTCGGCGGGCACCCCGGTCGATATCGTGATCGATCACCATCCGAGCGAGGAGATCGAGGCAGAGTTCGTCGATCATCGCGAGCACGTCGGCGCGACGGCGACGATTCTGACGGAGTACGTCCGAGAGCTGGACACCGAGATGGACACCGACCTCGGGACGGCACTCCTGTTCGCGCTCCGTCGTGAGACGCTCGGGTTTCTCCGAGGGGCGACACGGGCCGAGTACGACGCTGCGGGGTGGCTTCACGACCACGCGGACAACGCATTACTCCGGGCACTCTCGACGCCGTCGGTTACCGGCGCGACCGTCGATGCGATCGCGAAGGCGATCACGAACCGGACCGTGCGTGGCTCGGTCCTGATCTCGGGGATCGGACGGACGAGCGAGCGTGACGCGTTACCGCAGGCAGCCGACTACCTCGCGACCTTGGAGGGCGTCGAGACCGCGATCGTGTTCGCCGTCGTCGATGACGGGATCCAGCTCTCGGCCCGGTCGACGGACTCGCGGGTCCACATCGGCGACGTGCTCGACGGGGCGTTCGGGGACGTCGGGAGCGCCGGAGGCCACCGCGAGATGGCCGGCGGCGAGGTGCCGCTCGGTCTCTTCGCGGACTTCACCACCGACGACGCGCAGCTGTTCGCGATCGTCGACCAAGTGATGAGTGCGCGGCTCGTCGCCGAACTCGATCTCTCGGCGGAACCGGGAGTACGGGGCAACGGAGGGGGTGAACGCGAATAACGCGGCCGCGTCTCTCGTGCCCGACAGGTCGCTTCTACTCCACGCACTGCCGGATGTACGCAGTGGGTGCCGTTGACCGAGGTGCTACTGTTCGGATGGGTGCGCTCTCGTTGCCGGAGCACGGGGCCGGTTCGGTCGTATCGGCCACACCTGTGCGTCGGACGACCACTGTCAATATGTGCAAGCAGATCCAAGCGGTCCTATGGCGCCATCGCACGTTCTCGTCCCGCTCGACGGATCACCGCTGGCTGACGAGGCATTCAAACAGGCGCTCGAACTCTTCGACTGTCGGCTGACAGTCCTGAACGTGGTGACGCCGCTCGACGCGGGGATGAGCGAGGGGGGGATCCTCGAATCCAGCGAGGACCGTCGCGAGCGCGCACGTGACCGGGCCGAGCGCGTCGTCGAACAAGCGAATGAACGGGCCACCGATGTCGACCGACCGATCGAGACGGCGGTGAAAACCGGTGACCCGGCCGAGGCTATCCTCGAGTACGTCGACGCCCACGACGTCGACCACGTCGTGATGGGGGGACACGGCGGCGAACGGAGCGATATCGCTCGCCGGCTGCTCGGAACCGTGGCGACGAGCGTCGTCGGGGAAGCCCCCGTGACGGTGACTGTTGTCCGCTGATCCGGCTCCGCTTACCCGCCGAGCACCGCGGCGAAGGCCTTGTAGAGTCCGAACCCGATCGCGATCGAGGTGGTGAGCGTGATGAGCCAGAACGCGAGGGTCACGCCGATCTTCCGGCGAGAGACGCCGGCCGAGCCGCCCGCGAGCCCGCCGCCGATGACGCCGGAGATGATGATGTTGTTGAACGAGATAGGGATCCCCAGCGCGATAGCGACTTGCGCGATGATGAATCCGGGAACCAGCGCGGCGATAGAGCGTCTGACCCCGAGCTGTGCGTACTCGCGGGAGGTCGCTTGGAGCAACTTGGGCGCGCCCATCCACGCGCCCGCGAGGATGCCGGTCGCGCCCAACGTCAACAGGACGATACCGGGGAGCCCGAGTTCGGCCCGATAGAGGTTCTCGAGCGGGCCGGTCGCCAGCCCGACCTGACTGCCGCCACTGGAGAAGGCGACGACGCTCCCGAGGATGAGGAGGAACGTCCGGATACCGTCCTCTGTCGACGCTTGGGTCCGGCGGCGGATGAGCCGAAACCCCGCCGCGGCGGCCGCGATCGTCACGAGCACCGCGAGGGGGTCGATCCCGGCGAACGTCGGAGTCTCGATCTGTCGCGCGATGAACCCCGCGATGGAGCTCTGGGTTGCCTCCGGCGGCGAGGGGATGACCCCCAGTTGGATGTTCGCGATGATGCCGCCGACGACCGCCGCGAGCAACGGGACGCCGACGGTCTCCGGGATATCGTCGCGTCGGAGGAGGGTGGCGGTCAGATAGGCGAGCCCGCCCGAAACGGGGGGGACAAGCACCCAGAAGGTCGCGATGCGGCGGTACGTGTCGAGGGCGGGGTCGCCACCGAGCGAGAGTCCGACGCCGACCATCGCCCCGGTAGTCGCGAACGCAGCCGGGACCGGATAGCCGCTGTAGACGCCGAATATCATGAACCCAGTCGCGGTCAGCAAGCCCGCTGTCGCAGCCAGCGACGTGATCTGGACGCCGTTGATGAGCCCCGCCCCGACCGTCTCGGAGATCGCCCCACCCTGGGTGAGTGCGCCGAGCGCCGCGAGGATGCCGATGAGGAAGGCCGCCCGCATCGTCGAGACGGCGTTGGCACCGATCGCCGGAGCGAACGGCGGCGAGTTACTGTTGGCACCGAGGGCCCACGCCGTGGCGAGGCTGGTGAGCGTCGCCAGCACAACGAGTGCCCAGAAGACCACTCCCGCCACGCTCAGGGCCCTCCACGAACGGGGATACAAGCCATGACGACCACTTTGACAGACGGGGGGATTAAACGTTCGTCCGACAGTCCAACGGCGGAGACGTACCGCTGCCCGAGACTCGTCTCGCGACCTTCGGACTACCGCTCCGAACGTTGGTCAGCGCAATTCCGGACCAGTAGCCGCTCGAGTTGCTCAAGTTGTCCCGGCTGTCGAGTCACCCGTACAACCGGCCGGCGGTTTTATCTGACGGCTGAAACTATCCGTGTCGTATGACTGAACAGCCCGTCGACGTCACGCCAACGGGCGAGAACGTCGCCGGTGAGTCACCCGCTGCGGAGCCGGAGGCGGTCACCGACGACACGACCGTCCACGATGACGACGTCGAACTCGAGCGAACGATCGGGCTGGTCGGCGGGCTCGCGATCGGGATCGGGACCATGATCGGTGCGGGCATCTTCGTGTTCCCGGGACTGGCGGCAAGCAACGCGGGGCTCGCTGCCACACTCTCGTTCGCTATCGGCGGACTGATCGCGTTGCTCGTGGCGCTCCCGACCTCGGAACTCGCCACGGCGATGCCCCGGAGCGGTGGCGGGTACTACTTCGTCTCCCGCGGGATGGGAACCGCCTACGGCGCGATCGTCGGGTTGGGCCTGTGGCTGGGGCTGATGTTCGCCTCCGCGTTCTATCTGGTCGGGCTCGGTCACTACGCGAGCGCCGTCTTCAGCGAACTCGGTATCGCGCTCTCGTTCAATCCCGTCATCGGGATCGGACTGCTCTTTGGCGCCGCACTGACGGCGTTGAGTATCGGCGGCACGGAGAACACCGCGAAGATCCAGAACGTGGTGGTCGGGATCCTCCTCGTGGTGCTCACGGGCTTTCTCTCGTACGGTGTCCTCGACGCCGTGGGTGTGTTCGGTGGCGGAACCGTTCCCGAGCAGTTCTTTTCGAGGGGATACTTTCCGGTGTTGACGACCGCGGCGCTCGTGTTCACGTCGTATCTGGGGTTCGCCCAGGTCGCGACCGTCGCGGGCGAGATCAAACAGCCGGGCCGGAACCTCCCGCTGGCGATGGTCGGCTCGGTGCTTATTGTCACGGTCTTCTACGTCGTGACGATCTTCGTCGCGACCAGCGCGTTCGGTGCCGACCGGTTGGGACAGTTCGGTGAAACGGCCATGGTCGAGGTCGCACGTGACTTCCTCGGGTTGCCTGGTGCGATCGCGATCTTGGGGGCCGGGCTGTTGGCGACGTTCTCGAGCGCGAACGCGTCGATTCTCAGCGCATCGCGGGCGGTGTACGCACTCAGCCGTGATGCCTTGCTCCCCAGAAAGGCGAGCGAGATCAACCTCCGATACGGCACCCCACACATCGCGTTGCTCGCTGCCGGTGGGCCGATCCTGGTCCTCGTCGCGACCGGCCGAGTCGAACTGCTCGCGGAGGTCGCCTCGTTCCTCCACCTGATCATGTACGGACTGATGTGTATCGCACTGATCGTGTTGCGACGGCGGGATCCCGAGTGGTACTCCCCCAGCTACCGTGTGCCGGGCTATCCGGTGGTTCCGGCGGTGGGTGCGCTCGCCAGTTTCGGGCTGATCGCGTTCATGCAGCCCGCGTCGATCGGCATCGGTATCGTGGTGATGCTCGTCTCGTACCTCTGGTACCGTTATTACGCTGGGGACGTCACACTCAAGGGGGACATCTAACCATGACGGACCGTCCATCGATACTCGTCCCGATTCGCGTGCTCGAAGGGGAATCAGTTCCGGAGGGTGTTCCCGGCCTCCTCGCGAACGCCCACGTCGTCCTCTTGGGGTATCACGTCATCCCGGAACAAACGGCACCGGGACAGGCGCGGATGCAGTTCGAGGACCGAGCCATCGAACGGCTCGACGAGTACGAGACGATCTTCGAGGAGGCGGGAGCGACCGTCGAGCGACGGCTCGTGTTCACCCACAACGGCCAGAAGACGATCGACCGGATGACGACCGAACACGACTGTCTGGCCGCGCTCGTCCCGAACGCCACCGGCCCGGTCGAAGACGTCCTCGTCGCTGTCCGTGGTGCCGTGGGGATCGACCGCCTCGCCCGTGTCGTCGCCGGCCTGTTCGGGGAGACGGATGTGTCGGTGACGCTGTACCACGTCGCGGCGGACAATGAAACGGACGAGGACGTCGGGACACTCCTCGATGGACTGCTGGACCGGCTGGGGAACTTGGGGATGGACACGTCGACGATCGAGACGCGTGTCGATCGGGACCGGGAGGCACTCGGCGCGATCGTCGAGGCGGCCGAGGAGTTCGATACCGTCGTCATGGGCGAATCCGATCCCTCCCTGGCGACGTTCGTGTTCGGGCTGCCGGCGGACCAAGTCGCCGACCGGTTCCTCGGCCCTGTCCTCGTGGTACAGCGCGAACCTCCCCAACAGACGGACGAGTGAACTAGACGGCGCTAGCTGTTCGCCGACGAGCCGACGAACTCGGCCACCCGTCGAGCGACGGCACTTCGGAGCGCGTCGATGGCCAGCGTCGTCTCGCCGTGTGTGATACGCGGGTACTGGTCCCGGAGCGTCCGGTCCATGACACGATCGGTGATCGCCGACACGGTCGGCGACTGGCCCTCCGAGTCGAGTGTCGTCGCCAGCGACGCGATCGTCTCGGGCGAGGCGACCTCCGCGGCGTACGTCTCCGCTGACTCGGTGATCGGCTCGGGATCCGGTGGCGCGTCCTGATACGCCGGCGCCCGTGTGACTGCTAGGCCGCCGCCCTTCTTCCGGTAGAGGACGCCGAGGGCGGTCCCGTCGCCCCAGCGCGTCTCCGGCGGCGCGACGCCGTCGGCGGAGAGCTCCCGGACATGTACCTCCGTGTCGAGCGTCGGAAGCGTCGGGAGGCCGAGCTCGTCGAACGCCCGATCGAGTTCGTGCGGCAGCAACGCCGTCCCGGGATGGTCGATATCGAGACCGACCACCGGCGGAGCGAGATCCCAATCGTAGCCCCGGTGGCGGCGATGGACCGCGATCCCCCAGATCGTCACAGCTGTCGGGTCGGCGACGGAGGTGTGCAACGCGTTCCGATCGAGCCGCCGTCTGAGATACCGAATGGCGAAGTCGTACTGCGGCGGCACCGAATCTGCCGGGACCCAAGAATAGTTCTCGCGCCCGTCGACTGATGTCTCGGGAAACACGACCCGGAGCCGGTTGTCGTCGTCGAGCCTGACCCCGATCAGCGTCCCGTCGGGGTACTCCTGGATCCGGACATGCCCCTCGTCCAGGAATCGGTCACTGACCGCCGCAAGGGAGCGAAGGGACGGTATCGACGACGAGGGCGGCATGTCTCTGTCGAGCGGACGTGGGTACTTGAGTGTGTGACCCGTCCATACCTCTCTTTCTCCGAGGAGCGGATCTCGGTGTTTACGGCGAGGAGAGTCTGGAGGAACTCCAGACCGACGACATGGAGCGGGTGCAGTGACCGCGTTCGATGACCTAGAACGCGGCGATATCGTCTGGGGAACCGATCCGCTCTCCGAGAAAGGTCGTCCGATGCTCGTGTGGGGGCACCACGATTCACTACCCACGGCGTCCAGCTCATCACCGTCTTGATCTCCACGAAAACCTATCACGAGGAGTCGCTCACGCTCCGAGATGTTGACTACGAGGGCGAGCCGCTTGGGAAACGAAGCCACGTCCTCCCGTGGTCGCTCGCAACGCTCAATAGCGCTACAGAAGTCGAGTTTCACATGACTTCCACCGTCGACGAGCGCACTGCTGACGTGGCAACACGATCGATCGGTTACATCTCTTCGTGAGCGGGATTGTTGGTGTCAACGACAACTCTGTGTCGCCCGCGAACCGATAAAAAGCAGCGTCCGATCGGAACCGCGTCGATCCTATCGAGTCCCGATGACGGTCAATCGTCGCCGAACATCTGGCGCGACATCAGAACTACGGGGTACCCATCGGGTAGTCCATTTCGCATTCGGGACTTTCGACGCTGCTTTGTTCGGTTTCCCTGATTTCGATCCAACGGCTGAGGGATCAGATCGGGAAGATGATTCGTGAGCAGGGTCTTCGGTAGTCCAAGTACTATCTTAGAGGTCGTCAAGATATCGTTCAACGTACGGATGAAGGTCGTTGAACGGTGGATGGAAGACGTCAAGCGCGCTGTGTTGGTCGTCGCCAGAGAAATCGGGCTCGTCGTGTTCGAGATGGCAGCGATACGCAGTCGCCACGTAGTGTTTCGAGTCAACACCCACAATCTCAGACGTATCGTAGAAATGCTCGTAGGTACCAAGGCACTCGTCAATGACGACAGATTCTCCGAGTTCTTCCTTAGCGACGCGGTGGACAGCCTCAGTCCGGGATTCATTCTTCAGTACCGTTCCACCGGGCACGAACCATTCTCCTTTGGCGGGCTCGTTTTCGCGTTTGCCCAAGAGAATACCGCCATCATGTTCGACGACGAGGTCAACGGAGACGAGTGGAACGTTCTCTACGATTGCCTGCCACTCGGACGGCGGGATCGGTTTCTCTTCGGTAGGCATCGTCAGTTCAAGTAGTACTCGACGGTTCGTTCGAGACCCTCTTCGAACGTGTATTCCGGTTCCCAGCCGAGTGCTTCGATTTTCTCGGTTTCGAGTGCGTAGCGCTGGTCGTGGCCGGCGCGGTCCTCGACGAATTCGATCAGGTCGTCGTCTGCCCCGACGGCGTCCAGAATCGCTTCGGTGACTTCGAGATTCGTCTTCTCCGCGTGACTTCCGATGTTATAGATCTCTCCCACTTCCCCCTCCCGGAGGACCACGTCGAGTGCTCGGCAGTTATCCTCGACGTAGATCCACTCGCGGACGTTTGACCCATCGCCGTAGACGGGCAGGTCCTGGCCGTCGGCCGCGTTCTGGATGAATTTCGGGATGAGTTTTTCGGGGTGCTGACGGGGACCGAAGTTATTGCATGTCCGCGTTATGAGGACGGGGAGGTCGTGAGTCGTTTGGAAGCTCTGTACGAGGAGGTCTGCACCTGCCTTCGTAGCCGAATAGGGGTTCCGGGGGTTGAGTGGGTCGTCCTCGGAGAACTTCCCGTCGAGAATCTGGCCGTACACCTCATCGGTCGAGATCTGGAGGAAGCGCTCGATATCTGCTTCGTTGGCGGCGTCAAGGAGGGTCTGAGTGCCCTGGACGTTCGTCGTGACGAAGGGTTTCGCACCTCCGATTGACCGGTCTACGTGTGATTCCGCCGCGAAGTTGACGATTGCATCGACGTCGGAGACGAGGTCCGTGACGAGTTCGCGGTCGCGGATATCACCTTCGACGAACTCGTGTCGTGGGTCGTCAAGAACGCCATCGAGGTTATCCTTCGAACCCGCATACGTCAATGCGTCCAGCGTGATTATTTCGTCATCCTCGTGTTCGTCAAGGACGTAATGGATGAAATTTGACCCGATGAATCCAGCACCGCCAGTGACGAGAATTCGCATGTTATGATCGTATTCGCAGTACCTATTTACATTTCTGTCGGAACACTACAGTATGCAACTCCTCGTCGTCGGTGCGAACGGTCTCCTCGGTAGCAACGTCGTACGTGCAGGTCAGCAACGCGGATGGAACGTCTCTGGAACCTATCACTCAAAGCGACCGGCGTTCGACATTCTACTCACGCAGTTCGATCTTCGAGAATACGACTCGTTCGACGACGTCCTCAGCAAACACGACCCAGACGTGGTCGTCAACTGTGCCGCGATGACGGATGTCGATGGCTGTGAAACGAATCCGAAACAAGCCCAAATACTCAACGGCGACGCACCAGGCGGGTTGGCCGCTCACTGTGACTCGAACGATGTAGGATTCGTTCACATTTCGACCGACTACGTCTTCGATGGGACGGAACGTGATCCGTACGGTGAGTCGGCAGACACGAATCCAGTACAGGTGTATGGCGAGTCGAAGCTAGCAGGCGAACAGGCGGTCACCGAAGAAACCACGGATGCGCTCGTGATTCGGCTATCGTTCGTCTGGGGTATCCACCGAAGTAGCAAAGATCTCATGGGGTTCCCGGCGTGGGTTCGTAGCCAACTCCAGTCAGGCCAAGACGTACCCTTGTTCACGGATCAATGGGTAACCCCGACACGCGCCGGCCAAGCCGCCGAAACACTACTGGATCTGATCAAGCAGGATGCTACTGGCCTCTTCCATATCACGTGTTCATCGTGTGCTACCCCCTACGAGTTCGGGGAAGTGATTGCCGATCACGTCGGCAATAGCGAGGAATTACTCAGTAAGGGATCGATGGACGACGTCGAACGAGATGCGACGCGACCGACGTACAGCTGCCTTGACGTTGAAAAGGTGGAATCAGAGCTTGGTCGTCCCCAGCCAACGTTGCGCGAGGACGTCGAAACTGCCTGGAACGCGCTGCGTTAGATTTGGTATCGGTCCCGGTTTTCGAGGAAGTGTTCGCGTGCGTCCTCGGGGAGATGCTCGAAGCGAAGAACTTCCTGACAGCCGAGTCCCGGACACTTCATCACGCGGTTGTCTTCGAGTTCGTTCGCTGCAACGACGGTGCCACAGGCCGGACAGGTGTGAGTGATGATGCGCATCGTTAGAGTTTGAGCTGTGAGTTTTCGCCAACGACTAGGCGTCGTCCCTCCGGAAGGAGTTCGTCCGCGCTCTCGACGTTGGCGTTGCGTCCGAGTAAGCTATCGACGATACGGCCATTCGCGGTGATTTCAGAACCGCCGATGACGACGCTATTCTCGATGTGGATATCCTCCAGTGTGGAGTTCGCACCAATCGACGTATACGGACCAACGTACGTCCCGCTCTTGATCGTCGTGTTCTCTGCGATGGAGACGGGACCGCGAACGACAGCACCGTCTTCGATAACCGAGGAGTCCGCAAGTTCGATACGGCCGTCGGTCTCTGCACCGTCCTCAACGACGCCTGCTGTATTCAGTTTGGTATCCTCGAGGACGAGACGGTTCGCTTCCAGAATGTCCTCGGGTTTTCCGGTGTCCTTCCACCAGCCCGTGACGACGTGAGAGTTGATTTCGTAGCCGTCTTCGAGAAGATCCTGAATGGCGTCCGTAATTTCGAGCTCGCCACGCCACGACGGTTCGAGTTCGTCGATAGAGTCGAAGACCGCGGATGAGAACACATACATTCCGATAAGCGCGAGGTTCGTCGGCGGTTCGTTGGGTTTCTCGATGAGCTTCGTGACGTTGCCCTCATCATCAACATCTGCGATACCAAAGGCCTGCGGATCGTCTACTTCTTGGAGTGCGATTCCGGCACCATAGTCACCCGCCTCAAAGCTCTCGACAAGATCGGTGACGCCCGATTTCAGGATGTTGTCCCCGAGGTACATCACGAAATCATCGTCACCGACGAAGTCTTTTGCACAGCCGGCAGCGTGCGCGAGTCCAAGTGGGTTTCCCTGGACGATGTACGTGATATTCACGCCATATTTGGATCCGTCACCGAGGAGTTTCTGTATCTCGTCGCGGCCTTTGTTTCCGAGGATGACACCGATTTCGGTGATGCCAGCCTCTTTGAGGTCCTCGATAGCGTATTCGAGGACTGGTTTGTTCGCCACTGGGACGAGTTGTTTCGGCCCGGTGTGGGTTATCGGACGGAGGCGTGAGCCTGTTCCCCCCGAAAGGAGTACTCCCTTCATTATGCGTGCGGTTCTTCTTCCCAGTCTAAAGGTATTTTGTCTGTGTCGTAGGGGATGCGCTCTTCGTCCGGATTCTCGTAGTCGTAGAGTTCCGTTGGATAGTTTATAAGGAGTGAAGGCTTGTCGCCAATCGCTTTGAAGCCGTGCCAGCAGTCGCCAGGTATACGGATCATTTGTTGATTGTGCCCGCCGATGACAAACGTATTGAGTTCGCCTTCAGTAGGAGAACCTATCCGATCGTCGTAGACACCGACCTTGATACGGCCTTCAGGGCAGACGAAGTGGTCGATCTGGCCTTCGAGATGGCGGTGCCAGGCGCGGATGATTCCCGGATAGGTCATCGAATAGTAAGACATCGCCGGGTCAATATCGTACTCATCCCAGTCGTTCCGGAATACTTCGACGAGATGACCGCGTTCGTCGACATTTACTTGAAGGTCGCGGACTTCGAGATCGTGGATCATCTATAGATCACTCGCTAGAATAGATTGATTGTCTTTTCGATGTCCATCTGAAGGATTCATAACTGCTGAGAAATATTGGAGATGTATATGGACACGCTCGTTATTGGTCTTGATGGGGGTGAGTGGGATGTTATCGATCCCATGATTGAAGCGGGACGATTACCGAATCTTGCTCAACTCAAACAGAACGGTGTTTCTGGGCCTCTTAAGTCGATCACCCCCCCTGTTTCGCCGCCAGCCTGGAATTCTATTAATACGGGTACGAATCCTGGCAAGCACGGTATCTTCGATTTTAGCACGTTCGATGAGGAGTACAAAAGACGGTCAATCAATTCCTCGGATCGAAGTGCGACCCCATTCTGGGAGGTTATGAACGATCACGGCATAAGCACTGGATTATTCAAAATTCCGTTCGTGTACCCTCCCAGTGATGTGGACGGATTCATTGTTTCAGGATTTCCGACACCCAATATAGTTGACGACTTTGCGAAACCACAGTCGTTAGTTGACCGTGTCGGTCCGATTGAGGATCTCTTCGAAGACTGGTCACTCCAACGGGCGGGAGACTACAAGGCGTTCAAACAAAATCTGATTGAGGTCGCAGAACGCCAGACTGAGATCTTCCTCGAATTACTTCAAGAACACGAGACGGACTTTTCAATGACAGTCTACGATGGATCGGATCGCGTTCAACACTTCTTTTGGAAGTACTTCGACGAGTCACATCCGCGTTATGATCCGGATTCTCCGCTAGTCGGGGCTATCGAAGAGTACTATGCGACTGTTGATCGTGGCATCGGTCGGCTTCTAGACGAAGTTGACAACGACTGTGACGTTGTTGTGCTCTCCGACCACGGCTTTGGTCCGTTATCGTATGATATCTATATCGATGAGTGGTTAGAGGAGGAAGGATTCCTTTCGCGCCAGTCTGGCGCATCTCCGAAGAGAATGATTGACGATATTCTAGCGAAGACAATCAAAACAGGATGGGAAGCACTTAACCGAGCAAATATAGCTGGGACGACCAAATCGATACTTCCAGCGTCTTGGTTCGAGTTTGGAAGTTCACTTCAAGACGATGAACACCGTGATATTGTTTGGGAAGAGACGCAGGCATTCTTTACAGCATTGTCTGGACAAGCGTTGTACGTCAATGTTGACGACAAATTCTCCAAGGGAACTGTCTCACGTGGGCAGTACGACGAAATTGTCGAAAAGATCCGGGAATCCTTACTCTCGATTCGCCATCCAGATACGGGGGCAAAATTAGTTGAGGATGTCATCCGAAGTGACGAAGAATTCAAAGGGTGGATGTTGGATAGTGCTCCAGACCTAATTGTCCGCACAGTTCCAGATCATACAATGAAAGGCGGTCACTCAGATTCGCTCATACAGCCGTCAGCACAGAACGCCCACGATCGGTCAGGGGATCACCGAACGGATGGTATTCTTATTGCGAGTGGGACTTCCTTTGATATGGGGAGTATCGACAATATAAGCGTCCTCGATATGGCACCGACGTTGCTCTACCTACACGACAGTCCGATACCGGCATCAATGGACGGCTCTGTCAAAACAGAAATCTTCTCTAGCAGGCTGGTCGACGAAAGAGAAGTCCGTGTAACGAAAGAATACGGCCAATCGAAGACTGGAGGAAGACAGTGGAACGAAGACGAAGAGGCCGAACTCGAAAAACGACTCAGTGATATGGGATACCTCAATTAAATATATGGGTAACAAGAACAGTAAAGGAATAGTCACTCTGGCTACTCAGGGAAGTATCACATTTTTTGGAAATATAGTCGGGAAGGCTCTCGGCTTCGCCTTTGTTGCTATCGCAACACGTCTGGTGACACCGTCTGAGTATGGTATTTTTACACTTGGTCTTTCTATCCTAATGTTTGTTCAGGGATTTGTTAGTTTGAATATTTATCGGTCGGTCGATTATTTTATCCCTCAGTATCTGAGCGACTCTCACTATGGGCAGGCAAAAAAAACACTCCAGAACGTGTTCACTATTGGTGTCGTCGGTTCTGCTCTCGGTGCAGTGGGCATTTTTTTCTTGAGGGAGCAGTTAGCGACACTATTTAATGAACCCCAAATCGCACTTATCATTCCACTCTTTGTCCTCCTTATTCCTCTTCAAACAGCTTTCAAGATATTAATATCGTCATTTAATAGCTTGAAAAAAATGAAGTATCGTGTGGTAATACGAGACTTCCTCAATCCACTCGTTCGAACCCTTGGTGCAATCGTACTGGTGTCGACGGGTGCTGGTTTATTCGGACTTGTCGGTGGTTACCTTCTTGGACTAGTGGCTGCAGTCGCGTGTGGGATAGCATTCCTCATTTATGAAGCAGACTGGATTCGACATGCAAAATCGAATCCAATATCGAATCGAGCGCTTCTTTCATATTCCCTACCATTAGTCTTGGCAGGTGTTATTTATTCTCTTGTCGGCCAGATCGATTATTTTCTCATAGGTTATTTTCTTGGTTCAGCTGAGGTGGGTCACTATCGAGTCGCGTATCTCCTCGCCGGGAATCTCCTCATCGTTCTCGGCTCTTTGACACCCATTTTTAAGCCTATTGTATCAGAAAATAAAAGGGACACTTCTCTTCTCGAAAATCGATATCAGCTCGCAACTCGATGGATCACTATATTTTCACTCCCAGTTGCAATTACCCTGGTTCTGGCACCCGAACTATATCTTTCATTACTCTTCACAGACACATATGTGGTTGCTAGCAGCACCCTTGTCGCGCTCGTGGTCGGCTATCTTTTAAATTCAGCGTTTGGGCCCGAGGGTATGATGCTTGAAGGTCTTGGGCACACTCGATTAACGCTCTTCAACACGCTCGTCTTAGTTACTGTTAATTTCGGTCTCGACATATTGCTTGTCCCTCGGTTTGGGATTGTCGGCGCGGGAATTGCGACTGGAAGTGCACTAACTATAGCTGGATTTTTTGGTGTTATCGAGATATACCTTCTCCGAGCTATCATTCCCTTCAGCACGAGGTTGCTCCGAGTTTGGCTCGCAGCTGCTCCCTCATTTGTAGTAGGTTGGTTTGTAGCTTCATCTGGTGGGAAAAATATACTGATCGGTGTTGTTTTACCTCTATCTATCGCGTCTAGCTATCTTCTTGCACTCCGTTTCACTCGCGGCTTTTCGGACGAAGATCGTGAACTTGCATCACGAATTGATGATCGGATTGGCTATCCAATAGTACATTTCCTTCTTTTTCCTTCGTGAATACTCATACTACTTTTTTACCAGAAATTTGAACCATATTGACTATTATTTCATAGATTTCATACTATAACGTTGCGGACATTGTTTGATCCACTGCTCTGATGGGATGAAAGCCTGCTAAGTCCCCAGCGTGCGTGAAGAGGTACTTGGGTGGTCAAAGGCCGATTATTCATCAGCGTCATAGAACGCGTGGCTTTGATTGTCCTATGCCAAGGATGCCCTATCTTGGGCAGCGAACCCGGAATAGGTGTGGCTCCCTTTACCCTGCTTAGTTGATTCGATGATGGCGTGGGGATCGCTGTTTGATAGCCTGTTCAAGGTTGTAGACAGTGGCGGTCAGCACAAGTTCACGGAGCCCGCGATACCACGCATGAGTGTGGACGGTGGAGCCGATCCAACATTTGATGGAGAAAAAGGCCGTCTCGGTCATCCATATCTGACTGTATAATTCGCTGTCCAACCGTGCGTTTTGGGCGTGGTCGTAGGGAGCGAACAGCCGGTGACGAAGGAGTGTCCGGACGCCCTCTAACCGGAGGGTGTCCTGAAAAATTGGTCGTCATAACCCTTGTCACCGGCGAGACTCTCGATTTTCTCGGTGTTGCGAAGAGCCACTTTACGGCCAGTCTGGGTGTCGTGCGGCCAGTGTGTCGAACAGTGAACGTCGAAGATAGCACACGAGTCAGGATCTACGAGGACCGTTGTTTTCAGCGTGCGTATATGTCGATTCGAGTGATATTGATAGTCTCTCGATGCCGTTTTACGGTCGAAAAACGTGGCACCGATGGACCTGTGCGAGTCCGGATCGCAGATGTTCGCGGACTCCCAAAGAAAACCGCGCCACACGGATATGGCACCCTCTCGAACGACCGGTACAGCGTTGTAGGTGCAGGAAATGCTGTTCGAGCAAGCTGTAACAGCCCATGAACTCGATCCATCTCACTCGCCCAATAGACGATCTCGCGGTACGTCGCGTCTATGTGAACCCGCAAAAAGTGGAGCGTGACATGCTTCCAGCCGGGAAATCCGTGGCCAGCCGGTTCACTCACCGCCGTTGGACTGGCGGCACAGCGCTCTTGAGCCAGCGACACGGCTTGTTTGACGAAGCAGAAGAGGAGTTTAGTCACATTCGGCTCTTCCACTTCGCTACCGCCTTTACAGCGACGCTATCCCGCCGCCTTCTGCGGATTCAACAGAGCAGATTTAACAAACCGATTGATATTTAAAAATGGACACCCAGACAGAGGATATGACAAGTATCGAAGATTCCGTGTTTAATAACGTGATCCGACCGATCCATTACAATTTGGTTGAAGGTCCGCTATTAGCCGCCTCGTCGCGTTTTCGGTTCGGAACAAACATTTATGATCGAGACTGGGACGTTGTTATCGTGCTCGATACATGCCGAGTGGATGCATTGAAAGAAGTTGCTCCAGAGTACGACTTTATTGACAACGTCAATTCAATTTGGTCAGTTGGGAGTGCAACGCGCGAATGGATAGCAAATACGTTCAATCGGGACCGCCTAGATGAAATTCAGGAAACGGCATTGGTGAACTACTGCGGGATCGCAGACTGGGTTATGTCAGAGGGTTCACCCCGTATAACGACAACCGAGTCGGGTTTTGAACCATATCTCTGCGAGTGGGATGTCGTGAATAAAGAGGATTTCTACCTAATTGAGGAGGTGTGGCAAAAAACAGATGGGTGTAAGTTAACTGATTTGACTCGACCTGAAACCATCACTAACCATGCAATCTCCGTTTCGAGGGAGCACAATCCTAACCGGATGGTCGTACATTACAAGCAACCGCATGAGCCCTACACAGCGAACGCACTCCGAGAGAACCGAGAAATGAAGCCGCACGAAAAGGACCCATTTGGCAGTCTTCGTCGGGGGCATCCTAAAGAGAAGATTTGGAGATCATATCTTGATGAACTTCGATATGGGCTTGATAATGTTTCTGTGCTCTTAGATAATATTGATGCAGAAAAAGTTGTGATCACGGCAGACCACGGAGAGGCATTTGGCGAATTCGGCGTATATAATCATCCGCTGGGTTTCCCCCACCCTAAAGTGAAGAAAGTCCCATGGGCCCTGACAAGTGCTAAGGATACTAGATCACACACCCCGGATATTGATCAAGCAGACACTCACAAGTCCTCCGAGGAAGTTGAAGGGCAGCTTGAGGCGTTAGGATATATGTGAGAGGTACTGAGATTACGGACCACTAACGGGAGTACAATCTAGTCAACCACACTCAATATCTGTCTTCATTATTCTCGAACCTGATGTAATACCAGCTCCCCATTCACATAGACACGATTAGCTTTATCACCGTACTGATTCGTATATCCTTCATCAGCTGGTTCGAACACCCGTGCCGCAGATTTGATCCCAAATCCTTCCTCTGATGCTCGCGTTGAGAGAGCGATATACTCGATTGGGAAATATCGATCCTCCAAAATTGAGAGGGCTTGCGTGGTCTCCTGACCTCCGGGCGAATGAAAAATACCGGATAGCGTAGTTTGGAAGTCTTGGTTTGAAAGATGAGCTGCATTCGGAAGGATAACCCGATCGTGAGTCCCACCGTATGTAGGTGCCAAGTGTTGCGTGGCGTAGATACTAGCATCGGAAGGAAGATATTGCTGTGTTGTTGTTATTCCGGTTGCCTCGGTATGTGTGAAGTGCGTTTTCGATTGATCAGGATGTCCTGTCAGAATTGCTGCGGGGGAGACAATCATCAGGATAACCACAAGTGTGAGAATAGAATGTCTGAACCGCGATGTTGGAATTCTGTGGCTATGAAAGAGAAACAGTACGACGGGTACCCCCACGAAAACT
Source organism: Halobaculum rarum (assembly GCF_040025155.1). Taxonomy (NCBI): domain Archaea; kingdom Methanobacteriati; phylum Methanobacteriota; class Halobacteria; order Halobacteriales; family Haloferacaceae; genus Halobaculum; species Halobaculum rarum. The sequence goes on along the minus strand of NZ_CP157275.1, from coordinate 427,257 downwards.
AATGGGGCGACATACCGAGGTAGCCGGAAGACGGCTCCGAATAGGCCTTTATAAATAACGAATACTATAATGCTCATTCCCGCTCCGAAAATAAACGTGAGGAGGAGGTAGTGTGGTTGCCTAATATCATGAGAACTTTGTCTGTGAGCTGATACAATCTGCAATAGGATAATGATCGAAATAGCTGCCAAAATGGCAAAGGTAAGCATCCGATCCATGGTGACAAGAACGGCACTCAGGTCCCAGCCGATAGAGGTTCCACTAACCTCAATATGTGGAGTACCACCTGTTAGGGAAGAGATGGCACCGATTATGGCAATCCTCAGAAAGTCACTACCTGCAAGCAAATAATAGAAGCAAACGACCGATGAAAAAGCCAGAAGAGTCTGTCGTCGAAGAACAAAAAAGCCTGCAAAGAGCGTGAATAGCAACACCATCGTAACGGTCGTATCCCATGCCATCGTCAAAATAAGGCCAAATGTGAATAAAAGCCAGTATCTCCGGTCTCCTGTTTGATTCCAGACAAATATCATTGTTAGAGCGAATGTGAAAAATGCTATTCCTGCACCAGTGTCGTTCATTCCCGAGACAGTCTTGTTCACGAACTCTGCCGTAGCAAATAGCGGAACCAAAGCGGATATAAATTGTTCCTGCGGGGATAGACCTAACCGGTGTGCCAGGAAGACAACTGACCCTACAACCAATAATGGTTGCCAAATCACATATCGGAGTGTCGCATATCGTTGGGTGAGTGTATCTGCGCCAAGTACGTGCCAGACAACTGGAATAGTTGTCAGCCGCCCCCACTCGCTTGTTAAGGTGATTCGGTGGCTTGCAGCGTACGGTAACGAGTCGGGGACAGGAATCCTCCCAAGTTGATACGTGAGTTCAATCGTGTTATAGAGCATAAATCGGAATCCAGCGGGGTCAAATGGATAATTTAGATATGGAATTAAACGAAGTATGTAGGCAGCAATGAGTAAATTAATACCTATAATCATCAATTTGAGTCGGTTAGATCGGATAACCATATGCCAGGATTTCAGACGTCTGAGCATATTATGTTAGTAACTCTATTTGCAACTCTTAGTGTATATACTTCTCGGAGGGACTGTCTAATTAAGTCAGATTGAAAAGTGAGCAGGCACTGTCTAGTTGAGCGAGTTTGAGAAGCGAGGAGGTCGTAGCAGAAGTGCTCATGCGACTCGCAGACCTCCTCAGAGAAGGCTTAGATATCGAGAAGCAAGACGCTTGGGAGAATGAGCGGACGCCGACACCCGTGCTCTGTTTCGCGGTTCGACTTCACTCAATGGGGCTGTCGTAGCGTGAAGTCAAGGCCGTCTTGGGATGGTTGGGTGTCGATCGCTGTCATCGGGCCGTTTGGAATTGGAAAGGGACGCTCGTCGACGCACAAAGCGACCCGACGACGACGGAGCCGTCGCAGGTCGCGGTTGATGAGAAACAGATCGAGGTTGTCGATGACAAGAAGTGGCTGTACGCCGCCATCGACACGGAGTCGAAGTTGCTGCTGGAGATCAATGTGTTCAGCCGTCGCGGGACTGATCCCGCGGCGACATTCCTCCATCACCAACACCGAGTTTATGGTTGATTCTGTTGGCTATCCGACTGCCCTTGCTCGGCGTGAGTTGAGCGGTCACCTCAACTACGGCCAGCGGAACCACATCGAAAAATAGTCCCAAACCGTGGCGATGCGGATCGACCGCTTTCACTCGTTCTAGAAGGGTAGTTTATCAAGCGCAACCGGTGGTTTCGGCGGTTCAGACACTACTACAACCGACATCGGCCGAATCGAGCACTAGATGGACGAACACCAGCCGAGGATGTGCTGGACTAGACAGTATCTTGGGAATCAGGTTACTCCAACCGATAGTAAGGTGGATAATTTAGAGATATTCACACGTTCTTCAGGAAACTGCGGAACTAGAAGCATTAGCGCCACTAACTGGACATATCCGAGTATGCATGAAAGCCAGCCTACTTTCGGCCAGAAGCTATCGAAACTTGGGGGACGACTCATCCTGACGCCCTACGCGGATTCAATAGTTTCCCGACTATCTAACCACGGGTGGCACTGTCGTAAATCAAAGGAGTAACTTTATTTTTATTCACTTCATATTATCAACCATCAATGCGGATCGCCTTCTTTGGTCAGGATGGTTCCTTTAATCTGTCAAATATCGGGGGGACCAATTCTCTTGTACGCAGAATCGCTCCAGGGATCATACAAAAAGGACATCAAGTAGATGCAGTGTATTATGATTCTGATGAATATAGAGAGTCTAATGAAAATAGCATACGTGAAGTATTTTTCGAGGAATTTAGGTCTGCTACCAATCATCTATCCGATTATGATCATGTCATTGTACTTTACGTAGATAAGAGCCGTATTCCGCAGTTTATGTATACCTGTATGACGACAAATAGTACAGAATTCCACTACTACTATCTTGAGTACCCAGAGAATACATTTGAACGGCTCGGTAATCTTGGTTCTAAAGTTCTCACTCCATATGGTGGGTCTTCTCTATGCATATCAAAACGACTCCAGAGGAGAGTTTCACAGTTCCGTTCAAGGACGCATTTATGTCACCCTCCCGTTCCAGAATCATATTTTCAAGAGAAAAATGATGCTTTAGAGAAACCGATTAATATACTATTCTTAGGGAGACTCGACGATGGGAAAGGCATATTCGAATCTATAGAATTAATTGAAAAGTTAGAAGGATACGACAATTTTAATTCTAAAGTTATAGGCACATATTGGGAAGAGGATAAAATAGCAAGAGAAACACATGAGTATCTCAATTCATCAACAATTGATTATACTCATATCGATTTCGAGAGTTATACTCCACGGGTGGATGAATTGGTAAGAACCGAGTTGGAACATGCAGACGTATTCTTACAGCCATATCGAAAAATTAGTAGTTCAATAGACACTCCTCTTCTGATCTTAGAGGCGATGGCAGCAGGCTGTGTGATTTTTTCAAGACCGTTAGGTGGTCTCCCCAGTATCTATGGTAATTCAGAAACATTAATTACCGGTGATCATACACAATTTGTAGATGAAGCATTTGAGAAGATGATTAATTACGACAGCTGGTTTGCGACAGAGAAGAAGCGTGTCCTCAACCAGGTTGAGGAACTTAACATAAAAACAGAACAGAAAGTCGAGGAACTCATCGACATTCTGGAGGAATCAAGTGAGCACGCATAGTTACTTCATCCAAGACCTATTTGAGCGTATTAGTCAAGAGGACATTAGTTATGTTGTCCTTAGAAATTATGGACCTTTACCAGAGGAGGTTGACCACGATATCGATATATTAGTGAAGCGCCAAGATGTTGAATCACTCTTAACTGTATTCGAAGAGACCGCAAATAGTAATAGCTACTATGCTATCAAGACTTCCGACCGGTATTGTTTCAGCACGGTTATTTTCTCCAGTAGTACCGGTGGCGTCAAAGTTGATATGTGGTATCCGCTCACTTGGAAAGGAATGGAATGGATCGACTCGGACTATATCCTTGAGAATAGGCAATCCCAAGAAAGCTTCTACATTCCAGAAAAGGGGGCAGAAGCTGCTGTGCTTTGTTTGAAGGATATAATTCAAAACGGACATATCAAGTCAGAGTATACCAATCGGATATCTGAATTTGCCAAATCTGATCCAAACTCTTTCAAGAATTCATTAATACCTATTTACGGGAAGTTGAGCCAGAAGATACTGCAATTAGCTATTGATGGGGATTTTACGAAGATAGAGAAATATCGTTTCCGATTACTTCGGGATATTTTCCAATCAAAGTTTACCTCAAAGAAGTTGACCGGCTTTATTAAGGACCATATTGATGAGTTCTTTCAGAGGAAGGGTGGTGCGTTCATTAGTCTCATCGGCCCTGATGGTTCCGGTAAGTCTACCACTGCGGAACATCTTCTCAACAACTTAGAAAATGAGTTCGTTGAGACTAAATACCTTCATGGTAGGCCAAATATAATTCCAGATCTAAGCTCTATTATCCCATTGATTGAGCATAGAGCATCTTCTGGAGGTTCTACACAAAGAGGAGCTCCAAGTCCCCTCCCGAGGCCCTATCAGTATATATTGATCCCATATTATTTTATTGACTATCTCTTGTTTAGACTTGCTCTCCTACGAGAACTACATCGAGGGAAGGTGATAATTGCGGATAGATACTTTTACGACTATGCGATACAACCAAATGGAGTAGACTTTGACGATCACTTGTATAGTATTTTTAGTGACCTAGTGCCACACCCTGACCTTTTAATTTACCTTTATGCCTCCCCAGAAGTGATTTTTAACCGGAAACCAGAATTGACTACCGAAGCAATTGAGAGACAACATCGTATTATTGAAAAAATCGTCTCTGAGCGATCTGGTACAAAAATCAATACTGAATCAAATTTTGAAAATACTCAAAAGCACCTGCTAGCCGAAATAAACGCAAGATTACGGAAATAGGACTGTTGAATCGATAAAAACATCGTTACGCCAAAGACTGAAAGTCACGAAAAGAACGATTGAGGATAATCTATGATTTTGTCTACTCCTTCGGGCGCCTCCCACACTAGATAACGAGTTGGTCCGTCGCTCCGACAGACGAGCGTCACGACTGGCAGCTTGTCTGCCTCGAAGCTACCTTCCTTTTTTGAGCCCGCGGTCCCTCCCCTCTGCGTCCTCTTTCTCGTTTACCTTCTTACTTGCAGTCACGTAGATCATATCAGCTTCACACAGCTCGCTGAACGTTATCTCGTCGATCTCACCACAGATCTCCTGAACGGGGTGGCTAAAATCCAGTACTGCGTCCGCGTCTCACCCGAGATCCGCTGCGACCCATGCGGTCGGCACGGATCGTATCTCTTTGAGCATTAGAATATCTCCGTGATTGGGAACTTGGTACTTGAAGACCGTCCCCGTGAGGTCGTTGAAACACGTCTCACACTTCTTGCAGCGGTACTACTGAGCACTACCTCCATCGTTGTGTCCTTCTTGAGAAGATCCACAAGGAATCTCCGATCTTCCAGTAGACGGCCGCTACCGCTACGTAACGAGGTTTGAGGCTTAGCTAAAGACGAACGCAAGGGGGCCTGTGGTCTTAGGATTCATTCGAAATGCTGTAGGCTCAGCTGGTTGTAAATCCTCAGAATATGTGGTGGTTCAATCATATAGTGGTGCTGACTATGATACCGAATTGTTGGCAAAATCTAGATTATGAGTTATAAGAATATCAATAAATCCTATTTTTTCCTATCCAAACTCTCATATATTTCATATGTGTCGGAGGTAATTGATTCCCAATTAAACTTTTCTCTAACTATTTGTTTACAGTTATTGGAAAAGCAGTCATATTTTCTATCATTACGAATTATATTTATCATTGATTCGACTAGTTGCACTTGGTCCCACTCGGTAACGTATCCAGTGTTTCCATCGATCCAACCTAACGTATCCCCACGATTAGTTGTAATTATAGGGGTCCCACACAGACAAGATTCGACAAATGTCATTGGAAAGCCGTCAAAATTAGGTGTTATCAAACATTTAGAATCAGTATATGCCTTATATTTCATGTCTTCTTCAATAAATCCTGTGAACAAGACCTTTTCACTAATCCCTTTGTCAATGATTTTCTCCGTCAATTCAGATTTATATCGGTCGTCCGGGCCTACAAACACCAATTTAGAATTTGGTTGAGATTCAACCAATTCTGAAAATGAGTCTATTAATAAATCTAGACCCTTCGATTTATGAAGTCTTCCCACATATAGAATTATATCTGTGGATTCGTTAATATCGAACTTGGATTTGAATTGTCCTTCTTTAGGGAGGTCTTCGATATCACCGAGATCAATTCCATTTGGGATAATCGAGATCTTTTCTTCATCAATTCCTAGTTCTACAGCTTGACGCACCTCAGATTCATTAAGTGCTAGAATCCTATCAGCCATATCAAGAACAGGGATCGCAATGTGTCGTTTAGATAGTTTCCCCATCAAACCGGTTTCATGGAGCCACGGTAGAGAACCGTGAAGGGTTACTACACACGGAATATTATATCGGTTACAATAGTGCAATAATGGGCGAGCGTGAAAAGAAATTACATCATGACAATGAACGACATCGTAGTTCCGGATTCGTCTTCGGAAACTTGCTACAAGTGACGGAGATGCATATAAATGATATTTAGATGCCAAATAATTACTAATATTCGGATAACGGAAAATCTTAATGCCCGCGCGCACCTCTGGATTTGAGTCTAAAGGGTATCTCTCATCGGAGTTGTAAGCATCGGTAGTAAGTATATCTACACTATTACCCTGTTCTACGAGCTCTTTTGAAAGTTCGTATGCCACTCTAGCAATCCCACCGGTTTCCCATGCTTGAGGCGGTGCGGTTGTAACCTGCGCAATATCCATAAAGGTAGTTAAACATCATATCCTAAGCACATAAAACGTCTGAAAGACAACTGCCGGTGGAATAGAATGGGTTTAGGGTGAGTTATCGGCTCACTCGAATCATATTATCTAACAGTCAGTAATTTCGTGTGTAGGATTGTCATAGGTGTTCTTAAGAGTTACATCTTATTTCTATCGTTTACACTGTTCCAACCACTCTGTTCTCCAGTCTTCTGGGTTTTCCGTCTTCAGTTTCCGAAGGTCTTTGCTCTTCTGATAAACAAGCAATTGAAACCAAATATGCATTCCAGACCAGAATATCCCCTCCCATCCATCAAATAATGAACGTGATATAAATAGGTAATAACAACAGGTTCCGATCCCCAGTGCAAAATGATAGAACACACTGTGCATTTGATTAGAGTCATGGAGCCGAAGTGCTTCTAGAGAGGAGTATTGATTATGCTTCATTATATATTCGTAAGAATTAGAATAAATATAATGATGAATAGGATTTGAAAGATGTGCTGTATCATTTCGATATTGGTCTTCTACTGATAGTTCTTCCATAACATAATCCTCTTCGAAATAAATAACACTTTTCTTTGCTAGAAGTGGCCGCTCAGGGTGTGAAGCACGTATCCATGAATCAAACATATAGTTCTTTTTCCATATATAATATGCCACAAAATTATTTGGATCGAAGTTTTCTATTATCTCGTGTTTCAATTTCGGTGGAATCACTTCGTCTGAATCTATTATAAATACCCACTCATTATTTGCGTTTTCAATAGCTGTTCGCTTCATATCCGCTATTCCGGTGAATTCCTTCTCGATAACTTTTGCGCCGTAATTCCTACATATTTCTATAGTACTATCTTCGCTGAAGGAGTCTACCACAATAATTTCATCTACGAAATCACCGATACTTGATAAACATTCACCAATAGTATCCTCATTGTCTTTGGTAGTAATGCAAGCAGATATTTCTAGTTTAGAACTCATTGATTACGGTTCTCCATCGTACTATATCATGAATATAGCTTTCTATTTAAGAGGGTGTCATAGAACTCTTCTCACACCGTGATGATCGTACTTCCTGGATTGTCTCCGCGTTCGTAGTTGGTGATAGCGACGACAAGGCGAAGGCACAGGGCAAGAAACACCTGCGCTCGTGCGTGGACGCGGCCTCGGACGAACACACGCCCGAGGCCGCAGTCCTTCACTGATTCGTTGGTTCGTTCGACTCCAGTACGGCGGTTGTACTTCTCATCCAACGTGGACTGCTTGAGGTGAACGTCCTCGTTGTGTTGTTCGATGCGGTCTTCGCCCCTGTACTTGATGTCTTTCGGGTCGTCGGTGTTTCGCGCGTTGTACGGAGCAATTGGCACGACCACCTGCTGGCCGCAGGGGTCGTGCCAGTCGAGCGTGTCGTAGGCCTGTCACCGACCATCCAGTATCGGTTTGGCGACAGCGAGCGCGTCACGCGTGACACCCTCGCTGTCTTTTCTGGCGCTTGCTTACTCTCGGTAAACTCCGTCGCAATCGGGATCTTTGGCCCGGTCGAGACGATCGTACAGCTGTAGCCGTAGTAGTACTCGTCGGCGGTTGGATCGTAGCACTTCGACGCATCTTGATCGGCGGGTATCGCACTCATGTCAGTTGAATTGATGCAGTAGGTCAAGTCGAGCAGGCCGCCCGCCACGGCCTGCTCGACGAGGCGGTCAAAGACCTCGTCAACGACGTGTTCGAGGCCGGTGAGAAAGCGACCGACCGCGTCTCTCGACGACGGTCGATCGAACCCACAGCTCAGCCAGATAATCGTGTTCCGAAGCTCTCATTCAACGGGACGAATTCCGTAGATGTCCTTGTAGCAGCAGTGGAGGAAACCACGCATCATCTCTGGTGGCTCGTGCTCTGCAGGGTCGCTGAGTTTATACCATCTCAGCATTCTCCCTGCTCTTAGGTGTGGTAATCGTTCTATGACACCCTCGGCGATAGAGAGGAACTCCCTCGTCAAGCGCAAAACTCATTCGTATAGCAAATTTACTAATACAACAAGTGCTTTCCCAAACCAATTTTGAACCACTATGAAAAAGTTATTATTTTTGGCTCAGGCAGACAATAAGAGTCAAGTCACGTCTCATCGCGGCGAATTCCCTGTTAAAGAGCTTGAACAAAGAGGATATCCTGTGGAGATGTTAGAGGGCCATCGTTGGACCATCATGGACAGAGATTTTTTGCATATCTCACCGAAAGCTATAGCTAAAATACTCAGAAATGATTATGACGTTATCGTAATAATTAATGATGGAGGTTTCCTTTCAAACCTCGTATTTGAACTTGAGAAGCGAGATACGACTATTGTTTATGACCTGGGGGATACACTTGAGACAAGCAGAACGGTCGGGGAATCCCCCATCCCACATCCAGGGTATTTATTCTCAGATAAGCTAATAGAGAATAGCGACTTTGTGATGGCGCCTTCAAAGACTTTACACAATTCTTTATTAAAAAGAAACGAGAATACCGTCTATAACCCAACTCCAATCAATACTAATGTATTTACTCCGCCAAACCAAGATCATAGTGAGGAAGAGAACAACCTACCGGTAATAGGCTGGATGGGAGATGCAAGGGTTCATTTTAGAAATCTAAAGATAATAAAAGGTCCATTGCTGAGACTCGCACAGGAGCACGATTTTAAATTTAAAATAGTCAATTATTTGGGAGATGATAGGATAAAGTCATTATTTTCTGAATTGGAAGACTACGTTCTTGTTGATTACGGTGCTGATAGTTGGCGTCCTATAGAAGAAGTAGTGAAAGAAATGTGGGAATTTGACATTGCGGCCCTTCCATTGGATGGAAACGATCCTTTCATGAACGGAAAATCCCCGATGAAAGTCACGGAAACGATGGCTACTAAGGTTCCTGTTGTCGCATCAGGATACAAGGCATATGAAGATGTAGTCCATCATGGGCGTAACGGGTATCTTGCAAGAACAGAGGATGAATGGGAACACTATATTAAAAAGCTACTTTATTCGAGAGAAGATCGTATGAATATTGCAAGTAACGGCTATCAATACGCTATAGAAAATCATTCTGTGGAGCGCTATGTTGATAGATTTGTGGAAAAAATATTGAAGTAGGATTCAAGAGCACAAATTTGATAGGAACAAAGGTATAGACCCCCAATCGCAATAACCAGTAGAATAAGTTGTTTAACTAAAGTTCTGTGAATCAGTATAATAGTGAATCACTCATATAAAGTATGTTGTTGGTAAGTCAGAGGCCGATTCGAACGAATTCTTCGAGTGTCTCAACATGGCTTGCGTAAGATTCGCCAGCGAAACTGGAAGGGGCTGAGATTCGGTGTGAGCTCATCTGAATTTTGCAGGGAGACATGGAAACAGACGTTGAGGACTGTCTGGAAGACCTTGGTTATTTATAATCTACTCAGAGCTGAGTCAATGGAAAGGTTCTTACAGATATCACTTATCCGTTGAACTATACATGCATGTCGAAGATCGACTCCGTGACCGCTCCGTGTTTGTGACCGGGGCAGATGGATTCGTTGGGTCACACCTTGTTGACACACTTTGTGAAATGGGAGCTGATGTCCATGCTTTTGTCCGTGCCACATCAAGTGGGGAACTCCATAATATCCGCCATCGGACCAATGAAATCACAGTTCATCGCGGTGACCTTCGTGACAAACATTCCGTGCAGGAAGCACTATCTCATCTTCAAGGTCATGGTGATTCCATTATTTTTCACCTTGGAGCTCAGGCCCACGTAGGAGAGTCATGGGAACGTCCTTACGAAACCATTGATTCCAATATCAATGGTACACTAAATCTCCTCCAATCTATCGTGGATCTTGACTTAGATATCTATAAATTCGACACTGCAGGCACCAGTGAGGAGTACGGCAACATCAAAGAAGAGATGAAGGACAAACATGAGGTTGGTGACGACGGACGTGTCCTTCTTAGCGAGCGCTCCCCCGTCAATCCCACCAGTGTATATGCGACCTCAAAACTGGCAGCGGACTTCCTCACAATGAACTACCACGACGCATATGACCTCCCTACTGTCACAACTCGGATGTTCAACAACTACGGGCCACGACAGAACCCCCGGTACATCACGGGGACCATCATTACCCAGGCTCTCGAACGTGATATCGTGGAACTCGGCAATTTGGAACCCCGACGTGACATGTGCTTCGTTGAGGACGGTGTTCGAGGCCATCTTCACGTTGCGCTCGAAGGGAATCCCGGTGAACAGTACGTGTACGGTTACGGAGAAAATATCTCGATGCGTGACTGGACTGAAAAGATTCTCCAAGTTGGTTCCGAACACGATTACTGGGAAGATCCAGAAATCGTTCAGGAGGAAGAGCGATACCGCCCGGGCGACAGTGACGTTGAGGAACTCCTCGTCGGGTTCGAGAAACTTAACGAAGAAACTGGCTGGGAGCCGCAGGTTTCGTGGGAAGAAGGCATCCGGCGAACAATCGACTGGTATGCGAACAATAAGGAATCGTGGTACGGACGGGTGGACTGGCGATGAGTAAGGATTTCTGGGATGGTCGAACGGTGATGGTGACTGGGGGCGCGGGCTTCCTTGGAAGCCATCTCATTGAAAAACTTAAAGAACGTGCGCCGAACGCCGAGATATTCGTCCCTCGTAGTTCCGAATACGACCTCTGTGAAGAGGCAGACATTCGCCGAGCGTTCACCGATTCGGGGGCAGACGTAGTCATCCATCTCGCCGCTACAGTAGGTGGCATCGGCGCGAACCGTGATAACCCTGGACGCTACTTCTACGACAACGCGATCATGGGCATCGAACTCATGGAGATGGCACGTCAGTTTGACGTGGACAAGTTCACGATTCTGGGAACCATCTGCTCGTACCCGAAGCACACTCCCGTTCCCTTTGAAGAGGAGAATCTCTTCGATGGCTATCCTGAGGAGACGAACGCCCCATACGGAATTGCGAAGAAGGCCCTCCTCACACAATCGAAAGCGTACCGAAAGCAGTACGATTTCAATAGCGTATACCTGATGCCGGTAAACCTCTACGGGCCCCGTGATGACTTCAACTTGGAGACGAGTCACGTCATCCCAGCTATTATTCGGAAATGCGTCGAAGCCCGAGAGAACAATGAAGACTCCATCACGGCATGGGGAACTGGAGAGCCAACCCGAGAGTTCCTCTACGTGAAGGACGCAGCAGAGGGAATCATTCGAGGAACCGAAGAACTTGATGAGAGCACACCCATCAATCTCGGTAGCGGGATGGAAATCAGCATTAAGGAGCTAATCAACCTTATCGCTGACCTCACTAACTTTGAAGGAGAGATAAGCTGGGACACGTCGAAGCCCGATGGCCAGCCGCGTCGTCGACTGGACACGTCCCGTGCAAAGGAGAAATTCGATTGGGAAGCTTCCACGGAGTTCAAAGAAGGACTTCGGGAGACAATTGAATGGTACGAGAATCACCGCGATGAGATTGTCGAGTAACCCTTTCCACTCTAAATGACTGATTCCGACAAGGAGTTTCTGCTGATCACCGAGTATTTTCATCCGGATACTGCATCGACCGGCCAGCTGATAACGGACCTAGCCGTTGGATTGCGGGATAGAGGGTTAGATCTAAGAGTTCTCACGAGCCAACCGAATTACCACAGCGGGGACAACGAAAAGCAACCCCAAAACACGGTACACGAAGGGGTGCCCGTCAAGCGCATACGAGCGCCACAACTTCGTCAGTCGTCTCTCGTTCGTCGCCTCTTCAACTGGGGCATTTTCACAGTCTGGATGTTCTTTGTCTTGCTCATCAGCCAGACTGACAAAGAACGAGAAGTTGTCTTCGTTTCGAACCCACCTTTCCTTCCGGTTGCTATGTGGCTGGTCTGCCGGATTCGCGGATGGGATTACACGTACATCGTTCACGACTTGTATCCCGATCAGCCGGTAGAACTCGATTATATTGTGGAGAATGGGGTTATAGATAGGGTTTGGCATGTTATGAATCGCCGTGCCTTCCTCGCAGCGAAGCACATCGTCGCGCTCGGCCCCGTGATGAAGGAGCGAATCAGCCGCAACGCGGGCCCCAAGTTCGACGAGAGCAAGGTCAAAATCATCCACAACTGGGAGGACGAGGAGTTCATCCAGCCGATGGAAAAGGAGGATAACTGGTTCAGCGAGGAACACGGACTCGTCGATCAGTTCACAATCCTCTACTCGGGGAACATCGCCGACTTCCACGACCTCGAAACGCTGGTCGAGGCTGCTGCCGAGTTCGAGGACGAAGATGTCGGCTTCCTCATCATCGGCGAGGGAGACAACAAATCAAATATCGTCTCGCTGGCCGAAGAACTCGACATCAAAGGCGATACGGTGGAGTTCCTCCCGTACCAACCATGGGATGACCTCCCGTACAGTCTCACGTCTGCGGATGTGTCGGTCGTCACAGTCAAGGAAGGATTTGAGGGAATCTGCGTCTCCAGCAAACTCTACACCGCAATGGCTACTGGGGAACCTGTCCTTACAATCGCCCAACCAGACGACGACGAATCCCGAATTGTTGAACAGTTCGACGCCGGGATTCACGTCTCACAGGGAGATGTGGACGGTATTGTAGACGCCATCGAGCGTTGGAAATCGACCCCTGAACTCGTTGAGAAACAGGGGAAGAATGCACGTGAGGCCTTTGAGGAGAACTTCACCGTGGACGAATCGATTGACGACTACTATCAGATGCTCACGGAGTAGCCCTCAGAGCCTTCGAGCGCGCCGAAAAATCTCTTCGTAGCCCGGTTCGACCTGTTCATTTTCACTCTCAAAGGCCTCCATCTCCCAGAACCGAGCATCGCCTGCGTCGGAGCCAGGTTCGGGGTCTCCTTTCGTCGCGCTTCGTTCGACGCGATAGATGATGACGAGAACGTTCGCCCGTTCGCCCGCAGTAACGAACGCGGTCTCAAACAGTTCCAGATCTTCCGCTGAAGCCGTTATACTAGTCTCTTCTTCGAGTTCTCGAACAGCACCGAAAGCAGGAGGCTCGTCGTACTCCAGAAACCCCGCAGGGACGCTCCACGCACCAACACCAGGGGGTTGCGTGCGCTTCACGAGTAGCAAATCGCCCTCGTCAACGACGAGTACCCCCGCGCACGGCTTTGGATTTCGGTAAATCGGGTTCTCACACTGCTGGCAGTATCGACGTGTCCGCCCTTCGATCTGTTTGTCGACAAGCGCAGCGCCGCAAGTAGGACAGTAAGTGAGGGTGTTTGATTCCATATCTATCGATCCTTGTAGCGGCGTCGGGACTCAATCCCGAGATACACTGTCACAAACACGAGTGCCGACAGTATTCCGTAGCCATTCACCAGTGAGTACGCTTCTCGGCTTGAGTTAGTTGCGCCAGTGTGGACACGTTGGAGCGGATTGTGGACAGCAACATCCTGTACAGTATCACCGAACACGATTTGTGTTGGATTCTTCAGTCCCACGCCAGTCTCAATAATCGGGTACAAGAACGTAACAGGTCCACCGTCAAGGAGATCCAATAGCAGATGACTGGACAGAAACACCGTCGCTACTGTTGCATATATTGTGGTTCCGGAGAATCGCCGCTCAAGGAGCCCAACACCCAAACCGATAGTGCCGACTGTAAAGACCGAATGAAGCAATCCCGGTATGCCGAGTAACTTATCGAAGTCAGGGAGAACTGCGAACACTGCAAGCGCAAAATACCACGGTGAGGGAAAGAGATCTGGCCGAACTACATAAGCAACCGTGATTGGGAGAAACAGGTGAGTCAATACATCCATACACCTCATCTTCTTGGTGAAGACGGTGAAACGTGTATCATCTACCCGAAGCTCCCTGGTCAAGTTCGGCCCTCAGTGGTGAATTTGATAGCCCCCCAAGTTCAATACCTGCAAAAGGATGTCGATAATGAGGATACTTCTGGCGGCGCTTTTGCTTGTCACCGCTATCGGAATCGTTCTTTGGGGCGGTCTGGATGCAATTATGGGCGGAGTCACAGAGATGGAACGAAACATAGGGGGAGCGCGACAAGTTGTAAAGGATGATAGGGTGCCGGAAAGAGACGAATAGCGATTCAAAGTCCCTCGAATCCACCTGATGGTTCAACAGTGGATGGAGACTGCGCTGGCGGTGTACTGCTGCCAGAACTCCGATGTCGCTATCTCCTCGACGTGGCGGGCCCTTCCTCGTGGCGGTGCTCCACGACCAAGTCCTCGGCGTCGTCGCGGGACAGGGTAAGCGTCCGCGCGTTGACGTGGTCGAGGAGTTCGACGAACTCGTCGGCCGTTCCCTTGGACCTTCTGGTGCCAGTCGCTGGTGAGTTGCGTGGTCAAGGTTACGACCTCCTCAGTTCGCCGTCTATCTCGTAGATCTGACCGCGCTGCTTCAGCGAGTCGATGTCGGGCTCGATCTTCGCCTCGTCCATGTCGATGATGTCCGTGACCGCTTCGACGGTCGCCCCGTTCTGATCCTCGATGACGGCAAGAACCTGCTTCCGCCGGTCGCGCTGGCTCTTGGTCTGCCCCGTCTCGACGACGTCCGCATCGAACTGCCCGCTCTCGGGGTCGATGCCGACCTGCTCCATCGACGTCCGAACCAGTGAGAGGGCACGGTCCACGTCCTCTCGCCGGACTTCGTCGGAGAGACGCACTCGTGCAGACGCCTCAGCGAGGCGCTCGATGGCTTCCTCCTGTCGGTAGGTCACCGGCACTGGGTTGTCATCCTCGTCGGCGTTGGCGAGACGGAGCTTCAGGAACTCCTCACGGAGGTACTCGCGTGCCTCCGTTTCCGCCTCCCGCAGGTACGGCGTCACCTCTTCCTTCGCGTAGGCGATGTATGCACGCAGCGTCTCGCGGGAGATCTCCGGCTCGATGCTCTTCCGTTCTTCCTCGGTGAGATTCTCACCGAGTTCCTTCTTCGCCGCCGCCCGCCGGGACCGCATCATGTGGTCGATGACCTCTCGGTCGGCCTCCTCGTCGGGCGAGTCGGAGACCATGAACATCAGATCGAACCGAGACAGCAGCGTCGGACCGAGGTCGAGTTGCTGAGCAATCGGCTGGTAGGGGTTGAACCGTCCGTGTTCCGGATTTCCCCCCGCCAGCAGCGCCGTCCGGGCGTTCAGCGTCGCGTTGATGCCCGCTTTGTTTATACGGACCAGCTGACTCTCCAGGGCGTCGTGGAGTGACGAGACGACACTGTCGTTGACCTTGTCTATCTCATCGATACATGCGACGCCGCCGTCAGCGAGGACGAGAGCACCGGCTTCGAGGCCCCATTCGGCGTCGCCGAAGTCGTCGGCTACCGCCGCCGCGGTTAACCCCGCCGCCGTGGCCCCCTTTCCGGAGGCGTACGTCGAGCGCGGTGCGAGTTCATCGACGGCCTGAAGGAAGGTCGATTTTCCGCAACCAGGGTCACCCATCAGGAGGATGTGGGAGTCCCCGCGCTTCTGCCCACCGCGGGACCACCCGCCGAACATCTGGAGCGCGATGGCGAGCTTCACGTCCTCGTCTCCCTCGTGCTCCGGGTTGATCGACTGAACCAGCAGGTCGTACGGGTCACCATGCTCGCCGGCGGCAATGGCCTCGATCTCATCCAGGTGCTCGGAGACGTCGATATCTTCGTACGAACTCTCCTCTCGGACGACTGCCTGCCCGTCTACGGTGGTGTCGAAGTCGCGCGTCTGGTCATTCCCCGGCTCCTCGATGTCGAGAACACCGGTGAGGGTGACGCGATCACCGGCGTCGAACTCCTGAATGATGTCGTCTTCGAGATGGACATCGATGGTCTCGCCTTCACCGCCTTTCGTGCGCTCGGGCGGCTGCTGAACGCGGGCGAACTGGTGGTCGGTCCACGTGCTGGCCGACGAGTCGAGCCGGAACGGACCCTGTCGTTCGCATCCCTGACACTCGTGCGGTTCCTGAAGCTGGTCGCCGGCCTGCGGGATACTCGTCTGGGTCCCGCAGCGCTGGCACTCGAAGGTGGCTTCGACGATGCGCGGCTTCACTGCACTGACCTTCTGGACCTGGCCGCGAATCCCCAGCAGCCTCCCGATGTTCTCGTGACGCGGAACCTCCGCGACATCTAGAACATCATTGTCTGGGAGGTCGTGAATGCGGACGTGGGCGTCGGAGAGGCTGACGTCCACGGGCAGGTCGTACAGTCGGAGCGCCTCTTCGAAGTACTCCAGCATCTCTCGCGGATGCTCTTGGATGTCGTCCGCGAGATCGGGGTCGAATCGGAAGATGTCATCGTAGCTTACCTGGAGTGAGCGTTGTTCTCGCGGGTAGTGCTGAGCGAGCTGTGCAACTTCCTCCCGGTAGTAGTCCCGGAGGAATCCTATCAGACGTTCGGTGATATCGTGGTGTTCTGCTCTCATGTCGATTTGTTGGAGCCCCACAACACCCTTGCCGGGGTGCGGTTCCTCGACCGGAGCGAGCGGAGCGAGCGGTCAGCAAGCATACCGTCAGCTAACCGACCTTTATTTACAACCGCCTCTACCGTACAATTCCTAAGGCCTCAGAGGGTATCGTCTGAGACCAACTCCGTCGGCGGGGGCTTCCCACCTCCGAGGTGTTGTGGGGCCCCCACAGTTACTCGCCTCCGTTCCTCCTAGGGTGACCGACGACGTCGCCAGGGAGATCACCATTCTCCAGGTTCAACTTCAGCCGACTCTCCCCGCCAGAGTTGCTCTCGTACCAGAGGACGTCGTTCATCCCGATGAGACGTGGTGCCTTCCGAAGGTCGTCATAGAATGTCGTGCGGTCGATGTCGGGGTACTTCAGCGCCGCCTCAGCCTCTTCCTTATTCATCGACGCCTTCGCATCCCGGCCGCGCTCACGCTCCTTCTCAGCCGCCTTCTTCAGATGTTGAATGAGCGCGATACGACGCTGCTTCGCCGTCATCTCGTCGCTGTTCTCGACGAAAGACAGCAAGTCAGTTCGCGCGTCCAAGCGCTCGATCTCCGCCCGAAGGTCTTCGTTCTCATGTCGGAGCTTTTCGACCTCGCCACGAAGCGCGTCGTATTCCTTGCCCACGTCCTCACGTTCGTCTTCGAGAGATTCGATCCGCTTCGAGTGAGCCTCTAGCCGCGCCGCGATGGTTCGGAGTTCTGGAGTTCCGTCTCCGTCTAGTGAGTTCTCTTGGGACTCTTCGTTCTGCTGCTGGCTGCTCACACCAACCACCCCCTACTATCTGACTCCTGGCCGACAATATTAGAGGTGTTACCGCTGCTTCCATTCATCGCTCCTCCCAAGGTTGAGTGACTTCTCCGGTCTTCTAGCAGACTCAGCGCGTACGTTGAGTCCTGTTGCAGACGGTTTTCACCTCGTGCTGTACGACGAGAGGGGCAATGGTGCGAGAAAATCCCTCTATTCCGCCGTCGTTTCCGTCTTCGGTCTCGTTGAATCATGACTACCTCCCGCTATGGCTCCGCTACTTATAAAGTTTCCCAGTAAACCTATCTCCATCTACCGTAGTAATAGATAGGTGAAGAAGAACACAATAACTATTACAATAGGGGTACAGGAAACTGCTAATGGAGCTTTCAGAGACCGACTGGGGAATCCTCGACCTCTGTAGCGACAACCGTGAAACGCGCAAGAACATCGCCGCAGCGCTGGACAAGTCACCGAACTACATCTCGAAAGAACTCTCGAAACTCAGCGAGATGGGGTTGCTTGAACAACCCGGCCCAGCCGAGAACTCCGGGATGCACGTCACGACGGAGAAAGGAGAGTTCGTCCTATCGAAACAGGAGAAGTACGAACGTCGGCAATCCGAACTGTTTGGCGAGCTCGTCGAATCAGCTGTCGAACTGTCCCGTGAGCTATCAGCGGAAGCCGACGAGGAAGTTACTCCGAGCGATATCGTGGTCGTGACCGAACAAGCGCATGACTTACTCCAGAAACTGGAGAACCA
This sequence comes from Halobaculum rarum, assembly GCF_040025155.1. Lineage (NCBI taxonomy): Archaea > Methanobacteriati > Methanobacteriota > Halobacteria > Halobacteriales > Haloferacaceae > Halobaculum > Halobaculum rarum. The sequence continues at coordinate 408,834 of NZ_CP157275.1, read as the reverse complement.
CAGCGGGATATCCCCACGAGAAGCGGCAGATCGGATCGGGATGAATCTCTACGCGACACAGGGGATTCTATACGAGCTGTATTTCTTCGACCTTCTGGATCGAGCAGTCACGTCTGAGGGAGAAATATATGATCTCACCGCCCGCGGTCGGCGACTCCTCGATCAGCCTGCTCAGACGACTGTGAAGGACGCGAATCGAACATGGAATATGATCACGTCGAAAGATAGATCGGAGCCATCCTTCGAGGAGTGAGTGCGAATGTCCCCTGTCCCTAACTAAGGGTCACTCCCCAAGAAGAGTCACAGTAGAGTGTAATCGGATAATCACCAACAGGTATCAGTATTTTGCAGTCCTCTGTGATTAGTTCGAGATTCCGGTGTCACTGCACTTGGGGGAAGGGTTTTGTATCTCATCCTCTGTCGACAGAGTATGTTACGCCGGGCTTTCCTCAACACGGTCGCAACACTCCCTGGGGTATCACTCGCTGAGCGACTTTTTGCATCCCCTGAGGCGTCGAGTCCATCGGCGGAATCAATCGAGCAAGAAGGCGACATGTGGTTCTGGTACTACGTCTACACGGCGATACGAGAAGATCGTGTGATGAGCACAGAACGGTCCCGGAAACACGCGGTCAGCGAAATGAACCTCACGACCCTCAGTAACACGGAAGCTCGCCAAGTCCTAAAGCGAGCGAACGACGGCGAGTATACGAGTAGCGACATGCCCGACCAGTGGCGGGAAGTGTTCGACAGTATTGACCGAGTCGAGTTCAGGTGAACACCCCTGTAACGAGGCACATGCCTGCTTGCAGCCTGCAACCAACATCCGAACTTTAAGAGTTCAACAGGCGGTAAGTTAGATATGGAGAATGCGAGGAAAGTCGGAACGTACATTCGCCCTTCGACAGAACGACAAGACGACCAGCACCAACGCGACTCGATCACCCGGTACATCGACGAGTATGACCTCCCCCAAGACAGGGTCGAACAGTATGTCGATATTGAATCCGGATCGAACGACGAGCGCGAACAATTCAACGCTCTCCTTGACGCGATCCGAAACGACGAGTTCGACCACGTCATCGTCTGGGAGATCAGCCGGATCTCTCGGCGCGGTGCAACGCTGCAGGAATTCTTCGACGCCTGTGAGGAACACGGCGTTACGATTCACATCACGGACGGAGCTGTCGAGAAGGTCAAACCGGACGGCACCGGTCGGTTCGTCGCTGACATCGTCGGTATGGTGTATCAGCAAGAGCGACGACAGCTGATCCGACGCGTGAAAGCCGGCGTGAAGCGAGCGAAAGACCAAGGAAAATGGGTCGGAAACGTTCCTGCAGGGTTCCGACGCAACGATGAGGGATACCTACAGCCCATCGTTGAGCCCGATGGAGGGGAGGACAGTTACTTCGAGCTCGTAGACACACTCGAACGACTGGAAGACGGTGAATCGTACCGATCCGTCGCTAAGACACTCTCGATCAGCCGACAAGGGCTCTCCAATATTCACAAAGACTCCCAGCGGCGACGGTGGTACCTTGACGGGGAGAGTGACGACGAGCGTGTTCGTGAAGCGCTCGATGAGGTAACGACAGAGCCCTCGTAAAACAGTTGTTAGGTGGGCATCCCCAGATGCTCCTCACTTATCGGCTCGCTGGTACGGCGAGGAGACGATTTCATCGAGCTCATCGAGTATCCGGTCTTGGTCGGCGGGATACAGTCTGTCGAGGTCGTCTTCGGCCGTCGAGGAGAGTTCCCACGTCCACCCGTCGTCACTCATCGCTCGTGCCGAACCGCTCGCGGGCTTCCTCGGCACTCGTCGTTCGACCTTTACGGATGTCTTCTTCGGCTTCGAGCAGAGCGACGAGTTCGTCGCGGTCGAATATCGGGAACTCGACGGCGTCCCGAAGCGTGTACCGGATGAACTCGCTCCGGCTGTTGAACCCCCGCCCCTGCCACGTGTCGTCTATCTGTTCGAGGAACGACTCGGTGACTTTGAAGTTCACCGTGGCAATGTCGTCTCCGCCATCGTCGTTTGTAGCTGCTTCAGACATATAAACGTAATACGCTGGTCTTACCAATAGGCGTTTCGGCGGAACCTCAATCGTCAAGTGTGCGTCGTGGACTATCGTATCGAGAAGGAATCAGTCGAGATGCATCGAGACGACTGAGCAAAGAGAGTCGCTCTGCTTTTGCGAGGTAGATGAGCGGCGTCGTGTCAAAGACGAACATTAGAGGTCGTCGAGGTCGGATTCGAGGTGGTCATCGCCGATCCACGAAATGTCTCGTTCGCGGGCGAGGCGGGCGAGTTCCCACGTATCCACACCCGCGATGTCGGCTGCTTTACTGAAAGCCACCTCGCCGCGCTCAAGCCGTTCGAGGGCCTGTTCCGTTCGCCACTCTTCTAGTCCTTCCGAGAGCAGTTTTCGGATCGCCGTGCTCGTATCGAGACGTTCCTCGTCGATGAATCTCTCTAACTCCTCCTCTAAGTCGTCGGGGACGCGTACGGAGATCGAGCCCATATGTATACTATATTTTTAATGTATACAAGCGCTTGGGGAAGCTAGTCGAACGGTCAGTAGCAGTTTCTCGACGACGGACGCTCACCGGGGGATCCGCTCGAACGCGCCCAACAGTTCGACTGGGAGACGCTCACCGACCAATCGGAGCAAGCTTACCAGTGTGCCACTGACGGCGAGTGGTGAGAAGTCCGCCCAAGGACCTACTGCCCGTTCGCCGCAATAGGTGAGTATAACGAGCATCGGCACCGACTCCTCCAACTGCTACTCGTCGCCGACGTTGTTGAGCGCGCTGTTCAACTCGAAGAGTTCTCGAACGACGTTACTGTCTGCAACCCGGTACCGACGTGGAGATGTGTTCGGAACCTCCTCAATGAGTTCGACCTCAAGCAGAAAGTCAGTGTAGTTGCCAACAGTCTGGCGTGTGACGCCGGCGTGCTCTGCGAGTTCAGTTTTGTTGAACTCGCGGTTCGGCGGAAGATCAAGCAACGCATCCACGAGGATCGGGATGGCGTCGTGCTGCGTGAGGTAGAGCCACCCGCTAGGGTGCTCCATCCGGAGTTCCTTCTTCTCCCCGCGGTCAGCCGCGGATTCCATGCTGCTCGTATAGAGAGTCAACATCCGCGCGTGTATAATTATTTACCGTTAACAGACATTAACAGTGTTTATTACGGGGTGGCGAGCGGTAGTCGAAGTTTGTCACCCCCGCGTGAGAATTAGCCGGGCTAGAGCGTATCGAATGAGCCGATGACGTCGCTCGTGGAATAGACCGTAACTAGACTCTGTTCGTCGAAGTCGGAGTCATCACTCCAGATGACTGCATCGGTGGCGACTGCACACGCGAGGTAGAGTACGTCGTCAGGGTCAGTGTCGCCGATTGCTTCGTCTGCTGGCTCGATGGCTGACGAGAACTCGTTGACAGGGACGACCTCGATGTACTGAAACAGTAGTTCGATAAACTGTTCCACTCGGTCTGGTTCCATTCCGGACTTCTCAACGATCAGGTCTTCATAGTTCTCGATTTCGTCGTGGACAAACGCGGGTGTCAGCAGGTCTGGTTCGAGCGTGACGATGAGTTCTCGCGTTTTCGAGTCAGCGATGAGTGCGGAGATGACGATGTTGGCGTCGATGACCAGCCTCATCCGTCGTATCTACGCGGATTCCTCATCGACGCCCGTACGTCCGCTCTCGTTGATTTGGTCAGCAATCTCCTGCACATCACTCTCGGTGAGTTCGCTTTCTTTGGTGAGTTCGTCCATCACTTCTAGCGTCTCGATCTTCTCCTGGATTGCCTGCCGCGTGACCTCACTCCAGTTGATTTCTGGGTGCCTCTCCATTCGCTCTTTGAGATCGTCGTCCACATTGACGGTGATACTCGGCATACAGATATCTGTGGGTACGCAGAATACTGTATTTTTCGGCGTGTTTCACATCTCCCTGTTCGAATCCCTCACGTCGGAACATACGATTCGTTCGCAAACCTATGTACCGGCTGTTTCACGGCGCGGCAGTGGTCATGTCGCCAGTATCTGGGTCGGAGGGGAGATTGATGACGAGCTCGTCGAACCAGACGACCGGGCGCTTACTCTGGCCGTCTTCCTCGAAGAAAATGATGCCCAGTTGAGCGAGTCGGCTGAGTTCCTCGTGGACGTTCTTCACGTCCCGGTCAACGACCCGTGCGGTTTCGTTGATGCTGGCTGACTCTTCCCGATGGATGGCTTCGATGAGGCCAAGGACGCGCGGCGTCAGTGTCTCCATCAAATCGTCGTAACTCGTGAACGAGAGCGTCGGCGTGGAATCCACCGCGTCGCCCTGTTCGAGCGCCTCGATTCCGTCGGTGATGTCGTCGTGGAACTCACTAGACGACTTCACGGTCACGACGAGGGTTGATTCGGCCCGAAGCTGTTCGCGCTCCATTGGGTACAGCAGCGGTGTGGTATCGTTCATGGGGAATCACCGTGGTGTGATGGCCTCTTGCTAAGATGGTTCCCTGTTCGTTCCCTGGAATGAAAGTCCCTTAGTCGGATATGTGATAACGATTTCCTAAATTCTTCATAGAAAATGCGCTGTAGGACGTCTGTCGCGTTTCTCTGCCGCTTCGCTCACTAAGAATACAAATATCTTTTATAGTCTAGACAGTACGCTTAGTCGGCTGAAAGCGCCCCCGGTGATGTGACACCGGAGACTACGCTGCCAGGTTATGACAGCATTTGACACCAACAGCGCCGCGAGTGATAACTCTGTCTTTCAGGGGACTGAAGACGGGGTTGACACGCCGGCCAACGACCTCGCGCTCGTCCAGATTATCGAACACGCATACGAGACCGCTGGCACGACGACCCGCCGCGATCTCGAAATCGAAACCCAGTGGAGTGCAGCCGAGCTCGACCAGCTTCTCGACCGACTTGAATCGAAGGAGTACGCGGAGTTGATCGGTGATTCGGATCGGCAGATGGTCGTGCTGACGAATCGGGGCGAGATTCTCGCTCGGGGGCGACGATGACCGATGTCGATTGCGGGCGTGCGATACCGATGAGTCCGGAGGACGTCTTCCAGGCGGTTTCGAACAGCCGACGCCGACGGGTGATCCTCTCGGTGGACCGCTCAGAGGACGGCGTGGACGCGAACGAACTCTCAGTAGAAATCGCGTCCCGCGAGAACGCAGTAGATCCGAGCAAAGTAACTGGTGAACAGCGCTCGCGGGTGTACGTTGGTCTGGTTCAGAACCATCTGGACACGCTCGATGACCTCGGTGCGGCGCGTTACGACTCTCGGTCGAAACTCGTCAAGCCGACAGCTGCGACGGCCCCACTCGCCCGGTTGATCCGGGAAGTGACGACCGAGTGTTACACGCCCGCGGAGGATGCGGGCGAGTGAGAATGGCCTCGGAGTTTGTAGCGTCCGACGCCCTCCCTGAATCTGTCACCGTTCACGTCGGCGACGTCGAATCGCTTCTCGGCTGGGCTGACCACGCCAGTCACGTATCGACCGTCGTCATCGCCCCGGTGGAACTCCACAGGCGGAATCTGAAGCTCCGCCTCACAGACGCGAATCTACCGCTGGATGCGTTCGCGTTTGCCGGGCCCACAGTCGTCGCCTCGAACGTCTTGGAGACGGCGGGCAAGTCCTCGAAGGCCCTGGACCGTGTTGATCGGCTCGCACTACTCGGGGATATCCTGAGCGGAGAGAATGAGGCGACCGAACGGTTCCGGTTGGTGTTCGGTGGGGAGCCGGCGCAGAGCGGGGACGACGTCGAGCAGGCGCGGCGAGAACTCGAAGTGGCGACGAACTACCATCCCGTCCGGATGCACGCGTTTCGGCAGGCCGTCGAATCGACTCCGTCGCCCATCGACGTCGATGCGGGCGACCTTCTTGACGTGACGCTTGCCGTGGAGCGGGCGCTTCGACGTCGATCCGAGAAATCCCCGTCAGATGGTGCGCTCATCCGTCGTGCCACGCGGACCGTGATCGACACGGACGGCTCGGCGTGGGACGAAGCATATCCGTCAGCCGAACGGATCGCCCTGGTCGGACTGAGCACGGTCCCTGCGACACTGGTCGATCTGTTCAACGCTATCATGTCGCGGTGTGATGTCGAAGCCCACCTCTATCTCCGACGTGGAACCGGGCCGTTTCTCGAACAGCGGCTCGCCGACGTGTGGTCAGTACCGAATCCGGGGCAGGTGGTGGTTACGTGACTGACACGCCGTCTCCGATCCGATTCGATGCCCCGAATCTGGACACGGACGTTCCGGTTGCGGAGATCGAGACGACGATCCGCTATCAGGAAGCTCGGGCTGCGATGGCCGTCGTCGCTGCGCTCAGGGAGCGCGGCGTTCCCGTTCGAGACATCGCCGTCGTTGCCCGCGATCTGGACAGCTACGAGGAACCGCTCACGCGGGCCGCGATTCGACACGGCGTTACGCCGGTGTTCTGGACGCAGATCGACCTCGTCGAAACTGGTCTGTATCGGCTGGTAACCTCGCTCTGTGAGTTGTTCGCCGCCGCCGAACCGGATCGGGAACTCCTCCTCCGACCGCTGGAGGTAGGGTGGACACCGCAGGAGGCGACTGACGAATGGCCGCTTCCCGCCGAGGTGCTCGCAGAGACAGTTCACCGACTCCCACAAGAGTCGCGTCCCGCCCACGCGTGGAACTCGCTCATCGACGAGGCAACGTGGGCAGACCGGCGAGTGGTCGAATACGTCGAGTGGGTCGCTCGTGATCCGGAGCCGACGCCGACAGCTGTTGCTGACGTTCTCGGTGGTGTGGTCGAATCGTATCGGGAAACAGTAGTACCTGAGCGACAGGCGACGGATTCGCCGGCGCTGCTGGAGACCGAAACGGGGGCGCGTGCGACCGTTCGGATGGAGACGCTCGTCGAACAGGTCGAAAGCAAGTACAGCCAGCGATTAGCAGACGAGTGGACGGACGAATCGTGGACAGCAGTCCACGGAATGTGCGAGTCGCTCGCACGACAACGGCCGGGGCGTCGGGAACACGCGAACGCGCGGGCACTCGATATCGTGGAGGCGAACGATATCTGGGCACGCGAGATTCCGTACGTCGTCGCTGTGGGGCTCGTCGATGGCGAGTGGCCGACACGTGCGACCAGCACCATGCCGTCGGAACTCCAGCACGCGATCCTCGCCGGTGACGGCCCCGCAGAACGATTGGCCCCACGGGCGGCCTGGCTCGGCGGTCGTGACCTCGACCAGTTCCGCGATACAATTTCCGCAGCCACGACGGCGCTCATCGTCACACGCCACGTGCGCGACGTCGATGGGAGTCAACAGACACGGTCGCCGTTGCTCGACCACATCGACGTCGAACCCATCAGCCGTGATGCTCGCCAGCGAATCCTGAGTGCAGACCGAGCGCTGCCGAATGAGATCGAATCGATGCTTCCTGAGGAGACGTCAGCGACACCGGAGGTGACACCCGATGCCTGAGAGCACCAACACGAACAACGACACGACTGACCGCGATGAACCGACCGAACTACGAGACGCACAGAAACGAATCCGGGACGCCTACTTCGACCAGGACACCGGCTTGTACGTCCTGAACTGTAACCCGGGGGCTGGTAAGTCGGTCACGATCACGCACGTCGCAGCAGAAGAACTTCTGCGCCGGTACGTCGCCGGCGACTCAACACCCGAACAGCATCTCTGCGTGGTCTCATTCACCCGCGATGACGCCGCCGACTTCGTGCCAGCAGTTATCGAACGCCTCCGAGAACTCGTCGAACACGACCTGTCGCCGGTCGCCGCAGCCGTCTCTGAGGACGACATCGAATACTTGGTGGACCGCGTCAGGCGAGCGCCGCTTTTCGGGACGATTGACGGCGTCTTCCGACGTATCCTCGGAGAGTTCGTCGCCGAGGTCGGATTCGCAGAGATGCCCGACGTCGGCAACGACGGGCAACTCACTCGCCTGCACGCTGACTGCTACGAGGAACTCGTGTCCGACCCAGCGTACGCGGACGCCATCGACGTCGTCGAAGTCGCCTATCCACCGGGGGAGTACGACGACGGCCCAACCGACCTCCTGCGCCAAGCCCTCCACCACTGCCGATCACGACGGCTCACGACGGCGGAGTTCACCGACGAACTCCGTGCAACCGTGGGGGCCGTGTATGAAGAAGGAGAGACGGCGTCGTTCGATGACATCGCCGATGCACTCGCTCGCTGTGTCGGCACCGAAGCAGCAACGGAGGCGTGCCGGTCAATAGATGAATCTGACCGGCAGAAACTCGTCGCCGCCGACCAGCAGATACACACGGAGTGGATCGAGACGGTTGACGCCTTCGAGACGCTCCTCGACGGGTACCGCGAGACGTACCAGCGGCTCACCCGCGAGCGCGGCGTCATCTCGCACACGGACTGCTCGTACCTCGTCACGGAGTTCCTCACGGGGACTCTCGGCACGAATGCCGCGACGACGAAGAAACGGGAGCGAGTGCTGTCTCGGTATCAGGACCGCCTTGGAAGCGTCATCATCGACGAGGCGCAGGACATCTCCCAGCTCCAGCACGACGCGCTCGCGGAGATCGTCACCGAGGACTGTCGCGTCCTGGCAGCCGGTGATCTCCGCCAGACCGTCTACGTGTGGCGGGATGCGCATCCGGGGATTTTCGAACGCGCCGTCGAAGAAGGGCGCTACCTAGGCATCGACTGGGACACACACGTGACCGAGACGGCGGCCACCACGTATCGCTGCACGCCCGACGTCGCCGCCGCAATCAACGAGATTTCCGAGCCGAGTCTTACCGACCCTCTGCGTGGCGATATCGGTTCCCTCGACGTCACATACCCGCATCTCAACGCCGCCCGCGACCCGAACCCCGGGCCGAGTGTTCACATCGCCGCGTTCGATACCGCCGCCGTTCCCGGGTCGATCCCATACATCGCCCCGGACCACGGCAAGGGCGAAGCCGGTATCTTAGCAACGTACGTCTCATGTGGTCTCGCCGACGGCACGTTCCACCACCGCGATAGCGAGGCCGAGAGAGCAGGTGAAGACGCCCCCGACGACCCTGATGTCACGGTGTTGTTCCGGTGGCGTACACACATGGATCGCTACCGGCAGGCGTTTGAGGCCGAGGGGCTCACAGTCGCCGACGCATCGGCGTATCTCTTCGACTGCCCTGCCGTCACGGCAGCCATCGACGTCGTCGAGTGGCTCGCAGATTCTGTCGACACAGTTCACACGCGCACGCTCGTCACAGAATCCGAACTCGGACTATCCACACTCGAAGCGACCTTCGAGGCACACGACTGGCAGCTCGACGCCGTCCGTACCACCGCTACGAGCGAGACATCCACCGAACAACGCGACGTCCTCGACCGACTCCATCGTCTCCGTGAACAGCGGGCGACGTTCAGGCGTCAGTCAGCCGCGGTCAGCCTCGCCGACATCATCGACACGCTGGCACTACGAGCCGATCCCAACGATGTTGCTCCTAGGGTTGCGCCGGCCCAGCGCGTCGCAAATCTGGACAAGCTTGTTGAACTCGTGACGCAGTGGGAGACCGAGTCACTGAGTGGCCTCAGCGACCTGACGGACGTGCTGACGCAGTACCGTGACGACCCTCATACAGGCCCGACCCAGCCCGTCCATACTGACGATCACGACGTCGTGTTCAAGACGATTCACCAGATGAAGGGCGACGAGAGCGACGTTGTCGCCCTCGCCGACGTCGGATTCCCGTTGCATAAACACGGGCCAGTTAGCCAGCGCCTCGTCGCCACCGGGTCGATGGTTGGGTTCGCACCGCCGGAACACGCTACCACGCCAAGTGTGGAGTCAGTCTCGGTCTACGCGGGCGGGCTGTACGACCCCGGCGACGACAGTCGGATCGGTTCGACACCGTACCCCTTCGATGTCGGCCTTCGGTGGGCCAGCGAACGCTGGACGGACGAGACCGAACCCGAGCCCTCCAATCCTACACTCGCGGGTCACGACCGCGTCCAGACGGCGACTCGACTCACGCGAGCCGAATCCTGGCGGCTCTTGTTCGTCGCATTGTCCCGGGCCAGGAATCATCTCGTCGTCCCGCTCCCACGCGAGATTCCCGGACCCGAACGCCCTCGGGATCGCTGGCTCGAATCGATCCGTGACGGTCTCGGGTTCGACGGGACGCCCGGTGCTGGAACGTACCCCACCGACGTCGAAGCACCGGACAGTAGGGAGCGATCCATCGACGTCGCAGTCAATTCCGTCGACACGCTCACCGGACAGCCCACCCGCGACGATGCAACCACCCGACCACCGTTTGCAGCGACGACCCCGCCGGAGAGAAACCGTCTCCCCAGCCTCGTCCCGCGAATCCTCCGTCCGAGCACGCTGTACCCGCTCTCCGAAGAACCAGCGGCGAACATACTCGACCACCTCCAAGGCCGGCCACTCCACACGGACACCGACACGGTCGATGACGAGCTGCCGCTCACCCTCGACGAATTCGATACAGAGGACGTCGGCACGTTCGTCCACAGCGTTCTCACGACCGCCGTGCAAAACGGCGTGTCAGCAACCGCTCTCCGTACCGTGAACGATGAAGTTCAACAGATCATCGACGACCAGTTGCGGAAGCACGGTCTACCAGCAACCGACGCCGAGCGAGACGGATTGCTCGCGTTTCTCACCGAGGACGTACTGCCGGACGTCGTCGAATCCGACCTGTGGAGGCAACTGGAACGCGCAGACGACGTCTACGTGGAAAAACGCCTCCGTGGCCACGTCAGACGGAACGACGTCGAATTCGAACTCGAAGGACAAGCCGATTTCGTCCTCCGACACCCCGACGGCACCGTCACAGTCACCGATACGAAGATCGCACTCACCGAGCCGAACGCCGACACGCGCCATCGCTACCGGGTACAGGTCGCCTGCTACGCGTGGCTCCTCGCGCGCGAAACCGACGTCGATGACCCAACCGCGATCACCACCGCAGTCGAAACGTTCGGCGCAATCAGCGACCGAACCGCGGAACCACTGTCGCCGTCAATCATCCGGGACCGACTCGACGCACTCCTCGACGGAGGCCGGTAGTATGCTGGCGAACACCGACGCGCGCCCACCACGGGTTCTCACAGCCGATCTGACCTGGGAACCCGTTCATTCCCTCTACGTCGGCCAGCAGGTTGTCACGTTCGACGCGAGCCCTACAGACCACCGCTACCGGATGTACCGTACCGGCCGAGTGACCGATATCCGAACGACCCGGACAGAAACGCTACGAGTCACGACTGCCGACGCCGAGATCGACGTCGCCGCCACGCACCCGCTCTTCGTGAAGAAGTGGAACAAAACCATGTTCCGCGACGCCGAGAAGCTGGAACCCGACGATCACGTCTTCCGGTTCGCACCACCAAATGACTACGACGAGAACAACGCCTACAAGCGCGGCTATCTCATGGGCGCGTTCGCCGGAGACGGGAGTGTCCCGGGCTACAAAGACCGCAGTGAGGACCCGCGAAACACCGGTTCGTACGTCAGTTCAGTTGATGAAGCAGTGGGCCGAGCCGTCGTGGAATACGCCGCGGATGTCGCCCCGGAATACCGCCTCGCACTGAAACAGCGAAGCTACAACGGCAACAACGACACGGCAACGATGCCTGTCTCACCCGGCGCAAGCGACAAGCTCATCCGCGACGATCTGCGGTCGAACCACCCAGCGAACGACGAGGACTTCGCTCGCGGCTGGCTGGCCGGCATGTTCGACACCGATGGTACCTTCCCGAAAGGCAAGGAGTTGGGTTACTGCCAGTACGAAGGCCCGATATTCGACAAGGTGTGCGAGTACCTCGACCTCCTCGGCTACGAATGGAGCCACGACGAAGGCGAACGCGGTGAGTTCTCGGATAAGGTGCGACTCACGCCAGGGCGAGAGACAGGGCGAGTCTTCGAACACCTGATGGAGATTAGGCCCAAGGTCTATCGAAAGCGACTGTCGTTCGTCGGCAATCGACGGATCGGCGGTCACACGACCGTCACCGCCGTCGAGTCGATAGGGACAGAGTCAGTATATCGGGTGGAGACCACTGACGGGACGCTGATCGCGGAGGGACTGTTGTCGGCAGCGAGGGAATGAGGGTTTGATCATATTCAACGAGATACAACGTGGGAGTAATTGTTAGGACTATCAGTATTATACGTCCGTACAGAGCTATGTCGGCAGACAAGCGCATCCCGGTGACAGAGGAAACGCGGAAAGAGCTTCACGAGCTAAAGGAACCCAGCCAGACGTACGACGACCTGCTGAAGCAACTCGCGCAACAGCGGCGGCGACAGAACCTGGAAGAGCGCTTCCAGAAGTTGGAGGAGGCAGACAGCGATGAGTTGACGCCTCTCTCGGATGTCTGAGTACGACGTCCTGCTCGGTGACGAAGCCAGCGAGTTCCTCGACGTCGCCGATGAGAAGACCGAGCGGATCTGCAAGGAGAATCTCGGCTACCTAGCAGATACCCCGTACCCGGGACGCGGTCGTGGAGACAAGGAAAAGCTCCCCATTGACGGCCACCGCGACCGGTATCGGATGCACATCTCTCGAATCTACACGACAATTTACCCCTCCGATTCTGCGCATCAGAACTTTCAATAAAATAATAACTAACACACCTACTTCCACACCATCCAGAATCCACTGCGGGAGTGACTACATGCGGGCCATCCACGGAGACATTATACCGGTAGTGATGGCTTCGGTGAGTGAGCTCTCATCGAATGAGAGACTTCCTTAGCACGTTTTCTTACTGCTGCTATCTTCCCGGGGTGCGTCGAGGTACACTCTTCAGTGTAGTCCCCCACCATTTTACGAATACGTGCTAAGAGGCGGTTAGAACCCCCAAATATTCGTCTGAGTACACTGCTCACTGATATCTGATTAGAGAACGGCAAATCTGCTAAGAATGGATCTAAACGTGTTCTGAGAATTGGGAAAACGTGCTAAATACCTATCTGTACTAGTACACTTCTGGTCAGATTGCGCCGACGATACGATCCGCGCACTCACTCATCTCGTTTTGGTCAGGCAACCGTCTCCGGATGTTGTAGTACGTGAGGAGTTCGTCGAAAACAGTACTGATCGCCCCGGATTCGGTGAGTACCTCACGCACCTCTGCAGGCCGGTACCCATCCTCTTTGCGTTTGCTAACTTCGACGTCGAAATGTTCCATGTCGGAGAGCCGTGACAGGATCGCAGGCAGGTGTTTTCCACTCGGCGTCACGAAGTAGCGATCTATCCGCTCCGGGAACGAGCGGAGTTTCTCCATCGTCCCCTGTGTTCCTGCTTTACCCCCAGTCTTCGTTTCGACCTCGCCAATGACGGTCGGATCACCCTGGGAGAACCCGACCACGTCGAGGCGTTTCGTCTCCAGATGCGAAACTGCGTCCCAACAATCGGTCGGCTGGAGTCGCCAAGCATCGCAGTACCGGACGACGCGGTCAACGTCCTGCCGGGAAGCGACGAGAAACGCGAGCAGATCTATCCCGACCCGGTGGAGAGTCCCTTCGGAGGGAGCTCGCTCTCCCCAGCCGTCGTGGCTGACGTTCTTGATCCCCAGTTGCTTGCGCACCGATCCGGGGACAGAATAGTACGTCTGAGGGGCCTTGGGTTGAGAGAGAACGCCGCGGTCTTCGAGCTGTGCGACGTCGATATCGAGTTCCGATCCGGCTGGTGTGTCCCGGAACGACGCCATGCTCTCGGTCAGCGAATACGTCCCGATTCGGCGCTCCATCGCTAAGCCGACCCGCGTAAGGAACAGGACTTCATGAGCGGTCAAATCCTCGATATCGGACGGATCGACGAGCGGTTGGACGGACATTACTCGGGGAGCGTCGTCTCTCGGCATCGACACCGCTGCCTGCTCTGCCTGCTGTTGCGATGCTGCGTACTCCGACGACGTACTGGGTTGCAACGACTCGGGAAGGAACGGTAAGATGCTCCGTGAGTCAGGAATATCGATAGATGCCTCGGTCAACGTAGCGAGTTCGTGCCGGTACTGCTTCCAAGAGCTCATTTTTGTGCGTGGGGCGAACGGGGTGGGGATAGGTGCAGGTATCTCGTAGGAAGCGATCATCTCAGTGGTGTCGAATCGGTCATCAATCGCACTCTCTAATGCATTTTTGAGCGTTTGCTTGTTGGAGACGTCGTTGCCGGGTCTTGCAGGAGACGGAAAGAACTCGCAGATCTCGTCGAACAACTCTGGGAGGAAAATGGGCTCGTCGAAATTGAGCGTCGAACTCGCACGAATGGTATCTGCGACCGTGACGAGACGTTTATCTGGTCTGGATATCGTGTCCCGCGAACTCGGATCTACGAGTGGATTCTGAGAGGCTGCGCCGTAATACGGAACGAACGACCGATTCGGCTTCCGCAAATCCAGGTGGTCACGAATCGTCTCAGCGACGCGGGGCGTTGTTTCGACGTATCGTTGGATGTCGCTGTCGGAAAGGGTCTGGTAAGCGAGACTCACTAATCGATACCAGCCGTGCCACGCATAGTTGGCGAGGCGAACCAACACCACTTCCTCTGGAATATAGAGGGAATCACCTCGTCTGGAGAGCGGCGGGAGCTCGTCAAGATCGGGAGAGGGGAGGTACAGCCGGTCGTCTACAGGCTCGATAAATGTCCGTGCAGTCACCTCAGTGAACGGTATCTCGTATCCACCCTCGCACTGCGTAACCCGACTCGCGTATCGAGAGTGGAGCGTCCTCAACGACTCGTCCTGAGAGTAGTACGTTCGCGCCGGTCGTTTCGGTGTGGATGCCCTCCGTTCGGAATCTGGTGCGAAGAGCGCGGCAACGATTTCACGTTGTAGTCCCTCAGGTAGCAGATTCTGGAACATGTAGAGGACGTTGTAGACGTAGTGGTCTCGAATATCTCGTGTAAATCGGGAGAGGCCAGGATGCTTCCGGAACGGATGTGTCATCATCCGACGCTCCGAACTGTGTTCGGGGAACTGCGTGTAGTGATGCGTTCCGGGAAGCGGATCGGCGAATTCGATGCGGACAGCAGCACGCGCTGCAAACGTGGCGATCTCGTGGATGGACTCCACAACGGGCGGATCCTCGGGACTCCCCGTTCCCTTCAACGCCTCGACGCAGTACTCATCGAGTCGCTTCCCGAATGGCGTCTCGGACTCGCCGGACAGGGACAGCAAGTGCTTCAACTGCTTTCGTGAGCAGTCCAGTGGCAACACCACCGCTCGTGCTACATTGGCGTCGGAAGCGTCCAGATCAAGCATAGGTTGGAACAGAGACCAAGTCAGCGAGGGTGTCGAATCCCTCATCTAGGAATTTCCGACGGGGAAGCAACGCAATCCCATCGAGGAGTGGCACCTCATTGAGGATCTGTTCGTGTAACGCCTGGACATTCGGAACCGACGAGTACTCGTCGCGCTCTTCAGGGAGAACACCGCGATCGCGGTCTAGTTCGGCTGTCTTCAGGTACTGGAGGAAGTCGTAAATCTCCTCTCGGTTTGGGAAGACAACCACGCCGGTCGCTGCTGTCTCGCCGAGTTGGGCGATCTGTAAGTAGACCTCGAACGGATCCTCATTCCAATCAGTTACGACTCCCAGGTATCGCATTCGCTGTCCATCAACCGTGTATTCAAACCCGGCGACGTCGAATCCGAGTACCGGCGGCCTCGATGAGGAATCATCGGAGCAATCGTAGTCAGCATGGGAGTAGATGATGTGCGGTGCGACCGCCCAGTCAACGTCTGGTAAACCGCGCAGTTCAGATTTCGCTCTTCGAACCACCAGGTTGTGGTCACGATGGTCGCCGAGTACCGCTGTTCCGTCGAATGGTTTGTGGTCCGAGTGCGGGTGAGTACTCTGGATCGACGAACCGCTCACTAACTCTACGTCCCACGCCTGTCGGAACTCTGGCGTCGTACTGTAGACCTTCGAGCGGTCAACACGACGTTTCACTACCCACTCGGATTCCAGCTCGGACAGTCGCACGTCGTAGTACTCCGCACAGATCTCACTGAGACTCCGTTCCCCGCCTCGAACGAGCGAATCGTATCGTGGAAGCAATCCACACTGATCAAGGAACACCAGGTGGGCGAATACCCTCGCTGGAGCGACTTCGACCCCTCTTCGTGTAATCCGATCCTCGCTGGCCCGAATCCCGGCCAGCACGCCCGGAACTATCTCATTAGTCTCGGACAGGTACCGACGGTAAACCGACGCAATCCACGTCTGATCCGTGATCTGGTATGGTGTATCCGAGACGTACGCGTCGAACTGGTCAGATTCAGATTGGATGAGTGGCCTGACCGCCAGGTAGGTGGGTTCGAACGAGACGCGGTCACTCCCGACGACGGGAGACTTACCGGGAGGCGTCTCGGGAGGTCGCTGTGCGGTGAGTAACCAGTTCTGTGTAGCGAGGCGTCGTTCGAATTCGACCACGGAAGAGGGATGGCATTCGGAACCGTTCTCGCCGTATTTGCGGCCACAGACCGGGCAAGTCCTCTCAACGAAGGCAGTAAGTTTCGGCTGGTCTCGCTGCTCACCCCCTTCTGCCTGACTCTCAGAGTTCCCCGACATGCTGTAACTAAACCGCCGGTCAAAGTTAAAGGTCTGTAAGCAGAAAGGTTGAGACAGACCGTGAACCGCCCCGGAGTCAAGCCCCGAGTCGGTTGACCTGTATACGCTGTTCGAGGAAAAGCCCTAGTGTGTCCCGTCTCGAAGAGTGGATAACGCGACTCAACGTCGGAGCCGAATATGAGCGACTCAAACACGCCTGACTACCTCGATGCAAAGCACGAACGCAACCGCGAGCAGCGCTTCGAGGGCATCAAGAGCTGGGTCGAGTACATCAAATCAGAGCCGCCGGAGAAATGGGGGCCACAGCAGAACGTGGTCGTCAACGATCAACTCGACGCGGCCCAAAGCGTACAGGCCTCGATTTCTCATCAGCAACACGTACGAAATATCGCAGCGGAAATCATCGAGAAATCCGACTACCCCGGAGACGATTGACATTCTCTTCTGGCTAATGTCCGTATTCGGAGGTCGAACCGGTAAACAGTGAGCGAGTGGGGCGGGGAGGATGTCACTCCCTGAGAGAATCTGTGCGTCTACTTGGTCGTATAGAGCACCTTAGAGAATTTGAGAATAGCCAATTTTGAATTAGCCTATTTAGAAAGTCGGTGAACAGTTATTAAGAAGGCCAGCTAGCCAATCCTGGAAGACACTAGGAAGCCTTTGTTGAAAGTCCCTACAGGACAAGTGTTTATAAGTGACCCATTATTATTTTTCAGCAAGCGACACCCGAGAATCTCCACGCATCTGTACTCATAGCTCCTTGCTGACGCGGGGGCAGCGTGTCAACGGACGTCGCGTGTTCACGGTGCAGACAGCGGCTATCCACAATACCAATGACGCAAAAGGACAATCCAGAAGTTGACGGACGCACAGAACGAAGCGGTGAGGGCAGCTCGTGCTTCGACACAATAGAAGACAAAGCTAGAGAAGCGCTCAAACACAGCAACCCGGAACAGGCTTGTGACTTTGACGTTCAAGTTCACATCCGTGAGTACGACTCGGACCGGGATGTGACAGAGCACCTAATACAGGTCAACCATGAGTGGATTGCAGTCCAAACGTGGCCCGAGGCTAGTGGTGCAACTGGGCTAACAGTCACAGAAAGCGGTAAGAGACTTGGGACTGATGCGCTGGAACTTGATCAGAACCGTGTTGCGGTTCATATTTGTAGAGAGGCGCTTAACGTGATTGACGCTCATGATGAGGTTGAGCAATCAGCTGAACCCTACCATACCCTTGTCCGATTTGCTGGCGATATCGCGGAGGGGCTCGTCGGCCGTTGGCGGTCTGCGGCGAAGACTTCAGTTAGGTTAGACATCTTGAACGGGGACGCTGGATGGACCGGAAGTACTGCGTGGACCACGCACCAAAATGCCATGTCCACTCCAGCAGACGAAGTGTCGTCTGTGTTGATCGACGATTATATGACGTGCGATGTGAGTGATGACGTGGAAGCGACGATTCAGGAGATCTGCGAGCAGGCACTATTCGAGGCTGTTGTAGATTGCTTCGACCGTCGGACCGAGAGCATAGGCTACGCAGCAGAGGTGATACTCAGTTCCGCCCCCCGAGTCTTTCAATAACTTCTGACAGGTGGATTCACCCGGCTGTGTTGAATCGCTGTAAGGAGTAGAGATCCATTGTTGACCAAGCGCTTGATATTGTGGTACTCAAAGAACTGTCTCCCACTCGTCGCGGGGATCGCTAACCAGCCCTCATTATCAAAGACTCTACGATTCCATTACTGGGGAGAGAAGCGTCTCTTGCTGATGCTCTCTAGGGCAGTATTCCTTGCTGATAATCTTCTACGAGTGAATCGCTGTCGTCTTCGACGTAGTCAATGGTTTGTGAGAGTTGAGCGTGACCTGCTAAGAGCCTGGCTTGGTTGATATCGATAGTGTCGATGTCGTTAACCCAGTAGCTAATCGCGCTTCGCCGTAGTCGATGTGACGTAACGAACCACTCCTCAACCGTATCCTCTGGCCCCGGGTCAGCGGGCCGCAACGGTCGCTGTAGCCCAGCGTTCCGTGCGGTTTGCTTGATTACGTCGTTGATGTCCGCTGGCTGCATCTCATCATTATGCGTCGTGCACAAGATTCGGCCCTCTTCCGGTGTGACTGCGCCGGAGAATGCGTGCCTGACACGCTCGCACCACCGTCTGAGTGTCAGACGGAATTCTTCCGGGAATACGACATTCCGGCGGGCAAGCCCGGGGTTTTCACGAGCGTCGATTTTGGCGGACTTGATGTTGATTGTACACATATCCCAGTCGATATTCTCGATCCGCATACTCGCCAGTTCGACGCTGCGAGCCCCTGTGTACCAGGAGAGACGGACGATTACCTCGTTCCGTAGCTGGGTTTCACGGCGTTTCCCAGGGACAGCGTCGAACAGCTCTTCGACCGCGTCCGGGCGGAGGGCGATGACGTCGTCGTTGTCTCGTGCGTTGTCAATATTGTGCGCAGAGAGTACGTTCTGCCGCTTGTACTCGGCTGTTCTACTGATGCCGTAATCGTCTTTGAGACTGATCCCATCACAGGGGTGCCCGCCTTCGTTGACGAGTTCGAGCGCATCGTCTGCAGCGTCATTCGTGATTATCGAGTAAAACGATTGGACTGATGTGAAGTAGGAGTGAACCGTCGTGTCTGCGAGATCCGTGATGCCTTGGATATACCCACGGACGTCGGACTCCTCAGCTGCGAGCGGGTCGATACCGTTGACGTCACAGAACTGTAGCCAATACCCGACTTCCCTTCGACGTGTGTCCCACGTCCGGTCGCTCGTCCCGGTCTTTTGTGACGTGAGAGATGCGAGGTACTGCCCTCGGAGCTCTTCCATCTCCTCGCTAAGCTCCTTGTCCTCTGGTGTTACGTACCTGCCTTTGTCGTCTCTCATACGTCTCTCACCCAGTGTCGTGTCCCGCCAGCAATCATACTCTGGACCTTCTCTGTCGTCCGGTTCTCTAGGTAGATGAGAGCCTGACGGACGATGAGTTCGCTTTCGTCGTCGTCCATTTTGAACGCGATTGCTTGCGCACTCCCGTCTACTCCTGTTTGCCGACCTTCAACCGCAGTCTTAACACCCTGAAGCCGATCCATATCCCTCGAATCGATCTCTCGTCGCACGTTATCAGAGAAATCACTGTACCGCGGGATGTGCGCGAGTGCTTGCATCGCCACCTCGCTTACCTGCTCTTCCGGTGGCATTGACCCGGGTGTGAGTGCATCGTCAAGCTCACGCTGGAGCGCTTCGACTTGCCCAGAGAGTGAATCGAGATCGGTAGTTACCTCGCTAAAATCGATATCGTCGCCACCGTCGAGGTGGTCAGCGGCGTCTACGTGGACGTACTCGTCGTTGAGTTCCCGATCCACTGCACGACGGACGACGCCTGCAAGCGTTTCGTCGTTACTGATCGAGGTTTTCCACTCCTCTTTTTTCTCGGGTGTAACGCGGACGTTGAGCGGGACTTGGTTCCGGTTTGCCATTCCTCGCCACTACTGCTGACGAGAATTAGTGTAAATGCTTGGAAAGTTGGGGACCCCAGTGGGTACCCTTAATCTCCAAACATCTGGCGCATCATCGGGTGCATCTCCATGAGTTGCTCCTCGGCGATCTCCTCGTACAGCTTGTAGGTGATCGACACCGTCAGCAGGAGGCCCGTCCCGGAGACGCCCCCGAGCGTGCCGAGCATGTTCGCAAGCACCGCAAGCAGGCCGACGAGCGCGCCGCCGATGACGGTCACCTGCGGGATGTACCGCTCCATCACCTTCTCGATGACCTGCGGGTTCTTCCGGAAGCCGGGGATCTGCATCCCGGAGTTCTGGATCTGCTTGGCGGTCGACTCCGGCCCCATGCCGGTCGTCTCGACCCAGAACACCGCGAAGATGGCGCCGCCGATGATCATGAACGTGAGGTCGACGAGCACCCGGAGGACGATCTGCCACGGCTCGGCGCTGACGGTGAACGCCCCCGAGAACCACATCCAGTCCTGTCGCGACTGGATCGGCGCGAGGTAGTAGAACAGCCCGCTCACGGGCTGGCCCTGCGAGTACACGCCGACCAACGCCGGGAGGTTCACGTAGTTGTTGAGGATCTGCCCGAGGAACTGAATGTTCGCCTGCAGCGCGCGAACGAGGATCATCGGGAGGACGGACGCGTAGATGAGCTTCACGGGGAAGCGACCGCGAGCGCCCTTCACGCGGGCGTGACTCAGCGGGATCTCGACGCGCACCGACTCGGTGTACACGACCACTCCGAAGATGAGCACCGTAGTGAACAGCGCGAGGATGTTCCCCGGATCGAACAGCAGCGACTGAACGAACGGGTCCAGCTCGATGCTCCCGGTGATGATGCCGTACCACGCGGGGAAGAAGCCGGTGACCTGCGTGCCGAGCGCGGGCACGGCGAACAGCCCGGCGACGAGCTGCTGGCTCACGCCCGCGATGATGAACAGGCCGATCCCGGAGCCGACGCCCCACTTGGAGATGACCTCGTCCATGAACAGGATGAGGACGCCGCCGACGAACATCTGCGCGAACAGTAGCGTCCGCATGCCGCCCGCGCCGATGCCCAGCGACGTCCCGAGCTGCCCGTCGACCGGCAGGTAGTTGCCGGCGAACACCATCGGCAGGCCCGTCAGGCAGATCATCACGACCACCAACAGCTTCTGGAGCCCCTGGTACAGGATCTGGTCGCGAGGGTCGTCCGTGTCGAGGCCGAGCAGGTCAGCGCCGCCGAGCAACTGGAGGACGATCGACGCCGTGACGATCGGACCGATCCCGAGCTGGAGGATCGATCCCTGTTGCCCCGCGAGGATCGACCGGAACCGGCCGTAGAAGTCGCCCTCGGCCCCGCCCGTCGCGAGCCCGAACATCGTGATGTTCGTGAGGAAGAAGTACATCACGAGGATGCCGGCCGTCCAGGCGAGCTTCCGTTTGAAGGGGACGTGCCCCTCCGGACGCTCGACCGTCGGCATCCGCGTGAGTAGGGGTTCCGCGGTCTCTTTCCAACCCATATACCGTGCATCTGGTTGGCCGGCACACCTTAACGCTTCGATTGGGGCCGCGGGCGCAACGCCCCGCGAGGCGCCGACGGCGGCCGATCCCGGCCGATCCGCCGCGGGCGGGGGTCCACGTCGGCGCGGCCACACGATGCACCCGTCGCTCGCGACGTGGTGTGTGAAGAAGTGCGGTTGTGAACGGCTTTGTCCGTCGTGACGGCGGCGACTACTCGTCGTCGTCGCTGTCGGCGTCGGACTGTTCCTCGGACGCCTCGGCGTCGGCCTGCGCCTGCTCGGCGCGCTCCGTCAGCTCCGCGGAGCCGCCGGCCTCCTCGATGAGGCGGCGCGCCTCCGCGGTGAACGCGTCGGCCGTGACGTGCAGCTCCCCGCGGACCTGCCCGCCGCCGAGCACCTTCACGACGTCCACCTCGTGACCGTCCTCGGCCACGTCGCGGGCGTCGAGAGCGTAGCCGTCGCCCTCCTCCTCGGCGAGGTCCTCGGCCGCCAGCAGGGCGGCGTCCTCGTCCAGCTTCTGGACGGAGACCTCGACGACCTCGTCCTGCACGCCCTGCGGGCGCTTGAAGCCGTGCTTGCCGAGCGGACCGTACAGCTGCCGTTCGTGCTTCTTGCGACCCGCGTTCCCGCGACCGCCCCGGTGACCGGCGCCGCGCCGGTTCTTGTGGGAGCCGCCGCCGTGGGTGCGCGAGCCGCGCTGGCGTCGCTTCTTGCTCGTCATTATCGCATCGCCTCCAGGAGCGGGTCGATGTCGTCGTGACGACCGAGCGCGCCGCCGTTCTTCACGGCGTGCTTGATGCCGTCGTGGCCGCCGCGCGGGGCGTGCAGCCGCAGCACGGGCGAGAGACCCTGCTCGCGCAGGGTCGTCTCCTCCTCCACCAGCGCCTCGGCCAGTGACTTGACGTCCGAGTACTCGGTGTTGTCCGAGACCCACTCGTCGTCGATGTCGGCGTCGCCCTCGTCGGGCTCGCCGCGACGCGCGAGCAGCATCGCGACCGTCTCGACGTCGGGCTCGCCGAACGCGACGAAGTCGTTCACCTTCGCGATCATCCCGCGGTAGGTGTCCTCCTCGGGCACCAGCGCGCAGTGGTTGATCGCGTGAATGTTGAGCATCTTCAGGGTATCGCGCTGGCCGGCGGACATGTCGATCTCGCCGCGCAGTTGGACGACCGCCTGCATCAGTGCTCACCCTCCGCTTCGCGCTGGACGCGCCGCGCCCGGTCGGGCGTGCGCGCCTGCGAGGCGTTCTTCAGGGCGTTGAACGTCGCCTTCGCGAGGTTGACCGTCGTCCGCGTGTTCCCGTTCGAGGACGTCCAGGCGTCCTGGATGCCCGCGAGCTCGAGGATGTTACGGACGGTCGGCGCCGCCGCGAGGCCCAGCCCCTGCGGGGCGGGCTTGATCTCGACCTCGACGGAGCCGGCCTTGCCGGTCGCCGTCCGGGTGAGGGAGTTGACTCCGCCGGCGGAGTCCTCCCACGAGCCCGAGCCGCGGTCGACCTTGATCATGTTGAGCTTGGCGACCTCGATCGCCTTCTGGATCGCGCCGCCGACCTGGTCGTCGCGCCCCTGCGCGTACCCCAGGTAGCCGTCGCCGTTGCCGATGGCGACGACACAGCGGAACTTCACCCGACGCCCGGAGTCAGTCATGCGCTGGACCATGTTGATGTCCAGCACCTCGTCCTCCAGGTCGGGAATGAGCTGGTCGACCAACTGGTACTCCTTCAGCGGGAGCCCCGAGTTGAGCGCCTGCTCCATCGAGGTGATGTCGCCCTCCTGTACCTTCCGGCCGAGCCGCGTGCGCGGCTCCCATCCGCCGTTTCTACTCATTGTCGAATTCCTCCGTCAGAGTCTCCCGAAGCTCGTCGAAGTGCTCGGGCAGGTCCGCCGCGTCGAACTCCCCGCTGTACAGCGGCTCGTCGAGCTGCTCGTCGTACTCGGCGATGTGCTCGCCGCGAGTGCGCGACCAGTCCGCGAGGACGCTGTCGTTGTGGGGGATCTCGAGCCCGGCGTCGATCGCTCCTTCCTGCACCGCGAACGCCTTGTTCCCGGGCGTGGCGGTGTTCAGGCCGATGTCGAGGACGGCCTCGTCGAGGCCCGCCTCGACCGCCCGCAGTCCCGCGAGGTAGCCCGTCAGGTACGCGCTGGGGAGATTGGCCGTGGGGGCCTCCCAGCCGTAGTCCGCGAGGTCCTCGCTGGACGCGGCCGCGTGTGTCTCGTCGCCGTTGGGGCCGGGGGAAACCAGCTGCGCCCTGACGTGCTTGTTCGACAGGCGCGCGACGAGGCGCGGCTTGCCGGATTTCAGCAGGCGCAACCTCTGGTGGTAGTCCGTCCGGACTTCCCGGCGGCGACGCATCGGTACCTTATAGCGTGGTCCGGTCGCCATCAGTCGTCCTCCAGTGTTACGTCGTAGTTGTTCACGATGTACGAGTCGAGTCGTCGCACGTCCTCGAACGATCCGCCCGAGGCCTTGTTGTACAGCTCGCGGTACTGCGTGCTGTCCAGGGGCCCGTCGTCGCGGAGCGACTTGAGGCGTGCGCGCTGGGCGCGAATTCGCGCGATCCAGTCGTCCTTGGAGTTCTGCCGGCCGCCGGCTTTCCCCTTGCGGGAGCCGGCGCCGGTGCGGTGGCCGTACGAGCGCTTCTCGTCGCGTTCGCGGGCGCGGCCGCGGGAGTTCCCCTTGGCGTCTTTCGCGCGGATGTTGCCCTGTTCGATCTGCTCGCGGATGTCCTCACGCGTGATCGCGTCCGCGAGCTCGTCCTGTGCCTCCGGGTTGAACCATACGCGGCTCTTGCCGACATCGAGTTCGTCGGACGCGAGCCGGCGCTGTGCTGCCAGGTCGCTCATTGGTCAACCTCCACTTCGACGTAGGTCGGGTTGAGGACGCGGATCTCGCGGTCCTCACACTCGTCTTCGATGGCCTCGCGCTTGCGACCGCCGACGGTCGAGGCGATGCGTACCGCCTGCGTCGACGGGTCGACGCCCTCGATGTCGTCCGTGTTGAACACGCGGACCTCCTCGAAGCCGCTCGGGTGCAGGCCGCGGGCGGCCGTCGGCGAGCGGTAGCCCGCCTCGACCTTCGGTCCCTTCCCGCCCATGCCACGGCGCTGCTTCGACAGCGTGCCGCGCGGGCGCCGCCACGAGGTCGGGATCCGCTTCTTCTTGTGGTAGTCCTGCCGGTTGAACTGCGGCGTGGACTCGCGGAGCTTCTTGGCGAGCGCGCGGGCGCGCTCGTCGTCGAGGTCGGGCGTCTTGTCCGCGTGACCGCGCGGGCGCAGCTCCGTCTCGACGTCCTCGGCCTCCTCCTCGTCGGCCTCAGGCTCCTCGTCTTCGATCTCGGCGTCGGCCTCCTCGTCGACTTCGAGCCCGCCCACGTCCGCCTTGATGCGGGCCGCGAGGGCGTTCCCGACGCCGTCGACCTCCGCCAGTTCCGACTGCGAGGCCGCCTTCACGTCCTCGACGGTCCCGTAGCCGGCCTCGCGGAGCGCGTCGGCCTTCGACGGGCCGACGCCGGAGACGTCCTCGAGTGAGTCGATCTCGTCGCTCATTTAGACATCACCCGTGGGCGTGCGCGTGATGTACACGCCGTCCTGGAAGATGCGCGTGTCCTTGTCGGTCACGCGGGTGAGTTGTTCGATGCTGGCGGCCGTCTGCCCGACGTCCTCCTTGGACGGGCCGGTCAAGACGAGCTCCTCGCCGTCGATCTGTACGTCGGTGTCGCCGCGGATCGCCGCGCGGCGGGGTGCCGTTTCCCCGAGGAAGTTCGTGATGACGACTTCGTCGCCCTCGACGTCCACGTCCATCGGGAAGTGAGCGTAGAAGACTTCCATCTCGTACTCCCATCCCTCGGTGACCCCGTGGGCCATGTTGTCCACGTGGCTCGCGAAGGTGCCGACGGTCGCGTTCGTCTTGCGGTCCGCGTCGTCCGGGTACGCGATGACGACGGCGTCGTCCTCCACGGAGACGCTCACGTCCGGGTACCACAGGCGGCGCGTCACCGAGCCGTTCGGCCCCTCGATCGTGAGATCGAGGTGGTCGAGGTCGGCGGAGACGTCCTCGGGTAGTTCGATTGTTCGTTCTGTCATTGTCAGTAGACGTATGCGATCACCTGGCCACCGATGCCCGCCTCGCGGGCCTCGTAGTGGCTCATGACGCCGTGACTCGTGGTCACGATGAGTGCGCCGTAGTCGCGTGCGGGGAGGAACCGCTTCTCCCACTTCTCGTAGCCGTCCGCGGCCACGGAGTAGCGCGGCTTGACGGCGCCACACTCGTTGATCGCGCCTTTTAGTTCGACCTCGAACGTTCCCGCTCGGCCGTCGTCCACGAACTCGAAGCCGCCGACGTAGCCGTTGTCGTACAGCACTTCGAGCGTGGAGCCGATGATGTTCGAGGCGGGCTGGACCGTGTATTCCAGATGACCGACGTCCTCGGCGTTGTCGAGGCCGGCGAGGGCGTCGGAGAGGGGGTCGTTACCTGCCATTGTTATCGGTACTTCCGGAAGCCCATGTCGCGGGCGATCTCGCGGAAACACTGGCGACAGAGGTTGATGTCGTACTTGCCGACGAGCCCCTGTTTGCGCTCGCAGCGCCGGCACGCGACCTCCTGGCCGGTGCGCTTTGCGGCGTGCTCGCCCGTTTCCTCGGGTCCGGTCGTTTCTGTGTCTGCGTCGCTCATGCTGTGACCTCCACGTCGAACTCTCGTTCGAGGAACGCGACGGCGTCGTCGACGCTCATCCGGTGACCGGTCGGGATCGACCGAGTGACCTTGTCCCGCTGGGAGACGCGGTAGCCCGGTCGCGTGAGGGTCACGGTGACGTCGAGTCCGTAGATGCCGATCTGCGGGTCGTACTCCTGACTCGGGAACTCCGTGTGCTCGGCGACGCCGAAGCTCACGTTGCCCGTGTCGTCGAACTGCGAGGCCGAGAGATCGGCCAGTTCCAGCGCGGTCTCGAGGAACTCGTCGGCGTCCTCGCCGCGCAGGGTGACCTTCGCCCCGATGGGGTCGCCGGGTCGGATGTCGAACTCGCCGATGGCGCGCTTGGCCGTCGTGCGAACCGTGTTCTGTCCGGTGATCTCCTCGAGGATATCCTCGCCGTTGGCGAGCTCGCGGCCGCCCTGACCGACGCCCATGTGGACGACGACCTTCTCGATGCGCGGTTCGCGCATGTCGTGGAAGTCCGCGTCAGCCTCGCTCATTCGTCGTCACCTCCGTCGGTGAAGTTCTCGTCGATGACCACGACGTACTCCTCGATCGTCTCGAAGCCGGGTTCGACGGCTTCGCCGTCTCCGTCCGAGGCGCTGTCCGCCTCGCTGTCGTCCTGTGCGACGGCGACGGCGTTGGTGCCGGAGCCGGCGGTGACGGTGATCTCCTCGATCGTGCCGATCTCGCCGGCGTGTCCGCCGGTGACGGCAGTGACGAGCGCGCCCTCCTCGTACGGGAAGTGCGCGACGACCTCCTTGGTCTCGTTGTCGACGACGAGCGAGTCGCCGCCGGCGTAGCTTCCGTCGTCGCTCACGAGGGTCGTCCCGTCGTGCAGCGTGTACTGGAAGTCGCCGCCGGCGACCTGCGTCTTGCCGGCGACCTTCCCGAGCCGCGAGGAGGCGGCCTCCTCGTCGATCGGTGTCAGCGAGAGCCGGCCGCCCTCGCCGGGGAACACGCGGTAGTACTCCTCGCGCTCGGCGAACGCCAGGATGTCGAACATCCCGACCGGGCGGGCCTCGTCTGAGACCGCCTTGCCGTTGACGAGCACGGATCCGTGATCGAGCGCGTAGCGCGCCTCCTTGCGCGAGTCGACGTACCCCAGCACGTCCCGAAGGACGATGAGCAGGGGAACGCCCGACTCGCCGTGCGGGCCCGCGCCCGCCTTCACGGTGAACGTCTCTTCTTTCCGCTCGATCGGCCACGAGTTCGGGGCCGACAGTCGCTTCTGGTGGTTACTCATGTTATGCAGCCTCCTCGTCGGACTCCAGACGCGCCTCTCGGCGGTCGTCCTCGAGGTCGAGCTCGACGACACGCACGTTCGAGGTGTCGAGCGGGCGCGGGGTCTCCTCCCCGTCGGCCTTCTCGACGGTGACGTCCTCGACGTGGATCACCGACGCGCGGAGATCCACCTCGATGACCTCACCCTCCTCGCCCGCGAAGTCGCCGCGCATGACCTCGACGGTGTCGCCCGCGTTGACGCGGACGTTCCGCTGGCCGTACTCCTCCCGGAGCTCCTCCGAGAGGGTGGCGCGGACGAACTTCTGCCGCTCGTGGAGCGGCGCGTCTCGGGTCCGTGTGCGCTGTTTGTGCGGTTGTTCGCTCATACGATCTGTGTCGCGGTGGACGCGATGCTCCCGAAGCGTTCGGCGACTTCCCGCGCGATGGGACCCTTGATCTCGGTCCCGCGCGGCTCCTCCATGTCGTCGATCACGACGGCGGCGTTGTCCGCGAACTTCACGCGGGTGCCGTCGGGTCGACGGATGGCCTTGCGCTGGCGGACGATAACGGCCTCCAGCACCTGGCGTCGCATCTCCGGCGTCCCCTTGGTCACCGAGACGGTGACCTTGTCGGCGACGCCCGCTTTGGGGTGGCGATTCTTCGTCCCCGAGTAGCCCGACACGGAGATGACCTTCAGCTCACGCGCGCCGGTGTTGTCGGCGCACGCGATCAGGGAGCCCTTCTCCAGGCCCTGCGTGACGTCGGCCTTCAGGGCCTCCATCAGGCATCACCCTCGGTGTCGAGCGTCTCGACGACTGCGTGGCTCTTCGTCTTCGACAGCGGCCGCGTCTCGGCGATGCGGACCTGGTCGCCTTCCTCGACGTCGAGGCAGGGCGACAGGTGCGCCGGCACGCGGCTTCGTCGTTTCATATACCGGTCGTACTTCGGCACGAATACGTCGTATTCGCGCTCGACGACGACCGTCTTGTCCATCGATGTGGAGGCGACCGTTCCTTCGAGCGTCTGTCCGCGCACGGAAAGCGATCCGTGGAACGGGCAGTTCTCGTCGGAGCAGGCCTCCTCCGGTTCTGTTACGTTCAGTCCGATTGCCATTGGTGATCACCCGCACGTTCCGTGCGGAAGGCGGGTCGTGAGAGCAGTCTGGCCCCATCCACCGTAACGGAGACCGCGTCCTCGCAACCGTCCGACTGACCGGCTGTGACCCCGGTAGTTTCGTACTGCCCGTGCGCCCCGGCCAGTGTGGGGTGCATGGGCGACGGAAGTTCGAACGCGGACCCGGGGGCCTTGCGGTCCCCCGCGGCTTCATGTGTGACGGGCGCGCCTCGCGAACGCGAGTCGTCGCCCGTGCTGGGCTCGGTGTGACGGCGGCCCACGCCGTCTCCCGAATGCTGCGTCGAGAGGACGAACCGGAACGTCGTCCCCTCCTTCGGCACCTGCTTGTCCCCCCGAGCGGTGCGCACCGTGAGGGTGCGCATGCTCTCGGACACGACGACGCCCGCGAGCCCGACGTGGGCGTCGCTGGCGGCGGCGACCACCCGTACCGGGAGGCCGCGGAGTTCGTGTCGCGTGAGCGTTTCGGGGGTGAGTGCCATGTTATTCGTCGGTGTCGTTCAGGTCGCCTTCCTCGCGCTGGATCGTCTTGGTCCGTGCGATCGTGCGCTTCAGCTCGCCGACGCGACCCGGGTTCTCCGGGGCGCCGCCGGCCGCCTGCACGGCCTTCGCGTTGAGTAGCTCGGTCTCGAGCTCCTCGAGTTCGGCCTCGCGCTCGGCGGCCGTCATGTCGCGGATCTCCTGGGTGTGGAGGATCGCCATCGGTTACTCCTCCTCCTCGTCGTCCGCGTCGTCTTCGTCTGCAGATTCCGCCTCATCGGCTTCGTCTGCCGATTCCGCCTCGTCGTCCTCGTCCGCTTCCATCTCCGCGACGAGATCTTCAGCCTCGGACTCGACGTCCTCGTCGAGGTCGTCGAGCTCGGGCTCGTCCTCCTCGGACGGCTCGGCCGTCTCCACCGCGTCGCCGTCTGCGGTCTCGTCGGCCTCGATGACCTCCTCGACGACGTCCTCGTCGATGACGTCCTCGGGGTCGGCGTCCGGGACGTCCTCGTCGCCGCCGGGGATCTCGGGCTCCGTCTCCGGAACCTCCTCGTCGTCCACGTCGGCCAGCAGGTCCTCGACGCCCTCGCCGGACGCGGCGGCCTGCTCGACCTCGGGCGCGTCGGCGTCCTCGGCGATCTCGAAGTCGTCGGGCAGCACCGCCCCCGGCGGGATGATCTTGACGGTCACGCCGATGGTGCCGAGCTTCATGACGGCCACGCCCTGGCCCTCGTCGACGACGTTCTCGGCGGGCTCGCCGTTGTGCTTGATGTAGCCGCGGTTGAACTTCTCCACGCGCGAGCGGGCGCCCGTGACCTTTCCGGAGAGGACGATCTCGGCGCCCAGCGCGCCCGAGTCCATGATCCGGTCGATGGTCGTGTGGCCCGCGCGGCGGAAGTACCAGCCGCGCTCGAGGGCGTTCGCGAGACGGTCCGCGACGATCTTCGCGTTGAGGTCGGGTTCGTCGACCTCCTGCACGTCGATCTGCGGGTCGTCCATGTCGAAGCGCTCCTCGAGCTCGGTGGTCACCTTGCGGATGTTCTTCCCGCCCTTGCCGATCACCATGCCGGGCTTCTCGGCCTTGAGCACGATCTGTGTGCCCATGGGCGTCTTCGCGACCTCCATCCCGCCGTAGCCGGCGCGACCGAGCTCGTCCTCGAAGAACTCGTTGATCTGGCTCCGCTGGAGCCCGTCCTCGATGAACTGGTGCTCGTCCGCCATGTTACTCGTCCTCCTCGATGATCATTTCGACGTCCACTTGCGGGGTGTTCCAGGCGCTCGCGCGACCCATCGCTCGGGGCTTGCGGCCCTGCTGCTCGCCGACCTTGTGGGCGGCGACGTGTTTGATCGTCATCGACTCGCCGTCGAACCCCTGCTCGTCGGCGTTGTTACTGACGTTCTCAAGGAGCTTCAGGAAGTCCTTGGAGGCCTTCTCGGGGTAGCGGCCGGCGTCCCAGCCGTCGATGTCCGAACGGTGACCGACACCGGAGTTGTGCTTGCGGAACGGGACGGAGCGATCCCCGTCGATGACCGCATGCAGGTACTCCTCGGCGTCGGTGACCGTCTCGCCTTTCAGTTCGCGGGCGATGGCCTTGCTGTGCTTGAAGCTGATCTGCCGCTCGCGGAGCATCCCCTTGGCGGTGGTCTCCGGGTCGGCGTCGACGCTGTAGCTGATTCCCATTGTTACTTGAGGGGCACGAACTTCGAGGACCGGGTCGCGCCGATGCCGGCCTGACCGTGTTCCACGGAGTTGCGAGTCTGGTTGAACTCACCCAGGTAGTGGCCGATCATCTCGGGCTCCACCTTGACGCGCTCGAAGTGGCTTCCGTCGTACACTTCGAACGTGAGCCCGACGAACGACGGCACGATCGGCATGTCCCGGACGTGCGTCCGGATCGGATCGTTGGCCGTCTCCTCGTCCGTGGCGTCCTCGGTGTTCTCCAGCAGCTTCCGCTGCTGGGTCCCGAGTCCTCGGTTGATGGTTCGCCGCGCGCGGGCGGGAAGCAGTGCTTTGACCTCGTCGAGCTCCATCTCCTGCAGCTCGTCGAGCGTGTGGCCGCGGTAGGTGAACTCACCCTCGCGACCGGTGCGGTATTCCGAACTCATGTTATCTGTCTCCACCTCGACCGGTTCGCTTCGAGGCGATGTCGCCGACCTTCCGCCCCGGCGGAGCGTTCCGCGAGACGGACTTCGGCTGTCCGGGGTGCTGGCGGCCGCCGCCACCGAACGGGTGGTCGACGGCGTTCATCGCGACGCCACGGACGCGCGGGTACTTCGTCCCGCGACTGCGCATCTTGTGGTACTTCTTCCCGGCCTTCACGAACGGCTTCTCCGTCCGACCGCCGCCCGCGACCACGCCGATGGTCGCGCGGCAGTCGGGGTTGAGCCGCTTGACCTCCCCGGAGGGGAGCTGGACGACCGCGACGTCGCGGTCGTGGGTGAGCAGCGTCGCGTTGACGCCCGAGGCGCGGGCGAACTTGCCGCCGTCGCCGGGCTTGGACTCGACGTTGCACACGGGCACCCCCTCGGGAATCTCCGAGATGGGGAGCGTGTTGCCGGGCTTGATTTCCGCGGAGACGCCGACCGATAGCGTCTCGCCGACGGTGATGCCCTCGGGCGCGAGCACGAGGCGGCGGTCGCCGTCCTCGAACTTCACGTCCGCGATGGGCGCCGACCGCGCGGGGTCGTGCTCGATGCCGACGATCTCGCCGTGGACGGTGTCCGCGTCGTCCTCCGCGATCTTCTTGTGCTGTTTGTCCGATTTGTACCGGTGCGACGGGGCTCGGAACGTCGAGCCGCCGCGACCGCGTCGTTGTCCCTGAATTCTGCGTCCCATTATCAGAACACCCCGATCCGGGAGGCGACTTCCTGCGCGTCGCTGTCCTCGCCGAGTTCGACGGTCGCCTTCTTCTTCCCCTGCGGGGTCACCTGCGTCCGGACCGACTCGACGCCCACGTCGAACTGCGCGGCGACGGCGTCGGCGATCTCGGGCTTGTTCGCGTCGATGTCGACGATGAACTGGAGCTTGTTGTTGAAGTCCATCTCGTCCATCGCCTTCTCGGTGACGAGCGGGTGGTGGATGACCGAACTCATCGCTCGGCCACCTCCTCCAGCGCGCTCTCGGTGAAGACGGTCAGGCGGCCGGCGTGCGTGCCGGGCGCCAGGTCCTCGACGCTCACTTCGCGACCGGTGACCACGTCCGCACCCGCGAGGTTGCGCGCCGCCTTCGACGGCTCCTCGCTGGTGACGAACAGCACCGACTTGGGCTCGCGCATCTTGCGACCGCGGGTCGTCCCGCGGCCGGCGCGAATCGTGCGCCCCTCGTCGGCACGCTCGATGTCGTCGGCGACGCCGACGGCCTCGAGGAAGGAGACGACCTCCTTCGTCTTGACGAGCTCCTCGAACTCGTCGGAGACGACGAGCGGCAGCTCGGTGTCCTCGTCGAAGGCGTGGCCGCGCTCGGCCACCCGCTCGGCGTCGGCGGTGGCCGCGATGGCCGACCGCGTCGCGAGCTTGCGCTCCTTGTCGTTCACCTTCTTGGTCTGGTCCTTCTCGGCCTTCGGCGGGTGGGCCTTGCGGCCCTTGACGGTCTGCGGGACGCGGCGACCCTGCCCGTTCGAACGGGGCACGTGGGCCATGCCGCGGCCGGAGCCGAACGACTCCGCGGGAGTGCGGAGGCCGGCGAACTCGTCGGCGCCGTACGCCTGTTTCCGGTTTGCCTGTGCGGCGACGACGGACCGCTGGATCAGATCCGAGCGGAACTCCGTCTCGAAGACGTCGGGGAGGTCGATTTCCCCGCTCTCGTCGCCGTTCAGGTCTCGTACTGTTGCCTTCATTATCCTTGGTTCGATGCGGTGGAGACGTAGCGCACCTCGGGGTCGAGGCGCGGCTGGTCGTTCGGCCGGATGGCCGGTCGGAGCCGCAGGAGGCGCTTGGAGGGGCCCGGCAGCGAGCCCTTCACGAGCGCGTAGTGGCCGTCCACCTCGCCGTAGCCCTTGAAGCCGCCGTCGACGGAGGCGTCGTCGCCCTCGCCGAAGTCGATGAGCCGCTTGTTGAGCTCCGTGCGCTGGTGGTAGCCGGTCTGTCCCTGCTGAGGGACCGTCGAGCGAACGCGCGAGGGGTTCCACGGGCCGAGGTTACCGATCCGGCGCCGCCAGCCCTGCCGCGCGTGCTTGCCCTTCCGCTTCTGGACGCCCCAGCGCTTGACGGGGCCCTGGGTGCCCTTCCCCTTCGTGATGCCGGAGACGTCGGCGTACTCGCCGGCGCGGAAGACGTCGCCGAACTCGTGTTCGCCGCCGTCCTCGACCAGATCGAGCGCGTAGTCGAGGCGCTCGTCCATCGAGGCGCCGCCGACACGCGTCTCCATCACGTCGGGCTTCTTCTTGGGGACGTTCGACAGCTTCGCCGGTTCGGTGTGCGTGATGAACCGGAGGTCGTCGACGACGCCGTCGTCGACCAGTTCGCGAAGCTCCTCGGCGTCCGCCTCGAAGGTGTTCTCCGCCGGCAGGTCGAGCGTGCGCTCGAGCTCATCGTGGAACTCGGTGGCCCACACTTCGGTGACCGGCTTCTGTCCGTACGGCGTGTTCTCGTAGGCTCGCAGGGCGACCGCGCGCATCGGCGGCACCTCCACGACCGTGACGGGAACGGACTCCTCCATCCCCTCTCGCGGGGAGTCGGATTCGTCGTTCACCATCACGACGTGGGTCATGCCCGCCTTGTAGCCCGCGAAGCCCTGGACGCCGGCTGCGCCGTCGTCGTCGGGCCACGAGCGGATGCGGGGGACTTCACTGCTCGCGCGCTTGCGCGGGCCGAAGCCCAGCGAACCCTTGCGTGGTCTGCTTGGTTGTGGCATTGTGTTTGGCTTACTCCGTGAGTGTGAGAGGCGAGAGCGCGGCGAAGATCGCTTCTTCGGTCCGCACCACCTCGCTTCCCTGTCGCGGAATCGCGTTCAGCCAGAGGTCGAACCCCGAGCCGTCCGTGGCGTCGGGGTCGACCGGGACATCCTCGGTGTCCATGCCGAGGATGGCCGGGAGCCCCCTGCCGGGTGAGCCGAACGCGACGGCGACGTGTGTGTCGCGCGTGCGTGTACGCACGTCCGCCAAGCCGGACACGGACAGCTCGCGTCCGTGTCGCGACGTGGCGATCGCGGTCTCGGCGTCGGCGAGGGCGTCCTCCAAGGCCGCGCCGGCCACCCGAAACCCCGGTGCGGGGTCGTCGGTGAGGCGGGCACGGACTGGTTCTCTCGAAGAGACCCTGACGGTGACGCGCTCCCCCTCCACGTACTCCCGTCCGGGAGACGCGTGCAGGGAGATCGGGTGTTGCGTTCCGCAATTGACCCGAACGCGGCCTTCAGGTCCGACCTCGGTCACGATTCCCTCTCGTAGTTCCGACCCGTCCGGGCCGGAGCGAGCGGGCCGCATCGGCGGGAGCACGCCGACGTACCGGAGTTCGTCGCGTTTCCCCCACACCTCGCGTCGGAGGTAGGAGGGAGTCGCGCAGTACTCCAGCACGGTTCGGACGTACTCGCCGCCTCTGCGACGTTCGCCTTCCCGGTCGGGGAAGACGACCAACCGGTCCGCCCGGAAGACCGTCGCCGCGCGGGCGACGTAACCGAGTTTTCGCGTGGCCTCGCGGCCGTCCTCGGCCTCCCGGACGAGCGACGACGGAACGAGCACATCGAGCGTCGTTCCGTTCATTGTCGCTGCACCGGACTGTACTACGTGGATCCTCAGCCGCGGCGTAAAAGGGTGTTGAATCGCACTCCCCGGCGTCACGGCTTCACACACCCGTCAACCGGCGTTTCACGTGTGAACCACTCACGTGCCACGTGGCGTCATCCGGAGTGGGACCGGATCGCACGAGATGTTCCCACACGGCGCTGTTGGAGGAACGGATTTATATACAACCCTGCCGTTAGTGGTGAATGCGCACCGGGAGAAAGCCAGAGACGGCGCCCGGATGCAGGTACGCACTGGTAGTGTAGTGGTATCACGTGACCTTGCCATGGTCACAACCGGGGTTCAAATCCCCGCCAGTGCAGTTCTACTCCGACAACTCGACTCCCGAGACGCAGTCCTGTCAGTCACTGTTCTGGTCGAGCACCACTCGACTCCTCGCGACATCAACGCTTATTCCGCCCCCGACGGATCCCCGAGTACCAATGGACGATCTAGACGACGTGTTCGTCGCGCAGGTGATGTCCGAGAGTCTCTACACCGTCTCCCCCGACACGCTGGTCGAGGACGCCGCGACGGGGATGATGGAGCGCGGCATCGGCTCGGTCATCGTCGTCGACGACGACGGCACGCTCCGTGGCATCCTCACGAACACCGACTTCGTGCAGATCGTCGCGGAACGACAGCCGAAGGATCGGACGCCCGTCTCCGAGTACATGAGCACCGACCTCATCACCGCCGACCCCGGCGACTCGTTGGCGGACGTGGCCGCGACGATGCTGGAACACCGGTTCCACCACATGCCCGTTACCGACGGGGAAAGCGGCGTCGTCGGCGTCGTCTCCACGACCGACCTGACGGCGTACGTGTCGAACATCCCCCGGTAGCCGCGCAGAGCGACTCCCGGCGGATCGCTTTTGCTCGGGGACGGTGTACCGCCGGCCGTGACAGTCATTGCCCTGCTGAGCGTCGCGCCGGTCGTCGAGGGGAGTATGGCGGGGGAGGTGGCGAAGGCCGTCGCCGCGCTCGACGAGTTCGACGTCGAATACGAGACGAATCCCATGGGAACCGTGATCGAGGCCGCCGAGATCGAGGAACTCATGGCCGCCGCGACGGCCGCACACACCGCGGTCGACGGCGACCGCGTCTCCACGTTCCTGAAGATCGACGACAAGCGGACCCGCGACCAGTCCGCCCGCGAGAAGGTCGACGCCGTCGAACACGAACTCGGTCACCCGGCCCGGAGCGACGAGAGATAATAACTCAACACCGATTCGGTAGTAGGATCGAGTAAGATCCACCCGAGTATTGGCAGCTAAGTTAATAACTGACGAGACGCTACCGTCGACTAAGTCATGACTCGCGACGACGCCGTCGACGGATCGGTCCCGGTCGACGACTCCGGGACGGCCGCCGACACCGACGAGCGCGATCCGCGAGCCGACGCCTCGCTCGACCTCGCGGTGCCGGAGATGGACTGTGCCTCCTGCGCGTCGAAAGTCGAGGGGAGCGTCTCCGATGTCGACGGCGTCATCGACATCGACCCGTACCCGACGACCGGCAGGCTCTCGGTCGCCACCGACGGCACCGTCGACCGCGAGGCGGTCGTCGCGGCCGTCGAGAGCGCGGGGTACGCCGTCGAGGACGACCTCGAATCGGTGACGCTGTCGGTGCCGGAGATGGACTGCGCCTCCTGTGCGGGCAAGGTGACGGGCGCGCTGGAGTCCGTCCAGGGCGTGCGCGACCTCGACACCCACCCGACGACCGGGAGGGTGCTCCTCCGCTTCGACCCGGACGCGACGACCCTCGCGGCCGTGGTCTCGGCCGTCGAGTCGGCCGGCTACGAGGTCGTCTCCACGTCGCTCGACGCTGAGGGCGACGCCGGCGACGGCGACGAGCGCTCGGTGTGGCGGAGTCGACGGGCGTACGCGACGTACCTCGCGGCGGTGCTGACGGGGATCGGGCTGGTGCTCGCGAACCCGCTCGCGCCCGCGGATGCCGGCCTCGCGGTCGACCTGTTCGGCCGGGCGGTGCGCGTCGGCGACCTGGCGTACCTCGCGGCCGTCGCCGTCGGCGGCGTCGCCGTCTTCCGCAACGGCTACTACTCGCTGCGCCAGCGCAGCCTCGACATCGACCTGCTGATGAGCGTCGCCATCCTCGGCGCCGTCGCCGCCGGCGTCGGCTTCGACGAGCCGCTGTACTTCGAGGCGGCGACGCTGACGACGCTGTTCTCCGTCTCCGAGCTGCTTGAGGGAGCGGCGATGGACCGCGCACGCGACTCCCTCCGGGAGCTGATGGAACTGTCGCCGACGGAGGCGACCGTCGTGCGAGACGGCGACGAGGAGGTCGTCCCGGCCGAGGCGGTCGACGTCGGCGAGACGGTCGTCGTCAGGCCCGGCGAGCGGGTCCCCCGCGACGGCACCGTCACCGACGGGACGAGCGCGGTGAACCAGGCGCCCGTCACCGGCGAGTCCGTCCCGGTCGACAAGGCGCCCGGCGACGAGGTGTTCGCGGGCACCATCGTCGAGGGCGGCTATCTGGAAGTCGAGGTGACGACCGAGGCCGGCGAGGACACGCTCTCGCAGGTCGTCGACATGGTGGAAGCCGCACAGGGCGAGCGCTCCGAGCGCGAGCAGTTCGTCGAGCGCTTCGCGAGCTACTACACCCCGGTCGTCGTCGGCTTCGCCCTCGTCGTGGCGCTCGGGCCGCCGTTAGCCGTGGGGGCCGCCTGGGACACGTACGTCCTCTACGGGCTGACGCTCCTCGTGCTCGCGTGCCCGTGCGCGTTCGTCATCTCCACGCCGGTCACGGTCGTCTCCGGCATCACCTCCGCCGCCCGCAACGGCGTCCTGATCAAGGGCGGCACCCACCTGGAGGCGAT
This sequence comes from Halobaculum rarum, assembly GCF_040025155.1. NCBI lineage: Archaea > Methanobacteriati > Methanobacteriota > Halobacteria > Halobacteriales > Haloferacaceae > Halobaculum > Halobaculum rarum. Next base: position 371,162 of record NZ_CP157275.1, on the reverse strand, counting down.
GGGCGACGTGGAGGCCGTCGCCTTCGACAAGACGGGCACGCTGACGAAGGGGGAACTCACCGTCACCGACGTGATCCCGCTGGGCGACAACTCCCAGGAGGACGTGCTCCGCTGTGCCCGCGGCCTCGAACTCCGATCCGAACATCCCATCGGCGACGCTATCGTCGACCGTGCCGAGGCCGCGGGCGTCGACGACCGCGCGGTCGACGACTTCGAGGCGGTGACGGGGAAGGGCGTGCGGGCGACGCTCGACGGGACGCCCCATTACGCCGGCAAGCCCGGGCTGTTCTCGGAACTCGGCTTCGACCTCTCGCACGTCCACGCCGCCACCGACGGCGGGGTCGTCACCCGGACCTCCCGCGCCATGTGCGAGCGGAACAACTGTCTCGACCTCCTCTCGGACACGGTCCCCGAACTCCAGGCGGCGGGGAAGACCGTCGTGCTCGTCGGGGCCGAGGACGATCTGGAGGGTGTCATCGCCGTCGCCGACGAGGTTCGCCCCGAGGCGCGCCGCACGGTCGAGCGCCTCCGCGAGGCGGGCGTCCGCACGGTGATGCTCACCGGCGACAACGAGCGGACCGCCCGCGCGGTCGGCCGCGAGGTGGGGATCGACGAGGTACGCGCGGAACTGCTCCCGGACGAGAAGGTCGCGGCCGTCGAGGAACTGCTCGCCGAGCACGACGGCGTCGCGATGGTCGGCGACGGCGTCAACGACGCGCCCGCGTTGGCGACCGCGACCGTCGGGATCGCGATGGGGGCCGCCGGCACGGACACCGCCCTCGAGACCGCGGACGTGGCGCTGCTCGCGGACGACCTCTCGACGCTGCCGTACCTCCGGACGCTCGCCGAGCGCGCGAACGCGATCATCCGGCAGAACGTCTGGACCAGCCTCGCGGCGAAGGCCGTGCTCGCGGCGGCGGTCCCGTTCGGCCTCGTCCCCATCTGGTTCGCGGTCCTCGCGGGCGACGCGGGCATGACTGTCGGCGTCACGGCCAACGCGAGCCGGCTGGCGCGCGTGTCGCCCACTGACTCCGATGCGGGAGCCGCCCCGGTCACGGACGGCCCGACTCCCGGCGACGAGCCGGGGGACCTGTCGCCGCCGGCGGCGCGGACGGCCGAGTGATCCCGCGACCACCCTCCCGTATGGCCGCGAGTTCGACATCCTGTTGCTTCGGACGCGACAACGCGGGGCACGAATGACCCGAACCGCGTGGCTCCGGCGCAATCAGATCGCCGTGTACGCGGTCGCGGTCGCACTCGCGCTCGGCGCCGCGACGATGCGGCCGGGGGCGACGCCCGCACTCGGGAGGGTCGTCGACCCGGTGCTCGCGGTGTTGCTGTACGTGACGTTTCTGGAGGTGCCGTTCGTGCGCTTCCGGGCGGCGTTCACCGACGCGCGGTTCCTCGCGGCGGCGCTTTCGACGAACTTCCTCGTCGTCCCGGTCGTCGCGTGGGCGCTCACCCGCCCGCTCGCGGGCGATCCCGTGATCCTCGTGGGCGCGTTACTCGTGTTGTTGACGCCGTGTATCGACTACGTGATCACGTTCACCGGCATCGCCGGCGGCGACGCCGAACAGCTCACCGCCGCGACGCCGGCGCTGATGCTCGTCCAACTGGCGTTGCTCCCGGCGTACCTGTGGCTGTTCACCGGCGGCCGCATCGTCGGCGTCGTCGAGGTCGGGCCGTTCCTCGAGGCGTTCGCGACGATCATCGCGCTCCCGCTGGCGCTGGCGTGGGCGACGGAGGCGTGGGCCGAACGCGCCGACGCCGGCCGACGCGTCCAGTCCGCGATGGGCGCGCTCCCCGTGCCGATGCTGGCGCTGACGCTGTTCGTCGTCATCGCCTCACAGTTTCCGCGCGTGAACGCGGCGTTCGACCGGATCGCGGCCGTCGTCCCGGTGTACGTCGCCTTCCTCGCGGTCATGGTCGCGGTCGGCCGGGTCGCAGCCGGCGTCTTCGACCTCGACTTGGGCGAGAGCCGGGCGCTCGTGTTCACCTCGGTCACGCGAAACTCGCTGGTCGTGCTCCCGCTCGCGCTGGCGCTCCCCGACGGCTACGCGCTGGCGCCGGCGGTCGTGGTGACCCAGACGCTCGTCGAGCTGGCGGGGATGCTCGTGCTCACGCGGGCGGTCCCGCGATGGATCCTCCCCGGGACACCGGACCCGGCCGTTGCGGCCGGCGGGTCATCGGACGACTGACCGGGAGCGGCTGAGCCGTCGCGTTCGTCGGCGACGACTTCGCCGTCTCCGGCGTCGGCCGAACCGGGAACGGTTTTCCTCCCCCGCGTCGAACCGCCGGCGATGACAGCGTTCAACGTCTTCTTCGAACGGCTCCGCGAGCGGATCGGCGCCCGCGACACCGTCGTCTCGGTGGGCCTCGACGCCGATATCGACCGCATCCCCGAGCACCTGCTCGAGAAGGACCTCCCACGGTGGGCGTTCAACCGCCGGATCATCGACGCGACCCACGAGTACACCGCCTGCTACAAGCCCAACGCCGCCTTCTACGAGGACGCCGACGGCTGGCGCAGTCTGCGGGAGACGGTCGCGTACGCCCACGGCAAGGACGTGCCCGTCCTGCTCGACGCCAAGCGCGGCGACATCGGCAACACCGCCAGGAAGTACGCTGAGCTGCTGGAGCACGTCGACGCGATCACGGCGAACCCGTACATGGGCCGCGACTCGCTGGAGCCGTTCCTCTCGAGGGCGGACAAGGGGGTGTTCGTCCTCTGTCGCACCTCCAATCCGGGGGGATCGGACCTGCAGGACCTGGAACTCTCCTCCGGCGAGCCGCTGTACCGCCGGGTCGCCGCGCTGGCAGACCTTTGGAACGAGCGCGGCAACGTCGGCCTCGTCGTCGGCGCGACCGCGCCGGACGAACTGGCGGAGTTGCGCGAGGAGGTGCCGGACCTGCCGTTCCTCGTTCCCGGCGTCGGCGCGCAGGGCGGCGACGCGGAGGCGGCCGTCGAGCACGGCCTCGCCGACGGCGTCGGCCTCGTCAACTCCTCGCGTGGGATCATTTTTGCAGGAGAAAATGCCGGCGATAACTTCGCGAAGGCGTCCGGCCAGGCCGCCAAACGGCTGCGCGATCGGTTGAACCAGTATCGGGACTGACATCACCCTCGCAAGCGCGACGGTGATCGGGGACCACCGTATATACGTGTTCGATGTGGAGTACACCCCATGTCGATCGAGGGCGTCGCGATCGTCATGCTCGCGTTCCTCGCGGGCGTGACCGCGGTCGTCGTCGGCGCGTCCGCCTGGCGCAACCGGGGGGATCCGGGCGCGACGGCGTTCGCCGCGATGATGGGCGGCGTCGCCGTCTGGTCGGTGACCTACGGCGTCGCGCTGACCGTCTTCGATCCCGCCGTCCGGCTGGCGCTGGAGGTGCCCCTGGAGATCGGGAAGGCGATCGTTGCGCCCGCGTGGCTGTTCTTCGCCCTCGGGTACGCCGGCCGCGGCGAGTACGTCACGCGCCGGCTCGTCGCCGCGGTGGCCGTGGTGCCCGTGCTCACGACGCTGCTCGTCGCGACCGCGCCGTCCCACGGACTCATGTGGACCGGCTACCGGATCGATCCCACGCTCGGCACGGCGACGGTCGTGTTCGACCCCGGGGCGTGGTTCTACCTCCACGCCGGGTTCGGCTGGACGGTGATCGGCGTGGGGATGGTGTTCCTCTTGGAGCCCGTAATCTCGTACGGCGATCGCTACCGCGACCAGGGGCTGGCGCTCATCGTCGGCGCCGTCGTCAGCTTCGTCCCCCACGTGAAGGCGGTGTTCTTCCTGCCGCCGGCGCCGGCGCTCGATCTCACGCCGCTCACGCTCGCGCTCACCGGCGTGCTGTTCGGAGTCGCGCTGTTCCGCTTCGACCTGCTCGGGCTGCTCCCGGCGACGCAGACGCTCGGGCGGCGCGCGGCTATCGAGGACGTCGGTGTCGGGCTCGTCGTCGTCGACGGAGCCGGGACGATCGTCGAGTACAACGCCGCGGCTCGGCCCGTTCTCAGCGTCGACGACGGGACGCTCGCCGCCGATTCCGCGGGGGAGTCGCTCGCCGACCGCGTGTCCGGCGTCGACGTGGAGAGCGCGGAGCCCCAGCGCATCGAGACGGCCGACAGCGACGGCTACCGCGTGTACGAGGCGACCGCCTCACCCATCGGCGACCACACCGAGCGGACCATCGGGTACACCGTCACGTTCGCCGACGTGACCGACCGCGAACTGCGACGACAGCGCCTCGAGGTGCTCAACCGGGTGCTTCGGCACAACCTCCGCAACGACATGACCGTCGTCGTCGGCAACGCGGACCTGCTGGTTGACCGCGTCGGCGACGACGAGCGACCGCTCGCGGACGCCATCGCCCGGCGTGGACGGGCGCTCCAACGCCTCGGCGAGAAGGCACGCGACGTCGAGGAGGTGCTCGCCGACGACGTGGCCGTCCGCGAGGTCTCGGTCGACGACCTGTATGCGGGGCTTCTCACACGCGCCCGCGATTCGTATCCGGACGCGTCGATCGAGGTGACCGTCCCCGAGGGCCTCTCAGTGACCGCCCGGGCGACGGTGCTGGAGACGGTGCTGTGGAACCTTCTCGAGAACGCCCTCGAACACGGCTCGAACCCGACGGTTCGCCTGTCGGCACGAACCACCGACGAAGGCGTCGCGTTCGCCGTCGCCGACGACGGCCCGGGGATCCCGGAGACGGAGTTGGAGAGCATCCGGTCGGGGACCGAAACCGCCCTGACCCACGGGAGCGGGCTCGGGCTGTGGGTCGTCCGCTGGGGGACGCGCGTGCTCGGCGCCGACCTCTCGTTCGAGGACCGCGAGCCGACCGGAACCGTCGCCACGGTGACGCTCGCGCCGGCCGCCGGAGCGGCGTCGCAGGCGACCGGGCCGTCCGGAAGCGATGACGCCCGGACGCAACCGACGAAGGCGGCTGACTCCCCGCCGGACGACCCGGCCCCCGGTCGAGGAGACTAGCGAACTGACTGGCTGCGGGCTCGCCCGAGCTACGCTGTCGATGCGGCCGCGCAGTCGGCACAGAGCCGGTGTTCGCCGTCCCAGTGGTCGTCGCAGACGGCTGTGCCACACCGTGAACACGTGTGTGATGCCGTCTCGCGCTCGCAGATCTGACAGAGTCCGGTGATACTCATCGTGGATCTCCGTCGGATCGTCGATGCGCATCGCCTTGGGCGCTCCGGAGAACCGCACGTGACGGGAACGCGGCGGCACCCGCGGCGAGGGGTTTACGGTCCGGCGCCGCCGATCGGGGGTGTGGACCGCGACGTGCTCCTGCTCGGGATCGCCGCCGTGCTCGCCGGCCTGACAGCCACGCTCGCGATGCTCGCGATCGCGTACTCGCCGTTCGTGATCCTCGCGGCGCTCCCGACCGGCGCGGCCGCCTACTTCCTCTGGTATCAGGCGTCCGGCCGGCTGAAGGAGGACATGCGCTCGCGGGCGGCCGGGCAGCGCTCGGCCCCCCGCGCCGGCGAGGGCGCCCCGGGCGGGAACTCCCGGTTCGCCCGCGAGGCCCGCGCTCGGATGGGTGACGGCGGTCGCGTCGGCCCGCGCGGCGCCGGCGGACGGGGAGCGCGAACCCGCGGTCGCGGCCCGACGGGCGGCGCCGCGATGGCCGGGAACTCCGGGATGCCGCCCGGCGACGCGCGTCGGACCCTCGGGGTCGACGCCGACGCCTCCCAATCGGAGGTGAAAGCCGCCTACCGTGACCGCGTGAAGGAGACGCACCCGGACTCCGGCGGCGACGAGGCGGAGTTCAAACGGGTGAACCGCGCGTACGAGACCCTCAAAGAGGACTGACCCGATCCGGCGGTTCGTTTTCACGCGTTCGAGCGATAGTCGACGCGGGAAGCCCCGTCGACTATTGTGACATTGCGTGACATACACGTGAAAACCGTTATACCCGCCCACCGCTACCCGTCGGCTATGGGCGCTGACCGGGCCGTGCTCACACGGACTATCGAGCGCGGCGAGGAGGAAGGCGGGAATATCGAGTTCAAAACCCGCCTCACGCGGGAAGTCCATCTCGCGGAGGGACGCATGGAGTCGCTGGCCGCACAGCTTCGCCACCGGGTGCTCTCGGGCGACGGCGAGGCGCTGTACGTGATCGGCGTCACCGACGACGGCGGCATCGCCGGCATCGCGCCGACCGCCTTCTCGGAGTCGATGGACGTGCTCTCCCTGCTCGCGGAGGAGGCCGACGCACACATCCACGAGGTCGAGACGTGGGCCGCCGGCACCGGCGAGGCGGAGGGGGGACTGGTCGGGCTCGCCACCGTCCGCGAGGGCGCCGCCTTCGAGGCGGACGACGACCACATCGTCGTCGGCACCGCCGGGCACGTCGACCACGGCAAGTCGACGCTCGTCGGCACGCTCGTGACCGGACAGGCCGACGACGGCGAGGGCGGCACGCGCTCGTACCTCGACGTGCAGCCCCACGAGGTGGACCGGGGGCTCTCGGCGGACCTCAGCTACGGCGTGTACGGCTTCGACGACGACGGCCCGGTCCGCATGGACAACCCCGACCGGAAGACCGACCGCGCGCGCGTCGTCGAGGAGGCCGACCGCCTCGTCTCGTTCGTCGACACCGTCGGCCACGAGCCGTGGCTGCGCACCACGATCCGCGGGCTCGTCGGCCAGAAGCTGGATTACGGCCTCCTGACGGTCGCCGCCGACGACGGGCCGACCAAGACGACCCGCGAGCATCTCGGCATCCTGCTGGCGATGGAGCTGCCGACGATCGTCGCGATCACCAAGGTGGACGCGCCGCCCGAGGAGCAGGTGCTGGAGGTCGAGCGCGAGGTCGAATCGATGCTTCGGGACGTCGGCAAGACCCCGCTCCTGACGGAGCGCCACGGCGTCACCACCGCCGTCGAGGAGATCGGCGACGGCGTCGTACCCGTGTTGCAGACCTCGGCGGTGACCGAGCAGGGGCTGGGCGACCTCGATCGGATGCTGGAGAGCCTGCCGAAGCGCGAGGACGACGCCGACGGCGACTTCCGGATGTACGTCGACCGCTCGTACGACGTGAAGGGCGTCGGCGCGGTCGCCTCCGGCACGATCCGCTCGGGGGAGGTGGAGGCGGGCGACGAACTCCTGTTAGGTCCGATGCCCGATGGTTCCTTCCGCGAGGTGGAGGTGCGATCCATCGAGATGCACTACCACCGCGTCGACAAGGCCCGCGCGGGCCGGATCGTCGGCATCGCGCTCAAGGGCGTGAAGGAGTCCGAGGTGCAACGCGGGATGGCGCTGGTGGAGCGGGAGAGCGGCCCCCGACCGGTCCGCTCGTTCGACGCGGAGGTGATGGTGCTCAACCATCCCACCCGGATCCAGAAGGGGTACGAGCCGGTCGTCCACCTGGAGACCGTCAGCGAGGCGGCCGTCTTTCATCCGGAGGGAGGACGACTGCTCCCCGGGGACACCGGCGAGACGGAGGTCCGGTTCAAGTTCCAGCCGTACCTCGTCGAGGAGGGCCAACGGTTCGTCTTCCGCGAGGGCCAAAGCAAGGGTGTCGGCACCGTCACCGGCGTGACCTACGCCGACGAGTAGCGGGCGGCCGCTCCGCCCTCGCGGTCGCGGAGCCACCGGTTCCGGTCAGTCCCGCAGGGTGACGTAGGCGTTCTCCAGCAGCGTCGGGAGGTTCCCGAGGATCGCCCGCGGCGCTCCGCGGCGCGCGCCGTCCAGCGCCTCCTCCAGCGCGGTCGCGGCGTCGCGGAACACGCCCGGTCCGTGGCCGACCAGCACACGCCGGACGGCGAGACCGCCCAGCGCGTCCCGCGGCGGCGTCGGTCGCAGGTGCGGCATCACCGCCAGCCGCTCGCCCGGGTTCGTGTGCGAGCCCATCGTCGTCAGCGCGTCGCCGACGACGAGCGTCCCCCGACGGGGATCGTACAGTGCGATCTCCCGCCAGAATCGGCTGACCACCGGAACCGTCCGGAGGCCGGTGTCCGCCGGCTCGCCCGCGAAGCGGGTCGTCGGCGCGTCGACGGCGAGGTCGCCGAGGTGGTCGTGGACGAACACTCGGACGCCGTGTCGCTCGGCGATCCGCGCGGCGTGCCGACGGTGGTTGTCCGTGAGCACGACGACCCCGGCCACGGGTCCGAGCTCGCCGACCGCCGCGTCGAGGCCGTCGGCGTCGACGGGGTCGACGAGCCAGACGACGTCCCCGCCCTCCCCGTGGGCAGCGGTCCCCCCGCGGGTTCCGTCCTCCCCGTCGACGCCTCCCGGTTCGACGACGAGCGCGTGTCCCGTTCGTTCGAACTCCTCGTCCGGGTGTGCCATCCACGAGAGGCCGCCGTCCCATCGGTCGACGACGGCGAAACCGTTGCCGACGCCGGATCCCTTGAGGGGCATACGGCGGGGGACGCGCTCGGTCGACAAGTACCGTACGGGACGCCGAGAACGTCGGGTGGGCCCCGACGCCGTCGAAGGCGGCCGACAGCACCTCCCCCGGCGTCGGCCAGCAGAGCTGCGAGTCTCGACGGGCCCGCGTTCTCACGCGTCGCGTTCGGTACGATCGTCAGGATCGTCGTGGTCGTCGCGGTCGCCACGGCGGTCGCGTTCGTCGCGGAGGTCCCGGAGGGCCCCCGTCGCCGCGTACGCGCCGTCGTGTTCCTCGGCGAGGTCGAGCAGCACGAACCACCGCAGGTGGCGCTCGACGCGCTCGCGCCACACCGACTCCCAGTCGGTCGTCCGGAACCGCTCCCAGTTCGGCACGCGGTCGACGAACGCCGCGAACGCGTCGTCGGCGGTGAGCCCGGCGGCGTCCCCGTCGGAGTCGCCCGCCGCCCCAGCCGCGAGGAGCGCGTCGGCGACGTCGCCGGCGCCGTACACGCCCGCGAGGAACTGCTCGCGCACGTACGCCGGCGTCGGCTCCGCGCGGAGCCGCTTGAAGCCGTCGTCGGTCTCCTCGGCGAGTCCGAGCGCGCGGAGGAACGTGAGCCACGTCCGGGCAACGTCGCGCGATCGGAAGCCCAGCCGCCGCATCAGCCGGGCACAGCAGTCGTCCTCGCTGCCGGGGACCAGCGGCACCGCCGCCTGCGCCTCGGCGACGAACGCGACGGTGTCGGGCGCCTCCGGGACGAGTTTGAACTTCATCGCCGACGGTTCACTGGTAGTCGAAGGACGCCGCGAGCAGGTCCTCGCGGGTCTCGCCCAGCGCGTACGTCGGGCCGTCGAGCACGTCGACGGTGACCGCGGCGGGCGCGAACACCGACTCGTCGAGTTCGTAGAAGTCGTAGTCCGCGTCCGCGAAGACCTCCGCGAACGGCCGGCCGAACTCGGCGGCCGCACTGGAGGGGACCTCGTCGAAGCGGTCGAAGTCCTCCGCGACGGTGAGGTGGACCTCGCCGCCGTACGCGAGCGCGTCGTTCGTGCGGCCCATCGCCTCGGTCTCGTCGTAGCTGACGGGCGCCACCGGCGCGGAGCCCGCGGCCGACTTGATATGCTCGGGGTCGTACCCCAACTCGAACAGGCGGAAGACCGCGAGTTCGGCGGCGCGCGCGGCCGCGGTCACGCTCCCCGCCGTCGAGCCCAGCGCCGTCGTCGGGAGGTACACCGCCTGCTCGTTCACGTTCGCGCGCTCGGCGACCTCGGCGACAACCTCGTCGTCGGGGAGGATCGCGCTCTCCACGCAGAGGACGGTGAGGTCGAACTCGTCGTAGTAGCCCAGCGCCTGGAACTCGCGCTCCTCGCCGACGAGCGCGCGGGCGGGCCCGGAGCCGAGCCCCGAGAAGTGCTCCGTCTCCAGTTCCCAGCCGGCCTTCTGGGAGCCGAGCAGCGCGACCCCTGGGTGGTCCGTCGTCAACTCGACGTAGGGGGTGGGCGAGCCGTCGACGCGACCCATCCCGGTCTGGAGGGTCGCCAGTCCCGCGGTCTGTATCTCCGCGAGCAACATCCCCGCCTCGATGCCGCCGTCGGCGTCGACGCCGAAGTCGACCACCGTCGCGCCGGAGTCGAGCTCGTAGGCCGCGAGATTGAGTTCGTCGGCGAAATCGAGCGCCTCGTCGACCAGCTCCACCGCCATGCGATTGAGGCTGTCCATGGGCGGGCTTGGGCGGCATCCCGGTTAAGTTCGGTCTTGTGTCGATGCCTGGGGACGCGGGGACGTTCCGATATCGACGGGTTATGAGGAGAGATACCAGCCGAACAGCAGTGGGGAGACGAGCAGCGCGATCGGGACAGCTATCCAGACTTGCCCTGCAAGCACGTCGTACTGACCGAGCGTGACCGAAACCGGCGTTCCTTCGACGGCCCCGACGGCGAACTCGAAGCCGACAGTGAGCACCGTCCAGAGTATCCCGACGAGGACGAGTTCTGCCTGCGCGTAGTCGACGGGAGTCCACGAGAAGAAGGCGAACGAGACGAGGAGGATCGCGGCGACCAATATCGCGGTGCTCAGCACGTGCCCACTGTATTCGCCGACGCGGGGAATGAGGACGATCTCTCGAACACCGCCGTTGACGACGGCGATGACCGCCATCGCGACCCAGATGCCCAGTGGGTACAGGAACACGTTCGGTCTGATCGATACCGCTTCCGACCCGAGTGAGGTGGCCATGAGAACCGATCCACTGTACGACGAGAAAATCCCATCGGGGATTCTCACCGAGTGTCTCGGTCGAACCCCGTGAAAACAGCACGACCCGAAACCCCGGGTCGGCTCAGTCGTCGCCGACGACGCCCGCGCCGAACTCCGCGGTCGCGGCGCCGCCCTCGGCGGGGTCGGGGAGCTGCTCGCGTACGTCGTCGCCGCGGCCCTCCGCGATGACCTCCGCGTAGGCGTCGGGGAGCACGCGCGTGAACTCGACGACGACCGCCTCCCAGTCGTCGAGCAGCTCGCGCGCACGGTCGCTGTCGGTGCGCGCGAGGTGGTTCTCGACCAGGCGGCGCACCATCGCCTCGTCCTGGTCGGTCAGCTCCTCGGAGAGGCTCACCATCCCCTTGTTCGTTTTCGCGGCCAGTTCGTCGTCCGGGTCGTGGACGTACGCGACGCCGCCGGACATCCCCGCGGCGAAGTTGCGCCCCACGTCGCCCAGTACCGCGACGACGCCGCCGGTCATGTACTCACAGCCGTGGTCGCCGACGCCCTCGACGACCGCCTTCACGCCGGAGTTGCGCACGGCGAAGCGCTCGCCGGCGACGCCGTTGACGTACGCCTCGCCGTCGGTGGCGCCGTACAGCGCGACGTTGCCGATGAGGACGTTCTCGTCGGGCTCGAAGGCGGCGTCCTCGGGCGTCTGCACGACGACCGTGCCGCCCGAGAGCCCCTTGCCGACGTAGTCGTTGGCCGCGCCGACGAGGTGGGCGTCCACGCCCGCCGCGAGGAACGCGCCGAACGACTGGCCGGCCTCGCCGCGGAAGTCGAGATCCAGTGTGCCCGCGGGGAGGCCGTCCTCGCCGTGGGCCCGCGAGATGCGGTTCGACAGGGTGGCGCCGATAGCGCGGTCGGTGTTGTCCACGTCGGTCGCGAGCGCGGCGGGCTCGCCCGTCTCCACGCTGTCGCCGAGTTCCTCGAGCAGCTCCCAGTCGAGCGCCTCCGCCAGATCGGGGTGATCCTGCTCGCGAACCTTGTGGCGCGGGCCGTCGTCGTTCGGCTCGGCGATGAGCGACGAGAGGTCGAGCTTGCTCGCCTTCGGGTGGTCGACCTCGCGCTGGGAGAGGCAGTCGACGCGGCCGACCAGCTCGTCGACCGTGCTGAAGCCCAACTCGGCCATGATCTCGCGCAGCTCCTGCGCGATGAACTGCATGTAGTTGATGACGTGCTCGGGCTCGCCGGGGAAGCGGTCGCGCAGGTCCTCGCGCTGGGTGGCGACCCCGACGGGGCAGGTGTTCTGGTGGCACTGCCGCGCCATCACGCAGCCCGAGGAGACGAGCGCGGCCGTCCCGAACGCGAACTCCTCGGCGCCCAGCAGGGCGGCGACGGCCACGTCGCGGCCGGTCTTCAGCCCGCCGTCCGCCGAGACGGTGATGCGGTCACGCAGGCCCGTCGCCCGGAGCATCTGGTTCGCCTCCGCGACGCCCAGCTCCCACGGGAGGCCGGCGTTCTTGATCGAGGTCTTCGGCGACGCGCCCGTCCCGCCGGAGTGCCCGGAGATGTGGACGATGTCCGCCTCCGCCTTCGCGACGCCGGCGGCGATGGTGCCGATGCCGGCCTCCGAGACGAGTTTCACGTTGATGTCGGCCTCCGGGTTGGCGGCCTTCAGGTCGTAGATGAGCTGCTTCAGGTCCTCGATGGAGTAGATGTCGTGCAGCGGCGGCGGCGAGATGAGGCCGACGCCCGGCGTCGAGTAGCGTACGTGGGCGATGTACTCGTTTACCTTCGCGCCGGGGAGGTGACCGCCCTCGCCGGGCTTGGACCCTTGCGCCATCTTGATCTGGATCTCCTCGGCGTTCGCGAGGTAGTTGGAGGTGACCCCGAAGCGGCCGGAGGCGACCTGCTTGACGCTACAGCCGCGCTCGGTGTCGAAGCGCTCGGGGGGCTCGCCTCCCTCGCCCGTGTTGGACTTCGCGCCGATCCGGTTCATCGCGATCGCGTTGTTCTCGTGTTGCTCGGGCGAGAGGCTCCCGAGGCTCATCGCGGCCGTCGAGAAGCGCTTGGCGATCTCGTCGACGGGCTCCACCTCCTCGACCGGGATGGGGTCGCGGTCGCTGTCGACCTCGAGGAGGTTCCGCAGCTCCGCGGGCGTATCGGGGTCGTTCACCTGCGCCGAGAACTCGTCCCACGCCTCGCGGTCGCCCTCCCGGACGGCGGTGTGCAGCGCGTTCACCGAGTGGGGGTTCCAGCCGTGTTTGATCCCCGTCGAGCGGTGCTCGTACTCGCCTTGCGTCTCCAGTTGCGGGTCGTCGCCGAAGCCGACCGCGTAGCGCTCGCGCAGGTCCGACTCGATCTCGGGGAGCCCGATCCCCTCGGTCCGGATCTCGGTGCCCTCGAAGTACTCGCGCACGAGGCCCGAATCCAGGCCGACCGCCTCGAAGATCTGCGCGCCCTGGTAGGACTCGACCGTCGAGATGCCCATCTTCGCCATCGTCTTCAGCAGCCCCATCTCCAGGGCGTCGCGGTACGCCCGCAGCGACTTCTCCTCGTCGGCGCCGTCGGGGCCGGCGACGATGTCGCGGACAGTGTCGTACGCGAGGTACGGACACACCGCGCCGGCGCCGTAGCCGACGAGAGACGCGACGTGGTGGACCTCGCGGGGGTCGCCCGACTCGACGACGAGGCCCGCACGAGCGCGCAGCCCCTCGCGCACGAGATGGTGGTGGACCGCGCCCGTCGCGAGCAGGCTCGGGACGTGCAGGCGCTCGGGACCCATCCCGCGGTCCGAGAGCACGAGCACGTCGGCGCCGTCACGGACGGCCTCGGCCGCGGCCGTCCGGAGGGCTTCGATGGCGGTTTTCAGGTCCTCATCGGGGTCGAACGTCATGTCGAGCGTGACCGATGTGAGGTCGCCGTCGGTTGCCGTCCCCAGGTCACGGAGGGTCGCCGTCTCCGCCTCGGTGATGACGGGCGAGTCGTGTACGACCTGGCGGGCGTGTTCGGGCGTCTCCCCGAGGAGGTTGCGCTGGGGGCCCAGCCGCGTCTCGAGGGAGGTGACCAGCTCCTCGCGGATGTAATCGATCGGCGGGTTCGACACCTGTGCGAACAGCTGCTTGAAGTAGGTGAACAGCGGGCGGTCGAACTCCGAGAGCACCGAGAGGGGCGTGTCGTCGCCCATCGAGCCGACCGGGTCCTTCCCCTGCTCGGCCATCGGGCCGATGAGGTGGTTCAGCTGGTCGGTGGTGTAGCCGAAGGCGGCCTGCCTGCTGCGGAGGTCGTCGGCCGGCCCGGTCTCCGGGCTCGGGTCGGCGTCGTCGGTCACGTCCGTGAGGTCGCGCTGCTCGGCGTCGACCCATTCGCCGTACTTGTCGTCGGTGAGGTCGGCGAACACCTCCTCGTCGTCGAGGACGCGCCCTTCGGTGCGGTCGGCGACGAACGTCTCGCCCGGCCGGAGGCGCCCGCGCTTACGGACCTCGCTGGGGTCGTGTTCGAGGGCGCCGACCTCGCTGCCCATCACGAGGCGGTTGTCGGTCGTCACGTCGTAGCGACACGGCCGGAGGCCGTTGCGGTCGAGCACGCCCGCGACGCGGTCGCCGTCGAAGCCGATGACGAGCGCGGGGCCGTCCCACGGCTCGACCAGCGAGGCGTGGTAGTCGTAGAAGTCGCGTCGGGCCTCGCTCATCGCGTCGTCCTTGCGGTACGCCTCGGGGATCATCATCCGCAGCGCGTGCGGAAGCTCCCGCCCACCCTGAAGCAGGAGGTCGAGCGTCTCGTCGACGGAGGCCGTGTCCGACTGGTTCGGGTCGGAGATGATCGGCCGCATCGCGTCGAGCTCCTCGTCGGTGAAGCCGCCGTCGGCGAGGTCCGACTGGCGCGCGCGCATCCAGTTGACGTTCCCCTGGATCGTGTTGAACTCGCCGTTGTGGACGACGTTGCGGTACGGGTGCGCGAGGTGCCACGCGCCCAGCGTGTTCGTCGAGAAACGCGCGTGCACGAGCGCGACGCCCGAGTCGAGGCGCTCGTCGCGCAGGTCGGGGTAGTAGGCGTCGATCTGGTCGGCCTTCAGCAGGCCCTTGTAGACGACGCGTCGGCGATCCAGCGAGCAGACGTAGAACCGCTCGCCTGCCAGCTCATCGGCGGCCGACTCCACCGCGCGTCGGGCGACGTACAGCCGTCGGTCGAACGTCTCCTCGTCGAGGTCGCCGCCCTCCGCAGGCGCGACGAACACCTGGCGGACGTCGGGCTCCGCCTCGAGCGCGGTCCGACCCAAGTCTGCGCCTGTCGCGTCGGTGGGGACGTCGCGCCACGCGAGCACATCGAGGTCGTACTCCGCGAGCGTCGACTCGAACAGCGCCTCCAGTTCCTCGCGCGCGGCGTCGTCGACCGGCATGAACACCGACCCCACCGCGTACGTCTCGGGGAGGTCGCCGACGACGCCCTCGAAGAACTCGTCGGGCCGCTCGATCATGATGCCGGCGCCGTCACCGGTGTTCTGCTCTGCACCCGTCGTCCCTCGATGTTCGAGGTTCTCGAGCAGGTCGAGTGCGTCCGATACTACTTCGTGTGATCGCCCGCCGTCGAGGTCGACGACGGCCCCCACACCACAGTTCGAGCGCTCGTCATTGGGGTCCGCCAGGCCCCCGACGCGCGCCGACGCGTCCGGCTCAGTCATGGATGCCTCTTCTCGTGGCCCCAATAAAGGATTGACCCTAAACGGCTAAGGGTGTGTTATTGCCATATTAGGATATTATAGGATGACCGTATCCGTTCGGACGATCGTGAACGATCTCGATCGCTGGATGGCGTGCTGTGACTCGAACTCGAGTTATCATTCATCTTAGTGACAAGAGTTCCCCGTCGTGGGAGGAGCGCCCGATGAAGGCGATCGCGCCGACGGAGATAGTTGCGGCAACCGAAATGATCGCCGCGACCGAAATGATCGCCGCGACCGAAATGATCGCCGCGACCGAAATGATCGCCGCGACCGAAATGATCGCCGCGACCGAAATGATCGCCGCGACCGGGATGATCGCGGGGATCGGGACGATGGGACGGCGGCGACCTCAGTACGACTTCGCGAAGTACGCCGTCCGCGTCGCGTCGTCGTCGCAGACGGCGCAGGTGTCGTCGTGGTCGGTGCCGTGGCGGTCGTCGTCCTCCTCGAACGGGACCATCACGATCTCGGCGGCGATCTGGTCTTTGATCTCCGCCTCGCAGGCCTCGTCACCGCACCACGGCGCCTTCACGTAGCCGCCGTGCTGGCCGATGGTGCCGAGGATCTCGTTGCGCGAGTCCGCCTCGCGCACCTCGCCTTCGAGATTGTCCTCGGCGGCGGCGTACAGCTTCGCGTACACCTCGTCGAGGTGCTCGCGGGTCGCCTCGGCGACGCCGTCGCGGTCGACGGTCGTCTCCTCGCCGTCGGGCCGATGGACGACGGTGACCTCGTCGTCCTCGACCTCGTAGGGGCCGATCTCGAAGCGCACGGGAACGCCGTTGAGTTCGTGTTCGTTGAACTTGAACCCGGGATTGCGCGTGTCACGGTCGTCGAGTTCGACGCGGATCCCCGCCTCCTCCAGTTCGTCGGCGACGCCCTCGGCGTACTCGAGCACCTCGTCTTTGGTGTCCTCCTGCCAGATGGGGACGATCGCGACCTGCGTGGGCGCGACGGTGGGGGGCAAGACGAGCCCCTGGTCGTCGGAGTGGGTCATGATGAGCGCCCCGAGGGCACGCCACGAGAACCCCCACGAGGTCGTGTGAGCGAGCCGCTCCTCCTCGTCCTCGCCGGAGAAGGTGATGTCGAACGCCTCGGCGAAGCTCGTTCCGAGGTAGTGTGAGGTGCCGCCCTGCACGGACTTGCCGTCGGGCATCAGCGCCTCCACCGTCGTGGTCGTGTCCGCCCCGGGGAACTTGTCGTGATCGGGCTTCTGTCCGCGAAGGACGGGGATCGCGAGGAAGTCCTGATATGCGGACTCGTACTGCTCGAGCCGTGTCAGCGTCTCTTCCCACGCGTCGTCGCGGTCGGCGTGCGCCGTGTGGCCCTCCTGCCAGAGGAACTCCTTCGTGCGGAAGAACGGCTTCGTCTCGGTCGCCTCCCAGCGCACGACCGAGCACCACTGGTTCACTCGCAGGGGGAGGTCGCGGTGGCTGCGCACCCACTGGCTGATGTAGGGTGTGATGATCGACTCGGAGGTGGGTCGGACGGCGAGGCGCTCGTCGAGCTCCTCGTGGCCGCCGTGCGTCACCCACGCGACCTCGGGGTCGAAGCCCTCGACGATGTCCTTCTCGGCCTCGAGGTACGACTCGGGGATGAACATCGGGAAGTAGGCGTTCTGCACCCCGGTGTCCTTGAACTTCGCGTCGAGGAAGCCCTGTAGGCGCTCCCACAGCGCGTAGCCGCGGGGCCGGGTGATGATGAACCCGGACATCCCCTCGGGCGCGTAGTTCGCCAACTGCGCCTTCTGGACCACCTCGGCGTACCACTCGCCGGTCTCGTACTCCTTGGATTTCGTGATCCCCAACTCCTGGTCGTCGCCGTCGGAGTCGGTGGATTCGTGTTCGCTCATACTCGTGGATATCGGACTGCCGTCTTAAACTCGGTGCGATCGGTCGCCGGTGTATGCGGAGGGAATGAGAATGAATGCGTGGCTACGCGCCACGCGGCGGGACAGGGACGCGGACGAGCCGCTCGCGTCGACGGCGGACTGAGATCGAGGCGCGGCGAGCGGCGCTCATATCCGAGTTCACCGACGCCACCAGTAAGAGCGTTTTCCAGCCGTGCGGACGGCTGTCACAGACGACTCGGAGCGGGCGGAGCGACGCCGGACTCCACGGCGACGTATCGCGGTTCCCCGTCGTGGTAGACGAACGTTCCCCGAAACCGGTCGCCGTTGAGCACCGTCGGCAACCACTCGCGGTCGGTCGCCCACATCTCCGCCGTCGGGAGGTCGTCGACGGGGGCCCACACGGGCACCGCTTCGTCGGTCTCGCTCGGTGTTCCCTCGAACGCGGTCGCCCGAAAGACGTGGACGACGGCCGACCAGTCGTCGGCCCAGTAGGCGAACGCGCCCGCACGTTCCGGGTCGCGGACGCGGATCCCGAGCTCCTCGCGCACCTCGCGGACGACGCACTCGCGGGGCGACTCGTCGCCCTCGAGCTTCCCGCCCGGCCCGACCACCTTTCCGGCGCCGACGCCGCGCTGTTTGCGGATGAGCAGCGTCCGGTCGCCGTCGACGACGTGACACAGCGTCGCCTCGGGGAGGACCTCACGTGCGGCGTCGGGAGCCAGCACGGCGGGTGTCGATCCTGTCACGGTTCACCTCCGCTAGCGTCCTCTCCGCCAGGTTCCTCCCCGTCGGCGTCACGCGGCGGAACCGCGAACGGACTGTCGCCCTCGCGCCACGACCACCCCGGGAGCCGGGTCTGGAATCCCGCCGCCAGCGCCGCGTCGAGGTCGTCCGCGCCCGCGGCGTCGTCGGGGCCACCGTGTGTCCGGGTATCCGCGAAGTGGAACGTCGCCTCCGCCAGCAGCGCGAGCGGCTGGCCGCCGGCGATGGTCGACGCGAGCCGCCGCCCGAGCAGTTCGTCGACGACGAAGCCCGGATAGTCGCCCTCAACGTCGAGATCGCGGAGGAGCCCGGCGAGGGCCGCGACGTTGACTGCGCGGTCGCCGTCCACGAACACGCGGTCGACCTCGCGGCGGTACCGCTCCTCGGTGACGGGGTCGACGTCGGTGTCGAACAACTCGCCCAGCGCGGCTCTGGTGTCGTTGAGCAGGGGGACGACCGCGGGGGCACGGTCGCGGAGACGGTTGCGCTCCGCGGTCACGGACGCAGGTGTGAGTCGCATACGGGCCGTTCGGACCGCCCACTGGTAGTGGTTTGCGAAGGGTTTTATAACACGCGGGGGATACGGGGTGATAAGCGGGTTTTCCGTCGCCCACGAGGGCAGCTACAACGGAGCGTCCCGTACGCATGCAGTCTTCAACTCACAGTCGACCCGAGGGCGTCGCGTCCGACAGCCGCGCCCTCCGGGACCCGCGACGATCCTCTCACATATGAGTCAAGTCGAGAAGCAGTTAGCCGACACGAAAGCACAGATCGAATCGGAGATCCCCGACGATATCTCCGTCACCGACGTCAAGTACGAGGGCCCGGAGCTGGTCGTGTACACGCGCCACCCGAAGGAGTTCGCCCAGAACGGCGATCTCGTCCGACGGCTCGCCTCCACGCTCCGAAAGCGGATCACGATCCGTCCACACCCGGACGTACTCTCCGATCCAAGCGAGGCCGAGGCGAAGATCCAGGAGATCATCCCCGACGACGCCGGCGTCGCCGACCTCGATTTCCACGAGGACACCGGCGAGGTCGTCATCGAGGCCGAAAAGCCCGGCATGGTCATCGGCCGTCGCGGCTCGACCCTCCGGGAGATCACCCAGGAGGTGGGCTGGACGCCGGAGGTCGTCCGCACGCCGCCGATCGAGTCCTCTACCGTCTCGAACGTCCGCAACTTCCTGAAGCAGGAGCGCGAGGAGCGCCGCGACATCCTCGAACGCGTCGGCCGCACCATCCACCGCGAGGAGATGGCCGACGAGCAGTGGGTCCGTATCACCACGCTCGGCTGCTGCCGGGAGGTCGGGCGCGCCTCGTTCGTTCTCAACACCGCCGAGACGCGGATTCTCGTCGACTGCGGTGACAAGCCCGGTTCCGAGGGAGAGGTGCCGTACCTCCAAGTGCCGGAGGCGCTCGGCGCGGGCGCACAGAACATCGACGCGGTCGTGCTCACCCACGCCCACCTCGACCACTCCGCGCTCATCCCGCTGCTGTTCAAGTACGGCTACGACGGGCCGATCTACTGTACGGAGCCGACGCGCGACCTGATGGGGCTGCTCACGCTTGATTACCTCGACGTGGCCGCCAAGGAGGGTCGCACCCCGCCGTACGACTCCGCGCAGGTGCGCGAGGCGATCAAACACACCATCCCGCTGGAGTACGGCGACGTGACCGACATCGCGCCCGACATGAAGCTCACGTTCCACAACGCGGGCCACATCCTCGGGTCGGCCGTCTCGCACTTCCACATCGGCGACGGCCTCTACAACGTCGCCTTCTCCGGCGACATCCACTACGACGACACCCGCCTGTTCAACGGCGCGGTCAACGACTTCCCGCGCGTGGAGACGCTCGTGATGGAGTCCACCTACGGCGGTCGCAACGACTATCAGACCGACCAGGAGGACTCCGAGCAGAAACTGACCGAGGTCATCAACGAGACGTACGAGAACGACGGGAAGGTGTTGATCCCGGCGTTCGCGGTCGGCCGTTCCCAGGAGATCATGATGGTGTTGGAGGAGGCGATGCGAAACGACAAGATCCCGGAGATTCCGGTCCATCTCGACGGGATGATCTGGGAGGCGACGGCGATCCACACCACCTACCCCGAATACCTCCGCGACGAACTCCGCGATCGCATCTTCCACGAGGACGAGAACCCGTTCCTCGCCGACCAGTTCAACCACATCGACGGCGGCGAGGACGAGCGTCTGGAGGTCGCCGACGGCGGCCCCTGCATTATCCTGTCGACCTCGGGGATGATGACCGGCGGCCCCATCATGTCGTGGCTGCGCCACCTCGGCACCGAGGAGAACTCCAACCTCACGTTCGTCGGCTACCAGGCGCAGGGGACGCTCGGGCGCCGCATTCAGAACGGCTGGGAGGAGATCCCAGTCCAGGACCCGCAGGACCGCAGCCGAACCTCGACGCTGACCCTGAAGATGGGCGTCGAGACCGTCGACGGTTTCTCCGGCCACGCCGACCGCCAGGGGCTGGAGAACTTCGTGAAGACGATGAACCCGCGCCCCGAGAAGGTGCTGTGCGTCCACGGCGACGAGCGCTCCGTGCAGGACTTCTCCTCGGCGCTGTATCACGACTACAACATGCGGACGTTCGCGCCGAAGAACCTGGAGACGTTCCGGTTCAAATGAACCTCTTTTGACCGGGGGTTTCCTCGGCGCCTTCGGCGGCCTACGGGAACCCCCGGCCAAAACCCGTTCATGCCAAAATAGCCGCTCACTCGGGCCTACGGCCCTCGCTCGCGGTACGACACGGAATGATACCGCCCGCTAAACGTCGGTGACTGGCGCGAGGGGGACCACCGCCGGTACTCAAGTCCCACGCTATCGAGGACCGTGTATGCGCCTCGCGCTCATCGCCCACGACGAACAGAAGGACACCCTCGTCGAGTTCGCCCGCGAGTACACCGACATACTCGCCGCCCACGACCTGCTCGCGACGGGAACGACCGGCAAGCGCCTCAACGAGGAGACCGACCTCACCGTCGAACGGAAGTCCTCGGGACCGCTCGGCGGCGACATGCAGATCGGCGCTGAAGTCGCCAACGGCGACTGTCACGGGATCGTCTTCCTGCGTGATCCGCTGACGGCACAGCCCCACGAGCCGGATATCTCCGCGCTGTTGCGTGTCTGCGACGTCCACGACGTCCCGCTCGCGACGAACCCCGCGAGCGCGACGTACCTCATCGAGGGGATCGAACGCGAGGACCCGGAGTATCAGGACGGATAGCCGGCGGGGACGACTTTTCACGCCGACCGCCGAAGCGACGCTGTGAGCCGTCCGGATCCGACACACGCCGTGCTCGCGTTCCTCGTGTCGCTTGCGGCCGTTGGGGGCCCGGCCGTCGCGCCCGCGGCGGCCGCCCCCGAGGACTGCTTCGGCGACGGCCGGGACCTCGACATCGGCACCGAGGGCCCGACGATCGACGTCTCGGTGTACACCTCGCTGTTCACGAACCTCGGCGGGAAGGGGACGCTCGGGATGTCGGCGATCGGGCACACCGGCGAGTTCGAGGTGATCAGCCTCCGCACGGGCGTCGTCTTCGCGGGCGTCGGCAACCCCGAGACGTTCCTCGCGGACCCGTTCTCGCGGTTCGCGCTCGCGTTCGACTACACGCTCTCGCTGCCGATGCTCTCGGCGGCACCCGGCGAGACCACCTACGAGCAGTCTGAGGCGCCCGTCGAGGGTGTTCCCGCAGCGGAGTGCTCGGTGGACTGAGGGGCGCGACGACGCTCGAATGGCCGTCGGTTCTGTCTCCCACTGGCACGGTCGCTGCGAGATCTGGAACGAACGGGACGCAGACAGACATATATCGGGTCCTTGCGTGAACTGTGCAGAGTAGCCGTGGTACCAGATCCAGGGGCGGACGACGATCCGCCCGTCGAGGGGTCGGCAGACGAGACGATCACGTCCGAACGCGTCGCCGAGGACGGCGTCGAAGACGAGATCTCGGAGCGGGGCAGCCCAGACAAGCGCCGTCGTCGCCTCCTCGGGATCGCGGGTGTGGGTGTGCTCGGCGCCGCCGGGATCGCCGGCGCGTGGGGCGCAACGCGCTCCGAGGGCTCGCCATCGACCGGAACGCCCTCCGCGACTGAGACGCCGACCGCGGACGCGACCGAGACATCGACCGAGGCGCCGACCGAGATGCCGACCGACGAACTGTCCGCGCTGGTCAGCCGGTATGCGCCCGACCTCTACTACGGGCGCCTGGAGAAGTGGTTCCCGACCGATCCGCGCCCGTACGTCGTCGAGACGGCTGAGGGACCGGTCGTCGACGGGTTCACCGCGCTCGACGAGTACACGGCCGCGTTCGCCGAGACGGGCGAGCCGCCGGCCCCGACCGTGTTCTACAACGTCGTCGAGGCCGCGGACGGCATCGACGCGATCCAGTACTGGCAGTACTCGGTGTTCGACCAGTTCACGGTCAACTTCCACTGGCACGACTGGGAGCTGTTGCAGGTGTTCGTCGACCGCGAGTCCGGGCGGCCCCTGCTCTTGTCGGCGAGTGCCCACTCGCGGTCGGTCCCGAACAACGAGTTCCTCGATCCGGATCTCTCGGGGGACGCTCGCCCGGGCGTCCTCGCGGAGGTCGGCTCCCACTCGAGCGCGAGCGAGGTCAACGGACGCGTCCCGACGTTCGAGCGACTCGCGAGCGGCAGTTGGAACTCCGACGTGTCGAACGACTTCGTCGATGTCGCGTCCGGGGAGCTGACACGGTTCGCCTACGGCCTCCCGCGCGACGAGGGGGCGCGACTCCCGTTCGTCATGCCGGAGCTCGACGGGCACCGCCTCGACGACCACCCGGACCTCTCGGTCGGCCCGGAGGGGTTCATCGACCCGGCGGTCACCGTGACCGACTGGCGCGGGCTTCCCCGGCCCCCGGAGTCGCTGCCGCTTCGCGTGCCCGGACTCGTCCTCACGCACCCCGAGAGCACGACGGACGGCGACGCCACCTACGCGCTCGAGCCGATCGAAGCCGTCAGCGACGTGATCGACGACTTCGTCGGCCCGCAGTTGAGCTTCGAGTTCGCCGTCCCCGGCTTCGTGGAGGACCGGCTCGCGAGCCACATCACGTCGGTCGGCATCCCGTGGGAACAGGAGCGGTTCCACGACCCCCTCGCGGACGTCACCGACCCCGCCCATCGCCGGCGCATCGACGGAGAGTCGCCGTCGGGACTGCGAAACCGCCTCGTCGGTCGAGTCCGGCTGCTCCAGGCTGGAGCCGAGGGGACCCTTGACCGCGTGACCAGTGGGGCGCGCGACGCGCTCGCGGACTCGATCTCCGTCTCCTTCGGCGGGCCGCCAGTTGAACTGTGCACGCAACTCGCGAGCGAGGACCCGGTCGCGTCGGTCACTAACGCGGGCGGGTTCGGCTACCTACATGTCGCGCCCGGCGAGCATCGACTCACGGTGAACGCACCGGGGATCGCGCCGCTGGCGGTGGGATTCGTCCATGATGGCGGACTCCTCCGGGCTGGCTCGGCGGGCGATCTGACGGTCGTCGCGAACGAGGACGCCGGCTGGATCCGCGGGGACGGCCGTAGCGCCGCCGGGATCGCACAGGTCCGTATCGTCGAGGACTACGCAGGCGTCGTCTACGACGGGTCCCCCGTGGAGAAGGACCGCTTCGCCGTCGCAGTCCACCGCGACGGCGCATACACGGTGGAGATCGTCGATGGCGAGGGGCGCCCCGGATCGTACCGCGTCATCCCGGCCGACTTCGGCGACGACGGCGAGGCGGTCCGGGAGGGGATCGAGACCGGGAAGGCGAGTCTCGCACGTACGCTGCGAGCGGAACTGTCGGTCCTACTCGATCTGGCGAGCGAGTTCGCTCGACGGGATCGCGGCGGCGACGAGGTCGTCGACCGGCTCTCGGCCGCGCTGGAGGAGGTCGACGCGGCGACTGCGACCGCCGACCGCGGCGACGCTCAGTCCGCGGACGAGCGTCTGTCACGAGCGCGTTCGTCGCTGGAGCAGGCGCTCGACATGCTGTTCGGCGATGACCTCGGCGGGTACGACGACGCGTCCGTGATGGCGCTGTACCCGCGCGTACGGGACGCGATCGATCGGACCGAGCGGGCGATTCGGACAGAACTCGCGTGAGGATCGCCCGGCCGGCGGCGTCGCGTCCTCACTCGTCAGCGACGGCCTCGCTCGGGTCGACTGCCTCCCCCACGAGTTCGTCGATACCCACACGGTCGCAGCGATCGTACAGCGGGCAGGCCTCGGGTCCCTCCAGACACGCCGGCTCGCGGGCGGTGCAGTACTCGCGACCGAACTGGATCATCGCGGTATGGCCGAACCCGCACTTCTCGGGCGGAACCGACGCCTCCAGCGCCTCGCGGACCGTCTCGTGATCGGCGTCAGCTGGCGCCAGCCCCATCCGGCGTGAGATCCGGTGAACGTGCGTGTCGACGGGAAAGACGCCGCCACTGCCGCCGGCGAACAGCAGGACGCAGTCCGCCGTCTTGGGGCCGACGCCGTTCATCTCGAGCAGCGTCTCGCGGACCCTCCTCGGGTCTTCCTCCCGTACGAACGCGTCGAACCCGTCGGCGCCGCCGTACTCTTCGACGACGCGTTCGGCGAGCGCGAGTATCCGCTCGGATTTCATGTTGTACAGACCCGCCCCGGAGATCGTCTCGGCGAGCTCGTCCCGCGCGGCGTTCGCCAGCGACGCCGCGAGGTCGTCGACCCTTTCCGTTGTCCCCTCCCTCTCCGGCCCGTACCGCGCCATTAGCGCGTCGTGGGCCGGCTGGCTCGCCTTGTCGCTCGTGTTCTGTGAGAGGATCGTCCGGACGAGACACTCGAAGGCGTCCTGTCCGCCGTACGCCTTCCGCCAGAACAGGTCGCCGAGCGCGTCCACGACCGCCTCCCCACGCGTGGCCGGGTCCGCCGCCGCCTCGAACGCCGCCGGGCTGCCCCCGCCGGCGCCACCGCCGCTGATGTTCTCGGCCGGTTCGTCGTCGCTCATGAGTCGCCCTCGGGCGGCATCGTACAAGAACCGTCGCCCGCGTGGTCGGGGAGCCGGGCGATCGCCCCCGTCGGCTACTGACGCCGGCTACCGGTCGACCCGCAGCGTCACCGTCAAGGGCGCGCCTCGCTCCAGCGCCGTCACGAGTCGTCGGTCGAACTCCGCGGCGGCCTTGTCGGCTCCGATCATGATCGTCCGCTCGTCGACGTAGTCGCTCGTCCGGCCGACCATGCTCCGGTCGCCCTCGTAGGAGAGGTCGGGATGGCCGTGGCCCGTCACGGTCTCCGTCGCGTCGGCGGCGCGGAACTCCGCGGTGATCGTCGCATCCCGGGAGCGACACGCCTCGACGAACGATCGGGGCACGTCCGCGGGGGTCGTGTCAGCGTCCACCGCGAGGATACAGTCGCCCGCGGACGTGAGCCAGTCGTCGCTCGTCACCTCGAAGGTGCTCGCGTGTTCGGCGCTGACGTGCTCGTGACCCGACGCGTGGACGGTCACCTCGCGAACGGGGTCCACGCTCCCCTCCGTGTCGGTCGCGCTCGAAGCCTCGTCGCTCATATCGGTGCTGGGTGACGGCGGGACAAAACGCCCGCGGGTCGCGGCCGGGCTGCCCGACCGGGTCGGCGTCGCCGGAGTTCGGTCAGTCCAGGTCGACGCCGCCGGCGAGGCGGTCGATCCCGACGACCAGCAGCGCGCCGACCGCGGCCGCGACGGCGAACTCGGCGCCGACCGCGGCGGTCCACGCGGCCACTTCCTCGCCGACGCGGGCGACCGGCGCCCGGAGCGCGCCCACGATGAGGCCGATGAGAAACGCGAGCGTCACCTCGCGACGAGCCGCGAGCGCCGCCCGCACCGCGTGCGCGACGGTCAACAACCCGACGACGCCGCCCGCGAGGAACGCGACGACCGGGACGCCCGTCTCGACGACCGTCGCTGTCGGCCCGCCGGTCGCGAGCGCCAACAGCGCGTCGACGAACACGGACAGCGCCTCGGTCATGCGGTCGTACTGGCCGAGGATGACTAACAGGAGCGACCCGGAGATCCCGGGGAGGATCATCGCGCTCACCGCGACCGCCCCCGCGAGGAACGTCGCGAGCGCGGTCTCGCCGAGCGCCGCGGACGCGCGCCCGGAGGCGACGAACGCGATCGCCACACCCGCGACGGCCGCGGCGGCCCGGCCGGCCGTGTCGACGCTGAACTCGTCTCTGAGCACGACCGCCGACGCGCCGATGAGCCCGAAGAAAAAGCCGTACGTGAGCACCGGTGCCGTCTCCAGCGCGACGTGTAACACCCGGGTGACCGTGAGGATCGCGGTGGCGATTCCCGCGCCGAGCGCGAGCAGGAACGCCCCGTCGATGTCGGTCCAGACGGCGCGAAGCCGGTCGCGATCGCCGAGGATCCCCTCGAGCGCGCGCCGCGCGAGCGACGGCGAGGCGGCCGTGACCGCGGCGATGAGGCGGTCGTAGATCCCGGTGATCAACGCGATGGTCCCGCCGGAGACGCCGGGGACGGCGTCGGCGGTCCCCATCGCGACTCCGCGGAGGTACGTGCCGAGCGGTCCCTCGTCGCGTTCGATCAGGGTCGCGTCGGCTGTCCCGCTCGTGTCGGCTGTCCCGCTCGTGTCGGCTGTCCCGCTCGTATCGCCCCTTGCGCTCGTGTCGGTCGCGTCCGCCGATCCGGTCGCTTCCTGAGCGTCCGCCGCGTCGACCGCGTCATCGCCGCTGGAATCCGTCATCTACGGGGTGACGGTTCGACGGATCGGAGCGCGGACCGCCGGTTCGGCCCCGTCCGTCGCACCCGTTCCCGCGAACGACCCGCCGCTCGGGTCGTCGCCGGCGGTCGACCCGTCGTCGCTCGTCGAGTCGAGGCCCTCCAGCGAGTCGAACTCCGCGGGCAGCGAACTCGTGTTGTCGGAGCCGTCGGTCGTGTTGTTCGTCTCCGAGCCGTTCTGAGCGCCCTCGGGCGCACGGAGGACTTCCTCGGATAGCGTCACCGTCGCGGTCTCGTCGGTGTCGCCGTTGACGGCGCCCTCGCTCACGTTGAACGTCCCCTGGTTGCGGACGATGTACGCCGACTCGTTGCTCTCGACCTCGCCGGTGACCGTGTACGCACCCGTCGCGCGGACGCTCACGTTGGTGTACCCGTTCTCCGGGCCGTACTCGTCGTAGCCGGCCGTCGAGTAGGGAACGGTGAACTCGAACTCGCCGTCCTCGTTCGCGGTCGCCTGCTGCTCGTAGGTGAACGTCGAGGCGTTGCCGCCGGTACCGCCCTCGGGCACCCGCATCTCGACGGTCGCGGTGACTGTCTCGTTGGGGTCGGCGCCGTCACCCTCGACGGTCGCGCCGGGCACCTTCTCGAACGTTTTCACCCACTGCGGCTGCGTCTGCTGCAGCAGCGACGGGCGTAGCCCCAGCGACCGCGACTCCCGAAGCACCGACCGCTGGTACTGGCTCGAGGAGTACGCCGAGGTCTCGGAGGTGCTCACGAGCCGGTAGTGCTCCAGCGCGGGCACGGACTCGCGTGGGAACGCGCCGACGCCGCCGATCTGGGCGGTGCCGTCCTCCTCGACGAACTGCTGTGCGGCGCTCTCGTTGGCGAAGGTGCGGATCGCGGAGGCGTTCTCGCCCTGCGGCAGCACCTTGTAGCTGGTGCCGTCCTCGGCGGAGACGGTGTCGTAGTCGAAGACGATCACCCGGTCGCCGAACGGCGTCTGGACCGCCGGGTCGGCGCGGCTGCCGTGGTACATGTACAGCCGCACCATCATGCTCTCGTAGTAGCGCTGCTTCTTGTCCTGGAAGGCGACGCCGTAGCGAGTGCCCTGCTGGGTCTCCTGTGCGCGCAGCGTCGGCGCGTAGTAGTCGGAGGCGTTCGTGTCGTCGTCGAAGACGACGGGCGCGCCGAACTTCGAGCCGACCGTGACCATCTGCCAGTCGATCATCGTGTACCGCATCTGTTCGGCCTCGCCGTCGTCGTCGATGTTCGCGAGCACCTCGTTTGCCTCCTCCTCACTGGGTGCGAGCAGGTAGTTCGCCGCGGAGGTCGCGCCCTGCTGGAACGGGTTCGCGTGCGGGATGCGCTCGCCGCGCGTGGTGATCCAGTGCCCGTAGTCCCACCACGACATCACGCCGTAGGCCCCCTCCGGGTAGTCGTGGTCGCCGTCGGCGGGCCGCTGGTAGCTGCCGTAGTAGTCGAGGTCGTCCGCGTTGCCGGCGCCGCCGAGGTTGCCCTCGGCGGGCGTATTCTCGTTCATCTTCTGCAGGCTCTCGTCCCAGATAGTCACCGCGCCCGGGCCGGTGCTGTTGCCGACGCCGACGGCGGTGTTCGTCTTGTCGATGGACACCTGGCCGGTGCTCCCCAGCGACAGCGGGACGACCAGCACCGGGCCGAGGACGACCAGCACCGCGAGCACCACCGCGATGACCTGGTACGTCTCGACGTCCGGCATCGAGAGGTCCGCCGAGAAGTCGATCCCGATGACCGCGAGGATCTCTCGGAGGAAGTAGGCGTTCAGCCCCGCGACGACGACCGCGAGGTAGTAGTTGAAGCGCACCTGCGTGAACGCCGCCGCGGTGATGAACGCCGCCCACACGAACACGAACAGGTGTTCGGCGTCGTAGCGGACGCGCGCGACCGCGCCGAACACGAGCAGCGCGACGAGCGCGAGGCCCGCCACCTGCGGGTTGAGCCCGAGCCCGTTCGCGAGGTCGTTGAAGATCGGCGAGCCGACGAACACGAACAGGACGACGAGCGCCGACGCGGCGAGGTAGTAGTAGTCGCTCGTGGTGCCGCGCTTCCACAGCGGCTTGACGAGCATCCACACAGCCGCCGCGAGCGCGGTGATGAACGCGAAGCCGTACTCGGCGATGACGACGCCGAAGCCGCCGTAGTACTGGACGAGGCCGGACTGGAGGAACGGCTGGGCCTCGCCGATGGTGCGCGTCTGTGCGCCCGCGGAGAAGCCGACGAACCGCAGGAGGTTGCTCTCGATCGTGGTGAACGGCGCCGCCTCGACGAAGATGACGAGGAGGACGCCGACCGCGCCAAGTATGCCGACCGTGGCTGCGAAGCCGTGGTCGCGCATGCGCGGGTCCTCGAACTCGCGGGTGTCAAGCTGGCGCGCGAGGAGCGCGAGGAAGACGGCGCCCGCGGCGGTCGCGAGCGCGAAGACGGGCTGGATGAGGCTGAACTGCGAGGGCGCGAAGCTAGCTTCCTCGAATTTCACGAGGGCCATCAGCGCCGCGACGACCATCGAAACGACGGCGACGAACGCAACATGGTCCGGAGAGCGGTTGCCCGCGTAGTCGGAGACAGTCTGGAACGCGACGTACACGGCGAAGATGCCCAACAGGAGGACGCCCGGCGGCCACGTCCAGATGTAGAGGCCGACGGCGACGCCCGCGAGCGCACTCCAGGTGAGAGTGGGCTTCAGTTCGTCCCATTCGCTGGCCTGGACGAGTTCCCAGATGGGGCGGTCGCGCTGGGCGACCGCGAGCGCGATCATGAGAGCGACGACCGCGAACGCTTGGAAGAACGGCTCCGCGATGTTGTGGTCGGCGAAGCCGACGAGTCCGCGGCGGAGGAACGTCCCCGGCAGGAGCATCAGAATGACGGCTCCGAAGAGACCGGCGAGTCGGCCGCCGAGGCGCTTCCCGATGAGGTAGGTGGGGATCGCGACGAGCGCGCCGAAGACGGCGGGCGCGATGAGGAGGGTCTTGGCGACGAGATCGGCGGAGGGTGAACCTAGGCCAACGATGAGGGCGGCAGTCGCGACCAGTTGATCGTAGAGGGTGCCGAACTGTCCCTGCGTCGTGCCGAACGGGTAGTACGACCACGGGTCGAATGGCATCGTGGCGGGCCAGTTCGCGACGGTGTACCGGACCTCGCGGAGGTGATACCACGCGTCGTTCCCGTTGAAGTACACCTGTCCATCGCGGATGAAGTTGCTGTAGGACTGGAGGCGGACCCACAGCATGAACGCGACGACCGCGAGGAGCGTCGGGATGTGATAGAGGTCACCGAGAACGTCGGTGGCCGACTTCCCCGCGAAGGAGTAGTCGAGGCCCGGGACGGAGGTGGCGGCGTTTCCGCCGTCCGGGGTCGTGTCGCTATCGCTTCGACTCATTGCATCGATGGACTTGGAAAACGAGGATAAGCCTTGTGAAGTGCGGTTCAAAGGGTGCAGAATTTCTCTGTGCCCTTCTCTATTCGATCTCCTCACGATGTTCGATATATCGACACCTATTGAAGGGAACTAGTCTAAACAATCTATGCACCTTCCGGAGCTCACCTGTTACGTGATCGAAGACGGTTCCTGGCTGCATCTCTCACGACGGTTATTACACTATCAGTAAGTGTCCTGATTTCGGCGTTGAAACGCACCTCGCATACGTAGACGTGCTATTGGCCGGCAAGGGATGGGGAGATCGACTTCCGATTGTCAAGTGGGATGCTGGTCGGTTCAACCCGTTTTACGCATAGGAGAGTTTCAGCATCTACTCCGTCTGGCTATCCTTGTAGGTGGGCTCGGGCTCATCGGCTACCATATCCGGCGTGGTGTCAGTGAGGAACTAACGTATGTACTCGGGATTTCGATGGTGCCGTTCCTCGCTCCGAACCCTAACACGCTTGTTCTTTCAACCGCAGTTCCGGCTATCGTACTGCTCGGCTGCCTAGCCATCGAGCGGGGAGAGGAAGTTCCTGCCGGCTGTGTGATTGCTGGGCTGTTGATACATATCCACCCGCACACGATCGAATATTGTTGCGAAATTTGGACCCGATTATTTCCCAGTCCTGAATGAAGTTTTGTTTTCCTTCCGTTGTTCCAGCCTGGGCTCTGGGGCTGTGCGCTCCTTCTCTTCATTGCAGCTCGAGAGTCGAGATCGAAGACGTGACACGAATGATGTAGGTGGAGACGATGGCGACAATTTCGCTGAAATAAGTAATACGAGTACCTCGGGGTGAGTCCTCAGGACAATTCATTCTCGCTCCGCAAATTCCTCGAGCTTCTATCCGATCCTCGTGTAGACTCGGGTGCACAATACCACCCGTCGTCGACCATCGCATCGATTACTCAGCGGATTCTGTTTGACGCCCTACTACGATCGGCCAATCGCGTCGTCAATCGCGCCTACGAATCCATCGACCATTCGATCGTAATCATAGGAACTGATTGTCTCCTGCGCAGCCGATCCCATCTCCCTGCGAAGTTCGTCATCGCCCAGGATCCGTTCGAGACGTTCACTGAGCACTCTCGGGTTCCGTTCTGGCACGATGAATCCGTTTATTCCGTCTTTCACAACACCAGCTGCTGCAACACCGACTTGACTTGTGGCAATGACCGGCGTCCCGGATGCCATCGCTTCAGAAACGACCAGTCCCCATGGCTCTCTGAACTCCTCTGTTTGGATGGACGGAAGTACGAACACATCCGAAAGTCGGTAGTACCTCGGCAACTCCTCATTGTCAACATATCCAGGGAACAGGACTGTATCGAGATCTGCCGCTTGGTCCATGTACTCCTCTTTCAGATCACCGTCGCCGACGAGGAGGAGATACGGCGTAGCGTCTGTGTTATCACTGTACTCGCGATACGCCTCAATGAGATAGTTCAATCCCTTCTCTTTAACATGTCTTCCAACGTATAGTATGACTTGAGCGTCCGTAGGAATTCCCAATTCGTCGCGGAGTGATTCTGTGTCAACATCTGTTGCAGTAGCGAAGTAGTCTATATCCGTTGTATTCCACGCGATGTGGATCTTATCAGGGTCGATCCCCAGATCCGTGATGTAGTCCTTAATATGGGGACCATAGACAGCAATTGAATCTGCTCCTCGGTAGATACGCCGAATTAAGGGGAATGTGACCGTTCGGAGTGTGGTCTTCGGAACATTCCACTCGCCAGTCCAGAGGACAAACGGAATGGCAAACACTTGGCTGTAGAGATACGCTGCGTGACCTGCAAACTGCTCAACTGGACCTGATACAATGAGATCTGGGTCGTACTGTTTGAGCAGATAAAACACTGTGGGAGCAAACTCGTAGTGTTCACGCAGGCGAGTGTTCCACAGAGAGCGGTAGGAAAAATCCCCATATGCCTGCCATCCCTCCTTTTCATCGGTAAAGAACACCGTCATTTCGAACCGATCGGCTAAGCGTTCTTCAAGCCGCTCAAAGAAGCCTGTTCGATAGTGCGGGCATTTATCGGTCACAAAAGCGAGTTTCTGGGTCATACGTAGAGATGCGAAACAGTATGCTTAATCACTTTGTTCACTCGTGATTTGCTCTCAGAGGCTTGTTTTATTAACAGAGTATTTCCACTTTGACGGCAAAATCGTCAGTTTAGGTAGTACTCAACGGTTTGTTCGAGACCATCTTCGAACGTGTATTCTGGTTCCCAACCGAGTGCTTCGATTTTCTTGGTATCGAGTGCGTAGCGCTGATCGTGACCGGCGCGGTCTTCGACAAATTCGATTAGGTCGTCGTCCGCACCGACAGCATCCAGAATCGCCTCGGTGACTTCGAGGTTAGTTTTCTCCGCGTGGCTCCCGATGTTGTAGACCTCGCCGACTTTCCCCTCCTGGAGGACCACGTCAAGTGCCCGGCAGTTGTCCTCGACATAGATCCACTCGCGCACGTTCGATCCATCCCCGTAAACGGGAAGGGTTTCACCTGCGGCGGCGTTCTTGATGAACTTCGGAATGAGCTTCTCGGGGTGCTGGCGGGGACCGAAGTTGTTGCAGGTACGTGTGATGAGGACGGGAAGGTTGTGGGTTGTCTGGAAACTCCGTGCGAGGAGGTCCGCACCAGCCTTCGTCGCCGAGTAGGGATTCCGGGGGTTGAGCGGATCGTCCTCGGAGAACTTCCCGTCGAGGATCTGCCCGTACACCTCGTCGGTCGAGATCTGGAGAAAACGATCGATATCTGTCTCCTTGGCGGCATCGAGGAGTGTCTGTGTCCCCTGGACGTTCGTCGAGACGAACGGTTCCGCACCGTCGATCGACCGGTCGACGTGCGACTCCGCGGCAAAGTTGACGACCGCGTCGACATCGCTCACGAGGCCAGTGACGAGGTCGCGATCGCGGATGTCGCCTTCAACGAACTCGTGACGAGGATCGTCGAGCACACCGTCGAGGTTGTCTTTCGAGCCCGCGTACGTCAACGCATCCAGTGTGACCACCTCGTCGTCCTCGCGTTCGTCAAGGACGTACTGGACGAAGTTCGAGCCGATGAACCCGGCGCCGCCAGTGACGAGAATTCGCATGTACGACGGTGTTCACAGTACCTATTTACAGTACTATCGGTACTCTGTTGTATGCAACTTCTTGTGGTCGGCGCAAACGGCCTCTTGGGCAGTAACGTTGTACGCGCTGGTCAACAACGCGGTTGGAGCGTTTGTGGGACGTATCACTCGACGCAACCGGCGTTCGACATTCGGCTTACGCAGTTCGATCTCGGAGAATACGCCTCATTTGATGACGTTGTCAGCGAACACGATCCTGATGTCGTCGTCAACTGTGCTGCGATGACGGATGTCGATGGCTGTGAAGCAGATCCGGAACGAGCCCATCTCCTCAACGGCGACGCACCTGGCGGGCTCGCGGCTGCCTGTACGGCGAACGATGTCGAGTTCGTTCACGTGTCGACGGACTACGTCTTCGACGGGAGGGAACGCGATCCATACAGCGAGTCGGCGGAGACGAATCCGAGACAGGTGTACGGCGAGTCGAAGCTAGCGGGTGAGCAGGCCGTCGCCGAAGAGACGACGGACGCGCTCGTGGCTCGCCTTTCGTTCGTGTGGGGTGTCCACCGCAGTACTGGCGATCTCACGGGCTTTCCCGCATGGGTTCGCGGGCAACTCCGCTCGGGGGACGCCATCCCGTTGTTTACCGACCAGTGGGTGACGCCGACGCGTGCCGGCCAGGCAGCAGAATCACTGCTGGATCTGATCGAGCAGGAGGCCACCGGTCTCTTTCACGTTGCGTGCTCTTCGTGTGTCTCCCCCTACGAGTTCGGGGAGGTGATCGCCGAGTACGTCGGGAGTGGTGAGGAGCTGCTCACCGAAGGGTCGATGGAAGATATCGAACGGGTCGCGACACGGCCGACGTACAGCTGTCTCGATATCAAACACGTGGAGTCGACGCTCGGCCGGTCTCAGCCGACGATACGCGAGGATATCGAGGCCGTTCGGGAGGCTTTCCGCTAGATCTGGTAGCGGTCCCGGTGTTCGAGGAAGTGCTCGCGTGCGTCCTCAGAGAGGTCCTCGAAGCGAAGTACTTCCTGACAGCCGAGTCCCGGACACTTCATCACGCGGTTGTCTTCGAGTTCGTTCGCCGCGACGACGGTGCCACAGACGGGACAAGTATGAGTGATGATGCGCATCGTTAGAGTTTGAGCTGGGAGTTCTCACCGACGACGAGCCGGCGGCCCTCGGGCAGGAGTTTGTCCGCGCTCCCGACATTCGCGCCGCGCCCGAGGAGGCTGTCGACGATGCGGCCGTTCGCGGTGATCTCGGAGTCGCCAATGACGACGCTGTTCTCGATGTGGACGTTTTCTAGCGTCGAGTCTGCGCCAACCGACGTGTACGGCCCGACATAGGTCCCACGCTTGATGATCGTGTTCTCCGCGATGGAGACCGGACCGCGGACCACCGCGCCGTCCTCGATGACCGCTGACTCCGCGAGTTCGATGCGCCCGTCGGTCTCTGCGCCGTCCTCGATGACGCCAGCAGTCTTCAGCTCCTTGTCCTCCAAGACGAGTCGGTTCGCTTCGAGAATGTCCTCAGGCTTTCCGGTGTCCTTCCACCATCCGGTGACGACGTGTGAGTCGATTTCGTAGCCGTCTTCAAGGAGGTCCTGGATTGCGTCGGTGATTTCGAGTTCGCCGCGCCACGACGGTTCGAGGTCGTCGATCGCATCGAACACCGCCGGGGAGAACACGTACATCCCGATGAGCGCGAGATTCGTCGGCGGGTCGTCGGGCTTCTCGATGAGCTGTGTGACCTTGCCTGCGTCGTCGACGTCCGCGATCCCGAACGCTTGGGGGTTATCTACCTCCTGAAGGGCAATTCCCGCGCCGTAGTCGCCCGCCTGAAAGCTCTCGACGAGGTTAGTGACGCCGGACTTCAGGATGTTGTCCCCGAGGTACATCACGAAGTCGTCGTCGCCGACGAAGTCACGGGCACAGCCCGCGGCGTGCGCGAGTCCGAGGGGGTTCCCCTGGACGATGTACGTGATGTCGACGCCATAGTCTGAGCCGTCGCCGAGGAGTTCTTGGATCTCGTCTCGGCCCTTGTTTCCGAGGATGACGCCGATCTCAGTGATGCCAGCCTCCTTAAGATCCTCAATCGCGTATTCGAGGACTGGTTTGTTCGCGACCGGGACCAATTGCTTGGGTCCGGTATGAGTTATTGGTCGGAGGCGGGACCCTGTCCCGCCTGAGAGTAAGACACCCTTCATTATTCGTGGGGAGGTTCCTCCCAGTCCAAAGGTATTTCGTCTGTGTTATATGGGAGGCGTTCTTCATCTGGATTCTCGTAGTCGTAGAGCTTAGTCGGGTAGTTGATGAGAATTGCGGGCTCGTCACCGATCGTCTTGAACCCATGCCAACAGTCTCCTGGGATATGGATCACCTGCTGGTTGTGTTCCCCAATCACGAACGTATTCAGTTCCCCTTGGGTGGGGGAGTCCTCACGGTCATCGTAGACTCCGACCTTGATACGTCCTTGTGGACACACGAAATGATCGTTCTGGCCCTCCAAGTGGCGGTGCCATGCCCGAATAATGCCCGGATAGGTCATCGAGTAGTACGACATTGCCGGATCAATATCGTACTCTGGCCAATCCTCACGGAACACCTCCACGAGATGCCCACGTTCATCTGCGTTCACTTGGAGGTCACGAACCTCGACATCGTGAATCATATGCTTGGCGAGAGTGGTTACGGGTCGAGGTATTAGGTCTGGTGATGAGAGTCGGAGACGTTGTATCTAGAACCGTCCGGTGGGTGTTCCGATACTACTATCTATCACGACGATGGTGATTGCTCTAATTACGGATTAATTCGACGAACCCCTCTAGTTTGTTATGGATATTGCCAGATCAAGTCTGAAGCTGTTTGTTTCGAGACTCGCGACGACAGTAATTGGGTTCCTTGGCATCACGTTTTTCGCTCGGGAACTAACCTCCGGGATTATCGGAGTCTTCTTCCTATTTGAGGCCCTCCTTGGAATTCTCGCAATTCCTGCAGATTTCGGACTGCGTGGCTCTGTCGAAAAACGAATGAGTGAAGGAGATACCCCAGGAGCGTATCTGGCGGCTGCAATTCTCCTAAAACTCGGCCCACTGACCCTTATCGTTCTTGGCATCAGTGTGTTCTCAGCAACGATCAACAGCTATCTTGGCGCAGAGGTTGCACACCTTCTCGCCGCCGCCATCGTACTACAAGAGGTCGGTATGCTATCGATGGAGGTACTGAAGGGAGAGTTACGGGTTGGTGAGACGGCTATTATTGGGTTCATCCGTCAGGGTACATGGTTCACCGTTGCCTGGGTGCTCGTTAACAATGGATTCGGCGCTGTCGGATTAATTTACGGCCTGCTTAGCGGTCTAGTCGTGATGCTGCTAATTGGATGGTATAAACTGACTGTACCGTTACGGTGGCCGTCTCGAGAACAAATTACCTCATTGGTTGACTACGGGAAATATAATGTAATATCGTCAATTGGCGGATACTTTTACAACTGGATGGACGTAGTGATAATCGGAGTCTTCCTGACGCAGTCAGACGTCGGTGCCTATGAGTTGGCGTGGCGAGTCACCTCGATCTCGATTCTCTTTAGCGGTGCAATCTCCACTACGATATTCCCACAGGTTAGTAAGTGGGATGCGATAGGTTCGAAGGAACGTATAGAGGATCTTATTCCCTCTGTATTAACTCCATCACTTGTGCTAGTCATTCCGGCGTTCTTCGGGACGCTCTTGTTCTCACAGGAGATTCTGGGACTCATATTTGGAGCGGAGTACGTGAAGGCTTGGCTGGTTCTGATACTATTGATGGGTGATAAAGTCTTTCAGGCAGTGCAAGCCATCATCGGGCGATCTCTTCAGGCCATTGATAAGCCTGACCTTGCAGCGCGTGCAACGGTGGTGAGTCTCGTGTTGAACGCGGTGCTGAACGTCATGCTAATCATAGAGTTCGGAATAATTGGGGCCGCGCTCGCCACGGTAATTTCTTCACTGGTGAATGATGGGCTTCATTTCTTCTACCTGCGGAAGTTCATCCGAATCCGATTGCCGACACGAGAAATCATCGAATGCTTCGGTGCGTCTCTTGGAATGGCAGGAGTATTGTATATACTGACCCAGCTCTACCATGTAGATTCGTTATTGAAATTGATTTCAGTTATTATCCTTGGTGTGATCTTGTACACGTTCTTTGTTCTCTTATCGCCGACGCTTGGGACAAAGATGCAGGAGACCGTCAAAGAGATTCGCCAAGCAACTTAGAGATATCCCATTTCCTCAAGATGGTCCTCCACATCACTGCTTAGCTCGTAAGACCCATCATCTTTCCTAGGGGCTTGGCGTCTTTCGATCCAGGTTTCGAGCTTTTCGTCAAGTTCCTGGGCTAAGTCAGGATTCGTGTCGATGATATTCTGGCACTCATCCGGGTCCGCATCTAGATCGTAGAGTTCTCTCTCTGGAGCATGTTGGATTCCACAGTACCTGCAGACAGTTTGGTTATCTAATCGTTTGATGTACTTGTAGGAGTCGGTTCGAATCATTCGTCGTCGTGCCGTATGGCCTTCTTCTGCATAGACTGCGTCCCGATCGAGTGACTGAATATCTGAGGAAGCAAGAGAGACTCCATCAAAGGCCGCTTCTTGATAGTCGATATCGAGCAGATCTAGGATCGTCGGTACAATATCGTAATGTTGGACGAAGTCTGATTCCCGGCCCTCGAATCCCGGTGCCCGAATTAGTAATGGAACGTGAACCGTAGAATCGTATAGACCATGGTGGTCAAAAATGATGCCGTGCTCTGTGAAACTCTCTCCATGGTCAGCGGTCACTATTATCGCAGTCTCGTCGTACACACCCTCCGCCCGTAACTTGTCGATGACCTGCCCGATCGAGTTATCGACTGCCCATACCCCCGCATCATATTTTCTCGACATCTCTGCAACAGTCCTTGTGGTGCCCCGCAACCTGTTCAAGTGTTCTGCCCACTGACTCCCTTGGATCGGGTCAAGAACATCGTCTAACGGCCTTGTGTCATCATATTTCCGTTCTGCTATGATGTCCGGATGGTGCTCCCGAGAGAGGTACGGAATATGTGTATCCCAATAATGCACCATATGGAAAAATGGGGAGTCTGCATCCTCAATAGCGGCACTCACGCGCTTCGTGAGACGCTCTGACTCAGTTATAGGATCGCCGGAACGAAGTGTTCGGTATCCCCGCCGAATAAACCGTTCGACAGGCGACGGAAGTTCCTGGACAGCGTTCGATAGGTGCCGTAGGAGATGATTTCCCTCTTCGTCTGACGAATTCACATTAATGTACCTGTCGAACCCCCGATCATGCCACCGTTCTAACTTATCAAACGCGACGGTCTCATAGTGACTTGGAAGACGCTGCGGCAGTGGGGTCGTCGCGGATACATACTCCATTTCCTCCGTGGTGATATTCTTTCCATGGTTCAATATTCCATGGCTCGTCGGGTATAACCCGGTCAGAAGGGTTGTCATCGAAGAATCAGTCGCATTAATACAGGCAAAACAGTTCTCAAAGATCTGCCCCTCTGCTGCGAGCTGATCGATATTTGGCGTAAGCTCGCCGCCAGAATACGCGCCCACCCGGTCAGGACGGAGAGCGTCAGCAACGATTAGTACCACATTCTCAACCTGTGCACTCATACTCACATTACGTAATCTAACGGTAGTTATAGGTGGCTATCGATTAAACGTCCCCGAATTCAACACCTGAACAATACACGCAGAGTGGATCTTACAATATCGCCCCGACCAGCAACTCAAGTAGATCTCGTCCGGCTACAGCCCAGTGGTCTCCAAATTGCTGATAGCCACCATCACGCAGGTTACGGATGAAGTGATGTAGTGCAGGCCGTGATTTTCCGTTATGGATAATTACCCGCGACTCCTCGTAGCGTATCCGTGACTCCACGGCACGGAGTGCAACGTCCTTCTCGATGCACATTTCGGAGGTGTCCATCTGCTCGATGGCAGTAGAAAGTGCCGTCCACTGCGTGACGCTTTCCCGATACTGCACATCGGTTGAAACTAGACTTCCGAGTACGCGCCGCGGGAAGGAGGATTGTGTTACACCGATAGCTTGATTCTCGTGTTGCCGGTAGATGAGTAACTGTTTGTCCAATCCATGGATTCCACCTCTGCAAGCAGCAATAGCCGCAATCCAGTGGTCATAATTCCAATACTCCGGAATCGGGAGGCAGTGATTTCGGAGTGCGGCGTCGAAAAGCATTGACGCCCCCTGTACATAATTACGCCGGACTAAGCTCTCAAATTGTGACAATTGGTTCCGATTGTCTAGTTGATATGGTGGCGATAGCGAGTCCCATAACGTCGTTTCCGGAGTTAATGACTCTGAAGCAACTACGGAATTGTGGTAGATCAACGACGCTTCCTGATCGTTGAACGCCGCAAGCTGTTCCTCGAGTTTATTATCTCGCCAAACGTCATCCTGATCGGACACTGCAATCACGTCACCCGAACAGGACCCGATTGCTCGCTCAAAATTTCGAGTCGGGCCCAGATTTTCCTCATTAAAGTGGAGATCAATCAGACTGGGATAATCCCTCGCGTACGAGGAGAGAAGTGAACGAGTCTGGTCAGTCGAACCGTCATCATAGATTACGATTTCGTCGGGTTCGCGAGTTTGCGTGAGAATGCTCTCAAGTTGCGAGCGAAGATACTCGTTTCCGTTATAAGTACACAACGCGACAGAAACATCCATGATTATCTCCAGTAACCACAATACCAACGGCTTAGAGGGATCGTGTCTGCCCCGATCATGCCAGCAGAAGTCACCATGTCCGAGTTATACTTATTTACTTGCATTCTCAATAATCTGGGATATTCGCGGGGCAGCCGCCCGATAACTGTACTCCGAAACACACTTTTTTCTTGCTGCGTCTCCTAGATAATCTCGTTGGTCTTTACTCAGAAGAAGTTCTCGAATAGCGACTTCGAGCATCGATACACTCGCGGATTCTATCAAATAGCCACAGCCCTCTAGAACCTCTGGTAAATCCCCAACGCGGGTCGCAATAATCGGTTTCGCCATCGCCATTGCATCGAACACCTTCGCCGGAAGCTGTCCCCTTGTCTTGGGAGAGTCCCGCTGGGGAATTGCGACGATATCAGCTGCCGCGAGCCAGCGTGGAATCTCCTCAAATGGCTGGTGTCCCCGAAGTATCAAAGCCTCGCCGCCTGCCTGGCGGAGTTCATCGACATAGTTCGAGTCGTTTTCACCGACAACCACGATCTGAACGTCGTCCCTCCCGATCGCAGCAACGGCACGGACCAGTTCAGCAACCCCCTTGTGGGGGCGCGGCGTCCCAGAAAACATAATCAGGTTTGCGTCCTGTGGAAGTTCCAGAGCTTTGCGAGCATCTTCCTTACTGTATCGATCTGGGTCGAATACGTCGGTATCACGAACGTGTCGAATCAGTTCTCCCCCGAACTGTTCTTGGAGGAACCGGTTGGACACGGTACGTGCATCTGCCACCCCAGAAAGCGCCTCCATCACCCGGTGGTAGAAGAATGAATCGGTAGCAAGCAGTGTGGGTATTCCCCAGGCATATGCAATCAATCGCCCACGACCCAATTTGAATCCGGTCTCCCAGTCGTCAATATCCAGCACGACTGGTAGATCATCCTGTAGCTTCGCCAGAAGCCCCACACCATAACTCTGCAACCGCGGCTTCGACGCTAGAACCACGTCACCATCTATCTTATCGACGAGTGCTGGCACACTGGGGGCGAACTCGTAGATGCGAGATCCAGACTCAACGGTCTTGTAGTTGTACTCGTTCCGCATCGGCGCCCAAATCGCATCCAGTTGCTTCGGGCCGATAACCTCGACCTCATAATTCCGTTCTATGAGTTGTGCGAGTAGAACCGCCCGCCCCAGACAATTATGTGATAGATCCGGCGTCAAAACGGAGACTTTCATACAATATCAAACGCGCGAGCCCTGTGTTAAATGTACCTCAAGCGTCGATTCAGGTGATTACATGTAGTCCAAATCGTGGAGGCACACCCTCAACTCCGCTTTCTCTAAAGGCGGCCGGCGCGTTGATTGTCTGGGATTGAACCTCCCGAATGACTCAGTGTTCGGATATCTGCGACGCAGTCGAGAGTAACATCGACCGCGAAGGTTGTGTTGATGCTAGCCGAGCACCAGACTATCGTACGTAATTCGATTGGTTGGGTCACATGAGCTTTACTGTCCGACTGGGGAGACGCTCCGAGAAGCAGTCACGACTGTCCCCTGACAGCTCAATATGTGTGTAATTCGCGACAAGACATCTCAGATACGGATTTAGGAAACTGTCGAAGACAACACTTACGCTACCAAGATTGACCTGGATTTACGGCACAGAATATCCAGGTTAAAATGAGCCGATAATTTGGTGTTGTTGTCTGCTTTCGCCATCTGTGTGCCTCGCATCGTTGACGCTCAGGCCTCGGCTTCCTGATTTGTCTCTGATTCGTCGCGCAGTCGCTGCTCCGCTTCGTCGCGGTCCTCGGGGTAGCCGATGTCCATCCGCCACCCGTCCAGTGGGATCGCGTCGATTGTGCGCCCGCTTTCAAGTAACAGGCCGATCGCGTCGCTGATCTCGTACTCCTCGCGGCCGCTCGGCTGCACTAGATGGCACGCGCGGAAGATGGCAGGCGTAAATGTGTAGAGCCCGGTCATCACGAGGTTTGACGGCGGGTCATCAGGTTTCTCGATCACATCGACGATCTCGCCGTACTTGTTGGTGTCACAGACACCGTAGCGGGAGGCCTCCTCCATGGGGACCTCCTCAACAAGGAACGCGGCGTCTGCACGGTCCTCGGCCTGCCGGCGGACAACATCTTGCAGGTTCGCCTCGAAGACGTTGTCGCCGAGGATGAGCATGAAGTCGTCATCGATGTGATCCTCGACGGTGAGTAGCGCGTGTGCGAGTCCCTTCTGTTCGCGCTGGTGAGCGTATGTGATGGGGATGCCTCGTACTCGTCGC
Organism: Halobaculum rarum; assembly: GCF_040025155.1. Lineage (NCBI taxonomy): Archaea > Methanobacteriati > Methanobacteriota > Halobacteria > Halobacteriales > Haloferacaceae > Halobaculum > Halobaculum rarum. The sequence continues at coordinate 329,030 of NZ_CP157275.1, read as the reverse complement.
CGTAGTGCTGGATGATCCGCTCTTTCATGTATCCAACAACGACGATGAGTTCGCTCGCCCCGAGTTCGACGAGGTTGTCGAAACAGTGCGTAAGGATCGGTGCTCCGTCCACCTCGACCATCCCTTTTGGTTTATCTTCAGTCAGCGGTCGGAGGCGTGTTCCCTCGCCAGCGGCGAGAACGACGGCTTGCATGTCGCGTCATTTCAACCACGGGTGAAAATGCCTTCAGTGTCGACGCGTCGACGGGAACGCTGATATGAGCGCCACCGCTTCTCACCGACAATGCGAATCAACGTCGTCGGCTCTGGCTACGTCGGAACGACGCTCGCCGCCTCACTCGCCGACCTCGGTCACGAAGTAACCGCGATCGACATCGATGAAGAGATCGTTGCGACTCTCAACAACGGCAGCACACCGATCCACGAACCCGGACTCGATGAGCTGGTCGGTCAGCACGCGGGCGACCGGCTACGAGCGACGACGTCTTACGACAGCGTATCGGCGGCTGATGTGCGTTTCTGGCTATCCAAACACCCTCCCGCGAGGACGGGAGTATCGATACCGGAGCCCTCAGCGCAGCCGCCGAGATGACCGGCGAGGCTCTGGCAGGTAGCACTGACAGGCACTTGGTCGTGGTCAAGAGCACGGTCGCGCCCCCGTCGCTCCCCGGCGTCGCCGACGCCCTCGCGACAGGACTCGGCGAATCGCTCGCTGGTGACGGTGGGGACCGCGTCGCCTTCGGGGTGAACCCCGAGTTCCTCCGTGAGGGAACGGCTGTGTCGGATTTCCGTGAGCCGGATAAGTTCGTGTTCGGTACTGACGTCGAGTGGGCCGATGAGTTGATCAACGACGTGTACGCGCCCCTGTTGGCCGAACACGACGCGCCGGTCGTCCGCACCGATCCGGCAACCGCGATGATGATCAAGTACGCCAACAACGCGTTCCTCGCGACGAAGGTGAGCCTGATCAACGACCTCGGGAACGTCTGCAAAGAGTTCGGCATCGATACCTATGACGTCGCTGAAGCCATCGGGCTTGACGACCGAATCGGCGAGCGATTCCTTCGGAGTGGACTCGGGTGGGGTGGATCGTGTTTCCCGAAGGACACGAACGCGCTCATCGCCGCCGCTGAGGGCGAGGGGTACTCCCCGGTGCTGTTGCGCGCAGCCGTTGAGGTGAACGACCGCCAACCCGAGCGGCTCGTGGAACTGCTGGCGGACGAGGTTGACCTCGCCGGCGCCCGGATCGCAGTGCTGGGATTAGCATTCAAGCCAGGGACTGACGACGTCCGCAACTCCAGGGCCATCCCAGTGATCGAGGCGCTCCGTGAGCGCGGCGCCACCGTTGTCGCCTACGACCCTGTCGCGGCCGAAAACATGTCTGAGCGGTTCCCTGACTTGGAGTACGCCGACTCCGCCGCGGACGCGCTTGCTGGCGCCGACGGTGCCACCGTCGTCACCGGCTGGGACGAGTTTGCCGTGCTTGACTCGGAGTTCGACGCGATGGCCGACGCGGTCGTCGTTGATGGGCGTCGTGTGATTGAACGCCGCGAAGGGTTGGTCTACGAAGGGCTGACGTGGTGAGCGCAGCTGACCCCGCGAAATCTGCTTCCGGACGATAGCGGCCTCTGTCTCGACGAGTAGCTTACGATGCACGCCGCCATCGAGCACCGAACCCGCTACGATACTCTCTTCCGGCTCGTCCATAGCGACGAGAACGCTCCCGTGAACACCGCGACGGTCAGCAGCACTTCAATCGAGAACTACGGGCTACCAGGCGAGCCCGCGGGAAGCCGCCGTAACACCGGCAGATTCGCCACGGCTGACTGGACCAAACCGTGGTTCGCAATGGCGACCGCCAGCGTCGATAGGTGGACTACGTCCCCGACGTTGGCCAGTCGATTTCGACACCCTCGATCCATTTAATGCGTGTTGTCATGGGAAATAGCGACACTCCTAAATGAGACAGTATATACGGGAAAAGAGATAGCCAACCCACAAGGCACGAACGAATGAATAGAGAATCAGTTGCGATCCTTCACGATCGGTTCCCGACTATTGGTGGGAGCGAGACCTTCGCGATCGAGGCCGCGAGAGTCCTCGATGCGCCAATCTATACCATGTATGTCGACAGTGGGGTCAATGTTCCTCCCGACGTAGACATCCGACCTATCCGGCAAAATAAGTATTCTCGCGGGCTTACTGGGCGCCTACTGGACTGGAAGAACAATGGAATGAACCCATTCGAGTCTGCCAGCGTTGCGATTGATATGACTCAGGGCTGTGACGAACTCGCCGAATATGACGTGCTCCTTGAAAGCGGTCCGCTCTCGAAGTTTTACGTACCCGAAACTCACCAGCGTATCGTCCACTATCCGCACAGCCCTCCACGCTGGCTCTATGATCTGTTCCGAGACCGGATGCAGCGCGTAGACTACCCGATCATCGCCTTCAGTGCACGCACATACGCGAAGGTTTGGCGGACTTTGGATAAGGAGGCGGTAGATTATGTTGACACCTTCGTCGGGAACAGTGAACTGATTCGTGACCGGATTAGACGGTTCTATGATCGTGATGCAGAGGTCGTCTACCCTCCAGTCACCGGCGACTGGCGAAACGAAGGCGACGACGGGTATTTCATCACCTGGTCTCGCTTGGATCCCGAAAAGCGGATCGACCTCATCGTCAAGGCGTTTCAGGGGTTGGACGAGCAGCTTGTCGTTGCTGGCGACGGTGAGGAGCGAGAGAAACTCGAGCAGTTGGCTGCGGGTCACGACAATATCGAAATTCGCGGCTTCATTGAGGACATTGAGTCGATAACGGCACGCGCAACGGCAGTAGTATACGCTCCTCGAAAGGAGGACTTCGGTCTGGTCGCTGCCGAAGCGTTGTGTGCCGGAAAACCGGTGATCGGCGTCAACGAAGGCTTCACCAAGGACCAGGTTGAGGAGGGTTTGACTGGTCTCACATTTGGGCCAACAGTTGAATCGCTTCGGAACACGATCCGAACGTTCGATCCCGCTGATTTCGACGCGCACCGGATTCAGGAGTTCGCCGAACAGTATCGATATGAGGTGTTTGAGGAGGGGTTGCGCGAAGTGGTCTTTGAGACCGAAGGCCGATTCGAAGGCGAATGAGCGGTTCCGAACCGACATTGATAAAGTATCGATACGCGCTTTCGTATGCGTGCACCTGACTCAGGTCGCCCCGTATGTCACGTTTCCACCGCGCATGGGTGGTGATCATCGGACTCACGGCCTAGTCAAGGAGTTTCCTGTGGAAGGTCATACTGTCTCCCGGTATTGTCAGGGCGGGTCTCCTGCAATGTACAAATCGTTCGACCTCCGTCGGCACGTCGAAATCGACGAGGGATACGACGAGTACCGCCATCTCAATCCTCTCCACGAAGTCAGTAAGTCTCTGATGCTGCTTGGGTATCCGAACCTCCTTGCCCACCAGACACTCCGCGTTGCAAGCGACGGTCTGGACAGAATGATCAAAAACGCGGATGCGATTTTAGCCCGTGAACCATGGCAGATGCCGTACGTTCTCGACAACGCGCCTGAGGATACGCCGGTCATCTTTTCAAGCCATAACGTCGAAACCGAGCGGTTCGCTGACATCGAACAACCCCTATTCGCAAACCACGTACAACAAAAAGTTGACAAACTAGAACGTCGCTCCGTTGAAGAGACCGACGGTATCGTCTGTACAAGTGAACATGACGCAACGGTCTATCGAGACCGATACGACCCCGGTGGTCCAGTTCTGGTCGCACCCAACGGGACCTATGTAGATAGCCTCCGGGAACACCGTCCCGAGAGCCAAAGAGCTGCTCACATTCGATCACTGTACGGCATCACCACCGAAGAGACCGCCTGCCTGTTTATGGGGAGCAACTACAAGCCAAATGTGGAGGCCGCTCGAGAAGTGGTTCACATTGCTCAAGAAATGAATAGCGGAGAAGAACGGGCCCACTTCATCATCATGGGATCGGTTGGGAACGCTCTGGACGAGAAGTCACTCCCCTCCAATGTAACTACCACCGGGTATGTTGAGGAGCGATTTGAGGCCCATTTCGATGCCGCTGATATCGCCCTCAATCCAATGGTCTCTGGAGGAGGTACGAACATCAAACTCATCGATTATTTCGCTCGAAGCCTTCCGGTCGTGTCTACGCCGTTCGGCGCTAGAGGGTTCGACGCAGAGCATGGGGAAGTGATGCTCGTCTCTGAACTCGCTGAATTTCCTCAGGCTATTACCTCCCTTGGCAGTGATACCGACCGGAGGCAGGCCATTGGAGACCGCGCACGGCGACTCGCCAGGCAACGATACACTTGGGAGGCATCCTCGCGAGCACTGATCAACTTCATCGAAACCGGGTTTGACCTTACTTGAGTCTCTTTTCTGACTTGGCGCGACAACCGGACCTTCGTTCAATGAATCCTCGAATACGTATTCCTTCAAATCACAACTGATCTCCAGATGGTACCGCCTCAACACTACCAAGGTGCCGAGGAGTAACGCACAGTCAACTGTAGAGCAGACGGCACAGCTCTCTAAGCTTGACGAACTGGAGCGTCGGACGACGGCGACGTACACGACGACGCCGACCTCCGCGGCGCGGTCGTCGTCGAAGCGGGCGCGGAGATCGATTCGGGTGTCGTGATCGAAGGTCCCACGCTGATCCGATCGGGCGCGAGCGTGGGTCTGAACGCGTACGTTCGCGGGCGAACACTCATCGGATGTGACGCAACGGTCGGTCACAGCGTCGAGGTGAAAAACAGCGTGTTGATCGAGGGTGCTACCGTGGGTCACCTCTCGTACGTCGGTGACAGCGTTCTCGGTCGCAACGTGAACTTCGCCGCGAGGACGACTGTTGCGAGAACCTCCGTCACGACGACGAGGACGTCTGGACGCTCGTGAAGGGGGAGGTCGTCTCGCCCGGACGCCGGAAGTACGGTGTGACCTCTGGCGACGGCGCGAAGACGGGCATCCAGACGAGTTTGAATGCGGGGGTGAAGTTGGAGACGGAGGCTCGTACGGGGATCAGCGAACGGATCGTCCGGACGGATCGCTGAGCGATTACTCCCGAAACCCCTAACTCGCCACCACCTCCACCCAACACACATGACCGACGACGTCTGCGTACTCCTCCCCACCTACGACGAGACCGCCACCGTCGCAGACGTCGTCACCGATTTCCGCGACCACGGCTTCACCAACATCCTCGTCATCGACGGCGGCTCCACGGACGACACCCGCGAGCGCGCTCGCGACGCCGGCGCGCGCGTCGAGATCCAGTCGGGCTCCGGAAAGGGCCAGGCGATCCGCGAGGCCGTCCGCGAGCACATCAACACGAACTACGTCCTCATGGCCGACGCAGACGGCACCTACCGCGCGAGCGACGCCGACGCCATGCTCGAACCGCTCCGAAGCGGCACCGTGGAGCACGTCATCGGCGACCGCTTCGCCGACATGCACGACGACGCGATGACGGGGCTCAACCGCGTCGGCAACACCATCTTCAACGGGCTGTTCTCGCTTATCCACCGCGAGGACTTCGGCGACATCCTCTCGGGGTACCGCGCGTTCACCGTCGACTCCTTCAAGCGCCTCCGCCTCTCGGCGGACGGCTTCGGTATCGAGACGGAGCTGGCCGTCGAGTGCGCGCGCCACGGCGTCCGCACGACGGTCGTCCCGATCACGTATCTCCCGCGCCCGGACGGCTCGAACACGAACCTCCACCCGGTCCGCGACGGGGGGATCATCCTGATGGCTATCTACCGGCAGGCGAAGACCTCGAACCCGCTGTTCTACTTCGGGAGCGCGGGCGCCGTGTCCGGGATCGCGGGCGTACTCGTCGCCGCGTACGTCGGGTACGACTGGTTCGTCAACGGGATCCCGCACAACGTGCTCGCGATCGTCGCCGGCGTCGGGATCATCCTGGGCGTACAACTGCTCATCTTCGGCGTGCTCTCGGACCTGCTCGTCACGCTCCACGGCGAGACGCTCGACCGGGTCGAGGCGCTCGAGCGGGAGTTCGATTCCACGAGTGCCGGGACGGCAGACGGGCCGACGGCCGACGACGCGGCGGACGCCTCAGAAGGGGAGGAGCGCGCGGACCCGCCCGAGCAGTGATCCCGCGCCGCTGCGCCGCCGGTCCTCGAAGATCGGATGGAGACGATTGAGGAGGTCTCGCTCGGTTTCGAACTGTTCCTCGGGAAGCTCGCGGAGCACCTCCGCCAGATCGAGCGTGTTGCCCGCAGCGTCGTAGGGGACGCCGGTGTTCCCCATCGACGCGATCAGCTCCTCGGTCGTCGCCGGAAACTGCACGCCGGCTCGGTCGAGGCGCGCGTCCAGCGCCGCGATGCCGAACTCGATGGATTCGGGCTCCCCCGTGTCCCCCTGCGGCGGTCTGGCTGCCATTACGCCGCGTTGCCGCTCCGGGGACTAAAACGGACCGGGCCCGCGACGCGGACCGGTGCGCCGCGGCGAGCCGCGCGGACCGCCGTCGGCGGCTCCGTCGCGCTTATCGGTCGCGCGCCCGTTGCCCGAGCCATGACCGACTACACCACCGTCTCCATCCCGAAGGACCTCGCCGAGCGCGTCGAGGAGACGCTCGAGGGGACGAGCTTCTCGTCGACCTCCGACCTCGTGCGCTTTCTCCTCCGCAGCATCGTGATCCAACACCAGAAACAGGGGTCGCTCTCGGAGGCACAGTTCGAGGAGATCACCGAGCAACTCCGCGACCTCGGCTATTTAGAGTAGCGCGAGCGTGACGCCGACCGCTCGACAGCGACGCGACTCACTCGTCGACGTACTCTTCGGGCGGGTGCGCGTCGACGACGACCAACTCCCGGCGGCGTCCTCGCCGGTCGTACGCGGTCACGTTCTCAGTGTCGTACGGCGGCACCGCCACCAGCACCGCGGCCGCGAGGTCGTCCTCCTCGGTGAGCCGGCGGTCGCCGTCGGGATGCGAGAGAAAGCGTGCACGGCCCGCAGGTCGACCCAGATCCATCCCGAACACCGCCGAGACGGACCCGGCCGCCGCCGGGAAGTAGAAGTGCGTGAGCACGGGCGTCGACGGATCCAGATCCGCAGGTCTGTCGACCAACTCGCCTCCGGGCGTCGCGTCGAGGACGACGTTCTCGGCTTTGGGGTCGGCGTCGGCCGCACGTTCGACCAGCAGCGAGAGCAGGTCGGCGGAGATGTACACCGGCGCGGGGTCCTCGCGGGGGGTGGCGGCGTCCGTTCCAACCGCTCCGTCCGTCGACGTGTCGGCGGGGCCGTCGCCGCCGGCTGGGGGGATCACGACGGGGCGCTCACCCGAGGAACTGCCGGAGGGCCTTCGCGTACAGTCCCGGCGCGTTTCCGCGCGAACTGTCGAGCGCGGCCGCGAGCTCGCGTCCGGCGCCCTCCATGACGCCGGCGCCGTGTCCACACAGCACCCGCTCGGGGTCCAGCCCGGACAGCGCACGGCGCGGCGGGAACAGTCGGAGCATCGGATGGACACCGAGCGTCTCCGCCCCCGTGCGCATGAACGAGGAGGCCCCGACGGACTCGGAGACGTACAGCGTGCCGCCGTCCTCGTCGTACAACCCGACCTCCTGCCACGGCGGGATCGAGGAATCGCGGACCGTGATCGCCTGCAACCCGCCGAGCTGGCGTCCGAACCGCTCGACGGGCGCGTCGAGCTTCGTGGCGACGCCCGTCATCCAGTCGGGCACGTACACGGGCACGTCGTGGCGGGTCGCGATCGCCGCCGCGTCGCGCTTGTGGCGGTCGAGACAGACGGCGACTCCGGCGACATCACCCTCAAGATCCGCGAGAAGGTCGTCGACGCCGTCGGCGTCCACCGGATCCAGTACCCACACGTCGCCGTCGACCGACAGGGCGTGGCTCGCGCGCTCCATCGCCTCGTCGGGGTAGGCGATCCAGCCGACGCCGTCGTCGAACTCGTCGATCACGGTGAGGTCGGCGTCGCCGGACCCTTTCATCGGCATGGACGGTGACAGGAGCGCCGCGGGCTTAAGTGGGGTGCCGCCGGAAGGGCGGACGAGATGACGACGCGACCCCCGACGACGCAGCCGCGCCCGGCGCTCGCGTCGCTCGCGCTGGAGGTGACCGACCTCGGGCGCGCGGCGACGTGGTACGCCGACACGTTCGGCCTGGTCCCGACCCGTCGAACCGCCACCGAGTGCGCCTTCGACGTCGGCGGCACCGAGTTCGTGCTCCGGCGGCCCGACTCGGTTCCGCGCGGCGGCCTCCACACGCACTTCGCGTTCGAGACGCCTGCCCGCGAGTACCCCGCCTGGCGCGCTCGCTTCCCGGACGCGCCGGAGGTCGACTTCGGCTCGTTCCGCTCGATGTATCTCGAGGACGACGACGGCCACGCCCCGGAGATCGGCGGGACGGCCCCCCACGGGACGGGGACCGGTCTCGTCGGGGTGTTCGAGGTGGTGCTGGAGGTGGCGAACGTCGATCTCGCGAGCGACTGCTGGTCGGCACTCGGCTTTTCGGCGGTCGATCGCGGCGACGAGCGGCGACGGGTCCGAATGCGCGGCCCCGCGGGGGCCGACCGGCAGTTCGACGTGGAGCTGTGGGAACCCCAGTTGGGGATCGCGGGCGCCCGCGGCGGCGTCCACGTCGACCTGGCGCTCCGGGTACGCGAGCCCGCGGCCGTCGCGGAGCACGCCTACGGCGACCTCCCCTCGGTGATGGTTCGGGAGGCACCCGACGGGTCGGTCGAGCTGTACGACCCGGACGGTCACCACCTCGTATTGTTGCCCGCGGACGAGGCTGCGGGCTCGGAGGAGGCGGAGCCGTGACCGGGAATCGGTCCGACGACGGCGGCGACAGATCTGATCACGACGACCGACACGTCGCGGTCGAGGACGTGCCGAACACGCCGAACCCGACGCGCGCGAAACGCGAGTTGGACGAGGCGGTCGGCGCGTCGCTGTTCGGGTGTGAATAGTTCTGGTGAATTCCGTTCAGGTGAGGTTCACCGAGTCGACAGGGGTCATCCTGCGGTGTTGTCTCACCGACGCACCGGGCAGCTCACTTTCATGGAAGTAGCGGTGAATCGTCCCATCTAGTAATCTACCTGCTCTCTCACCTCGTAGTGCTGAGCATGCTCGTCGAATCTCGCGAGTACTTCACGCGCCTCTCGGGGAACGTGAGCGGTCTCATAATCCTCACCTGCGAATTGCTTCACTGATTTGATCGATCTGAATCGCATGATCGTAATGAACTCGATCTCCTCCGAATGTGAGCGACGTAACACCCGAACCCCACGATACCCGTCGATGTCTTTGTCAGCAAAGCTCGGGAGTATCTGCTCTCTCAGAAGTCGCTCATACTCGTCCGCATCCTCCGGGGTCGTCCATCCGTGCCAAATGCGTTCAATCATCGGATCCCTCGTCAATCGATCCATTCCGGGGGGACGCATATAGGAGTCATGGGGTGAATTGTCAGTATGGGATCTGACGACGATCTCCGTGCCTTCATGACTGACGACCTCAGTGGGGGAACTCTTCGAGGACGGCGGAGTCACCGCGAGAGAATCGGGAACCTGATCGCGAGTACGTACCTCACCGATGAGAACGACATAGATCGCGGGGAAATATCCGCCGTGGATGGCGTGGGTATGGAGGCGGCGAAGGGTACGATCAACATGGTCGAGTGACCTGACCGTCGTGAGATCTACCAGCGACAGTAAGAGTTCTAACCGATGTGCTACGGAGTTCAACAGAACCGCATTGCAGAACACCTCAGTCAGGTGTATCGACGGTAGCACTTCGATTGTATCCGTACAAAGCGCTGAAGAATATATTTTTGAGAAAGACCTTTGCGAAGGGTATCGTACACTCCCGTATGCATCTTCTCTGTGTCGATGACGACACGAATTTCTTGGATCTCACTACCACGTTTTTACAACGCAAACTCCCTGCGGCGACAATACATACTGCGACACGCGTCCACGACGCGCGGACACTCATCGAGACGGAACCGATTGCGTGTATCGTGTGCGATTATGAGATGCCGGACCAGAACGGGCTTGAATTCTTACACGCCGTTCGTGAAACCCACGCAGACTTGCCGTTTATTCTCTTTACAGGGAAAGGCTCAGAAGAGATCGCCAGCGAAGCCATCTCTGCGGGAGTAACCGATTACCTACAGAAACGCGGACCAGAACAGTACGACCGGCTTGCCACACGCATCCGTCACGCAGTTGCCCAGTACCAAACGGAACACGAACTGCGAGAACGAGTGAAAGAACTCACCGCGATTCAAACGATCAGCGATCTACTCACTGACAGTGACGGCCGGTTGACGGGACCAATCCAGCAAGTCGTTACGTACCTTCCACAGTCGCTGCAATTCCCGGACGCGGCAGTTGCTTCGCTCGCTATCGATGAGACCGAGTTCACATCTCCGGAGTACGAACCACCAGTCCATCAACTTACAGTCCATGACGTGACCACCGCCGGCAACGAACTTGCACTCACAATTGGCTATACGACCGACACAGTGGCTGAGACGGACAGTGATGTGTTTCTCCCCGAAGAACGAGAGCTCATCACCACGATTCTGCAGCTCGTCACAGCGTACCTTGACCGGCGACACGTCCTCTCAGACCTCCAAGAGGCAGACCGCCGTCTGAACCTCATCCTCGAAAACACGACGGCAGTGATGTATCTGAAGGATACTGATGGCCGGTACGTGTTTGTGAATGCTGAATACGAGCGCTTGTTCAATATAGACTCCGAGGAGATTGTCGGACAGGACGACGCGGCCATCCACCCTCCGGACATGGCTGAAACCGTCCACGCGAACGATCGCCGTGTCCTCGAAACAGGCGAACCGATCGAGATTGAAGAACAAATCACAGTGGACGGTGACGAGCGAACGTATCTCTCATTGAAAGTCCCTGCGCGGGATACCGCTAGCGACATAGCGGGCGTGTTCGGCGTGTCCACAGAGATCACCGACCACAAAAAACGAGAACGCCAACTCGAAGCACTCAACAAAGAGATACCACGGTTATTGTCAGCTGAGACAGTCGAGGAGGTCGCCGAACGCGGGGTTGTCGCCGCTCGTGAGATCTTGGATCTACAGGCGAACGCGATTCATCTGTACGACGCCGAGAACGAGGAATTGGCTCCTGTTGCGTACACGGATGATGTTCTGGAGCTTATCGGTGAGCCCCCGACGTTTCGCGACGGAGAGAGCATCGCGTGGCGGGTGTTTAAGGATGGAACCGCGACAGCGATCGATGATATCCAGACTGACGCAGATATCTACAACTCGGAGTCACCGATCCGCAGCGAGTTGTACCTCCCGTTGGGTGAGCACGGTATCTTGATGGCCGGGTCGCCAACTCCCTCGGATTTCGATTCACAGGACGTCACCATCGGCGAACTCCTTGCCGCCCACCTTCGGACAGCACTCTCTCAGGTCACCACCGAACAGGCGTTACGTGAGCGAGAGGCGGAGTTAGAAGCGCAAAACGAACGGCTTGACCAGTTCGCCAGTATGGTTACACATGACCTCCGCAACCCGTTATCAGTTGCAGCCGGGAACCTCGAATTATATCAGGAAACCGGTGATAACTCACATCTCGAAACGATCGACACGGCCCTCACCCGTATTCAGGAACTCATCACCGACCTCTCGACACTCGCACGTCACGGGATCCCCGACGAAAACCACGAGCCAGTGGACGTGTCTGAGGTGGCCCACGATGCATGGGAATTGATCGATACGCGGTCAGCAACCCTGTCAACGGATCCGTGTACGGTGACCGGAGACGCAAGCCAGCTCACGGCACTCTTCGAGAATCTGTTCCGGAATGCGGTCGGACACGGTGGCGCAGACGTGACTGTCCGGGTTGGCTCGCTGGAGAACGGGTTCTACGTCGAAGACACCGGGAAGGGGATTCCCCCTGACGAACGTGACACCGTGTTTGATCACGGGTATACGACAGGCTACAGCGGAAGCGGTGTCGGACTCACAATTGTCTCACGAATTGCCAAAGCTCACAACTGGGACGTTACCATTACAGACAGCAACGAAGGCGGCGCCCGGTTCGAGTTCCGAACTTCACGCTCAGCTGAAACGGGTAACTAAGCGGACTGTACGTACCGAAGCGACTCACCACGCCAGGACGCATTTCCACAATCCGATTGGGGTGGAACAGACGCCCAGTAGGTGTGCATATCGAACACCAGCGAATCGAGGTCCGCCTGTGCCTTCGAGGCGAGTACCCATGTCCACCTGTCGTCACTCATCGCCCGTCCCAAACCGATCGCGAACCTCCCCCGCGCTCATCGTCCCGTCTTCACGAATATCTTCCTCAGCGGCGAGCAGGGCGATCAGCTCGTCGCGGTCGAACGTCGGGAACTCGACCGCGTCTCGGAGCGTGTAGCGAATGAACTCGCTGCGACTGTTGAACCCTCGCCCCCGCCATGTCGCGTCGATCGCTTCGAGGAACGACTCCGTCGTTTTGAAATTCACCGTGACGATGTCGTCCTCACTGTCTCCGTTTGTGATTGCTTTGGACATATGCTGGTAATACAATCGTCTTACCACTAGTCGTTTCGCCGAATATCTCGCTCTCGAACTACCGGTGAATATAACTCCATCACGGATCGGTCGATGTAGGGATTTCAGCTATCCCTGTGGAATCGGGGGCCGGCCTCACGCGTCTCCGGTGCCCGCACCGCCGACCACGAGTGTCGGGAGCTCCGTCAGTCTGACCACACGCTCTGTCGTGCTTCCGGCGGTAGCAATGCGTGAAAACCCGGTCCGGCCCTGCGTCCCCATGACGATGAGGTGGACCTCGTAGTCGGTGGCGGCGTCGACGATCTCCTCGCTGGGCGTCCCACGGCGAACGTGGCGCTCGATGCGTACGCCGCGCTCCTCGCCCAGTGCGGCCACCCCGTCCAGCGCCTCCTCGCCGATCTCTTCCTGTTTCTCGACCGCAAAGTCCCAGTGGCCGCTCGGCCCTGCCTGTTCGACGACGAACAGCGCGTGGACTATCGCGCCGAACTGCTCGGCCAGATTTATCGCGTGTTCGGCTGCTAAGTTGCTGTGGTCGCTCCCGTCGATCGGGACGAGGATACGTTCGTACATGTGGCCATCAGCGCGCGGCACGACGATAAACGGGGGGATAGATCGCTCGTCAGTAAGCACGCATACTGAGCGAATCGGGCCATTCAGTTTCAAAGTTCATTCTGAATAAAGAAATCGTACTACCAACTACTGGTAGAGAGATCTCAGTTTCCGGCGCGGCGGCGTACTTTTGGGGTGTAACTACTCCGAAGCTGACCCCGGCGAGAGCGTGCCGTGGGAGTACCACCGCCACCCCGACCACGAGGAGCTGTTCTACGTGATCGCGGGCGAACTGGCGGTCAAGACATCGGAGCGGACCTGCCGCGTCGGCGCGGACGAGGCGTTCTTCGTCCCGCGTGACGCGCCGAACCGGGCGGTCGCCGTCGGCGACGTGCCGTGTCGGTTCCTCGCGGTCGGCGCCACGAAAGCCACTGACGGGGCGGTGATCAACGAGGAGTGTCCCGCATGCGGCGCCGAGACCGACCGCTTCTCGGGGTAGCCGTCAGGAGGCTCGGAACACCTCCGAGAAAGGCGGGGACGCTCAGCTCAGTTTCTCGGTGTCGACGTCGACGCCCGGCGGGGAGACGACGAGGAACCCCCGGAAGTGGGTCAGCTCCCCGCCCATGTCCTTCACCTCGCGCGCGAAGCCGGCGGCCCGCTCGTTCAGGTCCCCCTCGACAGCGAGCACGAGCACGTTGCCGTACTCCACGTTGCGAACCCAGTGCTCGGGCTCGGTCTCCCCGTCGAGCACCCCCAAGATCACGTCCCCCACCGTCCCCTCCGACTCGATCATCTCCTCGGCGTCGCGGAGGTCGAGCCCGAAATCGGTCATATCGCGGCTCACGGCGTGTGCTTTCAAAAGGGTTCGGTCCACGGTCGGACGCCCGTCTGACTCCGGCGGACCGGCGAACGTCTCGCACCCGCGGTCGGCCGGATGGTGCCGATCCCCGCATCCGTCAATATCATGCATATTAGGAAATACTAAGAATCGTATTCGACGGGTAGTCCGCGCAGTCATGCGATTACATGGTAGATCGAACGTTCGTGATTGATCGATGCGGCGGCGTCGGTCTGTCCGACCACAACGCTTTACAATCAGTTCTGCTCTCGAATGGGATGATGTCCCATAACCAGGACTCGTCGGTAACCAGTCCGGCGGAACGAGTTCTTCCAGGGCACACTGAGTGCAACTGACGAGTTCGATTCTGTCCGCATCTTCGACACGACGCTTCGCGACGGCGAGCAGTCGCCGCGCACGTCGTTCGACTACGAGGAGAAACGAGAGATAGCCGCGGCGCTCGACGAGCTGGGCGTGTCCGTCATCGAGGCGGGGTTCCCGGTCAACTCCGACGCGGAGTTCGAGGCCGTCAAAGACATCGCGGGGTCGACCGACACGACCGTCTGCGGGCTCGCCCGCGTGGTCGAGAAGGACATCCAGGCCGCCATCGACTCGGGGGTCGGGATGATCCACACGTTCGTCTCCACGAGCGACGTGCAGATCGAGGACTCGATGCACGCCACCCGCGAGGAGGTGAAACAGCGGGCGGTCGAGGCCGTCGAGATGGCCAAGGAGTCCGGCGCGGAGGTGATGTTCTCCCCGATGGACGCCACCCGCACCCAGGAGTCGTTCCTGGTCGAGGTGATCGAGGCCGTCGACGAGGTCGGCGTCGACTGGATCAACATCCCCGACACCTGCGGGGTGGCGACGCCGCGCCGCTTCGGCGACCTGATCGAGGTCGTGACCGAGCACACCGACGCCGGCGTCGACGTCCACACCCACGACGACTTCGGGCTGGCCGGCGCGAACGCGCTGGCCGGCGTCGAGGCGGGCGCCCACCAGATGCAGGTGTCGGTCAACGGCATCGGCGAGCGCGCCGGCAACGCCGCGCTCGAGGAGGTCGTCATGGCCGCCGAGTCGCTGTACAACGCCGACACCGGCGTCGACACGACACAGATCACCGAGGTGTCGCGCATGGTCGAGCAGGCCAGCGACATCGCGGTGCCGCCGAACAAGCCCGTGGTGGGGCGCAACGCCTTCAGCCACGAGTCCGGCATTCACGCCGCCGGCGTCATCGAGAACAGCGACACGTTCGAGCCGGGCGTCATGACTCCGGAGATGGTCGGCGCGACCCGCGAACTGGTGATGGGCAAACACACCGGTACCCACTCGGTCCGCGAGCGGCTGACCGACACCGGCTTCGATCCCACGGAGTCGGAGGTACGCGCCATCACCCGCCGCGTGAAGGACGCCGGCGCCGAGGGGCGCGTGACGATGTCCGACGTGCGCCGGTTCGCCCGCGAGGAGGGTGTCGCCGAGATGGACGACCCCGAGGAGGAGCGCGATCGGGAGGCACGCGTCTGACCGGTCAGATGCGCGATGCCGGCGATCGGGGGCGACGCCGTCAGCGGGTGCAATCGTTGCCACCCGCGTCACCGTTATACGCGCCGAGCCGAAAGTGGTGGCGAGATGACGACACGGCCCGCGCCGACCGCCGTTCGCCCGGCGTCCGCCGAGCGTGTCGTCGCCCTTCTCGCCGGGATCGCGGGTATTGTAGGGGCGTAAGCGCCCCCACATCACCCACCCCCGACCCATGTACCGACGACCGCCCGAGGCACGTATCGACGGCGACCGACCAGCGACCAGCGATCACGACCGCGAACGAATGACACACACGGACGAAGCACACCGACGATGAGCGAGCCAGCGACCCCCGACGCCGCGTCGCCCGACGAGGGCGACCCGGAGGGGCGAACCGACGACGAACAGGAACGATCCGAGCCGACAGACAGCACGGAGACCAGCGAGGAGGCAGCCGCAGCACGCGAGGAGGCCGCGACGCGCGCGCCCGGCTCGGGCGCCGAGGCGGTCATCGCCGCGCTCGAGGCCGCGGGCGTGGAGACCGCCTTCGGCGTGCAGGGCGGGGCGATCATGCCCGTGTACGACGCGCTGTCGGCGTCGACGGTCGATCACGTGACGATGGCCCACGAACAGGGCGCCGTCCACGCGGCCGACGCCTACGGCATCGTCCGCGGCGACCCGGGCGTCTGCATGGCGACCTCCGGGCCGGGCGCGACGAACCTCGTCACGGGCATCGCCGACGCGTCGATGGACTCGGACGCGATGCTCGCGCTGACCGGGCAGGTGCCCTCCGACATGGTCGGCTCCGACGCGTTCCAGGAGACCGACACCGTCGGCGTCACCGCGCCCGTCACGAAGCACAACTACTTCGCCAACGACTCCGACGAGGTCGGCCGCACGGTCGGCGAGGCGTTCGCGCTCGCGAACACCGGCCGCCCGGGACCGACGCTGGTCGACCTCCCGAAGGACATCACCTTCGGCGAGACCGACCGCCCGGTCGGCGAGCCGACCGCGCCCGATCGCGCCGTGCCCGACCTCGAGGCCGACGAGGAGCAAGTCGAGGCGGCCGCGCGCGCGATCCAGAACGCCGAGCGCCCCCTTTGCCTGTTCGGCGGCGGCGTGATCAAAGGCGACGCGACCGAGCAGGCGCGAGCGTTCGCTCGCGAGTTCGAGATCCCGGTCGTGACGACGATGCCCGGTATCGGGAGCTTCCCCGAGGACGACGACCTGTGTCTCTCGTGGGCGGGCATGCACGGTACCGGCTACGCCAACATGGCGATCACGCACACCGACTGTCTCATTGCGGTCGGGACGCGCTTCGACGACCGCCTCACCGGCGGCGTCGACACGTTCGCCCCCGAGGCGGAGGTCGTCCACGTCGACATCGACCCCGCCGAGATCTCGAAGAACGTCCACGCGGACTACCCGGTCATCGGCGACGCCGCGACCGTCCTCGACCAGCTCGACGCCGCCATCGGCTACGGCGACGCCCCCGACACCGAGTCGTGGTGTGCGCAGTGCGACGAGTGGCGCGAGGAGTACCCGATGGACTACGCCATCGACCCCGACGAGCCGGTGAAGCCGCAGTTCGTCGTCGAGGCGTTCGACGCCGCGATGGACGATGACGCGTACGTGACCACGGGCGTCGGCCAACACCAGATGTGGGCCGCCCAGTACTGGACGTACCGCGAGCCGCGCACGTTCGTCTCCTCGCACGGACTGGGAACGATGGGGTACGGCCTGCCCGCCGCCATCGGCGCCCGCGTCGCCGCCGACGACGACCGCGAGGTGATCAGCTTCGAGGGCGACGGCTCGTTCCTGATGACGATCCAGGAGCTGTCGGTCGCCGTCCGCGAGAACCTCGACATCACGGTCGTCGTGCTCAACAACGAGTACATCGGGATGGTCCGCCAGTGGCAGGACGCCTTCTTCGAGGGCAACCACATGGCGTCCCAGTACGACTGGATGCCGGAGTTCGACACGCTCGCGGAGGCGTTCGGCGCGAAGGGCTTCCGCATCGACGAGTACGACGACGTGGAGGACGTCGTCGAGGCGGCGCTCGCCTACGACGGCCCCTCCGTCGTCGACGCCCACATCGACCCCGAGGAGAACGTCTACCCGATGGTCGCCAGCGGCGCGGCGAACGGACAGTTCGCGCTCGCGGAGGATCAGTTATGAGCGGCGACGTCGATGGAGACCGACCCGAAGGCGAGGACGACGGCTCCCCCGAGGAGGCCGCCGCCGACGGCGGCACCGACCACCCGGCAGAGGCTCCGATCGCGGAACACGCCCGGCCCGCCGGAAGCAACGCCCCCGAGACGGGGCTGGCGGGACCGACCCCCGAGGAGCGCCCGCACCCGACGGGCCGCCGCGACGAACACGGCGTCCGCAAGGAGCCCGACCACGGCCCCGAGCCGGCGCGCCGGGCGACCGTCTCGGCGCTCGTCGAGGACGAACCCGGCGTGCTCGCGCGCGCCGCGGGGCTGTTCCGCCGGCGCCAGTTCAATATCGAGAGCCTGACGGTCGGCCCGACGACCGTCGAGGGCCACTCGCGGATCACGCTGGTCGTCGAGGAGACCGAGGCGGGCATCGAGCAGGCGAAAAAGCAGCTCGCGAAGCTCACGCCCGTCATCGCGGTGGGCGAGCTGAGCGAGGACGCCGTCGCCGCCGAACTCGTGCTGCTGAAGGTGCGCGGGAGCGAACCCGACAAGGTCCACGCGATCACCTCGATGTACGACGGGCAGACGCTCGATGCGGGCCCGCGCACCATCACGGTGCAGATCACCGGCGACGAGACCACGATCGACGACGCGATCGACGCGTTCGACCAGTTCGGCATCATCGAGATCTCCCGGACCGGTCAAACCGCGCTCGAGCGCGGTGACTCCCCGACGACGCCCGGCGAGGAGCCGGGTCACTCGGCGGGCTCGACCGACGACGACGAGTTCACCAACTACGACGACTGACGACACACACGACACACCACAACGATGACAGACACCGATTCCACCCTCGACACCGAGGTATACTACGACGACGACGCGGACCGCTCACAGATCGACGACAAGACCGTGGCCGTGCTCGGCTACGGCAGCCAGGGCCACGCCCACGCGCAGAACCTCAACGACTCCGGCGTCGACGTGGTCGTCGGCCTGCGCGAGGACTCCTCCTCGCGTGCGGCCGCCGAGAGCGACGGACTGCGCGTCGAGACCCCCGCCGACGCCGCCGCCGAGGCGGACATCGTCTCCGTGCTCGTCCCCGACACCGTCCAGCCGGCCGTCTACGAGGAGATCGAGGACGGTATCGAGCCGGGCGACACGCTCCAGTTCGCGCACGGCTTCAACATCCACTACAACCAGATCGTCCCGAAGGAGGGCGTCGACGTGACCATGGTCGCGCCGAAGTCGCCGGGGCACCTCGTGCGGCGCAACTACGAGGCCGGCGAAGGGACGCCGGGGCTGCTCGCCGTCTACCGGAACGAGACGGGCGAGGCCCGCGAGGAGGGGCTCGCGTACGCCCAGGCAATCGGCTGCACCCGCGCGGGCGTCGTCGAGACCACCTTCCGAGAGGAGACGGAGACGGACCTCTTCGGCGAGCAGGCGGTGCTGTGCGGCGGCGTCACCTCGCTCGTCAAGCAGGGGTACGAGACGCTCGTCGACGCCGGCTACTCCCGCGAAATGGCGTACTTCGAGTGCCTGAACGAGCTGAAGCTCATCGTCGACCTGATGTACGAAGGCGGGCTCGGCGAGATGTGGGACTCGGTCTCGGACACCGCCGAGTACGGCGGGCTCGTCAAGGGCGACGAGGTCGTCGACGAGCACGCCCGCGAGAACATGGAGGAGGTGCTGGAGGCGGTGCAGGACGGTACTTTCGCCCGCGAGTGGATCGCCGAGAACCAGGCCGGTCGGCCCTCCTACACGCAGCTTCGCGAGGCCGAGAAGAACCACGACGTCGAGGACGTGGGCGAGGATCTGCGCGCGCTGTTCGCGTGGGACGCCGAGGAGGAAGCGGGGGAGGCCGACGATGAGGAGAAGACCGAGGTCCGCGCCGATGACTGAGGACCGAGACCGGACGGCCGCGACCGACGGCGGCCGCGACGGCGACACCATCGCCGACGTGGACCACGAGCCGCCCGAGGGCGCCGCCGACCCGAACGCGGTGTGGGAGCGGGGCGAGGAGTCGCCCGCCGCCGAGACCGACAACGACGGCGAGCGACGATGAGCCGGGGCACGCTGTACGACAAGGTCTGGGAGCGCCACAAGGTCGCGGACCTGCCGAACGGCCAGGACCAGCTGTTCATCGGCCTCCATCTCGTCCACGAGGTGACGAGCCCGCAGGCGTTCGGAATGCTGCGCGAGCGCGACATGGAGGTCGCGTTCCCGGTGCGCACCGTCGCGACGACGGACCACATCGTCCCGACGACGAGCGAGGGGCGCGAGCGCCCGCTGGCGGACGAGCGCGCCGAGGAGATGCTCACGCATCTGGAGCACAACACCGAGGAGGCGGGCATCCGCTTTTTCGGCCTCGACGACGACCGCCAGGGCATCGCCCACGTCGTCGGCCCGGAGTTGGGCTTCGTCCAGCCGGGGATGACCGTCGTCTGCGGCGACAGCCACACCTCCACCCACGGCGCCTTCGGTGCCATCGGGATGGGGATCGGCACCAGCCAGATCCGCGACGTGTTCGCCACCGGCTCGATCTCGGCCGACAAGAAGGCCGTCCGGCGCGTCGAGGTCACCGGCGAACTCGGCGACGGCGTCGGCGCCAAGGACGTGATCCTCCACGTCATCCGCGAACTCGGCGTCGACGGCGGCGTCGGCCACGTGTACGAGTACGGCGGCGAGGCGATCCGGAGCCTCGACATGGAGGGCCGCCTCGCGGTGTGTAACATGTCCATCGAGGGCGGCGCCCGCGCGGGCTACATCAACCCCGACGAGACCACCTACGAGTACCTCGAGGGCAGAGAGTTCGCCCCCGATGGCGACGAGTTCGAGGAACGCAAGGAGTACTGGGAGTCGATCCGCTCGGATGAGGACGCCCAGTACGACGACTGGGTCGAGGTCGACGCCGACGACCTCGCGCCACAGGTGTCGTGGGGCACCAACCCCGAGCAGGTCGTCGGCGTGGACGAACCCGTACCCGAGCCGAGCGAGACGCGCGACCCCGACGCCGCCGAGTCCGCACAGGCACACACCGAGGTCACGCCCGGCGAGACGATGGAGGGACACGAGGTCGACGTGGCGTTCCTCGGCACCTGCACGAACGGCCGCGTCGCGGACTTCCGCGAGGCCGCGCGGGTGCTGAAGGGCCGCGAGGTCGCCGACGACGTGCGCGCGCTCGCCGTCCCCGGCTCCGGCACAGTCAAGCGAAAGCTGGAGGCCGAGGGCATCGATCAGGTGTTCAAGGACGCGGGCTTCCAGTGGCGCGAGGCCGGCTGTTCGATGTGTCTGGCGATGAACGACGACGCGCTGGAGGGCGACGAGGTCTGTGCGTCCTCCTCGAACCGCAACTACGTCGGTCGCCAGGGGAGCACCGAGGGACGCACCCACCTGATGTCGCCCGGGATGGTCGCCGCCGCGGCCGTCGAGGGCGCCGTGACCGACGTGCGCGAGTTCGACCTCGCCGACGAGGTGGGGGGGTCGGTCGCGGACGCGGAGGTGGACGGATGAGCGGAAACGGCGACGCGCCCGGGAGCGCCGGCGACGACGCGCCCGAGACGGACGGGACGGCGGTGCCCGAGATCCGGCGCGTCGCCGGCACCGGAGTGCCGGTCCGCGGCGACGACATCGACACCGACCAGATCCTCCCCGCGCGGTTCCTGAAGGCGGTCACGTTCGACGACATGGGCGAGTACGCCTTCTACGACCAGCGCCGCGACGCCGACGGCGAACCCAACGACCACCCGTTCAACGAGTTTCAGGGCGCGAACGTCCTCGCGGTGAACGACAACTTCGGCTGCGGCTCCTCGCGCGAGCACGCCCCGCAGGGGCTGATGCGCTGGGGCGTCGAGGCCATCGTCGGCGAGTCGTTCGCGGAGATCTTCCAGGACAACTGCAAGTCGCTGGGGATCGCGACGCTCGCGGTCGACCACGAGGACGCCGTCGACCTGCAGGACTTCATCGAGGCGAACCCCGATGCCGGCATCGAGGTGGACGTGCGCGCGGAGACCGTCCGCTACGACGGGAAGGCCGTCGACGGCGACGTGCCCGACGCGATGCGCGAGGCGCTGCTGGAGGGTATCTGGGACACGACCGCGGTGATGCGGACGAACCTCGACCGCGCGAAGGCCGTCAACGACAGCCTCCCGTACACCGATGACTGAGACGGGATCCGACGCCGACGCTCTCCCCGAGATCGTGGTCATCGAGGGCGACGGCATCGGCCGCGAGGTCGTCCCGGCGGCCGTCGAGGTGCTGGAGACGGTCGGCGACTACACGTTCACCGAGGCCGAGGCGGGCGACGCGACGCTCGACGAGACGGGCGAGGCGTTGCCCGCGGAGACGTACGAGCTCGCCGCCTCCGCCGACGCGACGCTGTTCGGCGCCGCGGGCGAGTCGGCCGCCGACGTGATCCTCCCCCTTCGGGAGGCCGTCGGCTCGTTCGTCAACGTCCGCCCGGCGCGGGCGTACCCCGGCGTCGACGCGCTCCGGCCGGAGACGGACCTCGTGTTCCTCCGGGAGAACACCGAGGGCGTGTACGCCGGCCACGAGGACCGCCTCACCGACGACGTGTCGACGCTCACGCGCGTCGTCACCGAGTCGGCCTCGCGGCGCCTCGGCGAGTTCGCCTGCGAGTACGTCGAGGAGCGCGGCAAGGACGGCTTCACCGTCGCGCACAAGGCGAACGTGATGCGCGAGACCGACGGGCTGTTCCGCGACACGGTGCTCGCGACGGCCGACGAAGCGGGCGTCGATGCCGACACCGTCCTCATGGACGCGTTCGCGACGCGCGTGTGTCTCGACCCCGAGCAGTTCGACGTGATCGTCTGCCCCAACCTCGCGGGCGACGTGCTCTCGGACCTCGCCGCCGGGCTGGTCGGCGGGCTCGGACTGCTCCCGTCCGCGAACGTCGGGGCCGAACGCGGCCTGTTCGAGCCGGTCCACGGCACCGCGCCGGACATCGCCGGCGAGGGCGTCGCGAACCCCTCGGCGACGATCCTCTCGGCGGCGATGCTCGTCGAGTCGCTCGGCGACGACGACGCCGGGGAACGGATCCGCTCGGCCGTCGAGGGCGTCCTCTCGGACGGCCCGCGGACGCCCGATCTGGGGGGCGAGGCGACGACGCGCGAGGTGACCGACGCGGTGCTGGCCCGGCTGTAACGACCGACGGCGACGGCTTCCTGTCCGCGACGCTGACTCCCCCCGTACGCACGTGAACCCATCCCCGCACGCGACGCGGACTTATTCCTGATACGCGAGCCGGACCTGCTCGAACTTCCCCTTCGATTCGAGGTGTCGCTGAAGCTCGTCGGCGTACTCCTGTGTGAGTCGCTCGGCCGCCTCCAACTGCTGTTGGTCGACGCCGCCGCTCCCGCCGCCCCCGCCGCCGCCGAGGATGGCGTCCTTGATGTCGGAGACGAGATCGCCGAACACGCCGCCCGAGGAGCCGCCGTCGGGGTCGCCGCCGCCGGCCATCGCGCCCATCTGCTGGGAGATGTTGTCCAACTCGGGCATGATCTGCGGCAGCTTCGACGTGTCGGCGACGATCCGCGCGTCCTCCGGGTCGGTGGCGTCCTCGATCTCGAACTCGACGGCAGTCATGATCAGCCCCCACTCCTGGTTCGAGAACTCCGACTGTCGGATCCGATCGTTGAACTCGCGGTCGACAGTCATCCGTTCGCCGACGATCGCGTCGGTCCAGTTGCTCATGCCTGCACGATCGCGGGCGGCTGGTATGTCGGTTTCCCTCGCGCCAGCACGACCGACGCGCCGGCAGGGCTGGAACCGGAACGCGTATCGGCCGCCGTCTGCTCCCCTCGCCATGGGACTGCTGGATCGCGTCTTCGGACCGCGTGCCGCCGGCGGCGACGCCCGCGCGACGGACGAGCGGCCTGCCGCCGACGCCCGGACGGCGGGCCCGCGCGGCCCGTGGCGCGGCGCCGACGGCGATCCCGCGGCGCCGCGGGGCGTCGCGCTGTTCGTCGACGGCCCGAACGTCTTTCGCGAGGAGTTCGAGGTGGACTTCGCCGACCTGCGGGCGGCGGCATGCGAGGGCGAGACGGACGGCGATCTCGTCACCGCGCGACTCTACCTCGACGAGCACGCCACGCCGGGACTCATTCAGGCGGCGGAGGCCAACGGCTTTCAAGTGATCACCACCAGCGGCGACGTGGACGTGAAGCTCGCCGTCGACGTGGCGTCGTTCGCGGCCGAGCGCCGGGCGGCGACGATCGCCGTCGCCTCCCGCGACACGGACTTCAAGCCCGCGCTGGAAGTCGCCAACGAGTACGGATTGCGGACGCTCGCGATCGCGCCGGGGAGCTACGGGCGGTCGGACGCGCTGCGGCGGAGCGCCGACGACGCGGTGACGCTCGGGGAGTAACGGCTCCGATCCCGTGGGGGACTCCGCGGCGCTCACCTCCTCCAGAACTACCCGTACGTATATGTTCTTTCACTATCAATTAGTACGTATGAAGCACGTCCTGCTGGCTCTCGACAAGAGCGACGACCGCGCCGTCGCCCAGGCGGAGACGGTTCGCGACCTGTTCGACCCGGAACACACCACCGCGCACCTGTTACACGACTTCACAGACAACTTCGAGGGGGCGTCAGTCGGCCAGATAGCTGCCGTCCGACACGCGGCGAACATCCTCGAGGACGCCGGGATCGCCGTGGAGTACCACGAGACGAGCGGGACCCCCTCGAAATCTATCATCGAGGCCGCAGACGAACTGGACGTTGATGCCATCACTATCGCCGGGCGCAAGCGCTCGAAGGCGGGGAAGGCGCTCTTCGGGAGCGTCTCTCAGGAGGTTATCCTCGGGACGGACCGCCCGGTCCTCGTTTGCACCCGAAAAACCGAACAGTGACCGGGGGGCGTTCCTCAGGGGCCGGTTGTGCTGTCGGACGTTCGTCGCTCCGGTTGACAACTCCGATCAACGTCCCGTAGCGTTCACCGGAGCGATCGTCTCGGCTACGCCAGCGGCGTCCGCTCGACGACCGTGCCGTCGTAGGTCGGGTACTGCTCGACGACCTCGCCGTCGTCGAGGTCGCCCTCCTCGATCATCTCCTCCAGCAGCCACCACGCCACCTCGACGTGCTCGGACTTGACGGAGTAGAACTCCTCGGGCACCTCCAGCGCCTCGAAGCGCTCCGGGGTGGTGTACGTCTTCCCGTACACGAGGGTGCCGTCGTCGGTCACCTCGTCGAACGGGCGGCGGAGGTTGCGCGCCATCCGTTTGAGGCGGTTGCGGTGCTGTGCGGCGTCCTTGAACACGGAGGTGCAGAAGTACACCCGCTCGTGGTCGCCCATCACGTCGAGGATCTCCTCCTTCGAGCCGTCGACGGCCGACATGTGCCCCTCCTGCAGCTCGAAGCCCTGCTCTTGCATCCGGCGGTAGTTCCCGTCGGACATCTCGAACTCGTTGATGTTACAGAAGTCCGCGGCCCCCTCGTCGAGGAACTCCAGGAACTCCTCCTCCGCGCGGATACCGGGGATCTCGAACGCCGGCGTCAGCCCCTCTTCGCGGGCGATATAGAGGATGTCCTCCCACTCGGTGCCGTGGAGGTCGCCCCACTGTTCCACCGGCGGGTGAAAGCGGATCTCGTCGAGCCCGGCCTCCGACAGGCGGCGCATGTTCTCGCGACCGCCCGGGATACCCGTGTAGAGGTGCGTGTGGTGGTCCTCGCCGAACTCCTCTTTCAGCAGGCGGAGGTACCGCGTCGTCTTCCCCATCGCCTCCTGGGGCTCACCGCCGGTGATGGAGGTGCCCAGCGCGGACATGCGCTTGGCCTCCTCGATCACGTCCTCGTCTGACTCGACGAGGCGCTCGTTGGCGTACACGTCGGTGACGTTCTTGCGGTTCTCCCCGAGCGGACAGTAGAAGCAGTCGCGCTGGTCGCAGTAGCCGTACACGAACAGCACCATCTTCCCCCCTTTGGCGCACTGTTCACAGCCCTTCGAGATCATTCAGTACGCGATGTACCGGTCCGAGCGGCAAAAGCGGTGCGATGCTGGGTCGTCTTCCCGTGTGAGGCGGTGACGCGGCGGGATCGTGGCCGGACGGGGCCGTCACACTCGACCACGAGACTGATACCGCTTCGGGCACAGAACCGTTCCATGTCCAGGGAGGCACACGGGAGAAGAGCGTTCATGCGACGAACCGGGGCCGCGCTCGCGCTGGGGGGCGCGGGCGCGACAAGCGGCTGTCTCGGCGTGATCACCGGGTCCGAGCCCGCGGAGTTCTCCGCGAACGTCGCGTCGGTCCCGGACTCGACGCTGGAGTCGACCGGGTTCGAGGAGTACCGGATCGAGCCGAAGGAGCTGGCTCGGGAGTTCACCGTCGCCGGCCAGACCCGCGAGGTCGTCGTCACCAACCAGCTCGCGCAGTACGACAAGGCCGCGGAGGTGCTCGGCGAACGCCTCCGGGCGTCGATGTTCGTCGCGCTCTCCACCCCCGCAGTCGAGATAGCCGGGCAGACGTTCAACCCCGTCGGGGAGATGAGTACCCGCGAACTCGCGCGGCGCATGCTCACCCAGTACGAGGGGATCAATAACCTCCGGGAGGACGGCGAGGAGACGGTCGCGGTCCTCGGAACCGACACCACTGTCGGGCTGTTCACCGCCGACGCGACGATCACCGAGGGCGTCACGACCGAGGTGCAGATCCACGTGTCCGAGGCGGTGCGGGCCGGCGGCGACTTCGTCGTTACTGTCGGGGCGTACCCCTCGCTGCTGTCGGGGCAGGGCGACGACGTCCGAACGATGATGCGGTCGGTCACCCACGAGGAAGCGTGACCGGACCGACTCGCGAACGAGACGACCCGGAGGAGGAGCGCGGGGGACGCCGCGCCGCCGGCGATCGAGGGGCGGAAGCCGACGAGACGGCGTCCGCAGGGATCACGCGCCGCGGCGCGCTCGCCGCCGCCGGCGCCGTCGGGGCGTCGTCGCTTGCGGGCTGTGCCGGGTTCGGTGCCTCCGACGATTCGCCGGAGATAACGGCGATCGACGACGAGCGCGCGCGGACGATCGCCGCGGCCCACGCGCCGGACCTCTACTTCGGCGCCGGCGAGCGGTGGTTCCCGACTGACCCCCGGGAGTACCTCGACGACGGCGACGTCCTCGACGGCTTCGCCGCCTTCGACGGCTACTCGCGCGCGTTCGACGAGGCCGGCGAGCCGCCGAACCGAACGGCGTTCTACAACGTCGTCGGCTACGAGGACACGGACCTCGTGGTCGCCCAGTACTGGTTCTACTCGGCGTTCGACCAGTTCACGGTTAACTTCCACTGGCACGACTGGGAGCTGCTGCAGGTGTTCCTCGACGTGAGCGAGGAGTCGGGCGACGCCGAGGTCGGCGACCCGAACTTGCTGGTCGCGTCGGCCCACTCCCGGAAGGTGCCGAACAACGAGTTCCTCGACCCCGAGACGGACCGGGCGGCGATCATCAGCGAGGTCGGCAGCCACTCGTCGGCGCTGGGCGTCAACGAGACCCGCGACGTCTTCGAGCGACTGGCGACGTCGACGGACATCCCGGACGTCTCCAACGGCCCGCTCGCGCCGCTTGAGATCCCGGCGGCGTACGGCCTCCCGCGCGGCGAGGGGTACCGCCTCCCGTTCTCGCTGCCGGAGCTTGACGGCGCCCCCCTCCACGAACACCCGGACCTCCCGAACGTCACCCGAGACCACCTCGTCCCGGCGGAGATGACCGTCGACTCGTTCTCGGGGATCCCGTCCCCGCCCGACGACCTCCCCTTCCGGGAGACGGGGCTGCTGTTCGCGTTCGAGGACGCCGAGGGTGCCGCCGACGCCGACTACAGCTACTCGCTGGCGCCGATGGCCGACCTCGGGATCGAGGAGTTCACCGGCCCGCAGCTCAGCTTCGAGTTCGCGATCCCCTCGTTCGCCGAGGACGCGTACGCATCCCATATCACGACCACGGGCACCCCGAAGGAGCAGCCGCGGTACACGAACCCCGTCGCGGACGTGACCGACCCGCGCCATCGCTCGGCGCTCTCGGAGCGGTTCGACCTCGACGTGTCGGGGCTCGCAGGCGACGTAGTCGGCTTCCTGCGGGAGGCGACCGCCAGCGACGACGCGCCGGGAAGCAACGGCGTCGACACGACCGACCCGACCGTCGAGGGGATCGCGCTCCTCGAATCCGACCCCGAGGCGGTCCCGACGTTCAACGGCGTCGTCGCGCTCCAGGACGTGCCCGAGGGCGAGCACACCCTCACCGTCAACGGCGCGGGCGTCGCGCCGTTCAGTCAGGGCCTCGCCCACGAGGAGAACGGCGAGCCGACGACCGCGGGCGTCGACGGCGACGTGGTCGTCGCGCCCAACGAGGACGCGGTGAAGGTCCGGGCGTCGCCGCCCGCGGACGCTCCCGGCGTGGGCCGCGTCGCCGTCGAGGACGACTTCGCCGGGGCAGTGTACGACGGGCTCCCGCCGAGTGTCGCGGACGGCGACGACGCGGCCGACAGTAGCACCGACGACGGAGGAAGCACCGAGACAGGAACGCCTACCGGCGACGCGGACGGGGCCGAGGACACCGACCGCGGCGTCGCGGTGTACGCCCACCGCGAGGGCGCCTACACCACGGAGGTCGAGGACAAGGAGGGCGGTATCGGTGCCTTCCGCGTGAATCCCCGCGCCGACCAGTCGACGGCGACGATCCCGGAGGCCCGGACCGGGAAGACGTCGCTCGCGTCGTTCCTGCTCACGATCCTCACGGAGACGACCGCGCAGGCGACCGTCTTCGCCGACGGCGACGCGGCCGGCATCGACGAGGTCGACGTGCCCGACAGCACCGCCGAACAGGGAGGGAACGCCGAGGACGCCGTCGACGACGTGCTGGCGGCCGCCGCCGAGGCGGCCGGCGACGACGGCAGCGACGATGACGACGGTGGCACCGGAAACGGCAACGGCGGCGGCAACGGCGGAGGTGGCGGTTCGGACGGGTTCACGGGTCTCCTCCGGGCGCTGGAGGCGACGACGACGGCCGCGAAACGCGCGAACGAGGCGGCGCAGGCCGGGAACGCCGAGGGCGCCGACAACCGCCTGCGGGGCCTCCGACAGCGGACGGAAGCGCTCGCTGGCGCGCTCGAACGGAACCGTGAGAAGCTCCCCGGACAGCTCCCGGCGCTCGTCGAACGGCGGCTGCCGCAGGTGGAACGACGGATCGATCAGGCGCTCGAGGCCGACACCTGAGTCGGCCGTCGGCCATACCCTCCACCTGCTGTCCCTCTGGTTCCCACTCGCCACCCGCACCCAGCGACACCCCGAGGGCGACGCCCTCGGGCGTCCCTTCGGCCGGGGAAGGACAACCGTTACGTACGCACACCCGAATGAGCATACATGACCGAGGAGACCGATCTGGAGGAGCTCAAACGCGGGACCGACCTGGTCAAGCGCGGCTTCGCGCGGATGCAGAAGGGTGGCGTGATCATGGACGTCGTCAGCCGCGAACAGGCGCGGATCGCCGAGGACGCCGGCGCGGTCGCCGTGATGCACCTCGAGTCCGTCCCCGCGGACATCCGCAAGCGCGGCGGCGTCGCGCGGATGGCCGACCCGGGCAAGCTGGAGGAGGTGATCGACGAGGTGTCGATCCCGGTGATGGGCAAGTGCCGCATCGGCCACACCGCCGAGGCGCAGATCCTCGAGGCCGCCGGCGCCGACATGCTCGACGAGTCGGAGGTGCTCACGACCGCCGACGAGCGCTACCACATCGACAAGCGCGAGTTCACCGCGCCGTTCGTCTGCGGCGCGCGCAACCTCGGCGAGGCGCTCCGGCGCATCGACGAGGGCGCCGCGATGATCCGGACGAAGGGCGAGGCCGGCACGGGCGACGTGAACCAAGCTGTCACCCACCAGCGCAACATCCAGCGCTCCATCCGCAAGCTCTCGGGGATGGCCTACGAGGAGCGCGAGGAGTGGGCCCGGAAGAACGAGGCGCCCCGCGAGCTCGTCCACGAGACGGCCGACATGGGCCGCCTTCCCGTCGTCAACTTCGCCGCCGGCGGCATCGCGACGCCCGCCGACGCGGCGCTCATGATGCAGCACGGCTGCGACGGCATCTTCGTCGGCTCGGGCATCTTCGGCGCGGAGGACCCGACGGAGATGGGCGAAGCGATCGTCCAGGCGGTCAACAACTACGACGACCCCGAGACGCTCAAGGAGATCGCGAAGGGGATCGGCGCCGGCATGAAGGGCCAGGCCAACGAGACGATGCCCGAGGAGGAGAAGCTTCAGGGCCGCGGCGTCTAACTCGGGGTCACAACCCGCCGCCGCTCGCACGAACGTTTTTATCCGATACCGGGTCCAGAGCGACGCGACCGTCGTGATCTGAGACCGGTCGCGGGGCGCACGCGGGTGCGCGACACGCCGTCCCGCGGAGCGTGCGGGTCGTGTCGCCTGTCAGCTACACTCACTCACATCGCGTCGCCGCCACGACGTTGAAATCCGCGGCCCCCGTAGCGACCGGTATGTCCGACGCCGACGCCGCCGTCGACGACGACACGGCCCCCCTCGCGGACGTGAACCCAGAACGGACGCCAGTGGTGCTCTTCGACGGCGTCTGCAACCTCTGTCACGGCGCGGTCAGATTTCTCGTCCGCCACGACGATGCCGGCGTGTTCCGGTTCGCGCCGCTGGACTCTCCGGTCGGACGGGCACTCTTGGAGCGTCACGGCCTGCCGACAGCGGACTACGACTCGGTCGTCCTCATCGACGACGCGGGGGCACACCGGAAGTCGGCCGCGGCGCTGCGGGTGGCGCGCCGGCTCGACTCGCCGTGGAATCTCGCGTGGGCCCTGCGAGTCGTGCCGCGTCGGATCCGCGACGCCGTCTACGATCTGGTCGCCGAGTACCGCTACGGCGTGTTCGGGAGGAAGGACGCCTGCGAAGTGCCGGAGCCGGAGGTCAGGGAGCGCTTTCTGGAGCGGTCGCTGGAGTGACTGCCGGAGCTACAGCACCGTCGCGCCGTCGCCGACGCCGGTCTGGTACGCCCGCGCGCCGACGCCGGCGTCAGCGAATCCCTCGACCATCGCGGCGGCGACCGCCCGACGCTCGCCGAGTTCACACACCGCGAGCACGCTCGGGCCGGCGCCGCTGACGGTGACGCCGGTCGCGCCGGCCCCCAGTGCGGCCTCCCTGACGCCCGCATACCCGGTGATGAGTTCCGCGCGTGCCGGCGTGACCACCGGATCGTCGAGCCCGCGCCCGACCAACTGGGGGTCGGACCGGCACATTCCGGCCGTGAGCGTCGCGGCGTTGCCGACCGTCTCGACGTGATCGGCCATCGACACGGAGTCGGGGACGACCCCACGCGCATCGCGCGTGGAGACGACCACCTCCGGGAGGCACGCGACGAGCGATAGGTCCGCCTCGATGCTCGTCGCGCCGTCGTCGCTGCGGACGATCGTGAATCCCCCGAGCAGCGCCGGGGCGACGTTGTCGGCGTGGGCCTCGCCGGAGACGACCGCCTCGCCCTCGGCGGCGACGGGGACGAGGTCGTGACGGCTGTAGCCGCGGTCGTACAGTTCGTCGAGCGCGACCGCGGCGGCGGCGGCGGACGCCGCAGAGGAGCCCAGCCCCGAGGAGGGTCGCACGCCCTTGTCGATGTGGATGTGGGCGGGCGCGTCGAGCGCGTCGGCGACGGCGCCGACGACGTTCTTTTCGGGGTCGGTCGGAATGAACTCGGCGCCCGCGCCGCTCACCTCGATCGTCGTCTCGGCCGCACGCTCGACTGAGACGGTGTCTGCCGGGTGCGAGAGCGCGACGCCGAACGTGTCGAAGCCGCTCCCGAGGTTCGCGCTGGTCGCCGGCGCGCGGGCGGTTACCATGCCGCGTCGGTCCGGCGCGGCGGGCAAAAGGATGACGTTCGGGGCGAGCGTCTGCCGCTCCGTTTCGGTGGCGAACGGGACGTGAGCTGAGAGCCGGCCGCAGCCGCGGGATTACCGCCGCGAAGCGACGAACACGAGCGGTCCGATGACGACCAGCACGATGCCGAGGAAGAGGTAGTGAACCGGAACGAGCGACTGCGGCGTGAGCAGGAAGATCACGCCGAACAGCATCGTGTTGAGCGCCATCGCTTTGCGAGACACCGGCAGCGTGGCGAGCGTCGTCAGCACGAACCCGAGCAGCAGCGCCTGTCCGACGTTGTACGGGAGCAGGAAGCTGTCGACGATCTGGAGCGGGATCATCTCTTGTCTCCAGTTCGCCCCGGGCGCTGCATTAACGTTCCGTTATCACTCGTTTGCGTTCGGCGACCCCGGTGGGAGATCGCGGCCGCAGGAGGCGTCCGGAGAACCGACCAGTTCCTCGGAGATCGCCGGACCGATCAGTTCGGTCGATCGGTCCCGGGCGTCGACCGGTCACCACCCGAGTTGTCGCCCTCGTCCTCCGGTTCGTCTCCGCTCGGTGCGTCGAACGACGAGCCCGACGGCGGAACGTCGCGGTCGGCGCTCGGGCCGGTGATGTCGAGCGGCCGGATCCAGCCGTACCACACGGCGAACACGGTGAGTCCGTACCCGAGGATGAACACCACTCGGCCGAGGTCGTTGAACCCGAGGAGGCCCAGCTGTCGGCGGACGACTCCCGTGCCGGCGATACCGACGACCAACACCGTCGCGAGCAGGAGTCGATCGCTGGTGATCCGGTCGCGCAGCCTCGTGTCGTCGCCCATACCCTCGCTGGGTGTTCCAGTACCGAGAACCCCGCGATCCGGCGTGACTGTCGGAGCCACCGGCTAGGTGTCGACCGCTTCGGCGTGCGTGTCGATCCCATAGCGTCGCAAACGCTTTGCCCCGACGGGGACCCGGTCGTGTCATGCACTATCGCGCGATCCCCGACGCGCACGAGGACACCTTCGACGACATCCTCGTGTACGCATTCTCGCCGGAACGCGGGCCGGAGCACGAGCCATCGGGCCCTGATCGGCCCGAATCGTTTCACCCCCGGGGCCTCTACGAGCACGCCGACCGGAAGGGGCTCGACGCAGCTGACGGAACTGATCCCAGCGTAGCTGACGGAACTGATCCCGACGCGGCCGGCCTCGCCGTCGTTTGCGGCTACCACGACTTCTCCGCGCGGATCCGCGGCGACGTTCGCGACGTGGGCGGCGTTTCGGCGGTCGCGTCGCCGCCGGAGGCGCGTCGCCGAGGGCTCGTTCGAACGCTCCTCGGTCACGTACACCGCGAACTCCGCGACGACGGGATCGCGTTCGCCGCGCTGTGGCCCTTCAAGTACTCCTTCTACCGACAACTCGGGTACGAGCGGATCTGCGACTACGCTCGCGTCACCGTCTCGCCGGACGCGTTGGACAGCGCGTGTCCGGACCCTGCGGGCGCGTTCGAGCGGCTCGAGGAGGACGACTGGCCCCGTCTGGACACGGTGTACAACGAGTGGGCGAACGACGAGTTCCGCCTCGATCGAGAGGAAGACTGGTGGCGCCTGCGGGTGTTCCAGTCGTGGGACACCGACCCGTACGTGTACGGGTGGACCGACGGCGATCCCGGCGACGAACTCCGTGGGTACGTCGTCTACACCATCCAGGATGGCGACGACGAGGGGAACACGATGGCCGTGAGCGAGTTCGCCCACGTCGATCGTGAGGCACGCGGGCACCTCCTGCGCTTCTGTCGCAACCACGACTCACAGGTCGAACGGGTTCGATTCACCGGCCCGTCGAACACCCGGCTGTTCGACGATCTCGACGACCCGCGGGCCGCGGAGACGGATATCCGGCCCGGCCCGATGGCCCGGGTCGTCGATGTCGAGGCGGCACTTGAGGCGATCGCGTACCCGGAGGCCGTCGAGACGACGCTCGTGTTCGACGTGCGCGACGACGCCTGTGAGTGGAACGACGGGTGCGTCCGCCTTCATGTCGCCGACGGACGTGGAACCGTCGAGCGCGGCGCCGCCGACACCGACGCCGACGCATCGCTCGACATCGGCGCACTCTCACGACTGGTCGTTGGCTCTCACGGGGTCGACAGGTTGGTCGAACTCGGGGCGGTCGATGTCGAACACGAGGCGGTGCGGACCGCGCTCGCGGACGCGTTTCCGCCGACGGAGCCGTTCCTCCGCGAGGGGTTCTGATCGCGGTCGAATCGAGTCAGTACACACTGGCGGATATCGGTCTCCGTTTCGGTAGAACGCCGAAATTGGGTGGCTGGAGAGCCAACGGCCCAATTTAACCCAGTATAACGTCAAATTGATTTTTGATGGGTTGAACCTCGGCAGGCGACGCTGAACAACTACGTTCAGGATACGGAGTCGGTCGCGTGGACGAAGGTGGAAACCGCCGTCGCTGAGGCCTACGAACGAGGCAAATCCAAGTCGCAAGCGAAGGTCGCTGCTCGGCAGGCGATCGCCGACTACTACGCGGTGAAACAGGTGAACATGCTGGAAAGCCACAACGTGACCGTTTCATCGTGGCAGTCCCTCCGCGATCAAGCGTACGTGTTCGTCGCGTACGGCCGGTCGGGCGCCGAATTCGCGGCTCGAAACGGGGATGGTCCGGGCGCATCACTCCGGCTCCGCTTCTACGGAGCGAGGTCACATTAGAAGGGTGAGCAAGTGAAGATCGCTCGTCTCGGATACTTGTGTAGGTCCCGCAGATGATGTCAGGGAGACCGCAGAACCGGAAGTCAGATCGCTACGTACAGACAAAGAACGTAGCGACGGAGCCCCAGTCTTCGAGAACCCTCTATCACGGTTTCCCGTACGGACATTTGCGCTGTACCTCTTTTCGGCTCTGATCGAAGATGTTCGCGATGACGCTTACGGGACACTACCAAAGTTCGCGTACCATGGATATCGGGACCACTCGAATCGCTCTCACCGGAGCAATGGGCGTGCTTTTGCTCCTTGTGGTTCGGTGGCTAGTTCGCATCGAGAACTGGCGGTCGTATTCGGTCTCCGCCGGTGGGTCAGAAGCCAGCCATCACGAGCCAGAACACGTAGAGAAACCAAGCGGACTCCTTCGGTGGGTCACGACCGTCGATCACAGGGATATCGGTCTCATGTACGGGGTGTTTGCGGTGCTCTCGTTCGCGTGGGGAGGGATCGCGGTCATTCTCATGCGGACGGAACTGACGACGCCGCCAATTGATCTACTCAGTGCACCCCTCTATAACGCCCTGATGACGACCCACGGGATCACGATGCTGTTTCTGTTCGGCACGCCGATACTGGCCGCGTTCTCGAACTACCTGATCCCGTTGCTGATCGGTGCCGACGACATGGCGTTCCCACGGGTCAACGCCATCGCATTCTGGCTGTTACCACCCGGGGCACTGCTCATTTGGGGTGGGCTGATCCTCGAACCGTTCCAGGTCGGCGTCGAAGGGGCTCAGACCGCGTGGACGCTCTACGCGCCGCTGTCAGTCCAGCAATCGAACGCCGATGTCGACCTGATGATCCTCGGGCTCCATCTGACCGGAGTGAGCGCGACGATGGGCGCGATCAACTTCATCGCGACCATCTTCACCGAGCGCGGCGAGGACGTCACGTGGGCGAATCTGGACATCTTCTCGTGGACGGTCCTCGTCCAGTCCGGGCAGATCCTCTTCGCGTTCCCGCTGCTGGGGAGCGCGCTCGTCATGTTGCTGTTGGACCGGAACTTCGGAACGACGTTCTTCGCGATCGAGGGCGGCGGTCCGATCCTCTGGCAACACCTGTTCTGGTTCTTCGGTCATCCCGAGGTGTACATCCTCGTGCTTCCCCCGATGGGACTCATCAGCTACATCCTCCCGCGGTTCGCCAGCCGGCGGCTCTTCGGCTTCAAGTTCGTCGTCTACTCGACGCTCGCGCTCGGGGTGTTGAGCTTCGGCGTGTGGGCACACCACATGTTCGCGACGGGGATCGATCCGCGGCTCCGTGCGTCGTTCATGGCCGTCTCGATCGCGATCGCGATCCCCAGCGCGGTCAAGACGTTCAACTGGATCGCGACGATGTGGAACGGGAAGATCCGGTTGGTGACGCCGATGCTGTTTTGCATCGGGTTCATCGCGAACTTCATCATCGGCGGCGTCACGGGTGTCTTCGAGGCGGCGATCCCCGTCGACCTCGTGCTCCACGACACGTACCACGTGATCGCCCACTTCCACTACGTCATCATGGGTGGGATCGCGTTCGCGATCTTCGCTGGGATCTACTACTGGTTCCCGCTGGTGACCGGGAGATGGTACCAGCGAACGCTCGGGAAGTGGCACTTCTGGCTCACCATGCTCGGGACGAACCTCACGTTCTTCCCGATGGTGCTGCTCGGATATGGCGGCATGCCCCGTCGGTACGCCGGATATGACTTGACCGTCGGCCCGGTCGGCTACTTCGCCGACCTCCACCAACTCGCCACGGTCGGCGTCTACATACTCGCGATCGGCCAACTGATCTTCGTGTGGAACCTCGTCTCCTCGTGGCTTGAGGGACGCCCGATCGAGAACAGCGACCCCTGGAACCTGGACGAGCACGGACTGCTCACCAACGAGTGGGGATGGCTCCAGCGGCATCGGGAGACGGCACTCGTCGACGGCGGGTCAGAGATGGACGCAGAACCGTCCGAGAAGACGTCGACCACGGACGACTGACGCCGAATCTCCGGTTCGACACCGCCGCCGTCAGAGGTGACGGTTCACCGCGACCCGACTGTAATCATCAGTCGGATGGCGAGGTAGCCGTACACGACCGTGCCCGTGAGGGCGAGTACGTTGCCGGCAGTCACCAATACGGAGACTTCCCCGAGCGTTCCGACCACGATAGAGACGAGCCCACCGAACAGGGCGGCGATCACCAGCCATACTGTGGTCTCGGTCGCTCCTCGGAACCGACCCACGGTGGGCGGGAAGAACTGCATCGCGAAGCCGATGATACACAGTCCGAGAAACCCGAGGAGGTTCAGTTGGAGGTGCGCAGTGATCAGTCCGGTGGTGACCGTCCCGAACGCGAACGAGAGACCGAGTGACACCCCAGCGATCCCACAAGCCACTCCTGTCAGAACGCCGGCGAGGCCGACAGTCCGCCGCTCCGACCGGGCGAACATCAGGCCGTACGCCCCCGCAAACCCGACCATCGCCGTCGCTTCCACGAGCGCGCCGGCGATGAACGCCGGACCGCCGCCCAGTCCGTACGCCAGCAATGCCGGGCCGAGTGCACCTGCCGGAAGGACGACGACGACAAGTTCCTTCCGCGCCGGGACGCCGAGAAATCGGGGAGCGATACGAACGCCGAGCGTGAACACGAGCAACGCCGCACCCCCGGCAGCGAGGAGGTGGCTGACCCGTGGGGCGTATCCGTCTGTGATCCCAGGGAGCAGGGAGGCGTGCGCGAGCAGTTCGTACGATCCGACCAGCACGTATCCGAGGGCGACTAACATGAACGGGTTCGCATACCGGTCGACCCACTGGAACTCCTCCTTCCCGGCACCGGTCCCCGTCTCGCGTCCCGCCAAGTTGTCGCGGACCGTCCACAGGATCGTCCCCAGAAACACGATGACGCCCAGAAACCAGGCGATCGCTCCCAGGCGTTCGACGACAGGTGGGCCGACAGGGAGGGAGGCCACCGCCAGAAATCCCGTTCCGACCCCCGTCAACCCGAGTTGGACTGCCGGGGGCCACTTCGCATCCAGCACCCGTTCGAAGTAGGACGGGATCAGCAGATACCCCATCCCGAACACCATATGGAGCACGAACCCGAACAGGGCCAGGACGACCTCCGTCCGACGCGGAACTCCCGTCAGTGCCCCAAGTCGCCACAGGACGAGCGAGATCGCGCTGAAGACGACGAATCGACGCGACCAGCGACTACTGCCCGCTGTCACCATATATTTCGCAGTTCGATCGAGGATCCATTCAGTATTTCGCGATGAGGACTCGTCTCGACCGTGTATCATCAATATTTCACAGGTCATCAACGCCCACTGTCCCTACTCGCTTCCGGGAGTCATCTTCGAGGCGTTTCGAACCGACCTGGAGTCCTCTCCCGAGAGTGAAACAGAGGTATCCATGTTGGACGAGAAGACACCACACGAGCTGCTGGCGAGCGAGACGGAACGGAGGCGGCTGCTGCGAACGGAGTACGCGACGGTTCTCCGGATCCGACGGGGGTGAACCGATCCGGATCTCGTCACGCGAACACGGTCGCGGTCAGGTACTTTCTCGTTGGGGGTGATCGACGATCCGATGGACGACAGGAGAGACGAACTCGAGGACGTGATTGCCGGTTTACGGGCTCACGACGCGGTTGCGGACGCGTTCATCGCGAAGAGTTTCACCGATAGACTCGTGATAGTGGACATCGACGGCCCGGACGAGGTTCCGCCGGACGTGGTCGACCACCTCGCAGACCACGACCTCCGTGGTGCTGACGGCGTCTACTCGGACCGTGAGGCGCAGTCATTCGCAGGAAGTGTCGGTGACACCACACGGCATCACTTTCTCGATATGCAGACCCGAGGGGCACACCAGTCGTACGTCGTCGAAGTCGAGTAGACGGGCAGGGACTCACGTCTACTCCCGATAGGTGGTCGACTGTCTTCGTTCTCGAACACAAACATTGGCCGGGCAGTCGCACGCTCAACTGACTCCGAAAGACAGCAGCGAGGTGGTTCTGGATTCGAGAGAGGCGCGGTTGAACTGATTCGTTAAAACACCCTTTGCTACGTGGTGATAGTGTGACGGAATTAGGTGGCTGGGGAGGAGACAGCCCCTAACACGGGACGACTAAGAGTCGCCCCCTGCGCGGATGGGCCAACGCGGATTTGAACCGCGGACCTCCCGGTTATCAGCCGAGCGCTCAACCTGACTGAGCTATTGGCCCAGGCGAGCGCATCTTCGAGTAGTGGAAGGGATTGGTTAAGCGTTTCCGTTCGGTACCGCCGCCACGTCATGCGGTTGCACGCCTCGCGGCCGCGGATCGCTGTCGACGTATGGTGTCGTGATCGGAAGAGTCGC
Organism: Halobaculum rarum; assembly: GCF_040025155.1. Lineage (NCBI taxonomy): Archaea > Methanobacteriati > Methanobacteriota > Halobacteria > Halobacteriales > Haloferacaceae > Halobaculum > Halobaculum rarum. The sequence continues at coordinate 290,442 of NZ_CP157275.1, read as the reverse complement.
CCGTGTCCGTGGACCGGTCGAGCTACCGCTCGCGGTCGTTGTTCTCGGCGTCCTCGTCGTCGACCTCCTCGAAGTCGACATCGACGACGGAGTCGTCCGCGGAACCGGTCGCGTCACGGTCGGCGGATGTCGGTCCGCCGCCGAACCCCGCTGGCCCGGATGCCCCGCTCCCGGCCGTGCCGTCGCCGCCGGCGGCGTCGGGGTTCGGGAAGCCGCTGGTCCAGACAGCCCCCGTCGCGAATCCGTCCATCTGTGCGTCGACGTACGGGACGACGACGTAGCGACGAAGCAGCTCGCGGATGGGGTATCGCGTCGGCGGGAGCGCGAGCAGGAACCCGATCACGTCGGTCACCAGTCCGGGCGTGAGCAGGAACGCGCCCGCCGCGATCAACAGGCCTCCATCGAGCACCTCGCCGGTCGGTACCTCTCCGGTCGCGAGCTTCCGCTGGACGGCCCGAAGCGTGTGGCGTCCCTCGGCACGCACGAGGAGCATCCCGAGCAGTCCGGTGAGGACGACCAGCGCGACCGTCTGCACCGCGGTGAGGAGGTTCGTCGCCACCCACAGCAGGAACGCCGCGTCCGCCAGCGGGATCGCGAGCAGGGCCACGAGCAGGTAGCGAACCCGTATGCGCATACCCGGAGTACCCGAGCGCGCTGTATAGCCCTTTTGGAGGGTGGCTCGCGGTTCCAGTTCCGAGCGGACGACTGGTGTTCGATCGTCCGCGAACGCCGACTTTACCCTCGAGCGCCTCCGAACGCGAGTATGACCGACGACACGCGCGTCCAGTGGCGTGACTGGGGCGCCGACGCCTTCGCGGAGGCCGAGCGAACCGGCCGGCCGGTACTGCTGTTCCTCACGGCGACGTGGTGCGACGACTGCCACCGGATGTCGGTGGAGACGTTCGGCGAGCCGCGCATCGCGGCCAACGTCAACGACGGCTTCGTCCCGGTGAAGGTGGACGTCGACCGCGAACCCCGCGTCCGAGAGCGGTACAACATGGGCGGGTTCCCCTCGACCGTGTTCACGACCCCGTCGGGCGAGCTGCTCACCGGCGCGACGTATCTCGGCCCCGACGGCTTCCGGTCGGTACTCGACCGCGTGCGCGAGTCGTGGGACGAGAGCGGGGAGGACGCCGGGCGCGTCCCGCGCGCGCTCGCCGGGAACGAGACGCCGAGCGGGCCGGTCACGACCGCCATCGAGGAGCACCTCGCGGGCCAACTTGACGCGCAGTGGGACCCGGAGTTCGCCGGCTGGGGCGACGACGCGAAGTTCCCCATGCCGCGGACCGTCGAGTTCGCGCTCAAGCGCGACCGGTACAAGGCCACGCAGACGCTCGATGCGATCGACCGCAACCTCCTCGACGACGACGGCGGCGTCTTCAGGTACGCCGGCGCGCGCGACTGGTCGGATCCCGCCCGCGAGAAACTGCTCGCGGACGACGCCGGCGTTCTCCGCGCGTTCGCCAACGGCTACCTCTATACCGGCGACGAGGCCTACCGCGAGACCGCCGAGTCGATCCGCGCGTTCCTCGATGCCGAACTCTGGTCGGGGTTCGCCTACGGCGCGAGTGTCGGTCCCGACGGCGAGCGGACCGACCTCACGGCGTACGCCGGCGGCAACGCTCTCGCGGCGGACGCGCTGCTCACGCTCGCGGCGTACACGGACGACGAGCCCGCGAAGGAGTCCGCCGAGAACACGCTCGCGTACCTCCGCGAGACGCTCGTCGACGACGGCGTCGTCCGTCACGTCGACGATGGTGGCGCGGAAACCGACCTGCTCGAGGACGTGGGCCGCGTCACGGCCGCGTTCTGTACCGCCGAATCCGTGCTCGGCGACGGCGTCGACGTCGCCCGCGCGGTAGCCGACCGCGGGGTCGATGTCCTCGGCGACGAGGACGCGTTCCGTGACGGCCCCGCGTCCGGCCCCGGGATGCTCGATCGGCCGCTCCGTCCGATCGACGGCGTCGTCGAGTTCGCCGACGCGCTGATCGACGTGGCGGCGCTCACGGGCGAGGACGCCTACCGTGAGCGCGCCGAGGCAGCGGTCGGCGCCTTCGCCGGCGCGACCGAGCGCATGGGCGCACAGGTGGCAGGGTACGGCTCAGTCGCCGGCCGGCTCACGCGAGAACCCCTCGTGATCGACGTGAACGCCCCCGTCGGATCCGACCTCCACCGGGCGGCGCTGCGCGTCGCTGACCACGAGACGGTTGTCGTCCCCGACAGCGACCGCGCGCCCGAGCAGACGGCCTCCCTCCGCGGCCGCGACGCCGACCCCGCCGAGTCGCCGGACGCGCTGATGCGCCGGGTCGCCGACGCGGCGCAGTAGCGCGTCCGGGCGTCGCGCGGCGTACACCCTCGGTGCCGCGCTCCGGTAAACTCGGAGTGTGTTTTTTCACGCCCCAGCCCGTGGAGGCGGTATGGCTGACCTTCGCGACTTGGGACTCTCGGAGTACGAGTCCCGCGCGTACCGATCGCTGCTCGATATCGGGCCGGCAACCGCAAAGGAGTTGTCCGAGTCCAGCGGCGTGCCGATGGGGCGGGTGTACGACGTCCTCAACAGCCTCGAACGGCACCGACTCGCCCGGAGCCAGGCGGCGAGCAGGCCGAAGAAGTACCTCGCGGTCGAGCCGGACGCGGCCCTCGATCGGCTCCTCGAGGAGAAGCAGCGGGAACTCGACGAGCAGGCCGAGCAGTACGAGGCCGTCGTCGACGAACTCTCCACGGAACTGGAGGCGGGCGACCCCCCGGACGAGCAGTTCTGGACGGCCGCGCTCGGCCCCGAGGAGACGGCCGATCTGTTGCTCGAGCGACTGTCCGCGGCCGACGACCGCGTCGTGATGATCGCCGCCGCGCCGGCGTCCGGGCTGGACATCGGCGCCGTCGGGGGGGCGATCACCGAGGAGCTTGAGTCGGCGCTCGAACGCGGCGTCGCCGTGTCGCTGTTGCTCTCGGAGGAGCTCCCCGCGCAGCTCCCCGAGAGCGTGGGCGAGCGCTACTTCGACCGGATGGCCGACCACCCGAACTTCGCGGTTCGGACCGCGCCGGGGCTGCGGGGGACGTTCACGCTCGTCGACGACGCGGAGGTGTGCATGGAGGTCCCGAGTCCGGTCGATCCCGGCGAGTCGTTCGCGATGATCGACCTGAAGGACCCCGAGTTCGCCGGCGACGTTCGCCGGACGTTCCGCGAGCGCTGGGAGGAAGCGTCGCCGCTGTCGCTGTGAGCGTGAGCGGAGGAGAACGCGGAGAGACCCGCTTCGGCTTGTGAGGGGGCGGGGACCGAGCCGTCGTTAGCGAACCAGTTCCTCGCGCAGCGTCCCCATCGTGATCTCGCGCTCGGCGTGGGCGTTGTGCTGGTGGATGGACTCGTCGTTCGACTGCTTCATATGGACGACCACGTCGTCAGCGAGGTGGTCGTACGTCTCGACCACGTCCTCGGCGAGCGCGCGGACGCAGTCCTCGACGAACTTGGCGTCCATGTGCGCCTCGTAGGTCATGTGGTCCTCGTCGGGCCGCTTGGCGTAGTTGTAGATCCGCGCGCTCATCGCGTCGCGTGCGGTGTCGATCACGTCCAGGAGGTCGACGTCGGGCGTCCCGTCGGCCGTGAACGTGAGCGTGGCGTGTCCGCGCTGGGAGTGTCCCGGCTGCGGGACGGCGTCGAGGAACTCCTCGGCGACCTCGTCGTCGACGTCGAGCTCGTCGAGCTTCTCGCGAGCGCGTGACTCGGACATGCCCTGCGAACACGGGCAGACGGTCATCCCGGTCACCTCGGCGCCGATCTCCTCGCGGGTGCCGTCCTCGTCGGCGACGGCGGACGCGATGACGGTGAACGTCGACTGCGTCTCCCGACCGGAGGCGGGCGTGTCCTCCCTGGTCGCGAGTTCGGCGGTCATCTCGATCTCGGCGGTCGTCGTGTAGTCGTGTTTCGCGAGCAGCCGATCGGCGGCGTCGCCGCAGACGTCCTCGATGCGGTACGCCTCCTCGCGCGTTGCCGCCTCCAGTACCTCGTCGATGACCTCCATGTTTCGGCTCATGTCGATCCCCTTTCGCTCGCCGGGGAGGTCGACGAACACGGAGAACTCCGCCATGAACACCCACGGTCGCTGGTCGCCGCGGTCGATCTTCACGAGTTTGTCGACGCCGGTGACGCCGACCTGACTGAGCCCGACGGAGACGTCCGGCCGACTGGCCTGCACGTCCGGCAACTGGTGACTCATTGAGTGGATACTCCCAAGGGTCGACGCTGATTAGTGGTTTCGAAACCTGAAACTCGCCCTCACACGCCCGAGCGCGCGCCGCGGTTCGTGCTCTCGCGCCCCGAGTCCCCGTGGGCTCAGGGCCAGTCGTCGCGCGTGTCGTCGTCGAAGTGGTCGGACTCCTCGTCGGGGTCCGTCATCGTCCACCCGGCCGCCTCGGCAGCTTGGTCAAGCGGGAGGAACTCCCACCCGGTCTCCTCGGCGACCGCCCGGTCCTCGTCGGTCGTCCCGACGAACACGTGCCGGCCGGTGTCGAACTGGCGCTTCACGTTCTCCAGCGACTCCGTCACCCCCCGGGGACCCGAGAAGAAGTCCTGTCGGACGCGATGCTTCCGGGTGAAGTTGGTGACGACGTACGTGGGCTTCTCCGAAACCACGCCGACGTACTCGGTCCACCCGCGCGCGTCGTTGAACACCGCGTTCGGATCGGCCAACGACCGCAGCGCGTCCAACTCGAAAGCGAGCGTCATGTCGCTCGAACCGCCGGCATCCATGGTCGCATTCCGAGGCTGGCGCCGAAAACGGTGTCGGTCCCGTCGCTCACCCCGTGGCCGCCGACCCCCTACCCCGTGTCCGCCGCGATCGCCGGCGCCATCATGGGCGCTGTCGCCGCCGCGGTCGCTCTCGGGAGCGTGTGCGAGTTCAGACGGAACCGAGCGCGGTAAGCGGGCGGTTACTCGGCGGTCGCGCCCTCGGTTTCGAGGTCGTCGGCGGAGAAGCCCTCGGTCATGAGGAGGTCCTTCTGACCGCTCACGTCGACCTGCTCGCGCATGAGCTGCTTGTACGCCGACTGGGGCGCGAGGTTGCCGATGAGGACGCCGCCGACGATCTTGCCGTCCTTCAGCGCGAGGCGGCGCCACTCGTCGTCGCCGAACGAGCGCATGACCTCGTCGTCGCCGAGCGTCGGGTGCCCGAACGAGAGGAACGGGAAGTCGAAGTGGGTGATGGAGTACGAGGAGACCCAGCGGAACTCCTCGGACTCGTACTCGAGCATGTTCTTCGCGGCGATGGTGCCCTGCTCTTTCGCGCTGCCCCACGCGCCGTTCTGGGCCTGTTCGCCGAGGATCAAGTCGTTGAACCGGGTGATGTCGCCCGCGGCGAACACGTCCTCGTCGTTCGTTCGCATGAACTCGTCCACGACGATGCCGTCGTCGGTCTCGATGGGCGTGTCCTCGACGAGTTCGGTGTTGAGGTTCAGCCCGATGGCGACGCCCGCGAAGTCGGCCTCGAAGCGATCGCCGTTGGGGTCGACCGCGGCCGTCACGTGGCCGTCGTCGTCGGTCTCGAAGTGGTCGACCCCCGACTCGAAGACGGGCTCGACGCCGCGCTCGCGCATCGCCTCGTGCATGATCTCCGCGCCCTCCTCGTCGAGCGCGTAGCGCCACCAGGAGTTGCCGCGCATCAGGTACTTCCCGGAGATGTCCTGGGCGCCGCAGATCGCCGCCAGGTCGATCCCGAGCAGCCCGGCGCCGACGATGACGGCGTCGTCCGCAGCCTCGGCGGACTCGCGGATGCGCCGGGCGTCCTGGAACGTCCAGAAGTGGTGGACGCCGTCGGCGTCGCTCCCCTCGACGGGGAGCTGCTGGGGCGTGCCGCCGACCGCGAGGAGCAACTTGTCGTACTCCAGTACGTCGCCCTCGTGGGTCTCGAGCTCGTGCTCGTCGGTCCGGATGTCCGTGACGAGCGTGTTGAGTTCGAGATCGATGTCGCGCTCCTCGTACCACCCCTCCTCGTGGATGGAGATGGGTGCCTCGGGGAGCTTCCCCTTGGCGAACTCCTTGATGAGGATGCGATTATAGAGGGCCTCCCCCTCGTCTGTGATCACGGTGATGCCGGCGTCGGGCGCCTCCTCCCGGAGGGTCTCGGCGGCGGAACTGCCGGCGATACCGTCACCGATGATGACGAACGACTCGCTCATACCGGCGATTCGGATTCGGGGTTAATGTGGGTTGCTATCGACGTGAGGATTCACGAGGATACGTACCAAGGGGATTCCGCAGTCCTCTAGGACCTTCCACATCGTTCGATCCGCCCGCCGATCGCGGCCGTCGGTACGTCGTCGCTGCGCCGCACATTCAAGGCTCCGCGGCCCCAGAAACGGGTATGAAGCTTCGGCAGAACGTCCGCCACTGGGCCGCCAAGCGCGCGCTCACCACGCCGGTCGTCGGCGACTACGTCAACGACAGGCTCGTCGGCATGCACACGGACATCTTCCTCAACAAGGCCGACGAGGACCGTCGCGAGGAGCGACGCGCACACCTCGACGACTTCTTCGACGCGACGATGGACACCTACGTCGCGGCGCTGGAGGCCGGCTTCCCCGAGGCGGAGGCCCGCGAGATCACCCACGTCCAGGCGAACTTCGACTTCTTCACCCACGGCTGGGCCGAGATGATGGAGATCCACAGCGACGAGCTGGAGGAACACTACCGTCGCTACGAGGAGTTCTTCCGGCGGTACGGCATCAGTATCGACGACCCGCTGGGCGAGTTCCGTCCCGCCGACGGCGTCGCGGACGCCCCCGAGACTCCCGATCGAATGGAGGACGGGGAGTTCGAGAACGCCGTCGCCGGGTTCGCCGACGACGCGTACGTCGAGGACGCCGACGGCGAGCTCCACGTCGGCGGCACCGACGAGCCGGAGGACGTCGACGTGAGCGCAGCGCCGGGCGTCGACGACGTCGACCTCGACGACGACGCCGAGACACGGGCGGACTGAGCGCTACTCCTGCCAGTCGGGATTCGGTCGGGGCGGGCTGAAGATGTCGACGCCCTCGACCTGTTCGTCGCCGCGGTTCTCGGCGCCGTGAACTTCCTCGCCCGCGAGCACGTACGAGTCGCCGGCCTCGCAGACGACCTCCTCGCCGTCGGCCAGGATGAACGTCAGCGCGCCGGCGGTGATGTATCCCGCCTGTTCGTGGTGGTGGCTGTGCGCCGGAACCTCGGCGCCGGGTTCGATCGAGAAGTGCTGGACGCTCATCTCGGCGCCGGTCGCCAACTGCGCGAGGTGGACCCCAGGGACGGCTTCGGTGTCCGTGCTCGGGTCGTGCGGTTCGTGTTCCATACTGTTGCCGGCGGCGGCGACCGTCTTAACTCCGCGGGCGATCCTCCCATCCGGAATCGATGACGTCCACACGGCGGGGAGTCGTTCACCCTCGGTAGCAAGGTTCAACTCCGGTGACGAGCAACGCGCGGTCATGTACGCGGTCGTCGGCTGTCGCTCCTGTGGCACCTACTGGCTCGTCGGGGACCCCGACCAACAGGAGTCGGCGACGTGCCCGCGCTGTGAGACGCGCCACCCGATCGACCGGCTGAAGCGCTTCTACGAATCGGCGGACCGGGCCGCCGCCGCACAGGCGCGGGCGAAGCTGCTCGCCGACAAACACGGGCAGTCCGAGGCGTTCGAGCGCGCGGGAACGGTCGCCGAGCTGGAGCAGGAACTGGACGGGTTCGAGGGTGCCGTCGACGACCGGGAGTACCTAGAGCGGTCCGGACTCGACGCCGACGAGGTCGCGTCCGCGGGCGCTGACGACGCGGGCGGGTCGCGCTCGCGCGACGAGGTGGTTCGCGACGCGCTCAGGGAGGGCAACGCGACCGAGGATGCCGTCGTCGCGTACGCGACCGACCACGGCGTCCCCGCCGAGGCGGCGCGGGACATCCTGGACCGGCTGACGCGTCGCGGCGAGGCGACCGAGTCGCGCGGGGAGTATCGACTCCTGTAACCGCGGCGGAGCGTTTATATCGAATAGCGGACCAGTCGACCCATGTCGATGATCGCGGGAGCGGCGGTCGCCGGCGTCGAGGCCGCCGGGACGCTCCGCGTCCTGCTCGCGTGGCCGTTGCAGTCCGGCGCGGGGCCGGCGGACGCTCCCCCGTATGCGGGCCTCCTGTTTCTCGCAACCTCCGTCTCCCTGCTGGGGATGTTCCTGACGATGCACGGCGCGGCGGCGTACGCGCTGCTCGTGTGGGAGGGGACGACCGGGGTCGCGGCGTGGGTGTACGTCCACCCCGCGGTCGGCGGGTTCCTGATCGCCGCGGCCGCGATCCAGGCGCCGATGGCGGCGCACCTGTGGGGAGATCCGCTCGCGGTCCGACGACGGACCGTGTGGGCGATCCGGGCGCTCGCGACACGGCTGGACGAGCGGTAGCGTCGGGACCGAGGGCCGGGGTCGAGTCCGAGTGTGGGACTGGACGACCTACCGGCCGAGGCTCGCGTGTGCCGACGAGAGATTTCGCGACGCGAGCGCCGACAGCAGCGACAGCTCGCCCGCCAGCGCCGCGACCGCGACCGCCTCCGCGAGCGCGTCGCCGTTGCTGCCGGCGGGGTCGCCGCCGCCGCGGATCCCGAGCACGTCCAGCGCCTCCGACTGGGTCGGGAGCGTCGTGCCGCCGCCGACGGTCCCGACCTCCAGCGACGCGATAGTGACCGAGACATAGAGGTCCCCGTCATCGTCGACCTCGGCGGTGGTGATCGCGTTCGCGCCCTCGACGACCTGTGCGGCGTCCTGCCCGGTCGCGAGGAACATCGCCGCGACGCTGTTTGCGACGTGGGCGTTGAACCCGAGGCTGCCGGCCTTGGCGGAGCCGACGAGGTTCTTGCGGGTGTTCACCTCCGTGACAGCCTCGGGAGTCGTCTTCAGGGTCTCCGCGACCGTCTCGCGGGGGATCGTCACGTCCGCGGCGACCGTCCGTCCCCGCCCCTCGACGGCGTTGATCGCGGCGGGCTTCTTGTCGGTACAGAGGTTGCCCGACAGCGCCACGAGCGAGGCGGTCGTCTCGGCCTCGATCACGTCGCAGGCCTCCTCGGTGGCGATGGTGGCCATGTTCATCCCCATCGCGTCCTTCGTGTCGTACGCGAAGCGGACGAACACGGTGTTGCCGACGACGTACGGCGTCGCCTCCTTCAACTCGCCGTGGCTCGTCGTCGACTCGGCGGCCTCGCGGAGCGCGTCGACGTTGTCGCGGACCCACGACGAGAGCGCCTCCGCCTCGGCCACGTCGGCGACGCGGAACGCCGGCGCGCGGGTCATCCGGTTCTTCAGGACGCGGGCGCCCGCCCCGCCGGCCGTGTTCAGTGCGGCGCAGCCGCGGTTGACCGACGCGAGCAGCGCGCCCTCGGTGGTCGCCATCGGGAGGTAGTGCGCCCCCGAGATGGCCCCGCCGTCGATCTCGACCGGGCCGACGACGCCCAGCGGGATCTGGATCGCGCCCAGCATGTTCTCGATGTTCGAGTCGGCGGCGGCGGCGTCGAAGGCGTACTCGCCGCTGGTCGAGAGGTCGGCACCGGAGTGCGTCTCGACGAGCAGTCGTCGCGCCGCGGCGGCGGTGTCGGCGTCGGCGTGTTCCTCCAACTCGTACAGGCGAAGGTCGCCGTCGCGCACGCGCTCGGCGAGCGCGGCGGCGTCGGTGTCGGTCATGGGTGTGGGTGATCGCGGCGGGCGCTAAGTGGTGTCGATTCTGGCGATCGGTTGTCGGTGATCGGTTAGACGCTGTTGCTGTCGCGTCCGCGTCGCAATTCCCGAGAGCCCCCGCGGCTGTGCGGTGCGCACGACCTTTGGACGCGCGCGAGCGAATCGGCTGGGAAGGGTGTGGTTTCGGTGCGGTCGCGGTGGGTGGGACTTTCGCGGTCCTCGCGGCAGTCTGCTCCTCGGATCCAACAGTAGCCGCACGACCGACAACCCGATCTGGCTTTGATCCTTCCCGAACCGTTATTCCACCGCCACCCCCCACAACGGATCATGACCGAACCCGCCGACCTCGTCGTCGTGAACGCCGAGGTGCACACGCTCGCCGACCCCGACGAGACGTACGACGCGTTCGCCGTCCGCGACGGCCGCGTCGTCCGCCTCGGCACCACCTACGACGTGGAGTTCCTCGCCGGCGCCGACACCGAGACGATCGACGCCGACGGCCGCGTCGCGATCCCGGGGCTGATCGACGCCCACACCCACCTGCTCAACTCGGGCCGCTCGCTCGTCCACGCCGACCTCTCGGCGGCCGACTCCCCGGCCGACGCGGTCGAGCTGCTCCGCGAACGCGCCCACGAGATCGAGGAAGACGAGTGGGTGCTCGGCTTCGGCTACGACGAGTCGTCGTGGGACGACTCGCGGTATCTCACCCGCGAGGACCTTCACGAGGTCTCAGAGACAGTGCCGGTCGTCGCCTTCCGCGAGGACATGCACGTCGCCGCGGTCAACGACCCGGTTCTCGACCGCCTCGGCGACGAGATGCCGGACGAGGACGTGCGCACCGGGGGCGGCGAACCGACGGGCGTGATCGTCGAAAAGGCGGTCGATCCCGTCTACGAGGCGATCGAACCCGACGCCGAGGAGGCCGAGGAGCTGATCCGCGCGGCGCAGGCGACCGCCAACGAGCGCGGCGTCACGATGATCCACGACATGGTCCGGCAGTCGAAGGCGCCGCAGGTGTATCGCGACCTCGATCTGGCGGACGAACTCACGCTGCGCGTGCGGATCAACTACTGGGTCGACCACTTCGACGCCCTCGTCGATGCCGGTCTCCGCACGAACCACGGCAGCGACATGGTTCAGGTCGGCGGCGTCAAGTCCTACACCGACGGCACGTTCGGCGGCCGGACGGCGAAGCTCCACGATCCGTACGCCGACGACGCCGACGAGACCGGGACGTGGGTGCTCGACCCCGAGGAGATCCGCGACCTCGTGACCCGCGCCGACGACCACGGCTTCCAGGTGACGCTGCACGCCATCGGCGACGCCGCGATCGACGCCGTGCTCGACGCCTACGAGGAGACCGACGACCCGGGGACGGCACGCTACCGGATCGAGCACAGCGAACTCGCGAGCGACGAGGCGATCGAGCGGATGGCCGACATGGGTGTCGTCGCGTCGATGCAGCCCAACTTCCACAAGTGGGGCTTCGAGGGCGGACTGTACGACGCCCGGCTGGGAGAGCGACGGACCGACGCGAACCGCCTGCCGGCCTATCTCGATGCGGGCGCGCCGCTGGCGTTCGGCAGCGACTGCATGCCGCTGGACCCGCTTCTGGGCGTTCACTACGCGGTCAACGCGCCCAGCGAGGACCAGTCGCTCGACGTCACCGAGGCGCTGCGGGCGTACACCGCCGGCGCCGCGTACGCCGGCTTCGACAAGGACCGGCTCGGGACGCTAGAGCGGGGAAAACGGGCGGACTTCGTCCTGCTCGACGACTCGCCGTGGGAGCGGCCCGATCGGATCGACGAGGTGGCCGTGGCGCTGACGGCGGTGGACGGCGACGTAGTGTACGACGGTCGGTGAACGGTCGGTGAGGAATCGGGACCGGCTCGTCGGCGGGGGCTACGCGTCGGTCTCGGCGTCGGTGTCGGCGGCGGCTGCGTTCGTCTCCGCCGCCTCCGTCGCGAGCACCTCCAGCGTCTCGTCGACGGTGACGCGGATCGCGTCGCCGTCACAGGGGAGGTCGAGCCGGACGCGGATCGGGTCCTCGCTCACGACGGTCGTGTGCACGTCGCTGACCGTCCATGGGTGCGTCCAGAACGGCTCGGTCGTGAGGTCGACGCCGCGCTCGGAGAAGAACGTGAGCACGGGCGCGGTATCGAGGAGGTTCACGCCCACCGCCGAGGTGAGCCGGTTGTCGCAGCGGCCGCAGGTGTGGCGCACCGCGACGTCCTGTCCGGGAACGGCGGTATCGGCGACCAGATCGGTCTCCATGCGCCCCATGCACTCCGGGCAGACGCCGTCGGCGGCCAGACAGTAGTGGTGGCGGACGTGGTGGTGGAAGGCGTCGAGGAACTCCGCGGGCGTCCGGTCGGCGAGCCCGCCCGGCGGGAACGAGTAGTTCACCGGCGTGCGCCCGCAGTCGGTGCAGGCGATCGTGAGCAGTTCGTTCGCGTACCGCGCCTCCAGGTCGCCATCACACTCGTAACACGTCCCCGGCGCGTCAAACGGCCCCAGCTCGCTGCGGCCGGTGAACGTCCCCGCGAACACCGAGCGCACGACCTTCCAGCCCGGCGTGCGGAACTCGTACCCCTCGACGCAGTCGTCGGCCGTGTCGCTCTCGTCGGCCGTCCCGGCGCCGTCGCCGGCGACATCGCGACCTTCGGCATCGCCGTCGGCCGCGTCGTCGTCGCACTCGACCTTGCGGACGAAGTGGTCGAGCAGCTGCTTCAGGTGGTAGTTGAAATGCGCGCTGTCGTCCAGATCGGTACGATCGTACAGCTCGGAGAACGCGACCGGCAGGTCGTCGTCGCGTTCGATCGTCGCCTCGTGCAGCGACTGGAGGATGTCGATGCGGGTCTCGTTGCCGAGGAGGGCGAACGCCTCCGCCGGCGCGAGGTCCGCGTCCCCCGCGTGGTCGACGGCTTTCTCCGCGGGCCGGCTCATGCGATACTGTTCGGAAGCTCCGTGTAAAATCGTTGGGAATGGCTGGAGTCCGATCCCCGGGTAGTGTGGCGAACACGGTCGCCCACCGGGCCCCTCGGGCCGATAGCGCTTCCGTCGCTCGGTGACGCTCCCCGTCGAGCTACAGTCCCCAGATCCCGACGATCCCGAGCGTCGTGACGACCGCCAGCAGGAACTGGAGTGGACCGCCGACCTTGAGGAAGTCGACGAACTCGTACTGTCCCGGGCCGTACACCATGAGATTCGTCTGGTAGCCGATCGGCGTCATGAACGACGTCGCGGAGGCGAACATCACCGCCAGCAGGAAGGCGAACCCGTTGGCGCCGAGCTTGGCGGCGGCGTCCACACCGATGGGAATCATTAACACGACCGTCGCCACGGGCGTGATGACGTTCGCCAGCAGTCCGGTCACCACTGAGAACAACAGCAGCACCGCCACCAGCGGAAGCACGTCCGCCGTCGAAACGAGTGCCGCCGCGATGAGCGCGGCCCCGCCCGTGGCCTCCATTGCGAGCCCGAGCGGGATCACTCCCGCGAGCAGGAAGACGATGTTCCACGACACGGCGTCGTAGGCGTCCGACGAGGAGAGACAGCCGGTGACGATCATCAGGAACACGCCGCCGAGCGCCGCGACCACGATCGAGAGAACGTCGAGGGCCGCCACGCCGACGACGCCTGCCATGATGCCGATCGCCACCGGCGTTTTCGGTGACAGCGGCGCGACCTCCTCGACGCCGTCCTCCACCAGTCGGTCGAACGCGTCGTCCTCGATCACGACGAGGTCCCCGGAATCGGTGAAGTGGTCGATCGCGTCGTCGTCCGTCTGTACCAACAGGAGGTCGCCGGCCTCGAGCCGGACCTCGTCGAGGTCGTTCCGGATCAACTCCCCGTCCCGCCGGATCGCGAGTGCGGTCGTCCGGTAGATCTCCTCCAGCCGGGTCTCCGGGAGCGACTCGCCGACGAGCGACGACGCCTCCGGGACGACGGCCCTGGCGAGCACGACGGGGGTATCGGGACCGGCGAACGTCTCGTCTGTCACGTCGTCGTGCACGAGGTGACCGAGCTCCTGCTGCTCACGGAAGTTGTTGACCGCCTGCAGCGATCCGTGGACCACGAGTACGTCTCCCGTCTGGAGCCGTTGGTCGGTGCCCGCGGCGACGAACGCCTCGCCGTTCCGGCGGATCTGCAACACGGTGACGTCGGCGTCCGTCCGCTCGTTGAGCTGCGCCATCGTGGCACCGTTCACCGCGGAATTCGCTCCGACGCGGAGCTGTGCGAGGTGGTCAGAGAGGTCGAATTCGTCGATCAGATCCGCCTCGACCGGGATGCGGGCCGGCGTGAGCCATCGTCCGACCGTCAGGAGATACGCGCTCCCGACAGCGAGGATCACCGCCCCGAGGAGACTGAACTCGAACATGTCGATGGGCCCGCGGGGGAGCAGGGCGTCGGCGAACTCGCTCGCCAACAGGTTCGTCGACGTCCCGATCAGCGTCAGCGTCCCGCCGAGGATCGCCGCGTACGACAGCGGCAACAGCAGTTTCGACGGTGACATCCCGGTTTTCCTCGCGAGATCCGAGATCATCGGGATGAACACGGCGACGACCGGCGTGTTGTTGATGAAGCCGGCGACCGGCCCCGTCGCTCCGACCGTGGCCACCAGCGCTCGCCGCTCGCTCCCGCTGGTGAACGCGGCGAGATGGATACCGAGTCGTTGAACGATCCCCGTGTTCTGTATCGCGGCGCTGAGCATGTACATCGCGACGATGGTGATCGTGGCGGTGTTGGCGAAGCCGGAGATAGCCCCCCGCGGGCCGACCTGCGTCCACGGCTCCAGTGCCGCCAGCGCGAACACGATTCCGATCGCGGTCACGTCGTTCGGGATCACCTCCGAGACGAACAGCAGCAATGCGACCCCGATCAGCCCGAACACGACGAGGGCGCCGGGTGAAACGCTCGTGAGGACCATGGACTACCCGAGACGAAAGCCATGGATAACGGTGGTGATCGGACGAGGAACGAGCGGAAGCGGTCGGAGGGTACGGGTCGGCGGTCACTCGAAGTCGAACCGCACGGCCTCGTCGTCGTCGCCGACGCGGGCGTCCTCCTGCCCGGCGAAGGCGTCCCGAAGGCGCTCCCAGGTGTCCTCGAGCGCCTCGACGATCACCTTCGTGTCCGAGATGACCGGCATGAAGTTCGTGTCGCCACTCCACCGCGGAACGATGTGGGTGTGGAGGTGGTCGTCGATGGAGCCGCCGGCGGCGTCGCCGCCGAGGTTCAGTCCGGCGTTGAGCCCGTTCGGATCGAACGCGTCGTCGAGCGCGCGCATCGTCCGCTGCTTCAGGCGGGCGTGATCCAGCAGCGTCGCGTCGTCGAGGGCGGGAAACTCGCCCTCGTGGACCCGCGGGATCACCATGACGTGACCCGGATTGTACGGGTAGTTGTTGAGCAGGACGAACGCGCGCTCGCTGCGGGCGACGATCCGGGAGGCGCGGTCGTCCTCGCGTTCGGGGAGCACACAGAACGGACAGCCGTCGATCGCGTCCTCGTCGCCGTCGCGTTCGACCCACTCGATCCGCCACGGCGCGAACACCTGATCCATACCCGGCGGTCGGCCGCGCGGCTCTTAGAACCCGGTGGGCACGGGCCGATGACGGGCCCGCCGACCCGCCGGCTGTCGGGCAAAGGCTTATAGCCAACGTACCATCTTTATCGGGGTTAGCGACGTACGCGAACGCACATGGCGACTCAACCCTCCGGCCCCGACCACGTCACCGAGCGCTGCGGGACGTGCGGCGGGGAGACGACGCACGACGTGCGGGTCGAGATCCGCACCGAGAGTCAAAAGGAGGAAAACGCGGAGTTCTCCCGCGAGCCGTACCGGATCGCCACCTGCAGCGAGTGTGGGGCCGAGACATCGACCCGGATGAACAACGCGTAGCACCGACCGTCCGCATCGATCGACCGTTCCGCCGGGTCGAACCGGAGAGCCGCCCCGGCACCGACTACTCGCCGCCCGTGTTGACCGTTCGTTCGTGGCGGCGCTGTTCACGACCGTTCGTTCGACAGTCTCAGGAGAACAGCCCCGCGGTCGTCACCTCGATCCCGTCCTCGGTGACGATGATCGTGTGTTCGGCCTGGCTGATCAGTTCGCCGTCTTGCTCCTTTAACACGGGATATCCCTTGACGGCGCCCTGACGGGCGAGCCGACGCAGCGCCATCTCGTCGCGCGAGGAGTCGAGCCACCGCGCGGCGAAGGGGAGCCCGTCGAACTCCCGGACCTGCTCCAGTGCCTGCCGGGCCGCGCGGTTGCGCACCGACACGTCCTGGGTCAACTCGAAGATCTCCTCGTCGTTGCCCTCGCCGACCTTCCCGCTGCCGGTGGTGGCGAACGGTTCGATGGCGACGACCTGTCCCGGCTCCAACTCGACGGAGCGGTCGACGCCGCGGTTGGGGACGTTCGGCCCCGTATGGGCGTCGAACCGCTCGACCCCGTGGCCCGAGAGGTTGTACACCGGGGTGTAGCCGTACGCGTCGATGACGTCCTCGATCTCGGCGCCGATCTCGCCGACCGGGACGCCCGGCCCCGCGGCGTCGACGGCGGCCTCCAGCGCCTGCTCGGCGGCCTCGACGAGTTCGGTCTCGCCCGCGAGATCGATGGCCACCGCCGCGTCCGCGATGTAGCCGTCGACGTGGACGCCGATGTCGAGACAGACCACGTCCTCGCCGAACTCGGTCTCGTCGTCGCGCTCGGGCGTCGCGTGGCTCGCCTCCTCGTCGATCGAGACGTTCACCGGGAACGCGAGTCCGGCGCCCTCCTCGCGGATGCGCTCCTCGGCGTACTCGGCGACTTCGAGGTGTGTCGCGCCCGGCTCGACCATCTCGCGCGTCTCGCCCATCACCGTCGTCAGGATCTCGCCCGCCTCGCGGTACTTCTCCAGTACGTCCTCCTCGAGGGCACTCATACGCCGACGTTCGACTGAGCGGGGGAAAGGGATTGCGCTACCTGCGTGGCCGAGGGGGTGAGCGAAGCGAACGACCGAGGCCACGGTTGACGGGCGGCGAGGTCTGCGGGCCGAGCCGCCCAGTGGTGAACACGTGGACGAGCGGCGCGAGGCTGACCGACGAAAGGCCTCGAGGCGAACGGGGAGCGAAGCGCCCATGAGCCACGCGAACGACCGAGGCCACCGTCGACGGCGACGGCGCGATCGCCGGCTCCCCGCCGTCGCCGCCGCGCCGGCGCTTCGCGGGGTTTTTGCTGAGCGCGGAGCGAGCGACCGTATGGCTAATCAGCCCCACCTGCTCGTCGACGAGGGCGACGTTCACGAGATCGCGCTGATCCCGGGCAACCCGGATCGCGTCGACCGCATCGCCGACCACTGCGACGACTCGGAGCTCGTCGCCGAGAACCGCGAGTATCGGATCGTTAACGCGACCTACGACGGCGTCGACCTCACGATCTGTTCGACCGGGATCGGCTGTCCCTCCGCCGCCATCGCCATCGAGGAACTCCACAACGTCGGCGTGGAGACAGTGATCCGCGTCGGCACCTGCGGCGGCCTCCAGACCGACGTTGAGATCGGCGACATGGTCGTCGCCACCGGCTCGGCAAAGGAGGAGGGGACGAGCAAGCGCTACGAGTCCGAGACGTACCCGGCCGTCCCCGACTACGACACGCTCACCGCGCTCGTCGACGCCGCCGAGGCCAACGACGAGGACGTGCACGTCGGCCCCATCGTCTCCGACGACGCCTTCTACAACGAGTCCGACGAGTACGTCGCCGACTGGGAGGAGGCGGGGCTGCTCGCGATCGAGATGGAGGCGTCGGCGGTGTTCTCGCTGGCGCGTCGCCGGGGCATGAACGCCGGCGCCATCTGCACCGCCGACGGCAACCTCGTCGCCGGAACCCAGAAGGGCGCCGACTCCGAGGACGAACTCCCCGAGAAGGCGAAGAACAATGTCGGGCGCGCCATCGATATCGCGCTCGATTCGGTCGCGTCGCTGTAGCGCTCGACGGCAAGGGATCGTTGTCGCTCGGGGCGTCGCCTCGTCGCCCCGTCGTCGAATCGGAATCGAGTCGGCGGTCGCTGGAGGGTCGAGCCCCGATATCCGACGCCGAACACGATCCTGCCGAAGACGTTTTGGGGGAGTAGGATCAATTTTTATGATAGTATGGAGAACGACACGATGAGCGCCGACCGACACGGTGAGGGGGAACAGGCCGAGGCGACCGTGACGCTGGCGGACGATGCGCTCTATCGTGCGTTCGCGTCGAGACAGCGACGGCGGCTGCTGGCGATACTTCGAGACACGGAGCCGGGTGGAACGTCGGTCGACGAACTCGCGACGCTGCTGTGTGGCTACGATGCCACGGCCACCGGCACGATGGGAACTCCGAGTAGCCGGGATCAGCTGCTGGTCGCACTGACGCACGTGCACCTCCCACACCTCGACGCCGTCGGATTGGTGGACTACGATCGAGGGGACGGAACTGTCGCGTCGCGCCCGCTCGACCCGGAGGTCGAGGAGCTCCTCGACCGGAGCGTCGCCGCCGAGTCGTCCCGGTAGCCGTAACGATGCTCGACTCGTTGCTCGCGAGGGCTCGAGATCGAGATCGCGCGTTCACCGTGTATCGCGGCGACGACCCGACCGAAGTCGAGTCGCTATTTGCCGCACACGGCGTCGAGTACGAGGTTCGCGCGCTCCCGTCGACCGGCCCCGGTCCGTTCGTGCTCATCGAGACCGACGGCGAGTTCGCCGGGGCGATCGGCGCCGCCGAGTTGGAGGGGCTCTTCGAACCGCCGATCGTCCGGCCCGGCGAACGGGACGAGGTGTCACCGGGATATCGCGCGATCTTCGAACTGTTCGACGACACGCTGTTCGCGTCGATGCGGCGCAGGGCGCTGCTCGCGGTGAGCCGCGAGATCGAAGACCGCGCCTATCGGGCCGGCACGGGAACCCTTCGCGCGAGCTTTCAGCGGTTCTCGGCGTTCCGACCGCAGGTCGACGCGTACCGGCACCTCGCGGCCGACACCGACCTCGCCGTCCACGTGTACGGGACCGCGGATTGGGAGCCGCCGACGATACCGGACATCACGTACCACGTCACCGGCGGCGACGACCTCGACCGGTTCTGGGTCCTCGCGTTCGACGGGGGCGACGAGGGACACGCGTGCGGACTGGTCGCGAAAGAGGAGTCGGACGAGTACACGGGTGTTTGGACCGACGACGCCGCCGTCGTCGAGGAGATACTCGCCGCGCTGGCCGCGTCGTGAACTCGGGGACGAGCGTCTTCGGCGGTCGGACGCCTCACTCCTCGTCGAGCAGTCGTCGAGCGACCGCTTCGGAGTCTTCTCCCCCCAATGCGGACTCGACCAGGAGGTGCCCGCCGATCGTCGCCGGCGAGATGACCGTGTCGGCGCCCGCGCGCTTCAGCTTGTTCACGTTCTCGCGTTCGGTCGCGGCGGCGACGATCGTCGCGTCCGGGCTGAGCTGTCGGGCCGTGAGGATCGCGAGCGCGTCCTCCGCGTCGTTGTTCGTCGCGGCGACGATCGCGCGGGCGTCGCGGATCTTTGCGCGCTCCAGCGGCTCCTCGCCCGACGGGTCGGCGGTGAGTACGCGGACGTCATCCTCCTCGTGGAGCGTGCGTGCGGCCGCCTCGTCGGGCGTTATCACGAGGAACTCCACGTTCGCGGCGGTCAGTTCGTCGATGAGCGGTTCGGTCAGTTCGCCGTAGCCGAGCACGATGACGTGATCGGTGAGCAGGTCGATGTCCGTGTCTGTCATGCGTCCGAGAGCGTTGGTGAGGCGGGCCTCGATGGCCGGGGTGATGAGTACGCCGAGCGCGATCGCGAAGGCGGCGACGTTGAGCACGAGCGCCGACATGGCGAACCACTTCGCCAGCGGCGTCGCCGGCGTCACGTCGCCGTAGCCGACGGTCGAGGCGGTGACGACCGAGAAGTACACCGCGTCGGTGATCGTCGAGACGCCGTTGAACTGGTCGTCCAGCGCGAACGCCCCGGCGGTCGAGTAGCCGAGCGAGCCGATCAGCGCCGCCAGCGAGGCCCACTGTGTCGGCGAGAGGTCGATCTCCGTGGCGAACAGCCGCCGGTTGAGCGCGAGCGCGAGCAGGGCCGCCAGCGAGAGCGCGAGCAGCACCGGTCCCGCGACGGTCGAGCCGACGAGCCCCTGGATCGCCGTCAGCGGGAGCAACACGACCGCCACGATCCACGCCGCACGGAGTCCGCGGCGGAGTCCGTATGCCGCAACGAGGAGGAGAAATCCCGTGATCGCGCCGGTAAAGCCGGCGAGAACCACCGCATCGTCGGGGAGCGCCGCGACGATCGAGAGCCGTCTCGTGGGTCGGGTAACGATACCCCCGATTCCGGCGACGACCGACAGCAGCGCCGCGACCGTCACGAGCGTCACGGCGATCCGACCGCCGATCCGATCGCGCCAGCCGTCCATGACCCGAACTCCGTTCGGCCGGTGATAAACGATGCGACACGACTCGGCCGGGCCACGCCCCGGCGAGAGGACTCACGTCGGTAGGGATTTGTACGACGGGCGTCAGCGCAAAGCCATGGTCGCCTCCTCGCTCCCGATCCAGCTCCTGCTCGGGCTGTATCTCGGCCTGCTCACGGGGATCGTCCCCGGGCTGGTCGCGTGGGCGCTCGGATTCACGTTCAAGTACTTCACCGGGGTGTCTATCCCCGGCTTCGGTGTCGTCGTCCTCGCGCTGGCGGTCGCCGGCGTCAACGGCGGTCTCCTCGCGCTCAACGACCAGACGATCCGGGACTCCGCGAACGGCACCGCGCTGCTGATCGCGATCGTCGTCGTGTTGATGATCTCGCTGTACGCCCACTCGAAGGGCGACGCGATGGGCGCGGCGCTCCCCAAGCGGCTCACGCTCCGACAGCTCACCGAGCGGACGCTCTCCACGGACGCGATCGACCTGAGCGCGGGGCGCGGCCGGGTAGAGGTCACGGTCGCCGGCGAGGTGCTCGACATCGAGGGCTACCCCGCGCTCCCCGCCGACCTCCGGGCCGAGGTTCGGGCGTTCACTGACGACTTCGAGGCCGACCTCCCGCTGAGCGAACTGGAGGCGGCCGTCGCCGAGCGCCTTCGCTCCGAGTACGACCTCGCCGAGGTGACCGTCCGCCTCGACGAGCGGGGACGGGCAACTGTCGCCGCCGCGCCGCCGTTGGCCGGCGTCTCGAGTCGTGTCCCGGACGGCAAGCGCGCCGTCTCGCTGTCGGCGTTGCTCCCGACCGGGGTCGCCCGCGGCGACGAGATAACCGTCGTCACGACCGACGGCGACGCGGTCGAGGGTACCGTCGTCGCCGCCCGCACCGACGGCGTCAAACCGGAGGAGAAGGCCGCGGCGGCGACCGACGGCGGCACGGACGCGCCGTCGGCGCCCTCCCCGACGACGACCGGCGGCGACGGTCGCCTCACGCTTGCAGTCGACCGCTCGGTCGCGATCCGGCTCCTCGACGCCGACGTGCAGCGGTTGGCCGTCCGCTCACGGGGGACGAGACGCGAGTTCGAACTCATCGCACTGCTCCGCCGGGCTGGCAAGCGGTTCCGTCGATTCAGCGTCCGCGACGGCGGACCCCTCGACGGGCGCACTCTCCGGGAGGCGGCGGTTCGCGACGAGTACGGCGTGGCCGTCCTCGCGGTACGCAGCGGCGGACGGTGGCGCCTCGGTCCCGACGGCGACGTCAGGCCGGAGGCCGGCGCCGACCTCGTCGTCGTCGGGACGCGCGACGGGCTCGACCGGTTCGGACGCGAGGTGGCGGCGTGAGCCCGCCCGCCATCGGCCGCCTCACGGACGCCTGGACTCCGCCGGTTCAGCCGCACCAGGCGCTCCAGACAGGCCCGCCGCTCCAGTCCGTGCTCGACGTACTCGAACTCGTGAACATCACGCGGCTCGTCGGCTTCGCGGTCGCCTCGTTCTTCGTGGCCGCCCTCGGCGCGGCGGCGTACCGGTGGTACGTCAACGAGCCGGTTCCGCCGGGACTGACGACGCTGCTGGGGACGGCGACGGTCGCGGTGTACCTCAACACGGTCGGGCTGTTCGCGTCGGTCGTTCCCGTCGCGGGCGTCGTCACGACGGACCCGTTCGCGCCGATGACCGTCCTCCGGAACGTCGTGAGCCTCCTCGTGGCCGCGGGGATGGCGCCGATCGGCCGCCGGGTCGGCGACCACTTCGCGACGAACGTGACGGCCGTCGCGGGCGGCGAACGCGTCGACGGCGAGTTGAGCAGGTTCGCGCGGACGGTCGGCCGGATCCGGAGCATCGAACTCCCCGAGGAGATCGCCGACATCGACGGCTACGACCCCGTCGACGGGACGACGAAAGAGCGGCTCGCCGGGGAGACGCTGTTGTTCCCGCGACGGCTCTCGGACGAGGAACTGCGCGACGCGTTCTTGACTCGGCTGAAGCAGGAGTACGGCGTCGGCCACGTCGACGCCGAGTTCGACGGCGGGGAGGTGACCTACCTCGGCGTCGGTCGCCGGGTCGCCGGCATCGGCCCGACGCTCGGGCCGGGCGCGTGTGCGGTCGCGATCCGCGCCGATCCGCCGAACGGCGCGAGCCCGGGCGACGTCGTTCAGGTGTGGCGTGTCCCCGAAGCGCCGGCGGCATCCGCACCGACGGAGTCGGGTCCGACTGACTCCACGGGTTCCACGCCCGAGGAATCGGTTGGGACGGAAGCGACCCCGACTGACCCGACAGTCCCGGCTGTGACGGATCCTGCGGTGGCAGAAACGGGGTCAGACGACGGGGTCGATCCCGCCCCGAGACGGGTCGCCACCGCGGAACTGCGCGCGACCGTCGGCGACGTGGTGACGCTCGCGGTCGACGAGTCCGACGCGGCCGAGTTCCACGCCGACGGTACCTACCGGCTGTTGACGATGCCCGCCGAGGCGCGCGCGGACCGGGAGTTCGCCTCGATCCTCCGCGTCGCCGACGAGACGATGGCGGTCGTCACCGTCGGGGAGCGGAGCGCGCTCGAGGGGACGCGTGTCGGAGAGGTGCTGGGGTCGGTCGTCGCCGTCGAGGGGATGGACGGCTCGGTCGAACCGATCCCGCCGCGTGGACGGACGCTCGCCGCGGGCGAGACGGTGTACGTGATCGCGCGCCCCGAGGCGATCCGTGAATTGGAGCGACGCGGGGCCGGCGGCGGGACTGACGGCGCGACCGGCGGGACCGGAGCGGGTAGGGAGAACAACGACAGTACGGCACGGACGGCGGACGGCCCGAACGCGGACGACGACTGAGTCGACGGCGCAACGCTCTTGCCCGCCCGACGGGGACGGGGAGGTATGAACTGGAAGCTGTTCGCCGATCTCGCGGAGGCGGCCGGCGAGTCCGAGCCGGACGTCGAGACGGCCGACGCCGCGACGGTCGGGGAGGCGTTGGACGCGCTGTTGGATTCTCACCCCGCGCTCGCGGCCCGCGTGCTCGACGAGGACGGCGACCTCCGGGGGCACATCAACCTCCTCAGAAACGGTCGAGACGTCCGAGACGCCGAGGGTCTCGACACCCCGGTCGACGACGACGATGAGCTCGCGCTGTTCCCGCCGGTCAGCGGTGGGTGAGGAGACAAACCGTGGGACGGCGCCCCGGAACGGCACCCTTTCGGAAGCCTTAATTATGTCCCTGTGGAATCGATGGATGCGAAGAACGACCGGTCGGGTTGGTAGTCTAGTCCGGTTATGACACCTCCTTGACATGGAGGAGGCCGGCGGTTCAAATCCGCCCCAACCCATCCGTTTTAAACGGACGAATCACCCCACGTAGCTACGTCCCTTATTACAGCGGGGTGAAGCCGTGAGTCGCACCGTTCAGACGGTCGACTTTGACGACCTGACACCACCGATCTGCGACACCTGCGGGTATCCGATCGAGTCGCCTCACCAGCAGTGCCCCCTCTCGACGACGGGAGGTGTTCGACGTGAGGTACTGCCCGACCTGCGGCGCCCGGCTCGAAGATCGGACACCCTACGGGAGCGGGATCCCCCGCCGCGTCTGCCCCAAGTGAGACGGAGGTGACGGGCGGTGAGCCGGTCGGACTCCGCCACGTCAACGCCGATGCGCACGTACCCGCCGCCGAACCTCCGTGAGGGCGACACCGTGCGCTACGTCTCGCAGGGGATGATCTGCGCGGGACGCGTCATCGAGCGGAGCGGTGACATCCTCGCGGTCGACGGGATCGCCGAGGAGACGATCGCACTCGGTCAGGTACTCACGGTCGTCACCCGCGTCACCGCCCGGACAGAGGCCGACACATGAGTGAGACAGCGTCGACGGGGCGCGTCTACTCAGGAGTCCCCGGCATCGGTCCGCGCGTCGATGTCGAAGAGTTGGACAACGAAGTATATCGCGCTGGCGAAGAGGCTGACTACGAGGATGAGGTAGGCCCCGTCGCTCAGGCCCCCGAACGTCTCCGGGTCATGCAGCCCAGCCGCGGCGACGACGAGGACGAGCCAAATGAGCGTGTGCCTGATGCGACGCAGTTCCTCGGTGGAGGGCGAGTCTGTCATACAGGTAGGGTGAGTGCTGAGAGGTTCGTAAACCCCACCGGTCCGATATTTGGGGGCGATCGCGATGAGTGAGGGTTACCTCGAGCCGTGTCCGTGACCGAGCACCAGTGCGGCCCCGTTCGCGAGCAGCAGCCCGACGAGGACGGAGAGCTGTTCGGTCGTGACGCCGTTTGCGAGGAGCGGCAGGTAGACGAACGGGAGGACGATCGCGGCGTAGAAGGCGAGCGCCCGCACCGGCTCGACCGCGAGCGTCCGACCGGTACCCGTGAATCCGGTAAGGGTGTCCTTCAGACTCGACGATGCCGGCACCGCGTCCCGAAGGGCCGCGACGGAGCGGAGAGGATTGGAGGGCGTCATTTCACATCGGATCGATACGTCCCCGACCACATATAGTATGAAGAGCATTCGGGCAGATTCGAACCGTTCATCCGCTCGTCGGGAGAGAAAGATACGTTTTACGACAACCCGAGAATAGGCTAGACGGTTCATCGTGGCTGCTGAATCTTTTTCTCGTCAGCAAATTAGGCGGTGATATTCGGCGCTCGCGTCGCCGTCAGGCGGCGGATCGGAGCCCAGTCGCGACCCGGCGTCGGGACAGTCGGTCGCGGCGGCGACCGACGCGTCCGGAAGCCTGTTGGTAACCGACCGTTCAGTCGGGCGACTCGGCGCGGCAGGCAGTGGTAGATCCGCCGGGCGTCCGGGTCGTCCGTTCGCGACGGTCGTGGCCGACACGCGAAGTCGGGCCGACCTGGCGATCGAACGATCCGGCCGTCGGTATGTGCGTTCTGGGGAGAAGGTAAGCCGTCCAGTCGACGCCTTACTGGCTGTCGTCGTCCGGCTCGGTGATGTTGTCGGAGTCCGACTCGGTGATGTTGTCGGAGTCCGACTCGGTGATGTTGTCGGAGTCCGACTCGGCAGTGTCGTCGACGCTGTCAGGGTCGGACCCGTCGTCCACGTCGCGGTTGGCGGCCGGCGACGGACCAGGCGCCTGCATCCCGCCCATCGCGTTCCCGATGTCTGTGGGGCCGAGATCGCGGTCGTACTCCTCGTCGGCGAAGAGGTGGCACGCTGCCGCGTGCTCGCCACCGGTCAGGACGGGCTCTTCCTCCTCACACGGTGAGGCGAAGGCCTCCCGAAGTCGGTCCGCGGCTTCCTCCTCACGGCCGTTTGCGAGGATCTCGAGGGCGTCCTCGACGGTGTCCATCGTCGCGCCCGAGAGCCCCGCGAGGTCGAACTCATCGCGCATCGCCTGCTTGAACACGACGGGGTCTCGCTCGAAGTCCTCGCCGTCGTGCTCGCTTTCGAGCGTCTCCCAGACGGACTCGGCGGTGAACCCCTGGCGTTCGAGGCGGTCGCGGAGGTTCATGACTCCGCGGTACTGTTCTTGCGGGATGTCGACGGTCGCCGGCTGGATCACCTTCGGGCAGCGCGTCCGGAAGTGACAGCCCGACGGCGGGTTCCGCGGCGAGGGAACGTCGCCCGGGAGCGCGTCGACGCGTCGCCCCTGTTCCTCGACGGACGCGCGCGGAACCGACTCCAACAGCGCCTCGGTGTAGGGGTGTTTCGGCGACTCGAAGATGTCGTCGGTCGGGCCGGTTTCGACCACCTCGCCGAGGTACATCACGGCGACGCGGTCGCAGATGTGGCGCACGACCGAGAGGTCGTGCGCGATGAACAGGTACGTCAGCCCGAAGTCCTCCTGGAGGTCCTCCAGGAGGTTCAGGATCTGCGCCTGTACGCTCACGTCGAGCGCGGACACCGGCTCGTCGAGCACGATGAACTCGGGGTCGAGCGCCAGCGCGCGTGCGATGCCGACGCGCTGACGCTGCCCGCCGGAGAACTCGTGCGGGTAGCGGTCGATCTGGTCGGCCGAGAGGCCGACGCGTTCGAGCAGTTCCTTCGCGCGGTCGCGGCGCCACTCCCGCTTGGAGCGCCCGTCGTCGGGCGACTCCTCGGGCATGTTGTGGATCTTCAACCCTTCGCTCACGATGTCGCCGACGGTCATCCGCGGGTCGAGGCTGGAGAACGGGTCCTGGAAGACGATACCCGCGCGCTTGCGGAAGCGCGTCAGTTCGTCGCCGCCCATCTCCATGACGTCCTCGCCGTCGAAGCGAACGGCGCCCTCGGTGGCCTCGCGCAGCCGGAGGAGCGTCTCCCCGGTCGTCGACTTCCCGCAGCCGGATTCGCCGACGACGCCGAGCGTCTCCCCGGGGTACACCTCGAGGTCGACGCCGTCGACGGCCTTCACGCTGGTCGGCTCGCGGCCGAGCAGTCTGTCGAACAGCGAGTTGTTCTCGTAGTAGTACTTCCGCAGGCCGCGGACTTCGAGCAGCGGCTCCTCCCCACCCGATCCGGCGGCGGATCCGTCGCCGGCGTGGTCGTCGTTCTCGGCGGGCGCGGACTCACTCATCGTCGCGCACCCCCTCGTTGCGGTCGAAGTGGTCCGGCGGGAGCGCATCCGCCTCGCTGTACTCCCGTCGTGCGAGCACGCAGCGAACGGCGTGGTCGTCGCTTCCCGGTTCGACGTCGTACTCGGGGATCGGTTGGAGGCAGTCGGTCATCGCCTTCGGACAGCGGTCGGCGAAGAAACACCGGCCGCCCATCTCCTCGTCCAACAGCGAGGGGACGTTCCCCTCGATCGGCTGGAGCCGAGGGTCCGGATCGTCGAGGTCGGGAATCGAGCCGATGAGTCCCTCGGTGTACGGATGGACGGGCGAGTCGAACACGTCCGCGAGCGTTCCCCGCTCGACGATCTGCCCCGCGTACATGACACCCACGCGGTTGCACATCCGGGCGATGACGCCCAGGTCGTGGGTGATCATCACGACGGAGGTGTCCTGCTCCTCCTGCAGATCGCGCAGGAGGTTGAGTATCTGCGCTTGGATCGTCACGTCGAGGGCGGTCGTCGGCTCGTCGGCGATCAGCACGTCCGGTTCGCCGGCAAGCGCCTGCGCGATCATCGCGCGCTGGAGCATCCCGCCGGAGAACTGGTGGGGGTACTGGTGGGCGCGCTCGGCGGGGTCGGGGATGCCGACCTGTTCGAGCAGTTCGATCGCGCGGTTCATGCTCGACTCGGAGGTGTACCCGCGGTTCGGCAGCAGGGTGTCGGCGATGAGCCGCCCCATGCCGTACCCCTGGGTGCGCGAGCGCGTGCTTCGCGGGTTCGCGCGGGCGCGGCGCTGCACCTCGACGGCCTCGGCGATCTGCTCGCCGACGGTGATCGAGGGGTTCAGCGAGGACATCGGGTCCTGGAACACCATCGAGAACGCCGGCCCGCGCAGCGCGCGGCGGACGCCCTCGGGCAGCCGGCGCGTGTCGACGAAGTCGTCGTCGACGGCCTCGGGCAGGTCGTCGCGGAACTCGTCGGCGAGGTCGGCGTCGCGGTACCACACCTCGCCCGAGGTGATCCGGCCCGGCGAGTCGACGAGGTCGATGAGCGACAACGCCGCCACCGACTTCCCGGAGCCGGACTCGCCGACGATACCGAACACCTCGCCGTCGCGGACGGTGAAGTCGACGGACTCGACGGCGTTGATCTGGCCCTCCTCGGTGAAGAAGCGCGTCGAGAGGTCCCGGACCCGGAGCACGTCGTCCGGGTGCCCCTCCGGGGCACCGTGCCCGTCGGGGGCGCCGGCTGACTCCGCGGTGGGGACAGTCTCGCTCATCTACATCCCCCCCTCGCCCTCGATACCCGGATCGAGCGCGTCGCGGAGCCAGTCGCCCACGAGGTTGATGCCGATGACCGAGAGCACGATGGCGATCCCGGGCACGGTTGCGATCCACCACGACGACGAGAGGTAGTCACGTCCTTGCGCAATGTCGAAGCCCCATGAGAGCGTCGTCCCCGAGAAGCCGAGGAACGACAGTGCCGATTCCAGCAGGATGATCGCGGCGACCTGAATGGTCGCCAACACGAGGATCGGCGTGATCGAGTTCGGCAGGACGTGCCGGAAGACGATCCGTACGTCGCTGGCGCCGAGTGCCCGCGCGGCCTTCACGTACTCCTCCTCGCGGACCGAGAGCGCCTCGCCGCGCGCGATGCGGGCGAACCACACCCAGTTGACGAACCCGACGACCAGGATGACGACCGTCGGCAACACGAACGTCTCCGGCATCGGGGTCGGTAATCCCAGCGCCTCGCGGAACGACCCCGCCACACCTGTCGTGACGAGTGGGTCGGTGATCGCGATTGCCACGTCCGCTTGGAAGCGGCTGAAGAGCCCGATCAACGCGATCGCGAGCACGAGCGACGGGAACGCCAGCGACACGTCAGCGGTGCGCATCAGCGCGTCGTCGACCCGACCGCGGTAGTACCCCGCGGTCAGCCCGACGGTAACGCCCAACACTGCCGCAAGCACGGTGCCGAAGAGACCGACGAGTAGCGACGTTCTGGCGCCGTATATCGCCCGCGAGAGGATGTCTTGCCCCAGCGAGTTCGTCCCCAGCGGGTGCTGGGCAGTCGCGTTCACCGTGACGTTCTCGGTCACGGTCTGGACGCTTCCGTTCACCATCTCGGTGCGGGTCTGTTGTTCGGTGTCGGTGAACCCCAGCGGGGGAAGCTGCGCCCGGTCGAGGTCCTGTGTGCGGGGGTTGTGTGGGGCGATCATCGGCGCGAGTGCGGCCGCGAGTACGATCACGACCACGAGCACGACGCCGATCCGTGCGAGTCCGGACGACCGGAACTCCTTGCGGAGGTTGCGGATGGTACGCGGGGAGATCGAGAGTGGCCCGATCTTCATTCAGCGATCACCCGCGGGTCGAGATACGCGTACAGCGCGTCGACGACGATGTTCAAGAGGACGAACCCGGTCCCGATGACGATGAGGCTCCCCTGCAGGATCGGCCAGTCACGCGCGTTGATCGCGCGGATGATCTCCGAACCCAGTCCGGGCCACGCGAAGACGGCCTCCGTGATCACTGCGCCGCCGATGAGCGTCCCGAGCTGGAGGCCGAGGACGGTCACCACCGGGATGAGCGTGTTGCGGAGGACGTGCTTGTAGCGGACAAGCGTCTCGGGGAGCCCTTTAGCGCGCGTCGCGCGGACGTACCCCTCCGACAGCTCGTCGAGCATGCCCGAGCGGACCAGTCGAGTGATGAGCGCCGTGAAGTACGTCCCCAGCGTGATCGCCGGCAGGAACAGCGAGGCGAGCCACGCGGTCACGATGGTGAAGAACGGCTCCGGCCCGGTGATCGCCGCCAGTGAGT
Source organism: Halobaculum rarum (assembly GCF_040025155.1). Taxonomy (NCBI): domain Archaea; kingdom Methanobacteriati; phylum Methanobacteriota; class Halobacteria; order Halobacteriales; family Haloferacaceae; genus Halobaculum; species Halobaculum rarum. The sequence goes on along the minus strand of NZ_CP157275.1, from coordinate 261,063 downwards.
CCATGAAGCCGTACGCGCGACCGCTGGTCGGGAAGACGTTGAACTCCACTGCGAACACGAGGACGAGCATGATGCCGAGCCAGAAGTTCGGCGTCGAGATGCCGAGCAGCGAGAACGTCGTGGCGGCGTAGTCGGCCGGCTCGTGGCGCCGCGTCGCCGAGATCACCCCGAGCGGGATCGCGAGGACGACCGCGACGACGCTCGCGGCGACCGCGAGCTCCAGCGTCGCCGGCAACTTCTGGAACACCTGCACCGATGCCGGGATACTCGAGATGTACGAGTACCCCATATTCCCCTGGAGGAGTTCCCAGAGGTAATCCAGATACTGGACGTACAACGGCTGGTTCAGCCCCAGCTCTTCAGCGATCCGCCGGCGCGTCTCCTGGCTGGCGTCGAGCGGCGCCACCGTGTCGATCGGCGAGCCGGGAGTGATGAATCGGAGGATAAAGACGACAGTCACGACTCCCCAGACGACACCCACTCCCTGCACACCGCGCTTGAGAAGAAATCGACCGTAGCCCATGGCGGCCTAGTTGCTCTCGCTCGGGAGGCTCTGCGCCTCGTCGAGCAGACGGTCCAGTTCGTCGTTCGCGTACGAGGACAGCGCCCCGTCGCTCGCGAGGAGCGGCTGGATCGTCTGAATGGCGTCGAACGTCGCGTTCCCCCAGCCGAGCAGGTACCAGTCGGGCTTGTCCTCGATGTTGCCCGTCGTCACCTGACTGACGAGCGTCGAGAACTCGACTTGCCGGGCGCTCGCGGAGACGTTCGGCAGCTCATCGACCTGCGAGGCGACCGCCTGCGCGATCTCGACGTCCTTCAGGTATCGACCGATCGGCGTCACGAGCTCGATCTCCGCGTCGGCGTAGCCGGACTCCTCGACGAGCTCCTCGGCGCGGTCGAGATCCCGCGGGTACGGGTCGATGTCCTCGTTGTAGCCGAAGAAGCCCTCGAGCGTCGGCTGGCCGGTCGCCCCGCCGAACGTCTGCAGGACGTTCTCGATGATGGAGTCGAGGTCGACCGCGTAGTTGACCGCCTGCCGGAACGCCGGCGAGTCGAACGGCTCCACGTCGTAGCGCATCGCGTTGAAGATGACTCGCGTGGACGGCACCGCCGAGATCGACGCGTCGTCGCTGTTTTCCACGCGGGAGACCTCCTGGGGCGGGACGTTGACCGCGATGTCCGTCTCGCCGCTGAGGAGTCGGTTCACGCGGGTGGACGACTCGGAGGCGGAGTTGATCGTGAACGTCGAGATGGCCGCCGGCTCGTCCCAGTAGTCGTCGTTCCGCTCGAAGGCGACCTCGACGCCCTGCTCGTAGTTCGAGAGGACGAACGGACCCGTCCCCTCCATGTTCTGGTTGACGTACGCGTTGTCGTTGCTCTCGACCCACGACTTGTTCATCACGTCGCAGTAGGTCGCGAACGACGCGAACACGATCGGGTTGAGCCCCGAGAGGTTCACGTTCACCGTGCGGTCGTCGGCGGAGGCGACCTCGGCGCCCTCGACGCCCAGGAGCTGGTCGACCTGCGGCGACTCGATCCCCACGTCCGACTTGACGATCCGGTTGATCGAGAAGGCGACGTCCTCGGGAGTGAGCGAGTCGCCCGAGTGGAACGGGACGTTGTCGCGGACGGTGAACTGCACCGTCGTCTCGTCGAGCCGCTGGTAATCGGTCGCCAGCGTCTCGACGATCGCGCCCTCGGCGTCGCGCTCGAGGAGCCCCTCGTACGCCTGGAGAACGATGTTGTCGGTCGGCGTCTCGCGGTGGTCCTGCGGGTCGAGTCCCGAGTCCAGCTGTGACTGGGTCATCACGACGTCTTCGCCGGCGTCCGTCGCCGGCTCGATGGCGTAGGCCGCCACGCGCTCGTCGGTGCGGGGCTGCCACTCGATGTCGGAGGACTGCCCGTACACGGAGTACTGGCGGTGGAGGAACACCCACGGCGCCTGGTCGTGGGTGTGGCGGTTGGCGCGCTGGAGGTAGCCGTCGCGGGTGTCCGGCTCGGGCCGCTCGGTCGTCTGCTGCGGCTCGGTCGTCGTTTCCGTGTCGCCCCCGCTCGAATCAGTCGGTTCGTCGGTCGGCGTCGACTCGCCGCCGTTGCCGGAACAGCCGGCGAGCGCGACCGCCGCCGTCGCCGAGCCCGCTGCTTGGAGGAACCGCCGTCTGCTCGTGTCTGGATCAGACATGCCCGGAACGAGGTGAGACGACCTCTTATATGCTGGGGTACGGTATCGCACACCGTCAGGTTCCCGACGGACTACCCCCGAACTCCGGAGTCGCCGCCGTACGCCGGCGACGGGGTTCCGACGGGGTCGGGTTCGAGGTCGGCCGATCGGAACGGGTTCGAGGTCGGCCGGTAGCGCGTCGCTTACGCCGGGCGCGGACCCTCCGCAAACACCGCGGGATCCTCGCCGCGTTCCGAGATCCGGATCACTCCGTTTCCTCGCCCTGCGCGTCGACGACGGCGACGCCGGCGAGGTTGACGATGTCCTTGACCTCGTCGCCGCGCTGCATCACGTGCACGGGCTGGTCCATCCCGACGAGCATCGGACCGATGGCCTCGGCGCCGCCGAGGCGCTGGAGCAGTTTGTAGCCGATGTTGCCTGCTTCGAGGTTCGGGAACACGAGCACGTTCGCGGGACCGTCGAGCGTCGAGAAGTCGTACGTGTCCTCGAGGATGTCCTCGACGACGGCGGTGTCGGCCTGCATCTCCCCGTCGACCGGGAAGTCGACCTCGGCGTCGTCGTGGAGCAGATCGACAGCCTCCCGGGGCTTCCGTGTCCCGGGGTTATCGACGGAGCCGAAGTTGGAGTACGACAGCATCGCCGCCCGCGGCTCGACGTTGAACCGGCGCGCCAGCTTCGCGGTGTGTTTCGTCACCTCGGCGAGCACCTCGGCGTCGGGCGCCTGGTTCACCGTGGTGTCGGCGCAGAACACGACGCGGTTCTTGAAGGTGAGCATGTACACACCGGCGACGTACTCGGCGTCATCGGCGGTGCCGATGACCTGCAGCGGCGGCCGGAGCGCGCTCGGGTAGTGGTGCGTCAGGCCCGTGAGGAGCGCGTCGGCGTCGCCGCGCTCGACCATCACGCTGCCGAAGTAGTTCGTGTCACGGCGGAGCAGTTCGTCCGCCTCCGACCGGGTGACTCCCTTACGCCTGCGGAGTTCGTGGAGGCGGTCCGCGTACACGTCGGCCTTGCTGTCCCCGTCAGGGTCGACGACCTCGGGGTCGAACTCCAGCCCGAGGTGGGCGGTGGTGGATTCGATCGTGTCGCGGTCGCCCAGCAACACCGGGTCGGCGATCCCCTGCTCGGCCATCTGGTAGGCCGCGCGGATCATCTTCTCGTCGGTTCCCTCCGCGAGCGCGACGCGCTTGGGCTCCGAGCGCGCCTTGTTCAGGACGACGCGCATCATCTCGCGACTCTTGCCGAGGCGGGCCTCGAGTTCCTCGGCGTACACGTCGGTGTCGACCTCCGTGCGGGCGCACCCCGACTCCATGGCCGCCTCCGCGACCGCGGGGGCGACCTCGAAGAGGACGCGCGGGTCCAGCGGCTTCGGGATGACGTACTCCGGGCCGTACTTCAGCGGCTGGTCGCCGTACGCCTTCACGACCGCGTCCGGGACGTCCTGACGCGCCAGCTCCGCGAGCGCCTCGGCGGCCGCGCGCTTCATCTCCTCGTTGATGTCGGTCGCGCGAACGTCGAGCGCGCCCCGGAACAGGAACGGGAACCCGAGGACGTTGTTCACCTGATTGGGGTAGTCCGACCGGCCCGTCCCCATGATGACGGTGTCCTCGCGGGCGTCCTTGGCGTCCTCGTAGGTGATCTCGGGGTCGGGGTTCGCCATCGCGAAGATGACCGGGTCGTCGGCCATCGAGCGGACCATCTCCTGGCTCACGATCCCGCCCACCGATAGGCCGACGAACACGTCCGCGCCCTCGATCGCGTCCGCGAGGTCGCCGCCCTCCCCCTCGCTGGCGAACTGCGCCTTGTAGTCGTTCACGTCGCCGGCGGCCGCGCGGTCCTCGGTGATGATCCCCGAGGAATCACACATCGTGATGTTGTCCGGGTCCGCGCCGAGCGAGACGTAGAACTTCGCGCTTGCGATGGCGGAGGCGCCGGCTCCCGAGAAGACGATGTCCAGATCCGAGAGGTCCTTGTCGACGATGTCGGCGGCGTTGAGCAGCCCGGCCCCGGAGATGATCGCCGTCCCGTGCTGGTCGTCGTGGAACACGGGGATGTCCATCCGCTCGCGGAGGCGCTCCTCGATCTCGAAGCACTCGGGCGCTTTGATGTCCTCGAGGTTGATCCCGCCGAACGTCGGCTCCATCGCCGCGACCGAGCGGACGATCTCGTCGGGGTCGTCCTCGTCGAGTTCGATGTCGAACACGTCGATGTCGGCGAACCGCTTGAACAGGACGCCCTTCCCCTCCATCACGGGCTTGGAGGCCTGGGCGCCGATGTCGCCGAGCCCGAGCACGGCCGAGCCGTTCGAGACGACCCCGACCATGTTCCCCTTCGCGGTGTACTCGAACGCGCGCTCGGGGTCCTCGTCGATGTCGAGACACGGCGCGGCCACGCCCGGCGAATACGCCAGCGAGAGGTCACGCTGAGTGTTCGTCGGCTTCGTCGTCGATATCTCGATCTTCCCCGGAGGTTCCGACCGGTGGTACTCCCGTGCGTCGTCGTCTAGTCCCATACCGTCGCGACCGCAGGATCGGGGAAAAACCTACCGAGCCGACACCCCTGAGTTCCCGGGACCCGAAACTGGAACTCGACGCCGAGTTTCCCTTACTCGCGGCGATCCGAGTCGTCTCGGTCACCCGGCGACTCGCCGCCCGCGAGGTCATCGCTGCCTGCTGTGTCGTCGCTGTCGTTCCGCTCGTCCGGGTCGCTCGAATCGTCCTGCTCGTCTGACTCGTCCGTCATAGCGGACGATGCGGGCACGAACCCGCCGAACTCCTCGTCCGCGGGCGATTCGGCGTCGCCGCCGGCGGCGTCGCCCTCGTCGCCGAGACCCGATGCGTCGTCTCCGCCGTCGCTCCCGTCGTCCCGGAGCGCGGCGGCGACATCGCCGTCGTCGTCGCCGCCGTCGCGGTAGCGCCCGATGAGATCCAGGTTCTCGCCGAACCGACCGAGCGCGGCGATCTCGTAGGACCGCCGGTACGTCACCGTGAGCACCTGAACCGGGAGCAAGACGAGTGCAATGAACACCGGAACCCCGACGACGACGCCGGCGAGCACACCCAGGCCGATCCCGAGATCCGTCGTCGCGGCGCCGCTGGAAACCGTCCCGACGGCGAAGCCGATCCCGGCCGCGGCGGCACCGACCACGAGCAGCCCGACCAGCAGCAGGACGAACGAGACGATCGAGAGGCCGATCCCGACGAGTACGTGCATCACGAGGTAGACGATCGTCTGTCCGGGCTGACTCCGGAGGCGCGGCCACACCCGGCGCCAGCCGTCGATGACGCCGCCGCCGTCGGCGATCATCGCCGGGACGACGAACTCGACGGTGAACCGGTCGATGAGCGCGTACACGACGACGTACGCGATCGCCACGATCGCCACTCCGGCGAGGATCAGCGGTCGCCCGGTCAGCGACTCGACGCGGGTGCCGCTGAGGACGATCGCGGCGATCACGGCGGCCGGAGGGACGATGAACGCCGCGAACAGCCCGATCCGGAAGCCGAGCAGCCGGAGCCCGTTCGTCAGGTGGTTGCCGGCGTCCCGCAGGAGTCGGAGGTCGTCGCGGGCGATGGCGTCGACGAGGACGAACTCGAACACCGGCGAGAGGAGGATCGCGAGCAACGCGACCACGGCGATCACGGCGAGGACGGCGATCCCGAGCACACCGAACGCGGCCGTCTCGGGGAAGTTCCCGGTCTGAAGCACGGGATTACCGAACGCGATCGCTCCCACCGAGAGCGTCGGGACCGCGACCAACAGCGCCGCCAGCGCGCTCGCGCCGCCGGACGGGGCGGAGAAGCCGCCGGCCCCGGCGAGGCGTGCGCCGAAGTTGCCGGCGTTACTGGCGACCTGTCCGCCGGCGCCGCCGCCGCCGGTGAACAGGCTCACGACCACCATTCTGATCCATCGTCCGAGGCTGAAGGGAAAGAGGAACTCGCGGGTCACGTCGATCGCGTCGTCGACCGCGTCGACGCCGTGCCAACTCATGCCGGCATCTCATAGTCACACAACATGAAGGTTGTTTCTCGGGTTGCTTACGGACCTCCGGCCTCAGTTCTGCAGGATCGCCGGCCGCTGCAACGCGAGCCCGTCGACCTCGACGGTGTCGGTCGGCCAGCGCCCCGAGTCGGTGAGCACCTCGACGGAGTCGTCGGTGACGTAGGCTGTGTCCTCGCTTTTCGCTCCCCGAACGGTCGGGTTCCACGCGTAGGCGGCCTCGGTCGCGACGGGCGCGTCGCTGCCGGGCGTCGCGAACCACTCCCGGCCGGCGTACCCCGTCGCGCCGCCCTGGTGATGTTCGCGCCACTCGCCTTCGTACCCCTCCTCGGCGTACGCCTCCCGGATCGCGGCGAACACGTCGCCGGCGGTGGCGTCGTCGCGTCCGGCGGCCCCGCGAGTCGCCGCGAGCGCGCGCGTCTCCACGCGCTGGGCCGCGCGGTGACGCTCGTCGAGCCACTCGGGTGGGTCGAACGCGACCGTCCGGGTGCAGGAGGCGTGTAGCCCGCCCCGCCGAGCGGTGACGATCACGAGCGCGTACTCGCCCAGCGCGGCGTCGGTCGGCGTCGGATGTCGGTACTCGGGCGCGCGCTCGCTCCCGCCGACGAGCACGACCGGCGCGTCGATGTTCCGGCCGGCCAGCGAGATCCGCAGCCCGGCGGCGACCTCGTGTTCGGTGTCTCCCGGCTGTAGCTCCCGACACACCGTCTCGACCGCCAGCGCGACCTCCCGGCCGAGGTCACGGTACGCCGCTAGGTCGTCCTCGCCGAGGCGTAGGCGCAGCCGTGTGGGGTCGACCGAGTCGAGCCCGGGTACGTCGAAGTCCGCCGCCGCGGGCGTCGGCGAGCGCGCGGCAACTGATTCCGGCAGAGAGGCCTCATACCAGTCGTCGGCGGCGACGGACATCGACAGCTCCGTGGGGAGTTCCTCGGCCGCCAGCCGTGCGGCCTCGATGTTGTTCGTGACGACCGTCCACTCGCCGTCGCCGAGGTAGCCCGCGGCGGCGTCGCCCACGTCGGCGCTCGCGTCGACCCAGTTGTCGCCGCCGGTGAGCCACGCGAACGCGTTGGGTCGCGCGAACCACACCGCCTCGTACCCCTCCTCGGCGAGGAAGCGCTCCAGGCGCTCCTCGCGCTCGTCGATGTCGACCATACTCGCGGGTCCGACCGCCCGGGCTTCAATCCCGCGGCATCGTCGGCGACCGTCGAAACTCGACGGTCCCGATCAACCGCCGGAAACGGACGACGACTGACCAGCCACAGGGCGACCGGGGAGGGGCGGGGGATTTCGCGATCGGGAGCGGCATCACCCGCCAGTTCACCGCCGTGGGGGAGGCGATGGAGATGGACGAGTCGAGATCCGAACTGTCGGAGGCGAACGATCGGACCGAACCCCTAAAGAGGCGATACTCGAAAGCCACGACGTAATGAAGACGACGCTCGGGAGCGCGAGTGCGTCCCCCGGCGAGTTCGACACGGGCCGGCTCGCGGTCGGGGAGACCCGCGACGGCTCGACCGTCGGGCTCCCCGTGGCGGTACTCAACGGGGCCGAGGACGGAAAAACGCTATACGTGCAGGCGGTCAGCGACGGCGACGAGCTCAACGGACTCGGCGTGATCAACCGCCTCGTGCCGCAGCTCGACCCCGACGAGATCGCGGGGGAGATCCTCTTCGTCGGGATCGTCAACTACCACGCCTTCCAGGTCGCCGAGCACCGCAACCCCATCGACGACACGAAGATGAACCGGGCGTACCCCGGCGACGCCAACGGCACCTCCTCCGAGCGCATCGCCGCCGCGACGTTCGAGGCCGCCAAGCGCGCCGACCTTATTGTCGACCTCCATCAGGGCCGCACTTCCCGGATGATCAACGAGACGCGCGTGCGGTGTGGCCCCCGCCACCGCCTCCACCGCGAGTGCCTCGAGCTCGCGAAGGTGTTCGGCACCGGCTACGTCCTCGACCAGAAGGGTCCCGACGGGCAGCTCGCGCGGGCGGCGCCCGACAACGGTATCCCGACGATCGACCCGGAGCTCGGCGGCGCGGTCGGCTGGGACGAGGAATCGATCCGGATCGGCACGGAGGGGATGGTTCGCGTGTTCCGCTACTACGGCTTCCTCGAGGGCGACGTGGACCGCGAGCTACAGACCCGGGCCTCGGGGTTCGACCAGTACGGCACCCCCGCGGGCGGGCTCGTCACCTTCGAATGCGACCTCGGCGACCGCGTCGAGCGCGGCGACACGCTGTTCGAGGTGACCGACGTGTTCGGCTCGCTCAAGGGGCGGGTCACCGCCGATAACGACGGCATCTTCTGGCGTTCCCGGCGCCTGCCGCAGGTCGCCACCGGGGAGTACGTCTGCTCGGTAGGGACGGACATCGATCAGTTCTAGCTCCCCAACACTGGCAGGGTACCACGGTCCAGTCACCAAGGCGCCGGTCTCGTTAGGGCTCGGCCGTCGACCCGTCCGACTCCCGTGTCCGTGCCGATGGCGACGCTCGACGATACCGCACCGAACCCAGGTCAAACGGATGACGAACGGTCGGGACGCTGAGCAGTCGAACGAACGATGCACGTATCGAGAAGGCGCTCGGCGCTCACCGGAGATGGAATGATAACCATACCAGGGTAGGCTGAAAACACCTTCATGACTACCCTCGAGTAAGCACGTCCTATGCTGGGTGTGACCGCTCCATGTCGCTGAAACAGATGGCACGACCGGACTGGGACGTGATCGATCAGGTCGCGGGGATAACGGGGTTCGGCTGGACGGCGTCCCTCCTCGGGTATCTGGGTACCGCTATCGGGTATAGCAACTCCCTTATTACGAATCCGCAGACGCTGCTGTACGTCGGGAGCGTCTTCTTCGTCACGACGCTCGGCCTCGACCGGCTCAGATCCAAGCGGTCGAACGACGATCGGTAGCGGGTCGCCGACCCCCGACTCCCGAGCTTCGATCCCCGGCCAACGGCTCGGACTCGATTCCGCGAACCGTCACCTACTGGTCGGTCGCCGTCGCTCGTTCAGCTATGACCGCTCCGCCGCTCCGCTGTCCCGACTGTGGCGCCACGTACGCGGACCGCTGGCGCTGCGAGTGCGGGCACCCGCTTGAGTACGGATCCCGACCGCTTCCGAACGGGCCCGCGCCCGATCCGGCCGCGTTCGACACGCGCGACGGGCTCTGGTCGTTCGGCGAGTTCCTCCCCGAGTTGCCGCAGGTCACCCTGGGCGAAGGGATGACACCCCTCGTTGACGCCGATGCGTGGGACGCCCAGTTCAAGTTGGAGTACGTGTTCCCCACCGGCTCGTTCAAGGACCGCGGCGCGACGACGACCGTCTCGCGGGCGGCCTCCCTCGGCGTCGACACGCTCGTCGAGGACTCCTCGGGCAACGCCGGCGCCGCGATCGCCACCTACGCCGCCCGCGCGGGCATCGACGCCGAGATCTACGTCCCGGCGTCGGTGAAGGACGCAAAACTGCGGGCGATCCGCCGCGCCGGCGCGACGCCGGTGAAGACCGAGGGTCCGCGGCAGGCGACGACCGACGCGTGTATCGACGCCGCCGAGCGGGCGGCGCGAAGCGCCGCCGACGGGGCGAGCGGCGACGAGCCGCGAGTCACGCGTGCCGGCTGGTACGCCAGCCACGCGTGGAACCCCGCGTTCTTCGCCGGAACCGCGACGTTCGCCTACGAGACCGCGCTCCAGCGCGATTGGGACGCACCCGACGCGGTCGTCCTTCCGTTGGGGCACGGCACGCTCTTCTTGGGCGCCTACCGCGGCTTTCGCGCGCTTCGCGACGCCGGCTGGATCGACGAGGTGCCCCGGCTGCTCGGCGCGCAGGCGGCCGGCTACGCCCCGTTCGTCGAGGCCCTCCACGGCGCGGACGCGGCCGCCGGCGACAACGACGCCGCGGACGGCATCCGGATCCCCGAGCCCGTTCGCCGCGACCAGATCCTCGAGGCGATCGACGACACCGACGGCGACGCGATCGCGGTCGGGGGCGACGCCGTCGAGACCGAGCTCGCCGATCTCCACGCGGCGGGCTTCTACACCGAGGCGACCTGTGCTGTCGCGCCCGCGGCGCTGCGCGCGTACCGCGATCGGGGCGCGCTCGACGGCGACGAGGACGTCGTCGTTCCCTTGACTGGAAGCGGGCTGAAGACGTGACCGTGGACCGAACGAGGTCGCTCTTCACGGTGGTCGGGTCGTGATCACCGTCGACGGCGACTACTGCCCGCTATGTGGCGCTGAACTCGATCGCATCCGTGTCGAGGGACGCGAACGGCGCCGCTGTCCCGACTGCGACCGTGTCGTCTGGCAGAACAGCAAGCCCGTCGCGAGCGTGGTCGTCCGCGACGGTGAGGCGGTGCTCCTGGGCAAGCGGGACGTGGAACCCAACCGGGGATTGTGGGGTATCCCCGGCGGCAACCTCGAACACGACGAGCATCCCGCGGCGGGTGCCGCGCGGGAACTCCGCGAAGAGACGGGCGTCCGTGTCGACCCCGACGATCTGCAACTGGTTTCCGTCGATCACACGGCGAAGGAGCGCCGGTCGGTTGTCGGGATCCGCTACGTCGTCGACCGGGCCGCTACAACGGGCGAGCCGACCGCCCGCGACGAGACCAGTGCCGCCCGGTTCGACTCGCTGGATGGGTTCCGCGACGACGGCGGGATCAGCCCGTGGGACCGCGACCTGCTCGCGGCTGTGTTCGGCGACTGACTCGGTCCGCAGTGGGTCCTCGCCCGAGCGGAGTCACCGCTCGGGGTGCGTCGGCGCGTCGAAGCCGCCCCGAACGAGCGGCTTGCTGATGTGGCGCCGCGCGCACGGCGGCACCTCATACCAGCCGGGCTCGAGGCCCCGATCGACCGGTTCGGCGACCTTCCCGGGTTCGCTGGTTCCGCAGTCTCGACAGCGGTAGCCCTGATCTGCGCCGGCCGACTCCATCGAGCGGCCGCAGCCCGGGCACGTCGGCACCGCCGGCTCCGTCTCGACGAGGTCGCGGACGGCGAACTTCTCGAGTTTGAGCGTGCCGTCGGCGACCTCGCCGCAGAGGGTGAGGCGGTCGCCGATACGCAGGTCGCGGACGCGGTCACGGAAACGCTTCGTCGGCTCGAACGCGACGCAGTCGACCGCGGCCGGATCCGTGGTCTCTCCCTCGGCGTCGTCCCCGTCGCGGGCGGCCACCTCGAAGAACACGTGGCCGCCGCGGCGCGTCTCGGGCGCCGCCGCGACCTCGCCGTCGACGCGGTAGGCGCCGCCGTCGCGCAGGTCGCCGAGGGTTCCCTCCCGCAGGTGCACGTCGGTCCCCTGGTTCGTCACGAACAGCGCGGACCGTTCGACCGGCTCCCCGTCGATCCCGTCGGCGACCGACCGGACCGCGTCGGGGTCGTCGCCGCGGATCCCGTGGAGGATTGGGCCCGGAGCGTTCGGGACGCACACCGCCTCGCGCTCGCCGCGGTCGACGGTGTCCCACGCGAGCGGGTACGCCTCGTCGGCGGCGGCGAACACGCTCACCTCGTCGACCTCGCGGGGCGTGCCGCACCGATCGTACTCGCGGTAGGAGATGTGCTCGTACGTCCAGTCGTCGAACGCTCGCCACGCGCCGACGGCGGCGAGCGCGCCGATCCGCCCGCGGCCGGTCACGCCGCCCGCGTCCTCGTTCGCGGCGGCAGCTCGGGCGGTGTCGTCGGCGTCGCCCACGTCGTCGCCGGCGGCGGCTACTCGGGTGTCGTCACCGCCGTCGGCTCCCCATCCGCGATGGTCGAATCCGACCTCATCGGCGAGCGCGAGCGCCTCGTCGAGGTCGTGGAACTCGCGGACCGCCTCGCGCGCGAACGTGGCGACGCGATCCGGGACATCCGCCGGGTCGCAGTCGGCGACGACGACGCCGGGGGACGTCCGCGGGTCGGTGTCGACGGCGTACGTCCCGACCAGGTCGCCCGCGATCGCCAGCGCGTCCTCGGGGCGTGCGTCGGTGTGGAGCGCGAGCGCGGCGTTGCCCCGCGTCTTGTGCTCGACGGCGGGATTGAGCCGGACGAGCAGCCGGCGATGGACGGCGTCGCCGGCGTCCTCGATGGCCTCGGCGACCAGCGCGGCGAGGTACGTACTGCACATCCCCGCGGTGCGCGAGTCGGTGTCGTCGATGCCGAGGACCGTCACGCCCGGTGGGAGACCGCGGCCGGAGTTGTGCCTTTCGCGTCGGGCGCCGTCCGCCGGCGGCCACACGGATGTATAGCTCTATCGGCCGCGAGCGCGTACTGACCGCGTCACGGCGTCGAATGGGCCGTCGTGACACTCGGCACAATCCCTTTAAGCTGTGAGTCGCGTATATACGGGTATGTCGCGGAAAGCGCTGGTCGGGAACGTGACCGCCATGCTCGCGGACGCCGACTTCCTGGTCAGCGAGCGCTGTGCGGTTCGCCCCAAGAGCTTCGACGTGGCCGCCCGACGCGGGGACGACCTCCTCCTCGTGAAGGTGCTCGGCAACGTCGACGCGTTCGACCGGGCCACGGGCGCGGAGATGCGCCGGCTCGGGGAGTACCTCTCGGCGACGCCGATCCTCGTCGGGATGCGCACGCGCGACGAGGACATCAAGCCCGGCGTCGTCTACTTCCGCCACGGCGTCCCGGCGATCCACCCCGACACGCTGTACGACCTACTCGTCGAGGAGGTGCCGCCGCTTATCTACGCCGCCCCGGGCGGCTTGTACGTCAACATCGATGGCAACACGGTCGCCGACGAGCGAAGGGGCCGCGGCTGGAGTCTCGGCCGCCTCGCCGACGAGTTGGGCGTCTCCCGGCGCACCGTCGCGAAGTACGAGGACGGGATGAACGCCTCCGTCGAGGTCGCCGTCCAACTGGAGGACCTGTTCGACCGCCCCTTCTCGGACCCCGTGCGGGTGATGGAGGGCGCCGAGGAGGTTCGCGAGGCCGACCCCACCCCGGAGCCGCCGGAGGTCGACCCCGACGACGAGCACGTGTACGGCGTGCTCTCGCGGGCGGGGTTCGCGGTCCATCCGACCCAGCGGGCGCCGTTCACCGCCGTCGGCGAGGACGAGGCCGAGCCGCGCGTGGAGTTCACGCTGCTCACCGGGCACTCGCCGTTCACCAGGACCGCCGAGAAACGTGCGAAGCTGATGGGGTCGCTCGGGCGCGTCACCGGCACGCGTGCCGTCTACTTCACCGAGGGAGACGACGAGCCGAAGGAGGAGACCGTCGACGGCACCGCCATCGTCACGATGGTCGAGCTGTCGCGCGCCGACGACCCCGAGCGTATCCGCGAGCTGATCCGCGAGCGCTCCGACGAGCCGGCGGAGGCGTGAGCGGGCCCGACAGCGCGGGACCGTTGTGCAATTGACCGCGCGCTAAAACGACTACGCGGCGCCTTCGCCGTACGTCTCCTCGAGGTACTCGACGATGTCGTCGGACTCGGGCATCCCTTCGACGCCGTGTTCCTCGTCGACGAGGACGGGAACGCCGGTCTGTCCCGACACCTCCTCGACCTCGGTGCGGTCGGCGTGCGAGCCCGGGACCGTGATCGACTCGTACTCGAGGCCGAGTTCGGCCAGCTTGTTCGTCACCTTCGCGCAGTACGGGCAGCCTTCCAGTTCGTAGAGGACGAGATCTGACATCGCATCCCGACGTAGCGCCGCCGCCGACTTAAACTCCGCCGGGGTGTGCACCGGGAGTGCGGAGGCGATCCGCGACCGATCGATCTGCGACCGATCGATCCGCCACCGGTCGGCTCACGCTCAGTCGTCGCAGCGGGTGTCGACGATCGCCCGCTTCGTCCGTTCGTCTCCGCCCGCGACGACCGAGCCGCCCTTGAGCACGACGTCCGGGTCGTTCAGCACGGTGAGGTCATCGGTCGGATCCGCATCGACAACCAACAGGTCCGCGTGCGTCCCCGGATCGAGCGTCCCCTGACCGTCGAGGCCGACGGCTTCGGCGGCGATCTCCGTCATCGCGAGGATCGCCTCCAGCGGGTCCATCGCGTACTCGTGCATGAGCCGAAGCTCCGCCGCGTTGCTCCCGTGCATATTGAACGGCGTCCCGGCGTCGGTTCCGCCGGCGATCCGGACGCCCGCCTCGACGGCCCGCCGGAAGGAGTCGAGGTGGCGTTCGTACACCGCCTCGGTCTGGGTGCGGTCCTCCTCGGTCGCGGCGTCGACGTTGCGGACGATGTGGTGGGGCGCCGACAGCGTCGGCACGAGCGTCACGTCCTCGCGGACGAGCATGTCGATCGCCTCGTCGTCGAGGAGCGTCCCGTGCTCGACGGTGTCGACGCCGGCGGCGACGGCCGTCTTCACGCCCGCGCCGCCGTGCGCGTGAGTCGCCGTGTGCAGTCCGCGGCGGTGGGCCTCGTCGACGATCGCCTCGACCTCGGCGTCGGTGAGCGCGACGGCGTTCGGGTCGCTACCGGGCGTCGTCACCCCGCCGGTCACCATGAACTTGATGAAGTCGGCGCCGCGCTTCGCCTGCTCGCGGACCGCCCGTCGGGCGTCGTCGGCGCCGGTGATCTCCCGGCCGAGGTGGTGACCGTGGCCGCCGGTTGCCGTGATCGACCGACAGTTCGCGACCGTTCGCGGGCCGGGAACGTCCCCCGAGTCGATCCGGTCGCGAACGTGCACGTCGATGTCGCGCGCGCCCATCACGCGGGCCCCGGTTACCCCCGCTTCCAGCGTCAGCCGGGCGTTGTGCGCCTCCGTCAGCGCGAGTTCGGCGTCGCTTTGGCCGACGACGTCCTCGACGGTTCGCTCGCCCGACAGCGAGAAGTGCACGTGCGCGTCGACCAGTCCGGGGAGAACGGCGTACCCGGTGAGGTCGACGACTGACTCGTCGCTCCGGGCGGTCAGATCGCCCGCGTCCTCGATCAGTCCCTGAGACACGCGGAGATCGCCGACTCGGACGCCCCCGGAATCCACGAGCGTCGCGTCCCGCAGAAGCATGCTTTCGGGTCCGGCCGGCGGTCGAATGAGGGTTCCGGATCCGGGGGCGGAGGATCGCGGACCCGACGGCACGGCCACAACGGGTTTAGCTCGCGGGGATCTCCCCGAGGGCATGGGGGATGACCGAACGAACGCGGGAGCGACGGGAGCGGATGGATCGAACACGGCAGGGATACGCGAGCGGATCTCGCTGGGTCCCGGGATGCTCGCGGGAGTCGGCGCGTACCTGCTCGGCTACCTCGTGACGTACGCGACGCAGGCGGGTGCGGTCCGTGAGCGGGTCTCGGGGCTGAACTTCCTCGCGAGTTTGTTCGGCGGCGACCCGGTCGCGGCGTGGCAGGGCGTCGGCTGGTACTTCTACAACGCCCACTTCGTCGCGACCGTGTCGCCCTCGTTCGGCGGCGGAACCCGCTCCTCGAATCTCCTCGCGAGCGCGGACGCCGGGCTATCGTACCTGTACGCGGTGCCGCCGCTCGCGCTGCTTCTGGCCGGCGCTGCGGTCGCCGTGGTTGAGGGCGTTGACGACCCCGCCGACGGGGCGCTGGCCGCGCTCGGCGTCGTTCCGGCGTACGTCCTGCTCGCGGCCGTCGGCACCGTCGTCTTCGCGTACGGCGTCGGCGACGCGGGGAGCGTCCACCCGGACTACGTCACGGGCGCACTCCTCGCCGGCGTCGTCTACCCGACCGTTTTCGGCGGTATCGGGGGCGCGCTCGGCTCGCTTGTCGGCGACGCCTGAAGCGACGAGTCGACGGAGCAGCCGAGGTCGCGGTTTACAGATCGCGGGCGACCATCTCGCCCCAGTGTTCGAAGCCGTACCGATCGTAGAACGCCTGCGCGCGCTCGTTCTCGCGGTCCACGTCAAGCACCATCCGGTCGAGCGGCAGGTCCTGCTCGCGGGCGGTCGAGAGCGCGGCGTCCATCAGGCCGTCGGCGACGCCCGTGCCGCGATACTCGGGGCGGACGTACACCTCGTTGAGGACGGCGGCGTCCCAGACGAACGACAGCGACTCCGGGAGCACGAACACGTATCCCGCGAGATTCGACGCATCGATGTCGGAACCGTCGCCCGCGGCTGAGTCGTCGGCGGCGTGGTCCGCGTCGTCCTCTGCGGCGCCGCCAGTGACGGCCGTGTCGCCTCCAGCCTCCGCGACCGTCACGGTCGACGCCTGCTCGTCGACGCAGCGGTCGACCCACTCGAGCCAGCGTCGCCGGTACTCGTCGGTCAGCTTCGCCTCGTACGTCGCCGCCTTCTCCTCCCCGCCGGTGCCGGCGCCGAGCCCTGTCTCGAAGCCGCGCTTGAGTGTCCACAGTTCGTCGGCGTCGCCGGCGCGGTACGGTCTCACGGTCGGTCCGGCGTCGGCAGTCTCGCGCATACCGATGCGTCCCCCGCCGATCGAATCAAGCCGACGGTGGCGGCGAATCGCGGAGGCGTACGATCCTCACTCATGCGCTCGGTCGTCACTCGCGGCGCGCGAATCGAACCACGAGCACGGCGGCGCTCGTCGCGACGAGCAGCAACTGCCACCCGGCCCACACGAGCGGGAACACGCGCTCGACGTTCTCCGGTTCGTCGCCGGGCGAGGGGTCCACACCGGTCGAGTAGTGGAGGTTCTTGGTCGTGCGAACCGTCTCGGGCGCGAGGTCGACGAACGTCTGAAAGAAGCCGCGTTGGTTCGATAGCCCCGCACGGCCGTTCAGCGTGTAGAACTGGTCGTGAAGCGGCCAGAACAGGTTGACGCCGTTGGCGACGTAGTCCAGTCCGACACCGGCGACGGCGAAGCCGGCGAGCGCGACCCACGCGACGTGCGGCGCGGCGTCGCCCCAGCGTTCCCGCAACCACGAGTGCTCGCGAACGCTGGCGTCGTATGCGAGCACGCCGACCAGCGCGATCGGGACCAGGACGTTGTGGCCCAGCGAGCGGTGCGCGCCCGCGAGAAACGGCGAGACGAACGAGTCCAGGTCCGGGAGAACGGTCGCCAGGAGGACGACGCCGACCGCGCGACGACCGAACGCCGACTCGCGCAGCAGCGCCGCCGCGAGCAGGCCGCCGAGCGCGAGGTGGACGAGCGTGGACGGCACGGCGTGAGTCTGGCGGCGCGACGGTATGGCCGTTTCGGCGTCCGGGGCGCCCGATGGTTGGCGTCGCCGCCGGCGCTTGGGCGACGGAAGCGCGGGCGTTCCCGGCGCCGACCGCAGCGGCGTGAACCGTCCGCTCCGACACCCTTACACGCGGGTGCGACGACCTCCGGGCTATGACAGTGGGCGACGACCCCGGCGAGGCGCGCGCGCAACTCGCCCGCCGGATCGCGGGAGAGATCACGCTCTCGGCGGACCCGGGGGCGACGCTCCGGAAGTGGCGCACGGACTTCGACGTCTCACAGACCGAGTTGGCCGAGCGGATGGACGTCTCCTCGTCGGTCGTCTCCGACTACGAGAGCGGGCGCCGGGAGTCGCCCGGGATCGGCCTCGTCTCCCGGGTCGTGGAGGGGCTGCTCGACATCGACGAGGCCCGCGGGGGCTCGCGCATCCGACAGTTCGCCCGGATCGTGAGCGCGGGGTTCGAGTCCGACATCGTCCGCGACATCCGCGAGTATCCCGCGGCGATCCCGACCGAACGGGTGTACGAGGCGCTCGATGCCACCGAGATCACGCCCGGCGAGCGCGACACCGTCAACGGCCACACGGTGATCAACTCCATCGAGGCGATCACGTCGCTGTCCTCCGAGGAGTTCTACCGGCTGTACGGCCAGTCGACCGACCGCGCGTTAGTGTTCACGGGCGTCACCCGGGGAGAGTCGCCGCTGGTGGCGCTACGGGTCGTGACGCCGACGCCGAACGCGGTGATCCTCCACGGGGTCGACGAGGAGGCGCTGTGGGATCACGCCGCCGCGCTGGCGCAAGTCGACGGGTTCTCGTTGGCGGTGTCGACCGCAGAGCTGGAGCCGGCACTGGAGGAGCTTCGGTCGCTGTAGCCGGGTCGCCGAAGCGGCAGCCTCAGCGGTGTGACTCGACGAACTCGACGAGTTCGTCGGCGCCGACGAACCCCTCGGCGAGGCGGTCGACCTCGACCGGTTCGCCGTCGTCGCCCGCGTTGAACAGCGCGAGCGTCGGCACCGAGCGGATCGTGTGCTCGCTCACCAGCGGCGGGTCATCTCGGGGATTCACGAGCAGGATCGGCACGTTCGCGTTCCGGGCGACGCCGCCCAGGACGGGCTCGATGCTCCGACAGATCGAACAGCCGTTCGTGTAGAAGTCGACGAGTACCAGGTCCGACTCGGCGACGGCCGCTCGGAGTTCGTCGGGGAAGTCGTGGGCGGCGACGCTGCGGGGCTTGGGTGTCGCGTCGGCGGACGGTTCTGCGGTAGATGTGTCGCTCATGCGTTACGAACGCCGTCCTCGGGTAAAGCCGTTGCACCCGAATGCGCGACCCGCGCATCGACGGGAGAGCGTCGTACACCGACGGTGAAGGGCCGTCTACTCGACGTAATCGTACTTCCGCTCGCTCATGCGGCCCCAGCCGGTGAAGACGAACTCTCCATCCGGCTGCGTGAACTCCTCCATTTCCACGTCCATGTCGTGGTTGTGGCGATCGTGGACGCCCTCGTACTCCTCGTACGAGAGGTCGTAGCGCCGCTGGAGTTGGTCCTCGACGTTCGCCGCCTCGATCTCTTCGCGCCAGCCGTCGACGACCGTCTCGGCGTGGATCTCCGCCTGCGCGCCGGAGCCGTACGACGCGACGAGGAGCTTCTTCCCCGCGAGGTCGATGTCGTTCTCGGCGGCGCGTCGCAGCGCGGACGCGCGGGCGACGTGGACCGAGCCGGTGTACCAGTTACCGACGCGCCGGGCGATGTCGAGCGTGGGATCGATGGTGTCGGCGTACCAGCTCTGGTACTCATCGGTCTCCTTGAGGTCGTCCATGTACGCGCGGATGGCTTCCTCGTACGCCTCCCAGTCGTCGAAGTCCTCCTCGCGGGGCTGGCGGCCGATGCGACCCTCCAGCGCGTCTTCGATCTCCGTGTCGCGGATCATATGCCGGTAGCCGAGCAGGCCCGCCTTGCGGACCATCCCCGGGAACGGCGTGTGGAACGGGACGTACGCGAAGTCGTCGGGGTGGGCGTCCCACGCGACCGACTCGAAGTCCGTCAGCGCCTCGCGCATGCGAGCGAGATACACCTGCATCGAGCGCTTGCCGTCGACCGATGGGAACTGCTGGTTCGGCTTCAGGAAGTCCGTCTCGTCGGCGCTGCCGTACCCCTGCTCGGTCGAGAGTTCGACGACCGACGGGTTCTCGTTGATGAGCATCGCGACCGCGCCGGCGCCCTGGGTCGCCTCGCCGGGGTCGCCGCGGGCGTACAGCGCGGTGTCGGTGGCGATGACCAGCGCCGAGCGACCGCGGTTGCGCCCCGCCTTGATCCAGTTGTACGCGTCGTCGATCGCTTGCGTGCCCGCGAGACACGCGAACTTCCGCTCGCCCTTGTTCGCGTGGTGGAAGTCGCCGTCGTACACCTGTTCGAGGCAGCCCGCGATGTACGTCGAGACGGGCTTGGAGTTGTCGAACGCAGACTCCGTCGCCACGTCGATGCGCCCGATGTCCTGCGGGTCGAGCTCTTTTCGGTCGATCAGGCGCTTGGCCGCGTTCGCGCCCATCGTGACGATGTCCTCGTAGGCGTCCGGAAACGAGGACGTCTCGAGTCCGAGCCCTTTCGTGTACTTGTCGGGCTCTTCACCCTTCGCCGGCGCGAACGTTCCGGGGAGGTCCAGTTGGAGCTTCCCCGTCCAGATCTCGATCGCGTCGATGCCGACAGCTGTCATAGGTGGGGGTATGGAGAACTGGATTGTAGGTCTGTCGATGGTCGAATACGTCGATCGTCGAATTCTTGACCGCGATGACCGGCCCGTGCGACAGCAGGCCACCGGAGACAACTGCCAATCGACATCGTGTCGGTCGCAGTCCGATCGAGACACGATGCCGTTCAGCGACCGTCGCTAACCGGGGTACACCTATCGACACGAGACGCGCGAAGACGCGACCGCCGATCTACCCGTCTTCCTCGACGACCTCTGGGTCGGCCATCGCCGACTGCAGCGAGTCGAGCCCGTTGACCCACTCGGAGACGAAGCCGTACTCGAGGTCCTCGACGAGGTCCATCGGCAGTTCGTCGCCGTCGATGATGCGCGTGCCGGCCTGGACGAGGTAGCCGAGCGCGGCGTCGACGTCCTCCTCGGCCTCCGCGGCCGCGGCGGCCTCGACGTACTCCGCGACGGTTCCTTCGTCGGCGGGGCCGCCGACAACGTACTCCTCGGCGGCGTAGAACACGCACACCAGGCTCGTCTGGACGCCGTCGATCAACATCGCCTTCTCCTCGTCGGCGATGTCCACGTCGGCGAGCACGATGTCGCGGATGTCGGCGATCTCGTCGGTCGCCTCGTCCTCGCTCAGCTGGTCGTCGTCGTAGGCCGCGAGGATCTTCACGACCGCGATCGCGGTGTCGTCTTGAAGATTGAGCAGCAGTCGGGCGGAGTCCTCGTTTTCCGGATCGAGGTCCTCCTCCGCAACGCGGTCGAGCCAGTTCTGCCACCGGTCGGCGGTGTAGAACGTCTCCTCGGGTTCGCTCATACACACACGGTTTCGGCCTGTGTTGATAGGCCTTTCTTCTCCCCGAACGCCCGGCGATCGCGGTCGAGTCGGTGGTTTCTCGCCGATCTCCCGTGTCACTCTCAAGCACCGATGTCGGTTGTTATTGCCTGATGCGGGTCGCGACCTGCCCGGCGGCGTACCGTCCCGCGTCGCCCGCGGACAGTTCAGATCGCTGATGCGCACTGTCGCTCACGCGGACTCCGAGTATCCCTCGCTCACGCGGACTCCGAGTATCCCTCGCTCACGCGGATTCCGAGTTCCCGCCCGACAGCGTCGCCTCGGTGTCGATGTCGTACACCGCTCGCGGCGTCTCCACGTGCGCGGTCCACATCGCGTCCTCGTACCCCTCCTCCAACAGCCAGCGGACGCGCCGCGGCACCGTTTTCGGCCCCAGCACCATCCCCGGTTTCTCGGGGTCGTCGACGAAGTCCGTCTCCATCAGGAACGGCTCCCCGCGCTCGGCGGCAGTCCGCAGCCAGTCCTTCTCGCTCATTACGCTCGGCGTCGGTCCCGCGAGCGTCCCGGACGCGTAGTGCTTCACGACGTGTTCGGGATCCATCCCGGCGTCGGCGGCCCACTCGGCGATCTCGGTGAGGTCCTCGCTCGCCTCGGTGTGGAGCTGCACCGCGCAGTCCAACTCGGCGCCGTGCTCGAACGCCCGGCACATCACGTCGTTCGATGCCGCCCACACCGCGTCGGACACGTCGTAGTGCGGGCGCCCGGACTTCAGCCCCAGCGCGCGGCCGTCGGCGACGAACTCCGCGGCGACGGACAGTCCCTCACACAGCAGATCGCGCGCCGCTTGCGTGTCGTACCCCTCGTCGTCGACGAGCCGGGAGATCAGTCCCGGGTGGACCCCGAGGACGGCCCACGCGCGGCCGCGGAGTCGCTCGCTCGCCTCGCTGACCGCGTCGACCGTCGCCTCGAACACGGGGCGGAAGTCCGCGGCGTCGGACGGGATCGGACCGAGGTGCCACGAGGGCTTGTTGACGACGATCAGGTGCGTGCCGCCGAGTCGGGCGAAGTCGTCGACTGCGGCCATGCCGCGGCCGTGCTCGGGGTCGAGGTGGAGGTGATTGTCGAGCACGGGCGTCCCGAGATCCTCGCTCATAGGTGCGGTTGCGCGCCGGCGCTCGAAAACCCTGCGGGCCGTGGTTGTCGGCGACGGAAGCGAGCCGCTCCTCCCGCCGTCGCGCCCTCAAAACGGCGTCCGGCCGCGAGCGAGCACGACGGAGGCCCGCCCGTCGGGGTCGGTCCAGACCAGCCGAACGTCGGTTCCCGATGGAACCGGGCCATCCGTCTCCTCGGAGAGCATGATGCTGTCGCCGCCGGTGAGCGGGTAGCGCGTCTTCAACGCGGCGTGCTCGTGACCGCTGTCGGCGACGAGCGTCAAGTTGCCCGTGTTCTCCTTGGTGACGGTCTCCCCGCCGTGGATGCTGGCGGCCACCTCGTAGTCGTTGCCGACCGTCCGGTAGGTGAAGTCGACCGACAGCGATGGGGGACCGGCGCCGAGTCCCCCCGGGAGGCCGAGCATCGCGGCGCCGAGCACGGCCGCGAGCACGACTGTGATCGCGACCATCGTCACGGTCGCGATCACCGGTGTGACGGCTCTGTCGCGGGAGGGCGCGTCCTGCTGTGGTGTCGCTGTCATGGATCTCCGACTGTCGGGACCCCCAGCGACGCGCCCGAGTTATCGGGAGTCTTCCGGTTCGATACTTAATCACGTCGCCGGGAGAATCACGGCTGATACCGAAAACGGCCTCGTCGGGCGGTCCCCCGTGAGGCGGTCGCCGGCGTGGTCCGCCCCCGTCCACAACCACTAAACGCGGCTCGCTCCTCCCTCCGGTAATGACCGACTGGACGGAGCGGTACCGCCCATCCTCGCTCTCGGAGCTCCGGGGCAACGACAAGGCGGTGAAGGGGGTCCGCGAGTGGGCCGACACGTGGGACGACCACCGTGAGGCGCTCGTCGTCCACGGGTCGCCGGGGGTCGGAAAGACCTCCGCGGCGCACGCGCTGGCGGCGGACATGGGCTGGGAGACCGTCGAACTGAACGCCTCCGACCAGCGCACCGCCGACGTGATCGAGCGGTACGCCGGACGCGCGGCGAACAACGCGACGCTCAGCGGCTCCTCCGGCGGCGACGACACCGGCGGTCGCCAACTCGTCATCCTCGACGAGGCCGACAACATTCACGGCAACTACGACCGCGGCGGCAAGGGCGCGGTGACGGAGCTGGTGAAAAGCGCCGGCCAGCCCGTGATCCTCATCGCCAACGAGTACTACGAGATGAGCCGCGGGCTGCGCAACGCGACCCGGGACATCGAGTTCCGCGACGTGGGTACGCGCTCGATCGTGCCCGTCCTCCGGGACATCTGCCGCAAGGAGGAGATCGAGTTCGATTCGGACGCGCTCGACCGCATCGCCGAGCGCAACAACGGCGACCTCCGCGGCGCCGTCAACGATCTACAGGCCGTCGCCGACGGCAGAGATCGCCTCTCGCTGGAGGACGTGATCACGGGCGACCGTGACCGTTCGATGGGGATCTTCCCGTTCCTCGATCTGGTGCTCAAGGAGGGCGAGTCCGCACAGGAGGCGCTGCAAGCCAGCTACGACGTGGACGAAACCCCGGACGACCTGACGAAGTGGATCGAGGACAACATGCTGAAGGTGTACGACACGGAGGAGGCGACTCGCGCGTACGACTATCTCGCCGACGCCGACGTGTGGCTCGGCCGCGTGTGGGCCAGCCAGAACTACTCGTACTGGCGCTACGCCGGCGACAACCTCTCGGCGGGCGTCGCTGCCGCCCGCGACGAGACGAAAGGCGGATGGACGCGTTGGGGCCGCCCGCAGTTCTACCACTCCACGTCGAACACGAGCAACGAGGTCGTCCGCGCCATCGCCGAGCGCGGCGGCTTCTCGATGGACACGGCCCGCCGCGCCGTCCTGCCGTACCTCCAGGCGATGACGCACCACTGCAAACCCCGGGAGCTGACGGTCGAGATGGCCGCCGCCTACGAGTTCGAGGAGGAGCACGTCTCCCTCGTCACGGGGTCCGGCGAGACGACGAACAAGGTCCAGTCGATCGTCGAGGACGCCGAGAACCTGCGGACAGAACGCATGGAGGAGCACTCCGGCGGCGCGTTCGCGGGCGTCGCACCGAGCGCCGAGGCCGAGGCGTCGGAGCCGGACGGGGACGAGTCCGCCGGCGCCGGCGACACCGACGACGGACAGGCGAGCCTCGCCGCTGCGGCCGCGAACGACGGGACCGCAACCGACGGGGCCACGGACGACGGAGCCACGGACGACGGGGTCGCAGCCGACACCGAGGCGGACGGATCCGCCCGCGACGCCGACCCGGCCGAGGCCGAGGACGACGAGGGGCAGTCGGGGCTGTCGGACTTCATGTGACCCCGCGCGGCCACGGTCGTCCCCGGATTCTCGTCCGACGGGTCCGGTAACTACCTTTACACGAACGCCGCGAGAATCGGGTCACGTACGGGCGTCGTCGCGCCCATCCCGTTCACCATGTCCCACTCAGCCATCGGGTACACGCTCTCGAGCGAGGAGTTCGGCCCGACCGAACTGGTCGACATCGCCCGCGGCGCCGAGGACACGGGCTTCGAGTTCGTCTCCGCGTCCGACCACGTCCACCCGTGGCTCCCCGAGCAGGGGGAGTCGCCGTTCGTCTGGGGGACGCTCGGCGCGGTCGCGGAGGCCACCGAGGACGTCGACCTCGGCGTCGGCGTCTCCGCGCCCGCCTTCCGGATGCACCCGGTGATCACGGCGCAGGCAGTCGCGACAGCCGCCGAACTGGCGCCCGACCGCGATCTCTACTTCGGCGTCGGAACGGGCGAGAACCTCAACGAACACGTCACCGGTCGCGGCTGGCCCGAACACGAGGTGCGCATGGAGATGCTCGTCGAGTCGATCGAGGTTATCAGGCGGCTCCTGACGGGCGAGCCCGTCAGCCACCACGGCGAGCACTTCACCGTCGAGAACGCCAAACTGTACACGGTTCCCGACACCCCGCCCGACATCTGCGTCTCCGCGTTCGGTGAGAGGGCGGCGAAGCGCGGCGCGGACCACGCCGACGGCTTCTGGACCGTCGGACCGCAGGGGGACCTCCTCGACGCGTACCGCGAGGCCGGGGGTCCCGACGGGCCCGCGCTCACGCAGGTCTCCGTCTGCTACGCCGACTCCGAGGACGAGGCGGTGTCGACCGCCCACGAGAACTGGCGGCAGTCGGCGCTCCCCGGCGAGTTGAACCAGTTGCTCCCGACTCCGGTCCACTTCGAGCAGGCCAGCCGATTGGTCGACGAGGACGACATCCGCGAGGGGAGCATCGTCACCTCGCCCGACGCGGACGACCACATCGAGAGCATCCAGTCCTGTCTCGACGAGGGGTTCGACCGCGTGTACGTCCACCAGATCGGCGACGAACAGGAGGAGTGCCTCGACTTCTACGAGTCGGCCGTGCTCCCGTCGTTCTGAGCGGGCGTCGGGTTTTAGCCGCCCGCCCCGGTGGTCGTCGTATGGACGCAGCAGTGTTGCGCGAGTACGGCGAACCGCTCGACGTGACCGACGTACCCGAACCGGAGCTGGAACCCCACGGCGTCGTCGTCGACGTCGAGGCGTGCGGCATCTGCCGCTCCGACTGGCACGCCTGGATGGGCCACGGCGAGTGGGCCGACGACCAGGTTCCCCTCGATTACGTGCTCGGTCACGAGCCCGCGGGCACCGTCGTCGCGGTCGGGGAGCGCGTCTCCTCCGTCGAGGAGGGCGACCGCGTCGCCGTCCCGTTCAACCTCGGCTGCGGCGCCTGTCCCGAGTGTGTGAACGGCCACGGGAACACCTGTCTCGACGGTCGCGCGCTCGGCTTCGAGCGCGCGGCGCCGGGCGCGTTCGCCGAGCGGGTCCACCTCCCGCACGCCGACTACAACGCCATGCGCCTGCCCGATGGCATCGCGCCCCGCGACGTGGCCGCGCTCGGCTGTCGGTTCATGACGGCGTACCACGCGCTTGAACACCGTGCGGTCGTCGGCGCCGGCGAGTGGGTCGCCGTCCACGGCTGCGGCGGCGTCGGGCTCTCCGCGGTGCAGGTCGCCGACGCGCTCGGCGCCCGTGTGATCGCCGTCGACGTGGACGACGACGCGCTCTCGCGGGCGACGGCGGCGGGCGCCGACGAGACCGTTCGCGGCGACGAGGTGGACGTACCGGACGCGATCGAATCGATCATGGGACGGGGCGCGCACGTCTCGCTCGACGCGCTCGGCCGGGCGGAGACGTGTCGCAACTCCGTCGCCTGCCTCCGCGAGCGTGGCACCCACGTCCAGGTCGGACTGACCACCGACGCCGAGAAGGGAGAGGTGTCGCTGCCGACGGACGCGATGAGCCGCTGGGAGGTCGATTTCCTCGGCTCGCGCGGGATGCCGCCGACGCGCTACGACGAGCTGCTCGGGCTGTTGGAGGCCGGCGATCTCGACCCGAGCGTGCTCGTCGGGCGCGAGGTCGGGTTGGACGAGGTGCCGGAGCGACTGGCGGCGATGACCGACTACGAGACGGAAGGAGTCGAAGTGTTGACGTTCTGAGGCGGGAGAGGTGAACGGAGCGCGGGCGCCGCCGTTAGAGCAGCTTCGAGAGGAACTGCTGACCGCGCTCGGTCGTCGGCTGGTCGAAGAACTGCTCGGGCGGTGTCCGCTCGACCACCCGCCCCTCCGACATGAGCGTGATCGTGTCGGCGACCTCGCGGGCGAAGCCCATCTCGTGGGTGACGACCATCATCGTCATCCCCTCCTCGGCCAGATCGCGCATGACCTCCAGCACCTCCCCGACCAGCTCGGGGTCGAGCGCGCTCGTCACCTCGTCGAACAGCATCACGTCGGGATCCATCGCGAGCGCGCGGGCGATGGCGACCCGCTGTTGCTGGCCGCCGGAGAGCTCGTTCGGGTACGAGTCGGTCTGGGCGCCGAGACCCACCCGTTCCAGCAGGTCGCGCGCGTTTTGGTTGGCCTTCTCCTCCGGTACACGCTTCACCCGCTTGGGCGCGAGCGCGACGTTCTCCAGCGCCGTCTTGTGCGGGAAGAGGTTGAACGACTGGAACACCATCCCGATGCGCTGGCGGAGTTCGTTGATGTCGGCGTCCGGGTCGGTGAGCGGCACGCCGCCGAGGCGGATCTCCCCCGACTGGATCTCCTCCAGACGGTTCGTACACCGCAGGAGCGTCGACTTCCCGGATCCGGAGGGGCCGATGACGACGGCCACCTCCTGCTCTTCGACTTCGAGATCAATGTCCTTCAGGACGTGCGTCTCGCCGAAGTACTTGTTCACCCCCTCGAACTCGAGGAGTGCCATCAGTCGTCACCCCCGTGCGTCGCGGGGTCGGCACGGTCCTCCAGCGTCCGGATCACCTTTCCGAGCGGGATGGTGATCATGAGGTACGCGATCGCGACGAGGACGATCGGCGTCCACGCGTCGAACGTCGCCGAGTTGATCTGGCGGAACGCCGAGAGGAGTTCCGGGATCGCCAGCACCGTCAGCAGCGAGGTGTCCTTCACGAGGATCACCTGGTCGTTGCCGATCGCCGCCAGCGAGTTGCGCCACGCCTGCGGGAGGATGACCTCGCGCATCGACTGGATGTACGACAGGCCCAGCGAGCGCGAGGCCTCCATCTGGCCGTCCGGGATCGACTCGATGCCGCCGCGGAGCGCCTCGCCGACGTACGCGGCGTGATTGAGCGTCAGCCCGATGACCGCGGCGTAGTAGTTGAACTGCTGGAGCGGGAAGCTTCCGCTCCACAGCTGCGGGACGCCGATGTAGATGACGAACAGCTGGAACAACAGGGGCGTCCCGCGGAAGAACTCGATGTAGCTCTTCGCGATCGAACTGGTCACCCGCGTTCGGGACACGCGCGCGAGTCCGACAATGACGCCCGCGATCACCGAGAGCACGCTGCTGATTACGACGATCCCGATCACCCGCAGGAACGCGAACGTGAACTGCGGGTAGATGATCTCGACGAGCAGCGCGTAGTCGACGCGAACCAACAGGATGTAGCCGATGAACAGCGCGACCCCGAGCGCGAACAGCGAGGTGCCGGCGACACCCAGACGACGGAACGCTTGGTCGTTCAGCTGTTCGAGGAAGCCTTGATCGCGATCGGCCGTGCGCCCGGTGTCGGTCGCCATCGATTACCCGGCGAAGTACTCGCTGTAGATCTCGTCGTAGGTGCCGTCCTCTCGGATCGTCGCGAGCGCGCCGTTGACCTCCTCGCGGAACTCGTCGTCGTCCTGGCGGAAGGCGATCCCGTAGTTCTCGACGGTGAGCGTGAGGTACGGCGGCGCGTTCTCTCCCTCCTCGGCGGCGACGCCCTCGCCCTCGACGAACCGGACCTGGCCCTCGCCCTCGCCGTTGACGAACTCGGCGCTGACGGTGTTATCGTTGATGACCGCCCCGACCTGGTTGTTGAGCAGGGCACTGAACGCGTCGGGGATCTGGTCGTACTCGTTGATAGTCAACTCGCCGTCCAGATCCTCCTTGAGGGTCTGGGCGGCGGCGGCGCCGGTCGTCCCCTTCTGAACGCCGACGCGGACGCCGCGCATGTCCTCCGTCGAGGTGATGTCGGAGTCCTCCCGGACGACGATCGTCTGATACGCCGTGAAGTACGGGTCCGAGAAGTCGACCTGCTCGGCGCGCTCGTCGTTGATCGTCATCGCGGACATGATCACCCGGAAGTTCTCGTTGTTCAGCGACGGAATGATCGTGTCGAAGGAGTTGTTCACGAACTCGTAGTCGTAGCCGAGCTCCTCGGCGAACACCGCCTCCGCGATGTCGACGTCGAAGCCGACCAGTTCGCCCTCCGTCGTCTCGTACTCGAAGGGACGGTACGGGATGTCCGAACCGATCTGGATGGTCTCCTGGCCGTCGCCGCCGCCGCCGAGACAGCCGGCGGCCGTGAGCGCCGCGCCGGTCGCGCCCGCGGACTTGAGGTAGGTTCGTCTGTCCATATCAAGATGTGATTCCTCCCGCTGTATATTAGTCCCCTTCGGTGGATTCCGACCAGGTAAGAATTGCCAAGCGTCCGACCGTGTGGCGGTGCCGAGCGTCCGATCAGTCGTCCGTCGACCCGTAGACGGGTTCGGAAACGTCCGGTTCGACGCCGCGCAGCACCCACGCCGCGCCCGCAGTCAGTGCTACCGCGGCCGCGATCACGAGCCAGTTCACGAACCGCACGCCCGCCGAATACACGACGAGGTCGCGACCCAGCACCATTCCGACGAACAGCAGCGCGCCCGCGGTGCCGGTCGCGGCACGCGGGATCAGTTCGTCCAGCTCGCCGAGCCAGCGCGTCGCCGCCAGCAGTCCCGCGAACGCCGACAGCGACACGGCGAAGAAGACTGCCTGCTCGGGGGGACTGTACGACGACACCGGATCGATCCGTGCGAACACCCACGCGAGGAGCAGCCCGACCAGCCCGACGCCGACGGCGAGGCGGCTCCGGGAGAGGGCGTCGCGCGAGAAGCGCCCGTCGTACGCGAGCAGCGTCGCGTATGACAGCAGCGCGAAGATCGAGAAGCCGGTGAGGAAGTGTGCCGCGTGTACCGGCGCGGAGTAGCCGCCCGGCAGCGCGCCGTTGAGCGTCACGGTGATCGCGCCGAAGATCGCCTGCATCGGCGTGAGCACCGTCGCGAGGGTCACGGCGTATCGGCCACGGGTCGACACCGTACCTCGTTCGAGCCACGTCCACACGGCCGCGCCGAGGATGAAGATCCCGGTTATCATCGCCCACAGCCGGTGGAACCACTCGATGAACGAGGGGATCGACTGCGGGAGCACGCCTCCGTCACACAACGGCCACTGTTGGGCACACGCCAATCCGGCGCCGGTCGCGGCGGTATAGATCCCGAGCGAGATGAGCGTGAGCGCCATCCCGGTCGTGAACGCTGCGTACCGACGGAATGTGAGCCAGTCGGGTCCGCGTGTCATCGACGGATCTGGGTAGCGATCGCACTTAGAACGCGCGGTCGAGTCCGACTCGATGGGACTAGCATTAAGTTCCGATGCGACGCGCCAAGAGTCGTGAGCCCTCCACCGAACGCGATCGGATCGACCCTCCTCGTACGAGTCACTCCGGACGACCGCCGGCGGCGACGACTGGTCGCCGCGACGGCGTCGCTCGCGGCAGTGCTGGCGCTGTATGCGACCGTCGCCGTGGTCTCCGGCGTCAAGAGCGGACCGGTCTACGACCTGTTCGTCGTGGTGTTCGCCGCGGTAACGCTCCTCGCGCCGGCGTTCGCGGCGGCAGCGTTGCTGGCCCCGGACGCGGGACGCCCCGGCGAGCGCCCCGCAGACGCCGCCGATGGAACCGAGATGGACCCGGTGACGGCGCTACAACGACAGTACGCGACCGGCGAGATCGACCGCGGCGAGTTCGAGGAGCGGATGGAGACCGTCCTCGATGCGGACCGACCCCGTGCGGACGCCGGGCGATCGGCCGAGGCCTCGCCGGACCGCGCCCCGGAACGCTCCCGTCGCTGACCGGATCGTCTCACATCAACCCGTCGAGGTCGTCGTTCTGGAACAGCTTATCGGCCTCGTCGGTCTCCTCACTCTGCCGTTGCGCCTCCTCACGGGCCGCTTTCGCCCGCTGCATGAACTCCTCCAGCCGGGGGGACCGTTCGACGCCGCCGAGCACGATCAGCGCGGCGAGGCGGTCGGAGTCGAGCGGGAAATCGCCGCCGCGCACCTGCATCGAGCCGGTCTCCTCCTCGAGCCACTTGCGGGCGCGCTCGACGCCCTTGCGGGAGATGCGCTCGGGCTTGCCGGCGACGACGAGCAGCGCGGCGTCCGCCTCCGTCGCGTTCGGGAGGCTGGTCCCCGTGAGCAGCGCGTTCCGGGTGACGCTCGTGACGACGTTGATGTTCGTGTCCGGGTCGTCGTCCGCCTCGGCGCTGGCGTAGCCGAGCGCGGCGATCCCGCCCGAGCGGAGCGTGTTGATCACCTCCGAGGTATCGACGACCGACTCGCCGACACCCTCGACGTTCTCGCCGGAGGCGAACAGCAGACCGACCCGGCGAGCGATGGACCGGTTGATGCTGTCGAACCCCTCCTCCAGGCTCTCGCCCGAGGAGTGCCACGCGTCGTTGTCGATGAGGATCGTCGAGTCGGCCTCGCGGGCGAGCGTCTTCAGCGAGCGCCCGGCGTTCACTTGGTACATCGCGCCCTCGCCGCGCCCGGGGAGGATGCCGATGGCGTAGACGGGCACGTCGTATACTCGCTTGAGCTCCTTCGCGAGCACCGGCGCGCCGCCGGATCCCGTCCCGCCGCCGAGCCCGGCGACCACGACGATCGCCTCCGCCTCGGCGGTGATACGGCCGTCGAGCGCGGACATGACCTCGCCCGCGTCCGCCTGCATCACCTCGGCACCGAGCTCGTTGTCGCCGCCCACCCCGTGTCCCTTCACGCGGTCCTGTCCCACGAGGACCGTGTCGATCGGGAGCGACTGGAGGTCCGCCGTGGCGCTGTTGACCGCGAGCGCCCCCCGAACCGAGTCGAATCCCATGTCGTGGTCGAACTCGACCAACGAGGAGGTGACCTTGCCGCCGGCCTGGCCGACGCCGATGAGGACCGTCTTCATACGCACGCAGTTCGTTCAGCCCGGCGCTTGAATCTTCCCACGGCCGGAGTGACGCGGCCGCGGCATCGCGAGCTCCCCCATCGTTGCGGGCGCTGCCCCCGAATTTCGCTCTCCACCCGTACGGATCCTGCCGGCCTCGAACTTCAAATACGAACGCGCGGCTAGCTCCCGCATGTCCCGCGATACCTCGGACCGACTCTCCCCCGAAGACGGACGGCAGACGGACACAGACACCGATTCCGCCGGCACGACGGCCACGGTCGAAGACCTCCGATCCAGGATCGCCGCCGTCGAACGGGCGTGTACGGACGGCACTGATGCCGACCTGACCGACCTCGCCGACGCCGCCGAAGCCACAGCGGAGCTGCAACGCGCGTCCACACGGCTCGACGATCTCGAGGCCCGCGTCGCCGAACTCGAATCGGCCACACAGGCGCTGCGCGGCTACGTCGGGTCGATACGCGCGGTCAACGAGCGCGTCGAGCGACGCGCCGACCGGGCGCTCGCTGCGACACGGGAGGAACCGGCAGAAGAGCGGCCGGATCAAACCTGTTCGGAGCAGACACGACCGGCTGCGGGCCGACCGGCGATCGACGGGACGGCGAATCCGGCCGACGTGGTCGGAGATGTGACGAGCGATTCCACAGACGGAGCGGGCGAGCCCGACGACGACGGGCCGCTCGTCGAGCGGCTGCGCGACGCGCTGTGATCCGCGTGGTCGTCGCGGTCGCGGTGGCGTCGGCACTCCTTTCGGCTGCACTCCCGGCGGTCGAGACCGCTCGGGTCGAGCACACGACGGCCGCGGTCGAGCGTGTCCCCGACCGGATCGACCGCGCGGCGCTGTCGACGCTCGCCGGCGAGCCGGAACGTCGACCGTCCCTCGGATCGGCGCCGACCGCACGCCGCGTCGTGTCGATCTCGGTTCCCGGCGGGTCGGTCGCGACCGCGCCGGTTCGATCGCTGTCGCTGTGTCCGGGTGACGAGCGGGGAATGGCGGTCCTTGTCTACGCCGTCGGCGACGCCGCCCCGTCACGGGCAGTACTCTCAGCGCCGTACGACCTCCCGAACGGAGGGATCGCGCTCGACGGGCGCCGGCGCGTGTCCCTCGCGCTGGTCCCGGTTGGTTCGGGGGCCCGAGGACCAACGCGTCGCGTTCGGCTCCGACTGCTTTCCCCGCCCAACCCGAGCGCAGGTTCAAGTACCGGAACGGAACCAGCCCGGCCATGCGACTCATCGACGACCTCCGCGACCGCGTCGGCGACCGGCGAGGCGCTGACGGCCGGGAACGGGACGGGGGTGGCTGCCGCTGTACCGCCGAATCCGACACCCGGTCGGGTCTCGGTCACGGGTCGGAGCACGGTCACAGCTCGGATCACGGGCACGAGTCGAGTCCCGATCCCGGCTCACTGAGCGACTCGACGGTGCTTCGCGTCGACGCATCGGCGTGTTCGGGAGGCGATCTGTCGACGGATCCGGCGTGCAGAGCAACGGTGATCGACGCGCTCGCCGACCGGGACGCCGGCCTCGTTCGCGTTCGATCCGGCGGACTCGATCGGTTCTACGAGGACGAGGCGGCCGCGCTTCTGCTTTCGGCCGGCCGGTTCGCGGACGCGGTCGAGGGACGCGAGCCGGCCCTGGCCGAACGCGTCGCCGCGGATCCCGTCGCGGTCGCCCGCGAGGCGGTCGGGCGAGCCGGACCGATCGCTCGACTCGCCGCCGAGACGGGGTTCACGGCGTGGGCCGACGCGTGTGGCGACCGCGAGAGAGCCGAGATCTCGCTTTCCCCGAGTGTCGCCTCGACGGCGGCGCTTGGACGGACCCGCCCCGCGCCTCCGTCCGACGCCGTGCTGCGCGAGACTCGGGACCTCCCGACGGGCGCAAGCGCGACCGTGTACGACCGGTCCGACGACGTTCCGAACTATCACCTCACGCCCGTGGAGCGAACGTTCTCGGCGGACGCGCTGGACGTGCTGGCGGCGGCCGCCAACGTACTCGCCGACGGGTCTGTGGCACACGGGCCGCGCTCTCATCGCCGTGCCGTCCGTCACGCCGTCTCCGATCGAGCGTCTGACGCGGGTGAAGTCGGAGACCCTCCGGTGCCGCTTCCGATAGACTCCCTGGCCGCGGCGCTGCGTCGTCACACCTGCGGGCTCGGCGTGCTGGACGAGCTGTTCGCCGACGACCGTGTGACCGACGCGTTCCTGTCGGCGCCCGCGGCCGACGGGACGGTCCGAGCGGTCGTCGACGACGAGACGATGACGACCAACGTCCGGCTCTCGCACGACGACCTCGACGCGTTGGCGTCCAGAGTCCGCGCGGCCAGCGGGCGGGCGTTCTCGCGGGCGTCGCCGACGACCGACGCCGCCCTCGGCGACGTTCGCGTCGCGGCGGTCACCGATCCCGCGAGCGACGGCCGCGGGTTCGCCTTCCGACGGCGCGGCGACGACCCGTGGACGCTCCCCCGGCTCGTCTCGGTCGGGTCGCTCTCGCCACGAACCGCCGGACTCCTGTCGGTCGCGGTCGAGCGCGGCGCCGCGATCCTCGTCGCCGGCCCCCGCGGAGCGGGCAAGACCTCGCTGCTCGGCGCGTTGTGCATGGAGGTCCCGGTCGATGCCCGGACAGTCCTGATCGAGGACACGCCCGAGCTCCCGGTCGGGGCGATCCGCGAGGCCGGTCGTGACGTGCAGCCGTTGCACGCCGGGACCGACCGAGACGACGCGCTCACGCCGACAGACGCGGTTCGGACCGCCCTCCGACTCGGAGAGGGCGCGCTGGTCGTCGGCGAGGTCCGCGGTCGGGAGGCGCGGGCGCTGTACGAGGCGATGCGCGTCGGCGCCGCCAGCGACGCCGTCCTCGGGACGATCCATGGGACCGGCGGCGAGGCGGTTCGCGAGCGGGTCGTCTCCGACCTCGACGTGCCGGCGTCGTCGTTCGCCGCGACGGATCTCGTCGTGACGCTCGGGCCGGACCGAGCGCTGGCGTCGGTCGAGGAGGTCCGCGGCTCCTCGCCCGACGACCTCGTGAGGGTCGTCGAGCGCGGCGGCGACGGTATCTCGACAGGTGTGATCGACCGCGGCGAGAGCACTGTCGTGGCCGGCCTCGCCGGCCCCGGCGAGTCGTACGCCGACGTTCGTGACGCGCTCGGTCGCCGCGAACGGGCGATCGGTTCCCTCGCGGACGTCGACAGGACTGGCGTGAGCGGGGTCGACGCGACCTCGGATCGATGATCGGACGAGAGTGGCTGGCGGGCTGGAGGTGGCCAACAGGGTGGGAGTGGATGCCCGGACGGAGCCGCCCCGGGGATCGCGACGAATTGACGACCGTTGGATGGAGGATCGTTCAGCGCGCGCTCGCGACGGCCGCCCGCGCGTGGCCGGAGCGGTACGCCGACTGGGTCGCCCCGGACGAGGAACTCCTCCGGGCGTGTGCGTTCCTCGACCTGTCCGTCGACGCCGAACAGGTCACGGCCGCAGCCGCGACCGTGAGCGCGCTCGTCGGGACGTGTGCGTTCGTCGTCGTGCTCGGATGGGCCCTTCTCGGCGGAGCGGTAGCCCCGTCGCTTGCGGCTCCGTTCGCGTCCGTGACCGCGGTGACGGTCGGCTGGGTCGCGTTCTCGGGGATCTGCCGCGCGCCGGTGCTCGCGGCGGCGGTCGCCAGAACCCGCGCGGTCGGGGACGCGGCGACCGTCGCGAGCGCGCTGGCGCTGTCGCTTCGGCTCGCGCCGGTGCCGGAGCGGGCGGCACGGTTCGCCGCGAACGCCGGGACGGGTCCACTTCACCGAAGCCTGGCCGACCACGCCGATCACGCCGCCGTCACGGGCGCCGCCGACGGCGGACTCTCGGCGTTCGCCGCGGAGTGGCGGGAGTGGTTCCCGGCGCTCGACCGCTCGGTCGCGCTCCTGCTCGCGGCCGTCGACGCCGACGTGGGAAACGATCGGACTCGGCTGCTTGATCGTGCGGTCGCGGCCGTCGAGGACGACCTGCGCGATCGGACGGCGTCGTTCGCCGGCGACCTCCGCGCGCCGGTCACCGGACTGTACGCGTTCGGGGTGCTGCTCCCGCTCGCGCTCGTCGGCACGCTTCCGGCGGCGGTCGCCGCGGGTGTACCGGTTCCGCCGCGGGCGTTCGTCGTGACGTACGACCTGGTGTTGCCCGTAGCGGTCGCGGTCGCCGCCGGTCGGCTGCTGCTCCGTCGCCCGGTCGCGATACCCGCCCCGCAGATCGACGCGACACATCCGGACGTTCCCGACCGGCGGGGACCGGCACTGCTTGCAGCCGCGGCGACGGCTACCGCGGGCTGGTTTGCCGCCCCGATCGTCGCCGGCGAGTGGGCGAGTCCGGTGCTCGCCGTCGGCGGCGGCGGGGTCGGGCTCTGCGTTCACCTCCATCCGCGCCGGGAGGTCCGGCGGACGGTCGACGAGCGGGACCGCGGGCTGAGCGACGCCCTCGCGCTGCTGGGCCGCCGCGTAGCCGACGGCGAGGCCGTCGAACGGGCGCTCCCAGTCGTCGCGGCCTCGCTGTCCGGGCCGACAGCCGACGCGCTCGCGGAGGCGAGCCGGCGGCGGTCGGCCCTCGGCATCCCGGTCGGGCGCGCGCTCGCCGGCGACGGTGCGCCCTTCGGTCCCGCACGCGGTTCCGGCGGCCGAGCGGCCGGAGCGGTGACCGCGATCGCCGCGGCTGCGACGGAGGGGCGGCCCGCCGGCGACGCGCTGGTGACGCACGGCGACCGGCTGGACGCGCTGGCGGCCGCCGAGCGCGCCGCGCGCCGAGAATTGGCGACCGTGACGGGGACGCTCCGCGACACGGCGGCGCTGTTCGGCCCGCTCGTCGGCGGCGCGACGGTCGCGCTGGCGGGGCGTCTCGACGACCTCGGCGGGTTCGGCGGTTCCGGACCCGGCGGCGGCATCGGTTCGACCGCCGGTGACATCGGCTCGACCGCGGGCGCCGTCGGACACACCGCCGGCGACGCGGTCGCCGCGGAGGCCGCCGCGCTCTCGGCGTCGCTCGTCGGACCGGTCGTCGGCGTGTACGTGTTGTCGCTGGCGGCGACGCTGACCGTGCTCGCGACGGGACTGGAGCACGGATTCGACCGCACGGTCGTCGGCTACCGCGTCGGCCTCGCGCTCGTCACCGCGAGCGGTGCGTTCGTCGCCGGACACGCCGCCGTCGCGATACTCGTCGGCTGACTCCGCCCCGAGCGTTCAAATACGAGAACGGGACCACCCCGGCACATGATCGACGCACCTCTCGACGTCTGGTACGCCTGGCTCGGGCTCGCCGTCGCCGGCGCGGTCACGCTGGGGGTCGTGTCTGGACTCCCGACCGCACCGCCGCCCGACGCCGTCTCCGCCGCCGCGACCGTCGACACGGTCGCTGCCGCGGACCCGCCGGCGACCGCCCGCTATCGGATCACAGCAGATCGGGTCAGAGTGACGACCCGCGGCGTCTCGCTGCGTTCAGGCGGCGGCAGCGCGTTCGCCGCCTTCGGGACGGAGTCGGTCGTTCCCGTGGACCTCGACGGCCCGCTCGCGGGTATCGCGCTCGGCGATCACCCGAACAGAGCGTTCGAAGCACCCGGAGGGTTCGGCGCCGCGGTCGCGACCGCACGCGCAGAAGGAACTCCGACGCGAACGGAGTCGGCTGCCGAATGGACCGCGGGCCGGACGCTACACGCCCGACACGTCTCGTGGGGGGAGACGGATGTCACGCTCGTCCTCGTCGCGTGAGCGCGGGTTCGCCGAGCCGACCGTCGCGCTGGCGGCGGTGCTCGCGCTGTCGCTCGGTGTCGCCGCCTACACGGTCGTACTGGGCGGCGTCGGCGAGCGACAGCCGACCGCCGAGCCGACGCTGGAACGCGTCCACGACGCGATCACGGTCGGCGGGGTCGCGGATCCCGGCCGCCTCGATCGGGTCCGCTCCGTGACCGTCCGGACGGACGGCCACGCGAACGTCACCCTGCGGGTCGCGGGTCGACACTGGCGTGTCGGACCCGCCCCTCCGGAGCCGCCTGAAACTGTCTCGAACCGGGCGACCGCAACCAGACGCGTCGGCGTCGCACTCGCTCCCGGCCGCGTCCGGCCGGGTCGACTCCGCGTCACGGTGTGGGAATGACCGGGTCGTTGCTCGACGTGTGCCTCGCGCTCCTCCTGATCGGCGCCGCCGCCGGAACACTCGTCGGCGCCGACGCGGAGGCGACCACCGCCGGCGACATCGGAGCGTCGTCGTCGCGAGCCAGCGAGACGGCGGAGACGCTCGCCGCGTCGACGGCGGCGATCGAGTACACGCTCGTCCCCGCAGAGACGAAGACGGGGGCCGGCGGCACGACCGCGTCCGCATCCCCGGAGGCACGGCGGGTCGCACACGCGACGCTCGCCGAGCACCTCGCGCGCGCCGCGGTCCGGTCGGCGACGGTCGCCGACGCGACGCCGTCACCGACGGCCGTGAACTACCGACGGGCGGTCCGCAGAACGGTCGCCGACGCGATCGATTCGAACACGAGGGTACGTGCTGTCTGGCGTCCGCTCGGATGCGACGACTCCGACGGGGCACTCCGAGTCGGCGGTGCGATCAGGATCGGACCGCGGCCGCCGCCGTCGGCGACCGTCCACGCAGCCCGATTCACCGTTCCGGTCGGTCCGTCGTCGGAGTCGACCCAGCACGAGCGTGCGGGCACCGACGGCCCCGAAAGCGTCGCCGCACGGACGATCGCTGTGCTGTTTCCGCCGGACAGAACCGCCGCAGCGGCACGCGGCGACCCCGCGGCGGCGACGGCCGTGACGGACCGGTACCGTCGGGCCGGCGAGGCGCTCGGCGTCGACGCGGTCGGCGCGTTGGACCGTGGCGGACCGCATGAGGCGAACCGAGCGCTCGCGGCAGCGCTCGAGGACCGACATGTGGAGGGCGGTTCCTCGGCGTCCGCTGAGGTAGCCGACGCATGCCGGACGGGCGATCCGGACCGCGTGACCGTCGTCGTCAGGACGTGGTCAGTATGAGCGCACGGAGCGGTCAGAGCTCCGCGCTCGCCGGGGTCTCCGGATGCGGCGGACTCCGCGGATTCAGCGGGTCCGGCGGCTCCGACGGCGGGGACGACGGTGACAGGGCATTGGTCCCCTTCGCGTTGATCGGGGTCGTACTCCTGCTCGGGAGCGTCGTCTACGCGAACACGCTCGCGCTCCGCGGCCCGGTCGTCGTCGACACCGCCGCGGACGACGCGCTCGACCGCGCCGAATCGGTCGGCAGGCCCGCGGTCCGAGCCGCGGCGACGGCCGCCGCACGCGAGGCGGCTCTTCGTCCCGTGACGACGCCGGCGAACACAACGGCGGGGCGCGCGCTCGATCCCGATCGGTCGTTCCGAGACGCGCTTCGGCTGCGGATCTCGCTGGCGGCCGCCGAGGCGCTGGCTGACGCGCGAACCGACGCCGGCGGGGTGACCGCGACCGCGTCGCTCCCGGCGATCGAGTCCTCGAACGACACGCGGGCCGCCATCGAGCGTGTCTCGGTCGCGTCGCTCGCGAACGGAACCGCGATGCGCGTCACCGTCCGGAACGTGACGCTCACCGCGACCCGCGGGGGCGACGCTGTCGCGACGCGACGGGTGAACTACACCGTCGCGGTTGCGGTCCCCGTCCTCGCGATGCACGATCGCACCGCGGCATACGAGACGCGGCTGAACCGCTCTCCCTTCGAAGGGCCGGGACTCGGCCGAGCGCTCACGTGGCGCCTGTGGTCGGTCGCGCAGGCTCGCGGCACCGGACAGTACCTCGGCGCACCGATCTCGAACGTGCTCGCCGCCCGCCACGTGGAACTGTCGACGAACGCCGCGGCGTTGCGCGCGCAGGGTGCGACGTACGGTCACAGCGACCCGTCCGGCCGCGCCGCGTTGATCAGGGCGACCGGTCGCGTCGGCGCACGGGACCTGCTCACGCCGGCGATGGAGAGGGGACCGGCGTGGACCGGTCGTGTCCTCGACGCGAGCACGTCGGCTGCCGGAGCGGACGCGGCTGGAGCGTCTTCGACCGCGTCCGCGGACGACCGTCGGTGGGACCCGAACGGGGGTGCTGCCGGGGCCGCCGGCGACGACGACCTCCGCGTTAGCGTGAACGTCACCGCGGATCGGGCCTTCCTCGAGTTCATCGACGACGACTCGCCCCGAGGATTCGACGCCGTGATCCGCGACGCCTATCGCGTCGAGGCCGTCCGGAGCGTGACCGTGGAGCCAGTCGCCCGGTCACGGCGACCGCGGGCGTCCCCGCCGGCTCCCGGCTGGACGCTCCTCTCGACGCGGACCGACGAGCGGATCGTCGTCGTCGACCGAGAATCGGGCTCCGCGTCGGCGCCCAGTTCGATCGCCGACGAGCGACGGACGGTCGCCGTCAGACATCAGGTGACGCGCCGGTGGGTCGCGAACGGCTCCGTGCGGACGACGACGGTGACGTGGACCGACCGGTACGAGGTGCGGATCGCGGTGTCAGTCGAGCATGCCCCGTCGGCCGGCCCCGCACGACCGACCGAGCCGGTGTTCGTCCGCGGCGGCGCCGTCGGCGGGCCGAACCTCGCGGACACGCCGGCGGCCGCGCGAGCTGAACTGCTTCCCGCCGGCGCCGCCGATCGGCAGGCGCGGGTCGCGGTCCGGTCGATCGCGGACGGCGATACCCGGCCAGGCGAGACGACCGACCGGGCGGTGCTCCACGGCGACAGACCGGACCGTCTCGACGACTGGGTGTACCGCGACGTGGCGGCCCTCCGCGAGCGCATCCGGGCCGTCTCGGTTCGCGTTCCGCGCTCCGAGGTCGCCGCCGGAGAGGCGAACGCCGCTCGACGGCTGGCCGCGTCGATCAGACAGCGGCGGGACACACTCGTCGACGCACCCGGGACGTACGACGGCGCCGCCGACCGAG
Source organism: Halobaculum rarum (assembly GCF_040025155.1). Classification (NCBI taxonomy): domain Archaea; kingdom Methanobacteriati; phylum Methanobacteriota; class Halobacteria; order Halobacteriales; family Haloferacaceae; genus Halobaculum; species Halobaculum rarum. The sequence goes on along the minus strand of NZ_CP157275.1, from coordinate 220,768 downwards.
CCCGGGTGGCCGCCAGGGCGGCGTACCTCGATGCCGTGCTCGCAGAACTCGATGCTCGGGCCGCCGGCTCGGTTGCGCGCAACCACGCCTACCTGAAGCAGATCCGACAGGTTCGGGGGAGCGCTGACGGACGGATCGACGAACTCGCACGGATCGCGGCTGACGCGACCGAGCCGGAACCGGCGTCCGCAGGGCGGTGGCGCGCCGGTGACGTGGTGTTCACCCCGCGGGGAACGCCGGGGTATCTCCCGGTCACGGCCGTCGGCGCCGACCACGTCGCCTCGGTGACGCCCAAAGAGCCTGTTCACCCGCTCGTCGCGCGTAACACGAACCTGTTCGCCGTCCCCACCGGTGACGCCGCGGACACAGTCACTGATGCCGCACTCCCCGCGCAGCGCACCGCGTCCCTCTCGGAAGCGGGGCGGGTACTCGTCGCAGCGAACCGGACGGCGGCGGCGACGAACACGATTCCGGGCACGAACGCGAGTCCGACTCCGGGGTCGGACGAGAAGAGCGCGCGGGCGACGCTGCGCCGGCGGGTCGCCGACGAGCTTCGAGTTGTCGACTCGCGCGCGCTCTCGGTGCTCGACCGCCGGACGGACCTCTCCCGTCGCGAGCGGGCCGCCGCCGTCCGCGCCGCGAACCGTCGGTGGCCGGCGCCGGGAGCGCGGACGGCGGCGGTCGTTGACGGCTCGTACGCCGCCGCCGTCGCGCGAGCCGCGAACGTCCGCGCCGACAACTGGGCGGAGACCGACAGGGACCGACTAACGCTCCGGCTGCGCGTCGAGACCGCTGACGCGGCGACCAACGCCAGCGTCGCGGTCCCCGCGTCGATCAACGCCGGCACCGTGGACGAGACGCGGGCGGCGCGGCGCGCGGAGCTGCGCACCGCGGCGAAGCGAGCGGGTGACGACGCCACCGAGCGACTCCACAAGCGGTACGGCAAGGGGAAGCTCGGACCGGTCCTTGCCGGGCTCCCGGTCGCGCCCGTCCCCGGCTACTGGTACGCGACGGTGAACGTCTGGGACGTGGAAGTCGCCGGCGCGTATCCCCGGTTCGAGGTCACTGCCCTCGGCAGCGCACCCGATGGTGGCGTCGGTCGGGTTCGGTACGTGCGCGACGGCCGGAACGTGACGGTCGACGTGGACGGCGACGGGACGGCAGAACGGCTCGGCCGGAGCGACCGCGTCGCGTTTCGGACTTGGACGGTGGTCGTGGTCGTCGTCCCGGCCGGACCGTCCGGCGTCGGCGACGTGGACGGGAACGCGGACGAGCGATCGACGGAGTGGCCGTGCCCGACTGTTCCGGACGGAAGCGGAACCGCAGCGGCGGCCGCAGCTCCCGGCTGTCCGCCTCCGGGCGGGGAGTGACAACGGTTTTGCCGTCGGGGGCGGGAGGGAGGGTATGCTCTACGACGCCCTCGCGGACCCGGACGGGGCGACACCGAGGGACCTGCTCGAGGCGTACGCGGCGGAGTTGGCGGCGGCACTCGACGGCGCCGACCCGGTCGCGGTTGCCGACGAGACCGGCGTCGACGAGTCGGTCGTCGACGCGATGGCCGCCGGCGACGCCGACGCGCTCGCGACGGTCCGACTCTCGGACGCCGCGGCCGTCCTCGAACGCCACGAGGGCGTTCCCGCGGACGACATCGCGTACGAGGTGCGCGACCACCTGATGATGGAGATGGTGACCGCCATCCTCGACGTGGACACGATCGCCGCCGAGATCGACGCTGACCTCACCGGACAGGAGGTCCAACAGGCACTCGAAGGTCGAACCCGGCTCACGCTCGGCGAGTTGGCCGAGATCCAAGCACTCATGATCGAGCGAACGCCGTAACCACGACGAGGACACGCGCATGCACGTCACGATCGTTGGCTGTGGCTACGTCGGTCTCGAACTCGCAAGCCAACTGCTCGCGGACGGCCACGCGGTCGTCGGCGTTCGTCGGTCACAGTCGGGGCTGGACGCCGTCGAGGCGCTCGGCGCGACGGCCGTCGCCGCCGACGCGACCGATCCCGACTCGCTCGTGGGGCTCCCCGACACGGAGGCCGTCGTGTTCGCCGCCAGCTCCGGCGGCCGCGGCGCCGACGCCGCCCGCGCGGTGTACGTCGAGGGGCTGCGGAACGTGATCCGCGAGTACGGGGCTCGCGAATCTTCGCCGGATCGACTCGTGTACACCTCCAGCACCGGGGTGTACGGCGATCACGGTGGCGATTGGGTCGACGAGGAGACACCGCTGGACCCGACCACGGACAAGACCCGCGTGCTCGTCGAGGCCGAGCGCGTCGCCCGCGAGGAGGCGGCCGCGGTCGGCATCGACGGCACCGTCGCCCGGTTCGCCGGACTGTACGGCCCGGACCGCTATCGACTGGAGCGGTACCTGGAGGGACCGGTGACCGCGGGGTATCTGAACATGGTCCACCGCGACGACGCCGCGGGCGTGGTGCGATTTCTGCTTTCGGAGGACCTCGCGCGCGACGAGGTCGTCCTCGTCGTCGACGACGAGCCCGCCGACAAGTGGACGTTCGCCGACTGGCTCGCCGACGAGTGCGGCGTCGAGCGCCCGGAAACGCGTACCAAGAGGGAACGAATTGCCGGGGGCGACCTCTCGACGGCGGCCGAGCGCCGGATCCGCACGAGCAAGCGGTGTTCGAACGATCGCCTCCGAGCGCTCGGATACGAGTTCACGTATCCCACGTATCGGAGCGGATATCGGGCGGCGATCGCGGCGTACCGCGGGCAGTAAGCGACTAGTACCTTCATATGATGGGCCCGAATAGCGCCGCCATGGCACAGGTGAGCACGCGAGCCATCCAGGCGGGATGGGACGCGCTGGCCGCCAATCCACGGCTGGTGGTCGCCATCGCTGGCGGCGCTCTCGCGCTCGTCGCCGCGCTGGCGCTGTACCGACGACTTCGTCGGGCGCCGGGGGAGCAGTTCCGAGCGCTGCTGGCCGGCCGAGAGTCGATCAGCGTGCTCTTGCACCCGAATCCGGACGGGGACGCGATGGCCGCCGGCATCGCCGTCGCCGAACTCGCCGAGAGCGTCGATACCGACGCGATCATCCAGTACACTGGCCAGGTACGCCGCCAGGAGAACCGCGCGTTCCGGACCGTCCTCGACGTGGAGCTGGACCGGATCGACCACGTCTCGGACCTGGCCGCCGAGGCGGTCGTCCTCGTCGACCACAACGCCCCGCGCGGGTTCGCGGGCGCCGACGGCGTGCTTCCGTTCGCTGTCGTCGACCACCACCCCGGAGAGGGAGGCGGCGAGGCGTACACCGACGTTCGCACCGACTACGGCGCATCCGCGAGCATTCTCGCGGAGTACTTCCGTGACACCGGCGCGACGCCGATCCCGCCGGACGCCCACGAGACGGAGGTGACCGGGGCGACCCTCTCGACACGGACGGCGACCGGTCTGCTGTACGGCATCATCTCCGACACGAACCGACTGACCAGAGGGGCGTCCGCGGCTGACTTCGCCGCGGGGGCGTACCTCCAGCCCGGCGTCGACGAGGACACCCTCGAACGGATCGCGGACCCGGCCGTCAGCACCGAGGCGCTCGACGTGAAAGCGCGCGCCATCGCCGGCCGCGAGGTCCGCGGTTCCTTCGCCATCAGCGACGTGGGACGCGTCTCCAACGTCGACGCCATCCCGCAGGCGGCCGACGAACTCGTCGGCCTCGAAGGGGTGACGGCGGTCGTCGTCCTCGGCGAGCGGGAGGGCACGATCCACCTCTCCGGGCGCTCGCGCGACGACCGCGTCCACATGGGCCGGGCGTTAGAGGCAGCCGTCAGCGACGTGAACGATGCCTCCGCTGGCGGGCACGCCCGGATGGGCGGCGGCCAGATCGGCCCACAGGTCACCGTCGACGGGAGCGAGGACGTCCCCGTCTTCGGGCGGGATGAGCTGATCGACTGGCTGTTCGACGCGATGGACGGGGAGCGGTAGACGAGGAGCGGTAGACGGCGGACGCGAGGACGGGAGCGACTGTGAGTGTCCATCCGACAGCGGCAGCCCTTTTCTCGTTCATCCCGAACCGACCGACATGGCAACCTCCAGCGGGACGTGGGCGTACCGCGACCGCTTCGGCGACCGCTTCGGTCGCACCTACTTTCGCCGGTTCGGCCCCGGCGTCGTCTCCAGCGTCGGCCTCGGCACGTACCTGGGCGACCCAACCGACGCGGTCGACGATCGCTATCGCGAGGCGCTGGTTGCGGGACTGGAATCCGGGATCAACCTCGTCGACACCGCGAGTAACTACCGCTGCGGGCGCTCCGAGCGCGTCGTCGGGGAGGCGCTTCGCGATTCGACCGTCGACCGCGACCGCGTCGTCGTCGCGAGCAAGGCGGGCTTTCTCCCGTTCGAGGGGGAACGTCCCGACGATCCGAGCGAGTACGTCCGCGAGCGGTTCGTCGACACCGGCCTCGTCGACCCGGCGGATCTCGCCCACGGAAGCCACTGCATCGCCCCGGAGTTCCTGAACGCGATGCTCGACCGATCGCTGGACGCGCTCGGCGTCGACTCGATCGACTGCTACTACGTCCACAACCCCGAGACCCAGCTCGCGGGTCGCGGGCGTGAGGCCGTCTACGACCAGCTCGGCGCCGCGTTCGAGGCGCTCGAACGCCGACGCGCCGCCGGCGACATCGGCGGGTACGGCGTCGCCAGCTGGGAGGCGTTCCGCGTCCCGGCCGACCACGACGCAGCCCTCGATCTGGCGGCGGTACTCGCCCGCGCCGAGGCCGCCGCCGATCGGGCCGGCCTCGACGACCACGGCCTCCGGGCGGTACAGCTCCCGTTCAACGTACGGATGGCGGACGCGTTCACCCGCGAACGGCACGACGCCGACGCCGAGGACGGTCCGGTGAGCGCGCTGGAGTTCTGTCACCGCGAGGGGCTGTCAGTGTTCGCCGCCGCCAGCCTCGGCCAGGGCGACCTGGCGAAGGAGGGATCGATCCCCGAGTCCGTCGAAGCCCAGTTGGCCGGGGACTCGCCGGCCCAGCGGGCGCTGAACTTCGCGCGGTCGGCGCCCGCGGTGACCGCGGCGCTCGTCGGCTGCAGTCGAGTCGAACACGTCCGCGAGAGCGTCGCCGCGGGGACGTTCGACCCGCTGGGCGCGTCGGCGTTCGACTCGGTGTTCGAGTAGCAGGGCACTAGAAACGGAGGCAAGAACCGGAGAACGGATCGCGGAGGGGCTAGATCGGTCGTCGTCGCGATCGGAGATCGGCCGGAGTCAGCGCAGTTCCTTCCACTCGCGGCCGCAGTCCGGACAGGTTCGCACGGAGTACACTTCCTCCGGCGGGTTCTTCTTCGCGAGTGACTGGCCGCAGTCGGAACACACCAGCCGCTCGTAGTTGTCCTTCTCCAACTCTCCCTCGCGGAGCCCCTTCCGGGTCGATTTCATACCCGTGAATTGGCGTGGGGGCCTCAAAAGCACGGCGTTGCGTACGACCACGCCGTCCGGCGGCGCGTGCGAGTCGTGCCCACGCTGGTGGCGAGTCGGAAGGCTTGACCCTCGACGCCCGAACCGTTCGACCGTGTCACGGGGACGGCTGTTCGGAACACTGTGCGGGGCGGTGTTCCTCGTCAATATGGCGCGGGTCGTGTTCGCGCCGTTGCTGTCGGAGTTCATCGATACCTTCGGGATCGGCGAGGCGACCGCGGGACTGCTCGTCACGCTCGTGTGGGTCGGCAGCGCCGCCCCCAGGCTCCCGACCGGGTGGCTGCTCACCCGAGTCCCCCGCTACCACGTCGTCCTCGCCGCCGGGGTCGTCCTCACGCTGGCGTCGACGTTCGCGGCGTTCGCCCCCGGAATCGACGTGCTGATGATCGCCGCGGTCGGTATGGGCCTGGCCTCCGGCGTCTACTTCATCGCTGGCAACCCGCTCGTCTCGGAGCTGTTCCCCGAAACGGTCGGGCGGGTCATGGGGATCCACGGCACCGCCAGCCAGTTGGCCGCCGTCGCCGCCGCGCCGTTCGTCACGGTCGCGCTCGGCCTCGGGATCGAGGCGGCCGCGGGGTGGCGCGCCGTCTTCGCGGTGCTGGCCGTCGCGGCGGCGACCGTCACCGGCGCGGTGTTCGTCGCCGCCCGCGGCGCCGACCTCCCCGACGCCGGCGCCGGCGACCGCGACCTGCTCGGCGCGGCGCGGTCGGAGTGGCGGACGATCGTCACCGGGGTATTGATCCTCGGGATCACCGGGTTCGTCTGGCAGGGCGTGTTCAACTTCTACGAGCTCTACATGCTCGACAAGGGGCTCGCGCCGAACGTCGCCCGCAACGCGCTCACCGTCGTCTTCGGCGCAGGCGTCCCGGCGTTCCTGATCTCCGGGCGACTCGCCGACCGGTTCCCGCACGTTCCGTACCTGCTGAGCGTCCTCGCGGCGTTCATCGTGTGCCTGTTCGCGCTGGTGTCGGTCTCCGGGCTCGTGCCGCTGCTCGTCGTCTCGGCGGTCACGGGCTACGTCATCCACTCGTTGTTCCCGGCGATGGACACCTATCTCCTCGACACGCTGCCGGACGCGACCCGTGGGTCGGCGTACGCCGTCTACTCCGCGTCGATGATGATCGTTCAAGCGACCGGCTCCTCGGTCGTTGGATCGCTCCGCGGCGCCGGCGTCGCGTACGACACCGTCTTCGGCGCCGCCGCGGTCGGACTGGTGGTGCTGCTGGTCGGACTGGTGCTCGCCCAGCGGGCGTCGTGGCTGCCCGAGTGACCTGCCGGCGCGATCCGGCTGTCGTGACGCAGACAGCGGATCGAACCGCTCCCGACGCCACGATTTTATCAGCGTGTCGAGTATATCTGCCATGTCAACGCGTTCACTTCCCGCGGAGACGCGGCTCGGTCGCGTCACCCTCACCGTTTCCGATCTCGACGCCGTGCTCCCGTTTTACCGCGATGTCGTGGGCCTCCGCGTTCACGAGCGGGGCGACGGCCGTGCGGTTCTCGGCAACGGTGCCGACGCTGTCGCTGACGGCGACTCCGCCGGCGCTCCCGTCGCAGCCCCTCTGCTCGTCCTTGAGGAGGACCCCGACGCCGCCCCTCGGCCCCCAAACGCCGCAGGACTGTTTCACACGGCCTTCCTGTTTCCGTCGCGGAGAGCGCTCGGCGACGCGCTCGCACGGATCCGCGACGTCGGCGCACGGCTCACCGGTGCCTCCGACCACCGCGTCAGCGAGGCGCTGTATCTGCGCGACCCCGAGGGGAACGGCGTCGAACTGTACCGCGATCGCCCGCGCGAGGAGTGGCCGGAAGCGGACGGCGAGGTGCGGATGGATACGCTGCCGCTCGACGTGGACGCGCTCCTCGCCGACCGTGCGGGCGACGCGGACGCCGCCGGCGACCCCGCTCCCGCCGGCATGACTGTCGGCCACGTCCACCTGGAGGTTACCGACCTCGGTGCTGCCGAGGCGTTCTACGTCGACGCCGCGGGGTTCGACGTTCGCCAGCGTTGGGAATCAGACGCCCTGTTCGTCGCCGCCGGCGGCTATCACCACCACGTCGGCCTCAACACCTGGAACCGACGCAGCGAGCCGGCGTCCGGTCGAGGGCTCGCCGAGTTTGCGGTGGTCGTTCCCGACGGGGACACGCTCGAAGCGGTCCGCCAGTCGCTCGTCGATATCGGAGTCGAGGTGATCGACGACGCCAACGGGCTCGTTGCGGTCTCCCCGGATGATATCCACGTTCGATTCGTGATCGCGTAGCTGTCGAGGGTAGTATCAGGGTCCGTTCGGAACGGTCCGTCGAAAATCAGTAGAGACGGAGGCCGCAACTACTCCTTTGTTCCCGTCGACCCGACCGGCTGCTCCCCGCACTCCGGGCACTCCTCGTGGGTACTGTCGAACCGCTCATCACACGCAGGACACTGGGACATCTCGTTCCCGTCGGCTGCGTTCTCCGCAGTCTGCTTGAACTCCTCGACCCGTCGCCCGAGTTCGTTGAAAAGCCCCATGAGTTGCGTGAACAACGGGACCACGAGACAAAAGCGTTCGCCGGATCGTCCTGTAAATACGGTAAGACAAAGCACTTACCAGAGTCGCATGAAGGCAGGGCGTATGGAGTAGCGGCGAATCCTCACCGTCTTCCTGAATCGAACTGTCTTTGCGGCGTTCCTGCTTGTTCAAACCAAAAAGTCTGATTTGCGTATATTTCGCTCAGCAGATGTCTTCTAAGGTAGGTGTGAGTAGTGTCGTGAATACACTACGTGTCTCGGTCCGAGTGTGGATCACAGCCACCCGTCGGGAAGTTCGTCCTCGTGGGCAGCGAGCATCTCCAGCAGGGAGCGGATCTCCTCAAAGTTCGGGCCCTTCGATATATCGTTGGTGTCCCGGTTCCGTGTGATGAACCCGTACCCCTCCAGTTTCGGGAGGTGGACGTGCTTCATCCCGATGAGCCGCTCGACTTCCTCCTCGTTCGATCCGTCCGGATCGATCTTCTCCGAGTCGTCGTCCTGCGGGTTGTGAACGAGCAATCCACGCAGCAACTTCCGACGCTGAACGTGTCCGAGGGCATCGAGACATTCATCGAATGTCCGCATAGCTTGGGTACCTTCCATACCGGTCGAACACCCTACAAGCGGAAGTAGCCCGTCAGTATTCACTCATTACTTTTTTTTTGAGTAAGTGAGTGACATCGGATCGAGTTCGCCGAACGGAAGTACTGATTCCGAATAAGCGAGAAGTGGATAGTACGGAGACTCGATTCCGCAAGCGGTTGCTGGGGTTCTCGCAACAGCGGAGAACCATCGGAACGGTTCTGATCGGCTCGGAAAACCTATGGCCGGTTAGCGTTCGGCAGGCGTGACGCTGACCGTATTGCCTACGATTCGGACATAGTAGTTCGCGACATTGAGAGCGATGGAGACTATGCGGTCGTTTCCGAGGGGGGTGCCGAGGGCATCGAGGTCGACATACGTTTGAAGTGGGGCATCGATGAGGTCCGCTTTGTCTGTTCCGTCGTTCTGTTCGTGAGCGGCGATCGTTTCAAGGATCGCCACAGCCGGCTCGGTTTCACTCCAGTCGTACTCGCGCCGCACATCACCCAGTACCGCAAGCGAACGAGCCATTCGTCAGTTAATTGGTATCAAACCCTATGAACGTGATGAAGGCAGACGTTACTGGACCTACGGGGCCGAAATTGGTCAATACGTAGTGTCCGATCCAGTTACCTACCGATCAACGGCGTTTCGTGATTGATAGGCAACCCTACCTAGCAGCTCCTTCCAGTCTTCTCTCTGTGTGCGCTCTCAGCGTCGCGGGAGAACCAGAGACTCACGAACGCTCTGTAGGGGATCTATTCATCGGATCCGGATGTGAGGGTGTTGAGTCGCCAGGTGAAGATGGCCCGCAGCACCACGACGAGGCTGTTGTGCTCGCCCGTCCCCCAGATGCCCGTTTCGTGGATACCGTCCGTCGCGTCCTGGTCGACAAGGACACTCACGAGGGCGGTTCGCTTGTCGGTGATGAGCAGGCTTCCGGCTCCCTCATCGGACCACGCCCACAACGTCTCGAAGAGTTCAGCCGAGGGGATCTGCTCTTGGATCTCGGCCTGAACGGCGTCGGAAACCCCCGCGAGATAGATGTCGACGCCACGCTCTTCGGCCGCCTCCAGGTGGTCGAGGTGCTCGTCGGTGAGGAGTTCATCGACGGTCATGTAGATGAGTTCGTCTTCGGCGTCGTCGATGAATTCGAGGAGTCGACTGGTGACCGCCTCGTGACCCGTGACCGTCCACACCCCGAACTCCTCGGACTGCGGGTCGGCGGGTTCGAGGTGATCGAACAGTTCGCTCAACTCCGTGATGGTGTTCTCGCGTTGAATGTCGAGTTTGCGGAGGGCGCTCTCTCGTGACACCGGCGTGAATCTCTTGGGCGACGTGTGTTGAATATCGACCAACCCAGCCTCGTGGAGGGCCTCAACCGCGTCGTAGACGCGGGTACGGGGGACGTCGCCGACCTCTGCGATGTCCTTTGCGGTGCCAACCCCGAGTCGAAGGAGATAGACGTAGGTGTAGGCTTCGTACTCGCTGAAGCCGAACTCTTTGAGCAAACTGGCACACTCGTATTCGAGTTGTTCGGTTGACTTTTGGCTCATACCTCTTTATACGAGGCAGCACCGAAAAAGAGGGGAGGTAATTCACTTCCGGGGGGGTTCCGGGAACTCTGCGACGGAACGGGTATCCCACGCCGAATGATCTGCAACTCTACGTAGCAGCACGCTCCAGTCTTCTCTCTGTGAAATCTCAGCGTCGCGGGAGAACCAGAGACTCACGAACGCTCCGTACAGAGCGCTCCGTACAGCGTGTACCGGTATAGCGTCAGCTCACGCGTGTAACCGTCCGAAAAATCGGATTATTGTCTGTCGCTGTGAGCGACAGTTGTGTCTCGGTATTACTGCCGGACGACGTTCGCCGCGCGCGGGCCCTTGGGCGAGGACTCGATGTCGAACTCGACCTCAGTCCCTTCCGTGAGGTCCTCGCCGCCGACATCCTCCATGTGGAAGAACACGTCTTCGTCGTCGTCGAGGTCGCCGTCGTCAGTCGAAATGAAACCGTAGCCGCCCGTGTCGTTGAAGAAGTCAACCTTACCGTTTGCCATTACAAATATACCAAGGGCTGGATGAGGGATAACCCTTCCGAGGGTCGAGGTACCACGACCCTCCACACCCCCATTCGCAGATCTTCTTTCCGGGTATTCCGTCTTATAGATCCGTAATTAACACCAATTCAGAGCGATCCAAGCGGTTCGGACGTACGTTCCTGTCTTCAGGAGAGCGATTTTATATCTCATCATACGGTTTATTTCGTCTACTCATAGCTAGCAGTCCGGCAGACAGAATCAGCCACAAGCTGCCGCGGGCAGCGCGGCTGGCGGAGAACGAGCGCGAAGAAAACAGCAGTTCCGGACTGCGTTACCGGATCTTCGTCCCGACCGACGAATCGCCGTGGGTCGTCAGCAGGTCCGCGTCCTCGCCCGCGGCCAGCAGCATGCCGTTGGACTCGTGGCCGAACAGCTCGGCCTTCTCGAGGTTCGCGACGATGACTACCTTCGTCCCCGGGAGGTCGTCCACATCGTGGAGCTGTTTGATACCCGCGACGATCTGGCGCTCCTCGACGCCGATGTCGACGGTGAGCTTCACGAGCTTGTCGGAGTCCTCGATGGGCTCGGCTGCCAGGATCTCCCCGATGCGGAGGTCGAGATCTTGGAACTCGTCGAAGCTGATGCGGTCGTCGGCGACGGGTTCGATGTCGCTCATGGCCGACTCGCCGTCCGCCTCGGCCTCGACGTTTTCGGTTTCACCCGCGTCCTCGTCGGTCGCCGCCTCGGCGACGCGCGATTCGAGCTTCGCGTTGAGCTCCTCAACGCGCTCATCTTCGATCTTCTCGTAGAGCTCCGCGGGCGCGCCGAAGTCGCGCGGGGGCGCCGCCAGCGCGGCGTCCGTAGTAACGTCGTGGACTGAGCCGTCCTCGCCGATCTGGCTCCACAGCTCCTCGCTGGTCCCGGGCGCGATCGGCTCGAAGAGGACGGCGACGGCCTTCGCGATCTGGACGCAGTCGCGGATCACCTGCGCGGCCGCCTCGTCGTCCTCGCCGACGAGGTTCCACGGCTCCTCGCGCTGGATGTACTCGTTGCCGAAGCGGGCCAGCTCGACGGTCGCGTTTCCGATCTGTCGGACCGAGTAGTCGTTGACACCGGCCTCGAAGTCGGCGACGGCGGACTCGATCTGGGCCGTGACCTCGTCGCTGACCTCCGTCTCGGGCGTCCCCTCGAAGTTGCGGTGGGCGAACAGCAGCGAGCGGTAGAGGAAGTTCCCGACCGTGCCGACGAGCTCGTTGTTGACGCGGTCGCGGAACTTCTCCCACGAGAAGTCGACGTCCTGCTGGAACCCGCCGTTGGTGGCGAGGTAGTAGCGCAACAGGTCCGGGTGGAAGCCCTCGTCGAGGTACTCGCGCGCCCACACCGCACGGTTTCGGGAGGTGGAGAAGCCGTCCCCGTCGAGCGTCATGAACCCGCTGGCCATCACCGCGCGGGGTTCGGTGTAGTCGACGCCGCGCAGCATCGCCGGCCAGAAGACGGTGTGGTGCTGGATGATGTCGCGCCCGATGACGTGGACGATCTCGCCGTCCTCCCGCCACGCTCGCTGCCAGTCGTACTCGTCGGCACCGACGCGCTCGGTGTACTGCTTCGTCGAGGAGACGTACTCGATGGGCGCGTCGACCCAGACGTACAGGACGAGGTCGGTCGGCTCCTCGCCCTCGATCTCGGGGTAGTCGATCCCCCAGTCCATGTCGCGGGTGATACACCAGTCGCGGAGGCCGTCCTCGAGCCACCCGCGCGGCTGATTCCGGGCGTTCGCGGTTCCCTCTAGTCGGTCGAGAAAGCCCGAGAGGTACTCCTCGAACTCCGAGACGCGGAAGAACTTGTGTGTCTGGTCGCGGTACTCCGCGGGGTTGCCGGTGACCGTCGAGCGCGGCTCCTCGATCTCGCCGGGTTCGAGGTGGCGGCCGCAGCCCTCGTCACACTCGTCGCCGCGGGCGAGTTCCCCGCAGTAGGGGCACGTCCCCTCGACGTATCGGTCCGGGAGCGACTGTTCGGCCTCGGGGTCGTACGCGACCTTGATCTCCTTCTCGTAGACGTGGTCGTTCTCCTCCAGCGTGCGGACGAACTCCTGGGTTGTCTCGGTGTTCGTCGCGTCGTGCGTGTGTCCGTAGTTGTCGAAGTCGACGTCGAACCGCGGGAACGTCTCCTCGTACTGCGCGTGCCACGCGAGCGCGAACTCCTCCGGCGAGGTGCCCTCCTTCTCGGCGTTGACCGCGACGGGGGTGCCGTGCATGTCCGACCCGCAGACGAACGCGGTCTCCTGGCCGAGCGATTCCAGCGCTCGCGCGTACACGTCGCCGCCGACGTACGTCCGGAGGTGGCCGATGTGGAGGTCGCCGTTGGCGTACGGCAACCCGCACGTCACCACCGCCGGCGCGTTCGCGGGGAACGGCTCGCGCGTGTGAGTGTCCTTGCTGCTCATGGTTGTCGTGACGTGGATGCGGGCCTAAAGCCCGCCGAATCGGACGAACGAACTCCGTCCGTGTGCGTCGCCGGTTCCCCCAGCTGCGCGCCCGGGGTTCACGTCGCCGCCGGCGCCGCCCCGCTACGGCTCGCGACGACCGCGAACGATCCGCCCGGCGCTTGAGAACCACCGCATACGCGTCGGTGTCGCCTCCCGTAGCTACTTGGATGTCGACGCGATCCGCGGTGGTATGCACGCCAGCGCGGCACGGTTCGCACGACGCGTCAGCGACGAGTACGGATTCGACCCCGATATCGAGGAGTTCCCCGAGGGAACGAAAACCGCGGCCGATGCCGCCGACGCCGTCGGCTGCTCGGTCGCACAGATCGTCAAGAGCATCGTCCTCGTCGCAGACGACGGGGTGATCGTCGTGCTCACCGCCGGCGACAACCGCGTCGACACGGACGCGCTCGCGGCCGAACTCGGCGCCGAGTCCGTTCGGACGGGGAACCCCGACGAGGTGAAAGCGGCCACGGGCTGGAGCATCGGCGGCGTCCCGCCGTTCGGTCACGACTCCCCGGTTCCGACGTATCTCGACGAGTCGCTGCTCGACCACGACCGGATCTGGGCGGCCGCAGGGACGCCGGACGCGGTGTTCGCGCTCGCTCCCGCGGAGTTACAGGCGATCGCGGATCCGGTGACGACGGACGCGTTCGAGTAGCGTAAACTGAATATCGCGATACGGAATCGCCGGATCGGCGGCGGGCACAGATTCTGCGTTTGGATTTCTACAAGCCATCAATTGTATAACTACATATTGCAATTCGGCCAGACAGGGGCGTCTACGAGCCCCCTGTCGATGATTAACACTACGTGGCACGGACTCTTACCAGCCTCAGCACGTCATTCAGAGTGGTTTCGGATATGCTCACATACTAACTATATCTCTGCGTCAAGAACGAGATAGATACGATGTATCGGCGCGAGCTCATTACGACTGCCGGACTTTCCTCGCTAGCTCTTGCAGGATGTCTGAGCCGCCGGCCCTCTCAGTCACTCGGCGATATCGACTGTACGCCCGAGACGACCGACGGCTCCGGTAGCGAAGCGCCCCAGCCGAAGTCCGTATCGGGGTCGTGGCACTCGTTCCAGTACGACCTCGGGAACACCGGATTCAACCCGGACGCCGATGGGCCGAGCGACTGCCCTGATCTGCTCTGGCGGTTCCGAGTTGATCCCGAAGAGCCGGCGACCGAAGTCAATTACTCCATCTTGACAGGTCCGATCGTTCACGACGGGGTCGTCTACACCCGCGATAACAAGGGCAAACTCTATGCGCTCAATGCGACGAGTGGGTCCGTTGAATGGACCTTCGATATTCCGAGGTGGAATATCTACGGACCGACGTACGACGACGACACATTGTACGTTACAGCCGATCAGTACCTCGTCGCTATCGACAGCGAGTCGAGACGGGAACGATGGACGCTCACCCCGTCCGTGCTCGGGCCACACCCGATGGGTGACGATCGAGACTGGATGTACGCGGAGGTGGCCGCGAGGGACGGCCGTGTGTTCGTCGGCACCGCCGACAACACGTTCTGCGCGATCGACACCACAACGAGAACTCCGCTGTGGCAGGTGGATCTCCCCCAACTCGCGTCGTCTCTGATCGAGGAGAGCAGCGATGTGGATATCCAAGGACAACCGGTGATTCACGACGACATCGTCGCTGTCGCGTTGTCAGCCGGCTACCTTTTGCTGCTCGATGTGGACACCGGGGACGTAGTATGGACCCACGGGATCTCCGGGTATATCGTAGCGGCACCATCGATCCGCGATGAGACGGTGTACATCGTCGGCTCCGACGGTATTCAGGCGCTCTCGTTGACCGACGGATCAGTGAAATGGACGTACGGGAGCGACGACCACGTGAGCTGTTCGCCCGCCATCACGGACGACGTGGTCGTCGGTGTGGCAGGATCCAGCTTCGGGAACCGAATGCTCGTCGGAATCGATACACGAACCGGAGCGCGTCGGTGGGAAGTCCCTGCGGCGACCGATCTCTCGGCAGCGCCGAGTATCGCCGGTGGAACGGTCGTAATGGGGTTGACGAACGGCTTACTTGCAGTCGATCTTGCGACTGGAGACCAGCGGTGGCAGGCCCAAACGAACAATATCTCGGGGTCGCCAGCACTCGTTGACGACGTGGTGATCGCCGGAGACAGGGACGGGTACGTCTACGCATTTCGATGATCAGTGAAATCGAAGCCATTAGGCAAGTTCAGATAAGGATATTTTGGTGAAGGAGATGCCGTGAAGCTGTAGGGAACAACAGTAGACACTTAGCAATACGTTCAGGAATCAGTCGCAACTCGGTGGACAGAATTGTCCCATCCTGAGGACTCTTCAACGAGCCTATTGTCATAACATCCGAAGTCAGGGGGTCTCGATGAACTGTTGGAGGAACTTTTGGAGATCGTGTGGACTGTGTTCCTCCATTTGAATATCAGAGACCCAATCAGCACCGGCTGGCGACGCCGTGAGAATCAAGCGCCGCTCACGGTCTTGGATCTCTTTAATAATCTCCCGACGGGTCTGGTACAATGTATTCAGATCCTCGTCAACAGCGTGGTCGTAGAGCGCCTGCCCCAGTTCGGCGAGTCGATACACCTTCGCTGAAACTCCGTTTCTATCCTCCAGTTCTTGTTTCCAGAGGTCTCGTTGTTTACCGGCTTTGAGCCGCTGTTGGACTGTACTTGAACTCAGCAAGAGTTCCTTTCGCAGGTCAGTATGGCGTTGTGTCCGCTTCTCACCGATTCTTACGAGGATCTCTATCGTTCCCTTCTTCTGGAGGAGTTCTGCCGTATGCTCGTCGATGTCGAACTCCGAATCGTCCCCACTCATTGTTCGAATCGAACTCTTGTTCGCGAAGGCTTATAGGTGAAGATAGATAATGGCAGAGTGTTCGAATCAAACAAATGCTCGCTCCACAGCTATTCTTGAACTAAACATATTCTTATGTCGTCTCCTCCCGCTGCGGCTGAAGCCCTCGTCATCCACGCAGAAGCGCTCTGCGACCAGGAGGACCACCTCTGGGATGTGATCGGTCAGCTATCGATCCCATCTGACCTGTTGACCGATGACCGGGATCAAGCGAAGGTTCTGTTCAAGACAGAGGAATTGACGCGGGCATTCCTCTACCAGCACGTGCGGGGATTCTCACAGAACGAGCTCGCGGAGCGTCTCCAGGAACGGCCGACCCTTCTCCACCGATTCGGGTTTGGAGTCGACAATCCAGCCCAAGCTCCCGAACAGCAAACGCTCAGTTATGCCTGGTCTCGATTCGGCGAGTCAACAGAAACGATCAATGCTACCGCACGTGCAATCCAAGATCTCGCGGTCGAGCACGACATCATTTCAGAGGCGCTTGTCGCGACAGACTCGACATCAGAATCAGCTGAGACACCCGAGAAAACCGAATCGATCAAGAAGGAGAAGGCCACCCAAACCGTGCGATTAGCTCGAAAACACGTTCTTCCGGAGTTCGTGACAGGCAGAGCGGCTCACCAGACGTACTCTGATGAAGAGATCCTCGATATGTTCGCCCGCATGTGTGCAACGCGCGGAAGTGCCCACTCCGAAAGCCAGTATGGATGGCTCACGGGACACGATCTGACCTGTCACGACTCAACGTTCCTCCGGGCGATCAAGAAAGTCGGAACCACGAGAGCTGAATTCGGACAGAGCACGCTTTCCGACTTTCATAGAAGCGACACCATGCCTGGTATCGAGCTGATTCGAGACCAGGTGATGGGCTGTTTCGATGCTGCAACCGAGAACGTCATCAACTCCATCCGCGGGGAACACACGTTCAACTCTCGGGAGACCGTCGCTGCTATCGACATCACTCACGTTCCGTTCCACGTCTGGCCTTGGGAGGACAGGGAGGCCAACATTCCCAAACCGGACTACCCTCCGATGGTGAGCGGCTACAAGAAGGACGAAGAATACAAGCGCGGGTACAAGTTCGCGACTATCACGCTGGTGGGTGACCATGCACCGATTGTCCTCGGGATCGAGCCGGTCAAAGAGAATTCTTCGTGGGAGCCTGACGATGCACCGTCGACTTCGAAGGCCGAGCTGGTGAGTCGGTTACTCGACAGCGCCGAGCAGTTCGTTGATCTGGACACGGTGCTGTTTGACCGCGGCTTCTACGTCCACGACGTGTACGCAGAAGTCGATGATCGGGGACTTACGTATCTCTCTCCGGTCCCGAAATATGAGGACGACTTGGAAGCGATTGAGGGGATTCAGGAGCACCCGACGGCCGAGCAAGCGGTGGAGCACAACGTTCCGTTTGGAGTGGACGGTGAGGTTCACCACAAAGCTGAGTTCCTGTACGCGCCGAGTACACGCGAGGATGCTAGCGGGAAGTACGCTGTATTCGTGACGAACAAGGAGCGAGTGGAGCCTGCGGAGATCTCGAGCGTCGTCAATGAATACAGACGACGGTGGGACATCGAGAATCAGTACAAGTCGATCAAGAGCTTCCTGCCGAAGACATCGTCGACGGACTACCGGGTTCGGCTGTGCAACTTCGCGTTCGCGACGCTGATCTACAATCTGTGGCGGCTGACAGACTACCTCCTCAAGGTTGCTCTTGATAGGCCGGTACGATCTGCTCCAGTGATCACGGCGAAGACATTCGTACGAGCGTTGGGGGAATTCCTGCGTGAGTTCGGATAACCGGGTTCTCGTAACAGGGTTTGCTCTTCAGTAGCGGCTGCTCTGTTCAGTAGTGGGCGGAGTAGAATATCTTGTCAAGAATAATCTAACAATGTACTGCTGAGTCACTATCGAGGCAACTTCTCAGCAGAATCGAGTCCGCCAATGTGGTATTCAGCTTATTCTTGTTTGTAGCCGTATAAGCACGCGAAGAATGTGGGCGGGAGTGTCGCCAGCCCCGCACCGCTTTCGCTGTCGAATCGGCGCGGATCGACGTGAGCGTGATGTGTCACGCACGAGCACGCTCGGTGGACACCACCGAGAACAGTTGGACTGCAGGTGGCCGCAGTAACCAAAGCGTACTGCAGCCGGGTGGTACCTCGAACTGTAGGGAATCGAACTATGGCGTCTGCAGTCGACAGACGATATGGGAGTCCATTGAATGTCAGATCAACTGACCGGCCGGGACGACACTGGCGAGGGACGGCAGCCGTCGCGCCTCGTGATCGAGTCCGTCGCCGAGGCGACCGGCACCGACCCGCTCCGTCTTCCACCGCTCCACGACGTGGTCGACCCAGATGCTCTGGATCGTCTGTTCACGAGCGATATCGGACCCGGAACGCGGGCGACGGACGGCCACGTCACGTTCCGCTATCACGGATGCGACGTTACGATCCACGCGAGCGGTGGGACGACCGTCGAACCGACTGGAAGGGATACCTAGCCCGATCGAAGCTCGGTACCGGGCCCGCGGCTTCCCGCTTCACTGTTCATTGAACAACGTCGCGATGAGCGTCCGCTCGGCGGCGTGGACGTGCTCCGAGAACGTCGCCGACGAAATACCGAGTTCCGATGCGACCGCCTCGCCGGTACACCCGCGAGGCCAGTCGTAGTAGCCGGCCTCGAAGGCGGTCTGTAGGACCTCGCGCTGTCGGTCGGTGAGTTGCGCCTCCAGCGTTCGGTGCAGCGTCGCCTCCGAGAGCAGCGGACCCATCGACCGCTTCCCTCGCTTCGACACCAGCGTCGCCTCGGGCGTCTCCTCGAGGAACGTTCCGACGATTCCCGCGGGGTCGGCCTCCGACGGGATCTCGGCGACGATGGTGCCCCGGCCGGCGGCTCCCCGAACCGTCCGCGGGAGCGCGCCGAGTTCGGCCAGCCGACGAGCCGGACAGTCGCCGGACACCAGGAATTCGAACAGGCTGCCGTCGCGGTACGTCTCGACCAGCGCGACCTCCGTGCCCTCGTGTTCGGCCGCGAGCGCTGCGATTCGGTCGGGATCCGCGCCCGTCACGTTGAAGAACTCGGCGTACCGGCCGTCGCCCCGTGGTACCAGCTCGGCGAGCTCAAGCGTACAGTCGGCGACCGCGGACGCCCGGACGAACGGATACGCCGATCGCTCGAGTCGGAACTCGACTTCGAGGACGTCGCCGTCACCGTTGCTGTGGTTTTGGGTCGCCTTTGACATGTGTGGTTGCCGGTACCCTCCCGACTGAATGAGTCTTTCGGGCGGTCAACACGATCACGGGTGATCCATACGTCCGATCACAGTCCATCTGCCTGCGCTCAGCCGACGGAGAGCGTCTCCTGGTCGTGCGTGCGTCGTTGATCGTCACCGTAGTCTCGTACTCACCCGGCTCCTCGAAGGGTGCGATGTGCAACCCTGTGGTCCCCGATCGCCGGTTTCGAGTCGGATCGTTGAACCCGTGTCCGGTCCATCCTTCCGCCGTGACAGTCCTCGATTCGCTCCCGCCGCGACCGCTCCGTTCATCGGAACTACAGGCGCTCCGCGACGCCGACGGCGTCACCGAGGCCGCGCCCCTGGGGGTAGATGACGACGACATCCGCGCGCTCGCCGTCCAGACGGACGAGACGATCCACGGCCTCGGCTACGATCCCGACACGGGCTGGACGGTGGTCGACAGCCGCGAGGCCGGCGACCCGGAGGACCTCGCGGCGGTGCGTGACTCGCTGAAGAGCTGGGAGGCGACGCGTGCGGCCGTCGACGCCGACGAGTGAGGCCCGCCTGCAACGAACGTATCCGACTCGTCCGTACCGCTGACATCGTGACACGTGATTGTCGTCCGTTACCCGGTTCGAATCCGAACTGCTATACCTCCCGGACGTGTACAAAGCCCAATGGCAGTCGAAGAGCCGCAGGCGGCGGAGTCCGTGGAGTCGCTCGACGCGGGGCCGTGCCCCGTCGTCGACGCGCTCGAACAGGTCGGGTCGAAGTGGCGTCTCGTGGTGCTGCACGACCTCTTGGACGGCGAGAAGCGGTTCAACGAGCTGAAGCGCTCGACGGACGCCAGCGCGCGGACGCTCTCGCGGGTCCTCGACGACCTCCGAGAGATGGACTTCGTCCAGAAGCGCATGGAGCCGGACGCGCCCGTTGCGACGTACTACTCGCTGACCGACAAGGGAGAGTCGCTGTCGGTCGTCTTCGACGAGGTGGAGTCGTGGGCCGGCGAGTGGCTCGACACCTGCGCCGAGTAGTCGCTGACGCGGTCTCGGTTCCGGTTCTTGACCCCCCCGGCCGTCGACCGGATCGCCGGGGTTTATTCGCCCGCCCCACGCGGGCCGATCCGATGACGCGATGAGCGGCGACGACGACCCGGACGCGGCTGGGGAAGACGGCGTCGAGGCCGCCCAGGCCGCCGCCACACCCGGTGTCGACCCGACATTCGAGACCGAACACGCCGTCGGCGTCGGCGACGCCCGCGCGCTCGCGCTCCCGGACGAGTCGGTCGACCTCGTCGTCACCTCGCCGCCGTACCCGATGGTCGAGCAGTGGGACGACCTCTTCGCGCGGCTCGATCCTGCGGTCGGGGATGCAGTCGAGGCGGCACGATCGGGCGGCTCCGACGCCGCGGCGGCCGCCGAGCGCGCGTTCGACGCGATGCACGAGGCGCTCGCGCCGGCGTGGGGGGAGCTCGCGCGCGTGCTCGCCCCCGGCGGCGTCGCCTGCGTCAACGTCGGCGACGCGACCCGGTCGATCGGCGGGCGGTTCCGGCTGTGGGACAACGCGACCCGGGTCGCGGACGCGCTCGACGCGGCGGGACTGGACCGTCTGCCGGGCGTGCTGTGGCGCAAGCCGACGAACGCGCCGACGAAGTTCATGGGCAGCGGCACGCTCCCGCCGAACGCCTACGTCACGCTCGAACACGAGCACGTGCTCGTGTTCCGGAAGGGGTCGCGCCGCTCGTTCGACGCCGGCGACCCCGCGCGCTACGCGTCGGCGTACTTCTGGGAGGAACGCAACCGCTGGTTCTCGGACACGTGGGACGACCTCCGCGGGGTCGACCAGGCGCTCGATGCGGGCGACGCCCGCGACCGGTCGGCGGCGTTCCCGTTCGAGCTCCCGTACCGGCTGATCTGTATGTACTCGACGTACGGCGACCGCGTGCTCGACCCGTTCTGGGGGACCGGAACGACCACACTGGCGTCGATGGCCGCCGGCCGCGACTCCGTCGGTGTCGAGCGCGACCCCGACCTGGTCGCGTCGTTCAACGCCGACGCCCGACGCGCGCCCACGTTCTCCCGCGATCGGGGACGTCGCAGGCTCCGCGAACACCGAGCGTTCGTCGCCGAGCGCGACGAACGGCCGGGCTACGACGCGAGACACTACGAATTTCCGGTGGTGACGAAGGCCGAACGCGACATTCGACTGTACGAAGCGACCGCGGTCGACTCGACGGTCGGCGGCTATCGTGTGAGACACGAGCCGATCGAGTCAGCGACGGAGTGAGTCGCCGACGGAGTGAGTCGCCGACCGAGTGAATCGGCGGCAGAGTGAACCGGCAGTGGAACGACTCGCCGGGTCAGAACAGTCCGAGCGTGAGCGAGCCGGCGCCGAACAGGCCGAGCGTGACGACCAGCCGGCCGACACTGCCGACGAACGTCGCGAGCGCGAACCGCCAGTAGTCGCGTTCGAGCACGGCGAACGCGTAAATCGAGATCGTGTCCGGGAAGAACGGCACCGAGAGCGCGAGCGCGAGCCCCCCGTAGCCGTACCGACGCGCCAGCTCCGCGGTCGTGCTCTCGGACCACTCGATCACGTCGAACCGGGAGCGTCGGAGCCACCTGATGATCGGCCCGGACTGCTTCGCCTCCTGCCCGATGTGGAACGCAAACACGGAGCCCGCGGCCTTCCCGAGCCCGGAGACGAACATGATCACCGAGAGTTTCGCCCACGTGGGGAGCCCCAGATCCAAGGGGGCCAACAGGACGACCTCGCTCACGCCCGGGAGCGCGAACGCGATGAGAAACGAGTAGACGAAGATGATCCCCAGCCCGGTCCAGCCGGTCGCGGTCTCGACGAGCCGCGTGAGCCAGCCGAAGTCCGGCCACCAGGACGGCTCGCTCGCCAGCGGGACCGCGGCGTCGATGGGGGCGAGTCCGACAGACGTCGCCGTGGCGACGGTGTCGGCCGTCGCCAGCGCGGCTGAGGCGGGGACCGGAAGCACGATCAAAGAGGGGCGATAGCGTAGAATAAGTCCGATGGTTCCCGGCGAGGAATGGTGTCGGCCCACCATCCCTTCGCTGTCGATCGCTCCGGAACCCGTTGGCCCACGCGAGCGTCCGCCGAGATCACCGTAGGTCGTCGAGATCGGCGAGAAACGCCGACAGCGACTCCCGAGAGACGTGTGGCATGACGACGACTCGGGCCTCGCCGGCGCCGGTCCGCGAGAGCCGCCAGCCGCGCTCGCGGACGGCCTCGAACGTCGCCCGAGGGAGGTCGAACGCGACCAGTGGGAGCTCCGGATCGACGACGCCGAGCCCACGGCCGCGCAGTTCGTCCGCGAACCACGCGGCCAGGTCGCTTGCGCGCTCGTACTCGGCGCGATAGCCGTCGGGCCACAGCGCGTCCGTCGCCGCGACCGCGCTGGCGACGCCCGCGCCCGAGCGGGTGCCCGTGAGGCTCGCCTGCGAGGCGGTTTCGAGGTAGGGTGTGTCGACCGTGAGCGCGTCCAACGCCGCGGGGTCGCGCGCGAGCAGTCCGCCCGCGGGCACCGCTGCACGGCCGACCTTGTGGGGGTCGATCGTCACCGTCTCGACGCCGTCGACGGCGAACCCCCAGTCGTGGCCCGAAAAGGGGAGGTGAAAGCCACCCCACGCGGCGTCGACGTGGAGCGGAACTCCGGCGTCGACCGCCAGATCCGCGAGCGCGGGGATCGGGTCGACGCGGCCGTACTCCGTCGAGCCCGCGACGGCGACGATCAGCGCCGCGTCGGCGTCGAGGGCGGCGGTGACGGCGTCCACGTCGGCGCGACCGTCCGCGTCGGTGGGGACGGTTCGAAGCTCCACGTCGAGCACTGACGCCGCCTTGTGGAAGCTGAAGTGGGCGGAGTCGGGCGCGACGACGGCCGGATCGGCGGCGTCGACGCGCTCGCGCGCCGAGCGCACGGCCTGGATGTTCGACTCGGTTCCGCCGCTGGTGAGGTAGCCGTGGGCGGTGACATCGCTGCCGTCGCCGCCGACCGCGTCGGCGAGTCCGGTGACCTCCGCGAGCGCGCCGACCGCCTCGCGCTCCAGTTCGGCGATCGTCTCGTAGGTCGCCGGGTCGCCGGGGTTTGACGCGAGAAAGCGTTCGGCCGCCCGCCGCGCCGCCGGGTGCGGCTCCGTGCACATCGAGGAGAGCACGCGATCGAACGACTGGGGACGGCGCTCGGCGGCGGACGGCTGCATTACCCCACGAACGGTGGGAGCGGGAATTAGGGATTGCGGTTTCGGGTACCCGACGCCCGCGGTGCCCGAGAGGCGGTCAGCGCACGTCGTCGAGGATCAGCTTCTGCTCGGTGCGCTTGACCTCGTGTTGCACGTCGCGGACGGCGTCGATGTTCGCGGAGATGCTCGTGACGCCCTCCTCGACGAGGAAGTCCACCATCTCCGGCTTCGACCCCGCCTGCCCGCAGATGCTGGTGTCCACGTCGAGTTCGCGGCACGCCTCGATCACGTCGCCGATGAGTTTGAGCACCGTCGGGTGGAGCTCGTCGAAGCGGTCGGCCACGTTGCTGTTGTTGCGGTCGACCGCGAGCGTGTACTGCGTGAGGTCGTTCGTCCCGAACGAGGCGAAGTCGATGCCGCACTCGGCCAGTTCCTCGATGGCGAGCGCGCTGGCGGGCGTCTCGATCATCACGCCCCAACGGCGCTTCACGGGGTCGATGCCGACGGCCTCCATGTGGCGCTTCGCCGCCTCCACGTCCGAGGCGTCGTTCACCAGCGGGAGCATCAGCTCGACGTTGTCGTATCCCATCTCGTAGAGGCGCTTGAACGCCGTCAGCTCCTGGCGGAACACGTCCGTCTTGTCCAGCGAGCGACGGATGCCCCGCCACCCCATCATCGGGTTATGCTCGTCGGGCTCGCTCTCGCCGCCCTCCAGCTCGCGGAACTCGTCGGTGGGCGCGTCGAGCGTCCGCGCGCGGACGGGCCGCGGGTAGAACTCCTCGGCGACCTCTCGGATGCCGTCGACGAGTTCCTCGACGTACGCGTCGGCGCCGTTGTCGGCGATGTACTTCTCGGGGGTGACCCCCAGCGACAGCACCATGTGCTCGATGCGCAGCAGGCCGACGCCGTCGGCGCCGGTCGCGGCCGCGCGCTCGGCCGCCTCCGGGATGGAGACGTTCACCTTCACCTCCGTGGCGGTCATCGGCTTGACCGGCGTCTCGGGGCGGACCGCCTCGACCGGCTCGTACTCCTCCTCCTCCTTGGTCGCGCGGCCCTGTCGGATCGTCCCCTTGTCGCCGTCGATGGTGACGACTTGGCCGTCGGAGAGCGCGCTCGTGGCCGAGCCGGTGCCGACGACCGCCGGGACGCCGAGCTCGCGGGAGACGATGGCGGCGTGGCTGGTCATGCCGCCCTCGTCGGTGATGATACCGACCGCGCGCTTCATCGCGGGCACCATGTCCGGCATCGTCATCTCGGTGACGATGATGTCGCCCTCGGCGACCTGGTCGAGGTGATCGAGCTTCGTGACGATCCGGACCTCGCCCGAGACGATGCCGGGGGAGGCACCGAGTCCGCGGAAGAGCACCTCGTCGTCGCCGTCGGTCGTGCCCGCGTTCGCGTGCGAGCTCGACCCGGCGTCGACGCCGCCGTTCGCGACGGCATCACGCTCCTGCCCCGACGGGCTGGACCCACCCGACCCCGAGGCGTCCGCGATCGTCGTGATCGGACGTGACTGGAGCATATACACCTCGCCGTCGTAGACGGCCCACTCGACGTCCTGCGGGTTTCCGTAGTGGTCCTCCACCTGCCGGCCGAGCTCGACGAGCCGCTCGATCTCCTCGTCGGTGAGTACCCGTGCCTCGCGTTTGTCGTCGGGCACGTCGCGCGTGACCGTCTCGCCCGTCTCGGAGTCTTTCTCCATGAGGAGCTTCTTGTCGGCGACGGTGACCTCGTCGACGGCCGCCGTCTCGCGGTCGACGACGTAGTTGTCGGGCGAGACCGAGCCGGAGACGACGGCTTCGCCGAGTCCCCACGCGGCCTCGATGATGATCTCCGGCTCGCCCGTCGAGGGGTGGGAGGTGAACATCACGCCGGACTTCTCGGCGTCGACCATCCGCTGGACGACGACCGCGATGTCGACCTCCGAGTGGGGGAACCCCTGCCGTTGCCGGTAGTAGATGGCGCGCTGGGAGAACAGCGACGCCCAGCATTCCTTCACCCGCTCCAGCAGGGCGTCCTCGCGGACGTTGAGGAACGTCTCCTGTTGGCCCGCGAAGGAGGCGTCCGGGAGGTCCTCCGCGGTCGCCGACGAGCGGACCGCGACGAACGCCTCCTTGCCGTCGTCGCCCATCGTCCGGTAGGTGTCGAGGATCTCTTCGCGCACGGACTCGGGGAGCTCCGTCCCGAGAATGAGGTCCCTGGCGGTCTGCTCGGCCGCCCGCAGCGCCGCGGAGTCCTCGGGGTCGATCTCCATGGCGGCGAACAGCTCCTCGTCGATGCCCGCCTCCTCGATGAACGTTCGGTAGGTGCCCGCGGTCACCACGAACCCCGGCGGGACCGGCAGGCCGGCGCCGGTCAGCTCCCCCAACGAGGCCCCTTTTCCGCCGACGGTGTCCAGGTCGTCGGCGGAGACGTCGTCCAGCCAAAGTACAGCCATTTCGTATCTTGAGGGAGCGAGGACTGGACCAAGAAGGTATCGACCGACGCAACGGATCGAAAGTCTATACTCGGTTCTGAGTACCTCTCGGCGGAGCTCGTGGCGTTTCGAGAACTACAGTCTCTGTCGGTGTCGCCGCCTGTGTGCGCGTGGTCGACCGCACGACTCTCGGGAGTCCACAGGAACCGCGGGGTTTTCGACGGCCCGTTCCCGAGACGGAGTGTGAGCGATACCACCGGAACCGACGCGGCGGACGACGAGCCGCCCGAGGAGCCGTACCTCGCGGCGGCGGCCGCCGACCGCTGGGACGTGCTCCGGTACGAGGAGGACCCCGAGCCGGTCCATCGCGTCGTCCCCGCCGGCGCCGGATCCGACGTGGTGATGACGTACGAACGCAGAGCGCGCTCCCGTCGCCGTCTCGTGCTCGCGCTCGTCCCGATCGCCGCGGTCGGACTGCCCGCCGCGGGCTGGCTGCTCGCGGGCACGCTCGGGCTCGCGGCCGGCGCCGTCCTCGCGGCCGTCACGGCCGCGGTGATCGTTCGCCGCCACGTCGGCGAGGACGACGACGAGCTGACCGACGTACCCGAGGTAGTCGACGCCAGCGCGGACGCGGCGACGGCCCGCGCGTACGGGCTGGAGAACGAGGCGACGATCGGCGACGCCGAGGCGTATCTCATGGAGAACCCCGACGCGACACCCGACCGCTCCCCCGAGGAGGCGTTGGATGCGGTACAGGGACAGTAGTTGCGCCGGATCGTCGTTCGTCGTTCTCCTTTGTCGAAAGTCTCGTTCGACGAACTACCCGCAGGGCAGCGACCGGAATCGGTGCAGAAAGTTAGACTTCGATGATCTCGTCGTCGTCGCTCTCGGGAACGCGGATCTCGCCCTCGAACGCGGTCACCGTGTCGCCGCCGACGACCGGCGCGCCGCCGTCGCCGTCGCCGGGGCGTACCAGAACCCGCCCCGGGCGGTCGACGTAGTGGCCCTGCTCGAACACCAGTTCCTCGGGCGTTCCCGCGTCGCTGCCGGCGCCTCCGTCCCCGGTGCTGCCGCCATCGGAACCGGGAACGCCGCTGGTGTCGCCGCCGCTGAACGCGGCGAAGTGATCGAGGTAGGCGCCGCAGGCGCCGCTTGCGGTTCCGGTCACGGGGTCCTCGTCGATGCCGCTGCCGGGGACGAAACATCGCCCGTGGGCCGTGGAGTCGGGGCCGAGCGCGTCGAAGGTGAACGCGTACACGCCGGCGGCGTCGTGTTCGTCGGCCAGCGCCTCGACGGCGTCGAAGTCGGGGGTCATGTCGCCGAGGTGTTCGAGGAAGTTCACCGGGACGACGAGGAACGGCAACCCCGAGGACGCGTACGCGACGGGGAGTTCCGCGCCCACGTCGCGGAACGCCTCGCTGGAGACGCCGAGCACGTCGCCGAGGCGGCCGTAGTCGACCTCGACCTCGTACACGGTCGGCGGGTTCTGGGTCATCCACACCCGGCCCTCGTCGGTCACCTCGATCTCGATGACGCCGACGTTCGTCTCCAGCGAGTGCGTCCCCGCGTCGATCGCTCCCGTTTCGAACAGGCGGGCGTGGGAGGCGACGGTCGCGTGGCCACACAGATCCACCTCCGTCGTCGGCGAGAAGTAGCGCACCCGGCGGTCGGCCTCCGCCGAGGGACGGACGAACGCCGTCTCGCTGGCGCCCAGTTCGTTCGCGATCGCCCGCATCTGTCCGTCGTCGAGCCCCGCGGCGTCGGGGACGACGCCCGCGACGTTGCCCGCGAGCGGCTCGGTCGTGAACGCGTCGACGAGCGCGGCCTCGCGGCGACCCCCGTCGGACGCGCCGGTGGAATCGGTCATGCACTCGCTTCCGGTCGGCCGCGACAAAACACCTCGTGATTCGGCGGTCGACGGTCCGGCTCGGTCGACCGCGCGGCCCAGAGGACGGCGCGCCGTCTACTCGCCGGTGATACCGCCGTAATCTCGGTGAACGGCGTCGCCCACCTCGGGCAGCACAGCCCCGGCGGCGACAACATCGCTGCCGAGTCGGTCGTACACCTCCGCGGAGGGGAGACACGAGTCCGAGCCGTACAGCTCGGCGCCGCGCTCGGCCGAGGTGGAATGGACGACAGCCCCGAGACCGACGTGGGCGATCCCGCCCGCGCACATCGGGCACGGCTCGGTGCTGGTGTACATGATCAGGTCCGCCCGCTGTGCGGGCGAGAACTCCCGCGCGGCGCGGTGGGCGAGCGTCAGCTCCGGATGTCGGCGCACGTCGTCCTCGGTGTTGACGGCGTTGCGCTCCGTCATCGCGATCTCGTCGTCCGGGGCGCGCACGAGCACGGAGCCGTACGGGTCGTCGCCGCGCTCGGCGGCGCCCCGAGCTAACTCGATCGCCTCGCGGACGTGGTCCTCGTGGCTGAGCCCGGCGAAGCGGTCCGGCAGATCTTCGAGTGAGGATGCCATACCGCGAGATGGTCGCCGAAGCTGGTGTAGCTGTCGGCGTCGTGCGATCGGCGGAAACCCTTTGCTCCGCGGTGGCGTTCCGTCGACTCGTGTCCCGCTACGCTGCCCTCATGGGTCCGATTCCACTCGCTGTCCCCGTGTCTTGGCCGCTCGGCGTGGTCGGGCTGACGTTCGCCGGCTGCGCCGTCCTCGCGTTCGCCTACGCTATCGCTCGGGACGCCGACGCCCGCGGTTCCGGCGTCCCGACCGTCTGGGGCGCCGGTAGCGTCGCCCTCTGGCCCGCGGGGGTGTACTACCTCCTCGTGTATGCCCGCCGCCGCGAGCGATCGCGATCGACCGGGAGGGGAGAGCGCGCGGCGGCGACCGTCGCGGCGGCGGGGACCGTCGCGTTCGTCTTCACTGCCGTCTTCGCACCGCCGGATCCGTCCTCACAACTCGTATGGCTCGGCGTGGCCGGGCCGCTGTCGCTCGTGCCGGGGTACGCGCTCGTGTACCGGCGGGGGTATCGGCGACTCCGGTTCGGCTCGGGCTGACCGGGCCACCCACAACGGCGGTGCGCCCCGACACGACTAAACGCCCGGTCCGACACCCACAGATATGACCGAGATACACGAGGGACAGCGGGTGGCCGTGTTGGCCGACTCGCAGAACCTGTATCACTCCGCCCAGAGCGTTTACTCCCGGAACGTCGACTACTCGAAGATGTTGGAGAAAGCCGTGATGGGGCGGCAGCTGACCCGAGCGATCGCGTACGTCATCCGCGCGGACTCGCCCGACGAGGGGTCGTTCTTCGAGGCGCTGCGCGACATCGGGTTCGAGACGAAGATCAAGGACATCAAAACGTTCGGCGACGGGTCGAAGAAGGCCGACTGGGACGTGGGGATCAGCCTCGACGCCGTGACGCTCGCCGATCACGTGGACACGGTCGTGTTGTGCACCGGCGACGCCGACTTCTCGCGCCTGTGCTCGCATCTCCGCCACGAGGGCGTCCGCGTCGAGGTCGTCGCCTTCGAGGAGTCCGCGGCGGCGGACCTGAAAGACGCGGCCGACTCGTTCGTCGATATGAGCGAACGGGAGGACACGTTCCTCCTATGAGCGGCGACGCGACCCTCGAGGACCTCCGGACGGTCGCGGACTACCAGTTCGGCGCGGGCGCGGGCGAGGCGCTGTTCCCGGCCGACGAGGACGTGACGGTCCGGCGCTCGACGAGCGGCCGGCCGCGACAGGTCACCTGCGACGCCGGGCGGATCGTCTCGTACCTGACGGACGGTCGATTCACCCTGGGCGTCGAGGGCGGCCGACGGCTCCGATCGGCGCTACCGCACCCCGAGTACAGCGTCGTCGTCGGCGACGAGTCGGCGCCGTTCGTCCGGGACGGGAAGAACGTGTTCGCGAAGTTCGTCGGCGGCGTGGGCGAGTCCGTGCGCCCGCGCGACGAGGTCGTCGTCGTTCACGAGGACGACACCGTGCTCGGCGTCGGCCGGGCGGAACTGGCCGCGGCGGAGATGCGCGACTTCTCGTCGGGCATGGCGGTGAAGGTGCGATCGGGCGCCGGCCCGGAGTGACCGGCGCCCGCGGACGAGTTCTCGCGTTCCCCCTCTGAAACGACGTAGCGACCCATCAGCATCGACAGCATTCGCCCCCATCACGCCAGCAGCAGCGCCAGCCAGCCGACGAGCGCGCCGCCGTTGACGAACGGCAGGCCGGCGTGGACGCCGCGGACGCGATGGACGAGCACCTGGAGCGCGGCGAGGCCGACGAGGGACCCGAGAAGCGGCGCGGCCGCGGCGAGCGTCCCCGGCGCTCCGACCCCGACACTCGCGGTCAGCATCGCGGGAAACAGCGCGTCGCCGGCGCCCAGAAGCGTCGCCGCGGGCGTCCCGCCGCCGGAGACGGTCGCGCTCGCGTCGTCGTAGCCGTCGTCGGTGGGAACGACGAACATCGACGGAACCCGGAGAGCGGCGCTCGCGTCGGCCATATCGAGCATGTGACCCGAGCCGTACACCGCGTAGGCGTCGTAGCCGGCCGCGAGCACCAGCGCGCCGGCGGCGTACGCGGGGGCGAGGCTCGCGCCGAACAGTGCGGCGCCGCCGGCGACGCCGACGACGGCGACCGCGTTGCGGACGGCGGGGCGGGGGACGCGCCACGCGAGGACGGTTCCCGCGGCCGCGGCGACGGCGCCCGCGACGGGCTCCAGGAACGCCGAGAGGGCGAACCACTGGGCTGCGCCGAGGGATACGAGCATCACCCCGCGCACGAGACGGCGGCTGGCGCCGTACCGGACCACCGCCAGCGAGAGGACGGTGCCGACCGCGAGACCAAGGACCAGCGGGACGAGCGCGTCGCCGCCGCTCCCGTAGCTGACGCCGGAGCCGGCGAGCCGCGGCGCCGCCGCGAGCGCGAGCAGTTGGACCGCGAGAAACAGGACGCCGATCCCGGCGGCGCCGCGGACGCGAGGATCCCGAAGCCCACGGGACAGTTTCCCGGCGACGGGACGGCCGGCCACGGGACGATCAGTCACAGGTACTGCGCCAGCCCGAGCGCCTGCACGAGCGGGACGCCCGCGAGAACCGAGCCGAGCAGGTAGCCGCCGATGGCGCCGCCGTTCAACAGCGGGAGGCCGGCGTGCGGGCGACCCTTCAGTACCATCCGCATGAGGATTCCGAGGCCGACGAACGTCCCGACGATGGCCAACAGCGTCGGCAGCCCCATCGCGGGGACGACCGGAAGCCCGAACGCCGGCGCGGGGGACCAGAACGCCGCCGAGGCGGCCATCACCGCGGGCATCACCGCGTCGCCGAGGCCGATGAAGAAGACGTCGCGCTCGTCCTCGTCGGTCCCCTCGGTGGCGCCCTCGGTCGACCCCTCGTCGAGCAGCGAGTACGACCACTCCAGCGGGATGACGAGTACGACGGGGATATTGAGATCGAGGACGCCCTCCGCGAGATCGAGCATGTGCTCGGTGCCGTACACCGAGATAGCGTCGTACACCGCGAGCACCGTCAGGAGGACGATCGCCGGCAGGAGCCCGAAGGAGATGCCGAACAGCCCCGCGGCGCCGGCGCCCATCAGCGCGCCGGCGGCGTCGATGACGTACCACTCTGGGTACGCGAGCAGGGCGACGGCGACGAGTCCGGCGGCGACGACGGCGGCGATCCCGGGGAGGAACACCGAGAACACGTACCACGAGAGCATCCCCGAGGAGGCCACGATGACGAGCCGGACCGCCCAGTCGAAGTCGTACTTGAACGCCGCGAGCATCAGCGCCGTGACGACGAGGATGGCGCCGAGATACAGCGCGGAGTTGGTCGGGTTCTGCGGGTCCTCGACCGTCTGGTAGCCGGCCGCCTCGAAGGTGGGCGCCAGCGAGACTGCGCCGATGTGGACGATGAGGAACAACAGCCCCGCGAGGAGGACGCCGCGGACTGCGCGAGTGTTCATCGCCCGCCGGTAGGGGTGGCCCGCGTTTGGTGGTTGTGGTTGCTACCGCGTGTGACTCGTACCACTCCGAGCGTCGATACCGCTCCGAACGTCACTCAGTCGTCGATGTACCCCAGCCCGCGGAGGCGTTCCTCGACGGCATCGGAGGTGTCGTCGTCCGCTTCCGCTCCGTTCGTCTCGGCGCGTTCACTCGGCGGCGCCCGGCGCTCCCGATCGGTCCCCTCGCACGTACGAGCGGTCGGTTCGGTGACGGCCGGCTCGCTCCCGTCGGCGAACACCGAGTCGAGCACCTCGCCGTCGACGGTCGTCGGAACGGGTTCGCCGAGCGCGTGCAGGAGCGTCGGGAGCACGTCGAAGACCGTGGCCCCGTCGATCTGACGGCCCGCTGCGATGTCCGGACCGGACGCGAGGAAGATCCCCTCCGGACGGTGTCCGGCGGCGGTGGACTGTGCGTCGACCACCACCTCGTCGGCGAGCGGCGTCTGCACGAGGTATCCCGGGTCGGCTTCCACGATGAGATCGGGCGAGGTGTCGTCGGTCGGGAACAGCTCGTCGCCGTCGAACACCTCGAGGACACGCTCGCCGGTCTCCGGGTCCGTCACCGACTCGAGACACGCTCGTACCCGCGATTTGTATTCCGGTACCTCGTCGGGTTCGACGGTGCCGGACTCGAACCGGTCGGTTCGGTTGAGATACACCGAGCCGGCGCCGCGGACGAACGCCAGGGAATCCTCGTAATCGATGTCGTAGACCGCGTTGGTGCCGGGGACCTGCATCGCGACCATGTCGACGAGCCCCTGTGGAACGGACTCGACGAGGGTGGCGTCGTCGATGCCGACGCGGTCGAGCCACCCCCGAACCGTCGATTTGGTCACGCCCAGTCGACCGAGGACGCCCCGCGTCCCCTCGTCGGTGCGGCGGGCGAGTAGCCCCTCGAGCTCGAGCGCTCGGTTGGCTGAGACGATGCGCTCGGCCGGGCCGAACCCGTGGTCCGAGACGACGAACAGCGTCCCGTCGCGTTCGTCGACGTACGACTGGACGGTCGCGAGCACCTCGTCGAGGCGCTGGTAGTGTTCGAGGAGCACGTCCTCGTCCCACACGAGGTGCTGGAGGCGGTCGGGCGCGGTGAACACGACGAATCCCAACCTGAACTCAGTCTCGGCAAGCAGGTACTCGAGCAAGCGCTCACGACCGTCGACCACGTCGTCGATCTCGGCGGCGAACTCGCGCTTGTCGCCGTCGTACGACTCCCAGTCGAGTCCGATCTGGTAGTCCGGAACGCGCTCGGCGAGCGTCTCCGCCAGCTCGGGCGGGTGCGTGAATCCCTCGCGTTTGTGCGGGGTCATCATCCCGGTGACCATATGACCGTCCAGTGACTGTGCGGGATACGTCATCGGGACGTTCGCGACGGACGCCGGCGTGAGCAGGTCCCACGCGTAGGGGCCGTCGATCTCGTGGCTCATCGTCACCGAGTGCGTGTAATCGGGGCGGAGGGTCCGGAACCAGTACGATCCGTGCCCGTCAGGTCGTCGACCGGTCGCGATCGACGGCCACGCCAGCGGGGTCGACGCCGGGGTAGTACTTTTCAACGGCCCCACCGTTCCCGATTCGAACAGCCGAGCGAACGCCGGGAGCTCGCCCTCTCCGACCCAGCGCTCGATCAGGTTCCAGGGGACGCCGTCGAGCCCGAGAACGAACGCGGACGTGTCCTCGCCGTCACTCATCGGTCATCGACCTCCACTGGTACCGCGGTTCACCGGGCTAGGTTCATACATTCGTACGCGGGATCCCGTGTAGGCCACTATGTTACGAGGCTGGTACTCTCTGTTAGAAGACCGATACTGGCAGTACGAGGGACCTACCGCTTGACGCCGCGCAACAATTCAATATATCGTAATAGAGTGTATAGTGATCGTATAGAGATCCTCCCGGACGAACCCTGAAACCCCCGGTATATCCGGTATCGGGGCGTGTATCGGGGGTACCCGTCCGTCTGACGCGGATTTATACGGATGGGCGGCGGTTCCCGTGTATGGGAAATCGGGTCGAGGATCTCGAGGCACAGGTCGCCGAGCTGCAGGCGGCCGTGGACGGACTGACAGAGGAACTAGTGGAAGCGAAAGAGCGTCTCTCGCAGTTGGAGCAGGCGACGAAGGTCGAAGCGGAGTCGACGCCCGATCGTAATCCGAACGCCGAGTTCGTCCCGAACGAGTCGGCGACGAACGGCGCCGACGACGACCGCACGATGGCCGACGAGGAGGGCTCGGCTCAGAAGGCGGCCCGCGGCGCCGACGAGGAGACGGCCGAGGAGTCCGACTCCTCCGACGACTCCGACGACATTATCGTCGCGTAACGGCCACCGACGCGTACTCGAGCCCGCAGTGCCGTCGGTCACGGCGGCACGACGGGTATCACACCACGTTCCACCTCACGCATGCACATCAAGGAACTCGTACTGGACAACTTCAAGAGCTTCGGGCGACCGACGCGGATCCCCTTCTACGAGGACTTCACGGTCATCACCGGGCCCAACGGGTCCGGGAAATCGAACATCATCGACGGGGTGTTGTTCGCGCTGGGGCTCGCGCGAACGCGCGGTATCCGCGCGGAGAAACTCACCGACCTCATCTACAACCCCGGCTTCGACGACGGCGAGGGACCCTCCGGCGACCGGGAGGCGAGCGTCGAGGTCGTCCTCGACAACTCGGACGGGAAGCTGGACCGCTCGCAGGTCGTCAGCGCCGCCGGCAGCGAAGACGTCGGCGACGCCGACGAGATCACGATCAAGCGCCGGGTGAAGGAGACCGACGACAACTACTACTCGTACTACTACCTCAACGGCCGCTCGGTCAACCTCTCGGACATCCAGGACCTGCTCGCGCAGGCCGGCGTCACCCCGGAAGGCTACAACGTCGTCATGCAGGGCGACGTGACCGATATCATCAACATGACCCCCCACGAGCGACGGGGGATCATCGACGAGATCGCGGGCGTCGCCGAGTTCGACGCCAAGAAGGAGGACGCCTTCGGCGAACTGGAGACGGTCGAGGAGCGAATCGACGAAGCTGACCTCCGTATCGGGGAGAAGGAGGACCGGCTCGACCAGCTGGCCGACGAGCGCGAGACGGCCCTCGAGTATCAGGACCTTCGCGACGAGAAAGAGGAGTACGAGGGCTACCTCAAGGCCGCCGAGTTGGAGGATAAACGGGAGGACCTCGCGAGCACTCGCGCCTCCATGGAGTCCCGCGAGGACGAACTCGAAGGCCTGCGCGGGGAGCTCGACGAGCGACAGGCTCGCGTCGACGACCTCGAGGAGGACCTCGACGAGATCAACCGCGAGATCGAGCGCAAGGGTGAGGACGAACAGATCGCCATCAAAGCCGAGATCGAGGAGGTCAAAGGCGACGTCTCCCGACTCGAGGGGAAGATCGAGAACCAGCGCGAGCGCGTCGAGGAGGCCGAGACCGAACGTCGTGACGCGTTCGTCGCCATCGACAAGAAGAGCGAGGAGATCGACGAGCTCGACTCGGAGATCCGCGAGACGAAAGTCGAGACGGCGAACCTGAAGTCGACGCTCACGTCCAAGCAGACCGAGTTGGCCGAGGTCCAGGCCGAGATCGACAGCGTCGACACCGAGTTCGACGAGCTGAAAGCCGATCTCGCGGACAGGAAAGAGTCGCTGGAGGAGTTGCGCGCCGAGAAGAACGAACTCCAGCGCGAGAAGGACCGCCTGCTCGACGACGCGCGCCGGCGGTCGAACGAGATCGGCGACGTCGAGGACGAGATCCAGGAGACGCGCGAGGCGATCCCGCGGTTGAACGAGCGGGTCTCGAACCTCCACTCGGAGCTCGACAAGGCCGAGAAGAACAAGGCCAACATCGACGGCGTTATCGAGGACCTCCGCGCCGAGAAGGCCGAGTACCAGGAGGAACTCGACGGGGTCGAGGAGGACATCCGTGAGAAGCAACAGGAGTACTCCCAGCTGGAGGCCCGCGCCGGCGACTCCGGCGACACCTCGTGGCCGCGGGCGGTCACGACCGTCACGAACGCGCAGTTCGGCGGCGTCCACGGCCCCGTGGGCGAACTCGCGTCGGTGCCCGGCGAGTACGCGAAGGCGTGTGAGACCGCCGCTGGCGGCCGGCTCGCGAACGTCGTCGTCGACGACGACGGCGTCGGCTCCGACTGTATCGACTACCTGAAACAGCGCAACGCGGGGCGCGCGACGTTCCTCCCGATCACGGAGATGGACAACCGCGGGCTCCCGTCGCTGCCGAACGACCCCGGCGTCGTCGACTTCGCGCGTAACCTCGTCGACTACGACTCCGAGTACGAGGGGATCTTCTCGTACGTGCTCGGGTCGACGCTGGTCGTCGAGGACATGGACACCGCCCGGCACCTGATGGGCAACTACCGGATGGTGACGCTGGACGGGGACCTCGTGGAGAAGTCCGGCGCGATGACCGGCGGCTCCGGCGGCGGCTCCCGGTACTCCTTCTCGAAGTCCGGGAAGGGGAAGCTGGAGCGCGTCGCCGAGGAGATCCACGAGCTGGAGGACGAGCGCCAGCGGATCAAAGCCGAGATCGCCGACATCGACGGCGACCTCGACGACGCCCGCTCGCGTGCCTCCGACGCCGCCGAGAAGGTGCGCGACATCGAGTCCGACATCGAGCGAGCCGAGGAGAAACTCGAGGAGAAGGAGGGCCGGATCGGGGAACTGGAGGAGCGCCTCGAGGAACTGCGCGAGGAGCGCGAGTCCGTCGACGAGGAGATGACCGGCCTCGACGAGGATATCGACGCGGCCGACGAGGAGATCGGGACCGTCGAGGCCGACATCGAGGAACTGGAAGCGGAGCTGGCCGACTCGAAGATCCCGGAGCTGTCCGCGCGAGCCGACGAGATCCGGGCGGAGATCGACGACCTCGAGGAGCGGATGGACGACCTCGACGGCGAGTTGAACCAGCTGCAACTGGAAAAGCAGTACGCGGAGGACGCCGTCGACGACCTCCACGACACCGTCGAGGAGGCGCAGTCGAAGAAGGCCGACGCCGAAGAACGGATCGACGAGTTCGAGGAGCGAATCGACGAGAAGGAGGCGACGCTCGAGGAGAAGCGCGACGCCATCGCCGAGCTGGAGGACGAGCTCGCGGACCTCAAGGAGGACCGCGAGGCCGTCAAGGAGTCGTTCCGCGAGGCGAAAGCCGCACGCGACGAACAGGAGTCGAAGGTCGAGCGCGTGGTCTCGAAGCTGGAGTCGCTGCGCGAGACGGCAGAGCGCCTGGAGTGGGAGATCGACTCGTTGGAAGAACAAGTCGGCAGCTACGACCCCGAGGAGATCCCCGACCACGACACCGTCGAGTCCGAGATCGATCGACTGTCCGCGGAAATGGAGGAACTCGAGCCGGTCAACATGCTCGCGATCGACGAGTACGACGACGTACAAGCGGATCTGGAGGACCTTCAGGAGCGCCGCGACGTGCTCGTCGAGGAGCGCGAGGCGATCGCGGAGCGCATCGACCAGTTCGAGTCCCAGAAGAAGGCGACGTTCATGGACGCCTTCGAGGCGATCGACGAGCAGTTCACCGAGATCTTCCAGCGGCTGTCGGCCGGGACCGGCGAGTTGGTGCTGGAGGACCCCGAGGACCCCTTCGAGGGCGGGCTGACGATGAAGGCGCAGCCGGCGGACAAGCCGGTCCAGCGGCTCGACGCGATGTCGGGCGGGGAGAAGTCGCTGACGGCGCTGGCGTTCATCTTCGCCATCCAGCGGCACAACCCCGCCCCGTTCTACGCGCTCGACGAGGTCGACGCCTTCCTCGACGCGGTCAACGCCGAGCGCGTCGGCGAGATGGTCCACGACCTCGCGGGGGAGGCACAGTTCGTCGTCGTCAGCCACCGCTCGGCGCTGTTGGAGCGCTCCGAGCGCGCCATCGGCGTGACGATGCAGTCGGACAACGTCTCCGCCGTCACCGGCATCCAGTTGGGTGAGGACGGCGAGCCGATGCCGGAGGCGAGCGCGGATGATTGAGGCGCCCGGCGACGCGGGGATCGTCCCGCCCGACGAGACCGACGACGACGAGGTCGAGCCGGTCGAGGTGCTGGTCAACCTCGCGGAGGAGGGCGAGATCGACCCGTGGGACATCGACGTGGTCGAGGTGACCGACGCGTTCCTCGAACGCCTCGACGAGGCCGACCTCCGGACGGGCGGGCGGGCGCTGTTCTACGCGAGCGTCCTCCTGCGGATGAAGTCCGACGACATGCTCGCCGCGGACGACGAGGACGACCCCGAGGACGACCTCGAGCCGTGGGAACGGGCCTTCGAGGGCGACGCCGCGATGGTCGACGACGCGCCGATCGACGACGGCTTCGACCCGGTGAACGCGCTGGAGGACGAGATGGACCGGCGACTGGAGCGCAAGAGCACCCGCGGGTCGCCCGAGACGCTGGACGAACTCGTCCGGGAGCTCCGGGAGGCCGAGCGGGACACCTGGTGGAAGGAGTCGCGCGAGTACGACACCAGCGAGTCGCCGCGGGGGTTCTCCCGCGGCACGCAGACGCTGGAGTACCGCGGCGCCGACGACCTCCGCCGCGAGGGCGAGCCCGGCGAGGACGACGTGACGGGGACGGCACACGAGGAGGACATCGAAACGGTCATCGAGAACGTTCGCACGCGACTGCGCCCGCAGTACGAGCGCGGGCGCGGCGAGGTGCTGTTCCGGGAGGTCTCGGACGCGGGGAGCACCGCCGTGATGACGTATCTCGCGCTGCTGTTCCTCGCGCACCGCGGGGAGATCACCCTGGAGCAGGACGACCTGTTCGGGGATCTCTGGGTGCGCGACGCGGGCGTCGCCGCCGCGGGCGACGAGGCGATCGCGGACTGAAGCACGACCGCTTTTCGCCTCGGGTTTCCTCGGCCGTCGACGGCGGCCTGCGGGAACCGCTCGGCGAAACCCCGTCGATGTTATCGGATTCCGGAGGAATCCGACTACTAACCGGAACCGCTTCGCGGTTCTGGTGATGCTGCAGGAACGCGAAGCGTACCTGCTGCTAACCGGACGTCTGCGGCGTCTGGTGATGCCAAAAGGCCGGACCCTCCCTCCGGTCGGGTCCGGAGAACCGCTCGCTTCGCTCGCGGATGCAACACTCGCACCAAGAACTACCGGTTGTTCCATGTGTGTTCGGTCGAGACGCGCTGGAAGGATGGTCAATGATTGATACAGACGAACTACTAACCGCTACGTACAGAATGGGGATCTGCTGTCAGTCAGATTTTCACGACAACACTTTACAGAGTGAGACAGTTGACGTGATATGAACAAACACGGAAAGATATCCGTCTATCGTGGATGTACACCGGTCGTTGATGCGGAATACGATTTCGAAAGTGATCGTTC
Source organism: Halobaculum rarum (assembly GCF_040025155.1). Taxonomy (NCBI): domain Archaea; kingdom Methanobacteriati; phylum Methanobacteriota; class Halobacteria; order Halobacteriales; family Haloferacaceae; genus Halobaculum; species Halobaculum rarum. Next base: position 181,652 of record NZ_CP157275.1, on the reverse strand, counting down.
CGCCACAGACGCTATTATCTGGGCTCTGGCGGACGCTGTCGGTGTTGATCCAACTGGTCTCCCACCACTGTTCGATTACGTTGACCCGGACGCCCTCAATGCGCTGTTTGACTCTTCTGTCAGACGCACGGACGGTGATGCTCTCCTCAGTTTTCAGGTAGACACGTGGAACGTGTTCGTCCGCTCCGACGGTCGCATCCGCGTCTGTGACGCGACTCAACCGACCGATCCAGAACCGGTCTTTGAGTCCACCACCGCCTAACACGGGTTCTGTGTGTGGCCAGCGCTACTGATTCATTCGCAGTACCCTCTTATCGGATGGTTCAGTAGCTGGTCGGTGAACCAACTGAGCCGTCGCGTCAGTCGTCGAGGTACTCGTCCACGAAGATCCCGACGCGTTCGCGCGTCTCCTCGGGGACGGCCTCGGCGGGCGTGTTGATCGTCCCTTCGAGCGAGCCGTGGGCCTCGCAGTCCATGTCGTCGGGGAACGTGCGGACGGCCTCCTCGACGGTCTCCTTGATCGCCTCCTCGTTGGCCGCGGCGTTCTCGAGCACCTCTTCGAGGGTGACCTCGGCGTCCTGTTTCCACACGTCGTAGTCGGTGACGCCGGCGACCGTCGCGTAGGCCATCTCGGCCTCGCGGGCGAGTTTGGCCTCCGGGATCGCGGTCATCCCCACGAGGTCCCAGCCCTGACCCTTGTAGAACTCCGACTCGGCCTTCGTGGAGTACTGCGGCCCCTCGATGCAGACGTAGGTCCCCTCGTCGACGACGGCGGAATCGGAGCCGATGTCGTCGAGCGCACGCTCGGCCGCGTCAGCGAGGTGGTCCGCCAGCTTCGGCGAGTAGGGCCGCGTGAACGGCTGGTGGACGACGATCCCGTCGCCGAAGAAGGACAGATCGCGGTGTTTCGTCCGGTCGTAGATCTGGTCGGGGACCACGAGCGTCTGCGGCGACAGTTCCTCCTTCAGGGAGCCGACGGCGTTGCTGGCGATGACGTACTCGACGCCGGCCTGCTTCAGCGCGTGAATGTTCGCCTTGTACGGCAGGTCCGTGGGCGAGCGCTGGTGGTCGGAGCCGTGCCGGGGGAGGAACACGACCTCGCGGCCGGTATCGCCGAACTCGCCGATCTCCAGATCCGCGGAGGGCTCGCCGAAGGGGGTCGTGACGGACTCGGTGCGCGTGTTCCGCAACGGGAGCGCCTCGTAGATGCCGCTGCCGCCGATGAAGCCGATGGTCATGCGTGGCTACGGTTCGGGCGGTTCCCGCTAAAGGGATGTGGATCCGACCGGAGAGGAGCCGATAGTGGGCCTGACCTCGGATCCACACGTCTTTGTACGACGACGCGGGAGAACAGTCGGATCAATGCTACTCGCCGGAACCGTCGTCGTCGACCCCGAGACGGTCATCGCGGACGGCGCGGTCGTCGTCGAGGGGGACGCGATCGTCGCCGTCGGCGACGAGGCAGCCCTCCGCGACCGCTACCCCGACCACGAGCGCCGCGAGTTCGGGATCGTCGCGCCCGGCACCGTCGGCGCGCACGTCCACTCGGTGCAGTCGCTCGGGCGAGGGATCGCCGACGACGCCTCCCTCCTGGACTGGTTGAACGACCACGTGCTCCCGATGGAGGCCGGGCTCGGCGCCGAGGGAATGCGACTCGCGGCGGAGCTGGGCTATTTGGAGTGTATCGAGTCTGGCGTCACCACCGTGATCGACCACCTGTCGGTCCACCACGCCGACCAGGCACTTGAGGCGGCCATCGAGTCGGGTATCCGCGCCCGCGCCGGGAAGGTGCTGATGGACACGAACGCGCCCGATGGGCTCCGTCAGGACACCGAGCGGGCGCTCGCGGAGTCGGAGGGGCTCATCTGGAACTACCACGGCGCCGACGATGGGCGGGTACGCTACGCGGTCACCCCGCGATTCGCCGTCACCTGCACCGACGAGTGTCTGCGCGGCTGCCGCGAACTCGCCGACGCGTACGACGGCGTGCGCATCCACACCCACGCCTCGGAGAACACCGACGAGATCGCCGTCGTCGAGGAGCGCACCGGCAAGCGGAACGTCGAGTACCTCCACCAGGTCGGGCTCACCGGCGAGGACGTGATCCTCGCCCACTGCGTCCACACCGACGAACGCGAGCGCGAGATCATCGCCGAGACCGGCACCCACGTCACCCACTGCCCATCGTCGAACATGAAGCTCGCCTCCGGAATCGCGCCCGTCGAGGACTACCTCGCGCGCGGCGTCAACGTCGCCCTCGGCAACGACGGCCCGCCGTGCAACAACACCCTCGACCCGTTCACGGAGTTGAAGCAGGCGAGCCTGCTCGCGAAGGTCGACGCGCTCGACCCGACCGCCGTCGACGCCGAGACGGTCCTCCGGATGGCGACGCACAACGGCGCGGCCGCAGCCGGGTTCGAGCGGGTGGGCGCGCTCCGCGAGGGATGGAAGGCGGACGTGCTGGGCATCGATACCGACGTGACCCGGGCGACGCCGCTGCACGACCCCGTGAGTCACCTCGTGTTCGCCGCCCACGGCGACGACGTTCGCCTCACGATGGTCGACGGCGAGGTGCTGTACGACGAGTCGCGCGGCGGCCACCGCACCCTCGACGCCGAACGGATCCGTCGCGAGGCGAACGAGTTCGACGTGCCCGGCGTCGAGGGGTGATCGCTTCAGCTCCCCCGTTCGCGTCGGACGCGCTCGTAGACGTATCCGCCGGCCGTCCCGATCGGGAGCGCGATCGGGACGGTGAGAACGAACCCGAAGAACCCGATCGACGCCGCACCTCCGGCCGTGCCGGCGAGGTACTCGGGGAGCGGTTCCCCGGGCACCCCGGGCGGAGCGACGACGAGTAGCACCACGGTGAACCCGAGTACCGCGACGCAGTAGGTGAGTCCGGTCGCCAGGGCGCCCGCAACGGCGCCGAAACGGGGCGTCCGCTCGAACCGCCTCGAGAGAAATCGCCACGTGAGTGCCCCGGCGAGGAACGCGCTCGGGACGACCAAGGGACCCGCGAGCACCGCGATCGACAGGCCGTCGATGAGCGTCCCGGTCAGCGCGGCGGCCGCCAACGCGAACACGAGACACGCGAGGAGGGCGCTCGCCGCACAGGCGTACCCGGCGCCGATACTGTGGTCCCCCACACGAGGGAGCCGACCCGCCCCGAACCGCTCGCACGCGGCGGCGAGACGAGCGATGAGCGTCGCCATACGGGCCGGTCGGCGGGTGCAGGAATAACGGTACCTGAGTCACATCGGCCACACGGCACCTCCCGAGGGGCCTCGAAGGACCCCGAAGGCGATCGCGTCCCCGTGTTTCGTGGTACCATGCGTGAGAAGCGTTCAAGTCCCACCTTCGCTTCGTAGGAGTCATGAGCGGGTCCCCCTCCTCAGCGCGTTCGTCGGATCTCGTCGAGGGGGACCTCCTCCGGCCGATGCTGCGCGTCGCGTGGCCGCTGGTGCTCATCCAGCTGCTGCAGGTGATGTACAACGTCGCCGATACGTTCTGGCTCGGTCGGCTCTCGGCGGACGCGGTCGGTGCGCTCTCGCTGGCGTTCCCGATCGTGTTCCTGTTCATCAGCGTCGGCGGCGGGTTCACCGCCGCGGGCGCGATCCTCGTGGCCCAGCACACCGGCGCGAGCGCCGCCAGTTCCGGGAGCTCCCGCGAGGCGGGCAAGGTCGCCGGGACGGCGCTCGGGTTCGTGATGCTCGTGGCGGTGGTGTTGGGCGCGCTCGGCTACCTCGCCGTCGAGCCGGCGCTGGCGCTCATCCCCGCAGACGAGCAGACGGCCACGGATATCGTCCCGCTGGCGGCGGCGTACATGCGGGTGTTCTTCCTCGCGACCCCGTTCCTGTTCGGCTTCTTCACGTTCGTCTCGCTGATGCGGGGGTACGGCGACACGCGCGCCCCGCTTCGCGTGATGGTCGTCTCCGTCGCGGTGAACGTCGTCATCGACCCGGTGCTCATCTTTGGATGGGGACCGGTGCCCGCCTACGGGATCGAGGGCGCGGCGTGGGCGACGCTGATCTCCCGGGCGATCGCCACCGTCGTCGGCTGGTACGTCCTGTTCGGAACGCCCGCCGGGCCGTCGATCCGGCCCGGCGACCTCGTCCCGAAGCCGGCGATCGTCAAGAAGGTCGTCCGCCTCGGCGTCCCCTCGGCGCTGGAGCAGTCGGGCGTCGCCCTGGCGTTCGTCGTGCTCACGGCGCTGGTGGCGACGTTTCCGCCGGCGATCGTGGCGGCGTACGGGCTCGGGAACCGCCTCATCTCGCTGGTGTTCCTGCCGGCGATGGGGCTGGCCCAAGCTGTGAACACCGTCGTCGGGCAGAACCTCGGCGCGGAGAAGCCCGACCGCGCGCAGCGGGCCGTCCGGGCCGCGTTGATCGTCGTGACCGCGGTGATGATCCCGGTCGCGGCGCTGGCGGCGGCGTTCCCGGCGCCGATCGTGCAAGTGTTCCTCCCGCCCGGCTCCGCGGAGGCGGGCGAGACGATCGCGTACGCGTCGACGTACCTCAGGGTCGCGTCGGTGATGTTCGTCTTCACGGGGATCTTCGAGGTCTCGCGCGGGGCGTTCCGCGGGGCCGGTCGGACGACGACCGCGCTCGCCCTGTCGCTGGTGGCGGTGTGGCTCGTCCGGGTGCCGGTGACGTACGCGGCGGTGTTCGTGTACGACTTCGGCACCGCCGGGATCTGGTGGGCCGTCGTCGCCGGCGACGTCGCCGGTGCGCTCGTCGCGCTCGCGTGGCTCGCTCGCGGCTCGTGGACGAGTTCGGTCGTCGACCCGCCGTCGGGCGTCCCCGCGGACGACTGACCCGACTCCCTCGAACGTTCCGTGAGCGGATCGGACTCGTAACCTTCACGATCGTTCTTTAGGTTGTCATAGTGTCACTAGCAGAACATACATACCCCTGACCGAGAGAGGATCGGCAATGAGTGATGGAGCCAGTGTGCCCGATCGGTTTCCGGGCGGGAACTCGTCGGTCCTTCTCCTGGCGCCCGCTCACGGTTCCGCGGACGACGAGGCGTGCACCGACATGCTGGCCGGCGGCGATCCGTCGTCGGCGAACGTCGTGAGCGTCACGCTGGATGCAACTCCGGACGAACGACTGTCGGTCTGGCGGCGGGAAGTCGGGGATGTCCGCCCGAACCGGGCGACGATCGTCGACGCTGGGAACGGAGCCCGTCCCGGATCGCAGGCTGTCGCCTCCGACGAGTTTCCGGAGATCGGAGTCGACGCGCTCCCGGAGCACGCGGATCTCCTCGATCTCAGTCTATCGATCGCGTGCACGCTGGGCGAGTTGCGAGGGACAGATGGCCAGACCACCCTGTGTCTGCATTCGCTGTCGACGGCGCTCCGGCGGTTCGATCGCGACCGCCTGATCGGGTTCGTGAACGGACTCAACACGCTGTGTGAGCGCTTGGGCGTGCTCGCACACCACCACATCGACCCCAGCGAACACGACGCGGAGACGATCGCGACGCTGCGGCCGTTGTACGGGACCGTTGTCGAACACGCCTCGGACGGGGGGTGGATCGTCTCGGCGGACGACCGATCGAGCGCCGATCCGTCGTTCCGCGAGACGAGCCCCCCGCCCGGCGGGGTCGCGCGGACCGATTCCGCGCGACCCGAGACGGTCCCGATACCGTACTCGTTCGACTCGGTCATCGAGCTGATCTCCGACTCCCGCCGTCGGACGCTGCTGTACGCGCTGCGGGCGAACCGACGCGACAACTACTCCGTCGACCGGCTGATCGACCTGGTCGACGAACGCGAGCGTGCGATCCCGAGACGGGAGCCGGAGCGGTCACGCGAGGAACTCGAGGTCTCGCTCGGACACGTCCACCTTCCAAAGCTCGATGAACTGGGGGTCGTCGACTACGACGCCGACGCTGGGATCGTCAGGTACCACCGGAACCGGGCGCTGGAATCGTGCATCCGGTACGTCGAGACGCTCGAACTCGGCTGAACGCCGGCCCTCGGTCGGTCGGAAGGCGATAGCGGCTCCGGTCGGTCGGAACGCGCCACCGAAACGAAACAGTGGCCCACGCGGGCGACGCACCTTCTCAGATCAGATCAGATCAGATCAGATCAGATCAGCGCCCCGCTCTCCAACAGCGCGATCAGTCCGGTCAGTATCGGGATCGAAGCGAGCGTCGTCACGAGGATCACGGTGCTCACGTACTCCGGGACCGAAACACCGCCGACTTCGAGGTCGTCGGCGAACGCGCCCACGAGGATGAGCGGGGTCACGGCCGCCGGCGTCGCCGACTCCAGGACGAACACGCGCGCGACGGTGTCGTCCTGAAAGCCGATGACGGTCGCGATGGCGACCGCGACCGCGGGCGCGACGACCATCTTCAGGATCGAGGGGGTAGCCGCCTGCGAGAGCGCGGTACCGTAGTCCGTTCGCGAGAGCTGGATCCCGAGGATGAGTAGCATCACCGGGATCGACGAGTCGCCGACCAGCTGCAACGTCTGCATCGCGGTTCCGTCGGCGGGCGGCACGACGCCGAGCGCGCGGGCGCCGAGCGCGACCGGGACGGCCCACACGAGGGGGATCTTGACCACGCGGCGGATCCCCTGCAGGCCGCCACCGCCGCCGGCGCGGGAGGCGACGTACACGCCGACGGTGTAGATGAGCACCGACTGGATCGCGAGATACAGCACCGCCGCCGCCCGTCCGCCCTCCGGGAACGCGAAGTCCGACAGCGGAATGCCGTAGTTCCCCGAGTTGGGGAACGTCGCCGCGAGCACGAGCGCCGACAGGCGGGGCTCGGACTCGCCCAAGAGCCTCCCGACCCCTTCGGCGATGACGACCATCCCGAGAATGTACGCCGTGACCGCGATCGTCATCCGGGCGATCGTGGCGCCGGAGAAGGCGGCCGTCGCGAGGCTGTGGAGGACGAGCGCGGGCGCGAGCACGTACACGACGACGGTGTTCAGTGGGTCGGCGTCGATGTCGCTCGCGCGTCCCAGCGCGAAGCCGACCGCCGCGACCGCGACGATCGGTAAGACTGCGCCCGCGAAGATGTCGAGAAGCACCACGCTGTCGACCGATTACGCCCCGCCGGCGTCGCTGCCGGCGCCGTTGTCGAGCAGGCGGTAGCCGTCGGCCGTCTCGCGCACCACGTCGCGGCGCTCCATCTCGTCGAGCACCTCCCCGACCCGTCCGGGCTGTGCGATCTCCATCTCGATGCGGTCGATACCGTGGAACTCCGCGAGGTAGTGGCGCACGTTCTCGAGCGTGAACGTCTCGGTGTCCGCCTGTTCCATCGCGCCCGTGGTCAGGTCGATCATGTCCTCGATGAAGTTCCAGGGGTACACCATCCACGTCCAGTCTTCGAGCTGTTCGCCGACGAAGTCGGGCTCGAACTCCGAGGTCTGCAGCAGTTGGAGCGTCGCCGTGCGAACCTCGCCGCAGTCACGGTCGGCGACGTACTCGTGGGCGCGCTTGATCGATCCCCCCGTGTCGGCGATGTCGTCGATGATGAGCACGTCCTTCCCCTCGACGCTCCCCTCCGGCATCGGGTAGCGCACGGTCGGCTCGCCGGACTTCTCGGCGGTGCCGACGTAGTGTTCCATCTTCAAGCTCGTGAGGTCGTTGAGCCCGAGGAAGTCACAGATGCACCGCCCCGCGAACCAGCCGCCCCGCGCGAGCGCGACGACGACGTCCGGCTCGAAGTTCGCGGCCTTCACCTGATCGGAGACGTCCCGACAGAGTCCGTAGATGTACTCCCAATTGGTGACCGTACAGTCGAAGTCGTCCGGGAGGTCGCTCATTACCGGGTTCTCGTGTCGGTATTCGTATAAGGGTTTACAGAGGGCGTCATGGAATTGTCAGCATAGCTACCTTGAAACGGCGCGGACAGACAACCCCTCGAGCGTGTCACGTCATACTCTCCCTGGAGTTGATAGAAACTGATCGCGTTCGCTCCCTCGGGTTTCCTGCTCTACGTTTGCCGACGCCGTCTGGACGCACCCGGCCAGTACCGCGACCCGGTCTGTGGGATGGGGACCGACGAGGACGGATCGAGCGTGACCCGCGACGACGAGACCCATTGCTTATACTCGGACCTGTGCAAGCGTCGGTCCGAGAAGATGTCAATCGAGTCTGACGTCATCAACACGGTCGTTGCTGGCGACCACGACCGCCACTGATAGACCCATGACGAGAACGAACACGGACCCGTCACAACCGGAAGAAGACGTGCTTCCCCGCTGGCTGGAGAGGTACACGAGATACGGGCTGTACGGACTCGTCGTTGGGACGGTCCTCGGGGTCCTCGCGCTGTTCACGAACCCGGTTCCCGACCCGTCGTTTCCGTGGTTCTCGCTGCCTGCGCAGCTCCGGTTACCGATCACTCAGCCCCGCATCGAGCACTGGCCAGTCAGTTATACTGTTGCCGTCTGGCTGTGGATAGCTGGCGTCCCTGCCCTGTTCTTTCGGGGCCACGCACGGTTCAGACGCCGGTGGCGGCTCGGTCCCGGTGGGTGGCTGCTCGTGCTACCGACGCTTTCGATGTTCGCCCTGACGACTTACTGCCGGTTCTTCTGGCCGAAACTGCATCCGCCGACGTGGAACGCTCCCTCCTACACGTTCGTCTGCTGGCTGTACTGCTCGTCGTACGACCCGCTCTGGAGCAACCTCGCATACGGCGTCGCCACCGTCGGGCTGGTCGCCTCCACGCTCCTCGTCTGGCGAGAATCCCTCGGCGTCGTCGTGGTCGTGGAAGCGTTCTTCGGCGTCCTCGCCTTGCCGCTCGGGCTGCCTGCCATCTACGATGCTCACCGCCGGTACGTCGGGCGGGAGTGACCACCACTCGGCTGGACTGACTGTCTGTACTCGCTGTATCGACTGATTACGACTCCTCCTAATGGCGGTTCCCTCGATACAGATGACTCACTTACCGACCCTGAGCGCCAACCTACCGAGATAGCGTCAGAAGCCCGGTGCGAGATACAGAGTATAACTGCAGTAGGCCACAAGTCGGAGAGGAAGGGAAACTAGCTATTCGGGTGGTACGTACCGGCCTGCCCCGTTCACCGCTGCCCTACTGCGAGTGGCTCCTTGCTCTAAACTCAAGCGTACGCTTCGAACCGAGTGTCCTGCTATCACGTGTCACTACGAGTATATGCATGTTTACGACGTTTATATCTCCGTATCATGTCGAAACAAGTTGCTGGTCGTCTCTCCACTGTCGGTCGCCGGACCGTACTGCAAGGGCTCGGAGCTGGGTTCGCCGGGAGTCTTCTCGTCGGAACGGCCAGCGGAGCTGGATCGAGGGGCCAGAATCCGTTCGATACCCCGAACTCGAACTTCGAACGCGGCGAGTCGGTATCCCTCGCCGGTGGCGAGGACGACGTGTGGACGTTCACCACAACTAATCGCGCCGGGAAACCCACCCACTTGGGTATCTGGGTATCCAGCGATGCCTTCGAGCATCTCACGAGCCAGTCCGGCGAGCAGCATCTCGCCCTCGATTTCCCCGCCGTCGACGGGCTCGCCTACACGTTCGCCGGGATCAACTGGAATCCAGCTGGCCATCCCCCCGCCGGCGTGTGGAACAGCCCTCACTTCGACTTCCACTACTACCTCGTGGACGAGGCGGCGATAGAGAGCATCGTCACACCCGGGCCACTCCCGTTCATGGGTGTCGCGACCTACGATCTCCCCGCCCCGTACTGGCCCGAGCACTTCGTTTACGAGGACCCCCGCTTCATCGTGAAGGCGATGGGCGAACACCTCTATGACGAGCGCTCCCCCGAGTGGGACCCGGCCGTCCCGTTCACGCACACCTACATCTACGGGGCGTACGACTTCAGCATCGACCCGGCGGATCCGGACGGCACCGTCCAACTGCCACTGGGCCCCGATGGGAGCCTGATTGACCTCCCGACCTACGAGGGTGACGGCACCGGCCAGCTCACGTTCACCGAGCCGATGATCACCGAGGCGTTCATGCGTGATGTCGCCGCCAGTACCACCGGGGAGGTCACGACCGACGTACCGCTCCCGAGTGCGTTCCCCGAGGCTGGTTACTACCCGACGAGCTACACGACTCGCTACGTCGGCAGTGCCGACGCCTACGCCATCACGCTCGAGAACTTCGTCTGGGTCGACGCCTACACGGCCTAATCTGGCCTCGAGTTTTGTCCATCCGTTTGCCACGCCTGCGGATAGATCGACAGCCGGCCCGAGCAAGCGACATTCCGCTGGCCCACCAACGGCTGTTGGGTGACGGTCTACAGGTTGATATCGACGTGGTCGCCAGACGTAGTCTGGCGGACAGCCAGACGATACACTCAGATCAGGCTTCAATGCAATCGTGGAGGTGGGAAAAGACGGAGTAGTCATATCAACCCCCGCTGACCAAGGAGAAATCTGCTGGTTGTGCACGCTATATTCAGTAGCGATTGAGCCAACTCACCGGGAATGACAGGACTACTGACTCTACGTTCACATACCCACCTACCGAACGATTCACCTCAGATTAGCTTGAAAGAGTATTGTGAAGTGTCGTATGACACCGCCGTAGACAGCCCGTTCTGCGGGATCAAGTCGGACCGGATGGAGCCAACAGCCCGCGTCGCCCCTCGTCTGTACGATCCGCCAGCACGCGACGTTACCGGATCACAAATTCAGCCCACAGGGAAACGCCTTTACTCGTGTCGGATCTGTACTCCGGTAATGAGCGAGACGCCGATCTCGACGCGTGCCGTCGCCGTCGAGCCGGGTGTCCGCCCCGTCTTCTCCGCGAAACCGAAACGTGTGTGAGATCGTCCCCGGCGTGGCGTAGCGTCCGGTCGGGGGTGAGTTCCGGTCCGCACTCGCTCGCTCGCCGAACGCACATTCGACACCACCGTACGCACCAACACCCACACCCGAACTATGACGATCCACCACGACACCTTCGCCGGCGTGTACCCGGCGATGACGACGCCGTTCACCGATGGTACCGACGAAGTCGACCACGCGTTGCTCGCCGAGGACGCACGCCGCCTCGAGGCGGCCGGCGTCGACGGACTCGTTCCGGTCGGCTCGACCGGCGAGGCCGCGACGCTCACCCACGACGAACACGCCGAGGTCGTCGAGACGGTCGTCGACGCCGTCGACGTGCCCGTGATCGCCGGCACCGGCTCGAACTCCACTCGCGAGGCGCTGGACCTCTCCGAACGCGCGGCCGACGCTGGCGCGGACGCGATCCTGCTCATCTCGCCGTACTACAACAAGCCCGAGCCGGCGGGCCAGTACGAGCACTTCGCGACGATCGCCGACGCCGTCGACCTCCCGCAGGTCGTGTACAACGTCCCGAGCCGAACCGGCCTCAACCTCGACGTCGACACCGTCGTCGATCTCGCGGCACACGAGAACGTGCAGGGGTACAAGGCCGCCTCCGGCGACGCGAACCAGGTCTCGGAGATCATCGAGCGCACGCGCGAGGAGACGTTCGACGTGCTCTCGGGCGACGACGGCATGACGCTCCCGCTCATGTCGATGGGCGCGACTGGCACCATCTCGGTCGTCGCGAACGTCGAGCCCGAACGGGCCGGCGCGATGGTCGGCGCGGCCCTCGACGGCGACTTCGAGCGCGCCCGGGAGATCCACCACGAGCTCGGGCCGCTGATGCGCGCGCTGTTCCGCGAGACGAACCCGATCCCGGTGAAGGAGGCGATGGCGATCCGCGGGTACGGGCCCGCCGAGATGCGCCCGCCGCTGACGCGCGGGAGCGAGGAGACCCTGCGCGTGTTGACGGAGCTACTCGCGGAGCTGGAGGAAGCGGCGGACGCGACGGAGGCCTGACGTGGCCGACCCCGTCCGACTCGCGGTCACCGGCGCCGGCGGCCGGATGGGCCGGGAGGTGATCGAGGCCGCGAGCGACCGCGACGACTGCGAGGTCGCCCTCGCGGTGAACCGGTCGCCCGTCGACCCGGTCGCCGGCGTCGAGGTCGCGGACGCCGACGATCTCCCCACCCTGCTCGCGGGAGAGTCGCCGGACGTGCTCGTCGACTTCACCGGTCCCGACTCCAGCGTCGAGTACGTCGCCACGGCGGCCGAGGCCGGCGTCGCCTGCGTCGTCGGCACGACCGGCTTCGACGACGAGCAAGAGGCGGCCATCGGCGCCGCCGCCGAGGTGGTCCCGGTGCTGCGGGCGTCGAACTTCTCGCGCGGGATCGCCGCGCTACGCCGGGCGGTCCGGGCGGCCGCCGGAGCGCTCCCAGGCTACGACGTGGAGGTCACCGAGACACACCACAACGGGAAGGTCGACGCGCCGAGCGGCACCGCGCGCACCCTGCTCGACGACATCGAGGACGCGCGGCCGGACCTGGACGAGCGCGTCCACGGCCGCGAGGGCGACGCCCCGCGGACCGACGCCGAGATCGGCGTTCACGCCCGCCGCGCGGGCGACATCGCCGGCGAGCACGAGGTGCTCATGGCCGGCGACGAGAACGTCCTCGAACTGACCCACCGCGCCGGTTCCCGGCGCGTGTTCGCCGCCGGCGCGCTCGACGCCGCCGCGTGGCTCGCCGGCCACGACGCCGGCGAATACGACTTCACGGAGGTACTCGACTCATCATGACGCTCGAATCCGACATCGACGACCTGTGGCACCGATACGACGACGGACTGACCGCGGCCGACGCCGACGACGGCGTTCGCCGTACCCTCGACGAGTTCCTCGACGCGCTGGAGGCGGGCGAGGTCCGCGCCGCCCGCAAGACCGGCGACGGCGTCGACTCGTGGGAGGCCAACGAGTGGGTCAAGCGGGGGGTACTCCTGAACTTCGGCCTGCGCGAGACCGAGCGCCGCGAGTACGGCGGCGTCGGCTACTACGACGTGCTCCCGCTGCGCGAGACCGACGACCTCGAAGCGAGAGGGGCACGCAACACCCCCGACGGCACCGTGCTCCGCCGGGGCGCCCACCTCGGCGACGACACGATCATGATGAGCCCGTCGTTCGTCAACATCGCGGCGTTCGTCGGCGACGGCACGCTCGTCGACTCCTGTGACACCGTCGGCTCCTGTGCCCAGCTCGGCGAGAACGTGAAGCTCGGCGCGAACACGCTGATCGGCGGCGTGTTGGAGCCGGTGGAGGACGCGCCCGTGATCGTCGAGGACGGCGTCTCGCTGGGCGCGGGCTGTCGCGTCACCTCCGGGTTCCGCGTCGGCGAGAACTCGATCGTCGGCGAGAACACGTTGCTCACGCCGCGCATCCCGGTGTACGACCTCGTCGAGGAGGAGGTCGTCTACGGGCACCTCCCCGAGAACCGCCGGGCGTTCACCCGGTTCGTCGAGTCGAGCGTGAGCGACCACGACATGTTCGAGGGGGGCGCGTACAAGCCCGCCGTCGTCGCCACCGACGTGGAGACCGAGACGCTGGAGGCGACGCGGCGCGAGGACGCGCTCCGCGAATGAGCGGCGAGCAGTCGCCCGAGACGGAGCAGGGACGTGCGGTCGCCAGCGGGGGCGGTCCGGCGATCCGGCGGCTCGCGGACTGGGACGCCGACCGCCTCCGCGAACTGGCGGGCGAGCACGGCACCCCTCTCTACGTCGCCGACCTCGACAGAGTCGCGGAGAACTGCGCGCGCCTGCGGGACGCGTTCCCGGACGCGGACGTGAAATACGCCGTGAAGGCCCATACGGGTCGCGCAGTGCTGGAGACGGTCCGCGATCTCGGGCTCGACGCCGAATGTGCGTCCGCCGGCGAGGTCCGCCGCGCGCTCGATGCCGGGTTTCCTGGCGAGCGTGTCGACTACACCGCGGTCAATCCGCCCGCACGTGACCTCGATAGCGTGGTCGAGTGGTGGGGCGACCACCCCGAACTCACGATCACGGTCGGCGCGCGCGACACGCTCGACCGTCTCGCCGAGCGCGGCTACGACGGGCGGGTCTGCGTCCGCGTCAACCCCGGCGTCGGCGCGGGCCACCACGAGAAGGTCCGGACGGGCGCCGCGCCGAAGTTCGGCGTCCCGTACGATCGCGCCGCGGAGACCCTTTCCGACGCGCGCGACCGCTTCGAGGTGGTCGGGATCCACGCCCACGCCGGGTCGGGGATCCACGGCGAGGAGGACCTAGCGGCCCACCGCGACCTCGTCGCCCGGATGGGCGAGTTGGCGCGCGACGTCGGGGACGAGACACTGGAGTTCGTCGACGTGGGCGGCGGATTCGGCGTCCCGTACCGTGAGGCGGACCCCGCGCTCGATCTGGACGCCGTCGCCGACGCGACCCGCGAGGCGCTCGGCGAGGTCGACGCGACGCTCGCGGTCGAGCCCGGGCGCTACGTCGTCGCCGACGCCGGCGTCCTCCTGACGACGGTGAACACGGTGAAGCCGACACCCGAGACGACTGTCGCCGGCGTCGACGCCGGGATGACGGACCTGCTGCGCCCGGCGATGTACGACGCCTACCACGCGATCCGAAACCTCGATGCGTCCGAGGGGAGCGCCGAGGGACCCGTCACCGTCGCCGGTCCGATCTGCGAGACGGGCGATACCTTCTGTGACGGACGCGACCTCCCGATTCCGGAGCGGGGGGACCTGCTCGGGGTCGGCAACGCCGGCGCCTACGGCTACGAGATGGCCTCGACGTACAACTCCCGGCCGCGCCCCGCCGAGGTGAGCCGCACGGGAGACGTGCTTCGCGAGCGCGAGACGCTCGCGGGAGTTACCCGGCTGGAGCGCGGAGGAGAGAGCGAATGAGCGAGTCGACGGGATCGACCGGAGCCGCTGGACCGCTGACGGTGCCGGCCGTGAAGTACCACGGGACGGGCAACGACTTCCTCGTCGTCGACGCCGCGGACGCCGACGGCCGAGTGCCGGACCGCGGCGCGTTCGCGGTCCACCACTGTGACCGCGAGACCGGCGTCGAGGGGGCCGAGCGGACCGGTGCCGACGGCGTCCTGTTTATGGACATCGAGGAGGCGACCGTCGGCGGCGACGGTCCGGTCACCGCCACGATGACGCTCGTCCAGCCGGACGCCTCGATCGCGGAGATGTGCGGCAACGGCGCGCGCTGTGCGGCCGCGTGGGTGCGCGAACGCACCGGGGCGGACGTGGTCGACCTAGAGACGCCCGCGGGAACCCGTCGGGCGGTCGTCAGCGAGGGCGACGGGGACGGAAGCGACGCCGACGGGACCGACGAGGCCGCCGCCGGCGACGAGGTCACCGTCGAGGTGGAGATGGGCCACCCGTCGTTCGCGCCCGCGGATGTTCCGCTCGCCGACGACCGCGACGAGCCGCTGATCGAGGAGGACGTGGAGGGACTGACCGTCACCGCCGTCGACACGGGCGTCCCCCACGCGGTCGCGTTCGTCGACCGCGGCGGTGACGCCGGCGACGCCGGCGGCGTGGACGCGATCGACCTCGACGCGGTCGCGCCGCACGTTCGCCACGCCGACGTGTTCCCCGAGGGCGCGAACGTGACGCTCGCCGCCCGAACGGGCGATAGAACCTTCGATCAGCGCACCTACGAGCGCGGCGTCGAGGGCGAGACCCTCGCGTGCGGCACCGGCGCCGTCGCCGTCGGGGCGGTCGCGCGCCGCCTCGGGATCACCGATCGAACCGACCTCGCCGTGTCGCCACCGGGCGGCACCCTGCGGATCACGGTCCCGGACGGCGCTCCGGCGACGCTGACCGGCCCGGCCGCACGGGAGTTCGACGTGGATCTCCCCGTTCCGGAGTCGAGCCAGGGGGAGAGCGAATGAGCGACGCCGAGCGCGGGGACGTGGCGGCGCAGACGACCGAGTTCGACCCGGTCGCGTTCCTCGCCGAGGCGGTTCCGATCGCGTCCCACGAGTCCGTCGACGGGATGCGGGAGTTCCTCGTGGAGACGCTCGCCGACCACGGCGCGGACCCGTGGGTCGACAACGCGGGGAACGTTCGAGCGACGAAGGTCGCCGCGGGCGATCATTCCGCTGACGACGGCCCGCATCTCGTGCTCAACACGCATATCGACACCGTCCCGCCGCACGTGCCCTTCGAGCAAGGAACCGACGACGGGGGGAACGAGGTGTTCCGCGGCCGCGGCTCCTGCGACGCGAAGGGACCGCTCGCGGCGCTGCTCGCTGGCTTTCTCGCCGTCGAGCCCACACGTGGCGCGGTCTCGCTCGCGGTGTCGCCCGACGAGGAGACGCTGTCGACGGGCGCCGACGCGCTCGTGCGCGGTCGCGGCGCCGACCACTCCGACGGCCCGGTCGAGCCCGTCGACGGCGACCTGTTCCTCGTCGGCGAGCCCACCGACTGCGACGCGTGCGTCGCCGCTCGCGGCCGGTTCGAGGGGACGCTGACGCTCTCCGGCTCCGCCGCCCACGCCGCGGAGCCCGATTCGGGCGTCAACGCGGTCGCCGCGCTGGAGGACGCGCTCGCGGCGGTCCGCCGGTTCGACGACGACGCCGAGGCGCACCCGATGCTCGGCGCGCCGACGCTCGTTCCGACGGGCGTGACGGGCGGCGAGGCGACCAATCAGGTTCCGTCGGAGGCGACGATCACTCTCGACCGACGGTCGGTTCCGCCGGAGACGGCCGAGGGGTTCAGAGCGGATCTCGAGGCCGCGGTCCGCGCGGCCGTCGACGACGCCGTCGGGGTCGAGTTCGAACTGACGGAGCGCCCGACGCCGTTCCTGGAGGCGTTCGACACCGACCCGGACCACGCGCTGGTGTCGGCCGTCAGCGACGCGGCTCGGGCGGTCGGCGGTGATACAGACTGCGAGGTCCGGCCCTTCGGCGCGGCGACGGAGGCGTCGTACTTCGCGCCCGCGCCGACGGTCGTCTTCGGGCCGGGACACCTCGCCGACGGGGACGGCGCGGTCGCCCACAGCGAACGAGAGTACGTCCGCGTCGACCGCGTCCGCGACGCCGCCGAGACGGTTCGGCGCGCGCTCGACTCCCTGCTCGGATAGGGTACCCGGGACGGCCCTGCTACGTCACCCGGGCGCGGCCGGGTCGTTCGATCGACCGCCGCCGCTTTGGTCACCGGGACGGTACTGCGGGGCATGTGTACCCTGACGCTGGCCTGGCGGGTGTTCGACGACGCTCCGGTCGTCGTGGCGGCCAACCGGGACGAGTTGTACGGCCGACCCTCCGAGCCGCCCGCCGTCCGCGGCGACGGGGTCATCGCGCCGCGGGACGCCGAGGCGGGCGGGACGTGGGTGGGCGTCACCCGGGACGGCCTGTTCGTCGGGATCACCAATCGCTGGGTCGACGGGCTCGCCGGGGAGCGCTCGCGCGGCCTGCTCGTCGACGACTGCCTGCACGCGGCGTCCGCGGAGGCCGCGGCCAGTCACGTCGCGGAGTCGTGTCGCGAGCACGAGTACGACGGCTTCAATCTCGTGCTCGCGGACGCGGCGGCGGCGGTCCTGCTGGAGTGGGACGGCTATCTAACGGTGACTGACCTGCAGCCCGGCGTCCACGTCGTCGGCAACACCGGCTACGACGGCAACTACTTCGAACCGCCGGCGCGACCCGAAGCGGGCCCCGAGGAGGCGCGCAACGCGACGCGGCTCCGTCGAGAACTCGCGCCCGAACGGGGGGAGTCCGCCGACGCGTGGCTCGACCGTGCGGGCGCGGCGCTCGGCGATCACGAGTTCGGCGTCTGCGTCCACGACGAGGCGCGCGGGTTCGGCACGGTCTCGTCGACGCTCATCAGGTCGGGGACCGACGGGTCGATACGGTACGACCACGCGGACGGACCGCCCTGCGAGGCGGCGTACGAGCCGGTCGAGATCGACGGTTGACGGAGGGCCCGCTCCTCGCCGCTGGAACGATACCTGTCGAGACCCCGAGCCGCCGGGACGAGACCCCTCGGCGTTCCCGGCGGACGAAATAAAAGGGAAAGGGTAAACGGGGACGCCGTTCTTGGAGCGTGTATGAGCGCCTCCGACGCCGAAGCGAGCCTCGCCGAGGACGAGCTCGCCGGCCTCGAACTCGTCCGTGAGACCGGCGGCATCCACCAATCGGACTTCTGGAAGGAACTGGACGTCTCCTCGCGCAAGGGGAGCCGCATCGCAGAGAAGCTGCAGGATCTCGGCCTCATCCAGCGCGAGGACGCCGTCTACAACGGCCACAACACGTACTTCCTGGCCCCCACGGCGAAGGACCTGAACTTCTCGCTGATGATGGCCGGCGACATGCTCTCGCCGTTCATCGGCGAGGAGGAGATCGACCCGAACTCCGACGCGTTCACGCAGTGGCTGATGAACCTCGCGTACGAGGAGTACTGAACCCGAACCGGGTCCGCGGCACCCTCTCTTTCCCCCACTCTCGTGGTCGACTGATGAGCGTCGTCGGTCGCCGCCCGCGACCGGAGCGATACGCATATCCGCGTTCTTCGGCTACTGCAGTCAGAATGGACGAGCGGATACGCGTGACCGTCGAGACGCCCGACGAGTCGACCAGCGAGCAGGTCTTCGACTCGGAGGGCGAGGTCGAGGCCGGCGGCGCGACGTTCCGGTTCAGCGTCGGCGATGACGGCGACCCGGACGGGGACGGCGACCGATCCGACGGCGATCCGCTGCTCGTCGCGCCGCTTGCGGGCGTGCCGTCCGACTCCACGATCCGGCGGACGGCGATGCGCCCGGACGGGCGCCGCGGCGTCGGGGTCATCCTCCGGCGGGACGCCGACTCCGGCGAGGTGTTCGCGTGGCGCAACTCCTGCCCGCACAACCCCGAGGTTCCGCTGGACCCCGGCCGCGGCGCCCGGGTCGACGGCGACGAGATCGTCTGTCACGAGCACGGCGCGCGCTTCGAGTGCGGCGACGGCCTGTGTACGTGGGGGCCGTGCGTCGGCGAGGAACTCGACCCAGTCGGCGTCGAGGTGCGCGACGGCGCGGTGTACCTCGACGACGAGCGGTTCGCGTCGGTTCGTCCCCGATAGCGACCGCGCTCACGCTGTCGCCCGATTCCTCTCGAGTGCCTCGGTCGTCGCCGTCGCCGGCGACTACTCCCCTTCGTCCAGTTCGTCCACGAGGTCGCCACCGTAGCCGACGTAGCCGGCGGGCGTCAGCGCGTGCATTTCCTCCCGAACCGACTCGTCCACGTCGAGGTCGTCGAACAGGTCGCGGAAGTCCTCGATGGTGACGCGCTTGCCGCGGGTCAGCTCCTTCACGCGCTCGTAGGCGGCGGTGTCGCCCTCGCGTCGGAGGATCGTCTGGACTGCCTCCCCGATGATCTCGGGGGTGTTCTCCAGTTCCTCGCGCATCACCTGCTCGTTCGGGACGACCTTCGCGAGTCCCGCGGCGGCCTTCGAGTAGCCGATGAGACAGTGCGCGAGCGCGGCGCCGATGTTGCGCTTGACCGTCGAGTCCGAGAGGTCGCGCTGGAGCCGCGAGGTGGTGACGTAGTCCGCGAGGAACGTGAGATCGGAGTTCGCCTTCGAGAGGTTGCCCTCGCTGTTCTCGAAGTCGATGGGGTTCACCTTGTGCGGCATCGTCGAGGATCCCGTCTCGCCGGCGGCGGCCTCCTGTCCGAGATAGCGGTCCGAGACGTACAGCCACACGTCTCGATCCAGATCGAGCAGGACGTTGTTGACGCCGCGGAGGGCATCGAACAGTGCCGCGAGGTCGTCGCAGGAGTTCACCTGCGTCGCCAGCGCGGTGTGCTCTAACCCGAGCGATCCGACGAACTCCCGGGAGAACGCCCGCCAGTCCACGTCGGGGTAGGCGGCGCGGTGGGCCGCGTAGGTCCCTGATGCGCCCGCGAGCTTCCCGGAAAGTTCGGCGGTCGCAGCCTCGACGCGTCCGATCGCCGTTGCGAGCCGGGCGGCGTAGACCGCGAGTTCCTTCCCCCACGTCGTCGGCGTCGCCGGTTGGCCGTGCGTCCGCGCGAGCATCGGCACGTCGCGGTGCTTGCGCGCCTCCTCGGCGAGCGTGTCGCGGATCTCGCGCAGCTCCGGCACCAGTACATCCTCGACTGCGGGCTTGACGAGCAGCCGCTGGGCGAGGTTGTTCACGTCCTCGCTGGTGAGACCGAAGTGGATCCACGGGTGCAGACGCTCGGGCGTCTCCGTGCGCAGGAAGTACTCGACGGCCTTCACGTCGTGATTCGTCGCCGCGTACCCCTCGGTGCCCTCGGTCTCCAGACGCTTGACGAGGCGAGCGTCCTCGGCGGAGAACTCCTCGAGAACCGCCCGGAGGTCGGCGCGCTCCTCGGTCGAGAGATCGAGGTCGACGCCCGGCTCGTCGTCGAGCGCGAGCAGGTACTCGACCTCGACCTCGGTGCGGGCGCGGATCAGGCCGGCCTCGCTGGCGTACGGGACGAGCGGCGCGGTCCGACCGGCGTAGCGACCGTCGAGCGGCGAGACGGCTGCCAGGGGGTCCTCGCGTGGGATGTCCATACCCGCGCTCCCGACGCCTGCGGCAAAGCGGTTTCGGTCGGGATGCCCCTCGACCACCACGTCTGTGCATACGACTGGCGGTTGTGATGGGTGTTGGCGCGAGTTCGATGCGAGTTCGTGGATATCCCTCCTCGCGAGACCGCAACGCTCTTTCCGGCGGCGCGGGAGCGTCCGATCATGAAGATCGCGGGCATGGCGAGCAATCGCGGGCGCAACCTTCGGAACATCGCGGACCGAGCGCCGGGCGGCGCCGAGCTGTCGGTCGTCCTAGCGAACGACGCCGACGCGCCGGTACTGGACGCGATGGCGAAGCGCGGCGTGGCGACCGAGGTCGTCGAGCGCGACGACGGGGAGGAGCGCGCGAGCCACGAGGAGCGGCTCCTCGACGCGCTCGCCGACTACGACTTCGACATCGTCTGTCTCGACGGGTACATGCGCGTCCTGACGGACACGTTCCTCGACGCCGCGCCGACGACGCTGAACGTCCACCCGTCGCTGCTCCCGTCGTTCGCGGGCAACGACGCCCACCGGCGCGTCCTCGACGCGGGCGTGCGCCAGACCGGTTGCACCGTCCACGTGGTCACCGAGGAGGTCGACGGCGGTCCCATCGTCACCCAGGAAACGGTGCCGGTCTACGAGGGCGACGACGTGTCCGACCTGAAAGAGCGCGTCCTGTACGAGGCGGAGTTCGCGGCGTACCCGCGGGCGGTGAAGTGGTTCGCGGAGGGCCGCGTGACGGTCGACGTGGACGCCCACGAGGTGCACGTCGACGGCGACGACGACGGCGACGGGCGGTTCCCCGCGCGGCGGACGACCAGCGAGGACCGCGTCCGGGAGCTTCGCTACGGCGAGAACCCCCACCAGGACGCCGCGCTGTACGCCGACACCACTTGCGAGGAGGCGAACGTCGTCGCCGCCGACCAGTTGAACGAGGGCGCCAAGAAGCTCTCGTACAACAACTACAACGACGCCGACGGCGCGCTCAACCTCGTGAAGGAGTTCGACGAGCCCGCCGCGGCCGTCATTAAACACACCAACCCGGCGGGCTGTGCGACGGCAGACACGCTCGCGGACGCATACGCCGACGCCCTGTCGACGGACGCGAAGTCCGCCTTCGGCGGCATCGTCGCGCTCAACCGCGAGTGCGACGCCGAGACGGCCGAGCTGATCGTCGACTCGTTCAAGGAGGTCGTCGTCGCCCCCGGCTACGCCGACGACGCGCTCGAGGCGCTGTTCGAGAAGGACAACCTCCGCGTGCTCGATGTCGGCGACGAGGACTCCTTCGGCGAGCGCACCGAGGCGCTCACCGAGAAACCTATCGTCGGCGGGCGACTCGTCCAGGAGCGCGACCTGCAGGCGCCCGAGCGCGACGACCTGGAGGTCGTCACCGAGCGCGCGCCCACCGACGAGGAGGTGGAGACGATGCTGTTCGCGTGGCGGGTGATGAAACACGTCAAGTCCAACGGCATCCTGTTCGCGACGGGCACCGAGACGGTCGGCGTCGGCATGGGACAGGTGAGCCGCGTCGACGCCGTCACGCTGGCGGCGATGAAGGCCGAAAAGGACGCCGAGGGCAAGTCCGCCGAGGGCGCCGTAATGGCCTCGGACGCCTTCTTCCCGTTCCCGGACGCCATCGAGGAGGCCGCCGACGCGGGCATCGAGGCGGTGATCCAGCCCGGCGGCTCGGTCAACGATGACGACGTGATCGCGGCGGCGAACGACCACGACATGGCGATGGTGTTCACCGGCGACCGCGCGTTCCGGCACGACTGAACGACCGGCGTGCTCCCCACGGTCGGCCCTGCCGGCCCGGCCGGATCAGCCCAACTCAGACCGGATCAGGCCGGCTTGATCAGGTCGCGGACGTCGCCGTCCTCCATCTCCACGTTGTGTTCCCGTTCGCCGTGTCGTTTCGCCATCTCGACGAGTTCGTCGTCCGACTCCGACTGGACGACGAACGCGCAGTCCATCCCGGCGTCCTCACAGACGATCTGGTGTACCATGGTGTATCCACCGTCCGTCGATTCTCGTCTATCGGTGCTTGTTATACAGTGCCACGCGGTGGGTACGCTCGCCGTACTCGACGGCGACCCGACCGCTCCGTTAGCCATAAGCGCGCCCCGCAAGTCCCTCCGAGTATGCGCTACTACGAGGCGGCGAACTTCCTCTTCGACCTCCGGCGCTTCCAGGTCAAGCCGGGCACCGAGTCGGTGCGCGACCTGTTGGCCCACCTGGGCGACCCCCACGAGGGGATCGACTTCGTCCAGGTCGCGGGGTCGAACGGGAAGGGAAGCGTCGCCCGGATGACGGAGTCCGTCCTCCGCGAGGACGGCCGTCGGGTCGGCCTGTACACCTCGCCCCACTTCGAGGACGTCCGCGAGCGCGTGCGCGTGGACGGCCGATCGATCCCGAAGGCCGAGGTCGTGGCGTTCGTCGAGGCGGCGAAGCCGTGGCTCGTCGACCGCGCGGCCGGCGGCGAGCCGCTCACGTTCTTCGAGGTCGTGACGGCGCTGGCGCTGTGGCGGTTCGACCGCGCGGACGTGGACGTGGCGGTGCTGGAGGTCGGGATGGGCGGCGAATTCGACGCCACGAGCGTCGTCGACCCCGTCGCCGCCGCGGTGACGAACGTCTCGCTGGAGCACACAGCCGTCCTCGGCGACACGGTCGAGGAGATCGCGCGCACGAAAGCGAAGGTCGCGCCCGCCGAGGGCCCGCTGATCACGGCGACCGACGGCGAGGCGCTCGCGACGGTTCGGGAGGTCGCCGGGGACGCCGAGGCGGAGGTGATCACGGTCTCCGGGCCGACCGGGGGGCCGGAGCCCGCCGAGGCGGACCTGACGGCGACGTACGAGGGCGCAGTGAGTCCGCAGGAATCGCGTGTCGCGCTCGTCGGCGACGGGTGGGCCGTCGAGACCCGGATCCCGCTGTTGGGCGCGTATCAATCGACGAACGCGGGCGTCGCCGCCGCGCTCGTGCGAGCCCTGGGCGTCGACGACGGCGCGACCCTCGCGCGCGGCCTCCGGAACGCCCACTGGCCGGGGCGCTTCGAGGTGATGGAATCGAACCCGCTGGTGGTGCTCGACGGCGCGCACAACCCCGCCGCCTGCGAGACGCTCGGGGAGACGCTCGCGGAACTCGACTACGACGACCTCCACCTCGTGTTCGGGGCGATGCACGACAAGGACCACGGCGAGATGGCCGCCGCCCTGCCCGCGCCGGCGACGGTCCACACCTGCGCCCCGTCGCTGGACCGCGCGGAGGACCCGGAAGTGCTCGCGCGCGTGTTCGATCGGGAGACCGACGCGACAGTCACCGCCGGGGGGTCGGTCGCCGACGCGCTCACGGCGGCGCGCGCGGCGGCCGACCCGGACGACTGCGTGCTCCTCACGGGCTCGCTGTTCTGCGTCGCGGAGGCGCGGACGACGTGGACCCGGCAGTTCGTCCCGAAGGACCTCGACGGGGAGCCAGCCGCGCGGGAGACGCTCGCGGCGGCGAGCGTCCCGGTCGCGGAGATCGGCGAGGTCGCCGACGAGAGCGTCCACGAGACGGTGAAGACGCGCGTCTCGGAGACGCAGGCGACGTACCTGCGCCGGGAAGCCGCGCGAGCGGGCGCCGCCTGCGGCGTCAGCGGCGTCGGGGGCGGCGAGCTCGCGGAGGTCGTCTGCTCGGGGTCGCGCGCCGAACTCGCCGAGTTGACCGGGGCGCTGGACGACCTCGATCACGGCCTCTCCGGCGTGGCAACGGACCTGCGTGAGGCGGTCGGGATCGCGGACGCGGCCCCCCCGACCACACGCGAGTACCCGTGGACCGAGGGCACCGCGGTGATGGGTGTGTTGAACGTGACGCCGGACTCGTTCCACGACGGCGGGGAGTTCTTCGACGAGGCGGACGCGCTCGCGCGGGCGGAGGCACTCGTCGACGCCGGGGTCGACATCATCGACGTGGGCGGGGAGTCGACCCGCCCGGGCGCCGATCCGGTGCCCGCCGACGAGGAGATCGCGCGCATCGAGCCGGTGATCGAGTCCATCGCCGACGTCGACGCGCTGATCTCCGTGGACACGCGGAAGGCGGCCGTCGCGGAGGCGGCGCTCGACGCGGGCGCGGATATCCTCAACGACGTGACCGGACTGGAGGACCCCGAGATGCGCTTCCTCGCCGCCGAGCGCGACGTGCCGGTGATCGTGATGCACAGCATCGATGCGCCCGTCGACCCGGACCGCGACCCGGACTACGACGACGTGGTCGAGGACGTGATCGCGGAGCTGGGCGAGCGCGTCCTGCTCGCGGAGAAGGCGGGGATCGCACGCGAGAACGTGATCGTCGATCCCGGCATCGGCTTCGGGAAGTCGAGGCGGGAGAACTTCGAGTTACTGGGCCGCCTCGGGGAGTTCGACGCGCTCGGGTGTCCCGTGCTGTTCGGCCACTCCCACAAGTCGATGTTCGAGCTGACCGGCGAGGTCGCCGGCGACGCGCCCCACGGCACCGTCGCTGCGACGGCACTGGCGGCGGCCAACGGCGCCGACATCGTCCGCGTGCACGACGCCGCCGAGAACGTCGCGGCGGTCCGCGTCGCCGCGGCGGCGACCGACCCGTCGGGGTTCGATGTGCGACGATCCGAGGACAACGCCGGCGACGACAACGGGGAGGACGCGTGACCGAGCGCGACGCCGCCGGCGAGGGGTCCACACCCCCCTACGAGGCCGCATACGCCTACCCGGACGGGGACGCGACCCCGGCCCGACTCGCACAGACCGCCCGCCGGTACGGCTACGACGGGCTCGTGATACGCACGCGTGAAGCCGACTACGACGCCGAGGCGCTCCGCGAGCGCTACGACGTGGATGTCGTGCCGGCCGTCGAGGTCGCCGCCGACGAACCGTCCTCCGCCAGCGGCGCGGTCGGCAACTTTCGGCCGGACTACCCGCTGGTGCTCGTGCGCGGCGGGACGGACGCGCTCAACCGCTTCGCCGTCGAGCAGGACCGCGTCGACGTGCTCGCGGCGCCGCTGTCGGGCGACGGGAGCTTCAACCACGTGCTCGCGAAGGCTGCCGCGACCCACGGCACGCGCGTGGAGTTCGACCTCGGGCCGGCGCTGCGCGAGTCCGGGGGCACGCGGGTACGCGCGCTAAAGGGGCTCCGGAAGCTCCGGGAGATCGTCGGCCACTACGACGCGCCGTACGTGGTGAGCGCGCGACCGACCTCCCACCTCGAACTGCGATCCCCGCGGGAGCTGGTCGCGCTGGGGTCGGAACTCGGCTTCGACGAGTCGTGGCTGCGTGCGGGGCTGACCGAGTGGGGACGGCTCGCGGCGCGCAACCGCGAGCGCCTGTCCGCGGAGTTCATTTCCCCGGGGGTCCGAGTGGACCGGTGTGAAGAAGACGATCGCTGAACACGCGGCGCGGTTCTCCGAGGCCGCCGCCGACTACGATACCGACCAGAACAGCGAGGAGTACGAAGCGTGCGCCGGGCTGGTCATCCGTCGCGCGGCGCCCGCCGAGACCGACACGGTGCTGGATCTCGGCACCGGAACCGGCGCCATCGCGCTGGCGCTCGCCGAGGACGCCGGCCGCGTCGTCGGCCGCGACGTGAGCGAGGGGATGCTGGAGCAGGCGAGGGAGAAAGCCGCCGAGCGAGGAACCGAGAACGTCGAGTTCGGCTACGGCGAGTTCCGCGCGCCCGGGTACGACGGCGAGGCGCAGATCGTCACCTCGAACTTCGCGCTGCACCACCTCGCGGACGAGGAGAAGCGCGAGGCGATCGAGACGTGGGCGGGCCTCGACGGCGGCGTCACGCCGAGCCGGACCGACACGGTCGGCCCGCGACGGATCGTCCTCGGAGACGTGATGTTCTTCGGGGAGCCGGACCCCGAGGAGCCGTTCTACAGCCCCGAGGTGGACGATCCGGCGACCGTCGGCACGCTCGTGGACTACTTCACCGACGCCGGCTACGCCGTGACGCAGGTCGACCGCGTCCACGACCAGGTCGGCGTGATCACCGCCGAGCGCGTCGTCTCGGGCGGGCGCGAGTCGTGACCGGACCGAAGCGAGTCGCGACCGCGTCGAACGCGGTCCGCGAGCGTCCGTGAAGCACCTGCCCAAACACCTCCGCCCGCGGTGGCGCTACCTCGTCGTCGGGCTGGAGTCGTGGCCCGACGCCGACCTCTCGCGGGGACCGTTCCAGCGCGAGGTGTGGTACGCCGCCCAGAACCTCCTCGGCGACCCCGGGAGCGCGGACGCCGACCTGACTGTCGTGCGGTTCCGGTTCGAGGCGGGAGCCGGCGCGGCGATCGTTCGCGTTCGCCGCGGGGACCTCGACCGCGGGCGAGCGGCGCTGGCGTGCGTCGACGCCGTCGACGGTCACCCGGTCGGGGTGCGCGTTCGCGGCGTCTCGGGGACGATACGGGCCGGTGAGGAAAGCTATTTAGGCGGCGCGGGCGGATTCGGAGACGAGAGTACGGTCGAGCTCACCGTCGACGGCGCGAGCGGACCCGGTCGCCGTCGCCGCGACGGCGCGGTCGACGTTTCGACGCCGTCGAGGTACGTGGGTACGACCGACGGAGACACTTCCCGCCCGGGGCGGTCCGACCCGGTCGACGACGCGGCCTCGGACGAACACTGACACTGAGACACGATGCAGGGACAAGCCCAACAGCAGGCGTACGACCGGGGGATCACCATCTTCTCCCCGGACGGTCGCCTCTATCAAGTCGAGTACGCGCGAGAGGCAGTCAAACGAGGCACGGCGAGCGTCGGCGTGCGCACGGCGGAGGGCGTCGTGCTCGCCGCGGACAAGCGCTCGCGGTCGGAGCTGATGGAGCCGGAATCCGTCGAGAAGCTCCACAAGATCGACGACCACGTCGGTATCGCCAGCGCCGGCCACGTCGCCGACGCCCGGCAGCTCATCGACTTCGCCCGCCGACAGGCGCAGGTGAATCGGCTGCGCTACGGCGAGGAGATGGGCATCGAGACGCTGACGAAGACCGTCACCGACCACATCCAGCAGTACACGCAGGTCGG
Source organism: Halobaculum rarum (assembly GCF_040025155.1). Lineage (NCBI taxonomy): Archaea > Methanobacteriati > Methanobacteriota > Halobacteria > Halobacteriales > Haloferacaceae > Halobaculum > Halobaculum rarum. The sequence goes on along the minus strand of NZ_CP157275.1, from coordinate 154,307 downwards.
GGGTGCGCGCCCGTTCGGCGTCGCGCTCATCGTCGGCGGTATCGAGAACGGCGAGCCCCGCCTGTTCGAGACGGACCCGTCGGGGACGCCCTACGAGTGGAAGGCGCTCTCGATCGGCGCGAACCGCGCCGACGTGCGTGAACACCTCGAGGAGGGGTACAGCGAGGACCTCACGATGGAGGAGGGGATCGAACTCGCACTCGCCGCGCTGGCGGAGTCCGGCGACGACGAGGGGCTCGAACCCGACGGCGTCGGCCTCGGGACGATCCACGTCGACGACCCACAGTACGTCGACCACGACGCCGCCTCGGTCGAGGGCTATCTCGATGAGTTCGGCTACCTCGCCGACGAGGAGGCGGCCTCGGACGAGGACGACGACGCGACCGAGGAGTAACGGGCTCCACGCGCCGACCGCGAGTCGCCCGGGTCGACACGTCACTCCGGGCGCCGGCGGACCGCTTTTCACCGCCACCCTCGACTCGCGGGTATGCGCGACGACGACCGGTACGAGCTCCGGGACGGCGCACCCACGGTCGACGAGTTTCAGCGACTGCGCACGGTCGCCGGTATGAGCGAGCGGCCACGAACGGGCGTCGAGCGGGGGCTCCCGAACAGTCGCTACGCCGTCCGGATCGTCGACACTGCGGCCGATCCGGCCGCGGTTCCGGTTGACGACGCGAGCGTCGATGACGGCGAGGTCGTCGGGATGGCCCGCGTCGTCGGCGATGGAGGATCGGTGTATCACGTCTGTGATATGGCGGTCCATCCGGATCACCAGCGACGCGGGCTGGGAAGCGACCTGCTTCGCGCCGTCGACCGGTTCATAGACGAGGACGCGCCACCCGGTTCCTACGTGAACCTCATGGCGGACGTGGACGGCTTCTACGAGCGCGCCGGCTACGCGGAGACGCGGCCGGCGTCGAAGGGAATGTACCGCCGGGTGGAGTGACGGCTCGGAGGACCGGGTCTCGGACACTCGGTCCGCGACGCCGCGCTGGAGGCACGGCGTCGGTGCGGAGGGGTACGTGCACGGAACGCGACGGCACCCCCAGGCGTGGTGACAGTACTGTGGTGACGGACGATGGAGCGCTGTATGCTGGCCGGTGAGGCTCCGTGGGTCGCCGTCGTGGACACAACTATTTACTCATTATAGAATAAGCCTTTTGCCCGCTCGCGTGGTACGCCCGGTCATGAAAGCTATCGCCGTTCGCCGCGGGGAGGAAACCCTGTCGGTACTCGAGAAACCGAGACCGGACCCGGCTGAGGGGGAGGCGCTCGTCCGGACGCTGCGCGTCGGGGTCGACGGGACCGACCACGAGGTTATCTCGGGGAGCCACGGCGGCTCCCCCGAGGGCGAGGACCACATCGTTCTGGGCCACGAGGCGGTCGGCGTCGTCGTCGACCCGAACGGAACAGGGGTGTCCGAGGGTGACGTGGTCGTACCGACCGTTCGCCGGCGGCCGAACGGGTCGAACGACTACTTCGCACGCGGGGAGCCGGATATGGCGCCGGCTGGGCAGTACCACGAGCGCGGTATCGACGGCGCGCACGGGTTCATGTCCGAGTACTTCACCAGTCCCGCCGAGCACCTCGTGCACTGTCCGCCCGAGCTCGCGGAGCTCGGCTTCCTCGTGGAGCCCGCGTCGATCACCGAAAAGGCGATCGAACACGCCCGTGCCAGTCGGTCGGCGTTCGAGTGGTCGCCGGAGTCCGCGTTCGTGCTCGGCAACGGCAGCCTCGGGCTGCTCACGGTCGCGATGCTGCAGGAGTCGTTCGACCGCCTCTACTGCCTGGGTCGACGCGACCGCCCGGATCCGACGATCGACATCATCGACGAGCTGGGCGCGACGTACGTCGACTCCCGGGAGACACCCGTCGACGAGGTGCCCGAAGCGTACGAGCCGATGGACTTCGTGTACGAGGCGACCGGCTACGCGAAACACGCCTTCGAGACGATCGAGGCGCTGGCGCCCAACGGCGTCGGCGCGCTGCTGGGCGTGCCCGGCGACTGGCAGTTCGAGGTCGACGGCGGCACGCTCCACCGCGAACTCGTCCTCCACAACAAGGCGCTCGTGGGCTCGGTGAACTCGAACGTCCGCCACTTCGAGCGCGGCGTCGAATCGGTCGCCGCGCTGCCCGAGTGGTTCACGGAGGACCTGGTGACCGGAGTGTACGGACTCGACGAGTTCGAGCGAGCGTTCGACGACGACGACACCACTATCAAGACGGCCGTGGAATTCGGGTCACGATGAAGAACGTCGACGACCTCATCGACGAGGCGGCGGAGCTGGCCGAGCGCGGACTCTCGAAGGGCGAGATCGCCGACGAGCTGAACGTCTCCCGCGAGACGGCCTCCTGGCTCGTGGACCGGTCGGGCGCCACGCCCGCTGACGCGGGCGGAGACGCCGACGCCACCGGACCGTCCGGCCCGCAGGACATCCACGTCGACTGGTCTGCGGTCGGGCGCGACTCCACGCGGCTCACCCACGTCGGCCGCGCGATGGCGGACCTGCTCAAGGAGGGCGAGGAGGTCGACCTCACCGTCGGTATCGAGAAGGCGGGGACGCCGCTGGCGACGACGATCGCACGGGAACTCGACACGGACCTGGCGGCGTACGCGCCGGCGAAACACCAGTGGGACGAGGGCGACATCGACGACGTGGGCGGCGGCTTCTCGCGCAACTTCGCGACGATCCGCGGGCGAGAGTGTTACGTCGTCGACGACACCGTCACCTCCGGGACGACGCTCACGGAGACTGTCGAGGCCGTGCAGGCCGAGGGCGGCCAGCCCAAGGCCTGCGTCGTCATCGTCGACAAGCAGGGGCTCGACGAGGTCAACGGGGTTCCGGTCCACTCGCTGATCAACGTCGTCGGCGTCGGCCGCGAGTAACCCGAGTCGGTGCCCTCCACCCCCGGTTCGGAGGACGACCAGATCGTCACGTGGGATCTCTCGGCGCGCGAGGACCGCGGTACCGGTGGACTTGTGCTTGCTGCGATCGGGCTGATCGCGGGCGTCCTCGTCGGTCCACTGCTCGGGAGCGTCGTGATCGTCGCCGGCGCGGCGATCGGCGGCGACATCGTTCCACTCGTCGCCGCCGCGGCGCTGGTCATCGTCGCGATCGCCGTGAATCGCGCGGTGTTCGCCGCGATACGTGCGCTCCCCGACGCCGGGTTCGGCTCCCGATTCGGACGCGGCGGCGTCGCCGTCGCGCTGATCGGGGGCGGACTCCTCCACGTCGCGGGGGTTCTCGTTCTCGACGGGGTGTGGTTCTCGGGTGTGCTGGTCGCCGCCGGGCTCGCGTTGCTCGTCGTCGCGGCTGTCGTCTCCGGGAGGGGCACGGTCGACACCAGTACGGGGACGGTCGAGTACGTCGACAGCGAACTCCCAGTGGAGTCGATCAAGTCGATCCGCCCGGTCGAGATCGGCGACCGCGTGGTCGTGTTCGTCCGGTACTACGCCGGACATGCGGGGGCTCATCGGTTGCCGACGTTCTCGCGGGACGCGTTCGCCGTCGCCGAACCAGTGATTGCGCCGTGCACTCGGTCCTCCGGTGGGGAACGTGACGGTGCGCCGACAGCGGTCAAGGCGACGGCCGCGGTGATGGGTGCCGGATCGCTCGTGCTCGCCGGGGGCGTCTACGTGATCGCGCCGCCGGATGTCCGGCCGCTCGTCGTGATCCTCGTGCTCATGACCCTCCCCGTCACCGTGGTGTTCGGGTGGTACGCGTACGCCGGGTAGAAGCCGATCGGTCCGCCCGATCCGCTCGACCGGTCCGCCCAACCCGCTCCCGTCACAACGTCTATCAACCGGAGTCGCCTAGGCTCTCGTATGGCATTCCAACCCGAAAGCGAGCTGACGGCCGAGGAGGCGGCAGAGCGCGTCGAGGAGGTGCTCTCGGAGAACGAGGTGGTGCTGTTCATGAAGGGGAACCGACTCATGCCCCAGTGCGGCTACTCGAAGCGTGCGCTCGGGCTCATCTCCCAGCACGTCGAGGAGTTCGAGACGGTCGACGTGCTCCCGGCCCTGCCGGAGTACCGAGCGGCGCTGGAGGAGGTGGGCGGGTGGGAGACGATCCCGCAGACGTACGTGGACGGCGAGTTCGTCGGCGGCAGCGACATCCTCGCCGAATTGGACGAGCGTGGTGAACTGGCCGAAACTCTCGGAGTCGACGCGTAGACGCGGTGAACCGGCGAGTGGCTGGGAGAACCGGGATGGCGGCGGCCGGGGACAGGTGTTTTACGCCTCGGGTGCGTAGATACCGGCGAGTAGGGTCGTACGGACGGCGACCGCGGGACGCCGCGGCGCTTCCTCGTCGCAACCCACCCCCATCCCCACACATGTCAGGCCGCGTATACCGACTTCACTCGACGCTCGAACTGCCACTGGAAGACCTGCAGGACCACTTCGCGTCCGACCCGGAACTCCCGGAGGGCGTCGAGGACGTCGACATCACACGCCGGAACAACACGCTGATCCTGAAGGCGGTATCGAACGACGAATCGATCGGGAAGTACACCCCGACCGCGCAGCTGAAAGCGAGCGTCTCCGAGACGCGTGTGTACGAGGAGGAGCCGCCGCGCACCGGCGGCGGCTGGATGCAAGAGGAGGAAGAAGAGATCCCCTCCGAACTCGTCGAGTTCGCCTGTTTCAAGGGCGACCGCGAGACGGTGTTGCAGAACACCGCGCTCCAGTACCCGATGTTCCTCGTGCTCCGTGAGATCGCGCTGCTGTCGGAGAAGGGAACGCTCACGGCCATCACCGAGGTCGACAGCGAACTCCGCGCGCACCGCATCGTCGAGGGCGAGGAGCGCCCCGCCAGCGTCGAGGTCGTCGAAACCCCGAACCGCGACGCCGAGAAGGGCGGCGTCGAGTGGCGGGACAATAAGTTCATTAGCTGATCCGAGCGCGGACCGCCGGTCCGGTCGCCGGCGCGATCGTCGACCCACCACGGGACCGGCGTCGCGGCCGCCGACACGCGTCGACAGACTCGTCGTGTGTCTCCGGAAAACGATTCGTGCATCAGGATAGCCGTCCGATAACGCCGACCCGACGGTTCCGACCGACGGTTACGGTCACAAGAACTTTAGTCGTCTAATTATATTTCATTACCAGGCATGGCCAACTCACAGCAGCAGTTCCCGGACTATCTGGACGTGGACTACACGGACGGCGAGGGCGAGGAGCCCGGCGACTATCCGAGCATCGAGCACAAGCTCGAGAAGGCCCTGGAGGTCGTCGAGACGGGCCTGCGCGAGTACGAGAACCCCGCGGTGATGTGGACCGGCGGGAAGGACTCGACGCTCACGCTGTACTTCGTGAAGGAGGTCGTCGAGAAACACGACGAGCTGGAACTGCCGGTGACGGTGTTCATCGACCACTACCAGCACTTCGACGAGCTGATGGACTTCGTCCGCCACTGGGCCGACGAGTGGGACCTGGAGGTCGTCTGGGCCCGCAACACGGACGTGGGCGACTACGTCGAGGAGAACGACCTGGAGCCGGGCGACGACATCCCCGTCGACGCGCTCTCCGAGCACAACCAGCACCACATCCGCAACATCCTCGAGTACGAGGAGGAGACGTTCCCGTTCCTGCTCGACACGTACGTCGGCAACCACCTGCTGAAGACGGTCGCGCTCAACGACACGCTGGAGTCCGAGGAGATCGACGGCATCATCTCGGGCATCCGCTGGGACGAGCAGGAGGCACGCGCCGACGAGACGTTCTTCTCGCCGCGCCACGACCCGGACATCTACCCGCCCCACGACCGCATCCAGCCGATCCTGCAGTTCAAGGAGGCGGACGTGTGGGACGCCTTCTGGTACTTCGTGGTTCCCGAGACCGTCGAGGGCTACCCCGAGGACGGCTACGTCCCGCAGGGATTCGACGACCTGCCGGAGGGAATCGAGATCGAGGACATCCCGGTCTCGCCGAAGTACTTCGCGGGCTTCCGCTCGCTGGGCTCGGAGATCTCGACGGACAAGTCCGCCGAGGAGCCCGCCTGGCTGCAGGACATGGAGAACACGACCGAGCGCGCCGGCCGCGCCCAGGACAAGGAGGACCTGATGGAGCGCCTGCGCGACCTCGGCTACATGTGACGACGGTACGCTAGCCCGCACCGACCGCGTCGTCACGCCGCCCGAACACCCGTTTTTTTCGTCCCTCGCCCAGGACACCGTCGACTCACCCCACTGGCGGCGCCGCCGGCCGGTCAGGGGTCCGTTGTCCACCCGTCGACGGGGAACTCGTCCGGGTGGGGCTCGTCGCCGTCCGGGAGGACGTACTGCTTCCACTCGCGGCTGTCCTCGTCGGCGTAGTCGCCGACCTCGGGGCTGACCGGCACGTCGTCGTACGCCGAGAGCCGCTCGCGTATCCGCTCGCGCGCCGCCCTCCCGGCCGGGGTGTCGCCGCCGAAGTCGTCGAACACCCACCGCGGCTGGACGGTCAGCTCGATGCCGTGGGGGGTGTACCTGCTGTGTCGCCGCTCGTACGCGGGCGCGCGAGCGACGAGGAACATCGGCTCGCCGGCGAAGCAGAACTCCCACTCCGGATCTGCGGGGTCCGCGGGGACGTCCTGGGGCCACGGTTCGGGGTCGTGCTGGCGGAGATAGCGGAGCAGCCCCCACACGTCCGCGCGGACCTCCGGGACCGTCGCGTCGGCCCCGTCGGACGGCTCGAAGAACACCGCCAGCGCGGTGAGATCCGCGATGTCGGGGGCCGCCGCGAGGTAGTCGGCGAGCCCGTCCGCGACGGCCGCCCCGCCGGCCTCGGTCTCGACCGGCGGGGCGAACAGGTAGCGGAGGTCGCCCGCCTCGTGGGCGTCGACAGCGAAGTAACAGGGATATGGGGACTCTTCGTCCGTCATCGTCCGGTCGAACGAGCGATAGCGGCGCGCCTCCCAGTCGGGGAGGGAGCCGTCCTCGATCGCCGCCTCGATGTCGGCCCTCGTCCGGATGGTACTCATCTGATCGATCGGTGCGGTCCGAGGCTAAATAGCCCCGCGCGGGTTCCCACGATGGCGTGTTCGGGGGCGGACGTGGCTACCGCGGGCTCCCGTCTCCGTCGCCCGGGGGGTCGTCGTGGACGGACGCGATCGCGACGTCCGTCCCCGGCGGCACGCGGAGGTCGATCGGGGTGAGCGTCGTCCCGCTCGCGACCCCCTTCGCCGAGCAGGCTGAGACGGCGACGACGGCGTCGCGGTCCGCCCGGAACGTCACCGCGTCGCCGGCCGCAGCGACGCTCTCGGCGACGTCGAACGCGCCGTCCTCAGCGACGGTCGACGCCTGGAACAGGTTCAGCGTGTCGGGGACGCGGACGTCGAGCCCGTAGGCGGACAGCGCCAGCGAGAGGTTCTCGCGGCAGCCGCCCGGCTCGTCCTGCCGGCCGTCGGCGGTCGGACGGTCCGTGAGCATCCACCCCGTGCAGGGACCGAACATGATGTCGTGGACGCCGCAGTCGTCCGCCGTGATCGTCGCCAGGGGGTCGCCGTCCGTCGCGACGAGGACGTCGCCGGTCGTCGGCCGAACCGTCCCGTTCAGGTCTCGCGTGTACGACTGCTCGAAGTGGACCGCGGGGTCCTCGCGGTCGTACGCGACCAGGTCGGCCACCTGCCGCGGCTCGGGGGTGACGACCGCGAACGTCGCGCCGGCGTCGACCTCGAACGCCGCTCCGCTCATCGGCGGGACGCGGTGTCGGTCCATGACGGCGGAATACGCGCCGCCGGGGGAAAACCGGCCCGGCCGACCGAACCATCCCAGCCGACTGAACCACCCCGGACGAACCGTCACGGTAACACCGGGCCGGCGCCTACGGCGGGTATGAGCGACGACGCTGACGGCGACGCAGGCACGGCCGCCCCGGACACCCCGGACACCGGCGCCTACGTCGGGCTGTTCTCCGGCGGAAAGGACTCATCGTGGGCGGTGTACCGGGCGCTGGAGCGCGGATTCCCGGTCGAGCGTCTCCTAACCGTACATCCCGCGGGCGACTCGTACATGTACCACGTCCCCGAGACCCGGCTGGCCGCGCTGGCTGCCGAGAGCATCGGGGTCCCGCTCATCGAGGTGGAACCCGAGGACTTCGGCGCCGACGAGACGACCGATTCTGGCGCCCAGGGCGACAGCGAGCTGGAGCCGATGGAGGCGGCGCTGACCGACCTCGCGAACGAGCTGCCGCTCGCGGGCGTCACCGCTGGCGCCGTCGAGTCGGAGTTCCAGACGAGCCGGATCGAGGCGATGTGCGGCCGTCTGGGGATCGATCTGTTCGCGCCGCTGTGGCAGCGCGATCCGCGGACGCTCGCCGAGGAGATGCTCGATGCGGGGTTCGAGATCCGGATCATCCAGGTCGCGGCCGCGGGGCTCGACGAGTCGTGGCTCGGTCGCACCATCGATCGCGAGGCGCTCGCGGAGCTGGAGCGGCTCAACGACGAGTACGGCGTGCACCTGCTCGGCGAGGGCGGCGAGTTCGAGACGTTCGTCACCGACGGGCCGCACATGGACCGGCGGATCGAACTGGAGTACGACACGGAATGGGACGGCACACGTGGGCGGATCCGGGTGACGGACGCCCGGCTCGTGGAGTAACGCCGCCGCGAGACGAGAGAAGCGAGCCGAGGGACTCACGACGGGCCGATATTACCCGTCCCGCGTCGGGTCAGTCCTCCTCGTTCGTCAGCCGCGAGTGGGCGCCGATGAGCGCCCCCGAGAGGTCGAGGCCGTCGATGACGGTCTCCTCGTCGATGATACTGCGGCGCACGTCGGCGTCGCGGACGATCGCGTTTTCGAAGACGACCGACGACTCCAGCGAGGAGTCGACGATCTCCGCGCCCGCGAGGACGTACACGTTCTCGCCGATCTCGGAGTTCTCGACGGTCGCGTCCGGATGGACGACCGACTCGCCGTCGAGGTACCACGAGACGGCGTCGAGGTAGCTCTCTGGGGTGCCGATATCGAACCACGCCTCCTCGAAGGTGAACGCGTGGACGGGCTGGCGCGACTGGAGCCACTGGATGAACCAGCCGGGCTCGTCAGGGTTGTTGCCGTCCGAGAGGTACTCCTCGAAGTCCGGGAGCGTCTCCTGGGGGAACGCGTAGCAGGCGATAGACACGAGCGTGCTCTTGGGGTCCTCGGGTTTCTCCTGGAAGTCGATAACGCGGTCACCGTCGAGTTGGACCAGCCCGTAGCTCTTGGCGCGCTCGCGAGAGCCCACATCGTAGGCCGCCAGCGCCGGCGTTCCCTTCTCGGCGAAGAAGTCGACGAACTCGGAGACGTCGAAGGAGATGAGGTTGTCGCCGGCGACGACGACGAGGTCGTCGTCCACGTTCTCGCGGTCGATCAGCTGCGCCAGCGCGCCGACCACGCCGAACTTCTCGGATTCGGCGCTGGTGTCCTCGACGGAGACGGTCGGCTTCTCGAAGTCGGTGCCCGCGAGATACGTCTCGAACTCCCCGGCGAAGCGCTCGTTCGTGGAGACGAACACCTCGTCGACCCGGTCGTCGGCCTCGAGATCGCCGAATATCTCGTCGATGACGGTGCCGTCACCGACCGGAAGCAGCATCTTCGGCCGATGACGCGTGATCGGCCAGAGCCTCGTCGCGTATCCGCCTGCGAGCACAACTGCCTTCATGCGACCACGGTTACGCCGGACCGACAAGGGCTTTTCCTCTCTCGTCCCACTGGTTCGACAGGTTCTCGACGGGGGCGGGCCGGACGCGGTCGCCCGAAACCGATTCCTGCGCCGGCGACCTACGGCCGATATGCCCGAGCGGACGACCCGAGAGCGGATCGCCGAGACGTTACGCGAGCGGGCGTGTTCCGGCAGCGCGCTCGCCGCCGAATTCGACGTGCCTCGCTCCGTCGTGTACGACCATTTGAACCACGTCGCGCAGTCGCTGCCCGACGGCGAGCAGTTCCTGGTCGCGCCGCCGACGTGTCGCGACTGTGGCTTTGACGACTTCGACGAGCCGGTGAACGTCCCCTCGCGGTGTCCCTCGTGCAAGGGAGAAAGCGTCGAGGAGCCACAGTTCGTGATCGAGTCCGCCTGACGACGAGCGGAAGCAGCGACTGCTATGCGGTCGCCTCGACGTCCAGTTCCGCGAGAAGTGTCTCCGCCGCCTCGCTCGACGATCCGGGCCCGCGGGCGGTGATCAGGTCGCCGTCGACGGTGACGGACGTGTCGTCGTCGAGTTCGGCGTCGAAGTTCCCACCGGCCGCGATGACCTCGTCCTCGACCCAGTAGGGAAGCTTGCGTCCCTCGATGCGGTCGTACTCGTCGACGATCCCCTCCTCCCACTCGTTCGGGAAGCCGGTCACGTCGCGGCCGTCGACGAGGAATTCCCCGTCCGAGGTTCGGGTGAACCCGAGGATCCCGACGGCGTGACAGACGACCAGCGCGACACCGTCGTCGCCGGCGACCGTCTCCCGGAGCGCGGTCCGGGCGTGGCGGTCCTGGTTCACGTCCCAGACGGTGCCGTGACCGCCGGGGAACACGACGGCGTCGTAGTCGGCTGCCTCGACGGCGGCCACCGGCTCGGGGTCGCGGAGTCGGTCGTCGGTTTCGTGAACCTCACGGTAGCGCTCGACCGTCTCCTCGCCCACGTCCTCGGGATCGAGCGAACGCTCGTCCACGACCGGCGGCGATCCGGAGGGCGTCGCCACGGTCACGTCGACGCCGGCGGCGTCGAGCGTCGTGAGCGGTTCGATACACTCCTCGGCCCAGTACCCTTCCTCGCTGACGACGAACAGCGCCGTGGTGTCGCTCATGCGCTCAAACGGTGGGCCCGGGCGCCGGAAAACGTGTCGTCGGCGGAACCGGCGTCGGTGAACGAGCCGGCCTCCCGCGGCACCCCGACCTCCCGCGGCGGTCCGACCGGCCGCTCCCGGGTCGCTTATCCCGGTCCCCCGACAACAGGACTCAATGGCAGTGGGTACCCGGACGGTGCTGGCCCTCCTCGGCGGCGTCGTGCTGACAGTGGGGGTGTACCTCCACGCGACTGAGCGAGAAAGCGCCGGCTACGCGGTGATGGCGCTGGGATTCGCGACCGCTGCCGCGTGGGCGCTCCTCGGCATGGAACTGGCGAGCATGGGGCGAGCCTCGACGCCCGAGACGACCTACCTCTCGGGCGCGATGGCCGCGGTCACCCTCGCGATGTACTTCGGGATGCGCGCGCGAGCCCTCATGCGCGGCGAGTGAGGGTCTCACTCGACCCGATGCCTGACGAGCGTGTCGCTGAAACTATAATAAATCCTTCTTTCGTTTCCGGCTGTTTTCGCGAGGTCCCGAACGTCGAACGATCCGGGAAACTAGTCGACGTTCGTAAACCATACGCCACAAACATGTGAGAACAGCAAGGTAAGTAGCTGAAATACTTATTTCAGTGATCTGTTCCGATATGCGAGGATCCCACATGCTTAAGTTCGGTATTCTATAACGAACGTTCGTATGTCAGACAACCAGTCCGGATCCACCCGGCGTCGATTCCTCCAAGGAACAGGCGTCGCGGCGGTCTCGGCTAGTCTCGCCGGTTGCTCAGGCAACGGCGGCGACGACACCGAAACCTCCGGCGACGATTCGACTCCGACGCCGGATCAGACGCCGACCGAGAACCAGCAGAGCGCGGACGACATCCCGACCGGCGGGATCTTCAGCTTCGGAATGGGGACCTCGCCCAACACCCTCAACGTGCTGGCGAGTTCCTCCGCGTACGTCGGCGTCATCACCGACCGGATCTACGAGTCCGGCGCGGCGATCGACCCGGTCAACTTCGAGATGCACCCCAACGTCTTCACCGACTGGGACTACGAGGTGCTCGACGAGACCGGCGATACCGACCAGCCGAACGTCGAGGTGTACTTCGACGTCCGCACGGACGGGCTCACCTGGAACGACGGGGAGGAGTTCACCGTCGACGACGTGATCTTCTCGTACAACTACCTGATGGATCAGAACCCCGGCGGCTACGCCGCGTCCCTCAACCCCATCGTCAGCGTCGAGGAGCACGACGGCGACTGGGACTGCGTGATGACGCTGAACCAGCCGAACGGGACGTTCGCGTACGACCAGCTCGGTCTCCCGATCCTCCCCCAGCACCGCTGGGAGGACGTCGACGACTACAACACTTACGAACCGGCCGACACCGACTTCGGTCCCGTGGGACTCGGTGCGGCCGTCGTCACCCAGTACGACCCCGACACGTCCGTCGAGATCTCTTTCGCCGAGCGCGAGGGCGAATACAACCTCGCGGATCTGAGTTGGCGCGAGGAGGTCCCCGGCGTCATCCCGGGCGGTCCCTTCATCGACGCCATGCGGATCCGCGTGTACTCCTCGCAGTCGGCGCTCCACCAGGCGTTGTTCGAGGGCGACATCGACTCGTTGTACGAGGCGGTCCGCACCTCGCGGATCCAGGACGCACAGGACAACGAGAACATCAACCTGCTCGACGGCTTCGACACCGGCTACGGCCACTACTCGTTCAACCTCCGCAACACGCCGCTCGACGACCTGCCGTTCCGGCAGGTGCTCGGGTTCGCGTTCGACGACGTCCTGTGGACCCAGCAGCTCCAGCGCGGCTACGCCCAGGAGGGCGACTTCGTGATGCCGCCCGGCTACACGGCTGTCCGCCCGGAGACCGGGTCGGACCAGGAACTGCTCGATGGACCGTCGACGCAGGCGTTCTCGTTCCGCCAGTCGAGCCCGAGTGTCCCGGACGTGGAGAACATCCGCGCGTTCCTCACTGAGGGCCAGATGATCACGGGCGAGGAGGGAACGTTCGTCGGGCAGGAGTACCCCGGCAGCCTCACCGGCGTCACCGCGGCCCAGACGGAGGCCAAGCACGACTACAGCTGGGGCCCCGTCGAGTCCGAGGTACTCGCCAACTCCGACCAGGAACCCGACCAGGAGATCCGCGTCAACGGCGAGACGATCACCTCGATCAACGACGGCCCGCTCACGATGCTGATGTCTCCGGCACAGGAGGCACCCCAGTCGGCCCAGATGATCCAGGACTGGATCTCCTCGCTCCAGCAGATCGGGATCCCGATCGACCGGGAGGTCGTCTCGTTCAACACCCGCGTCACGCGGGCGTACGGCGAGGAGAGCTACGACGCGTTCAGCATGGGCTGGGTGAACCTCTCGCCGTTCGCGACGAACACGCTGTACAGCCTGTTCCACTCCGACAACGCCGACGACCACTCGGTCGCGGAGACGGAGGGCGACGACGAGAACACCTCGACGCTGCTCAACAACGCGATGGGGTACGGAGTGTTCGACGACGCCGGCGCAGACGACCTCATCGACGAGGCGCGCACCACCCTCGACGCAGAAGAGCGCAATCAGATCTCCCGCCAGGCAGTCGAGCGTATCTACCTCGACTTCCCGACGATGATCGTTGACTACGGCGTGCCGAAGTGGCCGATCTCGACCGAGTGGTCGGGTGCGCTCGAGAACATTCCGGGTCCGGGCTCGACGTACCTCGGAACGCAGATCATGCAGATCCACCAGAGCGAGTAACGCACTCGAAACACGACTGTCGCGTCCGACTGACGCGCGACGTCGGGCACCCCTCATCGCCCGCTTGCGATCGGGTCGGGTCGGGGTCCCTGACGGCGTCGCCCGTCGGGTATCGGACGATTCAACAGGTTCAAACGGCCGCCTTCGTGACAACGTAGTACGCGCAACGGTCCCACAAAACGCATGACCAGAATCAGTGGAAAATACCTCGCAAAGCGGATCGTCGTTTCGTACCTGACGCTCCTCGTGATCATGTCGCTGCTGTTCGTCCTCCTGCGGAGCATGCCGGGCTCGTTTATCACGAGCATGATAAGCTCCGGGATGACCTCAGAACAGATCGAACGGATCCGGGAGACGTGGGGACTGAACGAACCGCTGTGGAGACAGTATCTCGACTTCATGATCAACTACCAGACCGGCAACTTCGGCCGGTCGCCGACGTACAACGCCCCCGTCGCGGACCTGATGATCCGGCGGATGCCGCGTACGATGGTGCTGTTCGGCTCGACGTTCCTGATCGGCTTCATCATCGGCCCGCTGGTCGGGATGTACCTCGGGTGGTGGCGCGGGTCGAAGAAGGACAAGTCCATCTTCAGCACCTCGCTGCTGCTGTACTCGATGCCCAGCTTCTGGATCTCGTGGCTGTTCATCTGGGTGTTTAACTACGAGCTCGGGTGGTTGCCGAGCGCGTACATGTTCACCCAGTTCCCCGAGTTCCAGTGGACCGCCTTCACCGTGATGCGCGACGTGCTGTATCACATCGCGCTGCCGATCATGAGCCTCACGTTCATCGGCTGGGTGGGGTCCATGCTCATCATGCGCCCGACGATGAACCAAGTCACCGACGAGGGCTACGTGTTCCTCGCGCGTGCGAAGGGCCTCTCGGAGCGGACAGTGATGATCAAACACGCCGCACGCAACGCGCTCATCCCGGTCGCGACCGGCGCGGTCGTCGGACTGGCGTTCCTCATCGACGGCTCGATCATCATCGAGAACGTGTTCAACTGGCCGGGCATGGGGCAGATCATCGTCACGTCGGTGCTCAACCGCGACTTCCCGGTCGCGCAGGCCACGTTCTTCCTGTTGGCCGTACTGGTCGTCATCATGCGGCTGCTCACCGACGTGGTGTACACGTACCTCGACCCCCGGATCAAGTTCGGGGAGGGTGAATAATGGCAACCGGACAAGGAGACACCGACACCGACGGCGAATCGTACACGCGGCGCTGGGAGCCGCGACTCGAGCGACTCAAGCGGGGGTGGAGCAGATACACCGAGCACAACATCGGGGTCCTCGGGCTCGTCATCCTCGCGGTGTTCAGCCTATGGGCGGTGATTCCGGGCGTCTTCGCGCCGCATTCGCCCGATTGGATCGCGTTCCTCGGCGAACCGCCCATCCAAAGCCGCCTCACGGCCGAGCAGGTCCGTTCGCTCCCGCATCCGCCGGCGTTCGGCGATCCGTTCTTCGCCCCGCTGGGGACGAACGCGAACGGGAACGGCATCCTCTCGCTGGTGATCTACTCGGCGAGCAACGCCATGTACATCGGGCTGGCCGCCGGCCTGCTATCCAGCCTCGTCGGCGTACCGCTGGGGCTGATCTCCGGGTTCTACGGCGACACGTGGATCGACGAGGCGATCCAGCGGTTCGTCGACGTCATGTACGGCCTGCCGTTCCTGCCGTTCCTCATCGTGCTCGTCGCCATCCGGGGGATCACGACGACGAACATCATCATCGGCATCGCGGTCACCTCCTGGCTCAACAACTGCATCACGATCCGCGGGGAGACGCTCTCGCTGAAGGAGCGGTCGTACGTCGAGTCCGCGAAGGTCGCCGGAGCCTCGGACACGCGGATCATCTTCCGACACATCATGCCGAACGTCCTCCCCATCTCGTTCGTGTTCCTCGCGCAGGACGCCGCTGGCGCGGTCATCGCGCAGGCGTCCTTGGCATACCTCGGACTGGCGGACTTCACCGCCAACTCCTGGGGGATCATGCTCGAGAACATCAAATCGCAGGGGTACATCTTCGACGCCTGGTGGTGGCTGCTGCCGCCGGGTATCGCGCTGATGTTGATGGCCGCATCGTTCTACTTCATCGGCTTCTCGATGGAGGACGTGACCAACCCGCAGCGGTGATCTGATATTCAATGACACTACTCGAAGTAAACGACCTCTCGATCCGATACGCGGTCGACGACGGCTCGTCGGTTCACGCCAGCGACGACGTGAACTTCTCGGTCGAGCCCGGGGAGACCTACGGGCTCGTCGGCGAGTCCGGCTGCGGAAAGACGACCTTGGCGAAGAGCCTCGTCCACCTGCTCGACGACAACGGGTACATCGAGGACGGGGAGGTGTGGTTCGAAACGACGCTTCCCCAGTGGGCCGACGAGAACGGCGACCCGAAACAGTCGGTCATCGACGACCCGGACAAGCCGGTTCGCGCCGACGGAAAGACGGATCTGGCGCAGCTCAACAGCAAACAGATCCGCGACATCCGCTGGCGCGACATCGCGATCATCCCGCAGTCGGCGATGAACGCGCTCAACCCGGTGTACAAGGTCGGCGACCAGATCGTCGAGGCGATCCTCAGACACGAACCGGAGACGACCGCCGAGGAGGCACACGAACGGGCGCGCGACCTGCTCGAGCGGGTCGGAATCGAGCCGGACCGGGCGGACGACTACGCCCACCAGTTCTCCGGCGGGATGAAACAACGGGCGGTTATCGCGATGGCGATGGCATGTAGCCCCGACCTGCTGATCGCCGACGAGCCGACGACCGCGCTCGACGTGATCATTCAAGACCGGATCCTCGAGGAGTTGGAGGCGCTCCAGGAGGAGTTCGGCGTCTCGATCCTCGTCATCAGCCACGACATCTCGGTGATGGCGGAGATCTGCGACCGGATGGCCGTGATGTACGGCGGGAAGGTCATGGAGTCGGGACGCACCGAGGACATCTTCAGTGAGACGGCGAACCCGTACACGCTCGGACTGAAGAACTCCTTCCCGACGATCACCTCGAAAGACCAGGACCTCGTCTCCATCCCCGGCACGCCGCCGACGCTACGGGACCCCGACGAGGGCTGTCGCTTCCGTGAACGGTGTCCGTTCGCCGTCGAGGAGTGCCACGCCGCACACCCGCCGATGTACGACGTCGCCGCCGCGGACGCGGACGGTCGGTCGGTCGAGGTGACCGACCGGCGAGCACACGGAACGGCCTGCTACCGTATCGACGACCTCGAACAGCTCCGAACCGACGCACTCAACGAATCCACATGGACCGATCAGACGATCGAGAACCGTTAGTAGAGCTCGAGGGGCTGCGGAAGCACTTCGACCAGTCACAGGGCATCGTCGACACCGTCCTGGGCCGCGAGCCGCAGCCGGTCCGCGCCGTCGACGGCGTGTCGCTCGATATCTATCCGGGCGACACCGTCGGCATCGCCGGCGAGTCGGGCTGCGGGAAGACGACCCTCGGGAAGCTGCTGGTGAAGCTGTACGAGCCGACGGAGGGGACGATCCGCTTCGACGGCGAGGAGATCACCGGCATGACCCGCGAGGACGAACGCGAGTTCCGCAAGCGGGTCCAGATGATCTTTCAAGATCCCTTCGAGTCGCTCAACCCGCGGATGACGGTGTACGACACCGTCTCCGAGCCGCTCAAGATCAACGAAATGGTCGACGGGTACGACGAGCGACGCGCACGCGTGAAGCGGGTGCTCGAGGACGTCGGATTGGGGCCCGCCGAGGTGTACCTCGACGCGTTCCCCGACGAGTTGTCCGGCGGCGAGCGTCAGCGCGTCGCGATCGCGCGGGCGCTCGTCGTCGACCCGGACTTCATCGTCTGCGACGAGCCGGTGTCGATGCTGGACGTGTCCATCCGCGCGGGCGTGTTGAACCTGATGCAGGACCTGCAGGACGAGTACGACCTCACCTACCTGTTCATCAGCCACGACCTCTCGCTCATCCGCTACATGTGCGACCGCGCCGGGATCATGTACCTCGGCAACATGGTCGAACAGGGCCCCACCGACGACGTCATCGACGACCCCAAGCACCCGTATACGGAGGCGCTGTTCGACGCGGTTCCGGACGTGGAGTTGGGCGACGACCGGCGGCGTGCGAACGCGACCGGCGAGGTTCCCTCGCCGCGCAACCCGCCGAGCGGCTGTCAGTACCACCCGCGATGTGCCCACATCATCCCGCCGGACGGCTGGGGCGGCAGTCAGGAGGCGTTCCGACGGGCCTACCAGTTCAGACTGAAAGTCGAACGCGGGGACCTCGACGCCGAGGCCGCGAGCGACGACGGCGATCCGGTGAAGTCGATCATCGAGCAGGGGCTGACACTGGACGTACCGGAGGAGTACCGCTCGGAGACGGAGATCGAAACCGGCGGACACCGGGTCGACGTGTCGTCGCTCGATCTCCCGTCGGACGCTCGGACCGCGCTCGATGAGTCCGCCGAGGCACTGCTCGATGGCGAGGCGGAAGCCGCCGTTTCGGCGCTCGATGACGTCATCACGACGCCGTGTGCGTCCCGTGAGCCCCGACCGCTCCCGTCGGGCACGCGCAAGGTCGCGTGTCACCGATACGGGGATGACGACGGGGACGCCGGAGCGATCGGCGGCTCCGACGGCGGGCTCAACGCGGCCCCCGCGGAGGATTGACGGGTGGTTCGGTCCTCGCGAACCCAGCGCGCCCTCCTCGCCGGTCTCGCCGTCGTGCTCGTCCTCAGCGCCGCCGCGTTCGTCGCGACGGCGAGCGCGCAGCTGGCGTGGCAACAGCGCGACACCATCGCGTTCCAGCCCACCGACTACGAGCTCGTCGACGGCGACGACCCGCAGCTGCGGGTGACCATGGAGGTGCGGAACCCGACGAGCGTCGACGCGCGGTTCCGTGCCGGCTCGCTGGTCGTGTACGACGGCGACCCCGCGGCGGGCGAGGCGTTGACAGTACCGCGAAGCGAGCGGCTCGCCGGCGACAGGGACGCGACGGTGTCCGCCGGCGCGACGACGACGGTGACGCTCACCGCGTCGGTTCCCCCCGACACCGTCGAACAGGCGCAGTCGGCGATCGACTCCGGGCGCGCGGTGACGTCCGGCACGTTCGCCGTGACCGTCCGCGATCGGAGCTTCGAGGCGAATGTCTGAGTGCACCTCCGGACTGTGGTCGGCGCTGACGCACCCCGCCCGTGCCTCCTACGGGTCGCGCCGCGAGCGACTCGCCTCGGCGCTCGCGGTCGGGCTGCTCACGGGGCTTTCGGCCGCGATGGCGACGTACACGCTGTGGCAGGGGTCGCTCGCGCCCGGATGGGCCGGCGACACCGTCATGGGATCGCTCGTGTTCGCGGCGGGCGTGCTGGTGAAGCTACTGTGCCAGAACCTCAAAACGAGCGTGCTCGCGCTGTCGGTCGCGGTCGTCGCCGGCGCCACACTGACGGCGGCTGCTGCGGTCGCCCCGTACCTCCTGCTGGACATCGGGACGCTCGGCGGGATCGCGCTGCTGCCGGAACTTCGCGACGTGATCACCCTGCTGGTGTTCGGGCAGGTCCCCCTGCTGCTGTTCGGCTATCTCATCGCGATCGTCTACGACGGCGCGACCGCCTGAGTGCGGGCGTCGGGCGACGACAAGTCTTTGAGTCGGTGACGGATACGGAGAGTCATGCCGAAGGAGATCCCGACCGAGGAGAAGTCGGTGCGCGAGCGCGGGACCTACGCCAACGACGGCAACGACCCGACGCTGGCGTCGTATCTCTCGTCGCTGTTTTTCCTCCTGTCGGTGCCCGCGTTCGTGACGCTCGCGTACGCCGGCTACTGGGTCGGCCTCTACGACGAGTCGACGGTCGTCCTCGCGTTCGCGGGGCTGCTCGTCGCGGGGGTGGCCGGCGTGTTCGCGGTGATGCACTACACGACCGGACGGTGAAAGTCCGGTCGCCCGCCGATGCGGGCGCCGGACTCAAAGAAGCGAGACGGGAGAACTGAACGTCGAAGGGCGGCCTACGGCGCGGCCGCGACCGTTCTCAGAACCACTTGTCCTCGTACACACACTGGAGGGGCTCGGTGACGACGTTCGTCGCCAGCGCCATCGAGACGATCTCGACGGCATCGTCGTACTCGCCGGCGTCGGTCGCGTCGTCGTCCCATGCGGCGATCCCGACGCCTAACTCGACGTGGTAGTCGTACACGGTGATCAACCACTCGTCGGGGAGGGTACGCTCGTCGGCGTCGGAGTCGTTGATCACGCGAATCAGGTACTTGAACGTCGTGTCCGTTCGCTCCGATAGGTCGTCGCCGGCGTCGTATCCCGGGACGTTCGGCGTGCCCAACAACTGCACAAGGCGGTAGAGGGCGGTGCCGATATCGTCGTAGCTGCCGCGCTCGGTCGGGTCCGGCTCCAGTTCGATGTGCACGTCGTCGCGCGCTTCGCGGAGGTTCACCTCGTTCAGGGTCGCGCCTTCCTCGCGTCGCGACAGGATCTCCTCGCGGGAGACCGGTACCATCGTGAACTCGCGCAGTTCCTCGACCGGCGGTGCCTGCGGGTGTTCGCGGATATCGTACTGCATCTCAGTACGCGAACCCCATGAATCCCTTCCAGCCGAGGTAGCCGGCGACGATACACGCGAGTCCGGTTGCGACCACGATCAGGGCCTCCATGTCGGAGATGCCCTCGATCCCGTTCAGACCCAGAACGAGCGTGATCCCAAGCATGGTGAAGATGTACCCCACAACGAGCCCGACGAGCATCACGCCGAGCGAGGCGGCGCCGAGCGGACCTTTGAGGGTGTCGGGGACACGATTGCTCACGGACATTCGTATGTGCTGATAGCGGATTCGCGGGTCTTAATTCCCCCGTTACGCAGTGGCATAGGACGGGTCGAAGTGGGGCCGTCAGGCCGCAGGGTCGCTATCGATCGCCGCGTTCGTCGCCGCCGTCGCGTCGGTCGCGTTCGGCGTCCCCGGGTTCGGCGTCGCCGAGTGGACTCATCGCAGGGTCGAACTGCGAGCCGTCGGCGGCGGCTTCCTCGGCGTCCGCGTCCGCCTCGGAGCGGGTCCCCGTCGACCCCGTCGAGGCGGAGGAAGCGCGGTCGCGGCGCGACCGCTCGTGTTCGCCGCGTTCGCGGGCGTCGCTGGTGAGCCCGTACTCCTCGGCGATCGGTTTCCGCGCGCGGTAGCCGATCGCGAGCGCGACGACGCCGGCGACGCTGTACACGACCACCGGCGTCGAGGTCACGCCGACCTCGCCGGTGACGACAGAGAGGTGCAACGCCTGTCCGATCGAGAGGGCGCCGACCACGAGCATCGCCGTGGAGATCACGCCGAGAAAGCGAGTCGAGACCATGCCTGTCTCTGAGCGCGCCGGCGTGAAAAACACGCGGGAGCCGGCCGCCTCAGCCGTCGCCGTCCTCGTCGACGACGACGACCTCGCCGTCCTCGACGGTGACGTTGATCAGCGTCTTCACCGAGTAGTCGGTGTCGTCGAGCTTGTTCGGGCCGGCCTTCTTGATCACCGCGACCACGTCGACCACGTCCGCGCCGATGTGGGTGAGCGCGTCGAGGATGCCCTTCATCGTGCCGCCCGTCGAGAGCACGTCGTCGAGCACGAGTACGCGGTCGCCCTCGAACACGTCGTTGATGTACATCTCGCCCTCGGAGTAGCCCGTCTCCTGCTGGAGCGCGACCTCGCCGTCGAGGCCGTACTCGCGCTTGCGGATGACGACCAGCGGGATGTCGGTCATCAGCGACAGGGCGGTGGAGATGTGGATCCCCATCGCGGCGGGGGTGACGATCTTGTCGACGTCCTCGATCTGGGCCTTCCGGATGATCCGGATGACGATCTCCCGGAGGAGCTCGGGCTCCAGCATCGGAACGCCGTCGCTGATCGGGTGGACGAAGTATTGGTACTCGCCTTTCTCGATGATCGGCGCCTCCAGCAGGGACTGGCGCAGGCGGTCCATGTCGCCGGTACCGCTAGCGAGGTGAAAAGCGCGGCGGATCCCGGCAGTGGTCGAGTATGCATCCCGCGGTACGGTGACGCACGCCCGGTCACGCGGCATTCGGGTCACGAGCGTCCGATCACGCGGGGGTCCGGCCGACTCCGTCAGCCGGGTCGCTACGGCGGCATAGTCGTCCTACAGCGGCATGGTTCGGTCGCTACGGCGGCGTCGTCCCCGTCGCGAGTGCCTGCGAGCTGTCGCCGTCGGCGGCGGTCCAGATCACGCGCACCGTCGTGTCCGGCGGAACCGTGTCGTCCCCGTCCAACGTGGCGGACGTGCCGGCGGCGACGGGCAACCCGAACTCCGTCGACTGACCGGATTCGGCCGTCAACATGAGCGACTGCGCGTTCGACGACGAGACGGCGACGCCGCCCTGGTGGGTCGCGGTGACCGCGTACGTCCCGTCGCCGGTCTCGGCGTACTCGAAGTCGAAGCTCGCGGTCGGCGTGACCTGTCTGATCTCGTCGCCGAGCCCGAGCGCGAACGACCCGACGACCGCCGCGAGGACGACCGTGATCGCGATCATCAAGATCACTGCGATGACGGGCGAGACGGCCCGGTCGTGCGTTGTCGATTCTGTACTGTATTGTGGGATGAGGGAAGCGAGGTTCATCTGTCTTGGTGGAGCCGCTGTCGGCCGTAACGCGATCGGCGGTCGTCGCCGCCGCGCTGCCATCGCTTCCCGGTGGACGCCAGCTGTGGTTTGTTATAGACCGAATGTAGCAGGTTAATACTCGAATAGCAACGAATTGGATACCACTAATCTTCGCGAGGTGTCCTGACCCGTCCAGATGACGGTAACCGTGGCGGGGCAGGTCGTCGATCCGCGTCGATCCGCGTCATCTGTGTCGATCCACAGCAGTCCGCGAGGCCACGACGTCGGTCCGGGCGGAGATCCCGCCAACCGGCTATCGATCGCGCTGGCGAACACAGCAAGAACAGGGCCCGCACAATCCGTCCGGGCATCGCCCGGACGGATTCGGCGCGGTCAGACGAGCAACAGTAGCGCGACGATGACCAACAACACGACCAACAGGACGCTCGTCCCGAACCCGGCGCGGAGGTCGACCTCGGTCCGCTCGCGTGCCCCGTTGGTCAACGCGTCGTCGCCGGCGATCACGCCGACCGCGTCGATCCGGTCGAGCGTTCCCTCCGGATCCCGGACGACCCCCGCGACGGCACTCGATCCGGCGACGACCGCCCGGTCGACGGCCGCGTACAGCTCGGTTACGCCGACGACGAGCGCGCGGGTGCCGTAAAAGCCCACACGGTTGTAGATCGCGTCCACGTCGGGCACGCGACCGACCTTCGAGAGCGGCTTCTTCAAGATCACGAAGCCGATCACGCCGAGCGCCGCGAGGATCAGCCCCTCCTCGACGTGGCTGACGGTGTACGTCGTGTACTCGTAGCTACCCGTGTCGGGCAGCACCGTGAACAGCGCGGGCGGGTAGACGCCGAGCACGACGCACGGCACCGCCACGGCGACCATGGCGACCTTCTGGCCGACGTTCGCCGGTCGCACGTCGCCGTCGTACTCGCCGTGGAGGAACACGTAGTAGCCCAGCTTGATGAACGAGAGGAACGTGCCGACGCCCCCCGCCAGCAGTAGGTACCAGATAACGTCGTAGTGCTTCTTGTGTGCCGCCCCGAGCACCATCCCCTTCGAGACGAAGCCGTTGAACCCTGGGAAGCCGGCGATCGACAGCGCCGCGATCAGGAACGCGGCGGCGGTGAGCGGGAGGTGCCGCCAGAGGCCGCCCAAGTTCTCGAGGTGTTCCTCGCCGGTGCGGTAGATGACGACGCCGACGGTCATGAACAGCAGGCTCTTGTAGAGGATGTGGTTGAACACGTGGCCGAAGGCGCCGGCGGTCGCGAGCGCGCCCCCGAGCCCGACGCCGGCGACCATGTATCCGACCTGCGACTGGATGTGATACGAGAGCAGCCGGCGCATGTCCCCTTGCAACAGCGCCATCCCGGCGCCGAAGACGGCCATCAGCGCACCCATGTACGCCACCGCGATCTCCCCCTCGGGGAACGCGCGGAACATCCCGTACACGCCGGTCTTCGTCGTGTACACGCACAGGAACACGCTGGCGGCGATGTGCGGCCGGGGGTACGTGTCCGGCAGCCACGCGTGCAGCCCGATGAAGCCGACGTTGACGCCGATGCCCACCGCGGCGAGCACGGGGGCGACGACGCCCGCGAGCCCGTCGCCGGTGAACAGGAACGTCCCCGCCGCCACGTAGTGCCAGACGATCGCCCCCAGCAGGAGCGTGCCCCCGACGCCGTGCAGCAGGGCGTACCGGAAGCCCGCCCGCACCGCGCGGCCGCCGTAGTGCCACACCAGCAGCGTGCTGGTGACGGCCATCAGCTCCCAGAAGAGGATCAGCGTGAGCCAGTCGCCGGCGAAGACGGCGCCGAGGCTCGTGCCGACGTAGCCCAGCGCGAAGGCGGTCTGGCGCCCGTCGGCGCCGCTGGCCCACGAGTACAGCACCGCGATCGCGCCGATGAAGCCGAAGATGACGCCCATCAGCCGCGAGAAGCCGTCGACGTTGAACAGGACGGCGTCGAAGCCGAACAGCAGCGTCGGGAGGTGCTCGCCGCCGGGCACGAGCCACACGTACGGGACGACCGCCGCCGTCGCGAGCACGCCCAGCGCGTGCCCCGCGCGACGGCCCAGCAGCGGGACGACGAGCGCGGCCGCCAGCACGAACAGGAACGGCGGGATCAGGGGCTCGACCGTCACCATCAGACGCTCACCCCCGTCGCGCCCGTGACGATCAGGCGGACGATCCTGAGGAACACCGCGCCGTCGGGAACGATCCCGAGCACGATCGAGCCGAGGGCGGTGACGAGGATCGGCGCGAGGATGAACCACGTCGACTCTCCGCCGGTCCACTTGCGGCGCTCCCAGCCGCCCGCGTGGCCGGCGCCGTGGCCGTGGGCGTCAGTGTGACCGTGGGCGTCGTCGGGACCGTGGTCATCGTCGTGCCCGTGCGCGTCGACGGTACCCCGGTTGGGTTCGTCAGTGTCGTCACGGTCGGTCACGTCGTCGCCGCCGTCCGCGACCGCGTCGGTGTCGGCGTCGGCATCAGGATCGGCGACGGCCGCGCGACCCCACGACAGCCGGCCACCGAGCGGTCCCCCGATGAGCGGCTTCTCGTCGGTCTCCTCGGGCGATTCGAAGAACGCGGTGTAGACGACCGGCCAGAAGTAGCCGATGTTCATCACCCCCGAGACGAGCAGCGCGACCGCGAACAGCGTCTGGCCCGCCGAGATCGACCCGATGAGCAGGAAGTACTTGCTCACGAAGCCGGCGACCAGCGGGATACCGGCCATCCCGGCGGCCGCGACGGCGAACGCCGCCATCGTCAGCGGCATCCGTCTCCCGATGCCGGCCATGTCGGAGATGTCGTCGGTGTGGGTCTCGACGTGGAGCGCGCCGGCGGCGAAGAACAGGGTGATCTTCATGAACCCGTGGGCCGGGATGTGCAGCAGGCCGCCCACCAGCGACGTGGGCGCCAGCACCGCCAGCCCGAGCACGATGTACGACAGCTGGCTCACCGTCGAGAAGGCGAGCCGGCGCTTGAGGTTGTCCTGCCTGAGCGCGATGACCGAGGCGACCACGAGCGTGAACGCGGCGACCGCCGCGAGCGGGAGTCCCATCCCGAGGTCCCCGACCGTCTCCGGCCCGAATACGTCGAGAACGATGCGCGCGATGCCGAAGACGCCGCTTTTGACGACCGCCACCGCGTGCAACAGCGCGGAGACGGGCGTCGGCGCGACCATCGCGTCGGGCAGCCACGAGTGCAGCGGCATCAGCGCGGCCTTCACACCGAACCCGGACGCGAGCAGCGCGAACGCCAACCGGGCGAACAGCGGGTCCGCGGAGGCGAGCCCCTCGATCCCCCCGGGGGTGAACGCGACGGTTCCGGTGAGCCAGTAGACGAGCGCGGTCCCGGCGAGGACGGCCACGCCGCCGCCGAAGGTGTACGCGAGGTACTTCCGCGCGGCCGAGCGCGCCTCGTCGGTCTCGTCGTGGGCGACGAGCGGGTACGTCGCGACGGTGAGCAGTTCGTAGAAGACGAAGATCACCAGCAGGTTCGACGCGAACGCGACGCCCACCGCCGCCGAGACGCTGGCGGCGAAGGCGGCGAAGTAGCGGGTCTGGCCGTGTTCATCGAGCCCGCGCATGTAGCCGATACTGTAGCTGCTGGTGACGATCCACAGGAAGCTCGCCAACAGCGCGAAGAGGACGCCCAGCGCGTCCGCCTCCAGCGCGAAGCGGGCGCCCGGGAGGAACGACCCCAGGTCGGTGACGTACGTGTCGCCGGCGAGCACGCCGGGAACCATGCTGGCGACGATCCCGAACTTGCCGAGCGCCGCGACCGCGGTCCATGACTCGCGGACGTTCGGTCGGCTCCCGGACAGCAGGATCGGTGCGATGGCGACGGCGGAGACGAGCACGGCCGCGAGCGGTCTGAGTGACGTGATATCGGTCATGAGAGGAGCACCTCGACGGTCGGGGCGAGCGCGGACTCGTACGCCGGAACGGCCGCCCCGAGGCCGACGGCGAGCAGTGCCGCCGCGACGACGGCGGCGACCATTCCCAGCGAGACGCCGCGGTCGGCCGAGGAGTCGCCGCCGTCAGCCACGGCGGCGTCGGCCGGGCCGGTCTCGTCCCCGGCGGGCGTTTCGCGGAAGAACATCCGTTCGAGCAGGCGCGCGAAGTACGCGAGCGTCAACAGCGTCGACAGGAGGATGACGACCGCGAGCCCCCACGCGCCCGCCTCCAGCGTGCCGACGACGATGTACCACTTTCCGAAGAAGCCGATCGCCGGCGGCACACCCACCATACCGAGCGTGAGCACGCCGAACGCGGCCGCCGCAACGGGCATCCGCGACCCGAGCCCGTCGAAGTCGGCGACGGAGCGGCCGCCGACGCCGGTGGCGACCACCCCGGCCGCGAGGAACAGCCCGCCCTTCATCACCGCGTGGCCCACGAGGTGGACCGCCAGTCCGACCAGCGCCGTCGCGTTCGTCACCGACAGCGCGGCGACGACGATCCCGAACTGCGACACCGAGGAGTACGCGAGCATCCGCTTGATCTCCGTCTGCGCGACCGCGAGCCCGCTCCCGACGACGATGCTGACGGCGGCCGTCGCCGCTAGCAGCGGGCGCGCGAACGCCACCGCGTCGAGGAATTCCGGCGTGAACACCGTGAGGACGATCCGGACGAGGGCGTAGGCGCTCACCGTCGACACGAGCGAGGCGATGAGCGCGCTCACCGAGTCGGGCGCGCCGGCGTACGCCTCCGGCTGCCAGGTGTGCAGCGGGAACATCGCGACCTTGACGAACAGGCCGACGACGACGAACGCGAACGACGCCCGCACGAGCGGCGACGCGTAGCCGACGGCGGCGATCTCGTTCGACAGGTCGGCCATGTTCAGCGTCCCCGTGGCGACGTACGCGTAGCCGACGCCCAGCAGGTACAGCGAGGCGCCGAACGTCCCCACGAGGAGGTACTTCAGCCCGGCCACCGCCGATCGGCCGCCCTCGCCGCTGGCGACGAGCGCGTAGGCGGTCAGCCCGGTGATCTCAAGGAAGACGTACATGTTGAACGCGTCGCCGGTGACGGACATCCCGGTGAGCCCGGTGACGAGCAGCAGATACGTCGAGTAGAACTGGTTCGAGCGCGGCCCGGCGTGACGCGCGTACGCGAGCACGCCGAGCGAGACGACCGCCACCAGCACGACCATCGTCGCCGACAGCCCGTCGACGAGGAGTTCGATCCCGTACGGGATCGTGAAGTCCCCGACGGCGTAGCTCCCGGGGGCACCCGAGAGCCCGTCAGCGGCGAACGCGACCGCGCCGGCGACCTGCACCGAAAGCGTCGCCGCCGCGACGTACCACCCGGAGCGGTTCCACCGAATCCCCGCGAGCAGCGACACGAGCGCCCCGAGGATCGGGAGCACGACGAGCAGCGCCGGAAGGTCACTCATTGTCGTTCACCTCCGCGATCAAGTCCGCACGGAGCGTTCCGTACTCCCCGTAGATTCGCACGATGAGCCCCAGGGCCACCGCGGTGAGGCTCACCCCGACGACGATGGCAGTCAGGATGAGCACGTGCGGCAGCGGGCTCACGTACGGCCCCGGCTCCGACAACAGCGGCGCGGACGCGCCGGTCACGTACGCCGAGGCGATGAGGAACAGGAAGATCCCCGACTGGAAGACGTTCATCCCGATCACCTTCTTGACGAGGTTTCGATCCCCGATCACCATGTGGACGCCGATCCCGAGCAACAGGAACGCGACGACGAAGTACGCCCGGTCGACGAGCGCGTCGATCACTCCTCCACCTCCTCGTCGTCCTCGTTCGAGTGGCCGGCCGCCAGCGCGAAGAACAGCCCGACGACGGTCACGGAAACGATGACCCCGATCCCGACCTCGACCAGTTCGATGCCGTACTTGCTGGAGTGGGCCACCGGAATGGCCGTGTATTCGAGGAACGCGCCGCCGGAGGCGACCGCGGCGAGGCCGATCCCCATGAACAGCGCGACGCCGAAGACTACGAGCACCGTGATCATCGACGCGGAGAGCCAGTCGCGGGTCGGCCCGACGCCGAAGGCGATCGCGATCATCAAGATCGCGGTCCCGACGATGACGCCGCCCTGGAAGCCGCCTCCCGCGGAGTCGGCGCCGTGGAACATCACGAACGCGCCGAGCGTGAACACGAACGGCGCGACGATACGGACGGTTGCCATGATGATCGGGCTCTCGACGTACGGTCGATCGGGACCGTTCGCGACGGTGAACTGGTCGTCGCCGTCGCCGGTGGACGAGGAACTCATGCCAGCACCTCCCGATCGAGCACGACCAGCAGTCCGATGAGCGCGGCGAACACGACGACCGCCTCGCCGAGGGTGTCGAACCCGCGGTAGGCCGCAAGCACCGCCGTCACGGCGTTCTCGACCCCGGTCTCGGTGTAGGTGTTCTCGAGGTAGTAGTTCGTTACCCGCGAGGTCGCCACCGGGGTCGACGAGGAGCCGACCGGCGGCAGCGCCGCCAGCGTCGTCGCCAGCGCGGCTACGAGCAGCGCGGAGACGCCGGCCGCCGTGAGGTCGACGTCGACGAACAGGTCGTCGCTGGCGGGTCTGACGGTCTTGGCGATCGTTAACAGGAACAGCACCGTCGTTACGCCTGCGCCGACGGCGGCCTCGGTCAGCCCGACGTCCGGCGCGCGCAACAGCAGCCAGATGACGGCGATCCCGAGGCTATACGCCGCGAACGCGATGATCGACGCGAGCACGTCGCGAAGCAGCGCCGTCGCGAGCGCGCTCCCGAGGACGAACGCGAGCACCGTCCACTCGACGGGCGTCACCGGCGGTCACCCCCGTCCGCGACGGCGCCGTCCGGGTCCCCGTCTGCCGGGTCGCCGTCGACCGGATCGCCGTCAGCAGGTCCGTCGGATTCGGCGTCGTCCGCGGTCCACGGTTCGATGCCCTGGTCTGCGGCCGCCCGCGCGATCGCGTGGGCGGCGGTCGGATTCGTGATGAACATGAAGACGATCAGAAACGCGAGCTTGAGCGTGTCGACGCCCGTATCGAGCGCGAGCGCGGCCGCCCCGAGCGTGAGCACCGCCCCGAGCGTGTCGCTCTTGGAGGCGCTGTGGGCCCGGGTGTACAGGTCCGGCAGCCGGAGCAGGCCGACGGCGGCGACGAACGCGAAGAAGAGACCGCCGAACAGCAGCGCGATCACGACCGCTTCGGTGACGGTCACCATCTACAGCACCCCCCCGCGCTCGACGGTGAACT
Source organism: Halobaculum rarum (assembly GCF_040025155.1). Classification (NCBI taxonomy): domain Archaea; kingdom Methanobacteriati; phylum Methanobacteriota; class Halobacteria; order Halobacteriales; family Haloferacaceae; genus Halobaculum; species Halobaculum rarum. The sequence goes on along the minus strand of NZ_CP157275.1, from coordinate 124,995 downwards.
TCGAGATCGCGATGCTCATCAGGAAGTTGAGCAGCGCGTACACGAGCGCGATATCGAGCGCACCCGGCGTGTCGGTCGCGGCCGCGATCAGCGCCGCGACCACCACCGTGTTCGAGCCGACGACGTTCACCGCGATGACGCGGTCCTGCATCGTCGGGCCCTTCACCGCGCGGTACAGCACCACGACCGAGATGAGCATGAAACCCGCAGCCGCCGTCAGCAGGGCGTCGGCGACGAGGCTCACTCCTCCACCTCCTCACGCTCGCTCGGCGTCGGACGCCGGGCGGCAGCTCGGCCGTAGAAGACGTACCGGACGGCCCGTTCGAGTTTTCCGTCGAGGAGGTCCTCGCGAGCGCCGGCAGTCAGCGAATGGATGGTGAAGTGTCGCCGCTCGACGTCGACGGTCAGCGTCCCCGGGGTCAGGGTGATGCTGTTCGCCAGCGTCGCCGCCGGGACGGTCGACCACACGTCCGCGTCGAACTCGACCGTCTTCGGGTCGATCGGCAGCGACGGATGAAGCACTACGTACGCGATCTGGAGGTTCGCCTTCGCGATCTCCCACAACAGAAACACCGCGTACAGGCCCAGTCGCCCGAACTGGGCGGTCAACCGACGCGGGTTGATCGCGCCGGTAAACGAGACGTGCCACAGCGTGGCGGCGACCGCCCCGGCCGACACCACACCGGTAAGGATCGTGTACGGCTTGAGCGACCACCCCGAGAGAAACAGGTAGAACCCCGCCGAGACCGCGAACAACAGGAGGAACTGGCCGACACCGGAGCGGCGAACGATCTGGGCCCGGCGGGTCTCCCGCTCGACGGGCGCCTCCTCGACCTCGAGGCCCGTTCCGCGTATCTCCCGCTCCAGCGCCGGGAGCAGCGGTGTCGTGCCGGTCGGCCGGTACTCGGGGTCGAGCACGACTCGGCTTACGTCCCGTGTGTCGGCGTACTCGGCGATCGCGTCGGCGTAGTCGCCGGGGCTGAACAGGTACTCGTCGGCGGCGACGACGGCCGTCTCGACGGACACGAGGTCGCCGTTCTCCTCCCGATCCTCCTCGACCCACAGCTCGATCCGTTCGAGCAAGTCGGTGGCGCGGTCGTACTCGTCGCCGACCGTCCCGCGGCTCGACAGCGGGTACACGAAGTGCAGCGTCGACGGCTCGCCGGACTCGAGGGCCTGTCGGACGACGTACCCGACCGTGTTGCGGAGCGTGCTCGACTCCTCGACGGGAACCACGATGTCGCCGATGGGAGCAGCGTCGCCGTCGGGTTCGGTATCCCCGTCGGTCACGGCGTCCCCCCCGGCTTGCGGCAGCCGTCCCGATCGCGGCGGATGCGTCGGCGGTAGCTGGTTGATATCACGGGCTCTTGTCCCGTCGTTGGAATGAGCGGATCAAAACCGTTGTGATCCCGCGTATGCGAGAGCGCGGCAACGGTTCCGATCTACTCCTCCCTCACCACGGTCGCGAGTTCGTCGGCGACACGGAGCCCGAGCCCGAGCTTCGATCCCCGATAGGCGTCGAACCCGTCCCGACGGACGACGAGCGCGCGGGTGTCGGCGGCACCCATCACGGCGGCGTCGTTGGCGACGACGAACGCGAGGTCGACCCGGTCCAGGGTCTCGCGTGCCTTCGCGGCGAGTGTCTCGTCATCGCCACCCGGCTCGGCTTTGAAGCCGACGATCGGGAGGTCCGGGTACTCCTCGCGAACGGTGTCCAGCAGTTTCGGGGTGGGCGAGAGCTCCAGCGTCAGCGACGCGTCGCCCGACCGGATCTTCCCCTCGTGCTGTGCGACGGTGTAGTCCGCGATGGCGGCCGCCGAGATCAGCGCGTCGGCGTCGGCGCACGCCGTGAGCGCGGCGTCGGTCATCTCCGCGGCCGACTCCACGTCCACCACGTCCGCGTACGGCAGGTCTTCCGCGGTGCCCGCGCCCCGCACCGCGTCCGCGTCGTGCAGGAGCGTCACGTCGGCGCCGTGGGCCGCGAGCGCGCGGGCGACCGCTCGGCCGGTCCGCCCGGACGAGCGGTTCGTGAGCACGCGAACGTCGTCGACGGCCTCGCTCGTCGCTCCGGCGGTGACGACGACGTGCTCCCCGGCCAGCGGTCGATCGCCGGCGGCGCGCGCCGTCGCCGTGACGATCGCGTCCTCGGTCGCGATCTTCGCTTTCCCCTCCTCGATCCGCGGGTCGACGAACTCGACCCCCCACGACTCCACGCGGTCGATCGCGTCCAGCACCCCGGGATGGTCGTACATCGGCTCGTGCATCGCCGGCGCGCACACGACCGGCACCCCCGCCCCCAGCGCGGTCGTCGCGCAGGTCGTGACCGGCGTGTCGTCGACGGCGGCGGCGACCTTCCCGACGGTGTTGGCGGTCGTCGGCGCGAGCAGCAGCACGTCCGCCCAGCCGTCGCGGCCGCACAGCTCGACGTGTTCGACGCGACCGGTGATCTCGGTGACTACGTCGTGCTCGGTCGCGAACTCGACGGCCCACGGGTGAATGATCCCGGTCGCCGCGTCCGTCATCACCGCGCGGACAGCGGCGCCGTGGCGCCGGAGTTCGTGGGCGAGTTCGACCACCTTCACGGCCGCGATGGAGCCGGAGACGCCGAGCGCGACGTTCGTGTCGACGAGGAGATCGCTCATTGGCGGTGGATTGGCGGGTACGGGTGGTAAATCCTCGCGGTGTCGCGCGGGCGGCCTCGGGAGGATCAGTCGTCGCTCTCGACCGGCCCGTCGCCGCTGTCGTCGCCGGCCCCGTTGCCCCCGCCGTCCACGTCGTCATCCCCGCCCCCGTCCCCACCGCCGCCATCATCGTACCACTCGGGGTCGACGCGGCCGAGATCGTCGTCGACGAGGCTCGGGTGAGTACGCTGCCGCTCGGGATGCTCCTCGGCGAAGTACGCCCGCATCGTCTCCCGGGATTCGGCAGCGCGGCGCTCCTGTTCGGCGGCCGTGATCTCCTCACAGCCGGGCGGCACCTCCCGTCCGCGGTCGGTGAAGTACCCCTCCGGGACGACCCAGTCGTGATAGAATGGCACCTCGGCGTCGTGCAGCAGGGTGATCGCCGCCTCGGCGCCGTGGCCCGCGGCGACGACCGCCTGGTGATAGCGCTCGGCGATCCGGCCGGCGGCGTACACGCCGTCGACGGAGGTGCGACTGAGGGCGTGCTCCGCGGCGTAGCGCTTGCTTCCGGCGTCGCGAGCCTCGACGCCGAGGCCGTCGAGGTAGTCGAGGTCCGACCACGACGCCGCGACAACCCGCGCGGCCGTGACCGCGGTTTCGTCGTCGACGGCGGCGGTGAACTCGCCGACCTCGCCCGTGACGCCCTCGACGAACCCGGTCCGGATCTCCGCGCCGTTGCGCTCGGCCTGATCGCGGAGCATGTCCGCGAACAGCCGGGCGTTGACGCCGGCGGGGAAGCCGGGGACGTTCTCCAGGTGGGCGTTACGGCGGAGGATCGACTCGTCGCCGTCGACGACGAGCGTCGCGAGGCCGGCGCGCGCGAGGAACGTCGCCGCGGTGAGGCCGGCGACGCCGCCGCCCACGACGAGCGCGTCGTAGTCGGCGTCCGTGTCGAGCGTCGTGTCGGTCATGGCCGACCGGTCAGTTCACGCCGGCTTCAGTACCACGATCCGTCCCGTCGTGGGCGGATTCCATCGCCGATGGGAGCGTGGGAAGGCCTTTCGTCGCGAACCCACTATCGTGAGGTATGCCTACGTACACCGTACTCGCGAACGCGAACGAGGCGCAGTTCCAGAACCCGCAGGAGCTGGTATCGATCTGGGGCGACGTCCGCGAGGACATCGAGCGCCTCGGGGGCGAACTCCGGGAGAGTTACGCGCTCGTCGGCAGGTACGACTTCCAGCTCACTTTCGAGGTCGAGGACGAGGAGGCGGCCCTCCAGATCGCGATCGCCATCGAGGGACACGGGCTGGACACCGAGACGATGCGCGCAGTCCCGATCGAGCGCATGGGCGAACTCGTCGAGGACCTCTGATCGTCGGCGTCGACGCCGCCACGAGCCGGCCACCGCCGTGGCTCAGTCCGTCGCGGGCCCCGACCCCGCGAGCGTCTCGGCCTGCCGCTCGCGCGCCCGCTCGACGAACTCCTCCGGCAGCGACTCGATCTCGCCGGCCTGCACGCCCCACAGTTTCGCGTACAGCCCGTCCGCCGCAAGCAGCTCCCCGTGGCCGCCGCGTTCGACGACCTCGCCGCCCTCCAACACGAGCACCTCGTCGGCGTCCTTCACCGTCGAGAGCCGGTGGGCGATGACGAACGTCGTCCGATCCTCGGCGAGCCGGTCGAGGCTCCGCTGGATCAGCAGTTCGGTCTCCGTGTCGACCGCGGAGGTGGCCTCGTCGAGGACGAGCACGTCCGGATCCTGAAGCACGACGCGGGCGATGGACAGGCGTTGCCGCTGCCCGCCCGACAGCTTCACGCCGCGCTCGCCGATCCGGGTGTCGTACCCCTTCGGGAGGTTCGCGATGAACTCGTGGGCCTCCGCGGCCTTCGCAGCTTCCCGAACCGCCTCGTCGCTCGCGTCGAAGCGGCCGTAGCGAACGTTCTCGGCAACCGTCGCGTCGAAGAGGTAGGTGTCCTGGCTGACGTAGCCGACCGACTCGCGGAGGCTCCGCAGCGTCACCTCGCGCACGTCGTGCCCGTCGACGCGAACCGCGCCGTCGTCCACGTCGTACAGACGCATGAGTAACTTCAGCAGGGTCGACTTGCCGGCGCCGGTGGGTCCGACGAGCGCGACCGTCTCGCCGGGCTCGACGGCGAAATCCACGTCCCGGAGGACGAGGTCGTCCTCGCCCTCGTACCCGAAGTCGACGTGGTCGTACTCGATCTCGCCGTCGACGTCGTCGAGGGCGACCGCGTCGGGCGCCTCCGTGACCGACGCGGGGATGTCCTGCAGGCCGAACACGCGCTCACAGGAGGCCTTCGCGTTCTCGTACTGCGAGACGATGTTCGACACCTCCGCAAGCGGCGTGACGAACCGCTGGGTGAGAAACAGGAAGGTGACGAACGTCCCAGCGCGCAGTTCGCCAGTCAGCGGACCCGGCGCCGTTCCGGAGACGATCCACAGCCCGCCGACCACGAACGTCGTCGCGAACGCGATCCCGGCGAACAGCTCCATCCCGGGGCGGTACACGTAGTTCAGGCGCAGCATCGAGAGCGTCTTTTGGAAGTAGTTGTAGGAGGTGTCCTCGACCCGGCTCGTTTCGTACTCCTCGGTGCCGGTAGTCTTCACGAGCTGGATTCCCCCGAGGGCGTTCTCCAGTCGCGTGTTGAGGTCGGCGACGGCCTCGCGCTGGGCGGCGTATCGCGGCTCGACCGCCTTCATGAACCAGTAGGTGAACAGCACCATCCCGGGGACGACGACGAGCGTCACGAGCGCGAGCTGCGCGTTGCGCTCGAACAGGACGATCCCGATCCCGAGCAGCATCACGCCGAGCCGCACGGAGTTCTGGAGCGCGTCGTCGAGGAACCGCTCGAGGTTCGTCGCGTCGTTGTTGAGGACGGACATGACCTCCCCGGTCTGCTTGTCGTCGAAGAACGTCATGTCGAGGTCCTGCATCTTCGCGTACGAGTCGGTCCGAACGTCGTGCATGACGCGGTGGGCGAAGTTGTTCGCGGCGACGCCGTACACCCACGTCAGCGCCGCGGTCACGGCGAACGAGCCGACGATCAGCCACGCGGAGAACCAGAACTGCGCCACGTCCGGCGCGGTCGTCGGGAGCCACGCCGCGGGCACCAGCGGCAGCGTGTACGGTTGGTCGCCGGTGAACGCGGCGTCGATGGCGACGCCCAGTACCAGCGGCGGCAGCAGGCTCGCGCCGCGGGCGATAACGTTCGCGGTCATGCCGACGAGGAGCCACGGCCACTTGTCGAGGCCGTACTCGGTGAACAGGCGATACAGCGGCCGGTCGACGCGGTCACGGTACACGTCGAAGGCGCTCTCCTCCTCGGCGCTCATTACGATTCGAAACCCACGCGGGCGACTTAGGCGAACCGGTGTCCGGTCCCCGGTTCGACCCCGGACGTCTCGGTCCGGTTCCGATCCGCCGCCGCCCGGATCAGGGGCAGACCAGCCACAGCACGGGCAACAGCGTCCCCGCGGAGGCGACGGTCGTCGCGAACACGTTGACCGACGCGAGGCCGTCGTCGCCGCCGAGCGCGCTGGCGTACACGAACGTCGAGGCGGCCGTCGGCATCGTGAACATGACGGCGCCGGCGCGGACCGTCGAGGGAGAGCCGCCGAGTGCAGAGAAGACGGCGAACGCGATCGACGGCATCGCGAGCAACTTCGTCCCAGTCACCGCACCGACGGTCGGGTAGTCGATCGAGACGCCGTCGAGCACCAGCGACGCGCCCACGCCCAGCAGCGCGAGCATGAACGCGAGGTTCGAGGCGACGGACACGAGAGTCGGCGGAACTCCGCGGTGGCGACGGTTTACCGTTGCGTTCTAAGCGAGGCGGGACAGCCTCGGCCGCCGCCGCGGGTTACTCGTCGATCGCCCGTCGCGGGGTGACGCGCGGGCCGTTCGGGCCGAATCCGACCTCGGCTTCCACGCCGAACACGTCCCGGAGGAGCTCCTCGTTGATGACCTCGTCGGGCGGCCGCCCGCACAGCCCGAACCCTTACCTCTCGGCCGGCGGATCCGGTGGCATGGACGAGCTCGTCGTCTCGACGGACGTGTACGTCGCCCCCGAGGAGGCGTACGAGTTCCTCGCGGACTTCCCACGCTATGAACGATACACCGAGTACCTCGACCGCGTCTCGCGCACCCGCGGGGACGGCGGCCCGGGATCCCGCTACGCGCTCCGGTTCGCGTGGTGGAAGCTCACCTACACTGCCCGCTCGGAGGTGACCGATGTGGACCCGCCGACGCGGATCGACTGGCGGATCGTGAAGGACATTCGCGCGCACGGCTCGTGGCAGATCGAACCGCTGGAGGAATTCCCGGCGGACGCCCCCGACGACGCCGAGGAGGGGTGTCGAGTGACGCTGGAGATCAACTTCGACGCGGATTCGGCCGACTCCTCGTCGGTGTCGCTGCCGCCGTTGGTCTCGTTCGGGTGGGTGCTGGACAAGGTGAAGGACCTCGTCACTGAGGAGGCCGAGCGCGTGGTCCGCCGGGCGGTCGCGGATCTGGAGGGCCGCGAGCGCGACGTGCGCCTCGACGTTCACAACCACACGGACTCGCTTTGAAGGATGTAGCGGCGCCGTACCCGCGGGAATCGCCGTAAGCGGCGCTGATACGCCGTTCGCGTTCCTGCCGAGACTCCGGAACGCTCATTCCCCTCCGACGAACAGGGGCGGTTATGCAACAGGTGGTCGCGCCGTGCGAGTCCTAATTATCGGCGCGGGACAGGTCGGCGAGAGCATCGCGGCGGACCTAGCTGACACCCACGACGTGGTGATCGTCGAACGGGACGCCGAGCGCTGCGAGGAGCTGACGTACTCGCTGGACGTGCTGACGATCAACGGCGACGGCACTGCCGTCTCGACGCTGGAGGAGGCTGGGATCGGGGACGCCGATATGGTGGTCGCCTCGACCGACGACGACGAGACGAACATCGTCGCCTGCTCCACGGCGAAGGCGGTCTGTGACGCGTTCACGATCGCCCGGATCAAACACACCGAGTACCTCCGGACGTGGGAACGGTCCCGCAAGGCGTTCGGGATCGACTTCATGGTGTGTACGAACCTGCTCACCGCCGAGTCCATCGTTCGGGTCATCGGCCTGCCCGCCGCCCGCGACGTCGATCCTTTCGCCGACGGCAAGGTACAGATGGCGGAGTTCGTGGTGAGCGAGGAGAGCCCGCTCGTCGGCCAGACCGTCAGCGAGGCCGACCGGTTCGACTCGCTGACGTTCGCATCGATCATCCGCGAGCACGAGGTCGTGATCCCGCGCGGCGAGACGACGATCGAGGCGGGCGACCGGGCGGTCGTCATCGGGTCACCGGGGAGCGTCCGCGGCTTCGCGGCCGACGTGGCGCCAGAAGAGCACGTCGGGACCAGCGAGGAGGTCGTCATCGTCGGCGGGTCGGAGATCGGCTACCACACCGCTCGCCTGCTGGGTGAGCGGGGCTTCTCCCCCCGACTGATCGAACAGGACGAGGACCGCGCCCGGAAGCTGGCAGAGGACCTCCCGGATACGGTCGTCATGCAGTCGGACGCGACGGACGTTGGGTTCCTCGAACGCGAACGCGTCGGCGACGCGGACGTGCTGATCGCGACGCTCGACTCCGACGAGAAGAACCTCCTCTCGTGTCTGCTCGCGACCCGTCTCGGCATCGAGCGAACCGTCGCGGTCGTCGATCAGACGGCCTACGTCGACCTGTTCGAGACGGTCGGCATCGACGTGGGCGTCAGCCCGCGGGCGGTCGTCGCCGAGGAGATCACCCGGTTCACTCAGGAAAGCGGCGCCGAGAACGTCGCGCTCATCGAGGACGACCGCGCGGAGGTGATGGAAGTCGAGATCGACGCCGACTCCCTGCTCGTCGACCGACCGATCAGCGAGTCCATCCACGACTTCCCGCCCTGTCTCGTCATCGGCGCGATCACCCGCGGCGGGGAACTCATCACGCCCCGCGGCGACACCGTGATCCGCGAGGGCGACCACGTCGTCGTCTTCTTCGAGCAGCGCGTCGTCGACGAGGTCGCGGAGAAGCTGTAATCTGGGCGGGCAGTCGACCTGCGCTGTCGACTCTACTTCACGGTCAGCGTTCGCTCGGGCATCCCGCCCATGAGCGCGCCGAAGGCCGTCTCGTACCCCTCGTGGCGGGCGATCTGCGGCCACACCGTCGGCGTCAGCGTCAGTTCGTCGCCGGACTCGACGCTCGCGTCGCCGAGCGCGGCGCCGTAGTGGTACGACAGATCGGGGTCGAGCGTCCGGGTGAGCTCCCCGGAGAACGCGTCCTCCCCGTCGCGCGACAGCGTCCCCTCCAGCCCCATCGCCGGGATCAGCATCCGGTTGTACGGCGTGCGGGCCGACACCGCGAGGTACGGCCCGTCGGCGTCGATCCCCCCGGGGGACTCCTCGAGGACCGTCGCGACGAGGACCGCGTCGTTGCTGTTCACCTCGCCGAGGACCATGCCGGGCAGCTCCTCGACCGGCGGCGCCGTCGCGTCGGGCATCGTCTCCATCTCCATCGGGTCGACGGCGTCCCGCTCGCCCGCGTTCTCCAGCGTCCGGAAGGGGATCTCGTCGCGCTCCGACTGGCTGTACCCCATCTCGACCGGAATATCGGCCGGTTCCTCGAATCGGTCGCGGAACGCGCCCGTCCGGCGGGTGCGGACACCTCCGACCGAGACGGTGACGGTGTACGTGCCGTCGCCGTCGAGCCCGAAGTTCCCGCCGTAGTGGGTGCCCATCGGCTGGGAGAGCATCGGGTAGATCACCTCCTGGGAGACGAGCGAGCCGTCCCTCGATATCTCGATCGACACCCCCGTCTCGGGCAGGACCGTCCCCGTTTCGGGGTCCCAGACGCTCGCCATGAGGTGTACGTCGTCGTCCGACCCGACGTCCGTCCGTTCGACCGACTCGCCGTTGACGTTCCAGAACCGGTGTGCGTACGAGTAGAACACGCCGACGCGGTAGTCGCCGGCCTCGCCCATCCCGGCCATGGTCATCCCCTCGACGTGACTCGGGAGGTAGACGCCGTCGGGGCGATCCTCGACGAGCGGCGGCTCGCCGGCGATCCCGTCGCTCGAGGAGAGTTCGAAGCCGAGACACCCGGAGAGGCCCCCCGCGCCCGCTACCGCGCCGGCCGCGGCCGCGCTCCGGAGGAACGTTCGTCTGTCCATATCCCGGATCCGTGACGGCGACGAAAGGGGGTTCTGGTACGGCCGTCGAATCGGAGGCACGGCCATTGGATCGCCGGCAAGGCCGTCGAACGCCGTCGTTGAGGCGAACGCTCGCTACCGTCGACGGTATCCGGGGTCGAAACCGTGTTATGCGCGCCCACTGTCGAGTCAAACGATGAGACGGAGATCCCTCGCCGCCGCGCTCGCGGCGGCGGTCGCGGTCGCGTCGCTCCCCCGGCGCGCGCTCGCGCATCCGGGCCACCCAACTGCGACCCCGAGCGGCCCGCTCGCCGGGGCGTCCCCGACCGGGCTCGGGATCGGACTCGCCGGGCTGCTGCTGGTTTCCGGAGCGCTGCTGCTCGCCCGCGAGGGCACGGTCACCGACCGCACGCGCAGCGTCGGCGTCGCCGTCGGCGCCGCACTGACCGCGATCGGGGCGATCGTCGCGTTCGTCCTCCTCTGAGGGAAACGGTCCACAGCGCCGGCCCCCGCGTTCGACCCGAGAGGGGTCACCCCTCGCTGCCGTCGGGCGTCGGCAGCGCGCGCAGCGACCGCGGCGGGACGAGGAAGTAGCCGCGGTGGCGCAGGAAGATGTACTCGAGGATGCCGTTGTTGACGCGCTGTCGGACCGCCGGGGTCGCGTCCGTCGCGTCGACGCCGTTCATCGACCGCCTGACGGTCTCGAACTGGTCGATGGAGCGCTGGAGCGACGGGAAGTGCAGGCTCGCGATGTCGTCGTCGGCCGACTCGAAGTGGCGGCGAAGCAACAGCGGGTTCCCGTCGGCGTCGCGGTTCTCCCTGGCGGCCTTCTGTGCGTGGCCGACGCGGCCGTACTCCTTGGCGTCCTCGACCACCGAGTCGAGGAAGCGGTCGATCCCCGAGTCGTCGCCGAGGTTCGCGCCCACCCCCTCGACGAGGTTCTCGGCCGCGTGCCCCGGCGAGTACATCTCCATCACCTGCTGCTCGAAGTCCTGCTCGCCGTACCAGTCGTCGAGCCGCTGTCGCCAGTTGCCGACGGACTTGGTCGTCCCCTCGGCGAACGGGCCCTCGCCGATGGCGACCGCGTCCTCGGTCGCCTGGTTCCCGCGGAACCCCGCGACGAATCCCATGAACAGCGGTGCGTCCTCGGGAACGGGGTTCGGCTCGGGAACCCCCGAGAGGTCGTCGGCCTTCTCGTGGGGCATCCCCGGGTCGAAGAAGCCCGTCCGGCGGTCGTCGAGTTCGAGCGCGTCGGTCACCGCCGACGGGAACGACACGCCGTTGGCCTCGCCCGCCTCGCCGAGGAGCGCCTCCTCGGCCGCCAACAGCGCGTCCGGCCGGTCCGAGGCGAGGTGGACGAGCACGTCCTGCGTGTCGAACTCCGGGGTCTCGAAGTCGGCGAGCGGCGTCGGATCCGGGAGCGACACGTCGTCGGGGACCGCCAGATCCGCCTCGAAGCGGTCGACGTACGACGGGGAGTACGCCGCGGAGTGAAGCAGCCCCTCGTGGCTCCAGGCGAACGCCTCGTCGAGCGCGTCGAGCGCGCCCCGGACCGTCTCACGGTCGTCGGCACTCGGCGAGCCATCGCCCGGTAGCGAGAGGTACAGGAGCGTCTGATGCCGAGGGAGCTGCCAGTTCCCGGCGTCGTCGGTCCGGACGTGGTCGTTCCAGGCGTACTGCCGCGCCGGGTGAGCGTCGGCGCCGTCGCCGGCCGGGACGGGTTCCTCGCCGTCGAGGCGGTCGACGCAAGCCGAGAGGCCGGCGGCGCCGCCGACGGCGACGGCGGCCTTGAGGGCCTCGCGCCGCGACAGCCCGTCGAGTGACGGCTCCGCGGAGTCATCGGCGGCCGCGGAGTCGCCGGCGTCCGTGTCGGTCATACCCGCCCTAGCGCGGTCGCGAAAAAGGGGGTTGTGGTGCGGGCGTCGAACGCGGTGACGGTCACTCGACCCGTCCAGTCATCCCGAGGAGCCCGACCCCGGCGAACGCGCCGAGGAGCGCCCACAGCCCGGCGGCGACGACTCCGAGAACCGCCGCGGCCCACAGGACCGGGCCGAAGCTCCGGGCTGCGAAGTCGGCGGAACTGGCGAGAACGAGCGGCGAGGGGATGCCCCGTCCGCGGACGAGCGCGCCGATCGCGGTTCCGACGTACCGACCGACGATGCCGGCGACGATCGACCCGGCGGCGATGGCGCCGGCCGACGAGGGGAGCTGCACGTCGCGACGGCGGAACGCGAGCGCGACGAACGCGAACGGCAGCAGCGCGTGGAGATACTGCCCGAGCGTCGCGGCCAGAACCGCACCCGGGAGGACGCCGACCGGCAGACCACGGACGGCGAGTCCGAGCAGTCCGGCGGCGAACGCGGCCACAGCGGCGGCGACGAACACGGTCACGGCGAGGAGCGCCGACGGTACACGGCGGCGGAGCGCTACGTCGGAGGGCACATCGCCCGGTTCGACCCGGAGATGGCAAAAACTGTTCGGCCGGGGACCGTGGTCCGGACTACTCCAGCAGCGCGTCGACGAGCCGCGTGAAGCGGTCGAGCAGTCGATCCGGGAGCGACGGCTCGATCCGCCGGAGGCTTCGGGCGGTCGCCTCCGGGTCCGTGAGCGCGAGCGTGACGCGGCCGCGCTCGTCCCGGCGTTTCTCGACGACGCCGGCGGCGACGAGGTTGTCCAGGTGCCACTCCAGCGTGCTCCGGGCGACGCCGATGCGGGTCGCGACCGCGTCGGGGGCGGCAGGACCGTCGAGCAGTTCGATCACGGCGTCGCGGGCCGTCTCCCGGCGAAACAGCGCGAGGCGCCGACGCTCCGTGGGATCGACTGCGGGGTCGAAGTAGTGGGTTCGACCGGACACCTCCTCGCCGACGACGCGGTCGGCGCGGCCAAGCCGACGGAGGTGATACTGGGCCTGTCCGGGCGCGAGATCCAGCCTGCGGACGAGTTCGTTGAAGTGGATCCCCGGGTTGGTCGCCACGTACCCGGCGATGCGCTCCCGGGTCGGCTCGGCCGAGCCGGTCACGAGGACACCTCCGTCCGGACCGTCCGCGCGTAGTACACCGCCGCGACGACGAGCGCCGCCATCACCACGTCGAGGAGGTGCTCGGCGAAGTGGTGGGCGTCGATACCGACGAGGCCGAAGGCGGCGCCCGCCGCGAGACCGGCCCGCGCCGCGAGCGCGCCGAGCGCGAGCGCGACCAGCAGATACGACCGGGACCGACGGCGCAGAAACGCCGCCAGTCCGAGCCCGAGCAGTCCCGCGCCGGCGACGCCGCCGAGGGCGATGACGACCGCGTAGGCGACCCCGTGGGCGCCGGGGGCGACGTGGAGCAGGGCGTCCATACCGACGCGTGACGCCGCGGCGACTTCACGGTTGCGCGCCTCGTGCCGACCGAATCTACGCCGTGTGCCGATCGAAGCGGTACGTTCAACTTGGATGCGCCCGCCCGCTTCGAGAGTGAACCTTCGCGTCGAGTATCGGGCGAGTCTGAGCCTCGTCGGGACCGTCATCCGCTATCTCTCGGTTCCCCTGCTCGCGCCGCTGGTCGTCTCGCTGTACTACGGTGAGTCGGTGGCGCCGTTCGCCGCGACGATCCTCCTCGCCGTCCTCGTCGGCACCGGCCTCGAACGGCTCGATCCCGACCCGGACATCGGCGCCCGGGAGGGCTTTCTCATGGTCGCGGCGACCTGGCTCGCCGTCGCAGTCGTCGGGTCCGTCCCGTATCTCATCGAGGCACACGGGATCCCCGGCCTCGTCGCCGCGGTCCATCCCGAGTCGACGCTCGCGAACCCGGTGAACGCCTTATTCGAGGCGATGTCGGGCTTCACGACGACCGGGGCGACCGTCCTCGGCGACATCTCCTTCGAATCACACACCCGCGGAGTCATGCTGTGGCGCCAGCTCACCCAGTGGCTCGGCGGCATGGGGATCGTCGTCCTCGCGGTCGCGATCCTCCCCCAGTTGTCGGTCGGGGGCGCCCAGCTCATGGACGCCGAGGCCCCTGGACCGGGTATCGAGAAGCTCACGCCCCGGATCGCCGAGACCGCCCGCGTGCTGTGGGGCGTCTACGCCGGGATCACGGCGCTGGAGATCCTCCTCCTGTACGGGATGCACCTCGCCGGCCCGGCGCTCGGGATGCCCGGTCTCGCCCCGAACATGACGCTGTACAACGCCGTCGCCCACGGCCTGACGACGATGCCGACCGGCGGGTTCTCGCCGGAGGCCCGCTCGATCGAGGCGTTCTCCGCGGCCGTGCAGTGGGTCATCGTTCCGTTCATGGTCGCCGCCGGGGTCAACTTCGCGCTGTTCTGGGGCGTCATCACGGGCGACCCGCGGCGAATGCTCCGGGACGTGGAGTTCCGGACGTACGTCGGGGCGATGGGCGTGATCGCCGCACTGGTGACGGCGCTGCTGTTCGCCGGAGCGTTCGTCGCCGTCGCCCCCGCGAGCGAGACGTACGACGCCGCCTACCTCTCCGCGGTCACGACTGCCATCTCGGGAAACCTCGAACCCTCGCTTCGACACGCGGTGTTCCAGACGGTCTCGATCGTCACGACGACCGGGTACGCGAGCATGGACTTCAACACCTGGTCCGCGCCGGCGCAGTACGCGCTGTTGTTCGCCATGTTCATCGGCGGGTCGGCCGGATCGACCGGCGGCGGGATCAAGGTGATCCGGTGGGTCGTGATCCTGAAATCGCTTCGCCGGGAGCTGTTCACGACGGCCCACCCCGACGCCGTCCGGCCGCTCCGGCTCAACGGCCGCGCCCTCGACGAGCGCGGCGTGCGCGGCATCTTCGCGTTCACCCTGCTGTATCTCGTGTTGTTCCTGATCTCGACGCTGCTGTTGTTCCTCGACGGCACTCGGCTCCCGGAGAGCTTCTCGGTCCTCGAGACGATGAGCGCCGTCGCGGCCACCCTCGGGAACGTGGGTCCCGGGTTCGGGGTCGTCGGGCCGATGGGGAGCTACCTCGGGTTCACCGAGGCGAGCCGTCTCTACATGGTGTTCCTGATGTGGATCGGCCGCCTCGAGATCATCCCGGTGCTCGTCTGTTTCACGCCGGAGTACTGGCGGCGGTGAGACGCGAGAGGCCGCCCTCGCCGAAGCTGAACGAGAATCTGAGGGGAAACGAACGCGTACGGTGCCGCGAGAATACCACGATCCGCTGGCGACGCTTCACGGCGTCGAGGTGGAGGTTTCCTACTCCTCGACGGCGCTGCCCGCGCGGATGACCGCCTCCTCGCCGAAGGCGGGGCCGACGAACTGCATCCCGACGGGGAGACCCTCCGCCTCGCCCGCCGGCACGGAGATCGCCGGGAGGTTCGCGAGGTTCACCGGCACCGTATTCGCGTCCATCAAGTACAGCGAGAGCGGGTCGTCGAGGCTCTCGCCGCGCTTCGGGGGGAGCACGGGCATCGTCGGCGTCGCGAGCACGTCGGCCTCGGTGAACGCCTCGTCGAAGTCCTGCTTCACCCAGGCGCGGGCGTCCTGCGCCTTCTTGTAGTACTTGTCGTGGTAGCCCGCCGAGAGGGCGTAGGTCCCCAGCAGGATCCGGCGCTTCACCTCGTCGCCGAAGCCCTCCTCGCGGGCAGCCGCGAACGACTCGTTCCAGTTGCCCTCGCCGCCCTCAGTTCCGTACCGAACGCCGTCGAAGCGCGCGAGGTTCGAGGACGCCTCCGACATGGCGATGACGTAGTACGCCTGCACCGCGTGTTCGACGGAAGGGAGCGACACCTCGACGGTCTCGATCCCCTTCGCCTCCAGCTCAGCCAGCGCGTCCTCGAACACCTCGACGACCTCGTCGTCGGCGCCCTCGACTAACTCCGTCGGGACGCCGACTGTCATGCCCTCCACGTCGCCGTCGGCGGCCGCGGCGTACTCGGTCGCGTCGGCGGGATGGGTGTCGTCCGGAACGTCGGTCGCCCCGGGCGCGCCGCCCTCGGCGGCGTCGTAGCGAGTCGTCGCGTCGCGCTCGTCGGGGCCGGCGATGGCGTCGAGCAGGGCGGCCGCGTCCTCGACGGTGTTCGCCAGCGGCCCGATCTGTTCCAGCGAGTTGGCGTACGCGACGAGGCCGTACCGCGAGACGAGCCCGTAGGTCGGCTTGATGCCGACGACGCCGCAGAACGCGGCGGGGTTGCGGACCGAGCCGCCGGTGTCGGAGCCGAGCGCCAGATCCGCCTCGCCGGCGGCGACGGCGGCCGCGGAGCCGCCCGAGGAGCCGCCCGGGACGCGCTCGGGGTCGACGGGGTTCTTCACCGGTCCGAACGCCGACGTCTCCGTGGTCCCGCCCATGCCGAACTCGTCCATGTTCGCCTTGCCGACGATCGTCGCGCCGGCCTCGCGCAGGCGCTCGACGACCGTCGCGTCGTACGGCGGCACGTACTCCTCGAGCATCGCGGAGCCGCAGGTCGTGCGGATCCCCTCGGTCGAGATGTTGTCCTTCACGGCGACCGTCTTGCCGGCGAGCGGACCGTCGGCGTCGCTTTCGACGGTCTCGCGGGTGACGAACGCGTTCAGGTCATCGGTCGCGTCGGCGTCGGGGGCGTCGTCGGCGCTCATGAGACCTTCGGCCCCTTGAAGAAGCCCGCCTCCGAGTCGGGCGCGTTCGCGAGTGCCTCCTCCTGGGAGAGGCCGTCGCGGACCTCGTCGGCCCGCATCACGTTCACCAGATCCGGCTCGTCTTCGACCTCGGGCACCTCGTCGAGCGCCGCGAAGTAGTCGAGCACGTCCGCGAACTGCTCGGCGAACGCCGTCGCCTCCTCGTCATCGAGGTCGACCCGCGCGAGGTCGGCGACGTGGCGGACCTCGTCGGGGTCGACGACGCCGGCGTCGGCCTCCGACTCGGCGCCTTCGTCCGTCGCTGTCATGTACGGGGAGTGCCCCGGACCGCGAGTAAGGGTTTCGATACCCCCGACTCCTCGGCCTCCTCGACGCTGGTCGCCTCCCTGTTTTTGGGATCGTCTCGAGTTCGTTCCGTCTCGGCTCCCACAATTCGATACCGCTTGTGTACCGACTCTATCCGAGATGCAAACCGGCGTCGTTAGGCGGAATTCGCGCCCGAAGACGGCGAAATCCGCCAGCAGATATAAGTTGCTTCCGCCCGTGTAGTTGGTACGGCGAACCCCCCATCGGAGCCTTGAGTCTCCGATTTCAATCCATCCTAACAATGAGTGAGAACGTCCGAAGTTACACGGACGACCGATCGCGCACCACCACCGCCGACGAGGACGAGACAGCGTCCGAGTCGGGGGGAGAACAGCTCGAATGCCCGGAATGTGCCGGGAAGCTGACGAACGACTCCGAACGCGGCGAGACAGTCTGTCGTGACTGCGGCCTCGTCGTCGAGGAGGACGAGATCGATCACGGGCCGGAGTGGCGCGCGTTCGATTCCAAGGAGAAAGATCAGAAGTCCCGCGTCGGCGCCCCGACGACGAACATGATGCACGACAAGGGGCTGTCGACCAACATCGGCTGGCAGAACAAGGACGCCTACGGTAACCAGCTATCCGGCCGCCAGCGCGAGAAGATGCAGCGGCTGCGCACGTGGAACGAGCGGTTCCGAACGCGCGACTCCAAGGAACGCAACCTCAAGCAGGCGCTCGGCGAGATCGACCGGATGGCCTCGGCGCTCGGCCTCCCGGACAACGTCCGTGAGACCGCCTCGGTCATCTATCGACGCGCGCTCGATGAGGACCTGCTGCCGGGCCGCTCCATCGAGGGCGTGGCCACCGCGAGCCTCTATGCGGCTGCTCGACAGGCCGGAACTCCCCGGAGCCTCGACGAGATCGCGAACGTCTCGCGCGTCGAGAAAGACGAGATCGCACGGACGTATCGCTACGTCGTCCGTGAGCTCAAGCTGGAGATCCAGCCGGCTGACCCCGAGAGCTACGTCCCGCGGTTCGCGTCGGACCTACAGCTGTCGGACGAGTCCGAGCGACGAGCTCGCCAGCTCCTCCAGAGCGCCAAGCAGGAGGGCATCCACTCCGGCAAGTCGCCGGTCGGCCTCGCGGCCGCGGCCGTCTACGCCGCGTCGCTGCTCACCAACGAGAAGGTGACCCAAAGCGAGGTGAGCGAGGTGGCGAACATCTCGGAAGTCACCATCCGAAACCGGTATCACGAGCTGCTCGAAGCCGAAGAGCAGGTACAGCTCGGCTGATCCGGATCGGCCATTCGAGCGAGACATCGCTTTCGTAACGCCGAAGCCACGCACCCACCAGCCACGCGTATGGAGACCACGCGCCACTTCACCGCGACCGTCTATCTCGTCCACGACGGCGCGACCGCGCTACACGAACACCCGAAACTCGGCATCCGGATCCCGCCCGGCGGTCACGTCGACCGCGGCGAAGTCCCTCACGAGGCGGGGTTGCGGGAGGCCCGCGAGGAGACCGGGCTCGACCCCACGCTCGTCGACGACACCCGCGACATCGAGGCCCCGGCCGGCGAGACGCTTCCCGCGCCCCGGCACACGATGCTGTACGACATCAACGTTCACGACGACGGCACGGTCGGCCACCAGCACATCGACCACGTGTACTTCGCCGCCGTCGACGGCCGGAGGATCGATCCCGACGGCGACGACGAGGTCGGCGCCGAGGCGTGGGCGTGGTACACGCCGGGGGATCTCCGCGGGAGCGACGTGGACAGCGACACCACGCAGATCGGGATCGAGGCGATCGGGACGGTTCGTGCGGCCACCGACCGATAACTGCCCGAGAGGTCGAACCCCTCCCGAATCTTTAGGTACCGAACCGGGAGCATTGCCGCCCATCGAGTAGCCGGGAACGGCCGACGCTCAGCGGGAGCGCGACACCGCGTCGGCCGCGCGAGCCCGCGAGGCAGTGTCGCCTGTCAGCAAACTCCCTCTGCCAGCGACTGCTTTCGCCAGCGTGCGCTATCGCTCGTCGCGCGGGCCGTACGCGTCGCCGCAGAGATCGGCGATGTAGCGCCCGACGTGGTCGTCCATCCGACGCTTGAACCCCGCCTGCCGCGCGAGGCGGTCCAGTTCGCGCGAGACGTAGGTGCCGTACTGGACCGCCTTCTTCTCCGCCGAGCGGACCCGGTCGGGGACGAGTCCCTCGGCGGCCGCGCGAAGCGCGACCTTCCGCTCGCCGTCGGCGACGAGGAGGCGTTCCGGCAGCGCCAACGCGGAACTCACGACGCGGTCGTGTAGCAGCGGCGCGACCGGTTCGACGCCGGCGGCCCGGAGCGCGAGTACGTCACGCTCCAGTTGGTCGGGGAGCGTCGCGACCGTCTCGCGGCGGGCCCCGCGCACGGTGTCGGCCTCGACGCGATGCTCGTCAGCCGGGGCGACCACCTTCGCGTAGCCGCCGAACAGTTCATCGGCGCCCTGCCCGACCGCGAGGCGGTCGTAGCCGTCGACGGCCGCGCGTTCCCCGACAATATACAGCGGCAACGCGATAGCGATATCCATCGGGTTGCGCCGCCCGGTCGCCGCGACGATCTCGGGAACGGCGCGTTCGAGGTCGGCGTGCGAGAGGGACACCTCCCGCAGGTCGCGGTCCATCGCCTCGGCGGCCGCACGAGCGGCAGCCACGTCGTGTGCGCCCTCGAAGCCGGCGACGTACAGCGGCGCCTCGGGGACGCCGGCGGCGACGACCGCCGAGTCGACGCCGCCGGAGAACGCGACCGCGAGCCCGTCGGGGTCGACCGCGCGAACGCTCGTCTCGACGGCGTCGGTGACCGATCCGAGCGCGGGCTCGGCCGCAGACGGCTCGGGATCGGGCAGCGACCAGACGCATCGCTCGCCGTCAGCATCGAGCACATACCCCGCGGGCAACGAGCGCGGACGGTTCAAGTCGGTAGGAGTACGGCTCCAGTTGTCGGGGTCGTCGCGGTCGATGAACAGGGGTCGTCGACCGAGGACGTCCCGAACGAGCGTCCCGTCGAGAATTCCCGCGAACCCGCCAGTTCCGGGCAAGGGGTCCCCGGCCGCGATCGCGGCGCGGACGAGGGCGGGATCGGCGACGTCGCCGTCGAGGTCCGTCGCCTCGGGTCGACGCTCGCGGCTCACAGGAGCTCGTCGACGCAGCGGCCGATACGCCGCTTGGCGCCGCCGGCGGCCTGCCGGAAGGAGATGTACCACGGCGTCCGCTTGCCGACGACGCTCGTGCGACCGTCGCGGATCGCGTCGAGGATCGCGTCGACCGAGCGGTCCTCGGCGCCGACTTCGGTAACGGCCTGTCCGACCATCTCCGCGATGTGCGCGTCGCTCCCGGCCGTCATCGGAACCCCGTGGTCCACCGCGAACGACTCCGCCTGTCGATTCGACCGCCCCGTCAGCAGCCGCGAGTTGTACACCTCGATTGCGTCCGCGTTCGCCAGTTGGTCGTCGGTGATGTGCGGCGCGACGCCGTGGCGCGACTTCTGGAACGGGTGGGGAACGACCGCGAGGCCGTCCTGTTCGTGGATCCGGTCGAGCGTCTCGTCGTAATCGAGTCCGGCGGGGATCAGCTCCTCGATACCGAACGCGAGCACGTGGCCGGCGGCGCTCGTGATCTCCATTCCGGGAATGCCGACGAGTCCGTAGTCGTCCGCCAACTCGGCAGCCTCCAGGCTCGCGTCGAGCGCGTCGTGGTCGGTGACCGCGAGCGCGTCGAGGCCCACGGCGGCCGCCTGTTCGAGAAGCATATCGACCGGGTCCCGCCCGTCGTGCGAGAGCGCGGAGTGACTGTGCAGCTCGACCGATAGCACAGTCGACCGTACTCGCGGACCGTAGAAAAGGGACCCGGTCCGATCGGAGTCACCGCCAACGCCGACGCGAATAGGCACGACCGTGCATATAGAAAGCCATTTTGCCGGTCGTGTTGACCGCACATGTGAATGCCCCTCGCCGACGCGGATCGGGAACTGGTGGAGGCGGAACTCGGCCGGGAGCCGACCCGGGCCGAGTCCGCGCTGTTCGAAAACCTCTGGAGCGAGCACTGTGCATACCGCTCGTCGCGTCCGCTGCTGGGCGCCTTCGAGAGCGAGTCCGACGACGTGGTGATCGGTCCGGGCGACGACGCGGCCGTCGTCGCGCTCGACGATGAGACGTACGCCACACTCGGCATCGAGAGCCACAACCACCCCTCGTACGTCGACCCCTTCGACGGCGCCGCAACCGGCGTCGGCGGCATCGTCCGCGACACGATGTCGATGGGCGCGTATCCCATCGCGCTGGCGGACTCGCTGTACTTCGGCGGCTTCGACCGCGAGCACTCGAAGTACCTGTTCGAGGGCGTCGTCGAGGGAATCAGCCACTACGGCAACTGTATCGGCGTCCCGACGGTCGCCGGCTCCGTGGCGTTCCACGACGGCTACGAGGGGAACCCCCTCGTCAACGTCGCCTGCGTCGGGCTGACGACGCCGGACCGACTCGTCACCGCGACCGCCGAGACACCCGGCAACAAGCTCGTCCTCGTCGGCAACGCGACCGGCCGGGACGGCCTCGGCGGCGCCTCCTTCGCCAGCGAGGACCTCGCGGAGGACGCGGAGACCGAGGACCGCCCCGCGGTACAGGTGGGCGACCCCTACGCCGAGAAGCGGCTCATCGAATGCAACGAAGCCCTCGTCGACGAGGGTCTGCTCGTGGCCGCCCGCGACCTCGGCGCGGCCGGGCTCGGCGGGGCGTCCTCCGAGTTGGTCGCTAAAGGTAGCCTCGGGGCCGAGATCGCGCTCGACCGCGTCCACCAGCGCGAGCCGAACATGAACGCCATGGAGATCCTCCTCGCGGAGAGCCAGGAGCGCATGGTGTACGAGGTCCGACCCGAGGACACCGACCACGTCGCCGAGCTGGCCGACCGCTTCGATCTCGGCTGCTCGGTCATCGGCGAGGTGACCGACGGGAACTACGTGTGCACGTTCGAGGACGAGACGGTCGTCGACGCTCCCGCGGAGTACCTCGCCGACGGCGCGCCGATGAACGACCTCGACCGCGAGGAGCCGAGTCAGCCCGAGCGCGACCTTCCGACGCTCGTCGATCCCGGCGACGGCGACGGTGGTGAGGACGACGGGGCGCGCGGAACCGTCGACGACGACGCGCTCGCCGAGGCGTTCGAGGCTGTCGTCGGCCACCCGAACACCGCGAGCAAGCGCTGGGTATACCGGCAGTACGACCACGAGGTCGGCGTTCGAACCTCGGTACTCCCGGGCGACGACGCCGCCGTGATGGCGATCCGCGAGGCCGAAACCGACGCGGGCGAGCCGCTCGGCCTGGCGCTGTCCTCGGGATCCGAGCCCCGGTGGACCGAGGCGGCGCCGTACGAGGGCGCACGCGCGGTTGCACTGGAGAACGCCACGAACCTCGCGGCGAAGGGGGCGACGCCGCTTGCGGCGGTCGACTGTCTCAACGGCGGGAACCCCGAGAAACCGAACGTGTACGGCGGCTTCGCGGCCGCCGTCGACGGGCTCGCGGATATGTGCGCGGACCTCTCGGTTCCGGTCGTCGGCGGTAACGTCTCGCTGTACAACGACTCCGTCGCGGGCCCGATCCCGCCGACGCCCACGTTGGCGGTCATCGGGACGAAGGCCGGATTCTCGGCGCCGCCGGCGGCGTTCGACGGGGAAGGGACCGTGCTCGCAGTCGGCGAGGCCGGCGGCGCGCTGGGCGGCTCCGAGTTCCTCGCACAGGCGGGCGGAAGCGACCGCTTCCCCGCGCTCCCGGAGAACGCGCCGGCGGTCGTGGAGACGCTCGCGGCCGTCGCCGACCGCGACGGCACCCTCGCGGTCCACGACGTGAGCCACGGCGGCCTCGCGGTCACGCTCGCCGAGATGGTGACCGGCGAGGCGGGCGCGAACGTCGCGCTCGACGACGCGCTCGCGCTGTTCGACGAGACCCCCGGCCGCGCGGTGATCGAGACGACCGATCCCGACGCGGTTCGCGACGCCTTCGAGGGCGTCGCGCCGGTCGAGACGCTCGGCGAGGCGACCGCCGACGGAACGCTCTCGTTGACAGTCGGCGATACTGAACTCCAGTACGACGCCGCGTCGATCCGCGACCGCCGGGCGGTCATCGAGCACGAATTGGACTGACGGTCACGGTCGCGAACCCGGCCGTTCCAGGGGTGTGAAACCGTGAGAATCGAACGAACGCTTTTTCGTTGTTCCGTTGACAGTAAACCGTGTCCCTCCGACCGCTCCTCCTCGCTGTCCTGCTGGTCGTCGCCGGCTGTGCGGCTCCTGTCGGGCCGTCGCCTGCGGTGACGGAGCGGGATTCTGCGGAACCGTCGACGGAATCGACACCGGTTTCGACGCCGTCGACGCAGCCGTCGCCACGCACGAGCGAACCGGAGACGACCACGTCGGACCCCTCCGTGTCGCCCCCGGTGCTCGCCGAGGAGTACGACGTTCGCGTCGCTGGCGGATCGCTCCCGGTCGAATATGGGTTGGTGTTCGCCCGCGTGGCGGTGGCGATGGATCGACCGACGGCCGAACCGCCGTCGGTCGTCCGTATCGAGCCGACCGAGTCGATGGGGTTGGGTGGGGCCGAATACCCCGAGTTCTACCGACTGCTCGGCTTCCGCGTGAGCGAGGATCGCGAGCGCGCGCTCACCGCGGCGGCGTACGTCGCGACGCCCGAGGCGGTCGTCGTCAACGAGGCGATCCTCGCGGACGAGGCGGGCGCGGAGTCGACGCTGGCTCACGAGTCGGTCCACGTCGTTCAGTACCGGACCGGCGCGTTCGAGCAGCTCGCCGGGACCGCGGCGGCGCCGTCGGGGTCGACCGCCGAGCGGCTGCTGCAGGCGGCGATCGTCGAGGGGTCGGCGACGTACGTGGAGGGGGAGTACGTCCGCCGATACGCGCCGGGGGCAGCGTCGCCGACCGAGTCGCTGCGAACACGGACGGCCAACGGGTCGCCCGCCGAGCGGCTCGGCGTCGCGCCGTACCTCGCCGGAGCGCGATACGTCGACGCGCGCGTGTCCGATCCCGGCGAGGTGCGGGCGGTGTACGACGACCCGCCGCGCACCGCCGAGGAGTTGCTCCACGACCGGCCGCCGGGGAGCGAACCCGTCGCCCCCCTGACCGTCCGTGACGCGCCGAGGGACGACTGGACGAGCGGTGCGGATGCGACGGACACGTACGGGGAGCTGTTCGTCCGAGTGACGCTCGAAACGGGGGTCGGCGAGGCGACGGCGGCGGACGCCGCACACGGCTGGGGGAACGACGTGCGACGGCGATTCGTCGCGGCCGACGGAGCGGGGTCGACGCGAACCGGCTACGCGTGGGCGATCCGATTCGACGACGACGCCAACGCGACGGCGTTCGCGGCGGCGTTCGAGACGTGGCGCGAGGCTCGACCGGCGAACGCGTCGACGGTCCGGCTCGTGCGCCCCGCGCCGGAGACGGTCGTGCTACTGCTCGGTGACGAGCGGTTCGTGACGCGCGCGTCGGCGTCCGGGCGCGATGGAGCGGTCACCGTCCGCGTGAACGGAAGCGGGTGATCCGCAGTTACACCAGCAGAAGCGGCAGTCCGAAGGCAACGAGGATGCCGACGAGCGCGATGACCGCGCCGGTGACCGCCTGCCCGGTCGTGATCTCCTGCATCGGGGAGGTGACGCGCTCGTAGTCGAACTCCTTGTAGTGGTCGTGGTGGTCGGCCATGTGCTGGTGTCGGCGACGGCGGGGCAAAAAAACACCTATCCCGTCGGGCTCGGTGGTGTGGGTATGAACGACGAGCGCCGCGCTTGGTGGAAGGAGGCGACCGTGTATCAGGTGTATCCGCGGAGCTTCTCCGACAGCGACGGCGACGGCGTCGGCGACCTCGCCGGGCTGGCGTCGCGGGCGGACTACCTGGCGGATCTGGGCGTCGACGCGGTGTGGCTCAACCCCGTCTACGAGTCGCCGATGGCGGACAACGGCTACGACGTCGCCGACTACCGGGCCATCGACGACACGTTCGGGACCATGGCGGACTGGCGACGCGTGCGTGACACCCTCCACGAGCGGGACATCCGGCTCGTGATGGATTTCGTCCCGAACCACACCTCCGACGAGCACGAGTGGTTCGAGGCCTCGCGCCGCCGAGGGCGGACCGCCGACTGGTACCACTGGCGCGACGGCGTCGACGCCGACGAGGTCGCATGGGACGCCGAGGACGGGCCGGACGGGGAAGCACCGCCGAACAACTGGCAGTCCCTCTTCGGCGGCCCCGCGTGGAGCTACGATCCCGAGCGCGGCCAGTGGTACCTCCACCTGTTCCACCGCAGACAGCCCGACCTCAACTGGGAGGAGCCGGCCGTCCGCGAGGCGGTCGCCGACGAGATGGCGTTCTGGGTCGACGAGGGGATCGACGGCTTCAGGCTCGACGTGGTGAACCTGCTCTCGAAGCCGGACGGCCTCCCGTCGGGCGACCCGGACTGGCCGTACCGCGGGACGCTGCTGTCGGTTCCGAACGGCCCGCGCATCCACGAGTACGTCTCCGAGCTCCACGACCGCGCGTTCGCCGGGGAGGACCTGCTCCTCGTGGGCGAGTGCATCGGCGAGACCTCCGTCGACGAGGCCGCCCGGTACGTCGGCCCCGACGGCGACGGCCTGGGAATGATCTTCCACTTCGACCACGTCGGGATCGGCCGGGGCGAGCGCCTGTGGGACCGCACCGACTGGTCGCTGACCGACCTCAAGTCGGTGTTCGACCGGTGGCAGGAGGGCCTGTACGGGAGGGGGTGGAACAGCCTCTACTTCAACAACCACGACCAGCCGCGCGTCGTCTCGCGGTTCGGCGACGACGGCGAGTTCCGCCCCGAGTCGGCCACGTGTATCGCCACGCTGCTGCACACGCTCCGCGGGACGCCGTACGTCTACCAGGGAGAGGAACTGGGGATGACGAACCCGACGTTCGAGTCGCTCTCGGAGTTCCGCGACGTCGAGACGGTGCGGGCGGTCGAGGAGGCCATCGAGTCGGGCGAGGTCGGCTCCTTCGAGGAGGTCCGGGAGGGACTCAACGCCCACAGCCGCGACACGAGTCGGACGCCGATGCAGTGGACGGCCGGGCCGAACGCGGGGTTCACCGACGGGGAGCCCTGGATCCGGCTCCACGAGGACCACGAGTCGGTTAACGTCGAGGTCGAGCGCGCGGACCCGGAGTCCGTGTGGCACTACTACCGGCGGCTCATCGACCTCCGCGACGACCACGACGTGCTCGTGTACGGCGAGTACGAGAACCACACTCCCGACGACGAGCGGGTGTGGGCCTACAGCCGGACGCTCCCGCGAGCCGAGGGCCGGAACCGTGCGTTCGTCGCCCTCAACTGGAGCGGCGACCGCGTCGAGGTGGACCCGCCCGCTGCCGTGGCGGGCGAGGGGGCGACGCTGGCGCTATCGAACTACCCGGAGTCGCCGTCACCCAGCACGGTCGGGGCGTACGTCGCCCGCCCGTGGGAGGCGCGAGTATACCTGCTGCAGTGACCGGGCGGTGAGCGCTCCCGTCCCCCGAACGGCTAAGTGGCGTCCGCGAACGACCCGTGGTATGGTCTCCGACACCGAAACGACCCTCCTCCGACGCGTCCAGCGTGCCGCACAGCGAAACGAGTACGTCGCCGAGGGGATCTGGTGGGCTGTGTTCGCGTGCTACGCCGTCACGGTCGCCGGCATCAGCCTCGGCGGCGTCGTCGGCGGGGGATACCTCTACTTCCGGTACGTCCTCCCGGCGGTCACCGCGCGAGTCGAGCCGATGGCGCAGGCGGTCGTCGGCCTCGGGTACGTGTTCGTGCTGTTCGTCCTGCTGCACTCGGTCGTGACCCGCATCCGAGCGTGGTTGTACGGCGGGGGCACCGTCGCCGGCTGGAAGCAGTGAACGGGAGAGCCGAACCCAGGTGAACCGACGACCGATGAAGGGAGCGTAGTCGCCGCCGCGACCGGTGTGGCGACGCCCGCGCGGACAGGCGAAACGATGAAACCCGGTTCGGGGCTATCGAACGTATGACTCTCACGAAGCGGATCATCCCGTGCATCGACGTCGATATCGACGACGACGGGAACGCCGCCGTCTACACTGGCGTCAACTTCGAGAACCTGGAGTACTCCGGCGACCCCGTCGAGATGGCCAAGAAGTACAACGAGGCCGGCGCCGACGAGTTCGTCTTCCTCGACATCACCGCCTCCGCTGAGGGGCGTGAGACGATGCTCGACACCGTATCCGCAGTCGCCGACGAGTGTTTCATCCCGCTGACCGTCGGCGGCGGCATCCGAACGAAAGCCGACATCAAGGAGACGCTGCGGGCGGGCGCCGACAAGGTGTCGATCAACTCCGGCGCCATCGAAAATCCCGAGTTGATCACCGAGGGCGCCGACGCCTTCGGCAGCCAGTGCATCGTCATCTCCGTCGACGCGCGGCGACGCTTCGACGACGAGGGCGACCACTACGTCGAGGTCGAACGCGAGGACGGCACGACCGAGGAGTGCTGGTTCGAGTGCACCGTCAAGGGCGGCCGGGAGGGGACCGGCCTCGACGTGGTCACCTGGGCGACGGAGGCCGAAGCGCGCGGCGCGGGGGAGCTGTTCGTCAACTCCATCGACGCCGACGGGACGAAGGACGGCTACGACATCCCGGTGACGAAGGCGGTGTGCGACGCCGTGTCGACGCCGGTGATCGCGTCCTCCGGTGCCGGCGGTCCCGAGCACATGCGAGAAGTGTTCGTCGAGGCCAACGCCGACGCCGCGCTGGCGGCCAGTATCTTCCACTTCGACGAGTACGGCATCGACGAGGTGAAGCGCTATCTCGACGAACACGGGCTTCCCGTTCGGCTCTGAGCCGGGCGGCGGCCACCGTCGGTCCCGGTCCCCCGTAATTGTGCGGATCGGACACGACCGCTGAACGTTGAACACGCGGGCCGGCGAAGGGCTGAGTATGAGCACGGACAGCGACACCGACATCGACCCCGAGGCCTACGCCGAGCGCGTTCGCGAGGACCGCCGCAAGAAAGACGAGTTCTTCGCCGAACACCCGCGTTCGCCGGTCCCGCAGTCCGAGCGGGCAGGGTTCTCCGGCCTGAACTACTTCGACCCGGATCCCGCGTACCGATTCGAGGCGACGTTGCACGAGCACGACGACCCCGAACGGATCACCGTCGAGACGACCCAGGACGGCGCCCGGGAGTACGACAACGTCGGCGAGTTCCGGATAACCGTCGACGGCGAGGACGTGACGGTCCAGGCGTACCGCTCGCCCGGCGACGAATACCGCCTGTGGGTGCCGTTCCGCGACGAGACGAACGGCGAGTGGACGTACCCCGCCGGGCGGTACCTCGATCTGGAAGATCCGGACGCCCGGACCGACGACGGCGACTGGGTGCTGGACTTCAACGAGGCGTACAACCCCTACTGCGCGTACAGCGAGGCCTACGAGTGCCCGCTCGTCCCGATGGGCAACTGGCTCGACGTGGAGATCCCGGCGGGCGAGACGCTGTCGGACGAGTAGCGACGGGGAGAACGGTGTGGGAAAGCGGTGTAGATGACGGCCTGGCGGGCGCGTGCCGCCTCAGGCTTCGGCGGCCGCGGCGTCGTCGAAGGCGGCCTCGACGCGGTCGTAGAGCGTTTCGAGACTGTCCGAGATACCCGTCGCAGCCTGTTCGAGCGCATCGAGGGGGTCGAGCCCGTCCTCGGTCTTGATCGAGAGGATCGGCTCGGTCTGGCCGCCGGACTGCTCGGGGTTCATGTCGTACGTCGCGGCCGCGACGCCGTCGGTGTTGAGCAGTTGTCCCTTGAGGACGTTCATGAACGTGTGGTCCTCGCCCGCGATCTCGATGCGGAGTTCCTCGTCCGTCTTGTCGATGACGCGAAGTTCCATTGCCGGAGCGTTCGCCGCAGGCGCGTTTCAAGCTTGTGTTCCGCGAATTAGCCCGCCGTCGCGGTCACTCGGGAGCTGTGTCGTTCACTCGCCGGTCCACTGGACCACGCGGTCGATCCCGGGGTCGGGAAACAGCGACGCAACGTCGGGGTCGGCGTCGACGAGCGCGTAGCGGGACCCGTCACGTTCGACAACGCCGGCGCCCGCGAGGTGATCGAGGTGGGCGTACGCCTCCCCGGGACCGTGGAGCACGTGAATCCCGTGGAGGTCGCCGAACAGCGCGGCACTGATCTCCCACGGCGTCGACGGGCCGAGATCGGCGAGCGCGTCGACGACGTTCTCCGTGCGCTCGACGTGGTGCCGGAGGATCGTCGCCGCCCGTCCAGCCGGGTCGTCGATGCGGTCGCGGTGACCGGGCCACGCCGTTCCGGGGTCGAGGTCGATCAGGTCCAGCAGGCTCTCGACGTAGCGTCCGAGAGGGTCCTCGACGCGGACGTCGGCGCCGCCGACGTTCGGCGTGTACTTCGGGAGGATCACGTCGCCGACGAACGCCTCGTCGCCGGCGGCGTCGTGGAAGGCGGTGAGCCCCGCGGCGTGGCCGGGGAGGTGGACGGCTTCGAGGGTCCGATCGTTCACCTCGAAGGCGTCGCCGTCGACGAACGACTCCACGTCGCACGGCTCGCCGCCGAGGTCGCCGTGATCGTTGAGGAACTCGACGAGTTCGGCGCGGGTCTCCTCGGGCATTCCCCACTCCCGGAACTTCTCGCGCTGGAGCCGCTGCTCCTCGAGCAGGCTGTCCTCGTCGCCCGCGACGAGGGGGGCGTCGGCCTCGTGGGCGTGGATCGTCGCACCCGAGGCCGCCTGGATGGCGCCCGCGAGCCCGGCGTGGTCGGCGTGCCAATGAGTGAGGAGGACGCGGTCGACGTCCGCGAGGTCGTGGCCGAGATCCGCGAGCCCGGACGCCAACTGCTCGCGCACGGCCGGGAGCGCGACGCCGGCGTCGACGAGGACGAGTTCGTCGGCGTCGGCGCCGTCGGCGGTGCCGTCGAGCACGTAGACGTTGTTGAGCCCCTCGAAAACGGTGTTCGTGAGACGGATCCGCTGCATACCGACCGATGCGCCTCGGGTGGCAAGAACCCTTCCGACTCGGAGCGCGACGGCCACGACGTACGCGCGGTTCGGAAGCTTCGCCGCGTCATACAAGTTTTCATCAACGCGAACTCCGTACATACTCGCGAGTGTCCCCCGAACAGCGCGTCGGCTCTCGCCGCGTCCGGTCCGTTCGAGGCGCCGCAGTCGAGTACTGCGGGGTAAGTCGATGACGTGGCAGTCCGGTCGACTGGTGTTCGTCGTGCTGGCCGGCGGGGTCGTCGGACTGCTGGAACTGGGGCTCGTGCCCGGCCGGCTTCGAAACCGCGCGAGGGACGCAGTCGCCGCGGCCTTGGCGTCGGTCGGCGCGTGGGCGTCGGCCGCCGCCGTTCGGTACAGCGACGACGACGCGCCGTCGCGGGCAGCCGCCCCGCCAGTCGCGCGCGAGGTCGCGGTCGACGCCGCGACGGAGGGGTTGATCGTCGTCGACGGGGACGGCATCGTCATCGACTGCAATCCGGCCGCCGCCGACGCGCTGGGTCGCACGCGGGACGCCGCCGTTGGCGAACCGATCGAGGCACTCGACTCGGATCTGGCCGCCCTGATCGAAGACTCGGTCGCCGACAGCGGACGGTCGGCTACCGTGAACGCCTCCGAGCCCGAGCGACTCGTGACGGACGACGCGATCGGCGGGACAGGCGCGACCGGGACAGCCGAAGCACCCGGAGATGCAGGACGGACAACGCGTCTCACCCGAATAACCAACGAGGGAAAACGCCACTACGAGGTTCAGGTCAGCTCGTTCGACCGACCCGAACTCCACGGACGGGTCATCACGCTGCGTGACGTCACCGACAGGCATCGACTGCGCCGACGAATCGGCGTGTTGAACCGGCTGCTTCGACACGATCTCCGGAACGAGATGAACGTCGTCCTTGGATACGCCGAACTGATCGATGAGCGGCTCCGGAAGCTGGCCGATCCGGGGGGCCCGGGGGCCGACGACGAGGCGACGACCGCGCTCGATCGGATCACCGGCGCCGCGGAGACGATGCTCGACCGCGCCGAGACCGTCCGTCACGTCGAGGCGACCCTGGATACGGACGGGTCGGCGCGAACACGTCTCGACGTCGTCGGGCTGGTTCGCGCGCACGTCGACGGACTGGCTATGGACTATCGCTCCGTGGACCCGCAGGTCACCGTCGACGCCCCGGACTCCGCGTGGATAACCGCCACCGGACTGATCGACACCGTGTTCGATAACCTCCTCGAAAACGCGATCGAACACAGCCACCACGAGCGCCCGACCATCGATATCACCGTCACGGAGTCGGCGGACTGTGTCGCCGTAACGGTCGCCGACGACGGCCCTGGGATCCCCAGTCAGGAACTGGAAACGTTCCAGACCGAAGCCGAGACGGCGGTCACCCAC
The DNA here is from genome assembly GCF_040025155.1 of Halobaculum rarum. Classification (NCBI taxonomy): domain Archaea; kingdom Methanobacteriati; phylum Methanobacteriota; class Halobacteria; order Halobacteriales; family Haloferacaceae; genus Halobaculum; species Halobaculum rarum. Next base: position 93,900 of record NZ_CP157275.1, on the reverse strand, counting down.
TCGTCGGGACTGGGGCTGTGGCTCGTCGTGTGGATCACGGAGGCGTCGGGCGGACGAGTCTCCTTCGACGTGGACGAGACCGGGACGGCGGTCACGGTGGAGTTCCCGGCCGCCGACCCGCCGGAGTAGCGAACCGGGTGGAGTAGCCAACCGAGACGGAGTAGCCGAACCTGTGAGCGTTCTGCGGATGCCCCGGCGAGCAATGAAGCGGTACCCGCCGAAGCGGCGTTCACCGAACGAGGTACGGGTCCGAGCCGGCGATGAACCGCCCGAGATCCGACTCGCGACGGTAGTCAGTGGCGCGAAGCGTCGCGAGCGCGTCGACCAGCCGGTCCGCGTCCGTGGAGCCGGAGGCGTCGCCGCCGTCGGTCGCGTCTTTCGTTTCGGTCCACTCCGCGGGGTCTTTGATCGGGAGGACGAGCCAGCCGGAGCCGCGGATCTCGCGGCCGTGGAGGTCGTCCATCCGGATCTGGGTCTTGTGCGCCTGCGCGGTGTACTGCTCCAGCACGTGCCGGGTGGCGCGCTCGCCCACCGGGAGCAGCACGTGAGCCGCGATGGCGCGCACCTCCGCGTCGAAGAACCGCTCCATGTCGTCGTACGACGCCGACGTCGGCGTTCCGTCAGGGCCGAGTCGATCGTCCGTCGCCTCGCACATGTGGAGATACGAGAGGAACGTCGAGTCGACCGTCGGCGCGTCGCCGGCCGTCTCCAGCAGTCCGGCGCGGACCAGCGCGTCGAGGACGCGCTCGCCGGCGGCCGAGCCGGTGAACGGAACGCCGGTTTCGAGCCCGCCGTGGACGCCCGGATGATCCCCGATGACGTGGAAGTCGGCGTTCGCGTCGCCGTATCCGGGGACGAACCGATCGCACTCGGGAGACAGTCCGAAGGGATTCGACACGCGGTCGGTGACGTTCTTCACGGCACCTTGTTGGGCGCGAGCGGGGCAAACCGGTTTCGGTCCCGATCGCGTGGCTTCCGAACAGGTCGAAGGGAGGACAGACCGAACGGGGACGGCAGCGACATATTCACTGTCTGCGACGGTCAGCGACTCGCTACAGCTCGACGCCCGAGGGGATCAGGCTCTCGTGGCGAAGCAGGTTCCCCTCGGCGTCGTACACGAGGAACGTCTCCTTCTCGTAGGCGACCAGCGGCTCGCCGTCGACGTCGATCTCGACGCGGTAGCGACCGTCGCCGTCGCTGGCTCGGCCGTACTCGCGGGCCGCACGAATGAATCGGAGCACGTCGTCGGCGGATTCGTTGAGCTCGAGGACGAAATCGCCCGTGTGACGGTTCGTCACGCCGACGACGCCGGTCGCCTCGGGGTCGTGTTCGTGATCAGACTGCAGGCGGAACGCCACGTCGGTCTCTCCGGCGTCGAGCAGCTCGTCGTCGGTCCCGGTGAGGCGCTCCCGGAGGAGGTCCGCCGCGCCGTGAAACTCGATGTACACGTGCGGCTTGGCGGGATCCGCGTCGGTTTCGACCCAATCGATGTCCTCCACAGTCAACTCGAAGTAGTCGCGCCTCATTCCGTGTACGACCGTAGGGGATCGGTGTGTAAGTACGTAACGCCCCCGGCGGCGACGGACCGGCAGGCACCCGCAGTCGTCGGTCCAATCGATTTATCCCGACGCGCCGTGCTCCGGGGAACATGGTTTGGGTTCGGTCGGAATACACGGGTGAACTCGCCGTCCTGTCCACGTGGGTCGCGGCACTGCTTCCGTGGAACGTGTTCTACGGCGCCGTCTCCGGGGGTTCGGTGCTGTTCGTCCGCTTCCCGCTGTTTCAGATCCGCTACGCGTTCGGGCTCCCGTTCGTTCGCGCGACGAGCGTCTCCTCGCCGGTCTCGGCGTACCTGCTGCAGTCGGGGACCTCCGTCCAGATCGCGTACGCCGCGTGGCTCGTTGGCGCGGCCGTGTACCTCGTCGCGCTCGGGGTCTCTGTGTACTACTACCGCGAGGAGGAGCGTGCGGAGTCATGGACCGCCGACCCGGTCGACGTGCTGGGCGGCCTGCTCGTCGTCTCCGCGCTGTTGTTTCTCGTCGCCTCAGTGCTGTTCCCCGAGCGCTTCTTCGGGATCGGCTTCGGCGTCGGCGGCGGGTTCCCGGGCGTGTCACTGCCGGTCGGCGCCGTCCTCCAACTCGTGCTCGGTGGCGTGCTCCTGCGCGCGGAGCGGGTGAGCTGAGCGCGCGTCGACCCCCCGGGCAAGCGCGTCGCCGAAGATCGAGCCGCTGTGGCGGTCTGGCGCGGTCCCGCCACTGTGGCGCTTGGTGGTGAACTTAAGTATCGGACTTCCCTACGGCCTGCAGTAACCGATGTCGGGGGACGCCGCAGATACGACGGCCGACGACCGCCCCCTGTCGACGCTCAGGCGGCGCCTCGCGCGAACGCTCGAGGTGCTCCGCGGCGCCGACCTCGAGGTCCGGCCGTTCCTTCCCGGAGAGGACGGGCCGCTGGCGTCGTTCGACCCGCCCGCCGACCACGACGAAATCGAGCGCTATTGGGTGAACGCCCCGTACGCGTACGTCGTCGTCACCTACGACACGGAGTCGGACAACCACGTATACCACGTCGTCGAGCCCGAACTCGACGACTTCGAGTTCGACCTGCTCCAGCGCGTCGTCGACGACATTCGCGACCCGCTGTTGTACCGCGACGATCCCGGCGAGGCGGACGACGACCAACTTCGGGACGAGCTGACGGCGCTGCTCGAACAGTACGGCGTCGACGCGTCGATGCGGACGTTTCACAGTCTGCTGTACTATCTGCGGCGCGATTTCAGGGGATACGGGAAGATCGACGCCCTGCTGTCGGACCGCCACATCGAGGACATCTCCTGTGACGGCTACGACCTCCCGATATTCGTCTATCACGACACGTACACCGACATCGAGACGAACGTCGTCTTCGGGCCGGACGAACTGGACAACTTCGTGATCAGACTGGCCCAGCGGTCCGGCCAGCATATCTCCGTCGGCGACCCGGTCGTCGGGACGACGCTGCCGGACGGGTCGCGCGCCGAGCTCGCGCTCGGCGAGGAAGTCACGCCCCGCGGCTCGGCGTTCACCATCCGCCAGTACGCGGAGGAGCCGTTCACGCCGATCGACCTGATCGAGTACGGGACGTTCTCTATCGAGCAGATGGCGTACTTCTGGCTGTGCATCGAGCACAACAAGAGCCTCATCTTCGCGGGCGGCACCGCATCCGGGAAGACCACGTCGATGAACGCGGTGTCGATGTTCATCCCGCCGCGCTCGAAGGTGCTCACCATCGAGGACACCCGCGAGCTGTCGCTGTACCACGACAACTGGCTCTCGTCGGTGACCCGCGAGCAGATGGGCGAGGGCGAGGACATCGACATGTACGACCTCCTGCGCTCCGCGCTCCGGCACCGGCCGGAGTACATCATCGTCGGCGAGGTTCGCGGGGACGAAGCGCTCACCCTGTTTCAGGCGATGAACACGGGTCACACAACGTTCTCGACGATGCACGCCGACTCCATCGAAACGGTGATCAACCGCCTGGAGAACGAACCGATCAACGTCCCGCGGGCGATGGTTCGATCGCTGGACCTGCTGTCGGTCCAGACGCTCGCCCGCTTCGACGGCGGACGCGTGCGCCGCGCGAAGACCGTCGGCGAGATCGGCGGGATCGACCAGCGGACCGGGGAACTGGACTACTCCTCGGTGTACGAATGGGACGCCGGAACTGATACCTTCACCGGCCGGGACTCGGCGCTGCTCGATGAGATCCAGTCCGATCGAGGGTGGAGCCGGTCGGAGCTGCTGTCGGAGCTTCGCGATCGGCGACGGTTCCTCGCACACCTCCAGGACCACGGCGTCACTGACTATCGTCGCTTCACCGCACTCGTCAACGAGTACTACGCCGACTCCGATCGCGTGATGGATCGGATCGAGACCGCCGAACGCGATGCGGAAGACCGGACGGCGTACGACGAGACGGTAGTCGACGAGAGCGTCCCCGACGAAACGATATCGGACGACCAGGACACCGACGATCCGGACTTCGGCGACGAGGGCTGAGTGGTGGTGCTGTCGTTCCTCCCGTTGGCCGGCGCGCTCCTCCTGTTGGCGCCGGTTCTCGCCGGGACGGTGAGCCGGGAGGCGGACCTCGCCGTCACCCGGGTTGCTGTCCACGCCTTCGGCGACTACGTGGTCGCCGACCACTCTCGTGCGAGCCGCCAACGCGACCGGCTACGGGCCGCACACGTCGGCGTCACTCACCGGTTATACGCGTCGAAGACACTGTTGTACGCTACCGTCGCCGGCGTCTCGGGGAGCGTCCTCGGCGTGTACGTTGCCGCGGGGGCGCTGGCGCTGCTTCGGATCGGCGGGGAAGCGATTCGGGCGGCGTTGCCCGCCGCACTGGGCTTTTTGGCGGACCTCACGCGAATCGGCGAGCTCGGCGTCGCCGACCTGTTCCCGCTGTTGCTCGTCTCCTCCGCGACGGTGGGCATCGGGTCGGCCGCCGGCGTGTACCTCTTCCGGTGGCAGATCCTCGACCAGCGCGCCCACGCCAGGGCGACGCAGATCGAAGCGACGCTCCCACGGACGGTCGCGTTCGTGTACGCGCTGTCGCGCTCGGGAATGGAGCTACCCGCAGTGTTGGAGACGCTGTCGCGCAACGAGGACGTGTACGGCGAGGCCGCCCGCGAGCTGGGCGTCGCCGTTCGCGACATGGATACGTTCGGGACGGACGTGATCACCGCGCTCGAACGGATGGCCGAACGCACGCCCTCGCAGAACATGGCCGAGTTCGGGGAGAACCTCGCGTCCGTGCTCGGCAGCGGCCGGGAGCTCTCGGCGTTCCTGCACGACCAGTACGAGCGGTACCAGGAGGAGGCCGAATCTCAGCAGGAGCAGTACCTCGAACTCGTCTCGACGTTCGCGGAGGCGTACGTGACGGTGCTCGTCGCGGGGCCGCTGTTTTTCATCACGATCCTCGTCGTCATCGGGATCGTCCTCTCGGACACGCTCCCGGTGTTGCGCGCGGTCGTCTACCTCGGGGTCCCGCTTGCGAGCTTCGGCTTCGTCGTCTATATCGACTCGATCACTCGGTCGACGAGCGACACACTCGTATCGGTGCAGCCGGTGGGGGACGCACGCGTTCTCGCGGTGACGCCGTCGAGCGTCGCCGGATTCAGCGGTGCCTCGGACGCCAGAGCGGATGGCGGCGCGGCGGGCCTCGACGGCGCAGCCGTGGACACCGATCGGTGGGGCCTAAGCAGGGAACGGCTGGCCGCGTACGACCGGATCGAAGCCGTGCTCGACGCCGCGAACCGCCCCGCCGAACTCCTCCTCCAGCGGCCAGAGTTGACCGCGGGTATCACCGTTCCGGCCGGCTTGTGGTGGGTGTGGATGCGGACGCCGGCGCTGCCGCTCCAACCGCTCCCGTTCGTCCGGGCCGTCGATTCGCCGGTGATCGAAGCGACGCTGGTGGTGCTCGCCGCCTACGGCCTCGCCTACGAGATAGAGAAACGGCGGATACGGGCGATCGAACGCGCGGTCCCCGACTTCCTCGATCGGATGGCGAGCATCAACGACGCCGGCATGAGTATCATCGAGAGCCTGCGTCGGCTCACCGACTCCGACCTCGACGACCTCACACCGGAGATCGCGCGGACCTGGCGGGACGTGGAGTGGGGGGCGACCGTCACGACGGCGCTCGATCGGTTCCGCCAGCGGATCCGCTCGCCGATGGTGTCGCGGGCGGTCGCGCTCGTCACGAACGCCGTCGAGGCGAGCGGCGACGTGGCGCCGGTGCTCGCGATCGCGGCCGACGAGGCGCGTTCGACCCGGCGGCTCCGTAGGGAGCGTCGACAGGTCATGGTGACGTACCTGCTCGTGATCTACGTCTCCTTTGCGGTGTTCCTCGGGATCATCGCGGCGCTGACGGTCGCGTTCATCCCGGCCGTCGAGGGGGCACAGCTGTCGTCCCCCGGCGGCGTCTCCGGCGTCTCGACCGGCGTGTTCGAGGGGATCGGCGGCGTCGAAACGGACAGCTACGTCCTGTTGTTCTATCACGCCGCGGCGATCCAGGGGGTCGCGTCGGGGCTCATCGCCGGACAGTTAGGCGAGGGAAGCGTCAGCGACGGCGTGAAACACGCGACCGTGATGCTCCTGCTCGCGCACCTCACGTTCGTGATCGTCGGATGACGCGGGACGATCCGGACTCGACGACGCGGACGACCGCGTCGACGTACGACCGCATCGCCGGCCACTTCTCGAAGACGCGCGAGCACACCTGGCCGGAGGTGGAGTCCTTCCTCGACGGGCGTTCCGGGGGGGTCGGGATCGACGTCGGTTGCGGGAACGGTCGTCACTGCGAGCCGCTCGGCGATCGGGTCGAAGCGGTGGTCGGCGTGGACGTGAGCGAGGGACTGTTGCGTGAGGCGCGAGCACGAGCCCGCGAGCGCGGGTACGACCCGGCCGTCTCGTTCGTCCGTGGCGACGCCGCCGCGCTCCCCGTCGCCGACGACCGAGTCGATCTGGCTGTGTACGTCGCCGCGCTTCATCACCTCCGACCGCGCGAGCGACGCGTCGCCTCGCTGTCGGAACTCGCCAGAGCGCTCGCACCCGACGGACGGGCGCTCGTGAGCGCGTGGAGCACCGCCCACGACCGCTTCGACGCCGACGCGGACGCCGAGGTCGGGTTCGACACGACGGTCGACTGGACCCTTCCCGGCGGGGAGACGGTGCCGCGGTTCTACCACATCTACGCGCCGCGGGAGTTCGACGCCGATCTGGTCGCGAGCGACCTCCGGATCGTCGACTCGGTCGTCTCCAGCGGCAACTGCTATGCGGTCGTCGAGCCCGAGCGATCCGACGGTCCGTGAACCCGGCACGCGAACAGCGGTATGTGAACGCTTCCCGGGTGGATACGCCGGCCGCACGACCGGACGCGTTTTTATACGGGGGCCGGCCCAACACCGGAATAGATGACCACGGACGACGAGTTCGACTACGACGTGACGGTTGTCGGCGGCGGCCCGGCGGGACTGACGAGCGCGCTGTACGCGACTCGGCTCGGCCTCGATACGCTCGTCGTGAACCGCGGCGGCGGCCGCGCGGCGATGATGCGTGACACGCACAACGTGATCGGCGTCACCGAGGAGACCTCGGGCAACGAGTTCCTCCAGACCGCACAGGAGCAGGTGCAAAGCTACGGCGGGGAGTACCGCCGCGGCTTCGTGGAGGATATCGAGGCGCTCGATGGGGGCAACGTCGACGGCAACGGCGACGACGACGGCGACGAGGATGCCGTCGGGTTCCGTGTCGACACCGCGGATGAGGAGCTGACGACGCGCCGCGTCGTGCTCGCGACCGGCTTCTCCGACGGGCGTCCCGACCCGCCGCTGCCGCAGACCGGGATGGGACTCCACTACTGCCTTCACTGTGACGCCTACATGTTCGTCGACGAGTCGGTGTACGTGATGGGGACGGACGACTCGGCCGCGTACGTCGCGATGATCATGCTCAACTTCACCGACGAGGTGGACGTCCTCCTGCGCGGCGCAGAGCCCGAGTGGTCCGACGACACCGCGGAGCTGCTGGAGAACCACCCGGTCGACGTGATCCACGAGGAGATCGCGGGGATGAACAAGGACGACGACGGCTGGCTGGAGAGCTTCGAGTTCGAGGACGGCACCGTCCGCGAGTACAAGGGCGGGTTCCCGATGTACGGCTCCGACTACAACGCCGAACTCGCGGACGCGCTCGGGCTGGATCGCGAGGACTCCGGCGAGGTCGCCGTCGACGACCACGGCCGAACCTCCGTCGAGGGCGTGTACGCGGTCGGCGACCTGACGCCCGGCCACAACCAGATCCCGGTCGCGATGGGCGAGGGCGCCAAGTGCGGCATCGCGATCCACATGGACATGCGCGCGTTCCCGCGCTCGGCCGACGAGATCGCCGAACTGGGCCCCGTCGACGGCTCCGAGGTGCCCGCCATCTCCCCCGAACTCATGGCGACCGCCGTCGCCCACGAGGGCCACGCCGGGGGGCCGCGCGAGGACGCCGTGGACGTGGCGAGCGACGAGGCGGCGGCCGACGACTGATTCTCCCTCGCCCCGCGTCGGTCCGCGCCGACGGAAACGGTAAACCCCTTATTCCCCCACCGAGTACGTGGGAGTACCCTCGGTGCGCCGGTGGTGAGCGAATCCGGACGGATTCGCGAGGTACGGCGCGCGAGGAACGCAGTGACGAGCGCGCCGGTGGTCTAGCTGGTATGACTTTGGCCTTCCAAGCCAACGACCGGGGTTCAAATCCCCGCCGGCGCATGTTCTGCCGAGCGAAGTGAGGCGAAAATCCCCCGAGGGGATTTGATAGTAGACCGGACGCGCACAGCGGAGCGAGCACGTCCGGGCGTGGTTCAAATCCCCGCCGGCGCATGGTTTTCCGGACCGCAACCCGCCAGCGACGGCGCCGCGGTCAGTCGTCCGCCGGGTCAGCGTTCGCATCGGCCAGCGCCGCCTCCCGTGCCGACGCGCGGCGGAACACGACCCAGAAGACGCCGGACGCGACCACGATGAACCCCGCGGCCGTGTAGAACGCGGCGCTCGTCGAGACGTACTGCTTGATGGCGCCGATGCCGACCGGCCCGGCGACCTGTCCGACCTTCCACGAGATCGACCGGAGGCTCATCGCGGAGGCGACCGAGTCGTACCGTTCGCCCTCCTCGACGAACAGCGACATCGACGCGGGCAGGCGGATGGAGTCGGCGATGCCGAGCACCATGTACGCCCCGAAGAGGCTGAAGAACGCGCCGCCGAGCGTCTGCTCGCCCCCGAACGCGACGAACCGGACGGGGTCGATCGTTCCCTCGAAGTAGTAGCTCAGCGGGATGAGCGCGGTGCCGATCCCGTACAGGAACGCACCGGCGACGACGAAGTACTCCTTGTTGCCGACGCGGTCGGAGAGGTCGCCGACGTACCCCTGCGTGATCGACTTCGTGAGCTTCCCGCCCGCGAGGATCCAGCCGATGGCGAACGCGGTCGTGCCGAACTCGGTGCGCGCGAGGATGGGGAGGAAGATGATGACGGCCATCTTGCCGACCGAGAAGGCGAGCCGGAAGACGACGAGCGCGCGGATCATCGGGAGGTCCAGCAGCGCCTTCAAGGTCGCGACGCCGCCGCCGGCGTCGTTCTCGGTGCCGCCGCCGGGGTCGTCCCGGAGGTTGAGAAGCACGAGGACGAACGCGAGGATCGTGACCCCCGTGAGGACCACGTAGGTGAACGTGTAGCCCTCGGCGAACAGGAGGTAGCCGCCGACCACGTCGCCCGCGAGGCTGGAGAACGCCGCGACCTGATTGTACGACCCCAGCCACCGCCCGTTCTCGTTGTCCGGGGCGATGTGACCGACGACGGTCGAGCCCGTGATCCAGAGGACGGACGCGCCGACGCCCTGAAGCACCCGGACGAGGATGACGTGGGTCGCGCTCTCGACGAGCATGAACCCGAAGAAGACGACGACGTTGATCGCGAGCCCGAGCAGGAGCCAGTGTTTCGCGTTACTCGTGTCGACTTTCCGGCCGAGCGGGAGGACGATGAGCAGTTGGACGACGGCGAAGGCGGTGCCGAACAGTCCTTCGACCGTCCCGGTCGTTCCGAAGTCCTCGGCGTACAGCGCCAGCGCGATGAGCAGCGTCGAGTACGCCTGACTCCGCGCGAACGCCGTGCCCGCCAGCGCCGAGAACTCCTTGTCGCGCAGGAGGGCGACGGAGTTGCCGAACTGCACCACTGTTACGTTCCGAAATACGCAGCGGGCGCTTAAATTCCCTCATCCCGGCCAGCTACGAGATGTTCTCACACGGGGACTGCGCGCTCCCGGCAGCCGGCGACGCGGTTCGACGGCGTCAGAGTTCGATCCGCTCGACGAGCTGGTCATCGCTTTTCGTGTTGATCGCGACGATCCGCACGAGATCCTCGATGAGCGAGTCGCGCAGTTTCTCCTTCAGGAGATTGTCGACCTGATAGACGCCCGCCGCGTTCACCATCTCGATCTCGACCAGCACAGGCATCGCGTCGCCGTCGTGGCCGTCCGCCTCGCTGCCGGGCTTGAGTTCGACGTTGCTGATCGCCCGCGACGAGAGGGTGTTGATGCCCCGGCCGCCCTTCTCGTACGGGATGCGTGAGCGACCGCGCTCCATGTCGAGCGCGTCGGCGACGCGAATGACGCCGGCCTCGCGGGTGAGCGGCGTCTCCTCGGTGTGGTGACAGAGGATGGCGTGAAGTATCTCGGCTTTCACCCGGACGGTTTCCCCGGTCCCGTAGTAGTCGAACTGGGGGAGCAACCGATCCAGCAGGTCGGCGGCCAGCGGGATCGAGTAGTAGGCGTGTTCGTCCCGGTGGACGACGTGGCCGATGTCGTGAAGCGTCGCCGCGAGCGCCACGATGACCGGCTCGTCGGCCTCGTCGAGTCCCTGTTGGCTCGCGCCGTTGAATTCGACGCCGCCGCGTTTCAGGAGCTCGTACAGGCGCAGCGCCCGGTTGCGGACGATCTCGATGTGCTTGGCCCCGTGGTCGTTGTACCCCTTTCGCGTGACAGCGTTGACGTTCTGCGCGCGGAGATACGTCTGGATCTCGGGGTCGGATTCGATCACCTCCAATACCTCGTTCACGCGCTCGTCGGGGAACGCGTGCTCGGCGTCGGGGTCGTACTGCTGGACGCTCATCCCGTTCGGGTCGTCGTCCTGTCGGTCGTCCCGAGCCGTTCCCGTCGAACCGGCGTTGTCGCTCATACCACGGCGGACGGGGGGCGACCGCAAAAGGCCTCGGCCAGCCTATCGGACCGAGCGGCGCCGGCCGCGTGTTCGGATCGGACGTATTCGGTGGCAAGTGTGATCGTACTCAAGGGTACGTTGGGAACGAGCGAAGGCGAATGGAAGCGATCCGGGACCGATCCGGGACCGATCCGGGACCGATTCGGGACCCGTTCCCTGCGTGATCGGCGTCGTGAGCCGCCGTACAATGCGAACCTCGGAAGAGCAAAAAGCCTATAATTGCCACCGGGTAACCCCGGAGTAGAGATGCCTACCACTCTACCCCTGTTCGGCGCCATCCCGGGCGGTCCAGAGATGCTCATTATCCTGCTCGTGTTGGTGCTGCTGTTCGGGGCGAACAAGATCCCCAAGCTGGCCCGCTCGACCGGGCAGGCGATGGGCGAGTTCAAGAAGGGCCGCGAGCAGGTCGAGGACGAACTCCAGGAGATGCAGGAGGGCGAGCGCGAGGACGAGGACGAGATCGCCGCTGACTCCACCGTCGACACCGATTCGACCGTCGACGCCGACTCGACCGGCGACACTGACAACGCCGCTCTCGAGACCGACGCCGAGAAGAACTAAGGCGCCGTCCCGGACCGCTTTTCCCTGCGCGCCGAGCACTCCCCACCGCGGGGCGTGTGGCCAAGCGGATACGGCGAGCGGTTCCTAACCGCTAGATCGCGGGTTCGAATCCCGTCACGCCCGTTCGCTCGCTTCGCTCGTTCACGGCCGCGACGTAGTCACACTCGCTCACTGCGTTCGCTCGCGTGACTCCCGTCACGCCCGTCTCGTTCGTGAGTCGAGACTGCTGCACCGTCTCGTCATCATGACCCGTGACCACGAGTTTCGATCGAGCGAGGGATTGATTCCGAGGCTGAGAAGTTCAGTACAAACCGAACACAAGAGTCACATCTCTCCCGGTACGACGGGTCTCTCACGACTTTATGGGGACTTTCTCACCGGTGATATGGAGGGCAAGCATTTAACGTGGCGCCCGGATTGAGTCAACTCAATGGCTACCGACGACGCTGACGCGGCCGCCGGATTCGACGACGAATCCGTGTCCGCGGCGGCTTCGGGGGATGCAGTCGTCGTCGGGGAGTACACGTGGCCGGACTTCCTGCGAGATCACGGTCGCGAGGACGCGGCCGACGAACTCGCCGAGCGCCTCCGGACGGAAGTCGTCGAGGAGGACGAGGACGGCGAGGAGATCGTCCGGATCGAGGTCCGCGCCGCGACAGCGGAGGATCTGGCGGCGCTGGGCGTCACCGAGGTCGCCGCCGACGCGCTCGGCATGGACCCCGGCGACGTGTCGCCGACCGTCGGTGCGGCCGGCGCGCTCGGCGAGTCCATCGCGGATCGCTCCCCGCTGCTCGCCTACGACGAGACCCCCGTCTGGAAGGACATCTACACGTGGGACGACTACCGCGAGGAGTACTTCCTCGACGAGGAGGGGAACCCACCGACGGATGAGGAGGACGAACCGCTGGAGTTCACCGACGCCGACAAGGCCGAGGCGCTCGGGTTCGACCCCAACCGCGTCGAGGAGACGCTCGGTCACCTCGCGAAGCGCGCGCCTGAACTGGACGAGGTGATCGACGAGCGCACCGTCGACATCGCCGACGACATCGACGAGGACGCGTTCTTCAGCGACGCCGCGGGCATGACGACGGTCGCGAACCGCTACGATCTGGAGAAGGCGGTTCCGATGCCGAAGAAGCGCCACTTCCGCGAGGTCGAGCGCTACTGGGTGAACGAGCCGTACTCGTTCGTGATCATCTTCCACTCGACGAAGGAGAACGAGAAGAAATACTACGTGGTCGAGCCGTACCGCAACGCCATCGAGACGGACCTCTTCGAGTTTCTCGAAGGGAAACTGCGCTCGGCGATCAAGTACGCCGACGAGGGGGCCGTCGCGGCCGACGACGACCACCGCAAGCTGACGATCCGCGAGGAGACGTACGACCTGCTCGACCGCTACGACCTCTACACGCGCGACGGCGGCCCGAAGTTCGGCGACAAGCTCGCGGACCTGTTCGGTGTTGATGTCGAGGACGAGGGTGCCGCGGGGCGGCTGATCCGTGCGCTCGGCGTCGCACCGGCGGTTTCCGACGGGGGGATCGAGGGGATCGCCGCGCGACCCGAACCGGCCGTCCTCGCGGAGGACCCCGATACGCTCACCGAGTACACCGTGACGAAGGCGCTGTACTACCTCGAACGTGACTTCGTCGGCTACGAGCGCATCGACGGCATCAAACACGACATCAACGTCGAGGACATCTCCGTCGACGGCTACAACTCGCCGGTCTTCGTCTATCACTCCGACTACGAGCAGATCATCTCGAACGTGTACCACGGCGAGCAGGAGCTCGACGACTTCGTCGTCAAGCTCGCACAGCGCTCCGGAAAAGGGATCTCCAAGCGTCGCCCCCAGGTGGACGCCACGCTCCCCGACGGCTCTCGTGCGCAGTTAACCCTCGGCAAGGAGGTGTCGGATCACGGGACGAACTACACGATCCGGCAGTTCAAGGACGTCCCCTTCACGCCCATCGACCTCATCAACTGGAACACGTTCAGCCTCGACGAGATGGCGTTCCTGTGGTTGTGTATCGAGAACCACAAGTCGCTGATCTTCGCGGGCGGTACCGCCTCCGGGAAGACGACGAGCCTGAACGCCGTCTCGTTGTTCATCCCCTCGAACTCGAAGATCGTCTCCATCGAGGACACCCGCGAGGTCGAACTCCCCCAGCGCAACTGGATCGCCTCGGTCACCCGTCCCTCCTTCGCCGACGACGACGGCGGCGACGTCGACGAGTTCGACCTGCTGGAGGCCGCGCTGCGCCAGCGCCCCGACTACATCGTCATGGGCGAGATCCGCGGCGAGGAGGGACGAACCCTCTTTCAGGTCATGTCGACCGGGCACACCACCTACACGACGTTCCACGCGGACAACGTCGGGGAGGTGCTCAAGCGGTTCACGACCGAGCCGATCAACGTCTCGAAGACGATGTTCACGGCGCTGGACCTGGTGTCGGTGCAGACGTCGACGCGGGTGCAGGGCCGGAAGGTGCGCCGGAACAAGTCGCTCACGGAGATCAACCACTACGACGCCGAGAACGACGAGATCAACGTCCAGGACGTGTACCAGTGGCAGGCCGAGACGGACGAGTTCCTCCACATGGGGGATTCGAACACACTGGAGGAGATCATGTTCGACCGCGGCTGGAGCGTCGGTACGCTCGAGGAGGAAATGCTCAAGCGCCGCGCGGTGATCGCGTACCTCATCGACCGCGGCCTCAACACGTACACGCAGGTGGCGGCGACGCTGCAGGCGTTCATCAACGACCCCGAGACGATCCTCTCGCTCATGGCAAACGAGCGACTGGAGGCGAGCCTCGACGACCTCCGCGAGATGGAGTCGGTGCTGATCGACGTCGACGAGGACAAAGAGGAGATGGTGCCCCGTCCGGAACCCTCCGAGGCGCAGGCGGCGGAGGCGGAGTCGATCCTCGAGGAGGCGGACTCGATCCTCGATGAGTTCCGCGGCGAGCGCACCGACGGCGTGGCGGCCGCCTTGGGCACGGTCGAACCGACAGGCGATGTCGCGGCCGAGCCCGGAGTGGGGGATTCCCTCGCCGGCGACGCGGGTGTAGACGCGGACGGCGTCGCTACCGGCGCGCCGTTCGACGGCATCGGCCCGGAACCGCTCGACATCGACCGGTCGGTCGACACGGCCGATGGGCTCGTCGATGACGACGCTGACTGCGGCGCTACCGAGGCCGACGCGAACAACAGCGGGACCGACCCGAACGGCGAGGCCGCCGACCCGTTCGACGCGATCGACCAGTTCGACGACGACCCTTCCGGAACCGGTTCCGAAGGGGACCACTCGCGAAGCGACGCGTCGTTGGACGAGCCCGCTCCCGACGAGGAAACAGTCCCCGACGAGGAGGTGATCGACGACTGGGGATTCGGGGAAGTGGCGTCGGCCGACGACGACGCGGGGGAAGAGGAGGAGTAGATGAGTCTCGACAGCGACACGAGCTTCGGGAGCGCGCGGGGGTTCGCGGACGCGTTCTATCCGTTGTTCCTGCGGGTGTTCGATCAGGAGGGGGACTTCGTCGACACCGTCGATACGAAGCTGACCCAAGCGCGGATGAATCAGCCCGTCGAGCTGTACGTCTCCAAGGCCCTCGGTGTCGGCGTGCTCGTGGGGCTGACGCTGTGGGTGGTCGGGATGCTGCTGGGGTGGAGTCTGTTCGCGTTCGGGATCGTCCAGGCGGAGTCGATCGGACTCGGGATCCCGGCGAGCTCCCCCGAACAGGCGGCACTGCTGGAGTCGCTCACCGAGCCTGCGGCCGTGCTTGTCAGCGGCGTCGTGTTCGGGAGCATCGGGTTCGGCCTCGGGTTCGGCACGCTGCTCGCGATCCCCTACCAGCGGGCCAACGCGCGCAAGCGCGAGATCAACATGCTCCTCGCGGACGCCGTCTCGTTCATGTACGCCCTCTCGGTGGGCGGCCTGAACCAACTGGAGATCTTCGAGTCGATGGCGGAGGCCGACGACACCTACGGCGAGGTGGCAAAGGAGTTCCAAAGCATCGTGCAGGAGACCAGCTACTTCGGCACCGACTACCGCAACGCGGTTCGCCAGCAGTCCATCGAGACGCCAAGCGAGGAGTTCTCGCAGTTCCTCACCGACATGCTGTCGATCATCAACTCCGGCGGCGACATGGAACGGTTCCTCTACGACAAAAAGGAGAAGCACCTCCGCACGTCGAAACAGCAGCAGGAGTTGTCGCTGGAGACACTGGAGCTGTTCGGCGAGATGTACATGACGCTGTCGCTGTTTCCCCTCCTATTGATCATCATCCTCGTCATCATGTCGATGCTCGGACAGGGACAGGACTTCCTCCTGACGGCGACCGTCTACCTCCTCACGCCGCTCATCGGGGTCGGATTCCTCGTGCTCGTCTCGACGGTCAAGCAGGACGAAGTCGGCGACGGCTACCTCGACCCGGGCGGCATCGACGAACACTTCGCGGAACAACAGCGCGAGGGGTTGCTCCACCTCGGGCTCGTCGAGGCGTTCACGGGCGAGTTCTCGCTGTTCGACCGGATCCGATCGCGCGAGGGGACGTACAAGACCGGGGAGCTGCTGAAGGCGCCGCACCTGTTCTTCCGGGATAACCCCCTGTTCACGCTCGCGCTCACCGGGCCCGCCGCGCTCGTGCTGGTCGGGTTCGGGGTCGCCTCCGGAAACGCGCCGCTGACGTTTCAGGGGTTCGTCGACAACCCGGTGTGGTCGACGTTCGTGTGGGTGTACGTGCCCGCGTACGTCACGCTGATCCCGCTCGTGATCTTCTACGAGTGGCACCAGATCCGACGCGGCGGGATCACCAGCAAGCTCTCGGACAACCTCCGGAAGCTCTCCTCGGCCAACGACACCGGGCAGACGCTGTTGGAGTCGATCCGAACGACCGCCGACACCTCGAGCGGGAAGCTCGCCGAGGAGTTCGAGGTGATGTACGCGAAGGTGAACTACGGGATGAGCCTCCGGGAGGCCATGGTTGAATTCAACAACAAATACCATATCCCGCGGCTCGCGCGGACGGTGAAGCTCATCTCGGAGGCTCAGCAGGCGTCCAGCCAGATCACCGACGTGCTGACGACGGCCGCACAGGCCTCGGAGAACCAGGACGACATCGATCGCGAGCGGATCTCCCGGACCCGGATGCAGGTTGCGATCATCCTGATGACGTACCTCACGCTCCTTGCGGTGATGGCCATCCTGAAGCTCCGGTTCCTCGACGTGCTCGCAGGGTTGACCGCGCAGGCGGGCGGTGGCGGGGGCGGCGCTGCGACCGGCGGAGGCGGGGGTGGCGGACTCGGCTCCGGCGGGTTCGGCGGCGGCGTCGACGTCGACCGCCTGTCGGTGCTGTTCTTTCACGCGGTGACGATCCAGGCGGTGCTGTCGGGGATCATCGCGGGCTACATCCGCAGCGCCGACATCGTGAGCGGGATGAAATTCGTCGTCGTGTTGCTCACCGTCGCACTCGGCGTGTGGGTGGTGGTGGCGTGAGCGACGACGCTGGCCCGACAACGACCGCTGCAGCCGGCCACGCCGCCAACCGCAACCGCGACCGCGGGCAGACAACTATCGACTACGCCATCGGTGTGAGCGTGTTCCTACTGGTCGTCGCGTTCGTGTTCGCGTTCGTGCCTTCGTTGATCACCCCGTTCACCGACGACGCCACGGACGCGGTAGTCGTAGCTGACCGGGCGGCCGACCGGCTGACTCGTGACCTGCTCGTCGCTGACGCGACGCGACCGTCGGTGCTCGACGCGGACTGCACCGTCGGCTTCTTCGACGACAGCGTGACGGTCGACGGCTGCCGGTACGACGCCAACGCCAGCGACCTCGACGGCGCGCTCGGGATCGGTTCCCCGACGCGGTCGGTGAACGTGACGATCGTCGACGGAGCGGGGAGCCGGACGCTCGACGGGACGGAGCTGGCAGTGGGGCCCGATCCGTCGCGCGGGACGGACGTGTCGGTCTCGCGTCGGGCAGTACTGCTCGACGACCGCGACTGGACGGTGTTCGTGAGGGTGTGGTGAGCATGCGCGGACAGGCCCACACCCTGGAGGGATTCGCGGCGGCGATCGTCCTGTTGAGCGGCGTGCTGTTCGCGCTTCAGGCGACGGCGGTAACGCCACTGACGGCGAGTACGTCGAACCAGCACATCGAGAACCAGCAGGGGGCCGTCGCCGAGGGGACGCTGGCTGCGGCGGAGGCGAACGGCACGCTTCGCCCCGCAGTGCTGTACTGGAACACAACCACCGAGCGGTTCGACCACAGCGGCGACGACGGCGTGTACGCGGCCGGAGGACCGCCGCTCCCGTTCGGGGCGACGCTGAACGAGACGTTCGGTGAGGATCGCATCGCGTTCAACGTCGAGGTCGGCTATCGCCGCGCCGACGGGAGTCGGGGACGCACCCGAATGGTGTACATGGGGTCGCCCAGCGACAACGCCGTCGCCGCGACGCGGTCGGTCGTGCTCTACGATGACGACCCGCTGGCCGACGGGTCGGGGAACGTCTCCGCGGCCGCGGACGCCGACCGCTTCTACGCCGACGATTCGGACCCGGACGGCCCGCTGTTCGGCGTCATGGAGGTGCGCATCGTCGTATGGCGGATATGACCGACACGATCCCCGCGGGCGACGACCGATCCGACGCGAGCGATGCCGACGGAGGCGACCGCGACCGCGGACAGTTGGTGCTCGTTGCGGGACTCGCGCTGGCGGTGGTGTTGGTCGCGCTGGTACTGGTCACGAACACGGCGATCTACACGGAGAACCTCGCTACCCGGGACGACGGCGTCGGCGAGACGGAAGCGCTGGGCTACCGAGCGGCGGTCGTCGACGGCGTCGGCGGGATCGTCGACCGGGAGAACGCCGCCGAGTACGACGACCGGGCGGCGCTGAAGGCGAACGTCTCGGCGGGGGTGGCGGAACTCGACTCGCTGTTGCGCGAGTCGGCGGCGCGCCGATCGGCGAGCGCGACCGTGAACCGCTCCGCGAAAACGTACACCGGCGGTGTCCTCGTCCGGCAGACGAACGGCAGCCGGGAGTTCGACTCAGCGGCGGGACCTGCCGACTGGACGCTCCTGTACGACACGAACCGGACTCGGGCGTTCGAGGCGACGGTCGAGAACTCCTCGCTGGCCACGACGAACGCGAGCGCCGTCGACGGCGCGTTCACCGTCGTCGTCGCGAGCAACAGTTCGACGGAGGCCTGGCGGGCATACGTGTACGAGAACGACTCCACAGGCGACATCGCGGTCGCCGTGCGGTCCGCGGGCGAGAGCAGCGCGACCCAGGTGTGTTCCGTCGACGCCGCGAACGCGACGCTCGGATTCACCGAGGGGTCACTCGGGGGTGAGTCGTGTCCCGGTCTCGACTGGCGGGAGGGAGTCACGACCAGCTACGATCTGAAGTACCGGAACGGGTCGAACGCACGGGGGACGTACAACCTCACCGTCCGGGGAACGAGGGACATACTGGAGACGTCCTCGCTCAACAACGGAACGGCGACTGACGACCCCGACTCGCCGTACTACGTGCCCGCGGTGTACGCCGTTAGACTCCCGATCACGTATGAGACGAACGAGCTGGAGTACCGAACGACCGTCCGGGTCGCTCCGGGTGAGCGCGATGCGTGAGCGCCCGCGGTCGCGGCGCGCTCGAGGGACTCCCGGCGACGCCGATCGCGACCGGGCGACGGCGACCGCGCTGTCGTACGTGCTCACCCTCGGTATCACCGCGCTGTTGATCAGCGGCCTGCTCATCGCCGCGGGCAACACCGTCGAACAGCAGCGGGAGGACACGACTCGGGAGGCGCTGGAGGTCGTGGGTCAGCAGCTGACCGCCCGGCTGATGGCGGCCGATCGACTCGTCGGCGCGAACGGGACGGACGTGGTCGTCCGTGGCTCCTATCCCCGCAGCGTCGCCGGGTCGACGTACTCGATCGCGGTCAGGTCCGGGCCCCCACCGACGGTCGTGTTGAGCGCGACGGTGACCGACGTGAGCGTCACGGTGACGGCGGCGACGACGGAGACGGTCGCCAACGCGAGCCTCTCGGGCGGCGACGTGGAGATCGTGTACGCCGGGGACCAACTGGAGGTGCGGTCCGCGTGAACCGCGCCCAGAGCGACGCGATCGGGTTCGTGCTCGTGTTCTCGCTCATCGCGTTGACGATCGGTGCGGTGTACGCGACCGGGTTCACGGCGTTGACGGACCTCAGGACGGGCGAGCAGCTGGAGAACATGGAGCGGGCGTTCGACGTGCTGGACGACAACGTCGACGACATCGTCCGCGACGGCGCGCCGGGGCGCGCGACGGAGATCAAGCTCAACGGCGGGACGCTCGCCGTCGAGGGACGGGCCAACGTGACCGTCGAGGCGACGAACACATCCGACACCGCGGAGAACTTCACGGTCACCGCGGCTACCCGTCCGATCACGTACAGCGACGGCGACACGACCGTGGCCGCGTCGTTCGGCACGGTGATCCGAAGCGACGGCGACGCGGCGGTGATGCGCGACGGACCCGGCTGGCTGGTCGACGACGAACGCGCGGTGCTTCCGCTGACAGTCACGACGCGGCCGGGAAGCCGGAGCGCGATCGGCGGAAGTTCGACCGTTCTCGTCGCGATGGACGCGACCTCCCGCGGGATCGCGAGGGAGCTGGACGCGGGATCGGACGGTCCGATCCGGGTGAACGTCACCGTCGAGTCGCCTCGGGCGGACGCGTGGGAGCGGTACTTCGAGTCGCTCGACGACGGCACCGTCATCGAGGGGACCGAGGACGGAAGCGCCGACAGCGTAACCTACCAGGTTGAGGTCGACCGCGTAGTCGTCCCCAGGACGACGATCAGGGTGAGACTCGAACGGTAGAACGGCTTCGTCGGTCGTCCCCAGTTGCCCGATCAGTCGTCGACCTCGATCTCCGTGATCGACACGTGGAGGTACGTGATCCGCGGGATGTCGGCGTCGACGGGAACGACTTGCTCGACGCCGAGCGCCCGGTCGTAGTGGACGGTCCCGCCGTTCTCGATGTCCATCCCGCCGGCGACGACGCCGCCGTACACGTCGGACTGCTTGATCGTGAAGGCGTTGTCGCCGCCGTCGTCGCCGGTGACGTACAACACGCCGACGAACCGACTTCCGCCGGAGATGTCGACGTCGGTGTTGCTCGTGCCGTACATCCAGTGTTGCCGCGACCGCTCGTTCGGGACCGAGACGTTCGCGCCGTCGAGCGTGATGTCGCCCGTGACGTAGAACCGAACGACCCCGCCCCCCTCGATCCGGATCTTCGTCCCGGCGAGCGAGACGCGCTGACCGACGGCGATCTCGACCTCGCTGGCGTCGGCCGTGTCGATCACCAGCTCCTCGCCGTTCCTCATGTCGATGTCCGACAGGTAGTAGTCCGTCCCGTCCTCGCCGGAGAGCGTGGCGGTGTCGTCCGCACTGAAGTTGAGCGAGTACTCGCCGCCGTTCTCGGCGATCGCCGACGTGTCCCCGTTGTCGTTGTCGGACTCGATGGCGTCGAGCCGGGACCTGACGAACGGGGAGAGGTCGTCGCCGGCGGCGACGCCGTCGATCTGTGAGACCCGGTCGGAGTCTGGCTGTGGCTCGGCGTTCTTGTTCGCGCTGTATCCCGTCGTGTGCTCGACGGTGCCCGTGATGTTGCCGTTCGACGTTTGGAGGTTCACCGACCCGCCCGAGCGGACGTTCCCCAGGATCTTCCCGTTCGCTGAGAGGTCGATACTCCCGGCCGTGACGACGGTGCCGTTCGTACTACTGGAGTCCGAGTACGGCCCGTTTGAGGAGTTGTAGCTGTCGATCCAGACGTTGCTGTTTCCGGTCCCGCTGAGGGTGATCTCGTCGCCGACGGCCCGTGAGGTGAGCGCGGCCTGGACCGGCTCCAGGTCGGTCGGCGTCTGCAGTTCGATCGTCGCCGTTCCGTTGGCGTCGTCGATCGAGACGCTCCCGCGGGTCCGCTCGGCGAAGAACTGCCCCCACGCCCGGTAGAACTCGCTGCGAACGACGATCACCACCTTCCCCTCGTCGAGCGGGTTCGTCCGGTTCGTCGCGTTCGGGTCCGGGTAGACGGCGGTGGAGTCGTTGGAGCGTGTGACGCGCACCGACTCGCCGAGTCGGGCGTCGCCGGAGACGGTCACGAGCGGCAGCGTCAGCGTGGTGCCGCGATAGTGGAACTCCGGCGGCGACACCATCGTGCTTCCGCCGCCGGTCCGGCGCCAGACGCCGCCGCCCTGATAGGCGACGACCGTGTCGCCGTCGCGGTAGGTGACGGCGCCGAGCGTCGTGTTCGTCAACACCGTCGTCACCTCGTCGTCGGTCGTGTTCCGTATCGTGACGTTCATCCACCCCGCGTCGGCCTCGACCGCCCGGGTGGCGCTGCCGCTCCCCGTGAGTCGGACACGCTGGGCGTCGCTGTCGCCGTGGGCGACGAGGCTCGCCTTCGAGTCGAACTGCGTCATCGACTGCTCGGCGGCCCCGGTGGTCGCCGACGATTGGATCCCGCCGATAGCGTCCCCACCGAACGCGACGATCGCCGACGCGCCGACGACGGTGATCGCGAGCAGGAGCATCAGGGCGATCACGTCGCCCTGCCCCCGTTGGTCGTTACCCCCCCAAGTAGGCATCATTCGGTGGAGGGATAGGAGGGGCATAAGGGTTGGTTCCGTGGTATCAGGGATGAAGTCGCTGTAATCGGGCGAGTAGTCGATCCAGTCGGTACCGACCGGGAAAAACGGAAAAAGTTGTTCGGCGACGTTACGAGGGCGTCTCGCCGGTCGCGAGCGCCTGCGAGGAGTCGCCGCTCTCGGATGTCCAGATGACACGGACAGTCGTGTCCGGAGTCGTAGTGATACTGAGCGAATCACCGGCTGACATGGCTCCACTCGAGAACGGCGTCGTATTGGTATCAGTACCGTCCGTGAGATTCAGCGTATCACCGTCGGGGATCGTATCTCCCCCAGTATGAGTGGCTGTAACGTCGTAGTTATCCCCAGTCGCGGAGTAGTCGAACTGGAAGTTCGCGTTCGGCGATGTCTGCTGCACGCTGTTCCCCAGGCCGAGGACGAACGAACCAATGACAGCCGCGAGGATCACCGTGATCGCAACCATCAAAATCACGCCGATCACCGGGCTGACTGCACGGTCGTCGTCGAAGAGTGCGTTGAAATCCATTGTTTTGTTCCACAGTCCTCCCCGAAGGGAGTCGCCCCCCGGCAGTACTGTACAGGACGCGAGTAGACTCGTCATACCATAAGTGGACCGATTCAGTAATCATATCTGATATTTATAGGATCGTTCCAGATCGGGGGTCGCTTTGTTCCAGGTGAGTACCGCTCTCGAACGCACAGCCGAACGATCTCGCGAGGCAAATGTCGTGTTCACATCGTCTCCGAGTCCCCGTGATGAAGCGCGACGAGGAACGGACAGACACGACGCGGGATCCCGCTTCCTGCCGGTGTCCGAGTAACGAGTCGAGTGCCGCAGTTCGGACAGTAGCTCACGGCGAACACCTCCCCTGCGACGATCGACGGACTACGTCGACCCGAACCCAAAACCGAAGGGTATTCGCTCGCGTGATGGGCGGCCCTCACAAGAACCCTTCCGGTAGTGGGCCTGAGAGTTGCCATCCCCTGGGATACTGCTCCCGCTCCAGGAAGTAAATTCCGAGTGGACTCGGTGGGATTTGAACCCACGGCCTTTCCCCTGCCAAGGGAACGATCTACCACTGATCTACGAGCCCGCCTGCACTACCTGATATCGCGGTTCGATAGTTAAGGGCTTCGACTGCGCACGTCCCCGCTACCGATCACCACGGTCGAGAGACGGATAGAAAGCCCTTAGGCCCGCGACTGAGACCCTTGTGATGGGAACAGCACGGCCGCAACTCTGACTCGCCCGCGTTGGGCTTGGGATTGCGGATGTGCCCCCGTCGGACTGCCCGTTCGCGCCGGAGGCGCGCTCGGGAGCGACAGCCGGCGGTGGCTCGCTTCTGCGGCCGACGTTCCAACTTCAGACAATGGCACGAATGCATACCCGCCGTCGAGGGTCGTCCGGTTCGGACAACCCCGCGGCAGACGAACCCCCGGAGTGGAGCGCCGTCGATACCGAGGACGTCGAGGAACGCGTCGTCGAACTCGCCGAGCAGGGCCACGACCCGAGCGTCATCGGCCTGAAACTGCGCGACGAGGGCGTGAAGGGCACGCCAGTTCCGAACGTGAAGCTCGCGACCGGCAAGAAGGTCACCGAGATCCTCGAGGAGCACGACGCCGGCAACGACCTGCCCGAGGACATCCGCAACCTCATGGAGCGCGCGGTGCGCCTCCGTGAGCACATGGCGGAGAACCAGCAGGACGCGCAGAACAAGCGCGCGCTCCAGAACACCGAGTCCAAGATCCGTCGCCTCGCGGACTACTACCGCGGCGACAAACTCGACGAGGACTTCCGGTACAGCTACGACGTCGCCGTCGACCTCCTCGCGGACGACCGGTAAGACACCCGACCCCACCCACGAACCACACCAATGTCCACCGCTGCCGACCAGCCGACCGAGGCCACCCCCGAACGGGTAGCCTCGGCGCTGGCGGCGGCGGAGTTCGTCCGGATCTACCCCCGACCCACCGGCGACGCGCTCGCCGCGGCGGGGGTACTCGCTCGCGCGCTCGACGCGCGAGGCACGCCGTTCCAGGTTCGCGCCACACGCGCCAGCGCGGTCCCCGACGGTGACGGGACCGCGCTCGCGCTGGGCTGGACTGCGCCGAACGCGACCGGAATCGAACCCGGCTCGCGGCCGGTGTCGGTCGTCGCTGCCGCCGTCGTCGACACGCTCGGCATCGAGCCGGACCCGATCGTCGGGCTCGCGGGCGTCGTCGCCGCCGGGACCGTCCCGGGCGACGGCGGCAGCGGGAGCCTGCTGGAGGAGGCCGAACGCCGCGGCGTCATTGATCGACGCCCGGGCGTGGCAGTCCCCACGGCGGATCTCGCCGACGGGCTCGCGCACTCGACGCGGATCTGGACGCCGTACTCCGGCGACGTGGACGCCGCAAGCGCGCTGCTTGCAGATCTCGGTATCGACACCGAGGCCGACAGGCCAGACGAGGTCGACGATGACGACCATCGCCGACTCGCCTCCGCGGTCGCGCTCGACGCGACCGCCGACGCGCCCGACCGCGCGGTGTCCGCCGTCGAACGGGCGCTACGCCCGTTCGAGACGCCGACGGGGCCGTTTGCCACGCTCGGAGGCTATGCCGACGTGCTCGACGCGCTCGCACGCGAGCGCCCGGGACTCGGCGTGGCGCTCGCGCTCGGCGCGGACGTGACCGACGCGGCGCTGGCGACGTGGCGCGACCACGCCGCCAGCGTCCACGAGGCGCTCGCGGACCCGACGACGGGCCGGTACGACGGCGCGTTCGTCGCCCGCGTGGAGGCCCCGCCGGCCGACGCGCCGGCGCTTGCCACCGCCGCGCGACTCGTCCGCGGCTACGCCTCGCCGGAGCCGGTCGCACTCGTCGTCTCCGACGACGCGGCCGCCGCCGCCGGCGACGGGACGGCCGACGTGACCGCCGCGCTCCGAGCCGGTGTCGAGGCGACGACGGCTTCGGACGGCACCGATGACATCGACAACACCGACGAGTCGGTCGATGTCATCGGCGACGACAGGCTCGGCGAGGCGCGCTTCGCCGGCGGCGACGTGCAGGCGTTCATCGGCGCGTTCAGGGAGGCCCTGCGATGACGGGGGACGACCTCGCGCGCACTGCGACTGTCGAGACGACGCACGCCGACGCCGAGGCCGCGGCGACGATCGCGGCGGCCATCTCGCCGGACAACACGGACGACATCCGGACGGAGGCGGACGGAGCGACGGTCGCGACCCGTGTCACGCGGGACACGACCGGCGGCTTCCTCGCCTCGGTGGACGACTATCTCGTGAACCTCGGCGTGGCCGACGACGTGGTCGCGACGGGACGGGGGACGGAGGACGACACGAACGACGCGGACGGTATCCGCGACACCAACGACGCGGACGGTATCCGCGACACCAACGACGCGGACGGTATCCGCGACACAGCCGAGACACGCGACACCGCAGACGCAGACACACACGACACATGAGCGAACGATCAGTCTCACGACAACGACAGGGGAAACGCTGGTACACCGTCCTCGCGCCCGAGCAGTTCGACCGAGCCGAGCTCGGCGACACGATGGCCGAGGAGCCCGATCAGGTCGTCGGCCGCACGGTCGAGACCACGCTGGGCGAGATCACCGGTGACCAAGGACAGGACAACGTCAAGCTGACGTTCAAGATCACGGACGTCGGGTCGGACGCCGCGTACACCGAGTTCATTCAGCACGAACTCACGCGCGATTACCTCCGCTCGATGGTGCGCCGCGGCGCCTCGAAGATCGACCTGCACATCACCGTGCGCACGACCGACGACTACCGCGTCCGCGTCAGCCCGGTCGCGTTCACGACGAAGAAGGCCGACCGCTCGCAGGAGCAGGCCATCCGCCAGATCATGATCGACCTGGTCGAGCAGGCCGCCGAGGACCGCTCGTTCTCGGAGCTCATCGACTCCGTCGTCGAGGGTCGCCTCTCGTCGGCGATCTACGGCGAGGCGAAGACGGTGTACCCGCTTCGCCGCGTCGAGATCCAGAAGCTCTCGCTCGAGGCGCGACCCGAGGAGATCGCCGCCGAGGAGGAGACCGCCGTCGACGTGGACGACGACGACGTCGCCGTCGACGAGTAAGCGACCGACCATCGACGTTTTTCACCGCCGGAGACGCTTCGGACAGCGATGCGTCGTGCGATCGCGGCGCCGCCTAGTCCGGCCGCGGCGGTGCGTCGTTCGATCACGCGCCACGTAGTCCGGTCAGTGGTGCGTCGTTCGATCACGCGCCACGTGCGCGGGTCACAGCGCCACGTGACGGGTGATGAGCGCGACATCCGCTGATCCGCACTTCGGGCATTCGTCGACGACGGCGCCGACCGGCGCCCTCACACGCTCGTCGCAGCCGCGACACCGGTACACGTCCGCACGCTCGGGCGCGAGCAGGGTGGCGATACGGTCGACGATCCCGATCGACATAGTCGTGTTAACAATCGCCACGATAGAATAAACACGTTGTGCCGGATCGGTCTCTCGACTCGATCGGCACAGTTGACCGTCACGTCGGAACAGCAGTCCGGAACGTCGGACCCGGAGCGTCACCCCTCGACGCGGACGATACCGATCATTCCCGCCTGCTCGTGCGGGATGCAGTAGTACGTGTAATCGCCGGGGACCTCGAAGGTGTGCTCGAAGCGCTCGTTCGCGGAGATCGCTCCCTGATTCCCGTCCCACGCGTCCACGGCGGCGGCCTCGGAGTCGTACCCGCCGGTGGCGAAGTAGTCGGCATCCTCGGGAATCTGGTTCTCGTACGCCGTCACCGAGTGGGCACGCGTCGAGGTGTTCTCCCAGACCACCGTGTCGCCGACGGACACCGTGATCTCGTACGGGCGGAACGCCTCGGCAGTCATGCCGACGTCGTAGTCGTCGCTCGCGGATCCCGGGAGAACGGCCGCACAACCGGCCAGCGAAAGCGACGCGGCAGCACCCGCGGTCGCGAGGAAGCGGCGTCGGTCCATAATCGAACGGTGGGGGCGGATCGCTTTATGCCGATCGGTCCGGGCCTCGAATCGGATGGAAAGCCATACGACCGGCGATGCCGTCGGCCCGACCAGACCATGACCGACCGGCCGCGTTTCCTCTCCCGGCTGGGGCTGGCCGACGCCGTCACCGCCGGGAACGCCGCCCTCGGAACACTCGCGGCCGCCGCGGTGGCGTTCGATCCGACGCTGGCGGCGCGGCTGGTCCTCCTCGGGGCGGTCGCCGACGGCCTCGACGGCGTGCTCGCGCGCCGGTACGGCGGGACCGCGATCGGGCCCCACCTCGACTCGCTGGCGGACGTGGCCTCCTTCGGCGTCGCCCCAGCGCTGATCGTCGCCGCGACGGTGACCGCCGCGTACCCGCTCGACTCGTCGCCCGTCCTGTTTGTCGCGGGGATGCTCGTGCCCGCGGCGTACGTCGCGCTCGCGGTGATCCGGCTCGCCGTCTATACCGTCGAGGACGAAGGGGCAAAAACGACCCACGGCGTCCAGACGACGCTCGCGGCGACGGTGATCGCCGCGTCCGTGCTCGCGGGGCTGGACTCGCCTGCAGTGGTGCTCGGCCTCGCCGCCGTGTCGGCGCCGCTGATGGTGACGCCGGTTCGGTACCCGGATCTCCACCCGCAGGACGCGCTCGTGATGGGGGTCGTACAGGCGTGCGCGATCCTGTTCGCGGGGATGGCCGGCGAGTCGTTCGCGTTCGCCCTGCTGTTTCTCGCGCTCGGCTACCTCGTCCTCGGGCCGCGCTTCTACTGGCGCGACGTGAGCGAGGCGGCCGAGCCCGAAGAAGTGTCGGACGGACCGCCCGAGAGCGACGGGCCGGACCCCGATCCCGGCGCCTGATTCAGCGCTCGATCCCGGGCGGAGCGATCCCCCGCTGGACCGACTCCGAGGTCGCCGGCGGCCGGGGCGTGATCGTCGCTCATACCTCGACCAGCCGGCGCGACCCGGATACGCGTTCCGGGAACGGTTTACCCCCGGCCCTCCAGAACACGCACATGGATCCGAGACAGGTCGCCGACCTCTCGCCGGACGAGCGGCGGGCGTTCTTCGAGCGCGACGCCGGCGTCGACGCCGTCCGCGGGGACGTGCGCGACATCGTCGAGCGCGTCCGCGACGAGGGCGACGCCGCAGTGCGGGAGTTCTCCCGCGAGTTCGACGGCGTCGAGGTGGCGAACATCGACATCACCGACGGGGCCGAGCGCGCGGTCGACGCCGTCGACGACGACGTGCTCGCGGCGATCCGCGAGTCGATCGCGAACGTCCGCGAGTTCCACGAGGCGCAACTGCCGGAGGACTGGACCCGCGAGTTCGACGACGGTCGCGTGCTGGGCAAGCGCTTCCGGCCGCTCGACCGCGTCGGCGTGTACGTCCCCGGCGGCACCGCCGCGTACCCGTCGTCGGCGATCATGGGCGTCGTGCCGGCGACGGTGGCCGGTGTCGACCACGTCGCCGTCGTGACCCCGCCCGCCGAGGAGATCAACCCCGCGACGCTGGCGGCGATTCACGAGGCCGGCGCCGACGCCGTCTACTCCGTCGGCGGCGCCCAGGGCGTCGCCGCGCTCGCGTACGGCACCGAGACGGTGACACGCGTGCGGAAGGTCGTCGGCCCGGGCAACAAGTGGGTCACCGCGGCGAAGGCAGAGGTCCGCGGCGACGTGGAGATCGACTTCCTCGCCGGTCCCTCCGAGGTGCTGGTGCTCGCGGACGACACGGCCGATCCCGCGGCGGTCGCCGCCGACCTGATCGCGCAGGCGGAGCACGACCCGAACGCCTCCGTGGTGGCGGTGACGGACGACGAGGCCACGGCCGACGCCGTCTGTGCGGAGATCGACGCGCGGACGCCCGAGCGAGAGCGGACTGAGACGATCGAATCCGCCCTCGACAACGACGCCTCCGGCGTGCTCGTCGCCCGCTCGATGTCCGAGGCGGTGCTGTTCGCCGAGGAGTACGCCGCCGAACACCTCTCGATCCAGGCCGACGACGACGAGGCGCTGCTCGACCGGATATCGAACGTCGGCTCGGCGTTCCTCGGCCGCTTCACGCCCGTCGCCGCCGGCGATTACGCCTCCGGGACGAACCACGTGCTGCCGACGAACGGCGGCGCGAAGGCGTTCGGCGGGCTGTCGACGGACACGTTCCTGCGCTCGTCGACCGTTCAGCGGCTCTCGGAGGACGGCCTTCGCGACCTCTCGGAGACGGTGACGACGCTCGCGGAGGCCGAGGGGCTGGAGGCGCACGCCGAGAGCGTCCGGACGCGCTTCGAGGACGGGGAATAACGCGCCGGTGTCGACCACGATTCCGGCGAACCGTGTGAGTCGGCGTCAAGGTTTTACCCGAGTACCGGGATCCACTACACATGAGTACTGACGCGTCCGGAGGGGGCGAGCTCGACACCGCCGTCACGGTCACACCGGCAGCAGCGGAAGAGGCGGTCTCGCTCATGGAGGGCGAGGGTATGGACGTGGATATCAGCGGCCTGCGCCTGTTCGTCCAGCAGGGCGGCTGCGCGGGACTGTCGTACGGCATGCGCTTCGACACCGAGCCCGAGGAGGACGATCGCGTGACCGAACAGCACGGCCTGCGCGTGTTCGTCGACCCGGCGTCGATGAACTACATCGGCGGGTCGACGCTCGATTACGAGTCCGGGCTGCAGGCGGCGGGCTTCACCGTCGAGAACCCGAACGTGGAGGCGGAGTGCGGCTGCGGCGAGTCGTTCCGGACGTGAAGCGCCTCGACTGCCCGTAGAGCTATCGCGAGCAGCGTCGACACCGATCACTGCCCGGTCGGGTCTCCTTCGTTGCCGGGTCAGGATCGACCCAGACGGTTTAACAGCCGGCGTCGCCTCCGTAGGGTATGACTCTCGATCCCGTCGAAACGGCCGCGGGCGAGCTGTACGTCAACCGTGCCGGCGGCGAGCGCGGCTCGAAGGCACCGTTTTACCACGTGTACGTCGACGATGCCGGCGAGACCAGATGGGGATACTTCTGCGGGAACTGCGAGACGGTGAACAACGCGATGGACTCGATGGGGCGCATCGAGTGCAACGAGTGCGGCAACATGCGCAAGCCCGATGAGTGGGACGCCGCCCACGAGTAGCGTCGTCGAGCGACCGAAGGGAGCGAGACGACGGCGACACGGCGGCGAGGTCTATGGGCCGAGCCGCCCAGAAGAATAGCGTCCCCAAAGCGACCGAAGGGAGCGAGACGACGGCGAGCTTGTGGGCGAGCCGCCCAGAAGAACAGCGTCCCCGAGGCGACCGTCGCCGTCGCACTGCCGCGGCTACTAAGTCCCGTCCGGCCGGATTCGGCCCCATGTCGACGACGCTTCCTCTTCAGTCGCCCCGCGGACTCGTCACCGAGGCGCTCAACCGCTTCGTGGCGGACGTCTCCGAGGCGCTCCCGGACATCATCGCCGGGATCGTCTTCCTGATGATCGCCGGTGTCGGCGTCAAGGTGATCATGACCCTCGTGCGTGCGGCGCTGCGACGGACGGTGCCGGGTGAGTCGCCCGTCTACCGGCAGTTCGTCGCGACCATCGTCGCCGTGTTCCTGTGGTTCGGGGTGGGGCTGTCGTTCCTCTCGGTCGTGGGGCTCGATGGCATCGCCACCTCGTTGGGTACCGCCGCGGGCTTTCTCGCGCTGGGGGTCTCGTACGCCACCTCCAACATGATCGCCGACGCCGTCGCCGGCGTCTATCTCCTGCGTGACGTGGACTTCAACCCCGGCGACACCGTCGACATCGGCGGTACGACCGGCGTCGTACAGTCGATCGAGCTGCGCAAGACCCGTCTCACGGTCGACGACGACACCGTCGTCCGCGGGAACGCCGAGATCGAAAAGAAGTGGACGAAGATCGGCGATACCGTGACAGATCAGGAGACTCCGTCACCCGCGGGCGACTGACCGAGCCGACTCCGGACGGAGCGTGACGGGAGGCTCGATCGTCGCCCCGGCCGCGATCAGCTCTTCGGCGAGTTGTGCCGTGTTACCATGTCATGGTTTCTGCCGCGAGTTTAAATCCGATGAGGTGGTAGTACTCCCTATGTTTGTGGGACACGCGCTTGCGGCGTTCGCGCTCGTCGCGCTCGTCGCTCGCCGACTCGGCGAGCGACCCGCGCGTGCGCTCACGTTCGGCGTCGTCGCGGCGCTGTTCGCCGCCGCGCCCGACGTCGACATCGGCTATGCGCTCGTGGGCGTCGTCTCCGGGTTCGGCGCCGGCGGTGGTGCGCTCGGACTCGCCGAGTCGTTCTGGTCGACCGGGAACCTCGTCCACCGTGCGGTGACCCACTCGCTGGTCGTCGCCCCCGTCGTCGCACTCGCGGCCGCGGCGTGGGTCGACGGCCGCGCGAGCGCCAGGGCTGTCGCGCTCGCGCTCGTCGCCGGGCTGGTCGCGGTTACGGCGACCGTCAGCGGCGCGCTGGGCACGTTCGTCACGGTCGCCTTCGTCGCCACCGCGCTCGCGCTGGCGGAGGGGGTCCGGCGACGGACCGACCTGACGCCGCGGGCGACGTTCGCGCTCGCGCTCGCCGGCCTCGCCTCACATCCCTTCGGCGACCTGTTCACCGGGGAGCCGCCGGCGTTCCTCTACCCCCTCTCCGCCGACGTGGTGACCGCCCGGGTGGCATTGTCGGCGGACCCGACGCTTCATCTGCTGGGCACCTTCGCGCTGGAATTGGCGACCATCTGGGCGGCCGCGCTGGTGTGGAGCCGCCTCCGTGCCGAACGAGACGGGCGGCCGAACCGGGTGCTCGATATTCCGCGTCGGGTCGACCCGCTCGCCGTCGCGGGCGCGGGCTACGCCGCCGGCGCGTTCCTCATTCCGGCGCCGACGCTCGACCTCTCGTACCCGTTCGTCTTCTCGGTGCTGGCTGTCGGCGCGGTCGGGATCGCGCCGGTGCGGATCCGCCGCCGGGGGCGCGCGGCGCTCTCGCCGGAGTTCGCCCGCCCGGGTGCCGAGCGCGCCCTGTTCACCGGGTTGACCGCGGTGACGTTCGCGTGGCTGGGCTACCTGCTCGCGTACCTCGCGGGCATCGCCTGAGCATCCGGAGGAGGGGGCTCCACCCCGAGACGCGGGTCGACCCTTTTACACCCCGCCACCGCATAGCGGGTTCCATGACGCAGTCGGGACTCCGTACCGTCGTCAAGGACCGGCGGGCGAACGCGGTGATCGGCTGGGCGGTCCTCGCGTTCATCGCGGTCAGCGGAGCGATAGAGTTGGTCTCGGGGGAACAGGTGTGGGGAGCGCTCGTGCTCGCGCTGGTTGCCGTCGCCGTCGTGCCTCCGGTCGTGTTCCGTAACGCGACCGCGATGCTGCCGTGGGAGGTGCTGGCGCTTGCATCGCTCCCGGCGGTTGGCCGGACGCTGATCGTCGGGGAGACCGTCGGCGGGATCACGTTCTCCGGGCGGGTGACGACGTATCTCGCGGTGGCGACGGTCGCACTCATCGTCGCCGTCGAGCTGAACGTATTCACTCCCGTCCGCATGACACACTCGTTCGCCGTCTTCTTCGTGACTATCGCGACAATGGCCGCGGCGGGCGTGTGGGCGGTCGTCAGGTACTTTTCGGACACGCTTCTGGGCACCCGGCACATGCTCGACGGGCGTCCCGAACACGCGATCGAGACGGCGATGATGTGGGACTTCGTCGCGGCCACCGTCGCGGGCGTCCTCGCCGGCTTGCTGTTCGAGTACTACTTCCGTCGCCGCGCCGCGGGGGCCGATCGGGTCGACGTCGAGGTGACCAAGGCGTGAAAGTCCGCGACCTGGTCGGGATATCACCCGAGCGACAGGAGCAAGCGACCCGGGCCATGCAAGTGCTGATGGTGATGTTCCTCGGGATCGGGATCGAGCGCGGCTCGACGGGGCTGATCGTCAACGGCCTCGTCGCGCTCGGGGTGACGTTCCTCCCGGCGGCACTGGAGCGCGAGTACGACCTCCCGATGGACGCCGGATTGACGCTGTGGATCACCTCGGCCGTCTTCCTACACGCGCTCGGCGTCGCCGGGGTGCCGGGACTGACCGGGAACCTCTACGCCGACGGGAGTCCGATCCCGTTTTGGGACCACATCACCCACGCGCTGTCGGCGTCAGTCGTCGCGGCGGTGGGCTACACCGTCGCCCGGGCCATCGACGAACACACCGAGGACGTGTACCTCCCGCCGCGGTTCATGTTCGTGTTCATCCTGGTCTTCGTCGCCGCGTTCGGCGTGTTCTGGGAAGTGCTGGAGTTCGCTATCGGCGGCGCCGCGGCCGCCCTCGGCTCCGGGAGCGTGCTCACCCAGTACGGGCTGGAGGACACGATCTACGACCTCGTGTTCGATCTGGTCGGGGCCGTGATCGTCGCCGTCTGGGGGACCGCCCACCTCACCGACGTGGCCGGCGCGGTGACCGAGCGGATCGACCGGCGTCGCGGTACGCGCTGACGGGACGATCCGGCGCGACGCCGCCGGTACGGTGTGTGTCTGGGTCCGGATTCCTCGGGGGCGAACCGCGCTCGCGGATACTTTTTTGGGCCCCGGCGGAGAGCGGACGTGTGAGATGGTCTTCAAGAAGATCACGCTGATCGGCCGGAGCACAGAGAGTTTCGACGATGCCACCGACGACGCGATCGACCGCGCCGAGGAGACGCTGGACGAGGTCCACTGGGTCGAGGTGGAGGAGTTCGGGGTCGAGGTCGCCTCCGTGGACGGGCGACAGTATCAGGCGGAGGTCGTGGTCGCGTTCGAACTGCAGGAGTAACGCCCGCGGACGCTCAGTTCTCTTCAGGTCCCGAGCCCGCGCCGTCGGCGGCGCCGCCTTCCCCCGCCGCGGTGTGTGACTCGTGGGTTGCGCGCTCGTGTGAGACGCCGCCCTCGTCGCGCATCGCCACCTGTGCGACGCCGCTCGTGTCGTCGAACACGAGGTGGCTGTGGGGGTAGGCGAACTCCACGTCGATGGAGTCGTCGGCCTCGAGGATGTCCCAGACGGCGGTCTGGACCTGCGACCGGACGGTCAGCGGCTTGAACGGGTTCTTCGCCCAGTAGCGCAGCTTGAGTTCGACGCCGTGGTCGCCGTAGGCGTCGATGTAGCAGGTCGGCCTCGCGGGGTAGCGCGCGACGCCGATCCGGATGTCCGGTCCGCCCTCGATGACCGTCTCACAGGACGCGCCCGCGCGCTCGATCAGGCTCCGCGCGCGTTTGATGTCGGACTCATAGGTCACGACGACCGGGAGCGTGAGCCGCGTGCGCTCGTCCTCGGCCGAGAGGTTCGTGACGCGATGGTCGCGGATGTAGGAGTTGGGGATCACCTCGAAGGTGTTGTCGACGGTGAACACCTTCGTGTAGCGGAGGGTGATGTCGTCGACGAAGCCCCGCGTTCCGTCCGGGAGTTCCACCATGTCGCCGATCTCGAACGGCTGGTCGGCGAGCACGAACACGCCGCTGATGATCGACCCCACGATCGGGGCGAGGACGACGGCGACGACAGCCGAGAACACCGTGACCGAGAGGACGATATTGCCCAACTCCACGCCCGCCGCGGAGAGGCCCGCCGCGCCGAACAGCAGGATGACCACCAAGCGGATCCCCCTGAGAACGACGTGCGCGACCGACTCGCGTGCGAACCGGCGGGCGACGGGCCGTCCCAGCAGGCGGAGGGCGTACGTGGAGACGACCGCTCCGAACGCGAGGAACAGGACGACCACGGCGATAGCGACCCCGGGAACGGCGAGCGCCGACTGGTACGCGTCGGCTAGCCCGTCCAACAGGTTCGTGACGGCCGACGCGAGCGGCGTCACGGTCGCGATCACCGCGGTCGTCCCCGAGTGCATACCGCGGGGGTCGGCGCCGGCCCGAAAAAGCGTTCCCCTCACGTGATCGGCGCGGCGACCGCCGCGTGACCGATCGACTCCGGGCCGGAATGCCCGGTACTGCTAACACGGAATCGACCGTATCCAGTGACATGAGCCGTCACACCGAGCCGACGACGTTCCACGTCGCGACCGACCGCGAGCCCGCAAGCACCGTCATCGCGGGGTTCTCCCAGTACGGTCTCGCGGGCCTGACCGCCGCCGACTTCCTCGTCGACCACCTCGAACTCGAACAGACCGGACACCTCGGCGCGGAGGGGCTCCCGACGATCACGCCGTTCGAGAACGGGCGCCCACGACATCCCACACGGTTGTTCTCCCGGGATGATCTCGACGTGACGTTCCTCGTTGGGGAACTGTTCGTTCCGAACTCGCTCGCGGAGCCGTTCTCGCGAACCATCCTTGACTGGACCGAACGGGCGAACGTCGACGAGATCGCCGTCCTGTCGGGGGCGCCGTTCCCGCACGGCCCGGCGGAACACCGCGCGTTCTACGTCGCCAGCGACGACTACCGGGCCGAACACTTCCCCGACGACGAACCCGCCGTCAGTGAGGACCCAGCCGCCAGTGAGGATCCCGCCACCGGTGACGAACCCGCCGCCAGTAAGGATCCCGCCGCCGGTGACGAACCCGCCGAAGTTGCTGCACCAGATACGCCCGACACGGCGGATCCGGGTACCGTCCAACCGATGACGAACGGCTTTCTCGACGGGACGAACGCGGCGTTGATGGCTCGATCGATGGAGTCCGATCTCCGCGGCTGTGTGTACGTCACGCCCGTTCACCCCCAGGTCCCGGACGTCGACGCAGCGGTCCGGCTCGTCGAGGCGGTCGAGGAGGTGTACGAGCTGGGCGTCGACACCGGTCCCCTCGAAGCGTTCGCGTACCAGATCGGCGAGTATTACCGGACCCTCGCCGAACGACTCGAGGAACACGCCGACGAGGAACAGCCGGCCGACCGGATGTTCATGTAGTCGGGGTGCCACCCGGGGAGTATGCCGTGCTCCGACCGACACGAACATACCTCCTTTCGAAAACGGGTACTACTCGTTCTTCAGTAAAACCCTTAGGGACGGATGCAAACAGGGAGGTATGACCGACGATCTCAGGACGACGATGGAGCGGGTCGGCGAGCGGTTCAATCTCGGAGAGTACGAGATCGACGCCTACCTCGCGGTGTTGGAGCACGGCGAACTCACGGCGTCGGAGATCGCCACCGAGACCGACATCCCGC
Organism: Halobaculum rarum; assembly: GCF_040025155.1. Taxonomy (NCBI): domain Archaea; kingdom Methanobacteriati; phylum Methanobacteriota; class Halobacteria; order Halobacteriales; family Haloferacaceae; genus Halobaculum; species Halobaculum rarum. The sequence continues at coordinate 57,795 of NZ_CP157275.1, read as the reverse complement.
AGCCGCGCGTGTACGACACGGTCCGGAGCCTCTCGGACCGTGGTCTGGTGGAGCTCCGGGAGTCGCGCCCGATGAAGATCGTCGCGGTCGACCCCGACGAAGCGTTCGGGGACATCCGCTCGTCGTTGTCGGAGATGGTGGACGAACTGGAGGCGCGCTACACCGCCCCGACCCGGGACACTGAGGCGGTGTCGCTGGTGAAGTCGCGCTCGACGATCCTCCGGTATCTCGAGGAGGTGATCGAGTCGGCCGAGTACGAACTGGCCGTTTCGCTGACGCCGGACCTGCTCCGTCGGTTCCGCGATGCGCTCGAGCGCCGCGTCGACGACGGCGTCGCCGTCGAGTTGCTCGTGACGCCGGCCTCGCGGGCCCCGTCGCCCGCGGAGTTCGACTACGACGCGGTCGCGACCGAAACGCGGAGCCGTCGCGGGATCACGACGCCCGTCATCGCGGTCGCCGACGGCGAGTACTCGGTGTACGCGACGCAGGACGCCCTCCGCGACGACCGCGACCGCTACGGCGTCATCTTCAACCGCTCGGCGCTGGGCTTCCTCGTGAGCGGCTTCTTCGGAACCGTCCTGTGGTCCACCGCCGAGACCGTCGCGACGGACGCCGAGGAGCGCCCGTTCCCCCGCACGTACGCGTCCATCCGTCGGGCGGTGAAGGACCTCCACGAGGTCGGCGGCGAGTTCGAGGCGACGATCTCCGGCCGAGACGTGGAGACCGGAAACGAGATCCGCGTCGAGGGCCCCGTCGTCGACTACGAGTACGACGCCTCCGAGCAGGTCGCCTCGTTCACGGTCGACGACCCCGACGGCGGCCGCGTGAGCGTCGGCGGCCTCGTCGCCGCCTTCGAGGACGTCGAGGGCCAAGAGATCGAACTGCGGCAGCAGTAGTCGATCGATCCGGACCGGAACTACCGGCCGACCCCACCGACGCGGGAACGGCGGAAACCGACAAGTATGTCGGCTCCGACATACCATCCGATGGATCTCTCCTGGTCATCGCTGTCGGACGATATCGCCCCGACGACCGTCCTCGTCGTCGGGTTTCTACTGTTCGTGTTCCCGGAGCCGGCGACCTCGGCGTTCGGAGCCGGGCTGTTGCTGTTGGGCGCAGCGTGGTGGTTCTACGAGTGGGATCGACCGTGACTGGCGTCCCCCGCGGTGCGACTTCCGCCGCAAGCAAGCGCCGTCGCCCGGAGATCAGATGTCGACAGTGAACGGCGCGTAGTCGGGCGTGCGGGCGGCCATGGCGCCGAACAGGTCCGCGACGGCGACGAGGTCGGCGGTGTCGATCACCTCCACGGGCGTGTGCATGTACCGGTTCGGGATGCCGACGTTCAGCGAGGGGATCCCCCCGCGGCTGGTGAAGAACGCGTCGGCGTCGGTCCCGGTGCGGATGCCCGCCGCCTGAAGCTGGGAGTCGATACCCTCGGTCTCGGCGGCCGCGCGCGCCAACTTGACGACGCGGGGATGGTTCGTGGAGCCGCGGGCGATGACCGGCCCGGCGCCGAGTTCGACCGGTCCGCGGTACTCGTCGTTCACGTCGGGGTTGTCCGTCGCGTGGGTCACGTCCGCGGCCACGGCCACGTCCGGGTCGAGGTCGAAGCCGATCATCTCCGCGCCGTTGAGTCCGACCTCCTCCTGAACGGTCGAGACGGCGTACACCGTCGCGTCGACGTCCGCCTCGACCGCGTGCCGGAGCCCCTCGGCGACGGCCCACGTGCCCACGCGGTTGTCCATCCCGCGTGCGGAGATCCGGTCGCCGTGGAGGTCGTGGACCGTCGAGGAGAACGTCACCGGGTCACCGACCTCGACCAGTTCCCTCGCCTCGGCCTCGTCCGCGGCGCCGACGTCGACGAACTGTTCGGCCACGTCCTCGATCTCGTCGTCGTCACGGTTCCGGAGATGGATGGCGGTCTGGCCGATCACGCCCTGGACGGGCTCGTCGTTGGCGTGAACTGTGACGTGTTGGCCCTTCGAGACGGTCCGATCCGAGCCGCCGACGCGAGTGAGCCGGAGGAAGCCGTCGTCGGTGATCCGGCGGACCATGAACCCGATCTCGTCGGCGTGGCCGGTGAACGCGATCCGGGGACCGTCGCCGCCCCCCTCGTGGACCGCGACGGCGTTGCCGTAGGCGTCGGTCCACACGTCGTCGGCGAACTGCCGGACGTAGTCGACCCAGACGCGCTGTCCGTCGGTTTCGAACCCCGATGGGGAGGGGGTGGTGAGAAGGTCGTCGAGAAATTCCCTGCGAGGTGCGTCCATACCGATGGTCCGGTGATCCTCGCCAATGAAGGCGCCGGTCGACGCGGACGGACTGCCGGACGGGGATCGGGACGGCCTGCAGCGGGATGACACGATCCAAACCAATAACACGTTACCGAACGAACGATCCGGTATGTCGGACTTCACGCTGTTCGAGCTGCACTTCCACGACGGGATCGACATCGGCCCCTCCTCGATCGGGAGCAGGAGTGGCGGGAGCGACGGGGCAGACGCCCTCGACGCGGGCGACGCGGACGAGGAGGACGAGTCGTCCGGACTCGGCAAAGCCGTGGGGGTCCTCGTGGTCGTGGCGGTGCTCGTCGCCCTCGCCGTCGGCGCGAAGAAGCTGTTGAGCGACGATCTCGAACCGATCGAGGAGCTCGAGGATCTGGACGACGAGATCTGAGTCGGAGCGCCCCGACGCCTACACGGACCAGTCGGTGAGCACGCCGGCGCGGTCGGCCGCGTAGCCGAACACGTCGGCGTAGCCGTACGGTGACATCAGCGCCGGATAGAACGACTCGTCGGCGGTGAACACCTCGCCGTCGGCGGCGGCGAACCGCTCGCCGACGGCCACCTCGGTGAAGTTCTCGACGAACACCTCGTACTCCTCGGCTTCGGGCTTCGGCACGGGATCGATGAGTTCGAACACGTCGACCGCTGCGTTCGGGTCCGCACACCGCTCGTCTTCGGGATATCCGCCGTCGGCAGCGGGCTCGGCGCCGGTATCCACGGACGCCGAAACCGGAAGCGCACCGGTCGCGGCGAGGAACCCGCGTACCAGTCGATAGCCGTTTTCGGCGGCTGCTTCGGTCCCCTGCAGGCCGCATTCGACCTCGATCGTGTGCGGATGCTGGATGAGCCGCCCCTCGGCGAGCCCCTCCGTCTGCAGCAGCTTCGTTACCGAGAGATGCGGGACGATGGCGCGGGCGATCTCGTCGACGGTCTCGGCGACCGCGAACGGCTCGTCGGTCGACTGTGTCGAGTGGAGCGCGAGCACCGTGCACCCCTCGAGTTCGGCCAGGAGGTGGTGTGCCAGCTGCGATTCGTGGGTGTCGCCGTTCGGGTCGCCGGGGAACGCGCGGTTCAGGTCCTCCTCGGTGTAGCGGACGCCCGCCTCGAGGGCCGCCTCGTTCGCGACGATCAGCTTCACCGGACGCTCCACGTCGGGGGCGGCCGCGAGCAGCCGGTCGACGGCCCGCGGGCCGCACGGCTCGTCGCCGTGGATACCGGCGACGACGGCCACCTCGGGAACGCCCTCGCCGAGCTGGTAGACTTGCATATCGGTTGTGGATCGGGAACGCATTTGAGCGGCGCGGTTCCGGAGCCGTCCCGTTAGGACTTCGAGGGGCGGTCGTCGCCGTCGACGGTCGCGGCGTCGGCACCACCGGGCCACAGCCCCGCCGCTCCGGCCTCGGCGACCGCGACGAGCAGGTCGACCGTCGCCGCGAGGTCGTCGACATGGGCGGTTTCGACCGTCGAGTGGTGGTACCGCACCGGGATCGAGACGGCGCCGACCGGCGTCGACCCCGCGGCCGTCTGGAGCGCGCCCGTGTCGGTGCCGATGTTCGCGGCTACCTCGCGCTGGAACGGCACGCCGCGGTCGTCCGCGAGCGCCTCCAGCCGATCGACGACCGCCGGCGTCGGCACGACGGTCGCGTCCTTGCGCTTGATCGCGACGCCGCCGCCGAGCGTCGTCACGCGGTCGGCGGCGTCGACGCCGGGGACTGCCCGTTCGAGCGTCCCGTCGACCGCGATCGCCACGTCCGGGTCGATGTCGACGCCGACGCCCTCGGCCCCGCGGAGGCCGACCTCCTCCTGCGTGGTCGCGACGTAGTGGACCGTCGCATCCGGGTCGGCCCGGGCGGCCGCCCGGACCACCGCCCACACGCCCGCGCGGTCGTCGAGCGCCTTGCCGCTCACGCATTCGCCGATGCGCTCGGTCGGCGCGCGCATCGTCACCACGTCGCCGACGGCGACGCGCTCGTGTGCTGTCTCGCCGTCGAGGCCGAGGTCGATCGCGACGTCCTCGACGTCCTGCTCGGACTCGGTGTCGCGGACGTGTGCCGGGATCGCGCCGATGACGCCGTCGATCGGATCCTCACCCGCGTCGGCGTGGACTCGGACCCGGGCCGAGCGGAGGATCTCCGGGTTCCAGCCGCCGAGCGGGCTCACTCGGACGAACCCGTCGTCGTCGACGTGGCGAACCATGAACCCGATCTCGTCCATATGCGCGGCGATCAGGAGTTCCGGGCCGTCCCCGTCGCTCTCGACGGTGCCGACGACGTTGCCCATGGGGTCGGTCCGGAGGCGATCGACGTGCCCGTCGAGTTCGTCGACGACGAGTTCGCGCGGTTCCGTCTCGAAGCCGACGGGGCCGTGGGACTCCGTGAGATCACAGAGCAGGTCGAATCCGTCCATGTCGGTCGGTCCGCCCGCGTGGCGAAAAGCGCGGGGGTCGCGGCCGTTGAGGGTGGCATCTGGGCGAGACAGCCGGAACAGGACGCCGCCCCTCAGTTAGTGCTCCAGCGACTCGACGTACTCGTAGTCCGCCTCGTAGGCGGTCGCGCGCTGGCCGTCGAGTGCTATCTCCCAGCCGTCGAGGACGGCCGGGTCCTCGAGCGCGCGGCGGAGGGTCTCGCGCACGTCGTCGACGGCGACGCCGTAGAAGTCGCCCGGAACCCCGTGAAGGTACTGCAGCGCCGTCTCGAAGAGGCTGCGCATGCCGTCGTCGTTCTCGAAGTCGACGTGCTTGTACGCCCCGGCGGCGACCTGGACCATCCCGTGGAGGAACGCGCTCTCGACCGAGCCGCCGCCGTAGTTGTACCACTCGTCCTCGAAGCAATCGTGCGACTCGTGGTAGTCGCCGGCGTTGAACAGCCGCACACCGTGTTCGGTGGCCCGCCGGAGGGTGGCGTGCTCCCAGACGCGCTCGTCGGCGCGCCATCCGGTCGGGTTCCCCAACGGCGGCGCGACGCTCAGATCGCGCGTGTGGTCGTCCATGTCGTCGGATCCGCGCGCGACGGTCGTAACACCATCGCCGCGACGGACCATCGATCGGGACGGTGTATCGCCGCGGGCGTGGAACCCGACGAACGGTTTTACGTCGTCGGCGCCGAGGGACGCGTACCTGATGGCTCTACTGCGACGAGTGGCGGCGTGGGTGCGGTCGGTCGGCAGACGAGCCCGACACGACGCGGTCCGGACGTGGCGCGTGCTGAGCGACCCGGGGGCGCGCCCGGCCGTGCTGTACGCGCTCGCGCTCGCCGCCGCGGGCGCGAGTTTCCTCCTGTTTCTCGCGGGCGACGGCGGGAGCCCCGACGGGGTGGAGTTCGGACTCCTCTTGGGCTCGTTCGGGACCGTGTTGTACATGTCGCTGCGGCAGGCGGGGTCCGCACCGCGGCGGGGACGCTGACGCGTCGGCCCCCGTCGAAAATCGGAGCATTAACCCGCCGGGGAATCGTCCCCGGAACTGCGTGCGAGGGTAGCCAAGCTCGGAAACGGCGGCGGACTCAAGATCCGCTCCTGTAGAGGTCCAAGGGTTCAAATCCCTTCCCTCGCATCGCCGGGGTCCACCCCCGTGATGCGGAAGACGCTCGCGGAGCGCTCTTCCCTCGCAAAACTCACTTCGAAGCCGACACCAGTACTCCCGAAGCCGTGGCTCTCCCGACTGCGAGGTATGAGAAGGGGCTCCGCTGTCGTCGGCGGTGTCGTTACGCTCCGCCGTCGGTCGCGACGCCGAGCAGTTCGTCGGCGACGCGGCCGGCGGCCGCCGGATCCGGACGCGCGCCGTCGCGAACCTCGTCGCCGAGGAGGGTCGCGAGGTCGGCGACGTCGTCGCCGTCCCCGGCGGCGTGGACGCGCTCGAACGCCGGACGATAGCCGGCCGCACAGCGTCGGCCGCCGTCCGTCGTCGTCGCGTCGATGACGTACTCGATCTGTCTGACCGCCTCGCCTGGGCGCATACACGATACGTCCACGTACTGCGCCTTAAGTTCGGTCTGAGTCGTATTCGAGTAAACAGTCCTCGCGGCCGCTCACGGCCGATATCGCCGGTTGAATCCGAAGCGCTACTCGCGCTCGAGTTGTCGATCCGGCCCCACGCGCATCTCACGGAAGTCGTCTGCGCATCGCGTTGAGGTACTCAATCGCGACGGGAGGATCGTCGGCGGCGAGGTCGGCGACGCGATCACAGCCGTGGACGAGCCGTTGCGTGTGCTCGTCGTCGGACAGCTTGGTTCGAGCGAGGGTTCGAACCGTCTCGACGGCGGCGACGGCGTCCTCGGGACGTCCCTCGCGGACGGCGACGCGAGCCGACTCGACTAACTGCGTGAGCACCGACTCGACGTCCGCCGGATGATCGCCCGGATCCGCGGGCGCCGGAAGGCGGGTCGTGTCGCGCGCCTCGTCCTCGTCGTCGTCGGGCACGTTCAGGAGGTTGCTACACGTGAGAATAAAACTCCCGCGGGGGAAGCGACCCTGCAGCCGCGCGCCAGTCGGTGCTCCGGGTCCTCAGTCGCGGCGGCAACCCGCTATCCGGAACTGACGCGCCGTCCGGAACCGACGGCTATTCCGGGCTGGTATCCGAGAGAGTGCGCATGACAGCGCAGGGATCCGTCGAAGAGGCCGATCGGACGGCGGTCGCGGAGGCGGCCGCGCGGGCGGGGGCGGCCGTCGTGGACGGGCGGTTCCGCGACGACATCGATGTGGAGCACAAGGACGGGAAGACGGACGTGGTGACCGAGGCGGACCGGGCGGGGCAGCGGGCCGTCATCGAGCGGATCCGCGAGACGTTTCCGGACGACGCGATCGTCGGCGAGGAGGAGGACGAGCTGAAGGCGGTACCGGACACCGGCGCCGCCTGGGTGATCGACCCCATCGACGGGACGAACAACTACGTCCGCGACATCAGGGCGTTCGCGACGGCCGTCGCCGCCGTCGTCGACGGCGAGCCCGTCGCGGCCGCGAACGCGCTGCCCGCGATGGACGACGTGTACGTCGCCGACGCCGACGCGACGTACCGCAACGGAACGCGCGTGACCGTCAGCGACCGGACGGATCCGGAGACCGCGGCGGCGACGCCGACGGTCTGGTGGGACTTCGATGCCCGCGACGAGTACGCCCGCGCGTGCGCCGAGATCGTCGAACGCTTCGGCGACATGCGACGGTTCGGCTCGGCGCAGGTGACGCTCGCGATGGTCGCCGAGGGCGCGCTCGACGCGACGATCACGAACGTCGACTGCAACCCCTGGGACACGGTCGCCGGCGTCCACATGGTCCGGACGGCCGGCGGGACGGTGACGGATCTCGACGGCGACCCGTGGCGCCACGACTCGTCGGGACTGGTCGCCTCGAACGGCGGCGTGCACGAGGAGGCGCTCGCGGCCGCGCGGGCGGTCCGGTCGGTGGCTGGGGAGTAGCGTCCGGATCGATCCGGCGCCGGTCACGGAGAGAGCAACTCCGCCCGGGCCACTGTCGTCAGAATTCGTCGACTACCCATTGTTCGACTGCACACCAGCCCCGGTGACGACTGTGCTCGAACGAGAAACGGACCGCCATGAGCTTCACACGCAACGCCGGCCAGACACTGCCCACCTCGGCACCGAATCCGGCGTGTCAATCCGGTAGAACGTATCGAGCAACATAAGAGGATGTCCAACGGGTATACCAAGAGACCGTGTCTTCTGGATCAACCGACCGTGGCGTCTCCACGTTGATCGGGGCGACGATCCTCTTTGGGTTTCTAGTGGTGTTGTTAGCGATGTACCAAGCGCAGATCGTCCCGCTGGAGAACGAACAGGTAGAGTTCGACCACAGCCTCGAGGTGCAAACGGATATGCTCGAGCTCCGGAATGCTATCCTGGAGGCCGACACGCAGGGTACTACGACGTTCGCCACCGTCCAACTCGGAACCTCATACCCGACGCGGATCCTCGCCATCAATCCACCGCCAGTCAGCGGGTCGCTGAGAACAGGCCCGCCTCAGCCCGTCACCGTCGTTGACGGGACAGGCACCGCGGTTACGGGGATCTGCCCGACAGGCGCACCGATCCAAACGCGCACCTTGGAGTACACGCCGGGGTACAACGAATATCGAGACCATCCGACGCTCGTGTATGAGAATACAGTCCTGTATCTGAACTTCAGCGGGCAAAACATCGTGCTGACCGACGAGCAACTCGTCCGGGGCGACACGGTCAACATCAATCCGTTGAACACATCGTTCAGCGAGTCCGGACGTACCAGCGTTTCCGTCGAACCCACCCCGGGGCTCACGCGCACCCGAGAAGTCCAGGGAGCGACCGTGACTACCCCGACGAGCCTGAGCGAGGAGACATGGGAACAACTCCTTGAGGAGGATGTCGACCCCGAGAACGTGACGGTCAGCGATGGAAATCTCACGATCGACGGCGCCGGCGATATCGAAGTGAACTGTGCACCGGTCGGGCTGAATGACGCGCCGCCAGGCGGTGCGCGTGGTGCTGGCGGTGTCGAGATCAATCCGATCGGCCCGAACGATGTGGCGATCACCGGATTCGCGCGCCCCTCGAATGACGTGGTGGAGGTGACATTCAACAATACCGCCAGCCGCGACACGAACGTCACCGAAGCACGGATTTCGTTCTACAACAATCCCAGCGACACAGGCGGCGACATTGGGCCGTTGGACCTCATCGACCAGAACGGCGACACCGTCGCACAACTCGAGATTCTCGGACCGAACGTCGTGCTCGACCCCGAGATCTGGTTCCCCGGCAACGAGACCGAAACCACGCTCACGATCAGAAATACGGGCGGCGAGAAGTTCTCCCAGGACGACTTCTTTGTCATCGACTTGGTGTTCGCCAATGGCGAGCGCGGGACGTACTTCGTCGACATTCCGGCGTGAACCTATGGGGGATCGCCGTTGTCGTCACCGTCAGCCACATGCGGTTCCGACTGCGTATCGGTCTTCCCCTCGTCGTCTGAAACGACGAGTCGAATGATGTACTGATCTTGTTTCCCATTTGGCTCGCGGAGCGTTCCAGTGAGCTCGCCGGTGTCACTCCCGCTGGAGAACGACCCGCTAGAGTAGGTGATCGTATCCAACACCTGCTTTCCGTTCTTACTTAACAACTGGAGCGTCGCGTTCGCCAGGTTCCCGTCAGCGTCACTTGCACGCCACGTCACCTCGAATGACACGTTAGCGTTATTCCCCTGCTGTAACGTGACTGTCGTGTCACGCACGCTCAAGTTGTCGATGGTCGGAGGTGAACCCGTCCCGCCCGAGGTGCCGTCGCCGTCGGCGACATCGACGGTAGTGGCGGTCACGTCGTTGCCATCTAAATCACTCGCCGTGATGTTGATCCGGTACTCCTCGTTGTCGTTCTTGCTGCCGGCGGGGTCGGTGAGAGTTCCCGTCCGGGTGCCCGTGGTGTTCACCTCGCCGTAGGTATCGGTCACGTTGTCGAGGACGGCACCGGAGCTCTCCTTGATGAGTTCCAGCGACACTTCGACGAGATCGCCATCGGGGTCGGAGACGTTGTACGTGTACTCATACGAGACTTCACCACCCGCACTGGTATCGGTTGCCTGGAACGTCTCGATTTCTGGTGGGCGCAGCCCGATGTCGCTGTCTGCAGTATCGACTTTACTGGAGCTGGCGGTGTTGCCGAATGCATCGGTGACCGTGAGACGGATCGTATACACCTGCCCGCCACCGCTCGCATTCGAGAGTGGATCCGTGATCGTGCCGGTGGAGGCAACCTGTGAGAACGACGTGGTGGCCGTGTCCACAACCGTCTCATCCGAGATGAGTTCGACCGTTACCTCCGTAATATCGCCTTGCGGGTCGGTGGCGTTCCACGTCACCTCGAAGGAGGCGTCCCCATCGACGCTGGTGTCGTTGACCTCGAACGTCTCGATCGTCGGCGCGACGGCAACCTCTGTCGAAGCGATCGTCTTCGTCTCGTCATAGAGGATGTAGCCGTTCGTGGACGTGTCGATGAGGCGGATCTGCACGTCGCCCACGAACGACTGTGAGACCGTGATCGACTCGCCACCGGCAAACACGGCATTTCCGTCCAACTCACTAGCCTCGCGATCAGTGGGGTCTCCCAGGTTGTAGCGGACCGTAGTGTCGCCTTGTCGAAGGACGAGAAGAAGGTCTGAAAGGGGGTACTCGGTCCCGCCCCTGTGCGTGAGTGTAAGCCGGTCCGACTCCAGCGTCGTCTCGAAGGAAGCGGGGCGCTCAGTAGACTGGATCTGGCTGGTTTGGTACCCGAGAACGGCGACCCCGATGCCGGTCATCGCGATCACCAACACCGCCGTAAGGAGGACCGTCCCGATGATCTCGCTTTGTCCCCGATCCACCCCTGCCATACGTCGTATCGAGGCTGTGGCAGTACAACATAAAGAAGCCTCCGTCACGGGAACCCAAACCGCAAAGGTGCCGAGGCGGCAGAACCCGCTATGGAACTCGACGACACCGACCGGGATATCCTCCGAATCCTTCAGGAGGACGCGCGGACGCCGTTCAGCGAGGTCGCGCGCCGCATCGACATGTCGAGCGCGACGGTCCACGACCGCGTCTCGCGCATGGAGGAGGCGGGCGTACTGCGGGGTTACCGCGCGGAGGTCGACCCGAAGGCGCTCGGCTACGGCGTCTCCGCGTTCGTCGGGCTGCGAGTGCAGCAGGGACACGAGGAGGAGGCGCTCGAAACGCTTCGGGCGGTGGAAGGCGTCCGCGAGGTTCACCTCACGACCGGCGAGTACGACGTGATGATGCGCGTGTACGCCGAGTCGACCGACGATCTGCGGGATCTGATGTTCGGCCAGATCGCGACGATGGACGGGTTCGACCGGTCGCAGACGATGGTGATCCTCGGGACTGACTACGAGGAGCCGGGCGTGCCGATCTGATCGGAGCCAACCATCGGCGCCGTCGCGGCCCCACACGCCACACCGACAGCACTACACGCGACACGCACACCACCGATCCAGCATGAAGGCGATCAAGGACAGCGTCCACGACTACATCACCCTCGACCCCGTCGCGCAGGACCTCCTCGACACGCGGACCCTCCAGCGGCTGCGCCATATCAAGCAGCTCTCCACCGTCCGACTCGTCTACCCCTCCGCCTCCCACACCCGCTTCGAGCACTCGCTGGGCGTGTATCATCTCGCCGACCGTGCGCTCGAATATCTCGGCGTCGACGGCGAGCGTGCACGCCATCTCAGAGCCGCCGCCCTGCTTCACGACGTGGGTCACGGTCCGTATGGCCACCAGACCGAAGAGGTGATCCGCCGGCGCACCGGCGTCGATCACGACGAACTCGGCGATCTCCTCGGCGATACCGACGCGGGCGAGGTGCTCCGCGAGCACGGGCTCTCGATCGACCGCGTCGCCGCGATCGTCCGCGGGGAGGGCGAGCTGGGACAGCTCGTCTCCGGCGAACTCGACGTGGACCGGATGGACTACCTGGTGCGCGACGCCCACCACACCGGCGTCCCCTACGGCACCATCGACCACGAGCGGCTGATCCGCGAGCTCACCTACCGGGACGGCTCGCTCGTGCTCGCTGAAGGTAACGTCCAGACGGCCGAGTCGCTGCTGCTCGCGAGGGCCCTGATGGACGCGACCGTCTATCGCCACCACGTCTCCCGCGTCGCCGGCGCGATGCTGGAGCGGGCCTCCGAACAGCTGCTCGAATCCGACGCCGGGATCGGCGTGGATCGGTTCCGTCGGATGGCCGACCACGATCTGCTCGTCGCGCTGCGCGAGCACGTCCCCGCGCTCGGCGAACGGATCGAGTACCGCGATCTGTACAAGCGAGCGGTCTGGACGGACCTGTCGGGAACGCCGGCGGACGTGGTCGAACTCGGTCACGGCGACGAGCGCGCGGCCGAGCGCGATATCGCCGACCTCGCCGGCGTCGACGACCACGAGGTGATCGTTGAGGTCCCCAGCCGGCCGACGTTCACGGAGGCCGGTAGTCGCGTCGTCGTCGACGGCGTCCCGCAGCGGCTCGAGGACGCCTCCGAACTCGTCTCGGGGCTGCGGGCGGCCCAGCGCGCCGGCTGGCGGATGGGCGTGTACGCGCCCGCCGAGCACACCGACGCCGTCGCGGCCGCGGCCGAGGACGTGCTCGGCGTCCGGGCGGGGCCGATCCGGGACTGACTCGAGAACGACCGCCGGCCGTCACCGCACGCGGTTCGGTCGGGTCGTCGCCGACCGCGTCGCCCACAGTTTATCAACGATGCCGGCGAACCCCGGCGCAATGACGACCATCAAGGACTCCGTCCACGACCACATCTCCGTGGACGGGGTCGCCGAGGATCTCCTCGATACGGGGCCGGTCCAGCGGCTCCGCCGGGTCGCCCAACTCGGGACGGTGAAGCTGGTGTATCCCTCCGCGAACCACACCCGCTTCGAGCACTCGCTGGGGGTGTACCACCTCGCCGACCGCGCGCTCGACTCGCTGGGTGTCGGGGGTGTCGAGGCGGAGCGCGTCCGCGCGGCCGCGCTGCTGCACGACATCGGCCACGCGCCGTTCTCGCACAACGTCGAGGAACTGATCCACCGCCACACCGGCCTGTACCACGACGACGTGACGGACCTGCTCGTCGACACCGAGGTCGGCGAGGTGCTCCTCGACCACGACCTCGACCCCGAGCGGATCGCGGGACTCATCGCCGGCGAGGGGCAGTACGGCCAGTTGGTCTCCGGCGAGCTCGACGTGGACCGGATGGATTATCTGGTGCGCGACGCCCACCACACCGGCGTCCCCTACGGCACTATCGACCACGAGCGCCTCGTCCGCGAGCTGACGTTCGCCGACGGCGACCTCGTGCTCGACGAGGGAAACGTCCAGACCGCAGAGTCGCTGTTGATGGCGCGCGCGTTGATGACGCCGACCGTGTACGCCCATCCAGTCGCGCGGATCTCGAAGGCGATGCTCCGCCGGGCGACCGAGCGCCTGATCGCGACGCCGGACATTTCCGCCGACAGCGTCCGTCGGATGGACGACTACGACCTGATCAGCGCGCTGCGGATGACACCGGAAACAGAGACGTTCGCCGACCGGTATGATCGTCGAGACCTGTTCAAACGCGCCGTCTGGGCCGAGTACGACGACACGCCCGCCGCGCTTCGTGAGGCTGACCACGGGACGGTCCGGGAGCTGGAAGCCGATATCGCCGAGCGCGCCGCGGTCGACGCGTCGGAGATCGTCCTCGACGTGCCGGCGGAGCCGTCGATGGCGGAGTCGACCTCGGAGGTGCTCGTCGGCGGCGAAGTCCGTCGGCTCGGCGACCACTCGCCGCTCGTGACCGCCCTGCGAACCGCCCAGGAACAGCAGTGGCGCATGGGCGTGTACACCGTCGCCGATGCAACCGACCGCGTCGGGAAGGCGGCCGTCGACGTGCTCGGGCTCGACATCGAGGGGACCCTCGTCTCGGACGTGCGCCAGCGCGTCCACGCGACGCTCGACGAGTTCGAGACGGACGCCGCGGGGGCGAGCGAATGAACCGCGATGACGGGCGATCGACCGACGAGGAGGCCGCAGACGCCGCGGGCGTCACTACCTACGAGGAGGCCGCAGACGCCGCGGGCGTCACTACCTACGAGGGGACGATCCTCGTCGGCCGCGACTTCGAGGCCGTCGAGGGTCGCCTCGTCGTCGAGGACGGAACGATCGCGGCGATAGAGGAAGCCTCCGTCGCCAGCGACGACATCGTCTGCCCTGCGTTCGTCAACGCCCACACGCACATCGGCGACTCCGTCGCGAAGGAGGCCGGCCGCGGGCTCGACCTCGACGAACTCGTCGCGCCGCCGGACGGACTGAAACACCGGATCCTCCGTGACACGCCCGCCGAGGAGAAGGTCGCGGCGATGCGCCGCTCGCTTCGGTACATGCATGCGACGGGGACGACCGCACACGTGGAGTTCCGCGAGGGCGGCGTCGCCGGCGTCGAGGCGATCGAGGCCGCGGTCGACGGCCTCCCGGTCGAGTCGGTCGTGCTCGGCCGCGAGACGGTCGACGCGATGGAGCACCCGTTCGCCGCCGGATTCGGCGCCAGCGGCGCCCGCGACGCCGACTTCGACGCCGAGCGAAACGCCACCCGCCGGGCGGGGAAGCTGTTCGGAATCCACGCCGGCGAGCGCGACTCGCTCGACGTCGGGGCGGCGATGGATCTCGACCCGGACCACATCGTCCACATGGTCCACCCGGACGAGACCCACCTCGACCGCCTCGCGGACGCACAGTGGCCGGTCGTCGTCTGCCCGCGCTCCAACCTCGTCACGGGCGTCGGCGTGCCGCCCGTCCGCGAGCTGCTCGACCGCACGACCGTCGCGCTCGGGACGGACAACGTGATGCTCAACAGCCCCTCGATGTTCCGCGAGATGGAGTTCGCCGCCAAGCTCACCGACGCCTCCGCGGTCGAGGTGCTGCGGATGGCGACCGCGAACGCCGCCGAGGTCGCGGGCCTCGACTGTGGCGTGCTCGCGGAGGGCCGTCCCGCCAGCCTGGTCGTCCTCGACGGCGACAGCGACAACCTCGCGGGCGTCCGCGACCCCGTTCGCGCGGTCGTGAACCGCGCTGGCGAGGGGGACGTGAAGGCGGTCGTCCCCTAACCGACGGGTCCCGTCGGCCCCATCGTCGCCGACGGTCGGTCCGTCGGACGGCGGCGACACGCCCAAACCACGGGCGTCCGATGCGACGAGCATGGATCCCGACGACCTGCCGTCACCGGGGACGACGCTACGATACGAGCGAACCTTCACCGTCGAGGAGGTGGAGGCGTTCGCCGACCTCTCGGAGGACCGCGGCGAGCACCACGAGGTTCCGGACGAGAACGGCCGACTACTCGTCCACGGACTGTTGACGGCGACGATGCCGACGAAGATCGGCGGCGATCTCGACGTGCTCGCGCGGACGATGACGTTCGACTTCCACCGGCCCGTCTACACCGGCCAGCGGATCGGGTGCGAGGTCACTGTCGAGTCCGTCGACCGCGACGGCGACGGTGATGACGACCGCGCGGCGGTCGAGGCGGACATCGTCTGTTACCGCGACGGCGACGAGGTCGTACTCACCGGCGGGTTCGAGGGCGTCGTGTTGGGGTGAGCGACCGGAGTGCTAGCCGGTTCGGGTCGTCGTCGGCTGCCCGGTGACGCCGGCGTCACCGACGCGCGCTTTGATGACGCCGGGTGCCGTGCGTCGCATATGGCCTGTCCACACCTCGAATACCGCGAATCGGACGGCGACCGGGCGTTCGACACCGCCCGCGCCTTCTGTGCGATCGCCGACGAGTTCGTCCAGCCGGTGCACGCCGACATCTGCAACGAGCGCTACGGACTGGACCCGAAATCTGACTGCGAGATCTTCCGCGAGCACGCGGGACTGGATTGGGACGAATGACCTACGAGGAGTACCTCGACGGCAAACCGGTCGTGATCACGGCGGCGCTCACGGGCGGGATTCAGGGGAAGGAGGCGCACCCGGACCTCCCGGAGACGCCGGCAGAGATCGCCGAGGCGGCCGCGGCGGTCGAGGAAACCGGCGCCGCCGTCGTCCACCTGCACGCCCGCCGCGAGAACGGCGAGCGCGCCTTTTCGACCGAGCGCTTTCAGGCGGTGACCGACGCCGTCCGCGGCGCGACCGAGGACGTGATCGTCCAACACTCGACGGGCGGCACCGCCGCGCCGGACGCCCTCCGCGCGGAGCCGCTGCGGACGGACCCCGCCCCCGAGATGGCGAGCCTCGACATGGGACCGATGAACCGCGGCCGGCGCCTGACGAGCGAGAACACCCGCGACACCATCGACGGCCTCCACGCGGAGATGCGCGAGCGGGGGATCAAGCCGGAGCTGGAGGTGTTCAACAACGGGCACCTCAACGAGGCGTTCCGGATCCTCGACGATCTCGCCGACCCCCCGTACCTCAACCTCATCTTCGGGCCGGGGACGCTCGCGCCGCCGTCGCCGGCGAACCTCCAGCGGATGGTCGACCAGCTTCCCGCGGGCGCGGAGTTCAACGTCATCGGGTTCGGCCCGCATCAGCTCCCGCTGACGACGCAGTCGCTGATCCTCGGCGGGCACGTCCGGGTCGGGCTGGAGGACAACAGCTACCTTCGAAAGGGAGAGTTGGCGACCAACGAGGCGCTCGTGGCGCGGGCGGCCCGGATCGCCGAGGAACTGGGTCGCCCCGTCGCGTCGCCGGCGGAGGCGCGAGACCTGCTCGGCGTCGAGTCGCGGCGCTGAGTCCGCTGGAATCGGCACCGTCGGGGTCCCGGCCGTCGGTCCAAAGGGACGCTCTCGCCGGGGATCGAACAGCGCGAGGGTGGGTTCGTCCTCACAGAACGAACACGACCGCGACGAACCCGGCGAGGATCGACAGCGTCAACGCGAGTTGGGCGACCGACGAGGCGAGCATTCCGGCGACCGTGTAGCCGGCGGCTCGGACGGCTGCCACCGGCTCCTTTCCGGCGTACAGTTCGGCGCCCAGCACGGCGACGGCGGTGCCGACGAGGATGCCGAGCGGGCCGAGCACGAAGAACAGCGCGAGCGACGCGACGCCCGCGAGCACCATCGTCGTCGTCTCGGCGCCGCCGGCCTTCGAGGCGAGCGCGCCGCCGAGGTGCTCGACGGCGAACGCGACCAGCCCGACGAGCACGAACACGATGACCCAGCCGACCCCCAGCGAGGGCGCCGACGGCGGCGCGAGGAAGTAGTAGACGAGGACGCCGGCGGCCGAGAGCGGTCCCGCCGGGACCAGGGGCACGACGCTCCCCACGACGCCGGCAACGAGCAGCGCGACCGCGAGGAGCATGACGAGGTCGACCATAGATCACGTCTGGCGGTCTGCGGGGATAAGTTCCCGCGAGCCCTCGACAACCACTGCGCTACTCGTACCGGTCGCGCTCGGCGAACGCCGCCTCGTCCCCGTAGCGGTCCACCAGCGGCTGGAGGGCACGGCCGAGATCTCGCATGCATTCGGCGGTCGAGACGTAGCCGAGTTCGTCGGCGACGCGCTCCCACTCACCCGCCTGCAGCATCTTCCGGACGAGCAGACGCTCCTCGCGAACGCCGAGGTCCGCCTCGCGATCGATCAGGTGTGCGAGCGCGAGCCGACGGACCGGCCGCGGCGCCGCGTCCGCGAGGCCGGCCCCGTACGCCGCGGCGACGGTCAGACGCCACTCGTACTCGGAGATGTCGACAGCGGCGGCGCCTGCGGCGTCGCAGGCGGACAGCGCCGCGCGGACCACGTCCGGATCGAGATCGCGCAGCGCGTCCGAGAGGACGTCGCCGATCCGCTCGCGGAACCAGCGCGCGTGTCGACCCGCGAGCGCCCGTCCGTCGTCGCTCGTCGGGTTCACCATGAGCGCCGAGTGCTCGCCGCTGGCGGCGTTGCGCGTGGTCGCGAGGTGAACCGTCCGGTAGCCGTTTTCGGCCCAGAAGTCGAGTATCTCGGGTGTCGCACCGAAACCGGTGCCGAGGTAGTCCACGTCGTCGCCACCCTCGTCAGCGATCTCGCCGAGCAGCTTCGAGCCGAGCCCGCGGCTCCGCACGGCGTGGTGCGTCGCGATACGCATGACCCGCAGCCCCGTCGGCGCGGCCGCGTCCGGGTCGCGAAGCTGGCTCGTCAGCACGTCCGGGAGCATGTTGCCCCGGACGCGCTCGCCGTCGTACATCGCCTCCCGCGTCGCCGCGTCGAGCCCGCCCTCGCGCGCGAGCAGCGCGACCGAGACGACGTGCCCCTCGTGTGTCAGCGCCCGCACGGAGAGGTTCGGCGCGTCGAGCAGGCGCGCGAGGTCGTCCGGCTCGGTGCGATAGTGCGCGAGCACGAGCAGCCCGAACGCTTCCGACAACAGGTGCTCGTCGGCGAGTAGGTCGTCCGCGTCGACGGCGCGGTAGTCGGCGGTGTCGGGCACCGCGTCCTCCACCGCGGCGTCGACGGCGGGCCGGGCGTCGAGCATGAGCGCGCGGAACGCCCACCCCTCGACGGGATCGCCGCGGGCGTACCGGATCGGGTCGTCCATCCGTACGTCGGTCACGCGGCGGTCCGACCCGTCGAGATGATCGCGAAAGCGGACCGAGAAGCCGCGCCCGGCGCCCTCGTAGCCGTGGACGGTCGTGACGAACGCCGCCGCGGGCGCCGCGAGCAGGTCCGCGAGCACGCGGACCGGGAGCGCGGCGGCCTCGTCGACGATCGCGACGTCCGCGTCGCCGACGGCGGCGGCCGCCGCCGCCGGCGGGAGATAGCGGATCCGGCCTCGGCCGGTCGCGTCCTCGGACGCTCCGGTCTCCGATGACCCGACCTCGATCCGTCGTTCCTCGTCGACCGAGACGTGTGCATCGATGTCTGCGATCAGGGCACGGGCACGCTCGAACAGCGCGCTCGCGCCGGAGAACGACGGGGCCGTGACGAGCACGTCGCGGCCGGCCGCTGCGAGCGACGCCGCGGCGAGGCCGGCGGCGCTCGACTTCCCGCGTCCGCGGTCCGCCTCGACCACGACGGCCGAGCCCGGCGTGCGAAGCCGCTCCAGCGACGAGAGCGCGCGCGACTGATCGCGAGTGAGGCACGACTCGTAGGCGACGGCGGGGAACTCGGAGCTGGCCGGCGTCGCCGGTCCGGGCTCCGGCGGGGGCGCCTCGTCGCCGGTCAGGCCGTCGCGTTCGATCTCGTCGGGGCCACTGTCATCGGCGCCGTCGGTGTCGCCGGCGTCCTCGGGGCCGACCGCGACGATCGCGACGCCCGGGTGCGTCCGGAGCGTGTCGACGAGTCGCGTCCGGAAGCGTCCCGACACGTCGTCGAGGCCGAACGGCGGCACCGCGAGCGACTCGTCGAACTCGTCGCGGCGGTCCGGCCACTCGTCGAGCGGCGGCGCGATCAGGACGGACAGCCCGCCGCCGTCGACGGCGCCGACCGACTGGCCGACGGCGTTAGGCGAGAACTCCGCGAACGCGTCGAGGATCACGGCCTCGCGGGTCGTCCCGAGCAGCCGCGAGGCGTGTTTGGGTCGGTGGCGCTCGAAGCGGACTCCCTCGCGCGTCGACAGTAGCGTCGCCTCGTCGGCGGCGATCCCGGCGGCCTCGATAGCGGTGAAGGCCGCGTCGAGGCAGTCGTCGCGCTCGCCGTGGAGCACGAGCAGGCGTCGCTGGTTCGTCCGGCGCGCCTCCGCGCGGAGGCGCGCTGCGAGGGCGGCGAGGTCCATACCCCCGATTTCCGGCGGCCGGGATTGGGTCTTTCCGTCGTCGGCGTCGGTGCCGACACCCACGTTTAAGTCCCCATGCGATAATGTCACTCGATAGCAATGCCCATCGATCCGAGCTTCGAGGAGAACCGCGAGCAGGTCGACGACCACGAGGGCCACGCGGTGTGGGGACCAGTCGAGGAGCCCGAGAAACTGGGCATCCACGGCACGCACGTCGCCGTCGACTTCGACATCTGTTTGGCCGACGGCGCGTGTCTGGAGGACTGTCCGGTCGACGTGTTCGAGTGGGTCGACGCCCCCGATCACCCGGAGAGCGAACTGAAGGCCGACCCGGCCAACGAGGACCAGTGCATCGACTGTATGATCTGCGTCGACGTCTGTCCCGTGGACGCTATCGACGTGGACGCCGGCCGGGCGGGTCGCCTCTGAGCGCCCGCAGGGCCGGGGTCGAGCGAGGTATCCGGTCCGACTGACGGCGACGGACGGGTCCGGACGACACCGGACCACGGTGAGCGTCGCGGCTGCGTGAACTCTCCAGCGACCACCCGCGCTGGGCCGTCGGCGGGAGGAAACGTTATATCATGTACGGATGACATTAGGTAGGTAGGTGGTACCAATGGACACGATCGTACTGACGAAGGGAGTTCCCGACTTCCGCGAGGGGAAGGTCTCGTTCGACGAGGACGGCCACCTGGAGCGGGGGAACACGCCGACGGTGATGAATCCGAACGACGAACACGCGCTCCGGGCGGCGCTCCAAACTCGCGTCCGGCATGGGGGCCACGTGAGCGTGATGAGCATGGGGCCGCCCGGGTACGAGGACGTGCTTCGCGAGGCGATGGAGTCGGTGTACGCCGACGACTGCTATCTCGTCTCCGACAAGGAGTTCGCGGCAGCCGACACGTGGGCGACGGCCATCACGCTCGCGACGGCGATCGAACACCTCGGCGAACCGGACCTCGTGTTCGCGGGGTTCAAGACGGCCGACGGGGAGACGGGTCACACCGGCCCACAGACCTGCTGGGGGCTCGACATGCCCGTCGTCACCCACGTGGTCGCGCTCGACATCGACCCCGATGAGCGGACGCTGCGCGCCAAGCGGCTGGTCGAGGGCGACATCGAGGAGATCGAGACGGTCGAGACGTCGCTGCCGGCGTTCGTCGTCGCCGACCCCGAGTTCGAGCCGACGTACCGGACGGCCCGCCACCGACTCGAACGGAAACGACTCCGGGCCGAGGCACGCGAGCGCGCCGCCGACATCGACGACCACGTCACGTACGTGGACCACGAGGACCTGAACCTCGACCCCGACTACGTCGGCCTTGACGGGTCGCCGACCATCGTCTCCTCGGTCGACCCGATCCCGCGGGCGCCCGCCGAACGGGAGGCGACCGAGGTGGACCCGGCGGACCCGGAGGCGCTGGGCGCGGTCGTCGAGGAACTGTCGCCGTACGCGGGGGGTGACTGAGCGTGTCCGAGTTCGACCCCGCCGAGCACGACGTCTCCGAACTCGGCCCGAAGGTGCAGTCGATCGACGACCCGGAGGAACTTCGCGCGCTCCTGGAGGCCGAGCGAGACGGAGAGAACCGCGACGCCGTGATCACCGTCATCGAGAGCAGGCTGGAGCGGGTGACCGACGACGACGGCGAGGAGGAGGAAGCGGAGATCGACCTCGGCTCGATGTCCGTGGCGGACATCGGGAACGCGATCCGGGACGTCGACGACCCGGACCGCCTGCGCGACCTCCGGGAGCGGGAGGTCGAGGGTGAGGAACGTGACACCGTCCTCAGGCTGATCGACCGGCGCCTCGACTCCGTCGAGGGAGACGAGGAGGGCGAGACCGGCGGCGCGGAGACCGACCGCGATCCGCCCGAGGAGCGTCACCCGGAGCTCGACCATCCGACCGCGGACAAGCGCCACGTGCGGGCGCTGGAGGACGGTACCTATCGCGACATGTGGGTGTACTGCGAGACACAGGCGGGCGACCTGCTCGACGTGTCCCGGGAGATGCTCGGGAAGGCCCGCGAGCTGATGGACGGCTACAACGACGAGTACGTCGAGAACGCGGTCGAAGACCGCGCAGACGAGGACCACGAGCGTGTGGTCGCGGTCCTGATCGGCGACGACGTGGCCGACCACGCCGACGAGTGCATCGCGCTCGGCGCCGACGTGGTCGTCTACCACGAGGACGACCGTCTCGCGCGGTTCCAGCACAAGCCGTACACGGAGGTGTTCGCGGACGTGGCTCGATGGGGCGCCGATCCGCCCGCCCGCGACGAGGACCGCGGGGTCGCGCCCCCCGACGACGCCGACTGGCGCGACTACGACGAGCCCCGGTACGTGCTGTTCCCGGCCACGCACAACGGCCGTGACCTCTCGGCGCTGGTGCAGGCGGAACTCGACTCGGGGCTCGCCTCCGACTGCTCGGGACTGTTCATCGACGACGTCGGTATCTCCAACCCCGTGAAGACCGGCGCACCGGGGACCACCCGGACCTTCGAGCGCGTCCTCCACATGAAGCGGCCGGACTTCTCGGGGTTCGAGTACTCCACCATCCTCTGTCTGGACAACCCGGACCGCGAGTTCCACCCGCAGGGTGGGTCGGTCATCCCCGGCAGCTTCGACGTTCCCGACCCCGACCCCGACCGCGAGGGAGAGGTGATCGAACACGAGGGCGACCTCGACGACGACTGGTTCCGCGTCGAGGTAACGGAGTTCGACCGACTCGCCGGGGGCGTCGACCTCTCGGGCCACGACGTGGTCGTCGCGGTCGGCCGCGGCATCGGCGACGACCCGACGCGTGGGATGGAACTCGCGCTCGACCTGGCGGACGCGTTCGAGGACGCCGCCGTCGGCGTCTCCCGCGGCATCGTCACCGGCTCCTACAGCTTCGACGGCCACGTCGAGGAGTACACCGCCGAGGAGCGTCAGATCGGCGAGACCGGTCAGGTGGTCGAGCCGGACGTGTACGTCGCCGCCGGCATCTCGGGGGCGGTCCAACACAAGGTGGGCTGTGACGAGTCGGACACCATCATCGCCGTGAACACCGACCCCGAGGCCCGCATCCACGACTGGTGCGACTACTTCGTCGAGGGCGACCTCTTCGAGGTGCTCCCGCGGCTGATCGACGCCGTCGAGGCGGGGGGGCTCGACGCCGAGGCGATCGCGGACGGCGGGGGTGGGGTGACTCCGGGGGCCGATCCCGCGACCGACGGAGGTGGGGCGAATGAGTAGCGAGCCGGACGTCGGGTTCGACTCGGCGGCCGCGGTCGATGGCGCGGAGTCGTTCGAGGCTGTCGTGGTCGGCGCCGGCCCCGGCGGGGCCGCGGCGGCGGCCGTTCTCGCGGACAACGGGGTCGAGACGCTCGTACTGGAGCGGGGAGTCGAGGCCGGATCGAAGAACGTCTCCGGCGGCCTGCTGTACGCGGAGGAGTCGGCGCCGTTCGCGCTCGACTCCCTGTTCCCGGGCTTTCGCGAGGCCGCGACCGAGCGGCCGGTCACCCGCAACTACATGGACAACCTCGCGGGCGACGCGGTCCACACGGTCGACCTCGGGCGCGTTCACGAGCACGACACCCGCTGGTGCGACTCGGTGCTCCGGCGACGCATGGACGCCTGGCTCGCCGAGCGGGTCCATGAGCGAACCGCCGCGGCCGGCGGCGGACTGCTCACCGGCGTGCGCGTGAACGGCCTGCTCCGCGAGGGCGGCGAGATCGTCGGCGTCACCTGCGACGAGCTCGATCCGATCCGCGCGGACCTGATCGTCGCCGCCGACGGGGTGAACAGCGAGCTCGCCCGCGAGGCGGGGCTGATGGACTGGAACGAGCCGGAGGAGTGGTTCCAGGGCGTGAAAGCCGTGGTCGACGTGCCGCCCGAGGAGGTGAACGAGCGGTTCGACATCGACGGGAACGAGGGCGTCGCCCGGCTGTTCGCGGGCGACCTGTTCGAGGGCGTCCGCGGTGGCGGCTTCCTGTATACGAACCGGGACTCGCTGTCGATCGGGACGGTGTTCCACCTCGACAGCCTCGCGGCCGAACGTGCGGAACCGCACGAGTTGCTCGACGCGCTGCTCACCCACCCGCACCTCGGGCAGTGGCTCCCCGACGAGTACGACGAGCGGGAGTACGCGGCGAAGCTCGTCCCGGACTCGAAGAAGGCGGCCCACCCCGCGCCCCACGAGGGACGCCTCCTGCTCGTGGGGGATGCGGCCGGGCAGATGCAGGCGCAGGGGCCGATCATCAAGGGAATGAACCACGCCGTCTCCGCGGGCGGCCTCGCGGCCGAGGCGTACCTCGAGGCGCGTAACCGTCGGAAGCCGGAGAGCGCGGGCGAGCGCTACGAGCGGAAGATCCACGAGTCGGGGCTGTACGACACGCTCCGCCCGCGGCGCTACGAGGTCCTCGGGCGACTCGGCGAGCGAGAGGCGGTCGCCGACGCGGTCGAGGGGATCGCCCGGTCGCGACTCGGCCGACTCGGCGTCCGGGCCGCCGGCGGCGTCCTCGGGCGGGCGTTCAACTCGCCGTTCCTGCTCGGCGCGCTCCCGGACACGCGCGCGGCGTACGCCACCGTTCCGACCGTGCTGGCCGAGGAACTGGGCCGACCGGTCGCGGGCGACAACGACGCCGATCCCCCGTCGCTGGAGGAGCGCATCGGCGACCTCACATACGACACCGACGTGGGCAATCCCCACATCGAACTGATCGACAACTCCTTCGACGCGAGCGGCACGGCCGTGACCGCGTGCCCAGTGAGCGCGGAGGGGTTCGGCGGCGGCTGCTACCGCGAGGAGACGGTGCGCGTGAACGGCGGCGAGGAGCGGGTCGTGAGCCTCGACACCCAGCCGTGCGTCGAGTGCGGCACCTGCGCCGTCGTCGCCGACACGGAGTGGACGCACCCCCGCGGCGGGAAGGGCGTCGAGTTCGACCAGGGGTGACCGGCGGTGTCCGGCGACGATGCCGACGACATCGCCTCCGTCGCGACGCGGGCCGCCCGGGCGCGGCGACGCGCCGAGCGCGCCGACGATCCCGACGAGGAGGCGGCGCTCGCGGCCGCCCGGGACGGCCTCGGTCCGGTCGTCGCCCAGTACATCGAGGCGCGAACCGGCGACCTCGAGCGACTCTCGCCCGACAGCCTGTCCGACCTCGACCGCGCCTGCAACGACTGGCTCGTCGTGTACGCGCGCCGATACGGAGTCGAGTGCGACCCGGACGTCACGATTCGGACTGCCGCGGAGGCGTTGCTCGACACGCACGACATCGTGGCGACGGCGCGAGTCCTGACCGGCGTGCCCCGCGACGAGTGAAGCGTCACTGAGAGCCATTCGGAGCAGTCGAGCCGACCGTGTCGGCCCCGGTCCGCGAGGGACGGCTCGGACGCCGATCACGACGAGCCGGCGATGTAGACTTATGTAGTGTGGTGTGTTATCTACGCCCATGGACCTGACGGAGAGGCTATCTTTCAGCCATGACGACAGGAAGGACCTGTACGAGTACGTGGAAGAGCACGGGACGGTCCACGAGCGTGAGGCACGCCGGGCACTGAACCTCGATCCCACGGCGTTGGGGCACCACGCGACGGTGCTGGTCCGGGACGGATACCTCACCTGGGAGGACGACCGCTTGAGCGTCGCCTACGAGGAGGTCGACGCGAGCGACCACCGGGCGAACGGGTTCGAGTACACCGTTCGCATGGCCGCCCAGCGAGACCTCGGCGGACTGGTCGGAGCGATCCGCGAGGTGGCGGGCGAGGGGGTGTACATCGAGGCGGAGACGGTCGCGGACATCATCGAGCATGACCAGGTCGTCTTACGACACAACGAACTCCGGTCGCGGCTGTTCTTCGTCGCGGCCGTCGAGGAGGAGGTCATCGGGTGGGTTCACCTCGACCTCCCGGAGGCGGAGAAGCTGAGCCACACGGCGGTCTTGACCGTCGGACTGCTCCCGGAGTACCGGGGCAAGGGGATCGGGTCGACGCTGTTGGAGCGCGGCGAGTCGTGGGCGGCGGACAACGGCTTCGAGAAACTGTACAACAGTGTGCCCGCGACGAACGGGGACGCCGCCGAGTTCCTCGTGGCACACGGCTGGGAGCAGGAGGCCGTCCGCGAGGGCCACTACAAGATCGACGGGGAGTACGTGGACGAACTGCTGATGGCCAAGGAGCTCGTCTGAGTCAGGGCCACTCGGCCTCGCGCCCGGGCAACGGCTCCGCGACGACGCCGTCGCGCTGGACGAGCGTCCGCGCGTGAGCGACGCACACCTCGCGGTCCGCGGCCCACGGAACGTGGAGGCGCACCGCTGACGGGGTCTCACAGTCGTCCTCGGCGCACTCGCCCATCTCGATCCGGATCGGTCCTCCCACGGGTTTACTCTACCGGCGGTCGCGTTCGCCACGTTCAGGGACTCGGCCCCCCGCGTTCCAGCATGGAGCCCGTAGACCTTTCGCGCCGAATCGAGCCCGGGATGCCGGTGTATCCGGGTGACCCGGGCGTCGACGCCGAGGCGAGCGCGACGATGGCGTCCGACGGCTACCGCGTCACGCACCTCTCGTTCACGACACACGTCGGGACGCACATCGACGCGCCGGCGCACATGGAGCCCGAGGGGGCGACGCTCGACGAGTACGGGATCGCGGACTTCCGCTTCGACGCGCGGCTTGTCGACCTCGCGGCAGGAACCCGCGACTGCGATCGTGGCGACGATCGCGGGCTCGACGCGCGCGAGGCCATCGAGCCGGAGATGCTCCCCGACGACGCCGCGGACGCGGACATGCTCGTCCTTCGAACCGGATGGGGCGACCACTGGGGCGACGAACGCTATTTCGATCACCCGTACCTCACGCCCGAGGCCGCGCGCCACGTCGCCGACCTCGACTGCGCCGTCGGACTGGACACGATCAACCCCGACCCGACGCCGACGGAGCAAGCAGGGGACGACGAGCCCGAGGGAACGCCCGCACATCACGAACTCCTCGGCGCCGGGGCGTTCATCGTCGAGAACCTGGACCTCTCCGCGGACCTCCCCGATCGGTTCACGCTTCGCGCGTATCCGCTCCGCGTCGATGCCGACGGCGCGCCCGTGCGGGCGGTCGCCGAGCGGCCGGCGGGGCCGGAGTAACCGACCGACTGCGCCGCCGTTCGTCGGCCGTACAGTGCCGGAAAGCGTCGTGGTGGGGCCTCACACGGGCGCGAAGCATTGAACACGTTTATACCGCCATCCCGACTACCGAGTGAGTACGACCTGCTCGGGGTCGTGACCCGCTCCGTCGTCAGGGACTTACGACCGGCGGAGGTGTCGAGCCACCGAGCGGGAAGCCACACAACAATGTCAGTCTACGTCGATTACGAGACTCCCGCGGACCTCGCGGAACGAAGCCTCGACGCGCTCGAGGTCGCCCGCGACACCGGTATCGTGAAGAAAGGAACCAACGAGACGACCAAGGCGGTCGAGCGTGGCAACGCCAAGCTCGTGTACATCGCCGAGGACGTCGAGCCCGAAGAGATCGTCATGCACCTCCCCGAACTCTGTGAGGAGAAGGGCATCCCCTACGTCTTCATCGAGACGCAGGACGATGTCGGCCACGCCGCCGGCCTCGAGGTCGGCTCCGCGGCCGCGGCCGTCACCGAGACGGGCGACGCCGAGGAGGACATCGACGATATCGCGGGTAAGGTCGAGGAACTGCGGTAAGCCACCATGTCCGCTGAAGAGCAAGAGAGCGGCTCCACGCCCGCCGAGGTCGTCGAGATCGTCGGCAAGACCGGGATGCACGGCGAGGCCATGCAGGTCAAGTGCCGCATCCAGGAGGGCGAAAATCAGGGCCGCATCATCACGCGGAACGTCCTGGGCCCCGTCCAGATGGGGGACATCCTCCAGCTGCGCGAGACCCAGCGCGACGCCGACTCCATCGGAGGTCAGTAAGCCAATGCCCCAGCAACGAGACTGTGACTACTGCGGCGCCGACATCGAGCCCGGCACGGGCACGATGTTCGTCGCCGTCAACGGCAGCGTCACGCACTTCTGTTCGGCGAAGTGCGAGAAGAACGCGGATCTGGGTCGCGAAGCGCGCGACCTCGACTGGACGGCAGAGGGTCGCGAATGAGCGACGACGAGCGCACGTTCGTGATGGTCAAGCCCGACGGCGTCCAGCGAGGCCTCATCGGGGACATCGTCTCCCGCTTCGAGCAGCGCGGCCTGAAGCTCGTCGGCGCGAAGTTCATGCAGATCGACAAGGAACTGGCCCACGAGCACTACGGCGAGCACGAGGACAAGCCGTTCTTCGAGGGGCTCGTCGAGTTCATCACCTCCGGCCCCGTCTTCGCGATGGTCTGGGAGGGCGCGGACGCCACGCGGCAGGTCCGCACGATGATGGGCGAGACCGACCCCGCCGAGTCGCCCCCGGGCACGATCCGCGGCGACTTCGGCCTCGACCTCGGCCACAACGTCATCCACGGCTCCGATCACGAGGACGAGGGCGCCAACGAGCGCGAGATCGGCCTCTTCTTCGACGAGGACGAGCTCGTCGATTGGGACCTCGACGCCGCCGACTGGGTCTACGAGGACTGACTCCGGTAGCCCCCGCGGTCGCGACTCTCGATTTCTCACACACTCCGATGAAGAGCGGCGCCAACGCTGGCTCGCGTCAATGCCGGCAATATTTTCCTATTCGCGCGGTGTGAGTACTGTTGACACGAAACATGAACGACATGAGCGACGCCGAGGAGTCGTCGGAGACGGGAGCGCACGACCACGATCACGCCCACGCGGGCCACGATCACGACCACGGCGTCGAGGGACCGGGGTACGCGACGCCGCAGGCGGCGATCGAGGAGTCCGAACCGGAGGAGACCGCCTACGTGATGGGGCTGTACACCGGGACCGACGTGGACGCCCCCGACTTCCTCGCGGTGGTCGACGTGGACCCCGACTCCGAGACGTACGGGGAGATCGTGAACCGGGTCGAGATGCCGAACCGCGGCGACGAACTGCACCACTTCGGCTGGAACGCCTGTTCGTCGTCGTGTCACGTGGGGGGACTGGAGCGACGCCACCTGCTCGTCCCCGGCCAACGCTCCTCGCGGATCCACGTGATCGACACCGAGGACCGTCGCGATCCCGAGATGACGGAGGTCATCGAGCCGGAGGAGGTGTACGAACACGACCTCTCGGCGCCCCACACCGTCCACTGCATCCCCGACGGCGAGATCCTGATAAGCATGCTCGGCGACGCCGACGGCGGCCTCCCGGGCGGGTTCCTCGAACTGAACGACGACTTCGAGGTGGAGGGGCGGTGGGAGCCGCCGGGGGAGATCGAGATGAACTACGACTTCTGGTATCAGCCCCGCCAGAACGTGATGATCTCCTCGGAGTGGGCCGCCCCGGAGACGTACTACCCCGGGTTCGACCTCGCGGACGTGGAGGCCGGAAAGTACGGCCGTCACCTCCACATCTGGGACTGGGAGGCCGGCGAGGTTGAGCAGACGATCGATCTGGGCGAGGAGGGGCAGATCCCGCTGGAGGTGCGCTTCCTCCACACGCCGGAGTCGACCCACGGCTACGTCGGGGCCGCGCTCTCCTCGAACATCATCCACTTCCGGGAGGAGGACGGGGAGTATCGGACGGACGTCGCCATCGACTTCGAGGCGCGCGAGCACCCCGACTGGGACATGCCCGTGCCGGCGCTCGTGACGGACATCCTGATCTCGATGGACGACCGCTACCTGTTCGGGTCGAACTGGCTCCACGGCGAGGTGTGGATGTACGACATCTCGGACCCGTCGAACCCCCGGAAGGCCGACTCCATCTCGATCGGCGGCCACTTCGGCGAGCGACAGGAGGTGCAGGGTCGGGAACTCGTCGCCGGTCCGCAGATGCTTCAGCTCTCGCTGGACGGCGAGCGGCTCTACTGGACGACCTCGCTGTTCTCCTCGTGGGACGAGACGTTCTTCCCCGAGGAGGGGGAGCGCGGGTCGGTGATGCTGAAGGCGGACGTCGACCCCCGCCGCGGGACGCTCTCGCTGGACGACGACTTCCTCGTCGACTTCGGCGACCTCCCCGCGGGACCGGCCCGCGCCCACGAGATCCGGTGGCCCGACGGCGACTGCACGAGCGACGTCTGGCAGTAACCGCGTGGCCCACGACATCGTCCTGCGGTGGGACGACGGCCGCGAGGAACGGATCGAGGCGATCCCCCCGGAGACGGTGTTCGCGGCCGCCGAACGCGCAGGCGTGGGCCTCCCGATCGGCTGCCGGACGGGCGCGTGTGCGACCTGCACCGGACAGCTGCTGTCGGGCGAGTTGACACACCGGCGGCCGCCGCGGGCGCTCGACGCCGACCGGCTCGACGAGGGGTACGTCCTCCTGTGTATCGCCGAACCGCGCGCCGACTCGGTCGTCCGCGTCGGCAGCGCCGTCGCCCGCGAGCTCACCTCGAACCCCTGGAAGTGAGCGGCGGCGTCGACGGCGGCCGCTTCCCCGCAGCACCGCTCGGAACCGCCGCGGCGACGGGCTCAGTCGATCCGCTCGGCCGTCCCATCGTACCGGTCGATCAGCGCCGCGTAGTGTTCGGCGCCGAGCCGGCCGGGCGAGGGCTCCGCGTCGGAGTCCAGTTCGCCCCGCACCTCGGCCGGCACGCCGGTCGCGAGCGTCCGCGGCGGCACCTCGGTCCCTTCGGTGACGACCGCGCCGGCGCCGACGACGGCGTCCTCGCCCACGTGGGCGTCGTCGAGGACGACCGCGTTCATGCCGACGAGCGCGCCCTCGGCGACGGTCGCGGCGTGGACGATGGCGTTGTGGCCGACGGTCACCTCGGGTTCGAGGACGGCGTCCTCGTGGAGTACGGCGCCGTCCTGCACGTTCGACTCGCGGCCGACCTCGATGCGGCCGTGGTCGCCCCGCAGCGTCGCGTTGGGCCAGACGCTCGCGTCCGGCCCCAACGCGACGTCGCCGATGACGACCGCGGCCTCGTCCACGTACGCCGACTCGGCAACCTCCGGCTCGGTTCCCGCGAGCGCTCGGATCACGTCGACGACTCCGCGGCGGTGGCGCTTGAAGCTATGGCCTCCGAGGATCCCGCGGCGGCAGCCGTCGACGCGCATCGAGCGCAACCCAACGACAGCATACAAGCCGGCCCGCGCCGAAGCCGGTCCATGGTCACGTTCCTCGCCGGCGGCACCGGCACGCCGAAGCTCCTGGAGGGCGCCGCGGGCGTGTTCGATCCCGCCGAGACGACCGTCGTCGGGAACACCGGCGACGACGTGGAGATCGGCGGGCACCTCGTGTGCCCGGACGTCGACACGGCCCTGTTCCACGGCGGCGGCGTCCTCGACCGGGAGACGTGGTGGGGGCTCGCCGACGACACGACAGAGACCCACGAGGAGCTTACACGCCTCGCCGACGCCGCGGGGCTCGGGGGCGGTCCGCGGTACCTCCCGGAGGAGGCGCAGATCACCGGTCGCGAGATCGCCCGCTGGCGGCGCTTCTCCGGGGTCGGGGAGTTCATGAAGATAGGCGACCGCGACCGAGCGGTTCACGTCACCCGAACCTCGCTACTCGACGAGGGACGCACGCTCACCGCGGTGACGCGCACGCTCGCCGAGGCGTTCGGCCTCGACATCGACCTGATCCCGATGAGCGACGACCCCGTCGCGACGATCGTCCACACCGAGGACGGCTCGATGCACTTTCAGGAGTACTGGGTCGCGAACCGCGGCGAGCCCGCCGTCGAGGACGTCGAGTTCCGCGGAGGCGACGCCGCGTCCGCGACCGACGCGGTCCGCGCGGCGCTGCGCGACGACGTGGTGATCGGCCCCTCGAATCCCGTGACGAGCATCGGCCCGATGCTCGCGCTCGAGGGCGTCCGCGAGGCGCTCGCGGAGACGACCGTCGTCGCCGTCTCGCCGTTCGTCGAGGACCGGGTGTTCTCCGGGCCCGCGGCGGAGCTCATGCGCGGCGTCGGCCGCGAGCCGAGCACCGCGGGCGTCGCCGACGCGTACCCGTTCGCGGACGCGTTCGTGCTCGACGACGACGACGGGACCGACCTCGACCGGCCGGTCGTCCGCACCGACACGCGGATCGACGGCGCGACCGACGCCGAGCGCGTCGCACGCGCCTGTCGGGAGGCGCTGGAGGTGGCTGAGTGAGCGACGGGACCAGTGAAGCGCCGCCAACCGCGGCAACCTCGACAGCCGCGGCAATCGCGGCAGACCTCGGGATCGATCCGCCCCTCGCGCTCGCGAGCCTCTCGGGCGACTCGGACGCCGAGTGGGCGCGCGCCGGTGCCGACTACGCCGGCGCGGCGTTCCTCGGCGGCATCGCGCTCGATGCTGAGAGTCGCGCGGCCGTCCGCGCGATGGTCGCCGACCGGGACCGCTCGGAGTTCCTCCCCGCAGACCCGCTCGCGTGGATCGCCGAACAGCTCGACGCGCTCGCCGATTCTGAAGCCGACATCCGCGCCGGCGTCAACGTCCGTGCGACGACCGAGATGGCGATCCGCGGCGCGGCCGCCGTGTGCGCCGACCGCGACGCGATCTTGGAGGTGAACGCCCACTGTCGGCAGGCGGAGCTGTGCGCCGCCGGCTGCGGCGAGACCCTGCTGGCCGACACCGACCGGCTGGCCGGGTACGTCGCCGCGGCGGCCGGGGAGAGTGCGGACGTGAGCGTGAAGGTTCGCGCGGAGGTCGACGGCGTCGACCTCGCCGACACCGCCCGCGCGGTCGCTGACGCCGGCGCCGACGCGATCCACGTCGACGCGATGGACTCGGAGGGGATCGTTGGGTGCGTGAAGGACGCGGCGCCCGAACTGGTCGTGATCGCGAACAACGGCGTCCGCGACCGGCGGACGGTCCGCGAGTACCTCGCGGCCGGCGCCGACACGGTGAGCGTCGGCCGCCCGAGCGACGACGAGCGCGTGCTCCGTCGGGTCCGCGCGGCGGTCGACGAGTGGGCCGACGGCGACGGTCCGGCGGGGGCCGTCACCGGGGCGGAGCCGCCGGAGGTGTCGCGGTGACCGACGCGGCAGTCACCGCGGACGCCCCGCAGCGCGGCCCGGCGGCGAACGCCGAACTCGCGCTGCTGCTGGAGGTCGCCGGGACGCCGAAGCCCGGCAACGTCGACCGCGCGCGCGACCTCGCGGACCTCCGGTTCGAACACTTCCTCGCCGGCGCCGTCGGCGCCCGACCGGGGCTGGAGCGCGCGGCCGGCGGCGCCCCCGTCGGCGAGGCGTTCGAGGCGGCCGTCGCCGGGATGAGCGAGCAATCCGGCGGCAACACGCAGTTCGGCTGTCTCCTCTTGTTGACGCCACTCGTGCGCGCCGCTGCGGTCGACGACCGCGCGCTCGCCCCCGACGGCGTCGCCGCGGTGTGCGAGGCGACGGCCGTCGACGACGCGGCCGGCTTCTACCGCGCGTTCGAGCACGTCGACGTGGCGGTCGCGGACCCGCCGGAGGGAATGGATGCGCTCGACGTGCGCCGCGGCGCCGACGCGGTACCGGCGCTGCGCGAGCGCGAGGTGACGCTGTTCGACGTGATGCGCGAGTCGGCGAGTACCGACGGCGACCGCGACGGCGACGCGAACGCCCGCGAGTGGGTCGAGGGGTTCCCGCGAACGTTCCGGGCGGCCGAGTCGATCGTCGACGACGACGGCCCGATCGTCGACCGCGCGGCCCGCGCGTTCCTCGACCTGCTCGGGGAGGCCGAGGACACGCTCGTGCGAACCCAACACGGCCCCGATGTCGCCCGCGAGGTACGCGAGCGGGCGGCGAGGACCGATTCTCTTGAGGAGGCCGACGCATGGGCCGACGAGTTGGTCGAGCGCGGGATCAACCCCGGGACGACCGCCGACGTCACGGCCGCGGCGCTGTTCGTCGCGCTCGAACGCGGGGTGTCGGTGTGAACGACGACCCGTCCGAGAGGATCGGCGACGGCGACGAAGCCGACGGTGACGGCGACGCGGCCGCCGAGTGGCCCGTCGACCTCTCGGGAGTCACCGAGTCGGTGGTGGCGACGCTCGGGCCGAACGGGCTGTGGAACCTCGCCGCGCTCGGTCTCCACGCTCCCGAGCACGACGGCCGACCCGCCGACGCACCGGTGCGGGCGCGGACGTGGGGCCGGACCCGAACGTGGCGGAACTTCCGCGAGCGCGGCGGCGGCGTCGTCCAGTTCGTGACCGACCCGCGGGACTTCGTCGACGCCGCGGCGACGGTCCGCGAGGAGGGGGTCCCGGTGCTCGACTCCGCCGACGCGTGGGCCGAGGTCGAGGTCGACCGAGTCGGCGCCGGCGAGCGCGGCGGCACCGGGTGGGTCGACTGGCACCTCCGGGTGACAGATGCGGCGGTCGAGCGGACGGACGTTCGGACGATCAACCGCGGGTTCGGCGCCGTGATCGACGCGACGGTCGCCGTCTCCCGGCTGGACGTGCCCTCGTACGATACCGAGGAACTCCTCGCGCGGCTGCGGTACTTCGCCGACGTGGTCGATCGGTGCGGCGGACCGGCGGAGCGCGAGGCGTTCGAGACGCTGCGTGAGGTAAGCGGGTGGGACAGCCGGGGACGCGGCGATGCGGACAGCAGGGACCGCGACGGCGACGCGAGCGACAAGGACCGTGACGGCGACGTGGACCGCGAGTAGCGACGGAGCGACAGCGCCAGCCCGGAACGAACGCTTTTAGTTCGCGTTTCCTGTACAGTCGGGCATGGCGATCAAACCGAAGTACGTCAAGCAGCTCGCGACGCTGCTCCTGGAGAAGTACCCGCAGTCGTTCAACACCGACTTCGAGACGAACAAGGAGAACGTCACGAAGCTGACCAACGTGGAGTCGAAGGGCGTCCGCAACCGCATCGCGGGCTACATCACGCGAAAGAAGGCCGGCAGCGCGGCGTCGGCGTAATCGGGTCGTCGAGTTCTCACGCGAGCCGAACCGCGGAGCGGTTGCGCCGGCGGTCACAACCGACAGGTTGAACGACGCGGGCCGCCCGTCCCCGATATGTCGAGTTCATCGTTCGCGGACCGGCTGGGAACGTCCCCGGAGGCGGCGTACCTCGGGGGCGTCTCCGCGGCCGTGATCGCGATCGTCGCGGCCGCGCTCGCGTTCCCGGAGGCGGTGTACGACGGCTTCATCTGGCACTACTTCTGGGGTCCGGTGCAGGCGGACGCCAACTCCGCGGTGTGTGCGATCCGTCCCGGCAGCACCGTCGAGTATCTCTACTCCAGCGCGGAGTGTTCGGCCGCGGCCGAGCCGGTCGCATACCCCGGCTATACGCTGGTGTCGGAGGCCGGCTACGTCGTCATCCTGCTGGTCGCGCTCGCGGGCGTCTCGCTGCTGCTTCGCCGGCTGGACATCGCCCGGTCGACCGACTTCTTCCTCGCGCTGGTTCCGCTGTTCGTCTTCGGCGGGGCCCTCCGCGTCGTCGAGGACGCCGACAACGCGATGTCGGACGCGCTGCTCCCGTACCCGTGGGACACCCTGATCATCAGCCCGTTCATCTACTTCACCGTCTTCGGGATCACGCTGGCACTCGTCGTCGCGGCCGTCTGGCTGTCCCGCGGCGGGACGGTCGACGGCATCGAACGCCCGATACTCCTCTCGGGGATCGCGCTCAACGTCGTCACGATCGGGTTCCTCGCGGCGCTCGCGGTGACGCCGGGGAACCGCGTCACGTTCTATCCGCAGGTGATCGGCGTCATCCTCATTGGCACCGCGGTCTCGACGGCCGCGACGTGGTACGCGACGAAGGCGTGGATACCGTGGGTCCACTCCGGCACGGGAACGGCGGGCATCGTCGTCCTCGCGGCCCACGCGCTCGACGGCGTCGCGAACGTGATCGGCCTCGATTACATGATCGCGCTGGGGGCCGGGCCGAACCTCGTCCCGAAACACCCCGTCAACCAGTTCATCGTCGACGCCACGGGCGCAGCGTGGCCGTTCCTTGCCGTGAAGCTCGTCGCCGCGGTGTTCGTGCTCGCCATCTTCGAGGAGGAACTGTTCGACGAGTCGCCGCGCTATGCGGTCCTGCTGCTCATCGCGGTGACGGCGGTCGGTATGGGCCCCGGGACGCGGGACATGCTCCGCGCGACGTTCGGGATCTGAACCCGGAAACCGGGGCCCGAGCGGACCCGCGATCAGTTCTTCGGTGTCACAACCGCCCCGAGCGTCTGCGTCTCGATCGTCCCGTCGCGGATGAGGAACGTGTCGGTCGCGAACTCGTAGGCGTTGTCGGGCGTCTCCGCGTGCCACACGATGTACGCGATGTCGCCCTCGACGACCTGTTCGTCCTGTTGGAACTCGACGTCGCTCTGCTCGAACTCCGCGAACAGCCCCTCGAACAGCGTCCGGATCTCGTCGAGGCCGTGGAAGGCCCCGGCCGTGTTCGTGATAACGACGGAGTCCTCGCCGTAGTCCGCCATCATCTCCTCCATGTTCTGGTCCATGAACGCGTCCAGGTGGTGGTCGAGAACCGACTCGGTCGTGGCCGATGGACTGGTGGATGCCATACGGGATCAGTTCATCGGTTCGATAGCAACGGGCAACTCCGTATCGTCAAAGAAGCGCCGATTGTGTGCCAGTCGGGATCGTGACCCCGTGAGCGATGCCGGGGGCACTGGGGACGCCGGGGGCGGCTACTCCAGCACGACGAGCACGTCGCCCATGTCGACGGAGTCGCCCTCGCCGACGAGCACCTGACTCACGACGCCGCCCTTGTCGGCCACCACGTCGTTCTCCATCTTCATCGCCTCCAGCACGCACACCACGTCGCCGGCGGCGACCTCGTCGCCCTCCTCGACGTCGACCGAGAGGATGGTGCCCTGCATCTCGGCGGCGATCGCCTCGCCGTCGCCCTCGACGACGACCTCGTCGCCGCCGTCGTCCTCCTCGGCCACGTCGGGTCGCTCCATCCGGCCGGACCCGGACCCGCCGCCGTTCGGCGTCGGGATCGCGGGCGCGCCGCGCTCCTCCAGACTCACCTCGAAGCGCTTGCCGTTCACCTCGACCGTGAACTCGCGCTCGGTCGACTCCTCGTCGTCGTCGCCGCCCGTGTCGGCGTCGCCGGTGCCCCACTGCTCTTGGGCCTCCGCGAAGCGCGAGCGGTCGATATCCTCGTCGAGGTACTTCGTCGTGTGTTTCCCGGCGACGAAGCGGTCGTCGGTGAGCATCAGCCGGTGGAACGGGACGATGGTGACGACGCCCTCGATGTCGTACTCGGCGAGCGCGCGCTTCGAGCGGGCGATGCACTCCTCGCGGTCGCTCGCGTGGACGATCAGCTTCGCGATCATCGAGTCGTAGTCCGTCACGAGGTCGTCGCCCTGCCGGAGCGCGTCGTCGAGGCGGACGCCGATGCCGCCCGGCGGGTCGTACGTCTCCAGGCTGCCCTGGTTGGCCGGCGCGAAGTCGTTCGCGGCGTTCTCCGCGTTGATCCGGAACTCCATCGCGTGGCCCTCCAGTTCCACGTCGTCCTGCGAGAAGCCGATCTCCTCGCCCATCGCGACCCGGAGCTGTTCTTTCACGATGTCGATACCGGTCAGCTCCTCGGTGACGGGGTGCTCGACCTGAATCCGGGTGTTGACCTCGAGGAAGTAGAAGTTCGCCTCCGGCCCGAGCAGCTCGCCGTCCTCGCGGTCGGTGTCCTCCTCGACGAGGAACTCGACGGTGCCGGCGTTGGTGTAGTCGGCCGCGCTGACGCCGTGGCGCGCTGCTTCGCCGATCTGTTCGCGCAACTCGTCGGTGAGCGCCGGCGACGGTCCCTCCTCGATCACCTTCTGGTAGCGCCGCTGGAGCGAGCAGTCGCGTTCGCCGAGGTGGCGGACGTTGCCGTGTTCGTCGGCGACGATCTGCACCTCGATGTGGCGGGGGTTCTCCAGGTAGCGTTCGAGGTACACCGAGTCGTTCGAGAAGTACGCCTCGCCCTCGCGCTTGGCCGACTCGAGCTGATCGGCCGCCTCGTCGGCCGACTCGACCACCTTCATCCCCCGACCGCCGCCGCCGCCCTCGGCCTTGATGGCGACGGGGTAGCCGTACTCGTCGCCGAAGTCGGTGACCTCCTCGACGGTGTCGACCGGGTCGGCCGTTCCGGGAACGATAGGGACGTCGGCCTCGTCCATGATCGACCGGGCCTTCGTCTTCTCGCCGAGGGACTCCATCGCCTCGGCGTCCGGGCCGATCCACGTGACGCCCTCGGCGTCGCCGACCTTCGCGGCGAAGTCGGCGTTCTCCGCGAGGAAGCCGTATCCGGGATGGATCGCGTCGGCGTCGGCCTTCCGTGCGGTCTCGACGATCGCGTCCTGATCGAGGTAGGAGTCGGCCGCGCGCGCGGGGCCGACGTTGTACGCCTCGTCGGCGTAGCGGACGTGGCCGCCGTGTTTGTCGGCC
Organism: Halobaculum rarum; assembly: GCF_040025155.1. Classification (NCBI taxonomy): domain Archaea; kingdom Methanobacteriati; phylum Methanobacteriota; class Halobacteria; order Halobacteriales; family Haloferacaceae; genus Halobaculum; species Halobaculum rarum. Next base: position 19,973 of record NZ_CP157275.1, on the reverse strand, counting down.
TCGGAGTACACCGCGACCGTGTCGATGCCGAGTTCCTCGCACGCACGCATCACGCGCACCGCGATCTCTCCGCGGTTGGCGACGAGCACTTTGTCGAACTCCTGGGTTTCGGTCATTCTTGGGATGTGCTTCCGCAGGCCGTCTACTCAAACCGTCGGTTCGAGATCGTCCACTCGACCCGCATTCGGAATTGACAAGGATATTCTTCCGGACACGAGTAATCCGGAGTCCTCGTGCACGCCGTGTCTCCGTCGAGACCGGCGCGCCCGCTGCCGCGACCGCTCACTCGGCGCCGAGCACGTCGGCGACCAGCGCGCGCTCGGCCTTCCGGAGGTGCGCGGAGGCAGTCGCGCGGGCACAGCCCAGGTTGTCCGCAACCGCGTCGAGGTCGGCCTCGCGGGGAACCTCATAATAGCCGGCGTCGAAGGCGACCGCGACCGCCTCTCGCTGGCGGGCTGTGAGGCGCGCCGCGGGCGACCCGAGCCGGTGGTTCAGGTCGCCGACGCTGTGTACCGTGGCGTCGAATCCCTCCGGGAGGTCAGCGAGCGCGGCCCGCAGCGCCTCGGGTTCGCCGACGACTCGCAGGCGCATGCGCCCGTCGCCGTCGTACAGGACCGGGAACGGGACGACCAGCCCACGCTCGGCGAACGCGGCCCGCCACTCCGCGTCCGAGGGCCGGGTCTCCTGCACGACGAACGAGTGGAACCGGCCGTTGTCGATCCGTGAGAGGTGGAATTCTATGACGGAATCAACGGCCGACAGCGCCTCGCGGTACCGATCGAGGTCGCCCTCGACGAGGAACAGGGCGTACTCGACGTCGCGATCCGGGACGGACTGCCACGCCAGCAGCTCCTCGCGGCGGATCGCGTCCGTGTGAGCGATGAACGCCTGCATCGGGTGGCGGGTCGACGCCGGCTGGTCGATCGTCGCGTCGAGGTAGCGCATCCGTTCGATCGAGAACGTCGTTCCGCGAGAGCTTATAAATACCCGACGTGATTCGTGCGAACATCGAACCTGCCACGCCACCGACATCGAGGTATGAGCGGTTCCACCGCCTCCGAGGACGCCGCGGCGGACGAGCAGTCGCACGGTGACGCGCGACGGGGCAGCGATCCCGCCACGTCGGTCGCGGACCGTCGCAACGAGGGTCCCGCCACGCCCGGGACGGATCCCGAGCGTGCGTCGCTCCCGCCCGGGCCCGACGGCGTTCCGGTGCTCGGGACGCTCCCCCGGTTCGTGCGGGACCCGTTCGCGTTCTACGACCGCCTGTTCGCGTACGGGGACGTGGTCTCCTACGACTTCGGGATCTGGAACAACGTCACGCTGTTCCATCCGGCGGACGTGGAGCGCGTCCTCGTGGACGACGCCGATCGCTTCCGGAAGTCGCACGTCCAGCGACGCTCCGGGGTGGACTTTCTAGAGAACGGTCTGCTGCTCACGGAGGGAGAGGAGTGGCGCGAGCAGCGGACGCAGCTCCAGCCGCTGTTCTACCGCGAGAAGATCGAGGCGTTCGCGGAGACGATGGTTGAGGAAGCCCGGCTACTGGTCGACTCGTGGGACGACGGCGAGGTGATCGACCTCCAGTCGGCGTACTCGACGCTCGCGATGCGCGTGCTCGGCCGGACGCTGTTCGGCGTCGACGTCCACGACGGCGAGGGGTACGAGGTGATCCGGAGGGCCGCGGCCAGCGTCCAGAGGCGCGCCGACGCGGGGTCGGTCACGGCGTTCCTCCCCGACTGGGTCCCGACGCCGGCGAACCGTCGGTTCGCGCGGGACACCGCCGCCTTCCGCGAGTACGTCGACCGCCTGGTCCGCGAGCGTCGGGGGAGCGATTTCGCCGACGCCGACGACCTGTTGACCCTCCTGGTCGGACTCGGCGAGGGCGACGCCCTCTCGGACGATGCGGTCCGCGACCAACTGATGACGTTCCTGTTCGCCGGCCACGAGACCACGTCGCTCGCGCTCTCGTACGCCACCCACGCGCTCGCGCGCCGTCCGGGGATCGCCGACGACCTCCACGCCGAGGCGGCTGCCGCGGGCGACCTCGACGCGGCGGCGGTACGTTCGCTCGACGTGACCGACCGCGTCGTCAGCGAGACGCTCCGGCGGTACCCGCCCGCGTACGTCCTGTTCCGCGAGCCGATCGTGGACGTGATCGTCGGCGGTTACCGGATCCCCGCGGGAACGAACGTCTCGCTCCCGATCTGGCGGCTCCACCGCGACCCGCGGTGGTGGGACGACCCCGAGACGTTCGACCCCTCGCGCTGGATCGAGGATGATCCGGACCGGCCCGAGTACGCGTACCTCCCGTTCGGCGGCGGCCCGCGTCACTGCATCGGCATGCGGTTCGCGTCGCTGGAGCTGCGGGCGACGCTCGCGACGGTGTTCGGCGAGGCCGAATTCGAGGCGCTGGCGGACGGCGAGCCGTCGTTCGAGGCGGCGGCGACGCTCCAGCCGAGCGAGCCGCTCCGCGTTCGCGTCTCGAAGCGGTAGGAGCCGTGTCCGCGGCGGATCCCCGCCGTTTAGAACCGGTCCGTCCGCCCGCTGGCCGTCCACGCGTCGGTGGGCGCGCCGCGGGGCACGCGCGCGCCCCGACCGCCCAGCGCTTCGAGCCGACCGGCGAACGCCCAGCGCTTGCCGTCCCACGTCTCCTCGCCGCCCGCGGCGGCGGCGGCGGCCTCGCTGTCGCGGACGTGCGCGCCGACAGCCGCGAGGATCGCCGCGGCCTCCTCGTCGTCGGCGTCGTCGGGCAGCGTCAGGCGTTCGGCGACCGGGGACTCGTCGTCGTCCGCCATCTCAGATCGGGATGTTGCCGTGTTTCTTGTCCGGGAGCGAGTCGCGCTTCGACAGCAGCATCTCCAGGTCGTCGATGAGTCGCGGGCGCGTCTCAGTCGGCTCGAGCACGTCGTCGATGAACCCCTTGTCGGCGGCCGTGTAGGGGTTCGCGAACTCCTCGCGATACTCGTCGATCAGCTCCTGGCGCTTCGCCTCGGGGTCGTCTGCGTCCTCCAGTTCGTCGTCGTAGAGGATGCTCACCGCGCCCTTCGGGCCCATCACGGCGATCTCGGCGGTCGGCCACGCGTAGTTCACGTCGCCGCCGATGTGCTTGGAGGCCATCACGTCGTATGCGCCGCCGTACGCCTTGCGCGTGATGACGGTGAGCAGCGGGACGGTCGCCTCGGAGTAGGCGTACAGCAGCTTCGCCCCGTGGCGGATGATACCGTTGTGCTCCTGGTCGGTGCCGGGCATGAAGCCGGGCACGTCGACGAACGTGAGGATCGGGATGTTGAACGCGTCACAGAAGCGGACGAAGCGCGCGCCCTTCTCCGAGGCCTCGATGTCGAGCGTCCCGGCGTTCACGCGCGGCTGGTTCGCGACGACGCCGATCGAGTGGCCGTCGAGGCGGGCGAAGCCGGTGACGATGTTCTTCGCGAAGTCGGCGTGCGTCTCGAAGTACGATCCCTCGTCGACGACGCGGTCCACGACGTTCGTGATGTCGTAGGGCTTGCGCGGCTGGTCGGGAACGATCTCGGTCAGCTCCTCGTCGCGGCGCTCGGGGTCGTCCCACGGGTCGACGCGCGGCGGGTCCTCGACGTTGTTCTGCGGGAGATACGAGAGGAGTCGGCGCATGTGATCGAGCGCCTCCTCCTCGGAGTCCTCCGCGAAGTGGGCGACGCCGGAGGTGCTGGCGTGGGTCTGAGCCCCCCCGAGTTCCTCGAAGGTGACTTCCTCGCCCGTGACCGTCTTGATCACGTCCGGGCCGGTGATGAACATGTGGCTCGACTCCTTCACCATGAACGTGAAGTCCGTGATGGCGGGCGAGTAGACGGCGCCGCCGGCGCACGGGCCCATAATGCCCGAGAGCTGCGGGATGACGCCCGACGCCTCGGTGTTGCGCCGGAAGATCTCCGCGTAGCCCGCGAGCGAGCTGACCCCCTCCTGGATCCGGGCGCCGGCGGAGTCGTTGAGACCGACGACGGGCGCGCCCACGTCCATCGCCTTGTCCATCACCTTGCACACCTTCTCGGCGAACACCTCGCCCAGCGAGCCGCCGAAGACGGTGAAGTCGTGGGCGAACACGAACGTCTTGCGGCCGTTCACCTCGCCGTAGCCGGTGACGACGCCGTCGCCGGGGATCTGGTTCTCCTCCATCCCGAACGAGTGGGTGTCGTGGGTGCGGAACTGGTCGAACTCGTGGAACGTGTCGTCGTCGAGGAAGTAGTCGACGCGCTCGCGCGCGGTCATCTTGCCCTTCTCGTGTTGGGCCTCGATGCGATCCTCGCCGCCGCCTTTCTCGGCCTCCGCGCGCTTCTCGCGGAGTTCCTCGATACGGTCTTCCATCGTCACGGCAGGTCACCTCCAGTCGGAGCAGTCATTGTTGAGTGCACGGTGCGGCGAGGCGGCCCTTAGGGGTTCCGTAACAGGCTACGTTCCGTCGGGGTTGCCGCGGGGAGTGGCGTCGAGCACTGACTCGATCCGTTCCCACGTGATCTCCACGCGCGCGCCGACCTCGCCGGCCGCGATCGCGCCGCAGGCGTTCGCGACCGCCAGCGCCCGATCCGGCCCCGCCCCGTCGAGCCGCGCCGCCAGAAATCCCGCGGCGAACGCGTCGCCGGCGCCGGTCGTGTCGACCACGTCCGCGTCGAAGCCGTCGTGGGTGTACGTCCGATCCGCCGCACGGTCGTGGGCCTCCGAGCCGTCGCCGCCGTGGGTGACGACCAGCGTCGCGTCCCCCCGGAGCGCGCCGTAGCTGGTCGCGCCGTCGTCGTCCTCGGCGAGCAGCGCGGCCGCCTCGCGGCGGTTGCAGAACACCAGATCCGCACGCGAGAGCACCTCGGTGAAGTCCCGCTTGGCGAACTGGCGGCCGGGCGCGACGCTCACGGTGGCCCCGAGTTCGCGCGCCCGCTCGGCCAACGCGGCCGCGACCGCCGGCGGCTGGTTCGTCACGTGCAGGTGGTCGGTGTCGGCCGTTAGCGCACCCGGCGGGAGGTCCTCGACGGTGAACGCCTCGTTGGCCCCCTCGTTGGACAGCACCATCACCTCGCCGTCGGCGTCGACGATCAGGTACTTCACCGCGGTCTCGCCGGCCGCCTCGACGAGGTGGGTCCGCACGCCCGCGCTCGACAGTTCCCGGGCGGCGAGCGTGCCCGACTCGTCGGCGCCGACAGAGCCGAACAGCGACGCGTCGAGGTCCAGTCCCGCGAGGACGGCGGCGACGTTGGCCGCGCTGCCGCCGCCGGCCTGGTGGCGCCGACGGATCTTCACCTCCCCGTCGGGGGCCGGAAGCCGGTCGACGATCAGTGTCACGTCCCAGTTGACGTGGCCGACACACAGCACGCTCGGTCCGTGAGTCGACGGAGCGTCGCCGCCCATGCCGTCAGCCTCGTCGCCGGTGGCGCCGTCATTCCTGCGGTCGGCGCCGTCGCGTCCGTCGCCGCTCATGCGGTCGGCCCCGTCGCGTCCGTCGTCGTCGCGTCGGGCTCCTCCCACGGTCGGTCGGCGCTCTCGCCGAACAGCTCGCGCATCAGCGTGACGATGCTCTCGGGCGGGAACTGGCCCGACTCGGTGACGATGGCGTCGACGTACCGCGGCGGCGTCACGTCGAAGGCGGGGTTCTCGACGGTTATCTCGCCGATCTCCTCGCGCGCGTCGGCGTCGATGACCTCCGCTTCATCGCGCATCTCGATCTCGACGGTGTGGCCCGTGAGCGTGTCGGGGTGGAGCTTGATCGTTTGAGCGGCGACCATGATCGGGACGCCGCGCTCGCGGGCGTTGACGGCCAGTCCGGAGGTGCCGATCTTGTTGACGACGCCGCCGTCGGCGGCGATGGAGTCGGCGCCCACGAGCACGTGATCGGCGTCGTCGAGACATCGGCGGGCCGCCGAGTCGACGATCAGCGTGACGTCGACGCCCAGATCCCGCAGCTCGCTCGCGGTGATATGCCCCTGATTTCGCGGGCGTGTCTCCTTGACGATCGCGGAGATGTCCTTTCCCTGCTTGACGGCGTGCTCGATACATGAGAGTGCGTCCGTCGAGTGGCAGTGGGTCATCACCGTGTCGCCGTCGCGGAGGCGGTTCGCGCCCACGCGCCCGAGGTCACGCTGGGCGCGGTCGAGACGGTCGGTGAACGCGGTCGCGGCCTCCAGCAACGAGTGGCGGAGCGTGTCGACGTCGTCGCCGTCCATCCGGCCGAGCGTGTATCGCAGCGCGTTCGGCAGCGACACCGCCGTCGGGCGCGTGTCGTACAGCCGGCGACCGGTGCGGCGCATCGTGCGCTCGAACTCGGCGGGGTCTGCCGTCTCGTCGGCCGTCTCGCGCGCCTGGGCCGCGATGGCGTCCGCGGCCGCGCGCGCAATGGTGGCGGCACCCCGGATCTCCATCGTCGCGATGTCGGCGGCGGTGTCGTCGACCGTGTTCGAGAGCGGAGGGTCGCTGGTCATGCCCGCTTCGTTGGCGGCGATGGGTTATCAGTTGTCGGGTCCGACTCAGGCTCCGTCCGAGAGGAACCGCTCGGCCGCGGCGAGACAGTCGGGCTCGTCGGCGACCGCGGAGAAGCCCTCCACCAGTCGAGCACGCTCGTCAGGATCGGCTGTTGCCGCCCGTACGTACCGTTTCACCAGCGCCACCGACGGCGCGGGCGCAGTACGAACCGCCTCGGACAGCTCCGCGACGGCGTCGTCCAGCTCTCCGTCGTCGACGACACGGTTGCACAGCCCCCACTCGCGGGCCGTCGAGGCGTCGATCGGTTCGCCGGTGAGCGCGAGTTCGAGCAGGCGCTTTCGGCCGCACGCCTCGCCGACGCGCGCGACGGCGTACGGCGGGTACGCCCCGATCGTCGCCTCCGGGAGCGCGAACGTCGCGTCGGCGGTGGCGACCGCGAGATCCGCCGCGGCGACGATCTCGAAGCCGCCGCCGTACGCCGGCCCGTCAACGGCGGCGATCACCGGGACCTCGGCCTGCTCGGGACCGAACAGCGCGTCGTACAGCCGGGTCGCCAGCGTCCCCGGCGCGACCTCCTCGCCCAGCCCCGCGACCGAGGCGATGTCGTCGCCGGCGCAGAAGGCGTCGCCGGCGCCGCGGACCACGACCGCGCGCGCCTCCTCGGCGCCGCGGTCGAGCGCCTCGCGGAACTCGGCGAGGCCGTCGAGCGTCAACGCGTTGCGTTTCTCCGGGCGGTCGAACGTCACCGTCGCCACCTCGCCGTCCAGATCGTATCGGATCACGGCGACGTGTTTCGATGGAGGAATGATAAACGGGTGGTCGCGTCAGTTCACGACTGACGGCGCGCCGCCGATATCGCAACCGCAACCGCCGTTCCCGCCGTCAACAGGCCGAACCCGGGACCGGTCGTCTCGGTCCGCGTCCCGGTCGGCGTCTCAGTCGGCACCGCAGTCGGCGTGGGCGTCACCGGTACGTCGGCGGCGACCACCGTCCCGTCCGCCTCGGCGATCGACGAGCCTTCGTGCGTGACGGTCACGGCGAAGGTGGCGCCTGCCGACAGGTCGGAGAGGTCGAACTCGCCGACGAACCTCCCGTTGTCCCCGACGCTCACGTCGGCACTTCTGAAGAATCGGGGGGAGGTGTCACCCGTTGACTGTACCCGGAGCGTGACGGTCTCGCCGGCGTCGAGGTCGAGCGTTCCCTCGATCGTCGCGTCATCGACCGCGTGAACGCGGACTGTCTCGTTCACCGTCGACAGCGACGCACCGGACGCGCCGGCGGCACCGGCGAGTCCGACGACGGCGAGCAATACCGCACCAACGACGACGATACGTCTGCGAGTGGAGGGTCTCATCGTGCGTTCGTCGCTGGGGACGGCGGCACGATAGAAATATCGAAGACAAATACAGTCGTTTTTGTTATCATGTATCACGTCGCGGGACGGAGACGGTTCGCGCCGCTTCGGCTCGATCGGTGCGAGTGAGGGGTCTGCGAGTTCGCGCTCGCCTAAGTCGATAGTGGCGGAGTCGTCGATCCTGTGGCAGCGGAGTGTAGTCATTAGTTCAGAGTCTCTCCATGCCCGGATGCCTCTGTAATCGGGGTTTACCAACCACTAACCACCAGCGTACTCTCCGCGAGCGAGGGCGAAGCCCGAGCGAGCGGCAGTTTTGGCATGAACGGGTTTTCGCCGAGCGGTTCCCGCAGGCCGCCGGAGGCGGCCGAGGAAACCCGAGGCGAAAAGAGGTTCCGCTTCAGTCGTCCGCGGGCGCGACGTCCTCGACGGCGGGCACGTCGATCTCGCCGGCGTCGAGTTCGGCCTCGACCTCGCGGGCGGCCTGCACCATGTTCTCCATCTTGCCGTAGGCGGCCTCGCGCGGGAGGAGCTTCAGCCCGCAGTCGGGGCTGACGGTAAGCTTCTCGGGGGGCACGACCTTCAGCCCCTGCAGGATGTTCTCCTTGATCTCCTCGACGGACTCCACCTCGGCGACGTGGGCGTCGACGACGCCCAGCGCGAGGTCGGGCGCGAACTCGCCGTCCGCGAACGTCCCGATCTGCTCGTAGTCGTCGTTGCACAGCTCCACGTCGAACTCGTCGATCGGGTAGTCGTTGATCTCGGGGTAGACGCGCGAGTAGTCGCCGTAGCAGACGTGGAGGCCGATGCGGACCTCGTCGTCGATGTCGCTGACGATGCGCTCCAGACACTCGCCGACGATGGCATGGTCGTCCGGGGTCGTCGCCAGCGCGGGCTCGTCGATCTGGATGTAGCGTGCGCCCGCCTCGACGAGCTTCTCGATCTCCTCGTTCACCAGGTCCGCCAGGTCGTACGCGAGCGCCTCGTCGTCGTCGTACGCCTCGTTGAACGCCCAGTTCGCGAGCGTGTACGGGCCGGTGATCGGCACCTTCACCGGGCGACTCGCCACGTCGTCGACGAACTCGAACTCGTCGACCAGCCACGGCTCGTCGTACTCAACGCCCTCGACGACCGACGGCTTGTCGAAGTAGTTGTGCCCCCACACCTTCACGGGGCCGTTGAACTCGTAGCCGTCGATGCGCTCGGCGAAGAACTCGACCATCTCCTCGCGGCGCATCTCGCCGTCCACGACCGTGTCGAGGCCGGCGCGCTCGTGCTCGTGGGTGATGACGCTGCAGGCGTCGTCGGTCGCCTCCGCCCACTCCGACTCGCCGAAGGAGTGCTCGTCGTCCTCGAAGTGGTCGCGGGCGCGGTTCAGCCACTTGGGCTTCGGGTACGAGCCGACGACGGTCGTCAGCAGGAAGTGGTCGTTGTCGTGGTCCTCCGGGCGGAACTGCTCACGGTTCTCGGGGTGACGGCTCATGCCTCCACCTCCGTCTCCGCGGCGTCAGCGTCGGCGGCGATATCGGCCGCCTCGGCGAGCACCGACAGCTTCGCCTGCTGCTTGTTCACGGGCAGGTAGAACGTCTCGGTGTTGGGCGTCACGTAGGTGGTGTCGAATTCCTGTGCGGGGATCTGGTCGTGGACCCAGTCGACGCGCTCGGCGACCGTCCCGGCGTCCTCGACGAGCGTGTTCTGGCCGTCGACCAGCCCGAGCGCGATGTCCGCCTTCGTCCCGAGCTCGTTGATGTACTCCAGATTGGTATCGCGGTCGGCGGCGACGAAGTCGAAGCCGACGGCGTCCACGTCCGCGTCCATGAGGTGGGCGTACGCCGTCTCCTCGAAGGCTTCCCAGTACGTCTGGACGACCACGTCGGCGTCGGTCGCGGCGGCGACGCGATCGATCGTCTCGCTCGCGAGTTCGTTCAGGTCGTCGTCCGGCGCGTTCGTCACGTAGGAAGGCTCGAGCAGGAACAGCGTCTCGTGGGCCGGGAACGCCTCGACCTCGCCCGCGAGGAAGTCGCCGACGGCATCGAGGAACTCGGCCTCGTCGCCGTAGTGCTCGTCCGTCGCGAGATCCGCGAGGGTGTACGGGCCCGGGAGGACCGCCTGCAGGACGTCGTTGTCCAGGAGGTCGGCCGCAGCCGACAGTTCCGCGGCCACGTCGCCGGAGGCGTCGAGGTCGCCGACGACGCGCGGGTCGCGGTAGAAGTTGTTGTTGTCGTAGTAGCGAACGATCCCGCCCGTCTCCACGCTGTCGTGGACGGTCAGCGGGTGCGCGAGCATGTCGTCCCAGCGACCCTGTCCCTCGACGATCCGGTCGAGGCCGGCGTCGCGCTGATCGGCGACGAACTCCGCGCGCACGTCGTCGTACGCGTCGGCGACGGCGGCGCCCTCGTCGCCGTCGATGAGGTCGTGTTTCTGGTGGCCTTTCAGGTCGGAGAGGTCGTCTTTCGCCCAGTCCGGGAGCGGATACAGCCCCGGCGTGGTGGCGACTATGTCGGTCATCGACAGAGGCTACGAAATGCCGACGCATAATACTTCTTGTTCGAATGAATGTCCAGTAGTTATCTCGCGTCGCCCCGGTGTCGCAGCGCGAGGATCGACAGGGCCTCGAAGGGATACGACTCCTCGGCGACCGTCTCCGCGCGCAGGCCGCGGGCGACGGCGTACTCGACCACGTCGGCGAATCCCGTCAGCGAGGAAACGAGCAGGAGGGCGACGCCGTCGGGCGCGAGCGCGCGCGGAAGGTCGTCGAGGAACGGCTCGATCAGCTCGCGCCCCGTCTCCCCGCCCGACAGCGCCACCTCCTGCCAGTCGTCCCACTCGTTGTCCGGGTCGGTCGGGAGATACGGCGGGTTGAACAGGACGGTGTCGAGCGCGCCGTCGCGGAACGGCGCGAGGAGGTCGGCGCGAACGGCTTCGACGTCCCGATCTCGCGCCCGCTCACACGCGTGCGGGTTCACGTCGCTGCCGAGCACTCGGGTCGCGTCGCCCTCGGTCCGCACCCGTTCGGCGACCCATCCTGAACCGGTGCCGACTTCGAGCGTGACGCCGCGGGCGTGTTCGACGGCCGCCTCGGCGAGCAGGCCGGAGTCTTCCGCGGGTTCATACACGGGCGTGTCCAGCCCTCTGCGCTCGGCGAGCGCGTCGCGGGTCTCCGTCGTCTCCGTTGCGTCCGTCGAATCCATCGCGTCGGGGCTGTCATCCTCCTCAGGCATCGTCAGCTCCTCGTGTTCCTTCGTCCGCGGCGGAGCCGGCGCCGTCGGTCTCCACGTCCGCCGCGGTGGCGTCGTCCGCGTCCTCGCGGGGAGCGGCGTTCTCAGTTACCCCGCGCCTGTCGGATTCGGGTCGTCCGGACACCTCCCGCTGCGGGAACGGGATCTTGATGCCGGCGTCGTCGAACGCCCGTTTCACCGCGAGCGTCACCCGGGTTCGCGCCTTCCACATCTTTCGGGCGCTGGGGTTGCTGATGTAGAAGCGCAGCCGCATGCCGATCTCGGAGTCGTCGAACCCCGTGAGCACCGCGTGGGGCTCCGGCGGCGACAACACGAGACTGTGATCGCGCATCGCCTCCTCGGCGACCTCGATGGCCTCGTCGAGGTCCGTGTCGTAATCGACGCCGACGTCGACGTTCAGACGGAGGCGACCCTTCCGTGATCGGTTCACCACTTCCGTGTCAGTGACGAGGTCGTTGGGGATCATGACGTACTCGTCGTCGAACGTCCGGATCTGCGTGTTGACGATGGTGATGTCGGTGACGACGCCCTCCTGGTCGTCGATCACGACCCAGTCGCCCAGTTCGAACGGCCGGGAGAACAGGACGACGAACCCGGCCAGCACCGCCCCGAGCGTCTGGCGCGCGGCGAGCCCGAGGACGATGCCGGCGAAGCCGGCGCCCACGAGGAGGCTGCCGGGATTGACGCCCCAGACGGCGAACACGACGATCAGCGAGATCACGTACACCGAGACCTGCACGATGTGGTGGGCGATCTCGCTTTGGTGGTCGGACAGCGCGCTCTGCTCGCGCCCGACGTTCCTGATCGTCCGCTTCGTCACGCGGGTGATCAGGGTCGCGGCGGCGATGATCCCGACGGTCAACACCGTCCGGGCGACGTTGCGGCCGGCGAACACCTCGCCCGGGAGCGCGGCGCCGACGAGCGACACGCCGCGCCACACGACGATCACGAACAGCCCGAGCGTTGCCACCGTCGTCGTGACCACCGCCGCCTGCATCGACTCGACCAGCAGGTCGTGGTCGTCGAGACGCTCCTTGAGGACGGGACCAACCCGGCGGACGCCCCCGATCACGACCACCAGCAGCAGGAGCGCGAACACCGTGGCCGCGATCTGTGCGCCGGTCGTCGGGACCGCCGACTGGATCCACGAGACGAGGTCGGTCGCGGCCGACGCCGCGGCGTCGCCGCCGGGGACGTTCGGTGTCGCGGTGCCGCCCACGGGCGTGATCGTTCCGTTCTGCGTCACTGTCCCGGGCCGATCTCGCTCGCGCCCCGCGCTACCTGCGCCAGCGCCGCGAACGAAGCCGGTGGGAGCTCTCCCGGTCGCTTCGCGAGTATGTCCTCGTCGATCGCCGCCACAACCGCGTCGGCGTCCGCCAGCCCCGAGATATGGGCGGTGTTCCGGATCGCGTTACGGACGGTCTTGCGCCGCTGCGTGAACAGCGCCTTCACGAACCGGAAGAAGAACGCCTCGTCGTCGACCTCGTAGTCCGGCTCGCGCGGCACGCACCGGACGACCGCGCTGTCGACACGTGGCTGCGGATCGAACGCCTCCGGCGGGATACGCTCGACGATCTCCACATCGGCATAGTGCTGTGCGGACACCGAGAGGCGTCCGTACTCGGAGGTATCCGGGTCGGCGACCATCCGGTCGGCGAACTCCGCCTGGAACATCAACACGAGCGGCCGTCCGAGCGGGAGCAGGCGGAACGCGATCCCCGAGGAGACGCCGTACGGGAGGTTCGAAACGGACGCGGTGAACTCGGGAAGGTCGACATCGAGGGCGTCGCCCGTCACTACGTCGAGCCTGCCGGCGTCGACGGCGTCCGAGAACTCCTCGCGGAGGAACGCCGCGAGGTCGCGGTCGCGCTCGACGACGGTCACCCGGTCGCCGGCCGCGAGTAGCCGGTCCGTGAGCGCGCCCGTGCCGCCGCCGATCTCCAGGAGATGCGAGCGGTCGGCGTCGTCCGGGAGGTAGCTTGGCAGCCGGTCGAGCACGCGGTCGTCCACGAGGAAGTGCTGGTCGCGGTCGGGGTCGCCGCGGACGCCGGCGCGCCGCCGGAGGTCGTCGGGGTCGCGAAACTCCGGGGTAGCGTCGGTCATTACTCCCCGTTGACCGTCGCCGGCAGTAAATCCGTCCATTCGGTCCGAGCCGCCGATTTCGCTCGTCGGGCGCGGTTGCCGGCCCGGCTACTTGTTTGCCGTCGGGGCGTCGACGCCGACGAAGATGCGGTACTTGAGGTCGTCGTCGCGCAGTTCCTCCATCACTCGCTCGACGAGCGTCTCCTTCGGGCTGTGGAGCCCGGACACCCGTTCGCTCAGGTCCGCGAACGATTCGAATGGGCCACGCTTGCGCGCGTCGAGGATGTTGTTCCGCAGCTTCTTGCCGATCCCGGGGAGGAGATTGAGCTGGTGGAGCCGCAGCGAGATCGGCTCGGCGTCGTTGTAGAAGTCGATGAACCGCGACTCGTTGGCCTCGATGATGTCCTCGACTACGTACTCCAGCTCCTGACGGGCGCCGCGGTTGAGGTCGTCGTAGTCCACCCGCCGCGCCCGCTCGATCCCGGGCGCGGTTTCGGGCTCGAGGACCACGCGGTCGTCGATGCCGAACTCGGCGTCGTCGGTCAGATCGAACTCGAACAGCCGGAAGTCCCGCTCCCCGAGCCCGTACGCCACCGCGGATCGCCGGTGCTGGGGTCGGTCGTCGTCCGCGCGCCCGTGTGGGAGGTACTCGAGAACGTACGCGTAGACGGCGTCGTCGATGTCCGCACCCTCGGCGTCGCTGTCGGCGGCGTCTTCCGACGCGTCGGGCGGGTCGCTCACGCTTGCGGGATCGCGTTCGTCGTTCATGCCACGCGATAGGTTGCCGGAGGTGATAAAAGGTCGTCGCCGTCGCCGCGTTGTCGTGACCGCGAACGAGCAGCGACCGCGGCGTGGCCGAGTCGGGGACCGCGTTACGCGTACTTCGCGACGACGTCGAGGATCGCGTCGAGCTCGTCGCCGTCGAGCGCGTACCGCTCCTGGGCGTACACCGCGCGGACCTCCGTGCGGTCGCGCGGGAGGAGGTCGGCGATCTTGTACGCCTGCGGCTCGTCGACCTTCTCGAGCTCGAGCAGCTCCTCGACGAGCTCCAGCGACTCGTCGGCGTCGAGGAAGGCGAACCGGTTGATGTGGTCGACCGCGCGCGCCAACTCGTAGCGCATCTCACGGTCCTCCTCGGTCGCGCGGTCGTCCTCGACGGCGCTAAGCAGCTCCTTCGCCTGCGAGACGGTGAGGAACTCCTCGCTCAGCTTCTCCTTGAAGATCGTCATCGGGTCTACTCGGTCTGCGCCTTCAGGTGCGCGGGCTTGGCGAGGATCGTCTTCGTCTTGCTGCCGTCGACGATCTCGACTTTGACCGCGGCGCCCTGCTTGCCGATTACGGTGCCGGTGTGGCCGTTGAATCGGGCGTGGAACCGGCCGTCGTTGACCGACGGGTCCAGCTTCAGGTGGACCTTCTGTCCCTCGTCGTAGTCGGCGATCGCGCGCTGAGGCGGCGAGGTACCGCGGTCACGGGGGTTGTTCGAGAGCTTTCCGCGCGTGCTGTGAAGGGGTCCGTTCGAGCTCGGCATAGTCGTGCGCACGTCTTCTCCTGTCGCGGGTATAAATGGTGCGTTCCGCGGGCCGGATGGGGTGAAGTCACACGGTGGCTGACGGCGACGGGCGGCGTCCGACCGAGCGCCTGAACGACGCCCGCGGGACCGTTCGGGCGCCGAAATTCGCTTAGGCGCCGATGTACTCCTCGTTGATCTCCCACTCGCCGCGGTCGTTCTCGACGAGGTACTCCCCGTAGTACGGCACGCGGTCCGCGACGACCTCGCGGAGCGCCTCGCGGATCTCCGGGGTCGTCATCTCGCCCATCGACTTGAGGTCGTCGTTGCGGTTGAGGCAGCCCTTGAGATACCCCTCGTGGGTGACACGGACGCGACCGCAGTTGGCGCAGAAGTCGTCGTTCTCGACAGGGTCGACGATCTCCACCATCCCGAGCCCGGCGGCGTCCGGCGACTCCGCGGACGCGGCGTCGGCATCGCCCACGTAGTAGCGCTTGCGGTCGTGCATCTCGCGGTGTTCCACCCGGACCGCGATGTCCGACAGCCAGTCGTGGACGCGCCCGATGTCGATGTTCCACTCCGGCTTCCCGGTCAGCTCGGGCATGTACTCGATGAGCTGGAGCTGGAGGCCGTCGTTCTCGGCGACGTGGTCGACCATCCCCTCGACGTAGCCGGCGGTGTGCTCGAACACGACCATGTTGAGCTTCACCGGCGCGAGCCCGGCGTCGACGGCACACCGGACCCCTTCGAGCACCTGCTCGTAGGCGCCGGATTTGGTGATCTCGGCGAACGCGTCGGGATCGAGCGCGTCCTGTGAGACGTTGACGCGATCGAGTCCCGCCTCGACGAGACCCTCCGCGCGGCCCGGGAGGAACGTGCCGTTCGTCGTCATCGAGGTCTCCATCGAGTCGGGCGTGCGGCGGATGATCTCCTCGAGGTCGTCGCGCAACATCGGCTCCCCGCCGGTGAACTTCACCGCGTCGACGCCGAAGTCGGCGGCGACCTCGAGGAACCGGACCACGTCGTCGGTGGACATCTCGTCGTCTTGGGCGTCCATCGGGCCGCGTGTGTCCCCCAACCCCTCGTTGTGGCAGTAGACGCAGTCGAAGTTGCACCGGTCGGTCAGGGAGACGCGAACCCCCGTCACCTCCCGCCCGAAGTCGTCGACCAACGGTGTCGGCATTATGTAGCGATCTTCGTTCGTGCGTACTTGAACGTATGGGACGATCGGGCAGAATTGTAACCACTTGAGATTACGTTCGACGTATCTATTTTGATACAACGATACCGGTCGATCCGCCACGGACCGCCCCGTGGGAAACCCTTATTCGGGGCGCTCGCCGACGGCAAGCCATGGACGAAGCCGCCGTACGCGAGCGACTCGAGGGCGTCACCGACCCCGATCTCGGGGAGGACATCGTCTCGCTCGGCCTGGTGAACGCGGTACAGGTCGACGACGAGGACGGCGTGATCCGCGTGTCGCTGGCGCTCGGCGCGCCGTACGCGCCCAACGAGACGGCCATCGCCGAGGACGTTCGCGACGCGCTCGCGGACACCGACTACGCGCTCGACATCTCCGCGAACGTCGAGTCGGATCTGTCGTCGTCCGAGGAGGTGCTCCCGAACGTGAAGAACGTCATCGCCGTCGCCTCCGGGAAGGGCGGCGTCGGGAAGTCGACGGTCGCGGTGAACCTCGCGGCCGGGCTCTCACAGCTCGGCGCGCGCGTCGGCCTGTTCGACGCGGACATCTACGGGCCGAACGTGCCGCGGATGGTCGACGCCGACGAGGCGCCCCACGCGACCGATCAGGACACGATCATCCCGCCCCAGAAGTACGGGATGAAGCTGATGAGCATGGCGTTCCTCGTCGGCGAGGACGACCCCGTGATCTGGCGGGGGCCGATGGTTCACAAGCTGCTCACCCAGCTCGTCGAGGACGTGGAGTGGGGCGCGCTCGACTACCTCGTGCTCGACCTGCCGCCGGGGACCGGCGACACGCAGCTCACCATCCTCCAGACGCTGCCGCTCACGGGCGCCGTGATCGTCACGACACCCGAGGAGGTCGCGCTCGACGACGCCAACAAAGGGCTGCGGATGTTCGGCAAACACGACACGAACGTGCTCGGGATCGTCGAGAACATGTCCGGGTTCGTCTGCCCCGACTGCGGGAGCGAACACGAGATCTTCGGCAAGGGCGGCGGCAAGCAGTTCGCCGCGGACAACGACCTCCCGTTCCTCGGGGGGATCCCGCTGGATCCGTCGGTTCGTGCCGGCGGCGACGGCGGCGAGCCGGTCGTCCTCGACGACGAGCCGGGCGAGGTCGGGGACGCGTTCAAGATCGTCACCGAGAACGTCGCCAACAACGTCGGCGTCGTCCAGCGTCGGAAGGTGAGCCGCCGCGCGCAGCAGGGCTCGCCGACGCAGTAACGTCCGGGACGACGATCCCGCGGTGACCCGTGGCGCTCCCGCGGCGACCACACCGGGTTTCCCGAGTGTCTGACGGAGTCGGAAAGTGATTAGCCGTGGGCCCGCCGAACCCGAGGTATGAGCGACGAGGACGCGAACGCGGACCCGGACGAACTCCCGGGTGCGCTTCAAGAAGACGACCCGGACTGGCAGCTCGCGCCGGACACCGAGGAGGAGTTCGTCGCCGACGCGGAGACGAGGGAGTTCCTCCGCGCGGTCGCCGAGGACGTCCGCGGCGACTCCGGCGAGTCGAACCAGCTCTCGGCGATCCTCTACCGCGTCTCGGACCTGTACGATCCCGACGAGGACACCTCCCCCGAGGAGATCTATCTGAACGTGCGGCGCATCATGCAGATCAAGGAGCGCGGCGGACTGAAACGGGAGTAACGGCGCGAAAGCGGTGGCGGTGCGGAGGGGCGGTTAGCGATGTCGGGCGGTGCGGAAGTCGTCAGCAGTTGTACCGCGAGTGAGCCAGCCGAAGTTCTCGTGAGCGGAGTGAACGAGAACACGGAAGACGAGCGAAGCGAGTCTTCCGAAGGCTGGCGAACGAGCGGCGTTTTGGCATGAACGGGTTTTGACGGGGTTCGAGCGCGCCGGAGGCGCGCGAGGACCCCGTCAAAAGAGGTTCATTGGAAGGTACGTCCCAGTTCGCCCTCGCCCTCCTCGCGGGGCTCGCTGCTCTGGAACCGCTGTTCGATCTCCTCGTAGCGCTCCTTCGTCTCCTCGGTGACGGAGGGGTGAACCTCCTCGAGCGCCTGCTCGAAGTGCGCCATCGTCACGCGGACGTTGCCCACCGATTCGTCAACCTCCTCGGGCGACACCGACTGGATGAACTCCCGTGAGGCGTTCATCGAGGCCTCGCGGCTGACCGCCTCGATGTCGGCGCCGACGTAGCCCTCGGTGCGGCTCGCCAGCGCGTCGAGGTCGACGTCGTCGGCCAGCGGCTTGTGCTCCGTGTGGACCTCGAAGATCTTGCGGCGCCCGTCCTCGTCGGGCACGGGCACGTGGACGTGCCTGTCGAGGCGACCCGGGCGAAGCAGCGCGCTGTCGATGAGGTCCGGACGGTTCGTCGTCGCGATGACCACCACGTCCTCGAGCGTCTCCAGGCCGTCGAGCTCCGTCAGGAGCTGGGAGACGACCCGCTCGGAGACGCCGGAGTCGCTGGAGTTGCGTCCGCGCTCGGTCGCGATCGCGTCGATCTCGTCGAAGAAGATGATGGTCGGCGCGTTCTCACGGGCCTTGCTGAAGACCTCGCGGACGCCCTTCTCGGACTCCCCGACGAACTTGTTCAACAGCTCCGGCCCCTTCACCGAGATGAAGTTCGACTCGGACTCGTTGGCGACGGCCTTCGCGAGCAGGGTCTTCCCCGTGCCCGGCGGGCCGTACATGAGCACGCCCTTCGCGGACTCCATGTCCATGGCCTCGAACACCTCGGGGTAGTCGAGGGGCCACTGGATCGTCTCGCGGAGGCGCTCCTTCGTGCCGTCGAGACCGCCGACGTCGGACCACGTCACGTCGGGAACCTCGACGAACACCTCCCGAAGCGCCGAGGGCTCGATCCCCTTCAGCGCGTCCTTCATGTCGCGGCTCGTGATCTCGATCGACTCGAGGATCTCGGCGTCGATCTCCTCCTCCTCTAAGTCGATCTGCGGCCTGATGCGGCGGATGGCGTTCATCCCCGCCTCCTTCGCGAGGCTGGCGAGGTCGGCGCCGACGAAGCCGTGAGTCGTCTCGGCGTACTCGTCGATGTCGATGTCGTCCGACAGCGGCATGTTCCGCGTGTGGACCTGCAGGATCTCCTTGCGGCCGTCCCGGTCGGGGACGCCGATCTCGATCTCGCGGTCGAAGCGCCCGCCGCGACGCAGCGCCGGGTCGATCGCGTCGACGCGGTTGGTCGCGCCGATGACGACGACCTCGCCGCGCTCCTCGAGCCCGTCCATCAGGGAGAGCAGCTGGGCCACGACGCGGCGCTCCACGTCGCCGCCGGCCTCCTCGCGTTTGGGCGCGATGGAGTCCAGCTCGTCCATGAAGATGATCGCGGGGGCGTTCTCGGCGGCCTCCTCGAACACCTCACGGAGCTGCTCCTCGGACTCTCCGTAGTATTTCGACATGATCTCGGGGCCCGAGAGCGTCTGGAAGTGCGCGTCGATCTCGTTGGCGACGGCCTTCGCGATGAGCGTCTTCCCGGTGCCCGGGGGACCGTACAGGAGGACACCCTTCGGCGGCTCGATACCGAGGCGCTTGAACAGCTCCGGGTGGCGCATCGGCAGCTCGATCATCTCGCGCACCTGCTCGAGCTCGTCGTCGAGTCCGCCGATGTCCTCGTAGGCTACATCCGGTGTCTCGGCGCCGCCCGTAGCCGCGGATTCGGCGATCTGCTCGGCCGGCTTCTCGGAGATCTCCACCTCGGTGGAGTCGGTGATGACGACGGTCCCGGACGGGTTCGTCGAGGCGATCTTGAGCGGCACCGCCTGCGACCCGCCGCCCATCAGTCCCAGCCCGAGCGGGAACCGGATCGTCTGTCCCTGCGTGACCGGCTGCCCGGAGAGCTTGTCGCGGATCATCGAGCCGATGTTGCCGCGGATCCCGAACTGCTGGGGGAGCGCGATCGTGATCTGCTCTGCGGGTTCGACGTCCGCAGGCTCGACCGTCACCCGATCGTCGATACCGACGCCGGCCTCCTGGCGGAGCTGCCCGTCGATGCGGATGACGCCCGTGTTATCGTCCTCGGGGTATCCCGGCCACACGCGAGCGATCCCGGTCGAGTCGCCCTCGATTCGGATGTAATCGCCGCCGGAGAGCCCCAGCTCGTCGGCGGCAACGCGGTCGATCGCAGCGAGGCGGCGCCCTGCGTCCTTCTGTTTCAGCGGTTTGACGGTGAGCTTCA